>NZ_AP045837.1:0-3570487 GCF_059725505.1 Vibrio sp. KUL78 | reverse complement strand
CTAAGTTATTCACAATTTTTTCGGTTGATTTGGCTTGATCCGCACAAATTGCCCTGATTTTACTCACAAACGCATGCACAAAACACAGATCTACCCACAAAACCCGCAATATGATCTAACTTGTGTATAGATCCGTGTTCAAGCTGTCGTCGGTTTTGATCGCACACGTAATAAAGCTGTCGAAAAAGTCAGCGTTCAACCACGGATTTGTTATGGTTAATAACAACTCGTTATTTAACTTATCGACAGCTTTACCAGTAACATCCCTCTCCATAAATAGAAGGAGTAGTAAAATGAAAAACTGGATTAAAGGTCTATTAACCGCCTTGGCGCTTTCTGCAACCGTATCTCAAGCAGCTTATGCTGCTACTCAAGAAGTGAAAGTCGGCATGTCTGGTCGCTACTTCCCATTTACGTTTGTTAAGCAAGACAAGTTACAAGGGTTTGAAGTCGACCTTTGGGACGAAATTGGTCGCCGTAACGACTACAAGGTAGAGTATGTGACCGCAAACTTCTCAGGTTTGTTTGGTTTGCTTGAGACGGGTCGTATCGACACCATCTCTAACCAGATCACCATGACCGATGCACGTAAAGCGAAATATCTATTTGCAGACCCATACGTGATTGATGGTGCACAGATTACCGTTCGCAAAGGTAATGACAGCATTCAAGGTATTGAAGACCTCGCGGGTAAAACTGTGGCGGTAAACCTGGGTTCTAACTTTGAGCAGTTGCTACGTAGCTACGATAAAGACAACAAAATCAATGTTAAAACCTACGACACAGGTATTGAACACGATGTTGCTCTTGGTCGCGCCGATGCGTTCGTGATGGATCGTCTATCTGCACTTGAGCTTATCAAGAAGACAGGTCTGCCACTGCAGCTAGCAGGCGAACCGTTTGAAACGATTGAAAACGCATGGCCATTTGTGAACAACGAAAAAGGTCTAAAGCTGCAACAAGAAGTTAACGAAGCACTGTCTGACATGCGTGCAGATGGTACGCTAGCGAAAATCTCTGAGAAGTGGTTTGGCGCAGACATCACTAAAAAGTAAGTGATCACTATTGTTACGCCCACTACGCTTGGTAGTGGGCGTTTGTTTTTCTAGAAGTTGGTAACGTTATGGGATTTGATTTTCAATACATGCTGGAGCTGATGCCGATACTGCTCAAGTATCTCGGCACCACAATGGAAATGGCAGTCTGGGGATTGTTTTTTTCACTGATTCTTGCGGTTTTTTTAGCGAATATTCGTGTTTTCAAGATCCCTGTTCTCGATCAGCTCAGTCAGCTTTATATTAGCTTTTTCCGCGGCACCCCACTTTTGGTGCAGCTGTTTTTGCTTTTACTACGGTCTACCACAAATTTTCCCATGGATGGTTGGACTGAATGCGTTTAGTGCGGCCGTCATCGGTTTAACGCTCCACTTCGCCGCTTACATGGCAGAAAGTATTCGTGCAGCCATCATCGGCATTGATCGCAGCCAGATGGAAGCGAGCTTGTCTGTGGGTATGACGACCAGCCAAGCCATGCGCCGTATTATTCTGCCGCAGGCGACTCGTGTCGCATTACCGTCGCTGATGAACTATTTCATCGACATGATCAAATCGACGTCGTTGGCCTTTACGCTCGGCGTGGCTGAAATCATGGCCAAGGCTCAAATGGAGGCGTCATCCAGCTTCCGCTTCTTTGAGGCCTTCTTGGCAGTGGCTCTGATCTACTGGGGCGTGGTGTTAGTGCTTACTCGCGTGCAACTGTGGGCTGAACAAAGATTGAACAAGGCATACCAACGATGATTAAACTGGAAAATATCCACAAGCAGTTTGGCGATACAGAAGTCCTAAAAGGTATCGATATTGATATCAAACAAGGGGAAATCATCGTCATTATCGGCTCAAGCGGCACCGGAAAATCGACGCTGCTGCGCTGCGTAAATTTTCTTGAGCAAGCAGACGAAGGCACAATCACTATTGATGATGTAAAGGTCGATTGCCAAAGTCATACTAAAGCCGAAGTATTAGCCCTGCGCCGTAAAACCGGCTTTGTATTCCAGAACTACGCGCTGTTTGCGCACATGACGGCGCGTCAGAACATCGCTGAGGGTCTGATTACCGTAAAAGGTTGGAAAAAAGACCAAGCACTTGAAAAAGCGCAACAAATTCTCGATGACATCGGTCTAGGCGATAAAGGGGATCAATACCCTGCCTCCCTATCCGGTGGACAGCAACAACGGGTCGGTATTGGCCGCGCTATGGCGCTCCAACCAGAACTGTTGCTCTTCGATGAACCAACTTCAGCACTCGATCCTGAGTGGGTTGGTGAAGTACTTAACCTTATGAAAAAGCTCGCAACTCAGCATCAAACCATGTTGGTTGTGACTCATGAAATGCAGTTTGCTAAAGAGGTCGCTGATCGAGTGATCTTCATGGCTAACGGCCATATCGTGGAACAAGGGACGCCAGAGCAGATATTCAATGATCCACAGGATATCCAACTTAAAAAATTCCTAAATCAGGTTGGGATCTGATAATGATCCTTGCGCTCTAGCTCACAAAAAGTATAATTCGCCGGCTGGAATTGAAGTTGAACTGATTATTGACTCTTGACGAGTCAGTGATTACAATTCCGCCTCTTTGTTGAGAGGCGTCGGATTTCCTCTCTATCTCTATATAGAGAAAGAAGACGGGAAATATGTCCCACGCCGGGTTCAACGAGAACCTAAAACTACTGATCAGTAAAGGTAATAACCATGTCTAAACGCACTTTTCAACCTTCAGTTCTAAAGCGCAAGCGTACTCACGGTTTCCGTGCTCGCATGGCGACTAAGAACGGTCGTAAAGTAATTAACGCACGTCGTGCTAAAGGCCGTGCTCGCCTTTCAAAATAATCTTCTATTTTGAAAAAGCATGCCTTTATTCGGGAGTTACGTTTGTTAACTCCCGAGCATTACCAAAATGTATTTAAGCAAGCTCACCGAGCTGGCTCCCCCCATTTCACCATCATTGCCCGCAAAAACTCGCTATCACATCCTCGCCTTGGCCTAGCGGTTCCTAAAAAGCAGATTAAAACAGCTGTCGGCAGAAACCACTTCAAGCGTTTGGTACGTGAAAGTTTTCGTAACAAACAACACGAGCTTCCAAGCAAAGATTTTGTTGTAATTGCGAAAAAGAGTGCGCAAACTCTCAGCAATGACGAAATGTTCAAACTTCTAGATAAGCTATGGCATCGCCTGTCTCGCCCCTCGCGTGGTTAGCTATTGGTCTCGTCTATCTGTATAGATGGGTCATCAGTCCTCTTATTGGGCCACGTTGTCGGTTCAACCCAACTTGCTCTCTTTATGCAATAGAAGCCCTTAAAGCTCACGGTTTTGTAAAAGGGTGTTGGTTATCAGGCAAACGTCTATTAAAATGCCATCCTTTGAATGAAGGGGGTTTTGACCCCGTACCACCAGCCCAAAAACAAGACAGAGATAAATAACGATGGATTCTCAACGTAATATTCTGTTAATCGGCTTGGCATTGGTTTCTTTTTTTGCTGTTCCAACAATGGCAATCGTACAAGAACCCAGCACCAGTTCCGACTCAGCAGACGCAAAGCAGTACTCTACCTGCGCCATCTTTCGCTGATGAGCATGATCCTGCACCAGGCCACACACAAGCGGCCGCAGATAAAATCATCACAGTGAAAACCGACGTACTGACCCTAGGTGTGACAACTGTGGGTGGTGATGTTGTTACCGCAAACCTAAACGAGTACGCAACCGAGTTGGAATCTAGCGACCCGTTTGAGCTACTAAAAGACTCACAGGGTCACCAGTTTATTGCTCAAAGTGGTCTAGTAGGCCCTCAAGGTATCGACCTAAGCAGCACTAGCCGTCCGGCTTACACTGTATCTGCTGACAGCTTCACGCTAGCAGATGGTCAAGACGAACTGCGTGTACCGATGACATTCGAAGCGAATGGCATTGCTTACACCAAAACCTTCATTCTAAAACGTGGCCACTACGACATTGATGTTGAATACACTGTAGACAACAACTCTGGTCAAAACGCGACGTTCGGCATGTACGCTCACCTTCGTCAAAATCTTCAAGACAAAGGCGGCAGCATCACAATGCCAACCTACAATGGCGGTGCTTACTCAACTCAAGACACTCGCTATAAAAAATACAGCTTCGACGATATGCAAGATCGCAACCTGTCTCTTAACCTGACTGACGGTCAAGGTTGGGCAGCGATGATCCAGCACTACTTCGCAGCAGCGTGGATCCCACGTGAAGCACCAGGTACTAACCTTTACACTCGTGTGATTGGTAACCTAGGTGATATCGGTGTTCGCATGCCAAACACGACGATTGCCGATGGTCAAGCAGCGACGCTAAAAGCAACGCTTTGGGCTGGTCCTAAACTGCAAAGCGAGATGGCTGAAGTCGCGCCAAACCTAGACCTAGTAGTAGACTACGGCTGGCTATGGTTCATTGCGAAACCACTTCACACACTACTGTCGTTCATTCAAGGTATTGTGGTTAACTGGGGTCTGGCAATCATCTGTTTGACCTTCATCGTTCGTGGTGCGATGTACCCACTAACGAAAGCGCAGTACACCTCGATGGCGAAAATGCGTATGCTTCAGCCTAAGCTGCAAGCAATGCGTGAGCGTATTGGCGACGACCGTCAGCGCATGAGCCAAGAGATGATGGAACTGTACAAGAAAGAGAAAGTGAACCCATTGGGTGGCTGTCTACCAATCTTGCTTCAGATGCCTATCTTCATCGCTCTGTACTGGGCACTAATGGAATCGGTTGAGCTTCGTCACTCACCATTCTTTGGTTGGATTCATGACCTTTCAGCTCAGGACCCATACTACATCCTGCCTCTACTAATGGGTGCAAGTATGTTCCTGATCCAGAAGATGAGCCCGACGACAGTAACGGATCCAATGCAGCAGAAGATCATGACCTTTATGCCGGTTATGTTCACCTTCTTCTTCCTATGGTTCCCATCAGGTCTGGTTCTATACTGGTTGGTATCGAACATAGTGACGCTTATCCAGCAAACGCTGATTTATCGAGCGCTCGAGAAAAAAGGTCTGCACTCTAAGTAGTCCAAACGAATCGTAAACGAATTCGAATAAATAAAGGCGGCCTAAGTGGTCGCCTTTTTCATTGTCCATGATTACAATTTGGCTAAAGCACGGCGAATAGGCAATACAATGACAACAGATACAATTGTGGCTCAAGCTACAGCCCCAGGCCGCGGTGGCGTGGGTATCATTCGCGTTTCAGGCCCTATGGCTCAAGAAGTCGCACAGCAAGTAACAGGCAAAACACTCAAGCCTCGCTACGCTGACTATCTCCCATTTAAAGATGAAAATGGCAGCGAGTTGGACCAAGGTATTGCGCTGTACTTCCCTAACCCGCACTCTTTTACGGGTGAAGATGTTCTTGAACTCCAAGGTCACGGCGGCCCTGTCGTCATGGATATGTTGATTAAGCGTATTCTCTCTATCCCTGGCGTTCGTCCTGCCAGACCGGGTGAGTTCAGTGAGCGCGCGTTTCTCAACGATAAGATGGACCTGACGCAAGCAGAAGCGATCGCCGATCTCATCGATGCAAGCTCAGAAGAAGCGGCAAAATCAGCACTGCAATCGCTGCAGGGTCAGTTCTCTAAACGTATTCAAGTGCTAGTGGAATCCCTTATCCATCTGCGTATCTATGTTGAAGCAGCGATCGATTTCCCAGAAGAAGAGATCGACTTCCTCGCCGACGGTAAGGTCGCTGGCGACCTACAAACCATCATTGATAATCTCGATTCAGTGCGCAAAGAAGCCAACCAAGGCGCGATTATGCGTGAAGGTATGAAAGTGGTTATCGCGGGACGTCCAAACGCTGGTAAATCCAGCCTGCTCAATACCCTGTCAGGTAAAGAGTCTGCCATTGTGACCGACATAGCCGGAACCACACGTGATGTTCTGCGTGAGCACATCCATATCGACGGTATGCCACTGCACATTATTGATACCGCGGGTCTTCGTGATGCCTCTGATGAGGTTGAGAAAATTGGTATTGAGCGCGCGTGGGAAGAAATTGAACAAGCCGATCGCGTGCTGTTCATGGTAGACGGCACCACCACCGATGCGACCGATCCAAAAGAGATTTGGCCAGACTTCATTGATCGCTTACCTGAATCGATCGGCATCACCGTGATCCGCAACAAAGTCGATGAAACTGGGGAAACTCTAGGGATCTGCCATGTGAATGATCCGACTCTGATTCGTCTCTCGGCACGCACGGGTGAAGGCGTCCCTGCACTTCGTGAGCATCTTAAGTCTATCATGGGCTTCTCTGGTGCTAATGAAGGCGGCTTTATGGCACGTCGTCGCCACCTTGACGCCCTAGAGCGTGCAGCGGAGCATCTGGATATTGGTCAACAACAATTAGAAGGCTATATGGCCGGCGAAATCTTGGCGGAAGAGCTGCGCATAGCCCAGCAGCACTTGAACGAGATCACCGGTGAGTTTAGCTCTGACGATCTACTTGGACGTATCTTCTCCTCTTTCTGTATTGGTAAGTAAGTGAGCTTAGCGTTAACGGCAGACGCTAAGGAAGTCGTTGACTGGCAATATTAGTAAATAAGGAATATTAATGATTCATATCATCACAGGCAGTACGCTCGGCGGCGCGGAGTATGTGGGAGACCACCTTAGTGACTTGTTCATCGAGCAAGGTCTTGAGACAACCATCCACAACCAGCCTGAGTTATCAGACATACCGGCAGAAGGAACCTGGCTGGTCATCACGTCTACACATGGTGCGGGTGACTATCCAGACAATATTCAGCCTTTTATCGCAGCACTCCAGGCAACCCCTCCTCGCATGTCAAACGTGAAGTTTGCCGTGGTAGGAATTGGCGACTCTAGCTATGACACCTTCTGCGCAGCAGGCAAGCATGCGTTTTCACTGCTGGAAGATATCGGCGGCACACCATTAACTGACTGTCTAGAGATCGACATTCTTAACGATCCCGTTCCAGAAGATGCAGCAGAAGTATGGCTAAATGAGCATATGGCGAAGTTTCAGTAGCGAAACCTATTGCTTAAAAGGCGGCGTAAGCCGCTTTTTTTATGCCTGTGAGTAACTTTTTTTCTGGCTCAAGGTCATTTGAACACTATTTAACCTGTCAAACTGTGGATAAAACATGATCTTTTCGGTGAAAAACCTATATTTATCCAAAGAACAAGTTTTGATCACCCTGAGCCTTGTGTATAACATTCCTTTTTGATCCCAACTAATACAGTCTCAGATCAACACTAGATCACAACAAGCGATCTCAAAAAGATCCATGGTATTGTTGATCATTTTTGAGTTATCCACAGATATCGTGGATCCTAATAATAGATCTAATAAAAGATCATATATATAGATCTTATCTTTATATTCTTATTTCTTAGATCCAAAATGTTTTAAAAGCGATTTTCTCAATACCAGAAAAGCGGTAGAATACCGCTCCTTTTGGTTTGTCTATTTCTATCGATTGAATACTGAGGTCGGTTCATGCTTTATCACGAAACATTTGACGTCATCGTTGTAGGTGGCGGACATGCAGGAACGGAAGCCGCACTCGCATCTGCTCGTACAGGGCAAAAAACACTTCTGCTAACGCACAATATTGATACTCTGGGTCAGATGTCATGTAACCCAGCTATTGGTGGCATCGGCAAAGGGCACCTAGTAAAAGAAGTGGATGCTATGGGTGGTCTAATGGCAGAGGCCATCGATCATGCTGGTATTCAGTTCCGCACGTTAAATGCGTCTAAAGGTCCAGCGGTACGTGCTACTCGTGCACAAGCAGACCGTGCACTGTACAAAGCGTACGTACGTCACGCACTAGAAAACGCGCCGAATCTGACCTTATTCCAACAGTCGGTAGATGATTTGATCGTCGAACAAGATCAAGTGCGCGGTGTCGTAACGGAAATGGGACTTAAGTTCCACGCTAAATCCGTGGTACTAACAGTTGGCACCTTCCTTGGTGGTAAGATCCACATCGGTATGGAAAGTTCATCCGGTGGTCGCATGGGGGATCAGCCGTCTATCGCGCTTGCCCATCGTCTTCGTGAGTTACCATTTAGAGTGGATCGCCTTAAGACAGGTACCCCACCACGTATCGATGCACGTAGTGTTAATTTCTCTGAGTTAGAGGTACAACACGGTGATAACCCAACACCTGTGTTCTCGTTCTTGGGGCAGCGCACACAGCATCCAACTCAGATTCCATGTTTTATCACGCACACCAACGAAAGCACTCATGAAGTGATTCGTAACAACCTAGATCGCAGCCCAATGTACGCCGGCGTGATCGAAGGTATTGGTCCGCGCTATTGTCCGTCTATCGAAGATAAGGTCATGCGCTTTGCGGATAAAAATAGTCATCAAATTTTCATTGAGCCAGAAGGCTTAACGACACATGAATTGTATCCAAATGGCATCTCGACGAGCTTGCCGTTCGACGTACAGGTTCAGATCGTTCGCTCGATGAAAGGCTTTGAAAATGCACATATCGTTCGTCCAGGTTACGCCATTGAGTACGATTTCTTCGATCCTCGTGACCTAAAACAGACCTACGAAACCAAATTTATTTCTGGTTTGTTCTTTGCTGGACAAATCAATGGCACCACAGGTTACGAAGAAGCCGCTGCTCAAGGTTTGATGGCCGGTCTGAATGCGAGCTTGTTCTCGCAAGGCAAAGAAGGCTGGAGCCCGCGTCGCGATCAGGCATACATGGGTGTATTGATTGACGACCTATCAACGATGGGCACGAAAGAACCATACCGTATGTTTACCTCTCGTGCAGAATATCGACTTCTGCTGCGCGAAGATAACGCTGACATTCGTCTAACGGAACACGCGCACCAACTTGGTCTTATCGATGAGCAGCGCTGGAGCCGCTTTAACGAGAAGATGGAGAACATGGCGCAAGAGCGTCAGCGTCTGAAAGAAACGTGGATTAACCCTAAGTCGGAAGGTGTTGAGGCGCTAAATGCCTTGCTAAAAACCCCGATTTCTCGTGAGGCCAGCGGTGAAGATCTATTGCGTCGCCCGGAGCTAACCTACTCGCAACTGACCGCGCTTGATGCCTTTGGTCCTGCTCTAGAAGATCAACAAGCGAGTGAGCAGGTAGAGATCCAAGTGAAATACGAAGGTTATATCCAAAGACAGCAAGACGAGATCGAAAAATCGCTGCGTCATGAAAATACTAAGATCCCAGCGGATCTCGATTACAGCGATGTTAAAGGATTATCTAACGAGGTAGTGGCGAAGCTGAGTGAAGCCAAGCCTGAAACTATCGGTATTGCGTCCCGTATTTCTGGTATTACTCCAGCGGCAATCTCAATCTTGCTAGTCTATTTGAAGAAGCAAGGTGTGCTTAAAAAAGGTGAAGCTGCGTGAGCAACCTAAGAACAAAACTTGATCAACTCATTGCGGAGACCTCACTAGAGGTCTCTGAACTTCAACGTGAACAGCTCGTAGGCTACGTTCAGCTTCTCGATAAGTGGAACAAAGCCTACAACCTCACGTCAGTGCGCCACCCTGAAGATATGTTAGTGAAACATATTCTTGATAGCATCATCGTCGGTGAGCATATTGAAGGCGAACGCTTTATTGATGTCGGTACAGGCCCTGGATTGCCTGGCGTTCCTCTTGCCATCATGAACCCAACCAAGTCATTTACCTTGTTGGATAGTCTTGGCAAGCGAATTCGATTCATAAAGCAGGTTGCGCACGAACTGAAGATAAAAAATGTCAGCCCAGTCCAATCTCGAGTGGAAGAATTTGACGCAGGAGAAGGCTTTGATGGAGTATTGAGTCGTGCATTTGCGTCAATGACAGACATGGTGAACTGGTGTGAACATTTACCAAAACCACAGTCTGGTCGCTTTTATGCTCTAAAGGGTCAGCTTCACGAACAGGAGATCGCCGAATTACCGTCATGGTGTTCTGTGATCGAAATCAAACCTTTGCAAGTTCCTGAGTTGGAAGGTGACCGTCATCTTGTAATCTTATCCAAGAAAGGATAACGGAGAGCTTGTCGTGGGAAAAATTGTCGCTATCGCGAACCAAAAAGGTGGGGTTGGGAAGACTACCACGTGTATTAACTTAGCTGCCTCGATGGCAGCGACAAAGCGTAAAGTGTTAGTGATTGACCTTGACCCTCAAGGCAATGCGACAATGGCCAGCGGTGTTGATAAGTACCAAGTTGAAACAACTGCTTACGATTTACTGGTCGATGAGCTACCTTTTGACCAAGTTGTGTGCACCGATACCTCGGGCCAATTTGATCTAATTGCTGCGAACGGGGACGTAACTGCAGCGGAAATCAAGCTTATGGAGGTGTTTGCGCGCGAAGTTCGGCTAAAACACGCATTAGCGCCAATCCGTGATAACTATGATTTCATCTTTATCGATTGTCCTCCCTCTTTGAACCTACTTACAATTAATGCGATGGCTGCAGCAGACTCTGTGCTCGTGCCGATGCAGTGTGAGTATTTCGCGCTTGAAGGTCTGACCGCACTGATGGATACCATCAGTAAGCTGGCCGCGGTGGTGAATGAGGATCTTAAGATCGAAGGTTTGCTTCGAACTATGTATGACCCTCGCAACCGTCTGGCGAATGAAGTATCGGAACAATTGAAAAAACACTTCGGCGACAAAGTCTACCGAACCGTTATCCCTAGGAACGTCCGCCTCGCTGAGGCTCCTAGCCATGGCAAGCCTGCAATGTACTACGACAAGTATTCTGCAGGGGCGAAAGCGTATTTAGCGTTGGCTGGTGAGATGCTACGACGAGAAGAAGTAACGGCTTAACGCTCTTAAGGAAAAAGATTCAATGTCTAAACGTGGTTTAGGGAAGGGACTAGACGCACTGCTGTCGACTAGTTCGCTTGCACGAGAAAAACAGCAGGTTGCGACTCAAAGTCAGACACTCTCTACCGATGGAGAGTTGACTGAACTTTCAATTAACAGCCTTCGTCCAGGTATCTATCAGCCAAGAAAAGATATGGCACCTGAAGCTCTGGAAGAACTGGCTGCATCCATCCAATCTCAAGGCATCATCCAACCGATTGTTGTCAGAAATGTCGGACACGATCAGTTTGAGATCATTGCGGGCGAGCGCCGTTGGCGCGCGGCACGACAAGCGGGTCTGAAAGTGGTCCCTTGCCTCGTGAAAAATGTTCAAGATCGTGCGGCCGTTGCCATGGCATTAATCGAGAATATTCAGCGCGAAGATCTTAACGCGATTGAAGAGGCACAGGCACTCGAGCGATTGCAAGATGAGTTTGAGCTTACCCACCAGCAAGTCGCTGATGTGATTGGTAAGTCTCGCACGGCAGTCAGTAACTTGCTGCGTTTGAATCAGTTAGAAACTCCCGTGAAGAAGCTTGTTGAAACCAAGCAAATCGATATGGGTCACGCACGTGCACTATTGGCACTTGAAGGTGAGGTTCAGTGTGAGATCGCACAGACTGTGGCGAACAAGCAATTGACCGTCAGACAAACTGAAGATTTGGTAAAAAAATGCTTAAAACCGAACTCTTCAGAGAAAAAACAGTCTGAAGACCGTGATGCACAAGAAATTTCCCAAAGGTTGAGCGAAAAACTTGGGGCTAAAGTTTCTTTGACAAGAAACGCGAGTGGAAAGTCAAAGGTAACGATAAGTCTTGATGAACCTCACAAATTGGAGCAACTTATTGCCAAGCTTGAGAGCTAAATGAGATAATTGATGTAGGTCAATTATTGATAAATGATAAATTTGTGCGAAAGTTATGGTTTTGTGAATGAAAGTATGTCTTTTTGATGCACTTTGATTGCAATAACTTTGGTAGAAAGTATAATTTTCGCCAATCTCCCAGCACAGTAGTTATTAGGTGCAAAGTGGATAGAACTAAAGGTAAGAATACATGGTAGCGGCATTAGCGAGACCAGGACGAGCGCTTGCAAAGCGATTGTTACTGATTCAAGCGGGTGCGGTTGCGTTAGTAGCTGTTGGGATGACAGTGGCTGTAAATGCTGAGTGGGGAATTTCAGCGCTCATTGGTGGTGGCAGTTTTGTTATTGCTAATGCTGTTTTTGCGTTGTGCGCATTTCTGTTTAGTGGGGCTCGTGCAGCGAAGAAAGTTGCCGCGTCTTTCTATGCGGGTATCGCCCTGAAAATCCTTATTATAGCCTCCCTATTCTCAATAGCTTACATGTATATTCAGGTGGAAGTGATTCCTCTGAATCTCACATTTTTACTGGTCGTCTTAATTAACCTTATGGCTCCAGTAATTTTCGTTAACAACAAAAAATAGGATGAGTTATGGCTGCGCCAGGTGAAGCGCTAACATCGGCCGGATACATCACTCACCACTTGACCAACCTTTCTTTAGGAAAGCTAGGTTTAGTGGACGAGTCGAGTTTCTGGAACGTACATATCGATAGCCTGTTTTTTTCTCTGCTAACTGGTTTGGTATTCCTTTGGATATTCCGTTCAGTAGCAAAGAAAGCAACAGCTGGTGTGCCGGGCAAGCTGCAGTGTTTTGTTGAGATGATCGTGGAATTCGTTGACGAAAACGTCAAGGGATACGTTTCATGGACGCAACGCACTCATCGCGCCCCTAGCACTAACTATCTTCTGTTGGGTATTCCTAATGAACTTGATGGACTTAGTGCCTATCGATTTCATTCCTTACCCTGCAGAGCAAATGGGTATCCCTTACTTGAAAGTGGTGCCTACTACTGATGTCAATATCACGATGGCTATGGCACTAGGTGTTTTTGCTCTGATGATCTACTACAGCATCAAAGTAAAAGGTCTAGTTGGCTTTACAAAAGAGTTGACCCTACACCCGTTTAATACCCCAATCATGATTCCATTTAACATGCTTATCGAAGTTGTGTCTTTGCTTTCAAAGCCACTTTCACTTGGTATGCGTCTGTTCGGTAACATGTTTGCGGGCGAGGTGGTCTTCATCCTTTGTGCGGCAATGCTACCATGGTATTTACAATGGATGGGCTCACTACCATGGGCGATATTCCATATTCTAGTAATAACGATTCAAGCCTTCGTGTTTATGATGCTAACGATTGTTTATCTATCAATGGCACACGAAGACAGTCATTAATTTTAACGCGTTTTATTTAGGCAAATTTAAGCCAACAACTATAAATTGGAGATAGTAATGGAAACTTTACTGAGCTTTTCTGCAATCGCCGTAGGTATCATCATTGGTATGGCTGCATTCGGTACTGCGATCGGTTTTGGTCTTTTGGGTGGTAAATTCCTTGAGGGTGCTGCTCGTCAACCTGAAATGGCTCCGATGCTTCAAGTTAAGATGTTCATCATCGCTGGTCTACTTGATGCGGTTCCTATGATTGGTGTTGTTATCGCACTTCTATTCACATTCGCGAACCCATTCGTTGGTCAGCTAGGTTAATCAGACTTTTCTCCGACAAGCTTCGAGCTTGTCACCTGATTAAACTTTAGCTCGTCAATGAATCTTTAGAGGGGTAGCTGTTGTGAATATGAACGCAACTCTGCTAGGTCAAGCAATCTCATTCGCAATGTTTGTGTGGTTCTGCATGAAATATGTATGGCCGCCAATCATGAATGCGATTGAAGAGCGTCAGAAAAAAATTGCTGACGGTCTTGTAGCCGCTGAGCGCGCTGCAAAAGATTTAGATCTAGCGCAAGCCAACGCTTCTGATCAAATGAAGGAAGCGAAGCGCACTGCAACCGAGGTTATTGAGCAAGCAAACAAGCGTAAAGCACAGATTATCGATGAAGCTCGTGAGGAAGCTTTGGCAGAACGTCAAAAAATCCTAGCGCAAGCAGAAGCGGAAATCGAAGCGGAACGTAACCGTGCTCGCGATGACCTGCGCAAACAGGTTGCAACTCTGGCTGTAGCTGGTGCTGAGAAGATTCTTGAGCGTAGTATCGATAAAGATGCGCAAAAAGACATTCTCGACAATATTACTGCGAAACTTTAAAGCGAGGGGCGCATATGTCTGAATTGACTACAATCGCACGCCCCTATGCTAAAGCAGCATTTGACTTTGCGGTGGAAAAACAAGCGCTAGACCAGTGGGTCGAAATGCTAACGTTTGCCGCTGCAATCGCTAAGAACGATGAAATTGCAGACCTGATTTCAGGCTCTGTGACAGCGACGCGAGTGGCTGAAATTTTCAACGCAATTGGTGGTGAACAGTTTGATGAATTTGGTCAAAACCTGATTAAGGTTATGGCTGAAAATGGTCGACTAGTCGCGTTGCCTTATGTGTTAGTTGAGTTTCTAGAGCTGAAAAAAGAGCTAGAAAAGCAAATCGATGTAGACGTGATTTCTGCATCTGAGCTAACCGAAGAGCAGCGCACTGAGATCAGCAACAAACTTGAAAAGCGTCTTGAACGCAAAGTTAAGCTGAATTGCAGTGTAGATGAGACCCTACTTGGTGGGGTTATTATTCGAGCCGGAGATCTTGTAATTGATAACTCAGCACGTGGTCGTTTGAACCGCCTGAGTGAAGCAATGCAGTCTTGATGGGGATTGGAGCATGCAACTTAATTCCACAGAAATTAGCGACCTAATCAAGCAGCGTATCGAATCTTTCGATGTTGTGAGTGAAGCTCGTAATGAAGGTACTATCGTATCGGTAAGCGATGGCATCATTCGCATTCACGGCCTAGCGGACGTGATGCAAGGTGAAATGATTGAATTACCGGGTGGCCGTTATGCACTAGCACTTAACCTTGAGCGTGACTCGGTTGGTGCGGTAGTAATGGGCCCATATGCTGACCTTAAGGAAGGCATGAAAGTAACAGGTACTGGTCGTATTCTTGAAGTACCAGTTGGTCCAGAATTGCTTGGTCGTGTTGTAAACACGCTAGGTGAGCCAATTGATGGTAAAGGTCCAATTGAAGCGAAACTTACGTCACCAGTTGAAGTGATTGCACCGGGTGTAATCGACCGTAAATCGGTTGATCAGCCAGTACAAACTGGTTATAAGTCAGTTGACTCAATGATCCCTATCGGTCGTGGTCAGCGTGAGCTTATCATCGGTGACCGTCAGATCGGTAAAACCGCGATGGCGATCGATGCAATCATCAACCAGAAAGACTCTGGTATCTTCTCTATCTACGTAGCGATTGGCCAAAAGGCATCTACAATCGCAAACGTAGTGCGTAAACTGGAAGAGCACGGTGCACTACAAAACACTATCGTTGTTGTAGCATCTGCATCTGAATCTGCTGCACTGCAATATCTTGCGCCATACTCTGGCTGTGCAATGGGTGAGTACTTCCGTGACCGCGGTGAAGACGCTCTGATTGTTTATGATGATCTATCTAAGCAAGCGGTAGCTTACCGTCAGATCTCTCTACTACTTAAACGTCCACCAGGCCGTGAGGCATTCCCAGGTGACGTATTCTACCTTCACTCACGTCTACTAGAGCGTGCAGCTCGTGTAAACGAAGAGTACGTAGAGCGTTTCACTAATGGTGAAGTGAAAGGTAAGACTGGTTCTTTGACTGCTCTTCCTATCATCGAAACTCAAGCGGGTGACGTATCTGCGTTCGTACCTACGAACGTAATCTCGATTACCGATGGTCAGATCTTCCTACAAACTGAAGCCTTCAACGCGGGTGTACGCCCAGCCGTTGACCCAGGTATCTCAGTATCTCGTGTAGGTGGTTCAGCACAGACTAAGATCATTAAGAAGCTATCTGGCGGTATCCGTACTGCACTAGCGGCTTATCGTGAACTAGCGGCATTTGCACAGTTCTCATCTGACCTAGATGAAGCAACTAAGCGTCAGCTAAGCCATGGTCAAAAAGTTACAGAGCTAATGAAGCAGAAGCAATACGCTCCTATGTCTGTATTTGACCAAGCGCTAGTTATCTTTGCTGTTGAGCGCGGCTACCTAGATGATGTTGAAATCAACAAGATTCTAGACTTCGAAGCAGCGCTTCTATCGTATGCTCACAGTCAATATGCTGATCTTGCTAAAGAGATCAACACTACGGGTGCTTACAACGACGATATCGAAGCTCAGCTTAAGAAACTGACTGACGATTTCAAAGCAACTCAGACTTGGTAATTGGTGGGTGACCTTATGGTCACCACTTATGGAGAGTAACGATGGCCGGCGCAAAAGAGATACGTAATAAAATCGGTAGTGTGAAAAGCACTCAGAAAATTACGAAAGCGATGGAAATGGTAGCAGCTTCAAAAATGCGTCGTTCGCAAGACGCGCGTGAAGCTTCTCGTCCATACGCTGAAACTATGCGTAAAGTGATCGGTCATTTGGCTAACGCAAACCTAGAGTACCAACATCCGTACCTAGAAGAGCGTGAAGCCAAGCGTGTTGGTTATGTCATTATTTCTACCGACCGTGGTCTCTGTGGCGGCTTGAACATTAACTTGTTCAAAAAAGCTGTCCTAGAGATGCAGGATTGGAAACAAAAAGGTGCTGAAGTTGAGCTGGCTGTGATTGGCTCAAAAGCAACGGCATTCTTTAACAACAGCGGTGCGAAAGTAGCGGCACAGGTATCTGGTCTGGGTGATGAGCCTAGTCTTGAAGACCTAATCGGTACTGTAGGCGTGATGCTGAAGAAATATGACGAAGGCGAATTGGATCGCCTGTACGTAGTGTATAACCACTTTGTGAACACTATGATTCAGGAACCAACGATCGATCAATTGCTACCTCTGCCTAAATCTGACAGTGACGAGATGCAGCGCGAACATTCATGGGGCTACATTTATGAGCCTGAGCCAAAACCACTACTAGACGCACTATTGCTTCGTTATATCGAATCTCAAGTGTATCAAGGTGTGGTAGAGAACCTTGCTTGTGAGCAAGCGGCTCGAATGATTGCAATGAAAGCTGCAACGGACAATGCGACCAACCTGATTGATGATCTAGAGCTTGTGTACAACAAGGCGCGTCAAGCGGCTATCACACAAGAACTATCAGAAATCGTTGGCGGCGCAGCTGCGGTTTAAGCTTAGGTAAAACGAAATAGATTAGAGGATTAACGATGGCTACAGGTAAGATCGTACAGATCATCGGTGCGGTAGTCGACGTAGAGTTCCCACAGAGTGACGTACCAAGTGTATACGACGCTCTAAACGTAACGGACTCTAAAGAGCGTCTTGTTCTTGAAGTTCAACAACAGCTAGGCGGTGGCGTAGTTCGTTGTATCGTAATGGGTAGCTCTGATGGTTTACGTCGTGGCGTAACAGTAGAGAACACAGGTGCGCCAATCTCAGTACCAGTAGGTACTAAGACTCTTGGTCGTATCATGAACGTACTTGGTGATGCGATTGACGAGTGTGGTGAGATCGGTGCAGAAGAAAGCTATGCGATTCACCGTGAAGCGCCAAGCTACGAAGAGCAATCTAACGAAGTCGCTCTTCTAGAAACGGGTGTTAAAGTAATCGACTTGGTTTGTCCATTCGCTAAGGGTGGTAAAATCGGTCTATTCGGTGGTGCAGGTGTAGGTAAGACCGTTAACATGATGGAGCTTATCAACAACATCGCACTACAACACTCAGGCCTATCCGTATTTGCGGGTGTAGGTGAGCGTACTCGTGAAGGTAACGACTTCTACTTTGAGATGCAGGAAGCGGGCGTTGTAAACGTTGAGAAGCCTGAAGAATCAAAAGTAGCAATGGTTTACGGTCAGATGAACGAGCCACCAGGCAACCGTCTACGTGTTGCACTGACTGGTCTAACAATGGCAGAGAAGTTCCGTGACGAAGGTCGTGACGTACTACTGTTCGTTGATAACATCTACCGTTACACACTTGCAGGTACAGAGGTATCGGCACTGCTAGGTCGTATGCCATCTGCGGTAGGTTACCAGCCAACTCTTGCAGAAGAGATGGGTGTACTACAGGAGCGTATTACGTCAACGAAAACGGGTTCTATCACGTCTGTACAGGCGGTATACGTACCAGCGGATGACTTGACTGACCCGTCTCCAGCAACAACGTTTGCGCACTTGGATGCGACGGTTGTACTTAACCGTAACATCGCTGCTATGGGTCTATACCCAGCGATTGACCCACTAGATTCAACATCTCGTATGCTTGATCCACTAGTGGTTGGTCAAGAGCACTACGAGGTAGCTCGTGGTGTGCAGCAAACACTGCAGCGTTATAAAGAGCTGAAAGACATCATCGCGATCCTAGGTATGGACGAGCTATCTGAAGAAGATAAGCAAGTTGTATCTCGTGCTCGTAAGATTGAGCGTTTCCTAACTCAGCCTTACCACGTAGCGGAAGTATTTACTGGCGACCCTGGCATCTACGTACCTCTTAAAGAGACTCTACGTGGCTTCAAAGGTCTACTAGCTGGTGACTACGATGACATTCCAGAGCAAGCGTTCATGTACTGCGGTACTATCGACGATGCTATCGAGAATGCTAAGAAGCTATAAGGCTAAATAGGAGGCGATATGGCAGCAATAACCTTTCACCTAGACGTAGTAAGCGCTGAGAAAAAGCTTTTCTCTGGTCGCGTAGAAACGTTCCAGGTGTCCGGTAGCGAAGGTGAACTTGGTATCTTCCATGGTCACACACCGCTGCTGACCGCTATTCAGCCTGGTATGGTGCGTATCGTTAAACAGCACGGCCACGAAGAGTTCATTTATGTCTCTGGTGGTATTGTCGAAGTTCAGCCTGGTACAGCGACTGTACTGGCTGATACGGCTATCCGTGGTGAAGAACTAGACGCAGCGAAGGCAGAAGAAGCCAAGCGCAAAGCTGAGGAAAATATCCAGAATCAGCATGGCGACATGGACTTCGCGCAAGCGGCCAGTGAACTGGCTAAAGCCATTGCTCAGCTTCGAGTAATCGAACTGACAAAAAAACGTCGTTAATCTAGCTCGATTAGATTAACCGCGATGAGAAAGGCGACCGTTAGGTCGCCTTTTTGCTTATTTTTATCGCAAATTTGCCTATCAACATTAACTCTTGTGCTATTCACCGCTAGAATGATGACAGTTTTTATAACGTCAATGGTTTGATAATAATGAAGTTCAGTGCAGTTGTTCTCGCCGCGGGAAAGGGAACCCGCATGTATTCCAATAAACCGAAAGTATTGCATACCCTAGCGGGTAAGCCGATGGTGAAACACGTCATCGATACGTGCGAAGGCTTGGGATCTCAAAATATCCACCTAGTGTATGGCCACGGTGGCGACCTAATGAAATCTGCTCTTGAGCAAGAAACCGTAAACTGGGTTCTGCAGGCAGAACAACTTGGCACCGGTCACGCAGTGGATCAAGCGTCACCTCATCTAGCCGATGACGAGAAGGTTCTTGTTCTGTACGGTGATGTACCGCTGATTTCTGAACAAACTATTGAAAACCTGCTAGATGCGCAGCCAACAGGCGGTATTGCACTGCTTACTGTCGTGCTGGATAACCCAATGGGTTACGGTCGTATCGTGCGCAAGAATGGTCCAGTGGTTGCTATCGTCGAGCAAAAAGATGCGACTGAAGAGCAGAAGCTGATTAAAGAGATCAACACGGGTGTGATGGTCGCAACGGGTGGCGATCTTAAGCGCTGGCTATCTGGCCTTAGCAACGATAATGCTCAAGGCGAATACTACCTAACAGACGTGATTGCTGCGGCGCACGATGAAGGCCGTGCAGTAGAAGCGGTACACCCAGCGAACCCAATTGAGGTTGAAGGTGTTAATGATCGCGCTCAGCTCGCTCGTCTAGAGCGTGCATTCCAATCGATGCAAGCACAGAAGCTGCTAGAGCAGGGCGTTATGCTGCGTGACCCGGCACGCTTCGACCTACGTGGTCAGCTGCAGTGTGGTATGGATGTCGAAATCGATACTAACGTCATCATCGAAGGTAGCGTAACGCTAGGCGATAACGTAGTGATTGGTGCCGGCTGTGTGCTGAAAGACTGTGAAATCGATGACAACACGATTGTACGCCCATACAGCGTGATTGAAGGCGCAACGGTTGGTGAACAATGTACCGTAGGTCCATTCACTCGCCTACGTCCTGGTGCTGACATGCGCAATGACTCTCATGTGGGTAACTTCGTTGAGGTGAAAAATGCTCGCCTAGGCGAAGGCTCTAAAGCGAACCACCTTACGTATCTTGGCGATGCAGAGATCGGTCAGCGTACTAACGTTGGGGCCGGTGTTATTACCTGTAACTACGATGGCGCGAACAAGTTTAAGACCATTATCGGTAACGATGTGTTCGTTGGCTCAGATAGCCAGTTGGTGGCGCCGGTGACGATTGCTGATGGCGCAACGATTGGTGCGGGTACTACCCTAACCAAAGACGTAGCAGAAGGTGAGTTAGTGATCACTCGCGCTAAAGAGCGCAAAATCACAGGCTGGCAGCGCCCAGTAAAGAAAAAGTAATCACGATTACATTCTCATCGTGAAAAGGGTCTCATTGAGACCCTTTTTGGTTTCTGATGCTTTGCTTAGGCCTTGTAGCATGCCGTGCTGGTGGTTAATGACTCGGAATTGCAATCCGTTTTTCTAACCAGCGAACGGCCTGAGAAACCAGCAGAATCAGCACCAAATACTCCAGTACCAGGAAGGTATAGATCTCTAATGGTAAGTACTCGTTAACCACCAGCTCATTGGCACGCCTAGTTAAGTCGCTCAAGCCAATGACACTCACCAATGAAGACATCTTTAGAATGTAGACAAACTGGTTCCCCAGCGGCGGCAGTATCTGCCTAAACGCCTGAGGCAAAATAACCAAGCGCATTTTCTGCCAATAGTTGAGCCCTAACGATTCTGCCGCTTCATGTTGACCACGAGTCACGGCTTGAATACCGCCACGAAACACCTCAGCCATAAAAGCACTCTCAGCGATAGTCAGTGCTATCACGCCAGCCCAGAAATGGTTAAGTGAAACGTCAAGCAGTGTGGGCATGCCGTAGTAGACCCAGAGCAGCAATACCAGCACTGGAATGGAGCGTATTACCTCAACATAGACGCGGTTTATCGTGCGCAGCCAAGGTTTGTCGGAAAGCGCTGGAAAGGCAACAAGTAGACCCAACAGCATGGCAAATACCATACTGAGCAGCGACACATAGATAGTGTCCTTAAAACCTGCCAATAAGAAGCCGAGGTTGGTTTTCCCTTGTTCGGTGGAGGGGTCGAGCACATACCAGCCCCACTCGTAATCAGAACAACCACTTAGTAGTGGTAGGCACAAAACAGCAGCAAGTAATCGATAGCTCACAATCGTCCCTAAATATTCCTGAAAAATCCATCTGTTACTGCTATGTTATCAAGGATGTACCACGAATGTTTAATAATTTTAGGGACTATTCAATGAAGAAGTGGATTCTGGGTTTTATTATTACTTTTCTTTCTATCGGTCAGGTAGCGGCGGAAACCAGTCGTCTACAAAAGATCTTAGACTCAGGTGTGCTTAGGGTCGGAACCACGGGAGACTGGAACCCGATGACCATGAAAGATCCGGCGACCAACTCTTATCGTGGATTTGATATTGATGTGACTACTGAGCTTGCCAAAGATCTTGGCGTCAAGGTTGAGTATGTGGCGACCGATTGGAAGACATTGGTTAACGGTATTACCGCCAACAAATACGATATCACGGGAAGCGCGTCACTTAACATGTCCCGCGCTAAGGTAGCAGGGTACAGCCAACCGTATTTCTACTTAGCTTTTGTACCAGTAGTGCAAAAGAAAGACCTTGAGAAGTACGCTGATTGGGCAGACTTCAACAAGCCTGAAGTTAAGGTGGCAGCGACACTAGGTACAGTGCAAGAGAAGATGGTCAAAGATTTCTTCCCTGATGCCGAGCACATCGTGATTGAAGCGCCAGCGCGTGACTTCCAAGAGCTCTTAGCTCGCCGAGCTGATGTCTCTGTGACTTCAAACGTTGAAGCGGCCACCTTGGTGACCAAGTTTAAGCAATTGGCGATAGTGCCAGTAGAAGAGCCTCGTAAGCCAACGCCAATCTCTATGCTGCTACCGCAAAAAGACCAAGTATGGATTAACTACGTAAACCACTGGGTAGAGCTTAAGAAGACTCAGGGCTTCTTTGACGCGACGGCAGAGAAATGGGGACTGAAAAGTCTGTAAGCACTGTCGATAATAAGTACAGTCGATAAGTAGAAAGGGCGACCTGCATACTGTGCGAGGTCGCCCTTTTTTGTCTTTATTCGTCGCTAACGACGCGAGAGTTATCAGGAATCGTTAGCTCCTCGGTGACCGCTGGGTTAGCAATCAGATAACCAATCCACATGACTGCCAAGCAGCCAAGAATGACGTAGCCAACTGCAGACTGCGCCATTACCGCAAACGCAGCCACAATGGCACTGGCTAGGCTGCTTACCCCTATCTGTAGGCTATTTTGCAGACCTGCAGCCGTTGCTGAGCAGTGCGCTGCGCTTGATAGTGCTCGGTTCACCACGATTGGGTAGAGCGCACCATTGGCGACAGCTAACAAACAGAATGGTAATAGGATTGGCCATACGCTGCTAAGCTCCCACTGACACGCCACAAACACCATCAAAATCGCCACCGTTTCTAAGCCAAGAAGCTGCTTAAGTACGGCGTCATCACCCAGTTTTGCCACCAGCTTTTTACCTGCATAGCCACCAACCATAAAGGCCACGGTTTGCGGGATAAAGCTAAGACCAATGTCTTTCGCTGAGTAGCCAAGCTGGCTCATGATTTCTGGCATACCGGTTAGGTAAGCAAAGAATGCCGCCGATGCCACCCCGTACATGATCACATTGCCCATGTACTCTCTTGATCCAAACAAACTCTTAAGATCGGCGCCAATGGACGATCGTTGCTCGATGGATTTTGGATGATCGTTAAGTGATAGAGTGATCATTGCCAGTAGCGCACCTGTGATCGCAAGCACCACGAAAATGCTGTGCCAGCCCCACATTTCTGTTAGCAAGACACCAAGCTGTGGCGCGAGTGCTGGAGATAGCGCGACGAGCGGCATAATGGTGGCAAAAATCTGTTGGCTGGTTTTCTTATCAAATTTATCGATAACCATAGATTGCCAGATAACAGCGGGTGCACAGACGCCAATCGCCTGCAGCAGACGCAGCGATAGCAGCTGCCATACCTGTTCGCTCCAAGCCAGACCAAATGACGCGACAGTAAAGATAGTGAGTCCGGCAAACAGCGTTTTACGATGACCAAAGCGATCACTCGCCAGCCCCCATACAAATTGACCCAGCCCCATACCAACAAGAAATACCGTCAGTGATAGCGCGATTTGCTCGGGCCCAGTGGCAAAGTCCTGCTCGATAAGTTTAAACGCCGGCAAATACATATCCGTGGCGATAAAGCCCAACATGGACAATGCGGATAAGTAGACAAGTTGAAGTTTAGAGATTTTCATTGTTATTCCTTGAAATATTTTCACAGGAATGGATTGGCGCCAGCCCATACTGCTGATGGGGTGTATTCTATTTTTGGATAAAACAAAAATAAAACGCTATATTTTGTGGTCATCTATCAAAAAATTTGAAAGCTAGTTATGTACTCACGTTCTTCATTAGAAATGCTCGATGCGGTCGCACATTTAGGCAGTTTTAGCGCAGCAGCAGAAGTGCTGCACAAAGTCCCTTCTGCGATCAGCTATAGCGTGCGTCAGATAGAGCAAGAACTTGGCGTGCAGCTGTTCACCCGTTTACCACGCAAGGTAGAGCTGACGCCTGCCGGCGAGGTGTTCATATTGGAAGCTCGCCAAATGCTGCGCCGCATGGATGAACTGACTCATCAAACCCGCCGTGCAGCTCAGGGCTGGCAAAGTAGCTTAAAGCTGACCCTAGATAATATCGTTAAGGTCGACAAGCTGTCGGATCTCATCGAAGACTTTTATCGCGAGTTTGAGTTTGCTGAGCTGCAGATCAACATGGAAGTGTACAATGGGGCTTGGGAGGCTATCTCACAGGAGCGTGCCGATATTGTGATTGGCGCGACATCTGCAATTCCTGTTAGTGGCGAATATGGGGTTAAGAAGATTGGTAGTCTAGACTGGGCTCTGGTGATGTCGCCGACGCATCCGTGCGCACTAGCAGACACGCTGGATGAAACTCTAGTCAGCCAATATCCTGCCATTTGCATTGATGATACCTCGCGTGAATTGCCAAAACGTCACACAGAACACTTTCCGCAGCAGCGACGCTTGTTGCTTCCTAACTGGTTCACTGCGATTGAGTGTTTGAAAAGCAATGTAGGAATTGGCTACATGCCCAGCCATATTGCTGAGCCTTTGGTTCGCCAAGGTCTTTTGGTTGAGCGTGTATTGCTGGACGCTAAGCTATCGAGTGAATGCTGCATGGTGTGGCGAAAACATGATAACCATAAGCTCCTTGAGTGGATGGTGGATTATCTGGGCGATGAGCAGCAGCTCTATCGTGACTGGCTGCAATCGGCATAAATATCATCTAATCGTTGCTCTTGATTAAAAATGACGCTATTTTGAAAACTGTTAATATGGTGTTCGGTAAAAGTAGCGTTGTTGTATGTCTAAGCTGATTGATAAGAAGTGGCAGATGCTGCCAGTCATAGCGCTATCAGTATGTATGCTGGTTGGGTTGTACGGTTTTTATATCACATTCGAGAAATCCATCCATGACTCCGTAAGGCGAACTACAGAATCGTTGCTTGCGGATGTTATCTATGAAATTCAAGAAGATGCACCAAGCTTTGTCAGCAGTCAGACGATTGATGACTACATCGGCGATCTCACTCAAGCCGATGCTGACGCGCGAATTCAGGTGATTAATGGTTTTGGTACGGTTGTGGGGGACACGGCGCTGTCGGACAGAGCGCTGGTGGATCTCGATAACCACGCAGACCGCCCAGAGTTCATCAAGGCATGGGAAACAGGTGTTGGTGAAGATGTCCGCTTTAGCTCAGTGTTGTCAGTCGACATGTTCTACTCGGCGCGCAAGATGTACGTCGGCGATCAAGACTACGTGATTGTGCTTGCCGTTCCAATGCACCACTTAAAAAGCATTACCTATCAATTGATGGGCATCTTAATCGGATTAGCGCTACTGAGTTTAGCGATTCTTATCACTACCTCTGTCTGGAGTCATCGACAAATCATCCTCAGCGTGACCGCAGAGAAACAGAAACAAGATGAGCGAATTCGCCAACGCACCTTAGAAATTGAGCTCATGCATCGCCTCGCCAATATGCTTGCTGCATGTAATAACCTGATTGAAGCACAGCGTGTGGTTGAGGATATCGTGCCGCGCATTCTCGGTAAGGTAAACGGCAGTATCTCGTTGATGCGATCTTCTCGAAACCAGTTGGTGACGCAATTGGATTGGGGTGATGCATGGCCGGGAAGTCGCAGCTTTGCGCCCGACGAATGTTGGTCGCTGCGCAAAGGTCGAAGTCATCTGTCGATTGAGACCTTCCATAATCTCTCTTGCGAGCATATGGCATCGATCGATCAGAACCAAACCCTGTGTATTCCTTTGACCGCACATGGTAATACCATTGGTATTATGCATCTCTATTTTGGTCAAGGAGAGATAGAGGTTGATGAGATCACAACACAGCTTGCCTATAGCGTTGCCGAGCACTTAGGGTTGGCACTGGCTAACCTGAGCTTGCAAGAGAAGCTGCGTTCGCAAGCTCTTAGCGATCCATTAACGGGACTCTACAACCGCCGCTTCTTCGAGCAGAAGCTCACAGAACATGTGAATAACTCGGCGACCAGCACGGAGTCGCTATCTCTGTTGATGCTGGATCTCGACCACTTCAAGCGATTTAACGACAACTTCGGTCATGATGCTGGTGACTACGTGCTCAAAGAGATCAGTGCGATGCTAAAACGCACCGTCTCTGATGATGAAATTGCTTGCCGTTTGGGTGGGGAAGAGCTGGCGGTGATTTTGCCACACAGTGATATGGATGAAGCGACGGAGTATGCCGACAATATCGTGACTCAGATACGTACTATGCACCTTGAACACAAAGGGCTATCGCTGGGCCAGTTAAGCGTCTCCATTGGGGTGTCGACTTACCCTGAGCCGTCTTCCGATATCGAGGGGCTGGTTAAGATGGCAGATAAAGCGCTCTATATGGCGAAAGAGCAGGGCAGGGATCGCGTCGTGAATTATCGCCAGTACAGTGAGGCTAAATCACCGGAGCTTGAGTTGGTTGAAAGCCAGTAAGGTTATTTGCAACGGATACAAAAACACCCCATAACGGGGTGTTTTATTTTAAGATAAGAAGAACTTATAGGACGGGTTGTCCGTTTCATCTTTACATTGGTAGCCAAGTTCTCGAAGGTGCGTAGAGAACTCGCTAAGATCGCTATCTTCAAGCTCAAACCCACACAACACACGACCATAATCGGCACCATGGTTACGGTAGTTAAACAGACTGATGTTCCAGTGCGTGCCTAACGTGCTCAAGAACTTAAGCAGGGCACCCGGGTATTCAGGGAACTCAAAGCTGTATAAACGCTCTTTAAGCTGCTTCGATGGCTTACCGCCTATCATGTAACGAATGTGCAGTTTCGCCATCTCATCATCAGAGAGATCAGCGACAGGATAGCCACCGGTTCGTAGATCACTGATGATGCCATCGAGCTCATCCTGTCCGCCCACCAGTCTCACACCAACGAAGATGTTTGCTAGCTCATCATCGTTGTAACGGTAGTTAAACTCAGTAACGGCACGCCCACCAATGATATTGCAGAACTCAAAGAAAGCCCCTTGGCGTTCTGGGATCGTCACTGCGAGTAAGCCCTCACGTTTTTCACCTAGTTCACAGCGTTCAGAGACGTAGCGAAGACCGTGGAAGTTGGTGTTTGCACCAGAAAGCACAGTACCAAGTTGTTTGTTTTTAAGCTGATGCTTCTCAGCAAACTTCTTGAGGCCTGCGAGCGCGAGCGCACCAGATGGCTCCGCAATAGCACGGGTATCTTCAAAGATATCTTTCACCGCAGAGCAGATCTCATCGCTAGACACGGTAATGTGACCATCAATGTACTGCTGACACAGCCTAAAGGTTTCGTTACCGATGATCTTCACCGCTACGCCATCAGCAAACATGCTCACTTGGTCAAGGACGACGGGCTCACCCGCATCTAATGCGGCTTTTAGACAAGCAGAGTCTTCAGGCTCAACCGCAATCACTTTGATTTCAGGCATAAGCTGCTTAACCAGCACGGCGACACCTGCCGCCAGACCACCGCCGCCTACAGGGACAAAGATGTAATCAAGATGACCATTTTGCTGCAGCATTTCCATACCGATGGTGCCTTGTCCTGCAATCACCAAAGGATGATCGAAAGGGGGTACAAAGGTATAACCATGCTCTTTTGATAGACGCTCGGCTTCTGCTTTCGCCTCATCAAAGTTGCTGCCGTGAAGCACCACGTTGCCACCAAAGCCGCGTACCGCTTCTACCTTGATGTCTGGTGTCGTTTTCGGCATTACGATCGTGGTATTGATGCCTAGCTTGGTGCCGGACAGCGCCATGCCTTGAGCGTGGTTACCCGCCGAAGCAGCAATCACACCTGCACGCTTTTGTTCATCGCTAAGGTTTGCCACCATGTTGTAGGCGCCGCGAAGCTTGAACGAGTGTACAGGCTGTCTGTCTTCACGCTTGATTTGGACTTGGTTTCCGATGCGAGCGCCGAGTCTTGGCATATCTTGAAGCGGCGATACAGTCGCCACTTCATACACAGGTGCTCTGAGAACCTGACGCAGATAATCTGCGCCAGATACGGGATGATTATCTACGTCACTCATGATTAGCCCTCGAGTTTGGACTTATCACGTACCGCGCCTTTGTCAGCGCTGGTGGCTAGATTAGCGTAGGCTTTCAATGCTAGAGAAACCGTACGTTCACGATCAGCTGGTTTCCAGCCAAGCTTGTCTTGCTCTGCACGGCGAGCGGTTAGCTCGTCTTCAGAAACAACAAGCGTGATCTCACGATTTGGAATATCGATATTGATCATATCGCCATCTTTCACCAAACCAATGGTACCGCCATTAGCCGCTTCCGGAGAGGCGTGACCGATAGAAAGGCCCGATGTACCGCCAGAGAAGCGGCCGTCAGTCAGTAGCGCACACTCTTTACCTAGACCCATAGATTTAAGGTAAGTCGTTGGGTATAGCATCTCTTGCATGCCCGGACCGCCTTTTGGACCTTCGTAGCGGATAACTACGACATCACCGGCTTTCACTTTGCCGCCTAGGATGCCATCTACCGCATCTTCTTGGCTTTCGAATACCACCGCAGGGCCTTGGAACTTAAGGATGCTTTCATCCACGCCTGCCGTCTTAACGATACAGCCATCCAGTGCGATGTTGCCTTTTAGTACCGCAAGACCGCCGTCTTGGCTGTACGCATTTTCTTTAGTGCGGATACAACCGTTTTCACGGTCGTCATCAAGAGTGTCCCAGCGACAATCTTGTGAGAAGGCTTGAGTAGTACGAATGCCCGCAGGGCCTGCGCGGTAGAAGGATTTCACTTCTTCCGAATCCGTCAGCATGATGTCGTACTGAGACAACTGCTCTTCCATTGTCAGACCAAGTACCGTTTTGGTTTGGTTGTTCAATAGACCTGCGCGGTTAAGCTCACCTAGGATACCGATAACACCACCTGCGCGGTGTACGTCTTCCATGTGATACTTAGGCGTTGATGGCGCTACCTTACAAAGGTTTGGCACGCGGCGAGACATCTGATCGATATCTTCCATATCAAAGTCGACGTCGCCCTCTTGTGCCGCGGCAAGTAGGTGAAGAACTGTGTTGGTTGAGCCGCCCATAGCAATATCTAAAGCCATTGCGTTTTCGAATGCTTCTTTGCTGGCGATATTACGTGGCAGGGCCGACGCATCATCTTGCTCGTAGTAGCGCTTGGTGAGGTCAACAATGCGCTTACCTGCATTCTTAAACAGGACTTCACGATCGGCGTGCGTGGCAAGTAGAGAGCCGTTACCTGGCTGAGACAGACCCAGCGCTTCGGTTAGGCAGTTCATTGAGTTAGCGGTAAACATACCAGAGCAAGAGCCACAAGTAGGGCATGCAGAGCGCTCGACTTGCTCACTTTGCTCATCAGAAACCGTTGGATCGGCGCCTTGGATCATCGCATCCACCAGATCAAGCTTGATGATCTGATCAGAGAGCTTAGTTTTACCCGCTTCCATTGGGCCGCCAGACACAAAGATCACAGGGATGTTAAGGCGCATGGAAGCCATGAGCATTCCCGGGGTGATCTTGTCGCAGTTTGAGATACATACCATTGCATCCGCACAGTGTGCATTCACCATGTACTCTACTGAGTCAGCGATGAGCTCACGTGATGGCAGTGAGTACAGCATGCCGCCGTGACCCATTGCGATACCGTCATCTACAGCTATGGTGTTGAATTCTTTTGCGATGCCGCCCGCTTCTTCGATCTCGCGAGCGACGAGCTGACCAAGATCTTTCAGGTGTACGTGACCTGGAACAAACTGAGTGAACGAGTTCACAACGGCAATGATTGGCTTACCGAAGTCTTCTTCTTTAACGCCAGTTGCGCGCCATAGAGCACGCGCACCAGCCATGTTGCGACCATGAGTTGTGGTGGCAGAACGATATTTTGGCATTGTAATACTTCCTTAAATTTACTTGGTGCTTACTGGTTATCTTGTGGGTAGACGTAGTCCAACCAGCCCCACTTATCTTCAGTGGTGCCGTTGAATAGACCGAAGTACGCGTCTTGCATCACTTTGGTGATTGGGCCGCGTTTGCCTTCGCCTACTTCAATTTTGTCGATAGTGCGAACCGGAACGATTTCCGCCGCCGTACCTGTCATGAACACTTCATCGGCAAGGTAAAGCGCTTC
The DNA here is from genome assembly GCF_059725505.1 of Vibrio sp. KUL78. Taxonomy (NCBI): domain Bacteria; kingdom Pseudomonadati; phylum Pseudomonadota; class Gammaproteobacteria; order Vibrionales; family Vibrionaceae; genus Vibrio; species Vibrio sp. KUL78. Next base: position 3,540,600 of record NZ_AP045837.1, on the reverse strand, counting down.
ACGAGCAATGTTGGCTTCACGCACTTCATAGCCCATGTCTTTTGCTAGCGTCATGATAGAGTCACGGGTAATACCAGGAAGAATAGCGCTGGTGGCTGGTGGCGTCGTAATCACGCCATCTTTGACCACAAAAATGTTTTCACCTGCGCCTTCTGATAGGTAACCGTCAACGCTCAGTGCGATGCCTTCATCATAACCATGACGACGGGCTTCACCGCCAACAAGAAGCGATGATAGGTAGTTACCACCGGCTTTCGCAGCCGTCGGAATCGTGTTAGGTGCGGCGCGGTTCCAGCTAGAAATCATCGCATCTACACCGTTTGCTAGTGCTTCTTCACCTAGGTAAGAGCCCCATGGGAAAGCAGCGATGATAAGGTCCATCACCGTACCTTCTGGTGGACAAACACCTAGGCCGACATTACCAACAAAGCCAAGTGGACGGATATACGCGGACTCCAGCTTGTTTTGACGTAGCGTTTCGCGCGTCGCCTCCATGATTTCTTCTTCGGTAAAAGGAATTGGGAAGCGATAAATTTTTGCAGAATCTTTTAGACGTTTAGCGTGCTCAGGGTGACGGAATACCACAGGCCCTTTTGGCGTGTTGTAACAGCGAACCCCTTCAAAAACCGATGTGCCATAGTGCATTGCGTGGGTTAAGACGTGTACATTCGCCTCTGCCCATGGAACCATCTCACCATTAAACCAAATAAAATCTGCTGTACTTTTAGCCATTTAGCATTCCTTCCTTATGCACTTTGTTCTTGTAGGTTGTGATTGGTCAGTTCGTTGTGTTTAAGCTCTGTTACCTCGACGGTACGAATATCCCAAAGCTTTTCAATCTGGTTGATCAAGGTAGTGATCGGGCGATCGCTGTCTACGATGATCTCAACACTGGCAATCTTACTCTCATGGTTTTGAGTGGCGGCCACTTGTTTGATGATAAAGCCACGGTGGCGAATCACGCGCAATACGCGCTCAAGCAAGACAGGTTTGTCATCGGCTTTGATGTCTAGTAGATATCTGTCCATTAGGTATTCTCCAACATGTCACTATTTGAGGCACCTGGTGGAACCAAAGGCCATACGTTTTCTTCTTCATCGATCAGCACGTGCAGCATGTAAGAGGTCTTTGACTCCAGCATCTCTTTCAGTGCTGGCTCGACTTCTTCTTTGCGCGTGATGGTCTTGCCTGGAATATCAAAGGCTTTAGCAAGCATGACGAAATCTGGGTTGTCATCCAGAATCGTTTCACTATGTCTGCCGTCGAAGAACAGTGACTGCCACTGTCTTACCATACCAAGACGTTGGTTATTTAACAGTACAATTTTCACTGGGATCTGGCGGCGTTTAAGTGTACCGAGCTCTTGAACGTTCATCATGAATGAGCCGTCACCGGTAATCAGCACTGATTGGTCATCAGGACGCCCAACTGCCGCGCCCATCGCCGCAGGCAGACCAAAGCCCATAGTGCCGAGACCCGCTGAGGTAATAAAGTTCTCAGGCAGTCTTGGTTGAATGTGCTGAGCAGCCCACATCTGATGCTGACCAACGTCGGTAGAGACGATGGAATTCTCAGGCATCATGTCCGACAGCTGTTTTAGCAGCAGCGGGGCAAAAATCAGATCACCTGGGTGGTCATAGCGCCATTTGAAGCCGCTGCGCAGGCTTTCACTGTGATGCGCCCATGCGTTGATGTCTTTTGATAGCTCAAGCTGAGGCAAGATCGCATTGATGTCACCACGTAGCGCCGCATGTGCCTCGCGAAGCTTATTGAATTCTGCCGCATCGATATCGATGTGAATCACCTTCGCGTGCGGTGCAAACGTATCTAGCTTACCGGTCACGCGGTCGTCAAAGCGTGCGCCGACTACGATGAGCAGGTCACACTCTTGCACCACCAAGTTCGCGGCTTTGGTGCCGTGCATACCAAGCATGCCTAGATAGTGAGGGTCGTGGCGGTCAATCGTACCAAGACCTTTTAGCGTGCTGACGCTTGGCATTGGGTTGATGCGAAGGAACTCGCGAACCGACTCGGTCGCATTGGCAAGCTGAACACCACCACCGACATACAGCACCGGACGAGAGCTTTCATCAAGCAACTGCTGCGCGCGTTTTACCTGCTGCTCATCAGCAACCGGGATTGCAGGTGGTGTAAATGGAGGAAGCACGTCCACCGGAGCATTAGCAAGTTGGACATCTTTGGCGATATCAACGATGACAGGACCAGGTCTGCCTGTTTTAGCAACTTCAAATGCTTCGGCTAGAGTGGGAGCGAGTTCGTTGATGTCAGTCACGAGGTAGCTGTGTTTGGTACACGAGAGAGACATACCGATCACATCCATTTCTTGGAAGGCATCAGTACCGATATGTGAACTAGCAACTTGGCCAGTGATAGCAACGAGAGGGATAGAATCAAGGGAAAGCGTCGGCAAGGCCGGTAACAAGGTTGGTGGCTCCGGGGCCTGAGGTTGCCATGCAAACAGCAACATCTTTGGTGGCTCTTGCCATTCCGATGGCTGCCATTGCAGCGCCTTGTTCGTGTCGGCAAAGGATATGTTCCACACCACCGTCATACAAGGCATCGTAGATTGGCATGATGGCTCCCCCAGGGTAACCAAACACGGTCTCAATACCTTGCTGCTTCAATGCGGCTACAACTAATTCAGCACCTGTCATTATAGCCTCCTTGAGTGCCACGCTTATCGTGACGATTTGTCGTTCGCTTGCACATGTTGTGCTCCATTCTTCCTGTCATCTCAGCCAGTTGGCCTTCAATGAGTGATCACTATCAAATTACTAATATGAGTTTGTAAAAAAACCCCCGGACTTTTCAGTGCGGGGGTTTTTAAAATCTTGTGGTTATTTAACGCCCACATGCCCCCGTGCGGTACCAATCAGGACCACAATAATCAGGCTAATCAGAGTGTGAGAGTGTGCGTTAAAAGTCATTATCTTGTTTATTAATCGTTGCGTTGTGTCTAACGAAATTGTTTGCGTCACTAGTGGTATCACAAATTTCTGTTAGCTGACAAGCAAAAAATCATACTTTCTTCACATTTACTCAGCATTAAATGTCGAGATATAACATGGGGTATATATAAAAATCTGACTTTTAACCGTCCAACAAAGAGAAGTCGGAATAAAAAAAGGGATTCTATGGGATTATCTATTATTTATAGCCGTGCCAGTGTTGGTGTGGAGGCACCTTTGGTGACGGTGGAAGTGCACATCAGTAATGGCATGCCAGGCTTTACACTGGTAGGACTTCCCGAGACAACCGTAAAAGAATCTAAGGACAGAGTTCGCAGCGCCATCATCAATTCTCGCTTCGAGTTTCCTGCCAAAAAGAATTACGGTTAATCTCGCCCCTGCGGATCTGCCTAAAGAGGGAGGGCGGTTTGATTTACCGATAGCGTTAGGAATACTCGCTGCGTCCGACCAACTGCCACACGATAAGCTGCTGGCACATGAGCTGGTCGGTGAACTGGCGTTGTCAGGGGAGCTAAGATCGGTGAAAGGTGTGCTACCTGCCGCGCTCGCCGCCAACAAAGCGCAGCGCTGCTTGCTTGTACCAGAAGACAATGGCGACCAAGCAGCGCTCGTGGGCAAAGAGAACCACAAATCTGCCTCCTCACTATTGGATGTGTGCAGTTATCTGATGGGGCAGCAGACGCTTTCTTTAGTGACCAGTGAAGCGCGAGCGCCATCTTGCGCTAAAACGCGCGATCTTCAAGATATTATTGGTCAGCAGCAGGGTAAACGTGCATTAGAGATCGCAGCGGCAGGTAATCATAATCTATTGTTCTTGGGACCACCGGGAACCGGTAAGACCATGCTCGCTTCTCGCCTGTGTGACTTGCTGCCGGAGATGAGTGAAGAAGAAGCGATGGAAACCGCCTCTGTCGCTTCGTTAACTCAACAAGAGATCAACGAGAGTAACTGGAAAACCAGGCCTTTTCGAGCGCCCCATCATTCCAGTTCAATGGCCGCGTTGGTTGGTGGCGGATCTATTCCAAGACCCGGAGAAATCTCGCTGGCGCACAACGGGCTGCTTTTCTTAGACGAGATGCCGGAGTTTGAGCGTAAAGTGCTGGATTCACTTCGTGAGCCACTAGAGTCTGGTGAGATCATCATTTCTCGCGCCCAAGGAAAAACGCGTTTCCCAGCGAGATTTCAGCTTGTTGGTGCACTAAACCCGAGCCCTACAGGCTACTACGAAGGCAATCAAGCCAGAACCAATCCGCAGCTCATTCTTCGTTATCTGAGTCGACTATCCGGACCGCTGCTGGATAGGTTCGATATGTCTATCGAGATACCTTCACTGCCCAAAGGGACCTTGGCGGAAGGTGGCGATAGGGGAGAAACCACGCAAGTGGTTAAGCAGCGTGTGTTGGTTGCCAGAGAGAACATGCTATCGCGAAGTGGTAAGGTCAATGCCCTGTTGCAAAGTCGCGAAATCGAGCACTACTGCCGATTAGAAAAAGCTGATGCCGAGTTTTTGGAGAATGCTCTGCATCGCTTAGGTCTATCGATTCGCGCGTATCATCGTATTATCAAGGTGGCGCGAACCATTGCTGACCTTGCCAATGAGCCCAACATACAGAGAGCTCATATTGCAGAGGCGCTAGGCTATCGCGCCATGGACAGATTGCTCAAGCAGCTTACTGCGCAAGCGGTGTAGTTAAAACGCGAAGTTCATACCAATAGAGGTGATCCAATCTGCGGAGTCATAGAAGGCGATTGAGGAGTCTGTCGCGTTGTAGCCAGAGAGCGAGATCAGCGATAGGGACTCAATGTTTCCTAGCGACAGGTACTCATAGGCAAGAAATGCACTGTACTTGTCGTCGATACGACCAGACTGCTCGAATATCGCATTGCTACCACGATATTCGTGATTCATGTAGCTCATGGTTGCGGCAATGCTATGGTTTTTATGAACAAACAAAGCGGTAAGTTCGCTGCCCACACCTTGGTTGTTAAGCGCTTCGCCTTTGGCGTCATCGAGGAGGTAAATCAGTGAGGGAAACAGCGTCCAAGCGTTGCTCATCGATAGGGTGTAAGAGCCTTTAACGTAGTACATGTCGCTGTTACGGTCGTATTGACTCGACAGGTTGTTTGTTAGGTTGGCGGCGGAGCTTTCGTCGGTTACCTCGCGGTTGCCGTAAGCCATATCAAGGGTAAACAATGAGCCTGCAATATTCTCTATTTGTAGGCGATAGGCTTCGCCCTTTGCTTCGGTCTCTTCGAGCTGATCGGCACCGACGTAAGGGTTTTTCCAGATGGGCTCACCAATCACGGTAGGGAGATAAGAGGCACTCCAAATGGAGCCGTCTTGCAATTGCTGGCGATAGCCACCTTCGAGCACAAAGGTACCGACTGCGATGTCGTCTCGAGATGTACCGACAAACCACTCTTTGTCACGCTGAGCACCATAGGTGTATTTCACCATGCCAAGTGGCATCCAAAAATCATCATAGGCTTCTTGCGAGGCGCTGATTTTTGGATCTAAGCTTGCGACAAGATTCGACTTATCACCAACCTGCGCACTACTGATGGATATCTCTCCGCTAAACCCGCTCTCGGGTGCAAGAGCCGCCGATACTGAATGGGAGAACACTACCAGCAGAGTGGCGCAGAGAAGAGGCTTACTTATCGTCATACTATATCCGTCAGAAAAAGGCACGCTCATCACGTACACCTATATTTAGTGCGGATACTTTAACGACAAAAAATGGCTTAACAACACATCTTGCTAAGCCATATATCGGTTGCTTTAATGCTTTGGGCGAGCTTCTATTAGAATTCCCAGTTTAGACCAACAGACGTAATCCAATCTTTGGAGTCATAGAACTCGATGTTTGAACTGCTGTTGTTGATACCACCGAAAGCAACCAATGAGAGGTTGTCTGAGTAAAAGATGCCTGGGTACTCATAGGCCAAGAAGGCTTTCCACTCATCATCTTTGCGAGTGACGTCATCAAACACTGGGTTGGCACCGTCATACTGACGATTCAAGTAGGTTACAGTGAAGGCAAATTGGTGATTTCCTGCCGAGATGAAGGAAGACACTTCAGCACCATAGGTATTGCTCTTCATCGCGCTGCCATTGGCATCTTGCTGGGTGTAAATCAGTGCCGGGAACAACAGAACGCCTCGATTGATCGGTAGCATCATCTTGAACTTGCCGTAGAAGATATCAGCGTTACGGTCCAGCGTTGCCATTTCTTCAGCGCTTAAGCCCGCTCCCGAGCCGGATAGCTCTGAATCCAGTTCGCGTTTACCGTAAGCTAGGTCGAGACTAAACAGAGAACCGGCGATATTATCGATCTGCATACGGTAGGCGGTACCTTTCTCATCCGTGGTGTTTCGCGCGGTATTGAGGAGGTATGGGTCTTGCCAAACTTCGCCTTCAAGAATGGTTGGGAGTACTGCTAGACTCCACTTGGTGCCACCTTGAAACTGATAGCGATAGCCTGTTTCTAGCGCAAGAGTACCTACTGCTACGTCTGCTCGAGAGGTACCTAAGAAAACTTGATGGTTGGAGCGTGAGCCCCACGTGTATTGAACGTTACCTAGAGGGAGAACGAGCGCGCTGCTATTTTCTTGCTGTCCCCCATTGTAGGTACGGAACTCATCATCGGTATTGGTGAGATTTGACGTTTTACTGGCGTAAGCGGCGTTTATTGCTATCTCGCCACTAAAGCCATTACTTTCTCCTAATTTAGCCACTGCACCATGAGAGACAACACTCAGTGACACTGCTAAGACACTCCATGCCCTTTTCATAACGGTTCCTTATCACATTCTGAATATCGAGGTAACGGTTGTAATTATATGTTTATGTTATGTTATTGGTTCAGAATAAGATTGTTTTTTGCAAGTTACAACACAAATCAGACCAATAAATTAATCGTTGCGTGGGGCTTTTCCCCTTGTACAATTAACCGCCATAAAACTGTTACAAATACTTCATAGAACGTTAGATATGCTTGGATACCTAATTTTTGTAATGAGTTCGTCGCTCGTCATTCTCAACACGGCATTTTGCTCTATCCCAATCTTGGGTTTTGGGTTGATCAAACTGGTGTTGCCGTTTAAGCCTATTCAGGCACTGTGTACCTCGCTGGCAAACAAGTTTATGTGGCTGTGGGCAACCATAAACCACGGCATACTGCATTTGGTGAATCCAAAGCTCGAATGGGATATTGAAGGCATAGAATTGCTGAAAAAAGATGGCTGGTATCTGATGATCAGCAATCACCTTAGCTGGACTGATATCGTCGTCCTGTGCAGCGTGTTTAAAGACCGTATTCCAATGCCAAAGTTTTTCCTTAAACAGCAACTGCTGTATGTGCCATTCGTGGGGATGGCGTGTTGGGCGCTGAATATGCCCTTTATGAAGCGCTATTCTCGCGAGTATTTGATTAAGCACCCAGAGAAACGTGGTCAAGATTTGGAAACCACCCGCCGCTCATGCGCCAAGTTTAAGGATACCCCAACAACGGTTGTGAACTATGTTGAAGGGACTCGTTTTACGCCTGAAAAGCAAAAACGCAGCAAAGCAGGCTTCGAGCACTTACTGCAGCCTAAATCGGGTGGCATAGCTTACACACTGGCCGCGATGGGCGAACAGTTTGATAGCATTATCGATGTGACACTCGCCTACCCAGAGAACCGTGTTGAGCCTTTTAAGGCAGCGTTGATGGGTAACATGACTAAGATCGTGGTTAAGGTGCGAACCTTACCCGTCGACGAGAATGTCCGCGGCGATTACTTTAATGACAAGCCATACAAACGTCGCTTCCAGCAATGGCTGGGAGAGGTCTGGCAAGAAAAAGATGAGGCGCTGAAAGAGGTTCATCGCAAATAAAAAAAACCGAGCCTTCAGTGTTGACTGGGCTCGGTTTTTTCTACATTCGTTATTTCGACGCTAGGGTTACTTCTTCAGTAGGAAGTTAACCAGCTCAAAATACTCATCCAGAGACTGGATACTTCCAGATTCCACTAGATATTTATTGTTCACCACAACCGCTGGAACACCTGATAAGCCACTGTCTTTGAACTGTTTGTCAAAGCGGCGCACCATTGAATCAACAGCAAAACCTTTGAATGCTGAGTCGAATTTCTTCGCATCAACACCTTCATCAAGGAAGATCTGGCGAAGCTCTTCATCGTTTCTTGGTGGTTGGTTTAGGTCATGGATACGGCGGAACATCACTGGCACCATCTTGTCTTCGACTTTAAGTGCAATCATGGTCGCGTAAGCCTTGCTCATCGACATACCCATGTTACCACCCATAAAAGAGACGTGGTTCTTTTGGAATTTCGCGTCAGCAGGGATCTTTTTCTTCAACTGAGCAATGATAGGCTCAAAGCTATTACAGTGTGGGCAATAGAATGAGAAGAACTCGGTGACGACAGGCTTAGACGACTTTTCTAGCTCCAACACTTTATAGTGAGTGCCTTCTTGGAACTGTGCGGCACTGACGCTTAGGCTGACGAGTAGCGTCGCAAAAAGTGCGATGATTTTTTTCATTATTTTCTCCATGTGTATAACTCAATCCTATTGATGGATTTCGACTAGTTTGTCACCACTGCGGCTGCAATGAAAGTGGCTTTTCGTTAAGAGCGGCAATTTGCTCCTTAAACCCCAGTACCTGGCCTTCCCAATATTTGGCGTCGTTGAACCAAGGAAACGCGAGCGGAAACGCAGGATCATGCCAGCGCTTGGCTAGCCATGCCATGTAGTGCACCATACGTAGACCGCGTAAAGGCTCAATAAGTTTCAATTGACTGCTAGGTAAGTCGCTGAATTCTTGATACCCCTCCAATAACACGTCGAGTTGCATCAGTTTGTCCTGACGGTCACCATTGAGCAGCATCCACAGGTCCTGAACCGCAGGTCCGTTACGCGCATCGTCGAGGTCGACGAACATTGGACCATCACGCCATAGAATGTTGCCTGGGTGACAATCGCCATGCAGCCTAATGGTCTCAGTGGGTTGCCAATGCGCTTCAATCTGATTAATAAGCATGTCCAAATCACTAAAGAAGGCGTTCTCTAGATGCGTGGGGATAAAGCTCGAATTTTGCAGAAGGGTGCGAGGCTGGTACAGATACTCGTCCAGACCTATGGTCGGGCGGTGTTCAAATGGCTTGCTTGCACCGACTTTATGAATACGACCAAGGAAGCGTCCCACCCATTCAATCTGCTCAAGGTTATCGACCTCGAATTGTCTGCCGCCTTCGCTCGCAAACAGGGTGAATAGGTAGCCTTGATACTCATGAATCGACTGTCCGTTGATAATGAGTGGTGCAGAGACTGGCACTTCATGCTCCAGTAGTTCATGAGCAAAATCGTGCTCTTCTTGGATCTGTGCGTGTGTCCAGCGTTGAGGGCGATAAAACTTCACCACATAGCGTCGGCGTTCTTCATCAGTGAACTGATAAACACGGTTTTCGTAGCTATTGAGGGGAAGTAGACCGGATTCGGCTCTGACTCCAATACTTTCAAGGGCGTACCACATGAAATCGGGTGTCAGGGCATCGAAGTTGAACGCAGTATCTGTCATCGTGATGATAAAAAAGGCTCGTTGCCGAGCCTTTTCCTATTATGTCGTGCTGCTAGCGAGCTAGAGCTTTTTGATAAATCGACTCTCCACTTGTACGGAGAAGTCATTACTGTCGCTCAGTATAAACTGAATTGTTGAGACAGGTGAACTTAGCTCATCAGGATTTGCACCCAGACTCATCGGCAGGTTGTACACCTCACCTGGCTCAACGGTGATGGTTTGTCTGCCATACCAGGTTGCCCCTTCTAAACCAGAGACGCTCAAAGTATATTGCTGCTCTTGCTGTGTTTTGTTGATGACCTTTAAGGTGTAGGTGTTCTCGACCAAACCGTCACTGTTGACGCGGAACAATTGGTTACGGTCGCGAAGGACACTCAAGCCTGCTGGATCTACTGCAGAGACTTGCGCAAAGAACAGCCCCACCATGACCAGCAATACCGCGCCATAGCCGAGCAGTTTTGGTCGCATGACTTTGGTGTGTTTACCTGAGAGTCTATGTTCAGTGGTGTAGCTAATCAGCCCTTTGTCGTAGCCCATGCGGTCCATGGTCTTGTCACAAGCGTCGATACAGGCGCCGCAGTTAATACATTCGTATTGCAGACCATCGCGAATATCGATACCCGTTGGACAAACTTGTACACACAGATCGCAGTCGATACAGTCGCCTAAGCCAAGCTGCTTGGGATCGGCTTTGCGAGAGCGAGGTCCACGCTTTTCACCGCGCTTAGTATCGTAACCGACGATAAAGGTGTCTTTGTCGAACATCGCCGACTGGAAGCGAGCGTACGGGCACATGTGGATACACATAATAGAGCGCATCCAGCCAGCATTAGCGTAGGTACACGCGGCGAAGAACACGACCCAAAAAACTGGCCAAAAACTGGCATTGAAGGTGAAGAAGTCGCTGACTAGAGGCCCAATCGGTACAAAATAGCCGGTAAAGGTAAAGCCGGTGGCAAGGGCAATCGCAATCCAAGCGGCATGTTTGAGACCTTTGCGAGCAATAAGGTTACCGGTAAGCTTTCCGCTATCTTGCTTGCGGCGTTTGTTCGCGCTGCCTTCCAGTTTTTCTTCAAACCAGATGTACATAAAGGTCCACACAGTTTGCGGGCATAAGTAGCCACACCAGACGCGACCTAGAAAGGTGGTGATAAAGAACAGACCAAAGGCCGCGACCATAAATAGCAGAGCGAGTAGGGTGAGATCTTGCGGGTAAAGGGTGGTACCAAAGAAGTTAAACTGCTGATTACCGATATCGAGCAGTACCGCTTGTCTCTCGCCATAGGGGATCCATGGAATGATGGCAAACAGTACGAGTAAGAACCAGCCACCGTAGCGTCTGAGTTTTTGAAAGGTACCTTTGCTTTCGCGTACATAGATTCGATTGCTTGGGTTGAATCTGTCGCCGTTGCCTTTGTGGGTTTTGGGGTTGAACGTTTTGGGTGTTACATCCTTTACGTCGATTTTATCCTGACTCATTGTTGAGTGTCCTTCTTGGGCTGACGGTGCGTTTCGGACGCACTCTATCTATTCCGACATTGCATTGACTGTGTACGACGCCATGCCATTTTATGTGGCAGTTTTATTCAGTACGCAGTATGAAAACCCAAGGATTATAACCCTGATAACAATTTCATTTCTTTAAGGCTATCAACCTTTAACAACAAAATTAGCCAAGGCTCATATAAAAAACGACCCTTAGAGGATCGTTTTTATAACTATTCGTTATTTGATGATGCCGCGAGCCTTGAGCAAAGCTGTCTTGAAATCATCCTCTTGGTCTTTGGCAAGGCCTGGGATCATTTCGTCTTTTTTACTGTTACGCATCTTTAGGTGATAGATGAGTACATCGTCGGTCAATTCTTCCAGTTTGCCATCATAGCCCGCTTCATTAGCAAGCTTCACTAGGAATTCCAACAAGTTAAGATCAGAATCTTTTTGCCATTCAGGGTGAATGAGCTCGATTAGTTCGTTGACGCGGTGACACTTCATAACTTTCTCCACAAAATTTATAGGTATTTTTGAGTAAAAGTATCAAAGTTCATTGAGAATACCAATATGTGGTGAAATGGAAGGCAAAAAAAAGCGCAGACAGACTGCGCTTTTTATTAAGCTGCTTTAACAACGCGTGTTGGCGTTGATGTCATTCGGACACCTTGCTCAACGAGGGTCATTGAAGGAGCGACTTTTTTCGCGACAGGAGCAGAGACAAAACCACTGCGACGACGCATTGACGCACTGCGATGTACTGAGTGCGAGAACCTGACGGGTGTTGGGCGCATATTGTTGTAACCTAACAAGTCAGGCAATTCCGTTGCCAAATAGTTGGCCTGACTACTTATGAGAAACACTGAATAGACACCCAATGTCGCTCTTTTTTGACTAATGCCACTCCAAATAAGTAATCAGGAATTACGGTGTGCATGCACACCACGCATAGAATAGCAGTAAGCTTCGGTATATTCGATAGATCCCATAAAAAAAGTGGTTAATTTTTCTTCACCGACTCTGTGCGCATATCGTTTGTTTTCTCGGCAGATTTACGATACAACACTAACAGTGTCTTTGGTTATAAAGGGAAGTAAGTATGTCTTTTTTCAAAAAAACCTTAGCAAGTTTTGGGATAGGGGCGGCCAAAGTTGACTCTGTCCTACATCAAGAGTTTCTTCATCCAGGGGAAACGGCAAAAGTGACCATCCATGTGTATGGCGGTAAAACGGCGCAAACGGTTGATAACATCAAGCTTAAACTGTGTTGTCGCTATATTGATGAAGTGGCTCAGAATCAAAACGACAACAGTAACCACCATGGCGTCCCTAAAAAGAAAGTCTCCAAGACCTACGAGTTGCAATCGTGGACGCTTCCATACGCCTTTACCATCGAGCCCGGGGAAACCCGTGACTTTGATGTCGAGCTAGATGTGCCTTGGAACACGCCCGTGACGATTGGTGATTCTCGAGTCTGGTTGGAAACCGGTTTGGATATCGCTATGGCGGCGGACCCTCAAGACAAAGACATGCTGACCGTTCGCCCCGATCCTTTGATTGATGGCATCTTCGTCGCACTTGAAGACCAAGGGCTGCGCATTCGTCAGGTTGAATGTGAGGCAGCTAAGGGCTTTGCGATGCCCTTTGTTCAAGAGTTTGAGTTTGTGCCAACCACAGGACCTTATCACGGACGCTGGCGTGAGCTCGAGATCATCGCCTATCGAAGCGAAGATGAGCTAAAGCTGTGGTTTGAGATTGACCGCAACAAAGAGGGAGTGAAAGGTATGCTCTCTAGCTTGATTGGTCTAGGTCAACTGAAACGAGAATTGACATTGCTAAGTTCCCTGTCAGGTGAAGAGGCTGGAAAACAAGTCCTCGATTATCTAGAGCAAACCACCTAAGTTTGAGCTAACACATGTTCGCTGAATGTGGCATACTCTGATTTTCTGGCGAAAATGAGAGTATGCTCAATGTCGACGATCACTTCTAATTACAGTCTACGTGAAGAGTGGGCAAACAGTGTTACCCACGGCATTGGCGTTATCCTTTCTATTATCGGATTGATAATGCTGCTGCAGCGATCGCTGGCAGCAGGTGCCGACGTCATGACCATCACCAGCATGAGCTTATATGGTGGTAGCATGATTACCTTATTTCTCGCATCAACGCTGTATCACTCCATCCCAAACCCAAGCAGTAAGCGCTGGCTCAAGACCTTTGATCATTGCGCCATTTTCTTGCTTATCGCCGGCAGCTACACCCCATTTATGCTTGTCAGCCTGAGGACGCCTCTCGCGGTGGGATTGATGATCGTGATTTGGGCGTTGGCCGTGATAGGCATCATTATGAAGCTGTTCTTCGTGTATCGATTTAAACGCGCATCATTGATTACTTATTTGGTGATGGGATGGCTGTCGCTGATCGTGATTTACCAGCTTGCCAAACATCTCGACCCATCCGGTTTGATTCTTCTGGCTGCTGGTGGCGCGATTTACACGCTCGGTGTGGTGTTCTACGCCAATAAGCGCATTCCTTACAATCATGCTATTTGGCATCTATTTGTGCTCGGTGGCGCGGCGTGTCACTTCTTCGCCGTCTATTGGTACGTAGAGCCTGTTTAGCGCTCCGTCAAAATGCTTAGCGGCGCCAGAACGCAGGGAAGAACAATACGATTAGGGTCAGGATTTCTAGGCGTCCCATCAGCATGCCAAAGCTGAGTAACCACTTAGCGGCATCCGGTAGAGGGGCAAAGTTTCCTGTTGGACCAATTACCGATCCCATTCCTGGGCCCACGTTGGCAACGGCCGTTATCGCGCCAGAGATACTAGTCACTGGATCCAGTCCCATGGCACTGAGTGCGCCTGCCAGCACGATAATGGTCACAAAGAACATCAACCCAAAGGCGACAACCGAACGGACGATGTCGTCGTTTACTGGCCTTTGATTGTATCGTTGAACAAACACGCCTGAAGGGTGGATAAGCTTCATCATCTGCTTGTGAAGCAGAGTCACCGCAATCTGAAAACGAAAGATTTTGATACCACCGGATGTCGAGCCTGAGCAGGCACCGACCATCATCATAAAGGCAAAGACCACGGATGGGAGCGGTCCCCAAGCGGTGAAATCTTCCAGTCCAAATCCAGTGGTGGTGACGACAGAGACGATATTGAACATGGATACGCGGAAGGCATCGGCGAGTGTATAGCCATCTTCAATAAACAGCCAAAGCGCAACGACGGAGCTGGAGACTAGAAATAGATAACCGAAGCCTCTTACCTGTGCATCATTCAAGAGCACTCTAGGATCTCGCTTAGACAGTGCGGCAACAAAAAGCAGGAATGGCAGACCACCTAAGAACATAAACACGGTACCAACCCAATGTGAGCCCTGTGAGAAATGATTCATTGAGCCGTCAGAGGTTGAGTATCCTCCGGTGGATAGGGTGGTAAAGGAGTGGTTGATGGCATCAAAAAGGTTCATTCCAGTGGCGAGATAGCCGAGCAGACACAGCCCAGTTAGCACTAGGTACACCACAACGATGTTTTTCGCGACGGTCTTGGCGCGTGGACTGCTCTTATCTGACCAATCGGAAGACTCGGTTTGGAACAGCCTCATACCACCCACGTTGAGCATGGGGAGCACCGCCACCGCCATAACGATAAAGCCAATACCGCCAAGCCATTGCAAGATGGATCGCCACAACAAAATACTCGGTGCCATAGTGTCTAGGCCACTGAGTACGGTAGAGCCTGTTGTCGTGATACCTGACATGGTTTCGAAGTAGGCATCGGTAAAGCTGATGTGGTTGATGAATACGAAGGGCAGCGCCGCGAAAGCGCTGGCAATGGTCCACACTAAACTGGTGATCAAGAACATATCTCGAACACCAAGCTTAAAGTGTTTGGTTCGGCCTATAGATAGACACAAGAATGCCGCAACATGGGTAATGATGACCGCTAGACCAAAATCGAGGAAGCCATCAGTACCCGTAAAGAAGGCGACCAATGTCGGTACGTACATGAATAGGGCGAGTTTAGAGAGTACTAACCCTATAACGAACGAGACCGGGCGGGCGTTAACCATAAAATTGCCTTACAAGAAGAACGCGCTCGGCTGGAACAATGCCTCAACATCAGGCACGTATTTCTTATCAACCAAGAACATCACCACGTGGTCGTCCTGTTCGATAATGGTTCGGTCATGGGCAATCAGTACTTCTTCACCGCGCACAACGGCGCCAATGGTGGTACCAGGTGGTAGTTTGATATCGCCGATGGCTTTGCCAACTACTTTGGAGGTGGTTTCGTCACCATGTGCAACGGCTTCGATGGCCTCGGCTGCGCCGCGACGTAGTGACGAAACGTTAACGATGTCAGCGCGGCGAACGTGTGTCAGTAGCGCCGAAATCGTGGCTTGTTGCGGTGAAATCGCCACATCAATGGTACCGCCTTGTACCAAGTCCACGTAGGCGCCACGCTGGATCAGTACCATCACCTTCTTAGCGCCCATTTTCTTCGCCAGCATAGCTGACATGATGTTGGTTTCATCTTCGTTGGTGAGGGCAATAAACACATCGACTTGATCGATGTTTTCTTCGGCAAGCAGCTCTTGGTCAGCGGCATCACCGCAGAATACGATGGTGTTTTCTAATTCTTCAGAAAGTTTTTCAGCGCGCTGATAGCTGCGTTCAATCAGTTTAACGCTGTAGGTTTGCTCTAGACGTTTAGCGAGGCTGGCACCGATATTACCACCACCCACAATCATGATACGGCGATACGGCTTTTCTAGACGCTGTAGCTCACTCATGACCGAGCGTATGTGGTTACTTGCCGCGACAAAGAATACTTCGTCATCAGCTTCAATGATGGTGGTACCCTGAGGACGGATTGGTCGCCCTTGACGGAATATTGCTGCTACGCGGGTGTCAATGTGTGGCATGTGCTCACGCAATGTAGACAGCGCATTACCAACCAACGGGCCGCCGTAGTAAGCTTTAACCGCGACCAAACTAACTCGCTCATCGGCAAAACTGACCACTTGCAATGCACCTGGGTATTGGATCAGTCGTTCGATGTAGCTGGTAACGAGTTCTTCTGGCGCGATAAGGTGGTCAACAGGGATAGCACCCGAGTTAAACAGGCTCTCTTTTTCGATCAGGTACTCACGAGAGCGAATACGTGCCACGCGGTTTGGTGTATTGAAGAGCGAGAACGCGACCTGACAGGCTGCCATGTTGGTTTCGTCCATGTTGGTCACCGCGACCAACATGTCAGCATCTTGTGCGCCGGCCTCTCTTAAAACGTCTGGGTGACAGGCGTAACCATTCACCACGCGCAAATCATACTTATCTTGCAGCTCTCTTAGGCGGTCGCTGTCGCGGTCGACGATAGTAATATCGTTGTTTTCACCAACGAGGTTCTCCGCTAGGGTGCCACCAACTTGACCAGCTCCAAGAATGATGATTTTCATAACATTTCGCTCTTCTGTTTTTTATAAACTCATTACGCCAATAGCATAGCCATCAATAAGTTAGCATGCTATTGATTTTTAAGTTCACTATCTAATGGTCGATTACTGCGTCTTTTGTAGAACAGCGTAATAGAAGCCATCCATATCGTGCTCACCCGGAAGAATCTGACGTCCAGGGTTCTCTTTATCTGAGCCGATAAGCTTGGCATTTGCCGTACGAGCCAAGAAAGCAATCACTTGGTCTCTGTTTTCTTGCGGCGTGATAGAGCATGTCGCATAAACCAAGGTACCGCCTACTTTCAATTGCTGCCACATAGCATCAAAGATTTCGCGTTGTAACTTAGCGAGTGCTTCAATGTCGTCAGCGCGGCGCAGCCATTTAATGTCGGGGTGGCGGCGAATAACGCCTGTTGCCGAACACGGTGCATCCAATAAGATGCGATCGAACTGCTCGCCTTGCCACCATTCTTGTGGCGTTCTTGCATCTCCACAGACGACCTTCGCCTGAAGATTCAGACGTTTTAGGTTGTCATGAACACGCTTTAGACGAGTTTCGTCACAATCAATCGCGACCACTTGACTCTCTTTGGTGCGCTCTAGGATATGTGCAGTCTTGCCGCCTGGGGCTGCGCAGCAGTCTAGGATCAGCTCGCCATCTTGTGGCTGTAGATAGTTAATCGATAGCTGTGCCGCCGCATCTTGAACTGAGACCCAACCCTTCTCAAAACCTGGTAATTTGGTCACATCGCAAGGCGCGGCCAATTTTAGGGCATCTTGCGCTTCTGGGTGAGAGGTGGAATCTATGCCTTCATTTTTGAGAAGTGCCTGATAGTCATCACGAGGTAGGTGCTGGTGGTTCACGCGCAGCCACATAGGCGCCTTCATGTTGTTGGCTTCAACAATGCTCTCCCACTGCTCAGGGTAGCTCTGTTGCAGCAGCTTCAGCAGCCAACTTGGATGACCATATTTACCTGCGTTGTGGCTTACCGATTTTTGGTCTAGCTCTTCTTGATTGCGCTGGTAGTTACGCAGTACCGCATTAATCAAGCCGCGCAGTCTTGGGCCTTTGAGCGCTTTGGTTGCTTCCACTGTCTCACCAACCGCGGCGTGCGCAGGAATACGCATATGACCGATTTGGTAGAGTCCGACCAAAATCAAATGATGAAATACGCGCTGTTTGCCTTTTAGGGGTTTATCCATTAATTCGGAGGCGACAGATTCAAGACGAGGCAAGATTCGAAGTGCACCAAAGCAGATCTCTTGTAGCAGTGCTTGGTCGCGAGGTTTCACCTGCTGCTGACCCAATGGAAGAGCACTCGATAACGATTGGCCTTTATCAACCACTTGGAAAAGGATATTAGCCGCGACAGCGCGAACGTTCATGTTAGTTACCTAAAATTGTGTTGCTATGAAAACAAACTAGGGCCCGTACTGGTCAGTACTGGCCCTAAATATCGTACGCGGTAGGTATCGTTATCCTAGGATACTACCGACTTCAAACCAGCTAGCTTTGGAATTAAGAACATCACTCACTGACATGGCTTTTTTGCCTGGGATCTGAATCTGCTCCAGAACCAAGGTGTCTTTGCCTGTTGCGACGTAAATTCCTGTTTTATCAGCCTTAAGAATAGTCCCCGGTTTGGCGTCTGTCGCATTCGCTTCAACGCGCGATTGCCAAACCTTGATGTTGTTCTCTCCAACAGAGAAGAAACTCATTGGCCACGGGTTAAATGCACGAATGCAGCGCTCAATAAACGCGGCATCTTGAGACCAATCAATCTTGGCTTCGTCTTTGCTCAGTTTGCTGGCGTAATTGGCTTGCTCATCGTCCTGTTTTACCGGGTTGGCATTGCCTGACGCGATATCGCCAAGACAATCAACCAAAGCTTCAGGGCCCAACTCGGCGAGCTTATCGTACATAGTCGCGCTGGTGTCGGTGGCTTCAATCGGAAGCGTTGCGATCTTTAGCATGTCGCCGGTATCAAGGCCGATATCCATCTGCATGATG
The DNA here is from genome assembly GCF_059725505.1 of Vibrio sp. KUL78. Taxonomy (NCBI): domain Bacteria; kingdom Pseudomonadati; phylum Pseudomonadota; class Gammaproteobacteria; order Vibrionales; family Vibrionaceae; genus Vibrio; species Vibrio sp. KUL78. The sequence goes on along the minus strand of NZ_AP045837.1, from coordinate 3,522,065 downwards.
GTAACACCAGTTTCTGCATCGCCCGCCCAAATAGAACGTTGAATCGGCGCCGCACCGCGCCAGCGAGGCAAGATCGAACCATGCACGTTGATACAGCCAAGCTTTGGTGTATCCAGAACGGCTTGAGGAAGCAGTAGACCGTATGCCACGACAACCATGATGTCAGCGTTAAGATCTTTTAGCTCTTGTTTTGCCTCATCAGATTTGAAATTGACGGGCTGATAAACCGGGATGTCATGCTCAAGCGCAATGTTTTTAACTGGACTTGCTGTGAGTTTTTTACCACGACCTGCTGGGCGATCTGGCTGGGTATAAACAGCGACAACCTCGTGCTCCGAAGACAATAACGCCGCCAAGTGACGGGCGGCGAAGTCTGGAGTACCGGCAAACACAATACGTAATGATTGGCTCACACTGACCTCTCTTAACTTAAATTCTTATTCGATTACTGCTTAGCGTTAAAGCGCTTAATTTTCTCAAGCTTGTCTTTAATACGCTTGCGCTTTAGAGGGGATAGGTAATCAACAAACAGTTTACCCTCTAGGTGGTCAAGCTCATGTTGAACACAGATAGCCAGTAGATCGTCCGCATCGAAAGTGAACTCTTCACCGTCGCGGTTTAGCGCTTTTACGGTGACTTCAGCTGCGCGAGGCACCAATGCACGAGCGCCAGGAACCGATAGACAGCCTTCTTCGATACCGTCTTCACCACGTTTTTCAGTGATTTCTGGGTTGATCAGAACCATAGGCTCGTCGCGAGTATCTGAAATATCAATCACAACAATTCGCTGATGAACGTCAACTTGGGTTGCTGCCAGACCGATACCTTCTTCGTCGTACATGGTTTCAATCATGTCGTCGACGATTTTTTGGATTTCCGGCGTTACCGCTTCAACGGGCTTTGCTACCGTTCTTAGGCGATCATCCGGGAAAGTTAATACTTGTAATACAGACATATACACTCAAAATGTTGAACTGTGCCGAATAGGCTTGGACTTCGTTGGTTCAATTCTAGACATTTTCCAACCTAAATGACAGCATCCCTTGAAACAAAGCGAAGGATTGCGGTGTATGAAGCAGGGAAATGTGCTGTTATTGAGGGGGTTACATTGTTGTCGTCACGCTCGTTTTAGGTTTTCCCTCCCTCGCTGATAATTCACTCACCTTAAAAGACCAAGCCCCTTCATTCTACCAAGTGAAAAAGGGCGACACGCTTTGGGCTATTTCCAGCCTTTATCTGTATTCTCCGTGGCGCTGGCCAGAACTCTGGGGATACAATAGACACATCCATAATCCACACCTTATTTATCCTGGTGACCGATTGTCGCTGAGCTGGGTCGATGGCCAGCCAAGATTGACTCGTAAAAAGCTTGAGAAGCTATCGCCGAGTATTCAAATCGCGAGCAAAGCACCAATCGCTGCAATTAACGCGATAACGCAAGCTCGCTACACACGTATAGAAGGGTTGGTCTTAAGTAGTGAGCTGCGAGATTTTCCCAAAGTGATTGGCTCCAGCAACGGGCTAAAGTATGTCACCGCTCAAGATGATGTTTATATCAACTATCAAGGTAATGAAACCGATTGGGCCATTTACCGTGTAAGCCAAACATTCTCTGCATTGCAACCAGAGTACAGTATGCAGCAGGTTAGGATGGTGGCAGTCGCGAAGACGAAAACACAGAGTGCTGACATCACAACACTTGAGATTGAAAGGCTCATTCATGAAGTTAAACAGCAGGATGTGGTGATTCCTCTGTCGTCGGTTCAAACGCCTGCACATCTCCAATCTTTTGAACCTCACGCCGGAATACCTGCCGATGGACTTGCTATCGTTGGCATGATGGAAGCCACCCATTATGCGGTTCGAGGTCAGGCGGTGGTACTTAATCACGGGTTTGTGTCTGGTATTGAGCAAGGGAGTAGCTACACACTGGTGAGACCGGCACAGGCGTTTCAGTTCGCTCAAGGGGAGCACGGATTGACTGACACCTACCACGAAGGGCTATCACAACAATTGCCGACGATAGAAATTGGGCATCTTGTGGTGATTCGCAGCTATCCGTTTTTCAGTATCGCCCTCATTACCGAGGCCAGTGAGCCCATTACTCGCCAAACCATTGTGGCTAATCCTGATAAAACGCCGACCAGTTAATGGGCCATGCTATTGATGAAAGGTATGGATGAATGCTATGGATGATAATTCGAGAGTAGCTTGGCTCCGCCTCTCCCTGTGTCCGGGAATTGGTCCCGTCACGTTTTATAAGCTGCTAGCCGTTGATGACCCACGCAACATTGTGGAGTCAGATGAACAAACCTTATCTGCGATAGGGCTCAAGCCAAATCAAGTGAGCTTTATTCGGCGTAAGTCAGTTGAGCTTGCACATAAAGCGATGGAATGGAGCAATGGTGCCGACAACCACATCTTAATCCATCAAGATGAGCACTATCCGCCATTATTGCGTGAGTCTAAGGGCTGTCCTCCGGTTCTTTATGTCCAAGGCGATGTGAGTTTGTTGTCCGATCAGCAAATCGCCATGGTAGGCAGCCGAAATGCCAGCACAGGTGGTCTCGAGACTGCGCGCAGCTTTGCTGCTGAGTTTGTTCGGTATGGCTATTGCGTAACAAGCGGTCTGGCACTCGGAATTGATGGCCATGCTCATCAGGGAGCACTAGATGCATGCGGGAAAACCATAGCGGTATTGGGCTCAGGGCTAGGCTCTATTTATCCAGCCCGCCACCGTTCCCTCGCGCAAAGGGTTGCTCAGCACGGAGCCTTGGTGAGTGAGCACCTTCCGTGGATAAAGCCAAGAGCGGAGCACTTTCCGAGACGAAATAGAATTGTCAGCGGGCTATCACTCGGTGTCGTGGTGGTGGAAGCGGCCGAGAAAAGTGGCTCACTGATAACCGCAAAATATGCAGCGGAGCAAGGACGTGAAGTTTTTGCTATTCCCGGTTCCATTCGCCATGCCTATCACTCGGGGTGTCATTCATTAATACGAACGGGCGCCTGTCTCGTACAAAGTGTTGAAGATGTATTGTGTGAAATAGAATCTCTGTCTAACTGGTCTAAAAAAGTACAACCAACACTTTTTGACCAAGTTATTGATAAAGAAGAATTGCCATTTGCAGATCTGTTGGCTAACGTAGGAATAGAGGCAACGCCGGTTGATATTTTGGCGCAAAAGACCCATATTCCTGTTCAAGAGGTCATGCAACAGCTTTTAGAGCTCGAATTATCGGGTCATGTTGTTGCTGTAAACGGTGGTTATATTCTTAAGGGGAGAGGCTAGCTATGATGATGGACATACTGATGTACCTGTTCGAAACCTACGTGCATAGCGATGCAGATCTGCAGGTAGACCAAGACGAACTTGAGGATGAGCTGTTAAGAGCAGGCTTTAAGCAAAAAGATATCTACAAGGCACTCGAATGGCTTGAGGATCTAGCTGAGCTGCAAAACACCGACAATCACTCCGCCATTGCGATGAGTGCCGCGACCTCGACACGGATCTACACCGCTCAAGAAATGACGCGCATGGATGTGAAAAGTCGTGGACTACTGATGTTCCTAGAACAGATTGGTGTACTGACCACAGAAACCCGTGAAATGGTTATCGACCGTGTAATGGGACTGGAAACCAACGACTTTGAGCTCGATGACCTGAAATGGATCATTTTAATGGTTTTGTTCAATGTTCCAGGCAACGAAAACGCGTACACTCTCATGGAAGAACTCATCTACACCGCTGAACGAGGTGTGGTGCATTAATCCTCCCAGCCCAATCAATTGGGTTGCTTGCGTTAAGAGAACACCATGAGTGGTAAAATCGACAATCAACTTTTCTCGGCTCATGAGCATGCACTGGATCATGAGCCGTGTCCTCAATGTGACGCTGGTAAGCTGATCCTTAAAAATGGCAAACACGGCCCTTTTCTAGGTTGCGACCAGTACCCTAGCTGCGATTACATTAAACCCTTGCATCAAAATGATGGTCATATCATCAAAGAGTTAGGTGTAGCGTGCCCTGACTGTGGCTCAGAGCTACTGCTGCGCCAAGGACGATTTGGAATGTTTATCGGCTGCAGTAACTACCCAGAATGTCATTTTATTCAATCACCCAACAAGCAAGAAGAGCCAGAGCAACCAACCCAAGCGACGGTCTCCTGTCCGGAATGTGCTAAAGGCGCGCTGACAGAGAGAAAGTCGCGCTTTGGCAAGGCCTTTTATGCCTGCGATCAGTATCCGAAGTGTAAGTTCGCAGTTAATCACCCTCCAGTCGAGGGGCACTGTCAGTATTGTGGTTTTGAGTTGTTGGTAGAAAAGAAGCGGGCATCAGGTACGGTACTTGAGTGCGCGTCAAGGCGCTGCCATAAAGTGCAAGAAAGCGAATAACAAAACGGCTCCCAATGGGAGCCGTTTTAAATTCTAGCGTTTAACCAAGCTTAAAGTGCTTCAGCGGCTGGTTTAAGTGCAGGAAAAGCGGTCTCATCTAGGAGTTCAGACAAGGCAAGCAGCTGCGCTTTTAACGCGGCTTTGTCGTCTGCAGTCACATTGATGTGACCCATCTTACGACCAGCACGTTTGTCTTTACCATACCAGTGCACGTGGCAGCCAGTCAGAGCATGCACGGCTTCTGGCAGGGTATCTTCACCCAAAATGTTTACCATTGATGTCGTGCGAATGGCTTGTGTCGAGCCCAGCGGCATATCGCATACTGCGCGTAGGTGGTTTTCGAACTGACAGGTATCGGCACCTTGCTGAGTCCAATGCCCAGAGTTGTGCACGCGAGGAGCGATCTCGTTGACAAGCAACTGACCATTGACATCGAAGAACTCAAGCGCGAGTACACCCACATAGTCCAGAGACTCAGCAACAGCGGTAAACATCTGCGCCGCTTGTGCTTGAAGTTCAGGTTCATCAATCGCAGTAGATAGTGTCAATACGCCATCGGTGTGCACATTTTCAGCCAGTGGATAGATAGCAATCTCACCTTGCTTATTGCGAGCACCAACCAATGAGACTTCCCGTTGGAAAGGAACAAACTCCTCGGCAACAATGGCTTGGCTGTCTGATTCAGCAATGCACTGTGCCATTTCGGTCCAGATAGCATCGACGTCATCAAGCGTTTTCAATCGCCACTGGCCTTTACCATCGTATCCGCCTAAAGCGCTTTTGAGCACCATTGGAAGGCCAACATGCTCAATAGCCGCGTCGAAATCAGCGCGTGTGTTGATGACAGCGTATTTAGCGTTCTTCACTCCGGCATTGTCGAGAAGTGCTTTCTCTAAGCGACGGTCACCACCGGCTTTGATGGCCTCTGTCGAAGGTAGGAACTTGCCACTCTTCTCACAGATTGCGAGCACGTCATGTGGAATATGTTCGAACTCAGCGGTAATCACATCAGCTTGAGCGATCGCCTGCTCTAGACCGTTACCTAAAACTTCAAGTGTTAGCGGGTGAACGATATTCTCGCTACGCACGTCAAACGCGGAGATTTGAATATTCAATGGAGCGCCAGCCAGTGACATCATACGTGCCAGTTGTCCGGCCCCTAGAACCAGTACATGTTTCATTGTTAGTCCTCAGAAGGATCTGGGTTAGCAAGTACGGTTTCTGTTTGTTGGCTGCGGAACGCTTCAACTTTTTCCATCACGGCATTATCGTGAACACCAATGATTTGCGCAGCTAGGATACCGGCATTTGCTGCACCTGCTTCACCAATTGCCAGTGTGCCAACCGCAATGCCTTTTGGCATTTGCACGATAGACAGTAATGAATCCATGCCCTTTAGGGCACGGCTTTGAACTGGAACGCCTAATACAGGAACGCTTGTGAATGCTGCAGCCATACCAGGAAGGTGTGCAGCACCGCCTGCGCCTGCGATGATAACTGAGATGCCACGCTCTTTAGCAGAGGTCGCGTAGTCAGCGAGTAGTTGCGGTGTACGGTGAGCAGAAACAACCTTGGTTTCATAATCCACACCAAACTGATCCAGCATTTCTGCTGCAAGTTTCATGGTTGGCCAATCTGATTTTGAACCCATAATAATGCCGACTTTCATCCGAAGCTCCTTCAAGGCGTGTGCAAATGGACTAATTTGCGCGCATTATACGAGGATTTTTTTCTTAGGAAAACGTTTGCGTGGGTGAATTTTGTGTTTTTTTCTGGATTCTCACCCGGCTTTTGAGCATAGTGCCGTTGAAATGTAAAATAATTGTTTAGCTTTTAATAAAAGGAAGTCTCGGTGGATAATTTTCAAACCACAGTTGCGGCGCTTCAATCCGGTGAAGTAATTGCTTATCCAACGGAAGGTGTGTTCGGTGTTGGATGTGACCCTGATGATACTAAGGCGATTGAAAAACTGCTGGCAGTAAAAGAGCGTCCGGTAGAGAAAGGTCTTATCCTCATCGCGGCCAATTTTGAACAGCTGCGTCCCTATATAGATGAAACACAGTTAACGCAGCAACAGCTTGAGAGTGTTCAACAGACCTGGCCAGGGCCTTATACCTGGATCATGCCAGCCAGCTCTCGTGTCTCTTCTTGGTTAAGCGGTGCTTTTGATACCATTGCGGTGCGCGTGACCGACCATCAACTGGTGCAAAAGCTGTGTTTGGCCTACGGCAAGCCGATTACCTCAACCAGTGCTAACCTTTCCGGTATGCCATCATGCATGACGACAGAAGAAGTGAAAGAGCAGCTCGGTGACCGATTAGTGGCTATTCTCGAGGGTGAAACCGGCGGTCGAAACAAGCCTAGTGAAATCCGCGATGCGCGCACCTTAAAAGTACTAAGACAAGGTTAAGGAGACCCTGTGCAGCAAGTCGATAAACATCAAGTCAAAGCGTTTCTACTTCAGCTTCAAGACGATATCTGCCAAAAACTCGAGCAACAAGACGGTGTTGCTACCTTTCAGCAAGATGAGTGGCAACGTGAGCAAGGTGGCGGCGGTCGCAGCCGAGTGATGAAAGACGGTCACGTGTTTGAGCAAGGCGGCGTGAACTTCTCACATGTGTTTGGCGACAAGATGCCCGCTTCCGCAACAGCTCACCGACCAGAATTAGCCGGGCGTAAGTTTGAAGCGATGGGGGTATCGCTAGTGATTCACCCTAAAAACCCTTATATCCCTACCTCACATGCCAATGTACGCTTCTTTATTGCAGAAAAAGAGGGGGAAGATCCGATTTGGTGGTTTGGTGGAGGTTTTGACCTGACACCTTTTTATCCGTTCGAAGAGGATTGCCAGCACTGGCATGATACCGCTAAGCAAATCTGCCAGCCATTTGGCGACGAAGTTTATGCGGAGCATAAGAAGTGGTGTGATGATTACTTCTTCTTGCCACATCGAAATGAAACTCGCGGTGTCGGTGGCTTATTCTTTGATGATCTCAATCAGTGGGGATTTGAACGCTCATTTGCCTACATGCAGGCGGTGGGTAATGGGTATACCAATGCTTACTTGCCTATAGTCGAGAAGCGCAAAGACGAGTCTTATGGTGAACGCGAGCGCAATTTCCAGCTGTATCGTCGCGGACGCTATGTAGAGTTTAACCTTGTTTATGATCGTGGGACGCTGTTTGGCTTGCAAAGTGGTGGCCGTACAGAGTCCATTCTGATGTCGATGCCTCCATTGGCTCGTTGGGAATACAGTTACCAACCCGAAGAGGGAAGTGCCGAGGCGAAGCTGTATAGCGACTATCTACAACCTAGAGAGTGGTAATTGAGCGGATAGCCACAGTTCAAATAGCCATGGTTCAACTTGGCGAATGTGTGTCGAAATGATAGTGTCGGGCTATACCTTTCGGCACCCATTAGGCAAGGACAGTAGGCACAGACATGAGCAAGCCCGATCAGTACGTTGTATTTGGTAACCCCATTTCACAAAGTAAGTCACCGTATATTCATACACTTTTCGCACGACAAACCTCGCAAAACCTAGAGTATGGTCGCCAAGAGCCGGAACCCGAAGGCTTCAAACAAGCGGCAACGGACTTTTTTCTATCGGGTGGTAAAGGGTGCAACATTACCGCACCATTTAAAGAAGACGCTTATCAGTTCGCAGGTCGTCTGACCGAGCGCGCGCAGCTTGCCGGTGCGGTCAATACGCTCAAGAAACTTGATGACGGCGAAATCATTGGAGATAACACCGACGGCGAAGGCTTAGTTCAAGATCTGCTACAACACCAAGTTCAGTTAGAAGGCGCCTCCATCTTAGTGATTGGTGCTGGTGGTGCTGCTCGAGGTGTTCTCAAGCCACTACTCGATCAAAAGCCCGCATCTATAACTATCACCAACCGTACTTTTGAAAAAGCACAGCAGCTCTCTGAGCTTTTTGATGAGTTTGGCCCAATTGCAGCGGTGCCAATGAGCGATATTGCAAACGCTTATGATGTGGTCATCAACTCTTCTTCTACCAGCCTCTATAAACAGCTTCCTGATGTTAGTAGTGCTATCTTTGCTAACCACACCGTCAGTTATGACATGACTTATGGTCAAGGGCTAACGACATTCAATCAATGGGCCAAGGATTCTGGCGCAAGATTCGCTTATGATGGTCTAGGTATGCTTGTTGGGCAAGCGGCCGAAAGCTTCATGTTATGGCGAGGTTTGAGACCGGGCACTAAGCAGATCTTGCGAGAGCTAAGAAAGAACCTAGAAGGCTAATCGAATGAATCAGTCCATTTTGTTTTCCGACCAGCTTACTTGGAATGAGGAAACCGGCATGGTTGAGTTCCATGCTCAGCAGGCTGGAATGTTGATTATCTGTTTGGTGAGTTTGGACAAGCTGGGTAAGCTTAATAACTCCAGTGAGGTTTCAAAGGAAAACGCCTTTGAGCAGTTTGAAGCGGCGCGCTTTGATATAGAAGAGATAGCTGAAAGCCTCGTTGAAGATGAGGCTTTCGATGAACAGGGACGCATTATCATTAACTAACGAATGATCGTTACTTCCTGCATATAGTCATTTTTGTTCTGCACATAGTTATTGGCAGAGCGCAGCAAAAAGGCTCTTTCTTTATCGGTTAAAGGACGAGCCTGTTTGACCGGGCTGCCTACATAGAGGTAGCCACTTTCTAAAATTTTATTAGGTGGCACCAGCGAACCAGCTCCTATTATCACATCGGACTCAATGGTTGCGCCATCAAGTACGATGCTCCCCATACCCACAAGAACCCTATCTTTGATGATGCAGCCATGCAGCATTACCTTATGACCGATAGTAACGTCATTACCTATGAGTAATGGGTAGCCTTCAGGGTTTTCCGCATTCTTATGGGTAACGTGCAATACACTGTTGTCTTGGATATTAGTGCGCTCACCGATTTCTATATGGTTCACATCACCACGCGCTGACACTAGGGGCCAAACACTGGCATCTTTACCAAAGCGGACATCACCGACGATAACACTGGTTTCATCTATATAGACGGAGCTGTCTAATTGTGGCTTTATGCCCTTGTAACTGCGAATTGAAGTCATATCAGTCTCTAAATCTGTGGAATGGGGCTATTTTGGCGAGTTATTGCAGTAATTTACAGCGCCAAAGCACAAAAAATAACCATACAAACAAAAAATGCTAAAAAACTGCATTTAGGGTATTGCCAATGTGATTTCGATCTCTATAATGCCCCCTCGCTGACACGGGAAAGGACAACGAAATCCCCAACGAGTCAGAAGGTCACAAGCTTCTAAGAAGCTTAGCAAAATAAGTTGAAAAAAGTGGTTGACACGAAAGCTTATCTCGCTAAAATGGCCATCCGTTTTGAGAGGGACGCTTAGTCCGAAGTTCGAAACAAGCTCTTTAACAATATAAACCTATCAATCTGTGTGGGCACTCGTTGATGATAATCAAATTAGATATTTCTCTTAATAAAGAGCGGTATCAAATTAGGTTTCAATGAAACGAAGTGACCATTGAATCGAAAGATTCAGCACAGTCAATTCAAACATTACTTTATGTAATGTTCAGTATTCATTGAGCCGACAAAATCTTAAATTGAAGAGTTTGATCATGGCTCAGATTGAACGCTGGCGGCAGGCCTAACACATGCAAGTCGAGCGGAAACGAGTTAACTGAACCTTCGGGGAACGTTAACGGCGTCGAGCGGCGGACGGGTGAGTAATGCCTGGGAAATTGCCCTGATGTGGGGGATAACCATTGGAAACGATGGCTAATACCGCATAATAGCTTCGGCTCAAAGAGGGGGACCTTCGGGCCTCTCGCGTCAGGATATGCCCAGGTGGGATTAGCTAGTTGGTGAGGTAATGGCTCACCAAGGCGACGATCCCTAGCTGGTCTGAGAGGATGATCAGCCACACTGGAACTGAGACACGGTCCAGACTCCTACGGGAGGCAGCAGTGGGGAATATTGCACAATGGGCGCAAGCCTGATGCAGCCATGCCGCGTGTGTGAAGAAGGCCTTCGGGTTGTAAAGCACTTTCAGTCGTGAGGAAGGCGGTGTAGTTAATAGCTGCATCGTTTGACGTTAGCGACAGAAGAAGCACCGGCTAACTCCGTGCCAGCAGCCGCGGTAATACGGAGGGTGCGAGCGTTAATCGGAATTACTGGGCGTAAAGCGCATGCAGGTGGTTAGTTAAGTCAGATGTGAAAGCCCGGGGCTCAACCTCGGAACTGCATTTGAAACTGGCTGACTAGAGTACTGTAGAGGGGGGTAGAATTTCAGGTGTAGCGGTGAAATGCGTAGAGATCTGAAGGAATACCGGTGGCGAAGGCGGCCCCCTGGACAGATACTGACACTCAGATGCGAAAGCGTGGGGAGCAAACAGGATTAGATACCCTGGTAGTCCACGCCGTAAACGATGTCTACTTGGAGGTTGTGGCCTTGAGCCGTGGCTTTCGGAGCTAACGCGTTAAGTAGACCGCCTGGGGAGTACGGTCGCAAGATTAAAACTCAAATGAATTGACGGGGGCCCGCACAAGCGGTGGAGCATGTGGTTTAATTCGATGCAACGCGAAGAACCTTACCTACTCTTGACATCCTCAGAAGAGACTGGAGACAGTCTTGTGCCTTCGGGAACTGAGAGACAGGTGCTGCATGGCTGTCGTCAGCTCGTGTTGTGAAATGTTGGGTTAAGTCCCGCAACGAGCGCAACCCTTATCCTTGTTTGCCAGCACTTCGGGTGGGAACTCCAGGGAGACTGCCGGTGATAAACCGGAGGAAGGTGGGGACGACGTCAAGTCATCATGGCCCTTACGAGTAGGGCTACACACGTGCTACAATGGCGCATACAGAGGGCGGCCAACTTGCGAAAGTGAGCGAATCCCAAAAAGTGCGTCGTAGTCCGGATTGGAGTCTGCAACTCGACTCCATGAAGTCGGAATCGCTAGTAATCGTGGATCAGAATGCCACGGTGAATACGTTCCCGGGCCTTGTACACACCGCCCGTCACACCATGGGAGTGGGCTGCAAAAGAAGTGGGTAGTTTAACCTTCGGGAGGACGCTCACCACTTTGTGGTTCATGACTGGGGTGAAGTCGTAACAAGGTAGCCCTAGGGGAACCTGGGGCTGGATCACCTCCTTATACGAAAGATTATTGCGATGAGTGTTCACACAGATTGATTAGGTTTGTAAAGATAAAGAGATTTTGTTTTTGCTGAAAAGCGAAAGCAGAAAATAGTAAGTGCCCAACACTTACTGCTTAGTGTCCCGTTCGTCTAGAGGCCTAGGACACCGCCCTTTCACGGCGGTAACAGGGGTTCGACTCCCCTACGGGATACCATTGGGTCGTTAGCTCAGTTGGTAGAGCAGTTGACTTTTAATCAATTGGTCGCAGGTTCGAATCCTGCACGACCCACCATTTCCTTCTTTGAAGGAACTCTCAAGAAATGGGGCTATAGCTCAGCTGGGAGAGCGCCTGCCTTGCACGCAGGAGGTCAGCAGTTCGATCCTGCTTAGCTCCACCATTCTTGAACATTCCACGGAATGACTTTCGTGGGCGATTAGCTCAGTTGGGGGGAACCTTAGGGGGGGGGTCACTGGTTCGAGCCCGGTATCGCCCACCATCTTTAAGCGCATTTCTTTATGAAGAAAGGCTTTAAGTGCTCTTAAAAATGGTTTCGAAAGCTTTATTGCTGTAGAAAACATGCTCTTTAAAAATTTGGAAAGCTGACGAATAACATTTGATTAATGTTATTCAATTAAAAGTTCTCAAATCCTAGATGATTTAATCATTTAGGTACCAACACACATTCAAGTGTTCTTGGGAATAGCGAAAGCTATTCATATTTGAGTCCGGCAAAATCGAGTCTGCACATGTATAAAAATGCAGACAACTTTGGTTGTTTGACCGTTTGCTTTTACTTTTCAAAAGTGAAGACAAATAGAAAGACCCTTTGGGGTTGTATGGTTAAGTGACTAAGCGTACACGGTGGATGCCTTGGCAGTCAGAGGCGATGAAAGGCGTAATAACTTGCGATAAGCTCAGATTAGGTAGTAATAACCTTTGAGTCTGAGATTCCTGAATGGGGGAAACCCACCTGCATAAGCAGGTATCGCTGAGTGAATACATAGCTCAGCGAGGCGAACCGGGGGAACTGAAACATCTAAGTACCCCGAGGAAGAGAAATCAACCGAGATTCCGAAAGTAGCGGCGAGCGAAATTGGATTAGCCCTTAAGCTTTTAATGAGACAGGTGAAGGCTCTGGAAAGTGCCGCGATACAGGGTGATAGCCCCGTAACCGACATCTCATCATCAGTGAAATCGAGTAGGGCGGGACACGTGATATCCTGTCTGAATATGGGGGGACCATCCTCCAAGGCTAAATACTACTGACTGACCGATAGTGAACCAGTACCGTGAGGGAAAGGCGAAAAGAACCCCCTGTGAGGGGAGTGAAATAGAACCTGAAACCGTGTACGTACAAGCAGTAGGAGCACCTTCGTGGTGTGACTGCGTACCTTTTGTATAATGGGTCAGCGACTTATATTCAGTGGCAAGGTTAACCGTTTAGGGGAGCCGTAGGGAAACCGAGTCTTAACTGGGCGTTCAGTCTCTGGATATAGACCCGAAACCAGGTGATCTAGCCATGGGCAGGTTGAAGGTTGAGTAACATCAACTGGAGGACCGAACCGACTAATGTTGAAAAATTAGCGGATGACTTGTGGCTAGGGGTGAAAGGCCAATCAAACCTGGAGATAGCTGGTTCTCCCCGAAATCTATTTAGGTAGAGCCTCGGACGAATACTACTGGGGGTAGAGCACTGTTAAGGCTAGGGGGGTCATCCCGACTTACCAACCCTTTGCAAACTCCGAATACCAGTAAGTACTATCCGGGAGACACACGGCGGGTGCTAACGTCCGTCGTGGAGAGGGAAACAACCCAGACCGCCAGCTAAGGTCCCAAATTATAGCTAAGTGGGAAACGATGTGGGAAGGCTTAGACAGCTAGGATGTTGGCTTAGAAGCAGCCATCATTTAAAGAAAGCGTAATAGCTCACTAGTCGAGTCGGCCTGCGCGGAAGATGTAACGGGGCTAAGCTATAAACCGAAGCTGCGGCAATATACTTTGTATATTGGGTAGGGGAGCGTTCTGTAAGCCGTTGAAGGTGGATTGTAAGGTCTGCTGGAGGTATCAGAAGTGCGAATGCTGACATGAGTAACGATAAAGGGGGTGAAAAACCTCCTCGCCGGAAGACCAAGGGTTCCTGTCCAACGTTAATCGGGGCAGGGTGAGTCGACCCCTAAGGCGAGGCCGAAAGGCGTAGTCGATGGGAAACGGGTTAATATTCCCGTACTTCTTACAATTGCGATGGGGGGACGGAGAAGGCTAGGTGGGCCTGGCGACGGTTGTCCAGGTTCAAGTGCGTAGGCTTGAGAGTTAGGTAAATCCGGCTCTCTTTAAGGCTGAGACACGACGTCGAGCTACTACGGTAGTGAAGTCATTGATGCCATGCTTCCAGGAAAAGCCTCTAAGCTTCAGATTGTAAGGAATCGTACCCCAAACCGACACAGGTGGTCGGGTAGAGAATACCAAGGCGCTTGAGAGAACTCGGGTGAAGGAACTAGGCAAAATGGTACCGTAACTTCGGGAGAAGGTACGCTCCTCGCGGTGAAGTCCCTTGCGGATGGAGCTATGGGGAGTCGCAGATACCAGGTGGCTGCAACTGTTTATTAAAAACACAGCACTGTGCAAAATCGTAAGATGACGTATACGGTGTGACGCCTGCCCGGTGCCGGAAGGTTAATTGATGGGGTTAGACTTCGGTCGAAGCTCTTGATCGAAGCCCCGGTAAACGGCGGCCGTAACTATAACGGTCCTAAGGTAGCGAAATTCCTTGTCGGGTAAGTTCCGACCTGCACGAATGGCGTAATGATGGCCACGCTGTCTCCACCCGAGACTCAGTGAAATTGAAATCGCTGTGAAGATGCAGTGTACCCGCGGCTAGACGGAAAGACCCCGTGAACCTTTACTACAGCTTGGCACTGAACATTGACCCTACATGTGTAGGATAGGTGGGAGGCTTTGAAACTAGTACGCCAGTATTAGTGGAGCCGTCCTTGAAATACCACCCTTGTAGTGTTGATGTTCTAACGTTGGCCCCTTATCGGGGCTGCGGACAGTGCCTGGTGGGTAGTTTGACTGGGGCGGTCTCCTCCCAAAGAGTAACGGAGGAGCACGAAGGTGGGCTAATCACGGTTGGACATCGTGAGGTTAGTGCAATGGCATAAGCCCGCTTGACTGCGAGAATGACAATTCGAGCAGGTGCGAAAGCAGGTCATAGTGATCCGGTGGTTCTGAATGGAAGGGCCATCGCTCAACGGATAAAAGGTACTCCGGGGATAACAGGCTGATACCGCCCAAGAGTTCATATCGACGGCGGTGTTTGGCACCTCGATGTCGGCTCATCACATCCTGGGGCTGAAGTCGGTCCCAAGGGTATGGCTGTTCGCCATTTAAAGTGGTACGCGAGCTGGGTTTAGAACGTCGTGAGACAGTTCGGTCCCTATCTGCCGTGGGCGTTGGAAGATTGAAGGGGGCTGCTCCTAGTACGAGAGGACCGGAGTGGACGAACCTCTGGTGTTCGGGTTGTGTCGCCAGACGCATTGCCCGGTAGCTAAGTTCGGAATCGATAACCGCTGAAAGCATCTAAGCGGGAAGCGAGCCCTGAGATGAGTCTTCCCTGGCACTTTAAGTGTCCTAAAGGGTTGTTCGAGACTAGAACGTTGATAGGCAGGGTGTGTAAGCGTTGTGAGGCGTTGAGCTAACCTGTACTAATTGCCCGTGAGGCTTAACCATACAACACCCAAAGGGTTTTGATGGACTCAAAGCAAGAACAAATTGAATGTGTATGAGAACGCATTAACAGCTTTCCAGATTTATTGTTTTCAGATTTTCAGAAAATCTGAAGGCAAAACAGAATTTGCTTGGCGACCATAGCGTTGTGGACCCACCTGACTCCATGCCGAACTCAGAAGTGAAACGCAATAGCGCCGATGGTAGTGTGGGGCTTCCCCATGTGAGAGTAGGACATCGCCAGGCTTTGAACAATATCTGTTTAAAGCACGATTTAGATAAGACTTTAAATAGACCACTGCGGAGTGGTAGTTCAGTTGGTTAGAATACCGGCCTGTCACGCCGGGGGTCGCGGGTTCGAGTCCCGTCCACTCCGCCACTTATTAGAAAACCCGATGCGAAAGCGTCGGGTTTTTTATTATCTATAGTTTGGTAGCTTCCCTTTCACGGAAGTCGAGTCCCGGTTGGATGCAACCCTAGACTGGGCGTCTCCGCCACTTATCAAGAAGCCTCGTTTAAAGACGAGTTTTTTTTGCATTTGTAATTCTTTAATTATCTCGTACTGTATTCATCTGTAGCAATCAAACCACACTCAGTGCAAACGTTACTCCTGTAACTTTTGAATTTTTGGTAGGGTTCAGCCCACTACATCATCAAAATTTATCCTTAGTTTCCTAGATCTTCACTCGAATTTATAGAGTGTTCGTATATTATTACTCCCATCAGTAAGTTTTTTAAAAAGAGTGGTTATGGGACAGCTTTCAATTTTAGGCTTTATAGCAATCGGTGGGGCATTTGGCGCTTGCAGTCGCTATTTGATTTCTGAGCTTTGTGTGATGATCCTAGGGCGTGGTTTCCCTTATGGTACGTTAACCGTGAATGTTGTCGGTTCGTTTATCATGGGGCTGTTGATAGCGGCTTTTGAGGCAGAGGTGTTTGCTCCAGAGCCATGGCGTCAGATCATTGGTCTAGGCTTTTTAGGCGCATTGACGACATTCTCTACCTTTTCGATGGACAATGTATTACTAATGCAGCAAGGCGCATTTTTGAAGATGGGACTAAACGTGCTCCTTAACGTTGTGTTAAGTATCTCAGCCTGTTGGATAGGTTTTCAAATTTTAACCAAAAGTTAGTCAAAAACCACTCAACGGTTATTGAATGTTCGGAATCTTTTCTTCTATAATCGTTGCCAATACTTGTCGGAGTGCCCTCTGGGCTGAGACCGTTAATTCGGGATCCGTTGAACCTGATCTGGTTAATACCAGCGAAGGGAACAAGAGAATAAAAGTAACTTCACCTCTTTTATTATCAAATAGCTCGCGCTATTGCAGTTGATACCTCTTGTCTTCACACATCCGTCAAGCATTTATCTTCTATAACTATAAGATATATAAGGAAATGCTATGTCGACACGTAAGCAAAATAGACTGGACGCAAAGAACTTCATCGATACGTTATCGGTGACGCCCTATCCAAACTCAGAGAAAACCTATATTCAAGGTAGCCGCAGCGATCTGCAGGTACCGATGCGTAAGATCTCTCTTTCCGATAGTCTAATTGGTGGCAATCAAGATAACCCTGTATACGAGCCTAACGAGCCTATACACGTGTATGACACCTCTGGCCTATACACAGACCCTCAACATGACATCGACCTCTACAATGGGCTCCCAAAGCTCAGGGAGCAATGGATAGAAGAACGCCTAGATACGGAAGTACTAGACGGTGTGACTTCTGAGTTCGCCAAGGAGCGTTTAGCTGATGAAACCTTGGACGAGCTTCGTTACGGTCAATTACCTCGCATTAGACGTGGTGCCGATGGAGCATGCGTTACTCAACTTCATTACGCTCGCAAGGGCATTATTACTCCAGAAATGGAGTACATCGCCATTCGTGAGAATATGGGGCGCCAAAAACTTAAAGACGAAATGCTCACTCAGCAGCATCCCGGACAACACTTCGGCGCGAACCTACCAAAAGAAATTACACCTGAGTTTGTGCGTAAAGAGGTTGCTGAAGGACGTGCCATTATTCCGTCAAACATCAATCACCCTGAGTCTGAGCCAATGATCATTGGTCGAAACTTTTTAGTAAAGGTTAACGCCAATATTGGTAACTCATCGGTCACTTCATCGATTGAAGAAGAAGTCGAAAAATTGGTTTGGGGTACGCGATGGGGTGCCGATACTGTAATGGATTTGTCTACCGGGCGGAATATTCATGAGACTCGAGAGTGGATCCTTCGAAACAGCCCAGTACCGATCGGTACCGTTCCCATGTATCAAGCCTTAGAAAAGGTAAATGGCGTTGCTGAGAACCTTACATGGGAAGTGATGCGAGATACACTGATCGAGCAAGCAGAGCAGGGGGTTGATTACTTTACGATCCACGCAGGTTTGCTCCTACATCATATTCCATTAACCGCAAAGCGTGTGACAGGCATTGTAAGCCGAGGTGGTTCTATTATCGCTAAGTGGTGTCTTGCGCATCATGAAGAGAGCTTTCTCTACACCAACTTCAAAGAGATTTGTGAGATTTGTGCACGCTATGACGTTGCGTTATCTCTAGGTGATGGGCTGCGTCCTGGCTCGATAGCTGATGCTAACGATGAAGCTCAGTTTGCAGAGCTGAGAACGCTTGGCAAACTGACCAAGATTGCGTGGGAACATAATGTACAGGTAATCATTGAAGGCCCAGGTCATGTGCCAATGCATATGATCAAAGAGAACATGGATGAGCAACTTGAGCATTGCCACGAAGCGCCATTTTATACGCTCGGTCCACTGACCACCGATATTGCCCCTGGCTATGACCATATTACCTCAGGTATCGGTGCTGCAATGATTGGTTGGTATGGCTGCGCTATGTTGTGTTATGTGACACCCAAAAGAGCATCTTGGCCTGCCCAATAAAGAAGATGTGAAGACAGGTCTTATTACTTACAAACTTGCCGCACACGCTGCTGATCTGGCAAAGGGTCATCCGGGCGCTCAGATCCGTGATAATGCACTGTCAAAGGCAAGATTTGAGTTCCGCTGGGAAGATCAATTCAACCTCGCTCTCGACCCCGATACTGCACGCCAATTCCATGACGAAACCTTGCCTCAAGAATCTGGGAAAGTTGCCCACTTCTGTTCCATGTGTGGTCCTAAATTCTGCTCAATGAAAATCTCTCAAGAGGTTCGTGAGTATGCAAAAGACTATCAATCTAATGAAAATATTGAGGTCAGATTGATCGATGATCCCCTTGAAGGAATGCGTCAAAAATCTCAGGAGTTTAGGGCGACGGGTGCTGAACTTTACCACCCAGCTGTCACCGAAGAATAACTCTACCAACTAGAAGAATAAGGAGCTTCCGTTGAAACTTTTATTGCCCCCTATTTATGCGCCTGTACATTCTCATATTGAGGATGTACTTCAGCTTGCAAGTAAGGTTGGCTTTGGTGTCGAGTCCATCGAACTTTCTATCTCAGACCAATGTGAGGTAGTGACGATTGTTGATGGAAATGAAGTCAGTACGATTTCTAGCGACAGTAATAGTAAAGAACACTTTGTTAACAGTGACTATCGAGTTCGCTATTCACACCACTTAGATGAAACACAATTGTCGAGCAACCTTGCATCACTTAAGTTTGGCGACGTCTATATCGATGTCACTAGCGGTGATGAGTATGCCGATGTTTGGTCGTGTAGAGAGGACACCATAAAGGCTTCAACGGACGGCAATAGCGTCGTAGATAGAGAAGTTCATTTTGCTTGGTTTGTTGTCTGCTTAGTTCTGGATTTTCCTCTTGAGGACACGGTGATGCTCGCAAGAGCAGGGAGTGTTTCACGTGAAACATGGCCAGCTGAGCTCGAGCAGTTTTCAGTACCCGTTATTGAAAACCATCACTTTGGCATTCGTGTTGGCTGGGCCGTTGATGCGTCCAACCAAGCTTTCCCTACAGTGAGTAAGCAAAAGCTAGGTCTCTATCCAGTAGTTGATAGCATTGAATGGATAGAGCGTCTGTTAGCGCTAGGCATTAAAACGATTCAGCTTCGAATCAAGCAACCTGATACACCTAACCTTGAACAACAAATAGAACAAGCTATAAGACTTGGTGAGAAGCATGATGCACAAGTCTTTATTAATGACTATTGGCAGTTGGCACTAAAGCATGGTGCGTATGGTGTTCACTTAGGGCAAGAAGACATCGAAGTTGCGGACCTAAAACAGCTCGCTGAGCAAGGTATTGCGTTAGGGCTATCGACGCACGGTTACTACGAACTGCTGCGCATTATCCAGATTAATCCGAGCTACATTGCTTTAGGCCACATTTTCCCAACAACGACTAAACAGATGCCGTCGAAACCACAAGGGTTAGTTAGGTTGGCTTTATATCAAAAGCTCATCGATTCGATTCCTTACGGTGATGTAATCGGCTATCCGACGGTCGCTATTGGTGGGATCGATCTTAAAACAGCGAAACACGTCTGGGACTGTGGTGTTACGAGTCTAGCAGTTGTACGAGCAATTACCTTATCCGACAACGTACCGGCGGTACTTGATAACTTTGCAACGATTATGAGTGAGCGAACACATGATTAACGATGCTCAGTTCAAACAGTATTTGAGACAACTCAGCTTGACGAATGTGGGTGAAGCAGGACAAGCAGATATTGTGAACTCTCATGTTTTGATCATTGGTTGCGGTGGTCTTGGAACTGCCGCGAGTATCTATCTAGCTGGAGCTGGGATCGGCCGAATAGTGCTAGCAGATGATGATGTCATTGAAACGTCCAATCTACCTAGGCAAGTTACCTATGGCTACGCAGATATCGGTGCAGCTAAGGTAGCGTGTTTGGCTAAAAGTCTCACCAACCAAAACCCGAATATTAGCGTCAGAGCGATTGATAAGAGGCTTGAGGCTAGCCAGTTAGCGTTAGAGATATCGCTTGCAGATGTGGTTGTGGACTGTAGCGACAACATCACTACACGCCAGGCTGTTAACCAGTACTGCTGTCAACACAATACCGATTTAGTGACTGCGGCGGCAATTGGATGGAATGGGCAACTGAGCGTATTCCCTTTTTCATCCAACCTAGATGTACCGTGTTATCGCTGCCTGTATCCATTTGACGAGATAAAAGGGACGTCAAAATGCTCTGAATCGGCGGTAATGGGTCCTGTGGTTGGGATGATGGGGGTCTATCAAGCGTTGGAGACACTAAAGCTGATCCTAGCAGTTCATCGTGATAGCCAAGATAAACAGTTGCCAGATTTGAGACTATTCGACGGACTCAATGGTAGTTGGCAATCATTGCGAATTAACAAAGACACTGAATGCAGTGTGTGCGGCAACAAGTAAAAAGAAGTAAGAGAGCAGAGATGATTCAGTTAAAAGTAAATAATTCCATCCATCAGATGTCGCAAGAAACTAACCTAGCTAACTTGCTTACAGAGCTAGATATTGACGCGCTAGGTTGTGCGATTGCTGTCGACGATCAGATCGTTCCTAAATCGGAGTGGCCTACATTCACTGTCAAAGAAAACATGTCCATCAATATTTTTCAAGCGATAGCAGGGGGCTAACTGATGCTGAAGATTGCAGATAAAACCTTTAACTCAAGACTTTTTACCGGTACCGGTAAATTCGCTGATCAGTCGTTGATGATGAAGTCTATCGTAGAGAGTGGTTCAGAATTAGCGACGATGGCACTGAAGCGGGTTGATCTCGACGGTCAAGATGATGACATCTTGCGTCCTCTAATCAGTAATAGGGTCAACTTGCTTCCCAACACCTCAGGTGCAAAAAACGCAAAGGATGCAATATTTGCGGCTCATCTAGCGAGAGAAGCATTGGGTACCAACTGGTTAAAATTGGAAATACACCCTGACCCGAAATACTTACTACCTGATCCAATCGAAACATTGAAGGCGGCAGAGCAGTTAGTAAAAGATGGCTTTATTGTTTTACCTTACTGTCACTCTGATCCGACGCTTTGTAAACATCTAGAGGAAGTTGGCTGTGCCGCTGTGATGCCATTAGGTGCTCCGATTGGAAGCAATAAAGGCATAGTCAGTAAAGACTTCTTAGAGATCATAATCGAGCAAGCGAATGTTCCTGTTGTCGTCGATGCTGGAATTGGCGCGCCTTCTCATGCAGCACTTGCCATGGAGATGGGGGCTGATGCGGTCTTGGTTAACACAGCAATAGCCGCTGCTGCTGACCCAGTCGCGATGGCTCGTGCATTTAAGTTAGCAGTAGAATCAGGTCGCATCGCTTATGAAAGTGGATTGGCTGGTACGGTGAATCACGCTGTTGCGTCTAGTCCGCTTACTGCATTCCTTGATTCGATGTAGGAGAGAGCACCATGAGCTTTGTTGAAGAACATGCTAAGTATGACTGGGATGACGTTAGGCTGTCTATCTATGGCAAAACAGCGAGCGATGTGCAAAGAGCTTTGTCTAAATCTCGTCTTGATCTAGAAGATTTTAAGGCGTTGATTAGTCCTGCAGCCGAGCCTTTTCTAGAGCAAATGGCGCAGCGTTCCTTTGCTCTTACTCGTAAGCGTTTCGGTCATACTATGTCTATGTACATTCCCTTGTACTTATCCAACCTGTGTGCCAATGCGTGTACTTACTGCGGCTTTTCCATGGAAAACCGTATTAAGCGTAAAACACTATCGAAGCAGGAGATAGCACTCGAATGTGACGTTATTAAACAAATGGGCTTCGACAATATCCTTTTGGTGACAGGCGAGCACGAGAATAAGGTAGGAATGAAGTACTTTAACGAAGTCATTCCAGAGATTAAAAAACACTTTAGCTATCTCGCGATGGAAGTGCAGCCTCTCGATAGAGAAGATTACGCGACATTAAAGCAGCACGGCTTAGATGCAGTGATGGTTTATCAGGAGACCTATCACAGACGTACCTATGCAGAGCATCATCTGCGTGGTAACAAGATGGATTTTGATTACCGACTGGATACGCCGGACCGTCTTGCGCAGGCTGGTATTGATAAAATTGGAATCGGTTCTCTGATAGGACTCGAAGAGTGGCGCACCGACTGTTTTTACGTCGCGGCACACCTTCAGTATCTTGAGAGTCGTTATTGGAAAACGCGTTACTCGATCTCGTTCCCAAGGCTTAGACCTTGCGAGGGAGCACTGCAACCTAAGTCGGTGATGACAGACAAGCAGCTGGTTCAGTTAATCTGCGCTTATCGACTATTCAATAACGAGGTAGAGTTGTCACTGTCGACTCGTGAATCAGCCACGTTTAGAGACCATGTTTATCCTCTCGGTATTACCAGTATTAGCGCAGCATCTAAAACACAGCCAGGCGGCTACGCTAACGACGAAGAAGAGCTAGAGCAGTTTGCCATTAGTGATGAGCGAAGTGCAGAGCTTGTTGCGGCCTCTGTTAAAAGGGCGGGTATGGAACCGGTTTGGAAGGATTGGCACCAGTCTTACTCTGGATAATAACTCTTACATGTTTCACGTGAAACAACGAAAAAAGGCGCTGTAAACCAGCGCCTTTTCTTTATCTAACGGATTAATCTTATAGTGGCTTACAAGCTTCCTCTAGCCACACCAGCGCTTCCCCCTCGACTAATGGAGAGACGTCGCACCAGACTTTTTGATGATACTGATTCAACCAAGCCTTTTCGCCTTCAGTGAGCAGTTCTGTCACGATATTGCGTTTGTCGATTGGGCAGCGAGTCAACGCCTCAAAACCGTACATTACGCTATCACCATTTGTTGCCTTTTCGACAACAAGCTCAAGGTTCTCTATACGGATACCGAACTCATCTGCACGATAGTAACCCGGCTCATTTGACAACACCATGCCAGGAATCAGGGGAGTATTGTTGACAGCCTTTGCTATGCGCTGTGGTCCTTCATGAACACTCAAGAAATGACCCACACCATGACCTGTACCATGGTCGTAGTCGAAGCCATTTGCCCACAAATGCTGGCGAGCTAATACATCTAACTGGTGACCACAAGTTCCTCTCGGGAAGAGTGCAGATGCGAGACTGATATGACCCTTTAGTACCAGTGTAAACTGACGCTTCATTTCGTCACTAGGCGTACCGATTGCGATGGTGCGAGTAATATCTGTCGTGCCGTCTAGGTACTGACCACCTGAGTCTACAAGGTACAAGGTATCTTGAATGATTGGGCCTGGTACTTCCTGGTTCTCATGATTGTAATGGCACATAGCAGCATTACCAGCTGAGGCCGAAATGGTATCAAAGCTGAGGTCGACAAGGCTTGCATCTGCGCGGCGGAAGGTTTCTAGCTTGTCAGCAAGTACAGCTTCGTCATATAGATTACCCGCTGCAACTTCTGCATCAAGCCAGCAGAGGAAGTTGGTCATCGCAGCACCATCACGAATGTGGCTCTGCTTCATGCCTTCAACTTCTACAGAATTCTTAGCGGCCTTTGGCATCAAACATGGATCGGCGATTTCCAGCAGCAATGCACCGTATTGCTCTAATTTGAGCTTGAACCAAGCGTTACTTGTCGCTGGGTCCAACGTGACTTTTTTGGTTTCTAGAGTTTTAAGGACGCTCTCTAAAGTTTCAGGTAGGCAAACTTCTACGCCTTGCCCAACGTGAGAATTGAAGGCTTCACGGTCTTCGATTCTAGATGGGTCGATAAAGAACTGCGTTGTACCATCAGAGTACAGGATGGCATGGGAAAGCAATACAGGCAGGCGTGAAACATCGAGACCACGAATGTTGAGCATCCAACAAATAGAATCTAGCTCGGTGATGATGGCTGCATCGGCACCAGATTTGCTCAGCGACTCTGCAAGCGCGTTACGCTTCTGTTCACTGCTTTGACCAACCTTGTCTAAAGGCATCAAACGAACGTTACTTAGCAGTGCGTCAGGGCGGTCGCTCCAGAATAGATCAATCGGGTTTTCATCAACAGCAACGAGCTCGTACTTACCTGCAAGCTGCTCAATTGCGCCTTGATACCAACTCCCTCTATGCATGCGTGGATCCACGGCAATGCGAGCACCAAGCTCAACTGACTCCATAGTCCATGTTAGTGGTGGTTGTTCAATAAGGTGGCAGTAGTCAAAAGTACCTGCTGGAACTTGCTTGCGAACTTGTACCGTATAGCGACCATCAACAAAAATAGCGGCTGATTGGCGAGTGATAACCGCTGCACCTGCTGACCCAGTGAACTGCGTTAGCCAGTGAAGTCGCTCGTTGTGAGCTGGGACATACTCGCCCAAGTACTCGTCTTCATGGGCAACAATAAACGCATCTAAGTTATTGTCGGTGAGCCAAGATTGAATCTGTTCAACTCGGCGAGAAATCTGTTCCTGCATCTGTAGTTCCTTTGTCTCGGCGAAGCGTGTCACCTTACTATTATTTGCTCTATAAGCTAGCGCTTTTGCGGATGATATACAATCGATTCTATGCTCAGATGAAACTATCCACCATTAGTTACTACGATCAAATTTGGTTCGTTATCTTAAGTGCAATGTTTTCTGACGAATGATGTCGATAAGCCAGTTTAGAGCCGGGTCGCGATTCCTGTCTTTGTGCCAAAATAAGGTGTAAGCCATCGGAGGAAACTCTAAGGGCAGTGGCAAGACTCTCAGTCCCATTTGCTCAGCGACCAAGTGAACAAAATGCCTCGGTGCGGTAAAGACAAAATCGGTATAGCTGCAAAGAGCAGCTGCATTATTAAAGTCAGGAACCGTAATGGCGATATCACGCTCTTTACCCATATCAGCGAGTTTGTAGTCCAACAGCCAGCGGTCGCTTCCATCACAGCGTACTTGTACATGTCGCAAGGAAAGGTAGGTATCTAGGTTCCAAGGCTTAGAAAGAATAGGGTGGTTTGCACGAACCAGACACATCTGATTGTCTCTATACACCTCAAGTTCTTGGATATCGTCTGGGGCGACCATAGTGCGGATAGCATCTCGAATATCAATGTCTTTACCAGTGATACCAAGATCGAGTTCGCCTTTTTGCATCTGCTCAAATGTAGATTCATTCCAAGCATGAGTACTAATACTAAGATTAGGACCTTGGCTGAATATCGCAGGTAAGAAATGCGGCATGATGAGAGGGTAAACGCTCTCTACGGCTGCAATGTGGAAACGGTATTCACTGGTGGTCGGCGAAAACTCTGGTGGCGCAGTTATCGACTGCATGTGAGCCACCAAAATATCAAGTTTCGGCTTAAGCTGAAGGGCACGTGGTGTGGGAGACAAGCCATGAGCATGACGAGTAAATAGCGGGTCATCAAACAACTCACGTAGTTTGGATAGAGACTTACTGACCGCGGATTGGGTTAGGCACAATCGATTTGCTGCCCGAGTCACATTGCATTCATCTAAGAGAACCGACAAACAGAGCAATAAATTGAGATCGATCCGACTCAGCTTTTCTAAGTTCATAGTGAGAAATTCCTTTCAGGAATAATGCTAATGAGTATAAACCATTTCTGCTCATATCATAACGAATATAGAATCGCATCCCAATTGAACAGATTCTATCGGTAAGAGGCGACCTTTGAATAACACCCCTTCTAAAGTCCAAGTAGCAGCGCTCGTCATGTTGGTATTTTTTAGCCCTTTGGCTATTGATATTTATCTGCCCGCATTGACGCAGATCTCTTCATCTTTTGATGTCGCACATACTCGTGCTCAGGACACGATCACTTGGTTTTTGATTGCGATGGGTGTGGGTCAACTCTTTGCAGGGCCACTTGCCGATAAACTAGGACGTCGAACGGTTGCCCTTGGTGGTATCGCTATCTACGGAATGAGTGCTTGCTTGGCGTGGGCAGCTCAATCTATCGAGTGGATGCTTGCCGCAAGGTTGCTACAAGGCTTAGGTGCGTGCGCGACATCTGTAGCGGCCTTTGCAACCGTTCGCGATATGTATGGGCCAGAGCGCAGTGGAAAAATGATCAGCTACCTTAACGGAGCCATTTGTTTTATTCCGGCACTCGCTCCAATCTTGGGTAGTTATTTAACACAGCAGTTTGGCTGGCGTGCAAACTTCAGCTTTATGGCGGGATTTGCACTTATGGTTGGAGGCATAGTTCTACTTAACATGCGTGAGACCAATCCTGCTCAAATTGGCGAAAAGTACTTTGCTTTGTCTCGCTACACACAGGTGCTTAGTACACCAACTTTCTTATTTCATGCCACGCTATGTTTGTTGGCGATGGGTGTTATTCTTGCCTATGTTACGTCTGCACCCGTAGTCTTGATGGAACAAATGGGTTTGTCGATGAACGCCTTTACGTTTTGGTTCGGTCTTAATGCGGTATTTAATATTGCTGCTTGTATGTTAGCGCCAAAGATTATGGACAAGGTGGGGACCCACAAAACTCTGCAACTCGGTATTGTTACTTTATTGACCGCTGGCGCGGCGATGGTTTGGGGAGCGAAGCTCTACACACCGGCATCCTTTATGGTTCCAGTCATTCTTTCATCGATAGGCTTTGCCCTTATATTGGGGGCCGCGGCGGGTAAGGCGTTAGCACCATTTGGCGATAAAGCTGGCACAGCTGCTGCGCTACTTGGTTTGTTCCAGATGAGTGGTGCTGGTCTCTTGGTTGGTATCATGCAGCGAATGGGTTTAGAAGCACCTTATATGATTGCATTGCAAATGTGGCTTGTGCTGCCTGCACTAATTATCCTCAAGACAAAAGTTGGTAAAGGCTGGCATCAAACTGTAAAAATCGGCTAATTTAAAATCGATTTAGTTTTCCCAATTGAAAAAACGGGTGTATATTTAGCTCTATATACCCCGTATTAATTAATAACTGGATAAACGCAGTAATGTCTTTGACAACGTACGAAATGGCTCGTGTTCTCGAGCAAATGGAAGAATCTCCAGAAAAAATCATGTTTGGTAAGTTGCTCAATGAATTGGGTAACCAAAGTGAAGAGCGAATCCGCAGTGCCGCTAAACAGGTACCAATCCATATACTGCGAGATATTGTTTATCAATTTCAGCAAGTCATTGAATCTCGTAAAGGTGAGCAGGTAGAGTCACTCGCCAAAGAATTGGCAGAACAAGGCATTTCAGCTGAAGAATTAAAAGCTTTTCTTGCGAACAAGTAATCCATCGTTTTATTAAAAAGCCCGGTATATTTATACCGGGCTTTTTACTTCCTACATTATTCAATCAACAGATTATTTTATCTGTGAACGAATGACTTTATCTGCGGATATAGGTCCAGGTCCCCATACGACGACGACTAATATCATCAAGCCCCAGAGTTGGTGGTCATAGAACCCTTTTTCCCAAAGCAGTGGGTATGAAACAACGGCAATGATATTAAACACAAACAAGGCAGCTGCCATTGGTCGAGTAAACAAGCCGAGAGCAACAAACACCGGCAAGATCAATTCCGCTGCAGTACCCATATATGCCGCCAACTCCCAGGGTAAAATCGGCACTTGGTACTCGAGCTCAAATAGATAAAGCGTGCTGTCCCATGACGCAATCTTGGTGAGTCCAGAATTAAAGAAAACCCAAGCGACCCAGAGGCGGCAGAACAGTAACAGCAATGGTACAAAGCCTGCTTGAAGCGTATCGATTAGCTTATCGTAGCTTACTAGCCAATTAGAGAGTGTTGATTTCATGTCATGCTCCTTGCGGTGTGATCGTTATGCAGAGTAAATCCAGCTACAACATCCAAGGCGAATATACTTGGTAGTGCCGTTAGGAGAGCAGGATCAATGAACTTAAGTGGCTGCTGGTGAGATAAAGCGACCAACAATTGAAAGCTAGTCTCGTCAATCACATATATGTTAGGGGATGCCAATCCTTGCTTTGTGACGAGCACGGATTCGGGTTGATTGATATTGAAATCTTCGAGCTGGTCGTTGTGAATTGCCTCTATAAGGCTCGCGATAGCAAATTCAGACTGCATCAAACGATGATTTGGTTTCACATGAAACACAAGCTCACTGTGTTGTGTCTCTGGTACTAGGCTCATGTTGACGAGTGGCTCGATGTCATCATTAATGCTGCTTAACGGACATTGATTAAGTGCATCAATCGCTGATTCTAGCGTCATGACATCGACTAAATAGGGAACCGCACTTGTAATGTTGTCCAGTTCAGATACGGAGTGCGTGAAGCCTTCCCCATAGTCGGCGACATTGCCTGATTGTGGGGGATGATGAATGATGTGGTGTTTTGCCATTGACTGGAAACACTCCTCTCCCACGAGCTGTAATGTTATTGGATAGCAGGCTGCTAATACTTCACTTAGGCTAATGACGAAATTATTGCGATAGACTTGCATACGATCATCGGCACTAAAGTGGTCGCCGACAATATATTGGTTG
Organism: Vibrio sp. KUL78; assembly: GCF_059725505.1. Lineage (NCBI taxonomy): Bacteria > Pseudomonadati > Pseudomonadota > Gammaproteobacteria > Vibrionales > Vibrionaceae > Vibrio > Vibrio sp. KUL78. The sequence goes on along the minus strand of NZ_AP045837.1, from coordinate 3,493,481 downwards.
ATGCTGCTATCAGTTTTGCAGAGGGAGCGACTGAAGGCCGATTGAAGTTCTCTAAGACTTAGTTCGCTGGGATTCATTATGCGCTCCTCAATGTCTGCGTGCTATTTTCAACGAGAATATCGATCGCTTTCTCAGCTTCTTCGAGTAGCACTTGCGGCTCGGGGATATCGAGATCCCACTCAATGAGAGTAGGGACTGGCGCGTTTGAACTGTTCCACTCTCGATATAACTCCCATACTTCATCCGATACCCGAGCACTGTGGGTATCAATCCAAATTTCACCTTGCTCAAGCTGCTTAGGGGTAAAGCCCGCTAAATGAATCTCGTCTACGGTCGTTGGATCGACAGCGGCAAGATAGCGATTTGCATCGTAGCCATGGTTGAAGCAAGAGACATGCACGTTGTTCAGGTCGAGTAACAGACGGCAATCAGTACGACGTTGTACTTCAGCGAGAAATTCCCATTCTGGAATCGTCGAGTGATTGAATCGCAAATAGCTGGATGGGTTCTCAATTAATAGCGGCCTTTGAATTGCATCTTGTACTTGAAGCACATTGCGACAAAACAGTATCAACGCTTCTTCCGTATAGGGAAGTGGCAGCAAGTCATTAAAATAATGCCCACCGTGCTCACTCCAACTTAGGTGATCTGAAACAGCAAATGGCTGAATGTCATCGATGAGCCGTCTGAGCTGATGTAAGTGTTGAGTGTTTACTTCGGACGCCGAACCCAAAGAAAGCCCGATACCATGACAGCTGATATTGACCTGATCGCGAATCGCCTTTAACTGACGGTACTCAGCAGTATGCGATAGGAAATAATTTTCGCTATGAATCTCAAGCCATCCTACCTTATCAGCATGCTGCTCAAAGTAGTCTAGGTGTGGTGTGCGTAATCCAACACCAACAAGCTGAAAGGCACGACTTCGATCCATGATGATCTCCCTGATCTGTTTGATTTTGTGGGTAACTTGTAGAAAACGAAAGGGGCGTATCGTTACGCCCCTCCGGTCTTGTTGTAACTTGAAAACGTATGAACAAACAAAGTGAAGACAAAGTTACAATCAAGCTATGCTGATAGCATTGTCGCTTCTAGCACGCGGGACGGTTACGCAGACTCTGTGCTACCACCAACCAGTTTGCCGCATAGACCCTTAGGGACAACAACGAAGGCATCTTTCTGGTTATCTTCTTTAGCAGTACCTGCACATGAGCTGGTTTTTGTTGCACAGTCGTTTTTCCCAGCTTTTGATACGCCGTAGCATTTCTCTTTATCTGCTGCGTGTGCTGGTGCTGCGCCTAGTGTTGCACCGCCAAGAGCGATTAGACCGGTAACTGCTGCAGTGATAGCTAGATTAGTAGTTTTCATAGTACTTTCCTCGAGACTTGATCCGTGTGGTTTATTTTCACAGGTCACTGTTTGCGACTTGCTTATCCAATAGGATAGGAAGCCAAACAAAAATCTTTCAAAAAGATCAAAAAAACTTTGTAATAATGTTAAATATCAGGCTAGGTCATTGATTTATATTTAATTTTTTTAAATTTAAAATTAAGAAAATTTTCTGAAATGGTGAGACTGTTTGAGTTATAATCAACTGATATGTATAAATAACCAGTAGCTAAGACTCATCATGGATCCTTCTCTTCTTCTCGACGGTCTCAATGACAAGCAGCGTGAAGCTGTTGCAGCCCCTTTAGAGCACATGCTCGTCCTTGCCGGTGCAGGCAGTGGTAAAACGCGCGTTCTGGTGCATCGTATTGCTTGGCTTATGTCGGTTGAGAACGCCTCTCCGTTTTCCATTATGTCTGTGACCTTTACCAATAAAGCGGCAGCAGAGATGAGAGGGCGTATTGAAGAGCTGATGATGGGCAGTGCTTCTGGTATGTGGAATGGCACTTTCCATGGCATCTGTCACCGCATCCTGCGTGCGCATTATCTCGATGCTAAGCTTCCAGAAGATTTCCAGATCATTGATACCGACGATCAGCAAAGGCTGTTAAAACGTCTCATCAAGGCGCAGAACCTGGATGAGAAGCAATGGCCAGCACGTCAGGCAGCTTGGTGGATTAATGGTAAGAAAGATGAGGGGCTACGACCTCAACATATCGATAGCTACCAAGATCCTGTGACTAAGACCTATTTGCAGATCTACACCGCGTACCAAGAGGCGTGTGACCGTGCTGGGCTGGTGGACTTTGCAGAGATCCTGCTGCGCGCCCATGAGCTGCTGCGTGACAACAAGTTTGTTCGCGAACACTACCAAGCGCGCTTCAAACACATTCTGGTGGACGAGTTCCAAGACACCAACAACATTCAGTACGCTTGGCTACGAATGATGACCGGTGCTGATTGTAAGGTGATGATTGTTGGCGATGATGACCAGTCTATTTATGGCTGGCGTGGTGCTAAGGTCGAGAATATCCAGAAGTTCTTAGATGAGTACCTAGGTGCGAAAACCATTCGCCTTGAGCAGAACTACCGTTCAACCAAAACCATCCTTGAAGCTGCCAACGAGCTGATTGCCAACAATACTGAACGTATGGGTAAGGAGCTATGGACGGAAGGTAACGAGGGTGAAAAGATTTCTGTTTACTCTGCGTATAACGAGCTGGATGAAGCGCGTTTTGCCGTGGGTAAAATCAAAGAGTGGCATGATAAAGGTGGCAGTCTGACAGATTGCGCCATGCTATATCGAAACAACGCCCAGTCCCGTGTTTTAGAAGAAGCCTTGATTCAAGCGCAACTGCCATATCGTATCTATGGTGGTATGCGATTCTTCGAGCGCCAAGAGATCAAAGATGCTCTGGGCTATTTGCGCTTGATGGCCAATCGCAACGACGATGCCGCATTTGAACGTATTGTGAATACACCGACTCGTGGGTTGGGGGATAAAACTCTAGATACCATTCGTTTTGCCGCTCGCGATCGCGGGGCAACGCTATGGGAAGCGAGTATTGCACTACTGGATGAAAAGGTTCTTGCTGGGCGCGCTGCTGGCGCGCTATCGCGTTTCATTGAGCTTATCAATGCACTCGAAGACGACACGTTTGAATCGCCGCTTCATGAGCAAACTGACCATGTGATTAAGACCTCTGGGCTATTTGCTATGTACGAGCAAGAGAAGGGCGAGAAGTCTAAAGCGCGCATTGAAAACTTGGAAGAACTCGTCACCGCAACGCGTCAGTTTGAGAAACCTGAAGAAGCGGAAGATATGACGCTGCTGACGGCGTTCTTAACTCACGCGGCATTAGAAGCCGGTGAAGGTCAAGCCGATGAGTTTGATGATGCGGTGCAGCTAATGACACTGCATAGTGCCAAAGGTCTCGAGTTCCCAATGGTATTTATGGTGGGGGTTGAAGAGGGTATGTTCCCTAGCCAGATGTCGGCGGAAGAAGCGGGCAGGTTAGAGGAAGAGCGTCGCCTTTGTTATGTGGGTATGACGCGTGCGATGGAGAAGCTATTCATCACCTACGCAGAGATGCGTCGCCTTTACGGACAAGACAAATATCATAAGCCGTCTCGTTTTATCAGAGAGCTGCCAGAGACATGCTTGCAAGAAGTTCGCATGAAGGCGCAAGTCAGCCGTCCAACGACAGCGGGACGCTTTAGCCAAACGGAAGTGAAGAATAACTTCAACGAAACGGGCTTCAATCTAGGTGAGCGTGTCATGCACCCTAAATTTGGTGAAGGAACCATCATAAACTTTGAAGGAAGTGGCCCACAAAGCCGCGTACAAGTTGCCTTTAATGGTGAGGGTATCAAGTGGTTGGTGACGCAGTACGCCAAGCTGGAAAAGCTGTAAACGATTCAACATGAACGTTTAACCAAAAGGAGCTTATCGATGGGCTCCTTTTTTGTATCTAGTGTTCTAGGTTGAGCCTTGTTCTGAATCGCTAGATCGCAGACAAAGAAAAACCCCGAGGGCTTGCGCCCATCGGGGTTATAGTCTTACTCGCAGCAATCCGGCTACTAAAAGTGCTCCATGCATCTAATCCATGATAGTGTGCTGTAATCCGTCAGCTTAGTCCTTTCGTCGCCTTCCTAGCGGTGTCCTAATGATCTTATCCTGATCTGCTAACAATCCTCGTTAGCGCACTTCACTTGTTCCCTGAGCGGTGTCCCTGACATCATCCTGATGCTAAGTCCTTGCCTCATCCAGAGGTGTCCATTGTCTTTCCTTAGTAGTAACCATCCTAGTTACTATTGCGTCCATTCAATGTCCAATTTGCTTTCCATGCCGATCATTCATCCTGAATAACCGTATCTTCTTCCTGAAGATGCCCAAATCCGTGAGCGTTTCCTGTTCCGTGTCAGCATCCTTCCGACATGGTTAATATTAAACGAAACTGGCCTCGGAGCAATCCAGTTAAACGGTAATAATCCACTGTCTCAGCAAAGCGAAATTAGCTACATTCTAATAAAAACAAATGGTTATCTCGTTTTGGGGGTGAATGCTTGTAGCACGAAGCGATAAACACCTAAGGCTTTGTGAGAGATCTCGCACACGCTGCGTGTCGAATGGCGCAAAATACCCTAAAGGCCGGAAATCACCTGAGTGAAGATAGTCACACCAATTCCAGAAAACAGCACACCACATAGCCCATCAATGTAGATAGCCGCTGATCCAAGCTTACGCTGCATGCGCTTAGTCGATAGCGCCCAGGCTAAAAACGAGAACCAGGCCAAGGAAAGCGACCATAGAATTACGAGAGCCGCCACTTTACCCGGAATCGACATGGTTGATGGCACCAAGCTAGACATCAAACTAATAAAGAACACCAAGGCTTTCGGGTTGAGAATATTGGTGGTAAAGCCGCGAGAGAACGCCTGTCTTCGGCTAGAAAGCAGAAGACTAGGGTCATTGGCAAGGTCACTTGGCTGGTGGCGCTGTGCCCATCTACCCCATACGGAGCGCAAGGCGCCAATACCTAGGTAAAGCAAATAGCTGCCGCCAGCGATTTGCACCACGGCAAACAGCGTCGGGTGCTGATGAACGACATAGCTCACGCCCGTTAGACTGAAAATCGAGTGTAGCAAGATGCCAAATGACAGTCCCAGGGCAATATAAAAGCCAGTCTGGCGTCCAAATCGAGTCGCATTTTGTACCACGAGCGCAAAGTCTGGGCCCGGGCTCATGAGGGCAACAAAGTGCACCGTGGCGAGAGTGACTAGAATAGTGATTTCGTTCATTGTTTTCTGTGTCTGTATTACTGAGTTTTAGCCATTGTCTTCTTATTGCTGCGATTGGTTTTTAGTCCATCGAAGCTAAATACCACCAATGCACCCCAGATGAAGGCAAAGGTGAGCGCTTTATCTAAGGTAAAGGCTTCGCCATACACCAGTACGGCCAACAAGAACATTAAGCTCGGGCCAATGTATTGGAAAAAACCAAGAGTCGACAGCTTTAAGCGTGTCGCCGCACCGGTAAAGCACAGGAGTGGTAGCGTGGTGACGATACCTGCAGAGATAAGGAGGAGATTCAGTGTCGTGCTGTTATCCATCATATTTGACGTCGCCGTATCCGCGATAAATAGCACATAAATGGCGGCAGCTGGCAACATCACTAAGGTTTCAATGAATAGCCCGGTTTGAGCATCTAAACTGACTTTCTTGCGCAGCAAGCCGTAGAGGCCAAAGCTCATTGCTAGGGCGAGGGCAACAACGGGTACCGAGCCAAATGCAATAAGTTGAATCAGAACGCCAATGGTAGCAAGTGCGACGGCAAACCACTGTAGCTTTCGCAGTCGTTCACCTAAAAACAGCATGCCGAGTATCACGTTGATGAGCGGGTTAATGTAGTAACCCAGGCTAGCATCAAGCATGTGATTGGCGTTAACCGCCCAGATGAAGATAAGCCAATTAATACCAACGAGCAGAGCGGTGGTGACTAGGTAGCCCATCTTCTTCTTTGAGCGCAACACATCGCGAACGCTGCGCCAGCGTCGACCGAAGTGAAGTAAGACAGTCAGCAACACAAATGACCAGATCACTCGGTGGCTGAGAATTTCTAAGGGAGAAACGCTACTTAGTGCCTTAAAGTAGATAGGGGCGATACCCCACATTGTATAAGCACCGATAGCGAGCAGTACGCCTTGTTTGGCTCTTTGTTGTTCTTCTAATGACATGCAAATTTTCTCAAGAGCAGGTCTGTGACCTAAAAGGGGGAGGAAAGCGTTTGAGTATAACGTGTTGTAGAGTTTTGGACTATTTAATGCTCGATATGAAGCTACTTTTTCTTCACCCCGCAGAGCAAATTGAGTTTCCTTCAAGTGACAACCCCTCTACAATGTAGCGTTTTCGACCCATCAAAGACTTTCATCAGGATATTGCATGACAGCCGTACTCGCTGCAGAACAATCTGAATCACTACCCAGTTCGCAGTCGGTCTTAGAGTCCGTTTTCGGCTATCAAGAGTTCCGTCCGGGACAGCAAGAAGTTATCGACAGTGCTATTGCGGGCAACGATGGTCTCGTGATCATGCCAACCGGTGGCGGTAAATCTCTGTGCTATCAGATCCCTGCCTTGGTGAGACCCGGCGTGACTTTGGTTATCTCGCCACTGATTTCCCTGATGAAAGATCAAGTCGACCAGCTCAAGGCTGACGGCGTTGCTGCAGAGTGTATTAACTCGACTCAGTCGAGAGAGGCGTTGATTGATATCTATCGCCGCATGAACAGCGGGCAGATCAAGCTAGTGTATGTGTCGCCAGAGCGCGTGTTGATGCACGACTTCATCGAAAGGCTAGAGCATATTGAGCTGTCGATGATTGCTGTGGATGAAGCGCACTGTATTTCTCAGTGGGGGCACGACTTTCGCCCTGAGTATGCCGCGCTCGGTCGACTAAAAGAGCAATTTCCCTACGTACCCGTTGTGGCGCTGACAGCAACGGCCGACGATGCCACTCGCAAAGACATCATCCACAGGCTTAATCTACAAAACCCGCACGAATACTTGGGCAGTTTTGATAGACCTAATATCCGTTACACCTTGGTAGAGAAGCATAAGCCGGTCTCGCAGATCGTGCGCTTTCTTGGCGAGAACAAGGGCGGCAGCGGAATCATCTATTGTGGTAGCCGTAAGAAAGTGGAAATGCTCACCGAAAAGCTTTGTGGCAACCATATCCGAGCGGCAGGCTATCATGCTGGTATGGATACCGATGAGCGTGCTTATGTTCAAGATGCGTTTCAGCGTGATGACATTCAGGTCGTGGTCGCAACGGTGGCCTTTGGTATGGGTATCAATAAGCCGAACGTACGTTTCGTTGCTCACTTTGATATCCCGCGCAACATCGAATCTTATTACCAAGAGACCGGCCGAGCAGGACGTGATGGTTTGCCCGCAGAAGCGATGATGCTTTACGATCCTGCTGATATGGGCTGGCTGCGCCGCATGGTGGATGAAAAGCCTGAAGGACCACAAAAGCAGGTCGAGAATCACAAGCTTAACGCCATGAGTGCCTTTGCGGAGGCGCAAACTTGTCGTCGTCAGGTACTGCTTAATTACTTTGGAGAGTACCGAGAGCAGCCTTGCGGTAACTGCGATATCTGCTTGGATCCACCTAAGCACTTTGATGCCACCCAAGAGGCGCAGAAAGCACTCTCTTGTGTTTATCGCGTCAATCAAAGCTTTGGTATTAGCTACGTTGTGGAAGTGCTGCGTGGCATGTCGAATATCCGTATTCGCGAGCATGGGCATGACAAACTCACCACTTACGGTATTGGCCGCGACCATAGTCACGATTATTGGGTGAGTATCTTTAGGCAACTGGTCCACAAAGGGCTACTGAGTCAGAACATCACTCGCAACTCGACGTTGCAACTGACAGAAGAAGCGCGCCCTCTGCTGCGTGGTGATATCACGCTAGAGCTTGCCGTACCGAGACTTGATACCGCGGCGCGCAGCGCGAAATCCGATAAACTGGCGTCGAAACACTACGACAAGAAGCTGTTTGCCAAACTACGTAAACTACGTAAGTCAATTGCCGATGAAGATGGCTTGCCACCGTATGTGGTGTTCAGCGACGCCACCTTGATTGATATGGCGGAAATTTTACCAACCTCTTATGGTGAAATGCTCGCCGTGAATGGGGTGGGTGAGCGCAAGCTTGAAAAGTATGCCGATCCTTTCCTCGACTTAATACAGGAGCACTTAACTGGTCATGGCTGATTTTGGTCTTCGTGAATATATTGAAGAGGAAGGTAAGCTACTTATTGTCACGCCTTCTTTTGATTTTGATAGCTTTGATTCATTAGCGATGTTGATGCTCGACCAGCTCGGCGCAACTGTGGTGGAAAAGCAATGGGATGCAGACATTCACTCTTGGCTGGTGGATTTTGAAGGCTGCCGTATGCTGTTAAAAGGTGAGCACTACAGTGAATCAATGTGGCTTGAGGCTTTAGATATCTCTGCGAGCAAAGAAGAGTTTGATTTCTTAGCGGGGCTATTTCGTCGCGGCTTTTGACATAACGCATTCCGTCGTTAGCTCGAAAACGTTTGCTCTATTATCCTCTATTGCGCGTTAAATTGATTAATGTATAATCGCCCGCCGCTGAGCTTAGTTAATGAAACAATGAGTTAAATAAGCGGCACAACAAACCATTTTATTAGTCACTCGAGGCTTTGCCTCAACTTGGGTTCCCTCAACCCCAAGCAAAACGAAAAAGGTACAATATGAACCCGTTTTCCCCGCGCAGCAGCGCAAAGCCCTGACATTTCTTGTTTTATTTCACTTGGTGATCATCGCATCCAGTAATTACTTGGTGCAGCTACCGTTTACTATTTTCGGTTTCCACACCACGTGGGGCGCATTTACTTTCCCATTTATTTTCCTTGCAACCGATCTGACCGTACGTATCTTTGGTGCTGGTTTAGCCCGTAAGATCATCTTCTTGGTCATGCTGCCTGCGTTGGCGGTGTCGTATGGATTATCGGTATTGTTCTTTGAAGGGCAGTTCCAAGGCTTTGGACACTTAGGTGAATTTAACCTGTTTGTTGCTCGTATCGCGGCGGCAAGTTTTATGGCTTACCTGCTGGGACAAATCCTAGATGTGCATGTCTTCAACCGTCTGCGCCAAATGAAGCAGTGGTGGGTGGCTCCGACATGTTCAACCCTGTTTGGTAACGCGCTGGATACGCTGGCTTTCTTTGCTATCGCATTCTACCAAAGCCCAGATCCGTTTATGGCAGAGCACTGGACGGAGATCGCCTTGGTTGACTACGGCTTTAAGCTGGTGATCAGTCTCGGCCTGTTCGTTCCTATGTACGGCGTGCTGCTCAACTTCTTGGTGAAGAAGCTTACCGCAGTGAACCCAGAGTTAAAGGTGACCGGCGTAAAAGCCTAACGAGTCTCTAGAAGCTAAAAACAAAAAATCCCGAACTGTTTGGTTCGGGATTTTTTTTCACAGTAATCAGCTTGAGCCGCTTGAATCAGGCTTAGACCGCCTGAATCGTCAGTGGCCAACCGGCATCTGACTGTCGGTTAGACTCGATTTCCAGCTCTGCCGCTGACAGAGGATGGGCTTCTAACCACTGCTTATCAATAGAGAGCGTTAGGCTGTTGCCCTCACACTGCACCGCAAATTGAGGCTGCAGATCACGCTGACGGCGGTGAGTAATGATCACCGATAAGCGTAGCAGTCGCAGTACGCGCTCGGCACTTTGTGTCGATAGAGCATGCTGCGATGGTAGTGGTGTCAGTTGGTCTTTGTATCGACGAACCACTTCAGCAAGTAGATGTTTTTGCGCACGAGTGAAACCCGGCAAATCTAAGTTCTGAAGTAAGTACGCACTATGCTCACCGGCCTTTTTAAAGTCTAAGGTGAGGCCGATTTCGTGCAGTTTTGATGCAGCTTCGAGCAGTGCAATGGCATGTGGCTCTTCAATCCAGCTTTCATTACCACAGCTCACCAATAAGCTGGTGGCAGTAGCAGCAACTTGATCGCCGTATTCCACATCGAGCTGACAACGGGTTTGCACGCTGTTGATAGTGCGTGCACGAATGTCATCTTGTTGCAGCTCTTTAACCATGTCATACACCATTCCCTCGCGCAGCGCACCGCCCGCAAGCGTCATGGAGTCGATATTGAGTAGTTCAAAAATGGCAATCAGGATAGATAGGCCGCTTGGGAACACCAAAGCACGTTCTAGCGTTAGGCCATCAATGTCGAGCTCTTCAAGATGATCAGCTTGCATCGCTTGTTTTTGCAGGCGCTTGAGTTTGGCATGAGTGATGACCTCATCCATACCTTGCGCCAGCATGATCTCTTGCAGAGCTTGAACTGTACCACTGGCACCCACACACACGTCCCAGCCCAATCCCTGATACTGCTCTAGAATTGGGGCGAGTGTCTGTTTGGCGCCTTCGATAGCGCGTTCGAAGTTGGCTTTGTTCAGTTGGCGGTCTTTAAAGAAACGCTCTAACCAAGTCACGCAGCCCATTTTTAAGCTGGTCAATGCTTTTGGCTCGAACCCTTCGCCAATAATAAGCTCAGTACTGGCACCGCCAATATCGACCACAAGGCGACGGCCAGTGCCGCCAGACGTATGAGCCACACCTTTATAGATGGTCGCTGCTTCTTCTTCACCGCTGATCACTTGGATTGGGTAACCCAAGATTTGATTAGCTTTCTCTAAGAAAACATCAACGTTAGTTGCAGTACGAAGCGTGGCGGTGCCAACAATACGGATGTTTTCTTGTGGGATGTCCTGAAGTCTTTCCGCGAAAAGACTAAGGCATTCCCAACCACGCTGCATTGCTTCTTGACTGAGAGCCATCTCATCATCAAGGCCTGCGGCCAAACGCACTTTGCGCTTAATCTTGGCCATGGTCTGAATGCTGCCATCGATATGACGTACAACCAACATATGGAAACTGTTGGAGCCAAGATCGATAGCTGCATACAAAGGTGAAGAATTCACTGCGAGACTCATAAAAACTGCTTACTTCCTGTTCAGATTACTGCTTATGTCAGATCTCGGTCTTAAGACCTTGGCGATCTTGGCCTTCTTTGAGGCTTTCTGTTCGATGGTCGTGAACCACCTGTATTCGTGCGACGAGGACCTGAGTTGCGGCTCTTCATAACAAGTGGAGCAGGTAGCTCGGTCAACAGTGCGCTTGAGTCATAGTCAGACACTGGGATTGAGTGCTCGATATACTCTTCAATCGCTGGTAGGTTGATCGCGTACTCTTCACAAGCAAAGCTGATTGAGTGACCACTTGCACCAGCACGACCTGTACGGCCAATACGGTGAACGTAATCTTCACAGTCGTCAGGTAGGTCGTAGTTGAATACGTGCGTCACTTGCGGGATATGTAGACCACGCGCTGCAACGTCCGTCGCAACCAGAATATCCACATCACCTTTTGTGAATTGCTCAAGGATCTTTTCACGCTTCTTCTGTGGTACATCACCAGTCAAAAGACCAACACGGTGACCATCAGCAGCAAGGTGGCCCCATACTTTTTCACACTTGTGTTTAGTGTTGGCAAAGATAATGGCGCGATCAGGCCATTCTTCCTCAATTAGCGTCTGTAGTAGAGCCATCTTTTCATTGTTTGATGGGTAGAACAGCTCTTCTTGAATGCGGTGACCGGTCTTTTGTTCAGGCTCAACAACCACGTGCTCAGGGTTATGCATATGTTCGAACGCTAGTTCTTGTACGCGGTATGACAAGGTAGCAGAGAACAGCATGTTGAGACGGTCTTTAGGCTCAGGCATACGGCGGAACAAAAAGCGAATGTCTTTAATAAAGCCAAGGTCGAACATACGATCGGCTTCATCAAGAACTACAGCTTGAATGTTGTTGAGGTTAAAGACACGCTGCTTATAGAAGTCGATAATACGTCCACAGGTACCGATAAGGATATCGACGCCCTGTTCAAGCTTAGCAAGCTGCTTGTCGTAGCTATCACCACCGTACGCAAGTGCTGTTTTCAGACCCGTGCTTTCAATGAGCGGCTTGGCATCATTGTGGATCTGGATAGCAAGTTCGCGCGTTGGAGCCATGATGATCGCGCGCGGTTGTGTCGCTTTGCGGCCTTCATGTTCAGGCGTATTTAACAGATGGTTAAAGGTAGCAGTGAGAAACGCAAGCGTTTTCCCCGTCCCGGTTTGGGCCTGTCCTGCAATATCTTGGCCGGCGAGCAGTACCGGCAGCGCCAAGGCTTGGATAGGGGTACAGTATTCGAACCCTTTTTTTTCCAATCCTTCAATGATTTGCGGGTGCAAATCTAAATCGGCGAACTTTTGCTCTGTGATATGCGTCTTTTTCATCGGTATAGAATATCAGCTTAAGCTTGCAATACGAAGGTAAATACATTCCAATAGGAGATCTAATTGTTGGTGATTATCTCATCAATACAAAAAATATCGGAGTGAAAGATGAGTGAAAAGATTTTGCAGCTAACGGATGACGGTTTTGAAACTGACGTAATTAATGCTGCAGGCCCGGTTCTTGTTGACTTCTGGGCGGAGTGGTGTGGTCCTTGTAAGATGATTGCCCCAATCCTCGATGAAATCGCAGATGAGTACGAAGGCAAACTCACTATCGGCAAGCTAAACATCGACCAAAACGCAGGTACTCCACCTAAGTTTGGTATTCGTGGCATTCCAACGCTACTACTTTTCAAAGATGGCGGAGTGGCAGCAACTAAGGTTGGCGCACTGTCAAAAACTCAGCTAAAAGAGTTCTTAGACGAGAACTTATAATGAGAAGTAACGAAAACCGTGTATCTTAACAAATACACGGTTTTGTTTTTTTCAAAGCTAGACTAGACTCTTTTTTAGTGATAATTTATCGCACGTTAATTAAACAAGTGTTCACTTCTTGGTCGATCCTGTGACCAAATCCTTCTTAACAACAAAACAGATCCTATTTTGACTAAACAAACATCCACCACAATGAACTTAACAGAATTGAAGAACAGACCTGTTTCTGAGCTCGTTAAACTTGGCGAATCTCTTGGTCTGGAAAACTTAGCTCGTCTGCGTAAGCAAGACATCATCTTCGCCATCTTAAAAGCCCATGCGAAAAGTGGTGAAGATATCTTTGGTGACGGGGTCTTAGAGATTCTTCAAGATGGTTTTGGTTTCCTGCGTAGCGCAGACAGTTCATACCTTGCTGGCCCAGATGATATCTACGTTTCTCCAAGTCAGATCCGTCGTTTCAACCTGCGTACAGGTGACTCGATTGCCGGTAAGATTCGCCCACCAAAAGATGGCGAGCGCTATTTCGCACTTCTAAAAGTAAACACTGTTAACGCTGACAAGCCAGATAACGCACGTAACAAGATCCTGTTTGAAAACCTAACCCCTCTGCATGCTAATGAGCGCATGACTATGGAGCGTGGTAACGGTTCAACAGAAGACATTACTGCACGTGTTCTTGATCTCGCGTCTCCAATCGGTAAAGGTCAACGTGGTCTCATCGTTGCACCACCTAAAGCGGGTAAAACCATGCTGCTGCAAAACATTGCGCAGAGCATTGCCCACAACCACCCTGAATGTGAATTGATGGTTCTTCTTATCGACGAACGTCCGGAAGAAGTAACTGAGATGCAGCGCCTAGTTAAAGGTGAAGTAGTGGCATCGACGTTTGATGAGCCAGCATCTCGTCACGTTCAAGTTGCAGAGATGGTTATCGAGAAAGCGAAGCGTCTTGTTGAACACAAGAAAGACGTGGTTATCCTACTGGATTCTATCACTCGTCTAGCTCGTGCTTACAACACGGTAGTACCTTCATCAGGTAAGGTTCTAACTGGTGGTGTTGACGCGAACGCACTACACCGTCCTAAGCGTTTCTTCGGTGCAGCTCGTAACGTAGAAGAAGGCGGCAGCCTAACTATCATCGCAACAGCGCTAGTCGATACTGGTTCTAAGATGGATGAAGTTATCTACGAAGAGTTTAAAGGTACAGGTAACATGGAACTGCACCTAAACCGTAAGATTGCTGAAAAGCGTGTCTTCCCAGCGATTGACTTCAACCGTTCAGGTACACGTCGTGAAGAGTTACTAACGAAAGCCGATGAGCTGCAGAAGATGTGGATCCTACGTAAGATTGTTCACCCAATGGGCGAAATCGATGCGATGGAATTCCTAATCGACAAGCTTGCAATGACTAAGACTAACGATGAGTTCTTTGACGCGATGCGTCGCCAGTAATCGTTAAACTTGTCCGCAAAGCGGACAACGAGTCTCAAATTTTAAACGTCACCCTTATGGGGTGACGTTTTTGTTTGCACTTCCCCTGTTTCACGCGCACAATACTGAGTGTGTTAACAGGAGGTTAATATGCTACAAGGATGGTTAGCGTCTTTACTCCTCGTATTGGCAGTGTCATTTTCACAGCCAGTTTATGCGTCTAAGGAAATGACGCAGCAGGAGGTTGATCACTGGATGCAAAGCCCTGTGGTTTTGCAGAAAGTAGACGATTTTTTATTGTTGGTAGAACAAGACGATACCGACAGCCTCAGATTCGCGTTAAATCGACTCGCGTTGCCTCAGCAAGAGGTAGCGAGATTTTTGCTGCTCAAGCACCTTGAAGACAGTGAGCGTATTCTTTCCCCTAAAATGGCCATTTTCGTACAAAGCCAAAAATCCTTACCGCCTACTTATACTATGCTCGAGCGCGGTGATGGTTATGAATTTTCGATCCCTGCGTTTAATTATCCCGCCATATCAGCGCGTCTAATAAAGCGTTGGAACAGCGACCAAAAAACCTTGGAATTTATCCTTCAGGCTGAAAGTGAACAGCTAGTTTTGCGTGATTGGTTGTCACAGGGCAGTGATTATGAACGTAAGATTCGCGAAGACCTGCTTGTCAAAGAGTTTGACAGCTTGTCACCCAAAGCCAACGCCTATATTACACAACAGCTTACCGATGCCAAGATCACGGAATGGTTGCCATCAACACGAGTTTTAGTACGTATGGCTCAAGTTAACGAAGACGAAGCTCTGTATGACTTACTGTGGAAAATGCGCGCCGACTATCATAGCCAAGCAGAGCTAGAGAGGCTGGCGAGTGTCTCTTCACCGTTTGCACAGAAGCAGATCATGGCGGCCGCACGTAACCCTAGTCTCAAGCGTCAGGCCATCACTGAGCTCGCTCAAATTTCGCCACTCCCAAGTGAGGTAAAAACCTTCTTGGTGACGCGAATGACCAGAGTTGAAGATGCAAGCTTTGTGGCGACACAGCTAGCGCAGAATGGTCACAGCGGTTGGGTAAGAGATGTGCTTTCGACCAATAGCCAGGTGAAATCGAGTCTTATTTTGCAGGCGTTGTCGAACTAACTGAATTTGTTTACCTCTTAGGTTAGCTGAGAGGACATTTCGCTAGATGATAGATTTACGTATATAATGGCACCATCTTTCAAGGCGAAGTATCCCCTATGATTTACAAGGACTTACGTGATTTCACACAGCACCTGGAAAGCCAGGGGCTGCTCAAGCGCATCTCGCATCCCGTCGACCCTGATTATGAAATGACGGAGATCAGCGATAGGACTCTGCGAGCTGGTGGACCGGCATTGCTGTTCGAAAATCCAATCGGCTACGACATGCCGGTATTGACTAATCTCTTCGGCACGCCAAAGCGAGTGGCGATGGGGATGGGACGAGAGCAAGTATCCGAGCTTAGAGAAGTAGGTAAACTACTGGCCTACCTAAAAGAACCAGAGCCACCTCGTGGATTTAAAGACGCGATCAATAAAATCCCTCTCTTCAAGAAAGTGCTGCACATGCCGGCCAAAAGGCTGCGTAAAGCGGCTTGCCAGCAAGTCGTTTGGCAAGGTGATGAGGTCGATCTTGATAAAATCCCGGTGATGAGTTGCTGGCCTGATGATGTCGCCCCCTTGCTAACGTGGGGACTAACAGTCACTAAAGGACCAAATAAGAAGCGTCAAAATCTAGGTATCTATCGCCAACAAAAGATAGCTAAGAATAAGATCATCATGCGATGGCTTGCGCATCGCGGTGGTGCACTCGATCTAAGAGACTGGATGGAAACCAATCCAGGAAAACCGTTCCCAGTCTCAGTCGCATTTGGCGCTGACCCGGCTACCATTCTTGGGGCGGTCACACCCGTACCTGACACATTGTCTGAATATGCCTTCGCTGGATTGCTGCGTGGCGAACGTACTGAAGTGGTCAAATCGATTAGTAACGATCTTGAAGTGCCAGCGAGTGCGGAAATTGTTCTTGAGGGTTATATCGATCCGCAAGAATTTGCCGATGAAGGTCCGTATGGAGACCACACCGGTTACTACAACGAAAAAGAAAAGCACCATGTCTTTACTATCACGCACATTACTATGCGTGAAAACCCTATCTATCACAGCACTTATACAGGTCGTCCGCCTGATGAACCGGCTGTACTTGGGGTGTCGCTGAACGAAGTCTTCGTGCCGATCTTGCAAAAGCAGTTCCCGGAAATAGAAGACTTCTATCTTCCGCCAGAAGGATGTTCGTACCGTATGGCGGTGGTAACAATGAAGAAGCAATACCCAGGGCACGCCAAGCGCGTCATGATGGGGGTATGGTCTTTCTTGCGACAATTCATGTACACCAAGTTTGTGATTGTGTGTGATGAAAGCGTTGATGGCCGCGATTGGCAGCAAGTCACGCAAGCCATGAATGACCATATGGTACCGAGTCGCGATACCTTGATGATTGAAAGCACACCGATAGATTCTTTGGACTTTGCGTCTCCTGTGACAGGTCTAGGTTCCAAAATGGGACTGGATGCCACGATTAAGTGGGATGCAGAATTAGAACTGGAAGCGGCCAAGTATCAAACGGTACAAGATATCGAGTGCTCGAATAGTTGGGATGAAACCGTATTGACGAAACAGGTTACAGCTCAATATCCAGAGGTGACTGACTTGTATATTGCACCGGGAACGGGTACAAATCGTATGGTACTGCTGACTCTAAATAAGCAACGCGCAGGTCAAGCTATTGAGGTAATGAAAGGAGTAGAGGCTATACTCTCACCTTATCTGGCGACTAAGTTTATTGTTGCCTGTGACCAAGACGTGAACGTGCGTGATTGGAATGATGTGATTTGGGCAATCACCACGAGAATGGACCCGTCCAGAGATACATTGCTGGTCAACGATAGCACCTCTAGAGCTTATTTAGATGCAACCAATAAACTTGAAGACGAAGTGACGCGTGAGTGGGGCATACCAATTAAAAAAGACCCAGCATTGGTTGCAAAGATAGACAGCATTTGGGATGAACTCAATATCCTATGACAAAGCGAGTAGTGCTCAAGCCTCAAAACCTTGAGTTTATAGTCGAAGAAGGGCAGACAGTATTAGAGGCTGCGCTCAACCAGAATCTTGCTTTTCCTCACCGCTGCCAGGTGGGGGCCTGCGCTTCTTGTTTATGCCGTATCGAGTCGGGTACGGTGGACTATGATTTGGAACCATTACTTACCGAGAAAGAAAAGCAGCAAGGTTGGATGTTCTCCTGCCTTGCTTATCCAAAGAGTGATTTGGTGATCACCTTTGGAGACGAATAAAAGAGATAAACCATGACCATCAATTGTAAAGTTAAGTCTATTGAGCCTTTAGCAGCGAATACCTATCAAATTTTGCTGCACCCAGAACAGCCTGTTAGCTTTAAAGCAGGTCAGTATTTAATGGTAGTAATGGGAGAGGCCGACAAGCGTCCTTTCTCTATTGCTAGCAGCCCTTGCCGTCATGAAGGCGAGATTGAACTCCATATTGGTGCTGCTGAGCACAATGCTTATGCGCTAGAAGTGGTTGAGTCAATGAAACATGCACTTGAAGTGGGTGGCGACATTCAGATTGATGCCCCTCATGGCGAAGCATGGATTCGTGAAGATAGCCAACGCCCAATTCTATTGATTGCTGGTGGCACTGGCTTTAGCTATGTACGTTCTATTCTTGATCACTGTATTAGCCAAAACATTGCGCAGCCTATCTATCTATACTGGGGTGGTCGCGATGAAGCTCAGCTATATGCTAAACAAGAGCTAACTGACATCGCTAATGCTCATGAGCGCATTCAGTTCATTCCTGTTATTGAAGAAACTTTGGCTGAGTGGACCGGTAAACAAGGCAACGTACTTCAAGCTGTCAGTGATGATTTTGATTCACTGGCTGATTTCGATATCTATATAGCAGGCCGTTTCGAAATGGCTGGCGCTGCACGTGAACAGTTCACGCAAAACAAGCAGGCAAAATCAGATCACATGTATGGTGATGCGTACGCATTTATCTAATTGTTAGTGATTTGTGGCTAAAAGGAGAGTTTTTATACTCTCCTTTTTGTTTTTTGATGGTATTTCAATCAAAAGAACGTTTTTTCTAAAAAATATTGAAAAAGGGGTTGCGCGGCTTCTCATTCTCCCTATAATGCGCACCACACCAAACGGGAGGGCAGCAAAGCAAGAGCCCAACAGGTTTGGAGGGCAAAAAGCCTAAGCGAAAATAATTTGAAAAAGTGGTTGACACGACAAGTTATCTAGTTAAAATGGCCGCCCACTTCGAGAGAAAAGCCGAAAGGCTCAAAAACGAAAGTTTAGCTTCTTGAAGAAACGTTCTTTAAAAATTTAAACCTATCAATCTGTGTGGGCACTCGTTGATGATAATCAAATTAGATTCTTCTCTTAATAAAGAGGGGTATCAAATTAGGTTTTCAATGAACTGAGTGACCAATCAAGTCGAAAGACTTGGCACAGTCAATTCATTATCGTTCTGTTGGAACGATAATGGCTTTAGATTACTTAAGGTAGTTTAAAGTCAGTATTCATTGAGCCGAACAAAATCTTAAATTGAAGAGTTTGATCATGGCTCAGATTGAACGCTGGCGGCAGGCCTAACACATGCAAGTCGAGCGGAAACGAGTTAACTGAACCTTCGGGGAACGTTAACGGCGTCGAGCGGCGGACGGGTGAGTAATGCCTGGGAAATTGCCCTGATGTGGGGGATAACCATTGGAAACGATGGCTAATACCGCATAATAGCTTCGGCTCAAAGAGGGGGACCTTTTAGGCCTCTCGCGTCAGGATATGCCCAGGTGGGATTAGCTAGTTGGTGAGGTAATGGCTCACCAAGGCGACGATCCCTAGCTGGTCTGAGAGGATGATCAGCCACACTGGAACTGAGACACGGTCCAGACTCCTACGGGAGGCAGCAGTGGGGAATATTGCACAATGGGCGCAAGCCTGATGCAGCCATGCCGCGTGTGTGAAGAAGGCCTTCGGGTTGTAAAGCACTTTCAGTCGTGAGGAAGGCGTTGTAGTTAATAGCTGCATCGTTTGACGTTAGCGACAGAAGAAGCACCGGCTAACTCCGTGCCAGCAGCCGCGGTAATACGGAGGGTGCGAGCGTTAATCGGAATTACTGGGCGTAAAGCGCATGCAGGTGGTTAGTTAAGTCAGATGTGAAAGCCCGGGGCTCAACCTCGGAACTGCATTTGAAACTGGCTGACTAGAGTACTGTAGAGGGGGGTAGAATTTCAGGTGTAGCGGTGAAATGCGTAGAGATCTGAAGGAATACCGGTGGCGAAGGCGGCCCCCTGGACAGATACTGACACTCAGATGCGAAAGCGTGGGGAGCAAACAGGATTAGATACCCTGGTAGTCCACGCCGTAAACGATGTCTACTTGGAGGTTGTGGCCTTGAGCCGTGGCTTTCGGAGCTAACGCGTTAAGTAGACCGCCTGGGGAGTACGGTCGCAAGATTAAAACTCAAATGAATTGACGGGGGCCCGCACAAGCGGTGGAGCATGTGGTTTAATTCGATGCAACGCGAAGAACCTTACCTACTCTTGACATCCAGAGAACTTAGCAGAGATGCTTTGGTGCCTTCGGGAACTCTGAGACAGGTGCTGCATGGCTGTCGTCAGCTCGTGTTGTGAAATGTTGGGTTAAGTCCCGCAACGAGCGCAACCCCTTATCCTTGTTTGCCAGCACTTCGGGTGGGAACTCCAGGGAGACTGCCGGTGATAAACCGGAGGAAGGTGGGGACGACGTCAAGTCATCATGGCCCTTACGAGTAGGGCTACACACGTGCTACAATGGCGCATACAGAGGGCGGCCAACTTGCGAAAGTGAGCGAATCCCAAAAAGTGCGTCGTAGTCCGGATTGGAGTCTGCAACTCGACTCCATGAAGTCGGAATCGCTAGTAATCGTGGATCAGAATGCCACGGTGAATACGTTCCCGGGCCTTGTACACACCGCCCGTCACACCATGGGAGTGGGCTGCAAAAGAAGTGGGTAGTTTAACCTTCGGGAGGACGCTCACCACTTTGTGGTTCATGACTGGGGTGAAGTCGTAACAAGGTAGCCCTAGGGGAACCTGGGGCTGGATCACCTCCTTATACGAATAGATTATTGCGATGAGTGTTCACACAGATTGATACGGTTTATGAATTAAAGACGATGCTTGGGTCTGTAGCTCAGGTGGTTAGAGCGTTCGCCTGATAAGCGAGAGGTCGGTGGTTCAAGTCCACTCAGACCCACCAATCTTCCTCCCAGATGATTGGCGGTAAGCATCACACTGATGGGGCTATAGCTCAGCTGGGAGAGCGCCTGCCTTGCACGCAGGAGGTCAGCAGTTCGATCCTGCTTAGCTCCACCATCTTTAAGCACATTTCTTTTTAATAGAAAGTCTTAAGTGTTCTTAAAAATGGTTCTTTATGAATCAAGCTCTTTAAAAATTTGGAAAGCTGACGAATAACATTTGATTAATGTTATTCAATTAAAAGTTCTCAAATCCTAATTCTTAGAATTAGGTACCAACACACATTCAAGTGTTCTTGGGAATTACGAAAGTAATTCATATTTGAGTCCGGCAAAATCGAGTCTGCATCATGTATAAAAATTGCAGACAACTTTGGTTGTTTGACCGTTTGCTTTCACTTTTCAAAAGTGAAGACAAATAGAAAGACCCTTTGGGGTTGTATGGTTAAGTGACTAAGCGTACACGGTGGATGCCTTGGCAGTCAGAGGCGATGAAAGGCGTAATAACTTGCGATAAGCTCAGATTAGGTAGTAATAACCTGTGAGTCTGAGATTCCTGAATGGGGAAACCCACCTGCATAAGTAGGTATCGCTGAGTGAATACATAGCTCAGCGAGGCGAACCGGGGGAACTGGAAACATCTAAGTACCCCGAGGAAGAGAAATCAACCGAGATTCCGAAAGTAGCGGCGAGCGAAATTGGATTAGCCCTTAAGCTTTTAATGAGACAGGTGAAGGCTCTGGAAAGTGCCGCGATACAGGGTGATAGCCCCGTAACCGACATCTCATCATCAGTGAAATCGAGTAGGGCGGGACACGTGATATCCTGTCTGAATATGGGGGACCATCCTCCAAGGCTAAATACTACTGACTGACCGATAGTGAACCAGTACCGTGAGGGAAAGGCGAAAAGAACCCCTGTGAGGGGAGTGAAATAGAACCTGAAACCGTGTACGTACAAGCAGTAGGAGCACCTTCGTGGTGTGACTGCGTACCTTTTGTATAATGGGTCAGCGACTTATATTCAGTGGCAAGGTTAACCGTTTAGGGGAGCCGTAGGGAAACCGAGTCTTAACTGGGCGTTCAGTCTCTGGATATAGACCCGAAACCAGGTGATCTAGCCATGGGCAGGTTGAAGGTTGAGTAACATCAACTGGAGGACCGAACCGACTAATGTTGAAAAATTAGCGGATGACTTGTGGCTAGGGGTGAAAGGCCAATCAAACCTGGAGATAGCTGGTTCTCCCCGAAATCTATTTAGGTAGAGCCTCGGACGAATACTACTGGGGGTAGAGCACTGTTAAGGCTAGGGGGTCATCCCGACTTACCAACCCTTTGCAAACTCCGAATACCAGTAAGTACTATCCGGGAGACACACGGCGGGTGCTAACGTCCGTCGTGGAGAGGGAAACAACCCAGACCGCCAGCTAAGGTCCCAAATTATAGCTAAGTGGGAAACGATGTGGGAAGGCTTAGACAGCTAGGATGTTGGCTTAGAAGCAGCCATCATTTAAAGAAAGCGTAATAGCTCACTAGTCGAGTCGGCCTGCGCGGAAGATGTAACGGGGCTAAGCTATAAACCGAAGCTGCGGCAATATACTTTGTATATTGGGTAGGGGAGCGTTCTGTAAGCCGTTGAAGGTGAACTGTAAGGTTTGCTGGAGGTATCAGAAGTGCGAATGCTGACATGAGTAACGATAAAGGGGGTGAAAAACCTCCTCGCCGGAAGACCAAGGGTTCCTGTCCAACGTTAATCGGGGCAGGGGTGAGTCGACCCCTAAGGCGAGGCCGAAAGGCGTAGTCGATGGGAAACGGGTTAATATTCCCGTACTTCTTACAATTGCGATGGGGGGACGGAGAAGGCTAGGTGGGCCTGGCGACGGTTGTCCAGGTTCAAGTGCGTAGGCTTAAGAGTTAGGTAAATCCGGCTCTTTTTAAGGCTGAGACACGATGTCGAGCTACTACGGTAGTGAAGTCATTGATGCCATGCTTCCAGGAAAAGCCTCTAAGCTTCAGATTGTAAGGAATCGTACCCCAAACCGACACAGGTGGTCGGGTAGAGAATACCAAGGCGCTTGAGAGAACTCGGGTGAAGGAACTAGGCAAAATGGTACCGTAACTTCGGGAGAAGGTACGCTCCTCGCGGTGAAGTCCCTTGCGGATGGAGCTATGGGGAGTCGCAGATACCAGGTGGCTGCAACTGTTTATTAAAACACAGCACTGTGCAAAATCGTAAGATGACGTATACGGTGTGACGCCTGCCCGGTGCCGGAAGGTTAATTGATGGGGTTAGACTTCGGTCGAAGCTCTTGATCGAAGCCCCGGTAAACGGCGGCCGTAACTATAACGGTCCTAAGGTAGCGAAATTCCTTGTCGGGTAAGTTCCGACCTGCACGAATGGCGTAATGATGGCCACGCTGTCTCCACCCGAGACTCAGTGAAATTGAAATCGCTGTGAAGATGCAGTGTACCCGCGGCTAGACGGAAAGACCCCGTGAACCTTTACTACAGCTTGGCACTGAACATTGACCCTACATGTGTAGGATAGGTGGGAGGCTTTGAAACTAGTACGCCAGTATTAGTGGAGCCGTCCTTGAAATACCACCCTTGTAGTGTTGATGTTCTAACGTTGGCCCCTTATCGGGGCTGCGGACAGTGCCTGGTGGGTAGTTTGACTGGGGCGGTCTCCTCCCAAAGAGTAACGGAGGAGCACGAAGGTGGGCTAATCACGGTTGGACATCGTGAGGTTAGTGCAATGGCATAAGCCCGCTTGACTGCGAGAATGACAATTCGAGCAGGTGCGAAAGCAGGTCATAGTGATCCGGTGGTTCTGAATGGAAGGGCCATCGCTCAACGGATAAAAAGGTACTCCGGGGATAACAGGCTGATACCGCCCAAGAGTTCATATCGACGGCGGTGTTTGGCACCTCGATGTCGGCTCATCACATCCTGGGGCTGAAGTCGGTCCCAAGGGTATGGCTGTTCGCCATTTAAAGTGGTACGCGAGCTGGGTTTAGAACGTCGTGAGACAGTTCGGTCCCTATCTGCCGTGGGCGTTGGAAGATTGAAGGGGGCTGCTCCTAGTACGAGAGGACCGGAGTGGACGAACCTCTGGTGTTCGGGTTGTGATGCCAATCGCATTGCCCGGTAGCTAAGTTCGGAATCGATAACCGCTGAAAGCATCTAAGCGGGAAGCGAGCCCTGAGATGAGTCTTCCCTGGCACTTTAAGTGTCCTAAAGGGTTGTTCGAGACTAGAACGTTGATAGGCAGGGTGTGTAAGCGTTGTGAGGCGTTGAGCTAACCTGTACTAATTGCCCGTGAGGCTTAACCATACAACACCCAAAGGGTTTTGATGGACTCAAAGTAAGAACATTGAATGTGTATGAGAACGCATTAACAGCTTTCCAGATTATTTTGGCTTTTAGCTTTTTTGAAAAGCTGAAGACCAAAGCAGAATTTGCTTGGCGACCATAGCGTTGTGGACCCACCTGATTCCATGCCGAACTCAGAAGTGAAACGCAATAGCGCCGATGGTAGTGTGGGGCTTCCCCATGTGAGAGTAGGACATCGCCAGGCTTTAAATACTGTTACTTGCAATAGTAAGTAACCACATCATCAGTGTACTAATCTGTTGATGACAATTTGTGGAGAGATGGCTGAGTGGTCGAAAGCACCGGTCTTGAAAACCGGCAACCGTTAATAGCGGTTCTAGGGTTCAAATCCCTATCTCTCCGCCACATTAGAAAGCCCGCTGAGAAATCAGCGGGCTTTTTTCTTATCTGCAATTCCTCAAAAACCCCATACTTACTACTTACCTGACTAACCCTTCCGTTTAATGGTATTGTCTGTCACAGTGAGCATCAGTTTCTATTTCTAGAGGTATCTGAGGTTTGAGTTCCAGCCCGTATGAGCCAACGTTGGCAATAAAAAAACTGATTGGTGAAACGCATCGAGTAATCTCTAAAGAGCCGATACAGAGCCTTTGGAGTGGCTATGGACAGTTGTTTAGAGTAACTACGGACAATCCAGGGCTGCCAAGTATGGTCATTAAGTCAATCGACTTGCCAGAGCTGGCGCCGGAGTATCATCCGAAAGGATGGAACACCCAGTTATCGAACGAGAGGAAATTGAAGTCCTATCAGGTTGAGTTTAATTGGTATCTGCAATACGTCTCTCAAATGCCTTTTGGCTGGGCACCAGGCTGTTTAGCAGCGATCAACCATGGTTCGCACTATGATCTCGTTTTGGAGGATCTCAGGCTTCAAGAACGTGCGAGAGTGGTAAAAAAGCCAACGACGGATGAAGTAAAAGCCGTATTGAGCTGGCTAGCCCGCTTTCATGCCTTTTGGCTCGATACGAAGCCTTTAGGCCTTTGGGAGCAGGGAACCTATTGGCATTTGCCTACCCGCCCCGACGAATGGCAAGCAATGACGCCAAGCCGATACAAACAGGCAGCTAAGCGTATTGATGACATACTTAATCGCTGTCGATATCAGACCTTGGTGCATGGTGATGCGAAGCTTGCCAATTTTTGCTTTAATCAATCAGGCTCACAAGTCAGCGCGGTGGATTTCCAATACGTTGGCGGTGGTGTGGGCGTAAAAGATGTGGCTCTGTTCTTCACTACAGTACTCAACTTCGATGATACGCAGCTATCGATCGATGACTATGTCGAGTTTTACTTTCAAGCGCTGAAGGTGGCTTTAGAGGAATATCAACCCGACGTTGACTCTAATGATGTGTGTCAGGAGTGGCGCGCGTTATTGGGGCTGGCATGGGCGGATTATCAACGATTTTTGCTTGGTTGGAGCCCCGTTCATACCAGAGTGAATGCCTTTACCAATCGACTTACGCTTCAAGCATTAGACGATTTCCAGCTGTAAAAAAGCTCCCAAGGGAGCTTTTTTAAGCATAGACAGATAGCTTAGTTACTTTCGATTAGGGTCAATGCCTTACGAGAAACTTCCCCTGCTGCTTTAGTCAGATTCTGCTTCTCTAACGTGTCTGCTAAGTAAGCATAGTCAGAGACATCTGGGCGGATAGATAGCGCACGCTCGAAATGACGCTGTGCTTCTGGCCATTTTTCATCACGGAAATAGAACTGTGCTAATGCGCTTTGTGCTTTTGCATTATCTGGTTGCTTCTTCACGACATCTTCGAGCATCACAACAACGGGATGCGCGTCTGCTAGGTTAAGTTCTGGTAGCAACGTATACAGCTCGTCATGCCCCTGCTTCTTGAGCGTCTCTTTGATAACAGTGAACGCTTCTGCGTCTGCCTTACGAGCGATAAGCTGCTTGGTGAAGCATCCGACTAAGTGCGTGCTTTGGCGTGTCTTACGAGGTAGTTTATTCCAATGGCTGATTAAGCCTTCACTGCCTTGCTGGCTTGCAATATCCTCTAGCAGGCCACATTGAGCTCGTTCTTCTAATTCCGCTTGCTCTTCAGTATCGATAAGTTTTGCTTTGTTTAGCTTAGGCAGAAGATCAATCAGAGCCTGCCATTCGCCAAGCTCACGATAGGTTGTCTTCAGTAGGCTTAAAACGATGGTGTTACTTGGGTGTTCAGCTTTTAATGTCTCAAGAGTCGACGCTGCGACTTCCCATTCTTCTTCGCGGACTGCTTGTTTAGCTCGAGTAAGCTGCACGGCCAGCTCAGAGTTTTCTTGTTGAGAAGCAAGATCTAGGTAGTGGTCACGCTTTGCTTTATCACCTTGTCCCAAGGCTGCCTCTGACGCTACCAGATAACACAGTAGTGGCATGTCGTGGTAATTCGCCCAGCGAGTTACTTTCTTCTCTGCGAGCTTCCAGTCACCCTCTAGTAGCTTAACGATACCCTCATTGGTATAGCGGCGAGAGCGACGCATTTTGCGCACACTAAAGTAATTAAAGGTGGTCACACTGGTGTAGAGGATTTTCTTGATGATGTACTCAAGTAGAAACAGTGCTGCAAGCGCAGCGATCACAAACACCACAAGCGTGGTGACACTCATCTCGATGGTCTTATCAGCAATCGAGATCAGCACATAGCCTTGTTGACCTGAAAACTGCGTGCCAACAAATAGACCTGCGCCAAGGACGACGAAGAGAAAAATTAATCGAATCATTATTTCTCCTCCGTGATGATGGTAGTGACTTCACGGCGTAAACGCTCGCTGATCACGTCAGACAGTTTCGCTTGCGTTTCCAGCTTAACTGGATAGTCGACCTGAATGTTTTGCTGACTAAGCTTGCCAAGTGCTGCGTTAAACTCTTTGACGCTGTTGTTATCCATATCAAAGAAGGATTCTGACCACTCTTCAGCCGTCTCTAGCGACATCTTGTAGATCTCACCTTGCTCCTCGTAGGTCGCGCGAATCGCGGTCTCGATTTTAGACTTGATGTTCTCTCTCAAATAGAAGTGCTGCTCAGGAGACAATAGCGGAATCACGTTACCGTCACGACTACGGAAGGTAATAAAGTTTTCTGAGAAATCCTTCAGTGATGTCATTAGGTTGTCTTGCCAGTCATAGATGTCTTGCGATACCTGGCGCTTCTCAACAGCAGGGGCATCAGGAAGGATCGCATTAGCCAGCGGAAGTTGGTCGACTTGGCGTTGCAGTGAGGTTAAGCGTAGTACTAGCCCGTCACGGTCAATCAAAGGCACGGTACGAAGCTTAGTAATGTCGTTTGCCATGGATTGACGTAGGGATACAAGGCTTGGGTCGTTTAGCGCCGCGATACGTTGGTCCGCACTTTCCATCAAGCGTGTCGCACTGACGACATCATGCTCCAAAAACAGTTTGCGACCCGCGAGTTTAACCAGGTAATCCGCTTCCGCTAACAGCCAGTCATTTGGACGGCGACCTTTCACATCCGCCACGGCAAGTTGTAGGCTTTCAATGCTCTTTTTCTGCTGCCCAAGCACGACTTCGGCTTTGTGGGTCATGGTTTTCGCTTGTTCCAGGGTATCTGCCTGAACCTGCTGCATCTCAGAGCTCAACGAGCTTTGTGATGCTTTAATCTGTGCTTCAAGCCTTGCAATGCGAGCTTCATAATCGCCCGCTTGCTTTTGCATCATGAACGTCATGCCACCACCAAGTAGCAGTGCAAGGATAATGGCAGCGGTACCGAGTTTCACCCCGCGCTTACCCTGCTTTTCTTCAAATTCAGGTGATTTAGGTTGCGGGCTTTCTGCTTCCGATGCTGGCGCTTCAGGCTCGATCGATTCTTGGGTGTTCTCTGGGGCTAGAGTAGTAACGTCTTGTTTGTCTTCAGACTGGATTTGCTCGTCTTTATTTTTGTTCGTCATTGTTAAGTCCTGTTTTTAGACGCTGGAGAGCAGCAAATAGAGTAGAGTTCGATGCACCTTGGGTGTTCGTTACGTTATTAAATCCCTGTGTCATCGCGAGATTAGCGATTCGTTCACTTGGAACCAAAAGCTGATGTTGTCTTAACCAGTCATGGTTTGACTCTGGTACTTGAGACAGCAAATATTCAAGTTGTTCACCGCTTGTGACCACTAACGTGTCAGTTTTACTATCTTGCCAGTGCTCGAGGGTTTGTTTATCGAACGAGCGATACTGACGCTGATACATTTCCAGATATTGCACATATGCACCGCGTTTCGTCAACTGCTCGTAAATGAGTTCACGCCCGCCATTACCTCGGAGGATGGTCACGACCTGTCCTGAAATCTGTGCAAGCTCTGGCAAAGCGAGCAGGTGCTCACTGTCGCTTATCGAGGGATAGTTTACGTTTTGTTGTACCAGTTTGCTTAATTCATGTGCGGTTTTTTGACCAACGCCAAGATAAATAGCCTGTTTAGGCGCGCAAACGGAGGTGCGGTTGAGGTAGTGCTCTAGGCCTTGCACTGCGTATTGGCTGACGGCGATGACGATGTCTGATTGACAAAAGTGCGCACTGTCGGCTGCTTGAATAGTGGGAAAAGAAATGTCAATAAGAGGATAGTGGAGGGCAAAGCCCCCCATACGTTCGATTTGTTTACAGAGTTCGGCACCTTGGGTTTCAGGCCTTGTTACCAGTACTCTCATCTCGCATTACTCGTGATCTTGATAGAGTTTCTCTAGAATTTCTTTTGCGCCGTCGTTTAGGAGCTGGTTAGCAAGTTGCACACCTAACGCTTCGGCATCTTTGCGACTACCTTGGATTTCACCGCGAATGATTTTGCTACCATCGGGTTCACCCACTAAAGCGCGTAGCCAGATGTTGTCGCCATCAATTAAAGAATAGCTGCCGATTGGAACCTGGCAGCCACCTTCAAGAGTTAGGTTCATTGCGCGCTCGCAGCGCACGCGATCTGCCGTTTCCGCATGATTTAAAGGCTCAAGCAGCTTGATAAGACGCTCATCATCGAGGCGGCACTCAATGCCAACTGCACCTTGACCAACGGCAGGTAGCGATTCTTCTGGCTCGATAAAGCTGCGAATGCGAGACTCAAGCTCTAAGCGCTTAAGACCTGCTGCGGCGAGAATTATGGCGTCGTACTCACCGTTGTCGAGTTTGCCTAGACGGGTGCCGACATTGCCTCGTAGCTCCTTGATGATGAGGTCTGGGCGCTGCTCTTTTAGCTGGCATTGTCTGCGCAAGCTACACGTGCCCACGACAGCGCCTTGTGGTAGTTCGCTAATGCTCGCATAGGTATTAGAGACAAATGCGTCGCGCGGGTCTTCGCGCTCGCAGATAGTGACTAGACCCAGTCCCTCAGGAAAGTCGACAGGCACATCTTTCATCGAGTGAACCGCTAGGTCAGCACGACCCTCGAGCATCGCCACTTCGAGCTCTTTTACGAAAAGTCCTTTACCACCCACCTTGGCGAGTGGGGTATCTAAAATGACATCACCTTTGGTCACCATTGTCACCAACTCAACCTCGAGTCCTGGGTGCGCAGCAATCAGGGCATCTTTTACATAGTGAGCCTGCCACAAAGCAAGTGGGCTTTTTCGGGTGGCAATTCGAATTGGCTGAGTCTGTGTCATATCGTTCTCGTAAACTTCTAGGTGGTTTCAATAGCGTAATCGTACCATCGACTCTATGAAATGCTTAGTGATTTCCCAATACCCAAAGTGAGGGATAACTTCACCGATCACAAATATTATCAATACTGTGAGTTTAATCGCATTTGTTGTGGTAACTACTGTTAGAATTGTCCGCTATGATTTGGAAGGCTAAACCAAGTCCCGCATTAGTGGGTATGAGTTGTCGTAGTGCCGAGTATTGCTTTACCGCCTATAATAAAAATGTTACATTGATCACGTTTTGAACGCTCTTTTGTTTAAAACCTATGCAAAATAGCAGTTAGATTGAATCTAGGAATCACCCTTGCAGGCATACACTCAAACTCTCATCCAAAGGTTAGATACCCTTAACCAGCAGCGTATTGAGCGCGCGCTGGCGCTTATGGATCTCCAAGGACAGCGTGTATTCCAACTGATTCCAGCCCTTTTCCATTTCAATCACCCCATCATCCCTGGCTTCTATGAAGCAGAAAGCCCATGCGGCCTGTTTGGTTTTGAAGCGAATGCTCTACAGCAGCAGTTCCTTGACGACATTGCCTTAGCGCTTGGTCAACCACTCCCAGAGCCGACAGAGAATGACATCCTTGGTCTTTACACCATGGGTAGTACCTCATCTATTGGTCAAAGTACCTCGAGTGACTTGGATATCTGGGTGTGTATTTCACCTGAGATGTCGACCAAGTCTCGTGAGAAACTCAGCAATAAATGCTTATTGATCACCGACTGGGCCAAAGGGCTAGGGGTAGAAGCGAACTTCTTCTTGATGGATGAGGAGCGTTTTCGCAGCAACATCTCTGAGGAGATGACGGGCGACAACTGTGGCTCCTCACAACACCTGCTATTGCTTGATGAATTCTATCGCTCAGCCGTTAGGCTGGGTGGTCAGCGACTATTGTGGCAAATCGTTCCCCCTGAGATGGAGGAATGCTACGAGGATTATGTCGCTGAAATGTGCCAAAAAGGTCACATCAATTGCGATGAGTGGATCGACTTCGGTCGCTTAAATCGCATCCCAGCGGAAGAGTACTTTGGCTCTAGCTTATGGCAGCTCTATAAGAGTATCGACTCACCGTATAAATCGGTGTTAAAGGCGATCCTACTTGAGGCCTATTCCTGGGAATATCCGCATACGCAACTGCTAAGCATCGACACTAAGCGTCGCTTCTTTGCCCATGAGCCTGATCTCTACGGGATGGATGCCTACTACCTGATGCTCGAAAAGGTGACTCGATACCTTGAGCGTATCGGAGATTCCACGCGTCTCGACCTTGTTCGTCGCTGTTTCTATCTCAAAACACACGAGAAGCTTTCTCGTGAACCAGGCATTGGTTCTATGCCGTGGCGCCGTGAAGCGCTGTCGCATATGACGACAAAATGGAACTGGTCACTTGAGGTATTGCAAGAGCTAGACGATCGCCGTAACTGGAAGGTTGAGCAGGTGATGCGCGTTCACAACGACTTGCTTGATGCGCTCATGCTTAGCTATCGTAACCTTATCCAGTTTGCACGACGCAATGACATTACTTCTGCGATCAGCCCACAAGATATCAGTATCTTGGCGCGCAAGCTGTATGCGGCATTTGAGGTGTTGCCGGGTAAGGTTACTCTGCTCAATCCGCAGATCTCGCCTGACTTACACGAACCTGACCTTACCTTTATCGAGGTGCAGGAAGGTAAGAGTTATCAATCAGGCTGGTACCTGTACAAGCAGCCGTTGATCCCGCACCGAATCTTGGGTCAAGCACCACTCGAGCATAACGAGTACCTCAGTAAGCTCGTGGCATGGGCGTTTTTCAATGGCTTAATCACCGAGTCAACACGACTCAATTCTGTGGTGCGTGATGCTCATATTGATATCGACAAGTTCTATCAAATGGTGAGCGATCTACGAAACACCTTCTCACTGCGTAAGCGCCGCCCAAGTATGCAGGCGCTTGGTAGCCCGTGTGAGATAAGTCAGTTGGCGATGTTCATCAACTTTGAGAACGACCCAACCAAGGACTTGTCGGCAAAAGCCTCTAAAGTGGACCTCAAAAACGTTGATATCCTGAGCTTTGGTAGCGAAGGGCAAAGCCTGATCGGCTCTGTAGACCTGGTCTATCGCAACTCTTGGCATGAAGTGCGTACCCTTCATTTTGAAGGTGATACCGCCATGCTTGATGCGCTGAAAACGGTGTTGGGTAAGATGCACCAAGATGCGCTGCCGCCAGAGTCTGTCGACGTTTTCTGTTATAGCAAGAACCTTCGTGGCGTGCTGAGAAATACCGTCTATCAACTTCTCGCCGAGTGTATTGAATTGAGATTGAAGCCGATCGACCAAGAGAAGCGTCGTCGTTTCAAAGCACTCAAAGTCGCGAATCAGATGTATGGCTTATTCTTTGAGCGTCGCGGCGTGTCAGTCCAAAAGCTTGAGAACTCGGTGGACTTCTATCGCAGCATCTCGACTAATA
Organism: Vibrio sp. KUL78; assembly: GCF_059725505.1. Taxonomy (NCBI): domain Bacteria; kingdom Pseudomonadati; phylum Pseudomonadota; class Gammaproteobacteria; order Vibrionales; family Vibrionaceae; genus Vibrio; species Vibrio sp. KUL78. The sequence goes on along the minus strand of NZ_AP045837.1, from coordinate 3,461,524 downwards.
AGCTTCAAGGCTCGCCACTGCTCATGCTTGATCGCGAAGAAGAGTATCAGCTTCCAGAAGTGGTCGATGGGTTTGCGAGTGAGGGCTTGATTCAGTTCTTCTTTGAAGACACGGATAACGGCTTCAACATCTATGTGTTGGATGAGTCGAATCAGGTGGAGGTTTACCACCAGATGCGTGGCAGTAAAGATGAGATGATCGCGAGTGTGAACAGCTTCTACACCTCCAATGTGGATAATGGTGGAGAGGTGTCATCGAAACTGATTAACTTTAACCTTCCTCAGTACTACCAGTTAGTGCATGCCGAGGAGGGAGAACCTTACATCATTCCTTATCGTAATGATGGTGGCTCTCCAAACTCGAGAAATTCAAAAGCCGTTAATGCGTAATGACTATCGATTGGGGTTAGACCCAGTCGATAGATTCGCCAGCATGCTTTTCACACTCTTCTTTTACCATCGCCATCAGCTCAAGCTGAGTCTTTGAGCATGTCCATTTACCTTCAATCAATTTGAAGTGGAAACCACCTGATTTAGACGCTAGCCAAATCTCATGCATAGGCTCTTGGCGGTTAATGATGATTTGACTGCGGTCTTCAAATTCTAGCGTCATGACGTTGCCTGTCACTTCGTAATCGATATCTGCACCTGAATCGTCAATCGCCTCTTCGATGTTTTGCATCTGCTCATCGACTAATTGGTGAAATTCCGTGTCGTTCATTTTGTAATCCTATTGCTTTTCTAATTCGTGGTGCGATTATAGGGGGCATTGATTCAATAATCACGACATGCAAAATGAAAAAGACGATTACGGCAATTTTTATGCTCGTTGTGGTTGGACTTGCGGGATGCGGCCAAATGGGTCCACTTTATCTTCCTGCAGAAGAAGCGCCAGCAAACGAGCAAGCACAATAACGACCGCCATCGACACAGTGTAAAGGGATACAGGATTTGGATTATTTCAACTATCAGGACGATGGCCAGCTTTGGGCCGAGAATACGTCACTTACCGAACTAGCCGAGCAATACGGCACACCACTTTATGTTTATTCGCGCGCGACGCTAGAGCGTCACTGGAATGCGTTTGATAAATCTGTCGGCGATCATCCACACCTTGTGTGCTATGCGGTGAAAGCAAACTCGAACATCGGTGTACTTAATGCACTCGCACGTTTAGGCTCAGGCTTTGATATTGTCTCGGGCGGCGAGCTAGAGCGTGTGGTAGCCGCGGGCGGCGATCCAAGTAAAGTGGTTTTCTCTGGCGTCGGTAAAACGGCACAAGAGATGCGCCGCGCACTAGAGCTGGGTATTAAATGCTTTAACGTCGAGTCTGAACCAGAGCTTGAGCGTCTCAACCAAGTTGCGGGTGAAATGGGCGTGATTGCGCCAATTTCTCTGCGTATTAACCCAGATGTTGACGCCAACACGCACCCTTATATTTCAACCGGTCTTCGTGATAATAAGTTCGGTATCGCATTCGACCGTGCCCCTGCAGTGTACAAGTTTGCACAAAGCCTAGACAACCTTGCGGTTCACGGTATTGATTGTCACATCGGCTCGCAGCTAACGGACATTGAACCTTTTATCGATGCGACCGATCGCTTGCTCGCGCTTATCGACCAACTGCGCGCTGACGGTGTGGATATTCGTCACCTTGATGTGGGCGGTGGTCTTGGTGTGGTTTATCGTGACGAACTGCCACCACAACCTTCGGATTATGCTAAAGCGCTACTGGCTCGCTTAGAGAACCATCCAGAGCTTGAGCTTATCTTTGAACCGGGTCGTGCAATTGCCGCGAATGCTGGTGTGCTTCTGACCAAGGTTGAATTCCTAAAACACACTGAGCACAAAAATTTCGCGATTATCGACGCGGCAATGAACGATCTTATGCGTCCTGCGCTGTACCAAGCTTGGCAAGACATCATCCCAGTGGCACCTCGTGAAGGTGATGCGACGACATACGATTTGGTCGGTCCAATTTGTGAAACGGGTGACTTTATCGGTAAAGACCGTGCCTTGGTGCTAGAGCCAAATGATCTACTGGCTGTGCGCTCAGCGGGTGCCTATGGCTTTGTTATGTCTTCAAACTACAACACTCGTCCGCGCGTGGCGGAAGTGATGGTGGATGGAGATAAGGCGCACCTTGTTCGTAAGCGTGAAACACTTGAGAGTCTTTGGGAATTAGAAAGCATTTTGCCGGAGTAACTGAACCACTATGCACTTCCACTTTTCTAAAATGCACGGTCTGGGTAACGACTTTATGGTTGTTGATTGTATTACCCAGAACGTTTTCTTTTCGCCTGAGCTTATCCGCCGTTTAGCAGATAGGCATACTGGTGTTGGTTTTGACCAATTACTGATTGTTGAAGCTCCTTACGATCCAGAGACGGATTTTCATTACCGCATCTTCAATTCTGACGGTAGTGAGGTTGAGCAATGTGGTAACGGCGCGCGCTGCTTTGCTCGCTTTGTGCAGATGAAAGGGCTGACCAACAAGTACAGCATCAGTGTCAGTACCAAGAAAGGCAAAATGGTTCTTAAGTTGGAAGAGAACGATCTCGTGACGGTCAATATGGGCCAACCGGAGTTCGAGCCAAACAAGATCCCATTTAAGGCGAAGCAGAAAGAGAAGACCTATATTCTGCGTGCTGGTGACCATACCTTGTTCTGTGGGGCAGTGAGTATGGGCAATCCGCATGTAGTGACGGTTGTCGATGATACAGAAACCGCAGACGTGGACACATTAGGCCCTCTTTTAGAGTCGCACGAGCGCTTTCCAGAGCGCGTAAACGCGGGCTTTATGCAAGTGCTAAGTCGCGGTGAAGTTAACCTTCGTGTTTATGAACGCGGCGCGGGCGAAACACAAGCGTGTGGAAGTGGTGCTTGTGGCGCGGTTGCAGTTGGCATTGTGCAAGGTCTATTAGATGAAACCGTAAAAGTGCATCTGCCAGGTGGTGACCTTAAAATCAGTTGGAAGGGGCCGGGTCATCCGCTCTATATGACTGGCGCGGCGGCTCACGTTTTCGATGGGCAGATTTCTTGTTAGCCAATAACCCATTATACTAATGGCGGGCCGTTCACTGGCCCGCCATTTTTTTATCTATTTGACAGGGATTAAAGGGAAGCATTTTGTCTGAGTTTGAAGCAAGCCACCTAACAGCAGAAGTGGTAGCCGAGTATCTTTCTGATCATCCAGATTTTTTTAAGGGTAGAGAATCACTAGTAGAATCCCTTTCCCTCCCGCACCAACAGCAAGGCGCCGTGTCCTTGGTTGGTATTCAGTTGCAGCGACAGCGTGAACGTATTGAAGCGCTTGAGGAAGAGATCACCGCATTGATGTCTCTGGCTGCTCGCAACGATAAAACCTTCTATGAGTTCATGTCGCTGCAAGAGAACCTCTTGAAGTGCCATGATTTACAAAGCGTCATATCCGCCATTAAGCAAACGGCAGCGGGGCTTAACCTGCGTGGCTACCTAAAGCTTATCGACAGCGATGACAGCGCCGATCCACTCTCACTCGAGAGTTGGCAGCGTTTCACCACTAACCATTTGAATGGCAAAGACGCTTATCTTGGCCGCCTGCGTCAGGCCGATCGTACTATGCTATTTACTGAGCAGCAGATTGCCGATGGTCACGTGCCAGAGCTCGGCTCATATGTAGTGCTGCCTCTTAAACGTAAGTTCGCGCAAGGATTGCTGATCTTCTCAAGTGAAGATGGTGGTCATTTCCAACCGGATATGGATACCCTGTTTTTACGCCATCTCGCTTTGGTGGTGTCCTATCTTTGTGAGCACCTCGATTGGCAGGTGCAAGAGGAAGACAATGTCAGACCAAGCCACGCCTAAGATTAACTTGCCGAGTGGACTGCAAAAGCCACTCGATAAGTTCTACGAATACCTTCGTAGTGAGAAGGGGCTTAGCCTACACACTCAACGCAACTATCGTCAGCAACTAGAAACCATGGGTCAGCACTTAAATGAGATGGGTGTAAAAGCCTGGACTCAAGTTGATGCTGGTTGGGTGAGGCAGTTGGCTGGTAAAGGCATGCGTGAAGGCATGAAAGCCAGCAGTATTGCCACGCGCTTATCCTCACTACGCAGCTTCTTTGACTTTCTTATCTTGAGAGGAGAGCTAACGGCGAACCCAGCGAAAGGCGTCAGTGCCCCGCGCAAGCAAAGGCCGCTCCCTAAGAATTTGGATGTTGATGAGGTTTCTCAGCTGCTGGAAGTGGATGAGACCGATCCATTGGCGATTCGCGATCGTGCCATGATGGAGATGATGTATGGTGCAGGTCTTCGCTTGGCGGAAATGGTCGGCATCGATGTTAAACACCTCAATCTATCGAGCGGAGAGATCCGTGTGATTGGTAAAGGTAACAAAGAGCGTAAGGTGCCGTTTTCGGGCTATGCGGCAGAGTGGGCGGAGAAATGGTTAAAGGTTCGTGGGGAGTTGGCTAAACCCGGTGAGCCAGCCTTATTTGTCTCAAAGCTTGGTACCCGTATTTCACACCGCAGCGTGCAAAAGCGTATGGCAGAGTGGGGACAGAAGCAATCATTGGCGAGCCACGTTAGTCCGCACAAACTGCGTCACTCTTTTGCGACGCACATGCTAGAGTCGAGCAACAACCTGCGTGCGGTTCAAGAGTTGCTGGGCCATGAGAATATCTCGACCACACAAATCTATACTCACCTTGATTTCCAACATCTTGCCCAAGCGTATGATCAAGCTCACCCAAGAGCACATAAGAAAGGTAAGCCTAAGCAACAAGAGGATTCCTGATGCGCTTCTATCGCAGTTTAGAACCGATCAAGGCGATGACCTTTGATCTCGACGATACGCTTTACGATAACTGGCCGATTATTCGCGAGGTCGAACAAAAAGCCACACAATGGCTACTACAAACCCATCCGATCAGTCAGCAGTGGGATAAAGCGCAGTGGCAGGCCTTTAAGTTTAAGCTGATAGAGCAAAATCCTATGCTGAAACACGACGTCACAGAGTGGCGTTATCAGCAAGTGAAGCAGGGTTTGGAGCATTTGGGTTACGATGATCCTAAAGCTACCGAGGCTGCAAAAACCTTAATTCGTCATGTATTGGAGTGGCGTAGTGACTTCGATGTTCCACATGAAACACATCAGGTTTTGAGTAAGTTGAGTGCCGCAATGCCGTTGGTCGCGATCACTAATGGCAATGTGAATGTCGACAAGATCGGGTTGAGTCAATACTTTGCCTTAGTGCTTAAGGCGGGCCCTGATGGCAGAGCCAAGCCCTTTGCGGACATGTTTGATAAAGCCGCAGACTTTTTGGCCTTGCCGCGTCAGCACATTCTGCATGTCGGCGATCATGTGGTAACCGATGTTGAGGGAGCGAAGCGTAATGGCTTCAGTGCTTGTTGGTTTAACGATAAAGGATTCACGCCTCGTGACACACGCCGAATGAAAGTGCTGCCAGATGTCGAGATTAGCGACATCGAGCAGTTACTTGAGTTACGCGCTGAGCGATAGAGGCTAGCGCGTTAACGCATGTCCGCTGCGCTCTGCCTGAAAGCGCAGCAAGTAGTCTTCAAAGAACGTGAGCATGGCATTGGCGTCATGTTCATTTCCTACCTCTCGAGTAATCTCGGCGCACACCTCAAAGGTGCAGAGATTGCCCGGCTCTTGGTTTCTTCTTAATTGGTATTGCGATAGCTCGGCGCTATCAAGGTGTACTTTGGGCAGCGATTGCAGCCAAGCGCTGCGGTTAAGCATCTTTTGGGCTTCTTGCCACGTCCCATCAAGCACAATGAAATTACTTTTCGCACCTTGCTGTTTCTGGTGCCATTTAGCAAGCAGCACACTTTCTTCACACGGAAATACCAGTACTGGACTATGAGGGCTAGTGTCAGGCAAGCAGCGTTCGCACGGCGACTTGCGTTGCCACTCAGTAATTGTGCAGTCATCAAATAATTTATCGATAAGCTTGCCAGTATTGGTGGCGCGTGGTGGCTCGTTAGGGTGAGTGAGTAGGGTAAAACAAAGATCAGAGGCGATCGTTGGGATCGCCTCACAGTAGCAGTTGTGGATAAAACCACAGCGTGGACACTTCTGGCTCATAGTTGGTTCTATTCGCCCTTATAAAGCACTAAACCACCGTTCGCGATTGGGTAGACGATATCGCCTACCTTCTCTTGCTTAGCGACCAGCTTATTGCCGTCTAGGGTGAAAATGCGTTGTGACACTAAATACTGCTGCTGGTGGCGCGTCATGATGACCTGGACTTGCTGATTGTTCAGTTGTTGCCAAAAGCCACGCTCTTCGGTTGCTGGAGAGTCATCTGGGTACTCGTAGCGAGTGATAGCGGTGTGATCAGGAAGCAGCGTCATCGAGATGGTAAAGCCCGCGGTCTCGGTGGATTGCGCCACATAACTGCCAGCCCAGTTTAGCGTAGTATCCGAGTTCGAAAGCGTGGCACAGCCTTGTCGAGTTTGACCGTTCATGGTCAGCACACCTGTCCAGCCATAGATAGAGTCGCTCATGGTGTCATTGCAAAGCTTGCTGCTCATTTGAAGATTGGCATCATCAAACTCATAACGGCGGGTGGTTTGAGTCACTTTACGATCTTTGAGTGTGAGCGACTGTTTATCTTCACCCATCATCGCAAAGCTCGCCTGCTTGGCGCTGTCGAACTTGAGAGACCAGAAAGGTTCATTGCCAAGTACTTGTGTTGGTCGCAGCGGTTGATCGCAGCGCTTGGGGTTTTCTGCGGTTAGCAGGTTAACGTGTTTCACCACAAAGCGGCCAGTGTAATCGGAATCAAACCCACGATGGCTCGGCGGCTCTAGATAGCCAACCACTTCCGCATATATTGGCTGATAAGGCTCACGAGTGAGCTTTTCTGCCTCAGGACGAACCTCTTTAGGTAAATCTAGCCAATATTGATGCTGACTGCCACAAGGCTGAATGGTGCGGGTCTCGTGTCCAATAACAGCTTGGCCGCGCATGACATAGGTTTGTGGTGTGATAGTTTCTGGACGTGATAGCTCCGCAGAAGGTACTGGAGGCGCGCTTGGCGGCGTCTCTGTATTGAAAGACGAACATGCTTGAAGCAATATGAGCGGAGCAACCGCAAGCGGTAGGCGCGACATTGTCATTAAATTTTCCTTATTTAGAACGATCACAGGTATCTAGACCATTATGGCATATTGGCTATTTAAAACAGAACCCGATGAGTTTTCCATCGACACTCTGCGTGTCAAAGGGAGCTCATGCTGGGAAGGGATCCGCAATTATCAAGCACGAAACATGATTCGTGATGAGATGAAGCTTGGCGACTTAGTGCTGATCTATCACTCATCGTGCAAAACCATAGGGGTTGCCGGTATCGCTCGTATTACTAGAGAGGCGTATCCCGATCATTTCCAATTTGATATCAATAGCGACTATTACGATGCGAAAGCTGAACCCGATAACCCACGTTGGTTAATGGTAGACATTGAATATGTCGAAAAGTTTAAGCGTGTGCTGCCGTTAAGTGTGCTCAAAACCATGCCGGAACTGGAAAACATGCCGCTAGTGAAGCGTGGTAACCGTTTGTCGGTCATGCCAGTGTCAGAAACCGAGTGGTCTGCGATTTTGGGTCGAGTGGCGCGCTAAACAAGCGACTGGTCATCAACGAGATAGAGTTAAAAACAAAACTCCCACGCCCAATAGCTAGGATATGCGCTATATAGGGGTGAGCATGGGAGTTTGATTGTGGATATTCGGCTTATAGCAGATGCTTTTTCAAAAATTCAGCGACGGCATCATCGGCGTTGCTGCCAATAACGGTGTTATTTGGTAGGGCTTTTTTCACTTTGTCGTGCGCGTTTTCCATCACATAACCATGTCCCGCCATCGTCAGCATTTCAACATCGTTCATGCCATCACCAAAGGCGATGCAGTTCTCAAGACCTAAGCCAAGCTTCTCGGCGACCGCTTTTAGTGCATCACCTTTAGACACTTCTTTCGCCATCACTTCTAGGCACCAAGGCGTCGAGAAGGCGATATTCAAAGAGTCACCAAATTTGGCTCTCAATGCATCCTCAAATTCTACTAAGTGTTCGTGGTCTTGCTTTGGATGGGTAATGAAGATCTTGGCGATACCATCTGTTGGCGCATTGTTGGCGTCAAATAGGTGATAGCTAAATCCTGTTTCGGTGTGGAACTTACGCAGATACTCATCTTCTTGGTTAAGCAGCCATGTATCGTCTTGGTACATGTGAACAAACAGCTCACTGTCGGTGTTGAGCACATCAACGATCGGTTGTACTAGGTCTTCAGGGACGTTCTGGCTGTATAGCAGCTCATCCTGCTGGTCATGAACTCTCGCGCCGTTCGACGTAATCATGTAGGCAGGAATACCCACAGATTGACGAATGCCTGCGACGTCCACATGGTGACGACCGGTTGCGAAAATGAAAGTGTAACCCTTAGCGTGCAGTTCCTTTAACGTTTGCTTGGTGTTAGCACTCAGTAGGTGGTCTGGAGCCAGTAAGGTGCCGTCTAAATCAGAAGCGACAATGTTGATGGAATCTCGATTAAGGGTCATAACTTTCTCTTCGTGTCGAACGTGGAGGGTAGTCGCCAAAGGGGCAACCTAATAGGGATATTGTAGGGGATATTAAACCAGAAAAAGAGGGTAAATGGGTGACAGAAATATTTCCTCATTTACCTTCTTTGTTACGTGTTATTGCTTTGAAAAGAAATGGCTTACGGCATCGAGTGCTTGATTTCGGTAGGCATCTTTTTCAAACAAAACTTCATGTTTTGCGCCCTCGACCGTCACCATCTTGGCGTGTTGATTGGTACGTGAGAGCTTGCTAACAAAGCGCTGCTGATCTTGATTACTCACAATCTGGTCGGCGCCAGCTTGCACCAGAAGTAGCGGTATCTTTACCTGCCTGGTTTGCTGAATGCACTGGTTGGCAGCCATTAAGCCTTGCCACACCCATCGGGTGCTTGGTCCGCCAATTTTCAATTCCGGCATCCTTTCGTATAAGTCTCTAAACCAGTGGTAGCGGACCTCGCTTGAGGAGAGCGGGTTGATCTCAAAGGGCTTGGCCACATAGCCTTGATACCCAGGGGCATAGGTTGGCACCGGGTAGATGGCTGTCATAATCTGCGCCACAAATGGAGCGATTGGCTTTAAATACCATGGCACATTGACGCCGTACATAGGCGCACTGAGAGCAATCTTATCGAAGTTGTGAGCGGGACGAGTTTGAATATAGCGAGTCGCAATATTTCCGCCCATAGAGTGAGCAAGGACATGGCGCTGCTGATAGCGGCTTAAGTCAAAACTCTTTAATACAAGGTCCATGTCATCGAGGTAGTCATCGAACTCATGGACGTGGCCCATCTCAGGATTAGGGGCCAGGTGGCTTGATAGGCCTTGGCCTCTGTGGTCAAACGAATAGATGTCGTAACCTTGTTGGAAGAAGTCGTAGAACAGCTCTTGGTATTTCCATGCAGATTCAATACGTCCATTGACCACGATGAGGGCTTTTTGATGATTCTCGTGCGTTAATTTGCACCAGTATAATTGGGTACCATCCTTTGCTTTTAGCTTCCCTTCCTGTCGATTCTCCCATAATTGAGCAATGTGAGTGTTTATTACTTGCTCAAACTCTGGCTCTTGAGTATAAGAGATGTCAGTAGCATTTATCGTGTGCATACATGGGCCTGCTTCAATTTTTATGTATAATGCGCTGTTTTTTAGACACTTTTGTGTCATTTTACAGGGTTATCATTCCACGGAACGTCTTATTCAGTTAAGAGTAAACCAGTGGTGAGGAATTACAATGGATTATCATGTTTGGTTCGCTTATGTGGTTACAGCGATCGTATTTAGCTTGGCGCCAGGTTCGGGTACCGTTAACTCGATCAGTAACGGCCTAAGTTACGGAACACGTAAATCCCTAGCTGCCATTGCTGGGCTGCAAATCGGTTTGGCGATCCACATTATGCTGGTGGGGGCTGGGATCGGTGCTTTGGTCGCCAAGTCAGCGCTGGCATTTAGTATTATCAAGTGGGTGGGTGTGGTTTACCTGATTTGGCTTGGTATTCAAAAGTGGCGTGATACCTCATCCGTAAAGGCTAGCTCTGAACATGAAAGTCGTACCGCAGGTCAACTGCTGCGCAGTGCTGTGTTGATTAATCTGACTAACCCTAAGTCGATCGTCTTTCTCGTCGCACTGTTTCCTCAATTTATCGACCCTGCTGGCGACCAAGTTCAGCAGCTAATGATTCTTGGTATCACGACAGTAACGATAGACTCAATCGTTATGCTCGGTTATACGTCGCTCGCTTCACAGATGGGGCGTTATATTCGCTCTGATCGTGTCATGGGACGCATTAATAAGTTATTTGGTTCAATGTTTGTAGGATGTGGCGCTTTGCTTGCCGCCGCGAAATCGTAAGGCCGCGTTTTGGATATGTACGCCACCTACGTAGCTCGCCAGCCCATTTTTAATGTCCGCCGGCACACCTTGGGTTACGAGCTGCTGTTCCGTGATGGAGAACGGAACGCCTTTCCGGCTCACGTGGAAGCGAATCGTGCCACCTACCGGTTGATTGCAGAAAATTTCTTATCGTTGGGTATCAATCCAGCGCTTTCTAGTTCACGCTGCTTTATCAATTTCCCTCAGCAGAGTCTGATTCGCAGACTACCACTCATATTACCCAAAGAGAGCGTGGTGATTGAGATCCTGGAAACCTGTGAACCGAACGATGAGTTATATGATGCAGTCAAAGAGTTAGCCCGTAGTGGCTACATCATTGCCCTTGATGACTTTGTCTATACCGACTCGTGGGAGCGATTCTTACCGTTTGTACAGATCGTTAAGCTAGACATCATGTCGATGGGCGTCGAGCAGGCATGCGAGTTTGTTCAGCGCCAAAAAGCCAAGGGCAGTCCAAGGCATTACCTTGCTGAGCGTGTTGAGACCGAGCAAGAGTTCCTCTTGACAAAAAAAGCAGGGTTTAAGTTCTTTCAGGGCTTTTTCTTTAGCAAACCCGTCATGGAAAAGCAGGTTTATATCAGCGCTGAGCAGTTGGTGGCGATGGAGCTGTTCCAGCAGGTGTGTATGCCTGAAGTGGACTTTGACAAGATTGAGCAGATCGTTGCTAAAGACGTTACGCTCTCTTATAAGTTGCTGCAGTTTGTTAATACCATGAATCCACGCCTCGAGTCTGAAATCTCCTCATTTAGACAAGCTTTGGTGTATCTAGGGCAAGAGAAACTTAAACTGTTTGTGTCGCTGACCGTCGCGTCGTTCATTTCGAGCAGTAAGCCCAAAGCACTCTATGAGCTCTCATTGCAACGTGCTCAATTTTGCCGATTGATGACCAAATACCCACCGTTTAGTGATTACAAAGATCAAGCATTTATGATCGGTTTGTTCTCGATTCTGGATGCTTTGATGGATCTCTCCCTCGACCAATTGATTACTCAATTGCCATTATGCGAAGAGATCAAACGTGCGCTGCTAGAGAGGCAAGGTCCGTATGGACGGTTGCTGTCGATGGGAGAGTGCTTTGAATCCGCCGATTGGCAGGGGCTTGAGAAGCATCGAGCTCAGCTTGGGGTATCACAAAACCAAGTGTTTGCAGCGCTGGCGGATGCCCAGCGCTGGAGTCAGAAGGTTCAGGCGTTAAGCTAGTTCTCGCCTGACGGGGTGCTTTTCGGTAAGACGGTCAGCATGTTTTGATACGCCATTTTGTTGGCGACATGTTTAGGCAGTGCAGACAGTACCGGGTCCCATACCGCGAGCGCTCCTTGCTGATACTGAAATTGACCCACGACATCACTACCAATCATAAACCGCTCAGGATACGCCTCAATCAATGATAGCCAGCTGCTGTCGACTCGACCTTGGGGCGCGATGACCTCAATGAGACTCCAAGACGCTAAGATGTACAGATTGTCATGCTCACTCAAAAGGTCGGCCACGGTTTGGTAGAGAAATCGCATCTTGATGGTTCGAGTGAGTGTGGTCGTGGTACCCGCATGAGCCCAGAGAAAGCGGGTGTTAGGGTGGTTACTGAGTGCCTCTTCAAGCTCTTGTAGATAAAGCGGATTATCCTCGCGCTGTGAGGTGATATTGGTGTGCAGCAGTACGGGAAGATCGTGCTTAGCCGCTAAATCATAGACTTTGGCAAGTGCAGGGTGGTTTGCTCTAGGTTTCTCATCGGCGGTGAGTGCGGTTAGATGGTCATGACGAGTAATCACCTCCCCAATACCCTTCCAAAACCCGGGACGAAATGTCAGCTCGCGCTCGATGTGCTCGGCGGCATTCATATCTGTGGTGTTAAACCCACTGAGAAATGGGTGCAGCCTAGCTTGGCTTTGCTTCGGTAGTGATTCTACCTCGCGCGCAATGAGCTCATCGGTGAATGAATAATAGTAGACCGGGGTGTCGTCACCATACACAAAGCGCGGTGCCTTAGGTGCGCTCGCATCCCACTTTTTTATCACAGGCAATCCCATGACGTATGAGTGGTCGATACTCAGTGCATCCATATTGTCAATCAGCGCCTGTGCACCGTCACCACGTTGGAAATAGTCGACCAGGTGTACTTCGGCATCATTGACTCGACCTTGATAGGCAGAGCTACAGCCCGAGGTAAGCAGCGCGATACACGTGAAAACGGCTTTTAGCTTCACGTTAGAATAGAAACTCATGATTAACGTCCATGTGATTGAGCTAAGCGTTACGCTACCACGACTGATAAGCGACGTAAATCTATAGGATTTAACGATTTAGCGCAAAATGTAGGAATTTATCACCCTGATAAGTCAGCACGCCTTTATCGCCAGGATTGAGGTGATGATAGTAGTGGACGCCAATCTGGAACTCTCTTTTGGGGCCAAACGCGCCTTTTTGAATGTAGATCCAGTATTCGTCTTCTTGTGTCGGGTCTTCGGTGGCAACAACCTGCTTATCAAGAATGGTGACAGAGGCTTTTCGCTCTGGTGCTTCAATACCAAGTGTGTGTTTTCTTTGAATGAAAACAAAAAGATAACCAGCAATAGCGATCAGTACAATGACAGCAATAATCAGAGAGATAGGCATACAAACCCCGTTCATTTCAGTACGCTGGAACTAAGATCGCACAAAACCAGCAGAAAATAAGCTGTCATCGTTGGTTTAGCCAAGATTTTTAGGCTCATATCACACAAAAGCGGGCTGAATTAGGTTTAAATCTTTACTTGAATTTACCTTACAATTGTCGAATTCTTAATACAGATGGTTAACAATGGAGTGAACCAAAGTTTTGGACATTAGCCAGCACACCTTTTTTCACAGTTCGCTGGTGGTTGGAGGGATGCACATGTCTGATATTGAACGTGTTGTTTTACGAACGAGGCGCTTAGAGAAGTTGCTTAGGCAGCAATATCGCGCCGATGGTAAGGGCTTACATCAACTTGTGACTAGCTGTGAAGAACGGCTACCGCATGACGTGATTAGCAAGTTGAGATACATCGCGACGATTCGCAACAAGATCGTTCATGAAGAAGACTTTGAGTTGGATGACAAATCAGGATTTCTTCGTGCCTGTGATGAGTGTGAACAAGAGTTAACGCCAAGAAGCAGTCGCTTTATTTGGCGCACCGCCATGTGGTTGATGGCATTGATCACCTTGCTTGCAATGGGCTTTTACTACGTGCACTGGGAGAAAGTGCTACACATCATCTCTAAATGAGAGTGTTTACCCCAAATAGCAAAAGGGACGCATTAAGCGTCCCTTTTTTGATCTTGTAGATTAACGTCTACTCATCGCTATTAGTAAAGCATCGGCAGTGTCATTAGCCCTACCACTACGGCTATCATCACTAGACCTTGCTTCTGAGAAGATGAAATCATAACACTGCTCCTTTTATTAATTCTGTCGTTGGATATAAGAATAGCACCTGTTTTGGCTTTTAGGCAAGGATATTGTCAAAAAAACTCCATTTTTATAAGTTTTCCACCCTAAATATGATCTTAATGCCACAAAGAAACAGTGTATTTATTCTGGGTTAATTTTGTCCGTACGTGGTTTTGTGATGTAGATTTAAATTAACTATATGTTATTTAAGAATAAATTTGTGATTACATAGTGTTCGTTATAACTGGTGTTTGTTTTGGGGGTTTGGTGTCAACCTGGGGTGAATACCTAGTTAAGCATTGTTTTTGGTGTCTAATTAAGAAGGTAATTTACTGATAGATGAGAAAGTAGGGCTGGTTTTCTTATGAGGTGATAGGAAAACCGTAACTTTTATTAAGTTATTAGAAAGTTAATGAGCGCGCTTTGTTAGAGTGATTTTGATTTTAGTGGTTATAAAACAATTATTTAAGCTCTTCTTTCTGAATGGGAGATGTTGGTTTGCGTTAGCGGTAATGATCCATCATTGGAAAAACCATATTACGTCATAGCAAAGAAAGGAAAACGTTTGCTTTGTAATTTTTATGTTTGAGTGACAAAAGGGACGTACTCACACTGAATCTTGGCCTGTCAAAGGCAAACTTTTTTAGTTTAAGACAAGTCCAACTTTTGAACCTTGCCACTGGACAGTCATCATCAGCTTCATACACTGGGTTCGAAAATAAGAATTAGGTGTGTGTATGTGGAGTTGGCTAGCTGTAGCCCTATCGTGTTTGCTGTTTATTTTTGCTGGTGAGAAAGGAGACAAAGTCCGAATGGTGGTGTTTAGTGGACTGACACACGCTCTTTTGGCTGTCATACTCATCAATACGGGCATGTTCGAGCCTTACCAAATGTGGATACTGGTAGGGTTAGTGCTATTTACTGTTAGCGACGGAGTCGTGCAGTGGCGACGTTTTACCAAACTCAGTTTTTTTGGATACATAGCGGCGCAACTCGCTTATAGCTGGGCCATGTGGGGGCAAGTGAACAGTGAGTTTGTGCTTTGGCTGCCTGCATTGTTGTTCTGCATTGCTATCGTCACCTTCTTATTACTATTACCTAGACTCGATTCATTCCTTATGCCCGTTGCCTTGATGGGTTTATCACTGGTTCATCTTATGTGTGCCGCAGGCGAGGCGTGGCTAATTACCCGTTCGTTTGAGGCGATGATTGGGTTTGCGGGGGCGGTGTCTCTTGCCTTGTCAGCGTTGCTGCTAGCACTAGATAAGTACCATTTCCAATCAAAACGCGCCAGTTATGCCGTATCGGGAAGCTACTACCTTGCGCATGGTCTTATTGTGGCTTCGGCGCTGTCGAGTTCAACTCAAATGATATAGCGTCGCTTTGGCTTGCGTCAGATCATGATGCGCCACGCTAAGATTGGCTAGCATAGTAGCACGCTATTTAGTGAGGTAATCTTCATGACAACATCTATCCATGCCCACAAAGTTCTTAACCTGCTGCGTGAGCAACCTATGAGCCGTGAGCAGTTAGAGCAAACCGTTCTTGACCAGTTTGGCGCGGATGCTACTTTCCGTACATGTAGCCGAGAAGGCTTTGATCTTGAGGCTTTGCTAGCGTTCTTTATCGAAAAGCAGAAAGTGATTGAGAATGAGGGTCTGTGGACGCTAAACATCGAGCGAGTCTGTTCTCACTAATTAAGAATTAGCCTGCTATACTCCACTGAAAATTCTTAGATAGCAGGCTGTAATCCATGGATATTCTTTCAGCGGCGACCATGTTATTCCTTATCATGGACCCGCTCGGCAACCTTCCCATCATACTCTCGATACTTAAACACCTCGACCCAGAGCGACGTAGAAAGGTATTGGTCCGTGAATTGTGCTTTGCCTTGCTCATTCTGCTTCTGTTCCTTTTTTGCAGGCAAAGGCATACTAAGCTTCTTACACGTTGAGCCAGAGACACTAAGTATATCCGGCGGTATTATTCTATTTATCATAGCGATACGCATGATCTTCCCACAGGCTGGCAGTGTGACGGGTTTAGCCGCGGGGGAAGAGCCCTTTATTGTACCTATGGCGATCCCAATGATTGCGGGTCCCTCTGTCATTGCATCGGTTTTATTGCTCTCGACTCAAAACCCAGACAGCTTGGTTGAGCTGTCTGCTGCGGTTTTGATTGCTTGGGGGGCGACCTTCTTTATTCTCATGTTCTATAACTTCTTCCATAAAATGCTGGGTGAGAGAGGTCTTAAGGCCGTCGAGCGATTGATGGGCTTATTACTAGTTATGATTTCAACCCAGATGTTCCTGAACGGGGTGAAGAGTTACCTAGGTTAAACACCTCGGGGATGGGTCAAAAGAAAAGAGCCGCTATTGCGGCTCTTTTTCTAAACATTACTTTTTATCGCTGTTTTCAGCAGTTTGGTCTTCTGGCTCTGGAGCAGGCCCCATCATGTGTTTTTGACGGATATCCAGCAGGGCAAAAATACCAAACGCAAGTATCGAGTATTTCTCCCATGTGCCCAGTTTCAACTTGTCGCCAAAGGCACCAAGAAAGATTGCCATTTGAACGCCGTGCATCAAGAACAAGAACGCGGTCATGATATAGAGAGCGATGGCACCTTTGCCTGGAAATGGATGGAAGATGTTCAGTATTAAGACAAACCAAACAAACCCGAAGGCGATTTTTGCTAGCATGAGTAGCGCTTTCATTGTGATTCCCTCTCAAATAATCGGTAGCTAACCTGACCCGCCGTCTTTTCTTTTAGTAAGTCCCAGTGCTCTGGAATGGCGTCAAGTTGCAGTTCTTTCTCCGTTTCTATATAGATTAACGCATTGTCTGCAAGCCAACCATTACTCTCTAAACGGTCGATGACATCCGGCAGTAATCCCTTTCTAAACGGAGGATCGATGAAGACTAAGTCTTGTGGCTCGCCAGCTTGTGATAAAAAGCTGAGCGCGTCGCCATGATGAGCTTTGATATTGTCCGCTTTGACCAGCGCAATGTTACTAACGATCTGCTTATAGGCTTTGTCATTAAGCTCAATCATAGTGACATGGTCGGCTTGCCTTGATGCGGCTTCAAACCCTAAACCGCCAGAGCCCGCAAACAGGTCCAGTACTTTGGCATGGGGAACATCTTGTGCCAGCCAGTTAAATACCGTCTCTTTAACGCGGTCTGTCGTTGGTCTTAAACCCTCCGCATCATGTACAGGGAGCTTGCGACCACGCCAAAGTCCGCTAATGATGCGAACGCTACCCATCTGAGACGATGGTTTTTGTGATGGAGTTTGCTTGCGACGTCTAACCATAGATTTTTTGACCGCCAATAAAGTGATACTATAACGGGCTCATTAACGAGCTTAAATTAATAAGTGACGAAGTGTACCAATCTCTGAGAAAAGTTTTCACTGCTTTGTCACAAATATTTTTTGCACCGCCAGACGTTAACCTATAACGTCTAGGCTACGACGAATTTAAGACATTTGAAAAGACAGTATTCAGGATAGTTTCAGATGACAGAAAAGAAAAAACGCGGACTTCTCTCTTGGCTCGGCTTTGGCGACGAAGATCAAACAGAGCAAAAACAGCAAGACACTGCCGCGGAGACTCAATCCGAACCGCTAGAAGCAGAAGCATCGACTGATGCTGAGCAGCAACAAGCTGAACAGGTTGAAGCGAGTGTTGAACAACAAGACGACGCAGAACCAACCGCTACTGAGCCCGCAGAGCAAGTAGTCGTTGCGGCTGACGAAACCGAAGATACTGAAAAAGCAGAAGCAGAAGCAGAAGCAGAAGCAGAAGCAGAAGCAGAAGCAGAAACCCCAGTTGTTGCTCGAGTTCAGGAGCAAGAAAAACCAACAGAGAGCTTTTTTGCGCGCTTGAAACGTAGTCTGAGCCGTACCAAAGCCAATATCGGTGCTGGTTTCTTTGGTCTGTTTAAAGGCAAAGAGATCGATGACGAGCTGTTTGAAGAGCTAGAAGAGCAGCTACTCATTGCTGACGTGGGCATGAACACCACAGTAAAAATTATTGATAATCTTACAGAAAAAGCGTCTCGTGCCGATTTAAAAGATGGCGAAGCGCTGTATGGTCTTCTTAAAGATGAGATGGCTGACATCCTTAGTCATGTTGAAAAGCCATTAGAAGTCGATACCACTAAGACTCCGTTCGTTATCCTAATGGTGGGTGTGAACGGTGTGGGTAAAACCACGACGATTGGTAAGCTTGCTAAGCAGTTCCAAGCGGAAGGCAAGAAAGTCATGCTAGCGGCGGGCGATACCTTCCGTGCAGCGGCGGTTGAGCAGTTGCAGGTTTGGGGTGAGCGTAACGATGTCCCAGTGATTGCTCAGCATACTGGAGCGGACAGCGCATCGGTGATTTACGACGCTATTGAAGCGGCGAAAGCGCGTGGTGTGGACGTGGTTATCGCCGATACCGCGGGTCGTCTGCAGAATAAAGCGAATCTGATGGAAGAGCTGCGCAAGATTGTGCGTGTAATGAAGAAGATTGATGATTCTGCACCACACGAAATCATGCTGACGCTTGATGCCGGTACCGGCCAAAACGCGATTAGCCAAGCTAAGCTGTTTAGTGATGTAGCACCGCTGACAGGTATTACGTTAACTAAGCTTGATGGTACCGCAAAAGGCGGGGTGATTTTTGCGCTGGCGGATCAGTTCCAAATCCCAATCCGCTATATTGGTGTTGGTGAAGGCATTGATGATTTAAGGCCGTTTGAGACCAAAGAATTTATCGACGCACTGTTTAGTCGAGAAGAATAAATTAAGGGGATGCATGGCATCCCCTTTCTGACCTAAGACATCCAAATCAGAGGAATGATTCGGTGATCAAATTTGAGCAAGTGAGTAAAGCCTACCGAGGTGGGCGACAAGCGCTGCAAAAAGTCGATTTTCACTTAAAGCGTGGTGAGATGGCATTTTTGGGAGGTCACTCCGGCGCAGGGAAAAGTACCTTACTAAAGCTTATCTGTGCGATTGAACGACCAACCGATGGTCGCATTCTATTTAATGACCACGATATCAGCAGACTACCTTCGAAAGATATTCCGTTCTTGCGCCGTAATATTGGCATTGTTTTCCAAGATCACCGCTTGCTGATGGATCGCACTGTATTTGATAACGTTGCGCTGCCAATGCGTATCGAGTCTATCTCGGAGAATGAAATCAAGCGCCGCGTTTCAGCTGCGCTAGATAAAACTGGGCTGCTCGATAAGATGAAGTGTTTACCAAGTCAGCTTTCTGGTGGTGAACAGCAGCGTGTCGGGATCGCCCGCGCTGTCGTCAATCGCCCGACCATGCTGCTTGCGGATGAGCCGACGGGTAACCTAGACCCTGAGCTTTCGAACAAAGTGTTGAAGCTATTCGAAGAGTTTAACCGTGCTGGCGTGTCCATCCTGTTAGCGACGCATGACATACATCTCGTACGCTCTCGCCCTCAATACCGTTACCTAGAGCTTAATCAAGGCTTTTTAAGTGAGGTGAGCGATGGTGTTTAAGCGTAATAAAAAGCCGGCTAAGCATCGTCTCAAGTCCGATGGCTTCTTTACTGTGCACTGGCGACAGGCTAAATCGTCACTGGTAGAAATGTGGCAGCGTCCGTTGGGCAATATTCTTACGCTAGCGGTTATCTCTATGGCGCTCACCATGCCCGCATGTTTGTACCTACTAGGCAAGAACGTGGCGGCAGTGACGTCGAATGTGGCCAGCCAGTCTCAAGTGACCGCATTTATCGATGTTGGGGTGCCGGATGCACGCGTTTTAGTGCTGAAAGATGATATCGAGAGTTGGGACACTGTGAGTGAGGTTGAATACATCACGCCCCAGCAAGGTTTGGCGGACTTGAGTCAGCACTCAGGTCTCGATCAAGCCTTAAGCTTACTGGATGGCTACGCATTGCCAGGTGTATTGGTGATCATTCCCAGTGATACCAGCGTAGAGACAGATCGAGAATTGGTGTCTAAGCTTCGCACCCGTAGCGACATTACCGATGTGCGCCGCGATGAAGATTGGCTAGGGCGCTTTGATGCGATCAAGAACCTGGCATCGACCTTGGTGATCAGCTTGTCTGCTTTAATGTTAGTGTCGGTGTTTCTCATTGTCGGTAATACGCTGCGCTTTAATGTACTAGCGAATAAAGAAGCCATCCAGACCATGAAACTGATTGGCGCGACGGATGCCTACATCCTTAGACCGTATCTTTACTCAGGAATGTGGTTTGGATTGATTGGAGCGGTCGTCGCGTGGCTGCTTACCGCGTTGCTGACGATTATTATCAACAGCACAGTCACCGATTTGGCAATGCTTTACGACAGTGATTATCGATTGCTTGGACTTGGCTGGGATGAAACCTTACTGATTCTAATGCTGGGTTTGTTCCTGGGCACTGGTGCGGCGAGAATCTCTGCAAAGCGTCATTTAAAAGAAATTGAACCGGTTTAAGCGAAAAGGGTCTTAAATAGTGGCATAAACATCGTAGGTCGACCTGAGCGAATAATCGTTCAACGTTTCAATAACATAGTGAGATTTAGCTCTCATTAATGGTGTGTTTACCTATTAATGAGTTAAATTTAATCGGTAATAACACTTGTTTAGACCTATTGATTATGCATAATTACTAACCCCTTCTTGAAACTGTCATGGTTTAGGTCCAGTATTGTCAGGTTAAGAAGGTGTTGACCCTACTCGAGATAGATGAGGAAGTGAATGGCAAACCAAGCGTATCCAATGGCTTTAGTAACACAAGATAGCTTAGACAGCTATATCCGCTCAGTGAACAGCTACCCTATGCTGACCGCTGATGAGGAGCGTGAACTAGCAGAAAGATTACACTACGATGGTGAAATAGAGGCAGCGAAAGGGCTGATCTTATCGCACCTTCGCTTTGTTGTTCATGTTGCTCGTGGCTACTCCGGTTATGGTCTACCT
Organism: Vibrio sp. KUL78; assembly: GCF_059725505.1. Classification (NCBI taxonomy): domain Bacteria; kingdom Pseudomonadati; phylum Pseudomonadota; class Gammaproteobacteria; order Vibrionales; family Vibrionaceae; genus Vibrio; species Vibrio sp. KUL78. The sequence continues at coordinate 3,440,689 of NZ_AP045837.1, read as the reverse complement.
ATGGCTGACTTGGTTCAAGAAGGCAACATTGGTCTGATGAAAGCAGTGAAACGTTTTAACCCTGAAGTGGGTGTAAGACTGGTTTCATTTGCAGTGCATTGGATCAAAGCAGAGATCCACGAGTACGTGTTGCGTAACTGGCGTATCGTTAAGATCGCGACCACCAAAGCTCAGCGTAAGCTGTTTTTCAACTTACGTAAGTCGAAGAAGCGCTTAGGTTGGTTTAACAATGGCGAAGTTGAAACGGTAGCGAAAGAGCTCGGTGTTGAACCATCAGAGGTTCGTGAAATGGAATCTCGTCTTGCAGCGCAAGATTCAACGTTCGAGATGCCAAGCGACGATGATGACTCCGGTACAACCTACACCGCGCCTGCGCTGTATCTAGAAGATAAGAGTTCAGATTTGGCTGAAGACTACGAAGCTCAAAACTGGGAAGCTCACACCAACAATCGTCTAAGCCATGCATTAGCGACGCTTGATGATCGCAGCCAACACATCGTTCGTTCACGTTGGTTGGATGACAACAAGTCAACGTTGCAAGATCTCGCCGATAATTACGGTGTGTCTGCAGAGCGTATCCGTCAGCTAGAAAAGAATGCGATGAAGAAGCTGAAAGCGGCAGTGGGTGAGTTTTAACCTCCGCACATCGCGAAGCAAATTTTCAAAAGCCGAGGTCAATTGACCTCGGCTTTTTTGATCTCGGCAATGCGTTGTTAAGTACCAGATCAAGTGGTCATCTCGATCCGATAATTGATCGCAAAATTTAGTCTCTTGCCTGTGGATAAGTCTGTGATGAAATTATTTGCCAACTGTCAGAAAGCAGCGACAAATGGTGCTTTGAGAGGCTTTTGGCCTTGGGGATACCTTTTGCTTTACCCACAGTTAGATCAAGATCATACCTAGATGTAGTGGATCAAATGATCCAAAACCACTTTATCAACGCAATCTACAGAGTTACACACAGCTGGTGAAAATGTAGACTGAAGTGGATAACCCTAAAAGGTGTCGGTACTTTGTTAGCACTGAATAGTGCTATTATCGACCAAGAGAAAATAACCAAAAAACGCATGCAATACGCTTAATTTTGACGTAGCGCCAAGTGCGATGAAAGTAAAGGATTAGACTCTATGGAGCAGTTTCAACATATTGACGTGCACGGGGCACATCAGTTACTACAAGACAACGACGAAGCAAGGCTGGTGGATATCCGTGATATCCAGAGTTTTAATGTCGCTCATGCCACTGACGCATACCACTTAACCAATGACAGCATTGTTGATTTCATGCAGCAGGTCGAATTTGAAGCACCTGTATTGGTGATGTGTTATCACGGTATCAGCAGTCAAGGCGCGGCTCAGTATCTCCTTAATCAAGGATTTGAGCAGGTTTATAGTGTCGATGGCGGTTTTGAAGCGTGGCACAGAGCAGCCTTGCCGGTAGAGAGTCACACATAGAGAGATCAACAATGGTTAGACTTATCACCCTGCAGAACCCGAGAATGGGGCAGGCATTTATCGATTACATGGCATCGAGAAAGATTGATGTCCAAATGATGCCCGAGGGTGGTGGTCAGTTCGTACTCTGGCTGATGAACAGTGAAGACCAGCTTGAAGCGGAGGTTGAGCTCAAGCATTTCCTCGATGACCCTATGAATCCCAAGTACCAAGCATCGTCATGGGATATGGCAGAAACGCGCCGCAATGCATTCCACTATCAAACGCCAAGCTTTACCTCAATGCTCAAAGCAAAAGCTGGGATAACGACACTTTCTATAATGGTGCTGTGCGCGGTTATCTATATCACCCAGTTTGTTGGATTAGGGCAGTGGGTGTTCTCTTGGCTGCACTTTCCAGCTTTTGATGGACAGGAGTGGCAAGTATGGCGCTGGTTTAGTCACGCCTTGCTGCATTTCTCTGCCATGCACATCATCTTTAACCTGCTGTGGTGGTGGCAGTTAGGTGGGGATATCGATAAGCGCCTTGGTGGTAAGAAGCTGTTAGAGATCTTTTTCGTCTCTGCCGCTATTTCGGGAATCGGTCAGTATTGGATTGAGGGAGCAAACTTCGGTGGTCTGTCTGGGGTTGTGTATGCGCTAGTCGGCTACCTGTGGGTGCTCACGGTGAAGCGTCCTGATATCGGTCTTATTATCCCTAAGCCTATCGTTGCCTTTATGCTGGTTTGGCTTGTGCTTGGCTTTGTTCAGCCATTCCTTGCTATCGCCAATATGGCGCACCTGACCGGTTTGTTGGCGGGTGTGGCGTTGGGCCTACTCGACAGCTATCGCTTGAAGACAGCCAAGGCTTAAAGACGCTTAAAAATAGCCTAGCCCAACACGCTCATTCTATTGGTAGAGATATTTGGTAAACAGAAGGTCGGCAATGACCGCTTTACCTGTCTCTGCCAATAGCAAGTTGTTGAGATTCTCGACCAGCATCTGACGGATCTCTTCTCTTCCCGCCAAAGACTTAATCACATCGGCATTTTGTTTGCCTAGCAGTTCAATCACGGCATCGCGAATTAGCGGCTGGTGATGCTCAATAATCGCTAAATCATTAACGTCGCCGACCATGACATCAATACGCACTTGAACATAGCCAAGTCGTTTGCCTTTGGTGTGGAAGTTAGTGGTCAATTCCGGCTCGAGAGTGAAATACGCAAGGTTAGGTGCCGACTCCTCTGCGGAGAATGCAGGCATAGCAGCAGTCAAGCCCATGATCAGGAAAAACTGGGTCAGGTAACGTTTACACATATTTCTCTCTTTTAAACTCGAATTAGCCGATATTCCATGAGCCTAATTTTGTTACAATGACGTAATAACGCTGGAGTGTACCGACATGGTTGGTGGTACAATACGCCGTCCAGATGAACAATGATTGTACGCGCTTCAAGCGTGTTATTGAATAGCAAAATGAATGATTCAGCTTTCGACTATCTGAAAATATTACGCCAAGCTCAATGGCAGTCTCCTGACGAGTTTCCTCACCTTAATCGCCATGCCTTGCAGTGGTTGACGGAGCAAGGGTCGCTTTCACATAAATTGGCAGAGCATTGTCAGCACTTCTCTGTCGAAGTCGTGCGCAATGAAGCCAGCCCGCTTCATACTATGTCTCAGGAGGAATTGGAGCTTCTTGACCACGAATCTTGTTGGTTGAGAGAAGTCGTGTTGTCTGGTGACAACCAGCCTTGGGTTATAGGTCGCACGCTGATGTCGCTTGAGTCGATGGACCGCAGCCAATATGATATTTCTCAACAAGGAACCGTGCCGATTGGTGTGACGGTCTTTTCAAGTGCTGATACCACGCGCGATGCATTGCAAGTGGCACTGATTGCCACGCCAGAGGGCGATCTTTTTGCTCGCCGCTCACGGCTTTGGGTAAAAGGACACCCGATATTGGTTGCCGAACTTTTCTTGCCCGAGTCACCGATTTACCAACAGGAGTGTGGTCAATGACCTCGACAAAAGCCAGAGCTTACTGGCAGCTGATGCGCATGGATAAGCCTATTGGCTCGTTACTATTGCTTTGGCCAACGCTGTGGGCACTGATTGTTGCTGCAGAAGGCATCCCTGATCTTTTGGTGCTTGTGGTCTTTACCTTAGGTGTGGTCATGATGCGTAGTGCGGGCTGTGTGATCAATGATTTCGCCGACCGCAAAGTCGATGGGCATGTAGAGCGAACCAAGGGTCGCCCGTTGCCATCAGGGCAAGTGTCATCAAAAGAGGCCATTGGCCTATTTCTATTTTTGGCAGTGGCGTCATTTATTCTGGTTTTGACCATGAATACGTTGACGATTCAGCTTTCATTTGTCGGTGTGTTTTTAGCGTTTATCTATCCCTTCATGAAGCGTTACACACACCTTCCGCAGCTGTTTCTTGGTTTGGCTTTTAGTTGGTCAATTCCAATGGCGTTTGCCGCTCAAGCTGACGCTTTGCCGCCAATGGTCTGGTTTATCTTTGTGATTAACGCTCTTTGGACCATCGCTTACGACACCCAATACGCCATGGTGGACCGAGAAGATGATCTTAAGATAGGAATCAAGTCGACCGCCATTTTGTTTGGCAAGCGCGACAAGCTCATCATTGGTGTGTTGCAGCTGATTACATTGTTGATGTTGATGGGGCTTGGCTACAGCTACCAGTTGGGCGCAAGCTTCTACTGGAGTTTACTTGCGGTGAGTGCGCTGTTTGTTTATCAGCAGTGGCTAATCCGCCATCGTGAACGCCCACTTTGCTTTCAGGCATTTCTCAACAATAACTATGTAGGAATGGCAGTCACCATAGGTTTGCTAAGTGCATTTCTGTTGAAGTAACTGAGAGTTATCGAGTTAAAAAAAGCGCGGTCATTGTAAAATGACCGCGCTTTTTCGTTTTCTTAAAGAGGGTTACTCACTCTCGATGCTTTCATCGTCATCTAAGCTTGGGTCGCTTTGATGAACACTCTCTTGAATAGTAAGGCGTACCTCTGGGTACAACAGACCGTAGAGCATACCAGCGAGGTTTTCAGTGGCTGCGATATCGCAGTTACCATCGATATCTAGGTAACCTTGCTCTTTTAGTGTGCTAAATAGTGCCGCGAATACGCCCTTATCGAAAAACTCTGGCGCATTGATACTGTGCAGACGACCCAGGCGCTGAGCAATGTCTTGGCTCTTTTGTTCTAGATCGCGCTTGCCAAGCTCTGGGTAGCACGCCAGTAGGTTAAGAGAGATCGCGTAGCGCTGCAGCGTCTCAGAAATTGTGCGGCCCAATAGCATCAGTGTCTGAGTGTTGGACTGATTCATTGACACGACGCCTTGATCAACCAGAACCAGATCTTGGCGCGACAGCTCATTGATGATGCTATCGACCATCGACTCCAACTCGCTCTCTTCAATGCTCAAGAACAGCTCTTTTTTCAAGAAAGGATAGAGCTTCTGCACATTGTATTGAATTTGCTCCAGTGACAGTTTGTGCTGACGAATCAACATCTGTGCGATAAGCGATGGCAGTGCAAAAAGATGAATGATGTTATTGCGATAGTAGGTCATCAGAATCGACTGGTGACGGTCTAGTGAGATAATGTCACCTAGGGTGTCCGACTCAATAACAAATTTATCCAGTGACTCAGCATGCGCGACAAGCTCTTCTGCCGTTGCATTAGGCAGCGTACATGTCTTCGAATAAGGCACGTGTTTAAGCAGTGATAGATAGCAATCAATCTGGTTAACTAAGCTGTCACGAGACAGTGCACGTTGGCGTGATGCCAACAGAGCAGTCGCACAAAGCGTCAGAGCATTAGCAGCGGCGGCGTCGTTGATGTTGGTCATCATCTTAGTCGCAAGGTCATTGACCGCCGGAACCAACCACTGTGGTTTGCTGGTACCCATTGGGTCGATGTCTTGCGTCCAGTTGGGCGCCGCTTCGTTGAGGTACTGGTTAAGTGGAATTGGCTCACCAAAGTTCACGTAGCCTTGACCGAAGTTACGCAGCTTACGCAGCGTTTTAAGTACCTGACCTGCGTTCTCTTTCTCTTTGCGCTTGCCGCGCAGTTCTTTTGCGTAAGTGCTCACTTCCATCACGTGTTCGTAACCAATGTAAACGGGCACTAACGTGACAGGGCGGTTAAGACCGCGCAGCATAGCTTGAATCGTCATCGCCAACATGCCGGTTTTCGCTTGCAGTAAGCGACCGGTACGTGAGCGACCACCTTCACTGAAGTATTCCACTGAGTAGCCTTTCGCGAACAGTTCAGCGAGGTACTCACGGAAAATCGTCGAATACAGCTTGTTGCCTTTGAAGCTGCGGCGAATAAAGAAGGCGCCACCGCGGCGAAAAATAGGGCCGGCTGGGAAGAAGTTGAGGTTGATGCCCGCGGCAATATGCGGCGGAACCATGCCTTCTTTGTACAGCACGTAAGAGAGCAACAGATAGTCCATGTGACTGCGGTGACACGGTACATAAACAATCTCGTGACCGTCTTGAGCCAGGCGGCGAACGGTAGAGGCGTTGCTGACATTGATGCCTTGATACAGCTTATTCCAAAGCCATGTCAGAACGTGATCACCACTTTTTACCAGCTTGTAGGAGAAATCTGCGGCGATCTCATCCATGATTTGCTGAGCTTCTTTGCGCGCCTTCTCTTCACTAACGTCGTTGCTTTGCGCGTGGTCTTTGATCGCTTGTTCGATAACTTGCGAGTTGAGCAGGCGATGGAACAGCACTTGGCGGTTTGGCAGGTTAGGACCTGATGCTGCGAGTTTCTGACGTGAGAAGTGAATGCGGGCTACGCGAGCGAGTTTGTGTGCAATAGACTCATCGGTGCCGTGAGAATCGGCCATATAGCGCAGTGATACCACAGGGCTAAAGCGAACCATGCAGTCTCGGCCAGATGCTAATACCGCCATGGTTTTTTGTACGCCATTCATCGGTTGCAGATAAGGCTTCGGCGTTTCTTCTTTGCCAGGCTTACGACCCCATAAGACTGTTGCAGGAATCACCTGAACATCAAGTGATGGGTCTTTTTCGTGCTCTTTGAGTAGATCAGAGAAGAGGGCAATAGACTCATTCGGGACGTCTTGGTCGCTGGTAATCAGCGTCGGTCTTGAAGCTATGAACACAAAGCGATCACGTTCTTCGCCATTGAGCACGATCGGCTCAAGCGGATCTGGTAGTCCTACCGCGAGCGCTTGCTTTTGTAGGGTCAGGAGATCAACGTTTGAGCTGAAGGGCAGTGCATACACCACAGGTTTCGAGATATCGATATTGTGGTCTTCGATGGGGTTAGATGGAATCGCCGTCCCTTTTACTAGCACCGACATGGGCAGTTTTATAAAGGAACGGAACAGTGATTGTCCTGAAGACATAAAGGTTCACAGCCTCAATTTGTTCAAAGAAACAATGCCAGAGGATGAAGCATGGCAACACGATGTTGTGTATTAATCCTAGGCATTAGATTTAGTGCGCCGCAAGCATACCAGAAACTGGTCTTACCTTTTACTGAAAAAACAGTACAACGACATATTTACAATTCTATGCGCCATTGTGTTTAGTTATGGTGTCAATCTGCTAAAAAAACAACCAATTATCGTTGCAATTACAGTATTACTGGATATACTCACAGTTAACTGTATAAACAGACAGGTGATGTATGAAGCCGCTAACGCCCCGACAACAGCAGGTCTTTGATCTAATCAAAGACAAGATAGACGACGTAGGTATGCCACCTACGCGTGCCGAAATCGCTAAGGAACTAGGGTTCCGCTCAGCGAATGCGGCCGAAGAACACCTAAAAGCACTCGCTCGTAAAAAAGCGATTGAAATCATCCCAGGCGCTTCGCGTGGTATCCGAATTCTACTTGAGCAACAAGCAGCAAACGAAGACCAAGGTCTACCGCTTATCGGTCAAGTAGCGGCGGGTGAGCCTATCTTGGCTCAAGAGCACGTAGAAGCACACTACCAAGTGGATCCGAGTATGTTTAAGCCTCAGGCGGATTTTCTACTTCGCGTAAACGGCGAGAGTATGAAGGACATCGGTATCATGGATGGCGACCTACTAGCGGTTCATAAAACCCAAGACGTTCGTGACGGTCAGGTTGTGGTCGCGCGTGTTGACGAAGATGTGACGGTGAAGCGTTTAGAGCGTAAAGGCGCAACGGTTCTATTGCATGCGGAAAACGAAGAGTTTTCGCCGATTGAAGTCGATTTGACGGCGCAGCATTTAGCTATTGAAGGCATCGCCGTGGGCATCATCCGTAACACGGATTGGATGTAAGCTAATTCGGCGGAAGGGCATTTTGTTGTCTTCCGCCAACCTTCCTCGGCCAAAATCACACAAATTGTAGAAAAAATACCCGTCTCTACTCCACTCCGTGCTCACTTTCTGGTATGTTTCGCACCCTTGTATTGATCAGGGTATCGTTCAGGAGAGGAATTGTGGAATCTTGCCCACTGTGTTCGGGACAATCCGTCCACCATTACCATAGTGACAAAAAGCGTGATTACTTGCAGTGCTCGCGTTGTGAATTGGTGTTTGTGCCAAGAGCGCAGCGTCTCGATGCGGTGAGTGAAAAGGCGCACTATGACCTTCACAATAACGATCCCCAAGACCAAGGATACCGCCGCTTTTTGTCTCGATTGGCAGAGCCAATTTTGCAGCGAATTGCACCCGGTTCAAAAGGACTAGACTTTGGATGTGGTCCAGGTCCGACTCTGTCACTGATGCTCACAGAGCAAGGTCATGACATGGCACTGTACGATCTGTACTATTATCCGGATAAATCCGTACTCGATAATAGCTACGATGTGGTGACCGCGACAGAGGTTATCGAACACTTGTATGAGCCAAACCAGGTTTGGCAACAATGGTTATCGCTCATTAAGCCTGGAGGATGGTTAGGCTTAATGACAAAACTGGTGATAGATGTAGACGCATTTGCAAAATGGCACTACAAAAATGACCAGACACATGTTGTTTTCTTTAGTCGAGCCACGTTCTTGTATTTAGCAGAGCGAGACGGGCTGGATATTGAATTCATTGGTAATGATGTCATTTTACTGAGGAAGCTTACGTAATGAGTCGTAAGAAAAAATCAAGAAAGCCGGGTTCTAATCCAGAGCCGGTAGTTGCGGTTACCCGTAACCGTTCACAAGCGGACGTTGACGGTCGCTTGCGCAAGCGTTTGAAAAAACGCAAAGGTCAGAAGTCAGGCAGCCGCCACTCTGAAGGCAAAGCTGTTAACCAGTCGACGGGTGGCGCTAAGCTAGACCCTCGCCTAGGCAGTAAGAAGAAGATCCCGCTTATCGTTGAGCCTGCGAAGAAGCCAACCAAGGTTGAGCGTCGTCTATCTGCTGAGCAAGAGCTCGAGATGCTAGAGAACGATGCGCAACTGAACGTGTTGCTCGATCGCATTGAAAGCGGTGAGAACCTAGGTGCTGGTCTACAGAAATACGTGGACGAAAAACTGGATCGTATTGAGAAGCTGATGAATCAACTTGGTCTTATGGAGCCTGAGTATGATGAAGACGAAGAGCTTGATATGCCAGTGGCTGAGGTGTCTGCACCAAGCAAGAAAGCAAGCAGTGATGATGATCTATTGTCGCAGTTTGAAGATATCGACATGGATCAGTTCAAAGGGTAACAAGGGGTAGAGTAGATGAATACCGTGACGCTGTTAACCATTGCTGGTGTGCTCATTATTGTGGGCTTGGCAAGCTACGCGGGCTATTTGCTACTGCAACTCAAAAAGCAAAAGGAGTTGCAACAACAGCATCGTGAGCTGGCAATCAAAAAGCGTAATGCCAACATCTTCGAGAGTGTGGATACCATTTGCTTAGCGACGATTCAGGGGCAGTGCGACCTGTCGGAAGCGGCAATTCGCCTCTATAACATCATGGACTATGTTCAAGGTGATGAGCGCGTCGACTTTGACAAAGAGTTTCCTGCCACTGCTGAGCTTTTCCATATCGTCAAAGACATGCCTCGCGGTGATGCGAGACAGGAGATGGAAAAGCAACAGCGAATGCGTGACAATCTGACGCGCCAAAAAGCGGAAGCACGCCTTAACGATGCTATTGTAGAAGAGCTAAAAACGCTGCAACGCACCGTCCAGCCTCTCAATGACCAAATCGATATCAAACTGGTGGGTTAGCTTTAGCTTACCTACCTTTAGCAAGTGATCGTGATAGCAAAATTGGCGATCACTTGCACAATTCCACTTCTTGACGGGATACCCGTCATATTTGTGTGGCAAAATAGCGCCTAGTTGACTCCCTATACCGTCAGGCATTTCTCGTCGGTCTTAGCTCGTAGGTTTAGTGGGGCGAAAGCAACGTGTTTATTGGAAGTATGACCATGTCTCAAAATCAATCCGAAACTCAACAACAGATCGTCTGGGATCAAGCTATCCTCGACAAGTACAACTATTCCGGCCCGCGATACACCTCGTATCCAACGGCGGTTGAGTTTCATGAAGCGTATACCATTTCTGATTACGATATGGCGTGTACTCAATACCCAGATCGTCCGCTTTCGCTGTATGTCCATATCCCGTTCTGTCACAAGCTTTGCTACTACTGTGGCTGTAATAAGGTGATTACTCGTCATGCGCACAAAGCCGATGAGTATCTTGACGTTATTGAGCATGAGATTCGCCAGCGTGCGTCGTTGCTGCAGGGCCGAAAAGTCACCCAGCTGCACTTCGGTGGTGGTACGCCAACCTTCCTGACGAAGAGCCAAATCAGCCGCCTAATGGCCATCTTGCGTGGTGAGTTTTTCTTTGAAGCGGATGCTGAGATCAGTATTGAAGTCGATCCACGCGAAATTGAGCTGGATATGCTTGACCACCTACGTGAGGAAGGCTTCAACCGACTAAGTATTGGTGTTCAAGACTTCAATAAAGAGGTTCAAAAACTGGTAAACCGCGAGCAAGATGAAGAGTTTATCTTTGCTATGGCGAAGCGAGCGAAAGAGCTAGGTTTCCGCTCGACCAACTTAGACTTGATTTACGGCTTGCCAAAGCAGACCAAAGATCGATTTGCACAGACACTTGAGCAAGTGCTCACCATGCGCCCAGGTCGTCTGTCGGTGTTTAACTACGCGCACATGCCAAACCTGTTTGCAGCGCAGCGTAAAATTAAAGATGAGGACCTGCCGCAAGCTGAAGAGAAGATGGCTATCCTTCAAGACACCATTGCTACCTTGACCGGTGCGGGTTATCAGTTTATCGGTATGGATCACTTTGCGCTTCCTGAAGATGAGTTGGCTGTTGCTCAGCGCGCAGGGGAGCTGCACCGAAACTTCCAAGGTTACACCACACAGGGCGATTGCGACTTAGTTGGGTTTGGTGTTTCTGCTATCTCTATGATTGGTGACAGCTACGCTCAGAACCAAAAAGAGCTGAAGAAATACTACGCTCAGGTGAACGAGTCTCGTCATGCGTTGTGGAAAGGTGTGGTGCTAGACAAAGATGACTTGATCCGTCGTGAGGTCATCAAGCAGCTGATCTGTAACTTCAGCCTAGATAAGCGCTCCGTAGAAAAGATGTTTGCTATCGACTTCAATCAGTACTTTGCAGAAGATTTGAAACTGCTGCAAACCTTCATTGACGATGAGTTGGTTGCGGTATCAGATGACACGATTGAGGTGACTCTGCGAGGTCGCCTGTTGATTCGCAATATCTGTATGAGCTTTGACAAATACCTTCGCCAACGTGCACGTCAGCAGCAGTTCTCACGCGTTATCTAACGTTAGCTGACGTAGAGTCGACCAAATAGCGAAAGCCCACTAGGAGCCTACTAATAAGTAAGCAGCGTAGTGGGCTTTTTTACATCTGGGATATGGGGACTGACAAACGTTTACGGGCTTAGGCCATCTTATCGAGTGAGTTGACTTGGTCATCCCAAAGCATACTTGGCCACTTCTCTATCGGAAGAGGCGGGCTGAACAAATAGCCCTGTGCATGATGGCATCCAAGGGATTGAATGAGCTCAGCTTGTTGCTGGGTCTCAACCCCTTCGGCAACCAGGCTAAAGCCAAAACTCTTAGAAAGCTTGGTAATGGCGGCAACGACGCTGTCGTCGACGTTATCACGTGTCAGTCGGTCGACAAACGCCTTGTCGATCTTCAAGCTATCAAACGGCAGCTTGTGCAGATAGGCTAGCGAGGAATAACCGGTACCAAAATCATCAATCGCGATGCTTGCGCCCAGCGACTTAATGAGGCTCATATTATCCAATAGTACCGGATCGTTATCAGCGAGCTTTGATTCCGTTACTTCGATGGTCAGTTGGCTGACAGGGAATCGAGTTCTCTCAAGCAACTGACTCAACTGCTCTACATAGTCTCCGTCTGACAGTTCAAGAACGGACACATTGATATGCAGCTGGAAATTGGCGGGCAACGCACCCTTGTCTATCTCTGTCTTGACCGTCTGCATTGCTTCCGCTGCCATGTGTTGACCAATTGCCTTGATAAGACCGGAGCTCTCCGCCAGAGGGATAAAATCGAGTGGAGAGATAAACTGCCCTTGATGATCGCGCAGCCTCAGAAGTGCTTCTGCGCCAAATGGCTGGCCGGAGCGAATATCGACAAGGGGTTGGAAGTAGACTTCGAACAGGTCATGGTCGATGGCGTGGCGTAAGTAGGTCAGCAATCGAGTTTTGTTCTTAGACTGCTCTGCCATCACAGGCGTATAGATGCTGACGTGATTACTCTCGGTTTTCGCATGACTGAGCGCAATACCCGCATTTCGAAGGCAGGTGTCTGCCTTTGCGCAGTCAGAGGTGATTCCGATAGAGATGTTGACGCTCAGTGGCTCTCCCGCCACCACAAAGGGTGCTGAGAATACCTGACGCAGACGATGCTGATAGCAAAGCTGTTGCTCTGCGGTGATGCTGGGTAGATAGATAGCAAACTCATCGCCAGCAACACGACCTAAGACGCCATTCTCTGCTAAAACCCAAGCTTTGAGGCGCTCGGCAACGATGGTGAGTAGTACATCTCCATAGTGATGCCCAAGGCTATCATTGATGTCACGAAATTGATTAATGCCAAGTAGCATCATAGTACCACTGCTACTTTGCTGCGCCTTTAGCGAGTCGCACGTCTCGATAAAGCCCTGACGACTGTACAGCTTGGTTAAGTTATCGCGAGTCAGCTGCTCTCTCAAAGCATGAAACGAGGCTTGCAGGTGTGAGCGCATCGACGAAAAGCTTTGCAACAGTTGTGAGATTTCGCTAATTCGATTGCGTTTTGGTAACGGGTAATCCCATGAACCATTGGCAATTTGCTTAGCCGCTTCTGCCGTTTCCGAAAGCGGTACGGTAAGCCTATTGAGAACGACAATCCCCATGCCCAATCCAAGCAGACCAAGGATGAGTCCTGCCCAGAGCATACGATTGCTGACGACAGGAATATTGCCCATCAAGTCATCGGCAGAAATCACCACCGCGACATACCAATTCAAACGCTTATCGGATTGATAAGGGCTAATCATGATGTACTGTGTCGTGCTCTCATCATCGAACGCGAGAAGCTTGGGGGCGCTTGGCTCCATATTGTGGATGCTTTGACTCAGATACTGCAGCAGCGGGCTTTCGCTGTTAGACAACGAGCGACGATGGCCCGATTTATCCAAAATGGTTCCAGTGCCACTTTGAGCAATGAGCTCATGGTGTTCATCCACCACGTAAACTCTGGCACTGTGTGTGGTATCCAAATCATTAAGAAAACGACTAAAGGTATCAATCTGAACATCAATGGCCGCAACACCAATCAGTTCACGTGTGCCACGAAGAGATTGAAACACAGGAGAGAGCGCGGAAATAGTGATCTCCTGCGCTTCATCTGCATTGGTATAGACTTTTGACCAGGTCGCGTTAGGCTGCTGACGTACAGGTTGATACCAAGGGCGCTCGCGTGGGTCATAGGGTGAAATCGTGGCCACGACCTTCGACTCGCGTGTATCAGAGGCGTAGACATTGAGGGTATCTTCGGTACCAATGTCTTTGACCATCAGCGAAAACTCAGACTCTTCACCGTCACGCTTGGTTACCCTCAGCGCAAGAAACTCACCTTGTTCCCCGCCAAAACCCATCAAGTCAATTTGCGGTGACTGTACGTTAAGAGACGCGAAGCTGGATCTGAGGTAGGCCTCCAATTTAGCGGTATCATTGGGCGTGTAGAGCTGGTGGTATTCGATGGCGTGCGCCAGAGTCTCGACGGCGGTCATTGGCTTGTCGAGATAGATATCAAGACTATGCACTACGTTCGTGGTCAAGCTAGAGAGTTGTCTGTCGCCGACCTCCATCGCAAGGTCGTCATAACGTTGTTTTTGTAGCCATAGAATAGTGCCAACCGAGCACAAGAACACCGCAATAAAGGGTGCAATCAGTGCTTTCTTGAGCGACAGAGTGAATAATCCAGGCATACAAACAACGTACTTAACTGATGAAACAAACAGAATGAAGTTAACGGGCGAGGGTTTCGCCAGTCTCTATAATAAATCGGCAGAGCGGGGGTAAAGTTTAGGCCATTAACACAATTAATGGCCTAAATAAGTGATAGTTTTGTCGGTAAAGTGTGTGCGAATGTGTGACGTCAGTATTAGTAGAGTTCTTTTAGCTTACGAGTCAGAGTGTTACGACCCCAGCCTAAAACTTTAGCGGCATCCTGCTTGTGACCATTGGTGTGAGAAAGTGCCGCCTCAAGCAAGATACGTTCGAATTCAGGCTGAGCTCGGTTAAGGATTTCAGTCTCTCCAGACTCTAGGGCTTGTGATGCCCATGAAGAAAGAAGCTGCTGCCAGTCGCCACCACTCATCTCTGTCATGCGCTTTGGTTCATCGAGCAGTTCTGGCGGTAGGTCGTTCGGCAGTATTTCGCTGCCACTCGCCATGACTGTCAACCAGCGACAGGTGTTCTCGAGCTGACGTACGTTACCTGGCCAATCCAGCTTATTAAGGATCTCTACAGTGTCTGGGTTGAGCGATTTGGTCTCGACGCCAAGCTCCTCCGCTGCCAGAGACAGGAAGTGTAGAGTGAGTTTTTCAATATCCTGCTTGCGCTCTCTCAGTGCTGGAATATGGATGCGGATAACATTGAGGCGGTGAAACAAATCCTCACGAAACTCGCCATCGTTAACCAGCTTTTCCAGATTCTGGTGCGTCGCCGCAACGATACGAACATCCACCTTAACTGCTGAGTGACCACCCACGCGGTAGAACTGGCCGTCTGCCAAAACACGCAGTAAGCGGGTTTGGATATCAAGAGGCATGTCACCAATCTCATCCAAGAACAGTGTGCCGCCGTTTGCCTGTTCGAAGCGACCCTGCCTAACGCTATTAGCGCCGGTAAAGGCGCCTTTCTCGTGACCAAACAGTTCCGATTCGATGAGATCTTTAGGGATGGCCGCCATGTTTAGTGCGATAAAAGGTTTTGCAGAGCGTGGGCTATGTCTGTGCAGAGCATGGGCGACCAACTCTTTACCCGTACCAGATTCTCCGTTAATCAAGACCGAGATAGAAGAGCGAGAGAGGCGGCCGATAGCGCGAAACACTTCCTGCATCGCAGGGGCTTCACCGATGATCTCTGGCGCTTCTGCCGTAATCGTATCGTCACTGCTTAGAGCACTTTTTTGCTCTTGGCTATGAGTGATGGCTCGCTCGACGAGCGTTAAGGTTTCGTCGATATCAAAGGGTTTAGGCAGATACTCGAAGGCACCTTTTTGATAGGCATTTACTGCGGCGTCTAGATCGGAGTGCGCCGTCATGATGATAACAGGAAGCTCTGGTGCGCTTTGTTGGACGCGATTTAAAAGCTCTATACCATCGATACCCGGCATGCGAATGTCCGACACCAATACGTCAGGCGTCTCTCGCTCAAGCGCCATCAATACGCTTTCGGCATCCGCGAAGGTCTCACATTTGATATTTGCTGACGACAGGGTTTTATCCATAACCCATCGTATTGAGCTGTCGTCATCGACGACCCATACATATCCTTTACTCATAGCCAAACTTCCTTACAGCAAGCTCATCCAACAACCTCTCAGGGCGTTTAAATGGGCAGATAAATAGTAAAAATGGTACGACCGGGCCAACTTTCTACGTCTATTTTTCCATTGTGTTGGTCGATCAAGTTCTGCGAAATGGACAAACCAAGTCCGGTACCGCCTTCGCGACCACTGACCATAGGGTAAAACAGTGTGTCTTGAAGCTCGGCAGGAATGCCTGGTCCATTGTCGATAATTTCTATGCGAGCGGCGAGTTTATGACGCTGTCCGTGAATGTTGGCTTGATGAACGGTGCGGGTACGCAGCGTGATCATGCCATTCTCTTGCTTGGACAAGATCTGTGCGGCATTACTGGTGATATTAAGCAACGCCTGCTCGATTTGGTCGGTATCCATCAGTATTGGAGGGAGACTCGGATCATAGTCGCGCTCGATTGCTATCCCGGTGCCAGCGTCTAGCTCCACCAGTTGGCGAACCTTTTCCAGTATTAGGTGCAGGTTTTCTTGTTTTTTAGTCCCCGGCTTTTGGGGTCCAAGTAGACGATCAACCAGAGCCCTGAGCCTATCAGCCTGCTCAATAATGATATTGGTGTATTCATTGAGTGACGGGTCTGGGAGCATCTTGGATAGCAGTTGTGCTGCGCCGCGAAGTCCACCGAGTGGATTTTTTATCTCATGCGCTAACCCGCGAACCAAAAGCTTAGCCGCCTGTTGTTGGGCGTGTTGGTTAAGCTCTTGCGTCAGCCTTTTTTGCTGGCCGATCTTGCGCATTTCAATCAGCAACATCAGCTCTTTATTCCAAGAAAGCGGACTTACGGTCACCTCGAGCAACAAGGGTTTTCCGTCAACGACAAAGGTGACGTCGCTATCGGTAATGCTCTGGCCGCTTTGCAGCGGTTGTGTCAGCAGTGCTAAATCGAGGGAGGCATGTTGGATAATCTGAGACAAATGGCAGCCAACCAGGCGCTTTGAGCTTTGAGAAAACAATTGCTCCGCTGAGGGGTTGGCATACTGAACCGTTAGCCCTTCATTTAGCATCAACGTGGCGGTTACCACATTATTGAGTATTGCATCCGTCAATTCACAATTCGCCACACGCTATCCTTACTCTGTTCAAAAATGGTGCATTGCACGAGCATCGAAAACTCAATGCACTAATTTGGTGCATCTAATGAGCTAAGTATGGCGCAATTTGGGTTAGAGTAAAAGCGTCAGGGTAGATAGGCTCTCTATTGCACCGATGCACGATGAAGATGCACAGTAATTGTATCTGATGATGCAATTACCTTGCCGCTTTGTAGAATCTGAAGTGTTAACGTGTGTGTACCGCGATCGATGTTATTGAGTCGCCACTTAGGATTCGATTGCGGAGGCATAACTGGCGAGCCATCGAGCAGTAATTGAAGCTGCTGATCCGTTCTGAGATTGGGTGTGAGTTCTGCAATAACATCGATAACGCCGGCGTTGCTGCGAATGGTCGCGTCATGCTTTGGAAAGCGGATACTCACGCTCAAAGGAAGAGCACTGCTGCTTTTGTCCTCTTTGTCCGTAAGGGAGCTAGAGGTCCAATCGACATCGCTCTCATTCAATACTTGAGGTGGAGGAGGGGCGTCAGGGAGTTCAATGCGTTTGGCGTCTTTGTGCTCGGGAAAGTCACTAAAGTGAAGATTACCCTGTGTATCTTTCCAGACATAGACTTCGCTTGTATACGAGTTAGCACTAAAAAGGCTGAGTCCCAATATACTGAAACTTAAAAGCCGAGAGCGAAATAGAGCGGGGGAACAGAGCCAGACGGAATTCATGCTTGAACCTTCAATCAAATAGAAAGATAAAGTCCATGCTAGCCCGAGTCTATAAAGGGCTGAATACGAAAAAGGCCCGCCTGCGAGGCGAGCCTAATAATTATGAAAACATGTAACGTATACAGGTCTATCTACTAAACAAAGTGTTTATTAAACAGAGTAGTATAGTTCGAACTCAAGTGGGTGAGTTGTCATGTTTACTTTCTCTACGTCTTGAGACTTAAGGTCGATGTAAGAATCGATAAAGTCATCAGAGAATACACCGCCAGCAGTTAGGAACTCACGGTCAGCGTCTAGGCACTCTAGCGCTTCTTTTAGTGAGTAAGCCACTGTTGGGATCTCTGCCGCTTCTTCAGCTGGTAGATCGTAAAGGTCTTTATCCATCGCTTCGCCTGGGTGGATCTTGTTCTTGATACCGTCAAGACCAGCCATAAGCATTGCAGCAAAACATAGGTATGGGTTCGCTGATGGGTCACCGAAACGTAGCTCGATACGACGTGCTTTCGGGCTTGGTACCACTGGGATACGGATAGAAGCAGAACGGTTACGTGCAGAGTATGCAAGCATAACTGGTGCTTCGAAGCCTGGTACAAGACGCTTGTACGAGTTAGTTGATGCGTTAGCAAATGCGTTGATTGCTTTAGCGTGCTTGATGATACCACCGATGTAGTAAAGCGCCATTTCAGATAGGCCGCCGTACTTGTCGCCAGCGAATAGGTTAACACCGTCTTTCGCTAGAGATTGGTGAACGTGCATACCAGAACCGTTGTCACCTACTAGTGGCTTAGGCATGAATGTTGCCGTCTTACCAAATGCGTGAGCAACGTTGTGTACAACGTACTTGTAAACTTGGATTTCGTCCGCTTTCGCTGTTAGCGTGTTGAAACGAGTTGCGATTTCGTTCTGACCCGCAGTTGCTACTTCGTGGTGGTGAGCTTCAACGACTTGACCCATTTCTTCTAGAACTAGACACATTGCAGAGCGGATGTCTTGAGAAGAGTCAACTGGAGCTACTGGGAAGTAACCACCTTTAACGCCAGGACGGTGACCTTTGTTACCGCCTTCGAAGTCTGTACCTGTGTTCCAAGCTGCTTCTACGTCATCGATCTTGAAGAATGAACCAGACATGTCTGTTGCAAACTTAACGTCGTCGAATAGGAAGAATTCTGGCTCTGGACCAACTAGAACAGTATCAGCGATACCTGTTGAACGTAGGAAGTCTTCAGCGCGCTTAGCGATTGAACGTGGGTCACGGTCGTAGCCTTGCATAGTTGCAGGCTCTAGGATGTCACAACGAATGTTCAGAGTCGCATCTTCAGTGAATGGGTCAAGAACCGCGCTTGCTGCGTCTGGCATCATCACCATGTCTGACTCGTTGATGCCTTTCCAGCCAGCAACAGAAGAACCGTCAAACATTTTACCTTCTTCAAAGAAGTCTGCGTCTACTTGGTGAGCAGGGATAGAAACGTGTTGTTCTTTACCCTTAGTATCTGTAAAGCGTAGATCTACGAATTTAACTTCGTTCTCTTGGATCAGCGATAGAACATTTTCTACTGACATCTTGGAAAACCTCCAGTGTTATTAAAGCGGTTAAGTGCACGATTAGTGTTAATCGGCATTGATTAACGTCTGCTCATTGAAGTGCGTTAATCGATGCTGATTCTAGTAAAGCTAAAACCGTGCCAAAAAATAAATCCTTTATTTTTCAATGCTATGAAAAACTTAGTCCCAAATTGGAGCAAACGTTTGCACCAAAATGATCATTGATTGCACCATAAGTGTGCAATGTTAAATTATTGCACCAAGTTGAATCAAATAGCCCATACATTCAGCATGGTTTTGGCGCGCCTGTCAACCGATACCTTTTCATGACGTTTCATGTTGCGCAGTTTTGGTGAAACCCAGGTTTTCCCTCTCTATATGCAGCAAAAGCAGTGTAAACCGACTATGTTTAAGCAAGATTTCAACGAAGAAGATCACAACTCTCGATATTTCTGGTATATTGCGGGCGTTTTTTTAATCGAGTCAGCGGCTATCGTGCGGCGACTCTTGACTGAGTGAAAGAAATCTATGTCAACTCCACAGATTGATAAGTTAAGAAACATTGCGATTATCGCGCACGTTGACCACGGTAAAACTACCCTTGTTGACAAGCTGCTTCAGCAATCCGGTACTCTTGAGTCTCGCGGTGAAACTGAAGAGCGAGTTATGGACTCGAACGATATTGAAAAAGAGCGTGGTATTACCATTCTTGCTAAGAATACCGCGATCAACTGGAACGACTACCACATCAACATCGTAGATACTCCGGGACACGCGGACTTCGGTGGTGAAGTAGAGCGTATTATGTCGATGGTAGACTCAGTACTACTTATCGTTGACGCAGTAGACGGTCCAATGCCACAAACGCGTTTCGTAACGCAAAAAGCATTCGCGCACGGTCTTAAGCCAATCGTTGTAATCAACAAGATTGACCGTCCGGGTGCTCGTCCTGATTGGGTTATGGATCAAGTATTCGACCTATTCGACAACCTAGGTGCTTCTGACGAGCAGCTAGACTTCCAAGTGGTTTACGCATCGGCACTAAACGGCTGGGCTACGCTTGAAGAAGGCGAAGAAGGCGAGAACATGGAAGCACTATTCCAAGCTATCGTTGACAACGTAGAAGCACCAGCAGTCGACCCAGAGGGTGCATTGCAGATGCAGATCTCTCAGCTAGACTACAGCTCATACGTCGGTGTTATCGGTGTAGGCCGTGTAACTCGCGGTACGGTTAAGCCTAACCAACAAGTAACTGTTGTCGGCGCTGACGGTAAGACTCGCAACGGTAAAGTCGGTACTATCCTTGGTTACCTTGGCCTTGAGCGTCACGAAGTTCAACAAGCAACGGCGGGCGACATCATCGCTATCACGGGTCTTGGCGAGCTAAAAATCTCTGACACTATCTGTGCTCAGGGTGAAGTTGAAGCGCTACCAGCACTGTCTGTTGATGAACCAACAGTTACCATGACCTTCCAAGTAAACACCTCTCCATTCGCAGGTAAAGAAGGTAAGTTCGTGACTTCACGTAACATCCTTGAGCGTCTAGAGAAAGAATTGGTACACAACGTTGCACTGCGTGTTGAGCAACTTGACGATCCAGACAAGTTCCGTGTATCAGGTCGTGGTGAGCTACACCTATCTATCCTTATCGAAAACATGCGTCGTGAAGGCTTCGAGCTAGCGGTTTCTCGTCCTGAAGTTATCATCAAAGAAGAAGATGGTCAGAAGCAAGAGCCATACGAAACAGTAACTATCGACGTAGTTGAAGAGCACCAAGGTAGCATCATGGAAGCTATCGGTCTTCGTAAGGGTGAGCTAACTGACATGGCTCCAGATGGTAAAGGCCGTATCCGTATGGACTTCATGATGCCATCTCGTGGTCTAATCGGTTTCCAAACTGAGTTCATGACACTAACGTCTGGTTCTGGTCTTCTATACCACACGTTCGATCACTACGGTCCATTCAAGGGCGGTGAGATCGGTCAGCGTGTAAACGGTGTACTTATCTCGAACGGTGCTGGTAAAGCGCTAACTAACGCACTGTTTAACCTGCAAGAGCGCGGCCGTATGTTCATCGGTCACGGTGTTGAGGTTTACGAAGGCATGGTTATCGGTATCCACAGCCGCGACAACGACCTAACGGTTAACCCGCTTAAAGGTAAGCAGCTAACTAACGTTCGTGCATCTGGTACAGATGACGCACAGGTTCTTACTCCGCCAATAATCATGACTCTAGAGCAAGCGCTTGAGTTCATCGACGATGACGAGCTAGTAGAAGTAACACCTGAAAGCATCCGCATCCGTAAGAAGTTCCTATCGGAAAGCGACCGTAAGCGTGCAAGCCGTGAAGCTAAGTCTTAATTGATTTAGGTGAGATGTGAAAAAACCAGCCGAGATGAAGTGACCCCATAAAGTTGGACATTTCTGTTATGCGGCTTGTAAGGCCTGATTTCGATATTCCATCGGAGTCAGGCCTTTTAGTTTCACTTTGATGCGCTTTGTATTGTAATACTCGATGTATTCATCAATTTGTTCGATTAAGTCATCCGCATCTTCAAAGTGCTGATTATGGTACATTTCTGTTTTCAGCAAGGCAAAGAAGTTCTCTGCCACCGCATTATCCAAACAGTTTCCTTTTCGCGACATACTTTGAGTTAACCCCCTGTCAGCGAGAGTTTTCTGATATTTCCTATGCCTATATTGCCACCCTTGATCGCTATGAACGATTGGCTTTGAGTTCTCATCTAAAGTCGCAACTGCCTCTGTCAGCATGTCTGTGACCAGAGGTAAGCACGCGTTTTTTGCAACCTTATAAGCGACGACTTCCTGCGTAAACAGATCGACGATTGGTGATAAGTACACCTTCTGCTGCTTAACTTTAAACTCAGTAACATCCGTTACCCACTTTTCATCAGGCTTCGTTGCATTGAAGTCCCGCTCAAGCACATTTGGTGCGGTTGTTCCTGCCTCTCCCTTGTATGAGCTGTATCGCTTGGGCCTAACCGTTGATTTTAGGCCAAGTAACCTCATCAGACGTTGGACTGTCTTGTGGTTAAGAGTGACGTTACGCCTCCTTAACTCGAGGTGAATGCGACGATAGCCATATCTCCCTTTGTGGTCATGATATATTTTCTCGATCAACTGCTTCTCATCTTGATAGCTATCGGCGGCGTTGCTCGACTGCGCGTGATAATAGAAGCTACTTCTCGCTAACTTAAGGGTATGCAAGAGATGTTGTTGTAGATGTTGATTTCTAAGAGCTAGAACTACTTTCGTTTTTTCTGTGTTCGACGACGTTTCTCCTGTTCCAGCTCCTCTAACTTTTTTAAGACAGCGTTCTCTGCTCGCAAGTACGCTAACTCCTCTTTGAGTTCTTCCAATGTCTTCTCATCATCGTGCTTATCTTGAATAAAGGGGTGCTTACTCATTGTTGGTCGTCCTTTGCTACACTCAAGCCCCTGGATACCATCTCTTTCGTATTGTTTGAGCCAAACGGAGAGAGTGCCAGGAGACGAAAAATTCAGTACCGCACTAGTGTGGCCGACAGACCAACCATTCGTCCACATGTGTTTTAAGGCTTGCAGTTTGGTTTGTGCGTTCTTTTGCAAACCCATGAGGCATAAATGCTTGAGCACCATGAATATCAAGCACTTGAGCCCAGTAACGTATTTGACGTGATGGTATGGAATGAAGACGAGAAAGCTCACCGGATGAACTCTCGCCTTGTAGATATTGTTTTGCTATCGAGCATTTTAATGCTCTGCTGTACTTGGACATAAAAAAGACCCCCAATAATTGGTGTCCAACTATTGGGGGTCAGTTCAAGAGGCTGGTTTTTTTTGTGTTTGGGGTTTGGGTTGAGTCTAGGGTTTTTATTTGAGTTTCGAGTTTACCCCCTCTAGCTCCCCCTATCTAGGGGGAGAACTACAGGCTAGCTCCTATCGTCGCATCGCTGTCTTAATTTACAATGGCTACGCGCCAGCGAGCCAGTCGTTCCTCCCCTTACTAAGGGGAGGCTAGGAGGGGTAAAGCTCTTTAATCTCTTAAAGCAACTGCTTCAAAACCCGATCAGCCCTAACCCGAGTAATCTTCTTCAATAACTTCTGCACCGGCAGCGGATAGTTCTCAACCTTCTCCAACTGCTTATAAGTACAAATCAGCTGAGTATGCTCAAGAATATTCTCAATCTCAGCATCAAACTTATCAACTAGGTGCGAGTAGTGATCCTGAATCAGAATCGCGTTCTCGAGATCTAGGCTCCAAGCGCGTGGGTTCAGGTTGTTTCCTGTGATCAGCATATAACGCTTATCTACCCAAATACCTTTCAAGTGGAAGCTGTTGTCATCGTGCTTCCAAAGACGGATGCACAGATTACGGCTTGCGATGTGCGCTTCGTTGGCTTTGGCGAAACGACGTAGATTCATTTCATACAGATAAGGCAGACCACCAATGGTCTTAAAGTCTTCTTCTGGTGAAATGTAGAAATCGTTAGCCGTCTTGTCACCGACGATGATACGCACTTTTACACCGCGCTTTAATGCGCGCTTGATCTCTTTAGCGACCGATTTAGGGAAGTTAAAGTAAGGCGTACAAATAAAAATCTCGTCCTTGGCGCTTGCCAGAAGCTGATTGATGCTCTGGTTTAGCTTGTTGCGTCGCTTACCAATGCCCACGATCGGCGTGACGGACACCTGGTGTTCATTAGCAGGCTCAGCATCGAATTCATAACGAGCTTGGGATAGTGAGCCACGCAGTTGGCGGATCTCGGCTTTGATTTCTTTGGTGGTCGGCTTCTTTGGTAGCGAGAGATCATTAACCGCAGGGTTAGCGATCATCTCTGAAGCGACAAAGTTCGCCATACTGTCGGCAAGCCTTGGATTCTCAAGCACGTGATAGCGGTCAAAACGGTAACGGTCTTGGTAGTTCAAGTAGATGTTATTGAGGCTAGCGCCGCTATAAATTACCTTGTCATCGACGATAAACCCTTTAAGGTGCAAAACGCCAAACACCTCTCGACCACGAACAGGAATGCCGTATACAGGGACGGCATGTTCGTATTTCTCGCGAAACTCACGGTACATCACTGCATTGCCATCGGATTGTTTAGCGCCAATAAGGCCACGCTGAGCGCGATGCCAATCAACACAGATTGCGATATCTAGGGCAGGGTTGTTCTGTTTCGCCTGATAAAGCTCAGTCAAAATCTGGCGACCTGCCTCATCATCTTCTAAATACAGTGCGACTAGGTAGATTCTTGACTTTGCTTCGCGTATCGCTTGAATTAAATATTCGCGATAGTCGCTGGCGGAGAGCAAAACATCGAGCTTGCTCGGATCCTGTGCGATAGAGGGAAGCTGTTCAAAAGAGTTCCTAAAAGCCATCATGTAGAGACTGTACCTTTGGTCATTGCAAAATTGCGAACCTAGAATTTTACCAAACTCTTGCCCCAAATGGGTAGTAAACCGTTGATAAGTTTAACGGGGATCAATGTAACGCATTGCTAACAGCGATTTCCCACCGCTAATGTAGCGAGAAAACAGTTGCTTAAGCGGATTTGGTAATGAATCCTCGTTTATGGTTTCAAAGCCATGTTGTGAGTAAAAGCGTTCAAGGTGTGACAAAGCGAAGCAGTAGTCTCCGTCTTTGAGTTCACCTTGCTCTAAATGCGTCATCAATTGGTGGCCGAGACCAGCGCCACGCTGTTCCGGTAAAACCAGCATGCCGGTCATCAGTCGGTAATGCTCAATTGTTCGAAAGCGCACCAGTGCACTGAGCGATTGATTGCGACTTAAAGTAAGAATGCGTTCGTCGCTTTTTGGCTTACCCGCGGGGTAGTGCGCTTTGTAGAGTTTCTTTGCTATTGGCAGCTTTATTGGGTCAAGCACACCGAAATTTAACGTATCCATAGCCAATACGGATTTCAAAAAGGATAGAATAGCGGCAGTGTAAGCCATCAATCGACGCCCATGCAAATTCAAAACAATGCCCAGCTTCGCCCGTACCATACCTTTGGTATCGACCAACAATGTCATGTCTTGGTTGAGGTCCATTCAGTCGAGGACCTTATTGCGGTTTATCAACGCCCAGAATGGTTAGCTTTGCCAAAGCTTATGCTCGGCAAGGGCAGCAATATGCTGTTTACCACACCGTTTGAAGGTGTAGTCATTATCAATCGCTTACGCGGTATCGATGTGAGTGAGACCGACGGGCAATATCATCTGCATGTCTCAGGTGGGGAAGATTGGCCGAGTTTGGTCGAATGGTGTGTCGAGCATAACTACGCGGGCATCGAAAATCTCGCCCTGATCCCTGGCTGCTCAGGCAGCGCACCCATCCAAAACATTGGCGCGTATGGGATTGAGCTTAAAGATGTTTGCAGCTACGTCGACTACCTTTGCTTAGAAACCTTTGAGGTGAAAAGGCTGACGCGTGAGGCGTGTCTATTCGGCTATCGCGATTCGATTTTCAAACATCAGCTTAAAGATAAAGCCATTGTTACTGCAATAGGATTAGCGCTTGATAAGAAGTGGCAGCCAAATCTGAGTTACGGTCCGCTGCAATCACTAGATCCAACCACAGCAACGCCCAAAGCCGTGTTTGATATTGTCGTTAAGGTGCGTCAGGAGAAGCTTCCCGATCCCAAAGTGACGGGCAATGCCGGTAGCTTTTTCAAAAATCCGATCATCAGCCGCGAGCAATATGATGCGCTCAAAGCACAGTTTGAGGCTTTGGTGGCGTATCCAGCTGATAAAGGTATGAAGCTTGCTGCGGGATGGCTGATTGATCAGTGTGGTCTCAAAGCGCATCAAATTGGCGGTGCTATGGTTCATCCCAACCAAGCTCTTGTATTAGTCAATCACAGCGGAGCGAGTGCTCAGGACATTGTTGAACTTGCGGCATTTGTTCGTCAAAGTGTCTTAAACAAGTTTGGCGTAGAGCTTGAACATGAAGTTCGCTTTATGGGCGCGCAACATGAAGTTTATTTGAAGGATTTGCTATGAAAGAACATCAAATGAAGCTGGCAATCCTAAATCAGCTATCAAAAGGCGGCTTTCACTCGGGGGAAGCGCTTGGTGAACAGCTTGGGATCTCGCGCGCTGCGGTCAGCAAGCACATCAAAGGCATCCAACAGTGGGGTGTGGATATCTTTCGCGTGCAAGGCAAGGGTTACCAATTGGCTCAACCTATGGAGCTGTTATCGGAGCAAGTCATTGGTGAAGCGCTGACAACACCGTTTGAGCTGATCCCAATTATCGACTCGACCAATCAATACTTACTCGACAAACAGGATTTACTCGATTCGGGCAGTGTGTGTATTTCCGAGTACCAAGCCAAAGGGCGTGGTCGCCGAGGTAGACAGTGGGTGTCACCGTTTGGTAGCAATCTCTACCTTTCGATGTATTGGCGTTTAGAAGCCGGAATGGCAGCGGCAATGGGCCTAAGCCTTGTCGTTGGCGTGGCGATTGTCGAAGCGCTGCAAAGCTTGGGAATCAATGGCGTTAAGCTTAAATGGCCGAACGATCTCTACTATCAAGATAAGAAGCTTGCGGGCATTCTCGTTGAAATGTCCGGTCAAGCGGGTGGGGCGGCGAATCTAGTGATTGGTATGGGTATGAACCTGAACATGAGTGAGCAGGTGACCGGTATCGACCAACCATGGACCTCTCTTAGTGAAGTTGCCGATAAACCGTTTAGCCGTAACGAGTTAGTGGTGGCGTTTATCAAAGCGTGGCACGCCGCACTGGAAGACTACGAACTGCGTGGCCTGCACGGCTTCGTTGAGCGTTGGAATCAGCATGATAACTTCCTTGAAAGAGAGGTGAAGCTGATTATGGGGGTTCGAGAAGTTAAAGGCATCGTCAAAGGTATTGATGCTACGGGCGCTGTGCTGTTAGAAACCGAGCGCGGGGTCGAGGCATACGTCGGTGGTGAAATATCGCTAAGAAAAGCCTGATCTGAGATTATTGAAGCATCGGCTCGCAACAGTCGATGCCAAATTAGCGACTATTTTCTTAGGTACACCGTCTCAACGCTGTGATCCGCACCCTTTTGCAAAATCAACTGCGCACGCTCTTTCGTCGGCAATATGTTCTCTTCTAGGTTCAAGCCATTAATCGATGCCCAAATAGATTTCGCTTTAGAGGTCGCTTCGGCTTCGGTGAGCTGAGTGTAGTGGCTAAAGTAAGAGCCTGGCTTAGTGAACGCACCCTCACGGAATTTCATAAAGCGGTTTACATACCACTGCTCAATTTGCTCACTGTCGGCATCCACGTACAGTGAAAAATCCAAGAAGTCAGAAATAAACACACGATGTGGGTCGTGCGGATAGTCCATACCACTTTGCAATACGTTTAGCCCTTCAATGATCAGCACATCCGGTAGATCAACGATTTTCTGCTCTTCGGTAATATCGTAAGTAATGTGTGAGTAGACAGGGGCTTGGACATTGCGTTTACATGCCTTAACGTCCGAGACAAACTGCACCAAGCGGCGCATGTCGTAGGATTCAGGAAAGCCTTTTTTTACCCATCAGCCCTTTTTCCAATAGCGTTTTGTTGGGATACAGAAAACCGTCAGTGGTGATGAGTTCCACTTTCGGGTGGTTATCCCAGCGGCTTAATAACGCCTTGAGTAGACGCGCAGTGGTGCTTTTGCCAACGGCGACACTACCAGCGATACCAATAACAAAGGGTGGGGTGTGCTCACTGTTTCCGAGGAACTCACCGAGTACCGAGTTACGACGCTGCCTTGCTGCGACATAGAGGTTAAGCAGTCGAGAGAGCGGCAGGTAAACATCAGTGGCTTCTTGCATGGTTAGCTTTTCATTGATGCCCTGAAGCTCTTTTAGGTCTTCTTCTGTGAGTGTCATGGGTACGGCGTTACGAAGCGCTGACCATTGCTCTCGACTGAATGACATAAAGGGACTCATAGGTAACCTAACCATGGATTAAAGTGACTGAGTGCTGAACATACCTGAAGCAAGCGATAAATCAAATAATTCATGCAACCAGGTCACGCTAATTCCCCGAAATGTGTACAAAAAGTCGTCAAACAAAAAGAATGTGGTGAAAATCGGATTTTTTTTTAATTTAACGGTTGCATCCACAAGATTCATTCAATAGAATGCGCTCCACTTATGCCGACTTAGCTCAGTAGGTAGAGCAACTGACTTGTAATCAGTAGGTCACCAGTTCGATTCCGGTAGTCGGCACCATTTTCACTTTGCCTAGGGCAATGATGACGAAAATGGTAAGTAAAATTTGGGGGGGTTCCCGAGTGGCCAAAGGGAGCAGACTGTAAATCTGCCGGCACTGCCTTCGATGGTTCGAATCCGTCCCCCCCCACCATATTCTTTAGGGAATAGCTCTCAGAGTTACGTGTTGCGGGCATCGTATAATGGCTATTACCTCAGCCTTCCAAGCTGATGATGCGGGTTCGATTCCCGCTGCCCGCTCCAACTCATTTAGAGTGCTGATATAGCTCAGGTGGTAGAGCGCATCCTTGGTAAGGATGAGGTCGGCAGTTCGAGTCTGCCTATCAGCACCAGCTCTCAAAGCAATTTTCCTTTTGATACTTTCTTTCGCCTAAACTATGTTTATTGGTTGAAAGAAGCTTTATTACCAAGATTTTTTGGTTGCGTGGTCTTCAAAGCCACCTAAATCCGTACCTAGAGGGACAACTCATGTCTAAAGAAAAATTTGAACGTACGAAACCGCACGTAAACGTTGGTACTATCGGCCACGTTGACCACGGTAAAACAACTCTAACAGCTGCAATCTGTACTACTCTTGCAAAAGTGTACGGCGGTGAAGCGAAAGACTTCGCATCTATCGATAACGCTCCAGAAGAGCGTGAGCGCGGTATCACAATCGCAACTTCTCACGTTGAGTACGATACTCCAACTCGTCACTACGCACACGTAGACTGTCCAGGACACGCGGATTATGTTAAGAACATGATCACTGGTGCTGCACAGATGGACGGTGGTATCCTTGTAGTTGCTGCAACTGACGGCCCAATGCCTCAGACTCGTGAGCACATCCTACTAGGCCGTCAGGTTGGTATCCCATACATCATCGTATTCATGAACAAATGTGACATGGTTGACGATGAAGAGCTTCTAGAGCTAGTAGAAATGGAAGTTCGTGAACTTCTATCTGAGTACGAATTCCCAGGTGATGACCTACCAGTTATCCAAGGTTCTGCACTAGGCGCACTAAACGGCGAAGAGCAGTGGGAAGCGAAAATCGTTGAACTAGCTGAAGCACTAGACTCTTACATCCCAGAGCCAGAGCGTGCAGTAGACCAACCGTTCCTACTACCAATCGAAGACGTATTCTCGATCCAAGGTCGTGGTACTGTTGTAACTGGTCGTATCGAGCGTGGTATCCTACGCGTAGGTGACGAAGTAGAAATCGTAGGTATCAAAGAGACTACAACTACTACTTGTACTGGTGTTGAGATGTTCCGTAAGCTTCTTGACGAAGGTCGTGCTGGTGAGAACGTTGGTGCACTTCTACGTGGTACTAAGCGTGACGAAGTTGAACGTGGTCAAGTTCTTGCAGCTCCTGGTTCAATCAACCCACACACTAAGTTCGAGTCTGAAGTATACGTACTTTCTAAAGACGAAGGCGGCCGTCATACTCCGTTCTTCAAAGGCTACCGTCCACAGTTCTACTTCCGTACAACTGACGTAACTGGTGACATCTCTCTACCAGACGGCGTAGAAATGGTAATGCCTGGCGACAACATCCAAATGAAAGTTGAGCTAATCGCTCCAATCGCAATGGATGAAGGCCTACGTTTCGCTATCCGTGAAGGTGGCCGTACAGTAGGTGCTGGTGTTGTTGCTAAGATCTTCGACTAATTCTTAGAATTGTCGCAAGCTCTGGGAAAATCTTTGAATAAGATTTGACTAAGCAATGCTAAAAAGGGCATCATTTGATGCCCTTTTTCTGCGCTACTATTTATAGGGGCGCATAATTCACTCAATGACTGCTCAAAGAGTGAATGAATAAAGGATTTATAAGGGTTGAGTTGGAAAGCGATTTCTACCTGAGCCCTTGCATAATGTGTTGGTTTGACTCAAATTTTACCAGCATTAAAGGAATAAGCCCTGCAGCAGCGGGGTTGTTGTCGTCTAGTTAAGACTTGTCACAGGTTGGTTTTATGAAAGCAAACGCTGAAACTCCTGATAGCTCAAATGCAGCAGATGTAATTAAGTGGATCGTCGCTTTTGCGCTGCTAGCCGCCGCTGTTGTGGGTAATTACCTGTACGGAGAGCTGTCTGTAGTTCTTCGCGCTGCAGGTGTGGTTGTATTGATTGCCGCGGCACTTGGTGTTGCAGCTACAACAACAAAAGGTAAGGCAGCTATCACGTTCGCACGTGAAGCACGCGTAGAAGTTCGCAAAGTGGTTTGGCCAACACGCCAAGAAACAATGCAGACTACGCTGATTGTCCTTGCAGTAAGTATTGTAATGGCGCTTGCGTTATGGGGTATCGACGGCATTATGGTCCGTCTTGTTGCGTTCATAACCGGGTTATAGAGGGTGTTAATTCATGAGTGAAGCTCCGAAAAAACGCTGGTACGTAGTTCAAGCCTTTTCTGGTTTTGAAGGACGTGTGGCTCAGTCTCTTCGCGAACATATCAAAATGCACGCAATGGAAGAGTACTTTGGTGAAGTGCTAGTACCGACTGAAGAAGTTGTGGAAATGCGCGCAGGCCAACGCCGTAAAAGCGAGCGTAAGTTCTTCCCAGGCTACGTTCTTGTTCAGATGATCATGAACGATGAGTCTTGGCACCTAGTACGTAGTGTACCGCGTGTCATGGGCTTCATTGGTGGTACCTCTGACCGTCCAGCACCTATCACAGATAAAGAAGCTGACGCTATTCTGAATCGTCTAGAGAAAGCTAGCGAAGCTCCACGTCCAAGAACGATGTTCGAAGCGGGCGAAGTGGTACGTGTTAACGAAGGTCCGTTTGCTGACTTCAACGGTACTGTTGAAGAAGTGGATTACGAGAAGAGCCGCCTGAAAGTGTCTGTATCGATCTTTGGTCGTGCAACACCAGTTGAGCTTGAATTCGGTCAAGTTGATAAACTTGATTAATACTCATTTTTTAAAGGCTTAGGTCTTTAAAAACGAGAGTATAAAAAAACACCATTTTAGGGTTGTTAAAGGCGCGAATTATGCTTATAATTTCGCGCCTTTTTACAGTAATGACTGTAGAAAGTTTTTTCAAAACACGGGGAGCTCTCCCATTCGGATAGCGCTTGAACCCAAAATTAGGAAATATCATGGCTAAGAAAGTTGAAGCTTATATCAAACTGCAAGTTGCAGCTGGTATGGCAAACCCAAGTCCACCGGTTGGTCCTGCTCTAGGTCAACACGGTGTGAACATCATGGAATTCTGTAAAGCGTTCAACGCAAAAACAGAATCTATTGAGAAAGGTCTACCGACTCCAGTAGTAATCACTGTATACAACGACCGTTCTTTCACGTTCGTAACTAAGACTCCACCTGCTGCTGTTCTTCTTAAGAAAGCTGCTGGCGTTAAGTCTGGTTCAGGTCGTCCTAACACTGAAAAAGTGGGTACAGTAACTGACGCTCAAGTACAAGAAATCGCAGAAACTAAAGCTGCTGATATGACTGGTGCTGACATCGAAGCGATGAAGCGTTCTATCGCGGGTACTGCTCGTTCAATGGGCCTAGTGGTAGAGGGTTAAGATCATGGCAAAACTTACTAAGCGTATGCGCGTAATCCGCGAAAAAGTTGACGTAACTAAAGAATACGAAATCAACGAAGCTGTAGCTCTTCTTAAAGAACTAGCAACTGCTAAATTCGTTGAGTCTGTAGACGTTGCTGTTAACCTAGGCATCGATGCTCGTAAATCTGACCAGAACGTACGTGGTGCAACTGTACTACCTCACGGTACTGGCCGCGAAATCCGCGTTGCAGTGTTCACTCAAGGTGCAAACGCTGAAGCAGCTAAAGAAGCTGGCGCAGACATCGTAGGTATGGAAGATCTTGCTGAGCAAGTTAAGAAAGGCGAAATGAACTTCGACGTAGTTGTTGCTTCTCCAGATGCAATGCGTGTTGTTGGTCAACTAGGTACTATCCTAGGTCCTCGCGGTCTTATGCCAAACCCGAAAGTTGGTACTGTAACTCCTAACGTTGCTGAAGCGGTTAAGAACGCTAAAGCTGGTCAGGTTCGTTACCGTAACGACAAGAACGGCATCGTACACACTACCATCGGTAAAGTGTCTTTCGAAGCTAACCAACTACAAGAGAACCTAGAAGCTCTACTAGTTGCGCTTAAGAAAGCGAAGCCGTCTTCAGCGAAAGGTACTTTCCTGAAGAAAGTAAGCATCTCTACTACTATGGGTGCTGGTGTTTCTGTAGATCAATCTACACTAAACACTCAAGCTTAATTGCTTGCATAGGCGCGAAATTCTTGTATAATTTTGCGCCTATCAAAATTTGTGGTTGAGGCTGAAATCCTAGTGATTTGAGTCTCCATCCAAGACCGTAGGCGTTCTGTAAAGAACTTAATACTACCTACGTAGATGGTGCCAGATAGAAAGGAAGTTGAGCGTAACGTTTATCTTTCTTCTGGAAAGCACCGTATGAACTCCCAAAATCGCGAAGATTTCGGGTGGTGTAAAAACAACCAGGAGTAAATCCAAGATGGCTTTAAACCTTCAAGACAAAAAAGCAATTGTTGCTGAAGTCAACGAAGCAGCCAGTGGTGCACTTTCTGCAGTTGTAGCTGACTCTCGTGGCGTTGAAGTTGGCGCAATGACTTCTCTACGTAAACAAGCGCGTGAAGCGGGCGTTTACCTGAAAGTTGTGCGTAACACTCTAGCACGCCGTGCGGTTCAGGGTACTGACTATGAGTGTCTAACTGACACTTTCACTGGTCCTACTCTAATCGCGTTCTCTAACGAGCACCCAGGTGCTGCAGCGCGTCTTTTCAAAGACTTCGCTAAAGAGAACAAAGAATTCGAGATCAAAGCTGCTGCATTTGAAGGCGCGGTTACTGATGCTGAAGTACTAGCGACACTACCAACTTACGACGAAGCTATTGCACGCCTAATGATGTGCATGAAAGAAGCTTCTGCAGGCAAGCTGGTACGTACTATCGCTGCACTACGCGACCAGAAGCAAGAAGAAGCTGCTTAATCAGCTTGCTTTTTACTGGTTGCAAAATAAACTTATTGTTGACTTAAAAGAGAATTGTTATGTCTATTACTAACGAGCAAATCCTAGACGCAGTTGCAGAAATGTCTGTAATGCAAGTTGTTGAGCTTATCGAAGCTATGGAAGAGAAATTCGGCGTATCTGCTGCAGCTGCTGTTGTAGCTGGCGGTGCTGCTGGTGGCGAAGCTGCTGCTGAGCAAACTGAATTCGACGTAATCCTAACTGCTGCTGGCGGTAACAAAGTTGCTGTTATCAAAGCGGTACGTGGCGCAACAGGTCTAGGCCTTAAAGAAGCTAAAGGTCTTGTAGACTCAGCTCCAGCACCTCTAAAAGAAGGCGTTGACAAAGCTGAAGCTGAAGCTCTTAAAGCTCAGCTAGAAGAAGCTGGTGCTTCTGTTGAAGTTAAGTAATTATTGCTTAATTTCTTAGCCGAATAGGCTAATGGCTGGTGGTTTATTGACCACCGGCCTTTTTGCGCTGTAGGGCATAGATGAATTTTCCCGCTGTTTAAGCGTCTATGCACCAAGCAAAAAACGTTGTCTCGACGCTAGAGTCAACGTCACTACAGTAAACAGTTGTTAGTCACTGCCCCATACTCCACCTTAAGTAACTAGGATGGAAGGGCAGTTTGGGTCACTTATCAGCGAGCTGAGGAACCCCATGGTTTACTCTTATACCGAGAAAAAGCGCATCCGTAAGGACTTTGGTACTCGTCCACAAGTTTTGGACATTCCATACCTGCTATCGATCCAGCTTGATTCGTTCGACAAATTCATCGAACAGGATCCAGAGGGTCAATACGGACTTGAAGCTGCGTTTCGTTCTGTATTCCCAATTCAGAGCTATAACGGCAACTCTGAGCTGCAATACGTTAGCTACCGTCTTGGTGAGCCAGTATTTGACGTTAAAGAATGTCAAATTCGTGGCGTTACGTATTCAAAGCCACTACGCGTAAAACTACGTCTAGTTATCTTTGATAAAGACGCACCAGCAGGTACCGTAAAAGACATTAAAGAACAAGAAGTCTACATGGGCGAAATTCCGCTTATGACAGACAATGGTACCTTCGTTATCAATGGTACCGAGAGGGTTATCGTATCCCAGCTGCACCGAAGCCCAGGCGTGTTCTTCGACAGCGATAAGGGTAAGACTCACTCTTCAGGTAAAGTTCTTTATAACGCACGTGTTATTCCTTACCGTGGTTCATGGCTCGACTTCGAGTTTGACCCGAAAGATAACCTGTACGTTCGTATCGACCGTCGTCGTAAACTACCAGCATCGATCATTCTTCGTGCACTAGGTAAGTCTACGCAAGAAATCCTCGATATCTTCTTCGAAAAAGTAAACTTCGAAGTTAAGGACCAAACTCTACTTATGGAGTTGGTGCCTGAGCGTTTACGTGGTGAGACTGCTTCTTTCGATATCGAAGCAAACGGCAAAACTTATGTTGAGACTGGTCGTCGCGTTACTGCTCGTCACATCCGTCAACTAGAAAAAGATGGCGTTGAGTTCATTGAAGTACCTGTCGAGTACATCGTAGGTAAAGTAGCTTCTCAAGACTACATCAATGAAGCGACAGGTGAGATCATCGTTGGTGCAAACCAAGAGATCAGCCTAGAAGCACTAGCGAACCTATCTCAGGCAGGCGTTAAGAAACTAGAAGTTCTATTTACGAACGATCTAGACCACGGTCCGTTCATGTCTGACACTCTACGTGTCGACAGCACGGTAGACCGCATCTCTGCACTGGTAGAAATCTACCGCATGATGCGCCCTGGTGAGCCGCCAACAAAAGAAGCTGCAGAAGCACTATTCGAAAGCCTATTCTTCTCTGAAGAGCGTTATGACCTATCGACTGTTGGTCGTATGAAGTTTAACAGCTCTATCCTACGTGAAGATGCTCTAGAACAGGGTACGCTGGATGAGACTGACATCATCGAAGTGATGAAGAAGCTTATCGCGATCCGTAACGGTATCGGTGAAGTTGATGATATCGACCACCTAGGTAACCGTCGTATCCGTTCTGTAGGTGAAATGGCTGAGAACCAATTCCGTGTTGGTCTTGTACGTGTTGAGCGTGCAGTGAAAGAGCGTTTGAGCCTAGGTGATCTTGATGCAATCATGCCTCAAGACCTGATCAACGCGAAGCCTATCTCTGCGGCAGTTAAAGAATTCTTCGGTTCTTCACAGCTATCTCAGTTTATGGACCAGAACAACCCGCTTTCAGAAGTAACGCACAAGCGTCGTATTTCTGCATTGGGTCCTGGTGGTCTAACTCGTGAGCGTGCTGGCTTCGAAGTACGTGACGTACACGTAACTCACTACGGTCGTCTATGTCCTATCGAAACGCCTGAAGGTCCGAACATCGGTCTAATTAACTCTCTATCAGCATTCGCGCGCTGTAACGAGTACGGTTTCCTAGAAACTCCGTACCGCCGCGTTGTTGATGGTGTAGTAACTGACGAAGTTGATTACCTATCAGCAATCGAAGAAGGCCAATTCGTTATCGCTCAGGCTAACGCTGCGCTAACGGAAGAAGGCTCTTTTGCTGACGAGCTAATCACAGCACGTCAAAAAGGTGAATCTGGTCTTCACCCACGCGACCATGTTAACTACATGGATGTTGCAACAAACCAAGTAGTATCTATCGCTGCATCGCTTATCCCGTTCCTAGAACACGATGATGCGAACCGTGCATTGATGGGTGCGAACATGCAACGTCAGGCTGTTCCAACACTTAAGGCTGATAAGCCTCTAGTTGGTACTGGTATCGAGCGCAACGTAGCGGTTGACTCTGGTGTTACAGCAGTAGCTAAGCGTGGCGGCAGCGTTCAGTCTGTAGATGCTTCTCGTATCGTTATCAAAGTTAACGAAGACGAGCTGATCCCTGGCGAAGCAGGTATCGATATCTACAACCTGACTAAGTACACGCGTTCGAACCAGAACACTTGTATTAACCAGCGCCCAACCGTACTACCTGGCGAGCCAGTAGCACGCGGTGACGTTCTTGCTGATGGTCCTTCAACAGACCTTGGTGAGCTAGCGCTTGGTCAAAACATGCGTATCGCGTTCATGCCTTGGAACGGTTACAACTTCGAAGACTCGATCTTAGTATCTGAGCGCGTAGTTCAAGAAGACCGCTTCACGACTATCCACATCCAAGAGCTATCTTGTGTGGCACGTGATACTAAGCTGGGCTCTGAAGAGATCACAGCGGATATTCCAAACGTAGGTGAGTCTGCTCTGTCTAAACTAGACGAGTCAGGTATCGTTTACATCGGTGCTGAAGTTAAGGGTGGCGACATCCTAGTTGGTAAAGTAACGCCTAAAGGTGAAACTCAGCTAACTCCAGAAGAGAAGCTACTACGTGCGATCTTCGGTGAAAAAGCATCTGACGTTAAAGATACTTCACTACGTGTACCTAACTCTATTTCAGGTACCATCATTGACGTTCAAGTCTTCACTCGCGATGGCGTAGAGAAA
Organism: Vibrio sp. KUL78; assembly: GCF_059725505.1. Taxonomy (NCBI): domain Bacteria; kingdom Pseudomonadati; phylum Pseudomonadota; class Gammaproteobacteria; order Vibrionales; family Vibrionaceae; genus Vibrio; species Vibrio sp. KUL78. The sequence continues at coordinate 3,404,177 of NZ_AP045837.1, read as the reverse complement.
GACAAGCGTGCTCTAGAAATTGAGCAAATGCAGCTGAAAGAAGCGAAGAAAGACCTAACTGAAGAATTCCAGATTCTTGAGGGTGGCCTTCTAAACCGTGTTCGCGCTGTACTACTTCAAGGTGGTTACTCTGACGCTAAACTAGATACTATCGATCGTAAGAAGTGGCTAGAGCTAACGCTAGAAGACGATGCAATGCAAACTCAGCTTGAGCAACTTGCAGAGCAGTACGACGAGCTAAAAGCAGACTTCGATAAGAAGTTTGAAACTAAGCGTCGTAAGATCACTCAAGGTGATGATCTAGCGCCTGGCGTTCTTAAGATTGTTAAAGTTTACCTAGCGGTTAAACGTCGTATCCAGCCTGGTGATAAGATGGCGGGTCGTCACGGTAACAAGGGTGTAATCTCTAAGATCAACCCTGTTGAAGACATGCCTTACGATGAGAAAGGTCAGCCTGTCGACATCGTACTTAACCCACTGGGTGTACCTTCGCGTATGAACATCGGTCAGATCCTTGAGGTTCACTTAGGTCTGGCAGCGAAAGGTATCGGTGACAAGATCAACCAGATGGTAAAAGAGCAGCAAGAACTAGCGAAATTCCGCGAATTCCTGCAGAAGGTTTACGATCTAGGTGGTACTCGTCAGAACGTTGATATTGCATCACTGTCTGATGACGAAGTACGTACTCTGGTTAAGAACCTACGTGGCGGTCTACCGATTGCTACACCTGTCTTTGACGGTGCGTCTGAGAAGTCTATCAAAGAACTTCTAAAACTGGGTGACCTACCAGAATCTGGTCAGCTAACTCTGTTTGACGGTCGTACTGGTGATGCGTTTGAGCGTCCTGTAACTGTAGGTTACATGTACATGCTGAAACTAAACCACCTTGTTGATGACAAGATGCACGCTCGTTCAACTGGTTCGTACAGCCTAGTAACTCAGCAACCACTTGGTGGTAAAGCTCAGTTCGGTGGTCAGCGTTTCGGTGAGATGGAAGTATGGGCACTAGAAGCATACGGTGCTGCATATACGCTTCAAGAAATGCTAACGGTTAAGTCTGATGACGTTAACGGCCGTACGAAGATGTACAAAAACATCGTCGATGGTAACCACAGCATGGAACCTGGCATGCCAGAATCGTTCAACGTACTGTTGAAAGAGATCCGCTCGCTAGGTATCAACATCGAGCTAGAAGACGAATAATCCCTCTGGATTATCTGGTAGAAAAGGGGCTCGCACAGGTTTGCTGACCTAGCGGGTTCCTTTTTAAACTCCTTACAGGAGCTGATTGTGAAAGACTTATTAAACTTTCTAAAAGCACAGCATAAGACCGAAGAATTTGATGCAATCAAAATCGGTCTATCTTCACCTGACATGATTCGTTCATGGTCTTTTGGTGAAGTTAAAAAACCAGAAACTATCAACTATCGTACGTTCAAGCCTGAGCGCGATGGTCTGTTCTGTGCGCGTATCTTTGGTCCAGTTAAAGACTACGAATGTCTTTGTGGCAAATATAAGCGTCTGAAGCACCGTGGTGTTATCTGTGAGAAGTGTGGTGTAGAAGTTACACAAACTAAAGTTCGTCGTGACCGTATGGGCCACATCGAGCTTGCGTCTCCAGTAGCTCACATCTGGTTCCTAAAATCGCTACCGTCTCGTATCGGTTTGCTGATGGACATCCCGCTACGTGATATCGAGCGCGTTCTTTACTTCGAAATGTACGTAGTAACAGAACCGGGTATGACGGATCTAGAAAAATCACAGATGCTTACTGAAGAAGAGTATCTTGATCGTCTAGAAGAATGGGGTGACGAGTTCACTGCTAAGATGGGTGCAGAAGCGATCAAAGATCTGCTGTCTACTATGGACATGCACGCTGAAGCAGAGATGATGCGCGAAGAGCTTGAGTCTACTAACTCAGAAACTAAGCGTAAGAAAATCACTAAGCGTCTGAAGCTAGTTGAAGCGTTTATTCAATCAGGTAACAACCCTGAGTGGATGATCCTAACTGTGCTTCCGGTACTTCCGCCAGATCTACGCCCTCTAGTACCACTAGATGGCGGCCGTTTCGCAACGTCTGATCTGAACGACCTATACCGTCGCGTAATCAACCGTAACAACCGTTTGAAGCGTCTTCTAGAGCTAGCGGCTCCGGACATCATCGTACGTAACGAAAAGCGTATGCTGCAAGAGTCTGTTGATGCCCTTCTAGATAACGGTCGTCGCGGTCGTGCGATCACAGGTTCGAACAAGCGTCCTCTGAAATCTCTTGCTGATATGATCAAGGGTAAACAAGGTCGTTTCCGTCAGAACCTACTAGGTAAGCGTGTAGACTACTCTGGCCGTTCTGTAATCACAGTAGGTCCATACCTTCGTCTGCACCAGTGTGGTCTTCCTAAGAAGATGGCACTAGAGCTATTCAAACCATTTATCTACAGCAAGCTAGAAACTCGTGGCATGGCGACGACAATCAAAGCGGCTAAGAAGATGGTAGAGCGCGAAGAAGCGATCGTTTGGGATATCCTAGACGAAGTAATCCGCGAACACCCAGTACTATTGAACCGTGCACCAACACTTCACCGTCTTGGTATCCAGGCGTTCGAACCAGTACTAATCGAAGGTAAAGCGATCCAGCTACACCCACTAGTGTGTGCGGCGTACAACGCGGACTTCGATGGTGACCAAATGGCGGTTCACGTGCCTCTAACTCTAGAAGCACAGCTTGAAGCTCGTACTCTGATGATGTCGACAAACAACATTCTGTCGCCAGCATCAGGTGATCCGATCATCGTACCTTCTCAGGACGTTGTATTGGGTCTGTACTACATGACACGTGACAAGATCAACGTGAAAGGTGAAGGTATGTACCTTGCTGGCCCTGAAGAGGCTGAGAAGGCATACCGTACTAAGAGCGCAGAGCTACACGCTCGCGTAAAAGTACGTATCACTGAAACGGTAGTTGACGAAGACGGCAACAGCACAACTGAGACTAAGATGGTTGATACCACTATCGGTCGTGCAATGCTATGGCAAATCGTGCCAGCAGGTCTTCCATACAGCTTGGTAAACCAAAAGCTAGGTAAGAAGCAAATCTCTAACCTACTGAACGAGGCTTACCGTAAGCTGGGTCTAAAAGACACTGTCATCTTCGCTGACCAAGTTATGTACGCTGGTTTTGCTTACGCAGCACTTTCAGGTGTATCTGTTGGTATCGATGACATGGTTGTACCTCAAGCGAAGTACGACGAAATCGAATCGGCAGAAGAAGAAGTTCGCGAAATCCAGGATCAGTTCCAATCTGGTCTTGTAACAGCGGGTGAGCGCTACAACAAAGTGATCGATATTTGGGCATCGACCAACGATCGCGTAGCGAAAGCGATGATGGACAACCTATCATCTGAAACGGTTATCAACCGTGACGGTGAAGAAGAGCAACAAGAGTCGTTTAACAGCATCTACATGATGGCTGACTCGGGCGCTCGTGGTTCTGCAGCTCAGATTCGTCAGCTTGCTGGTATGCGTGGTCTGATGGCACGTCCAGATGGTTCAATCATCGAGACGCCTATCACCGCGAACTTTAAAGAAGGTCTAAACGTACTTCAGTACTTTATCTCAACGCACGGTGCTCGTAAGGGTCTTGCGGATACGGCACTGAAAACAGCGAACTCGGGTTACCTAACTCGTCGTCTAGTAGACGTTGCTCAGGACGTAGTTGTTCACGAGCACGACTGTGGTACGCACGAAGGTATCGACATGATGCCGCATATCGAAGGTGGTGACGTTAAAGTTGCACTTTCTGAGCTTGCGCTAGGTCGTGTAGTTGCTGAAGACGTTCTTAAGCCAGGTACTGAAGAAGTTCTGATCCCACGTAATACTCTGATTGATGAGAAGTGGTGTCAGATCATGGAAGATAACTCGGTAGACAGCATGAAAGTGCGCTCAGTAGTTACCTGTGATGCAGACTTCGGTTGTTGTGCACAGTGTTACGGTCGTGACCTAGCACGTGGTCACCTAGTGAACCAAGGTGAAGCAGTGGGCGTTATCGCTGCTCAGTCTATCGGTGAGCCGGGTACACAGCTTACGATGCGTACGTTCCACATCGGTGGTGCGGCATCTACTGCAGCAGCAGAGAACAGCATCCAAGCTAAGAACACAGGTTCTGTGAAACTTCACAACGCTAAGTTCGTTATCAACAAAGATAAGAAACTGGTCATCACCTCTCGTGCGTCAGAAATGACGATCATCGATGAGTTCGGTCGTACCAAAGAGAAGCACAAACTTCCTTACGGTTCACTACTGACTAAAGGTGACGGCGATGCAGTTCAAGCTGGTGAAACAGTAGCAAACTGGGAAGCGCACACGCTTCCAATCATCACTGAAGTAGCAGGTCGCATCCAGTTCGTAGACATGATCGACGGCGTAACTGTTTCTCGTCAAACAGATGACCTAACAGGTCTATCTTCAAGCGAAGTAACAGAAGCGGCAGCTCGCCCAGCAGCAGGTAAAGATATGCGTCCAGCTATCAAACTTGTTGATGAGCAAGGTAACGACGTAATGATCGCAGGCACTGAAATGCCAGCACTTTACTTCCTACCTGGTAAAGCGATCGTGAACATCGAAGATGGCGCAGAAGTAGGTGTGGGTGATACGCTAGCACGTATTCCACAGAAATCTGGCGGTAACAAAGATATCACCGGTGGTCTACCTCGCGTTGCGGACCTATTCGAAGCTCGTAAACCAAAAGAGCCAGCAATCCTTGCTGAGCACTCTGGTACCGTTTCATTCGGTAAAGAGACGAAAGGTAAGCGTCGTCTAATCATCACTCGTGATGGTGGCGATAACTACGAAGAGATGATTCCTAAGCATCGTCAGCTAAACGTGTTCGAAGGTGAGCGCGTTGAGCGTGGTGACGTAATCGCTGATGGTCCAGAAACTCCGCATGACATTCTACGTCTACGTGGTATTCACGCTGTGACTCAATACATCGCGAACGAAGTTCAAGAAGTATACCGTCTACAGGGTGTAAAGATTAACGATAAGCACATCGAGACTATCGTTCGTCAAATGCTACGTAAGTGTACTATCACTCATGCTGGTGACTCTGAGTTCCTACCAGGCGAGCAGGTTGAATACTCAAGCGTTAAGATCGCAAACCGTCAGCTAGAAGCTGAAGGCAAAGAACTTGTACGTTTCGAGCGTGACCTACTAGGTATCACTAAGGCATCGCTAGCAACAGAATCGTTCATCTCTGCAGCATCGTTCCAAGAAACGACGCGCGTACTAACAGAGGCAGCGGTATCTGGTAAGCGTGATGACCTACGTGGTCTGAAAGAGAACGTTATCGTGGGTCGTCTGATCCCAGCGGGTACTGGTTTTGCGTATCACCAAGACCGTCAAGCTAAGCGTGACGAAGCTCAAGAAGGTCCATCAGCTGAACAAGCGACGGATAACCTAGCTGCGCTACTAAACGCAGGTTTCTCTTCTGACGAGTAATCGCAGAGCGAAATGACAAAAGGCGCCGAAAGGCGCCTTTTTTGTGTCTGGAATCCTGAGGTTTGGTGGGTGCGTTGAGTAGCCCCTTGCCTGCGTCGGCATGCGACAATTGGAGTGATAGGATTACTTAGTCTTGATGGCTCTATAGCGCACGTCATTCCTGCGCATGCAGGAATCTTCTAGAGGCTCGGTGCATGCTTTGAGTAGACCCCTGCCTGCGCAGGGGTGACGGTCATTTTGGGTGTGAAGACTATGTAGATCTGATTACTCCACAGCGTCCGTCATTCCTGCGTAGGCAGGAATCTTTTTGAGGCTTGGTGCACGCTTTGAGTAGTCCCCTGCCTGCGCAGGCGCGCGGCTAGTGGGGTGACGGTAATTCTGGATTCAGAAGTGCTAACTATTGCACTATTACTTACGCACCTGGCGGAATCGCCAAACTGTCCGCGATCAACTGAATCAGCTTATCTTCCACTTCAAATCGCAGTTCAAGTATCTCACCAACTTTAGACATATCGTCCTCGAAACCCGGAAGCTCATCTTCAAATGATACTTGTACATACTTGTCGTTGAACTCAAGTAATGGGTCTGTGGTGAGAACGATTTTAGCGTAGGTCGCATCGATATCGTCGTTGGTCTTAAAGCCAGTCGCCTTCCACTTATCCATCACCATATCGTAGATTTTGAAGTGGCCTTCGGAGATGTAGTCAACGAGATGATCACAAAAGGAGCTGATTTCTTTCGCTGAGGGAAGCTCAACCACGTTAGATTGGGCTTGAGCGGGTTGAAGTGAACCGAGCTTACAGTATTCAACAATAAGCGCTTGTCTTGTTTCTAGCCAGTGGTCGATGACTTCGCTAGAGCCACCCCATTGTTCTTGTACTTGTTTGAATTTATTTAACATGACCATGTCCTCATGATCGGCACTGCAATTGGCAGCTGCACGCTTTGTAACGACAAAGAGTAAAAGAGAATTCGTTTCTCATTCACCAGAATTAGAATTTCGAGTTTTCTAGCTGGTATGAATTTAGATTGCCAGTAAAATGGACGAACTGCAAGTGAAGAGGATTCATGATGTTAAAAAAAAGTGAAAAGGTCATTCGCCAGGCTTATTGGTGTGTGGTGTCAGGGAATGAACTTTGGCTTGCAGACGGTGATGTGCCGCTTGGTTCGGCAGAGCAGTTTTCACTGCCTGCTCAGCAGGCAATAAAAGTAGGGGAGTTTGACGGTAAGCCCGTGATGTGGCTTAACGATGCCGACCTAGAAGGAGAGCGAGAGCTGACCTCGCTTCGCGAACTGCTTCATCTCCCAGAGACGCTGTTCCATCAAATCTCCAAAGCAATTCAATATGGCTATATGAGCCAGTCTATGCGTTTTTGTCCTCAATGCGGAGGTCGCAATCACCTAAACCATAATCAGCTCACTATGCAGTGCCAAGACTGCCGAACGCTGCATTATCCACGTATCTTTCCCTGCATTATCGTCGCTGTACGCAAAGGGCAAGACATCTTGCTGGCTCAGCATAATCGCCATGCAGGCGGCATGTACACGGTGATTGCTGGGTTCTTGGAAGTGGGTGAGACACTAGAAACTTGCGTTGCTCGTGAGGTGGAAGAGGAAACCGGCATCAAGGTCGCCAATATTCGCTATTTTGGCAGTCAGCCATGGGCGTTTCCATCGAGTATGATGATGGCGTTTCTTGCTGACTATGAGAGTGGTGATATCAAACCGGATTACAGTGAGCTCAAAGACGCCCAGTGGTTTAATACTAATGAGCTCCCCTTGGTCGCGCCTGAAGGGACCATTGCCAGATCGCTCATTCATGCGACCGTCGAGGCGGCTGCAGCAGAAAAATGACAAAAAAAACCCTCCGCGTGCGGAGGGGGTAAGTAAGATGTCGTTATGAGATGCTGAGTCTAGAGACTCAGTAGTATTATTGTAATTTTCGCTAGCAAACAAACTTTTAACATTCCTTTTGGTCCTTGGCAAACTCACCACATAACTGCGTATTGATAATATGATCTGCTTTGCAAAGTGACTCTTTTTTGAGCGGTAGCGCAACACAGGCGATGACCCTCAAATTTTGGTAAAAGAATTGTTATCTAAGGCTGCCAACCATGAATGAATAGCGGTAAACTAACGCCTTTCGAATTGGAGAAAAAAGAATGACGGAATTAAAGAACGATCGCTATCTTCGAGCGTTGTTAAAGCAACCTGTAGACTACACACCAGTATGGATGATGCGCCAAGCGGGCCGTTACCTTCCAGAATACCGTGAGACTCGCTCAGTAGCGGGTGATTTCATGTCACTGTGTAAGAATGCAGAGCTAGCGTCTGAGGTGACCCTTCAGCCGCTACGCCGTTTCCCACTGGATGCCGCCATTCTATTTTCTGACATCTTGACGATTCCTGATGCAATGGGCCTAGGTTTGTACTTTGAAGCGGGTGAAGGTCCTAAGTTTGAGCGCCCGATTACCTGCAAAGCAGATGTCGACAAGATTGGTATTCCAGATCCAGAAGGCGAGCTAAAGTACGTAATGAACGCCGTCCGTCAGATCCGTAAAGACTTGAATGGTGATGTTCCGCTGATTGGTTTCTCTGGGAGCCCTTGGACACTAGCCACTTACATGGTAGAAGGTGGCAGCTCAAAAGCCTTCACTAAAATCAAGAAGATGATGTACGCAGAGCCGCAAATACTGCATGCACTTCTTGATAAGCTAGCAGACAGCGTTATCGAATATCTAAATGCTCAGATCAAAGCGGGTGCTCAGTCTGTGATGGTATTTGATACTTGGGGTGGCGTATTAACTCCTCGTGATTACAACCTGTTCTCACTTCAATACATGCACAAGATTGTCGATGGCCTTATCCGTGAAAACGAGGGTCGCCGCGTTCCAGTGACCTTGTTCACTAAGAACGGTGGCATGTGGCTAGAGCAAATCTCTGCAACAGGTTGTGATGCGGTCGGTCTAGACTGGACCATCAACATTGCCGATGCGAAAGCTCGCGTAGGCGATAAAGTGGCGCTTCAAGGTAACATGGATCCATCCATGCTTTACGCGCAACCTGAGCGTATTCGTGAAGAAGTGGCGACCATCCTAGAAGGCTTTGGCGACGGTGGTACAGGTCATGTATTCAACCTAGGTCACGGCATCCACTTGGATGTACCACCAGAGAATGCTGGTGTGTTTGTAGAGGCCGTTCACGAGCTATCTAAGCCATACCACAAGTAATTCACCGCCAATTACTGACGTCTAAATAATGAGATGCCGTTATTTCCTAAAGGGGAGTAACGGCATTTTTGTCTCACTTTGACTACGCTTTAACTAGGTCTTGTGTTGTGAGGCAACCCTATGTTCAAAGTGCTTGTTTCCTTTCTAGCTTCGCTGCTGTTTCTCACCGGTTGTGCCTCAGACGTCGCAACCGACTACAACTCTAGCGTTAACTTCGCTGCGTTCAACACGTATCAATACCAAGAAAACGCTGAGGCGCCAGTTAGCCTAGATGGTGCCCGTATCAAACAAGCCGTTGATAACGAGCTCAATGTTCGAGGTTTTTCCATGGTGGAACAAGATGCAGACTTGGTTGTGCGCTATGACATCCTTGAGGGCACAGAATTAAGGGCGGATGGTCCTAGCTTTGGATTTGGTATCGGAACAGGGGGGTACAACAGCGGCTATGGTGTAGGTGTCCGCACTCCAACGCGAGTGAAGGAAAAGAAATTTGGTAAATTGGCGGTCGAGCTTGTTGACCCAAAAACCAATGATGTGGTGTGGCGCTCTGTCTCGCAGCGCCAGTTAACCGAGACCATGGAGCCAGCCGACAGAGATGTGTTTGTGCAGGAGCAGGTTCACAAGATGTTTGAGGAGTATCCTGCGAGATAGTCTAGTTGCGTCGAGTAGCCCCCTGCCTACGTAGGTGAGCGGCTAGTAGGGTGGCGACCATTTTGAGTATGACGCACCCACAACTCGCGTCATTCCTGTGCAAGCAGGAATCGACTTGAAGCTTGGTGCGTACGTTGAGTAGACCCCTGCCTGCGCAGGGGTGACGAATATCTTGCGAGCAATGAACTAACAACTCACGTCATTCCTGCGCAGGCAGGAATCTACCTGAGGCTTGGTGCATGCGTGTACTGATGGTCACATAGGTAACACTTTAAACCGGCCACATAGGTAACACCCTATGTTGGCCGAATTACTTTTCCAACAACTTCATCGACAATCCCTAATCTCATTTCTCCAAATCGAAGCAACCAACATCGATTGTCGATATATTCCAAACTGACGTACTCGCCTAATAGTCTTCTAGTGACATAAATGGCTTGCCCGTTAAGTTTAATATAGCCGCCACATTTCACCTTTCTGACTTCATGTTCGCTAGGATATTCCAGCGGTGGTAATTGATTGGGGAATGGTCGAGGAGACTTTCTATAAACGTCCGCAGGACACTTCCCTAATCCAAGAGATTGATGAGGACGCTCTTCATTGTATTGCAATTTGAAGCGATTAAGAGCCCGTTGCTGAGCCGATAAATTGCCCTTCGGTGGTTTGGCTACCTCAGCCTTCAAGGTTCTATGCATCCTTTCATGCCGGCCATTCTGTTGTGGGCACCCCGCCTTAATTCTCTCAGGATAGATACCAAGACGAACTAGCCAGATTGATAGCGGAGTAAGCCCTCCTAAGGTTACACACGCAAATGGCCAGCCATTGTCCGTTCGAATCATTCTAGGTAAGCCATACTCCCGAAAAGCCGCTTCATAGGCACTTTGTACAGCGGGCAGTTTGGTGTTGTAGAGTCCTTTACACACCAGGAGCATACGACTGCAATTGTCAGTGAGAGTGAGTGGGTAACACCACCTATCGTTCCCCATTTTAAACTGACCTTTAAAGTCTGCACTCCAAACATCATTTGGCTCCATCGCATGAGCAAGAGGCTGAGTTTGAGGTGGCGTCGTCAGTCTTCTTCTCTTGGGTCTGACAAGGTTGTGGCGCTTAAGGATTTCACCAATGGTACTTGGCGCAGGCCAATGCTGAGAATGGTTAGAACGATAGAGGGCGGAGTGGATTTTGACAGGCCCCCAGTTTGGATAACGAACCTTTAAATCAAGTATCCGTTTCACAACCCAGTCCGGCGTTTGATTGGAATGGGTATGTCTAGCTCGACTCAAGTCAGCTAAACCAGTCATTCCTTGCTCACGGAAACGGTTGATCCATTTGTAGCCTGTTTTACGAGCTATGCCATAACGCTGGCACAGCTCGCTAATAGAAAATCGATGGCTAAGCCAATCTTCAATGAAAAGTTCTCTTTGGCTCATGATACAAGTCTCTTCCCATGGCATAAGCTTCTCCTCTTCGAAGCTTACACATTAGCACTTGTTACCCATGTGCCCGGTTAGAACTGTTACCTATGAGCCCGGTCAATACCGCGTTGAGTAGACCCCTGCCTGCGCAGGGGTGACGAATATCTTGCGAGCAATGAACTAACAACTCACGTCATTCCTGCGCAGGCAGGAATCGACTTGAGGCTTGGTGCGTACGTTGAGTAGACCCCTGCCTGCGCAGGGGTGACGAATATCTTGCGAGCAATGAACTAACAACTCACGTCATTCCTGCGCAGGCCGGAATCTACCTGAGGCTTGGTGCGAGCGTCGAGTAGCCCTCTGCCTACGTAAGCGCGCGGCTAGTGGGGTGACGACTACTGAGAGTGATGACTCCTAATACCCACGCTCAAAATCAATCAAATTCTGTAACTGAAACCCATCACGCCAACGCAGATAATTCTCAGCAAATATCTCGACCACCTGCTCAGGAAAACTAATCGCCGCTATATGAGGTGTCACGGTTACGTTCGGATTACTCCAGTAAGGGCACTCTTGCGAGATAGGCTCATCAATAAACACATCTAAAAACGCATGCACCAGATTACCGCGTTCCAAGGCGTTAAGCAGAGCGTTGCCATCCACCGTTTGACCGCGGCCAACATTAAAAAACAACGCATGGCGACAAGCCGCAAATAGGCGCTCATCGAAAAGGCCGTCAGTAGATGGCGTATTAGGGAGCGTGTTGACGATGATATTCGCACTTTCAAGCGCTTTGCCCGCCTCATTGATATGGTAGGTCTCTGCAAAGGCACTTTGTCTTGGTGGGATTCCGGTGCGATTAATGCCTATAGGGATAATCCCGAGAGCTTTGACAGTATTGGCAAGATGGCTACCAATTGCGCCGGTACCAAAAATGACCATGCGTTTACCGATCATGGATTGATAAGTGTGAGGCTGCCAATCACGTTTTTGTTGCTGCTGCTTGTAAAGGTCGAAGTGTCGGAAATAGCCAATCGAGTAACCCAGAACGTATTCACTGATCTGCTGACCAAAAATGCCTTTCACATTAGTGAGTTTGTAATCCTTACGAAGTGACTCGCCAAGCAGTGCATCGATACCAGCATACGTTGACTGAACCCACTCTAACTCCTTAGCGTCACCCAGTTGTGATGCCAGCTTTGGTGGTGCTGCGAGCAAGATGGTTGCATCACCGATCTCGGCGGTGATCTCGAGATCTGGCAACTGTTTGGTTTCAAGGAGCTTTAGATAGTGGTCATTGTTGTCCGTCACAAGTGCTAAGCGATGCTTTTGCGTCGTCATTTCTGGCTATTCCCTATCCGTTTGGTTACACTTCCGCTGTCTACATTCACTACGGCAGAGCGACCATGTTAAAGAACCCTATTCAGGTACGTATCGAAAAATTTGAGCCTTGGCAGCATATCACTTTTATGACCTGTTTGTGCGAACGTATGTACCCCAACTTCGCTATGTTCTGTGAGCAAACCGAGTTTGCGGAAGCGCGCGTGTACCGCAATATCTTGGATGCGGTATGGGAACTGCTGACGGTGAAAACCGCTAAAATCAACTTCGAAAAGCAGCTTGAGAAGCTAGAAGAGGTCATTCCGAACTCAGAAGATTTCGAGATGTATGGCGTATACCCGGCGATTGATGCCTGTTTTGCGCTGTCGACGCTTCTGCATGGTTTGCTTGATCGCGATTACCTACTTGAGTCGAGCCTAAAAATCAGCCAGCAGTCCGTAGCGACGGTTGCTCAACTAGAGCAGGCTGAAACCGGCGTTGAGATCACCAACGACAACCAGAAAGAAAACGAAGCCGTGTGTGAAGAGTGGGATGTTCAATGGGCTATCTTCCGTCCACTTCGTGACAGTGAAGAGCGCGATATTGAGCTGATTAAAGATCTGCGCCTAGAATTGAAAGAGCAGGGCATCAGTAATATTGGTGTTGAGATTTAAATACAAAAATGGCCCAGTTCTCTGGGCCATTTTTGTTATAAACCGTTGTAGCTTATTCGATTAACAAACCACTCTTTGATGCCTTCTGGTGTCTTCACCACGAATTCATCATCGACTTCTTTCTTTAGAATCGCTCTTGCCATTGGTGCATCAATGGAAATGTAGCCTTTCGCGCCACCGTAGATTTCATCTGGGCCGACAATACGAAAGCTCATGGTATCGCCATCTTCGTTCTCAATCTCGACCCAAGCACCAAAGAAGACTTTGCCTTCTTGCTGAGGGGAGTAATCGACCACAGTGACTTGCTCTAGGCGTTTGCGAAGGTAGCGGACACGGCGGTCAATTTCGCGCAGGCGCTTCTTGTTGTACTGATAGTCAGCGTTCTCGGAGCGATCTCCAAGCGACGCAGCCCAAGTCACTTTTTTCGTTACCTCAGGGCGCTCTTCACGCCACAAGAAATCGAGCTCTTTTTTAAGTTTGTCATACCCTTCGCGGGTGATTAGGTTTGTTTTCATTGTTCAATCGTTTCGCCATTCATCATTGCGAGCTAAGTCCACTCACGGAGTAGTGGATTCATTCGCACATGGCTACATATTGCCATGAAAACAAAAAAGCTCAATCTATGCTGGAGTGGCGCTTTTCTCGCTGTGAACTTCGGCAGCATTGAGACGGCGGTCTCTTTGCACTTTCTGGTGGTGACTCAGCAATGACAAGATCCGACCTTCATCATGTATCCGCTCAAAGAATGGGTTGGCAGTCAGCGCATTAATGTTGCACTCATACACGCTGAGTTCGCCAATGCTGTACTTCTCTGGGATATAAATGTCGGAAATCACCGTCTTAGCGTATGGTTTGATCGCTGTGGTCAGCACTTTCTTGCCTTCAAACATCTCGCAAGCATGGCGGTGAACCTGACGATACAGCGTTTTATCGAGGGCGAGATAGCTAAGTAGGCAGTCTTGGCCGCCGCCATCTTTACCATAAACGATATGACCAACCATCGCGTTATTGTGAAGGGCGACCACCACATGTATTTCACTGACAGACATCACACTGATCAAGTCATCAAAGCCGATATTGCGATAGTTCTCTTGCGCGTAAAGGATCTGCTCGCGATAGACCTCAGGCAGTTTGTCCCAAGGGTAGGTGACATAGCGATCGATAGTGCATGGGTATAAAGTATCGAATCCGACAAAGAACTGATCGTATTTCTCAACACTTTGAATGAGCCTGAGCTCTTCTTCTGAGTACTGATAAGGCTGCTGAAAAAACGCCGCAACGCCAACGCGTCGCATGAGAGAAGGTTGGCCATTGCCATGCTCCCACTTACTCAGCATAGGTTGATTGACGCCTTGAAAAGCTCGGTGAGACAAACTCAGCGCTTCCACGAGGTCTAGTTGAGACATACCATTGAAACTTCGCCAGTGCTTTAGAGCCTGGGCAAAATTATCACGCGAAAAATGAAGTTCCCATTGGGGCGCTAGAGTCATAACCTTTCCTTGAATAATTCAAAACAAGATACCGTATACAGGGTATATGACAGAACGATGCCTCGTACGCTAAAACCAAGTTTCAGGATGTTACAAAGCGTTAGCGGGCGCAAGGAATATAGCTACAGGGTTAAATAGGTTTCAGGGAGTAAATTTCCTCAACATGCGATAAACATCGCTCATATCACATAGAACTGTGACGAAGGTGAATAATATAGACCATAATTAATAATCTCTAACAATTCCGTGCACAATTTTTACGCAAGGAATGTTACATTTACCGCTGATACGCTGATTTGTCATAGTGTTAGACAATTTAGTGTGTGGATAGCCTTTTTAGTGGTGGAATCGAATATGCAAGAAAATCACAAGATTTTAGTTGTTGATGATGATGCACGTCTGCGTGCATTACTAGAGCGTTACTTATCAGAGCAAGGATTCCAAGTACGCAGTGTTGCTAACAGTGAGCAGATGGACCGCCTGTTAACCCGTGAAAACTTTCACCTTATGGTATTGGATTTAATGCTACCTGGTGAAGATGGCCTGTCGATCTGTCGTCGTTTACGTAACGCCAACAACATGTTGCCGATTCTAATGCTGACAGCGAAGGGCGATGAGGTAGACCGTATCGTTGGCCTTGAGGTTGGCGCGGATGACTACCTTCCTAAGCCATTCAACCCGCGCGAGCTGCTGGCTCGTATTAAAGCGGTGTTGCGTCGTCAGATTATTGAAGCGCCGGGTGCACCTAGCCAAGAAGAGTCTGTGGTTGAGTTCGGTGACTTCCGACTAAACCTAGGTACTCGTGAAATGTTCCGCGGTGAAGAGGCGATGCCTCTAACCTCTGGTGAGTTTGCAGTACTGAAAGCGTTAGTGACTAACGCGCGTGAGCCAATGTCTCGCGACAAACTGATGAACATGGCGCGTGGTCGTGAATACTCAGCAATGGAGCGTTCAATCGACGTTCAAATCTCTCGCCTACGTCGTATGCTAGAGATTGACCCAAGTAAGCCTCGTTACATTCAAACGGTATGGGGTTTAGGTTACGTCTTCGTGCCAGACGGCAAAGAAGCATAATCTCGCTGGTTTTATGAAGGCTCTGGATGGATTCAGAGCCTTTTTTGTTTATTATCAACTCTCGTCTTCGCTCCAAAGGAAACGTTATGCGCTTTCGTAGCTCGTTCACCCAATCCATTCTTTTGTTCTTTACTCTGCTTATCGCCAGTCAGGTTTTCTCGTACTACGCGGTGTATAACTACGCGCTGGTACCAAGTTTGCAGCAGTTCAACAAGATACTGGCGCATGAGTTGGTGTTCTTCTTGGAAGATACCGAAGATGTCGATGGTCAGATTGAGATGGACGCGCCGCTGCGCAGACAGGTGCTGGCTCAGCTTGGTGTGACCATTCATGCTGATGACAGTGCGATGGCGAATGAGTTTAATCATGCTCTGCCTATCGACTTGATGAGTGAAGAGATGACCGAGGAGCTGCAATCCAAGACCGAGGTGCGGCTGATCTTAGGCGAAGAGAGCTATATTCTCTGGATGCAGATTGATGCTCTTCCAAACTCTCTGATCCGCATTCCTTTGTCGGAGCTGCAAGAAGAGGATTTCGCACCGCTGTTTCGCAATAGCTTGATTATGGCATTGTTTGTTATTGTGGGTGGTTGGCTGTTTATTCGACTGCAAAACCGTCCATTAACCGCCTTGGAGAATGCAGCAAAGCTGGTGGGTAAGGGTGAGATCCCACCGCCACTGCCAGAGCGAGGCGCGTCAGAGATTCGCTCTGTAACCCGTGCATTCAATCAAATGGCGAAGGGCATTCAAGAGCTTGAACAAGACCGTACATTGCTTATGGCCGGTATCAGCCATGATATCCGCACGCCTTTGACTCGTATTCGACTCGCAACAGAGATGATGTCGCCAGAGGATAGCTATTTGGCGGAGGGGATCATCAGTGATACCGAAGAGTGTAATGAGATCATCGGTCAGTTCATGGATTACCTCAAACCGGTCAATACTCAATCCTTTGAACCTATGAGCCTCAATGATATCTCGTCTGATATTGTTTCTTCCGAGGGTGGCTATGAGGTGCAGATTGAGTACGCGCCAATGAAGAACATTAAAGATATCGAAGGTAGTCCAATTGCCATCAAGCGGGCCATTACCAATCTGGTAGTGAATGCGGTTCGTTACGGTAATGGTTGGGTGAAGGTCACGACAGGGATGACGGTGGATAACAAACTGGCTTGGGTCACCATTGAGGATAATGGCCCAGGTATCGAAGAGAGCCAGATCGGTCGTTTGTTCGAACCGTTCACTCGCGGTGATACCGCTCGTGGCAGCGAAGGCACGGGTCTAGGTCTGGCGATCGTGAAGCGAATTATCAGTCAGCATCATGGCTCGGTGAGCATCACTAATCGCAGTGGTGGTGGCTTGAAGGCACAAGTGAGTTTTCCTGTGCCGAAAGGCAATAAAAAGCTCTAATCAGCCTCACTTGAATAGAAACTGAATAAAAACATTGAAAGGTAAAGTCACGCGCTGGCAGCGTGTGACTTTACTTGCCTCGCTCTAGAGTTATGCTTTCGCGTAAAACTCTCGGTCGCCGAGCCAGCGGTCGATAATCTTCTTGGCGTTGTCTGGATATTGCTCATGAACATGGCGCGCAATGCGCTGAACTTCGGGCACTAATCGTTGGTCGCGCACCAAATCCGCAATCTTAAACTCAGCCAATCCCGTTTGCTTGGTGCCCAGTAGCTCGCCCGGCCCACGGATCTCCAAGTCTTTTTGCGCGATCACGAAGCCATCATTACTCTCACGAAGCACGCCTAAGCGCTTCTGTGCAGTTTTAGAAAGTGGGGAGTGATACAACAGCACACAGTGGCTCGCCACACTACCACGTCCCACACGGCCGCGTAACTGGTGCAATTGAGCTAGACCAAGGCGCTCTGGGTTCTCGATAATCATCAAGCTGGAGTTGGGGACATCCACACCCACTTCAATCACCGTAGTGGCCACCAATAGATGCAGTTCATTGTTTTTAAAGCGCTGCATGACGTCTTGTTTCTCGGCAGGCTTCATGCGGCCATGCACTAAGCCTATTTTGAGATCGGGCAGTTTGCGCTGCAGGTCTTCAGCCGTGTCAGCTGCTGCTTGCGCTTCAAGTACTTCCGACTCATCGATAAGGGTACACACCCAATAGGCTTGCTTGCCTTCGTGTAGGCAGGCGTTTTTAACTCTTTCAATCACATCATCGCGCTTAGTATCGGGAATGGCGACGGTTTGAATCGGGGTTCGACCTGGTGGAAGCTCATCGATAACTGAAGTTTCTAAGTCAGCATAAGCGGTCATCGCCAGCGTTCTTGGAATTGGCGTTGCCGTCATGATCAACTGATGAGGGTAGAAGCCTTGCTTGGCCCCTTTTGCACGTAGCTCTAGACGTTGGTGGACACCAAAACGGTGCTGCTCATCGATGATGACAAGGGCGAGGTTGTTAAATTCAACTGACTCCTGAAACAGCGCATGAGTCCCCACCACCATCTGCGCTTCACCACTGGCTATGCGCGCCAGCTCGGCTTCTTTCGCTTTACCTTTCTGCTTACCAGACAGCCAACCGACTTGGATGCCCATCGACTCAAACCAGCCGGCAAAGTTAATAGCATGCTGCTCAGCAAGCAGTTCAGTAGGCGCCATCATAGCGACTTGATAGCCGTGTTCAATGGCGCGCACAGCAGCCAAAGCGGCAACCAGCGTTTTACCCGATCCCACATCGCCCTGGACTAACCGCATCATAGGGATTGGCTTTTGTAGGTCGGTTTCTATCTCTTGAACGACGCGAGCCTGAGCGCCTGTTGGTGAGAAGGGCAGTTGTCCGAGTAGCTTTTGTTTAAGCGTCTCGACAGGCTGCAGCGCGATAGCCGCGTCCTGCTGACCTTTGCTTCGCACGGCCAACATCGACAGGTTCTGTGCCATCAACTCTTCAATGATAAGACGCTGCTGCGCAGGGTGTTTGCCTTCATCAAAATCGTCGAGGTTAATATTCGGTGGCGGGCGGTGAATTACGTGCAGCGCCTCAGCAAGCGTCATCTGTTGGTTGTACAAGCCGCTTGGGAGGAGTTCATCTACTGCTGCACCGTCCATTAGCTCAAGGGCTTGGTCGGTTAAGCTCTTTAGAGTGAGCTGCCTTAAACCTTCTGTCGT
This sequence comes from Vibrio sp. KUL78, assembly GCF_059725505.1. Taxonomy (NCBI): domain Bacteria; kingdom Pseudomonadati; phylum Pseudomonadota; class Gammaproteobacteria; order Vibrionales; family Vibrionaceae; genus Vibrio; species Vibrio sp. KUL78. The sequence goes on along the minus strand of NZ_AP045837.1, from coordinate 3,385,708 downwards.
CGGGTAGATGGGCGTCAGTGTTTGCTCTAGCTTTGGCGTTTTCCCTTCAGCATGAAATTTGTATTCAGGATGGATGATTTCAAGACCATGATTACCGCGCTTTACCTCACCATAAGCGACGATGATGCGCCCTTCGGAGAAGTTGTTCTTCATAGCCGCGGTGAAGTTGAAAAAGCGTAAGGTAATGGTGCCATTGCCATCACTAACCTTCACCGTCAGCATCTTGCGACGACCAAAGGCGACATCGCTGCTCATCACCTTACCTTGCACTGACCCCCAAAGACCGGGGTGTAGTTTGACGATAGGGTAAATACGCGTGCGGTCTTCATAGCGATGAGGTAGGTGAAACAGCAGGTCTTGCACCGTGTGCAATCCTACCTTTTCAAGTTTCTCTGCGACTTTTGCCCCAACGCCAGAAAGCGAAGTTAAAGGAATTGCCGACAGTAACTGAGCCATATTCACCATCCATCAGAGTGTTAGATGAGAATATTCAAGCATTTTACTGTCTTTTTGTACAGTTTTAATGGCTTCAACCTATATTATCGAGCTCTGCCCTCACGGCGCTTTCTATATGGTATGAAGCCGATAAGGCTACTTCTTCTGCATCTCCTTCCACCACGACTCATCAGCAACAATCTGCCCTTCGTCATCGAGTGGTGGATAGGGCATATTTTTCTTCTTTGCGACCTTGGCGAGAACAGGATGACCACGCTCAAAGAGGATGCGGTGAATGGTTTCTTTTGGAAGTACACTCGTATCGCGATCGTACATACCCGCCAGCTGACGCTGACGTTGCGCTTCGAATAAAATAAGCGCGCTGGCAACCGAGACATTAAGTGATTGCACCATGCCTACCATCGGAATAATGATGTCCTGGTCTGCTTCACCTAAGGCGTCTTGGGTAATACCGTTTTTTTCACCGCCGAGGATGATGGCCGTTGGCTTGGTGTAGTCGATCTCGCGAAAGTCGACGGCGTTATCTGATAGGTTGGTGGCTAGTACTTGCATGCCTTGTCTCTTTAGCTCGCGCACAGCATCTGCGACCGTATCGTGAGTTTCAACTTCCACCCAGTTACGCGCGCCTGCTGAGGTGTGGCTTAGGGTACGCATCTTCTCATCAGGCCAAACTGCATGGACCTTGTGCACACCCGCGGCATCGGCGGTGCGAATAACGGCAGAGACATTGTTCGGCTTGTGAACTTGTTCTAGCAGTAAAGTCAGATCGGGTTGGCGTGCTTTGAGCACTTCCTGAATACGATTGTAGCGTTCTAAATTCATTAGGATGTTCCAAATAAAACGGGCTCGATATTCATCGAACCCGTGTTAGATCAAGCATTAGCTTTAGTTCTTACGACGTCTGACTCGCAGTGCGTGTGGCATAACGCGAATGCGCTTCATGATGCCGGCAAGGTGCACACGGTCTTTGGTTGTCAGCAATACCGTCACAGTATACAAACGACCATCACGCTCTTCCGTCGAAATGCCGTGAATGTTTGAGCCAGTCTTCGCAATCACATTGGTGAGCTCGGCAAGCGCACCTTGGTGGTTTTGCAGATCGACTTGAAGTTCTGCAGTGAACTCTTGCTCGTAGTCGTCACTCCACTCTACCGCCATGTACTTATCTGGCTCTTTCTGGTGACCACGAACGTTTGGACACGTTTCACGGTGAACCACAAGACCACGACCTGGCGACACATGGGCAATGATGTGATCATCAGGGATTGGGTGACAGCAGTTCGCGAACGTCAGAAGAATACCTTCCGCGCCGCGGATTGGCAGCTTCTTACCTGATGATGGAATAGAGCTTGTTTGTGTTAGCTCGTCCGTATCACCCAGTAAGCGTCTCGCAATCACGATGCTCATGAGTTCGCCAAGACCAATCGCAGCAAGCAAGTCGTCGAGCGACTCAAGCTTAAGGTCGGTGAGCACTTCGTTGATGTTCTCTGGGTAGATGGTATCAACAGAGTGGCGACCTAATGCATGGTTAAGCAGGCGGCGACCCAGAACCACAGACTCTTCACGACGCATGGTCTTCAGCACCTGACGGATCTTAGTGCGAGCACGTGACGTCACGACATAGTTTAGCCATGCCGCATTTGGACGAGCACCTGGTGCACTGATGATCTCAACGGTTTGACCGTTCTTTAGAGCCTTGCTTAGTGGGTACGGGTTACGATCAACGCGAGCTCCCACACAGGTGTTACCGACATCGGTATGCACCGCATAAGCGAAGTCGACCGCAGTCGCGCCAAGCGGTAGCTCGACGATACGACCTTTTGGTGTGAACACGTAAATCTCATCTGGGAACAGATCGGATTTTACGTTTTCAATAAATTCAAATGAGTTACCTGCGCTTTGCTGTAGCTCAAGCAGGCTTTGCATCCAACGCTGTGCCTTAATCTGCGCAGTAGTGCCAGTGCGATCGCCATTGCCTTTGTATGCCCAATGCGCTGCCACACCCTTGTCTGCCATCTGGTCCATGTCTTCAGTACGAATTTGTACTTCAACAGGAACACCGTGAGGACCAACCATCGAGGTGTGAAGAGATTGATAGCCGTTCGCCTTTGGTACCGCAATGTAATCTTTCATGCGACCTGGACGGGGCTTATACAGGCTGTGTACTTGACCAAGTACGCGATAGCAGGTGTCCGCCGTGTCCACGATAACGCGGAAGGCGTAGATATCCATGATGGTGTGGAAGCGCTGCTCTTTGGTTTTCATCTTGTTATAGATGGAGAACAGATTCTTCTCACGACCTAGTACGCGACAGTTCAAGCCAACCTCACCGAGGCGGCCTTCGATCTCGCTATGGATACGTTGGATCATTTCCTTACGGTTACCGCGAGCAGCTTTCACTACTTCTTTTAGAACGCGATAACGGTTTGGATAAAGCGCTTCAAAACCTAACTCTTCAAGCTCGGTCTTGATGTTGTGAATACCGAGACGATGCGCAAGCGGCGCATAGATCTCTAGGGTTTCACGAGCAATACGGCGTTTCTTGTCCGGACGAAGCGCGCCCAATGTACGCATGTTATGAGTACGGTCACTGAGCTTAATCAAGATCACGCGGATGTCTTGCACCATGGCAAGCACCATCTTGCGGAAGTTTTCCGCTTGAGCTTCTTTGCGATCTCGGAATTTTAGCTTGTCGAGCTTAGAGACGCCGTCCACGAGTTCCGCGACGGTGTTGCCAAACTGTTCTTCTAGCTCTTCTTTGGTGACTTCCGTATCTTCAATAACATCATGCAACAGTGCTGCTTGCAGTGTTTCAATATCCAGACGCATTTCTGCGAGGATACGAGCTACCGCAACAGGGTGGATGATGTAAGGTTCACCGCTAGAGCGGGTCTGCCCTTCATGGGCATCTCTTGCTACCACATAAGATTGACGCAGAGCCTCAATTTGAGGCTCTGTTAGGTATTCTTGGGCAACGTCTTTAAGGCTATCGAATAGGTACAAATTATAGGCCCGAAAGTCGATGGAACTCTGATTGGATAGGTCGAATTAACGGTTGTGAGCGATGCTGCTTACTGCCGCTAGTTCTGCAGCTTCTTGCTCTTGCTGCTCTTGACGCTCGCGTGCGTCTAGTACTTCTTTCGTGATCAAGCCTTCTTCGATTTCGCGTAGAGCGATAACCGTTGGCTTATCATTTTCTTCTGGCACTAGTGCATCTTTACCACCGATTTGCATCTGACGTGCGCGGCGAGCCGAAATAAGAACTAGGTCGAAGCGGTTGCCAACTTTTTCAACAGCGTCTTGAACAGTTACGCGTGCCATAAGAACTCCAATAGTTAACTAAATTTTTGATGACGAGAAAGTATACAGGCTATTACATTTAGATTCTAGATCACAAATGATCCGTTTAGCTACTGTTACTTAGGGTTTATCGGCGATATCACTAATGAGATCGCCTGTTATTTCATTTCATCGCGCTAGGCGAAAAACAGAATAGGTATGAAATACGAGCGAATTACTCCGCTAGTAGCGCATCCAGCATGCCTTTATATTTCACAGCTTGCTTGTCTTGCTTCAAACGCTCAGCGCGTAAAATTGCTTTAAAATCAACAAGTGCGCCATCAAAGTCATCGTTGACGATAACATAGTCGTACTCGTTGTAATGTGACATTTCTGATTTTGCTTCGCTCATGCGTTTTGCGATCACTTCATCGCTGTCTTGACCGCGCACGTTTAGGCGACGCTCAAGCTCACTGTTTGACGGCGGCAGAATAAAGACGCTTTTCGCTTCTGGCATCTGCTCGCGGATTTGGCGCGCGCCTTGCCAGTCGATATCTAGGAAGACATCGATGCCTTTATTTAGCGTTTCTTCAATCCACAAGCGAGACGTACCGTAGTAGTTACCAAACACTTCGGCATACTCAAGAAACGCGCCTTGCTCAATCAGTGATTCAAACTCTGATTTTTCAACAAAGTGGTAGTGCACGCCGTCTTCTTCACCAGGGCGCATGCCGCGAGTGGTGTGAGAAACAGAAACCTTCATTGCGTAGGTTGGGTTTTTTTCCAACATAGCTGCAATTAAGCTCGATTTACCAGCGCCGCTTGGTGCCGATACGATATACAGGGTGCCTTTACCAATCATTTGTCAGTGTCCGCATTCTTGGGTTGAAGGAATAGAAGCTGCGCGATGCACTCTTCTATTTTAGATAAAACACTGGCCCAAGTGCTGAAATTTCGGCCAGAAAAATGGAGGCGAAGAGTATCATGATTGAGGGCAGCACGACAAGCTGTCTTCTCTTTGATGTGAGGACTTGCATAAGGCGCGTAGGGTAGGTGCCGATAGTCGAGAGATAACATTGAAGGCAAACGTTTGCTTATTTATCAAGGTTTTGTTTTTTAAGCGATAAAAACCAACAAGAAAAACATTGATTTATTTCTCTGGCTGATTAGAATTCGCGCCATTATTTTTGTCGCGCATACGTTTGCGTCTCCGTCATTTCTATCTTTAAAGGTTCCACTGTGAGTGCAGAATTAGCTGGCCAAAGGCAAGCCAACCCCTCTTTTATCGAAGCTACCTTCAAGGTGAGCGAGCGTAAATCTACGATCGGCACCGAGGTATACGCAGGTTTTATTACGTTTCTAGCGATGAGCTACATCCTAGCGGTGAACCCAGCCATCTTGGGTGACATTCCCGGCATGGACCGTGGCGCGGTATTCACTGCAACGGCGCTAGCTGCGGCATTTGCGACTCTGATTATGGGTTTCTTTGGTAACTACCCAGTGATGTTGGCACCAGGTATGAGCATGAATGGCTTCTTTAAAGGCATGCTTCTTAGCGGATCTGTGGCTCTGGTTTGGCATGAAGCGCTACTGGGTATCTTCTTCTCGGGCATCATCTACTTGATCTTATCGATGACTAAGATCCGTAAGGCGATGATTGAATCGATTCCAGAAGACCTTAAGCTGGCGATTACCGTATCGCTCGGCTTGTTTATCGCGTTCTTGGGACTTAAGAACGCCGGTATCATCGTTTCAAACCCAATCATCTTGGTGAGCATGGGCGATATCCTGAACCCTCAGGTTATGATCGCTTACATCAGTATCTTCATTGCTCTGGGTTGTATGGTTCGCGATATCAAGCTAGCGACGTTTATCTCGTTCATGTCGGCCATCGTTCTAACCATCCTTGCTGACACCTTTATGGGCACAAGCAACGCGCCAATTCCAGACCAGCTCGTCGCGATGCCGCCAAGCATGGCAGGTAGCTTTGGTGCTATCTTCGATTTCTCTGGCTTAACGGCAGAGAAGATGTTTGATCTGCTGTTCATCGTGATTATCTTTTTGATTGTCGATTTCTTCGATGGCTTGAGCACGATTGTTGGTGTGGGCCGCGACGCTGGCATCATCGACAAAGACGGGAAGGTGCCAAATGCTCGTTCAGCGCTCGTTGCAGATGCGGGTGGTACTGTAATGGGTTCGCTGCTTGGCACAACGTCGGTTACAGCATTCTCTGAGTCGGGTATCGCGTCTTCTCAAGGTGCGAAAACGGGTCTAGCGGCAGTTGTAGTAGCCGGTTTGTTCTTTGTCTCTCTATTCTTATACCCGCTATTCTCATTGTTCTCTGCAGCCATGGTGGCACCAGCGATGGTCGTCGTTGGTATCTATATGATTGGTCGCCTGGGCGATATTAAGTGGGATAAAAAAGAGTCGCGCATCGCTGCCTTCTTTACCATTATGTTTACTGTGCTGAGCTTCTCACCAGCAAACGGTATGGCGATGGGCTTTATCAGTTATGCGTTTAGTATGGTTGTGGCAGGCAAGGGCAAAGAGGTTCACCCAGTGATCTATGTGTTGTCGGCGCTGTTTATGACTTACTTGGTGTTGTTGTAGTCACTAATAATCGGATAACCCTACAGCGCTGTCATTCCTGTGCAGACAGGAATCTATTTGAGGCTTGGCGCGAGCGTTGAGAAGACCCCTGCCTGAGCAGGCGCACGGCTAGTGGGGTGACGATCATTTTGAATTGCGATGAACCCTAAAACGCCGTCATTCCTGTGCAGACAGGAATCTTCTTGAGGCTTGGTGCGAAAGTTGAGTATCCCTCCGCTAACGCAGTAGCACGACTCATGTGTGGGCGGTTACTTTGAGCGCGGTACACAAGCAATAAAAAAGCAGGCATCAGCCTGCTTTTTTGTCATTCAACAGAATTACTCAATATTCTGAATCTGCTCACGCATCTGCTCAATCAACACCTTAAGCTCAACACCTGATGCGGTGATATCCGTGCTGATGGACTTAGACGCTAGCGTGTTCGACTCGCGGTTAAACTCTTGCATCATAAAGTCGAGACGACGACCGACTGCACCACCTTTCTTCATGATGCTGTTGGTTTCTTTAACGTGAGAATCGAGGCGATCTAGCTCTTCGGCTACGTCAGACTTTTGCGCCAGAAGAATCAACTCTTGCTCAACGCGAGAAGCATCAAGCTCGATCTTAGCTTCTTCAAACTTGCCAAGTAGACGTTCACGTTGCCATTCGATGATTTCTGGCATGCGAGCGCGAACCTTCACCACTTCTTCTGTGATGGCATCTAAACGCTGAACGATCAACGCCTTCATGTTTTCACCTTCACGACCACGCGCTTCGATGAAGTCACTCAGTGCACCCTCAAAGCCGTCTAGTAGTGCTTTGTTGATGGTGTCCATATCTTGCTCTGGCGTTTCCATCACACCTGGCCACTGCATGACTTGGAATGGGTTAATGCGGTTTTGCTCACCAGTCAGTCCCATGATTTGGTTCGCTGCACCAATCACTTGCTTAGCGAGTGTTTCATTGATGTTCAGCTCGCCTTTAGCTGCAGGGTTTGCTTCAAAGCGAAGGTGACATTCGACCTTACCGCGCGCCAAACGCTTACGGAAGCGCTCACGAAGTACAGGTTCAAGACCACGGAACTGCTCAGGAAGACGGAAGTATGTTTCGAGATAACGTTGGTTTACAGAGCGGATTTCCCATACTGCGCTACCCCAGTCACCTTTGACCTCTTTGCGCGCGTACGCGGTCATGCTGTAGATCATGAAATGATTCCCTTGGATTCAATAAATGTGTTCAAACTGTCTTCATGGTAGCACAGAGCTCGAATCGAAGTCACACAACCTAGACCCATACTCGCTTCTCCGTTATAATCTTCGCCCAACCAAATTCGCTTCCCCAACAAAGGTAATGTCCATGCGTCCAAATGATCGCGCAGCAGACCAAGTGCGCCCAATAAAAATTACTCGCAACTATACCGCTTACGCAGAAGGCTCTGTGCTGGTAGAGTTCGGCAATACCAAAGTGTTGTGTAACGCAACAGTGGAAGAGAATGTACCTCGCTGGCTAAAAGGCCAAGGTAAAGGCTGGGTAACCGCTGAATACGGCATGCTACCACGCTCAACGCACTCAAGAATGCGCCGTGAAGCGGCAAGTGGCAAGCAAGGCGGCCGCACCATGGAAATCCAACGCCTAATCGCTCGTAGCCTACGTGCAGTCGTAGACCTAGAAGCCATGGGTGAAATCATGGTGACAGTCGACTGTGACGTTATCCAAGCGGATGGTGGTACTCGTACTGCATCTATTTCTGGCGCTAGCGTTGCAATGGCAGACGCATTTGCTCACCTTGTAGCAAAAGGCACACTAAAAGCGAACCCAATGAAAGGGCACGTTGCGGCAGTATCTGTGGGCATTCTTGGTGAAGACGTTCTGTGTGACCTTGAATATACCGAAGACTCGGCAGCCGATACCGACATGAACGTTGTGATGACGGAAGATGGTCGCATGATCGAAATCCAAGGCACCGCAGAAGGCGAACCGTTTAGCCACGATGAGCTAATGGCGCTACTGGCGTCAGCGAAGAAAGGCATTACCGAGATCGTAGCAGCTCAGAAGCTGGCATTAGAAGATTGATTGATGGCTCCCGTAAGGGGGCTATTTTTTTGTGTATTACAGATACACAACGACACGTCATTCCACTGGCCGTGCGCCTACGCAGGCAGGAATCTACTTGAGGCTTGGTGCATGCTTTGAGTAGACCCCTGCCTGCGCAGGGGTGACGAACTGTTTAGGCAGTAAAAAGACAAAAAGCATCATGTCTACCGGGTATGACAACAACATACCTAAACACAACAACCGAGAGAGATAAAATGAAAGCATACCAGCGTGAATTTATTGAATTTGCATTAGAGAAAGAAGTCCTAAAATTTGGCGAGTTTACCCTTAAATCTGGTCGTAAAAGCCCTTACTTCTTTAACGCTGGGCTTTTCAATACGGGTCGTGACCTTGCACGTCTAGGTCGCTTCTACGCAGCAGCGCTAGCGGACTCTGGCATTGAGTTTGACGTGCTATTTGGTCCTGCTTACAAAGGCATCCCAATTGCAACAACTACAGCGGTTGCCTTGGCCGATCACCACGACATCGATACACCTTACTGCTTCAACCGTAAAGAAGCGAAAGACCACGGTGAAGGTGGCAACCTGGTAGGTAGCGCACTTGAAGGTCGTATTATGCTGGTGGATGACGTAATCACGGCAGGTACTGCGATTCGTGAGTCAATGGAAATCATCAAGGCGAACGGTGCAGACCTCGCGGGCGTGCTGGTTGCTATTGACCGTCAAGAGAAAGGCAAAGGTGAGCTATCTGCGATTCAAGAAGTTGAACGCGACTTTGGCTGCGCAGTGATTTCAATCGTAAGCCTGACTGACCTTATTACTTATCTTGAAGAGAAAGGTGGTAATGCTGAGCATTTAGAGGCGGTGAAGGCGTATCGAGCTGAATTTGGTATCTAGTTACCTAAAGCAAAGCGAAAGATAAAAGAGCAGGCATAAGCCTGCTCTTTTTCGTTGATGACTAAAGCCATTTTGAGAGCCCGTTTCGGGCAAATTTAACGCGATTTTTTTCTTTTTCTTCTTTGATGCGCTTTAGTTCTTCGTCACCGTCATCGGCCTCTCTAATAGGGTGTTCTAAGTGAAACAGGACAGCTCTGCCCGCAACACCATAATAATCAACGTCTGCGAGTATTAGACGCCGGTGTAGGTCAATATCTTCCCCCCCCCATCCAACGTAATCCTCATCAAATCCGTTTACTTCCAGAAAATCACTGCGGTCAACGGCAAAGTTGGCACCGTAGGGCCAGATGTCTTTGACTTTCTTCAGAAAAGGTAGCATTGCGTCTGGGAAACGTAGAGCTTGCTCCGAGTGAGACGCCACCTTGAAGATAGATAAGCAAAGCAATCTAACGCTGTTATTCAAGAAACTCGGCTGTTTAACTCGGCGCTTGAGTTCGCTCGTTAGTTTCTCTCGCAAGTTAATACGTGGCCCGGTCGTTATCATCTTTGGCTGATATAACGACCTATGGTCACTTATAAAATATGGGCTAGGGATACAATCACTATCTGAAAAAATAATTCTGTCAGCAGTGCTGCTAGCGGCTGCTTTGTTTAGAATCATCGATCGACGAAATCCTATATCTTCATGCCACACATGGCGAATGTTGAGTCCCTTGTTCTTAAAGTCTTCAACTACGTTTTTTATCGATGGACCCGAGCCATCATCAGCGATGCAAATGGTAAAGTCTGTATCTCGCTGGTTTAAGTAGCCAGCGAGAGTCAGAGACAAAACATCCGCATCATTGTAGGCAGACAATATGACTTCGTATTTCATTACTATTTGATATCTTCTACTTTATCGCTTTCTACGTCAGCGTTATCGAGATGACACAAATAAGCGATACGAGCCGAACTCGTTGCATTTGTCTCTTCACAAGAGTCTAGCAACTGATAAGAGTTCAGTTCCCATTCAACCGCTTTACGGCGAAGGATCAGGTAGAATTCTTTTTCACCCTTGGCTTGTTGCTCCGCGTTGTAAACTTTAGCCTGACCATTACTGTAGTACTGGCCAGAGTAAGTGCGGTGGTGCGCATAGTAAGTTGGGATGTTAGGGTCGATAGCGTCAAAGATCGATTTATCACTATTGTCCGCAACTTTGCCTGTCGACAGCAAATAAGTCGCAACGATAAGCGCTACCGGTACCACAAGAGCTGCGATTGACAGCCAAACAATATCTTTCTTCTTCCAGAAAATAGCGAACAGCAAACCTACCGCTGGTGCTCCAGGCAGTACGTATGTTGGTAGGATATTGCTAGACATAGTAAACAGCACAAGCGGTGATAGCGCCCACCAGATGGCGAAACTCGTAAAGCCATTGTTTTGTTTCGCTTGCTCTAAACCAAACTTGGCTCGAACAACCATCAGAACAGGTAAAATCAAAGACCAAGGAAGGACTGCGAGTAACCAGAAGAACCAAATCTTACCCTTTGGCTCTTCGTGGCCGCTGCCATAAAGATCGCCGGTCCAGCCTGGCTCAACGAAGCGCTTGTAATGCTCGCCAACAATGAAGTAGTCAAGGAAACCAGGGGTCGCTTTTTCTGCAAGCAGGTACCATGGCAGGGCGATGGCCAACATTAGTAGGGTGCCTTTGATGAGCGGGAATCGCTTCCAAAGCTCAACAAATGCGCCAATCAAACCGTGCTGAATGACCATCCACGGGAAGACAGCTAGTCCAAATAGCACGATGGCTACCGGTCCTTTCGCTAGCAAGCCGACAGCAAGCCCTGCGAAGCCAACATAGCCCCAGAACGTCTTGCCAAGCCAGCATTGATAAAAGCCAATCATGGCCATGGTAAGACCGACTGTTAATGCCATATCGGTCATCACTGCACCCGCAGAGATAGAAAAGACCAGCGTGGTAGATAACACAACGGCTGCGACTAGCGGGTTATAGCCATTCTTCTTGGCAAACCAAGCGACGCCCCATACAACGAGAACACCAGCAGCCCAATGTGGTAGACGCAGTGTAAACTCAGATAAACCAAACATTTCGACGCTGATGGCACTCATCCAAGTAAATAGTGGTGGTTTACCCCAGAAAGGAACGCCATAGTCAAAGAGAGGCGTTAACCAGTTTCCGGTTTCGACCATTAGACGCGCCATTTCACCATAGCGAGATTCCGTCGTATCCATTAAAGGATATAGACCCAATGTCAGCAAACGGATAAGCAACGCACCTATCAATAAAGTCCAAAGCGTGCGTTCTTTATTAATCATCTTTTACTCCTAAAAAATAAGGCAATGTAAGCTGTCGATATTCAGTTTCACGACTGGCTAATGTATGGGCGGATTATGTCTAAGACCATCTCTGGGTACAGTTGTTTCATACACAGGTTATTCTTACACGCTTTAAATCGTTCAGTATGAGAACAGGGGCTGCATTCTATGTCGATTGAAGCGATGTGAACAGTATTATACTTACATGAATAAGGAGCGGTTCCATTTGGATCACTCGGACCAAACAGAGCAACCGTTGGTACCCCTGTCGCTGCGGCCATATGAGAAGGGCCTGTATCTGTGGTAATAACGACGTTTGCCCCTTCTAGTACCGCAATAAGCTCAGGCAGAGTGGTATTACCCATTAAATCAATGACGTCAGTGTCAAGTTCAGCTAAGAAACTGGTCAGAAACGCTTTTTCTTCATTGGTGCCAACAATAACGGCTTTAGTACTGATAGACGCTGAACTTATCAATGATTTCCAATGCTCTAATGGCCAAGAGCGATAGCTTCGATAGTCGGGTTTGTCAGAATGACTGTTTGCAGGATGAAATACAACATACTGCTCTGGAAGCTCAAACTTGGCCTTTACGGTTGCGACCTCTTCACCGACGAGTCTTGGAAACCCTTCAGTGTCGGTGACACCTGACAAAGAGAGTGCTGCCAACATGTTTTCAACGGCGTGCATGTCTGAAACGTTGGCGTCTAGATCCGCAATGTGTATGGTTTTCGCTGCTTTGATATTGTTGACGAAGCGACGAAACGAGCGAGAGTGCTCCAAGTTCACCACCAAGTCGTACGGATGCTGTCGAGCCTGAGCAAGCATTTTTAGCTTAGGGATATTGAACGGCATCGCTAAATTTCGGCTTTTTAGCGTAAACACATTTGCAATGCGATGATCTTTTGCGAATAACCCTTTTGCTAGTGGGTTGCCCAGCCAGTCAATATGGGTATTCTTACCAAATTGTTTGCGTAAGCAGTCAATCACCGCCGTGGCAAAAATGGTATCGCCGAGGGCGCCCGCTCTTATTACAAGAATTTTCATAGCTATACGATTTTCTTTGATTCTAGAGCAGTAGCGACGACAGGTGGAACAAATTGAGTTACATCCCCACCATGAATAGCGACCTCTCTTACCAGTGTTGAAGATATGAAAGCGTGCTCTTCAGCTGGCGTCAAAAATACGCTCTCTAGTCCCGGTAATAGACGGCGATACATATTAGTTAGACCAAACTCGTACTCAAAGTCGACTGTCGTGCGCAGGCCTCGAATAAGAACATTGGCTTGCTCCGCTTTAGCGAAGTCAACGAGAAGCCCAGAGAAGCCCTTAGATGTCACGTTTGATAGATGACTGGTGACTTGTTGAGAGAATGCGACGCGCTCCTCTAGAGTAAATAGCGTGTTCTTGCTTGGGCTGGCTGCGATAGCAATAATGATTTCGTCAAACATAGTGGAGGCACGCTCGATAAGGTCAAGGTGTCCGTTCGTAATAGGATCAAAAGTGCCAGGGTATATGACTCGAGATAGGCGTTTTGGGCTCACAGTGTTCTCTCTGGTAGAGGTTTGACGTCAGTTTACCATTTTATAGACAGGAACAAAGGGTTAAGCAAGAGTTATCATTATGCAGTGGAATTGCTATCATCACCGACAGATCGACAACTAGAGTGAAAATGAGTGAGCAGAATGAAAAACATACTCGTGGTGCGTAATGACAAGATCGGAGACTTCATGCTTGCGTGGCCAAGTTTCGCGATGCTAAAGCAATCTCTTCCTGATTGTCGCGTTACTGCTCTGGTTCCCAGTTACACCGCCGCGCTCGCCAAGGCATGCCCTTGGATTGATGAGGTCATTATTGATGCTGGCAAAAAAGCCGATAAAGCGACGCAGCAGGCTCTAGTGCGCACCATCAAAAGTGCCAAATTTGACGCATCGATCAATCTGTTCTCCGATACCTATAACGCGCTGCTGGTGTGGAAGGCGAGAATTCCTTATCGTTTAGCGCCTGCCACCAAGTTTGCACAGGTGTTTTACAACAAGCGCATTAAGCAAAAGCGCTCGCAAAGTGCCAAGCCTGAGTTTGAATACAACTTAGACCTTATCCGTGTATTTCTTAACGACCAGTCAGTTGCGATTGTTGAGCCAAAAGCCCCTTACTTTTCCTTTTCTTTAGATTCGCTCGCTAAGCAAAAAGAAAAGTTGTCCGAGCAACTTGGCTTGAACAAGGCGAAGCCATGGCTCTATGTTCATGCAGGCAGCGGTGGCTCTGCGAATAACCTGAGCTTGGAGCAGTACTGCTCGCTACTGAAAGGACTTAATGAAGATTTTGAAATCGTACTGACCGCAGGACCAGGGGAACAAGAGAAAGCGAAAGAGCTGCAGAGTCTGCTTAAAGAAAACGCTCTATCAAGTGTGATATACGATAAAAATGACGGTCTCGTGGACTTCTCTTGTTCGCTGGCGTGTGCGAGCTTGTTCATCGCTGGCTCAACAGGACCGCTTCACATTGCCGCAGCGCTGGATGTTCCTACCGTTGGTTTTTTCCCAGCCAAGCGCTCAGCGACACCGCTGCGTTGGCGACCGCTAAACTCTGAAGGTAAACACATCGCGTTTTGCCCACCAAAAGCAGAAGATAAGGCGAGCCAAGATGATATGTCACGAATCGATGTCAATGCATGCTCGAACGATGTAAACATTTGGTGGCAGGGCATTCGATAGAGGCAAAAAAGCCAAGAGGTTATTCTCTTGGCTTTTCGTTTATTCGGGATGGCCTTTTCAGCGATTAAGATTTTTGCTGGCTATCGTTCGCTCTTGCCCAAAGGTCAGCGTATTTGATGAATGTTGAATGCGCCGACAGAATCGCAATCAAAAAGCCTTGCTTGCCATCTAAAAAACCACGCTTTAACACGTACATTTTTAAGAAGCAGCCAAGCGCGTGCAATATCGCTTGCGACAGCGAGGCCGATTTACCGCGTTTTTGTTTTTGATCCGCCCAAGCGCGACCGTAACTTGCTGATTTCACCAAGTAGTGTTCCATATCCTTGTATGAATAGTGGAGGATGTCCCCCTTGAGTCGCTTAGTCTCGGTTCCTTGTGGAATGATGACCGACTCATGCACTAAATTATCGTTGTATTTCGTTAATGCATTTGGATACAAACGAACATGGTGATAGTACCAACCCGAGTGCTTTAGGAAGCGACCAAACACCCAAGTCAGCTCATTTAAACTGAATACCGTGTTTTTCGGCGGTGATGTCAGCATGGTTTGGATCTCCTGCTGCAGCACATCATCAATGCGCTCGTCAGCATCCAAAGCGAGTATCCAATCACAGTCAGTATACGACTGAGCCAGTTGTTTCTGTTTACCAAACCCAGGCCACTCACTGTTTACGAAGAATTTCGCACCGTACTTTTCTGCGATCTGCTGCGTTCCATCCGTACTGCCAGAGTCGACGATGACGATCTCATCAACCCAGCTGACACTTTGCAAACACTCCTCCAATGACGCCTCTTCATTTTTTGTAATGATGATGGCAGCAATAGATGCTCGCTCTTGATGGGCTGTTGTTTGTGATGTCATAGTTTTTCCTCGTGACAAACAAGGTCGAACATGTCGATTACTTGCTGTGGTTGGATGCGTTGCATCGCTTGTTTATCTTTCACTCGTGTACGCCACTCAAGCTCACTGCTTGGCTTACCGGTTTCGGCAATGATAGCCTCTTCATAGGCGGAGACAACATACTTTTGATAGTTGTAGGGGCCGGTGCGAAGCGGATTATGGTGAGCATACAACCCAATCACCGGCGTCGCCATAGCGTTAGCCATGTGTGTTGGCCCAGTATCAGGGGCTAACACTAAATCGGCGCGATCAATCAGTGCCAACATCTGCATAATGTCTGTCTGACCGATAAGGTTGGTCACTTGGTTGGGGCACAGTCTTTCAATCTTTTCGCCAAGTTCAAGTTCGATCTGTGCTGGGCTGCCACCTAAAATGATATTCCAGCCAAGAGTAACGGCGTGTTGAATCACTTGAGCATAACCATCCGCGGTCCAATTTTTATAACCTTTGCTTGCCGCAGGTACGATGACCAGGTTTCGTTTTGAATCTTCTGAAATAATACCCTCAGCCCAAGATCTAGCTTCTGCCGGGTAGTCCAGGCTCCACTTTGGAGAGGTTGCTGGCACTCCTAAGCTCTGTGTGAACGCCATTAACCCATCAAGTACATGGAGTTGAGTTGGAGAGGGCACTTTCACGTTGGTAAACAAATGCTGCAAGTCCTGTGAGCGCGCTTTATCAAAGCCTAGCTTGTATTTTGCTTTGATTCCCAAGGTAGCAATGCTCGCTCGAAACGCATATTGCATATGCAATAGAGCATCAAACTGCTGGCCATTGAGTTGCTTCCAGAGCTGAGTATAGCCACGCCAGCCAGCTTTCTTATCGAATACCACGACGTTTACGCCAGGTAGGCCGCGAATCAACTTCGCTTCAAGACCACCCGTCACCCAAGTAATACTCACCGAAGGCCAATAAGATTGAATTGCTTGCACCGCAGCAATGGTATTACATACATCGCCAAGGGCGGAAAGCCTTAGAATACAAATTGATTTAGGTGGCTGACTAAACAGAGACATAGAAATGCGGTCTTGGGGAATAATGGTAAAGATTATGCAGGGCAGAGGTTTGATTGTAAAATGGCATGAAGGAAAAAGGCACTCGGTCGATACCGCCATCTTGTTGAAATAAGGCTTGTCTGTGAAAAAACTACAAAAAAATAATACGACCTATTGGTATGACGAAACGCTGCTAAAAGAACCGGTGGAGCAAGTCTTCGACCCTGAGTTTTGGCAGTTAGACGATCGTATTATTGGCAGTGCTCAAGGGCGCGGTACCACATGGTTTGTGAAAACAGAGACGGGAGAAGCTGCTCTCAGACATTATCGACGTGGAGGCCTGTTTGGAAAGCTAGTAGAAGACCAATATTGGTTTACAGGATGGGAAAAATCGAGAGCTTATGCGGAATATCAGTTGCTTAAATTACTTGCGGGCTCTGGGGTGAATGTCCCAAGGCCATTAGCCGCAAGAGTAGTCAAGACGGGTTGTGTCTATCGAGCAGATATCCTAAGCGAGAAAGTGGCGAACGCGCGCGATTTAGTTGCCGTGTTACAAGACAAGGCTTTGAGCTCTCACATGTATCAAGCCATTGGCGCCGAGATTCGCAAGATGCATGACGCCTCTGTCAATCATACGGATCTCAATATTCATAACCTGCTTATTGATAGCAAACAAAAGGTTTGGATCATTGATTTCGATAAATGCTATCAGCAAACGGGTGAGGGCTGGAAAGCCGATAATATAAATCGCTTGAAACGTTCTTTTGAGAAAGAACTCAAGCGATTCAATATCAAGTGGCAGGAGAGTGATTTTCTGGCACTTCTCGATGGCTACGCTAAAGGTTAGCCGTCATCGCATACGCATCTGTTAAACTTTAAAAACAGAGCGCAGTTTCTCAGGGGCTCTTTGGAGCAACAAGCCAATGTGTTTAGTTGCCGAGAACGGTGCGTTGTTCGCTTTCAGCCAATCAAGATGAGTCCATTCATTGTATCGACGTTTGCGGCTAGTAAAACGTTCATTGATCGTTAGCCCTAGGTTCTCTGACGCTTCAACGATTAGGTTATTGGCAACAAAAGTGCGCCAAAAGCTCTCTTCTGCACCACCGGTATCATTAGCTTTGTTATGGACAAATAGTGAGCGCTGGACGAGCGGGTTTAACCAGTGCAGAGTGAGAAACTGCTCCGTCAGAGGGTAGTGGCTCTTGTAGCCATCTGATGGGAAAAACTCTAACTCGGGAACCAGAGTTTCTGGCCAAATCTTGAGAAGATCTTCCGTTAAACCAAAGTCAAATAAATCACTTTTGTGGTAGTAAACGTCTTGTCCGTAGTGGTATTTAGTGAAAAACACACTCGATGTCAGTACACGCTGTTTGAAAACCGCCGCTTCGGAATCACGAGGTATATCAAAGCAAGCTTGGTAGACGTCCACAAATTGCCTAGAACAAATCATATTATCTGTTCTGAGTTTTACAGCGTAAGGAGTCTCTACTGCGCATAACCCTCGGTGCGTACTGACCAGTTGACGATTGTTGTTCAGCGTTTGCTTTTCACCATTGACATAAACCACATTAGACCCAGGGTCGTCATGCAGCAGTACTTTATCCGCATCAAGATGTTCAACGTCTTGGCCTTTCCAAGTGGATAAAATAATGGGAGATTGAGGAAACAGCTCTCTCAATTTAGCGATTGCTTGACTAGTGATATCTGATGACATACTACGACCATCGTACTGGGCTACTGGTCCCTGTAGAACGAAAGTAATGTCTTTGTCCAATATAGGTTTAATCATAGAGATCACTTACTTCCTATTAAGAAAGTCATCATACTCGCTTGGTACGCCGCAAAAAATTACTTCAGAACGTTCGATAAGGTGATAGTGAATCTTCTTACCTTCGTTAATTAAATAGTTATACAAAGGTGCGACATATAGCTCACCTTTCTCCCATTCACTTTTAGGGAGTGAGAGGTAGTGATGGTAAGCCGACATATAGTCATCCACCGTTCGGAAGTGATAAAGACCAGTACAACATAGGTTGGAGATTGGATTCTTTTCCGCAGTTTGTTTTACTTGGGTCGTGTCATCAGAGATGGGTAGAGCGAACGACCAGTTGTCACCAGTGCCTTTAAATACCTCTAAGTAACCGTCTTGCATGGCGTTGAGGTCAGGGTACTCAAAGTTAGGGCGAAACGTGTCAATGTTAAAGATAGTCATTGGTATATTTTGGTTTGACGGGTTCTCATCTTGCCATTGAGACAAACCTAGGGTTACCGTCTCGGCTTGTCCGCGAGTTTCTTCTTTCAGAGAAACGATGTAAAACTCGCTAATCCCCATCTTTTCTGCTTGTGCTTTAACAAAAGCGGCGGTGTCATAGACGTCACGTACAATAAACAAAAACGCGGTATTGTGAAAGTATGCTTTGAAACTGTTAACGGCATGCTCAAACAGAGTTTCGCCATGTGCAGTCAGCATGTATTTCGGTAAGGTGTATCCTGCTTTGAAAAAGCGAGAGCTCAAACCTGCCATTGGAATTACGATCATTCTTCTAACCTTTTCATTTTAAAGTAGAGTCTAAATGCATTTGCGAAGAGTGCTTTTTGACGTTGCTCATCATCGGCATGCAAAGGCAGCATGGATAAGAACAGCTGGATCTGCATCGCCATGAGTGCTTGAGCATTGATGGAAAACTCTTTTTGTATGATCTCGATAAAACGTTGTTGAATTACCTTGTCTGCTTGCGTTTCTTCGATAGCAAAATCAATAGATTGCTCAGCAATCTCAATGTCGTAGCAGCCTGCAATAATCCAATCATACATCCCGAGTACTGAATGGCTCAGCTTGGCGATGTCGTATCTTAGGTCGCCGTAGATCGTATGCTGCCCTGAAGGCGTCGTGCCTCGAGGGTCGATAACTTTTATTTTTTCAGCTCTAAAGTCGTACAGGATATTACTAAAACAGAAATCACCGTGTAGAACAGATATTGGCCATTCATTAGTGTCATTGGTAGGCAAGTGTCGCTGACTTTCATCGACAAGCTGTTGCAGGCTCACCGCTTTTTCCTTGTTATAAAACCAAGGTTGCGTCATCGAAATCTGATGCTGTTGACAATACTGCTGCAGTCGCTCATGAGTCTTAGCACCAAACAACTGCTGCAAATCGTTGTGGGCTTCTTGCTTAGACGTGTTTTCTACCAGGCAGTCTTTAAGGAATTCGATACACCCTTTGAGGATTTGTTCCCATTTACCAACGGTAAGCTCCCCAAAGACATAGAGCTCATTCAGCGCAGTCTGGTGGAGGTACTCCAAGCGATAAGAGATAGAGTTGCCGTTATCGAAGGTACCCAGAAACTGTGGGGTATATCCGCGTAAAGAGCTTGGTAGCGTATTGAACCAGTTCGCTTCCGCGGCAATTTTACTGTTTTTCTCAGATGACTTTTCTATCCACTTAGAACATATAAACAGCGAGTTAAAAGCTCTTTGTGTTGTAAAGTGCGCTTTTGAACGGTAGTAGGTGTTAACGTGTCCAAAGTCGAGCCAACTATCCGAAGGCACTGTCGTTAGACCCACACTTTGATGGTAAATGTTCAATCCGCTGATAAAGTCCCAGTTAGCTTGAGTGATCGCGCGAACCAACTGGCGTGGTGAGCTGAACTTGAAGTAGCCATTAACAATATTAAGAGCATTGTTTTTTGCATCGCTATGGCTGTCTTGCACCCAATTTAGGTTGTTCTCCGTAACAACTGCCCAGTCATAGCCATCGGAAGCTTCCGAAACACAAATAATGTCATTCCCATCCGGGAGGTTGGTGAATAACGTATCTCCAAACAGGACATGTAAAGGGGAGTGCTGATCATAGTCCGACAAGTTCATCGCAGCGACGAGAGATGAACCAAGAGTGATGTTGTCTGGAACCGGAATGATCTCGACACCGTGTGACTCAAGCCATTGCTTATCGGAGGCTGAGACGGTGAAAGACTCTGGCACAGTGAGTGCGACATGGCTGCCCTTTGGTGCGAGAGCGACTTGATGTTGGAAAAGCCTACGATTACCAAGAGGCAAAAAGCTAGGGGGTATACGCCCAAATTCGGATTGCATCTCCTGGTCCACATAAGCTGCGGACATGATCAGGAACATACATTCTCCTTCGCCAACAGATCGTTGATTTCTTCTAGAGTGAGCGAGGCAAACTCCGAGGGGCGGACAGCCTTATCGTCAATGTAAAATCCCTCATGACCACACCAAGGCTTACCAACCAGCACTTCGTCATAAGGTACATCATGCTTATCCAACCACTTTGTGATGATAGGAAGGGTATGAATATTGATCTTACCCACATTCCCTTCATAGGTACGCATATTACGAGCCGTTGCGATAGTGATATCGAAACCTTGCTGCTTGTATTGGCGTAACTGTTCTATGACATCGAGCCTAGGAAGCACATTCTCATAATCACTGGTATTTGCTTGTGTCAGAGTTCCATCTAAATCTACGATCAGTCTTTTCATTGCAGTGATACCTTTTTTGTTTCAGTGGCTTTTAATGTTCTCAACATATACCCAAGCAAGATAGCGTTGGTTGTCGCATATAAGACGACGCCCTCATTGTGTAAGAAGTGATCTTGACTAACACAGAATCCCGCAGTGGAAAGAATGTGAAGTCCTCCTAAGGTAGCCCAGAGCTTTGTTTCACTATTGGAAGTTCGCAATAGCGTCATTAAGTAAATAATGCCTGGACCAGCCAAAAATGCGAACAGCCCTAAGAATCCAAAGATGCCACGTTGAGAAAGCGCATTGAAATAGGCGCTATGAGCGTTTCCGTTGAATGAACGGGCATACTCAGACAAGGCGCCATTGGCGACTTCAATGTCCAATCTTGGCTGTAGAGCATCTTGTCCCCAACCCAAAATAGGACGTTCTAAGAATAGCTTCCAAGCACTTTGCCACATCTCTAGTCTTACTCCGACAGATCTTTCGCTTTCCGTTGCCTGATTGACGGCTTGAGCAATGCGATCTTCCACACTAGATGTGTTGAACACCACCAATGCCGTTATTAACAGCGAACACGTAGCGAGCAGAATAAACCGCAACCCGCAGTGTCGATAGAAAACAATAGCGGCAACAAGGTAAGTGAGCGGTGCCAAAATCCAGCCCCCTCGAGTTAGAGACAGTAAGCTAGCTGCGAGAGCGAGGTTAGCCCCTAACAGACAAGCGACAGCAAGGCCTTTACGGCGCTTAAAGAAATAGAGGGCAAACGTGAGCAGCATCGAAGAATACAATATCGCCGCATTGCCTTTTTGGATTGGCATTAAATCCTCGAAGCCGCGAACGCCTCGAATATAGCTATCGTATCCTGCGATTGCTGCACCGAGTACTGACCCGATGATCAATCCGTAACAAAGCGCGGAAGTTGGAACGCGAGAGTAGATAATGGCATAGCCAACCAAACACAGCAGCACAGCTTTGACCGGATACTCCAGTGATTTAACAACGCTGCGAGTTTCTAGATCTAAGTAAGCGCTCAACACAAGAACCACTAAATTGATCGTAAATAAGCCTAGAGTGACGGTCAGCAGTCTATTTTGGTTACCAGCAGTAGTGTTTGTTGTTTTGCGTTCAATGAAGAGGCAAGAGAGCGCGCTGATTAGCAGCAATGCAGATGTGAGATTGTAAGCTTCGTGAAAATACGAAGCGAAAAAGAGCAATATAAACAAGCTAGTGAGTTTGCTTCGCCAGTCTAATGCTTGAAAATGGGATAGAGTCATAGTTGGTACTGCGTTAATTATGAGGTAGAAATCAAGTCCAATGTGCGTTCGAGAGCACCTTGGTTTTGTTGGACAACTTTTTGTCCCGCTATACTCATGCGTTCAGCCTGCTGAGGTTGAGCAAGCAACGTACTTACTGTGTTTATAATATGGTTTGCGTCGCCACATATAATAGCAGCATTTGCCGCTGTGAGCTGTTGCGTAATATCAGTGAAGTTAAAGTAGCTTGGTCCAGTGAGTGTTGGCATACCAACAGCCGCTGGTTCCAGCAAGTTATGGCCACCGACTTTATCTCCGATTAAGCTGCCCCCCACAAAACAGATGTCGCTAGCAGCAAGATAAACCATCATCTCGCCCATCGTATCCCCAAGGAATACCGAGGTGTCTTGATTGACGGCTCTATTGCACTCGGAGCGTCGCTCGATACCAAAACCTCTCGTTTGACATAACGCTTGAACAGCATCAAATCGTTCTGGGTGTCTAGGCACTAGAATTAGCAGCAAGCTTGGGAATTGTTTAAGTAGTGCCGAATGGGCATCAAGCAGTTGTTCGTCTTCGCCACTGTGCGTACTGGCTGCAATCCAAACTGGTCTATCAATACCGAGTTGGCTGCGAAGCGCTCTGCCGTCATCTCTGTGCTTCTGAGAGATAGTGATATCGTATTTTATCGAGCCAGTTGTATGGACTTTGTTTTCAGCAATACCAAGCTTAATAAATCGCTTTGCATCATCCTCATACTGGCAGCTGATCGAAGACAAGTGAGGTGCAAGCAGGTTAAATATTGGTTGGAACTTCTTATACCGCAGGTAAGAGCGCTCAGAGAGTCTGGCATTAATGACAGAAATTGGGATTTCTGCACTCGCCACACAGCGTAAAGTGTTTGGCCATAACTCGGTTTCCATGATGATAAGTTGGTTGGGTTTAATAGACTTGAGAAAGCCTTTAACCGCAAAACCAAAATCGATGGGCATGTAGCGATGTTCTGCAATATCAGAAAGCTTATTGGCTTGCTCTGCTCCAGTCGGGGTAGTCGTAGTAATAACGATGGTGTTTTGTGGATGCAGTTTCGCGTATTGGCGGATGAGTGGTGTGACAGCCAACACTTCGCCAACAGAAACGGCGTGAAACCAGATTACATCAGAACCAGACTTGGACAACGTCGGTGTGTGACCAAAGTGCTCCTTCCATCGCGGCCCGACATTCGGTTTTCCTGGCTTGTTGCGAAATAGTCCCCAAAGAAGAAAGGGAGCAGCAAGAGCGAGCACTACGGTGTAAATAAGTCTGAGCATGATGGAATTGGTGACCCTTTAAAAATTATGTGTCGCTTTGATCTGGCTTTGCCTTATCCGAGAAGGTCCAAAACTTATGCATAAAGTAAGTCACAATTGGCAGAACGACGACGACAATGAGCACTCGGATATAGCTATTGAGCTCAGCGAATAACTCACTGAAACCTTGAGAAACCATCAATGCACAAAACTGAACCAAGAAAAAGCGAATCAAGTTGCCAATATTGATTTTCTGCTTAAAGACCAGCAAGGTTTGCGCGATGTACGAAAACACAAAGGCAATCGAAAATCCGACAACATTAGCAAAAAATACGTTGTCCGCGATAAGGTGCAAAAAGCTAAACGCAACAGCAATATGAATCGCCGTTGCCATACCACCTGTTAAGATAAAACGAACGATTCGATGTTCGAGTAAACGATCTAACAACGCGCGCATTATTCTGACTTCTGATCGCTATCGCGTTGGGTTTCGTTACTGTGCAAGCGATCGTCTTCAATCAAGCTATCTTCTTCAATGATGTAAGTCGGTCTTCGCTTAGACTCCATATAGAGTCGACCTATGTATTCGCCCATGACACCAATACCAATGAGCTGCACACCACCCAAGAAGAGCATCACGGTAATCAAGGATGCATAACCCGGTGCGTCGATGCCGTAGATGAGAGTCTTAACGACAGTAAAGCTGCCATACACGAATGCTAGCGCAGAGATAAATGAACCGATATACAACCAAATACGCAGTGGTGCGGTGCTAAAGCTGGTAATGCCATCAAGAGCAAAGTTCCAGAGCTTCCAACCGTTGAAGCTAGTTTCACCCGCTTCTCGAGCTTCGCGCTTGTATTCCACCACGGAGGTTTTAAAACCGACCCAGGAAAAGATGCCTTTCATAAAGCGCTGGTTTTCTGGAAGCAGCTGTATCGCCTGAACCACACGGCGGTTAATCAGTCTAAAATCGCCAACGTTTTCAGGGATCTCAACCTGAGCGACAGCGTTGTGAAACTTATAGAAAAGCTCAGCACTAAACTTCTTCGCCCAAGAATCGGTACTGCGGTCGACACGTTTAGCGACAACCACATCAAAGCCTTTTTCCCATTCGCTTAGAAAATCATGGATCAGCTCAGGGGGATCTTGCAGGTCAGCATCAATAGGTATCAGCACTTCACCTCGAGCGACATCAATACCAGCAGTTAATGCCGCTTCTTTACCGAAGTTGCGAGACAGGTTAATGATACGGATAGATGAGTACTGCTGCTGAAGCTGCTTGATGGTGTCCAGCGTATTGTCTTTGCTGCCGTCATTGATCAGGATGATTTCATAACTGTATTTAGTGTCGTCTAGTACAGCGCTAATGCGTTCCATAAAAAGCCCAACAACCTGTTCTTCGTTGTAGCATGGGCAGACGATGGAAATGGTTGGTGTGGATTCGGTCATCAGTTATCTCTAATTTGATCAATGCCGTTGAGGCAACGAGTTAGGTTTTGTTGTTTTTTAGCCTCAAACATCAATGAGGCTTCTTGTCCTTGCTGCTTCTCTTTGTGGTACAGATGGAACAAGGCACAACGACCTAATACAGTTTGGATTTTCATTCCGGACTTTTCTAGGCGCCATACTAAATCCGTCTCTTCCATGCCATAGCCTTCATAATCTGAGTCAAACCCGTTGACATCAAGAAGTGCCTGACGCGGCACGGCCAAGTTGGCCCCGATCGCCCCTCTTGGTTTCCGGTTCCAATGACGCAGTATAAAGTTAGGAAAACGAATCGCCATTTCTGGGCGTTTAAGTCCCTTCTTGAGTGCTTGGGCAAATAACCAAGGCGCATTTTCTATCTGTTCCAGCGACACTTCATGGTGGCGAAGTTTATCACTCGCCCCCTGATATAAATCGACTCGTCGCCCAAAGAACATAGTGTCTTGGCGAAGCACTTGTCGGTAATCGTGTACGAAGTGTTTTGACGGAATACAGTCGTTATCCGTCATAATAATGAAGTTACTAGTGGAACTTGCGATCGCTTTATTAAGAGCGAGTGCTCTGCGGTAGCCATTGTCTTCTTGCCAAAGATGGCGAATATTCAGTCCAAGTGAGGTATAGACATCAATCAATGCTTTGACCTCGGGACCTGAACCATCATCCGTCACACACAAACTAAAGTTGGCGTCAGTTTGGCGCAAATAGCCCTCGAATACCAAACGCATATCGCGAACATTGTTGTACGCGGCCATGATCACTTCGATGGTCGATTCGTTTGAAGTCAAATTGGTATCACTGGCGTTGGTCATTAAGTTTCTATTCCTTGGCTCCGATAGGGAAGTCGATTTTTTAACGTGTTCGTCATCATGTGGTGAGCATGCTCACCTACTTCAAGCGCGCGATAACCTGTTCTGGTTCAAGTTGCTTAAGGCAATTCAAATGACCTAAAGGACATTCACGCTTAAAACATGGGCGACACTCTATATCAGTATTGACGATCTGTACATTATCACTCAAAGGTGGCGTGTAATCCGGAGAGCTTGACCCATAAACGGCGACGATCTTACAGCCAACGGCGGCAGACACGTGCATTAAACCGGAGTCATTGCTGATAACCGTATCGCAGGCAGCCAGCAGATCCACAGCCTCTATAAGTGATGTGTTGCCGGCGAGATTATGGCAGTGCTGCGCTAGCTCTGGAGCAAGGGCATTACGAATTTTTTTGGTGACTTCTCTGTCTTTTGCAGAACCAAACAGCCACACCTGCTTGCCTTGCTCAATAGCGTATTGGGCGACGGCAGCATAATAGGCATCTGGCCAGCGCTTCGCCGGTCCGAATTCAGCGCCAGGACACATTCCAATCACGGTACGGCTCTGGTTTAAACCCAACTTATCAAACGCGTGTTGTTGGGTTTGAGCGTCAACAGATAGCGATGGTTTAGGGCAATTTGATAACGAGACTTCGTTCAACATATCTTGCTTAGAAGACGCCAAAGCCACAAAACGCTCCACATAGTATTGGAACACGCGTTTATTTGGGCGCAGATCGGTCAGCATGCCGTAGCGAGACTCACCTTTCCAACCGATGCGGTTAGGAATTCTTGCAAACAGAGGAATCAATGCCGACTTTGCAGAGTTCGGTAGCACATACGCATGGGTATACCCCTCAGACTTAAGACCTCGACCTATCTTCCAGCGACCTTTAAGGTCAAACGCACCATGCCCAATCGGCATCTCTATTGATCGATTCACCTCTGGCATGCGCGCCAAAATCGGCTCACACCAAGCGGGTGCCAGTACATCGATGGTGGCAGTAGGGTGCTTCTTCTTGAGCGCTTTATAAAGGCTTTGGGACATGACCATGTCGCCAACCCAAGAAGGACCGATAACTAAAATCTTCACTGTTTTACCTTTTTGAACAGATAGTTGCCACGCACTTTGCGCCATAAACCAAAGGCGTCAGTCTTAGGGAAAATCGCGATGCGCCTGATCTGGAAGCGATCTTCATGAAATTTTAACGGACCTGAGTCAGTCGCCACCGCATAGGTATAACCCAGAGACTCAGCGAGCTTTTTCGAATCATCATTATGATCGCCATAAGGGTAGGCGAATGACACCAGCGGCTTACCAATAATGGCTTCAAGCTCTCGCTTATTGGTTGCGATCTCATGCGCTTGTTGATCAGCAGAGAGTGTGCTCAGTCTTGGGTGAGTCAGGGTATGACCACCAATTTCAACATACCCAGAATCCGATAGCTCACGAACCTGCTCGGCATTCATTATATCCAGCTCACGTTCTTTCTGCTCAGTCTCAACATCCCAGCGGTTAAAGGTTTCCCCCGTCACCACATACACCGTTGCCTTAAACCCGTATTTTTTCAGTACAGGCAGCATGAGTTCAAGGTTATCAACATAGCCATCATCGACAGTAATCATGATATAGCGTTTGCCTGGCTCTAGACGTCGAATCGTACGACCATCAGCAAGATCTTCAAACGTTAAGGTTTCAAAGCCTTGTTTTTTGAGCATAGCTAAGTGCTTATCGAACATATCGATATGGATGTAGGGCGCAAAGACGTTCTTATCTTCATCGTTATCGATAAAGCGGTGATACATAATCACTGGCATTTCGCGTCTAAGCTTTTCCACATAGATATCTTGGTACACGCGCTCAACCTGATCGACGATGTTGGTCAACGTGTAGTTATCACGAATCACCTGGCTGGTGGCATCACTGCAATGAGGCGTGCTCAAGCCTTTCTCCACCAATGCTGCAATAGTGGAGAAGTCGATATTCATCTCTTTAGCGCCGATATCACCAAAGTTACACGCCATCGCCTCAGCGACATTGGTTTCATCCACAATGCCCACACAGCTTGCTTCGCCTACGGCTAACGTCGGTCTGCCGCATAGCAAAGATTCCATCGCCACACGACCAGCGCCAATGACAAGATCGGCTTCACTGAGCATTTTCGGCACATCATTGGTGTAGCCAACAAAGTTAACCGTTGAGGTGAACTGCTCAAATCGCTCGGTCATTTCAGAGCCAGTGACGACGCGAATATCATATTTAGTCGCATCCAAACATTCACTGAGCAAGCGATAACACAAGTCACCCTTGGGCCCTGTTAAACGACCAACAATAGTCACAACCGGTTTGGAATTATTAGGAGCCGCAGTTTTCTGGAAGCGATCGGTTTCTATACCATTGCGGCTGACTTCCATTTGCTCTAATGGAACATCGAGCTCGTTGTGCAGTTGGTCTCGAATGGCTTCACACACTGGAAGCGCTTTATCGCCCATCGCATGGAATTTCTTACGCGAGGCATGAGCAGGTTGGCGACCATGCACCGTGGTCACCATTGGCGTGCCAGTAATTTTACACGCCACATGACAACTCCAACTCGATGCTCGAGAGTGAGCATGCACCAGTTGGATATTGTGCTTTTTAATCAAATAAACCAAATACCCCACATGCCAAAAACGACGAGGCACACTGCGCTTATTAAACCGCAGCGAAAAAAACTCACCGTCGTGAGGCTTAGTCAGGGTATCAGAGACATAAAACACATTATGACCCCGAGCCGTCAGTTCATTACCTACCGTAGTAGCGTAAACCTCAGCCCCAGTCACTTCGAGCTGGGACAGGGCCATAAGAATGTTCATTAATAAACTCTTTTAGATTGTTCTCTTTTATATCGTCACTTAAATGACGATGCTGCGTTTGACGACACTCCGCTATTATCGTCATCCCGCTAGCCGCGCGCCTACGCAGGCAGGGATCTACCATCAGCGCGCACCAAGCCTTCAACCAAGATTCCTGTCTACACAGGAATGACGAACCTAATAGCATTGCGTTTCCCAAATTTGACGTCATCCCTGCGCAGGCAGGGATCTACCACCAGCGCGCACCAAGCCTCAACCAAGATTCCTGTCTTCACAGGAATGACGGCGCTGAGCGTTTATTGCCACCCGTCAACACCGGCACTCACCAATATCGTCATCCCTGCGCAGGCAGGGATCTACCACCAGCGTGCACCAAGCCTCAACCAAGATTCCTGTCTTCACAGGAATGACAGCGCTGAGCGTTTATTGCCACCCGTCAACACCGGCACTCACCAATATCGTCATCCCTGCGCAGGCAGGGATCTACCACCAGCGCGCACCAAGCCTCAACCAAGATTCCTGTCTCCACAGGAATGACGACGCTGCAGGTTATACGTGGCTAGAAAGCCTTCGTTACCCAATTGTTTCGTCATCCCTGCGCAGGCAGGGATCTACCACCAGCGCGCACCAAGCCTCAACCAAGATTCCTGTCTTCACAGGCGCACGGCCAGTGGAATGACGACGCTGTATGTTTAGCGTCACCTAAATGACGAACATAGCGGGATTGCACTTCCCAACCTTTACGTCATCCCTGCGCAGGCAGGGATCTACCATCAACGCGCACCAAGCCTCAACCAAGATTCCTGTCTCCACAGGAATGACGACGCTGCAGGTTATACGTGGCTAGAACGCCTTCGTTACCCAATTGTTTCGTCATCCCTGCGCAGGCAGGGATCTACCATCAGCGCGTACCAAGCCTTCAACAAGATTCCTGCCTACGCAGGAATGACGGCGCTATACGTTTGACGACTCTGCAGTTTAACGCCACTCAAATGACGACCTCAGCAACCTTACTTATTCACAATCGCCAAATACTCAGCCACACCCTCAGCAACCGCCTTAAACTCAACATCACAACCTGCAGCACGCAAGTTCGTCAAATCCGCCTGAGTAAATTCCTGGTAAGCACCCTTCAAATGATCAGGGAACGGAATATTCTCAATCTCACCCTTACCATGATGCTTAATCGCCGCCTGAGCAATCGCCTCAAACGTTTCAGCATTACCGGTACCACAGTTATAGATGCCCGAAACACCATTCTCCATAAACCACAGGTTCACTTTCGCTACATCACCAACGTAAACAAAGTCACGCTTAAACTGGCCGCTGCCTTCAAACAACTTAGGATTCTCACCCGCATTCATCTGATTGTTCAAATGAAACGCAACCGACGCCATGCTACCTTTATGCTGCTCACGAGGACCATACACATTGAAGTAACGGAAACCCGTCACCTGCGACAGTTTCTCACCATGTGCTTCTGCATCTGCCCATAGGCGGCGCACATAGTTATCAAATTGCTGCTTAGAATAGCCGTACACATTAAGTGCACCTTCATACTCACGCTCTTCCTTAAATACCGTCGTCACACCATAAGTCGCCGCTGAAGAAGCGTACAAGAACGGAATCTCACGATCCAAACAGTAATGAAGTAACTCTTTAGAATACTCATAGTTATTGAGCATCACATACTTGCCATCCCACTCCGTCGTTGCCGAGCACGCGCCTTCGTGGAATATCGCCTCAATTGGTCCAAAGTCATCACCAGCCATGATCTGCGTTAAGAAGTCATCACGGTCCATGTAATCTGTGATATCAAGGTCAACTAAGTTTTTGAACTTACGTCCATTTTTAAGGTTGTCTACCACCAGAATATCATTCAAGCCAGCCTCATTAAGCGCCTTGATAATATTGCTGCCAATCATGCCAGCACCACCAGTTACAATGATCATAAAATGTTCCAATTTGAGTGGGATAATGACTTGAAGTATATAAGATTTACTAAGGGGTTCAAAGGAGTTCCTAGGCAGCCGAACCTTGCCAACTCTTGTAACACTTTGTGACGAGTCGCTCAAAAAATATCTTTTGTCAGTAAAGTGTAAAAATAATCTCGTTTACAAGGCTTTATACAATGGACTAACATTGAAAGTCAGTGTGCTCAACTGAGTGCATTGAATTATCGATAATTGAGAAAAGGATATAACCATGAAAAAGATCGCATTGATCATGGCGATTGCAGCAGGTATGGCTAGCCCAGCATTTGCAGAAGCTGAAGGCGGCGCAGCAGGTGGCGCAGCAGGCGGTGCAGGCGCAGGTGCAGCAGTTAGTGGCGGTGTTGCTGTCGGTGTTGCAGGAGCAGTAGCAGTTGTAGCAGTAGCTTCTTCTGAAGATAGCGCAGCAACAACGACAACTGTAAGCGCACAGCAGTAATCGTGATTTAAACAAAACTCCCTTTACGTGAAATACTGTATTGGGAGTTTTGTTTTCGTGTTTATCCTCTGAAAGCTCAATCGAAATTTCTATGGGCTTGTTAGCCCTACCTATTTAGTGGGATGTTGTATTGAAGTTTAAATCCACTCTCTTAGCGTGTTCCGTGCTTATTCTTGCTGGATGTTCGCAGCGCTTTCAAGACGTTAATGCCACATTGTCAGAAGCATTCTTAGGCGCTGACGATATAGTGATGACAGCGGAGCAGATAGAAAGCTTACCTTATGCCAGTGCCTACGCACGCATTAACGATGGTGCTCAGATTTTTGTGGTGCTCGCGTTTGCTGAGAAAAATCCCGCAACCGGTGAAATGCAATACAAGTGGATGTCCTCTGACCGCGCCATGTTTATCTTCGAAAGTGGGCGACTGGTCAAAACCATAGGTCTGTATGGTGACAACCTTCAAGGTGCGACACACAAGCAAACCACTGACTCATCTTGGACCACCCAATACGATTGGATGCCTGACTACCGTTATGGCTACGTAGGTACAGTCACACGCACGCAAGGTACAGAAGAAGTGATCGAGACACCACTCAATCGCTACCAAACACAAAAATATACCGAGCGAGTTCGTTTCGATGCTATTGACCATGTGTTCACGAACCAGTATTGGCAAAGCCAGTCTTCAGGAAGAATGGTGAAGTCTATCGAGTATCTTGGTCCGCAGATGACCAAAATTGAATTCACAGTATTAAAACAACCCTCAATGTAACCGCTAGGTGTATGAGTCTTATTAGCTTTTAGACTCAATAAGGAATGATAATGTTGCACGGATGGCTTAAAAAGCACAGTTTTGCTCTTCTACTTGCTTGCCCTTTTTACGCGTTTAGCACCGAGCTATCGGTAGTGCTTGCCGAGCAATCGGTTCGACTCGATTACCCTCAAGCCGCCCGTTTAGAAACCGTATTAAAAGATACTCATGCACAAGCGCTGCTAACTAATATGCCGCTAGAGTCGCTACAAGCACAGCTGTTCTCACCTGAAAAAACAGCATTAATAGAATCGCAAGTTAAGCAAATATCTTCTCAACTTAATACATTACAGCAGCAAGACCCAGATCTAGGCACCGAACACCTTTTAAAGCAAATACAAGAATCACAGTTTCTGTACCGAGAATTCACCTCCCTCGACTACGATGTCGTGCAATCACAGCGAGAAGGAAACCCTCTTTTATCCGGTAACTATCAACTCAACATAGGTCCTAGAAACGACAGTGTCATCTTTATGGGCGCAGTCAAAAAAACAAGAGTCTGTACCTCAGCGCGCTCAATGGTTCTTAGCTGATTACTTTAGATCGATAGGTGAGATCAGACTAGACTCGGCTAGCCCAAGCACAGCTTGGGTGATTCAGCCTGATGGAAAAGTGGTAGAAGCCCATTATGGAATATGGAATTTTCAGCCCCACTTTATTGCCCCAGGTGCAATCGTCTACGTGCCATTCAAATCACTGCCATCAGAATTTAGCTCGATCAATCAAGACATCGTACAACTGCTGCGCCATAAGGTGAAAAATAATGAACAACAATAAAACCGCGCCTTCATTGCTAGCAGTTGCAATCACAACAGCTTTAACAGCTAGCGTAAACGCAAATGTATTTGAACCAGCGACACTAACCCCATCTCAATCAGACTTTGGTGGTGTTGGCTTAATGCAAATGCCCACTGGGCGTATGGCGGCAGAAGGGGAGTTCAGTCTCAATGGCGACTGGAGTGAGCATTACCACAAGTACAACATAAGCCTTCAGTTAATGCCTTGGTTTGAAACCACGATTCGATACACACTCGTTCAGGACTTGCTTTACAGTAATGATCCAGGTTTCAGTAATGACACCAAATACACTGATAAAGGTATAGACCTAAAGTTTCGACTGTTAGAAGAAGGTGACTACCTACCTGAAACGTCCATCGGTCTGAGGGATTTTGGCGGTACAGGTTTATTCGATGCGGAGTTTATTGCAGCCACCAAACGTTTCGGTAACCTAGATGTCACTTTAGGGATGGGATGGGGGGTATCTCGGCACACGAAATAGTATCACTAACCCTTTTTGTAAAATAAGTGATGGTTACTGCACTCGGCCCTCTGACTATAGAGGGAGTGGTGGCATGGTTGATTACGACCGCTGGTTCAAAGGACCCGCTGCGCTTTTCGGTGGCATTGAATACCAAACACCGTGGCAGCCACTCCGATTTAAACTTGAATATGACTCTAACGATTACTCACAAGATTTTCCGGTTGTTAGAGCGGGTGTTGACATGACACCATCCACACCATGGAATGTGGGCGCTTTATATCGAGTAGGTGACTGGGGGGATATCCGCGCTAGCTACCAAAGAGGCAACGCCGTTGCCGTTGGTATTACCCTTCGCACCAACTTTAACGATACAAAATCGTATTGGTTAGATGAACCAAAAACAGAACTTCGTCCAACAGTGTCTGAAGATGCAAGTACACAAATAGACTGGGATAAAATAGCGGGTGAGCTAAGTCTCAACGCAGGCTATGACGATGTTGCTATTGAGCGCAACGGATCATCCGTCACCATTATCGGTAAACAGACAAAATATCGAGACAGAGAAGAGGCTCGCGATCGCGCCGCTCGTGTCTTAGCAAATCATCTTCCTCAGGAAATTACCTCCTATAAGATAGTAGAAACCAACTTTAATCAGCCGCAAACCGAGACCAATGTTGATGCAGAAGCGTTTAAGCAAATTGCTATTAATCAACCTATAGGCCGCGATATAACCGATGCCATGGTTGAGGGCGAAGTCAATGACAAGCAACCAGCGTCCACCGAGTACGATGGATTTGAACGTTTTGATTACTCATTTAGACCGACGCTTGCACAGTCCATCGGTTCAGCCGAAAACTTCTATCTCTATGAAATCGGTATTGATGGCACCGCAGAAGCGTGGGCGACAAAAAATCTAAACCTATCGGGTACGGTGCACCTAAATGTCATTGATAACTACGATAAGTTTAACTACATAGTGCCACCAGATGGAACAGACGTACCGCGAGTGAGAACCTTGTTTAGGGCGTATGTTTCCGACAACACATTGTGGGTGAAAAACCTTCAAGCGACTTACTTCCAAGAGTTCGGGAATGGCTTCTACGGTCAGGTCTATGGTGGCTACCTAGAAACCATGTTTGCGGGTGCTGGTGGTGAACTGCTTTACCGTCCTCTCAATAAAAACTGGGCAATCAGTGCTGATATCAACCTTGTCACACAGCGTGACCCAAGAAGTGCCTTTGGTCTGTTTGATGAGGAGCAGCAAAATATCCCAGAATTTGGGCGTCCATTCAAAGCAGTGGTCAAAGGTACAACAGGCTTTTTGACCGGCTATTACATGCCGCAATGGTCATTCATCGACAACACACTACTTAAAGTCGGTGTGGGTCAATTCTTGGCGGGAGATGTAGGTACCAGGGTAGACTTCTCTAAGCAATTTAAGAGCGGTGTGATTGCAGGCGCATACGCAAGCTTTACTAATCTAAGTTCAGAAGAGTTTGGTGAAGGCAGCTTTACCAAGGGCTTTTATGTCTCGATTCCATTCGACATCATGACAGTCAAACCGAGTGCCAACAGAGCTAACTTTAACTGGCAGCCTATCACCCGAGATGGTGGTCAAATGCTGGGTAGAAAGTATGAGCTGTTCAGTGTTACGGATGCTCGTTCCCCATGGTTGCAACGACCGAGTCGCGTAGAATGATATGAGAGCTAGTCTAATTTACTGATTATTCCATCATTTTAACTTATGCATTTAGTGATTTTGGTCACAAATGCATAAGTTAAATGTTTCTGAATTCGAATCAACCTCATGTTTTCATGTGAATTAATGAAAATATCGGTATATTACGCAGCTGGTTTTAATTCAGTTTGTTTTACTGCTTTTGTGTGCTATTCCACTAATTGCTTTCAAGTGTAACTATGCAATGGCGGTAGCATGGGTGGTGAAAAATGGTGAGCTCTTGTGGTGGGACGATCGGGAATGAACAAGAATAATATTGCAGGCATGCTAGCGTTATTGCTTTTAGTTGGGTGCAGCTTGCCGGGAAGCCATTTACCGACCAGTGATAAAACCACAAAAGAGTCCCAAGATACCAATTTAGAACAGCAAGTTTCTATCTACCCGCTTACGGCAGAAAAAGTCGTCCAATTCAAACAACAAACACCGCAGGCCACCGCTAACCCAGCGCTCGACTTAGCGATTGCTAAATATGAGTATCGAGTAGGTGTGGGTGATGTGCTCAACATTACGATTTGGGATCACCCAGAGCTGACGATTCCCGCTGGCTCTTACCGAAGCTCAGAAGAGGCCGGTAACTGGGTTCATGCCGATGGCACTATTTTTTATCCTTATATCGGTAAGGTGCATGTCGTCGGAAAAAGCGTTACTGAGATCCGAGTCGATATTGCCAAACGACTTTCTAAGTTTATTGAAAGCCCACAAGTGGACGTAAATATTGCCGCTTTTCGCTCACAGAAAACCTATGTAACGGGTGAAGTGCAAAATCCTGGGCAGCAACCGATTACCAATATCCCTCTTACGCTTCTTGATGCTATCAATCGTGCTGGTGGTTTAGCGGATGATGCCGATTGGCGTAATGTGACGCTGACCAGAAATGGGGAAGAGCAAACGCTTTCTCTCTATGCGCTGATGCAGCGCGGTGATTTAACCCAGAATCTGCTTCTTAAACCTGGGGATATTGTGCATGTCCCTCGAAATGACGATCAAAAGGTATTCGTACTTGGTGAGGTATCTACACCACAAATGCTCAAAATTGATCGTGCAGGCATGAGTCTGACTGAGGCACTCAGTTCGGTAGGCGGTATTAAAGAAGTCGCGGCCGATGCATCTGGTGTATTTGTCATTCGTAACTCTGCCAAAGCGGACCAAGTTGCCGACATCTATCAACTCAATATCAAAGATGCTACCGCCTTGGTGATTGGAACCGAGTTTAGTCTGCAGCCTTATGACGTGGTTTACGTAACAGCGCAGCCTATCTCTCGTTGGAATCGCTTAATGACTCAGCTTCTTCCTACGCTTACTGGTATTAAGAACATTGCCGATGCGGGTAATTCATACAGAGCTTGGGGTAACTAGAGCCTAATATGAAGTCACTTGCTAACGAAATGACATTAAGAGTGTAATTATGTTCAACAATATTTTGGTTGTATGTGTCGGTAATATTTGTCGATCACCCACAGCAGAGCGAGCTCTGCAAAAGTTAGTGCCAACAAAAAAGGTTACGTCGGCTGGTATTGCTGCAGAAAAAAGCCGTTTAGTGGGCAAGACTGCTGACACTATGGCAATTGATACTGCTAGTCGCTACCAGCTAGATGTGTCAAACCACAGCGCTAGACAGCTTACTGCTGAGATGTGTCGTGACAACGACCTTATTCTGGTGATGGAAAAAGGGCACATTGACGCCGTATGTGATATTGCGCCTGCAGCAAGAGGTAAAACCATGCTATTTGGTCAATGGGAAAGTCAACAAGAAATCCCAGATCCATATCGCCAAAGCCAAGAAGCGTTTGACCACGTGTTCAAGCTTATAGAGCAGTCCGCTAGCCAATGGTCAAAACGGCTCTAGCGCCTTTTTTGCTTCACTAAAATAACCTTGTTGCCCTTAGATTTAATTTATACTTTCGCTGCCTAGTTAATAAAAACATGCAAACAGAATCTCAAAAATACAGTAGTAACACCGCCGATGAAATCGACTTAGGTCGTTTGTTCAACCTATTGCTTGAGGCGAAATGGTTCATCATCACCATTACGTTTCTGTTTGCAGTGGTTGGTGTGATGTATGCGTTACTAGCAACGCCTATCTATAAAGCAGATGCACTGATTCAAGTTGAGAGCAAGAATTCAGGTGTATCTAGCCTTATTAACGAAGGACTAGGTGACCTATTTACTCAAGAGTCATCAGCAACAACTGAAATCGAGATTATAAAATCAAGAATGGTGTTGGGTGAAACTGTCGATAAACTAAACCTAACGACTATCGCAGCCCCTAAAGAAATGCCAATCATCGGCAAAGGATTAAGCCGTTTAAGCGGCGAGCAGACTTACATAGATGTGGCACGTTTTGACGTGCCGAATTATTTAGAGTCTGAAGCGTTTACCCTTGAGGTTGTTAGTGCTGACTCGGGAGAGTACCGCTTACTAAATGGCGATGGTAAAAAGTTGATTTCTGGTTTTGTCGGCGAGCTAGCGGAAAAAGACGATTGGAGATTGTTTGTTCGAAGCCTAAAAGCGGTCAGTGGTGATGAGTTTACGCTATCTAAGCGTTCTAGACTGGAATCAATCCAATGGCTGCAACAAACGCTAACTATTAGCGAAAGAAGTAAGCAAACGGGCATCTTACAGCTCGCGTTTGAGGGTGAAGACAAACAACAAATCAAGGCAATCCTTGATGACATAAGCATGAACTACTTTCTGCAGAACGTAGCACGTCAATCAGCGGAAGCGGAAAAAAGTCTAACCTTCTTGCAAAATAACTTGCCTCAGATTAAAGCCACGCTGAATGAATCGGAAGATAAACTCAATCGTTTTAGACAACAAAATGAGTCGGTAGACTTGGGACTTGAGGCGCAATCAGCACTTAAAGTTATTGTTGACCTTGAGGCTCAGCTCAATGAGCTTACCTTTAAAGAGAGTGATATCAGTCAGCGCTTTACTAAAGATCACCCATCTTATAAGTCCCTGCTCGATAAACGCGATACTTTGCTCCAGGAGCGTGAGCGTTTAAATCGACAGATCCAAAAGTTACCGAAAACGCAGCGCGAAGTCCTACGAATGACTCGCGATGTGGAAGTGAATCAGCAGATTTATGTTCAGCTACTGAATAAAGTTCAAGAGTTGAACATTATG
Source organism: Vibrio sp. KUL78 (assembly GCF_059725505.1). NCBI lineage: Bacteria > Pseudomonadati > Pseudomonadota > Gammaproteobacteria > Vibrionales > Vibrionaceae > Vibrio > Vibrio sp. KUL78. The sequence goes on along the minus strand of NZ_AP045837.1, from coordinate 3,347,963 downwards.
AAGGCGAGTGCAGTGGGGAATGTGCGCATTCTGGATACCGCCCAAGTGTACGCCCACCCAGTAAAACCGAAGAAGTCATTAATTGTTGTACTCGCTACCTTACTTGGCGGTATGGCAAGCGTCGCCTTTGTATTAGTTAAAGCGGCATTTCATCAAGGCGTCACTAGCCCAGAAGAGATAGAAGCCCTTGGTGTACCGGTATACACCAGTGTACCGAAATCTGAAATGCAGTTAAGTTTTGCTGGTGCTGGCAGAACGGGATTGACGAGAAAAAACAAGAGCGTTAATACTGGGCTACTTGCTAAAGTTAACCCAGCTGACCTTTCTATTGAAGCGCTACGCGGCTTAAGAACTAGCTTGCACTTTGCCATGCTAGAAGCAAAGAACAACATTGTCATGATCTCTGGCCCCGCACCTGGTGTAGGCAAATCGTTTGTAGCCACCAACTTTGCTGCAGTTGCTGCAGTAGCTGGTCAAAAAGTGCTACTTATTGATGCCGATATGCGCAAAGGCTATTTACAACGAAGCTTTAACTTAAAATGGGATTGTGGTTTGTCTGACGTGCTCGCGGGCAAATACACAACAGAACAAGCGTTGAAACCGAGTGGTATTGACGGTTTGGATGTGATCACTCGCGGCATGATTCCGCCTAATCCGTCAGAGTTGCTGATGCATCAACGCCTCAGAGACCTACTTGATTGGGCCAGTTCAAATTACGATTTAGTCCTCGTCGATACGCCACCAGTCCTAGCGGTAACAGATCCAAGTATTGTCGGCGCACAAGCGGGCACGACCTTGATGGTGACAAGGTTTGGTCAAAATACCGTTAAAGAGATAGAAGTCGCCAACGATAGATTCAAAAAAGCTGGCATTGAAGTGAAGGGTGTTATTCTCAATGCTATCGAGAAAAAGGCGTCGAACAGTTACGGTTATTACCAGTATTCCTATGAAAGCCACTAGTTAAGCTGGCGAATAGGTGACGAAATAGCCAAAACATGACTCGAATCCATAAAGCTCTATAAAGCGAGAAAACTCCCTTGCTCAGCTATATCGAATATGGATAATAAAGCGCTGTGTCATTTTTTTTAACCCGACACAGCGTTACATTTTTGTCATGGAAATGACACAGACGAAGGCTTAATCGTCTGTAAGATAGTAAGGCACAGAGCAAAGCTGGCAAATGCGCAATGTGGTTGACGCACTACCAAAGGGCGGTAGCGTGCCACAAAAGAAAACAAAAGGAAAAGTGCACAAATAGAAAAGCACTCTATAAGGAAGGCTAGGTTGTATGCGCAGCTGCGGCTAAGGTACTGCATAAATTCATGACTGTTGTGGTCTGCATGTCAGACAGACAAAATGATTAGCGGACAATCTCTCCGTTCTCTCTCCCGCGTAACATTCCTTCTTTAACTTCCTTTCGAGAACTTCCTTTCGAGAACTTCCTTTCGAGTTTTTCTGCGCGTTTGCTCTAAGCGAATCCTTCCACGAATTGGACACACCCGAGCTTAGGGAATTTCACTTTGAATCAAAGAACCAAATTTTCATTGGCTGCGGCAATTATGAGCACGTCCCTGTGCTCACCACTTGCCTTTGCCAACCTGTACGCAGGTGCAGCATTTACTTATGCTGGTGCCGAATATCAGCACTCAGCGGAAACTGCTTCGGTCGATGCATCACCACTTATACTTCAAGCTCAGCTTGGCTATTTCTTTAACGATTATTTTGCTGTTGAGGGCCGATTCGGCACCTCTATACAGCGCTCTAACGGGCTAAATGTGGATAGCTTAGCCTCTGCATTGCTTAAAGGTAACGTTCCTGTGACTAATCAGCTTTCCATGTACGGTTTGCTGGGTTACTCGTCAGTCACCATAGATCAGCAATATGTGGGCTCGAGCACGCAAGGTGGGGCAAGTTTTGGTCTTGGTATGCACTATGCGTTAAGCAGTGAAACGGCTGTGACCTTTGAATTTCTTAACAATCTCAATAGTGATGAAGCTCGTTTAAACGGGTTAAGTCTCGGCTTTCAATATCGCTTTTAAATAGCGAATGAATGAGAACGAATACAGGAATCGTTAAGAAATGAAGAATAAACAAACAATGCAGCCTACATCAAAAAAGCAAACGTTTAAGTCGAGAGCAACCCGAGTGCTGACGAGCCTCAGTATTGCACTATTGTTCAGCAGTCCGACGTTAGCACAAACGCCAACACCCCAACAGATGGAGATGTTTAAAAGCCTGCCTGCCAGTCAGCAGCAAGCTCTAGCTGCGCAATATGGCGTGACCCTACCAACATCAACAGGGACGACCGAGCAGTTTCAAAATCCTCAGGTAATGAATCCTCGTGTAACGAATGAAGCTGCGAATCCATCAACCACTGCTTCTTCAAAGGCGCAGGAAAACGCAAAAGATGGAGAAACGGAACTAAAGCGCTTCGGTATCGAGTTATTCGCAGCATCGCCTTCTACCTTTGCGCCTATTAGCGATGTACCGGTTCCTGCTGAATATCAAGTGGGCCCTGGCGACGAGATAGTGATTCAACTGTTTGGTAAAGAGAACCAAACACACCGTTTGCGTGTAAACCGTGAGGGCGTCATTAACTTTCCAACGCTCGGTCCGGTGCAAGTCGCTGGAATGAGCTTCTCGAATGTTCGAGAGTCGCTACAACAACGTGTTCGTGAGCAGATGATTGGTGTTCGCAGTGATGTGACCATGGGTGAACTGCGCACGATGCAGATTTTTGTCATGGGTGACGCTTATAAGCCGGGGGCTTATACCGTGAGTGGTTTGACGACCATTTCACAAGCCATTTACTACAGTGGCGGCTTTAGTGAAAGTGGCGCACTGCGTGATATCCAGTTAAAGCGAAACGGTAAGCTGATTCGTCGACTTGATATGTACGATATGTTGCTAAAAGGCGATACACGTAACGACGTTCGTTTGATGCCGGGTGATGTTGTCTTTATCGGCCCTGTTAAAAACACCATTGAGATCGATGGTGAGGTAAACCGTCCAGCTATTTACGAGATTCAACCTGGCGAAAGTTATGCTCATATCTTAAATATGGCGGCGGGCTTGACGGCAAATGCTTATGCAGACCAAGTGCAAGTAAAACGTGCTGCAAAAAATGGTATTCGCGAAGTGCTAACATTGGCATTGAATAAAAATTCTGGCTTGAATACTAAAGCGAAAAATGGTGATCAGGTCACCGTTGGCAAGCGAAGTGATGAGCTTAAAAACTTTGTACAAGTAGAAGGGGATGTGCTTCATCCGGGCTACTACCAATGGCGAAGCGGTACCAAGCTTTCCCATCTCTTTTCAGGTGTAGATACGGCGTTCAATTCCACTGCCGATGTGCACTATGCGTTGGTCGTACGTGAAATTAACCCTCAAAGAGATATCCGAGTTTTCCAAGTAGACTTGGCAAACGCTATCATGGATCCAAGTAGTAAAGATAACCTTCTATTGAGTTCTCGTGATCGTGTTCTTGTCTTTAACCGCTTTAATTTAGAAGAACTTGAAGCGTTAACACAGCCAGCAGAGCAAGAATCGACAGCAAAAACCTTTGAGCAAGCTCGACAACAATCTTTTGAAGAAGAGCTAAAAGAAAAACAAACCCACAACATGGCCTTACAGCAAGTCGACAAACAGCAAATTAAGCTAATCTATCAAGGTCAAGAAGTCGACCAAGAGCAGATTGATAAGGTTAAGCAGTCAACCAGGCAAGCGCTACTAGCACCGATTTTGATGCAGCTTCGTCAACAAGCCGTTTACGGGCATCCTCCTCTTATTGCTGAAGTAGGCGGTGAGGTGAAACACCCAGGTAACTACCCAATTGCTAGTGGAACAACAGTAAAAGACTTAGTTGAAGCTGCGGGTGGTCTCACTCCCGATGCCTTCATCATGAATGCTGAGTTATCAAGAAACGTATTTGATGCCCAAGAGCAGCGATCTGTGCTTGATGTATCGCGCATCAACCTTGGTAATGCTCTGCTAGGTGATGTGAATGAAAACGTGCAAGTAGGTCCACGCGATAGGCTAAACGTTCTCGAGCAACCCTATGCAAACCTACGTCGCACTGTGACGCTTAGAGGTGAAGTACGCTTCCCTGGAACCTACAGTGTGCGTCAAGGCGAAACCATGAGAGAGCTTATTGAACGTGCAGGTGGACTGACGAAGTTTGCTCATCCGCAGGGGGCGATATTTACTCGTGAAGCACTTCGTTTACAAGAAGAGAAACAACTTAATCAATACGCTGCAGATATTCGCAAAGAAACGGCGAAAAAGACCTTCCGTGTAGATAATAATCTTGGTTCGACGATTACCGACCCAGAGAAGACCCTCGCGTTTGTAGAAGAAGCGAGCAAGAGCAAAGCGCTTGGTCGCATGGTAGTTCAACTGGATCAGATTACCGGAGGAAATGAGTCAGCAGACTTTATGTTGGAAGACGGAGATTTTCTATTTGTTCCAACATTCCGCAATTCGATCTCGATTATGGGTGAAGTTCAGGTATCAATTACTTACCTTCTTGATAATAATCTAGATGTTGATGATTACCTCAATAAAGCTGGTGGCATCAAAAAGCAGGCTGATGAAGACAGAATCTTTGTAGTGCGAGCAGATGGCTCGGTCTATAAGCCAAATTCTGGCTATTGGTTTGGTAATAACAAAGAAACGTTAATGCCAGGTGATACCATTGTCGTCCCTATCGATACTGATTATCGTGATGCGCTCAGCACATGGACTGCAGCTACCCAAGTTCTATACCAAATTGGTGTAGCAGTTAACGCGATTAATAAGTAATAGATTGGAGTAGAAAGTATGAGCCAGAATAACTACCCGAATCAACTTCCACCAAAGATCGCACAACAAAATCATGAAGATGAAATTGACCTCAAAGAGCTATTTATAGCTCTTTGGAAAGGTAGATGGATAATTTTAATTACCACATTTGTTTTTGCTGTTGGAGCTGTACTATTTGCAATAAGCCAACCTAATACCTACAAGGCCGATACGTTACTAGCTCCGGCAGAAAGTTCGGGCCAAGGGGGGCTTGCCAAGATGGCAGGACAACTTGGTGGGTTGGCTGCACTGGCAGGGGTAAATTTAAGTGGTAGTGAGAGCAGTCAAACAGACCTAGCAATACAGGTTATGAACTCTCGTCAATTCGTTGAGCATTTTATTCAAAAACATGATCTTTTGGTGCCAATAATGGCAGCGAAAGATTGGAATGCCAAAACTAATACCTTGATTTTAGACGAAGATGTTTACGATGCTCGCTCGGGTAAGTGGTTACGTGCACCGAAAGGGTTACGAGGTGCCGAACCGACAGCACAAGAAGTTTATGAAGTGTTCATAAAAGACATGTTCAGCGTGAGTCAGGACAAGGTCAGTAACCTATACACAGTAAGTATCGAGCACGTTTCTCCATTTCTAGCACAGCAATGGACAACCTGGTTGGTAGAAGACATCAACAAAGTAATGCGAGAGCGCGTGATCGCAGAAAGTACTCAGAACTTAGATTATCTTGCGAAGCAACTCAACAGAACATCGGTTGCAGAGATGCAAAGTGCTTTTTACCAAATTGTAGAAGAGCAAACTAAGAGCTTGATGTTGGCGGAGGTGCAGGAAGAGTTCATTTTCAAGGTGGTGGATCCTGCTGTTGTACCTGAACTAAAAGCTGGACCGAATCGTGCACTGATTTGTGTCCTTGGTGTTTTCCTTGGAGTCGTGTTGAGTGTAGTAATTGTGTTTATGAGTTTCATCTTTAGAAAAGGAGAATGAAGTAACTGAACTTTGGGCTAAAGGTTCTATTTTTCTTTATTCAATTTACATAGCCCCCTAGCGCTAAGCTTAGCTACTATTCAAGTTAATATCTGCATCGGGCAGTCATATCCTTGGATATAATCAATAACTAGGAATTTCAAATTTCATGAAATTGATTTCTATTGTAGGGGGCAGCGTAGATGGTTGCCAAAGTTCACGTGTTACTATTCAAGTTTTTCTTAGGTCATCATTTCGACTAATACAAAAGTTTGATAAATACTTATAAGTAAGTATTAAAGTCAATCGCTCAGTGGAGTAGTATTTTTCATCGAAGAATCTTCTAGTCAGAAAAAGCATTCAATTATTAAAAACAATGATTCGAGGTGCACTGTTATATAGGAAAAATTGTGAAAGTGTTTAAAAATTCCCTTTGGCTAATTGGGGAGAAGGTGTTTAGATTGATATTAGGGGTGGTTGTTACATCATATCTGGCAGGTTATCTCGGTGTATCGTTATTCGGAGAATATTCACTTCTCTTAGTTTCAATAGTAGTATTGACCGTAATTAACTCATTGGGAATGAATAGAATATTAATCAGAGAAGTTGCAAAGAACAAAGAGAATAGAGCAGTTGTAAATAGCCATGTTGTTACGTGCATATATTTAAGGCAGATATCTACTTTTATCATACTAACATTGCTATTTTTAGTGTCATTATTTTTTGATTATGCAGATGTTAACCAATACCTATTAGTGTTAACGTCATTGTTCTTTATTTCCTTCGATGTTTTTGATCTGGTTAATCAATCCTATCAAAATTTCAAAACTATCAGCAAGCTAAAAACCATCGCATTTACAATTTCGAGTTTAGTGAAAATAACGTTGGTTTACCTAAACTCTGAATTTATTTGGCTGCTGTTCTCAATTATTCTAGAATATATAATTATCGCATTTGTTCTCTATCTAGCATCAAAGAAATATCAGTTTTCATTATCTTTTAGGTTATTTTCTAAGCCAATTGCTATGAAGATATTGAAGGAGTCTTGGCCTGAAATGTTAGCTGGATTGTGTGCAATTCTGTATATGAGACTAGATCAGTTAATGCTGAATCTGTTGACTACGTCAGAATCTGTAGGGATATACTCAGCAGCGATTAGAATTAGTGAAGCATGGTACTTTATTCCTGCAGCAATTGTAAGTGCCTCATATCCCTTAGTTATAAAGTGGTCGCATGAAAACAAAGAGTTTTATGAAGATGGTGTTCAATATATTTACACATTCCTGTCATATCTAAGTATTGCAGTAGCTCTATTTGCGATGCTTGTAGGGGACTATGTTATAACTCTACTTTTTGGTCCAGAGTTTCGAGAGTCGAGCGCGGTGCTTAATATACATATATGGGCAGGACTATTTATGAGCATGGGTATTTGCTCAGGATCAGTTTTAGCTACTGAGGGAAAACTACGTTATAACTTATATAGAAACATAGTTGGGCTGACGTTGAATATTTTTTTGAATTTCGCTCTGATTCCTGAATATGGGGTTATTGGTGCAGCGTGGGCTACTTTGATTTCATTAGCTATTTCATTTTGGGGGTTTGATGTTACATCGTCATATATGAGGCCGTTTTTCTATCACAAACTCAACTCCGTGAAACCTACATATCTAATGAAGCTGATTGGTTTCTCTTATCAAATAGCAAATAAGAATCACAAGATAAAGTAAGTTTGTCATTTACCAACATTATAAAATACCAAAGCTATTATATGAAAATAAATAAACTACTAGGTGTATCCAGAGATTTTATTTTTGGACCAGATACAAGTTTTCAGAAACCCAAAGTTATCCAGTTTCCTGTTAATGACATTTGTAATTCAAAATGTCAAATGTGTAGAATATGGGAAAATAAAAAAAGTCAAGATATTACATTAAGTCAGCTTGAGTTAGGGTTAAGTGATGATTTGTTTTCTGAAGTTGAAGCAATTGGATTCAATGGAGGGGAACCAACTTTAAGAGATGACCTTATTGAATTAGTTAGAGTTGCAGTCAATAAACTCCCTAAGTTAAAGCATGTATCTTTAATTACTAACGCATATAAATATAAAAAAGTTATAGAGCAGATAGATGGTATTAGTCATGTCGTAAAGTCTAAAGAGCTAAGTTTTGATGTTATGGTTTCTTTAGACGGATTTGGTGAAATTCATGACAAAGTTAGGGGAAGAAGTGGAAACTTCGAGAATGCTAAACATGTATTAAATCATGTGAAGAATTCTACAATGGTAGACAACCTTAGAGTCGGGTGTACGATAATAAAAGAAAACGTTTTCTATTTAGCGGACCTTTTAGAGTTTTGTATTGATCAAAAAATATATATAAAGTACAGGCTAGGAGTACCACATCAACGATTATATACAGAGAACTTACTTGAACCATACTCTTTGTCCTTTGAAGAAAAATATGAATTGATTGAGTTTCTAGAGAACCTCATAATACACTATGAGACCAATTTTCAACAGAATTACTTCTATAGGTCTCTAATTCAACAAATAGTAAATTCGGAGCCTAGAACCGCAGGGTGTGATTGGCAACATCGAGGTGCCACTATCACAGCTAAAGGCGAACTAGCCTATTGTGCTATCAAGAGTAAGAGCTTAACTTCAGATATATCAAAAGGTGATCTGGAAACTGTCTATTTTGGCAATAAGCAACACCTTGATGAAATTAGGTCTAAACACTGTGATAGTTGCAATCATGATTATGTTGGTTTACTTCCTAAAGCAATATACCGTAAAAAAACTCTATCTAAGATCGTTGATAAGTTAAAAATTAAATCAATCGCTAGAGTAACTCCTGGCTTCAATTTGTTAAATAGATATAGAGCTAATTATAAGTTTAACAAACTTTTGGAGTATCACAGGCAGTCAAGTGATGAATCTAATATTAGCTTTAATAGTGAAAAGAAGGTGATGATTTGCGGTTGGTATGGCACAGAAACCTTAGGTGATAAAGCTATAATAGGTGGAGTGATGCATGCATTTCGAAACGTTTATGGTGAAAACACAAAGTTTGTTGTTGTTAGCTTACACACCTATATTTCGGATATGACAAAGCGTCAAATGCCTGAATTTAGAAATACTAGTGTTGTAAGTACAAGCCAGGGATTAAAATTGATCGATAAGGTTGATGTATTAGCGTTTGGTGGAGGACCATTAATGTCTATTAATGATCTAGCACCGATTCAAGCGCTATTTGAAAGAGCAAAAGCTTTCAATGTCAAAACAATTATCACGGCGGCAGGCATTGGGCCTTTTGGGAATAATGCTCAAAATAAGAGTATAGAAACTATTCTAAATCTTAGTGACATTCGAATATATAGAGATGCTAAATCCAAAGAACATGCAAAGCACCTAGGCATCAATGTAATTGACGATATTGTTTCTGAGGACCCAGCATTTACTTGGCTAGCAACACAAAATTTATCAAAAAATAGTATAATTGATAAACCTAAAACTTTGCTGTTAGGCCTAAGGGACTTTCCTTACAAAGAATATGCGCGTCACCTTCCAATTAGCAAATCACTATCTATCAAAGAAAACTACGAAAGGGAAGTTATTAAATCACTAGAAATAGTTGTGGGAAAATATCCTGATATAACTATTAAACCACTTCCTATGTGTACTAATCACTATGGCTCAGACGACCGCTGGTTCTATCGTAGACTATTCAGAGGTACTGCGAAATTGGAAAGAAATATGGACTACTCCTTACTGGGAAGGGAGCTTCCTCCGGAGGAATATTACAAGGAATTTCGTAATTCAGACGCTCTGTTAGCAATGCGATTCCATTCACTAGTCTTTGGAATTTCAACAGGACTACCATCCGTAGCATTAGATTATACTCTTGGTAAAGGTAAAGTAAGCTCATTAGCTGCTAAGTTCAGGGCTCCTATCCTTCAAATGGAAAATTTGTCTGCTAATGATATTGTTTCCGAGCTATGCAAGGCTATTGAAGGAAATAATCAAGCCCCTCTACTACTAGAAAACTTAACTTTCACCGATGTGATGTCTGAAAGACTGAAGAGGTAAATGACATGAAAATTTTACATGTTTGTTATTCCGATGTAGAGGGGGGGGCTGCAAGAGCTGCCCATCGGTTATATAAGGCACAAAGAAAAGCTGGATTAGATAGCTATATGCTAGTAGTGGATAAGCGAACTAATGATGAAAACGTATATAAAGTATCTCCGATAAAGAAGCTTTATATACAGGTTATTGAGAAAATATGCCAAGTAATGCTTGGCTTTGGCAAGACAAAAAATAAGACAATACGAAGTATAAATTTATTCCCCACATTTTTGCATCAGGATATAAATAGGATAGGCGCCTCAGTTATTAATTTTCATTGGGTAAATAAATCTATGATACAGATTGGGGAGATAGACAAAATCAAGTCCCCGATTGTCTGGACGTTGCACGATATGTGGGCTTTCTGTGGGACAGAGCACTATGATGACATGGATGATAAAGAGCGCTATCAAGCAGGATATACGAGAGAAAGTAAATTAAAAACAAGCTCTGGGATAGACTTTGATAGGTTTACCGCCAATAGGAAAAAGACTTTATATAACAAAAAAAACATTAGATTCGTTACTCCTAGTACTTGGTTGAAGGACTGCTGCTCTAACTCTGACATACTAAAAATGCATGATGTTTCAGTTATACCTAATACATTGGATAAAAGTATATATAAACCTTTGGACAAGAAATTCTGTCGAGAGATGTTTAAATTACCGATTGACAAAAAACTATTGTTGTTTGGAGCAATGTCAAGTACAAGTGATCCGAGAAAAGGATTTCATTTACTGTTCGAGTCAGTGAAGTTTTTAAAACAGAAGCATTCACGCGCTGATATTGAATTTATCGTTTTTGGTTCATCTGAGGGTGAAGATTTATTGGGGTATAAGACACATTATTTAGGTTCGTTTTCTGATGATGTCTCTTTGAGTCTACTTTATAATTGTGCAGACTTGTTTTTAGCTCCTTCTTTGCAAGATAATCTTCCAAACACTTGTTTAGAGGCGCTGCACTGTGGTGTGCCTTGTGCGGCATTTGATATAGGTGGTATGCGAGACCTTATTTCATCAGAAAGCTGTGGGGCTTTAGCTCGTCCATTTGATGCTCAAGAATATGCTGAACTAATTATAGATACTATTTCTAATGTCAATATTGACGCTTCCTCGAGCGATATATTGGTTGACTCTATTGCTGTAGTGGAAAGGTATAACCAGGTTTATAATGAAGTATGTCAAAACTAATCTCTATAATCACCGTAGTCTTTAATGATCCATTTGGATTGGAAAAAACATTTAGCAGCATAGAGCAACAAAAATGCGAAAGGGAGCTGTTTGAATACATTGTAATAGATGGAGGGTCTACGGATAGTAAAACTCTTCCTTTAATAGATGAAAACTTCGAACTATGCGATGTTACTGTATCTGAACCTGATCAGGGGATTTATGATGCTATGAATAAAGGAGCAAGGCTCGCGAAGGGGCGTTGGCTTCTATTTATGAATGCGGGGGATACATTCTATGAAAGAGATAGTTTGAATAAGATAATTAAACTATTAGAGCGTTCTAGGAGTAGTCTTGTTTACACAAATTACATTGAAGTATTTAAAACTCATGAGAGATTAGTAAAACCACCTGCTTCTATTGATGTAGACGACATAAAATTACAATTGTCGATATGTCATCAAGCATCATTTATTAATAGGTTTTCTTTTATCAAACTAGATGGATTTGATCTTAGGTATAAATATTGTGCTGATCACGATATGATAATTCGGTTGTTAGACGGTAATCATTTATTGGAGAAAAGAGAAATAACCACATGCTACTACGATACAACGGGAGTTAGTGCTAATAATAGGTTCTCGGTGCTAAATGAGAGAAAGAAAATACTCAAAAGAAATGGACACTTTACTATGCGTGATGCTCTTTCGATTTACCAATACAAGCTGAAAATCTATTTTGTCAAAGGTATGATACACCTTGGCGTGATCAACGCTTATAGAGAATTAAAGCATAGGTTGTTAGGGTAATATGTATAGCGTATTGGGTTTGGCACTTTGCTGCTGGTGTATAATACATTTTTATAAGTATAAAGTTGAACGTCCTGTAGTTTTGTTTAGCCTTTTTTACTTTATGGTGTATGGCCTAGGTTATTTGTTTATTATTGCAATAAATATATTTGAGCCTTTCAAAATAGCACTTTCAGAAGTGGATGCTTATATGCCCTTGACTCTCTATAGTTATGTCGCGTTTATAGTGTTTTACTTCTTTTTTTTAGGCTTTTTCGGAAAGTTTAAAACGTTACATGGAGTGATTAATTTAGTTTCTCTAAAATCTATATCTGTCTCGAAACCTTTTTTTATTGCTATCGGTGTATTGGGTGCAGTGATATTTGCATCTCAAAATGGATTTGTATTAATGAAGGTAATCGTAGGTGGATATAGTGAAAAAAACCATGCCAATGCGGGAAGTGGTCTCGCTAGTATTCTAATAACATATGGCTTTAGTTTTTATATTATTGCAAGGCTGATAGAAAATCCAGTTAATTATAAGAGGACTGCTATAATATCAATATTAATAGGTGTGTTTATTTTTATATTAATTGGTGGCGGAAGGGCAGCATCTCTAATGCTTGTTGTGACTGTGCTTTTAGGCGCATGTTATTTCAACGTTTTGAAAAGTAAAATTATGTTAGTTTACGGACTAATGTTCTTTCTACTCATAATAGTCATGACTATTACTCGCTATGCGGTTGACCTTTCTCATATTGACGATTCTTTAATAGCCTCCGTTATCTATAAACTACAAGGCTCTTTCTCCCCCATAGATTCTTTTATTATCATCGCCAAAAAGATGGATTTGACAGGGGATTATGCACCGGAAGTTATGTGGAATAACCTGTTATACTTTATTCCTCGTGCAATTTGGACTGAGAAACCATTAATACTTGAGAATGCTGCGGGTTATTATACTAAACATATTTTAAATTATGGCGCCCAAGTAACTATATCTCCATCTTTATTGGGTGAACTTTATTTATACGCTGGTTCTTTGGGTTTGGCTATCGGAATGTGGGTTGTCGCTTTGGTTATATCTTTACTAGAACTGATTTATAAGCATAGTAGGCATAGTAGCTTTTTGCAATTGGCATACTTCATGTTGATTCTTAGCACTTTTGGATTAATGAGAGAGGGCATCGCTTTAATGATTCGGGACTTAATATTTTTCTTCGTTGCATTTACTTTCTTTAGTCTATTATTACTTATATATAGACAGGGCTTTTATGATAGGCTTAGGGTTAAGTAATGCTTAATAAGAAAATTCTCGTTGTTTCAAATATTTACCCATCGAAAGAGTTTCCACAGAAAGGCACCTTCGTTAAAAATGCTGTAAAGGGATTATCTAAATATTTTTGTGTTGATACGGTTTGTCTTGAAAATAGTGCGCAATCAAAAATAGGTTCATATTTCCGTTTCTACTATCGATGTTTTAAGTCAATAATTACTGGGCGTTATGATATCGTCTATGTTCATTACGTATCTCATTCATCTTTACCCGTAATCTTTGCTGGATTATTGAGGAAGTTTAAATTTGTTTCTCATGTACATGGTAGTGACGTACTTTGTGAGGACAATGTTTCAACAGCGTTTTTTCTTTTGAAAAAGTTTATAGCAAATATTGCACTAAGACGTTCTGATTGGATTATATCTCCTTCAGATTATTATAAAAATGAGATAATTTGTCGTCATTATGATGTATCTAGAAAAAAGGTAGTTGTATCACCCTCCGGTGGAGTAGACTTATCAGTTTTTCATGATAAAGATACACCTTCTTTTAACACAGATGCTTTAACATTAGGATACGTTGGTAGGCTGACTAAAGATAAAGGAGTGCTCGATTTTATAGAAATTTTCCATAAAATCGAACGGTATTATCCATCGGTAAAGGCTATTATAGTTGGAGACGGCCCGCTAAGAGCGGAAGTTGAAAAGAGCGCAAAGAAGAGTAAAATCGAATACTTCTCCAGTATGCCACAGTCTAATTTACAAAGTATCTACTCTAAACTGGATCTTTTTATATTTCCAACAAAAAGGAGGACAGAAAGCTTAGGATTAGTTGGTTTAGAAGCTATGGCATGTGGAGTGCCTGTATTAGCTTATGATATAGGCGGTCCTAAGTACTATATTGATGATAAAGTTGATGGATACTTAGTCCCCGTTGGCGATATTAGGTACGCGGTAGATGTTATTATAGATATGTGTAATGATGAACTTTCATCTAAGCTGCAGGTTAAGAGGGCTGCTATAGAAAAAGCTAAGACTTTTGATTCTAAAGTTGTTAATAATGAACTAACTAAATTTTTTAATGGAATAGTCAATGAGTAAAACACTTATAGTGTACGGTGAAGGCGGTCATGCAGCTCAAATGGTTAGACTAATTAGTTGTGTTGGTATTGATGAGAGCAAATGTGTTTCTTTGGTTGATTCTAAGCAATTGAATCATTTTTCCAATGTTAATATAGTCAAGCCATTACGAAAAAAGCATGGTACCAATCTAATGTACTTTATGTACTCTTTTTTCTATAACCTAAAGGTTTTAGTTACTATTTTTCGTAACAATAATATCGATTCAATTTTGTCTACTGGACCTGGATTGTGCATTTTACCTGCGCTATATGGCAGGGTCAAAGGTATCCCGGTTGTTTTTGTTGAAACTTGGAGTCGATTCGAAACAAAATCTATAACTGGTCGTGTTATGTATCATTTAGCAACTCATTTTTATGTTCAAAACGAAGAGCTACTGTCCGTCTATCCTAACTCTCTTTATGCCGGTCGCTTATGAAATATTTAGTTACAGTGGGCACAACTAGCTTCGATAGCTTGATCGAATACTTAGATACAGCTGTCTCTCTAAAAAAGGTTGATTTTATTTTTCAGATCGCCAATGGGCAATATATACCAAAAAATCATCCATATTTTAGGTTTGAAGATGATATCTTTGATAAATACAGTAATAGGTATGTTATTTCGCACTGCGGGGCTGGCACAGTTTATTTTTTATTGGAATCTAAAGTTAGGTTTATAACTGTTCCAAACTTGGAAAGAGTAGATAAGCATCAATTAGACTTGGCTAGATTTGTAAGAAGAAATAATTATGGAGTTGTTTCATTTAGTTTTAATGAACTCGCTACCCAGATCAATAGCGATGCTGTTGTAAGTGTAAACTTCGAACGTTACGAAAAAGAACCTTTTTTTAAAGGTGAAGAAATATATAATATTTTGCATCGAGATAAATTATAATGACAGAAATAGTACATAAAAAAGCATTCATTACCGGTATTACTGGTCAAGACGGCTCTTATTTAGCGGAGCTTTTGATTGAGAAAGGTTATGAAGTTCACGGTCTTGTTCGCCGAGCATCATCTTACAATACAGAACGTATTGATGCGCTGGTGAATGATTGCGCCAGTATTAAACTGCACTATGGCGACCTAACGGATTCTTCAAACTTGATTCGATTGGTTAAAGAGATTCAACCTGATGAAATATATAATCTTGGTGCAATGTCTCATGTAGCGGTGTCTTTCGAATCACCAGAATATGTGGCTGATGTAGATGGGATGGGTACTCTTAGGCTTCTCGAAGCAATCCGTATCAACGGTTTAGAAAAGAAAACACGTTTCTACCAAGCATCAACATCTGAGCTTTATGGAGACGTTCGTGAAACTCCTCAACGTGAGACAACTCCTTTTTTATCCTCGGTCCCCTTACGCCGTGGCTAAAATGTACGCATACTGGATTGTAGTCAACTATCGTGAGTCTTACGGTATGTACGCATGTAATGGTATTTTATTTAACCACGAGTCGCCACGCCGAGGTGAAACCTTTGTAACTCGAAAGATCACTCGTGCTATTGCTAACATATCTCAAGGTTTGGAATCTTGCCTAGAGCTTGGCAATATGGACGCGTTGCGTGACTGGGGACATGCTAAAGATTACGTCCGCATGCAATGGATGATGCTTCAACAAGAGCAGGCTGAAGATTTTGTTATCGCTACTGGTAAGCAAATCTCTGTGCGAGAGTTTGTTCGCTTGTCAGCGAAGGAAGCGGGGATCGAACTTGAGTTTTCCGGTGAAGGCATCGATGAAATCGCTACTGTGGTAGCTGTTGTTGAAGAACAAGCACCAAAAGTGAAAGTTGGTGATGTCATTGTAAAAGTAAACCCTCGCTTCTTCCGTCCTGCGGAAGTAGAGACACTACTTGGTGACCCAAGTAAAGCGAAAGCCAAACTTGGCTGGACTCCAGAGATCACTGTAGAAAAAATGTGTGCAGAAATGATTGCGTCTGATATCGAGAAGGCAAAACAACATGCAGTTCTAAAAGAACACGGATTTGACGTCGCGATCTCACTAGAAAACTAATTAATCAGTAACACTGATTCGTTTGTATTGCAGAGTTTCTCATTTTGGACTCTGCTTTTTCTATTTATATTATCGGAACTAGTATGAAAAGAGTATTTGTTGCTGGTCATAAAGGTATGGTTGGCTCAGCTATTGTTCGGCAATTATCTAGAGATCCTTCAGTAGAAGTGATTACTAAAGCTCGTAATGAGCTTGACCTGTTAGATGGACTTGCCGTCGAGGATTTTTTTGCGAATCAAGATATTGATCAAGTTTACCTTGCGGCGGCAAAAGTCGGTGGGATTATTGCTAACAATACGTACCCTGCTGAGTTTATTTACCAAAATTTGACGATTCAAAATAATATTATTCATTCTGCACACCTGCATGGTGTTCAAGATTTACTATTCTTGGGGTCGTCCTGTATTTATCCAAAGTTTGCACAACAACCGATGCGTGAACACTCTTTATTGACTGGAACTTTGGAAGAAACCAATGAACCTTACGCAATTGCTAAGATTGCAGGTATCAAAATGTGCGAGTCCTATAATCGCCAATATGGCCGCAACTATCGATCAGTAATGCCAACTAATCTGTATGGTGAAAATGATAATTTTCATCCTCAAAACTCTCACGTTATTCCCGCGTTGTTGCGTCGCTTCCACGAAGCAAAATTGAACGGCGACAGTAAAGTTGTTGCATGGGGTAGCGGTAAACCTATGCGAGAGTTTTTGCATGTAGATGACATGGCAGCAGCCTCAATTTATGTAATGAATCTTGCTCAAGAGGTGTATCTAGAAAATACGCAAGAAATGCTTAGTCACATAAACGTAGGTACAGGTGTAGATTGTACTATCCGTGAACTTGTTGAAACTGTTGCAAAAGTGGTTGGTTTTGACGGCGAAATTGAATTCGACATTACGAAACCAGACGGCACTCCTCGTAAGTTAATGGATGTTTCACGTTTAAAGAGTCTAGGCTGGGAAGCGAAGACGAGCCTTGAAGATGGTTTAACCACGACTTACCAGTGGTTCCTAGAGAATCAAGAAAATTATCGCGGTTAAAGTACCTAAGGTAGAACTAATATGAGGGGTTAAACAGAGCTTATGTTTTTAAGCAAACAACGTTTTTCTCAAGTGATTGAAAGTACCCCATTAGTTTCAATTGACTTAGTTATTGAGGACGAAAGCGGTCAAGTTTTACTTGGGGAGCGTTTAAATCGACCAGCTCAAGGTTTCTGGTTCGTTCCCGGTGGGCGTATTCTTAAGGATGAAAAGCTTGAAGACGCCTTTGCTCGTTTAACTTTAGAGGAGCTTGGGTATGAGTTTAAGCTCTCTCAGGCAACACTGTTGGGACCTTATACACACCTCTATGATGACAATGTATTTAGTGATGAGTTTACGACTCATTATGTCGCGATTGCCTACAAACTCATTGTCACTCGATCTGAATTGAACTTACCCATGGATGTACAGCATTCTCGTTACCGTTGGTACAATCAAGATGAATTATTGACCAGTGATAAAGTACATATTCATACTAAATGGTATTTTCAATAAATAACTAGAACTATCGCTTAATTAATAACAACGAGTTGACTATGCTTATTCCTGTAATTATGGCCGGCGGCTCAGGCAGTCGTTTATGGCCTCTATCTCGTTCAAAATATCCTAAACAATTCCTTGCTGTAACTGGTGAACAAACCATGCTTCAACAAACATTGAGCCGCATGGTTGGTTTAGAACACAATGCACCGTTTGTGATCTGTAATGAAGAGCATCGATTCCTCGTTGCTGAACAACTTCGCCGTATTAATAGCAATCATAGCGGAATACTATTGGAACCAGTAGGGCGTAATACTGCTCCTGCTATTGCTTTAGCAGCAAAATTTGCCCTATCTGAAAGTCAAACTTCGTGTGAAGATGCTTTGATGTTAGTTCTTGCAGCTGATCATGTGATTAAAGATACTCACTCTTTCCATCAATCGGTGCAAGCTGCTATTCCATACGCACAGCGTGGTGATATGGTTACTTTCGGTATCAAAGCGAATGCACCAGAAACAGGGTATGGCTACATTAAAACTGGTGCTAAGGTTACTGTTGCGGATGAGAGCCGAGGCTTTAGTGTTGATAGCTTTGTTGAAAAGCCTGATCTTGAAACTGCAAAACAATATCTAGAGGATGGCAACTACTTGTGGAACAGTGGTATGTTTTTATTCAAAGCATCTACTTACCTTGAAGAGTTGGCAAAGTTCCGGCCTGATATCTTGAAAGCATGTGAAAGTTCTTACGATAGTCATTTTGACGACCTAGACTTTATTCGCATGTCGTCCGAACTGTTCTCACAAATCCCTGACGAATCAATAGATTTTGCGGTAATGGAAAAAACAGAAAAAGCTGTTGTTGTTCCAATGGACGCAAATTGGAGTGATGTTGGTTCTTGGTCCGCACTCTGGGACGTGAATGAAAAAGATGAACATGGCAATGCAACTCGCGGTGATGTGTTAACTGAGCAGACTCAGAATAGTTTTATTTATTCGCAAGATAAACTCGTTGCGACCGTTGGCATTGAAAATCTTATCGTTGTAGAGACGAAAGATGCAGTGCTAGTTGCGGACAAATACAAGGTTCAAGATGTAAAGTCGATTGTTAATCAACTAAAACAACAAAACCGAGCAGAGTGTCTGCAGCATCAAGAGGTATATCGCCCATGGGGTTCTCATGAGACGGTATCTGAAGGTGAACGTTACCACGTGAAGCAAGTGTTAGTTAAGCCAAAAGAGAAGACTGCTCTTCAGATGCACCACCATCGAGCTGAGCATTGGGTTGTCGTGTCAGGTACGGCTAAAGTGACAAAAGGTGAGGAAACTTTCCTTCTTACTGAAAATCAGTCAACTTTTATTCCAGTAGGGACTCCACACTCCGTAGAAAACCCAGGACAAGTGCCTTTAGAGCTTATTGAAGTTCGTTCTGGGTCGTACTTAGAAGAAGACGATATTGTTCGCTTTGATGAGAAAGCATCTAAGTTTGGCGGCGACTACTAACGACTTATTGAGATAGGAAATTATGGTAACAAAATTAATCACTAGTGAAGTGCTTGGTGCTTCAGGCGTCCAGTTTGGTACTAGTGGCGCGCGAGGACTCGTTACTCAGTTTACATCGGACGTCTGTGCTGCATTTACTCACGCATTTTTGGCATCAATGCGTCGCCATTTTACTTTCAATCAAATGGCTGTGGCAATTGACAATCGTCCTAGCAGCCCATCAATGGCAAAAGCAGTAATTCAAGCACTTACTGATGCAGGTATTGACGCCGTTTACTATGGTGTTGTCCCCACTCCTGCTCTGGCTTTTACCGCAATGCAAGACAATATGCCTTGTATCATGGTGACTGGGTCTCATATTCCATTTGACCGTAATGGAATTAAGTTCTATCGCCCAGATGGAGAGATTACCAAAGCAGATGAAAAAGCAATACTAAATGAGAAGGTAGAGTTTTGTGCCCTAAATGAGTTGCCTAAGTTAACAGTTGATTTCCGAGCGGCTGCACTTTACCGAGAGCGTTATACCGATTTATTTGATGAAGGTTTATTGGCAGGAATGCGTATTGGTATTTATGAGCATTCAAGTGCTGGGAGAGATATTTATCAAGAGCTTTTTAAGTCGATTGGAGCTGAAGTTATCTCATTTGAGCGTACTGATGAGTTTGTGCCGATTGATACCGAGGCTGTTGCAGAAGTTGATAAAGTGAAAGCTCGTGTTTGGTCTGCTCAACACAAGCTAGATTTTATCTTTTCTACCGATGGTGATGGTGATAGACCACTAGTTGCGGACGAACATGGTGAGTGGCTACGCGGCGACATTCTTGGGTTGTTGTGCGCACAAGCGATGAAGGTTGATGCTTTGGCGATTCCTGTAAGCTGCAATACTGCGATTGACTCGTCTAATGAGTTCAAAAAGGTACTAAGAACAAAAATTGGTTCTCCTTATGTTATCGAGGCATTTGCTGAGCTATCGGCAACCTACCAAGCTATCGCTGGTTTTGAGGCGAATGGAGGCTTTTTACTCGGTAGTGATGTAGAAATTAACGGCAAGCTGCTAAAGGCTCTTCCGACGCGTGATGCAGTTCTACCAGCACTTATGCTACTGGCTGCATCGAGAGAAAGTGGAGTAGCTTCGCTTGTCAGTTCTCTTACTCCTCGTTTTACTTTCAGCGACCGAATTCAAAACTTCGCGACCGAGAAAAGTAGAGAGATCATCTCTAAGGCTACAGGCCATGAGCAGTTATTGGTTGAGATGCTAGGGCTAGAAAATGTGTTTGTCACCGACGTTGATTATACCGATGGGCTCCGCATTACGTTAGACGTAGGTGATGTTTTCCATCTTCGTCCTTCTGGTAATGCACCTGAACTGCGTTGCTATGCTGAGTCTTCAACAGCGCAGAGAGCTCAAACTCTGGTTGAGCAAGTTCTTGCCAATGTTCAGAGCGTTGATGTTAATCAATGGACAAACTAACCAGTCTGGCATTTGTGTTGCCTAAGAATTTTAAATGATTTGGATGTAAACTAATGAAAATCACCATTGCTGGTACAGGCTACGTAGGCCTGTCTAACGCAATGCTGTTAGCGCAGCATTGTGAAGTCGTCGCGCTAGACGTGATCGCAGAGAAAGTGGAGATACTAAATAACCAGCAATCTCCAATTGCAGATGCAGAGATAGAAACCTTTCTTAAAGAAAGAGAGCTAAATTTCACCGCGACGTTGGATAAGTCACAAGCTTATGATAATGCGGACTACGTTATTATAGCGACTCCAACGGATTATGATCCTGAAACCAACTATTTTAATACCAAGTCTGTTGAAGCTGTTATTGCTGATGTACTGAAGTTTAATCCAACGGCAACGATGGTGATTAAATCCACCGTTCCAGTGGGCTTTACCAAGTCTGTACGTGAAAAGTTTGAGATAGATAACATTTTTTTTTCGCCAGAGTTCTTACGTGAAGGAACTGCATTATTCGATAACTTGCATCCTTCACGCATTATTGTTGGCGAGCGTAGTCAACGTGCGGAGCACTTCGCAAACCTGTTGGTTGAAGGGGCGGAAAAACAGAACATCGATATACTGTTTACTGACTCAACAGAAGCAGAAGCGATTAAACTGTTTTCAAACACCTACCTGGCAATGCGTGTTGCGTACTTTAATGAACTTGATACCTACGCTGAGACACATGGTTTAGATAGCCGTCAAATAATCGAAGGTGTGGGTTTAGACCCGCGTATTGGTAGTCACTACAATAATCCATCCTTTGGTTATGGTGGCTATTGTCTTCCGAAGGACACCAAACAACTTCTCGCTAATTATCAGGAAGTGCCAAACAACTTGATCCGTGCGATTGTCGATGCAAATACAACTCGAAAAGACTTCATTGCAGATAGTGTCCTAAAGCGAAACCCAAAAACAGTGGGTATCTATCGTCTTATTATGAAGTCGGGCTCAGATAACTTCCGTGCATCGAGTATACAAGGCATTATGAAGCGTTTAAAAGCCAAAGGTGTTGAAGTCGTGGTCTATGAACCGGTACTCAAAGAGCCTGAGT
Source organism: Vibrio sp. KUL78 (assembly GCF_059725505.1). NCBI lineage: Bacteria > Pseudomonadati > Pseudomonadota > Gammaproteobacteria > Vibrionales > Vibrionaceae > Vibrio > Vibrio sp. KUL78. Next base: position 3,326,131 of record NZ_AP045837.1, on the reverse strand, counting down.
TCTTTAATTCGGCAGTTTTAACTGATTTAGATGATTTTAAATCTCGTGCTGATGTCATTGTATCTAACCGAATGGCGGAAGAGTTGTCTGATGTAGCGAATAAAGTATACACACGCGACCTTTTCAATGGTGACAAGTAACCTTAACGCGTAATTGAACGCTACGTAATGAATAACGCACAGTTATAGACAGACTAATAAAAAGAGCAGTGGAGTTTTCTTCCGTTGCTCTTTTTGTATTGAATCAACGAACAAATTTAGAAATGCGAGTTTAACAGTGACTATTTATAAACTTAATAATTGCATTCAAAACTATGCGTGGGGTAGCCGTACTTCTTTGAGTGAGTTATTTGGCATTGATAATAGCGATGGCCGGCCACAAGCCGAGCTTTGGATGGGCGCACATCCGCATGGATGTTCGGCACTTGAATCCACTGGTACTTTGTTGTCAACTTACATCAAACAAAATAAGCAGGATGTATTAGGAGGTTATTCGGCAATGCGATACGGTGAACTGCCGTATCTATTAAAAGTGCTTGCTGCAAAAATGCCACTCTCTATCCAAGTTCACCCTAACAAAGCAAATTCCGAGCGAGGCTTTGCTCGAGAGAATGAGCAAGCCATTTTGCCCACGGCTGCCAACCGCAATTATAAAGATCCAAATCACAAACCTGAGCTAGTATATGCGTTGACGCGTTACAAAGCGATGAATGGTTTTAGACCAATAGACCACACCATAGCACTATTTGATGAAGTCGGCATACCTAGCTTAGAAAACGAACTTTCATTATTAAAAGCACAGCCAACCTCTCAAGGTTTAAAGCATTTCTTTTCCGCGTTGATGACACTTGCTGGAGAAAAAAATCAGAGGTGCTGATTGAGATAAAAGGATCATTTGGTCGCGAAAACGTATCAGAAATGGCGCGGCAGGCACTATGTTACTGTCAAAGCTTTACAAACTATTATCAGGATGATGTCGGTATTTTGGCGCCACTAGTTCTGAATATTGTAGAGCTTGAACCCGGTGAAGCGATGTTCTTGCACGCTGAAACGCCACATGCTTACGTTGAGGGAACTGCACTGGAAATTATGGCAAGTTCAGATAATGTCCTTCGTGCTGGTTTAACTCCTAAACACATAGACGTGCCAGAGCTTATCGCAAACACTAATTTTGAACCTATGGCACCAGAAAAGCTGAAGTTATCTCCAATAAGAAAGGAAGGTCGATTGAATTTCCCAGTGCCAGTGGATGATTTTGCATTGGATATCGTAACGGTCAAACCGGCAGTGAGTAAACAGTATGTTCGCAGTGCCGAGATATTATTCTGTATGGAAGGCGATGTACACGTGTGGGCTGGAGATAGTCGAGTTAGTCTCAAGCCTAGCGAGTCAGTATTCATTCCTTATAATGCGCAATCGTATTACTATGAGGGCGAAGGTCGGATGGCGAGGGCTTATAACTAGCCAATAGTCATAGCTCCTAGAAAAGGAACTTTGTGACATTTTTATTGATCAAATTCAGATGGTTAATATGAAATTGTCTCAAGCCCTAGACGCCTTTGAGGCAGCTTTAGTGTTTTGGAAAGTCCCCCTATAGTCATTTTCAGCCTTTTTAGGCCATTATAGTCAGGCTCCTAATTACAATGAGGTAACGCAAAGGAGCGTGTGTTGCCTTTTGGTCTATGCTCCCCCAGTTAGTTGGACAAGAATTATTATGATAAAACACTGTTTATTCCCTGCCGCAGGTTACGGTACTCGCTTTCTTCCGGCGACAAAATCCATGCCTAAAGAGATGATGCCGGTTGTCAATAAACCGCTCATCGAATATGGCGTTGAAGAAGCCATTCAGGCCGGAATGGGTCATATGGCGATCGTCACTGGTCGCGGCAAGCATACGCTCATGGATCATTTTGACAAAAACTATGAGCTTGAGCACCAAATTAGTGGCTCGTCCAAAGAGTCACTCCTTACAGATATTCGTTCTTTGATTGATTCTGCGTCGTATACCTACATTCGACAGCGCGAAATGAAAGGCCTGGGACATGCGATACTCACAGGAAAAGAGCTTGTGGGTGACAACCCTTTTGCTGTCGTGCTAGCAGACGATCTTTGTGTCAATGAAGAGTGCGGCGTATTGTCACAAATGGTCGAGCTCTACAATAAGTTTCGATGCTCTATTGTTGCCGTCGAGGAGGTGCCGGAATCAGAGACTCATAAATACGGAGTCATTTCTGGAGAACAATTAAAAGGCGATTTGTACCGTGTCGACAATATGGTTGAAAAGCCGGCACCTGGCTTTGCACCAAGCAATTTAGCGATCATTGGACGTTATATTTTGACGCCAGATATTTTTGAGCACATTGAAAATACTGAACCAGGTAAGGGCGGAGAAATTCAAATTACTGATGCCCTGCTTAAGCAAGCACAGCAGGGCTGCGTGATGGCCTATAAATTTAAAGGCAAGCGTTTTGACTGTGGCAGCGTAGAGGGGTACATGGAAGCAACAAACTATTGCTACCAAAACCTTTACTTGAATCACAGCTCGAAGGAACAACCTAAAATCGAGCAACTCGATAAAGAACTATCGCCTGTGTAATACAAGCAAATCAGTTTTGCGAGTCACTTAAAGTCAGATATGCCATAAAGCTCCTATCCTTGCCCTTGCTAATTAACAAGCAAGGAGCAAAGTTATGGCATATTTATTTAAGAATCTCATTTTTGAGGGCGGAGGCGTCAAGGGTCTCGCCTATCTAGGTGCTCTAGAAGTTTTAGAACAAAATAACTTAATGCACAATATCGAGCGTGTTGGCGGTACCTCCGCCGGCGCGATAAATGCTGTGCTACTGTCTCTAGGCTACTCCCACCAAGAAATGCGCGACATCCTCTGGAAGCTAGATTTTGGTAATTTCTTGGATGAGGATTGGGGTTTTGTACGTGATGCCAAGCGATTAACTGAAGAGTTCGGTTGGTACAAGGGCGACTACTTTCGTAGCTGGATTGCCGGATTGATTGAAGCGAAGACTGGTAACTCGGAATCTACGTTTGCTGAGTTGGAGGCGATGAAGGCTCAAAAAGGCTTTCGCTCCATTTATTTAGTCGGTACTAATATCTCTACCTCGTTCTCTGAGGTTTTCTCTGCTGAGAGCACTCCCAGCGTCTGCATCGCCGATGCAGTACGTATCTCTATGTCTATTCCACTATTCTTTTCTGCCAAGCGTAGCTTACGCGGTGACGTGTATGTGGATGGTGGGCTGCTACGCAACTATCCAATCAAGCTGTTTGATTATCAGCATTTCATTGATGATACAGCACCCGATGGGCTGAGCATTGTAAACAAAGAAACTTTAGGTTTTCGCTTAGATAGCAAAGAAGAGATAGATTGCTTTCGTGATCATAAAGAGCCAATAAAGCGAGAGATTAACGACCTGTTCGACTACACCTCTGCTCTTATCAATACGGTATTGGAAGCTCAGCAGAGTCGTCATTTAAATAGTGAAGACTGGAAGCGCACTGTTTATATTGATACCAAAGGCGTGAATACTACCGACTTTGATTTGAGTGATGAGCGAAAAGCTATGCTTATCCAGTCTGGTCGAGATGGATGTAAGCATTATTTTGAATGGCTTGATAGCCAATTATCTTAAGCCAGTAAGTTATTGGTCTGCTATATACAAAGGGCCCCAACCTTGATTAGGTTGGGACCCTTTGTTTTTGTAATCTATGCCGCTCTGGTTTTGCTTAGTTTGATTCGACGGTTTCTGGTTGAGGCTCTCGACCCAGCTTGATACGAACAAAGCGCGTGATTCGCCAGATGTAAGATAGGCAAAGCGCATAGCCAACAAAGCACGCAATAAAGCCGTAGAACATAATAGGCTCTGAAATCTGAGCAATCTCGCCGTAGAGTCCAAAACCTGTCAGCGCTGAAGCCAGTAAGCAGATTGCGAATAGAGTTTGACGTGAGCTTAAGCCAAGGCGTTGGCAGATGTGGTGTAAATGCTCGCGATCAGGCTTGAATGGCGAATCGCCGCGGCGAACGCGTCGAATCATAATGGCTGCCATGTCCATCAAAGGTAGGGCTATTAGCCACAGTGCTGTTACGGGTCTCATGATCGCACCAGACTCATCCTGACTGCCGCTGAGTAGTAACCAAATAATGCTGAAGCCGATCATCATGCTACCCGCGTCACCCATAAAGACTTTGCGCTTGCGACCGAGTAAACCTAGATTCATGCCGATATATGGCAGTGCTGCCGCGATAAAGATGAGACACAGCATGCCCAGCCCTGAATGCCCATCTTGATAGAGCAGAAATGCTAACGCGCCAAAAGACACGATCGATAGCCCACCGAGCAGCCCGTCAATGCCGTCCACCATGTTGAACGCATTGATAGCACCAATCACGCCCAGTACGGTAATCAGTACCGCAAAGCCGCCTAATTCCGTGTGTCCAAGACCAAACATATTGCCTAGCGTGTGCAGTTCTAGTTCGGCGAAGTGCATCATGGCGAGTGAAAGCAGCGCCTGGCAAAGCATACGAGATTTGAAACTCAGGTCATATTTGTCGTCGATTGCGCCTAGCACAGTGAGTGTGCAGATAGAGAAGAGGAACAAACCTGCGTGCTGGATATCAATATCAAACACAAGTACGGTGAGCGTCACCGTGATACAGATTGAAATGCCGCCGACTAGGGGAACAACGCCTTGGTGATGTTTTCTAGCATTGGGTTTGTCGACAAGACCAACGGCTTTTGCCACGCGTCTTGCAAAAAATAAGGTGATAAAGGCGGTAATCGCCACAAAGCCGAGAAGTAATATCATGTAACCCACTGATAACTGATCTGTATGTCGTTAGAATTATTTGAGTTCTTTTATGCGACTCTTGGCTTAATGGTACTGAAGATCGAGCCTTTAATGAAGTCGGAGTTCCATATATTTTTTGGTTATTACTTCTATTCTCAAATAAAACTGACCAATATCACAGTGTGTGCAATCATGCTCACATAAAGAAGGGTAAAGAGCTCACCCCGCCGATACTTCTTGAGGTTGGCTTCTTCTTACCAAACGAATATAGGCAGTGAAGCGAAAAATCTTAGTCAAAATCCAGTAATAGCAACCGAATAGCGCTAAGAATAGATAGAACATCGTCGATTCCGTTACATCCAACACTTCACCAATCACGCCCACAGAGGCAAAGAACAGCGCAATGGCCGAGATGATAAACAGTGTCTGTTTCGAGTCAAACCCGATGCGTTGGAATATGTGGTGCAGATGACCTCGGTCAGGGGTCATCGGGGATTGCCCTTTTCGAGCTCGTCTTACCATGATCGCCACCATGTCCATGAGTGGTACGGCAATCAGCCAAAGAGCGGTTACTGGGCGAACCGATATATCATCTATAGTGACCAGTGGTGTTTGCTTTTGTGTCAGGGTGAACAGTAGCCATACCACAACAAATCCAATCATCATGCTTCCTGCATCGCCCATAAACAGGCGATACTTGTTGCCAAGTAAACCAAGATTAAACGCAAGGTAAGGACCTATTGCACAGAGTAGCAGCATACAAAGCTGAAAATGTGCCATATCGCCCTGAAGTGCAAACAGCACACTAAGCCCAAGAAGGGTAATACTGGCTAAGCTGCCTAATAGGCCGTTAATACCATCGACCATATTAAACGCATTGATGGCACCAATGACCGCAACCACCGTCAGTGGCAGTGCTAGCCAATCGAAGATGACGTGACCAAACCCAAATAGATCGCCAAAGGTCACGAGTTGAACATCGGCAAACACGGCAATTGATACGGCGATGGTCGCTTGTACTATGAGCCGGCTGCGACAGCTTAAGTCATAACGGTCGTCTAACACCCCAAGAAATACTAGTGCCGCGACCGACAAGACAAATAGAGTTTGGTAGGGGATAAGTTGGGGCATTAACACTAATGCGCTACAAAGGGCGAATCCTATAGCGAGGCCACCAACCAGTGGTATCTGTCCTTTGTGACGTTTACGAATATCTGGGGTATCGACCAAGCCGAGTCGAGGGGCGAGTTTATGTGCGACGAGCAACGCTATAAACGTGCCCACCAACACACTGATCATTTGCCATGCCATATAGAATCCAACTGTCCGTGCTGCAATATTGCGACCAGAGTGTTTGTTGTGCGGAAGCGTTATTTTTTACGTCTTTTCTTCGTGCACTGTCGGCAATATTCACTATGTTATTTTTTATGAATCAAGGTTTATATTGCGTCTTGTGCTGGTCGCCAATCCTGTATTTAGGTTAAGACGAACCCGAAGATTTGCAAATCAGAGCTGAGAGGGTAGTTTTGGCAAAGCAAAGCTAACTGGTTGAAAAATAATCTTATGGTGAGTGGTGAGGTCCAGAGGGCAGACCTCACGTAGTTTTATTTATTGTGATCATTATCACGAATGACTGTCAGGTTACTGCGGCATCGACCTGCGAATTTCTTCAGCACGTCTAAAAAACCAGAAGGCGCCCACGCAAAAAAATGTGGCGATTAATGCAGGTAAAATAATGTATAGCTCACTGGCCGTGACCAACACTGTCATGGAGAGAATGGCGAGCGCTATCACTAAGGACTCAATAGTACGTCCTTTTGTTTGGTTCTTATGTCGAAAAAAAGCATATTTTAGAGTGAGTTCCATACTCTGTGTCCTCTGTTAATTCCCTTACTATCAATAGTAGTAGAGTACGACAGGGTACGTGCAACAATTTAATCGTGGCGTGCAAAATGGAAGCGTGACCACATAAAAAGTGCGGTCTTGATCCCTTATTGTACAAGGGTTTTTCATGATCATGACAATCAAATGTCTACGGGTGCATAATTCGATATGTGAGCAGTTGTGCATCGGTGATGGCGACTTGCAGAAAAAATGACATTGAAGTGAATGGTCACTCTCAAATGAGAGATGCGGTGTTGGATGGCGGTACTAATCCTTAGATCCTAGCTCGTTTAATTAGAGGAAGGGGATAACTTAAATGGAATTAACAGAGGGTGTCTTTGTCACTCACCACGGCGGTAAAGATACCGTCACTGGCTCTTGTCATGAGCTTAGTATTAACGGCAGCTCGATTCTTATTGATTGCGGTCTGTTCCAAGGTGCAGATGCACTAGGTTCGAGGCTGGATATCAGTTTTTCATTGAGCTCTGTGCGCGCGTTAGTGCTCACTCACACCCACATAGACCACATTGGTCGCCTGCCATGGTTATTTGCCGCAGGGTTCCGCGGTCCCATTTACTGCACCGAGGCGACAGCGCATCTTGTGCCTCTGATGCTAGAAGATGGCTTGAAACTCCAGCTCAATCTTAAAGCTGCAGCGCGGGGTCGTATATTGGAGCTTATTACTCGGCATTTACGACCGGTTCGGTACCAAGAGTGGGTGCCGGTGAAAGATACTCGCCATGACTATTTCACTTACCTCAGGTTTCAACATGCTGGGCATATCTTAGGGAGCGCGTATGTCGAGATCAAACTGCCCAATAATGAGATTGTGGTGTTTTCTGGTGATCTCGGTCCTGCTCAAACGCCTTTGTTGCCAGATCCAAAACCGCCACAGCGAGCGGACTACCTATTTTTGGAATCGACTTACGGCAATAAGCGTCATGAAAGCCCCGCTACTCGCAGCCAGCGTTTACGAAAGATTGTTGACCGTAGCTTAAATGATGGTGGCACCATTATCATTCCAGCCTTCAGCGTCGGTAGAACTCAGGAGCTGCTTTATGATTTCGAACAGCTGCTGTTCGATAATGAAGTAAGCAGTCGCTTACCGATTATTCTCGATTCTCCAATGGCAGCCAAGGTAACTAAGGCGTATCGGCAATACCGGAAGTTATGGACTAAAGAGGCGAAGCAACATGTCCAAAGTGGTCGACATCCCTTGAATTTTGAGCAATGCGTGGTTGTCGATTCTCATCGTGACCATATGCGAATCGTGAATCGCCTCGCTGCAAGCGGTGAACCTACGATCGTGATCGCAGCATCAGGAATGTGCCAAGGCGGGCGTATTACCGATTACCTAAAGGCACTACTACCCGATGAGCGAACGGACGTGGTGTTTTGTGGCTATCAAGCGAGCGGGACGTTGGGGCGGGCGATTCAAAGCGGTCAACATCATATAGAGATTGATAGTGAAACCGTGAAGGTGAGCGCAAAAATTCATTCAATGTCAGGCTACTCGGCCCATGCCGATCAAATGGACCTACACGCATTCGTTTTAGGTTGCTCAAGCCAGCTTAAGCAAGTTCACTTGATACACGGCGATAACAAGAGCAAAGAAAAACTTGCCGAGAGTATAAAACGTGCTTGTTCGGATCTCTCTGTTATATCTTAACGACAAAACCTATACTTTGGGGGAGAAGGGGAAAAGACCTCATCACTTTAGTGCTTGGTGAAACAGTCGCGTCATTCCTCTCACTCAGGTACAATCCCACAATGTTTTTTCTGTCCGTAGCATACCGACAACGACGATATTAGCTGCGGCTGGAAAGTGAGGGGGACGAACCGACCTTTGGGAGCGTAAACCTAGGGCGGTAGCGTATTTAGAAACTTTCACGTACCCCACGTGGCGCTGATTTATCGGAGCATGCCATGCATATTGGTACTCGTTTCCATGGATCAGCTCGCTACCGTGAACACCTTTTAATACAGGTCAACAAGAATGCTAAATAATAAAACAGTTTTAATCACTGGCGGCACTGGGTCGTTTGGTAAGCAATTTATAAAAACTATTTTAGAACGCTATGCGGATGTAAAGAAAATTATTATTTTCTCTCGTGATGAGCTAAAGCAGTTTGAATTGAAGCAACAGTATCCACACAAAGACTACCCGCAATTACGCTTTTTCATTGGCGATGTTCGAGATCAGAACAGAGTGATCCAGGCTTGTGAAGGTGTTGACGTCATCATTCACGCTGCTGCAATTAAACAAGTAGATACGGCTGAGTATAACCCTACGGAATGCATCCGTACTAACGTTGACGGGGCTGAGAATGTGATTCAAGCAGCGCTTCAGTGCGGTGTGAAAGATGTCGTTGCACTTTCAACCGATAAGGCTTGTGCGCCAATCAACCTTTATGGTGCGACAAAGCTCGCCTCAGATAAACTGTTTACCGCTGCAAACAACATTAAAGGTTCAAAAGATATTCGTTTTAGTGTTGTTCGCTACGGAAACGTTATGGGCTCTCGTGGCTCAGTTATTCCTTTCTTCATGAAGAAGAAGGAAGAAGGGGTTCTCCCGATCACTCACGAAGAGATGACACGTTTTAATATCTCCCTTCAAGATGGTGTCAACATGGTGATGTATGCGCTTGAGAATCATTTAGGCGGTGAAATTTTTGTTCCTAAGATTCCGTCATACAAAATTCTAGATGTAGCAGAAGCGGTAGCGCCAGAATGCAAGACAGAGGTTGTCGGTATTCGTCCAGGTGAAAAGCTGCATGAAGAGATGATCACAGATACCGACTCTCTCAATACGATCGATCTTGGTCGCTACTACGCGATATTGCCATCAGTATCATTCACTTATACAGAGGATGAGTACCTGAACCACCATAAAGCGCAAAAAGTCCCATTTGGCTTTAAATACAATTCAGGTACCAATACTGAATGGGAAAGCGTGGAAAGCTTGCGTGAATTGGTTCGCGAGCATGTAGACCCTAATTTTACGGTGTGAGAAAGAACGTGATTCCTTACGGTAAACAAGATATTGACCAGCAAGACATTGACTCAGTGCTTGAGGTTCTTAAGTCTGATTTTCTAACTCAGGGACCCAAAGTACCAGAGTTTGAGAAAGCATTGACGACTCACACCGGAGCGAATTATGCGCTTGCAATGAATAGTGCAACATCTGCACTGCACGTGGCATGCTTGGCGTTAGGGCTGGGTGAGGGGGACTGGTTATGGACATCACCAGTGACGTTTGTCGCCTCAGCCAACTGTGGTTTGTACTGTGGTGCTAAGGTCGATTTTGTCGACATTGACCCTGCGACTTACAATATGTGCCCGATCAAGCTAGAGCAAAAACTGATTGCTGCGAAAGAAAATGGCACTTTGCCTAAAGTTGTTGTCCCTGTTCACCTGTGCGGTCAGCCTTGTGACATGAAAGCGATATCTACTTTGGCTAAAGAGTATGGCTTCAAGATTATTGAAGACGCTTCGCATGCTATTGGTGGTCGATACCATGATGAGCCGATTGGAAATTGCTTCTACTCTGATATTACGGTATTTAGCTTCCACCCCGTAAAAATAGTAACGACTGCCGAAGGCGGTGCTGCTGTGACTAACGACAAAGTGCTTGCCGATAAAATGGCGCTTCTGCGCAGTCATGGTATAACGCGTGATACCGAGCAAATGGTTGGTGAAAGCCATGGAGGTTGGTACTATCAGCAGGTCGATCTTGGTTTTAACTATCGTATGACCGAGCTTCAAGCGGCGCTTGGTGTTACACAAATGCAGCGCCTCAATGAATTTGTTGCTGCTCGCCATCGATTGGCTTCGCGTTACTACGAAAAATTGGCTAGCTTGCCGGTGGTGCTTCCTCATCAACTTGAGAACACCTACTCGGGTCTGCATCTATATGTCATCAGATTAAAACTCGATGAAATTAAGCTGTCGCATCGCGAGGTGTTCGATGCACTCCGCGCAAATGGAGTTGGTGTGAACTTACACTATATCCCGGTGCATACTCAGCCATACTATCAAGCGAAAGGTCACCGACTTGGTGACTACCCAGAGTCAGAGCGTTACTACCAAGAAGCTATTTCCCTTCCTATGTTCCATGCCATGACCGAACTACAGCAAGATGAGGTTGTTCAGATCTTGAAGAAAATCTTAGTGGAGCAATGATGAGAATAGCCGTTATCCCAGCTCGAGGTGGCAGTAAAAGGATCCCTCGAAAGAACATTAAACTGTTTCATGGTAAGCCTATTATTGCGTACTCGATTGAAGCGGCGTTGGGCGCAGGTTGCTTTGATAGAGTAGTTGTATCTACTGACGACCAGGAGATCGCGGACGTTGCCCGAGAGTATGGCGCTGACGTTCCTTTTATTCGAACACCGGAGCTAGCCGATGATTTCACGGGGACTAATGCGGTGGTTGCAGATGCGTTGCGTAGGCTCGAAATCTCTGATGGTGAGGCTTGTTGTATCTACGCAACCGCGCCGTTTGTGACCTCAAAAACGCTTAATCGAGGACTGAGCACCTTGAAAACAAGCGGCGGCGATTATGCCGTGACAGTGACGTCCTTTCCTTTTCCTATTCAGCGAGCTGCCAGGGTAAACGACGCAGAGATGTTGGAGCTGAATGAACCCGAACATCGAATGACACGTTCTCAAGATTTACCAGAGATGTTTCACGATGCCGGACAAGTGTATTGGGGTACGGCACAAGCATTTCTGCAAGATAGCCCGCTTTTTTCGGGCACCACTTCTCCGATAGTGCTACCTAGACACTTTGTGCAAGACATAGATACGCCTGAAGATTGGGTTAGAGCGGAGGCGATGTACCATGTGCTTCACTCACAGGGAGCATTTGAGTGAATATTGTTATTCGAGCTGATTCAGGTATAGAAATCGGCACAGGTCATGTAATGCGGTGTCTGACACTCGCTAAGGCGCTGAGAGCAGCAGGGCATACGATTGTCTTCGTCTGTAAAGATCATGATGGAAACATTGTTCGTCATCTTGAAAATGAAGAGTTTACAGCACTGCTTCTCCCTGTCGACGGCAAAGACGAAGAGGGTTCACTCGATCACTCAAAGTGGTTGGGAGGCTCTCAACAAGCTGATGCAAAACAAACCATCGCAATGAGCCAGCAATATTTCGAGAAAGCTCCGGATTTGATGATTGTCGATCATTACGGTATCGACAGGGTGTGGCACATGATAGTTAAAGCGCACTCTGACACAACGAAGATTTTTGTTATTGATGATTTAGCAGATAGAGACCACGAGTGTGACTATCTTTTAGATCAGACATTTATGCGTTTAGATTCGGATTATTCCTTACGTGTACCCAAGCATTGTCAATTAATGCTAGGCACTCAATTTGCCTTGCTTAGGCCTGAGTTTGCTTTATTAAGCTCTGAAGCTAGAGATGTTCGTCGTTTGGGCTTTGATGAGACTGCCAAGCGTATCCTCGTGATGATGGGGGGGACTGATCACCTTAATGTGACGGCGATGGTGTTAGATGCCATACAGCCGGAATCTTCAATTTCAAAAATCACCGTTGTTTTAGGTCCTACTGCCCCTCATCGTGAGGCGATAAAGCAAGCATTTGGATCCGATAGTCGCGTAGAGCTCCTTTCTGGCGTGTCTAACGTTGCTGAGCTAATGCTTGAGCATGACGTGTGCTTTGGCGCAGCGGGGACGGCGTCTTGGGAGCGTTGCGCAATGGGTCTTCCAAGCATACTGGTTGCTTTTGCGAGCAATCAAAAGACTATCTTGTCGATGCTCAACCAATTTGGTGCGGTTTCTGTTTTTGAACTCTTTGATCAGCCAGACATCATCAAAGCGCAGTTACATCAGACTTTTGATACGAACACATACAGTAAAATGGTCGCAAGCTGTTTTAAAGTGAGTGATGGGCTCGGCACTCAACGCGTGGTAGGAGTTTTAACGCAATGAAGAACATAAACACAGTCAATGTATTGGTTGATAATGACTCGTGGATACTCCCGTATGCAGAACAGTTGGTGACGACTTGCAAAGAGATGGGACTGGGCGTAACTTTTGCACGCAATCAGCATCAGTTGGTTCAAAGTGACGTCAGTTTTTTTATTGGCTGTACTCAATTGGTGAGTCCGGAAAATCTGAAAAAAAGTGCGCTAAATCTCGTCGTGCATGAAAGTGCCTTACCAGAAGGTAAAGGCTTTGCACCGGTGGCATGGCAGATCCTTGAAGGGAAACATGATATCCCCATTTGTTTGATAGAAGCATCAGAAGCTGCAGACAGCGGTGATATTTGGCTTCAAGACAGCTTTTCACTTACTGGAAATGAGTTATACCATGAGTGGAGAGCTAAACAAGGACAAGCCACACTCGCGCTGTGCATCAAGTTTCTAAATGACTCTCAGAGTATTACGCCTATCAAACAGCGTGGCGTGGAATCTTTTTACGCCCGACGTACTCCTCGCGATAGTGAGTTGTCGATTGAGAAAACGCTAGAGCAACAGTTTGATCTATTACGTACTGTTGATAATGATAATTTTCCTGCGTTTTTTCACCATCGTGGGAAAACATACAAACTCGAGATTTCAGAATATGACGTCGAATAATTACCTTGTCGCCACCATAAAACCTTGGAACATCGAACAGTTCCAAAAAGTGAAAGATACGCTTCCTGGTAACTGGCATTTGGTTACCGATCATACTGAGCTGACATTAGAATTACTCGAGAAGTTAAACCCACGTTATATCTTCTTCCCTCATTGGAGTTGGATTGTACCAAGTGCAGTACTTGAACGATGGGAGTGTGTCTGTTTCCACATGGCCGATGTTCCTTATGGGCGAGGTGGCAGTCCTTTACAAAACCTGATTGTAAGAGGCCACACTGAAACCAAACTTAGTGCACTTAGGATGGTAAGTGAGTTAGATGCTGGCCCTGTTTATCGTAAACTTCCGCTTTCGCTAGAGGGGACGGCACAAGACATTTTCCATCGAATGGCACCGTTAATGTTTGAGCTGGCCCGAGATATTGCCACTGATGAGCCTGAGCCGAAAGAGCAAGAAGGTGAAGTAACCTTGTTTAAAAGACGAACGCCGGAGCAGAGTGTACTGCCAAGTGAAGGGGATATTACCAACGTATATGACCATATTCGCATGTTAGATGCCGAAACCTATCCGATGGCGTTTTTGGAGCATGGTGATTTTCGTTTAGAGTTCAGTCAAGCAGAGATAGATGAACATGGCCAATTGCACGCACGTGTGAGTATCGTGAAGAGTGATTTGAGTAAATAATATGAAAGAAATTAAAATTGAAGGGCGCACCATTGGCCCAAACAGCAAGCCTTACATCATTGCTGAGTTATCTGCAAACCATAATGGCTCGATCGATAGAGCGTTTGAAACGATAGAAATGGCGAAACGTGCCGGTGCCGACGCTATTAAGCTTCAAACTTACACCCCGGATACGATGACCATCGACTGTGATAAACCAGACTTTCAGGTCGAGGGTGGCCTTTGGGATGGATATAAACTCTACGACTTGTATCAATGGGCGCATACACCTTTCGAGTGGCACAAAGCTATGTTTGAGAAAGCGAGAGAAGTGGGGATCACTGTTTTCTCCACGCCATTTGATGAAACAGCTGTTGATTTACTTGAAGAGCTCGATGCACCCGCCTATAAGATTGCTTCATTTGAGCTGACTGACCTGCCGTTAATCAAGCGCGTTGCTCAGACGGGTAAGCCAATGATTATGTCTACTGGTATGGCAAACTACGAAGAGATCGCTGAGGCAGTGAGCACGGCACGAGATAATGGGTGTCAAGAGTTGGTTGTTTTGCATTGTATTAGTGGATACCCGTCACCCGTTGATCAAGCCAACCTTGCGACCATTCCAGATATCGCTAAAGAATTTGATTGTGTTGTTGGACTGTCTGACCACACACTAGGAACAGCCGTTTCTGTTGCGTCGATTGTCATGGGAGCAAGCCTAATTGAAAAGCATGTCACCCTTAGCCGTGAAGATAAAGGTCCTGATTCTGAGTTCTCTCTTGAGCCTGAAGAACTGAAGACCTTGTGCTTGGATACCGAATCTGCTTGGAAAGCAATTGGTAAAGCAGGCTACGAGCGTAAGCCGGTTGAAGAAGCAAGTATGAAGTTTCGACGTTCCATTTACTTCGTAAAACCGTTGAAAGCGGGTGAACAGATTACGCGAGAGCATATCCGTAGAGTACGCCCTGGGTATGGGCTGCCACCGAAGTTCTTTGAGGAGCTAATCGGAAAATCGGTCAAAGTGGATGTTGATTTTGGTGACGCGACCTCTTGGGAGAACATAGAACGTGGCGAATAAAAACACGGTACTGGTTGTTGCAGCGCACTCTGATGATGAAGCGCTAGGATGTGCTGGTACCATTGCTAAGCACGTTGATAATGGAGACGACGTATTTGTCGTCTTCATGACTGATGGCGTAGGTGCGCGCGGCAGTAGTGACGGAAGTGATGAGCGTCATACTGCATCGGACAAAGCATTGTCTCTGCTAGGTGTCAAAAAAGCGTATAGGTTTGACTTTCCTGATAACCAAATGGACAGTGTTCCATTGCTATCGGTGACAAAGCAAATTGAAGCAGTAGTTTCAGAAGTATCTCCAAACATTGTGTACACGCATTTTTCTGGTGATCTAAATGTGGATCATCAGATCACACATAAAGCAGTGATGACCGCCTGTCGCCCGCAAGCGTGGTGCAGTGTAAAGGAGATCTATTGTTTTGAAGTGTTGTCTGCAACAGAGTGGAACTCCAAATCGGCTCCTGCTTTCCTGCCACAAAAAATCGTGGATATCACGAAACAGTGGGATCGTAAACTAGCGGCATTGGCTTGCTACAAAGAGGAAATGAGAGCTGCTCCACATAGTCGTAGCATTGAGTCTGTCAACGCATTGGCATGCATCAGAGGTGCTTGTCACGGGCTTCCCATGGCAGAGGCTTTTTATGTTGAGAGAATTGTTTCGTAATTAAGTTATCTTTAGCGCGCATGAATACTATATTTAATATCGGATTAAGAGCGGCTTTATTAGGTGCTCGATTTCTGTTTTTGATCATCGCTGCAAAGTATTTAACTAATCAAGACATGGGTAGCTATGTCATTTTTTCCGCAACGGTTAGTTATATGATGTTTGCTGCGGGCTTGGAGTTTTACCGATACGCGCATAGAGAGGTGTTAAAAGGTACAGACATTAGTAGTGTGTTTGTTAGTCAGTGCGCACTATATGCCCTTTCACTGTTAGTATTCATATCAATTACTGCATGGGTGGAAGCTATTGATGTCAATGTGGCTTACTTCTCTATAATTCTGATAACGGAACACTTGATCCAAGAAGTATCTCGCCTCAAAGTTATTTTAGGTAAATATATTCAATCTAATTTTCTTCTCTTTTTAAGAGGAGTGAGTTGGTCCATGATTTGTGTAATGCTCATGTTTATGAATAGCAATGTCACATTCGACACTGTTATTCATGTATGGGCGCTATGCAACGTGTTTTCTTTGGTTGTGTCTATATTATTTCTTCGTGAAATTGACTGGTGGCATGGCATCAGGAATATGTGTTCAAAAGAATGGTTTGTTCGTGGCGCACAAGCAACTGTATTGATATTTTTAGCTACGATGGCGACGAGAAGTACATACTTTCTGGATCGTTACTTAATTGAGTATTACTCAGGCTTAGAGATTGTTGCTGTTTATGCTATCTACTTGGGAATTGCAAGCTCATTAGCATCATTTATAGATACGGGTGTGCTCGAAATTTACTACCCACGGCTAATCAAAGCAGTGCAAGATGGTGATTATAACAGCTTGATGAAATGCATGAATCTTATAATTAAGAAGGTGTTTCTCGTTGTGCTAGTTCTATCATTGGGCAGTTTTATATTGATAGACTACATTTTTGTGTTTATTGATAAAGTAGAGTATCTGGAATACCAGTCCAACTTTTGGCTGTTATGGTTGGTATTTAGCCTTCAGTCGCTGGTGACTCTAATGAACACAGTTGTTTATGCTCGTGAAAAAGACAAAGCTAACTTAATGATAGATATATCGCGTCTGGCTGTTTTTTTATTAGCAAGCACCTTTTTGGTTCATATGGGCCAAGATGGTCTAGTTTCTATTGTTTTAGGTCTTCTAATTTCTGTTGTATTTGCTCTCTTGGTACGATTACATGCAGTGGTTGGGATTTGTATTGATATTAAGAGGGAGGCTCACTAATGAGGTATATTTTCTTTTTGAACCACAGCCCGGAGTGGAAAAGAATCATCGATTCAGAGATCGATGCTTTAGTAGCTGCAGGTAAACATGTTGAGATTCTTTGGGAGTCCAATATGGCTAAAACCTTATTTGCCGATAGCTACCAAGGTTTCCCCGATAAATGCTTACTAGATGGTGAGTTTGATCGAAGCTGTCTGCCTAGGGTAAGTGGTAGGTCAAGCATTCCATATACTGTATTTTGCTCAGATGTCGATCGTTGGGAGTACTGGGGTACGGTAGGCAGTGATTTAGAGTATTTAGAAAGCTATTTTTGGTATTGCTATGACTGGTTGCTTGAGCAATATGCTGGGCAAGAACAAGTGACCTTTGTCTATGAACAGCCAACGACCACCATCTGTCATGTATTTGCTGAACTGGCCAAGTTAGATGATTTTTCTTACCGCGGTTACATGTTAGCGCGAGTAGGCGGCTACTGCGAAATACACAAAGATGGACAGCCATTTTATCCCGCGATAGACGCTGCAATTGATGAGCAAGTTACTCAGGAGGAGCTACAGAGCTCCGTACCTGACTATATGAAAACTAACGTCAATAAGCATGTAATAAGTGGGTACTTTAACGCTGAGCGTTTCAATAGGCTTCGAATGTCGCTCAAGTTCAGAAGAAACTCGTTTCAACTTGCCGATGTCAGTTTGTCTTACTTGTGCTTTGCTAGATTAAAAATGATGAAGGTCGTCAATGCAGTCAGAGCGAAAAAGTTGATGAAGACTGCAGCGCCTAACAAGAAGTTCTTCGTTTTTCCTCTCCACTTTAGGCCCGAGGCATCAACATCTTATAATGCCTGGTGGATGCCCGATCAATATGAGTTGTTAAAAATTCTTCGTAAAAGCCTGCCAACGGATGTTGTGATTGTGGCTAAGGTTCACCCGGTAGCGGTCGGACAAGAGTTTAAGGCAATGAGAACCATGAATAAGTATTGGGCAGGAATTGAGTTCTTGAGCCATGAGTATTCAAATAAAGACCTTCTCGAAGACAAGAACTGCTTGGGATTATTGTCAATTAATAGCACGATGATCTTTGATGCGCTCAAGTATCGTAAGCCAATCGGGTACTTTGGTAATGGCCCGTTTCCAGGCAATAAACCTTATCTAAAGCAGCTTGTTATTGGTGAGACGCTTCCTGAAGATATTATGAGTTTGACTCAGGTTTCCGTCCCTGAAAATGCTTATAATGAGTGGTCTGATAGTTATAGAAGAATCTGTCATCTGCAAAGAGGAAGCTCAAATTTTGACTAGTAAAGTTTTGTTTCTTTCAGAGATTGACTGGGATTACTTGTGGCAAAGACATCAGATATTTGCTTCAGAATACTCACATCGTGGACATGACACGACGTACTTTAACAAGTTCGGCATGCGCATGCCCAAATTGACAGAAATACCTTATGTGCTCAAAAGGCTTCTTGCGTCTGCCAGTGGCTCTTCGGCAAAGGAGGGTGAAAACTCTTCTACGTTAGTTCGAATAGCGAGTCCGATTTTCTTACCGGAAAGTGTTGTCGGGGCTAAATGGATCAATAGGAATATACTCATTCCTAAGTGCTTCAAACGCTATACCGGACGCAATGAAACGCTAATCGTCCATTTGTATCAACCGACTATTTTGACGCGAGACATTGTTAGTTATCTCAAGAAACACTGTCAGGAAGTAAAGGTTATCTACGATTGTGTTCAAAATTATGACTACCACCCAGCTCGTACGGCTAAGACAAAAGAGCTTGAAACCAATTTATTGCATAGCGCCGATGTGGTTATCGCTGACTCCGATTTTCTCTATTCGAAGCACAATAAAGTCAGGCAGGATACGATTCAAGTGCCACCTGGAGTCGATTTTGAATATTTTCACTCTTGCTTTCGCGGAGATGAAGTTAGTAAGTCAAGCGCCTTCTATTTTTATGGGCATTTACGCCAAGATAACGATATAGACTTGCTCAATAATTTGGCAGAACGAGACGGTCAAACGATGACTGTTATCGGAAAGGTTGATGTTAGCGTCGCAGATAAACTTTCAGAGAAAATAGAGTTGATACCACCTGTATCATACAAGGAACTGGCAGCGTACTTGGTGAATGCCGACGTGTTAGTTTTGCCTTATGAGGTCAATGAGTTTACCAAAGGTATTGTACCTGCGAAGTTTATGGAGTGTTTAGCAAGTGCAAAACCTGTCATCGCTACAAACCTCCCTGCTTTTAAAGATTATGAAGATGTTGTAACCATTGTCGATTCGTCGGGAAATTATCGAGAGCTTGCCTACGATCGCGAGAAGCAAGTAAGCATAGCCAAAGATGCCAGCTGGCAATCCAGATTCGATTCTTTTTATCAACCACTTATAGAAGAGAAGTAAAGTGAAAATTCATATTACTGGTGTCAATGGTTTTATCGGTAGTTGGTATAAGCGTTCCACCGCACATAACATCGTCGAAGTGTCTCGTCATACACTGTTTTCTAGTCACCGAGCTTCTACTGAACGCGGTGTTAATGATGATGTGCTAGTTAACTTTGCTTTTGATCCCCGTTACCAAGACAATTTCAAAATAATTGAATCTTGCTTCAATTATGCCGTCGCGAATGGTATCAGTAAGTTAGTGTTCTTAGGCTCTATCGTTGAGTATGACAGAGTCAATAACAAGACTGTTAATGAAGAGACTGCACCCTCACCATCGCGTGATATTTATACTCAAGAAAAACTGGCGGTATCCCACCTTATTGAGACTCTGGCGAGTAAAAACCCTAGAATTGATGTGGCTATTATTCAGCCTACGGTTGTATTGGGTGGCGGTAGCTGGGGGCAGTTTATTCAACGTTGTTTAGCACACTCAAAAGTAATTTTGCCTGCTGAGAATAGAACTTGTAATTATGTTCACATTAGTTATCTGTGCGAAGCTCTTGATAAGCTGCTGCAATGTAAGAGTTTCGGCAGCCAACAGGTAAATCGATTCATCGTCACGCAAGCTCCAGAAAAAACGTGGGAACAGGTCCTATCGGACTATGGTGCGAAGTATGAACACAATGACGATTGCCCAAATCGATATCATCGCAGCGGGAAAATCAACTTTATATTTAAAGCTTGGAATGAAACGCCATTCGGTAGCATTTTCAATAAGCTAGTAAAGGTTCTATTTTCTATTCGAAAAGGGGGCGGTGGCGGTTCTGGCGGTGAACCTTCTCCTTCTTCGGACCCTATGTATGTCAACGGCTCTGCTCGTGCAGAGATGATGTTAGACTCCCGAGTCGAAACATCAAAATTATCCACACTGGTTTCTGGTGTAGATATGCCAGAGCCTCAAGCCTGTGAAAAGCAGTCAAAGCCAACGGTGATTGTTATTGGCTCAGGCATTGCGGGCAACGTACTGGCAAATAATCTAGTCGAGACACACCGCGTCATTATGTTAGATAAAGGGCCTAGAAGCGGCTTTGCCTATGATCATCAGCGTGAGGAGTCGCTTTCTTCTGTTCCTACTTATTGCTATGGCAAAGGAGGAACAAGTCATCTTTGGCATAATGGCTTGATTGCGTTTGAGCGCTCTAATATTAGCGACCCCGAAATGCTGAAGCTTCTAGCTAGAACTGAGCCTTATCTGGACAAGGCAGCAAAGGCGCTTGGTTATGATGAATCGAATGATTTAAATTCTGCAAAGCAGCAAGCACTGTCTTCCTCAGAGTTACCGGATTTAGATGCAATATATTATCCCAATCATCGACGAGTTATTAAGCTTGATAGTCGTGTCGAGTTTTATGGCCTTGTGCGCAATCTTGAATCTATTCAATCGGATAGCGGACCTATTGAGCGCATCAAATTTGATTCAGAGGGCACGACGTTCGAGCTAGAGGCAGATCGTGTAGTCATCACTGCTGGCGGGCTAGGTACTAACGGAGTGATTGACTCGCTCAAGCTGCCTGTGAAAACGTCTACAAGTTTTATCGATCACCCGATGGGTTTTATTGGGAAGATTAAAGTTAAGCCGGAATATAGAGACGCTTTCGCAAGGCTATGTACCGCTCCTTTGAAGCACGGATACTTTAAATCGGGCTTTACGACCAAGGTAGGCGAGCATAGCGCCATCTTCTATGTCGGTTCTGCATTTTCAATGAAAAATGAGCTCTCTCTCTATCGCTACAAGTCTAAACTGGGTGCATCGTCAGGGCTCAATCGGATTAAACAAATGTTCAGTTTGAAGATGTTTGATCCAGATGTGGTGGCTGTGATCCTTAATCACCTCTTTGGTTGGCAGTTAAGTAAATCAACCTATACGTTGATGGCTGTTTTTGAGCAAAGAGAGTCAACCAATGTTGTTAATGACAAAGAAGCAAGTCTGCTTATCTCTGAGGATGAACTCGATGTGTTTAGGCAGCATTTAGCTCAAGTTGTAGAAAAGCTGACTCCGTATACCGAGTCTGTAAACGTGGAGAGAAAGCTAACAGCCCCATGGCTTTGGTCGGCAGCTCATTTCTCGGGTAGTTTACGAGAACATCTCTCTTCATTGGACGAAGCGCTTTCGCTGCCAAATATTGGAAATGTTCATATTTGTTCGCCTTCTGTATTTAGTGAGCATAGCTACACAAATACAGGTGTAGAAATCGCCGCGCTGTCACTTTACCTTGCAGATGAAATTAAGAATGAGTTGTAACGATAGTAAGCATCGAAATGATAGAGGGGATGGTTTTTCGGTGCTGATGTCCTTGTATCATAAAGAGTCTCCTCACTACTTGGATGAATGTTTCGAAAGCCTCTTCAATCAGACACTGCCCGCTACGGAAATTGTCTTGGTTATTGATGGTCCGATTGGCGATGCTCTTGAGGAGGTTGTAACTAAGTGGAAGAATGAGCTTCCGCTTAATGTGTACCCACTGAAAGAAAACGTAGGCCTTGGGCGCGCGCTTAATTACGGTTTAGAGCAATGCCAATATGACATCGTTGCGCGTATGGATACGGATGATTTGTGTGTCTCCACTCGATTTGCCCAGCAAGTGTCGATTATGAAGGCGCAGCCAGAGCTTGCTATTTTAGGCTCTGCGATAAGAGAGGTTGAAGCTGAGTCATTGGAGACCATTAGTCACCGTCGAGTTCCTCTCTCAATGTCACATATTCGCTCAACAGTGCCAAAGAAGAACCCCTTTAACCATATGACTGTGATTTACAGTAAACGTGTAATCCAAAGTGTTGGGGGCTACAAGCACCTACCTTTTATGGAGGACTGGTACCTATGGTCTAGAGTTATTGCGAATGGTTATAATGGTATGAATGTTGACGACTGTTTGGTAGATGCTCGTACTGGGCGAGAAATGATTCTACGTCGAGCTGGGTGGATATATATAAAAAGTGAATGGGAAATGACGGTAAACAAAGTGAAACTTGGTCTTGTCGGTTGGATTCCAGCACTGCTTATCTTTATTCAGCGTGCGACACCTAGAGTTATGCCAAAATCAATTTTGTCATTTATCTATCGTTTTAGTCGGAGGTAGAGTGAAAGTTTTACTAACAGGAGCGACGGGCTTTATCGGTCGTGAACTTGTTGCTCAGGAGAAGTTGGACTTTCGCTATGTCGTGCGTTCACCTCAGTCGAGTATGCAAGATGCCGTTGTTGCGAATTTGAGCTCAGAAACAAACTGGTTACCAAATCTGAAGGGGTGTGAGGCCATCATCCATTTAGCGGGATTGGCGCACAATAAAGCCAGTGATATAAACGAGTTTTACGAGGTCAACAGAGACGGAACGATTAAACTCGCCCGTGATGCTGCTCTTGCTGGGGTTAAGCGTTTTGTTTTTGTTAGTTCTATCGGGGTTAATGGTGTCGCTACGACAGGTGTTCCACTGAATCCAAACTCTAAGTGCAATCCGCACAACGATTATGCTCGTTCAAAGTATGAAGCTGAGCAAGCTCTGTTTGAGATAGCAAAGGAAACGGGTCTAGAAGTGGTTATTGTCAGGCCAACGTTAGTCTATGGCGCTGAGGCTCCGGGTAATTTTAATTTGTTAAAGTCTTTAGTGGCAAAATTCCCAATTTTACCGTTTGGCTGTGCAACAAATAAGCGCGACTTTATTTCGGTGTATAACCTTGCTGACTTATTAGCGTTCTGTACCACTAATGAAAAAGTTGCGAACCAGATAATTTTGGCGGCTGAGAGTGAAACGGTATCAACACGTCAATTTACAGATGCAATCGCTAAAGGGCTGAACAAGAAAGTGCTGCAACTGCCTATTCCAGTGTCGTTATTTCGTTTGTTAGGGAAGCTAACCGGTAAGTCTGCAACGATAGAGCAGCTTTTTGGTGATATGCAGGTTGATGCCTCGTCTTTGACATCAACTCTTGGATGGCATGCGCCGTGGTCAATGGCACAGAGTATGGCCAAACTTAATGAGATTAGAGAATGATTCGACTTTTAGACTTCTTAATTGCTTTTATTGGACTGGCTTTACTTTGGCCAGTGTTGCTTATTGTGACCATAATAGGTCTGTTTGATACGGGCTCTCCTGTTTTTATTCAGGAGCGAGTAGGCCGCAACAAAAAACCATTTAACCTCATCAAGTTTCGAACTATGTCCGTAGATACAGAGTCGGTAGCGAGCCACCTAGCCAGTCGAAGCTCAATCACTAAACTGGGGGCATTCTTAAGAAAGACTAAGTTGGATGAACTCCCTCAACTGCTTAATGTTCTCAAAGGTGATATGAGTCTCGTTGGACCACGTCCTAATCTGTTTAACCAAACAGAGCTTATCGAGGTGCGAGAACGTCTGGGGATTTATGAGGTGCTCCCTGGTGTTACTGGTTTGGCACAGATTAATCACATAGACATGTCGACACCTGAAAAACTCGCTAAGACTGACAAAGAAATGATCGACACGCTTACAGTATCGCTCTATTTCCGCTATATAATTGCTACTGCAACCGGCAAAGGTGCTGGTGATCGCGTTTCAAAATAGTCAGCGTTTTCGAATTAACAGCTCTATTGGCAAGATGAACTTGTGCGTTGCGAACCATAAAAAGAGGTAATTTGGTGCTTTCTCTCTCTCCTATCTGGGCAATGCCTCGACCACTAAAACGTGTGGTGAGCATTCTTGTAGATGCAGTATTTATTACGGCCGCTTTTTGGGGGGCGTATTACTCGAGAATGGGCTCTCTGGAGCGCTATTGGGGGCATGAGGAATATTGGTCTTTGTTGGGAATTGTCATCGTTGTGACTGTTCTAACATTTGCTTATACCGGCCTCTATCGAGCTATTCTGCGCTACCTCAGTATGAAGGCAATAGTGACCATTGGTACAGGGGCGATTATATCCTCATTAACCATTGTTTTGGTCTCCTATTACCTACAACTGCATTTACCGCGCACGGTTCCTGTTATCTACGCCACATTTATGATGACGTTATGCGGGGGCTCACGCCTTTTGGTTCGGTATTTAGTATCAAACTTGTTAAATGGAGACAGAGTACCCGTTTTGATTTACGGAGCGGGAAGTGCTGGACGTCAGCTACATAATTTGATTTCACAATCAGGAACTTACCGTGTTGTAGCATTTATCGATGACAATCGAGCCATGCATAAAACCATGATTCATGGGGTAACGGTTTATCGACGTAAATATTTGCCGAAGCTGATTCAAAAAGGCCAGGTTGAGAAAGTGTTATTGGCAATGCCTGCCGCGAGTAGAAGTGAGAGAAAGTCAGTCGTGGAGCATGTATCAGCCTTTCCTGTGGAGGTGCTGACGATTCCTAATTTGTCCGATATTGTCAGTGGTGAATTCCAGTTAGACCAACTCAAAGAAGTGGCTATCGATGATCTGCTAGGGCGCGATGCTGTAGCACCAGATCAAACCTTGCTTGAAAAAACATCAAAGATAAAACTGTCATGGTAACCGGGGCTGGTGGCTCGATTGGTTCGGAGCTTTGCCGACAGATTATTAAGTACAGCCCGAAAAGGCTTGTTTTGTTTGAGGCATCAGAATTCTCTCTATATAACATTGAGAGGGAACTAAATCAAAAGGCTGATGGAGTAGAGATAGTTCCCATCATGGGCAATGTTCAGAGCCAGCAACGACTAGTCAATACAATGACAAACTTCAGAGTTGAAACGGTTTATCATGCGGCTGCATACAAGCACGTTCCACTTGTCGAGTATAACGTCGCGGAAGGTGTCCAAAATAATGTATTTGGTACCTATAGAGCGGCAAAAGCTGCGATTGACGCCGGCGTTTCATCTTTTGTGCTTATTTCCACCGATAAAGCGGTGCGTCCTACCAATGTTATGGGAACTACAAAGCGCCTTGCTGAACTCGGATTACAGGCACTGGCGAAAGGCTATCAGCAAGAGCATAAAACACTATTTTCGATGGTACGGTTTGGTAATGTGTTGGGCTCTTCCGGCTCAGTTATTCCACTCTTTAAAGCTCAGATTGCCAAAGGCGGTCCAGTAACCGTTACACACAAAGACATCATCAGATACTTTATGACGATTCCAGAAGCGGCACAGCTCGTGATTCAGGCCGGAGCAATGGCAAAAGGCGGTGATGTGTTCGTGCTTGATATGGGAGAGCCTGTGCGTATCTCGGATTTGGCTAAGAACTTGATCCATCTATCGGGATTAGAGGTGAAAGATACCCATAACCCCGATGGCGATATTGAAATTTTATACACTGGCTTAAGACCTGGTGAGAAGTTATTTGAAGAACTTCTTATCGGAGATTCGGTTTCGAAGACGTCTCACGATCGCATTATGACCGCGAGCGAAGTGTCGATGGAGCAAGATGAGTACAATCAGTTACTTGACGATTTGTTGAGTGCGGCACAAGATTATGATCAACCTAAGTTGCGCCAACTGATGCTCGATGCTCCTACGGGATTCGTACCGACAGATGGCATTGGCGATCTGGTATGGGCACAAGCCAACGAAAACAAATCACAAACAAATTAAAAGACAGAACAATGAAAATAGCGGTTGCTGGAACAGGCTATGTAGGCCTATCAAATGCGATGTTACTGGCTCAGAATCATGAGGTAGTGGCGGTCGATATTAATGCTGAGAAAGTTGAGATGTTACGCAATGGGCAATCGCCGATTGTTGATGCTGAGATTGAGGCATTCCTTAAGCGTGACGATCTGAACTTCACGGCGACGCTAGATAAAGAGCTGGCGTACTCAGGTGCAGATTATGTGATTGTGGCGACGCCAACAGACTATGATCCGCAAACCAATTACTTCAATACGGGTTCTGTCGAGGCGGTGATTAAAGACGTCTTGGCAGTTAACAAGGATGCTGTGATCGTCATTAAATCGACAATTCCTGTGGGTTACACGTCTCGCGTTCGTGAAGAACTGGGAACAGAAAATGTCTTCTTCTCGCCAGAGTTTCTGCGTGAAGGCAGTGCGCTTTACGATAACCTGAACCCTTCTCGCATCATCATTGGTGAGCGCAGTGAGCGCGCTAAGGTGTTTGCAGACATGCTAGTCGAAGGTGCGCAGAAAGAAGAGATTGATGTGCTGTTCACTGACTCGACCGAGGCAGAGGCGGTGAAGCTGTTCTCAAACACTTATCTAGCGATGCGCGTGGCTTACTTTAACGAGTTGGACTCTTATGCTGAAGCTTTGGGTCTGGATACGCGCCAAATCATCGAAGGCGTCGCACTTGACCCACGAATTGGTGGTCACTACTGTAACCCTTCGTTTGGTTACGGCGGCTACTGTCTACCAAAAGACACTAAGCAGCTTTTGGCGAACTACCAAGAGGTACCAAACAATATTATTGGGGCTATCGTGGATGCGAACCGCACTCGTAAAGACTTTATTGCTGAGTCGATCCTAAAGCGCGAGCCGAAAGTCGTCGGTGTTTATCGTCTTATCATGAAGTCTGGCTCTGATAACTTCCGTGCATCGAGCATTCAGGGCATCATGAAGCGCCTGAAAGCGAAAGGCATCGAAGTGATTGTGTATGAGCCTGTTTTGAAAGAAGAGCACTTCTTCCATTCGCGCGTGATTCGCGATGTGGATGCGTTTAAACAGGAAGCGGATTTAATTATCTCGAACCGTATGTTACCTGAACTAGAAGACGTAGCTGAGAAGGTTTACACGCGAGACCTGTTCGGTAACGATTAATCTTTGCTGGCTTAATAGCAAAAAGAGTTAATGAAAAAATGGGAGCCCGATGGCTCCCGTTTTTTATGAATTTCAACAAGTTGTTGCTCGATGCGAGACTGAGGTTAGTTACTCTTCGACCTCATCAGACTCTTCATCGAAACTCACATCCAGAGGCTCTTGAGATAAGATGATGCCGGTATTGTCGGCATATACATAGTCTTCAGGCAGGAAGGTCACGCCACCAAAGTTAACCGGTACATCGACTTCACCAACATCAGACTGAGCGGCGCCAACAGGAATAGAGGCGAGCGCTTGGATGCCCAAGTTCATGTCTTCGAGCTCGTCTACTTCGCGTACGCAGCCGTAAACCACAATGCCTTCCCATTCGTTGTCTTCTGCAAGCTGGGCTATCTCGGCATCAATCAGCGCTTTTCTTAGCGAACCACCACCATCAATCAACAAAACGCGACCCACGCCATCTTGCTCTAGCATCTCTCGAATTACCCCGTTGTCTTCAAAACATTTTACTGAGGTAATTTGACCTGCAAACGAGGCTCTGCCGCCAAAGTTACTAAACATTGGTTCTACAACGTCTACTTGATCTAAGTAGATATCACATAGGGCTGAAGTACTGTATTCCATGGCGACTCTTCTATGCAGTTTACAAAAAGTATAAATCGAGTATATCGGGTGAATAGGTCAATGCAATGACAAGGCTCAATTAAGTGATCAGAGTTTGAGCTATAACCACTCCAGAAAACAGGATATTAGTAACCAGTGAGCACTTCACCACGATAGGCATCATAGGAGCGATTTGCGCAGGTTGCGTGGCTTGCCATACGGCTCTGCCATGCTTGAGAACGACCACAAGACTGAGCACAAATGGCAGGCTAATCCAAAGCGGTGATTGCTGAACCGACAGGTAAATAGCAAAAGCCGCAACCGCGGCCATGAGCAGAATAAAGTGATACAGCTTTGCTTTGTGCTCACCTAATCGGACAGCGACGGTGCGTTTGCCACACGCGCTGTCATTTTCGATATCACGCATGTTGTTGACGTTGAGAACTGCAACCGCCAGTAGTCCGCAGCCAATTGCCGGTAAGAACAATAGAGTATCGAGGTGTCCAGTGTGCAGGAAATAGGTACCAGAGACGCCGAGTAAGCCAAAGAAGATAAAGACGGAGATATCGCCAAGACCAACGTAGCCGTAGGGCTTGTTACCTACTGTGTAGGCTATAGCCGCAGCGATGGCTAACACGCCCAGCCCAATAAAGGCGAGGATGTTCTGCAGTGATTCAAGGGCATGCAAAACCAAAAACAGACCAGAGGCTATCGTTAGTACCACATTCAAAATAATCGCTTTTTTCATGTCTTGCTGCGTGACTTCACCGGACTGAATTGCGCGCATTGGACCGAGACGGTTTTCGTTGTCGGTGCCTTTTACCGCATCCCCATAATCGTTAGCGAGGTTGGACAAGATTTGCAGCAAGGTAGCCGTGAGTAGGGCGAGTACCGCCACGCTCCATGACATCTCTCCTTTAGAGAAGGCGAGGGCGCTACCTGTCACAATCGATACCAGCGCAAGTGGAAGCGTTTTAGGTCTGGCGGCGTCTAACCAGATTCGAAAAGATGAGTTCATGTGCGATTTTTAATTTAACAGTTTGTTTTAGTATACGGGAAAAGCAGAACAGGCTAAACACGCATGAATTATAAGGTCGTAGTATGAGATTAGTATGATATTGGGAAAGGCGTGAAGTGCGCTGAAAATCTGATCTTTGAAACTCGTTAGGATGTCGTTGTTGGCAAAGGTAAAAACAGAGATCAGAAAATGACGACGACAAAGAAGCCTTGTATGTACATCACGACCTCAAAAGGGCGTGGTGTGATTTATATTGGTGTCACCACAAACCTATCGGAGCGCATGTGGAAACACAAACATGGTGTGACGGAGGGGATGGTGAAAAAGTATCAGGTGAATCAATTGGTTCATTATGAGTGGTTCGAAACGATGGAGGAAGCAATGTCTAGAGAACAGCAAATCCGTGATTGGAACCATGCATGGAAGAATGAGCTGGTGACGAGTAATAATCCTTATTGGAAGGATTTGAGTCATGAGTTGTGGTGACGACTGTGCTACAAAAAAACGGCACCAAGTTGGGTGCCGTTTCTGTTTAAGTGTCAATTTACTCTGCTACTACAGAATAAAGCGACTCAAATCCTCATCTTCCACAAACTCACCAAGCTTAGACTTCACGTAGCCAGAATCGATCACCAGCTTAGAACCAGGCTTGTCTGTCGCTTCAAATGAAATCTCATCCATTAGGCGTTCCATAACGGTATGTAGACGTCGAGCACCGATGTTCTCGGTGGTTTCGTTAACTGTCCAAGCTGCATCTGCGATCTGCTGGATGCCGTCGGTTGTGAACTCTACGTCCACTTCTTCGGTCTTCATTAGGGCAATGTACTGCTCTGTTAGCGACGCTTTTGGCTCTGTTAGGATGCGTTTGAAGTCATCGCTGCTTAGCGCTTCTAGCTCAACGCGGATTGGTAGACGACCTTGCAGCTCAGGAATCAGATCCGATGGTTTAGCTACTTGGAATGCACCTGAGGTAATAAACAGAATGTGGTCTGTTTTTACCATGCCGTGTTTGGTAGAAACCGTGCTGCCCTCGATTAGAGGGAGTAGGTCACGCTGTACACCTTCACGAGACACATCAGGGCCAGACGCTTCGCCGCGCTTACAGATTTTGTCGATCTCATCGATAAATACGATGCCGTTGTTCTCAACGTTGTAGATCGCTTGTTCTTTCAGCTCTTCTTGGTTAACCAGCTTCGCCGCTTCTTCTTCCGTCAGCGCTTTGAATGCTTCCTTAATCTTTAGCTTACGCTTCTTCTTAGTGTCGCCACCAAGGTTTTGGAACATGCTTTGTAGCTGATTGGTCATCTCTTCCATGCCTGGAGGAGACATGATTTCCACACCCATCTGCGGAGCTGCAGTCTCGATGTCGATCTCTTTGTCGTCTAGCTTGCCTTCACGCAGTTTCTTGCGGAAGATCTGGCGTGTATTCGATGAAGACTCTTCAGGTTGTTCATTTTGACCCCAAGCGTCACGTGCTGGTGGCAGTAGGGCATCAAGGATGCGCTCTTCTGCTTGCTCTTCTGCACGGAATTTTACTTTTTCCATCGCTTGCTGGTGGGTCATCTTGATCGCTACATCGGTAAGATCGCGGATGATGGTCTCGACTTCTTTACCCACGTAACCCACTTCAGTGAATTTGGTCGCTTCTACCTTGATAAACGGAGCATTGGCAAGTTTAGCTAGGCGGCGCGCAATCTCGGTTTTACCCACACCTGTTGGACCGATCATGAGGATGTTCTTTGGTGATACTTCTACACGCAAGCTCTCTTCAAGCTGCATACGACGCCAGCGGTTACGCAGGGCGATAGCCACAGAGCGCTTTGCTTTGTCTTGGCCAATGATGTGGCGGTTTAACTCATGAACAATCTCGCGAGGAGTCATCTCAGACATAATCAATTCCTTACAAAACTTCTGACTTTAAAGCTCGTCAGTTTGAAATTCGACTCATGACCTAGTTAGTTTCAGTGTCATGCTTAAAAGCACGTCATTCCTGTGAAAACAGGAATCTACTCAAAGGCTTGGTGCTTGCTAACAATAGATCCCTGCTCATGCAGGGATGACGTACTTCGTCAGCAGCCTGAGAAATTCTATTTCTAGTCGACGTTACTTGTTGTCTGTCGCGTCGCTATCGAGTTCTTCAATCGTGTGGTGATGGTTAGTGAAGACACAAATATCACCAGCAATCTTTAGGGCTTTTTCTGCGATTTCACGTGCGTCGAGCTCTGTGTTTTCTAGTAGTGCTGTCGCAGCGGCTTGTGCAAAATTACCACCAGAGCCAATTGCAATTAGGTCATTTTCTGGCTGCACGACATCGCCGTTACCTGTGATGATAAGCGAAGCGGTTTCATCAGCAACTGCCAATAGTGCTTCTAGCTTACGAAGTGCGCGGTCGCTGCGCCAGTCTTTAGCAAGCTCAACCGCGGCTTTGGTCAGGTGACCTTGGTGCATTTGCAGTTTGCTTTCAAAGCGCTCAAATAGAGTAAACGCGTCAGCGGTACCGCCAGCGAAGCCTGCTAATACTTGGTTGTTGTAGAGTCTACGAACCTTACGGGCATTCCCTTTCATTACGGTGTTGCCAAGGGATACTTGTCCATCACCAGCGATCACGACTTTGTTATTACGGCGTACAGATACAATAGTAGTCACGACGTTTGCCTCTTATTGGTTTTAATTCGGTTATGGAATGGATATGTGGACGCGTGGAATAGAATTCAAGGGGAAGGGCTTGTGACTGACTTAAACGAAACCAGCCCCTGTAAACAGGGGCTGGTTATAGGTAATGACTTGTCTAACGGCAAAAAGGCTTATTGCGCTTCTTTCCAGATGGCACAAGGCTCGATTTTCGCACGTTGCAGTTTGTGTTTATCACGCTCGGCATCGCGTTTTAGTTTGTAAGGGCCTAGTACCACTCTAAACCAGCTGCTGCCTTCTTTTTTCGGATCTGGCTAGAGATGCCCTGGAAGGCGATATCGAGCTTACGAGCTTCGGCTTGAGCCAAGGTTTTGTAAGCGCCACACTGCATGATGTATGGGATCTTAGAGACCACTTGCTCTTTCGCTTGAACCTCTACCTCGCGCTTTGGCAGCGTTTCTACGTAGTCCCACTTCTCTTCTGGAGGCGGTGGAATCGGCTTAGCTGGTTTTGGTTTCGGCTTAGCTGGCTTTGTGACAGTAGGTTGTGGCTTTGGCGGCTCTGGGTCATTACTGAGCGTGTAAAGCCCGTAGCCAAACGCACCGGCTAAGATAATTGCCAGCAGACCACTGCGCCACGGTTTTTTACCGGAAGTCTTCTTTTTTGCAGGTCGGCGGCTGGTGCCTTTGCCCCGTCTTACATAGTCTCGGTTTGCCACTTAGATAGGTTCTGATTGAAATAACTTACTGACCTCATGGTAAATTCCACAAGGTCAAGTTGCAAGTCAGTATCGTGCCAACTACAGGATTCTTGGAGGAGCCGCACTGTCGCGGATCACAAGTTCTGTATCCAGAAGACGAGAGCCTGCTCTTACATCGGCACCTTTTAGCACTTCGAGCATCATGTACATGGCTTGTCGTCCAATCTCATAGCGAGGCTGTGAGACTGTCGTCAACGGTGGATCGCAGTACTGAGCAAATTGGATATCATCGAAGCCGACGACAGAGAGATCTTGAGGCACACGCAGTCCTAATTTTTTCGCTTCTTGCATGGCACCAATCGCCATCACATCATTGTGACAGAATATTGCGGTTGGTGGCTCTGGCAGTGCCAAGAGGGTGCGAACAAGTCTAGCGCCAGCTTCAAAGGTGAAATCACCCTTCACGGTGTACGCGGGATTCATTGGCAAACCGGCACGGCGCAGCGCTTGCTGGTAGCCTTGTTGTCTAAAGCGGCATAAGAATGCCGAGTCTGGACCGGCAATCTGAGCGATGCGCTTATGCCCAAGATTGGATAGATAGTTCACCGCTTCAAACGCTGAGGTCAGGTTATCAATGTGAACGGTTGGCAGCTCAAGCTCAGGCGCAAATTCACAGGCCATGACAATTGGTGGCAGGTTCTTTTGCTCTGGCTTACTGATGTCGAAAGGAAGATCCGTTCCTAACAGCAACATACCATCAGCTTGTTTGGTGAATACGAGGTTCACAAACGAGGTTTCACGTTTTTTCGACTGACCGCTGTCCCCCAGTAATACGAGATAGCCATGCTCCATAGCGGCATCTTCAATACCACGAATGATCTCGGAGAAATATGGGTCACAGATGTCAGGTACAATCGTCACAATGGTTTTAGATTCATTTCTGCGAAGATTGCGTGCGAGTGAATTTGGAGAATAGCCAGCTTCTAAAACCGCATCTTCCACTCGCTTACGAGTAGACGATGAGACTTTTTCTGGGTTCATCAGAGCTCTTGATACCGTAGCCGTAGAGACGCCTGCAAGCTGGGCAACATCCTTCATTGTCGCCATAAACGTTTGTCCTCTTTTAAATGTCTAGACCTATCGAATAACTATTATTATTTAGTGCTATGTTTCGCGATGGGTTATTGCTGTGTTAAATGTTTAATTTATCTAATAAATAGATTTTCAAAATCCGTTTTTATAATCATGAACTATTACTAAATATTATTCATTTCTCGAATGAAAGTTACGGTCTGATTAACAGATTTTGCAATACAATTGTGAAGCATATCACAACTCGCAGTGGTTATCGTTTTGTTATTAATCAAATTTTACTGATTAACTTAAATCTTGTGGCTCGATATCCAACGACCAGCGCACCTTTTTCGCGAGCGGTAATTGCGCGATAACGGGCTTGGCTGCGGTGATGATTTTTTGCATCTGTGGTCTTGAGGGCACTTGAAGCATGAGTTGCCAGCGCGCTTTTCCTGCGCGTTTTGCTATCGGTGCAGGGGTTGGACCTAACACCATACAAGCATTATCAAACAGCGGATGAGCTTCTAAAGAGTAGCGAACCTGACGCAAGAAGGTCTCGACGTCATTGCTGTTATTGGCCTCGGCGCGAACCAGGGTCAAGAAGCTAAAGGGAGGTAACTGCGCCAGTTTACGCTCTTCAATCACGGTCTCGGCAAAATGGCGATAGTCTTTATGGAGCAGGCTTTGAAGCAGTGGGTGCTCTGGGTGGTGAGTTTGCAGCAGCACTTCACCGGGCTTGCTTGCGCGTCCCGCACGTCCTGCAACCTGTATAAACAGCTGTGCTAAACGCTCTGAAGCGCGAAAATCGCTGCTATAAAGAGAGCCGTCTACGTCAAGCAGCGCGACTAGTGTGACATTGGGGAAGTGGTGCCCTTTGGCCAGCATCTGGGTACCAATTAAGATCTGGTACTCATTGTTCTTGATGGCATTGAGCGCTGCTTCTAGGCTGCCTTTGCGTCTGGTGCTGTCTCGGTCAATACGAATGGTATTGTATTCAGGGAATAGGCTTTCTAGCTGAGCTTCAAGCTGCTCTGTCCCGACGCCCACGGTAACCAACTGATGTGAGCCACAACCTTCACACTGATGAACGATAGGGCGCTGTGAGCCACAATGGTGGCAGCGGATCTCGTTACTCGACTGGTGATAGGTGTAATAAGCATCACAACGGTGACATTCTGCTGTCCAGCCACATTCGTGGCACATGAGGGCAGGACTAAATCCACGGCGGTTGAGGAACAACATCACCTGGTTGCCTGCTTCTAAATGGCGGCGCAGCTCAGCAATCAGTGGCGCTGATAGTCCAGCTTCCAGAAACTGACCTTTGACGTCAATGACTTTATTGGTCGTCGGTACCGCAAGTCCCGCTCGTTGGCTGAGTATTAAATGATGATACTTGCCTGCCAGCGCATTTTGCAGTGTTTCGATAGACGGCGTGGCAGAGCCAAGAATAATCGGGATCTGCTCTTTATTCGCACGCATCACCGCGACGTCACGGGCATGGTAACGCAGGCTGTCTTGCTGCTTATATGACGTGTCGTGCTCTTCGTCGACAATAATAATGCCGAGGTCGGCAAATGGCGTAAGTAGCGCCGAGCGCGTTCCGATAACAATACCCGCCACTTTGTCTCGTGCGCTTAGCCACGCGTTGAGCCGCTCAGTATCATTAAGACCTGAGTGGATAACCTCAGTGGGCACATTAAAGCGTTTACGAAAGCGATTAATGGTTTGCGGAGTAAGGCCGATCTCCGGCACCAACACCAAAGCTTGTTGTCCGCGCTCCAGTATAGGCTTAATCATCTGCAGGTAGACTTCGGTCTTGCCTGAGCCCGTGACGCCTTCAAGCAGGTAGCAGCCAAACTCAGTCTGACTGTTGACCGACGCTATCGCCACGGCCTGTTCGGCATTCAAGCGAAGATCGACAGGATCGTTGCAGATCGCCTCTGGCCATTGAGTTTGCTGGGTTTGTCTCTCTATCGACGTGATCCAGCCTTTTTCTGTCAGTGTCTTGAGAACGCTAGTGCTGACGTCACTGTCGATAAATAGCTGATGCGAACACGGACCAGATTCCAACATATGCATGACTTTGGCTTGCTTCACCGCTCGCCCAAAGCCGGACATTAATTGATTCTTGCCAGCTTCTGTGATCTGCCACTCCACGGTTGCGGCAAATTCAGCTGGCTTGCCTTTTCTAAGAGCTGCGGGTAGCGCGTTACTCAAGGTGTCGCCGAGTGGATGCTGGTAATAAAGGCTGCACCATGAGATAAGGTCAAAAAGAGGCTTAGACCAAACTGGTGCGGTATCTAACGCCGCTTTTATCGGCTTGAGTTTGTCTATCGGAAACTCAGACTCATGACTAAACTGCATCACAATACCGACGAGCGTTTTTGGTCCAAATGGTACAGACACGCGCCCGCCAACCACAGGAAAAAGGTGGGCAGGGACGAGGTAGTCAAACTGTTTATCAAGTGGGACTGGAAGAGCCACTCGAGCGACATTTGGGCGCATAGTTAGGTCGATATTGATAAAGAAGACGTCTATTCTAACGGTATGGGTCGCCTTGTATAGACTGGATAATCAATTTATCGGCTAAGGCTCACCGAAGGTGGCGAAAAAAGTCGCAATTTTAGTTGATTCCCTTGGCACTATTCATTACTATACTGCGCCTTGATGGCATGGCTTCTTGCTTTCATATTGAAATGCAAAGCGATGGTATCATCTATTTATTAACTACGTGTGGTGTCCGGCTTAGAATCGGATGGCGACACGGCCTAAATTATTGAGGTTTCCCATGAAAGCTGGTATCCACCCAGAATACAAAGCTGTAACAGCAACTTGCTCTTGCGGCAACACATTCGAATTCAACTCTACTCTAGGTAAAGATTCTATCCACCTAGACGTATGTGACAAGTGCCACCCATTCTACACTGGTAAGCAGCGTATCGTTGATACTGGCGGCCGTGTTGATCGCTTCAACAAGCGTTTCGGTGCTCTATCTAGCAAGAAGTAATTATTACTTTTGCAGATTAAAAAAGGACGCTTCGGCGTCCTTTTTGCTTTTTAGCTGTTTGTTTATCTGTCAACATCCGCTTGCATAACGTGCTACCTATCTCTACTTTTTTCTTCGCTTCATCCCTTCCATCCATTCAAAAGCCTAATAAACTCGCGTAGTATTAGTCCGTCAGAGTAATGAACATCAGAGATACCTCCTCTCCGTTCAAATGTACCCACTCTGTGTGTGTAACCCTTTAGAAGCAACGCGAATAAAAATAAACGGGCTTATACCCAAGTAACCTCAAGATTCAGGTTCAGCGAGATTTGCTTGGTTTGCAGCCAAGGCGGTGGTTTGAAAGCATAGTGGTTCTATGATGAAAACCGCCAACGCAGGCTGCGGACCAAGCAAACTCGCCCGAAGGGAGCCCTAGAGAGCGCTTATCTCAGCGTCAAATAGCCTTGAAATGGACTACCATTTCTGCGGTTATTTTCCTTGATATAAGCACTCTCTAGGGCTCTGAATCCTGAGTCTTGAGGTCACTTGGGTATATACTCATAACTACATCACTTAAGTAACTAATCAGTCTTATAAAAGCAGGATAGCTAACCATGTCCGATGACCATCAAATTGACGAATTTCGCCAGCAAGCGCTTGATTACCATGCCAACCCTGTACCTGGAAAAATCGAAGTAGCATTAACTAAACCCGCCAACTCAGCCGCCGATCTCGCACTGGCCTACAGCCCTGGTGTGGCAGAGCCTGTGCGTGAAATCGCGCAAAATGCCGAGAATGTTTATAAATACACTGCGAAAGGCAATATGGTCGCAGTGATCTCTAACGGTACCGCCATCCTAGGTCTCGGTAACCTAGGTCCAATGGCGTCTAAGCCAGTTATGGAAGGTAAAGCGCTACTGTTTAAACGCTTCGCGGGTCTAGATTCCATTGACATTGAGGTAAAACACCGCACTATCGATGAGTTCGTAGATACTGTTGCGAACATCTCAGACACCTTTGGTGGTATCAACCTAGAAGATATTAAAGCGCCAGACTGTTTTGAGATTGAACGACGCCTTATCGAGCGCTGTGATGTGCCGGTATTCCACGATGACCAACACGGTACAGCGATTGTTACTGCAGCAGGTATGCTCAACGCTATCGAGCTTCAGGGCAAAGATCTGAAAGAAACCACTATTGTCTGTCTAGGTGCAGGCGCAGCGGCGATCGCTTGTATGGAGCTGTTGATCAAATGCGGTGCGATGCGTGAGAAGATCTATATGCTGGATCGTAAAGGTGTGATCCACACTCGTCGTGACGATCTTAACGAATACAAAGAGCTGTTTGCCAACAACACAGATAAGCGCACGCTAGAAGATGTGATCGAAGGCGCGGACCTATTCCTAGGTGTATCAGGTCCTGATCTGTTGCCACCAGAAGCGCTTAAGCTAATGGCGGACAAGCCAATCGTGTTTGCGTGTTCAAACCCAGATCCAGAAATCAAACCTGAGCTTGCTCATCAGGTTCGTGATGACCTAATTATGGGTACAGGCCGTTCAGACTACCCGAACCAGGTAAACAACGTGCTGTGTTTCCCGTTTATCTTCCGTGGTGCTCTTGATGTGCGTGCGAGTGAGATTAATGATGAGATGAAACTAGCAGCGGTAGAAGCGATTCGTGAGCTAGCGAAAGAGCCAGTACCACAAGACGTACTCAATGCCGCAGGTGTTGAGGCGCTGACCTTTGGTAAGGACTACATCATTCCAAAGCCAATGGACCCGCGTTTGCTTCCTCGTGTGGCTAAAGCGGTAGCGAAAGCTGCGGTTGAATCTGGCGTGGCTCGTATTGAGTTACCCGATAGCTATATGGCTTAAGGTTGTGGCACAAGCCAAACGCATTTAACGAGAAGAGGGTCTAGATGACCCTCTTTCTTATTGAATGGTGCAATGGTTGTTGCTTATGTGACCGGATTAAAGTGTTACCTATGTGACCATTAGTACATTTTGACTGTGGTGACTCTAAAACGCGCGTCATTCCTGCGTAGGCAGGAATCTTCTTGAGGCTTGGTGCGCGCTTGTAGTAGGCCCCTGCCTGCGCAGGCGCGCGGCTAGTAGGGTGACGATAAATTTGACCGTGATGACTCTATAGCGTGCGTCATTCCTGCGCAGGCAGGAATCTTCTTGAGGCTTGGTGCGCGCTTGTAGTAGACCCTTGCCTGCGCAGGCGCGCGGCTAGTAGGGTGACGATAAATTTGACCGTGATGACTCTATAGCGTGCGTCATTCCTGTGCAGGCAGGAATCTTCTTGAGGCTTGGTACGCGCTTTGAGTAGACCCTTCTTACGCAGGCGCGGCTAGTGGGATGACGATAAATTTAACCGTGATGACTTTAAAGCGCGCGTCATTCCTGCGCAGGCAGGAATCTTCTTGAGGCTTGGTGCGCGCTTTGAGTAGACCCTGCCTACGCAGGCGCGCGGCTAGTGGGGTGACGATAAATTTAACCGTGATGACTCTAAAGCGCGCGTCATTCCTGCGCAGGCAGGAATCTTCTTGAGGCTTGGTATGCGCTTTGAGTAGACCCTGCTTACGCAGGCGCGGCTAGTGGGGTGACGATAAATTTAACCGTGATGACTTTAAAGCGCGCGTCATTCCTGCGCAGGCAGGAATCTTCCTGAGGCTTGGTACGCGCTTTGAGTAGACCCTGCTTACGCAGGCGCGGCTAGTGGGGTGACGATAAATTTAACCGTGATGACTCTAAAGCGCGCGTCATTCCTGCGCAGGCGCGCGGCTAGTGGGGTGACTAAATTTGATCGTGATGCCTCTAAAGCGCGCGTCATTCCTGCGCAGGCAGGAATCTTCTTGAGGCTTGGTATGCGCTTTGAGTAGACCCCTGCCTACGCAGGGGTGACGATAATTTTAGGGAGACGGTATCTATAGAACTGTGTTGCTACGCTCATTGAACAGAAGCTAGCGGAGGAAGTTCTTATGAACTTGAAGATATGATCTTAGAAATAGAATGCTACCTACTCTTCATCAAACGCTTCAAACTCAATCCCCATCGCCGTCATCAGCTCTTTCGCTTCTGTTGGGATATCATCAGGACGGTCTTTTCTTAAATCTTCGTCGGTCGGAAGCGGCTGGCCAGTGTAGGCGTGCAGGAAAGCTTCGCACAATAGTTCACTGTTGGTTGCATGGCGTAGGTTATTGATTTGGCGACGAGTACGCTCATCGGTCAATACCTTTAGCACCTTCAGCGGGATAGACACTGTGATTTTTTTTACCTGCTCGCTTTTCTTACCGTGCTCCGCATATGGGCTAATGTATTCACCATTCCAATCTGCCATTACACACCTTCGCTCTGTTAATCATAAATAGTAGTAATAAGAATGCTGCAATTTTAGCGGGATTTACTGCCATAAGCAAAGACATATAGACGTCTAGAAGTGTTGACGTCTCACATTTTGGAAAGTAAAGTGGGGCAACGAATGTGGATATTTATTTTAATGCAATGTTAATTCTTTAACGTTTGTGGCGTTTGCCGGTTCCCATATTACCGGTAAAAGTAGACACTGTGGTTACACCAACTAGCCATGCGATCTGAGAAAGGAAGTTTCTATGAGCAATCGGAAGCCAGCGACAATAGCCGTACGTACTGGTATCGAATCGGATACCCAGCATCACGCTGTGGTGCCACCTATTTATCTCTCTACTAACTATGGTTTCCCTGCCTTTGGGGAAGTGCCGACTTACGATTACACCCGCTCAGGAAACCCAAACCGAGGTTTGTTAGAAACTGCTTTGTATGAGCTGGAATCTGGTAAAGGCGCGGTAGTGACTAACTGTGGTACCTCTGCACTCAATCTTTGGGTTTCTGCTTTCTTAGGTCCAGAAGACACGATTATTGCTCCCCATGACTGTTATGGTGGCACGTACCGCTTGTTCAACACGCGTGCGCAAAAAGGTGACTTCAAGGTTAACTTTGTCGACCAAAGTGACGAGCAAGCCTTTGATGCTGCGCTTGAGCAAAAACCAAAACTTATCTTGCTTGAAACGCCGTCTAACCCACTTGTGCGTGTTGTCGATATTGCGGCCGTGTGTGAAAAAGCGAAAAAGGTCGGTGCGCTGGTAGCAGTAGACAACACCTTTTTGACACCTGTGTACCAAAAGCCTCTCGAGCTTGGTGCAGACTTTGTGATTCACTCAACGACCAAGTATATCAACGGTCACTCTGACGTGATTGGCGGTGTGGTGATCACCAAAACCGAAGAGCACGCAGAAGAGCTCGCATGGTGGGGCAACTGCATCGGTGCGACGGGTACGCCTTTTGATAGCTACATGACTTTGCGTGGTATTCGCACGCTTGGCGCACGTATGCGTGTCCATGAAGAGAGCTCGCAACAGATCCTAGATTTTCTTAAGCCGCAACCATTGGTAAAAGTGATTTATCACCCAAGTCTGCCTGAGCACCCTGGTCATGAGATTGCTAAGAAGCAGCAGTCTGGTTTTGGCTCTATGTTGAGCTTTGAGTTCGCGGGTAGCTTTGAGCAGCTTAAGTACTTTGTTGGTGAGCTAGAGCTATTCTCGCTCGCAGAGTCTCTTGGTGGCGTCGAAAGTCTGATTTGTCACCCAGCGTCTATGACGCACCGTGCGATGGGCGAAGAAGCATTAGCCGAAGCGGGCGTTTCTCAGCAGCTCCTTCGCCTCTCTGTTGGTCTAGAAGACGCGCAAGATCTGATTGATGACCTTGCCCAAGCGTTTGAGAAAGCATCTGCATTTAAAGGATAAGCCGGCATGAGTCAAAGCAGTACCCTGAATAACAGACACGGTAAGCAGTTGCACAAATTCGGCGGCAGCAGCTTAGCAGACCCTGAATGTTATCGCCGAGTGGTCTCTATCTTAAAAGACTACTCTAATGAAGAAGACCTTATCGTGGTCTCGGCGGCGGGTAAAACCACTAACCGTCTCATCGAATTTCTAGATGCGCTTAATAAAGATGG
The DNA here is from genome assembly GCF_059725505.1 of Vibrio sp. KUL78. Taxonomy (NCBI): domain Bacteria; kingdom Pseudomonadati; phylum Pseudomonadota; class Gammaproteobacteria; order Vibrionales; family Vibrionaceae; genus Vibrio; species Vibrio sp. KUL78. The sequence goes on along the minus strand of NZ_AP045837.1, from coordinate 3,285,046 downwards.
GCGCATTGCGCACGAGCACCTACAGGCGCTTCGTCAGTTTCAGATTGAGCTGGTGGAGTCACTACTAACCGGTGAAGAAGCCGAAGGTCTGGTCTCTCAGTTACACGACGAATTTAGCACGCTTGGTGAGCTTAGCTATCCGCTCACAGACGCTGAGCGCGCATCGGTATTAGGACACGGCGAGGTGTGGTCTTCACGCCTATTGGCTGCGCTGCTTAGACAGAGCGATTTGCCTGCAGTCGCACAGGACGCAAGAGCCTTCCTTCGCGCTGAGTTCGGCACTCAGCCAGAGGTAGACCGCGCTAAATCCTACCCGCTGATCAAAGAAGTATTGGCACAGCATGCGCATCACCGTGTGGTGATCACTGGTTTCATGGCGCAAAGTGAATGCGGCGAAACCGTGCTGCTGGGTCGTAATGGCTCTGACTATTCTGCTACTGTGATTGGCGCATTGGCGGAAGTGTCATGCGTGACGATATGGAGTGACGTTGCAGGTGTATACAGCGCGGATCCACGCGTGGTGAGTGATGCATGTCTATTGCCTTTGCTACGTTTAGATGAAGCCAGCGAACTGGCGCGTCTTGCAGCACCTGTATTGCACAGTCGTACGCTTCAGCCTGTTGCTCAAAGTGCGATGGACTTGAATCTACGCTGCAGCTATCAGCCTGAGTCCGGGTCAACACGCATTGAGCGTGTGCTTGCATCAGGGCGCGGCGCAAAAATCATCACGTCACTCGATGAAGTTTTGCTTATTGAACTGGCATTTGGTGCGGGTCACGACTTTGAGCGTGCGCAGACTGAAGTGCTCAATAGTCTTAAGCGTGCACAATTGGCACCGTTAGCGTTTGAAGCGCAGGCGGACCAATCTCGACTTCGCCTTGCTTATACCGCGGAAATTGCCTCTGGCGCGCTTACTGAGCTGCAAGACCTGGCTATTGAAGCTGAGATTAAGCTCAAAGAAGGCTATTCCATGCTGGCCGCAGTAGGCGCTGGCGTGACTAAAAATGCCAACCACTGCTTTGGCTTCTATCAGCAACTTAAACATGCGCCAGTTGAGTTTATTTCAGAAGCTGAGTCTCAATTGAGTCTTGCTGCTGTGCTACGTAAATCAGATATTCAACCTCTCGTGAAATCGGTCCATACTCAGCTGTTTCAAGCGCAAAAGCGTGTTGCGGTTGCGCTGTGCGGTAAGGGCAATATTGGCTCAAGCTGGCTATCTCTATTTAAAGAGCAGAAAAGCGAGCTGGAGAAACGTCGTGGTATGAGTTTCAACTTAGTCGCAGTTATCGATAGCCAGACCTATTGGTTTGATGAAGATGGCATCGACGAGCAGCAGGTGCTCACGCGCTATGAAGATGAAGCGATTGAATACCAAGGTGACATCTGGCTACAACGCCTAGCGGCACTTCAAGGCTATGATGAAGGCGTGGTGTTAGACGTGACAGCGAGTGCGGCACTGGCGGAAAGATACGTCAGCATCGCAGAGCATGGTCTCCACCTCATCTCAGCGAACAAGGTTGCGGGCTCTGCTCCAAGTAATGACTATCACGCTGTGCAAGATGCGTTTTCGAAAACCGGTCGTCACTGGCTCTACAATGCCACTGTGGGCGCAGGGTTACCAATAAACCATACCGTTCGCGACCTGCGTGAAAGTGGTGATGACATCGTTGCGCTTTCAGGGATATTCTCTGGCACTTTATCGTGGTTGTTCCAGCAGTTTGACGGCTCTGTACCTTTTGCTGAGCTTGTCGACCTAGCGTGGCAGCAGGGCTTAACTGAACCAGATCCGCGCTCAGACCTCGATGGCTCTGATGTGATGCGCAAGCTGGTCATCCTGGCTCGTGAGTCAGGACTCGATATCGATCCTGACGCCGTCGAGGTGGAGTCTTTGGTGCCTGAAGAGCTTGCTGAGCTATCACTCGAGGGCTTCTTTGAAAAAGCCACGCTGCTTAGCGAGATCTTGCAAGAGCGTTTAGAGAAGGCTCAACGTGAAGACAAAGTGCTGCGTTATGTTGCTCGTTTAGATCGACAAGGTAAGGCTCGTGTAGGGATTGAAGCGCTATCGAAAGAGCATGCGCTGGCAAACCTTTTACCTTGCGACAATATCTTTGCGATTGAGAGTAAGTGGTACAAAGATAATCCGTTGGTGATCCGTGGCCCTGGTGCCGGTCGTGAAGTGACGGCTGGGGCGATTCAGTCGGATTTGAATTTGATGTCGAGCTTTTTTTGATTGAGAGCTTTAAGAGCAAAAGCAAAAGCAAAAGCAAAAGAAAGATCAAGAGCTATACCCCCTCTAGCTCCCCCTATATTAGGGGGAGAATGACGGGCTCGCTCCTATCGTCGCGTAGCCTATAGCGAAATCATAGGCGATGCGTAGCTAGCCGTTGTTCCTCCCCTTACAAGCGGGGCGCGTAGCCGGGAGGCTAGGAGGGGTAAAGCGCCAGCGCTGCGAAACTTCCAGCGCTTATCTATCTAAACTATTCCCCCGCTAAACCACTCCCACCCCCATCTTCAATTTCCCTAACTCTCCACATGAAAAAAATTCATAATCCCTCTATTGACTTTAAAACCCATTCATTTCATTCTGTAGACATATAGACGTCTAAACGTCAAAAATTAAAAAATCATCATTTAAAGACAGACAGGTTTTAATCTGAGATTGGATGGGATAACCAATCTTGGTGATTAGGGAGAGGACCATGGGATACACACACGCAGGCCACATTGATGCTTTGAACCAGAATATTGCTGAGCTATCGGACAATATTAATGTTTCATTCGAGTTCTTTCCGCCGAGCACGCCGACAATGGAAGAGACGCTGTGGAAATCGGTTCATCGCCTAAAAACACTCAAGCCTAAGTTTGTCTCAGTGACTTACGGTGCTAACTCTGGTGAGCGTGACCGTACGCACTCTATCATCAAAGAAATTAAATCAGAGACAGGCCTTGTGGCAGCGCCGCACCTAACGTGTATTGACGCGTCACGCGATGAGCTTATCGATATCGCTGAAGACTACTGGGCGAATGGCATTAAGAACATCGTTGCCCTGCGTGGTGATATTCCTGAAGGCGGTGGTCAGCCAGACATGTATGCATCTGACCTAGTTGAACTGCTAAAATCTCGCCACGACTTTGATATTTCGGTTGCCGCGTTCCCTGAGGTTCACCCAGAAGCGAAGAGTGCACAAGCGGATCTTCTTAACCTAAAGCGTAAAGTGGATGCGGGTGCGAATCGTGCGATCACTCAGTTCTTCTTTGATGTAGAGAGCTACTTGCGCTTTCGTGACCGCTGTGTGGCGGCTGGCATCGATGTAGAGATTGTTCCGGGTATTTTGCCTGTGACCAACTTTAAGCAAGCGTCACGCTTTGCCGCAATGAACAAGGTGAAAGTACCAGGTTGGATGCAAAAACAGTTTGAAGGTCTCGATGATGACCTAATGACTCGCCAATTGGTGGGCGCGAGCCAAGCAATCGACATGGTGCGTGTGCTTAGCCGTGAAGGTGTGAAAGATTTCCACTTCTATACCCTAAACCGCGCAGAAATGACTTACGCACTGTGTCACACACTTGGCGTTCGCCCTGAAGCATAACCGAGAGTTTCAGTCCCAAACAAAAAACGCCAGTCTTTGCAGACTGGCGTTTTGCTATGCGTTGAATCAGTGGTTGATTACGCGAGTGCTTCTAGCTCAGCAAGCGCTTCTTCTGCCCAGTCTAACCATGCTTGACGTGCAAGTAGGTTGCGACGAAGAGTTAGACGCTCAAGGCGTGCGTGCTTCTCTAGCGTGCTTGGTGTTGCGTAGTAGGCCGCTTCAATCTCACGGTAGTGTGCAACCAGCTTTTTAGACTCTTCGATAAGCTCTTCGAGCTGGATGCGGAACGCCGCTGAAGGCTGAACTGCACAAGCCGCTAGCTTCGCTGAGAACTCATCACGAACGGTTGGGTGTACGGTTGGTTGCTCAAACCACTCGCCAAGCGCCCCGCGGCCAGCGTCAGTGATTGAGTAAACCTTACGGTCTGGTTTGCCTTCTTGAGGCTCAAGTTTACAGGTAACGAGGGCTTTATCAGCCATCTTGTTTAGCTCACGGTAAACCTGCTGGTGGCTTGCCTTCCAGAAGTAACCGATGCTAGCAGAAAATTCCTTAGTAATGTCGTAGCCAGTCGCGTCACGAGTGCTTAGGACAGTAAGGATAACGTGTGGTAGTGACATGTCTTAAATCCAAATGGTCAAAATCTTAGTAATAGTTATATTGTTCTTATAAGTGCGTTTGCGGTTAAACGTGTGAGCACCGAGCAAGCGCCCTGGAATCTGCCGTGATTCCGGGAAACTCGCGCGAAGCGCTACTTGTCTCGCAAAGAGCTATGCGTGTTACAAAGAGCTGTGCATCTAACAAAGCACTGTGTATCGCACAAAAGAACAGCGCACCGCACAAATGTGGGCACTAATAACCGTGTTTAAAGCCTTTGTCACCTAGACAGCCACATGAACATGTGACCCGCGCTGCTGACGTCGTGTTTTTTTATTTATCGAACAGCGAAATGTAATTATATCTGAATTATATAAGCAAAAAGTGGAATAGAATGCGATACCACTTCAAAAAACTAACAAAACTCTCAGTAAGTATGCCAGTAAAAAGAAAAGGCCGCAATGTGCGACCTTTTGTCTCTTTTGTAAAATAATATATCGTTTAGCCAGTATTTCGCATACCAGCCGCGATGCCAGCGATGGTCACCATCAGTGCTTCTTCTAGCTCTGATTCGGTTTCTTCGCTTTGGCGAGTGCGATATAGCAGCTCTGCTTGCAGCATGTTGAGAGGCTCAACATAGATGTTACGCAGGCGAATAGATTCTTGACCCCATGGGTCGCTTTGCATCAGGTGGTTGTGGTTTTCTACGTTCAGTACCGCAACGATATCTTTCTGCAATTGACCACGCAGCTTGTCACCAAGAGGCAACAATTCTGGATCCGCCAGGCGCTTGTCGTAGTAGCGAGAGATTTCCATATTACACTTGGTGTAAACCATCTCTAGCATGCCTAGACGCGTTGAGAAGAATGGCCATTCGCGACACATCTCTTCAAGCAGTGCTTGGTGACCCTTGTCGATAGAGTATTGAATCGCTTCACCAGCACCAAGCCATGCAGGGAGTACCAGACGGTTTTGGCTCCATGAGAAGATCCATGGAATCGCACGCAGGCTTTCTACGCCGCCATTCGGGTTACGTTTCGCAGGGCGAGAGCCAAGAGGCAGTTTACCAAGCTCCAGCTCTGGCGTTGCTTGGCGGAAGTAAGGAACAAAGTCCGGCTCGCCGCGAACCACTTTACGATACGCATCGCATGATACTTCAGAGAGCACTTCCATTAGGTCGCGCCAATCTTGTTTCGGCTCTGGTGGCGGCATTAGGTTCGCCTCCAGAATTGCACTTGCGTATAGGTTGAAGCTGTTGACCGCAATTTCTGGTAGACCCAGCTTAAAGCGGATCATCTCGCCTTGCTCAGTCACACGTAGGCCGCCTTTTAGGCTCTTCGGTGGCTGAGATAGCAGTGCCGCGTGTGCTGGCGCACCGCCACGGCCAATTGTGCCGCCACGGCCGTGGAATAGGGTGATGTCGATACCCGCTTCTTCACCAACTTCAACCAGTTTTTCCATCGCGCTGTACTGAGCCCAGCCCGCAGCCATCACGCCGGCGTCTTTCGCTGAATCAGAGTAGCCAATCATGACCATTTGATGGTTTTGGATGTAGCCACGATACCAGTCGATATCGAACAGCTGCTTCATTACCGCTTCTGAGTTGTTCAGGTCATCAAGGGTTTCAAACAGTGGGCAAACGTCCATGCGGAACTTACAGCCACACTCTTGAAGAATAAGGTGTACAGCTAGCACGTCAGAAGCCGTGCGAGCCATAGAGATAACATAAGCACCAAACGCTTCACGTGATTGTGATGCAATCACTCGGCACGTATCGAGAACTTCTTGAACTGGCTCTGAAGGTTCCCAATCGCGTGGTAGCAATGGGCGCTTCGAGCTTAGCTCGTTGATTAGGAAAGAAACCTTGTCTTGTTCACTCCACTGATCGTAGTCGCCTAGGCCAAGGTGGCGCGTTAGCTCAGAGATAACATCTGAGTGACGTGTGCTTTCTTGACGGATATCGAGGCGTACTAGGTGAACACCGAATGCTTTTACGCGGCGAAGCGTGTCGAGCAGTGAGCCGTCGGCGATGATGGCCATACCACTCTCACGAAGTGACTTGTAGCAAGCCATGAGCGGCTCCCAAAGCTGGGAGATGTCTTCAAGGATTGGCTTGTTCGGTACGTCTTGTTGATTGATCTGTGCTTCTAGCACTTCCAATGTATCAATCAATAGCTTACGAACTGGTTTCAAAATGGCGCGGTACGGTTCGTGTTCGTCACCTGCAAGGTCGCGAACCTGATCGTTACACTTAACCATAGAAAGCTCAGTGATAAGCTCTTGGAAATCTTTTAGATAAAGCTCAGCCGCTTTCCAGCGAGACAGTAGCATCACTTCACGAGTGATTTTATGCGTCACGAACGGGTTACCATCGCGGTCACCGCCCATCCAAGATGAGAAGTGTACTGGGCGTGCATCAATTGGCAGCCCTTCGCCTAGGTAGCCTTTTAGGCGCTCGTCAAATTCACGTAAGAACTCAGGAACCGCATCCCATAGTGAGTTCTCAACTACGGCAAAGCCCCATTTTGCTTCATCGAGCGGCGTTGGGCGCTGCTGACGGATTACATCTGAGTGCCAGCTTTGTGAAATGAGCTGCTCGAGACGGCGCTCGGTTTTTTTGCGCTCTTTATCAGACAGCTCGTTAAGCTCGAGCTTAGAAAGACACTCGTTGATTTTGACCAGCTTGTTGATCATGGTACGGCGAGTGATTTCTGTTGGGTGAGCGGTCAGTACAAGCTCGATGTTGAGGTCGCGAACGGCCTGAACGGTGTCAAACTTGCTGACATCTTGCTGGCTAAGCTTAGAAAATAGGGTGTAGATTGGGTCTGGTTCACAGACATCGGCTTCGCAGCTGCGCGAGATCGTATGGTATTGATCGGCGATGTTGGTGAGGTTTAGGAACTGGTTAAATGCGCGAGCGACTGGGGTCAGTTGCTCATTTGGCAGGTTTTTAATCTCTTCAATGAGAATGTCACGATCGGCTTCATTGCCTGCGCGTACTACGGATTTAGAAAGCTTACGAATCTTCTCCACTTTCTCTAGGATCTCGTCTCCATGCGCTTCCCTGATGGTGTTACCCAACAGGTGCCCTAGCATCCTAACATTGCTCTTCAATGGGGCATATTTTTCGTTCATAGTCGTCCTGCCTTGTAATTTAACTACATCCGTTATTCCTTATCAGCCTCACAATCTAGCGAAAAATGTTAGTGCGAGTCAAATAAAGTAAACCAAGTTTGCATTTATCGTGCTGGCACGAAAAACGCACACTTGGTCGAGTTAAAAGGTTGAATTGTTGAAAATTTATTACAGAATATCGATCACTCGAAGCAATATTGGCGCATTGCCTTGGCTAAGATATCTATGGTCGGGTCAATAAAATCAAAGCTTAAGAACTCATCTGGCTGGTGAGCTTGGTCTATTGAGCCAGGGCCGAGCACCAAGGTTGGGCACAGCTGCTGCAAAAATGGTGCTTCAGTACAATAGTTAACCGTTTCTGATGGGGTTTCACACAATGTTTCCATTCCACCAACAAATGGGTGTTTATGGTCGCACTCATAACCAGGAATGGGCTCGTGAAGCGCGGTAATGGTTAAGCGCCCAGGCCATTTCGCTTCCACTTCTTTGAGTGCATCACGCAGTAGGTTATCCAAACCATCCAAGCTGATCCCCGGCAGCGGTCTGACATCGTAATGCAGCTCACAGCAGCCACAAATGCGGTTAGCGCTGTCGCCGCCATGAATATGACCAAGGTTAAGGGTAGGGCTAGGGATGGCGAAGCCAGGGTGGTGATACTCTTTCACTAGCTTGTCACGCAGTTTCATCATTGCGTACAACACCTCATGCATGATTTCGATGGCGTTAACGCCCAATGCCGGGTCTGAAGAGTGACCAGATTTACCCGTTACTCGTATCGCATTGGCCACATGACCTTTATGGCCACGAATAGGCACTAGGCTAGTGGGCTCGCCAATAATGCAGTAATCCGGCTTGAACGGCGCATTGTCGGTAAAGTGTCTTGCGCCCAGCATAGTGGTTTCTTCATCACAGGTTGCCAACACGTAAAGTGGTTTGGTTTGTTTGCTCCAGTCGATTTTCTTGACAGCTTCGTAGATAAACGCGAAGAAGCCTTTCATATCTGCAGTGCCCAAGCCGTAGAAGCGGTTGTTAGCTTCGGTCAGATCATGCGGGTTGAAACTCCAGCGACCTTCATCAAATGGCACGGTATCACTGTGACCTGCCAATAGTAGACCGCCTTCGCCTTGTCCCTTCTTGGCAATCATATTGAACTTGTTGGGTTCAACCTCGATAACCTCAACCTCAAAACCTAGGTCTTTCATCCATGTCGCCAGCTTCTCAATAACTTTCTCATTGCCATGATCCCAGCTTGGGTCCGTGGAGCTAATCGAAGGTGTGCTGATAAGGCCTTTGTAGACCTCTAAAAAACTAGGTAATTGCATATTATCTTCGCTTCTACTGTTGACAGATTAATCTTAAGACTGTAAAACACATATTAAATCATAATTAATGAATAAAAAATCAATTAATGGCATTTTTTCTATATTTATAATCATTAATTGCAAGTTTCACTAACAACGTTAAATCGACTTACTTACGGAATCAGAGTCATGCTAAATACCACTATTATTGGCGCATCAGGATACACAGGAGCAGAGCTGGCTCTCATGGTGACCAAACACCCAGAGCTCACGCTATCAGGTTTGTACGTGTCCGCCAATAGTGTCGATGCAGGCAAACCGATTTCTCAGTTGCACGGTAAGTTGGCAGGCTTAGTTGAAATGCCCGTGCAGCCGCTGGTCGATGTGCAAAAAGCAGCAAGCGAGTGTGACATTGTATTTTTGGCAACAGCCCACGAGGTGAGCCACGATTTGGCGCCGGTGTTTTTGGCGCAAGGTTGCCAAGTGTTTGACCTATCAGGCGCTTACCGCGTGAAAGCCGATGACTTTTATACCACCTTCTACGGCTTTGAGCATCAGCACGAAAACTGGTTGGACAAGGCGGTGTATGGTCTTGCCGAGTGGAACGCACAAGAGATTGAAAGCGCGCAGCTCGTGGCAGTACCAGGTTGTTACCCAACCGCTTCGCAGTTGGCGATTAAACCGCTACTTGAAGCTGGTCTTGTCGATAGCACTATGTGGCCAGTGATCAACGCAACCAGTGGTGTCTCTGGCGCAGGACGTAAAGCGTCGATGACCAACAGCTTTTGCGAGGTCAGCCTTCAGCCTTATGGCATTTTTAATCACAGGCACCAACCAGAGATTGCGACGCATTTGGGTTGTGATGTGATTTTTACTCCGCACCTAGGCAACTTTAAGCGCGGCATCTTGGCGACCATCACTATGAAGCTTAACGATGGCGTGACTGAGGAGCAAGTCGCATCAGCATTTGCATCGGCTTACGAAGGCAAGCCAGGTGTGCGTGTTAAAGGGGACACTATCCCAAGAATTCAAGATGTTGAGAACACGCCGTTCTGCGATATCGGTTATAAGGTTCAAGGCCAACACATCATCGTGGTGTCGGCGATTGATAACCTGCTAAAAGGCGCATCGAGTCAAGCGATGCAGTGTTTGAATATCAAAAATCAGTTTGCACAGCTAACCGCGTTGGTTTAGTCGAGGAGAGCAGCATGAGTCAGCAAAATACACCACTAGTGATCAAGTTAGGCGGCGCGGCACTGTCGTGCTCAGATACGCTTGGACAACTATTTAAGGCTATCTCTGATTACAGTCAGCAAGCGCAGCGAAGCATCGTCATTGTTCACGGTGGCGGTTATCTGGTAGATGACCTAATGAAGAAGCTCGACCTTCCAACCGTTAAGAAGCAAGGTTTACGCGTGACACCTTATGATCAAATCCCTTTGATTGCGGGTGCGCTAGCGGGTACTGCAAACAAGCTACTGCAAGGTGATGCGATTAAAGCGGGTCTTAATGCGGTAGGTTTGAGCCTTGCTGACGGTGGTCTTTGTGAAGTGACTGAACTCGATCCTGAACTTGGCGCGGTAGGTGATGCTAAGCCAGGTAACCCAGCGGTTCTGCAAGCGATTTTAGCAGCAGGCGCATTGCCAATCATTAGCTCAATCGGTCTCGATAGCCAAGGTCAGCTGATGAACGTTAATGCCGACCAAGCGGCCGTGGCAGTGGCTGGCGCATTGGATGCAGAACTAGTGCTGCTATCTGATGTGAGCGGTGTGCTGGATGGCAAAGGTCATCTGCTACCAAGTCTGACTAAGCAAGAAGCAGATGCGCTGATTGAAGGCAAAGTGATTACCGATGGCATGATTGTTAAGGTACAAGCTGCACTGGAAGCGGCTAACGACCTAGGTCGCCCAATTGAAGTGGCGACATGGCGATACCCAGAAAAATTAGTCGAATTGTTTGCAGGTAAGAGTATCGGCACACAGTTCGTCCCAAACTGAATTATCAGAAAGTAAACCAAATTTACGATTAACGAATTTAAAGTGAAGTAACCCGAGAAGCTGACCGCCAAAATCAGGCTCGGACAAGGAGAGAGACATGAGTAAACCATCTGTAAAAAAAGTTGTTGTTGCCTACTCTGGCGGTCTAGATACGTCAGTGATCATCCCATGGCTAAAAGAGAACTATGACTGTGAAGTTGTGGCGTTCGTCGCCGATGTAGGCCAGGGCGAAGAAGAGCTTGTAGGTATCGAAGAAAAAGCGAAAGCATCTGGCGCATCTGAGTGCTACATCGCTGACCTGAAAGAAGAAATGGTCGCTGACTACATCTTCCCAACACTCAAAACAGGCGCGTACTACGAAGGTAAATACCTACTAGGTACATCAATGGCGCGTCCGATTATTGCGAAGGCTCAGGTTGAAGTAGCGCGTAAAGTGGGTGCTGACGCACTGTGTCACGGCTGTACAGGTAAAGGTAATGACCAAGTACGTTTTGAGGGTGCGTTTGCAGCCCTAGCCCCAGACCTAACCGTGATTGCGCCTTGGCGTGAGTGGGATCTAGTGAGCCGTGAAGAGTGTCTAGATTACCTAGCGGAGCGCAACATCCCTTGTACCGCTTCACTAACTAAGATCTATTCACGTGATGCAAACGCATGGCACATCTCTACAGAGGGTGGCGTTCTGGAAGATACATGGAATGCGCCAAACGATGATTGCTGGGCGTGGACAGTGGATCCTGAGCAAGCACCGGATCAAGCAGAATACGTAACGCTAGAAGTAGCAAAAGGCGAAGTGGTTGCCGTTGACGGTGAGAAAATGACGCCATACAACGCTCTGGTTTACCTAAACGAGAAAGGCGTGAAGCACGGCGTTGGTCGTATCGACATTGTTGAAAACCGTCTTGTCGGTATGAAGTCTCGTGGCTGCTACGAAACTCCAGGGGGCACAATCATGATGGAAGCACTGCGTGCGGTTGAGCAGCTAGTGCTAGACAAAACATCGTTTGAGTTCCGTGAAGAGCTAGGCGTGAAAGCATCACACCTTGTTTATGACGGTCGTTGGTTCACACCTCTTTGTAAGTCCATCTTGGCAGCGTCGGAAGAGCTGGCACAAGACGTGAACGGCGAAGTTGTGGTTAAGCTATATAAAGGTCAGGCAATTGTGACTCAGAAACGCAGCGTAAACAGCCTGTACTCTGAAGAGTTTGCTACGTTTGGTGAAGATGAAGTGTACGACCAAAGCCATGCTGAAGGCTTCATCCGCCTTTACTCGCTATCAAGCCGTATCAGAGCATTGAACGAAGCAAAGAAAAAATAATTTCGCTCCATCATACTGATTGAAATCTAGAAACCCATTTGTTATCAAATGGGTTTCTTTTTATCTGGACGATAAAAATGGGCGACAAAAACCTGAAATTGCATTGATTTGAATATTTATGTGAAATAAGTGAATTTTTACTTTATTTTTAATTCGGATTGTCGTACCTTGAACCCTATCAACAAAGACACTGAGTTGCATTTAATTCACTCAGCGAGATTAGCGGTTTATTCTTACAATAAGTAACCACAGAAGCAGCGACGCAGACTGAGCAGTTAGGAGAGACACGATGGCATTATGGGGCGGAAGATTTACCCAAGCAGCAGATACGAGATTCAAAGACTTTAATGATTCATTGCGCTTTGACTACCGACTTGCTGAGCAAGACATTGTTGGCTCAATTGCTTGGTCAAAGGCGTTGGTTTCGGTCGGCGTTCTGACTGAAGATGAACAGCAGAAGCTAGAGCTAGCACTGAACGAGCTTAAACTCGAAGTGATGGAAAATCCAAAGCAGATCCTAAGATCGGATGCGGAAGATATCCACAGCTGGGTTGAGCAACAACTGATTGGCAAAGTGGGCGACCTAGGTAAGAAGCTGCACACTGGCCGTTCTCGTAACGACCAAGTGGCGACCGACCTGAAACTTTGGTGTCGTCAGCAAGGTCAGCAACTTTTGCTGGGTCTCGACAGACTGCAATCGCAGATGGTTGAGGTTGCAAGAGCACACCAAGATACCGTTCTTCCTGGTTATACCCACCTGCAGCGTGCTCAGCCTGTGACGTTTGCTCACTGGTGCTTAGCGTACGTTGAGATGTTTGAGCGTGATTACTCGCGCTTGGATGATGCCATTAAGCGTTTAGATACCTGCCCACTGGGTTCAGGTGCGCTAGCGGGTACGGCTTACCCAATGGATCGTGAGCAGCTTGCTCATAACCTGGGCTTCAGAAGAGCAACTCGCAACAGCTTGGACTCGGTATCTGACCGTGACCATGTGATGGAGCTGATGTCTATCGCCTCTATCTCGATGCTGCACCTATCGCGTCTGGCTGAAGATATGATCTTCTACAACTCAGGTGAGTCGAACTTTATTGAACTTGCGGATACCGTGACATCTGGCTCTTCTCTGATGCCTCAGAAAAAGAACCCAGATGCTCTAGAGCTTATCCGTGGTAAAACCGGTCGTGTCTACGGCTCGCTAGCTGGCATGATGATGACAGTAAAAGCTCTGCCACTTGCGTACAACAAAGATATGCAAGAAGACAAAGAAGGTCTGTTTGATGCACTCGACACTTGGAGTGACTGCATGGAAATGGCCGCGCTGTGTTTCGATGGTATCAAGGTAAACGGTGAGCGTACGCTCGAAGCGGCGAAGCAAGGTTATGCAAACTCTACCGAGCTTGCGGATTACCTAGTTGCTAAAGGTATTCCATTCCGTGAAGCGCACCATATCGTAGGTGTTGCAGTAGTCAGTGCGATTGCTAAAGGCTGTGCACTCGAAGAGCTCTCTATTGAAGAGCTCAAAGAGTTCTCGCCAGTGATTGAGAACGATGTTTACGACATCCTGACCATTGAAAGCTGCCTAGAGAAACGTAATGCCCTTGGTGGTGTAGCGCCGCAAGCAAGTTGCTTACGCGGTAGACCAAGCAGAGAAACGTCTCACAGCGCGTGATAACTCAGCGGTGAAAGTTCGCTCTGCTCGCCTGACGGACATTGATGCGCTAGAGAGCATGGTAGCTTACTGGGCGAACCTGGGTGAAAACCTACCTCGTAGCCGCAACGAACTGGTGCGTGACATTGGCTCGTTCGCCGTCGCAGAGCATCATGGTGAGGTTACTGGTTGTGCGTCGCTCTATGTGTATGACTCAGGGCTTGCAGAGATCCGCTCTCTAGGTGTTGAAGCGGGCTGGCAAGGTCAAGGGCAGGGAACGGCGATTGTTCAGCACTTGGTAGAGAAAGCACGTAAGATGGCGATTAAGAAAGTGTTCGTTCTGACTCGTACGCCAGAGTTCTTTATGAAGCACGACTTCATCCCAACATCGAAGACGCTGCTGCCTGAGAAAGTTCTAAAAGACTGTGACCAATGTCCACGACAGCATGCTTGTGATGAGGTAGCGTTGGAAGTGAACTTGGTAGAGCAAATTATTGCCAAGATGAACGTTGCGTAACTTGTTGAAAAATAGGCGAGTAACGAAAAGATCGGAAAAATTTTAAAAAAAGATCATTTTTCTGGGAACAAACAAGAAAAGGCATGGTCTATTAAAGTACCACTGCTTTTTCTTAGAAGAATCTAAGAAGGCCCCGAGTCAAGGTTGACTACGGGGCTTTTTTCTTTTTAGTGCTTTTCAAATCTCTTCCCCTTTCAATCTAAACTTCTCACTGTCGATGAATCTAAACATTTGCTTTTACCAGTAGCGGAGAAAAATTGCGGTTCGCCAAGCATGTCACAATGTTCACGTGTTGCTTGCGCTTGGTATCCGATAGAATAGGCCTCCCTGTTTCAGCCCTATCGTTCGGATAGCCTAAAAAAGAGCAATAACATTATGATTGAACGCCTTCATACTAAAGAGCGCATGAGCCGCATCGTTAAGCACAATGGCACTATCTACCTTTGTGGTCAGGTGTGTGCAGATGCTACTAAAGATATTACTGAACAGACGCAAACCATGCTCGATAAGGTCGAGGCTCTGCTACTTGAAGCGGGCAGCGACAAAGAGCACATGCTGTCTGCGACCATCTATCTTAAAGACATGCAAGATTTCCAAGCAATGAACGCGGTATGGGACGCATGGGTACCCGCAGGCCATGCGCCAGCACGCGCTTGTGTGACTGGAGATATGGCTCGTGAAGCACTGCTGGTGGAGATCTCAGTGATTGCTGCTGAGATTGCTAGCTAGCCATTAGCTTTCAGAAAAACAAAAATGCGAGCCCATTTGGCCCGCATTTTTTATGGATAAGAAGTTTAGCCTAGGTAAGCTTCTAGTTCTTCGCTGCCACCAATGTGTTTACCACCGATAAACACCTGCGGTACAGTCGTGCGGCCGCTTACTGCACGTAGAGTCACTGTCGTTGCGTCTTTACCTAGTACGATTTCTTCATACTGAAGGTTGTGGTCAATCAGGTTTTGCTTCGCTTTCATGCAGAATGGGCAACCTGGCTTAGAGAATACTGTGATGGATTCTTGAGTCTTGTAGCTTGGCGCGATGTAGTTCAGCATTGTATCTGCATCAGACACCTTGAACGGGTCGCCTGGCTCGTTTGGCTCGATGAACATCTTCTCTACCACGCCGTTTTTCACCAGCATGCTGTAGCGCCATGAGCGTTTGCCAAAGCCAAGGTCGTTTTTCTCAACCAGCATACCCATGCCATCTGTGAATTCGCCGTTACCATCAGGAATGAAGGTGATGTTTTCTGCTTCTTGATCTGATTTCCACGCATTCATAACGAAGGTGTCGTTTACTGATACACATAGGATTTCATCGACACCGTGGTCCTTGAACACAGGAAATAGCTCGTTGTAGCGCGGCAAGTGGCTTGATGAACATGTCGGCGTGAAAGCACCTGGTAGGCTGAACACAATCACGGTCTTGTCTTTAAACAGCTCATCTGTTGTTACGTTGACCCACGCATCACCCTGACGAGTTGGGAATGTCACTTGAGGTACTGCTTGGCCTTCTTTAGATGCAAACATACTTATGTCCTTCTGGATAATTAAATTCTTGTGAGTCTAGCGTTGCTAACAGAGAGTAGCGTCTATCGCTCTATTTCGTTGGGACCATTATCAAAAAAATGGTTTGATAGTTCTAATCGTTTATTGTTATGGTATCGATAGTCAATTTCTATCGGAGTAAGCGATGAACATTCGTGATTTTGAATACCTAGTGGCACTGGCTGAGCACAAGCACTTCCGTAAAGCCGCAGAGGCATGCTTTGTGAGTCAGCCAACACTGAGTGGTCAGATCCGTAAACTGGAAGATGAGATAGGTACCTCTTTGTTGGAGCGTAGCAGCCGTCGCGTGTTGTTTACCGATGCAGGCTTGCAATTGGTTGAGCAAGCAAAGCGTGTGCTCAAAGAGGTGAAAACGTTTCGCGAAATGGCTGCGGGTCAAAGTGGTGAGATGATGGGCCCTATGCATATTGGGTTTATTCCGACGGTGGGACCTTACCTTTTGCCGCGCATTGTGCCTCAGCTTAAAGAGTCGTTTCCTGATCTTGAGCTATTCCTGCATGAGGCTCAAACGCATCAATTGGTCAGACAGCTTGAAGAGGGTAAGCTTGATTGCCTAGTTCTCGCCTCTGTGCCAGAGACCGCACCGTTTAAAGAGATTGAAGTCTTTAACGAGCCAATGAGCATTGCCGTGCCATGCGACCATGCTTGGGCGAAGCGCGATCATGTAGAGATGGATGAGCTAAAAGGGCAAACAGTACTGTCATTAGGTGATGGACATTGTCTGCGAGACCAAGCGCTAGGTTTCTGTTTTGCTGCTGGCGCGAGAGATGACGAGCGCTTTAAAGCAACCAGCTTAGAGACGCTGCGTAACATGGTCGCCGCAGGAGCAGGCATCACTTTGCTGCCTGAACTGTCTCTTCCGAAAGAGAAAGAAAAGGATGGTGTGTGCTATGTGACTGCTGTGAATCCGACGCCGTCTCGTAGTATTGTGTTGGCGTACAGACCTGGCTCACCGCTGCGTGCGCGTTTTGAGAAGTTGGCGGAATCGATTAGCAGTTATCTTGGCGAATAGCGCTGAAATTTAGATGTTAAAAAAGGGGCTTAGCGCCCCTTTTTACTTGTTAAGTCCAATCTAGAACAGACTCTCACCGCCAGACTCATCATTCGAGTACAAGGTGTCCGTTAGACTCTCCTGCACGTACTCTTTTGGCTCGGTGCCAATCTTGAAGTATTCAAACATGGTCGAACCATCGGTCTTGTTGGTGAGAAGACCAGAGTCACGGTCGATACGCACGCGAGTGATGTCATTCGGCACCTGTCTTGCGACCACTTCATGACCCTCGAGCGCCATACCCATAAAGTCTACCCATGCAGGCTGAGCGGTTTTCGCCCCAGCTTCGGCACCAGTGATCTGATCTTTACCTAAGTTAGGATTCGCCGTTGTACGTCCAAGCTTTCTCTGGTGGTCATCAAAACCAACCCACGCGGTTGCAACGATACCCGGGCCATAGCCGTTATACCATGCATCTTTAGAGTCGTTTGTGGTACCCGTTTTACCGCCCACATCACGACGTTCAAGCTTTTGAGCACGCCAGCCAGTACCATTCCAACCAGTACCTTCACGCCAGTTACCGCCGCCCCAAACGTTGCTGTAGAGCATTTCACGCGTCAGGAACGCGGTTTGCTCTGAGATAACTTTTGGCGCGTAGCGCGGCTCGTTGGTTTCCGTTAGGTCTTCTTCGTTAAACTGAGCCATATCCAGTGGTTCGATTTCAGATGCATTAGTGGCTTCTTCAATGCTTGGCGCTGCCTCATCGGTAGCCGCTGTAGCGAACTCAGGAGCTTGCATATCCGGACAGTTTTGATGACAAACGACTTTTGGATTGGCTTCAAATTCAACCTTACCAAATGGGTCTTCTACCTTGCTGATGTAGAACGGCTCTACATAGTAGCCACCGTTAGCAAACACAGAGAAACCCTGTGCCATTTGAACCGGCGTCAAGCTACCAGCACCGAGTGCAATGGTCTCAGAGCGAGGAAGCTTAGACTTATCAAAACCGAATCGAGTCAGGTAATCACGAGTCTCATCCAGGCCGACTTCACGCAGTACACGAACCGCCATGACGTTCTTAGACTGTGCCAGACCGATGCGAAGACGCGTTGGACCTGTGTACGTCGGTGGCGAGTTTTTAGGGCGCCAAGCAGTGCCAGCACTCTTATCCCACTTGTTGATTGGTGCATCGTTAACTAGGCTCGCCAGCGTCATGCCTTTATCTAGTGCGGCTGCATAGATAAACGGCTTGATACTAGAACCCACCTGTCTAACAGATTGTGTTGCACGGTTAAACTTACTGTGTACGAAGTTAAAACCGCCCACGAGCGATAGCACCGCACCGTTCTCGGGATTAATGGCAACGAAGGCCGTGTTTGCATTTGGTACCTGGCTCAAACGCCACGTGATGGCAATCGACTCAGCAACTTGATCGTCTTCAGTCTGCGCCTCTTTTTCTTCTGGAGACACATCTGGCGTGATATCAAGATCAGCGGCACGCACCCAAACCTGTTCACCCACTGCAACGACGTCGCTCGGCGCTTTCGGTGCAGCACCTTGGCGATCATCGGTTCGGAACTTACGTGCCCAGTTCATGTTCTCCCAGCTGATGGTCTGCTCACCATAGCTCTTCACATAAACCGTCGCGGATTGGTCGGCAATGCCAGTTACAACCGCTGGACGAAGTTCACCATAGGTAGGCTCACGCCTCAGGTGCTTAGCAATCTCTTCGTTGGTCATCGCTGTTTGACCAGCCTTCCACAATACTTTTTCAGCGCCGCGGTAACCGTGTCGCTCGTCGTAGTCTAGAAGGTTTTTAATCGCAGCTACGTGACCCGCTTTTTGCAGCTTAGAGTCAATGGTGGTGGTGATACGCATGCCAGATTCGTAAGCTTCTTCACCATAACGACTCACCATCCAAGCGCGCGCAATCTCTGCGACATAAGGAGCGCTTAGCTCAATCTCTGCGCCATGGTATTGAGAAATAATTGGCTCAGCACGCGCCTCATCAAACTCAGCCTGCGTGATGTATTTTTCAGACAGCATACGTGATAGCACCACGTTACGGCGCTGAGTAGCACGCTCAATAGAGTAGATAGGGTTCATGGTTGATGGTGCTTTAGGAAGACCTGCAAGTACCGCAATCTCACTGAGCGTGAGCTGGTCAAGGTTACGACCGAAATACGCCTGTGCTGCTGCGCCAAAACCGTATGAGCGGTAGCCCAAGAAGATCTTGTTAACGTACAGCTCCATGATCTCTTGCTTTGTAAGCAACTGCTCAATGTGAACGGCGATAAAGATCTCTTTCACTTTACGCATGATCTTCTTCTCATTAGATAAGAAGAAGTTACGAGCTAGCTGCTGCGTGATGGTACTCGCACCCTGTGAGGCACTACCTGACGCGATAACGGCGACCGCAGCACGGGTAATACCGATAGGGTCGAAACCAAAGTGGTCGTAGTAGCGGCTGTCTTCCGTCGCAATGAGGGCGTCGATTAGATCTTGTGGGATCTCGTCGTAAGATATTGGGATTCTGCGCTTTTCGCCAAATTGTGCGATCAGCTTCCCATCTTGGCTAAACACCTGCATTGGTGTCTGGAGTTGGACATCTTTTAAGGTCGCGACGTCAGGCAATTCTGGTTTTACGTAGTAGTAAAACCCAAAAATTGTTCCGACTCCAAAGAGTATGCAAATCAATGCAAAAACCAACAGTCTCTTTATGAACTTCACCGAGATTTCCCTGATTAATTAAGGTTACGAGTAGGTAATTACTTGTAGGCTAGGACAAAAATATACCTATAGGGTTAATTAACGCTTATTTGAGCGTCAATCTCAACCTTTTCGCGTTGTTTATGTATTTGTTGAGGTTATTTTTCATGGCAAGAAAATGGATTACGGGGATTGATATAGGTCACCACAGCGCCAAGGCTGTTGTCTTGGTTCGCGATGGGGTGAGCCTCACCCTAGTAAACCATCTGGAGCTCAACGGATGTGGTGCTATTTTCTCCGATCCTCACACCCTTAAACATCAGGATAGTGTTAAGAAACTTAAAATTCTCCGAAAGATTGCCCCGTTAATGCGCAGTAACGCCGCAATAGTTGTGCCTGAAAGTGCCGTGATAAGTAAGGTTGTGAGCTTAGAGGCCGGGCTTGAAGGGCAAGAGCAGGTTTTTGCCATCGAACAGGCGATGAATCATCAAACGCCGTTTCCTAATGATGATATCGCTCTGGATTTTGTCCAAGAGGCGCCAGAGCAAGGTGCGAGCAGCGACGCCTATCGAGTTCATGTGACTAAGCAATCAATGGTATCCAACTGGAGTCAAATCATTGCTAAGTTGGGGTTTAAACCCAAGCTGATGGATACCACTAATGGCGCCATACGTGGTGCTCAGAGTTGGTTGGTCACTCAAGCGTCATCCCTATCCAATTTTGCTGTCTTAGAGCTTGGTCATCAACATGTTACTTTACTTCCTCCCACAGGCGTATCGCCTGACCTTGCTAAGTCTTGGTCGATAGATACACAAGATACCTTGCTATCTAACCCATCCGCGCGTTTTAAATCCAATTCTGAAGTGGTGTTTGAGTCAGTAGCAAGCCGAGTTGTCTCTCAGCTTCAGCTTTATCGGTCTGTTGCAGGCATAGACTCGATATCAGGCGTTCTGCTCATGGGTGGGCATGCGATGGAAGAGGGGTTAGCTGGAACTGTCGCTCAACACTTATCGTGCGAGGTAAAGGTTGCTGATTATTCGACCTTGAGTTGCCACAAGGGTATACGCAGTGAGCGGTTGCCTGCGAGTTTTTCGGCAGCATTTGGCGTTGCGATTAACGGCCTTGACTGGTTAGCGAGTCATTAACATGGCGCTAATCAACCTACTGCCGTGGCGAGAAGAGCAGCGCAATCAACGTCGCCAGAGACTCATGCTGATGTTCATCACAGCAACATTCGTTGGCTATGTTAGTGCTTACTTCGCCATGGTTAGGACGGAAGGAGAGGTGAGCGCTCAGCGAGATCGAGTCGATTATCTGCAAACGGCAATCCAAGGTTATCGAGATGAGATCAAAGCGCTCTCGACTGCTACCAAGGAGCTCGAGACACTGGAAGCAAGACTGGATTATGTAGAGAAGCTTCAACGTCAGCGGCATCAAACCATTGCCGTCATGAACCTGCTCCCCACCTTGATTCCTGAGCAAGTTTATGTCGATAAGCTTCGTATGGAAGGGGGGAGTTTTAAGCTCAGCGGGATCGGTGAGAGTACGGCTGTACTCGCGCAAATGCTTGACCGGTTTGAGCAATCGAAGGTGATCAACAGTGTGGAGATGCACTCTATTGTTCACAACCGAGAACGATTTGGAAACAAGTTCCAATCCTTTCAGCTCTCTTTTCACCTTGATAGTGAGGCTCTTTTGCTATCGGTTTCGAAAGGGCGGGTATTGAAAGAGCGGGTTTCGCAAGAGCGGGTATCGAAAGAGCAACAACGACTAGATGGTGAGCATTAATGTCATTGGATTTCGATTTAGACGACATTATCGATTGGTCATTAGGTCCGCAGCTACTCTTGGCCGCGTTCATCTTGCTGGTATCCACAATGTTGAGTACGTGGTTTTTGGTCAAGCCTAGCTATGAAGATTTGAATTATTACAAGCAACAAGAGAGCCAGCTAAAGCAAGAACTGGAGGTGGTCGCACGCAGAGCAGCAATGTTACCGATTGCAGCTAAGCAGATTGAGGATTTAACCATTCACTACGAGCGATTAATGAAGCAGCTACCTGCTCAGCAAGAGCTGGCAAGCGTATTGGCGGCGATGAATGAGCAAGGCTTGAATAACCATTTGACCTTCACACGTATCAACTGGGGCAAGCGAAAACCTCAGCAATTTTTGCTCAAACTACCTATCGATATCGAACTGACTGGGAGTTATGACGATATCGGTCGATACACACAAGCCATTGCCGAACTTCCAAGAATAGTATTGATTGAGAACGCCGAGTGGCAGCGAGTGAGCCTTGAGAGTAGTACGTTGCACTTTCGTGTGAATGCGTCGACTTATCAATACGTTCAGGAGCGCTTGGAATGAGAAACCCTAAGTGGACATTATGGCTTATCACGACGCTACTCGGTGGTTGCAATGCCCATCAAGACTCATTGGAGAGTTTTATTGTCATGACGGAAGCGAAAACCGAGCAACAGCACGTCTCAGAGCGCTTACTAAAACCCGCTGAACTCGTTGAATTCAAGAGTTTTCACTCTCGCTCGCCATTTGATTTACCCAAAACGGCGCTTGTTCAAACGCCAGACCGAAATAAAAGTTGCTGGCAACCTAGAGCAAGAACTAAGCAAGGTTTGGAGCGGTTTCGACTCGATGAATTGCAAGTAAAAGGCGTGATGAGTAAAGGTGGAAAGATGAGTGGCCTGGTGATGTTGCCTAATCGTCGAGTGGTTCAAGTTGAGGTTGGGCAGTATCTAGGAGAGAACAACGGCAAGATTGCAAAAATCACCGATAGTGGGCTGATCATCGGGGAAACCTTATCCGATGGGTTAGGTTGTTGGTATCAGCGTCAGATTAAGTTGGCGATGAAGTAGTGGAGAAGGCAGTGCAGTATCACGTTAATTTTGGGGCTCGATATCTAATCATTGCTCTGGCGTTAGTTTTGTTTGGCTTGGTATCTAGTATGGCAAATGCCAACAATCTAGAGCGCGTATCCTTTGAGGTGGATGACAAGCGTCAGGGCGTCATTGTTATTGAGTTATCTGATAACGCTATTGCGGTGGATGTCGCTGGGGTTGAGTATGGTCTCGATATCATGCTGCAACAAACCTCGGTGGGCGCTGAGCAGCTGTCGATTTATGATGTAACCGATTTTGCCACATTGGTGAACATGATAGAGGTATTCGATGAAGCGCCACACGCTCGCCTTCAAGTCTCCACTACCCAAACTGTCGACTACCAAACGATCGTAAGAGGGAATCAACTTCGAGTGACCGTTATTCCACTTACTCAAGAGAAAGCCGATGAGAAAGCGCTCGGAACCATCAACAAAGGGCAACTAACCTCGATTAATTTTCAAGATATGCCTGTGCGCAACGTGCTTCAGCTTCTTGCCGATTACAACGATTTCAATCTAGTCGTATCCGATACGGTGCAAGGCAATCTCACATTGCGATTAGATAGCGTGCCGTGGACAGACGTTCTGGACATTATCTTAAGAGTGAAGGGTCTTGATAAGCGAGTGAAAGGGGACGTAGTGCTAGTTGCTCCCAAGGCTGAGCTGGACAGACAGGAGAAGCAAGCGCTTGAAAAGAATCGACTGACCGAGCAAATAGGGCAGCTCGAGTCGCAGGTCGTCAAGATTCACTACGCTAATGCCTCGGATGTCGCAGCCATGATCGGTGGCGAAGGGGCGGTGAGTATGCTCTCGGAAAGAGGCTCTGTCGCGATTGATGAGCGGACCAACTCCCTACTGTTACGTGAGTTACCGAGCAACATTAACGTGATTAAATCGATCATTGCAGAGCTCGATGTACCAGTTAAACAGGTACAGATAGAAGCGCGTGTTGTGACGATCAAAGAAGGTAATGTTGAAGAGCTTGGTATTCGTTGGGGTGTCAGCTCGACCAATGGTAATACGACAATTGGTGGCTCGATTGAGAGTAACCTGGCCGCCGCGGGCATTGGTGACGGGAGCCTTGAGATCGATGATATTCTGAATGTAAACCTGCCAGCCATTTCCGACAATGCATCGAGTATCGCCTTTCAAGTGGCGAGTCTGGGTTCAAACACCTTACTCGACTTAGAACTCTCGGCACTGCAAAACGAGTCAAAAGCAGAGATCATTTCAAGCCCGAGACTTATCACCACCAACAAGAAATCTGCCTACATTGAGCAAGGGACTGAGATCCCATACCTCAAATCCACTTCAAGTGGAGCAACCGCGGTAGAGTTTAAAAAGGCGGTGCTCTCGCTTACCGTCACCCCACAAATTACGCCAGACAATCGACTCATTCTGGATTTGGACGTTACCCAAGACCGTGTTGGTGAAGTGCTGAAAACCCTCGAAGGAGAAACGGTCGCTATCGATACTCAACGAATTGGCACCCAAGTGTTAGTCAACAATGGCGAAACGGTGGTTTTGGGAGGAATTTATCAACATTCCTTTTCAAATAAGATAGATAAAGTGCCGCTTCTCGGTGATATTCCGGGTTTAGGTGCATTATTTAGACGAACCTACGAGAATATCGGCAAGAATGAGTTATTAATCTTTGTCACGCCACAGATCATTACCCCTACACCCATCGTGGCTGAGCTTGGTAACTCATTGTAATTTAGCCAGTAATTGAAAATGACTAAAAATAAAGTTGCATTCAAGTCACCTTACCTTGATAATTTCGGGTCTTATCACGACTTATCTGTGAGGAATCGGTGCCACAAGCCCTTTTTTCCGAGGCTCCTTATCGGTCTTTTCTTGTGGCGATGTCATTGAATTAACGTTGTAAATTAATGCTGAACATGGCTGAGAAACGTAATATTTTTCTTGTTGGCCCTATGGGTGCCGGCAAAAGTACAATCGGTAGACACCTAGCTCAACAACTTCATATGGAGTTTGTTGATTCTGATACCGTAATTGAAGAGCGCACAGGCGCAGACATCGCATGGGTGTTTGACGTTGAAGGCGAGGAAGGTTTCCGTAAGCGCGAAGAAACCGTTATTAATGATCTAACCGAGCAGCAAGGTATTGTACTTGCTACTGGTGGTGGTTCTGTAAAGAGCAAAGACAACCGTAACCGTCTGTCTGCTCGCGGTATCGTTGTTTATCTAGAGACTACTATTGAAAAACAACTAGCTCGCACAAACCG
The DNA here is from genome assembly GCF_059725505.1 of Vibrio sp. KUL78. Classification (NCBI taxonomy): domain Bacteria; kingdom Pseudomonadati; phylum Pseudomonadota; class Gammaproteobacteria; order Vibrionales; family Vibrionaceae; genus Vibrio; species Vibrio sp. KUL78. The sequence goes on along the minus strand of NZ_AP045837.1, from coordinate 3,260,544 downwards.
CGACAAAAAACGTCCACTACTTCAAACGGATAACCCACGCGAAGTACTAGAGAACCTAGCGGACGAGCGCAATGATCTATACAAAGAAGTGGCGGACTATGTTGTTCGTACTGACGATCAAAGTGCAAAAGTGGTAGCCAACCAAATCGTAAAAATGCTAGAAGAAGGTTAATCAAACCTTTTTTATTAGGAGAGCAAACCATGGAACGGATTACGGTCGATCTTGGTGAGCGCAGCTACCCAATTTCAATTGGTGCCGGGTTATTCAAAGACTCGGCTCAATTTGCCCAAATTCCAGACGGAAAATCGGTGGTGGTGATTACCAACACCACAGTTTCCCCTCTATATGCTCAAACCATTCTTGAACAGCTTGATAGCAAAGGGTGTAAGACCTCACTGCTAGAATTGCCGGATGGTGAGCAATACAAATCGTTAGACACCTTCAACACCGTGATGACCCATTTGCTTTCCGGCAACTATGGTCGTGACGTGGTGGTCGTTGCTCTTGGTGGCGGCGTGATTGGTGACCTAGTCGGCTTCTCTGCCGCTTGTTATCAGCGCGGTGTTGATTTTATTCAGATCCCAACGACTCTGTTGTCTCAAGTCGACTCGTCTGTTGGCGGCAAGACTGCAGTTAACCATGAGCTGGGTAAGAACATGATTGGCGCCTTTTATCAGCCTCAATCTGTCATTATCGATATCGAGTGTTTGAAAACCCTTCCAGAGCGAGAGTTCGCTGCTGGCATTGCAGAGGTTATCAAGTACGGCATTATCTACGATCCGTCTTTCTTTGAGTGGCTTGAAGAGAATCTCGACAAGCTGTATGAACTCGATCAGCAAGCGCTGACCTACGCGATTGCACGCTGCTGTCAGATCAAAGCTGAGGTGGTCGCGCAAGACGAGAAAGAATCGGGTATTCGTGCGTTATTGAATCTAGGTCATACATTTGGTCATGCGATTGAAGCAGAACTAGGGTATGGTAAATGGTTACATGGAGAAGCGGTCTCTTCAGGTACGGCAATGGCGGCGCATACTGCACAACTGCTTGGTGACATTACACCAGAGCAGGTGACTCGTATCATTAGCCTGCTTGAGCGTGCCAAGTTGCCGGTGCACACACCAGAATCAATGAGCTTCGATGATTTTATGAAGCACATGATGCGCGATAAGAAGGTGCTTTCGGGCAAGCTTCGTTTGGTGTTGCCAACGTCTATCGGTACCGCTCAGGTCGTCTCTGACGTACCAAGTGACTTGATCAAGCAAGCAATCGATTTGTGTCGACAGTAATGTCGTCGCATTAAGCCTTAGTTAGGCTGATGACGCTTATATGAGAAGAGGCTCCATTGTGGGGCCTCTTTTAGTTTGGATGGGTGTAAATAGGGAACGAATGAGTTTGTCCTACGAATTGCGAGTGCTTGAACTCGACTCGCAGACACAATTACTTGAGCGAATGCAGCTGTTAACTCAGTTTGCATCGAACTTTGTTGTTGTCAAAGGAGAAGCCGGTGCCGGTAAAACGTGGTTGGCACATCGCTTTTTAGAAGCGTGGTCGCACGACAAAAACCAATCGCTGGTCACCTGTCTTGCGAATCAAGAAGACGAGGTGAATCGCGGCAACATCTTAAGGCAGTTGTTTCCTCAATCGATGTACAGCACAACAGACTCTCTCAACGACAGTGTTGAGCGTATCTTAGAGGGGGAGTCCTGTAACATCGTGATTGTGGTAGATAACGCTCATCATGCCTCGCAAGCACTACTGGCTGAACTGTGGTTGTTGTTCACCGCGGCCCTGCACACCCCGAAGCAAAACATTAGTATTGTACTGTTTACCGCTAGCGACTCCGTGTCGAGCAAGCTTTCCCGGCTAAGCCATGGCATGGAAGCGAAGCCCGTTGAGCTGGATGTGGATGAGCTGTCTGATGCGGAAGCAGAGCAGTTTTTTGACAGTTTAGTGCTTCGCTATCTTGATGAAAGCGTTGAAAAAAGAACCAAAAGCGCGTTTACTAATACCAGACCACTTCCCGGAGAGATTTTGGCGCTAGGAGAGCACAAGGTGGAAAAGAAAGTGATTATTCGTTCTTTAGTCGGTTCGCCGGCTAAGATTGCAGCCACAATCGCAGTGATTCTCTTACTGCTGTTTTTGGGCTACCGTTGGCTCCTGCAGTCACCAAAACCAAGTGTTGAGCCGCTAGAGCCAGCATCGAGCGAGCAAACGGTCATCCCGACCCTAGATCAGCCACAAGATGCGGCGACGCTCGAGCAAGCAGAAAAGGCCAATCGAGAGATGCCTGATGATCTAACAGCAACGGATGATTCGTTGGCACTGCCTCCGACAGTAACGTCAGAAACCGCGAGTGTGGGCGAAGCGGAGTCAGGTGAGCGTGTTGTTATTACCTCCGATGTCGTTGATGCCCTGCTTGAGGATAAAACGGACATTGCTGCCGAGAAAGCCACGGAAATACAACAAGCGGTAGATAGTGCCAGTACTAGCGCTCAGCAAGCGACTCGCTCACCACAAACGCCACCAGAAGAGACTGTGGTCGAGATAGAAGAGACCGAAGCGTTGCAAACGCCAATTACCTTCTCTTTTGCGAGAGACCAGCTCAATGCACTGCCATCGAATAGTTACACGTTGCAAATCGCGGCAATGACCGAGATGGAAGACGTGCAGCTGTTCCTAAATCAGCACACCTTCGATAAGCCAATTCGTGTTTACCCGACGCTGCGCGGTGAGGAAAAGTGGTATATCGTTACCTACGATAACTTCCCAAGCATTCAATCGGCTCGAGATGCGGCAGATAATCTGCCTAGTGAGATTAAGTCGCTGGGTCCTTGGCCGAAAGCGATGAGCCAAGTGAAACGAGAAATCGAACGCTGGGCTGAATAAGCTTTCGACCTAGTCGCCTGTGAGCGAGTTAACGGCGACTCAGTCAACATTTACACCAAGCGCTGTTGACCTTTCTACCAGAAAGGTCAACATAACAATTTGAATTATGATATATTCCCCAGCCTTAATTTTTGGGGTGGCAGTAAATAGAGCAAGTAATGAAGAAGCAACGTGCCTTTCTTAAGTGGGCTGGTGGAAAATATGGCTTGGTTGAAGACATTGAAAAGCATCTGCCAGACGCTAGAAAGTTGGTAGAACCCTTCGTTGGTGCAGGCTCTGTTTTTCTGAATACGGATTATGAGCAATACCTGCTCGCCGATATTAACCCTGATCTTATCAATCTTTACAATCTGCTTAAGACGCAGCCAGAGCAATACATTGCGGAGGCAAAACGTCTGTTTACTCCAGAGCATAATCGTAAAGAAGTCTATCTCGATATTCGCGCTCAGTTTAATCAAACCGACGATGTTATGTTTCGCTCGGTGGCATTCCTGTACATGAACCGCTTTGGGTTTAACGGCTTGTGTCGTTACAACAAAAAGGGTGGCTTTAACGTACCGTTTGGTTCTTACAAAAAGCCATACTTCCCAGAAAATGAGATGGAGTTTTTTGCGGAGAAGGCGAAGAAAGCGACCTTTGTGTGCGAGGGTTACCATGAGACCTTTAAACGCGCTCGTAAAGGCAGCGTGATTTACTGCGATCCACCGTACGCACCGCTCTCTAATACGGCCAACTTTACCTCTTATGCAGGTAATGGTTTTACCTTAGATGACCAAGCTGCGCTGGCAGATGTGGCGGAGCACGCGGCATTTGACCGTGGCATTCCAGTGCTGATCTCCAATCATGACACGACATTAACGCGTCGCTTGTATCATGGTGCTCAACTCAATGTGGTCAAAGTGAAACGTACCATTAGTCGTAATGGTGCCGGGCGCAATAAGGTCGATGAATTATTGGCGTTATTTGAGCCGCGAGATCAATAACTCCTCCTTAGGGACTAGGATTTAATCAACCGCTTCGGTAGAATTGCGCACGCTTGCAATCCATTTCACTGAGGTTAGGTATGAAAGACTTTCTTATTGCTCCATCCATTCTCTCTGCAGACTTTGCTCGTCTGGGTGAGGATGTCGAAAAAGTACTCGCTGCGGGTGCTGACGTCGTTCACTTCGATGTGATGGATAATCACTATGTGCCTAACCTAACGTTCGGTGCGCCAATCTGTAAAGCGCTGCGCGACTACGGCATCACGGCTCCTATTGATGTTCACCTAATGGTGAAACCTGTAGACAGCATAGTGCCTGACTTTGCTAAAGCTGGCGCAAGCATGATCACTTTCCACGTCGAAGCGTCTGAGCACGTTGACCGTACGCTTCAGCTCATCAAAGAGCACGGCTGTCAGGCGGGCGTGGTACTTAACCCAGCAACGCCGCTTTCTTGCCTAGATTACATCATGGACAAGGTAGACCTGATTCTACTGATGTCAGTAAACCCAGGCTTTGGTGGTCAGTCGTTCATCCCATCCACGCTAGATAAGCTGCGTGAAGTTCGTAAGCGTATCGATGCATCGGGTCGTAACATTCGTCTAGAGATTGATGGCGGCGTTAAGGTGGATAACATCCGCGAAATCGCTGAAGCGGGTGCAGACATGTTTGTTGCGGGTAGCGCTATCTTCAATCGTCCTGATTACAAAGAGGTCATTGACGAGATGCGCGCTGAACTTGCGAAAGTAGAAAGCAAGTAACGGGCAGTCATGATGAGCACAATTAAACTCGTTGTATTCGATCTCGATGGTACGCTTCTCGACAGCGTGCCTGACCTTGCCCTAGCGGCTGACCAAGCGGTTCAAGAGCTTGGTTACCCTGCGGTAACAGAAGAGCAAGTTCGTGACTATGTTGGCAATGGCGCTGACATCTTGATTGGTCGCTCGCTGAGCCAAAGCATCGAGGTTGACTCAAGCTTGTCTCCAGAGCTACTCACGAAAGCGCGTGTTCTGTTCGATGATTTTTATAAAGCGAGTGGTCATAAACTTAGCCACCTTTATCCAGCAGTGCATCAAACGCTGGATACCTTGGTTGCAAACGGTATCACTGTCGCTCTGCTAACCAACAAACCATCAAAGTTTGTTCCAGAGCTATTAGAGCAGCACAAGCTGGATAAATACTTTAAGCATGTGTTGGGTGGCGACGCGTTTGAGAAGCGCAAGCCAGATCCTATTGCTCTTAACTGGTTGATGGAGCAAGAACAAGTCTCTGCCGACCAAGTACTGATGGTTGGCGATTCAAAGAATGACATTCTTGCGGCGCGCAACGCGGGCTGTCATGCATTTGGTTTGACCTATGGTTACAACCATGGTGAGCCAATTGCCAATGCCAAGCCTGATTTTGTCGCTGACATTGTGTCGGACGTGCTAAAAGCGGTCGGTATCGACGCTTAACTTCCTCAAAATGCCGCGAAGCCAGTGTCTTTGGGTATCCTCGTTATAAAACACTGGCAAAATACTCGCCAATGAGTACACTGCTAAAACCGCGTTAAAATAACGCGGTTTTTCATTCTCCTAAATTATCTCGTCAAGAAGTCGAAGGAATCATAATCATGAGCAAACCCATTGTATTAAGTGGTGTTCAGCCGTCAGGTGAACTAAGTATCGGTAACTACTTGGGTGCTCTACGTCAATGGCAACAAATGCAAGACGACTATGACTGCCAGTACTGCGTTGTTGACCTTCATGCCATCACGGTTCGCCAAGATCCGAAAGCGCTGCATGAAGCAACTCTAGACGCACTAGCAATCTGTCTTGCGGTTGGTGTTGATCCAAAGAAGAGCACGCTATTTGTTCAGTCACACGTACCAGAGCATGCTCAACTTGGTTGGCTTCTTAACTGCTACACCCAAATGGGTGAACTGAATCGTATGACTCAGTTTAAAGACAAATCTCAGCGTTATGCGAACGATGTTAACGTCGGTCTATACGATTACCCAGTGCTGATGGCTGCGGATATCCTGCTTTACGGTGCGCACCAAGTACCAGTCGGTAGTGACCAGAAGCAGCACCTAGAGCTAGCACGTGATATCGCGACTCGCTTTAACAACATCTACAGCCCTGAATCGCCGATCTTTGAAGTGCCAGAGCCGTACATTCCAACGGTGAATGCACGCGTAATGAGCCTGCAAGATGCGACTAAGAAGATGTCTAAGTCGGACGATAACCGTAAAAACGTGATCACGTTGCTAGAAGAACCAAAGTCGATTCTTAAGAAGATCAACAAGGCGCAAACAGACACAGAGACGCCACCACGCATTGCTCACGATTGGGACAACAAAGCGGGTATCTCTAACCTAATGGGTCTGTACTCTGCTGCGACTGGTAAATCATTTGAAGAGATTGAAGCGCAATACGCTGGCGTTGAAATGTACGGTCCATTTAAGAAAGATGTCGGTGAAGCACTCGTTGCTATGCTTGAGCCAATCCAATCTGAGTATCGTCGTATTCGTGAAGATCGTGTTTACATGGATGAAGTGATGCGCCAAGGCGCAGAGAAGGCATCTGCTCGCGCGGCAGAGATGCTAGCGAAAGCGTACAAAGCGGTGGGTTTTGTCGCTCGCCCATAGGTGTAACGCACTTAACTATTGATAATTAAATCATTGAATTTAAAGCTCCTTGGTTCGCCAAGGGGCTTTTTTTGTGCGTATTCACTTATCCTGTTGATAGTTTGGCACAGGTGGCAAACTTGGTACTTTAAATTTGATCGATATCTCAGTTAACTGAATGTTCATTATTCATTTGCAATAAAAATGACAACACTCGTCTCGAAAATAGCAAGCTTATATACAACAAAGTGCAATCATGGCAACGGACAGATTGCCATTCAATTCGAGGTGAATGATGACACGCACAAACAAAAAGCAGTGGTTGGCGTTGGCTGTCTCATCCGCATTAGCGGCTGGGGCGCACGCCGAAATTTTTATTTCTCAGTATGTTGAAGGTGGTGGCTATAACAAAGCCGTAGAGATAGCGAACTCAGGTGACAGTGATGTCACTTTGACTGACTATCAACTAGCAAAGTCACCTAATGGCAATGGTTCTTGGGATTCGCTCGACCTGTCGAGTTACACCATTCCCGCGCATTCGGTATTGGTGTTTGCAAACTCCAAGGCTGATGAGGCAGTGCTGGCGCTAACGTCGGTTGCAACAACTCATCAAGCGCTGAACTTCAATGGTGATGACCCTATTGCATTGTTGGATAGCAATGGGCAGGTTCTGGACATGGTTGGTGCGATGGGTGAGACCTTCGGCAAAGATAAAACCCTAGTTCGCTACCAAAATGCCTATCAGCCATCAAGTGTCTACATTGCGCAGCAATGGGCAACGTTAGCAAAAGATGACCTTACCGGACTGGGGGAGCTCGAAGCTCTTGAGCCTCCGCAAGCCTTCCAGTGTCTCGATAATGGTAATGACCCGGTATTTACCGCGATTCAGGCGATTCAAGGAGAGGGGAGTCGCTCGCCATACATCAATGGCTACCCTTATATCACGGACGAGCAGTTCTTTGTTCAAGGCGTGGTATCCGCAGTCAGTACGGGCATTAATCAAGGCTTCTATTTGCAGGCTCTAGAAGATGATCATAACCCGCTGACATCAAATGGCTTGTATGTTTACACCCAGTCTAATCCAAGCCTTACGGCTGGAGATGTAGTGTGTGTTCGCGGGCAAATCCAAGAGTTTTACGGTCAAACACAGCTAAAACTTAATGAGCAAGATTGGATAAAACAGGGCGAGCAGACAGCGCCTGTAGCGACACAGATTGAGGTGTTGGCATCCGATGAGAACTTTGAGCAGACCCTTGAGCGCTACGAGGGAATGTTGGTGAATCTGCCGCAAGCCCTAGATATGCGCGTCAGCCGTACCTTTGGTTATGACTATTCTGCTCGTCGCAATAACATGGTGCTGGCTCACGAGAGGGTGAATCTGCATCCGAACCAAAAATACGCGGCCGGATCGGATGAGGCTAAAGCGCAGAGTGAAGATAACTCACTACGCCGTCTATTCGTCGAGTCACCGACGCCAGCCGCCAATGGCGTGGTGCCTTACTACCCTGAGTTTGGTCGCAGCGATGTCGACCAAGATGGCAGCACCGAAGACTACATTCGTATCAACGATACCCTATTTGGCATCGAGGGTGTGATTGGCTACAGCTATGGCGACTATCGCTTGTATGTGACCAGCACCATCTCTAAGGATAATTTTGTTCGTAATACGCCGCGTACCGAACAGCCTAACCTAGCGGAGCAACCTTGGAATAAAAAAGATCTGCGCGTTGCGACCTTTAATGTACTCAACTATTTCACTTCACCATTTGGTGGTGATGAGAACCGTTTCGGAAGTAATCGCGGGGCAAGTAACCTAGGCGAGTTTGAGGTACAACAAGAGAAAATCTTACAAGCTCTGCTGCGTTTAGATGCCGACATCATTGGGTTGATGGAAATTGAGAACAATGGTTTTGGTGATAACGGTGCCATCGCTCAGTTGGTGAACGAGCTAAACGCGCGAGTGGATAATCGCAAACAGCGCTATGAGTTTGTGTCTGTCGATAGTAACCAAGATGGTGTGATTGATGCGTTAGATGCTGTGGGTACCGATGCGATTACGACAGGTGTTATCTATCGCCCAAGCAAGGTAAAACTCAAGCAGGTCAACGTGATAGAAATGCCGCGCCAGATCGCCCCTGAGGTGTTGGATGATGATGGCAAAGTGATCGAAGATGGTAAGAACTATCAGCGTAATACCCTAGCACCAACCTTCAAGGTGAAGGGGGGCAAAGAGAAGCTGACCGTGGCAGTGAATCACTTTAAGTCAAAGGGCTCCAAATGTTGGGAAGATGCGGCTCCCGAGTCTGAGGGTGGGCAAGGTGGTAAAGATGTCGATCAGCAAGGCTCATGTGAGGCATTTCGCGTAGCGGCAGCAGTGGCATTGGGTGATGCGCTTGCTCAAATTAAGGGGCATAAGGTGGTGTTAGGTGATTTCAATGCCTACGGCAAAGAAGACCCAATGCTGGTACTGACAGACTATACGGCTGAGCAATATGGCAAAGTCATTCGCGCTGCCCGCAATACCTTCATTGGTGAAGATGAGCAGTTTGGAGATCAGGGCGCTGTTATCGACCACAACTATGGCTTTATTAACGTGCTGGGTGAGATGCACCCTGACGGTTGGAGCTATTCTTACAATGATGAAGTAGGTGCGCTAGACCATATCCTCATTAGCCCGAGCTTATCAAAGCGCGTGGTTGATGCGACCGAATGGCACATCAATGCGGCGGAATCGACCTTGTTTGATTATAACGATGAGTACAAAGGTGATCTGCCTAAGTATCAAGATCATTACCGCTCGTCAGATCATGATCCTGCTGTCATTGATCTCAATATAAATGGCGGCTCCGTTGGTTTTTTTGCTCTGTCTGTACTTGGTCTTATGGGATGGCGTCGTCGACAGCTAAGTCGCTAATACATTCTGATCAAATCTAACGCATACGCGGTGGGACCTTAGGTCTCGCCGCGGTTTTCTTCTTATTTTTTCTTGCCTTTCTGCCACCATGTTGCAAAATACCGCCTTATTTTTTGCAAACTCAATGTGACCGCGAGCGCTATGCTACTCATCATCGATAACTACGACTCCTTTACCTTTAACCTGTTTCAGTACTTCTCTGAACTGGGCGCTGAGGTGAAAGTGGTACGCAATGATGAGATTGATATTGCAGGCATTGAGGCTCTAAACCCTTCCCACTTGGTCATTTCCCCTGGCCCTTGTACACCCAATGAAGCAGGGATTTCGCTCGAGGTGATCAAACACTTTGCTGGCAAATTACCACTGCTTGGCGTCTGCTTAGGTCATCAGGCGATTGCACAGGTGTTTGGTGGCGAGGTGGTACGTGCAAGACAAGTCATGCACGGTAAGACATCACCGATTCGACACACGGATCAGAGTGTGTTCTCAGGACTCAACAATCCCCTCACCGTGACGCGTTACCACTCGCTCATTGTTGATCGTGACAGTCTACCTGACTGCTTTGAAGTGACCGCTTGGACCGAGCTTGAGAGTGGTGAATTTGATGAAATCATGGGGTATCGTCATAAGAGCCTCAACATCCACGCAGTGCAATTCCACCCAGAATCCATCAAGACTGAGCAAGGGCACGAGCTTTTGCGTAACTTCTTGTTGCAGAAATAGTCGATCTAGATCACTTTTTTTTGTTTTCTTATCTCTCATAAGTTTAACTTATGGGATTGCAAAATTATTCGCATTTACTGATGTATGGCGAGTGGAAACCTTGCGTGAGAACTTTCTTTGCCCCCTTGTCAAAAAACACTTCATTCAAATTCATTTATGGTGCATAAATAGTCATAAGGCGATATTGAATTCGGCGCAAAGTGCGCCTAAAAAGTATTTTTCACTATTGCTATGGTTAAATAATTGTAAATACAATGCTGCATCTGTGGAACGGCGATAGAAAATGTTCTTCCGCTATTGGAAAGAGAAGGTTCCCCTTAGTCGCCTTTTTGAAGGCAAACCTCTTTTCACCCACACGCAGTAATAAGAAGGAATGTGTTATGACAACGGAAAAAGCGGTAACTCGTGAGTGGTTCGATGAGGTAATGGTACCTTGTTATAACCCGATGGAGATGATTCCAGTTAAGGGCGAGGGTGCACGTGTTTGGGATCAGCAAGGTAACGAGTATATCGATTTTGCTGGTGGTATTGCGGTGAGCTGTCTGGGTCATTGCCACCCAGCTATGGTCAACGCCGTGACTGAGCAAGCCAACAAAATTTGGCACCTAAGTAACGTAATGACTAATGAGCCAGCGCTGCGCCTTGCGAAGAAACTCACTGAAGTAAGCTTTGCTGAACGTGTGTTCTTTTGCCAACTCTGGTGCAGAAGCAAATGAGGCAGCGCTTAAGCTTGCTCGTCGCTGGGCAGCGGATGTACATGGTGCTGAAAAGTCAGAAATTATCGCCTTTAACCAAGGCTTCCACGGTCGTACCTTCTTTACGGTAACAGTGGGCGGCCAAGCAGCCTACTCAGATGGCTTTGGTCCTAAGCCAGGTGATGTAACACACATTCCTTATAACGATATCGCCGCGCTTGAAGCGCAAATGTCGGATAAAACCTGTGCGGTCATGATGGAGCCGCTACAAGGTGAGGGCGGTATTGTTTCTCCGCAACCTGAATTTGTGCAGGCCGTTCGTGAGCTTTGTGATAAGTACAATGCGCTGCTTATTTTTGATGAAGTTCAGACGGGTAACGGTCGTACCGGTAACTTCTACGCTTACCAAGGTCTTGGTATTACGCCTGACATTCTAAGCACGGCTAAATCACTGGGCGGCGGTTTCCCTATCGGTGCCATGCTAACGACAGAGAAGCTGGCAGCCCACATGAAGGTAGGAACTCACGGTTCGACCTATGGTGGTAACCCGCTAGCATGTGCGGTAGCAGAAGCGGTCGTTGATGTAGTATCTCGCAAAGATGTACTTGAAGGTGTTGCGGAGCGTGAGGCATGGTTCCGTGAAGGTCTTGAGAAGATTAACGCTAAATACGGCATCTTTGGTGAGATCCGTGGTAAAGGCTTGCTACTTGGCGCTGCCCTCAATGAAGAGTGGCAAGGCCGCGCTCGCGATGTTCTGGTGGCTGCAGGTCAACAAGGCTTGATGGTGCTGGTCGCCGGTGCCAACGTGGTGCGTTTCACGCCATCACTGGTTATCACTCAGCAAGAAGTTGAAGAAGGATTAGCTAAGCTAGACAAGGCCATTGGCACGCTAGTTTAAGCAGACAGCCGAGAAAACGGCTATTTGATGCTCTCTCGGATTTGGATGTTCCGAGAGAGTTTGCGTCAGGAGGGATTATTGATGCTTGTTGTTCGTCCTATCTCTATGTCTGACTACGATGCACTGCATACTTGTGCCGTAGAATCAGGTCACGGTTTTACTTCTCTTCCCGTTAATGAAGAGCTACTGACAAACCGAATTACCCACTCTGAATACAGCTTTGCTAAGCAAGATGTCACGTCGCCTACCGATGAAGGCTACCTGATGGTTGGTTTCGATACTGAAACCGGCGAAGTCGCAGGGACAACGGGTATTGAAGGTGCGATTGGTTGGGATGTTCCTTTCTACTCTTATCACATCAGTACCGTGGTGCATTCATCACCGAAGCTGAACGTGAATAACGTGGTGAAGCTACTGACGTTTGGTAATAACTACACGGGCTGCAGCGAGATTTGTACCTTGTTCTTGCGTCCGGAGTTTCGTGGTGGTTTGAATGGCCGCCTGATGTCTAAGTGCCGCTTCTTGATGATGGCAGAGCACCCAGAGCGTTTCTCACAAACTATTTTTGCTGAGATGCGTGGTGTGTCCGATGCCGAAGGTAACTCACCGTTTTGGAAGTGGCTTCAAGAGCACTTCTTCTCTATCGACTTTACCTTAGCCGACTATCTAACTGGTATTGGTAAGAAGGGCTTTATTGCCGATTTAATGCCAAAACTACCGATTTACATCAACCTACTGAGCAAAGAGGCTCAAGAGGTTATCGGTCAGGTGCATGAGAACACGCGCCCGGCGTTAAAACTGCTTGAGAACGAAGGGTTTACCTGTCGCAACTATGTCGACATTTTCGATGCGGGTCCAACCGTGGAATGTGACCTTCGCAACATCCAAGCGGTGCGCGATTCATTCCGTGCCAAGGTATCGGTATCTGAGCATACCAGCTCGCAAGACTACCTGATTGCTAACACCTCATTTGAGCACTTCCGCGCAACTGCAGCCAAAGCAGCGTTTGATGCGGAATCTGGCACCGTATTGCTGTCTCCTGAAGCGGCCGATGCACTCAATGTTGCTGAGGGCGACATGGTTCGCATGTTGGCGCAATAGGCATTTAGCGTGTCGCTACATCAGTAGCAATAAGACAAACCGCAATAAGCATAAGATGGCCGCCAATAGCGGCCACATTTCAAAGACCAAAGGAATTTCACTATGTCTCAACAAACTCAATGGATCTCGGGTAACTGGGTGGCAGGTCTCGGTGATGCGTTTCAGTCACTGTCGCCATACGACAATAACATCATCTGGGAAGGTCAATCGGCGACACCAGAGCAGGTAGAGCAGGCAGTATCTTCCGCTCGCAAAGCCTTTGTTGAGTGGAAAAAAAGACCGTTCGCTGAGCGTGAGGCTATTGTGCTGGCGTTTGCCGACAAGGTTAAAGAGCGTAGTGAAGAGATCGCCATTGCGATTGCCAAAGAAACCGGCAAGCCGCTATGGGAAACGCGCACTGAAGCGGGGGCAATGGCCGGTAAGATTGCCATTTCGATTCGTGCCTACCACCAACGTACAGGCGAGAGCCAACGCGAAGCTGCTGGAAACCAAATTGTCCTCCGTCACAGGCCCCTTGGTGTTATGGCAGTGTTTGGCCCTTATAACTTCCCTGGTCACTTACCGAATGGTCATATCGTACCGGCCTTATTGGCAGGGAACACGGTAGTCTTTAAGCCTTCAGAGCAAACGCCACTGGTGGGTGAAATAGCGATGAAAATGTGGGAAGAGGTAGGACTGCCTGCCGGTGTCATTAACCTGGTTCAAGGTGGTAAAGAAACCGGTATTGCTCTTGCTGATTCAAAGGGCATCGATGGCGTGTTGTTTACGGGTAGTGCTAATACAGGTCATATTCTTCATCGTCAATTTGCTGGTCAACCTGGAAAGATGCTGGCGCTTGAGATGGGCGGTAACAACCCACTTGTTGTCAGTGAAGCGTTTGGTGATATTGATGCAGCGGTGTACACCATTTTGCAATCAGCCTACATCAGTGCCGGACAGCGTTGTACCTGCGCACGACGCCTTTATGTGCCATTTGGTGAAAAAGGTGATCAATTAGTAGAAAGCTTAGTGTCAGCCATTAAGAAGATTCGCATTGATGAGCCGTTTGCAGAGCCAGCGCCATTTATGGGACCGCAGATCTCAGAGCAGGCCGCTGACCATATTATTGCAGCGCAAGCTGAACTGGTGAAGCTGGGCGGTAAGAGCTTAGTCGAAGCAAAACGCTTGAATGCGGCGTTCGTAACCCCCAGCACTACTAGATGCGACAGATATCGCTGAGCTTCCTGATGAAGAGTACTTTGGGCCGCTGCTACAACTGGTGCGCTACGAGACCCTAGAGCAAGCGGTAGAACTGGCTAACGACACTCGATTTGGTCTATCGGCAGGTCTTATCTCAGAGCGCGATGAGGAGTGGCAATACTTCACAGACCACATCCGAGCAGGCATTGTAAACCGTAACCGTCAGCTCACGGGCGCGAGCGGTGATGCGCCATTTGGTGGCCCAGGTGCTTCTGGTAACCTTCGCCCAAGTGCGTTCTACGCAGCGGATTACTGTGCTTACCCTATGGCATCAATGGAAGGCGATAACACCGTTCTTCCTGCGACCTTGAGCCCTGGCATCGAACTATAAGGAGTGGGTTATGACTGTTGACGCGTTATTTGACCATTTGTGGCAAGACTACATTACTCGCTTATGTCCTTCAGCTCACAAGGTTCATGACTTGCTGAGAGAAGATGAGTCTCTCATCAATGACCATATTGCTCTGCGAACCTTTAATGTCGCACCGCTCGGTATCGACACGCTGGCTAAGCCGTTTCTAGACCTTGGTTACGAGGTGAGTGGCCATTACGATTTTGAATCCAAAAAGCTGACCGCGATTCACCTAGAACATAGCAATGCTCTGCTTCCTAAGGTGTTTATCAGCGAATTGCGAGTGGAAGAGTGCTCTCAATCGCTACAAGATATCGTGGCTAAGCTAGTGGCGCAGGTGGACAGTGCTAAGCTAACTTCTGCTGAGTTCTTATATGGTGGCCGCTTGTGGGATCTAAGCTATCAAGACTTCCAAACACTGGCGCAAGAAAGTGAGTACGCTTCATGGCTTGCCGCTCATGGTTATGGCGCGAATCACTTTACGGTGAGCGTGAACCAGCTTGATCGCTTTGCAGAGGTTGTTGGCGTAAACCAGCACCTTCGTGATGCAGGATTTGCGATAAATGAATCGGGTGGCGAGGTAAAAGGCTCACCAGAGGTTCTTTTGGAGCAATCCTCGACGATGGCAGACAAAGTGTCCGTGGCATTTACTGATGGTGACCAGGTGATTCCTGGTGGCTTCTATGAGTTTGCCAAGCGTTACCAGCTAGCCGATGGCAGTTACTATCAAGGTTTTGTTGCTGCATCGGCGGACAAAATTTTTGAGAGTACGCATCAGTAGTCTCCAAAAATAACAAACCCCAAAAATAAAAAAAGCCACCTGAAGGTGGCTTTTTAAATCTTGCGACGCGCTCTTAACGAGTACCGTAAACCACGATAGTCTTACCGTGTGCAGAAATCAGGTTCTGCTCTTCTAGCATCTTAAGAATACGACCTACTGTCTCACGAGAACAACCAACGATTTGGCCAATCTCTTGACGAGTGATCTTGATTTGCATGCCGTCTGGGTGAGTCATTGCATCTGGTTGCTTCGCTAGGTTTAGTAGCGTCTGTGCAATACGACCCGTTACGTCTAGGAACGCTAGGTCACCTACTTTTTGGCTAGTCACTTGTAGACGACTTGCCATCTGAGCAGATAAGCGCATTAGAATGTCTGGGTTAACTTGGATAAGCTGACGGAACTTCTTGAATGAGATTTCCGCAACTTCACAAGGTGATTTTGCTCGTACCCATGCTGTACGTTCTTGGTCTTCTTCGAACAGGCCTAGTTCACCAATGAAGTCACCTTGGTTAAGGTAAGACAAGATCATCTCTTTGCCTTCTTCATCTTTGATAAGTACCGCTACAGAACCTTTTACGATGTAGTAAAGCGTCTCTGCTTTCTCGCCCGCGTGGATAAGCGTGCTCTTCGATGGATACTTGTGAATGTGGCAGTGTGAAAGGAACCACTCTAACGTTGGGTCGGTTTGAGGTTTACCTAGAACCATATATCTTACTTCCTCTGCAGGGTATGCTTGCTGCTTTCCATATTTGTTAGCAAGCCCGTTTGTTAAGACTTACTAGCATAAAAGCACTTTGAAGATGGCGCAAGCGATCTTCTGTTTCAAAGAAATAGTATCCTTTTTTGCGCCACTTTTCTTGATTTTAATCGTGTCATAAGCCCATTTATCTATACAAAACTGTGCACATGATCACGGTATAAAAAATCATCGAGATTCGGCTCACAAAACCTAACCTATTTTGCCGGTTTCTATGAGCTGTTGAAGTATTGGTCTGACGATTAATTCCATCGCAAAACTCATCTTACCCCCTGGGACCACTATGGTGTTGTGGCGAGACATAAATGAGCCATCAATCATGGCGAGCAGGTAAGGGAAATCGACGTTCTTGATACCACGCAGGCGAATCACCACAAAACTCTCATCCAAACTCGGAATGCCTTTGGCGTTGAGCGGGTTGGAGGTATCGACGGTTGGCACGCGCTGGAAGTTAATGTGAGTGCGCGAAAACTGTGGCGTGATATAGCTTAAGTAGTCATCCATTGAGCGAACAATCGAATCGGTGACCGCCTCTCTTGAGTGGCCGCGATCGCGGGTATCTCGGACAAACTTTTGAATCCAC
The DNA here is from genome assembly GCF_059725505.1 of Vibrio sp. KUL78. Lineage (NCBI taxonomy): Bacteria > Pseudomonadati > Pseudomonadota > Gammaproteobacteria > Vibrionales > Vibrionaceae > Vibrio > Vibrio sp. KUL78. Next base: position 3,244,026 of record NZ_AP045837.1, on the reverse strand, counting down.
TCAAGGTTAACGATAGGCACCATGCCAATGAGTAGGTCAACGTGCTGAGCGGCATTCACATCACCGTCGACGACGCCGCCATGCAGGCCTTCGTAAAACAGTACATCGCTATTTTCTGGCAGGTCTTGCCATGGGGTAAAGGTGCCTGGCATTTGGTTGTAGGGTACGGCTTCATCAAAGGTATGCAGGTAGCGGCGAAACTGACCTGTACCATTTTGCCCATAGTTGCGAAAAAACTCTTCTAGGGCGGGGAAGTCGTTGGCTTGAGGCCCAAAGTAACTGATGTGTTTACCTTGCTCTTTCGCCTTGCGGATCTCGATATCCATCTCTGGACGCGTAAAGCGGTGAAAACTGTCACCTTCAATAAACGCAGGCTTGACGCTCATCATGTTGAACATCTTGCGGAATGCTTCTGACGTTGTTGTCGTTCCAGCTCCAGAGGAGCCCGTTACAGCAATGATCGGGTGTTTTGCTGACATAACACTTCCTGTGTATTTGTAATTGTCGTTATAAATTTGCTAACTCACATAAGGAGTTAGACCTTGTGGGCCAATTTCAGTTCAATAGCCTTTCAATATAGCAGCTACTTACGTCGCTACCGAAAAATTACAGCGAGCGACGAGATTTAATGTCGACGGTCTCGTGCAGCTCAGAGAACACGATGACGGCTTCACCGCTTTCGAGTTGGTTGCGAACATGGCGAACCTTGTCGTCTAGCGACACTTCCGACTCACCATAGTCGGTGCCTTCTCGCAGCACGAACTCTTTAATAAGGTTATCCAGCGTATCTGCGTCAATTTGTTGCCATGGGATGATCATAAATACCTCTCAATTCTATGACCGCACGATTATACCACTGCTGATTCACAAAGGGAGTGGTTGCTCTTTTTGGCTAGTCAATCAGATGCTGGTAATAACTTGGCAGGGTCTCTTCTAACCAAAAACGCGGGCGCCTGAGACTGCCAGTCATAAAACCGACATGACCACCACGTTCAAGCAATTGGTAGTCGATATGGTTTGGAAGTGTAAAGTTTGGAATGACCTCGTGTGTCATAAAGGGGTCATCCTTGGCATGAATAAACTGAGTCGGTACCGTGATTTCTCGTAGGCGAGGTAGACCAGAGCAGCGCTGATAATAGTCATCGGCATCTTTGAATCCATGCAGAGGTGCTGTGATCAAATCATCGAACTCGTAGAGTTTTTTCATGTTCTTGATGCGCTCTTCGGTCAGCCCGAGGACTTCGCTCAGTAGATGGAGTTTGTTAAGCGCATTCTTTTTCATTGAGCTGAGCAGGTAAGAGCGATAGACCTTAGAGAAGCCTTGCTCTATACGTCTTGCGCACGCTGCGAGGTCGAGCGGGGCAGAGATGACGGTTGCGCCATTCAGCTTAGTATCATCACCATAGTGCGCAAGATAGTTGGTGAGCATATTGCCGCCAAGGGAAATGCCTATGGCAACCTTTTTACTATTTGGGTAACGATGATCCAAAAGCTCAATGAACTGTCTTGCGTCACCAATCTCACCGGAATGATAAGCCCTGGCAAGTCGATTCGGATTCGGCCCACAGCCGCGAAAATGCATCATGACGGACAGCCAGCCCTGCTTAGCAAAGGCGTGCATCAGTCCATTTGCATAGGGGCTGTAAAAGCACCCTTCTAAGCCATGGAATAAAATGAACACAGGCTTGCCTTGGGCACTTTTTCCATGGGGATCTTCACTCCATGCCAACTCGACAAAATCTCCATCTGGGGTGTCGAGCGTTTCCCAAATTGGCTCAAACAGCGCTTTGCGACGCACAAAGCGTGGGATAAGCGTTTGGATGTGTGGATTGGCTAGCCCCTTGGCGGCGATAAAGTGTTTGCTGCTCATAACGTAAATTCACTTACGGGATTGGATTGTAGTAATGTTTTTAAAGTATCTACGCCTAATTGTAGCTGCTCGATCGTTTGAGGTGAGCTCAGCGACAAGCGCACCGCAGGCGCGACTGAACTGCCAGGAGGTGCGAATAGCTCGCCCGATTTGACGATAACCCCTTGCTCTGCTGCTCTGCTGACAAACTCACTCAGTCGCCAGTGCTCAGGTAGAGTTAGCCAAACATGAAACCCACCTTGCTGGTAACGAAGGTCAAACTCGCTCAGTGCGTCTACTGCAACAGCGATGCGCTTTTTCATCTCATTGTGAATGATGGTGAGGTTACGCTCAGCATCACCTGAGGTCAGCATCTCACAGGTGAGTGCTGTGAGCAGCGGGCTTATCATCCAGCTGTGGTTTTGCAGTGTCATCACTAGGTGCTGATGAAGTTTTTCTGGAGCGCTCACATAACCCACTCGCAAACCCGGTGCGAGACATTTAGAGAAAGCACCAATATGGATAACCCGCTCAGGCGCGAAGTTCACCATAGGTGCTGGCGCTTGTTCTAGCAGCAGACTGTTGATCTCATCTTCAATCACGTAGACATCATAGGACTCACAGATACGCAAGATATCGCGGCGGCGCTCTTCAGGCATAATGGCGGTGGTTGGGTTCTGCAGCGTGGGCGTTAAGTAGATAAAACGCGGAGAGTAGCGCTGGCAGCATACCTCTAGAGACTCTGGCGTGATGCCGAACTCATCCATATCTACGCCCTTGAGCGTCAACTGATTCTGACGTGCCAAGCTAATCACGCCAGGGTAGGTGTACTTTTCCACTAAGACGGTATCGCCTGCGCGAGTGAAGGTGTCGAGCACCATCTGAATCGCATGCTGAGCGCCTGAACTAAACAGCATCCTATGGGCGGCGAGCTTGATGCCTTTTTCATTGAGCCATTTGGCAACGATGCTGCGGTGTGCATCGAGTCCAGCGGGCGGCTGATAGAGCATTAGTTGGTTGAGGTGCGAGTTCGAGCTTGAGATGCGCTGCATGGCTTGTTTCAGCATATCGCCTCTGTCGAGCAGAGGCGGAATGTTATAGCCGAAATTCATTTCGCCTTGTGCCACCGTACTTTGCTCGAATACCCAGCTAGGTCTATTAGTATCGGAGACATAGGTGCCAGCCCCCACCTTTGCTTCTACTAAGCCTCTTCGCTCTACCTCCGCATACGCTCGAGTAATCGTGCCTACCGTGACACCGAGCTTGTCTGCAAGCCAGCGGTGGGTAGGCAACTTACTGTTTGCTTCAAGATCGCCCTCTTCGATCATTGTGGCGATCTGATCGGCGATCTGCTTGTAGATCGGCGCTGGATCTTGCTTGAATACGGTAATTGTCTCGATTGTCATGGTGACAATAAATCCTTTGCGTCTATTTTATGGCTTTGTTAGGGTTATTCTGAGCTCTCATTAACAATAAATCAACGTATTTGTGAAAATTGTACCGATACAATTTTATGGCAACAGGAGAAAAAGGATGGATTGGTCATTTTTGCTATCAGTGGCATTGTTTGCTGTGGTCATGACGGGGACGCCGGGTCCTAACAATGTCATGTTAACGGCGTCGGGCGCTAATTTTGGCTATGTTAGATCGATCCCGCACTTTCTTGGAATTGGCCTCGGTCTGATCAGCTTGATCCTATTGAATGGTGCAGGTCTCGGCATGATCTTCCAAACCTACCCTATGGTTCAGGAAGTTCTCAAATGGCTGGGCAGCGCCTATTTGCTGTATTTGGCTTGGCGAATTCTGACCGCTGGGATCAATAAGGGAGAGTCCGATAGCAAAGCCAAACCTATGACCTGCTTTGAAGCCATGACATTCCAATATTTGAACCCAAAAGCTTGGGTGATGTCCGTAACCGCCGTGAGTTCGTTTGCATTGAGCGGTGACTACTATTGGTGGTCGCTGGTTGGGATCTCAGTGATCTTTTTGCTGGTTCAGATACAAACGTCATCGGTATGGGTTGGCTTTGGCACCTTTATTCGCCGCTGGCTGGCAACACCCACGGCATGGCGTCGCTTTAATTCCAGTATGGCACTGCTTACTGCGTCATGTGTGGTGTTTATTTGGTAGCGAGTTCGCTGACGGGTTTGGCAAAGATAAGCCCGAGATGCTCAGCGCCAAGTTGGCGACAGTAGCCGAGTACGAGTGCTTCACCTTGTTTCGGGCTGAGCGTTAACGCATTAATGCAATCAACAAGGTCGGATTGCTGCTGCTTCTCAAGGCTAAGTTCAAACTCAAGCGCTTCACGATAGAGACTATCAACCACACTGTGCTTGAGTTGGCGGCGAATATCACGAAATTGATGCAGCAGTTTTTCCGTGCGGCCAAGACTGGATTGTACGTGATGCCAATCCTCGGCATTTAAGCGAAGTGCCTGTTCGTCCAGACACTTCAGTAGCAACAGCAGATTGACGTTGCCGTGGTAGTGATTTTGCAGATTTAAGCACGCCTCTTTTACCTCACGCACCCCATAGTATTGCAGGCTGAACTGCCATAGGTGATCAAAAGTGAGGTTTGAAGATGCGTGCTCGCGGGTCATGACTGATTGAATTCCTGTTCCATCTGCTCAAGAACTTCTTGCTGCGCCATCCAGTCCATTTCGACTTCTTCAAGTTCGGATTTGCTGGAGGCTTGCTTGGCAAGTACTTCATTAAGTTTAGCTTTATTTTCCGCATCATACAGAGAAGTATCAGACAATTGCTCCTCTGCCTCAGCGATGAGGGCGGATAACTTATCCATTTTTTCCTCAAGCTTTGTCAGTGTTTTGCGAATTGGCGCGGTTTGCTTACGAAACTCAGCGTCTTTACGTTTTTGCTCTTTCTTTGCTGCTGCACTGTTATTGGAGGTTTTGTCTGGCTCATTGGCTTGAGCCTCTTTACGCTCGATCTTTTGCTGCTCGGTCAGCCACTTATAGTAGTCCACCAAGTCACCATTAAATGGTGCTACCTGACGGTCGTGCACTAGGTACAAGTCATCCGTGGTGGCGCGTAGTAGGTAGCGATCGTGGCTGACGATGACCATGGCACCCTCAAAGGTTTGCAGTGCAAGCGTTAAGGCTTGGCGCATATCCAGATCAAGGTGGTTGGTCGGTTCATCGAGCAGCAATAGGTTTGGCTTTTGCCACACGACAAGCGCTAACACCAGCCTGGCTTTCTCGCCACCAGAGAACGGCGCGACTTTTTCAAGCGCTTTGTCACCTTGAAAGCCAAAGCTACCCAAATAGTCACGAAGCTGCTGCTCGGTATGTTGCGGTGCGATTTGCATCATATGTTGCAGCGGTGTCTCTTCTGGGTGCAGGGTTTCAAGTTGGTGCTGGGCAAAGTAACCAATCTTCACGCCTTGAGAGTAATTAAGATCGCCCCCTTTCGCCCCAAGCTCGCCTGACAGCAGTTTGATCAGCGTGGATTTACCAGCGCCGTTACGACCCAATAGACCAATTCGGCTACCTGGAACCAGATTTAGACGGATCTTCTCAAGAATGATGTTGTCGTCGTAACCCGCCGAAACGTCATCCATCATGATGATTGGATTTGGCAGTGCCGCAGGCTCTCTGAACTCGAAGCTAAATGGGTTATCAAATTGAGCTGGGAGCACTTTCTCCATACGCTCTAGCGCTTTAATACGGCTTTGCGCTTGGCGTGCTTTCGATGCTTTGTAGCGGAAGCGGTCGATGTACTTCTGCATGTGCGACATCTGCTTTTGCTGCTTCTGGTATTGAGCCTGTTGCAAGATGAGTTTTTGCGCGCGCTGCTCTTCAAATGAGGAGTAGTTACCCGTGTACTCATTTAGCAGTTGATTCTCGATATGGATAATGCGGCCGACAATTGGGTCAAGGAAGTCTCGGTCGTGCGAGATCAAAACCAGTGTACCAGGGTAGCTTTGTAGCCAGCGCTCAAGCCACATGACGGCGTCTAAGTCCAAGTGGTTGGTAGGCTCATCGAGCAGCAGTAGGTCTGAGCGGCACAATAGCGCTTGCGCGAGGTTAAGGCGCATACGCCAACCACCCGAAAACTGGGTCAGATTCCACGTCATCTGCTCTTGGCTAAAACCAAGACCATCTAGAAGCTCTGCTGCGCGAGCACGGATACTGTAGCCGCCAATGACCTCGATTTTGCCATGCAGCTCAGCAACCAGAGTGCCGTTGTCTTGCTGCTCGGCGTCGACTAGCTTTTGTTCCAGTGCACGGTACTCACGATCGCCATCAATTACGTATTCAATCGCGGTGCGCTCAAGTGCTGGGGTTTCCTGTGCAACCCAAGCTAGCTCCCAATGGGCTGGCTGACTAAAAGAGCCTGCATCAATGGAGAGTTCGTCTTTGAGCAGCGCAAAAAGAGTGGATTTACCACAACCGTTTTTGCCGACTAGACCCACTTTGTCACCAGGGTGAATGGTGGCAGAGGCTTGGTCGAGCAGTGGTTTACCGCCGCGAAGCAATTGAATATCAGAGAAGGTGATCATAAGGAAACAACTAGCTAGTGATTGAATTTTCGACCCACGAATACTATGGGGAAAGCAGCGAAATGTCGATCATTATCCCTTGTGAGAAGTCATAAATAGCAAGGCAATCAGGGGCAAACTAACCTGCACGAACGGTGAAGTTTGGTATATGATGGAACAAACTGATAACAAAAACAGAATGATTTCAATAACAATCATCACTGTCTACCCTTAAAGATTAGGGTAAACAAGAGTGACTGACTCTCGATGTTACGAGAGAGCAGTTTACGAAGCCGTAAGTATGGAGATGGTTTTCAAGGAATGACGTCAGAATTACAACACTCAAACCAATCCCCAAAAGTTCTGGTGATCTATGCGCACCCAGAGCCGCAAAACTCTATCGCCAATCAGGTGATGCTCAAAAAAATCCAATCCTTGGATAATGTCACCCTGCGCGATTTATATGCCCTGTACCCTGATTTCTTTATTGACGTCAATGCTGAGCATCAATTGCTACTTGAGCACGATGTGATTGTGTTTCAGCATCCACTTTATATGTATTCCTGCCCATCGCTGCTCAAAGAGTGGATTGACCGAGTTCTGGGCAAAGGCTTTGCGTTTGGAGATGATTGTGCCTTAGAAGGTAAGTATTGGCGCAGCGTGATCACGACAGGCGGTAAAGAGTCGGCCTTTAGCCAGTCTGGCTACAACAAGTACCCACTTGAGCAGATATTGCAGCCGTTTGAGCTCAGCGCAGCCTTGTGCAAAATGCACTGGATGGAGCCTTTGGTTCTCTACTGGTCTCGCCGTGTGGATGACATGGATCGCTATCAGCATGCTGAGCTTTACAGGCAGTGGCTGATGCACCCCTTCGATGAGTCTTTAATGATGTCGTCGCTTGCGGTAAAGGAGGCGGCTGATGGCAATGGCGAATGATTTTCTACAGAGCAGCGTGATATTTCTTTCGGCGGCGGTGGTGGCTGTGCCGATTGCCCAGCGTTTTGGGTTAGGAAGTGTGCTGGGTTACCTGCTGGCGGGTGTGGCGATTGGTCCATGGGGGCTCGGTCTCATTAGTGATGTGGATGAGATCCTTCACTTTGCTGAATTTGGCGTGGTGCTGCTGCTGTTTCTAATTGGTCTCGAGCTAAACCCCAAGAAACTGTGGCAGATGCGGGTACCGATACTGGGCCTTGGTGGTGCGCAGGTCTTAGTCACCACCTTAGTCTTGTCCGCCATCGCCTCGCTGTTTGGGCTCACATGGCAGACAAGCCTAGCCATAGGGATGGCGTTAGCCCTGTCCTCCACTGCGATTGCACTGCGGGTGATAGAAGAGCAGGGTTTGGCGGGCGGCGAAACGGGTCAGTCTGGTTTTGCAGTACTGCTATTTCAAGATATCGCCGTGATCCCTATGTTGGCGCTGCTTCCGGTACTGGCAGGTAACACAGCAGGTAACTGGGATGACATATTATGGATGCTCGCCGGCGTACTTGCGCTGCTCATTGGTGGTCATTACCTCATTCGACCATTATTTCGCTATGTGGTGATGAGCGGCGTACGTGAATTGTTTACCGTGGCGGCGCTGCTGCTGGTGGTGGGTATTGCCGCCTTCATGCAAAAGCTGGGTCTATCGATGGCACTTGGCACCTTCTTAGCTGGGGTGCTACTTGCAGAGAGTGAGTATCGCCACGAGCTAGAGATAGCTATTGAGCCCTTCAAAGGTCTGTTGCTCGGTCTGTTTTTTATCGCTGTGGGCATGGCAGTCAATTTAGGGCTACTGGTCTCTGAACCACTTAAGGTTCTACTTGCGGTTGTTTCTCTAGTGGTTATCAAAGGCTTGCTGCTTTATGTGTTGGCGCGTCTATTTGGTATTCGCCCGAAAGCGCGCAGTAAGATGGCGGCTATTTTGAGTCAAGGTGGTGAGTTTGCATTCGTTATTTTCACTGCTGCCAGCGCTCAGGGTCTGTTGCCTGCTGAAGAGTCGGCTTTCTTGTTGGTCGTAGTGAGCTTATCCATGGTGACCACGCCACTGCTTTTGATGGGACAGAAAAAGTGGTTTGAGAGATCACTCAATCAAGAGCAAGAAACCACCATTAAAACCGATGTTGAAGATAGGCAGCCACGAGTCATCATTGCGGGCTTCGGTCGCTTCGGACAAATTGTTGGTCGCTTGATGTACGCCAATAAGGTCAAAATCACTGTACTAGAGAGTGACGCGAGCCAAATTCATCTGCTGAGAAAGTACGGCTATAAGGTGTTTTATGGTGATGCTACACAGCTAGACCTATTAAGGGCAGCAGGTGCCCATAAAGCGGAAGCCATTATCGTCTGCACGGATTCTCCAGAAGAGATTATGGAAGTGGTGGATATGTGTCATCAGCACTTCCCGTCGCTTAAGGTGCTGGCGCGAGCTCGCAGCCGAGTAGAAGCGTATCAGTTAATGAACCACGGGGTAGATCGCTATTCTCGAGAGACCTTCTTAGGGGCGCTTGACTTAGGGCGTCAGGCGCTGATTGAGCTAGGATTTCACCCTTATGAGGCCAAACGCGCAGAAGCGCACTTTAAAAAACTGGATAATGCCATGCTCAAGGAGTTGTTGCCGCAACACAGTGAAGACAAAGAACTGGCGCAGCGCTCAAAAGAAGCTCGTAAAGAGCTCGAAGAGATCTTTGGCCGTGAAATGGAAAACGACCGCCAGTCCCGAAACTTTTGGGATTAGGTGACGAGAGTCGTCTGGATAGTAGGAAGTAACATGAGCAGTATTAAGAAACGATTTATCGCAGGGGCAAGCTGCCCGAAATGTTCCACGCAAGACAGCCTACGCTGGTGGATCGAAAATAATGTTGAGTGGGTAGAGTGCGTGGATTGCGAGTTCACTGAGCAGCGAACCCCTAAAGCTGTAGAAAAATCTGAACGAAGTGATGAAGAATTAATCGGCATTTTTAAGCCGGAATGATTGAGTTTCTATTTTCTATCCCCATAATATGCTCACACGCCGCCTAACGGCGGCATTGTTTTTATAAGATTAGGCGAAGTTAAATGTCTAGTCTTAGTGCCAATCCTTTGGAGTATCCATGAAAATTGCTAACAACGCAGTAGTAAGCCTAGCGTACCAAGTAAAAACTGAAGACGGTGTGGTTGTTGACCAAGCAACTGTAGAAGCACCTCTAGATTACCTACACGGCCATAACAACCTAATCACTGGCCTAGAGAAGGAACTTGAAGGCAAAGAAGCAGGCGACAAGTTCACTGCAACTGTTTCTCCAGAAGAAGCGTACGGCGAGCACAATGACGCGCTAGTTCAGCGTGTTCCAGCTAACGTATTCCAAGGCGTTGACACAATTGAAGTAGGTATGCGTTTTCTAGCGGATACTGACCAAGGTCCAATCCCTGTAGAAGTTACAGAGGTAGACGGCGATGAAGTTGTGGTTGATGGTAACCACATGCTAGCGGGCCAAACGCTAACGTTTGACGTTGAAGTGGTTGCACTTCGCGAAGCAACAGCAGAAGAGATCGAGCACGGTCACATTCATAAAGCTGAGCACGGCGGCTGCTGTGGCGGCGAAGGTCACGGTGAAGAAGGTGGCTGTTGTGGTGGCGAAGGCCACGGTGAGAAGAAAGAAGACGGTTGCTGCGGTGGCGGCGGTTGTGGTTCTCACTAATCACACGCTTTTCAAAGGCCTCCCATTGGGAGGCCTTTGTCGTTTATAGTACTTGGAAACAGAACGAATAATAAGGAAGTGATGTATGACTCAGCCTTTTGCTATCGCTATTCATGGTGGTGCCGGTACGATTTTAAAAACGCAGATGAGTGATGAGCTCAAACAAGAGATACTGGATGCATTGAGTAAATCGGTACAGGCGGGCGCTGCGGTTCTTGAAGCAGGAGGTGATGCTCTCGATGCCACGGTTGCAGCGGTAAAGGTGATGGAAGATTCGCCCCATTTTAACGCGGGTAAAGGCTCGGTATTGACGCACGACGAGATGGTGGAGATGGACGCATCTGTGATGCACGGCGCGCAGCAAGATGCGGGTGCTGTGGCGGGTGTTAGGCATATCAAAAACCCGATTGCGCTTGCTCGTGATGTGATGCGCGATAGTGATCACGTGCTCTTAATTGGCGAAGGCGCGGAAAAGTTTGCTTTTGAGCAAGGTCATGACTACACCGAACAAGATTACTTCTTTACTGAGAGGCGCTATGAACAGCTTCAATCGATGAAAGAAAAAGGGCTGTTTGCGCTATCAGAATCCAAATACCCCGATGATAAGAAATACGGCACAGTCGGTGCGGTCGCGCTTGATAAGCAGGGCAACCTCGCCGCAGCGACCAGTACCGGCGGTGTAACCAATAAGAAATATGGTCGTGTGGGTGATACCGCCATCATAGGTGCGGGTACCTACGCTGAGAACAATAATGTCGCGGTTTCAACCACAGGTATGGGCGAGTACTTTATTCGCAAAACGGTGGCGGGAGAGGTGGCAGCACGCATGCGTTATCTCGATGAAGATGTACACACGGCGTCTGAGACCATTATTCAAGGTGAACTGAAAACGATGGGCGGAGAGGGCGGCTTGATCGCCATTGATGCCAACGGCGATGTCCACTTTGCGATGAACAGTTCTGGTATGTATCGAGCCGCTGTTGGCGTGGACGGGGCATTAACGGTGAAGATTTATGCTGATGAATAGCAAGGCTTTTTGCGCCTAAACAGCACTGGACAATTTCCGCGGTTGTTTCACCTCTAAAATTGCTTGCTTATTGTCCGCCCTTTCTGTAACATTCGCGGTCCTTAATTCTCGGTCTTTTTTATTAGTTCCTTGCTTCCTCTGGACGACCGAGCCAAACGTGGAAGCTAATAATCCGTAAGGAGCAACCAATGCGTCATTACGAAATCGTATTCATGGTGCACCCTGATCAAAGCGAGCAAGTTGCTGGCATGATCGAGCGTTACACTGGTTCTATCACTGAAGCTAACGGTACTATCCACCGTCTAGAAGACTGGGGTCGTCGTCAACTGGCTTACCCAATCAACAAGCTTCACAAAGCTCACTACGTTCTAATGAACGTTGAAGCGCCACAAGAAGCTATTGATGAGCTAGAAACTGCTTTCCGTTTCAACGATGCAGTTCTACGTAACATGATCATGCGTACTAAAAAAGCGATCACTGAGCCTTCTATCATGCTTAAGCAGAAAGAAGAGCGTTCTGAGCGCGCTCCACGTCGTGAAGAGCGTACAGAAGCTAAGCCAGAAGCATCTGCAGAGTAATTCGTTACTCACTTAGTACTTGGTAGTGGTTATCCATTACCGACATCAAGACTTTAATTTAGATCAGGAGATAGCCCATGGCTCGTTTCTTCCGTCGTCGTAAATTCTGCCGTTTCACTGCAGAAGGCGTTCAAGAGATTGATTACAAAGACGTAGCAACTCTTAAAAACTACATCACTGAAGCTGGTAAAATCGTACCTAGCCGTATCACTGGTACAAGCGCTAAATATCAGCGTCAGCTAGCGCGCGCTATCAAGCGTTCACGCTACCTAGCTCTACTTCCGTACACTGATAAGCATCAGTAATCGGCACCGTTTAGAAAAGAGGATTAAACAATGCAAGTTATTCTACTTGATAAAATCGGTAACCTAGGTGGTCTTGGCGATACAGTTAATGTTAAATCTGGTTACGCTCGTAACTTCCTTATCCCACAAGGTAAGGCTGTAATGGCAACTAAATCTAACGTTGAAATGTTCGAAGCTCGTCGCGCTGAACTAGAAGCTAAAGTTGCTGAGCAACTAACTGCTGCTGAAGCTCGTGCTGAAAAAGTTAACGCTCTAGAAGCTGTTGTTATCGCTTCTAAAGCTGGTGACGAAGGCAAACTATTCGGTTCTATCGGTACTCGTGACATCGCTGACGCAATCACTGCTGCAGGCGTTGAAGTTGCTAAGAGCGAAGTTCGCCTTCCTGAAGGTGCTCTACGTACAACTGGTGAGTTCGAGATCAGCGTTCAACTTCACTCTGAAGTTTTCGCGCAAATCGCACTACAAGTTGTTGCTGCTGAGTAATTTCAGTTACAAGAACACGAAAAACACCAGCCTCGGCTGGTGTTTTTTTTTGCTCATTTTCTATTAGATTAAGACCAAGTTTGTCTTTGATAGAAAGCTAGAAAGCTAGAAAGCGAAAAGTAGATTAACCGTAAAGATTGAATCGCGTTTGCTTAAGGTAGGGCTAGGTACCTTGGTATGGTATTTACTGTCATAAGCAAGCTTAAGGGCGATGGTCTCGGTAATGTCGTTGGTGACGTTTAACTCCGTATCCATACGCGTGTTGCTTTGACCTGCAGTGACAGTAAGTTTGGTGGCGACCGTTAGGTTATCCAGTGGGTTCCAAGAGAAATTAATGTTACCGCGCACAATGGCTTCTTTCACAATATCCTTGAAGATGATCTCATCATCATCGATTTCATCAACGTTAGGCTCTTGATAACGAAAGCCTGGGCCAAATTCGGCTTCAAGCAAAACTGAATCTGTATTAAATAACTGGTAACCAAAACCGCCTGAAACGGTATGGTCTTCAAAGTAAGAGCTGTAGCGAGACGTAAAACCGTTATAGTTTCCGTATAGATAGGTCCTCGGACCCAACTTATAGTCGCTCTGCAGCAAGTAGTTTTGTTGGTTCTTGTCCTCTTCCCCATTTTTGTACAATTGATAGTACTTCCACTCACCATTGGTACGGTGTCTACCCTCAGTATATTCAGCGCCAACACGAGCGTTTAGCGATTGAGAGTCGGTATTACCTGAGTGCGCCTGATAGCCAAACTCGACTTCAGTTTTTAGAGGTGAGGGTGGTGTGTCTTCGTTGTCACCAGAAGGCGTGAACTCTTCAGCATAGATCGCCGGCGAAGCAAGCAGCACTAAACTAAATATCAACTTCTTGGACACGAAAACCTCATGGCATGGGGAAATGGGCAGGGGATTATATGTGTCGCATATTCGTTCATCGTCAGCGATAGGTCAAATTTTGATTCATGATTCATCGTTTTAGTCGCGTTTTCTTTGCTTTAGCCCACACTTACTTGAGTATATAATGGTGGGTCTTAGTGTGTTATCGAGTAAGGTCATGGCGGATATCCGAAATCAAAAAAGTAAAGATGCTCAAGTGGACTCAGTGAAGGTTCCTCCTCACTCCTTAGAGGCGGAGCAATCGGTCTTAGGTGGTTTGCTGCTGGACAACCAGCGTTGGGATACCGTGGCAGAAAAAGTCATCAGTAGCGATTTTTATAGTCGACCACACCGTTTGATATTTGAAGGTATCCAAGCGATCCTCGAAGAGAATCACCCTCTTGACTTGATTACTCTCTCTGAGCATCTAGAGCTTCGAGAGCAGCTTGATGATGTGGGTGGCTTTGCTTACCTAGCGGATTTGGCGAAGAACACGCCAAGTGCAGCCAATATCAATGCCTACGCGGATATCGTGGCTGAGCGTGCTTTGGTGCGCAACTTGATTGGTGTGGCGAATGAGATTGCTGATGCTGGCTATGACCCTCAAGGTCGCTCATCAGAAGACCTTCTCGACATGGCGGAGAGTAAAGTCTTTAAGATTGCTGAAGACCGCACCAATGAAAACGAAGGCCCTCAAAACGTCGATAACATTCTAGAAAAAACCTTAGAGCGTATTGAGATCCTCTACAAAACACCGCAAGACGGTGTGACAGGCGTGACCACGGGCTTTAATGACCTAAACAAGAAGACTGCAGGTCTACAAGGCTCTGACTTGATTATCGTTGCGGCGCGTCCTTCGATGGGTAAAACCACGTTCGCAATGAACCTGTGTGAGAATGCGGCGATGTCGAGCGACAAGCCTGTCCTTATCTTCTCACTCGAGATGCCTTCAGAACAGATCATGATGCGTATGCTCGCCTCGCTTTCTCGTGTTGACCAAACCAAGATCCGTACCGGTCAGCTTGATGATGAGGATTGGGCAAAAATCTCCACCACCATGGGCATGCTCATGGAAAAGAAGAACATGTATATTGATGACAGTTCAGGTTTGACTCCGACAGAAGTTCGCTCGCGTGCTCGTCGAATTGCCCGTGATCATGGCGGTCTTAGCCTCATCATGGTCGACTACCTTCAGTTGATGCGTGTCCCCTCTTTATCTGACAACCGTACCCTAGAGATCGCTGAGATCTCTCGCTCTCTTAAAGCGTTGGCGAAAGAGTTGAATGTGCCTGTTGTGGCGCTGTCTCAGCTTAACCGTTCCTTGGAGCAGCGTGCTGATAAGCGCCCGGTAAACTCGGACCTTCGTGAGTCGGGCTCTATCGAGCAGGATGCCGACCTTATCATGTTCATCTACCGCGATGAGGTATATCACCCAGACAGTGCACTCAAGGGGATTGCGGAAATCATCATAGGTAAGCAGCGTAACGGTCCTATCGGTTCGGTGCGCTTGACGTTCCAAGGTCAATTCTCTCGCTTTGATAACTACTCCGGTCCTGCGTTTGATGAAGAATAGTAAGGGTTCGGCATGAGTTACATGAAAGCAGCGACAGCGCATATCAACCTAGATGCGTTGGCTCATAATCTAGCGCGCATTAAGCAAAAAGCGCCAAACAGCAAAGTGATGGCTGTGGTTAAGGCAAATGGCTATGGTCATGGCTTAAGGCACATTGCTAAGAATGCTGAGGGTGCGGATGCCTTTGGTGTGGCGCGTATTGAGGAAGCACTGCAGCTAAGAGCGAGCGGCGTTGTAAAGCCTATCTTGTTGTTAGAAGGGTTTTATTCGGCGAACGATTTACCAGTATTGGTTACCAACAATATTCAAACTGTGGTTCATTGTTACGAGCAACTGGATGCGTTGGAGCAGGCTGAGTTAGAAGGACCGGTTGTTGTCTGGCTTAAAGTCGACAGTGGCATGCATCGCCTTGGCGTTCGTGAAGAGCAATATCAAGAGTTTGTCGAGCGTCTACATCGCTGCGATAACGTAGCGAAACCGCTTCGTTATATGAGCCACTTTGGCTGTGCCGATGAGCTTGATAACCCAATGACGAAACAGCAGATTGAGCTGTTTCTCTCGCTTACCGAAGGCTGCAATGGTGAACGCTCAATGGCAGCATCTGCTGGCCTGCTAGAGTGGCAATCAAGCCAGCTCGATTGGGTTCGCCCAGGCATCATTATGTATGGTGTGTCTCCATTTGGTGATAAAACAGCGGCCGATATGGGCTTTAAGCCTGTGATGACCCTAAAGTCTCATCTGATTGCCGTCCGTGACGTGAAAAAAGGTGAGAGTGTTGGTTATGGTGCTACCTGGACCAGCGAGCGAGACACCAAAGTGGGTGTGATTGCGATCGGTTATGGTGATGGCTATCCACGCACGGCCCCTAATGGAACCCCGGTATTGGTGAATGGTAGAAAAGTGCCTATCGCGGGGCGCGTATCGATGGATATGCTTACCGTGGACCTAGGACCAGATGCTTTAGACCGAGTAGGTGATGAAGCCATCTTGTGGGGCGAAGAACTACCTTCTGAAGAAGTTGCAGACCACATCGGTACTATCGCTTATGAACTAGTGACCAAATTGACTTCACGTGTCGAAATGAGCTACAGCGATAAAAGTTAGCCTCTAGTCTCCTAAACACACGAGCCCACATTTATTATGTCGTCATCCCACTAGCCGAGCGCCTGCGCAGGCAGGGATCTTCTCACCGCGATTTCAAGACCCAACATGGGTCTTGTCTCAAGCCTGCCCCTGCAACGTCGCAATCACTCGGCGCTCACCACCAAAATCTCGATGCTCTCCTAAGTAAATGCCCTGCCATGTTCCCAAAGCTAATCGGCCATGACTAATGGGAATTGACACACTCGCACCAAGCAATGAGCTTTTAATATGTGCAGGCATATCATCACTCCCTTCATAGGTATGTCGGTAGTAAGGAGCGTTTTCAGGTACGTAGCGGTTAAAGTGGCTCTCCATGTCCGTGCGCACCGTTGGGTCAGCGTTTTCATTCAGGGTTAAACTTGCTGAGGTATGTTGAATGAAAAGATGTAGCAAACCTACAGAGTAGTCGCTCAGTTGTGGTAATTGTTGTTCAATTTCATCAGTGATTAGGTGAAAACCGCGTTTTTTCGCGCTGAGGTAAAGGGTCTTTTGTTGCCACATAATCACTCCTCTGTATTATAGTGCTATGCATATATAAGGTGTTTACTAAATTTGTTTACATTGTGAACCGATACGTGACCTAACTCAAGGAGCGTACAGGCGCTCTGGTTCATAATTACGCCTGAAAATTTATTACTAAACAAAGCCACGGCTTTGTGAACAACATACAAGATTGTAACGACGAGTGATCATCAAAGGCACTCGTCTGTATTTAGAATATACTGTTTATTATTCGCTAAACTGGGGGTTCCTTTTCCTTGGGGGGATTGGGAATAAAACCGACTAAAAATTGGGATAGAGACCATGTTGAAAAACATCAATCCAACGCAAACTGAAGCTTGGAAAGCACTGACAGCGCACTTTGAATCTGCGCAAGATATGGATTTAGCAGAGCTATTTGCACAAGACGCTGACCGCTTTGGCAAATTCTCTACACGCTTCGGCTCTGACATTCTTGTTGATTACTCAAAAAACCTAATCAACGAAGAAACAATGAAGAACCTTTTTGCTCTAGCGAACGAGACTGAGCTTAAAGGCGCAATCAAAGCGATGTTTGCAGGCGATACCATCAACCAAACGGAAGGTCGTTCTGTTCTTCACGTTGCACTGCGTAACCGCAGCAACACGCCAATCATGGTGAATGGCGAAGACGTAATGCCAGCGGTAAACGCGGTTCTAGAGAAGATGAAAGGCTTCTCTGAGCGCATCATCTCTGGTGATTGGAAAGGTTACACTGGCAAAGCCATTACTGACGTTGTAAACATCGGTATCGGTGGTTCTGACCTTGGTCCTTACATGGTGACTGAAGCGCTAGCGCCATACACAAACCACCTAAACATGCACTTCGTGTCTAACGTTGATGGTACTCACATCGCCGAGACTCTGAAGAAAGTTGATCCTGAAACAACGCTATTCTTGGTCGCTTCTAAGACATTCACGACTCAAGAAACCATGACAAACGCGCACTCTGCACGTGACTGGTTCCTAGCGTCTGCATCAGATGAAGCACACGTTGCTAAGCACTTCGCTGCGCTATCGACTAACGCAACGGCTGTTGCTGAGTTTGGTATAGACACAGACAACATGTTTGAGTTCTGGGACTGGGTCGGCGGTCGTTACTCACTTTGGTCTGCAATCGGTCTTTCTATCATCCTAGCGGTTGGCTACGACAACTTTGTTGAGCTACTAGCAGGTGCTCACGAGATGGATAAGCACTTTGCTGAGACTGATCTAGAAAGCAACATCCCAGTACTGCTTGCTCTTATCGGTATTTGGTACAACAACTTCCACGGCGCTGAATCAGAAGCGATTCTACCGTACGACCAATACATGCACCGCTTTGCTGCGTACTTCCAGCAAGGCAACATGGAGTCTAACGGTAAGTTTACTGACCGTAACGGTGACGCAGTAGACTACCAAACGGGTCCAATCATCTGGGGTGAGCCCGGTACTAACGGTCAGCACGCGTTCTACCAGCTAATCCACCAAGGCACTAAGCTTATCCCTTGTGACTTTATCGCACCTGCGATCTCTCACAACCAAGTAAGCGACCACCACCAGAAGCTAATGTCTAACTTCTTCGCACAAACTGAAGCGCTCGCGTTCGGTAAGTCTAAAGAGACAGTAGAAGCAGAATTTGCAAAAGCAGGTAAGAGTGCGGAAGAAGTGAAAGATCTCGTACCATTTAAGATCTTTGAAGGTAACCGCCCAACTAACTCAATCCTAGTGAAGCAAATCACACCTCGTACTCTGGGTAACCTAATCGCGATGTACGAGCACAAGATCTTCACTCAAGGTGTTATCTGGAACATCTTCAGCTTTGACCAATGGGGTGTAGAGCTTGGTAAGCAACTGGCTAACCAAATCCTACCTGAGCTAGCAGACGACAGCGAAATCTCGTCTCACGACAGCTCAACCAACGGTCTAATCAATGCATTTAAAGCGTTCAAAGCGTAATCATTGAAAGCCATAACTAAAAAAGGTGCCTATCGGCACCTTTTTTGTTTCTTTCTCTATAAACTTTTTTCGGTAAAAGCGCTATTTCACTTTTGGTAACACCACGACTTTAGTTTTTGCCCAAATATCGTGAAAGCCACGCTTTTGCGGGTCGATAGGAACGGCAAGGTTTGATAGTCCAAAAGCAGACGTCGCGAGTCTAATAAGCGCTTGAGTCACAGTGATTCTACCGCCTTCAAGGTTCTGCACTTCAATCTTCCAGGCTCTCATGCCAAGCGTCTGACCTGCTCGGGTCCAAAAGAATACGATAAAGTAGATCCAAACAAACGCGAGATAAGCGGTGTACACAGGACTCCAAAACGGGTGATTTCCTAGAAGATCACTGGCATCAGCATAAGGAGCGTAGGAGATAAGCCCGGCAGCAACCAGAGCTTCCATTACCGCAACAACAACACCGCCAGCCATCATGACCACAGCAAGAATAATTAGGCTATCGTAGAACAGCGCACCAAGCCTGCGAAAGAATCCTGCAGGTGGGAGAGATTGGGTTTCCATTGAGACAAACTTCCATAACTTAAACTTGCCACAGCATAGCGATTTCAATGCCAGGGGGAAAGCCTTGCTCATCGCATTGCTTCACATTGTGGTGAAAATAGCAGCAAACAATAGAAGATTCAGCGTTTTGCTCTTGCGCGATCTAAATGCTTACGTATAATGCCAAACATCAAAGGACGTTAGTCCAAAGATGCCGGTGTGGTGAAATTGGTATACACGACGGATTCAAAATCCGTTGCCTTCGGGCGTGGCGGTTCAAGTCCGCCCACCGGTACCATATTTAAACGATAAAGCCTCGACGAAAGTCGGGGCTTTGTTGTATCTGGACCTATCACAAATCCTTTTCATTCTTATGAGAGTGTTTCTCTCATGTCTTATTCTTAGCGGTCTTCGTTTGTCTCAACCACGGCTAAGCGCTAGAATCTAGCTATCAGAGAGGAGAATTACTGTGAGCGCAAAATTTACCTATCTCGCTTGGCAACAAACTAATCTAGAAGCGAGCCATAAGTTAGTGTTGTTGAAGTTGGCTGACTTGTGTGGACAGGACGGCTCTGTGGCTGTTGCGCTTGCGGATGTCGCAAAAGAGTGTTTGCTCGGAGAGTTTGGTTTTGCCGATGTGCTCACTGCATTGTCGCAAAAAGGATTGCTTGAGAAAGGGCGAGTGGAGTCAATTGGTTCTCGTCAGATTCATCACCTAACGCTTTCTTTGTCTGAGCCGAATAGCTTACCTGTGATTGAAACGTCAATGGCACACGATAGCCAGCCGAAGACGCCTGTGGTAACAACACCACAAGCTTCTAGTGCGCCACCGTGGACGTATCATCCTATGAACCTCTATAAGGTACCGGTAGCAAGTCGCGATAACCTCTGGCAGCGTTTTATTCGAGAGCGAGACGTTCGTAATATGAATGATGTACGACGCGATGCGATCTTACGTGATTGGCTAGAAATGATGAAAGGGTCGGGTGGCTTTCAAGAGTACTTTGAAAATACTCATAGCCAAAATGAACGACCTGCACCGAGACAGCGTTCTAGTTCTCCCTCTAATGCTAAATACATTTCGACCCATGATTTGCAGGAGAACGAGATTGCAGAGTGGGCGATGCAATCCATTTTGCATTCGGGCATGGCTGCCGATCCGCATCTGTTCTGGGAGAAGTTTGTAGTCTATTACAAAGCGCGAGCGAATGAGTTTCTCTCTGTTACCCAGATGCTCAATAAGTTGAGACTCTGGATAGTGAATGAGAAGCAAGCCGAAGATAGACGCAGGCAAGCGGATGAAAGACGACGACAGTCGTTCCAGCAAAGCCAAAAGTCGGGTGAGGTGAGCCCATCAGAAGAGTTTCGTGAGTACCTGCGTGGGCAAGGTAAGAATCCTAATTTTTGATAAGATACCGTGTGTGCGGTTCTTGAGGTAAAAGGTTCGATATGAGTACGGGCAATAAGCCAAAAAATTTAGATTTTGGTGCAATGGAAAAAAAGCTCCGTGAAATGGGAGTAAGCAGTAATCTAGAACACTTGAAGTCTGCAAAAGCCGAGTCTTCACGCCCTGAGTCTGCGCCAAAGACAGAAGTTCAAGTCGCTAAGCCTCAAGCATCTCACCCCGTAGAGTCTCGCCCTGTTACAACCGGCTCTCGCGCAGTGATGCAAACAGACACTGAAACTGAGCGACAACCAAGCGATTGGTGTAACTACATTTTTGGTACTTTGCTGAGTATTTATGAGTCGACATGGATTAAGTCCTACGGTCGACGCCCAACGGGACGCTTTTTGGATTTTGCAGATAGTCTGACAGAGTCAGAGTTAATGCGTGTAATTCAGCATTGTCGTGAGCGTTTGCAAGCTGGTGAAAGGTGGCCACCTATCATGGGGGAGCTAGCGCTACTCAAGAGTCAGTTGACAGAATCTGAGTCGCTTGAAGCCATGAATCGTGTGGTAAGTAAGACGCCTAAGAATCAGATTGAAAAGTGGATCATGCAAAACAAAGGCTATGAACTACGTCGCTTGCCACAATCGATTATCGTCAAACGCTTTAAAGAGTTCTACCGTGAGGCGATGAGCTTGCAAGAAAAGGGCAAGTTGGTCACCGAGGTACCTAAAGGGCTGCCAAGTCAGTCGGTCAAAAACTTGGTTGATTTGAAGCGCGAAGAGTATGAAAGTCAGCATGGTAAGAAGCTAGACCCCCGGATTCAAGCGATCCTAGATCGTAAATCACAGTAGTGAAAGTGCCCACATCGACAGTGGGCTTTTTTATTGGTAGTGCTATTAGTTATATCACTGAATCACATTTTATTGATAAAGGGATGAACTAAGCTTCGAACTTCTTTAAACTTGCCGCGTGTTTTTCAGCCAAATTGCAGTAAAGTTGTGGCAAGTATCAAAATATCTGTGGATCGAATTCAACCCGGACTCCATATCAAGATACCGCTCAAATGGAATGAGCACCCTTTCCTTTTTAACGTGTTTAAGGTTAAGTCTGATCAGCAAGTTCAAGTTATCAAGCAACTAGGCTGTAAGTATGTTTACGTCACGCCTGAACTGAGTGATACGCTTCCTTTACCGGTCCAAGAAGCTTCGTCAAAGCCTATCGACGAATCAGCAAAAACGGAATCGGATATGCTTTGGCAAGAGAAGCAAAAGCGTATTGAAGAATTATCTGCTTACCGCCGAAAAGTCTCACGTTGTGAGAAGGAGTTTGACCGTTCTCTTGCGCGTATCCGTAACCTCATGACCAAACTTAGAAGTCGCCCCGAGCAAGCAGCTAAAGAGGCGCAGCAGCTTGTTGATGATATTGTAGAGTCGCTGCTGTCTCAAGATGATGTGACGCTGCACCTTATGGGCAGCAAAACTGAGTTTGAAGACATCTACTTCCATTGCTTGAACGTATCGATTTTGGCCATGATGATAGCCAAAGCTAAAGGAATGGATGCAGCTTCAATCAAGATGGTCGCAATGGGGGCGCTGTTCCATGATATCGGTAAAGCTAAGATCCCAGCTGCTATCCTGCGCAAAGCAACGCCACTCACTGAGCCAGAGTCTAATTACCTAAAGCTACATACTAAGTATGGTAAAGACATCGCTATTGCCATTGATACACTACCTGAAGAGGTTATCACCGTTATAGAGCAGCACCACGAACTGTTGGATGGTACTGGGTACCCAAATGGTTTGAAAGGCGAAGAAATAGATGCCATTACACAGATTGTCTCAGTAGCCAATGCTTTCGATAATCTGTGTCATCATCAAAATCCGGCTGAGAAAAAAATCCCCTACACGGCGTTATCCTATCTTTATAAGAAGGGTAAGCAGCATTACAACAATGAAAACCTCAATATCCTTATCAAATATATGGGGGTCTATCCACCGGGTACGGTAGTTAAACTGTCGAATGACATGGTGGGGCTGGTTGTTTCAATTAATAGTGGTAGCCTTCTTAACCCCAACGTTTTAATGTACGACCCGACGGTACCTAAGCTTCAGGCACCGATCATCGCCCTAGAGAATAAAGATTTGAAGATCGAGTCGGTTATACATCCAGAGAGACTACCCGAAGAGATCCGAGAGTATTTGAATCCGCGCGCTCGAATCTCTTACTATTTCGAAGAACAAGCTAACTAGTTTGTTGTCCAGTTCTATAACTCAAGGCTTATGGGTGACTAGTAGGAACTATTATTCAGTGACTTGTCTCTTTATACCTTATCCTGTGCTTCGGAAAAGCAAGAGAGAGAATGGGGGGCTGTTCGAAAGTTAACTATATAAATGCCAAATTTACGGCACTTAGTATGTTTTTTCTTCAAACACGTCATTTTTGGATTTTTTATCAAGAAAAGGCTTGCCAAGCTGAATCGGTTCTCTATAATGCGCATCCACTGACACGGCAGAGCCCACAAGGGTTCAGGTCAAAAGTCAGTAAGGCATTCAGCTTACAAGATGGTCTTCTAGTTAGATTTGAAAAAATCAAAAATAATTAGAAAAAAGTGTTTGACACTGAGAATCATCTCGCTAGAATAGCCGCCTCTTCAGACGAAACGCAGCAGCGAGCAGTTGAAGAGATGTTCTTTAAAAATATAGACCTATCAATCTGTGTGGGCACTCGTTGATGATAATCAAATTAGATACTTCGGTATCAAATTAGGTTTTCAATGAACTGAGTGACCAATCAAGTCGAAAGGCTTGGCACAGTCAATTCATTATCGTTCTGTAGGAACGATAATAGCTTTAAAATTACATAAGTAGTTTTGAAGTCAGTATTCATTGAGCCGAACAAAATCTTAAATTGAAGAGTTTGATCATGGCTCAGATTGAACGCTGGCGGCAGGCCTAACACATGCAAGTCGAGCGGAAACGAGTTAACTGAACCTTCGGGGAACGTTAACGGCGTCGAGCGGCGGACGGGTGAGTAATGCCTGGGAAATTGCCCTGATGTGGGGGATAACCATTGGAAACGATGGCTAATACCGCATAATAGCCCGGTTCTTCGGAATTGGTCTCAAAGAGGGGGACCTTTTAGGCCTCTCGCGTCAGGATATGCCCAGGTGGGATTAGCTAGTTGGTGAGGTAATGGCTCACCAAGGCGACGATCCCTAGCTGGTCTGAGAGGATGATCAGCCACACTGGAACTGAGACACGGTCCAGACTCCTACGGGAGGCAGCAGTGGGGAATATTGCACAATGGGCGCAAGCCTGATGCAGCCATGCCGCGTGTATGAAGAAGGCCTTCGGGTTGTAAAAGTACTTTCAGCAGTGAGGAAGGTGGTGTAGTTAATAGCTGCATTATTTGACGTTAGCTGCAGAAGAAGCACCGGCTAACTCCGTGCCAGCAGCCGCGGTAATACGGAGGGTGCGAGCGTTAATCGGAATTACTGGGCGTAAAGCGCATGCAGGTGGTTAGTTAAGTCAGATGTGAAAGCCCGGGGCTCAACCTCGGAACTGCATTTGAAACTGGCTGACTAGAGTACTGTAGAGGGGGGTAGAATTTCAGGTGTAGCGGTGAAATGCGTAGAGATCTGAAGGAATACCGGTGGCGAAGGCGGCCCCCTGGACAGATACTGACACTCAGATGCGAAAGCGTGGGGAGCAAACAGGATTAGATACCCTGGTAGTCCACGCCGTAAACGATGTCTACTTGGAGGTTGTGGCCTTGAGCCGTGGCTTTCGGAGCTAACGCGTTAAGTAGACCGCCTGGGGAGTACGGTCGCAAGATTAAAACTCAAATGAATTGACGGGGGCCCGCACAAGCGGTGGAGCATGTGGTTTAATTCGATGCAACGCGAAGAACCTTACCTACTCTTGACATCCAGAGAACTTAGCAGAGATGCTTTGGTGCCTTCGGGAACTCTGAGACAGGTGCTGCATGGCTGTCGTCAGCTCGTGTTGTGAAATGTTGGGTTAAGTCCCGCAACGAGCGCAACCCTTATCCTTGTTTGCCAGCACTTCGGGTGGGAACTCCAGGGAGACTGCCGGTGATAAACCGGAGGAAGGTGGGGACGACGTCAAGTCATCATGGCCCTTACGAGTAGGGCTACACACGTGCTACAATGGCGCATACAGAGGGCAGCCAACTTGCGAAAGTGAGCGAATCCCAAAAAGTGCGTCGTAGTCCGGATTGGAGTCTGCAACTCGACTCCATGAAGTCGGAATCGCTAGTAATCGTGGATCAGAATGCCACGGTGAATACGTTCCCGGGCCTTGTACACACCGCCCGTCACACCATGGGAGTGGGCTGCAAAAGAAGTGGGTAGTTTAACCTTCGGGAGGACGCTCACCACTTTGTGGTTCATGACTGGGGTGAAGTCGTAACAAGGTAGCCCTAGGGGAACCTGGGGCTGGATCACCTCCTTATACGAATAGATTATTGCGATGAGTGTTCACACAGATTGATTGGTTTATAGATTTAAGACACCGTGTCCCGTTCGTCTAGAGGCCTAGGACACCGCCCTTTCACGGCGGTAACAGGGGTTCGACTCCCCTACGGGATACCATCTTTAAGCGTTTTCTCTATCGAGAATTCTTAAAAATGGTTACTTCATTACGAAGTGATTAGCTCTTTAAAAATTTGGAAAGCTGACGAATAACATTTGATTAATGTTATTCAATTAAAAGTTCTCAAATCCTAGATGATTTAATCATTTAGGTACCAACACACATTCAAGTGTTCTTGGGAATAGCGAAAGCTATTCATATTTGAGTCCGGCAAAATCGAGTCTGCACATGTATAAAAATGCAGACAACTTTGGTTGTTTGACCGTTTGTTTTCACTTTTCAAAAGTGAAAACAAATAGAAAGACCCTTTGGGGTTGTATGGTTAAGTGACTAAGCGTACACGGTGGATGCCTTGGCAGTCAGAGGCGATGAAAGGCGTAATAACTTGCGATAAGCTCAGATTAGGTAGTAATAACCTTTGAGTCTGAGATTCCTGAATGGGGAAACCCACCTGCATAAGCAGGTATCGCTGAGTGAATACATAGCTCAGCGAGGCGAACCGGGGGAACTGAAACATCTAAGTACCCCGAGGAAGAGAAATCAACCGAGATTCCGAAAGTAGCGGCGAGCGAAATTGGATTAGCCCTTAAGCTTTTAATGAGACAGGTGAAGGCTCTGGAAAGTGCCGCGATACAGGGTGATAGCCCCGTAACCGACATCTCATCATCAGTGAAATCGAGTAGGGCGGGACACGTGATATCCTGTCTGAATATGGGGGGACCATCCTCCAAGGCTAAATACTACTGACTGACCGATAGTGAACCAGTACCGTGAGGGAAAGGCGAAAAGAACCCCTGTGAGGGGAGTGAAATAGAACCTGAAACCGTGTACGTACAAGCAGTAGGAGCACCTTCGTGGTGTGACTGCGTACCTTTTGTATAATGGGTCAGCGACTTATATTCAGTGGCAAGGTTAACCGTTTAGGGGAGCCGTAGGGAAACCGAGTCTTAACTGGGCGTTCAGTCTCTGGATATAGACCCGAAACCAGGTGATCTAGCCATGGGCAGGTTGAAGGTTGAGTAACATCAACTGGAGGACCGAACCGACTAATGTTGAAAAATTAGCGGATGACTTGTGGCTAGGGGTGAAAGGCCAATCAAACCTGGAGATAGCTGGTTCTCCCCGAAATCTATTTAGGTAGAGCCTCGGACGAATACTACTGGGGGTAGAGCACTGTTAAGGCTAGGGGGTCATCCCGACTTACCAACCCTTTGCAAACTCCGAATACCAGTAAGTACTATCCGGGAGACACACGGCGGGTGCTAACGTCCGTCGTGGAGAGGGAAACAACCCAGACCGCCAGCTAAGGTCCCAAATTATAGCTAAGTGGGAAACGATGTGGGAAGGCTTAGACAGCTAGGATGTTGGCTTAGAAGCAGCCATCATTTAAAGAAAGCGTAATAGCTCACTAGTCGAGTCGGCCTGCGCGGAAGATGTAACGGGGCTAAGCTATAAACCGAAGCTGCGGCAATGCATTTATGTATTGGGTAGGGGAGCGTTCTGTAAGCCGTTGAAGGTGGACTGTAAGGTCTGCTGGAGGTATCAGAAGTGCGAATGCTGACATGAGTAACGATAAAGGGGGTGAAAAACCTCCTCGCCGGAAGACCAAGGGTTCCTGTCCAACGTTAATCGGGGCAGGGTGAGTCGACCCCTAAGGCGAGGCCGAAAGGCGTAGTCGATGGGAAACGGGTTAATATTCCCGTACTTCTTACAATTGCGATGGGGGGACGGAGAAGGCTAGGTGGGCCTGGCGACGGTTGTCCAGGTTCAAGTGCGTAGGCTTAAGAGTTAGGTAAATCCGGCTCTTTTTAAGGCTGAGACACGATGTCGAGCTACTACGGTAGTGAAGTCATTGATGCCATGCTTCCAGGAAAAGCCTCTAAGCTTCAGATTGTAAGGAATCGTACCCCAAACCGACACAGGTGGTCGGGTAGAGAATACCAAGGCGCTTGAGAGAACTCGGGTGAAGGAACTAGGCAAAATGGTACCGTAACTTCGGGAGAAGGTACGCTCCTCGCGGTGAAGTCCCTTGCGGATGGAGCTATGGGGAGTCGCAGATACCAGGTGGCTGCAACTGTTTATTAAAAACACAGCACTGTGCAAAATCGTAAGATGACGTATACGGTGTGACGCCTGCCCGGTGCCGGAAGGTTAATTGATGGGGTTAGACTTCGGTCGAAGCTCTTGATCGAAGCCCCGGTAAACGGCGGCCGTAACTATAACGGTCCTAAGGTAGCGAAATTCCTTGTCGGGTAAGTTCCGACCTGCACGAATGGCGTAATGATGGCCACGCTGTCTCCACCCGAGACTCAGTGAAATTGAAATCGCTGTGAAGATGCAGTGTACCCGCGGCTAGACGGAAAGACCCCGTGAACCTTTACTACAGCTTGGCACTGAACATTGACCCTACATGTGTAGGATAGGTGGGAGGCTTTGAAACTAGTACGCCAGTATTAGTGGAGCCGTCCTTGAAATACCACCCTTGTAGTGTTGATGTTCTAACTTGGTCCCCTAATCGGGGATGAGGACAGTGCCTGGTGGGTAGTTTGACTGGGGCGGTCTCCTCCCAAAGAGTAACGGAGGAGCACGAAGGTGGGCTAATCACGGTTGGACATCGTGAGGTTAGTGCAATGGCATAAGCCCGCTTGACTGCGAGAATGACAATTCGAGCAGGTGCGAAAGCAGGTCATAGTGATCCGGTGGTTCTGAATGGAAGGGCCATCGCTCAACGGATAAAAGGTACTCCGGGGATAACAGGCTGATACCGCCCAAGAGTTCATATCGACGGCGGTGTTTGGCACCTCGATGTCGGCTCATCACATCCTGGGGCTGAAGTCGGTCCCAAGGGTATGGCTGTTCGCCATTTAAAGTGGTACGCGAGCTGGGTTTAGAACGTCGTGAGACAGTTCGGTCCCTATCTGCCGTGGGCGTTGGAAGATTGAAGGGGGCTGCTCCTAGTACGAGAGGACCGGAGTGGACGAACCTCTGGTGTTCGGGTTGTCATGCCAATGGCATTGCCCGGTAGCTAAGTTCGGAATCGATAACCGCTGAAAGCATCTAAGCGGGAAGCGAGCCCTGAGATGAGTCTTCCCTGGCACTTTAAGTGTCCTAAAGGGTTGTTCGAGACTAGAACGTTGATAGGCAGGGTGTGTAAGCGTTGTGAGGCGTTGAGCTAACCTGTACTAATTGCCCGTGAGGCTTAACCATACAACACCCAAAGGGTTTTGATGGACTCAAAGCAAGAACTTTGAATGTGTATTTAGACTTTTAAATCAGTTTTCCAGATTTATTGTTTTCAGATTTTCAGAAAATCTGAAGGCAAAACAGAATTTGCTTGGCGACCATAGCGTTGTGGACCCACCTGACTCCATGCCGAACTCAGAAGTGAAACGCAATAGCGCCGATGGTAGTGTGGGGCTTCCCCATGTGAGAGTAGGACATCGCCAGGCTTTAATTTCGCACTTGCTTAGTATCTAAGCAAGTCACCATAAATCTTTAAGTTTTCTTAGAGTTTTATGTTGACTTTCAAAGTGGGAAGCGTATTATACGCACCTCGCTGAGGCACTTAAGGTGCTGAAAGCTCTCTCTTTTTAGAGAATTGCTCTTTAACAATATAAACCTATCAATCTGTGTGGGCACTCGTTGATGATAATCAAATTAGATACCTCGGTATCAAATTAGGTTTTCAATGAACTGAGTGACCAATCAAGTCGAAAGACTTGGCACAGTCAATTCATTATCGTTCTGTTGGAACGATAATAGCTTTAGATTACTTAAGGTAGTTTAAAGTCAGTATTCATTGAGCCGACAAAATCTTAAATTGAAGAGTTTGATCATGGCTCAGATTGAACGCTGGCGGCAGGCCTAACACATGCAAGTCGAGCGGAAACGAGTTAACTGAACCTTCGGGGAACGTTAACGGCGTCGAGCGGCGGACGGGTGAGTAATGCCTGGGAAATTGCCCTGATGTGGGGGATAACCATTGGAAACGATGGCTAATACCGCATAATAGCTTCGGCTCAAAGAGGGGGACCTTCGGGCCTCTCGCGTCAGGATATGCCCAGGTGGGATTAGCTAGTTGGTGAGGTAATGGCTCACCAAGGCGACGATCCCTAGCTGGTCTGGAGAGGATGATCAGCCACACTGGAACTGAGACACGGTCCAGACTCCTACGGGAGGCAGCAGTGGGGAATATTGCACAATGGGCGCAAGCCTGATGCAGCCATGCCGCGTGTGTGAAGAAGGCCTTCGGGTTGTAAAGCACTTTCAGTCGTGAGGAAGGTGGTGTAGTTAATAGCTGCATCATTTGACGTTAGCGACAGAAGAAGCACCGGCTAACTCCGTGCCAGCAGCCGCGGTAATACGGAGGGTGCGAGCGTTAATCGGAATTACTGGGCGTAAAGCGCATGCAGGTGGTTAGTTAAGTCAGATGTGAAAGCCCGGGGCTCAACCTCGGAACTGCATTTGAAACTGGCTGACTAGAGTACTGTAGAGGGGGGTAGAATTTCAGGTGTAGCGGTGAAATGCGTAGAGATCTGAAGGAATACCGGTGGCGAAGGCGGCCCCCTGGACAGATACTGACACTCAGATGCGAAAGCGTGGGGAGCAAACAGGATTAGATACCCTGGTAGTCCACGCCGTAAACGATGTCTACTTGGAGGTTGTGGCCTTGAGCCGTGGCTTTCGGAGCTAACGCGTTAAGTAGACCGCCTGGGGAGTACGGTCGCAAGATTAAAACTCAAATGAATTGACGGGGGCCCGCACAAGCGGTGGAGCATGTGGTTTAATTCGATGCAACGCGAAGAACCTTACCTACTCTTGACATCCTCAGAAGAGACTGGAGACAGTCTTGTGCCTTCGGGAACTGAGAGACAGGTGCTGCATGGCTGTCGTCAGCTCGTGTTGTGAAATGTTGGGTTAAGTCCCGCAACGAGCGCAACCCTTATCCTTGTTTGCCAGCACTTCGGGTGGGAACTCCAGGGAGACTGCCGGTGATAAACCGGAGGAAGGTGGGGACGACGTCAAGTCATCATGGCCCTTACGAGTAGGGCTACACACGTGCTACAATGGCGCATACAGAGGGCGGCCAACTTGCGAAAGTGAGCGAATCCCAAAAAGTGCGTCGTAGTCCGGATTGGAGTCTGCAACTCGACTCCATGAAGTCGGAATCGCTAGTAATCGTGGATCAGAATGCCACGGTGAATACGTTCCCGGGCCTTGTACACACCGCCCGTCACACCATGGGAGTGGGCTGCAAAAGAAGTGGGTAGTTTAACCTTCGGGAGGACGCTCACCACTTTGTGGTTCATGACTGGGGTGAAGTCGTAACAAGGTAGCCCTAGGGGAACCTGGGGCTGGATCACCTCCTTATACGAAAGATTATTGCGATGAGTGTTCACACAGATTGATTAGGTTTGTAAGTTAAGAGTAAGGAAACCTTTTCCAGATGGGGCTATAGCTCAGCTGGGAGAGCGCTTCGCTGGCAGCGAAGAGGTCTGCGGTTCGATCCCGCATAGCTCCACCATCTTTAAGTGTTTTCTCTCGAGAATATTTAAAAATGGTTACTTATTTAAAGTAATTAGCTCTTTAACAATTTGGAAAGCTGACGAATAAGAATTGATTATTCTTATTTAATTAAAAGTTCTCAAATCCTAACTTTCTTTGAAACATAAGAGAATTAGGTACCAACACACATTCAAGTGTTCTTGGGAATAGCGAAAGCTATTCATATTTGAGTCCGGCAAAATCGAGTCTGCACATGTATAAAAATTGCAGACAACTTTGGTTGTTTGACCGTTTGCTTTCACTTTTCAAAAGTGAAGACAAATAGAAAGACCCTTTGGGGTTGTATGGTTAAGTGACTAAGCGTACACGGTGGATGCCTTGGCAGTCAGAGGCGATGAAAGGCGTAATAACTTGCGATAAGCCCAGATTAGGTAGTAATAACCTGTGAGTCTGGGATTCCTGAATGGGGAAACCCACCTGCATAAGTAGGTATCGCTGAGTGAATACATAGCTCAGCGAGGCGAACCGGGGGAACTGAAACATCTAAGTACCCCGAGGAAGAGAAATCAACCGAGATTCCGAAAGTAGCGGCGAGCGAAATTGGATTAGCCCTTAAGCTTTTAATGAGACAGGTGAAGGCTCTGGAAAGTGCCGCGATACAGGGTGATAGCCCCGTAACCGACATCTCATCATCAGTGAAATCGAGTAGGGCGGGACACGTGATATCCTGTCTGAATATGGGGGGACCATCCTCCAAGGCTAAATACTACTGACTGACCGATAGTGAACCAGTACCGTGAGGGAAAGGCGAAAAGAACCCCTGTGAGGGGAGTGAAATAGAACCTGAAACCGTGTACGTACAAGCAGTAGGAGCACCTTCGTGGTGTGACTGCGTACCTTTTGTATAATGGGTCAGCGACTTATATTCAGTGGCAAGGTTAACCGTTTAGGGGAGCCGTAGGGAAACCGAGTCTTAACTGGGCGTTCAGTCTCTGGATATAGACCCGAAACCAGGTGATCTAGCCATGGGCAGGTTGAAGGTTGAGTAACATCAACTGGAGGACCGAACCGACTAATGTTGAAAAATTAGCGGATGACTTGTGGCTAGGGGTGAAAGGCCAATCAAACCTGGAGATAGCTGGTTCTCCCCGAAATCTATTTAGGTAGAGCCTCGGATGAATACTACTGGGGGTAGAGCACTGTTAAGGCTAGGGGGTCATCCCGACTTACCAACCCTTTGCAAACTCCGAATACCAGTAAGTACTATCCGGGAGACACACGGCGGGTGCTAACGTCCGTCGTGGAGAGGGAAACAACCCAGACCGCCAGCTAAGGTCCCAAATTATAGCTAAGTGGGAAACGATGTGGGAAGGCTTAGACAGCTAGGATGTTGGCTTAGAAGCAGCCATCATTTAAAGAAAGCGTAATAGCTCACTAGTCGAGTCGGCCTGCGCGGAAGATGTAACGGGGCTAAGCTATAAACCGAAGCTGCGGCAATATACTTTGTATATTGGGTAGGGGAGCGTTCTGTAAGCCGTTGAAGGTGAACTGTAA
Organism: Vibrio sp. KUL78; assembly: GCF_059725505.1. Lineage (NCBI taxonomy): Bacteria > Pseudomonadati > Pseudomonadota > Gammaproteobacteria > Vibrionales > Vibrionaceae > Vibrio > Vibrio sp. KUL78. The sequence continues at coordinate 3,211,983 of NZ_AP045837.1, read as the reverse complement.
GGTTTGCTGGAGGTATCAGAAGTGCGAATGCTGACATGAGTAACGATAAAGGGGGTGAAAAACCTCCTCGCCGGAAGACCAAGGGTTCCTGTCCAACGTTAATCGGGGCAGGGTGAGTCGACCCCTAAGGCGAGGCCGAAAGGCGTAGTCGATGGGAAACGGGTTAATATTCCCGTACTTCTTACAATTGCGATGGGGGGACGGAGAAGGCTAGGTGGGCCTGGCGACGGTTGTCCAGGTTCAAGTGCGTAGGCTTGAGAGTTAGGTAAATCCGGCTCTTTTTAAGGCTGAGACACGATGTCGAGCTACTACGGTAGTGAAGTCATTGATGCCATGCTTCCAGGAAAAGCCTCTAAGCTTCAGATTGTAAGGAATCGTACCCCAAACCGACACAGGTGGTCGGGTAGAGAATACCAAGGCGCTTGAGAGAACTCGGGTGAAGGAACTAGGCAAAATGGTACCGTAACTTCGGGAGAAGGTACGCTCCTCGCGGTGAAGTCCCTTGCGGATGGAGCTATGGGGGAGTCGCAGATACCAGGTGGCTGCAACTGTTTATTAAAACACAGCACTGTGCAAAATCGTAAGATGACGTATACGGTGTGACGCCTGCCCGGTGCCGGAAGGTTAATTGATGGGGTTAGACTTAGGTCGAAGCTCTTGATCGAAGCCCCGGTAAACGGCGGCCGTAACTATAACGGTCCTAAGGTAGCGAAATTCCTTGTCGGGTAAGTTCCGACCTGCACGAATGGCGTAATGATGGCCACGCTGTCTCCACCCGAGACTCAGTGAAATTGAAATCGCTGTGAAGATGCAGTGTACCCGCGGCTAGACGGAAAGACCCCGTGAACCTTTACTACAGCTTGGCACTGAACATTGACCCTACATGTGTAGGATAGGTGGGAGGCTTTGAAGACGGTACGCCAGTATCGTTGGAGCCGTCCTTGAAATACCACCCTTGTAGTGTTGATGTTCTAACGTTGGCCCCTTATCGGGGCTGCGGACAGTGCCTGGTGGGTAGTTTGACTGGGGCGGTCTCCTCCCAAAGAGTAACGGAGGAGCACGAAGGTGGGCTAATCACGGTTGGACATCGTGAGGTTAGTGCAATGGCATAAGCCCGCTTGACTGCGAGAATGACAATTCGAGCAGGTGCGAAAGCAGGTCATAGTGATCCGGTGGTTCTGAATGGAAGGGCCATCGCTCAACGGATAAAAGGTACTCCGGGGATAACAGGCTGATACCGCCCAAGAGTTCATATCGACGGCGGTGTTTGGCACCTCGATGTCGGCTCATCACATCCTGGGGCTGAAGTCGGTCCCAAGGGTATGGCTGTTCGCCATTTAAAGTGGTACGCGAGCTGGGTTTAGAACGTCGTGAGACAGTTCGGTCCCTATCTGCCGTGGGCGTTGGAAGATTGAAGGGGGCTGCTCCTAGTACGAGAGGACCGGAGTGGACGAACCTCTGGTGTTCGGGTTGTGTCGCCAGACGCATTGCCCGGTAGCTAAGTTCGGAATCGATAACCGCTGAAAGCATCTAAGCGGGAAGCGAGCCCTGAGATGAGTCTTCCCTGGCACTTTAAGTGTCCTAAAGGGTTGTTCGAGACTAGAACGTTGATAGGCAGGGTGTGTAAGCGTTGTGAGGCGTTGAGCTAACCTGTACTAATTGCCCGTGAGGCTTAACCATACAACACCCAAAGGGTTTTGATGGACTCAAAGCAAGAACTTTGAATGTGTATTTAGACTTTTAAATCAGTTTTCCAGATTTATTGTTTTCAGATTTTCAGAAAATCTGAAGGCAAAACAGAATTTGCTTGGCGACCATAGCGTTGTGGACCCACCTGACTCCATGCCGAACTCAGAAGTGAAACGCAACAGCGCCGATGGTAGTGTGGGGCTTCCCCATGTGAGAGTAGGACATCGCCAGGCTTTAAATTAAGGAACCACGTTGTAAAACGTGTTTGCCACTGCGGAGTGGTAGTTCAGTTGGTTAGAATACCGGCCTGTCACGCCGGGGGTCGCGGGTTCGAGTCCCGTCCACTCCGCCACTTATTAGAAAACCCGATGTGAAAGCGTCGGGTTTTTTATTATCTAAGATTTGGTTGCTCCCTTTTCAAGGGAGTCGAGTCCCGGTTGGATGCAACCCCAGCCACTCCGCCATTTATACTAAGCCCTAGTCGGAAGACTAGGGCTTTTTTACGTCTTTAACTTATTGAATTTCTACACTCTCGATTCAATAGATACAAAAAAGGCGGTATTTCTACCGCCTTTGTTCAATGTTTATCGCCTATTCAAACAAGTCTTCATGCAGTGCTTTTACCGCATCTTTAGCTTCGCCTTCGTCTAGAAGGAAGCAAAGGTTGTGAGGGCTTGCGCCGTAGCAAATCATGCGGATATTGAAGCTGTCTAGAGTATCGAATACTTCCGCAGCAGAGCCTTTGGTTTCACTCATTTGGTTGCCGATAAGCGCGACAAGGCTAAGCCCTTGTTTAACCTCAACAGTACAAAGCTGTTCTAGTTCTTGCTGTGCTTCAAGTGGGAGCTCTGGTGCACCGCCACCCGTATCAGTTTGATCAAGTGTTAGAGAAACACTGACCTCAGAAGTCGTTACTAGATCAACAGAGATCTTGTGTTTAGCAAGCACTGTAAACACGTTTGCCAAGAAACCATAGGCTTGGAACATACGAGGGTTACGCAGTGTTACCATGGTTTGGTTATTGCGCAGAGCTAGCGCGCGGAATAGAGGTGCGCTCTCTACGGTTTGTCGTACCCAAGTGCCACCTTCTTGTGGTGCTTTCGATGAACCTACAAAAACTGGGATTTGATGACGCAGTGCAGGTAGTAGTGTTGAAGGGTGCAGGATCTTGGCACCGAAGTTAGCCATTTCAGAGGCTTCACTGAAGCTGATCTCTGGGATAGGACGAGCGTTTGGTGCAATGCGTGGGTCGGTCGTGTAGATACCAGGTACGTCGGTCCAGATTTCAAGACCTGCAGCTTCTACGGCTTCAGCGATAAGTGCAGCGCTGTAATCACTACCACCACGACCTAATGTCGTTGTCTCGCCATCTTCATCAGAGCCGATAAAGCCCTGTGTAACTACAACATGTTGCTTGCAAAGAGGAACCAGCTTCTCGCTCGCTGCTGCTTTGGTTGCTTCGATGTTTGGTTCTGCTTTACCGTAATCACTGTCTGTCTTAAGCGCTTCACGAATATCAAAACGCACCGCATCGATACCACGTTCTTGCATTAGGCGAGTAAGGATGTGTGTCGACATACGTTCACCACATGCCACTAGGTGGTCGGTAAGCTTTGGAGTCGCTGCAATGCAAGCGGCTTCCGATAGCGTCGCTACCTTTTCGATCAGAGCGTCTACACGTGCTTCAATAGAGCTGACATCATTAAGCTTTGACATGATTTCGGTATGGATATCGCGAAGCTTGCTAATGAGCTCAGCGCGACGAGTCTCGACTTTAACGCCATTTGCAAGTTCAACCAAGATGTTGGTCACGCCTGAACAAGCGCTGCTAACAACTAATTTGGTTTGCGGGTTATTTTCGATGATTTCGGCACAACGGCTCATGGCTTCGAAGTTGGCGACGCTAGTTCCGCCAAATTTAGCTACATTGAATGCGCTCACAGTGTTTCTCCAGGACTTCCAGTTAAAGTTTAAGGTTGGTAACCCAACATCCGATGTTTGAAGAGAGAAATAGAGCAGAGGAATATGAATATTAGAATAGACCTCAGAAGCTCTTCACCAACTACTGGTGACAGTTAAAGGGATTCAGCCCATTTAACCGACAAACTAAATCCGACAATTTTAGTTCATCTCGGCACTGCTCCCCATGAGTGAATTGTATTGAAGTTGCGGCTTCACAAATCACTTGCCTGGGCAGTGCTCCTCTTCCGCTGCAGCATCGATAACGTCAATGAAAACGATTGGCTGCAGATAGTGTGTTTATTCAACGTTTTTGCGTGTCAAAAGTCAATGGATGTTTATGCATTTCACATGAAAAACTTGAGTGGTTGGATGTTGCAAAAATGTTGTTTTTTCGCCATTGTAGATGGCATTGACGTCCAAAGTGATGTTTTTCCCAACAACTACAATAACCTAATAGGATAACTGCCCATGACCATTTCAAGCTTTGTGCCCCCCTCACCGAACCCTAATGGGACCTGGCCCATCCGATATCTATCCGCAAGTGTTGCAGGCCTTAAGCCGCCCAACGATAGGTCACCTTGATCCGCTTTTTATCGGGATGATGGATGAGTTGAAGGCGCTACTGAAATACGCGTTCCAAACCGAGAATGAATTTACAATCGCGGTCTCGGCTCCGGGTAGTGCGGGTATGGAAACTTGCTTTGTAAACTTAGTCGAGCCGGGCGATAAGGTTATCGTGTGCCGTAATGGCGTGTTTGGTGAGCGCATGCGTGAGAACGTAGTTCGCTGTGGCGGTGAAGCGATTGTAGTGGATGATGAGTGGGGAGCACCTGTTTCGGTATCGAAAGTCGAACAGGCGATGGCTGAGCATCCTGATGCGAAGATCCTAGCGTTTGTGCACGCTGAAACCTCTACTGGTGCAGTGAGTAATGCTAAGGCGTTAGGTGCGCTTGCTAAGCAGCACAACATGCTATCTATTGTGGATGCAGTGACCTCGCTTGGTGGTGTTCCACTATTGGTAGACGAGTGGCAGTTGGATGCCGTTTACTCAGGTAGCCAGAAGTGTTTGTCTTGTGTTCCTGGTTTGTCTCCAGTCACCCTGTCTCCTGCAGCCATTGAGGTCATTAAGTCCCGACAAGCGCCTGTTCAGAGCTGGTTTTTGGATCAGAGCTTGGTGTTAGGTTATTGGAGTGGGGAAGGTAAGCGCAGCTATCACCACACAGCACCAGTAAACAGCCTTTACGCGCTTCATGAGTCCTTGGTACTTTTGAAGAATGAAGGCCTAGAGAATGCGTGGCAGCGCCATAAAGATATGCATATGTTGCTACGGGAAGGGCTCGAAAACCTGGGGCTGAGTTTTGTGGTTGAAGAGCAAAGTCGTCTGCCGCAGCTTAATGCTGTCTATCTCCCTGAGGGCATGGATGATGCTGCGGTAAGGTCGCAGCTGTTAGAAGAGTACAACCTTGAGATCGGTGCAGGTCTTGGTGCGCTCGCTGGAAAAGCATGGCGTATTGGTTTGATGGGTTATGGAGCCCGAAGAGAGAACGTCGCGCTTTGCTTGAAGGCTCTAGAGACCGTGTTGAAGTAAGCTCAGTCCTTCAAACATAAAAAAGCCGAGAGTGTTACCACTCTCGGCTTCTGTTTTTTAGACTTGCTAATTAAAGCGCAGCAATAGTTTGCTTTTGCTCTTCAAGCTTAACTAGCGTTTCTTTGTAGCCTTCTAGCTTCTCACGCTCTTTAGCAACGACTGCTTCAGGTGCTTTTGCTACGAAGCCTTCGTTGCCTAGCTTACCTTCGATACGCTTGATCTCGCCTTGAGTCTTAGAGATCTCTTTCGCTAGACGATCCAGCTCAGCGTCTTTGTCGATAAGACCTGCCATTGGGATCATCAGCTCAGACTTACCAACCAGTGCGGTTGCACATGCTGGTGTCTCTTCGCCTTCAGCCAGTACCTTGATGTCTTCTAGTTTAGCTAGCGAAGCGAGTACCGCTTTGTTTGCTTCTAGGCGTGCAGCGTCTTTCTCATCAGCAACTTTCAGCATCACGTCTAGGCCTTTGCTTGGTGCGATGTCGTATTCTGCACGAAGGTTACGGATGCTAGTGATGAATGCTTTCACCCACTCGATGTCATCAAGCGCTTCTTGGTTGAAGTTAGCTTCTTCAAACTGAGGTAGAGCTTGTAGCATAATTGTGTCGCCTTCAACACCGTCTACTAGCGGCTTAACGCTTTGCCAGATAGTCTCAGTGATGTATGGCAGTACTGGGTGAGCAAGACGAAGAGTCTTCTCAAGTACGGTGATCAGCGTGCGACGTGTACCGCGTTGCTGTGCTTCGTTACCTTTCCATAGAACTGGTTTTGTTAGCTCTAGGTACCAGTCACAGAATTGGTTCCAGATGAACTCGTAGATAGTGTTCGCTGCCATGTCTAGACGGTAGTTGTCTAGGTGCGCGTTAAACTCTTTTGCTGCTAGTTCAAATTGAGATTCGATCCACTTGTCTGCTAGTGAGTACTCGATGTCACCTTCGCCGAAGCCACAATCTTGGTCTTCAGTGTTCATCAGTACGTAACGGCTTGCGTTCCACAGCTTGTTACAGAAGTTACGGTAACCTTCAAGACGCTTCATATCCCAGTTGATATCACGACCGGTAGACGCCATTGCTGCAAGAGTGAAGCGAAGTGCGTCTGTACCGTATGGTTCAATGCCATCTTCGAACGTCTTACGTGTGTTTTTCTCGATCTTCTTCGCTAGTTGAGGCTGCATCATGTTGCCAGTGCGTTTCTCAACTAGAGACTCTAGGTCGATGCCATCAATCATATCGATTGGATCAAGCACGTTACCTTTTGACTTCGACATCTTGTCGCCGTTCTCGTCACGGATTAGACCTGTAACGTAAACTGTCTTAAATGGTACTTGCGGCTTACCGTTTTCATCTTTACAGAAGTGCATGGTCATCATGATCATGCGCGCAACCCAGAAGAAGATGATGTCGAAACCTGTTACCAGTACGTCTGACGGGTGGAAGGTTTTTAGATCTTCTGTGTTTTCTGGCCAGCCTTGCGTGCCGAATGTCCATAGTGCAGAAGAGAACCAAGTATCCAGTACATCATCGTCTTGACGCAGTACAACAACTGGAGCCAAACCGTTCTTTTCACGAACTTCTTCTTCAGTGCGACCTACGTAAACATTGCCGTCGTTGTCGTACCATGCTGGAATACGGTGGCCCCACCATAGCTGACGAGAGATACACCAGTCTTGAATGTCGCGCATCCAAGAGAAGTACATGTTTTCGTATTGCTTAGGTACGAACTGGATTTCGCCGTCTTCAACTGCTTTGGTTGCTGTTTCAGCAAGAGGGGCAGTGCGAACGTACCATTGGTCGGTTAGCATTGGCTCAATAACCACACCACCACGGTCACCGTAAGGGACTGTTAGGTCATGATCTTTGATCTCATCAAGAAGACCCAGCTCTTCGAATTCTGCCACGATAGCTTTACGAGCCGCAAAGCGCTCCATGCCGTGGTATTTCGCTGGAAGCTCGGTTGCGTATGCATCGCTTGCTTCACCGTTGGTGTTAAATACTTCAGCGGCGTCACGGATGTTGGCATCGAAGGTTAGGATGTTGATCATCGGCAGTTGATGACGTTTACCTACCTCGTAGTCATTGAAATCGTGTGCAGGTGTGATCTTCACACAGCCCGTGCCTTTTTCCATATCGGCATGCTCGTCACCCACGATAGGGATGCGGCGATCAACGATAGGAAGCAGGATTTCTTTGCCAATAAGATCTTTGTAGCGCGGATCTTCTGGGTTTACGGCAACGCCAGTATCACCAAGCATGGTTTCTGGACGTGTTGTCGCAACAACGATGTAGTCTTTGCCTTCAGCGGTCTTAACGCCATCCGCTAGTGGGTAGCGGAAGTGCCACATGTGGCCTTTTTTGTCTTTGTTTTCTACTTCTAGATCTGAGATTGCTGTGTGTAGCTTTGGATCCCAGTTAACCAGACGCTTACCGCGGTAGATGAGGTCATCTTCGTATAGGCGAACAAAGACTTCTTGAACGGCGTTAGACAGGCCGTCATCCATAGTAAAGCGCTCACGATCCCAGTCTACAGAAGCACCTAGGCGACGAAGCTGTTTAGTGATCGTGCCACCAGACTCGCCTTTCCATTCCCAGATTTTGTCGATGAACGCGTCACGACCGTAATCGTGCTTAGTTTTGCCTTCTTCTGCAGCGATCTTGCGCTCAACAACCATTTGCGTTGCGATACCCGCGTGGTCGGTACCTACCTGCCAAAGGGTGTTTTTGCCTTTCATGCGCTCAGCACGGATCAGAGTATCCATGATGGTATCTTGGAAAGCGTGACCCATGTGTAAGCTACCAGTGACGTTCGGTGGTGGGATCATGATGCTGTATGATTCTTTAGATGTGTCACCGTGTGGCTTAAAGTAGCCTTTCTCTTCCCAAGTCTGGTACAGAGCTTGTTCGATAGATTGTGGGTTATATGTCTTTTCCATAGCTTTCTTGGATACTTACTTTAATCTGTGAAAGAAATTTGCCAAACCTTATAAATAAACGAGAGTGTGTCGCGCTTACTTATAAGGATTGACCTTGATTAGGATTCTGAATGCTGAATCTCAATGGTTTGTAGCTGATAGCCCGCTTGACGGTAAATTTTATACCTTTCTCGCGCAACTTGCTTAGCTTTTTCTTCGCAAGGGACGAAGTCTACCACTTGACCAAAGGAGTTCGCAAAGGTTGCGTGACTATTGGCCATATTTATTACCAATTGACGGTTCCAACTGGGTTTAAGCCCCTCAAAACCAATTTCAACAGGCGTGCCATTCTTGGGTCCTTCACCCACCAAGTTATGGGCAATGAACTGCTCAGGCGAGACTTGCCAGAAGAATTCCGCTACCGCTTCCGCATGCTGCCTGTCGGTGCAATTAATGTAGAGTTTGGCACCTTGCCCTACGAAGTGACGACTGAGAAAGTGCGCATAGGCAAACCAGCCTTGCTCTGTCGCTTGCTCAGAGTTTTCACCAATAATGTAGAACGTTGCCGTATTCATATCGTTACTTCTGTATACCGAGGGTTTGCTGGTGCCCAAAACTAAAAAAGGGCCTTGCGGCCCTTTTTATGATTACTCTTCAGTCTCTTGGCCACTGCGGTTAAGCAAGAATTGGACAAGTAGTGAGACTGGACGACCGGTAGAGCCTTTCGCTTTACCCGACTTCCATGCTGTACCAGCGATATCTAGGTGAGCCCAGTGATACTTCTTCGCAAAGCGCGATAGGAAACAGCCAGCAGTGATAGTACCGCCAGGGCGGCCGCCGATGTTTGCCATGTCTGCAAACGGGCTAGCCAGCTGTTCTTGGTACTCGTCAGCCATAGGTAGACGCCAAGCACGGTCACCTGCTTGCTCAGAAGCGTTAACGAGCTCGTGAGAAAGTGGGTTGTGGTTAGAGATAACACCGCTGATGTGGTGACCCAGTGCAATAACACAAGCACCAGTTAGCGTAGCCACGTCAACAACACACTCTGGTTCGTAGCGCTCAACGTACGTTAGTGCATCACACAATACTAAGCGACCTTCCGCATCCGTGTTCAACACTTCAACCGTTTGACCAGACATGGTGGTTAAGATGTCACCAGGGCGGTAAGCGTTACTACCAGGCATGTTTTCACAACCAGCGAGTACCGCTACAACGTTAATTGGTAGGTTCAGCTTCGCTAGCGCTTTCATGGTACCGAATACAGACGCTGCACCACACATGTCGTACTTCATCTCATCCATACCTTCACCCGGTTTTAGTGAGATACCGCCTGAGTCGAACGTTAGACCTTTACCAACAAGCACGATAGGTTTCGCGTCTGGATCTGGGTTGCCCTTATATTCCATGATGGACATCATAGATTCGTTCTTAGAGCCACGACCAACCGCTAGGTAAGAGGTCATACCCAGTTTTTCCATCTCTTGCTCACCGATGATCTTAGTTGTCACGGTGTCATAGTCATCTGCAAGACGACGTGCTTGAGAGGCTAGATAAGCAGGGTTGGCAATGTTTGGTGGCATGTTGCCAAGGTCTTTTGACGCTTTCACACCAGATGAGATAGCAAGGCCGTGGGCGATCGCTTTTTCGCCTAGGTTTAGTTCACGGCGAGTTGGTACGTTAAATACTAACTTGCGCAGCGGACGACGAGTTTCTGGCTTGCTGCTCTTGAACTGGTCAAATGTGTAAAGACCATCTTTGGTTGCTTCAACGGCTTGACGCACTTTCCAGTACGTATCGCGACCTTTAACGTGAAGTTCTGTTAGGAAGCACACCGCTTCCATTGAACCGGTTTCGTTCAGCGTGCTGATGGTTTTTTGGATAATTTCTTTGTATTGGCGCTCGCCAAGCTCACGCTCTTTACCACAACCTACGAGAAGAACACGCTCTGATAGTACTCCTGGTACTTGGTGAAGAAGAAGCATTTGGCCCGGTTTACCTTCAAGGTCACCACGGCGAAGCAGCGAGCTGATATAGCCATCACTGATTTTGTCCAGCTGCTCTGCAACTGGAGAGAGACGACGTGGCTCGAAAACACCAACGACAATGCACGCACTGCGTTGTTTCTCTGGACTGCCACTTTTTACACTAAACTCCATGCGTACTCCTACATCCTAAAGACAAATAGAACTAAATGTTAGATAATCGATTATTAGTGTTTGAAATTTATGTGCCAATTCGGCCTATAATCTAAAGATAAGAATCGATCAAAAAAGTAAAAAATAAAAGGTTTACCCGAAAACTATAGCGATTCAATCAAAAAAACAAGTTTTGTATAGGTGTTTTCACTGTGATTATTGTTAGATATTTGATCAGAGAAACAGTTAAGAGCCAGTTAGCCATCTTTTTCGTGCTCTTTCTCGTGTTTTTCAGTCGTCAATTTATCCAAGTGCTTGCTGACGCGTCAGATGGAAGTATTCCCGCTGGGCTCATCATGACGTTAGCGGGCATCAGTATGCCAACCATGGGGCTTTTGATGTTCCCGTTGAGTATATACATAGGCATATTGGTAACTTTTGGGCGTCTATACGCTGAAAGTGAAATTACCGTTATGAATGCCACGGGCATTGGCAACAAATTCCTTATTCGTGCCGCTATGTATCTAGCGGTTATTACCACGACGTTGGCCGCTGTGAACGCATTTTGGCTCGCGCCATGGACTCAAGAACAAGAAGTACAGATTCGTGAGAAGCTTGCGTCTGAAAACTCAGTTGAACTGCTGCAAACAGGCAGTTTTCAACGCACACCGGACGGCTCGTCGGTCGTGTTCATTGATGATATTCGCAATCGCAAACTAGAAAACGTGTTTGTGGCACAGCTTAGCCCTCGTGATTCTGTATTACCGAGCGTGATTTCGGCGAAGTCAGGCGATGTGAAGGAGCTTAGTGATGGGCGACAGATCATCGCGCTATACGATGGCGTTCGCTACGAAGGCGTTCCCACTCGTTTGGAATACATGATTACCGACTTCTCGGAATACGAAGGGGTGATAGGCCAACGAGAAGTTCAGCAAAGAGGGCGTTCTTGGATGGCGATACCAACGCTCGACCTTATCAGTGATCCGACACCGAAAGCACAAGCTGAGCTGCACTGGAGGATTTCACTTGTGGTTTGTATCCCTCTGCTCACCATGCTGGTGGTGCCTTTATCTGCCGTGAATCCACGACAAAGCAAGTTTGCTAAAATGGGACCTGCGATCTTTGTTTATTTTGCGTATTTTATGGCAATCAGTGCGATGAAGTCCGCATTAGAAGATGGCGCATTTCCAACGTATATTGGTCTGTGGCCCGTCAATTTTGCCCTATTGGTGGCAGCGATAGGCGTTAACACATGGGATACCGTACCTGTTCGACGATTCAGAGAAAATTGGCGTCGTAAGCGGTTTAAGAAGCAAGAGGTAGCCTAAGCGTGTTTAGAATCTTAGACGTCTATGTTGGTCGTACTATAATCACCACCATTTTATTGGTGCTGTCGGTCTTTGTTGGTTTGTCAGCGGTGATTAAGTTTGTAGAGCAGTTGCGCGCGGTGGGTGAGGGCAGCTATGACATGTTGTCCGCGGTCTATTTTGTGTTATTGAGTATGCCGCGTGACATTGAGCTGTTTTTCTCAATGGCTGCATTATTGGGCTCGCTGATAGGCCTAGGTATGCTCGCTAGTAGCTCAGAGCTTGTGGTCATGCAGGCCGCCGGTATTTCAAAAGTCCGCATCGGATTCTCCGTGCTGAAAACCGCTCTGCCCCTTATGCTTGTGGTTATGGCTCTCGGTGAATGGGGGGCGCCAACGACGCAGCAAATGGCTCGTGATTTAAGGCTTGAGGCGATCTCGGGCGGCAGTATTGTTTCAGTCCGCAATGGGGTTTGGGCTCGTGATGCCAATGATTTTATTTTTATTTCTAAGGTCGATGGGCAATCGATCGAAGGACTGAATTTATGGCGCTTCGATACCGATAAACATTTGACCACGACCATTTATGCCGACAGTGCCGATTACTTGGGTGACAACCTTTGGGAAATGCATGGCGTTCATGTGACTGACATGGCGAATGATGTTGTGTTGCGTAAAGAGACCATGGAGACACAAGAGTGGCGCACGTCACTGGTACCCGACAAGTTGGCGATCGTTACAGTTGACCTTAATGAGCTACCTTTAAGTGGGTTGTGGGACTATACGCAATATTTGAAAGCGTCAGAGCAAGATGCTTCTCGTTATGAGCTCGCTTTCTGGCGCAAAGCGACGCAGCCTATTTCCGTTGCGGTTATGATGTTGATGGCATTGTCCTTTGTGTTTGGACCGCTTCGTAGCGTTACCATGGGTGCGCGTATACTTTCGGGTGTTGTTGCTGGCTTTACCTTTTATATTTCTAGCGAGTTCTTTGGTCCCGTTAGCTTGGTTTATGGCATCTCACCATTGTTTGGTGCGCTAGGGCCAAGCTTAGTGTTCTTGACGATTGCATTGCTGTTATTGAGAAGAAAACTCTAGCCACTCATCACTGTTTTAATTCATTAAAAAAGGCTCCTGACGGAGCCTTTTTTCTAACTGATCATTATGGTCGCGAGACCAAGGGAATACCGATAAACCGACAACATCTGTGATGGTAGTTAACGCCATCCCTCCTGCTAACGCAGGGTCAATGTTCATTTTCTTGAGAAGAATTGGGATAGTTACGCCTGCAACCCCAGCGACCAATAGGTTGGTCATCATTGCTGCAGAAATAATACCGCCTAACATCCAATCGCCTTTCCAGGCAACAACGATACCACCTATAATCAGTGCCCACAGTATGCCGTTGAGAAAACCGATAGCGGCTTCTTTTAGTAATAGCTCTCGGCGGTTACTGTCACCAATGTGCCCGAGCGCCAATCCACGGATTACAAGTGCCACTGTTTGGTTACCGGCAACCCCACCCATTGAAGGCACAATTGTCATCAGGACGGCAATTGCTGCCATTTGCTCTAGCGTTGCCTCAAACATATTTGAAACCGAGGCAGCAGCAAGTGCAGCGAGTACGTTAGCACCTAACCATACACTGCGACGCCTTGCCGATTTGACCACTGGAGCAAAGGTGTCTTCATCATCATCCATGCCCGCCATACTCATCATTGAGTGTTCTGCGTCTTCTCGAATGATATCAACCACATCATCGATGGTGATACGACCGACGAGGTGATGTTCACTATCGACAACCGGTGCGGAGACCCAGTCACGACGTTCGAACAGCGATGCTACATCAGAGTCACTGGTTTCGACGTGAATTGCTTCATCGGCATCGTCCATGACGTCACTGACTTTGATATCAGGCTGAGTGGTTAACAAAGTGGTCAAAGAAAGGTGACCAATCAGCATATCGTCTTCGTCGATAACATACAGCGCATCAGTGGCTTCTGGAAGCTCCCCTTTCATACGCAAGTAACGCAATACCACATCGACATCAACATCACTACGAATGGTAATGAAGTCGGTATTCATAATACCGCCAGCGGTATCCTCGGGGTACGATAGTGCGGTTTCGACACGCAGTCGATCGACGGCATCCATCTGTGAAAGAACTTCGCGAGAGACATTGTCAGGAAGGCTACGTAGGACGTATGCAACGTCATCGGTATCCATGCCCTCAGTCGCTTCTGCAAGCTTCTCTGGTGCCATTTTAGAGACAAGGGCGTCTTTTACATCCTCGTTGAGTTCATCGAGGATTTCACCATAGTCTTCAGGATCGGTAAGTTGCCACAATACCTCACGGCTTTTTCGTGGAGAGGCCTCTAAAAGGTGGGCAATATCTTCAGGCTCCATGTCCTGAAGTTGTCTACGAACGAATACGAAGCGGCCGTTTTCCAGCGCTTCAGTGACTTCTTGGAGGGTTTGGTGAGCTTGATCGAATTCTATTTGCTCTGCCATGGATGCCCCCTACACTCAACTGCTTTTTAATGTACTGAATATTAGCCTAATTCTGCTTGTTAATTAATAAGAAGTTATGAATGAGGAGAAAGTTTTTATCTTGAGGGTGGGAGTGTTTAGATACTATTCATCTTCATCGAAGCGATGCTCAACTAGGTCGCATACCGCGTTGAGCGCTTGCTCTGCTTGAGTGCCTGTCGCTTTAATGGTGATATTTTCACCTTGAGCCGACTCGAGCATCAGAAGGCCCATGACGCTATCGGCCGTGGCTTCTTTCTGTTCGTGGTTACATATGGTCACTGTGGCATCAAAACTCTGCGCAAGTTCAACCAGTTTAACCGCTGCGCGGGCATGTAGACCAAGACGGTTAAGAATAAGAACAGTGCGTGAGTGAGACATGTAAATTCCTATTGGTTTTTTTCTAGCGAGGCGTGACGGATTTTGACTTTGTGCCCAAGCTGTTCGAAGTACTCACCAATTTGTTGAGTAATGTAGACTGAGCGATGCTTACCACCGGTGCAACCGATCGCAACCGTAAGGTAACTGCGGTTGTTTTTTTCTAACAGAGGAAGCCAGCGCTCAACGAACCCTTGGATCTGCTGCTTTAGTTCGATGACGTCTGGATAAGATTCAAGGAAAGACTTAATCGGAGCGTCGAGCCCTGTCATTGGGCGCAGCTCTGGCTGCCAGTGTGGATTAGGCAGAAAGCGCACATCAAACACATAATCAGCGTCGCTTGGCATACCGAACTTAAAGCCAAAAGATTGGAAGACCATGACAAGCTCTTTCTTCTCTCGACCTTCTAGTTGAAAGCGTATGGTTTCACTTAAATCATGAATCGACTGCTCACTTGAGTCGATAATGAAATCTGCTTGCTCTTTGATTGGGGCAAGGAGAGCGTGCTCTAAGTCGATAGCTTGCTCTAGAGACAGCTTGTCTTCTCTTTGTGAAAGCGGATGAATTCGACGAGTTTCACTGTATCGAGTGAGTAGTACTGATTTGCTGGCATCCAAAAACAGCAGCTTTACATCATGCTTGAGACTAAGTTGGTCGAGTGTCAGTGATAGCTGAGCTAGATTCTTGGGTAAGTTTCTAATATCAATACTTACCGCGACACTTTGCTGAGTATCTTGCGTTGAATCGACAAAAGGACCGAGAAGGTCGACGGGAAGGTTGTCGACGCAGTAGTAGCCAGAGTCTTCTAACACACGAAGAGCGACACTTTTGCCAGCTCCTGAGTGTCCACTTACCACAACCAAACGCATGTCAGCTTTCTTCCTTGATTAGTGACTAACGATGATGTCGTAAAGCTCTTGGTCACTCTGAGCATTACGAAGTTGTTTTAACACTGCTTTGTCGTTAAGACGTTCAGCCATGCAAGAAAGTGTCTTTAGATGCTCTTTGCATTGCGCGTCTGGCACAAGCAGGGCGAACATAAGATCGACAGGACGATTGTCAATGGCATCAAAGTCGACGGCATCTTGGCATTGCAACAATACGGCGACGGCTTTATCGCTGTCTTGCATACGAGCGTGAGGAATGGCGATTCCATTGCCGATACCGGTACTGCCCACTTTTTCGCGGCTGAGCATACACTCGAACAGTTCCGTTGAGTTCTGTCCTGTGTGCTCTGCTGCGATCTCACTAATGATTTCTAGGGCGCGCTTTTTGCTCGTACAAGGGACTGCACTTTTGGTGCAGTCCAATGTTAATACTTCACTTATTTGCATTTTAGTGATTACTTAATTTTTCTTTATGCTTATTCAGTTGTCTAGTTAGCTTATCTACCAACGAGTCAATCGCAGCATACATACTCTCATCATTAGAGGCTGCGTGAATTTCAGCTTGATTTACGTGGAGCGTAGCTTCGGCGATCTGGTCTAATTTTTCAACTTTTAAAACCACATGAATGTTATTTATATGCTCAAAAAAGCGCTCGAGCTTCTGAAATTTACTGTGAACGTAGTCTTGCATTGAATCAGTGAGATCAACATGGTGGCCTGTAATTTGAATTTGCATAGACTTTCCTTCTTAGTTAATGACCTTAAAGTAGGCGTTTTCGCTGACTGGAAGGGGCGATGCCCAGAGATTCACGGTATTTCGCTATGGTTCGCCTAGCGACCTGAATTCCTTGGTCAGCGAGTTGAGCTGCGATTTTACTATCGCTCAATGGCTTGGCTGGGTTTTCCGCAGCAACAAGCTTCTTGATTAGGGCGCGGATGGCGGTTGAAGAGCATTCGCCGCCATTGTCTGTTGAGACATGGCTAGAGAAGAAATATTTGAGCTCAAAAATACCGCGCGGAGTATGCATATATTTTTGTGTGGTGACACGAGATATGGTGGACTCGTGCATGTCGACGGCAAGCGCGACGTCATTGAGCACCATGGGTTTCATGGCCTCTTCACCGTATTCAAAGAAGTCGTGTTGATGCTCTACAATGCACTTAGCTACTTTGAGCAGCGTTTCATTGCGGCTCTCTAGGCTTTTGATCAGCCATTTGGCTTCTTGAAGGTTTGAGCGAATATACTGGCTGTCTGCACTGTTGCCAGTACCCAGCTGAGCATATTGTTGGTTCACCTTGAGCTTAGGTACGCTGTCAGGGTTGATCTGTACCACCCACTTTCCGCGGTCTTTAAACACGGATACGTCAGGAACGACATATTCCGTTTCATCTGGGGTAATTTTACTGCCGGGTCTTGGGTCGAGCTGTTGAATCAGTTTTAGAACTTCGCGAAGCTCTGCTTCTTTAAGCTTGGTTTCTTTGATAACGAGTTTGTAATCTCGGTTACCCAACTGATCAATGTGGTGAGTAAGCACTAATTTGGCTTCAGCCAACCATGGCGTATCCTCAGGGAAGGTGGCAAGTTGCAGCAGTAGGCAGTCTTGAAGATTGAGCGACGCGATACCGAGTGGATCAAACTGCTGTATGCGTTTGCGAACCGCTTCAACTTCATCAAGCTCGACATCTTCAATATCGACACTCTCAAGAATGTCTTCACAGGATAGGGTAAGATATCCGTAGTCATCTACTGCGTCGATAATAGCGAGAGCAATGGCTCGATCGGTCTCTGTGAAAGGCGTTAAATCGAGTTGCCAGACGAGGTAGTCCTGCAGTGACTGTGTCGTCTCACCTTGATAGATCGGCATATCATCATCAACGGCGATACCTGTGTTACCTGTGTTGGCACTGTAGACGTCGTCCCAAGTGGTATCCATCTCGAGTTCGTTGGAAATCTCTGATTTTTCAATCTGTTCAGAGCTGTCCTTGAGATCGGGCTCGCTAGCGACCTCTGCAGTAGTGCCCTCATCTTTGCTGTCTGAGCTCGCTTTCTCTTCGTTGTTCGATTCTTCGGAAGATTCTTCGACATCGAGAAGAGGGTTTGAGTCCAGTGCCTCTTGGATCTCTTGCTGCAAATCGAGCGTGGACAACTGCAGCAAGCGGATTGCTTGTTGCAATTGAGGCGTCATTGCTAACTGTTGACCTAGCTTGAGTTGTAATGAGGGTTTCATGCAGTGTTATGGGCCTATTATAAATATTGTATCCGTGCCTATTAAATCATAGTCTGAATTGTTCACCGAGATAAACCTGTTTTACGTGTTCATTATTGAGAACATCTTCAGGACTTCCTTCAGCGATCAAGTGACCTTGACTTACGATGTAGGCTTTTTCGCAGACATCTAGCGTTTCACGCACATTATGGTCGGTGATAAGGACACCCAACCCTCTGTCGCGCAAGTGTTCAATGATTTTCTTTATATCAATTACAGAGATTGGGTCAACCCCAGCAAATGGCTCATCGAGCAGAATAAACTGCGGGTTTGCAGCCAGAGCTCTAGCGATTTCTACACGTCTTCTCTCACCACCGGAGAGGGCCATGCCTGCGCTTTTGCGGATATGCTGAATATTAAACTCATCAAGCAAATCTTCCAGTCGGTCCTGTCTTTGCTCTTGAGTGAGCTCATTGCGGGTTTCAAGAACCGCCATAATGTTGTGTTCAACACTCAGCTTACGGAAGATGGATGCTTCTTGAGGTAAGTAGCCAATGCCCATTTTGGCGCGGCTATGCATAGGCAAAATGCTGATGTCATTGTCATCGATAGTGATCGTGCCTTCATCGCGAGCGACCAGACCAACGATCATGTAAAATGAGGTTGTTTTACCTGCACCATTCGGACCAAGCAGACCGACAATTTGACCTGACTCTACAGACAGGCTCACGTCGGATACGACCTTGCGGTTTTTATAGCTTTTCGCCAAATGCGCGGCTTTAAGTAACGCCATACTGGACTCTACTTCTCTTGAACTTGTTGTGGTTGAAGAACCGTGGATACACGCTCGTTGGCGTTGCCATCAGCAACCAGCTTTTGTGATGAAATTCGGTACTTAATTGTAGTACCTCGGATGACACTGTCGTCTTGAGACAGCATGGCTTGTTGCTTCATCGTGAGCTGATCGTCTTTTAGCGAGTAGTGAAGCTCTTTCGCTTCGCCGTATAGGGTTTTACCGTCGTCAGTCAACTGAGAAAAGGTAGCGAGATCGCCAAAGCCTTGGATCACTTGAATCGCCCCAGTTTGTGCTTCTCGAGTAACGACAATTTTGTCCGCGTTGATGTTAATACTGCCTTGTTTTAACTTCACATCACCTGCAAAGGTCACTTGATTGCTTTTCATATCAAGCTGCTGCGTGTCTGAGTCAATGTATACCGGTTGTTCAGTATCCGTTGATAGCGCCAACGCCGCTGTCGGAAGCAACAAACACAGGCTGAGACTAAGGTGCGAGAGTTTCATATTTGCTATTCACTTTTTTATACAGTTCCGCGAGGTGGTTAGCGAAGTTTCCTTTCATCGCCTCTCCTTGCGTTTCAAATTTAGGGCCCAGCATAATGACTTTGCTGTCAGCCCAAAAATCACGATTTTCGAGTTTGATACTCATTTGCTGGGTAGACAAGGTGTCAAAGCCAGAGTCTGCCAGCAAGTTTTGTGCGACGACATTCGTATACAGCGTCAGGACTTCTTGTTTGTCCAGCACGGCTTTCTCGGCGGATATTTCCCACTCTTGCGTTTCTCCGTTAGCGAAAATACGCAGAACGGGTTGCTGAAATACCGTTTCTCCTTTCTTGGAGAAATGCTCAAGGTGTGCAGAGCTGATGCTGTAGCTGCGCACCCCAGTGTCGCTGTACGAAATGTTGTGCAAGTTTGTGCCGCTAAAAGCGGGCAGTTCGATATCTGGCTCTATCTGGATGACATTCGAGTCATCCTTGCTGTACAGGTAGTAAGTACTGCCTGCTGCAATAATTGCAAGTAAACTGTAAAGAATACGAGATAAACTCATATACTTAGACCCTTGTGAAGCTCAAGTTCTCCCTTTGATTCTAGGATCAGATCACAGATTTCCCTAACAGCGCCGTGTCCGCCACGAATAGAGGTGACATGATCAGCCTTCTTCGCGAGCAAAGGATGCCCATCAGCAACACAGATACCTAACCCAACTTGCTCCATGACAGGCCAGTCGATTAGGTCATCACCAATGTATGCCGTGTTCTGAGCATCGATGTTCAATTTTTGACAGATGTCTTGGTATGCCACCACTTTGTCATCTTGTCCTTGATAAATCAATGAGATACCCAAAGCTTTCATTCGGTTCTCGACAATCTTAGAGCTGCGACCAGTGATTATGGCAACCTGGATACCCGCGCTCATCAACGCTTTGACACCATAGCCATCACGGGTATGAAAGGTTTTAAGTTCTTCGCCATCATTACCCATGTAGATAAGGCCGTCAGAAAATACGCCGTCAACGTCGCAAATCAAAAGCTGAATGCCTGCTGCCTTGTCAACGATACTTTTGTTGATTGAACCGTATAAGGTTTCGACTTGTTCAGACACTACATCACTCCTGCTTTGAGTAGATCGTGCATGTTCAAGGCACCCACTACTTTATTATCGTCTAGTAGTACCAGACCATTTATGTTCTTTGATTGCATCAAGTTCAGACCCTCGGCGGCAAGCATGTTTGGCGTTGCTGTCGTTGGATTGGCAATCATCACTTCACCAATCGTGGTTTCATGAATATCCACTCGGCGGTCTAAAATTCGGCGTAAGTCACCGTCGGTGAAGATACCAAGCAATGTATTGTTCTCGTCAACGATGGTCGTCATACCCAGACCTTTATTGGAAATCTCGAGTAGGGCGTCTCTCACTAGCATAGTCGGGTTGACCATAGGTAGTGCGTCTCCAGAGTGCATAATGTCGCTGAGTTTGAGAAGTAGTTTGCGACCAAGCGCGCCACCTGGATGAGAGAGTGCAAAGTCTTCTTCGCTGAATCCACGAGCCTCAAGCAGTGCGATAGCTAAAGCATCGCCCATAACAAGCGTCGCTGTGGAGCTAGAGGTTGGCGCTAAACCTAGTGGGCAGGCTTCTTTAGGCACGGTAATCTGTAAGTGGAAATCAGACAATTTACCCATGGTTGAAGCCGGCTTACCAGTCATGCTCACTGTGGTGATCCCCAAGCGTTTGAACACAGGGAAGAGGCTGATAATCTCATGCGCCTCACCAGAATTGGAGATAGCAATCACCAGATCATGAGCTTCGATCATACCCAGATCGCCATGGGCAGCTTCACCCGGGTGGACAAAAAAAGCGGATGTACCTGTACTGGCGAGTGTTGCAGCGATCTTTTTACCGATATGCCCTGACTTGCCAATTCCCATCACAATGACTTTGCCTTTGTGCTCTATGATGGCGCGACATACCGCTTCAAACTGCTCATCGAAATAGCGCTCTAGGTGCACTAATGCTTGAACTTCGGTATCTAAAACTCGCTTTGCACTGCGAATAAAATCAAAATCAGTCATGCTGCTGCTCCTACGCCGCCATGTTTGCGAACAGGTAGATTTGGTAGCCTAAGAAGAGGATAAACAAGATTCCCCCTTCAATACGGTTGATGCTTTTCGACTTACCTAGCGCCATAACGACCAGTAATAAAGACAAGCCTAGCATGACCCAAAAATCACGCCCCATCGCGTGCTCACTGAGCACTGACGGGTTAAGAATGCCCGGGATGCCCATTACCGCTAGGATATTAAATACGTTTGAGCCGATGATATTACCGACCGCCATATCATCTTCGCCCTTGAGTACACCTGCCAGCGACGCGGCGAGTTCAGGTAAGCTAGTACCAATCGCGATAATCGTCAGACCGATGACAAGGTCGCTCATACCAAAATATTGTGCAATGGTGACAGCGCTGTCCACCAAACGGTCGGCCGCTAATGGTAGCACGATGAGACCGATAACCACCCACATAGCGGCTTTGCCGTTACTGACCCCCTCCGGGACCTCAGATTCTTGGTCGTCCAGTAGAGCATCATTATTACCTGTCTCTCGCTCAGCCTTACTGATTCGTAGCATGGCCAAGATAAAGGCAGCGAATAGGGCAAACAGAATGACGCCCTCGAGGAAACCGAGGTGGCTATCCCATAAAATAAGGCCCGCAACTAGTGTGACCGCAATCATCAGTGGGAGTTCGCGTCTCAGAACCGCTGAAGAGATAGAAAGCGGTTTGATCATGGCGGTAATGCCGAGGATAAGTGCGATGTTGGCAATGTTCGAACCGAGGACGTTACCCACTGCGGTGTCCGTCTTTCCGTCTAATGCTGCTGTTGCTGAAACCATCATTTCTGGCGCGGAAGAGCCCATTGCCAGAATCGTCATACCAATCACTAAAGGCGAGATACCAACATTGCGTGCCAACGCTGCAGCACCAAACACCAGTTTATCCGCGCTCCATACGAGAAAAACCAGTCCAATAATCAGAAACACCACGGCTTCAAGCATGTTTAAATCCACTTATTTTTTTCTGAGACATTTGGCGGCTAATTTTGACGCTTTGTCGTCCAAAATGGAAGCTAATCAATAAATAAAATACCGATAGCGCTCGGAATTGCGTACCTTTAAAAGTACAGGCAAAGCGTTTGCTGTTTTTTAGAGTGACCTCTCTTATTCCCTAATCACAGTGAATTTGTTGAATTGTTTATACAACTGAATGAAGCTTAGGGTTTTAATTGCACGCTTGTATCATTATTATGGAGAGTCACTGAGTTTGAAATTCGAGATAGGGAAGTCTATGTCAAACAACGACTTGGTTTCGATTAGCGGGTTGTCTTTTTCTCGTGGCTCACGTGTCATTTTCGATGACATTGAGCTGCATGTTCCAAAAGGAAAAGTCACCGCGATTATGGGACCATCAGGGATCGGCAAAACAACGCTACTGCGTTTGATCGGTGGGCAACTGCTGCCTGACCAAGGCGAGGTGTGGTTTGACGGCGATAATATTCCTACTCTGTCTCGCAAACGCCTCTATCAGGTTCGCAAGAAAATGAGCATGTTGTTTCAGTCAGGTGCACTGTTTACTGATTTGACTGTGTTTGACAATGTTGCCTTTCCCCTGCGTGAGCATACCGCTCTTGATGAATCCATGATTCGCACACTTGTGTTGCTCAAACTCGAGGCGGTGGGTCTGCGAGGCGCGGCGGATTTGATGCCAAGTGAACTCTCTGGCGGTATGGCTCGGCGTGCCGCTCTGGCTCGAGCCATCGCACTCGACCCTGAACTTATCTTGTACGATGAGCCCTTTGTTGGCCAAGATCCGATTACTATGGGGGTCTTGGTTGAGCTTATTCGCAAACTCAATAACGCGCTCAATGTCACCTCTGTGGTGGTCTCACACGATGTGCCTGAAGTCATGTCGATAGCAGACTGGGTGTACCTATTAGCGAATGGCAAGATTGTGGCGAAAGGGACACCAGATGAGCTTCGTAACAACCCCGATCCTCAGATTCAACAATTTCTCAATGGTGACGCGGATGGGCCAGTGCCGTTTCGCTTCCCTGCCATGCCCCTAGAACAGGAGCTCTTCTAATATGACGACACCTAGTTTGTGGATTCAGAAAGTTGGTCAACGAGCGCTCTCTATCGGTTATGCCTGGGGGCGCGCTACGTTTATGCTGCTCGGTGTGCTGCTATCGAGACCACAACCTAAAAAGCACTTTCCCTTGTTAGTGAAACAGCTTCACAACGTGGGCGTGCAGTCCTTGGCGATCATTATGGTCTCAGGACTATTTATAGGCATGGTACTGAGCTTACAAGGTTATGTCGTGCTGGTGGACTATGGCGCTGAAGGCAGTTTGGGTCAGATGGTGGCACTCTCATTGCTTCGTGAGCTTGGCCCAGTGGTCACTGCGTTGCTGTTTGCTGGGCGAGCTGGCTCAGCGCTTACGGCTGAAATTGGCTTGATGAAGGCAACAGAGCAGCTATCGAGTTTAGAAATGATGGCGGTTGATCCTCTCAAGAGAGTGATAGCGCCTCGTTTTTGGGCAGGCGTGATCTCTATGCCACTGCTCGCGATGATCTTTATGTCCATCGGCATATGGGGTGGACAGCTAGTGGGGGTTGACTGGAAGGGCATTGATCACGGCAGCTTTTGGTCTGCGATGCAGTCTTCCGTGGAACTTGGACGAGATATTGGTAATAGCGCAATTAAATGTGTGGTCTTTGCTATCACAGTAACCTGGATTGCGCTGTTTAATGGTTATGACGCGACGCCGACCTCTGAGGGTATCAGTCAAGCAACGACTCGCACTGTGGTGCATTCTTCCCTCGCGGTGCTCGGATTGGATTTTGTTCTTACTGCCTTAATGTTTGGCAACTAAGCTTAAAGCAATAATTAAAGGAACTCTTGATGCAACAGACAAGAAAGTTGGAATTGTGGGTAGGCAGTTTTGTGTTGTTAGGCCTTGGCGCAATCTTGTTTATGATTTTTCAGGTTGCTGACGTGAAGAGTCTCGGCTCGGGTGACACTTACACCTTGGAAGCAAGATTCGACAACATAGGCAGCCTTAAAGTGCGCTCACCAGTAAAAGTAGGCGGAGTGGTTATTGGGCGTGTGAGCGATATCCACCTCGACAAAGAATCATTTTTACCTGTGGTTAGCCTGTCGATCAGCAGTGATTACCAGTTTCCAGAAACATCAAGCGCGCAGGTACTGACCTCAGGTCTGATAGGCGAACAGTACATCGGCTTGGTCCCAGGTTTTGTATTTGACGATGAAGGCTACCTAGCGGATGGCGACCGTATTGAAGATACAAAGTCGGCATTAGTGCTTGAAGATATGATAGGCCAGGTGCTCTACAGCATTGGTGGTTCTGATGAGACAAGTAAGGAGTAATGCCATGTTTAAACGGTTTATTTTGATGGTCTCTGCGCTGTTTATGTCATTGAATGTGATGGCAACAGAGATAGATGCGACACAGCCTTACGATATGATTATGAAGGTGTCCGACAAGGCATTTTCACGCTTGGGGGCAGAGCAAGATAAAATTCAGGCTGATCCTGACTACCTCAAAGTGGTGGTTGAGGAAGAGCTGATGCCTTATGTTAACTATCGCTATGCGGCGCTTAAACTGCTGGGTCCGAACCTCAAGGGAGCCAAGCGTGAAGAGGTGCTCGAGTTTATCGAGGCATTTCGTGCCTATCTGGTGACCTCTTATGCTCAGGTTTTGACTCAGTATACTGGGCAAGACGTGAAGTTTGGTCCCGAGCCTAAGATCGACGACAAAACCACAATTATCGGCGTCAAGGTTACCATTATGGACTCCCCAAGACCGAACATAAATCTTGAGTTTAAGCTTCGCAAAGATAAGAAAACCGGTGAGTGGAAAGCCTTTGATATGATTGCTGAGGGCATAAGCTTGCTGTCTAGCAAGCAGTCAGAGTGGAATACTAAAATTCGCCAAGAAGGCGTGCTGTCCGTGGCGCAAGAGCTCGAACAGTTAGCGAAGGCACCTATTCGTTTTGAAGGTAGTAAGTAATCGTGGTGGCGAAATTAGAACAGCGTACTGACACAACGCTTGCTCTGGTGGGTAATATTGACCGCGACACCGTGCCCGAGCTTTGGCGCACGATTCAAACGGTTTCTTTCACCCAGCCAGAGGTTAAGTTGGAGCTCAAGCAGGTTGAACGCTTCGATTCTGCAGGATTGGTGATGTTAATCCACTTATTAGAGCATGCAAAAAATCGAAAGTGTCATATAATGCTCAGCTTCGTGCCCGATGAGCTGAACATACTGTTTCAGCTATATAACGTTGAATCAGTCATAGAGAAACACATTTAGGAGTATCTTGTGGATAGCACAAAAGTACAGGAACTATTACAAAACGCGTTGAACCTAGAAGAGCTGCACGTCAAAGGCGAAGGCAGTCACTATGAAGTTATCGCGGTAGATGCTCAATTTGAAGGCATGAGCCGAGTTAAAAAGCAGCAGATGATCTATGGTCCTCTGATGGAATACATTCAGCGTAATGACATCCACGCAGTTTCAATTAAAGCCTATACTCCAGAAGAGTGGGCTCGTGATAAAAAGCTGATGTCTCTGTAAGGTTTATTAATGGATAAGTTTCGAGTTATTGGATCGGATGCTCCGCTGACAGGTGAAGTGTCGATCTCTGGTGCTAAGAACGCAGCACTACCAATTTTGTTTGCATCTATCCTGGCTGAAGAGCCAGTTGAGGTAGCGAACGTTCCCCATCTTCGCGATATCGATACGACGATGAAACTGCTTAGCCGCCTTGGCGCAAAAGTACGTCGTAATGGTTCGGTTCATGTTGATGGCAGTGAAATCAATGAGCTATGCGCTCCTTACGATCTGGTTAAAACCATGCGTGCATCGATTTGGGCATTAGGCCCACTTGTGGCGCGTTTTGGTAAAGGCCAAGTATCGCTGCCAGGTGGCTGTGCTATCGGTGCCCGCCCAGTGGATCTTCATATTCACGGTCTAGAGCAGCTTGGCGCAACGATCACGCTAGAAGACGGCTACGTAAAAGCCGAAGTCGATGGTCGTCTGAAAGGCGCTCATATCGTGATGGATAAAGTCAGTGTTGGTGCGACCATCACTATCATGTGTGCAGCGACGCTTGCTGAAGGCACCACTGTGCTAGATAACGCAGCGCGTGAGCCAGAGATTGTAGATACAGCCGATTTCCTAAATAAGCTTGGCGCGAAAGTGACAGGTGCAGGTACTGACACCATCACTATTGAGGGTGTTGAGCGTCTATCGGGTGGTAAGCACACGGTAGTGGCTGACCGTATCGAAACAGGCACCTTCTTGGTTGCTGCTGCGGTATCGGGTGGTAAAGTAGTATGTCGTAATACCAGCGCACACCTTCTTGAGGCAGTGCTAGCGAAGCTAGAAGAAGCGGGCGCTGATATCGAGACTGGTGAAGACTGGATCTCGCTGGATATGACAGGTCGTGAGCTCAAGGCCGTCTCGATTCGTACCGCGCCACACCCAGGCTTCCCAACCGACATGCAAGCACAGTTCACGCTGTTGAACATGATGGCGAAAGGCGGTGGTGTGATCACGGAAACTATCTTCGAAAACCGCTTTATGCATGTGCCAGAGCTAATGCGTATGGGGGCAAAAGCAGAGATCGAAGGCAACACAGTGATTTGTGGTGACGTCGATTCTTTGAGCGGCGCTCAAGTGATGGCGACAGACCTTCGTGCATCTGCAAGCCTAGTTATCGCAGGCTGTATTGCTCATGGTGAGACGCTGGTGGATCGCATCTATCACATCGATCGCGGTTATGAGCGCATCGAAGACAAATTGTCAGCGCTCGGTGCCAACATTACCCGTGTCGCGGGCGATGAATAATAACATTTAAGATTCAATTAGCCGAAATCCAAGGGTTTCGGCTTTTTTATGAAGCCATTGTCGGAGAACAAAATGGTTGCTTTACTTCGCTGCATCGCAGTGGCTATTTTCGCTGTAGTGATGTTTGTATTTGGTTGTGGCTACTGTCTACTTAGCCCGAGAAACCCAAAACACGTATTTACCTTTGGTCGTTACTTTGGTGCCATGTCTAAAATCCTTGGCGTTAAGCTCGACCTTCGTCTTCCAGAAGATGCATACAAGCGTGGTCAGCACATCTATATCGCCAACCACCAAAATAACTGGGATCTTTTCACGGTATCTTCAGCGGTGACACCAAACGTTGTGACCGTTGGTAAGAAGAGCTTACTTTGGATGCCGCTTTTCGGTCAGCTTTACTATCTAACGGGTAACATCCTGATTGATCGTGCTAACCGCAGTAAGGCAAAAGGTACGATTGACCAAGTGGTTGATAGTATGAAGAAGAGTAACTTGTCGGTATGGATGTTCCCGGAGGGGACGCGCTCGCGCGGTCGCGGTTTGCTACCGTTTAAAACAGGTGCGTTCCACGCAGCAATTGGCGCCGACGTGCCAATCATCCCTATCGTGTGTAGCAGCACAAGTCACCTTAAGCTTAATAAGTGGGATAACGGACATATCATCGTAGAGATGCTGCCGCCAGTCTCAGTAGAAGGCTACGGAAAAGAGGACGTACGCAAGCTTGCTAATGTCTGCCGTGAGCAAATGGTAGAGAAACTTGCCGAGTTAGATGCCGAAGTCGCTGAACTGAACGCCAAAAAATAACGAAAAAGGGTTGCCAATAGCAACCCTTTTTTCTATTCAAGCAGAGCGATTATTTGCGAACCGCGATCGCCTCAATTTCAATTTTCACATCTTTAGGAAGACGAGCGACCTCAACACAAGAACGTGCTGGGTAGTTTGCTACTTCGTGCTCATCAAAGAACTTGCCGTATACTTCGTTGACCGTACCGAAATCGTTTAGGTCTTTCACGAATACTGTCATTTTAACGATGTCAGAAACAGTTAGGCCAGAGGCTTCAACCACAGCTTTTACGTTGTCTAGAGACTGACGTGCTTGTTCTGAAATGTCGTCAGACACTTCACCCGTTTGCGGGTTTACTGGGATTTGACCTGAAGTCAGTACCATGTTGCCTAGGTCAACACCTTGAACGTAAGGACCGATTGCTGCTGGTGCAGATTCTGTATGAAGTACTTTTGTCATCGTTTTATCCATTATGATGGGATTAGTAAGAGGTCTAGACTGCCTCTAGGACAAATAAAAATCAAGCCTACGATGTTTAGAAATATCGTAGGCTTGAATATCTATTAACAAGGATTTAGTGACCGGGTTCTATCGCTCAGTCACAATCTCGCGCGAGTAGACTTTTTCGCAGTATTTACACTTCAAACGAATGTCATCGTGCTTTTCGAATACCTTAAAGCTGCTGTCGACGGGTTCGTTGTGAGTAATACAGTTACTGTTTGGACACTCGAATACGCCAGTAATTGTCTCAGGTAGTTCTAGAGCCAGCTTTTTGCACACTTCGTAGTTTTCAATCTGATTTACCGTTGCGTGTGGCGCATACAAGGCAAGCTTGTTCGCCTGCTCTTCGGTAACGAATACATTTTCAATCTTGAGCAGGTCTTTACTGCCTAGTGCCGAAGAAGGCAGGTTCAAGCCAATGGTGACGCGCTGCTTCGATTGGTCCATTGCAAATAGTTTAAGCACTTTAATGCCGATGTTTGCAGGGATGTGGTCGATGACAGTACCGTTCTTGATTGCTTCAACTTGCAATTGTGTTTCTTTAGCCATGACTGAATCTCTCCTTAAAGTGCTTCGTTAAGAACAAGGGCAAGCAGTGCTTCACGTGCGTATACGCCATTCTCTGCCTGTTGGAAGTAATAAGCGTAAGGCGTTTTATCTACGTCTACCGTGATTTCATCCACGCGAGGCAGTGGGTGTAGCACCTTAAGGTTGTTACGTGCGTCTTTTAGCGTTTCTGCAGACAGAATGTACGCCGACTTAATATGAGCGTACTCTGACTCATCAAAGCGCTCTTTTTGTACTCGAGTCATGTATAGGATATCAAGTTCAGGAACAACGCTGTCGATGTCCGTGTGCAGGCTGTATTGGATACCTGCCTCTTCTAGCTCTTCGCAGATGTAATCTGGCATCGCTAACGCTTCTGGTGCAATGAAGTAGAAGCGAACATTGTTGAACTTCGCCAGAGCTTGCGTGAGTGAGTGAACCGTACGGCCGTATTTTAGGTCACCAACAAACGCTACGTTGATGTCATCAAGGCGACCTTGAGTTTCATAGATAGAATACAGATCGAGTAGCGTTTGCGTTGGGTGTTGGTTCGCACCATCACCGGCGTTGATAACAGGCACACCGTTCGAGAACTCAGAGGCTAGACGCGCTGCGCCTTCTTGTGGGTGGCGCATGACAAACGCGTCAACATAGGAAGAAATGACCTGCACAGAGTCTGCAAGAGTCTCACCCTTTTTCGCTAGAGAGGTGTTACCGCCACTGTCGAAACCAATCACATCACCACCGATGCGCTGGATAGCCGTTTCGAATGAAAGTCGGGTACGTGTCGATGGCTCGAAGAAGCAGCTTGCCACGACTTTATTCTTGATTAACTCAGGTTGAGGGTTGGATTTCAGTTGACCCGCTGTCTTTACGATGAGCTCTAGCTCTTCACGTGACAGTTCCGGAATCGAGATAATGTGCTTTTGATAGAGCGTATTCGCCATGTTTATCTTCCCTATAGTTACAACCAGACCAGATACTTTCTCTAAGTGATTTAGAGATTAACGACCATAAAAAAGCCCCCCATGATGGGAGGCTTAGAATTCGATAGGAAATAATAACGGTGCATGATAAGCAAATTGCTTATCGAGAGTGTGTTGTGATGTCAAACTCGTTTGCGCCATTAATCGTTCCCCAGACAAATTGCGAGGAATTATACGCCCAAATTTTGGGAGCGCAAGCGATTACATCAAACATTTAGCGTCAATTAGTGTGATATTTATTAACTGCCTAATGTAGCAACCATGACCGCTTTAATAGTATGCATACGGTTCTCTGCTTCATCAAAAACGATTGAATATTCAGACTCGAACACATCATTGGTCACCTCAAGGCCATTGAGTCCATATTTATCCGCAATTTCCTTACCTATAGTCGTCTGATCATCGTGGAATGCCGGCAAACAGTGCATAAATTTCACGTTTTTATTGCCGGTTGCTTTAATCATATCCATGTTGACTTGGTACGGTTTCATCAAGGCAATTCGCTCATCCCAAGCCTCGGCAGATTCACCCATCGAGACCCAAACGTCGGTATAGAGGAAGTCACAATCGGCGACACCCGCTTGAACGTCTTCGGTCAACGTGATGGATGCGCCAGTTGATAGGGCAATAGTTTGGCATTCCTCAACAAGGCTTTGCTCTGGCCAAAATGCTTTTGGCGCGACAAGGCGAATATCCATACCCATCTTTGCTGCGCCAACCATGAGTGAATTACCCATGTTGTTGCGTGCATCACCAAGGTAAGCAAATTTCATCTGATGCAGTTGTTTGCCTTTGCCGTGCTCGAGCATAGTGAGAAAATCGGCAAGTATCTGAGTTGGGTGGAACTCATTCGTCAAACCATTCCAAACAGGGACACCTGCGTGCGCGCCTAACTCTTCGACAATCTCCTGACCAAATCCACGGTACTCGATACCGTCGTACATACGACCCAATACACGCGCGGTATCTTTCATTGACTCTTTGTGGCCAATTTGCGAGCCAGACGGGCCAATGTAAGAGACCTGAGCGCCTTGATCAAAGGCAGCGACTTCAAAAGCACATCGGGTACGGGTCGATGCTTTTTCGAAGATCAGTGCAATGTTTTTGCCGATGAGTTTTTTCTGTTCTGTGCCAGCGTATTTGGCGGCTTTGAGTTCTTTCGACATATCGAGCAAGAATTGAATCTCTTTAGGAGAAAAGTCGAGAAGTTTTAGAAAGTTCCTATTTCTTAAGTTGTAAGCCATGGTCCGTACCTCTGAATTAGTTCTCGATTTCAGTTATACATATAAATTCTTATTTTGTGAATATTTATTTTAATTAAATGCAAAAAAAGCCCCTTTATAGGGGCTTTTGTAAATAGTTATGTTTAAATGCCATCGCGTTCAATAGGGCAGCTCATGCAGCGAGCACCACCACGGCCTCGTCCAAGTTCGTTCCCAGGAATAGTAAGAACTTGAATTCCAGCTTTGTCATATTTCTCGTTAGTGTAGACATTGCGCTCATAGCCAATCACTACACCTGGCTTCACAGTTAGAACGTTGTTGGCATCGTTCCACTGCTCGCGCTCTGCTTCGTAGTTGTCACCACCGGTTGTGATGATCTTGAGCTGATCCACATCCAGGGCGCTCTCGAGCGCTTTGAGATAATTCGGTAGCTTCTCGACCTGCATTTGACCATCGTTTGATGCTGTGAGTCGCCACGTATCCAACTTGTCATTGATGATCTCTGGATAGACAGAGAAGGTATCGACATCCATATGGGTCATGACGGTATCGAGGTGCATACAAGAGCGATGCTTCGGTAGGTCGATAGCGATTACCTGGCTAGCTTGACCGGATTTAAATAGATTCGCAGCCAAGTTTTCTACACCTTGTGGCGTCGTGCGCTCAGAGATACCAATCAGAACTGCCCCTTTACCTATAACGAGAACATCACCGCCTTCTATGTTGGCGTTATCGTAGTGTAGATCTTCGTCGCCAAAGTATTTAATGAAATCTTGCCCAGCAAAGGTCGGGTGCCAACGATAGATAGCACGCAGATGGTTAGTCTCACGCTGACGTGCTGGCTTCATCATTGGGTTGAGCGACACGCCACCATAAACCCAACATGATGTGTCACGGGTAAATAGGTGGTTAGGTAGCGGCTCGATCACGAAATCGAGCGGCTTGCTCATTTTCTGAAGAATAGAAGGGGTCTTCAGAGGCAATTCGGAGTAAGCCAGTCCACCTAGCAACACTGTCGCTAGATGTTCGTTGTCCATCTGTGACAGATATTGACGGATTTCATTGGCAAAGATTGGCCCATAACGAAAATCTGAAATTTGTGTCTCTAAAAGCCAGGTTTTGGCTTGCTCGACCGCAAGCGTTTCAACTAACAAGTCATGAAGTAACAACACCTCGACATCTTGACTGCGTAGCGTATTGGCAAATGCATCATGCTCTTCGCCTGCGGCTTCTACCGCGAGTACATCATCAAACAGTAACTCATGGCAGTTAGATGGGGTGAGGTGGGTTAGGGCTCTTTCTGGACGGTTTAACAAAACACGTCGTAATTGACCGACTTCCGAGCCGACGTACAACTTACTCATTACGATTCCTTTCAGCTTTAACTGCCGCTATTTATGACAAGCTTGTTATCAAGATGCAAGTTAGCATGGCAGTTAAAATTACTGTAAATACACACTTAAACCATAATATTTATTGATGTCAGCTTTGTTAACAGATAATGATGGAACTGTTTTGAGAGTAAAAAAGCCGACCTTGATGCGTGAATATGCAGAGCGTTTTGAGAGTCTTTGTTGATTTTTAATTGACGTTTTGTGCATAAAAATACGGGCTTTAGGTAAAATACAGCAGCTAAACGAATAAACCTTGTTATCTGACTCCTTAGTAAGGACATACGGATATGCATTTCAATCTCATAATGTTTCGTTGATGAATCGCATCAGTCGTCACCACAAATGGCTGAATCGCCAAGGACAGTTTCCAGAGATAGAGAAATGTTAAAATTATGTTTATGTGATCTAGATCGAGTTTCGTCGTTTAAAGCAAAGACAAAAATAGTCAGGAAAGATCTCGTTTTGATCTTTCGATCTCCGCTGACTTCTCGTATCATTCATGCCGTTAACCTATTTATAGCTGGAGCACTTTATGTCTCAACAAGATGAGTATATGTCCGTTGAAGAACTGATCGAATTTCAGAAGGAAGAAACTCGCGATATCATTCAAGCACTAATTGAAGATGGAAGTGATCCAGAGGCACTTTACGAGATCGAGCACCACCTATTTGCAGAAGACTTTGATCGTCTAGAGAAAGCGGTAGTTGAAGCGTTCAAGATGGGTTTCGAAGTTCTAGAAGCAGAAGAAACCGAAGATGAAGACGGCAACAAGCTGCTTTGCTGCGATGCGACTATGGAGTCGGCGCTTAATGCAGAACAAATTGATGCGCAGGTAGAGAAGCTGGTTCACTTAGCCGAGAAGTACGACATCATTTATGATGGCTGGGGTACTTACTACGAGGGTGAAGATGCGCTTTACCCTGAAGAAGATGATGAAGACGAGTAACTCCTCTTTTAGAGAAAAGGTCAGCTAAGCTGACCTTTTTTGATCACGCTATCTTTCCAAAAACGATTTGATTATACTGCGCTAAATATGATCTGGGTCAAACTTAGCGAATGAAGATAAATCTCGACGGCCTCTGGCAACTCTCTCCCCTTACGGATCTTTCTATTCCTCAAGATGATCTGACGTTTCCTGGCCCATTAAGCCAAGTATTACCTGAACACCTATCAGAGCCATCCATTATCGAGCAAGAGTGGCACTTAATGCACGACTTTGAACTGACCGAGCAGCAACTGGCCAATCCGGCGGTGGATTTGGTGATTGGCGGCGTGGATTACTATGCGGAAGTGCGCATCAATGGGCGAGCAGTGATAGATTGTGATGGCAGTGAGACGACCTATCGTAAAGAGGTCAGAGCCCATCTTCAGGAAGGGCCGAATCGCGTTGAAATCTTGTTTCTTGAGTTCGATGAGGATGACTTGCTGGTTGATATGGATAAGGCGCCAACCTGCTCACTTGTCCAAGAAAAAACGCGTACCGATGAGCGTATGGGTGTTTGGCAAATGCCGTATCTTCAGTTTATTCCTCACGTGCGCCTTGAGCATGTGGCGATGGAGCAGATATGGCACCATGGTGGCGGCTGCGAGTTTAAAGTCGACCTACATTACCAAACCTTTCGTGCCGGTCTTGTTTCTGCCTCTGTTAAGTTTAATGGCATGACGTATTTTCTGCCCATAGATGTTCGTGCTAATCAGGCATCGGCGCTGTTTCAGATAGAAGCACCTAAGTATGCGAACCCTGAAGCCCCTAATAAAGATGATCTATATAACCTAGTCGTTGAGCTTGATGGTCAACAGCAAGAGTTTGACGTTGCACTCAGCGAGCAGTTGTGTGTCACCCACATTGCGCTGTAGATTGAATGTAAGGCGATGCGACGATAGGAGCTAGCCTTGGTTCTCCCCCTTGATAAGGGGGAGCTAGAGGGGGTAGCAGCGCGCACCTAAAGCAGTTGCTTCAACCGATACAACTCTTCCAACGCCTGACGCGGCGTCAAATCATCGGGATTAATCTGCGCCAGTGCTTCTTCCACTTCACTTGGTTCAGGGATCAAGCTTAGCTGATTAGCAATATCGACTTGTGGCGACTCTGCGCGAGCAGGGTTTTGTCCAATCTGTTCTAGCTGCGTCAGTTTTTGGCGCGCGTTCTTGATCACCGCTTTTGGCACGCCAGCGAGGCCTGCAACGGCCAAACCGTAAGATTTACTTGCTGCACCCTCTTGAACCGCGTGCATAAACGCAATCGAATCACCATGCTCAACCGCATCCAGATGAACATTGGCAAGGTGAGGAAGTTGATTCGGCATTTCTGTTAGCTCGAAGTAGTGCGTAGCGAAGAGCGTCATCGCACCAACCTTGGTTGCTAGCCATTCTGCACTGGCCCACGCGAGCGAAAGGCCATCGTAGGTACTAGTGCCTCGACCAATCTCATCCATCAACACTAGGCTGTTTTGCGTAGCGTTATGGAGAATGTTCGCCGTTTCTGTCATCTCCACCATAAAGGTTGAGCGACCCGATGCGAGATCATCAGAGGCACCGATGCGGGTAAAGATGCGATCTAATGAGCCAATTTCTGCTGATTCAGCGGGCACATAGCAGCCAATGTGAGCCATTAGAGCAATGAGCGCAGTCTGTCGCATGTAGGTCGATTTACCACCCATGTTCGGACCTGTAATGATCAGCATTTTACGCTCAGGGTTAAGCGCGATTGGGTTGGCAATAAAAGGCTCATCCATGACCTGCTCTACCACAGGGTGACGACCAGATTGGATCTGAATACCGGCTTTTTCGCTGAGCGTCGGGCGGCAGTAATCTAAGCTCTCTGCGCGCTCTGCTAGGTTTTGCAGTACGTCTAATTGAGACAGGGCAGAGGCAAGGTTTTGTAACTGTTCTAAGCTTGGCAGCAACAAATCAAACAGCTCTTCCCAAAGCTTTTTCTCAACGGCGAGTGCCTTAGATTTTGAGTTCAGTACCTTATCTTCATGCTCTTTGAGCTCAGGAATAATGTAGCGCTCAGCATTTTTTAGAGTTTGCCTACGAACATAGTGCGGCGGCACTAGATGGCTTTGACCACGGCTCACCTGAATATAGAAACCATGCACATTGTTGTAGCCAACTTTTAACGTGTCGATACCGTGGCGGTCACGCTCATCATGCTCAAGCTTTTCGAGGTACGCGGTAGCACCATTGGCGAGGTCGCGCCACTCATCGAGCTCAGCATTGTAGCCATCGGCAATCACACCGCCGTCACGAATAACGACCGGAGGGTTCTCTTTGATCGCTCGCTCAAGCAGAGTAGCCATCGACTCCATGGGTGCAGAATAGTCAGCCAGCTGTTTGAGATAAGGATGCGCCACGGTCTCAAGACTGACCGCCAGTTCCGGTAGCTGTTGCAGCGCGCTTCGTAAACGAGCCATATCACGAGGTCTTGCCGAGCGCAGTGCTAGCCTTGCCAAGATACGCTCAATGTCACCGATCTGCTTGAGCGTTGGAGCAAGCTCGGTATAGAGCGCGTCTTGCTTGAGCTCAGAGATGGCATCCAAACGATAGTTCAGTGTCTTTTGGCAGCGCATAGGTTGATGGATCCAGCGCTTGAGCATTCGGCTACCCATAGCTGTAGCGGTGTGATCTAGCACCTCAGCTAGCGTGTTTTCATGGCCGCCAGACAGGTTCTGGGTCAACTCAAGGTTGCGCCTCGTGGCCGCATCGAGAATGACCGATTGATCTTGACTGTCTAGTGTCAATGAGCGGATATGAGGAAGCGCGGTACGTTGGGTGTCTTTTACGTATTGGATCAAACAGCCTGCTGCACATAGACCTAGTACACAATTCTCAACACCAAAGCCGACAAGATCCTTGGTACCAAATTGTTGGTTGAGCTGCTGGCGCGCAGTATCAATCTCAAACTCCCACACAGGGCGACGACGATTGCCATTGCGACTCGCCATGATATCAACAGGTTCAAAGTCTTCAGGAAACAAGAGTTCTTTAGGCGCAGTGCGCTGCAGCTCAGCCAGCATGGCTTCTTCTGTACTGGGTTCACAAAGTTGAAAACGACCAGAGGTAATATCCAGAGTAGCGTAGCCAAATTTGCCATTTTGGTGATAGATTGCGGCAATAAGATTATCAAGCCTTTCCGAGAGCAGAGCTTCATCAGAGACAGTGCCGGGCGTAACAATGCGTACGACTCTTCTCTCAACCGGGCCTTTGCTGGTGGCAGGATCACCGACTTGCTCACAAATCGCTACCGATTCGCCAAGCTGGACCAGTTTCGCTAAGTAGCCTTCGACAGCATGAAAAGGAACACCTGCCATAGGAATAGGCTCACCCGCGGAGGCGCCGCGCTTGGTCAGTGAGATATCGAGCAATTGAGATGCGCGTTTCGCGTCGTCGTAAAACAGCTCGTAAAAATCGCCCATTCGATAGAACAGCAAGATATCTGGATTCTCTGCTTTTAGCTTCAGATATTGCTGCATCATTGGTGTGTGTTTTTGTTCCGCTTTCACTGTCACTTCTTTGCTACTGGTTTTTCATTGCCGCCTAGGATACGTGAAAGCGGCGAGAGCGAAAAGGGAAGAGTCGTCACTGATATCACGCAAGCGCAGGTATTAAACCCAATTAAGTCCCACACGAAGGACTAGGAGTTGTGTCAAATGCAAAACATATCTGAGTTAAGTGCCAACCTAGGTCAATTACTGCAACAGAGAGATCAGGTTTTAGTGACCGCTGAATCCTGCACAGGTGGGGGCGTGGCAACCGCGATTACCGATATCGCAGGCAG
This sequence comes from Vibrio sp. KUL78, assembly GCF_059725505.1. Lineage (NCBI taxonomy): Bacteria > Pseudomonadati > Pseudomonadota > Gammaproteobacteria > Vibrionales > Vibrionaceae > Vibrio > Vibrio sp. KUL78. The sequence goes on along the minus strand of NZ_AP045837.1, from coordinate 3,174,966 downwards.
CTCTGCGTGGTTTGACCGAGCGTTCGTCACCTACAGCAACGATGCCAAGATGGAAATGATTGGTGTGAAGTCAGAAACGCTTGGGAAGCATGGCGCCGTGAGCGAACCTGTGGTGATTGAAATGGCGCAAGGAGCACTATCTCGTTCAAACGGAACCCTAAGTGTCGCAATCAGTGGTATCGCTGGACCTGGTGGAGGCAGTGAAGAGAAGCCAGTCGGAACCGTATGTTTTGCATGGGCATCTTCTCAGGGCTGGCAGAAGGTAGAAACCTGTTTGCTAACGGGTGACCGAGCGAGTGTTCGTTTACAGGCAGTAGAGCATGCACTAAGAACGTTACACACCCATGTTCTTGAAGATGAGCCGTTTAGCTAAGCCTATTGAAATATAAAGAGTCTTGGTGAAGTCACACTGAGGTCACAAAAAAATCTTCATACAGGTATAGACACTGTATGAATCAACAGTATAATAAAATACATCTTGCGATGAATTGAACGCATCGCTTACCTGATTAAAACAGCTAAAGCACGTAAGTTGCCTAAAGCGTATATCCGTAAAGGATAGTTGTGGAGAAAGTAATGGACGAGAATAAACAGAAGGCGTTAGCCGCTGCATTAGGTCAGATTGAAAAACAATTTGGTAAAGGCTCAATCATGCGCCTTGGTGATAACCGTACCATGGACGTAGAAACCATTTCAACGGGTTCACTTTCTCTCGATATTGCACTAGGTGCAGGTGGTCTGCCTATGGGTCGTATCGTAGAGATCTACGGTCCAGAATCATCAGGTAAAACAACGCTTACCCTTGAGTGTATTGCTGCCGCTCAAAAAGCAGGCAAAACCTGTGCGTTCATCGATGCTGAGCACGCCCTAGACCCTGTCTATGCGAAAAAGCTGGGTGTTGATATTGATGCGCTGTTGGTATCTCAGCCAGATACAGGTGAGCAAGCGCTTGAAATCTGTGATGCTCTTGCACGCTCTGGTGCGATTGACGTGATGGTTGTCGACTCGGTTGCTGCACTAACACCAAAAGCGGAAATCGAAGGCGAAATGGGTGACAGCCACATGGGTCTGCAGGCTCGTATGCTTTCTCAAGCTATGCGTAAGCTTACTGGTAACCTAAAGCAGTCTAACTGTATGTGTATCTTCATCAACCAAATCCGTATGAAGATTGGTGTGATGTTTGGTAACCCAGAAACTACCACTGGTGGTAACGCGCTTAAGTTCTACGCATCTGTACGTCTTGATATCCGCCGCACTGGCTCTATTAAAGAAGGCGATGAGGTTGTGGGTAACGAAACTCGCATTAAAGTCGTTAAGAACAAGATTGCTGCACCATTCAAACAAGCAGAAACTCAGATCCTATACGGTCAGGGCTTCAACCGCTACGGTGAGCTGGTTGACCTAGGTGTTAAGCACAAGCTGGTTGAAAAAGCAGGCGCTTGGTACAGCTACAACGGCGATAAGATTGGTCAAGGTAAAGCAAACGCATGTAAGTTCCTGCGTGAAAACCCAGAAGCGGCACAAGCGATTGATAGCAAACTACGTGAGCTATTGCTAACGCCTGCGATTGTTGAAGAAGCAGAAACTGGCGAAGCGCCGGCAGAAGAGCTATAAATCTTCAATTGAATTAAACAAAGCCCTGCACTGCGGGGCTTTGTTGTATCTGTTTTCCTATCAAGTTATTAGTCTCTATGTATCAACGAAAGCCACCGACCCTGTCCGCTAATGAAGCTGCGATCCAACTGTTAAGTCGCCGAGATCATGGCGAGTATGAGTTGTACCAAAAGCTTGCCTTTAAAGGCTATGAGGAATCCGAGGTTGAAGCCGCGATAGAGCTGTGTAAGTCATATCGATATCTTGATGATCTGCGCTTTGCCAAAAGCCAGGTAAGGCAGCATGTCTACAAGGGGCATGGTGAGCGTCGAATTCGTCAAGAGCTGAATCAAAAGCGCGTCTCAGAGTCGGTCGTGAATGAAGCCTTGATGGAAGAAGAAATCGATTGGTTTGAGCTGGCGAAAACCACAGCTGAGAAAAAGTTTCGCCATGGAAAAGCCAGTGATCCCAAAGAATATGCCAAGCAAGTGCGATTTCTACAGTATCGAGGCTACTCTTTTGACCAAATAAACTACGCACTAGATTCACTAGAAAGTGAATAACACCTTCCCGTCACTGCCCGCAAATACTTGCCCTGACTTGAATAAAGTTTAAATTCCTTCCGTTTGTTGCCTTTTTTACCAGAAGACTAGGCGAATCCTTACTCATGGGGTTACAATATGCCCCCAAAATCTAACTCGAATTATTTCAGGAAGAGCTGCATGTACATGAGCACAGACGAGGTTCGCAACGCGTTCCTTAAGTTCTTTGAGAGCAAAGGGCACCAAATCGTAGACAGTTCATCGTTGGTTCCACACGATGACCCAACTCTGCTTTTCACAAACGCCGGTATGAACCAGTTTAAAGACTGTTTCCTTGGCCTAGAAAAGCGTAACTACACTCGTGCCACTACGGCCCAGCGTTGTGTTCGCGCTGGTGGTAAGCACAACGACCTTGAGAACGTTGGCTTCACTGCTCGTCACCACACTTTCTTTGAGATGCTGGGTAACTTCAGCTTCGGTGATTACTTCAAAGAAGATGCCATCAGCTTTGCTTGGGAATTCCTAACAGAGACGCTAAAACTGCCAAAAGATCGCCTGCTGGTTACGGTTTATGAAACTGACGACGAAGCATTCGAGATCTGGAACAAGCAAGTGGGCGTTCCTGCAGACCGCATCGTTCGTATCGGTGATAAAGAAGGCGGTAAAGCTTACGAGTCAGACAACTTCTGGCAGATGGGTGACACTGGTCCTTGTGGCCCATGTACAGAAATCTTCTACGATCACGGTGAGCACATCTGGGGCGGTCGTCCTGGTACTCCGGAAGAAGACGGTGACCGCTTCATCGAGATCTGGAACAACGTATTCATGCAGTTCAACCGTCACGCCGACGGTACAATGGAGCCGCTACCAAAACCATCGGTAGATACAGGTATGGGTATCGAGCGTATCTCTGCAATCATGCAGGGCGTTCACTCAAACTACGAGATCGATGTGTTCCAAACGCTAATCAAAGCAGCAGCAGAAGTTATTGGCTACGAAGACCTTTCTAACCAATCACTGCGCGTTATCGCTGACCACATTCGTTCGTGTTCATTCCTAATCGTTGACGGCGTAATGCCATCAAACGAAGGTCGTGGCTACGTGCTTCGTCGTATTATCCGTCGTGCAGTACGTCACGGTAACAAGCTTGGCGCACAAGGTGCCTTCTTCTACAAACTAGTTGGCACCCTAGCATCAGTAATGGGTACTGCCGGTGAAGAGCTTAAGAAGCAACAAGCCGTTGTAGAAAAAGTACTGCGTATCGAAGAAGAGAACTTCGGTCGTACTCTTGAACGTGGTATGACAATCCTGACTGAAGCACTTGATAATCTTGGCGACGAGAAAGTGCTAGACGGCGAAACCGTATTCAAACTTTACGACACCTATGGCTTCCCAGCTGACCTGACTAACGATGTGGCTCGTGAGCGCGAGTTTGCTATCGATGAAGAAGGTTTTGAGAAGGCGATGGAAGCTCAGCGTCAACGTGCGCGTGAAGCTGGCCAGTTTGGCACTGACTACAACGCAGCAATCAAAGTTGATACCAATACTGAGTTCTGCGGTTACACAGGCACAGAAGGTAGCAGCACAGTGGCAGCGATGTTTGTTGAAGGCAATGAAGTGGAAGCTCTGTCTGCTGGCGACAAAGCGATTGTGGTACTTGAAGAGACACCGTTCTACGCAGAGTCGGGCGGTCAATGTGGTGACGCTGGCGTTCTTAAAACATCAGCGGGTCTATTCAAAGTAGAAGACACTCAAAAGCTAGGTAACGCGATCGCACACCACGGTGAGCTGGTTGAAGGCGTACTTGCTAAGGGCGATGAAGTGGCAGCGACTGTGGATGCAGAGCGCCGCGCGGCTATCTCGCTAAACCACTCAGCTACGCATTTGTTGCACGCAGCACTGCGTCAGGTTCTGGGTGAGCACGTAACGCAGAAAGGCTCACTAGTGAAGCCTGACAACCTACGTTTTGACTTCTCTCATCTTGAAGCGATGACCAAAGCGGAGATCAAACAAGTTGAGCGTCTAGTGAACGCTCAGATCCGCACTAACCATGTGATCGAAACCAACGTTATGGACATTGAGTCTGCGAAAGCAAAAGGCGCGATGGCTCTGTTTGGTGAGAAGTACGACGATGAAGTTCGTGTTCTTTCAATGGGTGAATTCTCAACTGAGCTTTGTGGTGGTATCCACGCAAATAACACGGGTGACATTGGCCTATTCAAGATCACCTCTGAGGGTGGTATTGCTGCGGGTATCCGTCGTATTGAAGCGGTAACAGGTGAAGCTGCTCTGGATGCGATTGAAGCAACAGCGGCACAGTACGAAGCGAAACTTGGTGATGCGGCAAGCAAAGCGAAATCTCTAGAAAAAGAGATTGCTCAGCTTAAAGACAAGCTAGCAGCAGTAGAAAGTGCCAACATCATGGGTAAAGTCGAAGAGATCAATGGTACTAAGGTACTGGTTGCTGCTCTTGAAGGTGCAGATAGCAAAAACCTTCGCACCATGATGGATAACGCTAAGAACCAAATGGGCAGCGGTATCGCGTTCATTGCCAATGTTGCTGATGGCAAGATTGGTTTGATCGCAGGTGTGACTAAAGACCTAACTGGCAAAGTAAAAGCGGGCGATCTTGTTAAGATGGTGGCTGAGCAAGTTGGCGGTAAAGGTGGCGGTCGTCCAGATATGGCGCAAGCAGGCGGCAGTGATGTCGATGCGCTTCCAGAAGCGTTGCAATCTATTCGTGGTTGGCTTGAAGAGCGCCTATAACTCTTAAGTAAACACCGCTAAATGCCCAATCAATGTTTGTTGATTGGGCATTGTTGCTTTTGGTTACTACCTATTCAGTGAATCAATTGCACAGTGCAGAACTGCACATCTATTTAATAGGCGAGGTACATGGCGTCGCCTAATACAGGAGCGGTCACTCAAGACCGTAATTTCAAAATTCGACAACACTATGTTGTCTTGGGAAGGTGAAGACTGGTGAAAAGACCACTAATCGTGCAAAAGTTCGGTGGAACTTCTGTTGGCTCTGTTGAGCGCATCCATAGCGTTGCAGAGCATGTAATTCGAGCTAAACAAACCGGCAATCAAGTGGTTGTCGTTGTCTCAGCGATGTCAGGTGAGACCAACCGTTTGGTTGAACTTGCCAAACAAGTAGACAAAGTGCCAAACGTCAGAGAGCTGGATGTATTGCTCTCTGCAGGTGAACAGATCTCTATGGCACTGCTGTCGATGACGTTGAGCAAACTTGGACACGCAGCGATATCTCTGACCGGTGGCCAGGCACGAATTATGACCAACAATAATCACAACAATGCCACGATTAGTCATATTGATACCAGTGTCATCGATGAACATTTAGCGCAAGACAAAATTGTGATTGTCGCTGGATTCCAGGGCATAAATGAAGTCGGCGATATAACGACATTGGGACGAGGTGGCTCTGATACGACAGCGGTCACCCTAGCGGGTGCCCTAAACGCACAAGAATGCCAAATATTTACCGATGTCGATGGCGTTTACAGCTGCGACCCTCGAGTCGTCAAAAACGCGCAGAAGCTCGATAGCATCGATTTCCCAACTATGCACGAAATGGCCCACAAAGGCGCTAAGGTGCTCCATCTTCCTTGTGTGGCTTATGCGTGGCAAAATCATGTGCCACTGCGTGTGCTTTCTAGCTTTGACGCAGGAGAGGGGACATTAGTGGCGGGTAAAGAGGCTAAACCTGGGATCTGTGGTCTAGCAATACAGAAACAGGTGGTGTCACTACGTATCTGTGAAGAACATGTCGATGTTGTTGATAAGCAAAAGCAGATGTTGGGAGTGGAAGAAAGCCACTGGGTGACAGATTCGACCTACAGTCATTTGTTGGTGAAAACAGATTGCCGTGACAAGCTAAAATTAGTCATTGAAGACAAGATCGTTACAGAGCAGGACGTCTCACTTCTGACACTTGTGGGGTCAAATGCCGCAGAGCAAGCGTCACAATATCAACAACTTCTCAACTTATCAGACATATCTGTTCTACACTTTTGTGAAGATACGCACTCAATTACACTCGTTCTCGAGCCAGGGGCTATCGACAAAGCGGCTAACGTACTGCATGATAACTACATTATCGCCAGTGGATCCGTTGAGAGAGAAGAAAAACAGGTACATTTGGGGTAAATACTTTTCAGAAGATAGTTTACGAAAATATAACTTTTGTTGGATAATAAGTTTCGTAGCAAGATAATTAGAGAATACTCAAGGAGCTAAGAATGCTGATTTTGACTCGCCGTGTTGGTGAAACGTTGATGATTGGTGATGAAGTCACTGTTACTGTATTGGGTGTTAAAGGCAACCAAGTTCGCATTGGTGTTAATGCTCCAAAAGAAGTGTCAGTGCATCGTGAAGAGATCTACATGCGCATTCAAGCGGAGAAAGGAAACGGTAACGTTGCATCAGGCAACTACTAATCCTAACTAGAGAGGGCTGGCAATTTGCCGGCCTTTTTGTTGCGTGAAATTTGCCATAAAACAGAGGCACCAAGGCGAATTTTGCTTAGGAAAGCTACGATTAAATGGTGGTTTGGTTAATTTGCCAACGCTTAGTCTGTTTTTTCCTATTTTTACCAAGAAAATGTTTGACTTATTTTTGGTAAATCGTAATATGTGCCTCCGCAAGACGGTGAGGTGGCCGAGAGGCTGAAGGCGCTCCCCTGCTAAGGGAGTATACGGTTTGTAGCCGTATCGAGGGTTCGAATCCCTCCCTCACCGCCATTCTTGCATTGTGTTGTATGACACTGTTCTTATTGAACATATTGCGCGCTCGTAGCTCAGCTGGATAGAGTACCTGGCTACGAACCAGGCGGTCGAAGGTTCGAATCCTTCCGAGCGCGCCATTTCTCTCTTCGGAGCGAAATACATGTGGTGAGGTGGCCGAGAGGCTGAAGGCGCTCCCCTGCTAAGGGAGTATACGGTTTGTAGCCGTATCGAGGGTTCGAATCCCTCCCTCACCGCCATTTATTGACTGTTTCAGTCAATTTTTTTGTTCAAAAAGAAATTAAATGTGATATGCTTCACAACCTTGCGCGCTCGTAGCTCAGCTGGATAGAGTACCTGGCTACGAACCAGGCGGTCGAAGGTTCGAATCCTTCCGAGCGCGCCATTCTCTCTTTTTTGTAGAGGATGCCCTTTGGGAAAGGACTTTCTCTTATAGAGAAAAGGGTAATGCCCTGTAATGTCAAATGACAATGCGAAAACTTATTGCGCGCTCGTAGCTCAGCTGGATAGAGTACCTGGCTACGAACCAGGCGGTCGAAGGTTCGAATCCTTCCGAGCGCGCCATTCTCTTTGAAAGAGCGTTCTTTTTGAAAGGGACAGGGGAAGCCCTGCATCGTTAACTGACAACACGAAAATTTGTTGCGCGCTCGTAGCTCAGCTGGATAGAGTACCTGGCTACGAACCAGGCGGTCGAAGGTTCGAATCCTTCCGAGCGCGCCATTCATTCTACTTTGTAGAGAAAAGGGTAATGCCCTGCAGCGTCGAATGACAATGCGAAAACTGTTGCGCGCTCGTAGCTCAGCTGGATAGAGTACCTGGCTACGAACCAGGCGGTCGAAGGTTCGAATCCTTCCGAGCGCGCCATTTTCTTTCTTTACAGAGACCTAGGGTATTGCCCTGCAGTGTCGAATGACAATGCGAAAACTTGTTGCGCGCTCGTAGCTCAGCTGGATAGAGTACCTGGCTACGAACCAGGCGGTCGAAGGTTCGAATCCTTCCGAGCGCGCCATTCTTTAGAAACCTCGCTTCGGCGGGGTTTTTTATTAACAAAAATTTATCATATCAATAACCTTATTATTACAACGTAATGTTTTTAAACGAAAAATTGCGGTAATTTTAAGCGTGTCCCAGTTTTTCAACTTTAGTTTGTTTATGTTGAGATCTCATGTGAGGTCATAGTATGAAGTTCTGTGTAAGCCTAAATACACCATAAATTGTCGTGTGCATCATAGTTTTTCATTCGAATGACGTTTTAATGACGGCGTAAGATTAAACAAAATTGACAAACTTTCACCAATCGAGATAATCCTAGACCTCTTGCAATGGATCGATGCAAGGCCATTGTGAGTCAATCAGTGAGCAGTGACGCCACAAAAATGATTGAGTAACTTGTCAGGATGACAAAGAAAGGAAGCAACATGACTAATATTGGAAGCCTGCTAGGAGATGCAGCCACCCTCATGCTAACGGGTATGGCCGTGGTATTTGTATTCCTAACAATCCTCGTTTATCTCGTTCGGTTAATGTCAAAATTGGTACCAGAAGAAGTACCAGAACCGATCGCAGTTCCTACTCAGAATAAAACCCAACCATCCCCCTCAAATGGTGTTAGCCCGAATGTGGTGGCAGCAATTTCTGCCGCTGTCCATCAATACCGCACTTCGGCCGCTAAATAGATTGAGTTAAAAAAGCTTAAAAAGGAGTTTATGAGCATGTCTAAACCACTTGCTATCACGGACGTGGTACTTCGTGACGCCCACCAATCTTTGTTTGCTACGCGCATGCGTATTGAAGATATGTTACCGATCGCAGCTGAGCTTGATAAGGTTGGCTACTGGTCCCTAGAAACGTGGGGGGGAGCGACCTTTGATGCCTGTATTCGATTCTTGGGTGAAGATCCATGGGAGCGTTTGCGCGAGCTAAAAAAGGCCATGCCGAACACACCTATGCAAATGCTGCTTCGTGGTCAAAACCTACTGGGTTATCGCCACTACGCAGATGACGTTGTTGAAAAGTTTGTTGAGCGTGCACATGCTAATGGTATGGATGTGTTCCGTATCTTTGATGCGATGAACGATGTTCGTAACTTTGAAAAAGCAGTGAAAGCAGCCGTTGATGTCGGCGCGCATGCTCAGGGCACGCTGTCTTATACGACAAGCCCAGTTCACAACACCGATACTTGGGTCGATCTTGCTAAGCGTCTTGAAGACTTAGGCTGTCACTCTCTATGTATTAAAGATATGTCGGGTCTGCTAAAGCCTTACGAGGCAGAAGAGCTGATTTCTCGCATCAAAGCATCTTGTGAAGTGCCGCTTGCGCTGCACTGCCACGCGACAACGGGTCTGTCTACTGCGACAGCAGTGAAAGCGGTAGAAGCTGGGGTCGATATTCTAGATACCGCAATCTCGTCGATGAGCCAAACCTATGGTCACACGCCAACAGAAACTGTTGTCGCGATGCTACAAGGTACTGAGCGCGACACCAACCTAAAACTCGAGCAGATCGAGCCTATCGCTGCTTACTTCCGCGAAGTTCGCAAGAAGTATGCGAAGTGGGAAGGTCAGTTGAAAGGCGTGGATTCTCGTATCCTAATTGCTCAGGTACCTGGTGGTATGCTGACCAATATGGAAGGTCAGCTAAAAGAACAAGGTGCCGCGGATCGCATCGATGAGGTTCTAGAAGAGATCCCACGCGTACGCGAAGATCTTGGCTTTATTCCTCTGGTAACGCCAACCTCGCAGATCGTCGGTACTCAGGCGGTTATCAACGTACTGACTGGTGAGCGCTATAAGAGCATCACTAAAGAGACGGCCGGTGTTCTAAAAGGCGAATACGGTAAAGCGCCAGCGGAAGTCAACGCTGAGCTTCAAGCAAAAGTGCTTGAAGGTGGTGAAGCGATTACCTGTCGCCCAGCCGATCTACTCGAAGCTGAGCTACATACGCTGACGGATGACTTGTTACAGAAAGCGAAAGCAGAGGGCATTTCTCTAGCAGAAGACACTGTGGATGATGTTCTTACTTACGCACTTTTCCCACAAGTTGGTCTTAAGTTCCTGAAAAATCGTCACAACCCAGATGCATTTGAACCAGCGCCAGGTAAAGAAGAAGCGAAGCCTGCTGCGCCTGTCGCTGCGCCAGCAACGTCTGCTCAAGGTATCGAAGCATACAGCGTGAAGGTCGATGGTCAGGTTTATGATGTTGAAGTGGGACCAAAAGGTGAACTGATGTCAGTAACGCCAGCAACCGCTCCTGCGGCCGCTGCACCAGCGCCATCTCCAGCAGCAACCAATGTTGAGGCGGTATCTGCGCCGCTAGCGGGTAACATCTTTAAGGTTAATGTCGCTTCTGGTGCGCAAGTTCAAGAAGGCGATGTCCTATTGATCCTCGAAGCGATGAAAATGGAAACGGAAGTTCGCGCAGCGCAAAGCGGCGTGGTTCAAGATGTACACGTTAAAGAAGGTGATGCCGTTGTTGTTGGCGCGCCTCTTGTTAGCTTAGCGTAAGGGAGCACCATGGAAGGATTGATGACCTTATGGTCAGAAACAGGGATCGCTAACTTTGAATTCGGCCAGATCTGCATGATCTTGGTCGGATGCATCTTGTTGTACTTGGCGATTCGCAAAGGGTTTGAGCCGCTACTCCTATTGCCAATCGGCTTTGGTGCTGTGTTGGCAAATATCCCTAATGCTGGCTTCACTGAGCCGGGTGGTCTGCTGTACTACGTCTACTATATCGGTATTGAATCGGGTGTATTCCCACTGCTCATTTTTATGGGCGTGGGCGCGATGACGGACTTTGGTGCCCTTATTGCTAACCCGAAAACGCTATGGTTAGGCGCAGCGGCACAGTTTGGTATCTTTGCGACCTTATTTGGCGCGATCTTGCTGAACTACGTACCAGGTATGGAGTTTTCCATGCAGGATGCGGCATCAATCGCTATCATCGGTGGTGCCGACGGCCCAACCGCGATTTTCTTAGCGAGCCGACTGTCTCCTGATTTGCTTGGGGCAATCGCGGTAGCAGCATACAGCTACATGGCATTGGTACCAATCATTCAGCCGCCAATCATGAAGGCACTTACCACGCCTGAAGAGCGTACTATCAAAATGGCTCAGCTGCGCCACGTTAGCAAAGGCGAGAAGGTTCTGTTCCCTCTTGCCGTGCTATTGATGACGATTCTGTTCTTGCCATCGGCAACGCCTCTGGTTGGCATGTTCTGTCTTGGTAACTTGATGCGTGAAGCGGGTGTTGTCGATCGACTATCGAAGACGGCGCAAAATGAGCTGATCAACATCGTCACCATCTTCTTGGGTCTAGGTGTGGGTTCTAAGCTTCAAGCTGAGCAGTTCCTGAACTTCGAAACCTTGGGTATCCTGGCACTTGGTGCTGTGGCGTTCAGTATCGGTACTGGCGCGGGTGTATTGATGGCGAAGCTCCTCAATAAGTACTCAAAAGAAGACATCAACCCTCTTATTGGTGCTGCAGGGGTTTCTGCCGTACCAATGGCGGCGCGTGTAGTAAACAAAGTAGGTTTGCAGGCTAATCCGCAAAACTTCCTACTGATGCATGCAATGGGACCAAACGTCGCAGGCGTATTGGGCTCTGCCGTTGCTGCGGGTATCTTGTTAGCTCTGGTTGGCTAGCACCTACGACTGCATTTGATAAGCCAAAGGGAAGCGCGAGCTTCCCTTTTTGCGTTACTAGCTCAGTGTCTCAGGCGACTTACCGGAATCAAACGCACAGCTAAAGTGATTGAATTTGTTACATACTTGCTATTGAGTGATGAAAAGTTAATCTAGACTCAACTATGGAAATCGTTACTATGAAGTCTTGATTAGGAAGAGGAAGCTGCAATGAAGTGTAAACAGATCGTGATTCCAGAATTTGGTTCAGCAGAGGTATTGGCGTTTCAAGAGATTGAGGTTCCACAGCCTCAGGCCGGAGAAGTTCTGGTAAAGGTTACCTACTCAGGAATCAATCCGATTGATGTGAAAACTCGTGCAGGTCTTGGTTGGGCGGCTGCCGAGAACAAAGACAATCTTCCTTGGGTTCCCGGCTATGACATCGCCGGTTCGATTGAAGGACTGGGTGAGGGTGCTAATGAGTTCGAAATAGGGCAAGAAGTCGTTGGCTTTATCGGTTTCCCTGTTCGAGGTGGTGGCTACAGCCAGTACGTATGTGTTCCTGAGTCAGAGTTAACTCCGATTCCTAATTCCGTCACACTTGAAGCGGCCGCAGCGTTGCCGCTGGCAGGTCAAACCGCGGCACAAGCAATCAATAAAGCACAAGTTCAAGAAGGGGAACGAGTGTTGATTTTAGCGGGTGCAGGTGGTGTCGGTCATATCGCCGTTCAAATCGCTGTCGCAGCAAAAGCAGAAGTGTATACCACGTGCAGTGAGCGTAATCTTGATTATTTGGCCACCTTGGGCGCGCATGCCATTAACTATGAGTTTGCACCGGCATCCGAGCGTGTAAGTGACGTCGATGTGCTTATCGATCTTGTTGGTGGTGATACGGCTTTAGATGCGCTGAAATGTTTGAAAGATAATGCGCGAGTCGTGACGATCCCTACGATTACCGCAGAGCTAGTGTGTGAAAAAGCCAAGCTTCTTGGTTTTGAAGCAAGTGGTATGTTGGTATCGCCAGATACTAAACAGATGGAAACCTTACTTTATATGGTGGGCGTTGGGTTGCTGAAAACGGAGATCCAACAAGTCTACCCTTATCAACAAGTGGTGGCTGCTCATCAGCAGGTAGAAACCAGCCGCACGCGCGGTAAAGTACTTCTTAATATGCAATGCTAGAAACGTTTTCTCAATTCCTTGCGGAGTCTTGGTTCGCCGACTCCGCTCTCGCTGTTCTTTTTATCTCTGGATTTTTAAGTGCAACACTTCTCCCGGGCGGCTCTGAAGCAGGTCTTATTGCTACATTGAGCCTGCAACAGTATTCGCCCGTATGGGTTATTATCGTCGCCACGATAGGTAACACCTTAGGTGGTCTCACTAATTATTGGATAGGGATTTGGTTACCAAATCGAACTCAAAACGAGAAGCATGGTCATAAAGCCATGGCTTGGCTACAAAAATATGGGTATTGGAGCTTGTTATTTAGCTGGCTACCCGTCATTGGCGACCCTCTCTGTTTAGCGGCAGGGTGGCTAAGAATGAAATTTCTGCCTTGTGTTGTTTTGATCGCTATAGGTAAGGCTCTGCGCTATATGGTGCTTACGGCCTTGTTCTACGGTCTATTCTAGTTTTCTCGATCTTTTAAGGAGCTCTTATGAGAAAGATCTGGCTCGGCTTACTGTCGGTGGTCTTTGTTTACGGTTGTAGCAATAGTGACTTTTCGACCCAAAGCGATAGCGCACTCCCTCCGGGTATCACCCTTGTTGAGGAGATGAAAGCCGATCCCGACCGGGTGATGATCCCATACTCCAAGTACAAGCTGGATAATGGTTTGACCGTCATTTTAGCGCCTGACGATTCAGATCCTCTTGTGCACGTCGATGTGACCTACCATGTCGGCTCGGCACGTGAGGAAATCGGCAAGTCTGGGTTTGCTCACTTTTTCGAACACATGATGTTCCAAGGCTCAGAGCATGTTGGCGATCAACAGCATTTTAAGATCATCACGGAGGCCGGTGGTACCTTAAACGGTACAACGACTCGAGATCGAACCAATTACTTCGAGACGGTTCCGTCCAATCAGCTTGAGAAAATGTTGTGGCTGGAAGCGGACCGTATGGGCTTTTTGCTTGGCGCTGTCTCGCAGCGTAAGTTTGAAATTCAGCGTGATACCGTCAAAAATGAACGCGCCCAAAACTTTGATAACCGCCCTTACGGTCTGATCTGGGAGCGTATGGGAGAGGCGATGTTCCCTGAAGGCCACCCATACTCCTGGCAGCCGATTGGTTATGTAGAAGATCTCGATCGCGTCGATGTCAACGATCTAAAAGCCTTCTTCTTACGCTGGTATGGTCCAAACAATGCCGTGCTCACTATCGGTGGTGATATCGATAAGGCGCAAACCCTAGAGTGGATCCACAAGTACTTTGGCTCGATACCTAAAGGTCCGAGTGTAGAAAAAGCACCAAAACAGCCGGCAGTACTGCCGGAAGATCGCTACATCACGCTCGAGGATCGCATCCGTCAACCTATGGTGGTGATTGGCTGGCCAACGACGAGTTACCGCGGGGCGGAAGATCAAGTGGTTCTCGATGCGATGGCGGATGCTATCGGTGGTGGTACCAACGGTTTGCTGTATCAGAAGCTAATCAAAACGCAGAAAGCCCTCGATGCTGGTGCGTTTAGTGACTGTAATGAACTCGCGTGTAATTTCTATGTGTATGCCATGGGCGCCTCTACAGACAAAGATGGCTTGAAGTCTCTTTACAATGACTTGTTAGCGACGCTGGATGAGTTTGATAAACAAGGCATCAGTGACGAGCGACTCAAGCAAATCACAGGGCTTTCAGAAGCCGGTGCTGTGTTTGCACTACAAAGCGTAAAAGGCAAGGTGACTCAACTTGCCGCGAATGAAACCTTCTATGGTCAGCCGGATCGCATTGAGCAAAAACTGGAGCAGATTCGCTCGGTGACATCGGAAGAGGTAAGTGCTGCTTACAAGACCTTCATTGAAGACAAACATAAAGTCACCTTGAGTGTTGTCCCAAGAGGGCGAACCGACATAGCGGTGAAACCGGCAACGTTCGTGACGCCAGCACGCACTCTGCCTGAATATAAAAAGGTAACCGAGGCCGATCTTGAGCTGCGCCGTCCTGTTGATGATTTTGATCGCAGTGTTATGCCTCAGGTAGCGGAAGGGGTTGCGGCGAAAATGCCTGAGTTGTATCAAGTTCACTTCGACAATGGCAGTGAGTTATTGGGCACCGAGACCAGTGAAACGCCAACGGTTGAGATCCACTTCCAGATGCCAGCGGGCAGTCGCTATGTTCCTAAGGGCAAAGAAGGGCTTGCTGGCCTTACTGCTGCCATGATGGAAGAGGGCACAACAACACGTACGGTTGAGCAGCTTCAAGCAGAGCTCGATAGTTTGGGGAGCCGGATTGGATTCAGTGAAGGTGCGTACACGACACGAGTTTCTGTGTCTGCTCTGGAGCGCAACCTACCACAAACCTTAACCTTGCTTGAGGACATCTTGTTCAACCCTGCGATGAAACAGGAAGACTTCGACCGTCTCAAAGCACAAACGTTAGAAGGCTTGGTGTATCAGCATCAAAAACCAAGCTGGATGGCATCGCAAGCTACCCGTGATGTGCTCTATGGTGACTCAGTCTTTGGTCGTTCATCAGACGGCAGTGCCGAGTCCATATCGTCTATCACTATAGAGGATGTGAAAGCCTTTTATCGCGATCACTACACGCCGCAAGGAACCCAAATCGTCGTGGTTGGCGATATCTCAGAGAAGAAGATCACCGATCAATTAGCGTTCTGGTCGCTATGGCAAGGGCAAGCAGCACCGCTTATCGCACCTGAGGTCACTCCATCTCAAGGTGAGCAGCGAATTTATCTTGTCGATAAACCATCTGCACCACAAAGTATTGTACGTATGGTGCGTCAAGGTTTACCGTTTGATGCAACGGGCGAGCTTTACCTAAGTCGTCTAGCAAACTTTAACCTGGCAGGTAACTTCAACAGTCGCATCAATCAGAACCTCAGAGAGGACAAAGGCTATACCTATGGTGCCAGCGGTTATTTTGCTAGCAACCGTGAAGTTGGCGCGATTGTGTTTAGTGCTCAAGTTAGAGCCGATGCAACCCTTGCTTCTCTCGAAGAGATGATTGCTGAGCTGAAAAACTACAGTGAAAATGGCATGACGGACGAGGAGCTCTCTTTCATGCGCCTCGCAGTGGGGCAACAAGACGCCTTGACTTATGAAACACCGAGTCAAAAAGCCAGCCTGCTTTCGTCGATTTTAACCTATAGTTTGGATAAGGATTACCTTAAGCAGCGTAATGAGATTGTCGCCACAGTCGAAAAAGAGACCCTCAATACGTTGGCAGCGAAGTGGTTTGACCCGAGCCAATATCAGCTGATAGTGGTCGGTGATGCCAAGCGTTTAAAACCACAACTAGAGAAATTGAATATTCCAATTACAGAGCTTGAAATCTCTCAATAGCATGACCATATAGGGAGGATGGGTGATCTGACGGAGAACAAGGTTTGCTGTCTGTCGGTGCATCCACCCTTCAATTGGAATAACAAACTATAAGCGAATCGCATTGTGACTAATTTTGCTAAGCGACTGGATCAAGTTGCTAAAGATGAGACCGTTTTCCGTCAGTTTGGACGCGGTGTGGAACGGGAATCGCTACGTTACACCGACGATGGTCGATTAGCGACAACACCTCACCCTAAGGCGTTAGGCTCAGCCTTCACTAATGAATACATCACGACGGACTTTTCAGAGTCGTTATTGGAGTTTATTACCCCAGTGTCACGTGATGTTGATACGCTGATTAATCAGTTGTCCGATATTCATCATTTCACGCAAACCAAGCTCGGTGACGAGAAGCTTTGGCCTTTGTCTATGCCTTGTTATGTTGGCTCAGAAGATGACATTGCCTTAGCACAGTACGGCAGTTCAAACTCAGGTCGAATGAAGACGTTATACCGCCAGGGACTTAAGCACCGCTACGGTAGCTTGATGCAGATTATCTCTGGCGTGCACTTTAACTTCTCTTTTCCTGAATCATTTTGGGATGCATTATTTGGCGAGCAAGACGAGAAAACTCGTCAAGATGCCAAGTCAGAAGCTTACTTTGGGTTGATCCGCAACTACTACCGCTTTGGTTGGTTGATTCCTTACTTCTTTGGTGCATCACCAGCTATCTGCTCCTCTTTCTTACAAGGCAAAGAGACGAAGCTTCCGTTTGAAAAAGTGGGTGGGACCTTATATCTACCAAAAGCGACGTCGTTAAGGCTAAGTGACCTTGGTTATACCAACAGCGCTCAGAGTGCACTGAAGATTGGTTTTAATGGATTAGAACAATACCTAGAAGGTCTTAACCAAGCGATTCATACCCCATCACAAGACTTCGCCAAAATTGGCGTTAAAGTAGATGGTGAGTACCGTCAGTTGAATGACTATGTGCTGCAGATAGAAAATGAGCTTTACGCGCCAATCAGACCAAAGCGTGTCGCAAGAAGCGGTGAAAAACCGTCAGAAGCACTATCTCGCGGCGGCGTTGAATACATCGAGGTCCGCTCTTTGGACGTTAACCCGTTTAGCCCAATTGGGATTACCGCGGAGCAGATTCGCTTCCTCGACTTGTTCCTAACTTGGTGCACGCTCAAAGATTCTGAGCCGATGGACAATTGTGAGCTAGAGTGCTGGCGTGAGAACTGGAACAAGGTCATTGTTGATGGCCGCCAAGTGGGTCTTCAGCTGCAAATCGGCTGTCACGGTGAAGTTCTCGATAGCCAGTCGTGGGTAAAACGCGTCTTTGCTGATCTTCGTGAGATTGCCAAGCATATGGATTCAGCACACGGTGGTAACGAGTACGCTGCAGTATGCGACAAGCTAGAAGCGTGGAACGAAAATCCTGAACTTTCTATCTCAGGTCAGCTACTGGCGAAAACCAAAGAGCTAGGCGGACTTGGGAAAGTGGGCTGTGAACTGGGTAAAGAGTACCGTCAGAAGAACCTTTCTCACGAATATAAAGCGTATTCGACTCAAGTAATGGAAGATGAGGTCACTCGTTCGGTTTCAGCTCAAATGAGCATTGAATCGGCGGATACCGTTAACTTCGACGACTTCTTGTCTGATTACTTTGCTTACCTATCACCAGAGCAAGCTCAGGTCGCTAACTAAGCTTGCTAACTGAGGTTGCGCAGCAATACTGTGCCACTTACAATCACGCTAAAGAGATTGTTCTTGAAGACACTGTTCTTAAAGATATAGCTCTTACAGACACTGTTCTCACGGTTTTAACCCAAGGTTGGAACCGTGAGTAAACCAAGGAGAAAATATCATGCCACTACTGGATAGCTTTACGGTAGACCACACTAAGATGCACGCTCCAGCGGTACGCGTTGCGAAAACAATGCAAACCCCTAAAGGCGACACGATTACTGTTTTCGACCTACGTTTTACGATCCCAAACAAAGACATCTTGTCTGAGCGCGGCATTCACACACTAGAGCACCTATATGCAGGCTTCATGCGTGCACATCTAAATGGTGATCAGGTTGAGATCATCGATATCTCTCCAATGGGTTGTCGTACTGGTTTTTACATGAGCTTGATTGGTACCCCATCTGAGCAGCAAGTTGCTGACGCTTGGCTAAATGCAATGCAAGATGTACTGAAAGTCGAGAGCCAGAACAAGATCCCTGAGCTTAACGAGTATCAATGTGGTACTGCAGCGATGCACTCACTGGATGAAGCGAAAGCGATCGCAGAGAAGATCATTGAAGCGGGTATTCAAGTGAACAAGAACGATGAACTTGCATTGCCTGAGTCTATGTTGCAAGAGCTGAAAGTAGACTAATTGAATTAGGTCGCGCGCTTTGAGTCTATCCCTGTTTGCGCAGGAGCGCGGCTAGCGGACATTAAAAAGGATGGCATTTGCCATCCTTTTTCGTTTTTAAAGCCGCTTTAAGCCCACTGCGCCTCAAACCAGCTCTCTAAGATCACCACTGCTGATTGGCAGTCAACATTGCCTTTTGATAAGGCCTTGTAACCACCCATCTCAAACAGCTCCGAGCGAGCTTCGGCGGTAGACAGTCTTTCATCGTGCATTTCCACTTGAAAGCCGAACCGACCATGTACACGGTTGGCAAACTTCTTGGCGCGAGCGGTGATTTCATCAAGTGCTTTGCCTCGTACGTCGGTGGGTAGACCCACGACGATGAGGTCAGGTTGCCACTCTTTTAGCATGGCTTCGATGTCATCCCAGTTTGGAATGCCGTCTTTGGCTTTGAAAGCTTTTAGTGGGCTTGCTGTGCCAGTGACCTCTTGGCCGATAGCACTACCAATACTCTTGGTGCCGAAATCGAAAGCAACGATGGTTCTGGATGTCATAATTTCTCTGTTTGTGAAGGCAATGGTCTTGTTTAGATGAATCTCTAGCTTTCCAAAATAGGGTCTATGCGTGACCAACATCTGTTGAAAGCTGAGCGATATCGAACCCTAACATACCGACGGCGCTACTCCAACGCTCTTCCACCGGGGTATCAAAGATCACGCTTGGATCGGCCTCTATGGTGAGCCAAGAGTTCTCAGCTAACTCGGTTTCCAGTTGCCCCGCACTCCAGCCAGAGTAGCCTAATGCGACGATATAGTTATCCGGCTGTGCGTCAGTGCCGAGTACGGCCAGAATATCCTTAGACGTGGTCACAGATACCGTGTCGGTGATCTGGATACTGGACTGGTACTGATCTTTAGGGTTATGAAGGATAAAGCCGCGATCTTCAGAAACGGGCCCGCCGTTTAACACGGGCTCGTCGAGGCTTTTGCTGTGTGTCGTTTGCGAGGCGATGGGAAGCTCGGTTTGCACTTGCTTGAGCATGTTTGCAACGGTGACATCGATAGGGGTGCTGATCATGATCCCCATCGCGCCATCTTCATTGTGCTCACACACATAGATGACGCTGCGTTGGAAATAAGGATCCTTCATCCCCGGCATTGCCACGAGAAAGTGGTTGGCTAAGTTCATGATCGCCTCTCCCAATAGACTTCTACAATTGGCTACTTGCCTAAACGGCGCTCGATAGCGTCCATTAGTTTGCCAGTAATAGAGATGTCAAAGGCGGCTTCAATTTCACGAATGCACGTTGGGCTGGTCACGTTGATCTCAGTAAGTTTGTCACCGATGACATCCAGACCTACAAATATTAAGCCCTTCTCTTTCAAAGTGGGAGCTACCGCCTCGGCAATTTGCTTGTCTGTCTCACTTAAGGGACGAGCTTCACCACGGCCACCGGCTGCTAGGTTGCCACGAGTTTCCCCTTTAGCTGGGATACGCGCTAGGCAGTAAGGCATTGGCTCACCATCGACCACGAGAATACGTTTGTCACCGTTGCTGATATCAGGAACAAACGTCTG
The DNA here is from genome assembly GCF_059725505.1 of Vibrio sp. KUL78. Lineage (NCBI taxonomy): Bacteria > Pseudomonadati > Pseudomonadota > Gammaproteobacteria > Vibrionales > Vibrionaceae > Vibrio > Vibrio sp. KUL78. Next base: position 3,154,997 of record NZ_AP045837.1, on the reverse strand, counting down.
CGCCATGGCGTAGTTTTGACCGTGGTTAGTCAGAGTTTCGATGATCACCGATACGTTCGGATCGTCTTGCTTAACACGGAAGATAGAAGCGCCGCCCATACCATCAAGTGGTTTAAGGATGACATCACCATGCTGATCGCGGAACTCTTTAATCTTCTCTGCTTTGCGCGTTACGATAGTCGTTGGCGTTAGCTCAGGGAACCACGCTGTGAAGAGTTTCTCGTTGCAGTCACGAAGGCTTTGCGGCTTGTTAACGATTAGCGTGCCTTTCTCTTCTGCGCGCTCCAAAATGTAGGTCGCGTAGATGTACTCTGTATCGAATGGAGGGTCTTTACGCATCAATACGGCATCTAGCTCAGACAGCTCAATGGTTTGCTCTGAAGTAAATTCGTACCAGCCATTAGGATCTTCTTTAAGCGTCACGACTTTTGTATCGGCAACCGCTGTACCTTGATCTAGGTGTAGGTCATTCATCTCCATATAGTGGATTTCATAACCACGACGCTGTGCTTCCAGCATCATTGCAAAGCTTGAATCTTTTTTGATGTTGATGGACGAAATAGGGTCCATCACGATACCGAGTTTGAGCATTGTTTTTCTCCCGTTAACCTAAATCGCCAAAGCGTACTTGAAGTGCCGTAATAGCGGTCAGTGCCGCCGTCTCAGTTCTAAGTACACGAGGACCAAGCAGGGTTTCTTCGAATTGATATTGTTCTGTCATTTCAATTTCTTGCGCAGACAAACCACCTTCTGGACCGATAAGAAGACGAACCTTATTCACGGGCTCTGGCAAGGTATTAATTGAGTATTTTGCTCTTGGATGAAGGTTGAGTTTAAGCGCCTCAGATGGCTCTGCACACCATTCTTCTAGCGACATGATTGGGCGAATCACAGGGATGGTATTACGTCCACACTGCTCACAAGCGCTAATGGCTATCTTTTGCCACTGTTGCAGCTTTTTCTCAAAACGCTTGGCATCGAGTTTCACGCCGCATCGTTCTGAGATGAGAGGCGTAATCGTGTTCACACCTAGCTCAACGGACTTTTGGATGGTGAACTCCATCTTATCGCCGCGAGAAATAACTTGTCCGAGATGCAAATCGAGTGGTGATTCGATGCTCGACTCGACCTTCTCTTGAATATCCACGTCGACATTTTTCTTCCCGACGCTGGTAATCGTCGCAGGAAACTCATGGCCACTACCGTCGAATAGCAGAACCTCTTGACCCTCTTTCATACGCAATACTCGGCCAATGTGCCCTGCGGCATCATCGCTTAGGGCGAGAGTGCCTAAAGATTGAATCGTTTCAGGGTGATAGATACGAGGTATACGCATAACAATTTCCAAAGAACAAACAGTATTGAGGTATAAGATGGATGCCAGCCCTCGAAATTACAAGGGCTTGGCTAAGGAATTAGCCCTGATTTTTACACGCTTCGGAGACAAAAGGATTATCGTTGCCCTGAATGCGGCGGATACGCTCGTTTCGAGTGCACTCCCAGTTATCCACAGGGTAGCTTTTGTTCCAAGCTTTCATTAGCTTAGCTTGCTGCTTAGATAGCCTAAACCCGTACTCTTGACTCATGTAAAGGTAAGTTCGAGCAATAGACCCTCGCGCACGTTCAGGCGGCATCGCTTTGCGCTGCTTGAAGTTTACTTGCATTTCGCATTGGCCATAGCTGACACCATCGACCCCATTCCATTGTGAAAAGTTGTAGTTGGAGCGATCACCATTGACCTCGCCGATGGCTGGAGTGAGGTTGTGTAGATCGGCTTCCATCAGTTTGAATTGTTTGTCGTTGCGTGTGCAGTTCTTGCGCCCACCATCTTGCCAACATTGACGCTGGTGGCCAAACTGCCAGGCTGGTACCACGTGTTCCCACTCAATACGACTTGCGCGCTTTTCTTGTTTACGAACCTGGTAACCGCACGCAGAAAGGTCTGGTACGCCTTTCTTACCGTTCCATTGAATATCACAGCCACAATAGAAACTCACAGGATGGTCGGCATAGATCTTTACCGCTTCTTTCTTCGCTTTACTAAAGCTACTCGGTGGTGCACCAACTGCTGTGATTGGAACGGTGATAGCCATTAGGGCGATAGAAGTGAGAAAGCGGCGCATCATAGTAAGGTCTAAAAAAGGTTGAGATAACCTAGTGTAACTCGCAAAAAAGACCTTAGCTATCGATAGTTAGCTCAGTTGTTTGCCAGTGTACTCTATGGTTTGGCCGCACTTTCGACAACGGTAGTTGGCTTGCTGGCGCAGGACCTTATTGTGGCGTCGTATGGTCACAGCAAATGTGTCGCATTGGCAGCGGTACTCAAACGTGCGTCCCTGTACAGACTGGATATTGAGTGAGTGTGTGGTGTTTGGTGCAATATGGAATACTTGGTTCATGACCATCTGCCACTCTTTGCCATGCGGGCGCACGCGACCGAACAGCGCATAGGTAATTAAATGAGCGACTTCATGGGGAATGACTTCGTCGATAAACGCCTGTTGATTCTCGACAAAAAGCACTGGGTTTAAACGGACCTCCCAGGTCTGTAGGTACGCTTTACCTGCGGCTTTTCCGCGCAGCTTGTAGTTGAGAGCTGGGACGGGGAAGTCTCTTTCAAAGTAGTGACGTGCACGCTCAATACAACGAGACAGTGTTTTTAAAGCAAGATAGTGAAGCTGCTCTGATAATTCTGCATCCACGAAGTTCAATCCAAACAAAAAGCGCCCAAACAGGGCGCCATTCTACTTAGGATGTGATGTTATGCCAACGCATCAGACATGATGCTTCTTCTTGATGGTCTCATGGTAAGCGTGCCAAGTTCCGTACCCGAGGATCGGCATGGTCACAATCATTCCAATCCCGTAGGTGGCAAAACCAATTAAAATACCGCCGCAAATGATAAGAGCCCACACTATCATGGCCGGAATGTTGGATTTCACCGCGTTAAAACTGGTGAAGACCGCGGTCATGATATCGACTCGACGTTCCATCATAAGAGGGATCGAGAAGGCTGAAATGCTAAAGATAACCGCTGCGATAACCGCGCCAACAACACTGCCGGTAATCAAAAACGGCGCGAACTCAGTTAGGGGAGCGCCTTGCACTGATGGGTAGAGCGCATGTAACAGCGCAGCGATACGCATCCAAAATATCATCGCTACCGCGAGTAACACGGCAAACGCCCATTGTGATGTTGAGTTGCGACCAATGGCTTTCATGGAATGGAACAGGCTCGGTTTGTGCCCTTTTTCTCTCTCCCAAGCGGCATCATAAAGACCCAGCGCCAAGAAAGGCCCGATAAGCATATAAACCACTAGGCTTGGCATAATGACGAGGTGTGTACCTTGCCATTGCACCAATAGAACGATCGCGACCGCCGCTGCGGTAAAGCAGAGTCCGTAGAAAGCACTAATGATTGGCATACGTATGAGGTCATGCAAGCCGAGCGCGAGCCAGTGGAATGGGGCTGATACACTCAGTTGGTTGCACGGAATGGTTTTAGCGTAATCTTGATCCCTGACTTCATGTTTCTTCTGGAAGTCATCAGAATTTACAGTTCGAGGCATATGTCCTCCCTGATTGACAAACTGGCCTTCGTTTTATCAGGGCATGGCGCTAATAGTCGCGGTGTTAACACGAGCAGCGACTCTCGCCGCAGTTGACGTGTCCTTACCAGCTTACCGTTATTAGCGTCTTCCCCTCTTAAGTGCTCTATTTTGCATACGAACAAACCGAGCAAATTGGTCTATTCGCAAGGGCACTTTTGATTAACTATTGACCGTGTTACAGGAAAACACAATTTTCAAAAGGGTATTAAATCAAAGCCATTCGAGTTTAAGTTAACAACTTTGTAACAAAGTGTTTGAAAAGACAGGATTAAAAAAATAAAAAAGCCCTCAAAATAATTTGAGGGCTTTTTTGGAGTAAATACTCAGACTAAGAGTAATTACAGACCAGCGAAATCACGTAGGATTGCCGCTTTGTCTGTCGCTTCCCAAGGGAACTCTTCGCGACCGAAGTGACCGTATGCTGCAGTCTTCTTATAGATAGGTTGCAGTAGGTTTAGCATCTCTTGCAGGCCGTATGGACGTAGGTCGAAGTTTTGACGAACCGCCTCTACGATGATGTCGTGAGAAACTTTTTCAGTACCAAATGTCTCAACCATGATAGATGTTGGATCAGCAACACCGATTGCGTAAGACAGTTGGATCTCACAACGGTCAGCCATACCAGCCGCTACGATGTTCTTCGCTACATAACGTGCTGCGTATGCTGCAGAGCGGTCAACTTTTGATGGATCTTTACCAGAGAACGCACCGCCACCGTGACGAGCTGCGCCGCCGTAGGTATCAACGATGATCTTACGACCCGTTAGACCACAGTCACCCATAGGACCGCCGATTACGAAACGACCGGTTGGGTTGATGAAGAAGTTGGTTTCTTTGTTGATCCACTCAGACGGAAGTACTGGCTTGATGATCTCTTCCATTACTGCTTCACGCAGGTCAGGTGTTGAGATTGAATCACAGTGCTGAGTTGAAAGAACAACCGCATCGATACCAACGATCTTACCTTGGTCGTATTGGAACGTTACCTGAGACTTAGCGTCTGGACGTAGCCAAGGTAGAGTGCCGTTCTTACGTACTTCCGCTTGCTTTTGAACAAGACGGTGAGAGTAAGTAATAGGTGCTGGCATTAGGATGTCAGTTTCGTTGGTTGCGTAACCGAACATGATGCCTTGGTCGCCCGCGCCTTGCTCTTTAGGATCTTCTTTATCAACACCTTGGTTGATGTCTGGAGACTGCTTACCGATGGTGTTTAGAACGGCACAAGAGTCCGCGTCAAAACCCATGTCAGAGTGAACGTAGCCGATTTCGCGAACAGTTTCACGAGTTAGCTCTTCGATGTCTACCCATGCTGAAGTGGTGATCTCACCACCCACCATCACCATGCCAGTCTTAACGTAAGTTTCACAAGCAACACGTGCTTTTGGATCTTGTTCTAGGATTGCATCAAGAACCGCGTCAGAGATTTGGTCTGCGATTTTATCTGGATGGCCTTCTGATACTGACTCAGAAGTAAACAGGTGCTTAGCCATGAGAGCTCCAATTACTGTTTTTAAGCGAGTGTCGAATCACTCACTTGTAATAAATTCAATGATATATAGTAGGTGTATCTACATCTAGACGTCTATTCTAGTCATCAATGTTCGATTAGCAAGCGATTTTTGCTTTTAACATATAGCCAAACGTTTGCCTATTTTGCGCGTGGATCGCCACATTCCGGCGACATTATTCGGCGATAATGCCAAAAAATGACGGTAAATCGTTTGCAGAGACTATATGGCTTTGCGACAATAGCCGCCGCTGATTATTCAATCAGTCTATGAAAAACTTGGAATTCGCTTAATGCACTCAGGAGCAGACATGTCTTCTCGTAAACAACTCGCTAATGCAATCCGCGCGCTAAGCATGGATGGTGTTCAACAAGCTAACTCAGGTCACCCAGGTGCACCAATGGGTATGGCAGATATCGCTGAAGTTCTTTGGCGTTCTCACCTAAATCACAACCCGTCAAACCCAGAGTGGGCTGACCGCGACCGTTTCGTACTGTCAAACGGCCACGGCTCAATGCTGATTTACTCTCTGCTTCACCTAAGCGGTTACGAGCTATCAATTGACGATCTTAAAAACTTCCGTCAACTGCACTCAAAAACACCAGGTCACCCAGAGTACGGTTATGCACCAGGTATCGAGACGACGACTGGTCCTCTAGGTCAAGGCATCACTAACGCGGTTGGTATGGCGATTGCTGAGAAATCTCTTGCAGCGCAATTCAACAAAGAAGGTCACGATATCGTTGACCACTTCACTTATGTATTCATGGGTGATGGCTGTCTGATGGAAGGTATCTCTCACGAAGCGTGTTCACTAGCGGGTACCCTAGGTCTAGGCAAGCTGATTGCGTTCTGGGATGACAACGGCATCTCTATCGATGGTGAAGTGGAAGGTTGGTTCTCTGATGACACACCTAAGCGCTTCGAAGCTTACGGCTGGCACGTAATTCCTGCAGTAGACGGTCACGATGCTGACGCGATCAATGCAGCGATTGAAGCGGCAAAAGCGGATCCACGTCCAACACTTATCTGTACTAAAACCATCATCGGTTTTGGTTCACCAAACAAAGCGGGCTCTCACGACTGTCACGGTGCACCACTAGGTCACGACGAAATTGCAGCAGCACGTGAATTCCTAGGTTGGGAACACGGTCCATTCGAGATCCCTGCTGACATCAAAGCAGAGTGGGATGCAAACGAAGCGGGTAACGCAAAAGAAGCAGCTTGGAACGAGAAGCTAGCAGCTTATGAAGCGGCTTATCCAGAGCTTGCGGCTGAGTTTAAGCGTCGTGTGAACGGTGAGCTTCCAGCTCAGTGGGAACAAGAAGCAAGCAAGATCATTGCAGACCTTCAAGCGAACCCAGCAAACATTGCATCACGTAAAGCGTCGCAAAATGCACTAGAAGCGTTCGGTAAGATGCTTCCAGAATTCATGGGCGGCTCTGCTGACCTAGCGCCATCAAACCTAACCATGTGGTCTGGTTCTCAGTCGCTAACGGCTGACGATGCGTCTGGTAACTACATCCACTACGGTGTACGTGAATTCGGTATGACAGCGATCATCAACGGTATCGCTCTGCACGGTGGTTTCGTACCATACGGTGCAACCTTCCTAATGTTCATGGAATACGCTCGTAACGCAATGCGCATGGCAGCACTGATGAAAGTGCAAAACATCCAGGTTTACACTCACGACTCTATCGGTCTGGGTGAAGATGGCCCGACGCACCAACCGGTTGAGCAAATCGCATCACTGCGCGTGACGCCAAACATGAGCACATGGCGTCCATGTGACCAGGTTGAGTCTGCAGTGGCTTGGAAATACGCAATTGAGCGTAAAGACGGCCCTACATCGCTTATCTTCTCTCGTCAAAACCTAACACAGCAAGATCGTGACGCTGAGCAGCTAGCAAACGTTGCTAAAGGTGGTTACATCCTGAAAGATTGCGAAGGCACGCCTGAGCTAATCCTTATTGCGACAGGTTCTGAAGTTGAGCTAGCAACAAATGCTTACGCTGAGCTAACGGCTGAAGGTAAGAAAGTACGCGTAGTGTCTCTTCCTTCTACTGATGTATTTGACGCGCAAGATGAAGCATACCGTGAAGCAGTTCTTCCAGCGGCTGTGACTAAGCGTATTGCGGTTGAAGCAGGTATTGCGGATTACTGGTACAAGTATGTTGGCTTCGGTGGCAAGATCATCGGTATGACGACATTCGGTGAGTCTGCACCAGCAGGCGAGCTATTCAAGATGTTTGGCTTCACGACTGAAAACGTTGTGAACACGGCAAAAGAGCTGCTTGCATAAGCACCTTTCTTCTTGAAATGAAAAACCGAGCCTAGTGCTCGGTTTTTTTCTGGGTCGAGAAACGCATTGTCCCCAGCTAACAACTCTTGATGCGAAAGCAACCGTTATCGGTTACCATGCAAGCCTTTATCACGTGAACAAAAAGGCGTAATGCGATGCTAAGAGTGGCAATTAATGGCTTTGGACGCATTGGACGGAATGTACTCAGAGCGCTATACGAAAGCGAGAAGAACGACCAAATTAAAGTCGTCGCCGTTAACGAGTTGGCGCAACCTGAAGCGATGGCTCACCTGCTTCAATACGATACCAGTCATGGTCGTTTTGATAAGAAGGTGTCTCATGACCAAGAGCATTTGTACCTTACGCATAAAGATGGTCAGTTCGACACCATTCGTATTTTGCATCTTGAGGACATCAGCCTGTTACCGTGGAAAAACCTAGAGGTTGATATCGTATTAGATTGCACTGGTGTATTCGGTAGCCGCGCTGATGGCGAGAAACATATCGAAGCTGGTGCAAAGAAGGTGCTGTTTTCTCACCCAGGCAGCAATGATCTTGATAACACCATTATTTACGGTGTTAACCACCATACCCTGACCAAAGATCACACCATTGTCTCCAATGGTTCTTGTACCACGAACTGTATCGTGCCGGTTATTCAAGCGTTAGATGAAGCCTTTGGTATCGACTCTGGGACTATCACCAGCATTCACTCTTCGATGAATGATCAACAAGTTATCGACGCTTACCATGGTGATCTACGCCGTACACGCTCAGCCAGTTTATCCATCATTCCGGTGGATACGAAACTCCATAAGGGCATCGAACGCATCTTTCCGAAATTTTCTAACAAATTTGAAGCAATTTCTGTAAGAGTGCCAACAATTAACGTCACCGCTATGGATCTTAGTGTAACTATAAATACGAATGTGAAAGTTAATGACGTAAATCAAGTCATTATTAACGCTTCTCGGTGTACATTAGACGGCATTGTTGACTATACTGAAGCACCGCTGGTTTCCGTGGACTTTAACCACGACCCGCACAGCGCCATTGTTGATGGGACACAGACTCGAGTGAGTGACGGTCGTCTGGTCAAAATGCTGGTGTGGTGTGACAACGAGTGGGGCTTTGCTAACCGCATGTTAGACACCGCGTTAGCAATGCAAGCGTCTCAGTAGTATCAAGGGCGCTCTTGGGGAAAAATATTAATTTCGAAGGTTGAAATTAATATTCATGAGCCCAATATAAGTAAGCAGTTGATGAATTCTAAAACTTGGCAAGAAGCCGGGTTTCAAAAACTTTATTTATTTTTTAGTTGAGAGGACTAAACATGTCTGTAATCAAGATGACTGACCTGGATCTAGCAGGTAAACGCGTATTTATCCGTGCTGATCTGAACGTACCTGTAAAAGACGGTAAAGTAACATCTGACGCTCGTATCATTGCGTCTCTACCAACCATCAAGCACTGCCTAGAAGCTGGCGCTAAAGTTATGGTTACGTCTCACCTTGGTCGTCCTACTGAAGGCGAGTACGCAGAAGAATTCTCTCTACAACCTGTAGTTAACTACCTAAACGACGCACTAGATTGCGACGTTAAACTAGCAAAAGATTACCTAGACGGCCTTGAGCTTAACGCTGGTGAGCTAGTTGTTCTTGAAAACGTTCGCTTTAACAAAGGCGAAAAGAAGAACGAAGAAGAGCTATCTAAGAAATACGCTGCACTGTGTGACATCTTCGTAATGGATGCATTCGGTACTGCTCACCGTGCACAAGCTTCAACTCACGGTGTTGGCATGAACGCGCCTGTAGCGTGTGCTGGTCCTCTACTAGCTAACGAACTAGACGCACTAGGCAAAGCAATGGACAAGCCTGCTCGTCCAATGGTTGCTATCGTTGGTGGTTCTAAAGTATCGACTAAGCTAACGGTTCTTGAGTCTCTATCTAAAATCGCTGACCAACTTGTTGTTGGTGGTGGCATCGCGAACACGTTCATCGCTGCAGCGGGTCACAACGTAGGTAAGTCTCTTTACGAAGCAGACCTAGTAGACACAGCTAAGAAGCTAATGGACGAGTGTGCAATTCCAGTTGCGACTGACGTTGCATGTGCAAAAGCATTCGACGAGAACGCAGAAGCTGAAATCAAGCACGTATCTGAAGTTCAAGACGACGACATGATTTTCGACCTAGGTCCAGACTCAACAGCTGAACTAGCGAAAATCCTGAAAGATGCTAAAACTATCCTATGGAACGGCCCTGTTGGCGTATTCGAATTCAAGAACTTCGAAGCGGGTACAGAAGGCATTTCTAAAGCGATCGCTGAATCTGAAGGTTTCTCTGTAGCAGGTGGTGGTGACACGCTAGCAGCTATCGACAAGTTCGGTATCAAAGCTGACGTTTCTTACATCTCTACAGGTGGCGGTGCTTTCCTTGAGTTTGTTGAAGGTAAAGTACTACCAGCAGTAGCAATGCTTGAAGAGCGTGCTAAAGCATAATTATCTTTTTATAAAGCGGACTGATTGGTCCGCTTTTATCTATGCTGCAATGGCTGGTTAACTTTGATACAATGCCGCCCATTGTGAGCAAACGATTGCCAATTTTTATTTAAAACGACAGAAAATAGGACTTATTCCATGTCTAAGATCTTCGACTTCGTAAAACCAGGTGTTATCTCTGGCGATGACGTTCAGAAAGTATTTGAAGTTGCTAAAGAGAACAACTTCGCTCTTCCTGCAGTTAACGTAGTTAACACTGACTCTATCAACGGTGTTCTTGAAGCTGCAGCTAAAGTTAAAGCTCCAGTTGTAGTTCAGTTCTCTAACGGCGGTGCTGGCTTCTTCGCTGGTAAAGGCGTTAAGCTTGAAGGTCAAGGCGCGCAAATCCTAGGTGCAGTTGCTGGTGCGAAATACGTACACGCAGTAGCTGAGTCTTACGGTGTTCCAGTTATCCTTCACACTGACCACGCTGCTAAGAAACTTCTACCATGGATCGACGGTCTTCTAGATGCAGGTGAAGAGTTCTTCGCTCAAACTGGTAAGCCTCTATTCTCTTCTCACATGATCGACCTTTCTGAAGAGTCTCTAGAAGAGAACATCGAAATCTCTGCTAAGTACCTAGCTCGCATGGCGAAAATGGGTATGACTCTAGAGATCGAACTAGGTTGTACTGGTGGTGAAGAAGACGGCGTAGATAACTCTCACATGGACGCATCTGAGCTTTACACTTCTCCAGAAGACGTAGCATACGCATACGAGAAACTAAACGCTGTTAGCCCACGTTTCACTATCGCTGCTTCTTTCGGTAACGTACACGGTGTTTACAAGCCAGGTAACGTTGTTCTAACTCCAACTATCCTACGTGACTCTCAAGCATACTGTGCAGAGAAGTTCGGTATCGCACCTAACGCTCTAAACTTCGTATTCCACGGTGGTTCTGGTTCTACTGAAGCAGAAATCCAAGAGTCTATCGGCTACGGTGTTATCAAAATGAACATCGATACTGATACACAGTGGGCAACTTGGGATGGTATCCGTTCTTACGAAGCTGAGAACCACGATTACCTACAAGGTCAAATCGGTAACCCAACTGGTGAAGACGCGCCAAACAAGAAGTACTACGATCCACGCGTATGGCTACGTGCTGGTCAATCTTCAATGGTTGCTCGTCTAGAGAAAGCTTTCGCTGACCTAAACGCTATCGACGTACTATAAGATTAAATCGCATACGATTTAACTGATAGTAAGATGAAAAAAGTCGCTCTTTGGAGCGGCTTTTTTTGTGTCTGATGAAAATTGTGTGATTGATCTTAAAAAAACTGGCATTAACGCATATGTTTGCGTAACCTTTTGTTAAGTAATGTGTATTGGTATTGATTTTCTGAATGCATTGCTAATTACGGCGCGCCTTTGCTAATAGTACAGTGGTATTAGCTAAGACTCGCTTTGCCCAATTCGTTTTATATAAGAGGTACGCAATATGGCTGGTGAGTCAGTTGATATCGAAACTCCGCTCGTGGATAGCCTGTCGCATGCAGAAAAATGGCTAACTAATAACTCTGATCTTCTGATCCAGTACGGTGTAAACATCATCTCTGCACTGCTTATCCTATTTATCGGTAACATTATCGTTAAAGCGATAGCGGGCAGCGTAGCTAAGCTGCTGCACAAGAAGAAGATGGATAAAGCCGTCGTTGAGTTTATCCATGGGATTGTACGCTACACCTTATTTGTTATCGTACTCATTGCTGCATTAAGTCGCATCGGCGTACAAACCGCCTCAGTGGTAGCAGTTATCGGTGCTGCCGGTTTAGCTATCGGTCTTGCTCTGCAAGGCTCACTTTCTAACTTTGCAGCGGGTGTGCTTATTGTTGGTTTCCGTCCGTTTAAGTCAGGTGACTATGTAGAGATTGGCGGTGTAGCGGGTTCAGTGGATTCTATTCAGATTTTCCAAACTATCCTTACCACCCCAGACAACAAGATGGTTGTGGTTCCAAACGCATCGGTCATTGGCTCTCCAATCACCAACTATTCACGTCATGCGACTCGTCGTATCGACCACGTGATTGGTGTCTCTTACGGTGCGGATTTGAAGAAGACGCAAGAAGTGATTCGTAAGACGCTAGAAGCGGATGAGCGTATCCTTAAAGAGCCAGGCATTACCGTGGGTGTTGTTGCACTTGCGGACTCGTCAGTGAACTTTGTGGTTCGCCCTTGGGTTCGCACTGAGCAATACTGGGACGTTTACTTTGATACCCTACAAGCGATCAAAGAAGCTTTGGATGCCGAAGGTATCGAGATCCCATTCCCTCAGATGGATGTACACTTGAACAAAGTGGACTGATCGCTCAGGCTTTAACATCAGATGTAAAAAAGGAGAAGCTAGGCTTCTCCTTTTTCGATTTCAATGACTTGGTTTGGAACGCTATCTAACACCTGTTTGAGAGCATTGCCGTCAATACCGAATGTCCACTCAGGCTTACCTGGCGTATAAAGGATCTCTTCGGCATCAAATAAACGGCTATCGACAACGATGGCGATGTCATCGGGCAAGCCGATAGGGCAGACAGCTCCGGGAACACAGCCGATTTGTTCGATCATTTCTTCATTGCTACAGATAGAGGTACGTTTACCGAGCGCTTGTTTTAGCTGCGCTTTGTCTAGCCTTGAGTCTTTATCGGTTAGGAACAGAGCAAACCCGCCGCCTTTCTTTTTCAAAAACAGGCTCTTGCTATGCAGCCCAGTCCAGCCAAGCTCTTTCGCTATACGAACATCAGTTTCAAAATCCAGAATAGGCTCATGTTGCCACTTGGAAAAGGGGACGGAAAGCTGCTCCAAAAGCGCCACGTTAGCGAGGTAGATGGCTTCAGTTCTGTCCATCAAGACTTACTCCATTAATCCTTTTGTTAGTAACAGAGCAATAGTAAACATCATTGTCGCCACCGCCAAGTCGATACCCTTTTTAACTTTAGGTTTTGATAGCGTTGGGCCAAGTTTAGCTGCGCCCATCGACAGGGAATAGAACCAAACGAATGACGCGAGTACTGTACCAATAGCAAAAGCAATTCGGTCATTTCCTTCAAATTGACCACCAATGGAGCCAAGGATAACAACCGTATCTAGATAGAGGTGTGGGTTCAACACCGTTACCGCTAGGGCACCTAAAACCACCGTGCGTCTTCCGCGCGCCAAGACCTCGCCTGAGGACTCTTTTGCTGCGGGTGCTTTAAACGCGCTGCGCAGTGACAACAAACCATAACCGGTTAGAAAGGCGATACCACCTAAAGTAACAGCGGTAAGCAGCAGCTCATTTTGCGATAGAATCGCACCGCCACCAAAGATACCCAGTGAGATGAACGTCATGTCTAGCAGGCTGCATACCGTTGCTGTTGTCAGGTGGTGATTGCGTTTAATCCCCTGATTTAATACATAAGCGTTCTGAGCGCCAATTGGGATAATCATTGTTGCGCCCAATCCGAAACCTTGAAGAAGCACCCAAAAATTCACTTTAATTTCCTCACCACTGCATAAAAGAGAGCGAGAGAATAGCGATTCGATTATGATTAGGATAGTTAATAATATTAATGAGAAATAAGCTTAACTAATGGCTGTTTTGAGAGGTTAAAAGATGCGCGGATTAGACTACAAATGGATAGAGGCACTGGATGCCATTGTTGAGCAAAAAAGCTTCGATAAAGCGGCGGAACACCTATATATCTCTCAATCTGCCGTATCTCAGCGCGTGAAGCAACTGGAAAAATGGTTAGCGCAACCGGTATTGGTTCGCGAGCAACCACCGCGTCCAACCGCTGTAGGTAAAAAGCTGTTAGGTCTATATCGTCGAGTGCGCCTACTTGAGCAAGAATTGGTGCCTGAGCTTGCCGCGGATCTTGGCGATAAACCTTTATCTGTATCCTTGGCCACTAACGCAGATAGTCTCGCCACTTGGTTACTTCCAAGTCTGTTTCCTCTGCTCGAATCTAAGCGTGTCGAACTAGACCTTATTGTTGATGATGAAGGTCGAACCATAGAAAAGCTGAAAAATGGTGAAGTGGTGGGCGCTATCAGTCTCGAGCCACAATCAATCCCTGGCTGTGTAGCAGACTATTTGGGGCGTGTGGATTACCTTTGCGTGGCGAGCCCAAGCTTTATTAAGCGCTACTTTAGCCAAGGCGTGAATCGTGAAACCTTGATGAAAGCGCCAGCGGTCGCTTATGACCAACACGACAAGATGCATCAGAAGTTTGTTAACCAGCACTTCAATATCATGCGTGGCAACATACTCAAACATACGGTACGAAGCTCAGAGGCGTTTGTGAAGTTGGCTGTTGCTGGTGTCGCATACTGTCTGATCCCTAAGCTTCAAATTCAAGAAGAACTCGAGTCTGGCGCTTTGATTGAACTGACGCCGAATATCTTACTTTCCCACCAAATCTACTGGCATCACTGGCAGCTTGAGAGCGGGGTGCTGAGTGAGGTGTCAGATGCCATCATCGGTCACGCTAGACAATTTTTACCTCAGTAGTCTGGGGACGTGTTTGGTCAATGTTCTGTCAGCTTTTGGATGTTTGGGAACCTATAGTCTAAACCTATGCCTAATATTGAGTATGTGAAAATAAGACGAGGAGTCTTCATGAAACAGTCTTTAGTTGTTGGTAGTTTGGTGGTCAGTTTATTCGCGGCGCCAGTGTTTGCGAGTCAGCCTGAATTTGCCCATATTTCTACGACAGGCTACGGTGAGATCCAGGCCACACCAGATATGGCTGAGTTTTCCGTTCGAGTGGTGCAGTCACAGATGGATGCCGATCAAGCTAAGCAAGGCGTAGATGCCGTAGTCGATAAATTTCTTGATGGTTTAACCAAGAATGGTATCGATAAAGCGGACATCCAAAGCTCAAACTTGTATCTATCACCGCAGTATCACTACCCAGAAAAAGGTAAGCCAGAGCTGATTGGCTATCGCGCTTCACGCACGGTGACGGTTCAGGTGATGGACCTCGATAAGCTTAATAACTACTTAGATCTGGCTCTAGAATCTGGAATCAATCAAGTCGACAACATTCAACTGAAAGTGAAAGACGAAGGGCAGTATCAAGAAGCGGCTCGTATGGCGGCGATAAAAGATGCGCAAAGCAAAGCGTCTTCGTTGGCGAAAGGCTTTGAACAGCAGCTTGGTAATGTGTGGCGTATTGAGTACCGTCAGCAAATGAACCAACCGGTGGTGATGCGTGCGATGGCGATGGATAGTAAGGCGGAGTCGAATGCCTATCAGGATTCGGTGATTACGATTCGTGATCGGGTGGATGTGACTTATCGGATTGGTGAGTGATGGTTTTTGGAGTGCTTAGTGAGTTAGCTGTGTTTGCTAGAGGCTAAGGCGTCTACTTTAATTACTAACTTGTTGTAAGTTCAGCGCATTATCCCCCCTCTAGCTCCCCCTATATTAGGGGGAGAACCTAGGCTAGCTCCTGTCGTCGCATCGCCTTTTAGCAAAGCGGCGCGCAACGAGCATTGGCTCCTCCCCTTGCTAAGGGGAGGCTGGGAGGGGTAAAGCTCTTACTAACCATTAGTGAAGAATACGCGCTCGCAACGTCCCTTCAATCTGCTTCAACTTCGCCAACGCCTCTTCCGAACGCGCCGTCTCAACATCAATCACTACGTAACCGATATCCGCAGAAGTCTGCAGGTACTGACCCGCGATGTTAATACCTTCATCCGCAAATATGGTGTTGATTTGCGTTAGGATACCTGGGCGGTTTTGGTGAATGTGTAGCAGACGAGAACAGTCTGTGTGCTCAGGCAGTGATACTTCTGGGAAGTTCACGCTTGATAGCGTTGAACCGTTGTCTGAGTATTTCGCTAGCTTACCAGCAACTTCAACCCCAATGTTCTCTTGCGCTTCTTGCGTAGAACCACCAACGTGCGGTGTGAGGATCACGTTGTCAAACTTCATCAGTGGAGACTCAAACGGGTCCGCATTGGTTTTTGGCTCTTCTGGGAATACGTCAATCGCTGCACCTGCTAGGTGACCGCCTTCAAGGGCATCACAAAGAGCAGGGATATCAACCACAGTACCGCGTGCCGCGTTGATAAAGATTGAACCTGGCTTCATGCGTTCGAACTCTGCCGCACCCATCATGTTCTTAGTGCCAGCGGTTTCTGGAACGTGCAGTGAAATCACGTCACACTTATTCAGTAACTCAGTCATGGTGTGCACTTGAGTCGCATTACCAAGAGACAGTTTGTTCTCGATGTCGTAGAAGTAGACACGCATACCCAAGTTTTCCGCAATGATACCCAACTGAGTACCAATGTGACCGTAACCGATGATACCTAGGCGCTTACCACGAGCTTCATAAGAGTTGTCCGCACTTTTCTTCCAGATGCCACGGTGAGCGAGAGCATTCTTCTCTGGAATACCACGAAGTAGCAATAGGATTTGACCAAGTACTAGCTCAGCCACACTTCGCGTGTTTGAGAATGGTGCGTTGAAGACAGGCACACCGCGCTTGGCAGCGGCTTCAAGGTTAACTTGGTTAGTACCGATACAGAAACAGCCAATCGCCACCAGTTTCTCTGCCGCGTTGATCACCTTGTCGGTTAGGTTAGTACGGGAGCGAATACCGATAAAGTGCACGTCTTTCACTGCTTCCATTAGCTCTTCTTCTGGCAGAGAGCCTTTGTGGTAAGTGATGTTGGTGTAACCGGCAGCTTGTAGAACCTCTACAGAAGATGGATGCAAACCTTCCAGCAGAAGAATCTTAATCTTGTCTTTTTCCAGTGAAACTTTGGCCATTGAACTCATCCTTAACATGGGAAATTTGGGCTAAATTGGCGCACATTTGACAGTGAGAATATCAGGGAGGGAGCTTCCAACTGCTTGAGGCAAACGTTTTCCTTGTGCGTCTTGTGACCAATAAAGTAACAAAAAAGTTTAACGATGGGTAAGAAAATTACGGAATAAGGCATAATTTTCTTATAGGAAAACGAAAAAACGGCACCAAGGGTGCCGTTTGTAGTCAAATGACGTAATCACGTTCAATATATCGGCCAGTTATAAATCTGGCGACAACGTGAATGTGGGGTCATTAATCTTCGATTTTTGCGCCTTCTGGCGTACCTGTGATGATCACGTCGGCACCACGGTGTGCGAACAGACCCACAGTAACAACACCCGCTAGTGCGTTAATGCTGTCTTCCATCGCTTTTGGATCAGTAATTTGCATACCATGAACGTCTAGGATCACGTTGCCGTTATCCGTTACCACGCCTTCACGATATACAGGGTCACCACCAAGTTTTACTAGTTCACGAGCCACGTAAGAGCGCGCCATTGGGATGACTTCAACTGGAAGAGGGAACTTACCCAATACGTCTACAGCCTTAGTACCGTCAACAATACAAACGAACTTGTCTGAGATAGCTGCAACAATCTTCTCACGAGTTAGCGCCGCACCGCCGCCTTTGATCATGTCGCGAGTTGCGTTGATTTCATCAGCGCCATCGACATACACATCGAGCGCAGCCACATCGTTACAATCGAAAACTTCGATGCCAAGCGCTTCTAGCTTCTCAGTAGAAGCGATAGAGCTTGAAACAGCACCTTTGATGTCTTCTTTAATTGTGCCTAGTGCATCAATAAAGTGGTTAACAGTAGAGCCAGTGCCGACACCGACAATGCTGCCTTTTTCAACATACTTTAGTGCCGCCCAACCAGCAGCTTTCTTCATCTCGTCTTGAGTCATGGTGAAATCCCAGTTTTTAGATTTAAGGTGAAAATGCGGGCGAATTATATATCAAAATCATTAAAAAATGAGCGTAAAGTTGGCGAAATGAAGAAAATCGCCAAAAAACAGCAATCGTTTGCTCGGTGGAGGGGATTTACCAGCGCCAGATCTTGCTCGGTGTCATGATGGTACTAAGAGGAATGTCCCAGGACTCGGTAGGAAGCGCGCTTACCTGCTGACAGTCGTGCGCAAGTCCAATCGCGATAGGACCAGTTGACTTTGACTCCCAGGGTGCCAACGTTCGATCATAGTAACCCCCACCCATACCCAAGCGTTGACCCTGCTCGTCAAAGGCGACAAGTGGCGTAAAAATGATATCGAGGTCAGCGACAGGGCAAATCATTTGCTTATCAAGGCGCGGCTCGAGGATCTTATATTGGTTGTACACCAGAGGCGTTGTCGGTGCGTAACGCAGAAACAATAATTGGCCCTTGGAAAAAGGGTGAATCACGGGAAGGTAGGTGTCGATGCCTTGCTGCCAGCACCATTCAATCATTGGCTGGGCATCTAGCTCACCATCGGTGGCAAGATACAGGGCTATCTTTTTCGCTCGGCTAAGTTCTGGTAACTGCTTAGCACGCTCGACTAACTCATCAGAGTATCGGATTTGTTGGTCTGCACTGATGGCTTGGCGGCGACCTCGAATCAAGGTTCGAATTTGCTGCCTAGTCGATAATGACATTAGGAATACCCCAGAGTGCCGTTGAGGATTGTGGCCCTTGAACCAGCTGGTTCAAGGCGGATCAGCAATGATAACCGTAGGCTTCTCGGTACGGGCCGAGCTTGCTCAATAGCTATCAAGTACTAACCCTTTGGTATTGCTTATCGGCTCAGGGACTTAAAT
This sequence comes from Vibrio sp. KUL78, assembly GCF_059725505.1. NCBI lineage: Bacteria > Pseudomonadati > Pseudomonadota > Gammaproteobacteria > Vibrionales > Vibrionaceae > Vibrio > Vibrio sp. KUL78. The sequence goes on along the minus strand of NZ_AP045837.1, from coordinate 3,136,445 downwards.
CCACTGACGCACACCCCAGGGTAAAATTAGGCTTGCTGTCCTTGCTTTACTTTGCTGATGGCATCATCAAGCGATGCCGCGAGCTGCTCCATGCGCTCGTTCATTTCAGTCACTTCTTGAAGTGACTCATTACTGCGGTTGTTAAGCTCATACGACATGTTAAGCGCCGCGATGGTAAGCAGTTTCAACTCGTTGGTTACTTTAGTCCTTTCGGACATTTCTTGCAATCGGTTATCCAAGTCTTTCGCTGCTTGAACAAGGGTATCTTTCTGATCTGCAGGACAATTTACCCGAGTCAGTTTACCCAAAATTTCAACTTCGACAGCTTGATTTTCCATAATGACAAGAACTCTTTTAAGTATCACCAATAGCGGTAATGTTGAGGGAGAAACTATAGGTAAAGCCACATTAAGATTCAAGCTTTTCCGGTGACTCAGTGCCAAATGCGTGGCTAATCACACACGAAATCGACAATTCGCACAAAAGCTATTCAGAAACGAGCGCGACACCATTTCCGCCAAGTGTGTGAAGTGGTAGCATGGCACATCAAATTTGAATCAAGGTAGTTTGTTCTTTTTACCGCTGACTACCCTACAGGACAACGAGTATCGTTATGAGTGAATCAACACTACCCGATTACATTGCGGTAGCGACAGAGCTACAGCAGGCAGGACTTGCCGTTTCCCCAGCAGAACTACACGGCCTATTGGTCGGTATGTTGAGTGGTGGTTTAGGGCTAAAGGATGACAGCTGGCAACCGCTATTGTTTGATTACACCAACGATGGCCTCGGTTGGCCGCAGTCATTATTGACTCGCTCAAGAGAGCTTCTTGATCTTTCCATCAAAGAGCTCACGGCTGAGCAAAGCTTTGAACTCGCACTGTTTATCCCTGGGGAAGGTGTGGAAGCCGATCTGTTCGAACAAGCAGATGGACTCAGCGAGTGGGTCAATCACTTTATCTCTGGCTTGGGGCTTATTAATGCCCAGCTTGCTAAGGCATCGGCTGACACCAAAGAAGCGCTCGCTGACTTAGAAGAGATCGCTAGATTAGGCATCGATGAAGATGATGATATGGAAGAGCAAGCGCAGTTGCTTGAGCAGGTTATTGAGCATGTTAAAGCGTGCGTTCTGACCATCCACGCTGAGTTTGGCGTAAAACCAAGTAAAGAATCAGAGACACCTACCATCCACTAAGGTCGGAGAGGGTTTGGCTACAAGGAGAATATCCGTGCCCAAAGAGTATGATGTTGTTATTGCTGGTGGGGCTATGGCAGGCGCAACGCTTGCCATGGCGCTAGATTCCAGCACTAATCATGCGTTAAAGATTGCGGTCGTCGAGCCATATGCGCAAGGTAATGCCGCTCACCCGGGCTTTGATGCTCGCTCTATTGCTCTGTCTTATGGCAGTGTCGAACTTCTGAAACGTTACGACCTGTGGCGTCTCATCGAGGATCACGCTACGCCGATCACCCATATTCATGTCTCAGACCGAGGTCATGCTGGAATGACCGACTTCCATGCTGATAAAGAAGGTCTGGATGCGATGGGTTATGTTGTTGAGTTGGCTGAAGTTGGGCAGCGGTTTAGCGATGAGCTAGCCACTCGCTCCCACATCGATTTGTTCTGTCCAAGCGCAGTAACACACCTTGTTCAACAGCAAGATAATGTGGTTCTTGACCTCACCTCAGACGAAGGTGACCAGCAGCTTCACGCTAAGCTGGTGGTTGCCGCCGACGGTGCAGATTCTGCAATTTGCCAAGCGGTTGGACTAGGTCAAGAGATTCGAGATTTCAATCAAGTTGCCGTTATTACGAATGTGCTGACTAGCGAGGCACCAAACGGTCGAGCGTTTGAACGATTTACCGAACATGGTCCATTGGCCTTGCTCCCAATGTCACAATCGCGCAGCTCACTTGTTTGGTGCTTGCCTCCAGAAGAGGCAGCGGATGTGCAATCACTCTCCGAGTCCGCGTTTCTTGAGAAACTGCAACAGGCATTCGGGTGGCGTTTGGGGAGGTTTACTCGCGTAGGCTCTGTGGTTAGCTATCCACTCTCGCTCAAACACCGTCCGCAAATCGTGAGTCATCGAGTGGCTGCGGTAGGTAATGCGGCACAAACTCTTCACCCGATAGCAGGGCAAGGCTTCAACCTGGGAATTCGCGATATTGCGACTCTGGTCGATTCGTTACTGGAAAACCTTAAAGATGTCGGCGAATACGCTAATCTAACAAGGTTCCAGGCACAACGTCAGTCGGATAGAGAGCTGACGATAACCATGACATCAGGTTTGGTGCATGTATTTTCCAACGATTTGCTCACGCTTCGTGTAGCTCGAAATCTTGGATTGGCAATGATGGACAATTTCCCACGTCTGAAGACGCCAGTGTTCAACCGAGCGTTGGGCGTGGTGAAAAGGTAAGGCAAAGATGCAAAGTTTTGACATCGCCATTGTAGGTGGCGGAATGGTGGGGCTGGCGCTAGCGCGTGCCCTAAAAAATACCGGAATTCGAATCGCAATTGTGGAAGGCTCTCAACCTTCCAAAGATTTGAGTGGAGATCCAGATATTCGCGTCTCCGCACTTAGCCGCGCGAGCGAAACTATTTTAAAAAATCTGGATGCATGGGAAGCGATCCAAAATCACCGCTGTGCACCTTACCAGGCGATGGAAGTGTGGGAGCAAGATAGCTTTGCACGTATTGAATTCTCTGCCAGCCAAATGTCTCAACCGAACCTCGGTCATATTGTTGAGAATCGTGTGATTCAGTTAGCGCTGCTAGAACAGGTGGAACAGCAAAGTAACGTGACGCTATTTATGCCGCACCGCTGTCAATCGATGGCGATTGGTGAGAGCGAGGTTTGGACCACACTGGATAACGGTCAGTCCTTTACGAGCAAACTCATCGTTGGTGCAGATGGCGCCAACTCTTGGGTTCGTAAGCAGCAAGATATTCCTCTGACGCATTGGGACTATGGTCATAGCGCTTTGGTTGCGAATATTTCGGTAGAAGATTATCACCAGCGTGTCGCTCGACAGGTGTTTACCTCTCAAGGCCCACTGGCTTTCTTACCTATGGTGGATGATAACCTTTGTTCCATCGTGTGGTCGACAGATCCAACGCGAGCAGAAAAACTCGCAAAGATGTCAGATGCTGAGTTCAACAAAGCCCTGACTGCTGAGTTTGATAGCCGTTTAGGTTTATGCCAAGTTCAGTCTGAGCGACGCGTTTTCCCGCTGACCATGCGTTATGCTCGAGATTTTGCAACTGAGCGCGTTGCTTTAGTCGGTGATGCGGCGCATACGATCCATCCGTTAGCAGGGCAAGGGGTCAATCTTGGGCTGCTTGATGCAGCAAGCTTAGCACAGGAACTGCTCAAACTATGGAACTCAGGACAAGACTTGGGTCGCAAACGTCATTTAAGAGAGTACGAGCGCTGGCGTAAAGCCGAGGCGGCGAAAATGATTGCTGCGATGCAGGGCTTTAAGGATCTGTTTGAAGGCGATAACCCAGCCAAGAAGTTATTCCGTGGTATCGGTATGAGCCTAGTAGGGCAATTGCCAGGGGCAAAACAGGAAATTATGAGTCGGGCATTGGGGATGCGAGGTCGCTTACCTGAGCTTGCAAAAGCGGTTGTGAATCAAGATTAATCGTAGTCTCTGATCCAAAAGCAAAAGGACAGCATGAATGCTGTCCTTTCTTAATTTTGTTGTGTTTTTCTAATGCGCTGATTCTAATGAGCCTATGCTTGCGAGCCTATGTTTGCGAGCTTAGGTTTGCGAGCTTAGGTCTAACGCGATGCTGCCTTGATGTTGATGAGAGCGCAGCGAGATTATGACTAAACTTTCAGCTATGCGTAGGCGCACCTCAGTTTCATCACTTCTTGATTTACTTCTTTTACGGCTTGAAAGTGGCGTTTCTCTGCACGCTCAGGGATGATCAATTTGCCGTTATCGAACTCAAAGCCACCGAGTCCATAGATGTAGATCTTTCCTTTAAACAATCGACTTATATGTTTAGCAATCATACCTGGCGTATAGCGCTTAAACAGTCTCATTTAGCCTTCCTTATCGTGTTACCTAGCATTGTCCTAGCTCGAGAATTATAGATAAAACCCTAGCTAAATTGTGTGATTGAGAGGGCTTAATTTGTCCTCTATCGGGGTCACTTTTTGGTTTTGTGGTACGTTTTGCAATTCTTCCACTTGCCAGCCTATTCCGCGTGATACCTAGCACAAAAGCGCGTTGAGGGGGCTTCCATTTATTTCGGTATCCTGTTTCAGATAGGCTAGTCACTAGCAAACGAGAATCAACATTATTCTCCAGTAGTCAGTGAGGGAGAAAAGCGCACCTTTGCTATTGCTTACGGATTAATAGACCGGAGAAATCAGAAAAAGTTGTCACCAGACATAAACTTTTACAGATTGAGTGAGGGCGATAAAGTCGATACTAGCAGGTAAAAAAAAGCCCGCACAGCGGGCCAAATGTCACAGATGCATTACACAAAAGTGGAGTTACTGCACTAGGCAGAGATTCACTCTAGTGTGATATTCAGTTCGTCGTGACGATGAACTGAACACAAAACCACCATATCGTAATTTTCACTCTGTGACTATTTATGCTGAATAAATGTATAACTTTTCATTAAGGTAAGTGATAAAACTCGACGGTTCTCACAGTTCCTTGCGCAGAGTGAACAAAATATTACATAAGATCCCGTTTAATTGGGCGCTAACGAATGATGTCACCCCATATTGGAGAGCAGTTCTGAACCAGATCGCTAAGGGCGAGCTCAATGCCCGCAATGCGCTTACCGCTGCTAATTGTCACTGTGGGTGTGGTTTGGAGCGAATGATCAAAGAGGACTGGCATTGGGGTCTTGATAAGTAGGGGAGTGACTGTCCCTATTTGATAGCCGGTTAGCGACTCAATTTCTTTGCTATCGACACACGTCATGCGCCGGGACTGGAGCTGTGCTCGTACTTTCTTTGGGTCAATTTGGCGATCACCCGGGCAACACGCGAGGGCATATTGATTGCCCATGTCTCTGAGTACCATGGTTTTCACCATCATATTGGGCTTGATACCACGTAATAACGCCGCATCTTCAATGGATACGGCCTCTCTAGATTGCATAAGGACACGAAACGCAATGCCATTTCGTGTCAGATACTCAGTAATCGGGGTGTTGATCATCTCTTATTCTTCATCCAGCGGATAAGGAGGAAGTGTCAGCGATAGGCGACTTTCTGGCTGAGACGATAGACGGAACTCAACATCTTGCTCAAGGTTGTTGTTGACGATAATAGAGGCAAGCAGGGTGTTGTCATCGTATTGGAATGTAGCTAGGACATCGCCCGCTTTACGCCAGTTTTCGCCAACCGAACGCTCAATAACGATCTCGTCACCATCTGCGACCGGCGCTGGTAATGTGCCTTTTACCGTTGCCAGCATGCGCTTGTTGATCCCACGGTACTTTGCTCTTGCTACGGTTTCTTGACCTGTATAACAGCCCTTGCTGAAACTTATACCATCCAGTGCTTGCAGGTTAAACGCCTGAGGAATGTGTTGGCTTTGCATAGCATCTGTCAGTGTAGGTAGGCCCTGCTCGATATCGAACTTGGTCCATAACGCTTCTTGAACCCAAGTGAGTGAATCCTGGCTTTGTAGCGCAGAGACAAGCTCAGCATCAGCCAGAACAAACCATCTCTCTTCGGATACTTTTACCGCAGTACTGCCATTGTGTTGTCTTACGTCGCCGCTCACAGGGAAGTGCTGCTCGATCCAAGCGCTCGCCTGTTCGCCCAGCACGCCAAAGCAGGCTTTATCACTTTGGGTAAACTCGACCTTAGAAAATACCGCATACTTTTTCAGTTCTGCGAGTTCTTGAACAATCGCGCTCTGAGGCTGAAACATTGCGTAGCCTTGCTCGGTATGAAATAGGCGGAAAATACTCCACACTTTGCCTTTGGCATCACAATGAGCACCCAATGTTGACTGCTGAGGCTCAAGCGAGACCACATCACACGTTACTTGACCTTGAAGATAAGACTTGGCGTCGTCTCCCGATAACTCAATGGCGCCCCATGACGTTAGCGGCGTAAACATTAATGAAGGTAGCGTTGTCTCTGGCGTTAAAGATAGTGCTTGAATGCTTGGTTGCCATTCCATAGATTGTGATCTCATTGTTAAACATAGTGGCTATGTTAATCCTCACCGTGGCATTTGTCAGCTTAAACTGCGCAGGATAAATGGGGTGAGGACGAGGGAAGCAAATAAGATTGAGTGTGTTGCACGAAATCTTGTGAGCAAAGTTGAGTTTGTGTGATACAGAGTGTGGTGGGGCATGCACTTGCTTGTTACACTCGGCTCATATTGAGTAGTAGATGGAGATTAGAATGTACTCTAGTGAAGAAAAAGCGCGCATCAAGTGGGCGTGTCGTAGAGGTATGTTGGAGCTCGACGTGGTAATTATGCCTTTCTTTGAGGAGTGCTTTGATACTCTCAACGATCAAGAGCAACGAGACTTCGTATCCCTGCTAGAATGCGATGATCCTGACCTGTTTACCTGGGTCATGGGGCATGGACGTAGCGAGAATCTTGGCCATGCGTCAATGGTCGACAAAATCGTGGCACATAACCTAAGCAAAGTGCGTTAATTCTGTTGTCTGGGGGGCAGGCATCGACTCATTACCTTGACCTGCTCCTTCATTCTTCTGCTTTCCCCTTCTATATTGATATCAGTATCAGGCTATTCCTCTGTAGCCTAATCGTCTTCTCGCCTATTCCTTTGGTCATTGTGCCAGTTGTTTTTACTTTTGTTATGACCTCTTCAATGCTCAGGCCCTGTGTTGTTGGACGGCTGCTGCTTAAAGACGAGGTTTGGTATCTAAACAGTGAGGCGCTGAGAAACGTACAGTTTAGTCTCGCGTTATCGCCCTGGGTGATTGCGATAAAAGATAATCGATATGGTTGGCGTCTTATCTGGCGCTCATCAGCTTGTGAAACCAGTTATCGTCACTTAATCGTGAGCATAAAAAAGCAGCCAATGTAGCGGCTGCTTTTAAAGGTAGGCGAGTCGAATCAACGATTCGTTGAGTGCTCGTTACTCATTAGGTGTCAGAATAGTTGGCCCGCTGTTCTCTAGCATATCTGGGTAATCTAGCGTGTAGTGAAGACCACGACTTTCTTTACGCTGCATCGCACAACGAACCATCAGCTCTGCAACCTGAAGAAGGTTACGAAGCTCGAGTAGGTTGTTGGATACCCTAAAATTGCTGTAATACTCATGCGTCTCTTGCTGAAGCATTTGAATACGGCGCAGCGCTCTTTCTAAGCGTTTGTCGGTGCGAACAATCCCCATGTAATCCCACATAAATAGGCGCAACTCGTGCCAGTTATGCTGAATGATAACCTCTTCATCAGAGCAGCTGACTTGGCTTTCATCCCAGTCTGGAATAGCATCAACCACGCTCGCATCGTCAAATTTGGTCAGGATATCTTTCGCCGCTGCCCAGGCATAAACCACACACTCGAGCAGTGAGTTAGATGCCATACGGTTGGCGCCGTGAAGACCCGTGTAGCTCACTTCACCAATCGCGTATAACTGGTCGAGATCGGTTTGACCGGTTTTATCTACCATGACGCCACCACAGGTATAGTGAGCGGCAGGAACGATAGGGATCGGCTCCTTGGTCATGTCAATACCCAGATCTTGCAAGCGCATGTGAATGGTCGGGAAGTGTTTAATAATGAACTCTTCTGACTTGTGGCTGATGTCTAGATACATGCAATCTGCACCAAGTCGCTTCATTTCAAAGTCAATAGCGCGAGCGACCACATCACGCGGCGCAAGCTCTTCACGCTCATCAAAATCAGGCATGAAACGAGTGCCATCTGGGCGTTTTAGGTAAGCCCCTTCACCACGCAGTGCTTCCGTAAGCAAGAAGTTACGCGCGTCTGGGTGGAAAAGGCACGTTGGATGGAATTGATTGAACTCTAGGTTCGCAACGCGGCAGCCTGAACGCCATGCCATCGCGATACCATCACCCGATGATACATCAGGGTTTGAGGTGTATTGGTAGACCTTAGAGGCACCGCCTGTCGCGAGGACCACGAATTTAGCGCGCACGGTTTCAACGTGTTCTTGGTTTCGGTTCCAGATATAAGCACCGACAACCTTGTCTTTGCGTCCGCCGACTTTATCTTCGGTAATAAGATCGAGTGCATTATAGCGTTCAAAGATCTCAATGTTTGGATGGCTTAATACGTTGTCTTGAAGTGTTGTTTGCATCGCCATGCCTGTCGCATCGGCGGCGTGCAGAATTCGGCGATGGCTATGACCGCCTTCACGAGTTAAGTGGTAACGAGGGGCTTCGTCTTTGGCCGTTTCAACTTGATCAAATGGAACGCCACCGTCGATGAGCCATTGCACACACTCTTTCGCGTTCTCGGCAATAAACTGCACGGTATCTTGTTCGCACAGCCCAGCACCAGCAATATTGGTGTCATTGACATGAGATTCAATGCTGTCTGCTTCATCAAAAACAGCCGCAATACCGCCTTGGGCGTAGTAGGTTGCCCCTTCACTTAGCGGGCCTTTACTTAAAACAATAACCTTCGCGCGCTCAGCAACTCGAAGCGCAAGAGAAAGACCAGCAGCGCCACTTCCTATGACTAAAACATCACAAAGATGTTCTCGGTTTGTGTTCATAATTCTATTAAAATCCTGACCTATAGTAGAGATAGCAAACTCTACTCAGCTAAAAGTGCACGATAGGAAGCTGCCTAATGCAGCTGGCGAAGGGCACTTGCTATGAGGATTACCACCTTGAGTAACACATTGAAAAACTCGTTGTGTTGCGGCGTTAAGTAATCCATTCTAGAGAATTGACCCCATTGTAGTTGACGCCAAATCACATTGTGAATGATAAATAACAAAAAAATGCAGAAATTTTGGAACTTTCCAAATTGCATAGAGTCACAATAGTGCTCATGTTAGCGGTGGTGTCAAGACTACATTATGCATAATTAATACTCATATCTGAGAAGGTAAGAGTAATAACGAATAGGAGTGAACGCTCGCATGAACGAGCAGCCGACCGATCAGGTGTTGATTGAGCGCGTTCAAAGTGGAGATAAACAAGCATTTAACCTATTGGTTTTGCGCTATCAAAACAAGGTTTGCAATCTCATATCAAGATACGTGAGCAATTCGGGCGATGTGGCGGACATAGCCCAAGAAGCATTTATTAAAGCGTATCGAGCGATCCCGACGTTTAGAGGCGAGAGTGCCTTCTATACTTGGTTGTATCGCATAGCAGTGAACACCGCAAAAAACCACATAGTGGCACAGAGTCGAAGACCGCCTGCCAGCGATGTGGATGCAGAAGATGCCGAATTTTTTGAAACCGGTAACGCTTTGAAAGAAATTTCGAACCCTGAGAACTTAACGTTGTCGAACGAATTGAAGCGAACAGTTTTCGCTGCAATTGAAGCGTTACCAGAAGACTTAAAGACTGCGATGACCTTGCGTGAGCTTGATGGTTTGAGCTACGAAGAAATCGCAGAAGTAATGGATTGCCCAGTAGGAACGGTGCGTTCGCGCATCTTCCGTGCTCGTGAAGCGGTAGAGAAGAAGATTAAGCCTCTTCTTCAACGCTAAAACTAGTTACAACTATGGTGAATATAATGGCTGACAAACAGAAGCTTTCAGCATTCATGGATGGAGACTTGATCGATGACGCGTTAATTGAAGCGTTAGAGAACGATCAGGAGAGCAAAGAAGCCTGGCAAAACTATCATCTGATTGGTGATGTGATGCGAGGTGATGAGCCGCAGAGTCTGGATTGGAACATCGCTGAAAGCGTGGCGCTAGCTCTTGAAGATGAGCCTGCGCATCAAAGCGTGAACACCGAAACGGTTACTCCGATTGAATCACAACCAACGCCTTCACAGGCGAAGCGTCAGTTGCCAGCGTGGCTCACGCAGTTTGGTCAAGTGGGTATTGCGGCGTGCGTATCCATGGCTGTGATTCTGGGTGTTCAACAGTTCTCTGGCCAAGATGCAACGCAGCCAGAGATTGAGCAACTTCCTGTTTTACAAACGATTCCATTTGCCGGTAGTGCAGAGCCAGTGAGCTTGACTCGTGACTCAGTCGCTAAGACGAGTTCAAACGAAAGCGCTAACGTGCAAGAGCAGCGTCGTCGCATCAATGCGTTGCTGCAAGACTACGAGTTGCAATTACGCTTAAACAGCGAAGACCACGCTTCGCTGAATACGGATACAGAATCGGTAATTGAATGAAAAAACTTCTGACCAGTTCGTTATTGCTGTTCAGTTTGTTTGCTAACTCGGCCTTTGCAGAAGAGGAATCTTCTGTAGAGGCTTTGTTGCATCAGATGAATGAAGCCAGTCAGCAATTGAACTACGAGCTGTCTTATATCCTTATCAAAAAGAGCAGTATCGAACCTCTGCTCTATCGTCATGCGACCCATGAAGAGCAGCAGCTCGCCCACTTAGTCTATTTGAGCGGTCCTGTCCGAGAAGTTATCCGACGCGGCAACGAAGTCAGCTACATCGAACCTGGTGTTGATCCATTTACGATTGAATCGGGTAAGATGGTGGCACCATTGATGCCACTACTAAACAGTGACATCAAAAAGCTGAGTCAATACTACGACTACGTTAGAGTTGGACGTGCTCGAGAGGCTGGCGCTGCGGCGCAGGTGTTCAGAGTAGTACCAAAAGATGGCCTGCGTTATTCCTACGTATTGTGGGTGGACGAAAAGAGCAAACTGCCACTGCGCGCTGACCTATTGGATCGTGATGGCGAGATCTTAGAGCAGTATCGCGTGATCTCATACAGCATCAACGATCACATTGCGACTATGCTGAGCTCATTAGATGAGGTTCAGCTTCCAGCTGTGTTGTCTCTTCCAAAAGGCAACATCGAGAATACGTTCTGGCAGGTGGGTTGGGTGCCAAGTGGTTTCAATCCGAAAGACTTGAATCGCTACCGAATGATAGCTTCAGAGGATGTAGTGGAAAGCCAAATGTACACCGATGGGTTATTTAGCTTCTCGGTCTATGTGTCTGAGCGTGACAGTAACTCTATGAAAGGGCAACTGATTCGCCAAGGGCGCCGCACCGTACACAGCATAGTGACCGGCGATAAACAGATCTCTGTTGTTGGCGACATTCCTCCAGCCACTGCGCAGCGTATCGCACAATCTGTTAAACTGAATAAAGTACAGCAAGCAGATGAAGGCGTAACCCCATGATGACCGCTCTTGCAACGGTGACCTCGGTGAAAAGCCGTGGTCATCGTTACCAAGTCGAATTGAGCTGCGACCAACAAACCAGTTGCAGCTCTTGCCAATCAAAAAATAGTTGTGGAACCGGCATTGTCACCAAAGCGGTCGGTAACAAACAGCTGAACTGGCACCTACTGACCTCCAAAACCGTCAACCCAGGCGATGTTGTCGAAATCGCGTTTCCAGAGAAAAGTCTGCTGCAATCAGCAGCATTGATCTATTTATTGCCGCTACTGTTTCTGTTTTTGGGAGCGATGGCTGGCCAGTTGTGGTTGGCGCCCTTGCTTGGCGGCAGTGAGCTGGTGGTGATTGGTTTTTCAGCAATTTCTGCCTACCTTGGCTTCAAACTCGCGAAAAAATGGGTGTCACCGATGGAAGCGGCATCGCATCAACAGGTTGAATTGGTGCGGGTGCTCGGGCAGTCCATTGCCTAAATAAGGTGCGAACCGCAACGAAATTGGGTAGAATCTGCCAACTTAATTGAAATGCGTGTTTTTTCCGCTATTTCATTCCCTAATTGTTTAAGAGTTTAGCTACACCAAATCTATGAAGCACATTCGTAACTTTTCTATTATCGCCCACATTGACCACGGTAAATCGACGCTGTCGGACCGTTTGATCCAAGTTTGCGGCGGCTTAAGCGACCGTGAAATGGCGGCACAGGTTCTTGATTCTATGGATCTAGAGCGCGAGCGCGGTATCACTATTAAAGCTCAGAGTGTTACTCTGGATTACACGGCGAAAGATGGGGAAACCTATCAGCTAAACTTTATCGATACTCCAGGACACGTTGACTTCTCATACGAAGTATCACGTTCATTGGCGGCTTGTGAAGGTGCGCTACTGGTGGTTGATGCGGGTCAGGGCGTTGAAGCTCAGACACTGGCGAACTGCTACACCGCGATTGAAATGGAACTTGAAGTGGTTCCAGTTCTTAACAAGATCGACCTTCCTGCAGCAGAGCCAGAGCGCGTAGCTGAAGAGATCGAAGAGATCGTCGGTATCGACGCAATGGAAGCGGTTCGCTGTTCAGCGAAGACCGGTCTAGGTGTAGACGATGTTCTTGAAGAGATCGTAAAAGCGATCCCTGCGCCAGAAGGCAACCCAGACGATCCACTGCAAGCGCTAATCATCGACTCTTGGTTCGATAACTACCTTGGTGTTGTTTCTCTAGTACGTATCAAAAATGGCGTGCTGAAGAAGAACGACAAGATCAAAGTAATGAGCACCGGTCAGGTTTGGGGTGTAGACCGTCTTGGTATCTTCACACCAAAACAAGTTGATACGACTGAGCTAAATACTGGCGAAGTAGGCTGGGTTGTATGTGGTATCAAAGACATCCTTGGCGCGCCAGTGGGTGATACACTGACCACGGCTAAGAATGGCTGTGAAGTGGCACTACCGGGCTTCCAAAAAGTTAAACCACAGGTATACGCGGGTCTATTCCCAGTATCGTCTGATGATTACGAAAACTTCCGTGATGCACTAGGCAAACTGAGCCTAAACGATGCGTCACTGTTCTATGAGCCAGAGAGTTCAGCTGCACTTGGTTTCGGTTTCCGTTGTGGCTTCTTGGGCATGCTTCACATGGAGATCATCCAAGAGCGTCTAGAGCGTGAATACGATCTAGACCTGATTACGACAGCGCCGACGGTAGTCTACGAAGTAGAGAAAACTGATGGTTCACTTCACTATGTTGATAGTCCAGCGAAACTGCCGGCAACCAACGACATCGAAGAGATCCGTGAGCCAATCGCACGTTGTAATATCCTAGTACCATCAGATTACTTAGGTAATGTGATTACGCTTTGTGTTGAGAAGCGTGGTACTCAGGTAGACATGGTTTATCACGGCAACCAAGTGGCTGTGACTTACGATATCCCGATGGCAGAGGTGGTACTCGACTTCTTCGACCGTCTGAAGTCGACCTCTCGTGGTTACGCATCACTGGACTACAACTTCCAACGCTTTGAAGCGTCGAACATGGTTCGTGTGGACGTACTGCTTAACGGCGATACGGTTGACGCATTGGCGATCATTACTCACAAAGACCAGTCTCAGAGCCGTGGTCGTCAGTTGGTTGAGAAGATGAAAGAGTTCATCCCTCGCCAGATGTTCGATATCGCGATTCAGGCTGCGATCGGTAACCACATCATTGCGCGCTCGACTGTGAAACAGTTACGTAAAAACGTAATCGCGAAATGTTACGGTGGTGACGTGAGCCGTAAGAAGAAACTGTTGAAGAAACAGAAAGAAGGTAAGAAGCGTATGAAGCAGATCGGTAACGTCGAGCTGCCTCAAGAAGCGTTCCTTGCGATTCTACACGTAGGCAAAGACTAATTCTTTTGCCTCACGTGGCGACATAATACAGCAGAAGTGAAAGTGCTCAGTGAGTGCTTTCACTTTCGTTATTTTTAAAGATACGAAAATTAAGGGAATTGAATGGCTAATACCTTCTCATTGATCCTCGTCATCGTGACGTTAGTGACTGGTGTCGTTTGGGTTTTGGATAAGCTCGTATTGAGAAAGCAGCGTCAGCAGAAGCTGGCAGATATCCAAGCGCAAGCAAATCAAATTGATGATGAGACCGCAAACAAAGCGGTCGCACCATCTTGGTTTGTTGAGAATAGTGTTTCAATCTTCCCTGTGATTGCCTTTGTTTTGGTGTTGCGTTCGTTCATTTACGAACCATTCCAAATCCCATCAGGCTCAATGATGCCAACGCTACTGGTTGGTGATTTCATCTTGGTTGAGAAGTATGCCTACGGACTAAAAGATCCAGTATGGCGCACTCAGCTAGTTGAAACTGGCAAACCTGAGAGAGGCGATGTTGTTGTATTTAAGTACCCGCCGCAGCCAAACATCGACTACATTAAGCGTGTCGTTGGTCTGCCGGGTGATACGGTTCGTTACAGCGCTCGTAAGGACATCTGTATTCAGCGTCCTGGCGAGTCAAGCTGTAAGCCGGTTAAGCTGTCTAATGTCCAAGACAGTCCGTTTATCCAAAATGGTATCCCGCTTATCCAAATGGATGAGAAGTTGGGTGAAGTAGGTCACCAGGTATTGGTGAATCCACTGCGTCGCGACCGTGTTGATCAATATCAGCCACGCAATGGCGTGAACGAATGGGTTGTGCCAGAGGGTCAGTACTTTGTGATGGGTGATAACCGTGACAACAGTGCCGACAGTCGTTACTGGGGCTTTGTGCCAGAAGGCAACCTAGTGGGTAAAGCGGTTGGCATTTGGATTAGCTTCGAATTTGAACGTGGTGCAGACAGCATTCTGCCTACATGGATCCCAACCGGTGTCAGATTTAATCGCATCGGTGGAATAGACTGAACGAGAGAGCATGAATTCTCCTATTAAACTTTTAGAAAAAAAGCTCGGCTATCAGTTCAATGATAGCGAGCTGCTGATGCTGGCGCTGACTCACCGCAGCGCCCACGGCAACCATAACGAACGACTAGAATTTCTGGGCGATTCAATTTTAAGTTTTGTCATTGCTGACGATCTTTACCATCGTTTTCCTAAGGTAAACGAAGGGGACATGAGTCGAATGCGTGCCACCTTGGTTAGAGGAAACACTCTGGCTGAGCTAGGGCGTGAATTCGTCTTGGGAGATTACTTAAAATTAGGTCCAGGCGAGCTGAAGAGTGGCGGATTCCGTCGTGACTCAATCTTGGCTGATGCGGTTGAAGCGATCATTGGCGCGATTTATCTTGATAGCGATGTCGAGACGGTTCGCGGCATCGTGCTGAGCTGGTATCAATCGCGTCTTGATGCGATCAAGCCGGGTGTGTCACAAAAAGATCCAAAAACTCGCCTGCAAGAGTTTCTACAAGGTCGAAGAAAACCACTCCCTGTCTACACAGTGACTAATATTAAAGGGGAAGCGCATAACCAAGAGTTTACCGTTTCCTGTGAAGTGGCAGGTGTGGATAAGCCTGTTATCGGCAAAGGCACCAGCCGCCGCAAGGCAGAACAAGCGGCTGCGGAACTGGCTCTAGAGAAACTGACCAATGTCTGATAAACCAAATTCTGATCAAGAGTTCGATCTCGATGCGTATTTCGCTTCAACGAGCGACTCGACAAGTGCAGCAACCCAAGAAAGCACCGGTGAGCAGCACTGTGGCTTTGTGGCTATCGTAGGTCGCCCTAACGTCGGTAAATCGACGCTGCTTAACCGCATTTTAGGACAGAAGATCTCGATCACCTCACGCAAGCCTCAAACCACGCGCCACCGTATCATGGGTGTGGACACTGAAGGTGACTATCAAGCGATCTATGTCGACACTCCGGGTCTACATATCGAAGAGAAGCGTGCGATCAACCGCCTAATGAACCGCGCAGCAAACAGTTCTCTAAGTGATGTGAACTTGGTGCTATTCCTTGTGGATGGTACGCAGTGGACGGACGACGATGAGATGGTGCTGAACAAGCTGCGTAAGTCGAACTTCCCTGTTATCTTGTGTATCAACAAGGTAGACAATGTGAAAGATCGCAATGACGTGATGCTGCACATGCAAGAGATGACCAAGAAGATGGAATTTGTTGATGTAGTGCCAATTTCGGCCAAGCACGGCAAGAACATCGACGTGATTCGCCAGCACGTTCGTAATCACCTGCCTGAAGCGATTCACCACTTCCCAGAAGAGTATGTGACTGACCGCTCTCAGCGTTTTATGGCGTCTGAAATCCTGCGTGAAAAGCTAATGCGATTCACCGGTGACGAGCTACCTTACTCGGTAACGGTTGAGATTGAGCGCTTCGATTACAACCCAGATACGGATGGCTTCCACATCAATGCGCTGATCCTTGTAGAGCGCAGTGGCCAGAAGAAGATGGTGATTGGTAAAGGTGGTGAGAAGATCAAAACCATCGGCCGTGAAGCTCGTCTTGATATGGAAGAGCTGTTCGACCGTAAAGTGTATCTAGAGACCTGGGTGAAAGTGAAATCAGGTTGGGCTGATGATGAGCGTGCACTGCGCTCCCTTGGCTACATCGACGATATTGAAAACAAATAATACCCTAGATCAGAGTAGCATTCGCTGCTCTGATTCCCTTTAGACAGAATATGACCTATGGATGGATTGCAACGCTGCTTTGTTTTGCATCGAAGACCTTACAGTGAATCGAGCTTAATACTCGATGTATTCAGTGAGGAATATGGTCGTGTCACGCTGCTATCCAAAGGCGCTCGAAGTAAGCGCTCAAATCTCAAAGGCGCTCTACAGCCTTTTACCCCATTATTGTTGAAGTGGTCCGGCAATGGCTCAATGAAAACATTGAGACAAGCGGAGGCCATCAGTCTTGGTCTGCCGTTAACCGGTGTGAACCTCTATTCTGCCATGTACGTGAATGAGCTGATTGCTCGCGTATTGGCAAGTGAGATACCGTTTCCTGAATTATTTCACGACTATCTTCAAGCTTTAACAGAGCTTGCCCACAATACCAATCCTGAACCTGCGTTGCGGCGTTTTGAACTCGCTCTCCTTTCTGCAATGGGATACGGTGTAGACTTCTTGCACTGTGCTGGTACCGGCGAACCTATAGATCCGACAATGACTTATCGTTAT
The DNA here is from genome assembly GCF_059725505.1 of Vibrio sp. KUL78. Lineage (NCBI taxonomy): Bacteria > Pseudomonadati > Pseudomonadota > Gammaproteobacteria > Vibrionales > Vibrionaceae > Vibrio > Vibrio sp. KUL78. Next base: position 3,119,557 of record NZ_AP045837.1, on the reverse strand, counting down.
CGGGAGCAGAAGGGATTCATCGCGAGTGTGCGTAGAGACAATCTCACCTTTTTAGGTGAAGAGCTCATCGCCATCAGTGAGCGACGTTTCCTGAGTAAAACACAGTTACAAGCGGCAAAACGCTTTACACGTATAGCATTAAAGCCGTATCTTGGCGGAAAACCATTAAAAAGCAGGGAGCTGTTTCGAATGAAGCAGTCCTGATCATGGAGTAATCATCGATGAGTTCTATCCTTTTAGGTATCAATATTGACCATATCGCGACCCTACGTAATGCTCGCGGTACTAAGTATCCAGACCCAGTGCACGCAGCAGAGATTGCTGAGCGTGCAGGTGCAGATGGCATCACGATTCACCTTCGTGAAGACCGTCGTCACATCCTAGACCGTGACGTGCGTATCCTGCGTGAAACGCTACAAACGCGTATGAACCTAGAAATGGCCGTCACCGATGAGATGATCGACATCGCGCTAAAAACTAAGCCTGAATTCGTATGCTTGGTACCAGAAAAGCGTGAAGAGCTGACGACGGAAGGTGGTCTAGACGTTAAAGGTCAGTTTGAAAAGATCAAGGCAGCGACAGAGAAGCTAACGGCAGCAGGCATTAAAGTGTCTCTGTTTATTGATGCTGATCGCGAGCAGATCGATGCTTCAAAAGCGGCTGGTGCGCCATTCATTGAGCTTCACACTGGTCACTACGCGGATGCAGAAACGGAAGAAGATCAGCAAGACGAACTGAAGAAGATTGCGGCAGGTGCAAGCTACGCCGCTGACATCGGTATCACGGTTAACGCAGGTCACGGTCTGACTTACCACAACGTTGGTCCTATCGCAGCCTTGCCAGAGATCTACGAGCTGAACATTGGTCACTCTATTATTGGTCGTGCTGTGTTTGATGGCCTGCATAAAGCGGTTGCTGACATGAAAGCAGTCATGGAAGCGGCGCGCCGCGGTTAATCCGCGCACGGTAAACAACGAATAGAGGCGAGATTTAGTGGCAATATTAGGACTTGGGACAGACATTGCGGAAATAGAGCGTGTAGAGAAGGCGCTATCGCGAACAGGCGAGGCGTTTGCTAAGCGTATCTTGACCGACAGTGAGTTTACGCAGTTCCAGAGCCTGAAGCAGCAGGGGCGCTTTTTAGCGAAGCGCTTTGCTGTTAAGGAAGCTGCCTCTAAAGCTTTGGGTACGGGTATTGCTCATGGTGTCACGTTTCATGATTTTGAAGTCACAAACGACGAGCACGGCAAACCTTTACTGACGCTCAATAAAAAAGCCGCACAAATTGCGGCTTCTATGGGAGTGGTGTCTAACCACCTCTCTATCTCTGACGAGCGACACTATGCCGTCGCGACAGTCATCTTTGAAAGCTAGCCCTTGTCTTCGCTGTTATCCCCTTTTAGATACAGCTTTGAGCTTTCCAGAACCTTATCCATTTCATCCTGCAGTTCAAACAGCTCAGGCTCAATGTCTTCCAAAGAGTCTCCGGCACGCAGTGCTTTTTCAATCGTTGCGCAGATAGACTTCAGCCTTGGTACTCCACAATACGAGCAACTGCCGTGCAGTTTGTGGATCAAATGAATCACCTGCTCGACATCATCAAAACCATTATCAAGGATATTCTCACTTAACTCGGCGACTTCAGGAATAAAGTCGACCAGCATTTGGAGCATATCGATAGCCAGATCTTCTTTGTTTGCGGCTTGCTTGAGGGCAGCATTCCAATCGATCACTTGTGAGGTCGGAGCTTCGATGACAATAGGTTGAGGTGTTTCTGACTGCTGTGCTACGTCGCTCGGTGCGACAAAATCGAGACATGATTCTGGCTCCGATGGACGCACTGGTACCCATTTGTTGATCACTTGCAGTAGCATGGTCTCGTCAATTGGCTTGGTGAGGTAATCATCCATCCCCTCAGACAGCAATCTATCACGCTCGCCTGTCATCGCATGGGCAGTCACAGCAACCACAGGTGTCGCGCCATTTTGCTGAGTCTCTTTCACCAGTTTACACGCCGTCACACCATCCATTTGCGGCATTTGAATATCCATAAATACCATATCGAAATGCTGCTCTTGCGCCTTCTCGACAGCCGCTTGACCGCTGGTACAAGAGACGACCGTTTCGACGCGTTCAGAGAGAAGCGCCGTAATCAGCTTAAGGTTCGCAGGGTTGTCGTCTACCGCCATCACATTCAGTGTGCGTTTCTCAGTAGAGGCTACCTCAACCACAGGGGCGATAAGTGCCGGCTGCTTCTCAACCAGCGATTGCAGCAGTTTCTTACGTGACAATGGCTTGGTGAGACACTGCACGTCATGGGTTTGCATCAAGTAGTCAGAAAGTGCTAGCTGAGTACTCGCGGTACCAATGATGATGTTCGACGTCGATTGTTTACAGCGAGCGATCCAATCTTCAATCAATGTCAGTGGAACTTCTTCATTGGTAGGCAAGCAGACAATGATGTAGTCAAACGACTCAATACGCTCAGGTAAGGTTGAGCGATAGGTCACCATGACACCTTCATTGGTCAGTGTTTGTTGCAACACCGAGGCGGCTTGCATGTTTGGCTCAACCAAGAGTAGGCGCTTGTTATTGATCACCGCTGGGTCAATAGGGTCCAGCATAGGAATATCGGTTGAGCTGAGTTTCACCGTAAACCAGAAGGTCGAGCCTTGGTGTAGGCGACTGGTTAGACTGATGTCACCCCCCATTTGTCCCACCAGTTTCTGAGTGATAACCAAACCCAGACCCGTACCGCCGTAGCGTCTTGAGATACTGGCATCTGCTTGACTAAATGCTTGGAATAACTGCGCTTGTTGACGCTCTGAGATACCGATACCGGTATCTCGCACCATAAATTGCAGTTCCACTCTGTCTTCTTTGGTGCTCTTGAGTTCTACGGAAATATCAATATTGCCGCGCTCGGTAAACTTGATTGAGTTACCCACAAGGTTAGTCAGGATCTGCTGGATACGCAGTGGGTCTCCCACCAAACCGCTTGGGATCTTAGAATCGATTTTTTAAGGTTAGCTCTAAGCCCTTTTCATGAGCGCTGGTGGCCTGCAGTGCGACGACTTCATCGAGGCTATCTTGGAACTCGAACGGAATATTCTCCAGAGCCAGCTTACCGGCTTCTAGCTTCGAGAAGTCAAGGATGTCATTGATGATGTTCAGCAGGTTGTTCGCTGATTTTTCAATGGTTTGTAGATAGTCTGTCTGGCTATTGGTGAGCTGAGTCTTCAGCATCTGACGCGTAAAGCCAATCACACCATTAAGCGGTGTTCGTAGCTCGTGTGACATGTTCGCCAAGAATTCAGATTTCACTCGGGCAGCTTCTTGTGCGCGTTTTTTCGCGATATCCAGCTCGACGTTTTGGATCTCAAGCTGTTCAAGTGTTTCTCGTAGATCGGAAGTGGCCTGGTCGATACTGTGTTGCATCTCGACATGATACTCAGACAGCGACACCGCCATGGCGTTGATACCGTTTTTCAGTGAGTCGAGCTCACCATGCATCTTGCCCTCAATTCGCACGTCGAGGTGACCACGACGGATACGGTCGACCATATTCTTCATGTGTGAGATAGGGCGCGTCACATCGTACATGAGTCGATAGGCGAAGATGCCAGACAAGATAAGCCCTAAAACCATGACCAGGATGGCGGAGAAAACTTCTTGGTATTGCTGCAGGCGTAGCGAAGAGAGGTCGAGTTCAATCGCGATATAGCCAAGCATCTGGCTGGTAGAGGTCAATTCTCGGGTGTCCGATACCAATTGGCTCTCTGCCAAAATAGGCGCACGCAGTATCAGAGTATTATCATGAAACTCTGATGAGCTAAGAAACGGTATAGGTCTATCTTTGGGAAACGTCAGCGTATCAAAATTGGGATGAAAGTTTGAGGTGACAAACAGTTCATGAGAGGCGTCGAACACCGCTATACTGCGGACAAATTTTGAGTTTTTGCGGTGGGCGTAACTTATAAGGCGTCGGACGGATTCGCGGCTCTGATTAACAAGTCCTTGCTCACTGGCGATAGCGAGTGGCTCTATGATGCTCGCCCCCGCATTCAGTACCTGTGATTCAAGGTCGTGATAACGGTTATACGAGAAAAAGGCACTCAGAAGAAGACCGATGATTAAGGTCGGTGCCAAGGTCAATGTGATTACGCGAGCGCGAAGGCCGTATCTTGTCATTTTAATTCGAAGTCATTATTTGCCAACAGAGTATTATCTGATGGGGGGATATGGGACAATACCCAGTATTGCATCCTCAAGATGACGTAAGCTTAATCAAAGCAGCGCTGTTCGACAATCATTCAGACTCAGAATAGTGAAACTCTAACAATATTTTAAAGGCGCAGAGCACTAACGCTTTGCCTTGGAACTGGTCATGGCACGTTTTTTTAAACCAACAAAGAAAACCTCTTTTTCCAAAAAGCACCAAGAGGTGCAGATTGAACGCATGGATCACCACGGCGCAGGTATCGGCTATATCAACAAGAAGCCAGTATTTGTTGAGGGAGCTCTAGCGAACGAAAAGGTGTTGGTGCAGTTGACGGAGAGTAAAGCCAAGTTTGCCAAGGCCAATCTCATCAAAGTCTTAACGCCATCAGAGCAGCGCGTCGAACCGTTTTGCCCTCATTATTACGAATGCGGCGGTTGCAATCAGCAGCACTTAGAGCGTGAAGAACAAATCACCCACAAAGAGCGTGTGCTATCGCAGTTGATGACTAAGTTTGCAGGGCAGACTCTAGCGCTATCACCGTCGATTACAGGAGAGGGGCTTGGCTACCGTCGCCGCGCGAGATTGAGTATTCATGTCGATAAGCAGCGTGGCCTGATGATGGGCTTTCGACGCAAGCAGAGTAATCAGATCGTCGATGTTGACCATTGCCCTGTGCTCGATAACAAGCTCAATGCATTGATTCCTGAGCTACGTAAGATTTTTGATGGCTTTAAACAGCCAAGTATTTTAGGGCACCTTGAACTTGTGCTTGGCGAGGCAGGACCTATCGCGGTTATTCGTCACACCAAAGCACTGAGCGAGAAAGACCAAACTCGCTTAATCGAGTTTGCTGAGCAAATGGGTATCACGCTTTATTTGATGCCAGAGACCAACCAATTAGATCGAGTGGTCGGAGAGCAGCCTTATTACGCCGAGGTCGGCGTCAAGCTACCGTTTTTGCCTTCCCACTTTATTCAGGTTAATCAAGCGATCAATGAGCGTATGGTGACGCAAGCGCTAGAGTGGCTCGCGCCAGTAGAAACGGATCGCGTGTTGGATTTGTTCTGTGGGTTGGGTAACTTTACCCTGCCGCTAGCCAGTCGCAGTGCCCACGTGGTTGGTGTTGAAGGGGTTCAAGATATGGTCGACTGGGCCGCGGACAACGCGAAACTAAATGGCATTTCGAATGTCGAATTCTATCAAGCTAATCTTGAGCAGGACTTATCGAGCATGCCATGGGCATCGCAGCAGTTTGACAAAATTTTGTTGGACCCTGCGAGGGCTGGCGCAAGCGGCGTGATCGACCAAGTTTCCGCATTAGGTGCGACACGTGTCCTTTATGTTTCTTGCAATCCTGCTACCCTTGCGAGAGACAGTCAAAGCCTACTTGAACAAGGCTATACATTGACTCGATTAGGTATGATGGATATGTTCCCTCATACCAGTCACCTTGAGTCGATGGCGTTGTTTGAAAAATAGCGCAGATGTCATAGTAATAACGCTAACTGGGATAGGTTAGTGAACCAATAAACTAGGAAGAAAAAGAAATGGTTGCGGTAAGAAGCGCGCATTTGAACCCAGAAGAGCAATTCAATTTGGATAATTGGATTGCATCACTTAAGCAAGATAAGAACACCTCAAAACGGCTGAAAGACGTGTATCGTCAGTGCGAGGAAATCGTTGCCGATAGTGAGCAAGGGGCATTGCTGTTGTGGCGCGGGAGAGAGATGAATGAAATCCTCATTACCCTGTCTATGGATAAAGCGACGCTGGTGGCGGCGCAATTGTATCCCGTGGTCTCTAGTGGTCTTTATGATCGTGAACTGCTAGAAGAAAACTACGGCAAAGAAATCATCAAACTGATCGATGGCGTAGAAGAAATGGCCGCTATCGGTCAGCTCAACGTTACCCTTGAAGGCTCTGAAGCCTCGGGTCAGGTCGATAATGTCCGTCGTATGCTGCTTGCCATGGTGGACGACTTCCGTTGCGTGGTTATTAAGCTCGCTGAACGTATTTGTAACTTACGTGAAGTGAAGGATGAGCCTGATGAGGTTCGCCGCGCGGCAGCGAAAGAGTGTGCCAACATCTACGCACCACTCGCCAATCGTCTTGGTATCGGTCAGCTCAAATGGGAAATCGAAGATTACGCCTTCCGCTACCAGCAGCCAGACACCTACAAACAAATTGCCAAGCAGCTTTCTGAGCGTCGTATCGTCCGTGAGCAATACATCAAAGACTTTGTTGACGATTTAACCAGTGAGATGCAAGCCTCGAGCATCCTTGCAGAAGTCAGTGGTCGTCCAAAGCATATCTACAGCATCTGGCGCAAAATGCAGAAGAAGAGTCTGGATTTTGACGAGCTGTTTGACGTGCGCGCGGTGCGAATCATCGCTGAGCGTTTGCAAGACTGTTACGCCGCTCTAGGTGTAGTACACACCAAATACAAGCACTTACCTAGCGAGTTTGACGATTACGTCGCTAACCCTAAACCGAATGGTTACCAATCGATTCATACCGTGATCTTGGGGCCTGAAGGCAAAACCATTGAAATCCAGATCCGTACCAAGCAGATGCACGAAGACTCCGAGTTGGGTGTTGCCGCGCACTGGAAGTACAAGGAAGGCGGCAGCGGCGGTCGCAGCGGCTACGATGAGAAGATCACTTGGCTGCGTAAACTACTCGACTGGCAAGAAGAGATGTCAGACTCTGGCGAGATGCTTGATGAGCTTCGCAGTCAGGTGTTTGATGATCGCGTCTATGCCTTTACACCGCGTGGTGATGTGGTCGACCTACCAATGGGCGCGACTCCGCTTGATTTCGCTTACCACATTCACTCTGAAGTGGGACACCGCTGCATTGGTGCGAAAGTAGCCGGACGTATTGTTCCGTTTACTCATAAGCTCGCAATGGGTGATCAGGTTGAGATCATCACGGCGAAAGAGCCAAACCCATCTCGTGACTGGTTGAACCCATCACTTGGCTTTGTGCACTCTGGCCGAGCTCGCGCCAAGATCAATGCCTGGTTTAGAAAGCAAAGCCGCGAAAAGAACTTAGAAGCGGGTCGTGAGATCCTTGAAGGAGAGCTGGCTAAGATCGGCGCGACACTCAAAGATGCTGAGCAATATGCCTTGAAGCGCTTTAACGTAAACTCGGCGGACGAGCTGTATGTCGGTATCGGCAGTGGCGATCTGCGTATCAATCAGATCATCAACCACATCAACGCTTTGGTGAACAAGCCAACGGCGGAAGAAGAAGATCAGCAAGCGCTAGAAAGATTGCAAGAGTCTGAGAATAAAGCTCCCGCACAAAGCCGCCCGCATAAAGATGCAGTGGTGGTGGAAGGTGTCGATAACCTAATGACTCACTTAGCGCGTTGCTGTCAGCCAATTCCAGGCGATCAGATAAAAGGCTATATCACCCAAGGACGCGGTATCTCAGTGCACCGCGCGGACTGTGAGCAGCTTGAAGAGCTTAGTCATCACGCACCAGAGCGTATTATCGATACGGTATGGGGCAGCGGATTTGTTGGTTCATACATCTTAACGATTCGTGTTGAGGCGATGGAGCGTGGCGGTCTACTGAAAGACATCACCACCTTGCTGACCAACGAAAAGATTAAGGTGACTAGCATGAAGAGTCGCAGTGATTACAAGCGTCAGCTATCTATCATGGATTTTGATCTGGAAGTGAACAATATTGAGGTATTGTCGCGCGTGACCAAGCGTATTGAGCAGATTAAAGATGTGATGAATGTGAAGCGGTTGGGGTAGTTGGGCGTATTATTTTGAGCTTGGCGCTTTTACCCCTCCCAGCCTCCCCTAAATAGGGAGGAGCATGCGAATGACAGGCGATGCGACGCTAGGAGCTAGCCTTCTGTTCTCCCCCTAAATAGGGGGAGCTAGAGGGGGTAAAAAACCGCGCGCTCCCAACCCTTTACAAACCAAAAAACAATAACCAAGGGCGAGTGCTACCACACTCGCCCTTGTCGTAACCAGGAACCCAACATGACCCAACCTATAGACCAACTCCTCACAATCATGGCTCAGCTCCGCGACGAAGAAAAAGGCTGCCCATGGGACAGAAAACAAACCTTCGAAACCATTGTTCCTCACACCATCGAAGAGACCTTTGAGGTGGTGGATGCCATCCACAACAAAGACTGGCCGAACCTAAAAGAAGAGCTGGGTGACTTGCTGTTCCAAGTCATCTTCTACAGTCAGATGGCGAAAGAGCAGGGGCTGTTTGATTTTAATGAGGTGGTAGAAGGGCTTAACGAGAAGCTTACCCGCCGCCATCCGCACGTTTTTTCTGACGTTGAGTTTGAAGATGAAGCGGCGATCAACGCCAACTGGGAAGCAGAGAAACAGAAGGAAAAAGCGCAACTAGGCAAAACCGCGCAAAGTATTCTAGACTCAATACCACAGTCGCTTCCTGCACTTTCTAAAGCCAACAAAATACAGAAACGTTGCGCAAAATTTGGCTTCGATTGGGACGCGCTTGGGCCTGTGGTTGAGAAGGTTCAAGAAGAGATCGAAGAGGTCGTTGAAGAAGCGATACAAGTCGATGTAAACGAAGACAAACTGGAAGAAGAAGTGGGCGATTTGCTGTTTGCCGCAGTGAACCTTTCTCGTCATTTGAAGAAAGATCCTGAAGTGGCGCTGCGAAAAGCTAATGACAAATTTGCACGCCGATTTAAGGGTGTAGAAGCTCGTGTTGCGGGCGAAGGTAAGTTATTGACAGACTTTAGCCTTAACGAGCTAGATGCGTTTTGGAATGATGTAAAAAAACAAGAAAACAGCTCGGATTTGTGAACCACTTCTCGCTGGTGTAAGTTTCTACTATTGATTTGAAGCAAAAAATAAAAATTTTGAATGTGATAAGTTTCACGTTGTGGCGGTAAAGGGCTTCTGGTATATTTGCATCCCGTCCAGAAGAAATCCATTTTCCCTCATTCAACCAACTTCAGGTTAAACATGACGACAAATTATATTTTTGTTACTGGCGGGGTAGTATCCTCTCTAGGTAAAGGTATTGCAGCAGCATCTCTTGCAGCAATTTTAGAAGCACGTGGTCTTAAAGTGACCATGATGAAGCTTGACCCTTACATCAACGTTGATCCAGGCACAATGAGCCCAACTCAGCACGGTGAAGTGTTCGTCACGGAAGATGGCGCTGAAACTGACCTTGACCTTGGTCACTACGAGCGTTTCATCCGTACCAAGATGACAAAACGCAACAACTTTACTGCTGGTCGTGTTTACGCTGACGTTCTACGTAAAGAGCGTCGTGGTGACTACCTAGGTGCGACTATTCAGGTTATCCCACACATCACAAACGCTATTAAAGATCGTGTAATCGCTGGTTCTGAAGGCCATGACGTTGCGATCGTTGAAGTTGGTGGCACCGTTGGTGATATCGAATCTCTACCATTTATGGAAGCAATCCGTCAGCTAGCGGTTGAGCTTGGTCGTGAGCGTGCAATGTTCATGCACCTTACTCTCGTTCCTTACCTAGCAGCAGCGGGCGAAGTGAAAACTAAGCCAACGCAGCACTCTGTAAAAGAGCTTCTATCTATCGGTATCCAACCAGATATTCTTGTTTGCCGTAGCGATCGCATGATCCCTGCAAACGAGCGTAAGAAGATCGCTCTGTTCTGTAACGTATCAGAGAAAGCGGTTATCTCAATGAAGGATGTAGACTCTATCTACAAGATCCCTCAGCTTATCAAATCGCAAGGTCTTGACGATCTTGTTTGTACTCGCTTTGGCATCAACGCTCCAGAAGCTGACCTATCTGAATGGGAACAGGTTATCTACGAAGAAGCGAACCCAACGGGTGAAGTTGTTATCGGTATGGTTGGTAAGTACATTGAGCTTCCAGATGCGTACAAGTCGGTGAACGAAGCGCTTAAGCACGCTGGTCTTAAGAACCGTCTGAACGTGAAGATCAAGTACGTTGACTCACAAGATGTTGAGAGCAAAGGTGAAGAAGCACTAGCAGGTCTAGACGCTATCCTTGTACCAGGTGGCTTTGGCGATCGTGGTGTAGAAGGTAAGATCCGCGCAGCTCAATACGCACGTGAGAACAAAGTACCTTACCTAGGTATCTGTCTAGGGATGCAAGTGGCGCTTATCGAATACGCTCGTAACGTAGCGGGCATGGAAGGCGCACATTCAACAGAATTTAACAAAGAGACGAAATACCCTGTGGTAGGCTTGATCACAGAGTGGGTTGATGGTGAAGGTAAAGTTGAAGAACGTACTGAAACCTCAGACCTTGGCGGTACAATGCGTCTAGGTTCTCAGCTGTGTCACCTTGAGAAAGGCACAAAAGCTTTCGAACTATACGGCAACGCGAAGATCCACGAGCGTCACCGTCACCGCTATGAAGTGAACAACGTACTTCGTCCTCAGATTGAAAAAGCAGGTCTTAAAGTTTCTGGTCTGTCAGCAGACAAGAAACTGGTTGAAGTGATCGAGAACCCAGCACACCCATGGTTTGTAGCTGCGCAGTTCCACCCAGAATTCACTTCAACACCACGCGATGGTCACCCACTGTTCTCTGGCTTTGTTAAGGCAGCAGGTGAGTACCAGCGCGGTACTGAAGAAGAGTAAAAAGGATACGGGCGGCAGCGAAGGTTAGTGCGGCTGCCCTAAATTTGACATTTATATTTAATGAGAGGAAACATTAATGTCTAAGATCGTTAAAGTTCTAGGTCGTGAAATCATCGACTCACGTGGTAACCCAACTGTTGAAGCTGAAGTTCACCTAGAAGGCGGTTTCGTAGGTATGGCTGCGGCTCCATCTGGCGCATCTACTGGTTCTCGCGAAGCTCTTGAGCTACGTGACGGTGACAAAGCACGTTTCCTAGGTAAAGGTGTTCTTAAAGCTGTTGAAGCTGTGAACGGTGCAATCGCTGAAGCTCTAGTTGGTAAAGACGCTAAAGCTCAAGCTGACGTTGACCAAGTAATGATCGACCTAGACGGTACTGAAAACAAGTCTAAGTTCGGCGCGAACGCTATCCTAGCTGTTTCTCTAGCAAACGCTAAAGCTGCTGCAGCGGCTAAAGGCATGCCTTTGTTCGAGCACATCGCTGAGCTAAACGGTACTGCTGGTCAGTTCTCTATGCCTCTACCAATGATGAACATCATCAACGGTGGTGAGCACGCAGACAACAACGTTGACATCCAAGAGTTCATGATCCAACCAGTTGGTGCTAAGACTCTTAAAGAAGGTCTACGTATCGGTGCAGAAGTATTCCACAACCTAGCTAAAGTTCTTAAGTCTAAAGGCTACAGCACTGCAGTTGGTGACGAAGGTGGTTTCGCTCCTAACCTTAAGTCTAACGCTGAAGCTCTAGAAGTTATCGCAGAAGCTGTTGCTGCTGCTGGTTACGAACTAGGTAAAGACGTAACTCTAGCTATGGACTGTGCAGCATCTGAGTTCTTCGACAAAGAAGCTGGCATCTACAACATGAAGGGCGAAGGTAAGACTTTCTCTTCTGAAGAGTTCAACCACTACCTAGCTGAGCTTGCTAACCAATTCCCAATCGTTTCTATCGAAGACGGTCTAGACGAGTCTGACTGGGATGGCTTCAAGCACCAAACTGAACTACTAGGTGACAAGCTTCAACTAGTAGGTGACGACCTATTCGTTACTAACACTAAGATCCTTGCTGAAGGTATCGAGAAAGGCGTAGCTAACTCTATCCTTATCAAGTTCAACCAAATCGGTTCTCTAACTGAGACTCTAGCTGCTATCAAGATGGCTAAAGACGCAGGTTACACAGCTGTAATCTCTCACCGTTCTGGCGAAACTGAAGATGCAACTATCGCTGACCTAGCGGTAGGTACTGCTGCAGGTCAAATCAAGACTGGTTCTATGAGCCGTTCTGACCGTGTTGCTAAGTACAACCAGCTAATTCGTATCGAAGAAGCTCTAGGTGAAAAAGCACCTTACAACGGTCTTAAAGAAGTTAAAGGTCAAGCTTAATTCTTGATGTTTACTGACTGATAGAAAGCCGCTCATTTGAGCGGCTTTTTTTGGTTTAAGGCCAGCGAAAACGGGAGATGTGTCGTCAAAGCGAGTAACAGTTTAAGTAACAGCATCCAGTATGTTACTTCTGGATTTCGTCTCATGGTTTAAAGTAGCTATAGTTTTCATAAAAACGTATTCCTACTTATACAGAGGACATTACCATGGCTAAAGTTAGCAGCCCTACTACAACGTTTAACAACGAGTATTTCTTATTTATCGTTTCTGAATCTTGGAAGCACATCGGTGCCTCTCAAGCTCACGCTGATATCCTAGCGCACAACCTACTTGTAGGTGGCCTACAGGGTAAACTACACCAAGGTCTAGGTGTTATCGAAGCGGTAACTATCCCTTACGAAGCGGGCATCCTTGACACGACGACGACTCCAGAAATCGAGTCTGAAGGTGATACTTGGGCTGTTTACAACGGTAAGAAGTCTTCTGGCCACTACGTATGTACGCTGATGGCTCAAACGGCTATCGAGAAAGCACGCAAGCACGGTATCTCAATCGTATTCGGTTACGACCACTGTGACGGCGGCAACTTCTCTAACTACACACAGATGGCAATGAAAGAAGGCATGTTTGCGATGTCTTCAAACAACTCTGTACCTCTAAACGCTCCATTCGGCGGCATGGATCCAGCAATGTCTTGCCCTCCGTTCGATGCGGCTCTAGTTGGCGGTGAAGAGCTACCACTAGTTACGTCTATCATGATCGGCGAAGGCTACGACTCTCACATCTGCGACGCTATCGTTAACGACCGCGACCTACACGTTGCTGCACTTGTTGACCAAGACACGGGTGAGCTAACGGCTGACGCTCGTAAGTGGGGCTCGCTAATCGAAGGTTACGGCCGCGTTGCTGACTGTAAAGCACCATGGACGTTCCTAACGCCACGTCTGTACTCGCTAAACATCTGGAACGAAGTAATGACAGCAATCATCAACCCGAAAGGTAAGATTGCTCCTGAGCTTCCAGCGGTACCAAGTGACTTTTTCACTATGGAAGATGCACCATGTCCAGTAGGCGGTTCTTACATCCTAGTGATCGACCCAAGCCACTTCGGTCCAATCGAAGAAGTGAAGCGTAAGTCAGACATGTTCGTTAAAGCGATCAAAGAAAACCGTCCACGCGCTGGCTTCAACGAAGTATTCATCCCAGATGAGTGGGGCCTAAAAGCGCTTGCAACTGCAACTGACGAGCACCAAGTAATGGACGCTCACTGGGACGGTTTCAAAGACTTCCTAAAACGCTCTGGCACTTCAATCGAAGAGCTAAACGCGAAGTGGGAAGCGAAAGTTGGCGCTGAGCGCGCAGCGGAAACTATCCGTAAGTAATTTGAAAATCATACGCACATGATTTTTACGCCCAGTCCTTTGGACTGGGCTTTTTTATGCTTGTCACTCATAGAGTCGATCACTTTGGAAGAGAGCTGCGAGGCTTATTGTGGTTTGTTCTGCACACGAAACTGCTTAGGACTGCAGCCAACGTAGCCTTGAAACGCTCGGAAAAAAGGCGGGGCTGAGTGGTAGTTCAACATGTCGGCAATTTCCGTCGTCGACAGATCAGAGCTAACCAAAAACTCCTTGGCGACACGCATTCGTGTATCCAAAACCAGATGCTTGAAGGTGGTGTTTTCTTTTTCTAGTTTGCGACGCAGCGTACGTGGCGTCATGTTCATTTCCTCGGCGACCGCCTCCATACTAGGAAGGCCGTATTTCAACTGGGACAACAGCTTGACGCGAATCTGGTAGCTGAGCGGTGCATCCATTTCATCATCAAGTTGCTGGCTTTGAAGTGAGGCGATGTGGGCCACCAAAGAGGGCTGCAAGCTAATCGCATGATGGATCCAATCTACGGGGAAGCGCACTTGATGCTGATTGGCATCAAAACTTAGGTTGTGTGAGAACACCTCTTTGTAAAGCGCTGCGTAGCTCGGGGCTGGATAGGCAAAATCGACATGAATCAAGGAGGCATCAAATCGCTCTCCCAGAAACTGTTGTAAGCCTAAGTAATAGTGGCAAAGCGATTCTTCGACATTGTAATGCTGCGGAGAGAGGCCGTCAGAGCGGTCAACAATAGTGATGTAAGCCCATTCACTATCGTAGCCGATATGAATATCGACATAGTCTTTGGTCACAAACGAAAACTGCAAACCCGTGTCGAGCAGCTGTTTGATATTTTGGCAGTTGATCATAGCGTAGCCCCACGCACCCATATCTTGCAGCTTCAATCGCTTAGCAATACGAAGCCCTAGACCGTCAATATGAAGTTGATTCACCGTACTGCTCATCAGTTGGTGCACCTGTGAGACCTCAATCGGGTGATAGTGACCGAGATTGATGCGCACAATATTGGCCTTACGTAAAAATTGCTGGGCATCGAAGTCACTGCCGATAGATTGGCGCACGACGGCTTCCCAGTGACCGATAATGGCTTGCAAAAAGTGCTGACGGTTTAAAGAGTACACAAATAATGTCCTGAAATATCATGTTGCTGTCCTGAAGTGTAATTAATAACTCAGGGCTTAGCCACTATAATGAGCGTATCTTGAGAAGCAAAGCTGATTTGCTTGTCCAATAACGAGAGGAATTATCCATGTTTAAGCCAAAACGTGTTGAGATTGCGAAAGAAAAGCTAGACCTATACCAAGACATCTACTGGAACAAGTCAGATGCGGATTTCTACATCAACGAAGACATTGCTCCTATGCAAGCACGCATGGCTGAGCAGGGCGTTGAAGCATTCAGCTTGCTAGGTAAGCAGCACGTTGGTGCATTTGGTGCGCCATATGTGAACAGCTTTGAAGGCGTTGATATCGCAATGTACGGCCTAACTATGGATAAGTGCTCACCAAACGCTGGTGGCCACAAGTTCGGTCCTGCTGCTATCCGTGAAGCATCAAAAACGGGTATGGGCATGATTCACCAAGACGGTACGATGCCATTCGAACTGTGTAACATCATCGACTATGGAAACTGGGATGGCCTAGGTCAATTCAACCTAGACGAAGAAATGCGTGCAGCTCAAGAAGTGGTAGACGACATGGTTGTTAACCACGGTATCACGCCATTCTTCTTTGGTGGTGACCATACGGTAGCATACCCAGGTCCAGCGGCACTGGCGAAGGTTCACGGCCCAGTATCGCTCATCCATATCGATGGTCACTTTGACCTACTGACTCGCAAAGACTTCGACTACGAGTCATATTCAGGCAACTGGTACTGCCGTCTAGCATCAGAAGGTGCAATGGATCCATCAACCAGCTTCAGCCTTGGTATGCGTGGCCGCTGGTGTGCATCACAGCAAGGCAAAGCGAAAGCGATTGGTGGTAACTTCTTCCTAGCAGATGAAATCTACGACCTAGGCATTGACTACATCGTTGAGCAGATCCTTGAGAAGCAAGGCGACGGTCGTCCGGTTTACCTAACGTTTGACCTAGATGGCCTAGATCTACTAGACCACAGTGCAAACTCAAGCCCAGATCCATTTGGTGTCTCTGCGCGCATGTACTACGACATCTTCCGTAAGCTTCGTGCTACTAAGCGTATCAACCTAGTAGGTGCAGATATCGCGGAATTTGCTCCTCAGAAGAACTCTGACGAGAAAGATGCGTTACTAACAGCCGCATTCGGTTGGGAGCTACTGACATGGCTAGCTGAATGTCGCCACATCCGTGAAGGCAAGAAGAACCCAACTAACTGGCCAATGAACTTCGGTCGTAACATCGAGTTCTAATAAGACTTGGTCCGCTTCGTAGATGCCATCCCTGCGCAAGCAGGGATCTTCTCACAGCGTCCACCAAGCCTATCGTAGATTCCTATCTGCATAAGCGTACGGCTAGTGGAATGACATAAAAAATGCCCGCTCAATTGAGCGGGCATTTTGTTTTGTAGCAAAAGGAAACTATTTGCTGAAATTCATCGCCATCGCAGCAGCGATGTTGCGAGAGGTCATCTCGACATTAAACGCCGCTTCTTTCAACGCCGTCGGCAAATCGGTCGCACCAAGTACCACGCTGTAAGCTGCATCAATACCGTGCTCATGGACCACTGCGCAATCTTTCGCAGTACTACCAGCAATTGCAATCACAGGAATATCGTATTGCTTAGCGGTGCGCGCCACACCAATTGGCGTTTTGCCATGGATAGTTTGGCTATCAATTCGACCTTCACCAGTAATCACAAGGTCGGCATCTTTGACCACTTCGCTAAGGTTTACAGCATCCATCACGATCTGAATGCCCGGACGAAGCTCGGCATCGAAGAGACCTAAAAGTGCAGCACCTAGACCACCCGCAGCGCCAGCCCCTGCGGTATCTACGACGTCACGACCATTGGTCGATTTAATCACACCTGCGTAGTGCGCCAGGTTAGTGTCTAGCGTTTCAACCATCTCAGGCGTTGCCCCTTTTTTGCGGGCCGAACACATGAGAGGCGCCCTTAGGGCCACACAGTGGGTTATCGACATCACAAGCCACTTCAAGTCTGATTTCGGCCAGGCGAGGATCTAGCTTAGAAAGGTCGATACTTGCAAGCTTACTTAGCTCACCGCCACCAAAACCCAGTGGATTGCCATCCGAGTCGAGCAGTTTAGCGCCTAATGCCTGCGCCATACCGATACCGCCATCATTCGTTGCGCTACCACCGATGCCGACGATGATGTGTTTAACGCCGCGATCCAGCGCCGCTTTAACCAATTCACCTGTACCAAAAGTGGTGGTCACCAGCGGGTTGCGCAGCTCTGGTTCCACCAAGTGAAGACCAGAAGCGGCCGCCATCTCGATGATAGCCGTGGAACCATCACCCATCAGACCGAAGAAGCCTTCGACGGTTTGACCTAGCGGGCCAGTGACTTCACAAGTAATAATCGAGCCGCCAGTGGCATCAACGAGCGATTGAACTGTGCCTTCGCCGCCGTCTGCCATAGGTAGTTTGATGTATTCGGCATCGGTGAAGATCTTCTTAAATCCTGCCTCAATAGCTTCGGCAACTTCCATGGCCGTAAGACTTTCTTTGTATGAATCTGGAGCGATGATAATTTTCATAATTAAACCTTAAACAAATAGACCGAACACACCGAAGATCATTACCGAAACGAAGGCGATCATCAGACCAACCGCAGACTCGTAAGGAATGAGTTTGAGACGCTCGCGAATATCCATATGCACAGCGCCGCCAGTGGCGTGGAAGAAGCTACCGTGTGGCATGTGATCCAGAACAGTAGCACCAGAGTGAATCATGGCTGCGCCCGCTAGAGCAGGAACGCCGAGTTCAAGAATGGTAGAGCTAAATACGCTAGATGCTACCGCCGTACCTGCTGTGGTCGATGCGGTTGCAAGTGCCATCATGGCACCGGAAATTGGAGCAAGTAGATATGATGGAAGACCAGAGGCGGTCAGAACATCAATAAGGCCATCTTTTAGGCCAGAGTTAGCGATGATGCCAGCAAGTGTACCCGTACCAAGAAGCATCACAGCTACTGGTGCCATGCGCGATAGGCCAGACACTGCAAAGTGGTTGGTATCGGCAAAACGACCCATGACGACGGCGCCAATCAAGCCACCAAGCGGTAGTGCGATGAGCGGGTCAACGTTGATGCCTGCAATAGGACGAAGCGCAAGCAGAGCGATAGCAACAAGAGGTGCCACAATCGCAGCGCCAAATTTAGGTAGCCTAGAGTGGTCAACTGCAACCACTTCGCTTTCGGCGACTTTAGAGCCTTTGTTGACCAGCTTTTTCGCTATGAAGTAAGCGAAGATCATACCGCAGAGACCCGGGATGACGCCGGCTGCCATTACTGAGGTCAGCGGTACGTTGAACGCATCGGCCGCCGCAATGGCGTTCGGGTTTGGCGACATTACGTTACCCGCTTTACCACCACCGACCATCGCCAGTAAGATAGCGGTCTTAGAGATGTCAGCACGGCGTGCAATCGCAAGTGCGATAGGCGAAACAGTGATAACTGCCACATCAACGAATACGCCAACCGCAGTTAGGATCATGGTGGCAATCGCCAAAGCGAGAAGCGCGCGGGTTTCGCCCACTTTCTTAACGATGGTCTCTGCGATGGATGTTGCAGCTCCTGACTCGATCAATACGCCCGCCAGCACACCAGCGGCAAGGATGCGCAATACTGCTGTGACAATGCCTTGTGCACCGCCAATCATTAGCGCAACGGTATCGGTGAGAGAAACGCCGCCAACGACACCACCGACAAGCGCGCCGATGATCATGCCGTAAGCAGGTGGAACTTTTTTAAGGATAAGGGCAATAGCAACAACCAGAGCTGCTAATGCGCCTAAGGTAGAGACTTCAATCATGGTTTGGTTTCCGCAATACTAATTTTATTAATTATTTAGTTGGGTCTTGTGACCCTTATTGAGCGGAAGAGTAGCCATTTAGGGGGAGATTTTCTTTATGCGAACTGACGAATTTATCACTGCTGGTTATCGTTAATTTGTGCAATTGCACAAATTAACGGATTTTTTACAAACATTTTAACGCAAGGTAGAGCTGAACTTTTTCATCTAAGTTATTGATATTTAATTTAGTTGTCTGTTCTATTTTCTCAAGTCGATACCGCAAAGTGTTACGGTGGATATGGAGGCTTTCACAAGTTTGAGCCAGATCGCAGTTTTGTTCAAAAAAGGTGCGTAGTGTCTTTAGCATTACGCCTTTACTATCTGCAGCTACCAGTTTTTCGATCGGAGCCTTCAGTTGAGTCGCACGCCACGGGTCATGTTTAATGCTGCTCACCAGCACCGAGAGTTTCCGGTCTTGGTAGAACAGTATGGGACCATCATTACTATGACTGCTCTCAATGGTGGCTTTGGCGGTTTCGTATGATTTAGCTATGCCGACGAGTTCAGGGAAATAGTCTCCGATGGCCATCTGAATAGAGAAGTCACACTCTTGGTCGATACGCTTAAGCAGTTTAGCGACTCGCTTTTCTTCCTCTTTGCGATTCCATGCGTTATTGACGACCGTCACCGGTTTCAATACCACGATCTCATTCATCGATACCGAGGCAATTCCGACGATGTTATCGCGCTCAGGGTACTCCAGAAGATGTACCAGTTTCTGCAGGTGCTCCAGTGTGACTGGTTCTCCAGGCAGCGGGATCACTTTGATCACTGTGGCCACACGAGGCTGTGCGAGATCAAGATCGAGCCGCTGAGCAATAGAGAGCAGTTGTCCCTCATTTAAACTTGATCCTTCAATGAGCTGCAGTAGTAACTCTTCCCGGTGGCGTTTATTCCATTGAACCTGCGACATAAGTGCAGCCTGTTCGACAATAAGCTCAGCCGTCATTTTTACCAGCTCACCGTAGCTTCTCACCTCTTCAGGCGTGCCTGAGATCCCGACAACACCAATGACGTTGTTATCGTAGATGATGGGTAGGTTGATGCCTTTTTTAACGCCGGACAATGTGGAGGCAACGGAATCATTGATCTCTAAGGTTCTATTATCTCGGATTGCTAGCAGTGCCCCTTCATGTGTTTGGTGCAAGCGTGACGGATCGCTAGAGCCAATGATCACGCCATTCTCGTCCATCACGTTGATGGAGTGTTCGATGATCTTCTTGGCGCGATCGACAATTTGTTTAGCAATGAGAGAGTTAAGCTGCATAAGGTCTGAGTCATAGAGAGCGATGTCATGAGTATACCCGATTGTCTCGTAAACTAAGGTATAATCGCCGCGAGATTACTAAGAGAAACAGTGATGGAATTCGAGTTTATTAAAAACAGTTTCACAGGTGAGTACCTAGTGAGATGCGAAATGGGCCAAGAAGTGATTGCTCGTTTGTTGCATGAAGAGATCAGTACCAGTGACCGCACCATCATGGAAATTACCGAGTTGCTCACCCAAGCTGCCCAGTTTTCGGGCAATGAGTTTAATTGGCAAGGCAAAGAGATTTCACTTAGCGTGGTGGACTCCGAGGTTCATGTTTACGAAAACTCCTTAGCTTTTGATAGCTTAATGGAGATGGATGAAGAGTTTTCTGTCTACGAAAGTGAGAGCCATAGCGAGTGTGGGCTAGAGGATTTTCGCTCAGTTTTAGAGCAATGGGAGCGTTTTATTCATAATAGGTAATGATCCTTTGCCCCAAATTTGCACACTCCTAGTGCTAATAACATAAAACGCATTATTTTTGTGAATACCTTGCACCATTAAAGTGCAAGGTATTTTCATTTATGTAACATGAAATAGTCAAATCCTTATATATCAATGATTTAAAAAGTTGGCACGCACCTTGATTACTAGAATACGTAACAGGGATAAAAGGCGAAGGGGATGCCATGAAACTTATTAACGCAATCATTAAACCATTCAAACTCGATGATGTAAGAGAAGCACTTGCAGATGTTGGTATTGAAGGTATGACAGTTTCTGAGGTCAAAGGATTTGGCCGTCAGAAAGGACACACAGAATTATATCGTGGTGCGGAGTACCAAGTGGACTTTCTACCGAAAGTAAAACTTGAAATCGCAACGCACGCAGACAACGTAGACCGAGTTATTGAAGCGATCACGAACGCTGCTCAAACCGGCAAGATTGGCGACGGAAAAATATTTGTGTACGACCTAGCCCAAGCAGTACGTATTCGTACGGGCGAAATGGACGCTGAAGCACTTTAAGGGATTGGAGAATTTATTATGGAATTAGCAACAACTGTCAGCGAACTGCGTTATGCGCTGGACACTTTTTACTTTCTTATTTCAGGCGCACTAGTAATGTGGATGGCAGCAGGCTTCGCAATGCTAGAGGCAGGCCTAGTTCGCTCTAAAAACACCACAGAAATCTTAACCAAGAACTTCTGTCTGTACGCGATTGCGTGTACTTGTTACCTCATCGTAGGCTACCACATCATGTATGTTGATAACGGCGAAGGCGGTTGGCTACCATCATTTGGTGCGCTAATTGGTACGCAAGGTGAAGGCGCAGACCATTCTCTAGAATCGGACTTCTTCTTCCAAGTAGTATTCGTTGCAACAGCAATGTCAGTAGTATCTGGTGCGGTTGCTGAGCGTATGAAGCTTTGGTCTTTCCTAATCTTCTCAGTAGTGCTAACAGCATTCATCTACCCAATGGAAGGTTACTGGACATGGGGCGGCGGTTTCCTATCAGAAGCCGGCTTCAGTGACTTCGCAGGTTCAGGTATCGTTCACATGGCGGGTGCAGCAGCAGCTCTAGCAGGTGTTCTACTACTAGGTGCTCGTAAGGGTAAATACGGTAAGAACGGTGAAATCCACCCAATCCCAGGTTCGAACATGCCGCTAGCAACACTAGGTACGTTCATCCTATGGCTAGGTTGGTTCGGTTTCAACGGCGGTTCTCAGCTAATGGTCTCTGACTTCGAGAACGCAACAGCGGTTGGTCAAATCTTCCTAAACACGAACGCAGCAGCAGCGGCGGGTGCAATCGCAGCAATGCTTGTATGTAAGACAACGTGGGGCAAAGCTGACCTGACAATGATTCTTAACGGTGCACTAGCAGGTCTGGTTGCAATCACAGCAGACCCACTGTCTCCATCACCAGTTTATGCTGTAGCAATTGGTGCAGTAGGTGGCGCGCTAGTGGTATTCAGCATCATCGGCCTAGACAAGCTTAAGATTGACGATCCAGTAGGTGCTATCTCAGTTCACGGTGTGTGTGGTTTCTTCGGTCTAATGGTTGTTCCACTAAGCAACGGTGACGCAACGTTCGGTGCACAGCTTCTAGGTGCGGCAGTTATCTTCGGTTGGGTATTCGCAGCAAGCCTAGCGGTATGGGCGGTACTGAAAGCAACAATTGGTATCCGTGTATCGGAAGAAGAAGAGCTAGAAGGTATGGATATGCACGACTGTGGTGTTGGTGCTTACCCAGAGTTCGTCAGCATGAAGTAACATTTAATCACATTTTTATTAAAAACCTGCCTTAATAGGCAGGTTTTTTTATGTCAGATCATTGTTTTTCAAATCTGTATGAATATAATAACGCAACTGATAAACGTTCTCATTATGAATTAAAGGAACTAAACAATGAAAAAACTGCTAACTCTTTCTGCAATCGCAGCAAGCTTTGCCACTCCAGCGATGGCTGCGGAAGAAGTCAACGTTTACTCTTACCGTCAACCTTTCCTTGTTGAACCAATGCTCAACGAGTTCACGAAAGAAACGGGTATCAAGGTAAATGTGAAGTTTGCTAAGAAAGGTTTGGCAGAGAAGCTTCAGCAAGAAGGCGAATACAGCCCAGCTGACGTAGTGCTAACAACTGACATCAGCCGTCTTGCAGAGCTCACTGACAAGGACGTAGTTCAAGCGGTAGACAGCGATGTGATTAACGCGAACGTTCCCGCTCAGTACCGTGATAAAGAGAATGAGTGGTTTGCACTGACGCTACGTACTCGTAACGTTTACTCATCTCGTGACCGTGTTGGTAAGCTAGGTGCAGAGTTCAACTATGCAGACCTTGCTAACCCAGAGTACAAAGGCAAAATCTGTACTCGCAGCGGTAAGCACCCATACAACGTATCTTTGGTTTCATCTATGATTGCACACCACGGTGAAGCGGAAACTAAAGAGTGGCTAGAAGGCGTCAAAGCTAACCTAGCACGCAAGCCACAAGGTAATGACCGCGCGCAAGTTAAAGCGATCAAAGAAGGTCTTTGTGACGTTTCTCTAGGTAACAGCTACTACCTAGGTAAAATGGTGAATGATAAAGAGCAAAAAGCGTGGGCTGATGCGGTTTACATCAACTTCCCGAATCAAGAAACCACTGGCACGCACGTTAACGTGAGTGGTATGGCAATGGCGAAGCACTCGCCAAATAAAGAAAATGCACTGAAGCTAATGGAGTTCCTAACAGGCGACAAAGCTCAGCAAATGTACGCAGAAATAAACTTTGAGTACCCAGTAAAAGAAGGCGTTAAGCGTTCTGAGCTTGTAGCATCTTGGGGTGACTTTAAAGCAGATACTGTCTCGCTAGACGACATTGCTGGTTACCACAGCGCAGCGATCAAATTGTTAGATGAAGTTAAGTTCGACCTATAATCGATAAAAGGGGGTATAATGCCCCCTTAATTATTCTGGTTTATGACTTCTCGACTTCGCGTCGCCTGATGTATGTTTAGGCAATGAAAGAAAAAAATGTTGTTTGGAAAACCAGTAGTGGAGTGCTAACTCTGCTACTGGTTTTGCCTATTTTAGCGATCTTCTATACTGCACTTGGTGAATCAAGTGATCTTTTCGCACACCTGATGTCCACGGTGATGCCCACCTATGTTCTCAATACCATCAAATTGGTCGTTGGTGTTTTGCTGCTCTCTCTTGTGTTCGGGGTGCCCAGTGCCTGGCTAATGGCCATGTGCAAGCTACCTAGCGAACGCGTATTGCAGTGGGCCTTAGTACTGCCACTGGCGATGCCAAGTTACATCATTGGCTACATCTTTACTGACTGGTTTGATTTTGCAGGCCCTGTACAAGTGTGGCTACGTGATGTTTTTGCTTGGCAGGTTGGCGACTACTGGTTCCCGGATATCCGCACGGTTGGTGGCGCCACGGTTGTGCTCTCTTTAGTGCTGTACCCGTACGTCTATCTGTTGTGCCGCGCGGCATTTATGGAGCAAAACGTCTCTTTGCTGCAATCTGCAAGACTTCTCAAATGCTCCCCTTTAGAGAGTTTTTGGCGTATCTCGTTGCCGCTTGCTCGTCCATCCATTGCGGTAGGTCTATCGCTGGTGGCGATGGAGACCATTGGCGACTTCGGTGCGGTTAGCTACTTTGCAGTCAGCACCTTAACCACAGCGGTTTACGATACTTGGCTTGGCTATTCCAATTTAAGTGCGGCCGCCAAAATTTCCGCCATGATGATGGTGGTGATTGTGCTTCTACTGGGTGCTGAGCGCTATAGTCGTCGTAAACAGAAACTGTTTCAAAGTCAGTACAACAGCCATGAAGATTTTCGTTATGAGTTACGTGGCTGGAAAAAGTGGGCAGCATTAACTTGGTGTTGGGGCTTGGTATCAGCAGCGTTTATCTTCCCGCTTGGCCAGTTAATTATTTATGCCTACAAGTACTTTGAGCAAAGCTGGACTGAAGAATTTCAAACCTATGCTATCAACAGTTTACAGGTCTCGATCATTGCCGCCATCATTGGCGTAATCGTCGCTTTGGTGGTTAACTTCTATCGCCGTTTGGATCCA
The DNA here is from genome assembly GCF_059725505.1 of Vibrio sp. KUL78. NCBI lineage: Bacteria > Pseudomonadati > Pseudomonadota > Gammaproteobacteria > Vibrionales > Vibrionaceae > Vibrio > Vibrio sp. KUL78. Next base: position 3,095,112 of record NZ_AP045837.1, on the reverse strand, counting down.
AGTCGTAAGGGTGTCGTTTTCATGCGTGCCTCGTCGCTGGGCTATGCCGTACCGGGAACGGTGCTGGCGATCGGCGTGATGGTGACTGTCCTGTTTATGGATCATTCAGTAAATGACTTTGCCAAAGCGATGGAGTGGCAGCGCCCAGGTCTGATCTTCTCTGGCTCGATGTTTGCGCTGATTTTTGCCATGGTGGTGCGTTTTTCAGCGGTAGCGATTGGCAGTATCGAAACCAGTCTAAGTAAGGTGTCGCCTTCGCTTGATATGGCCTCGCGTACTATGGGCTGTAAGAAGAACCAGATGTTGGTTCGCGTGCATCTGCCACTGATTAAACGTGGTGTGTTGATTGCTGGCTTGTTGGTGTTTATTGAGTCGATGAAAGAGCTCAATGCTGCGCTGCTGCTGCGTCCATTCAACTTTGAAACCTTGGCCACCTACGTATTTAACTTTGCCTCAGATGAGCATTTGGAGCTTGCTGCGATGCCAGCCGTCTTGCTAGTACTCGTTGGATTACTACCGCTCATTATTATTAACCGTTCATTGGAGCAAAATCACTGATGACCACTGCACTGTCGATTGAAAATTTATCTTGTCAGTATGACGAGCAAACGATTCTTGAAAACTTGTCTCTAGAGGTTAATCAAGGTGAAATTGTTTGTTTGCTGGGCGCCAGTGGCTGCGGTAAAACGACCTTGCTGAAAGCCATCGCGGGTCTATTGCCCCTGTCTGCGGGCAAGATGACGCTGGGTGAGCGTGAGATTGATAACGGTGAAACCTGGATGCCGCCAGAGCAGCGCAACATCGGCATGATCTTCCAAGACTATGCGCTGTTTCCTCATCTAACGGTGGCGCAGAACGTCGCTTTTGGGCTTAAGGGCACTCCGAAGTCAGAGCAAGATGCAATCGTGATGGAGATGCTGTCACTGGTACATCTAGAGCAGTTCATTGACCGCTACCCGCATCAGCTATCGGGTGGTCAACAGCAGCGTGTGGCGATTGCGCGCAGTTTGGCGTACAAACCCGATCTATTGTTACTTGATGAGCCATTTTCCAACATCGATACCCAAGTACGTCACGAGCTGATCCGCGAGATCCGCAAAATCTTCAAAAAGCAGGGTGTAACAGCGATATTCGTGACTCATAGCCGCGAAGAAGCGTTCGCGTTTGCTGACAAAATGGCAGTGATGAACCAAGGTGTGATTGAGCAATATGGCTCGGCATCAGAGCTCTATTTCTGCCCATCGAGCAAGTTCGTTGCGGATTTCTTAGGTGGCGGTAGTTATTTGCAAGCTAAGCATATCAATGACACGACCTTTGAGACGGCTATCGGCCAGGTTGAAGCACAGTCGTGTGCCTTGATTGAGCCGGGGGCTGATTGCCAACTTTTGGTGCGCCCACAGCACATTCAATTGACTCAGTCAGAAAAGAGCACTATCACGGTTATCGAGCAGCAGTTCATGGGTGACCATTGTCGCTATGTAGTTGATATTGAAGGCACGCGTGTCTTGGCCACCTCATTAGAGGCGCTTGATGTTGGCCAGAGTGTCGCGGTGAGTGTCGATGCGCAGGGCATTGTCGCGTTTGCATAAGTACTAAAAAAGCCCGGAGACAGTCGTTCCGGGCAAAAATGTTCTCCACCTATAGGGAGCTTTTTGCTAATAGGTGACCAAGAAGGTGAGTCGAGGTCACTTAGGGCAAAAAGAGAAGGAAACAGTGACTACAAAGACAAAAAGTCTTTCATCTGCTGAAGAACATATTCCGCTTGTTCCTTATCTTCCATTTCACAGAAGATTCGTAATAGGGGCTCCGTACCCGAGAAGCGAGCAATCACCCAACCACCGTTCTTAAAGTACACTTTCGCGCCATCGGCGTAACTCACCTTTTCTACGTCATAATCAAACTCAGGAAGCAGTTTTTCGACATAAAGTTTGTGGTAAAGGCTGTCTTTTTGCGACGGTTTGAAGGTGCAGTCGCCCTCAGCGGTATAGGCGTAACCATACTTGCCGTAGATCTCTGATAGCAACTCGGAAAGTGTCTTCTGAGTGACACTGAGCATTTCGACTAAAAGGCTAGAGGCGAATACGCCATCCTTACCTTTGATGTGGCCGCGAATGGTTAAACCACCTGAGCTCTCACCGCCAATCAGTGAGTCGTCGGCCTCCATTTGACTACTTATGTGCTTAAAGCCTACGGGAACCTCAAAGCTCTTTTCACCGTAGTCGGCAGCAACTTTATCTAGTAGATGAGTGGTAGCGATATTACGAACCACTGAGCCTTTCCAGCCTTTGTACTCGAGTAAGTAGTAGTAGAGCAGTAGCAGGACTTCATTCGGGTGAATAAAATTGCCTTGCTCATCAATGATGCCAAGACGGTCAGCATCGCCATCGGTACCTATACCAATATCGTAGCCTTCTGCCGCTACTAGGTGCTTAAGACGATATAGTGTCGCTGCACTTGGCGAAGGCATTAAGCCGCCAAAGTCTGGGTTTTTACCATCGTTGATGACGTCAACGTCACAGCGACCGTTGATGAGCACCGTCTGCAATGCGTTTTTCGCAACCCCAAACATCGGGTCGATAAGCACTTTGAGATTGGCGTTTTTGATGGCTTCAATGTCGATAAGATCGATGATGGAATCAACAAACTCGTTCATCGGATTGATGACATTAATCGCGCCGCGCTCAACACATACATCGAAGTCGCCTGAAATCACTTCCTGAAGGCTGAGAGTGGCTATCTGAGCTTCAATCTTCTCAGTAATGATTTCGTCGGCATCACGGCCACCTTCGATAAAGACCTTAATCCCGTTGTAATCGGCTGGATTGTGCGACGCGGTAATACAAGCCGAGTAGGCACATCCCATACTCTTCGCCTTGTACATGACTATAGGGGTCGGCACAAACTTGTCGATAAAGCTCACTGGGATGTTGTTCGCGGCCAAGACTTCCGCAAACCAGCGCCCCGCTTTATCGGATAGAAAACGCCTGTCATAGCCAATCACGAATCCGCGGTCTGCCACGTTTTCGCTATTGATGATGTTTGCCACTGCTTGAGCAACGAGTTTTACGTTATCTTTAGTGAACTCCTCGCCGATGAACGCGCGCCAACCACCTGTTCCAAATTTGATCATCTCTCTCTCCTAAGAGGTTACCTACTCTTGTAGTGATACGCTTAAGTTCGATGGGTCCGAATTAAGGACCCATCGAGGCACTCGTTAACCTAGAACAACATGTACTTGGTTTACGCTGCCTTCGGCTTGAGGCGCGATCGAGCCTTGAATGGCTTGGCCATTCAAGGTAATGGACTGAACACCCTTGCTGACATTGTTTGGGTTCTCAACCGTAATTTGATACGTTGCACCGCGCCATTGACGCGTCACCTCAAATCCTGGCCACTCTGTTGGAATACATGGGTCAACCACTAGGCCATCGAAGCTCAGTCTCACGCCGAGAATATAGTTGGTTGCGGCGAAGTAAGCCCAGCCAGAAGTACCCGTTAACCAAGGGTGGTTGGCGCGACCATGATCTTGGTGGTCACGGCCCATGATGAACTGCACGTATGAGTACGGCTCTGTGATGCGTGTTTCGATCATGTCGTTTTGGTTATAAGGGTTTAGTGCGTCGTAGTACTTCATGGCTTGATCGCCACGGCCTAGTTTCGCTTCGGCTACCCACGCCCATGGATTTGGATGTGAGAAGATCGCGCCGTTTTCTTTTACGCCCTGATAAACGCGAGTGACAAAGCCGATGTCGTCATTAGGTGTTGCGAACGATGGCGCGTTTAGATGTAAGCCGAAGTCTGAGTAGAGGTACTCATCGACCGCATCCATGGCTTTCTTACCGCGCTCTTCGCTAACTGCGCCAGAAACCACTGCCCAGGTGTTGGACTCAAGGTGAACCTTACCTTCGGTTTGTTTACTGGTACCGACCTTGTCGCCGTTTTTGGTGATACCACGGATGTACCAGCCACCGTCTTCATCCCAAAGATGCGTTTCACAGGCGTCTTGAACTTTTTGCGCCATTTGTTGGTAGTAGGCGACATCATCAAGCTCGCCACGGTTGCGTGCGAGGTCAACGAAGTCTTGCAGTGCCCAGTAATGCAGGAAGGCCACCATAGATGATTCACCACCACCGAGGTTTAGACAGTCATTCCAGTCTGCGCGCAGACCTTTGGCGATGCCTGTCGCTCCCACGTGCTCATCGGTAAAGTTAAGTGCTGCTTTCATGTGCTCGTAAACGGTCGCATTGCCGCCGTCTGCGTATGGGATCACCTCATCAAAGAAATCCGTCTCACCGGTTTCCATCACGTAGCGACAGATCGTTGGGACTAGCCACAAGTGATCGTCAGAGCAGGTGTCGGCAATGCCGTGGATCTTATCTTCATCGCTTGGTGTCGGAACCACGGTTGGTGATTTTGATGGCTCAACATCGGCTTTTTCTGGATCAAACCAATCTGGATCGAACAGATGCAAACCGTAACCAGCTTTCACTTGGCCACGCAGTAGATCAACGATTCGTTTGCGAGTCATAGCCGGTGCAGAATGAGGAACGGCCATAGCGTCCTGAGCGGTATCTCGATAGCCCAGTCCAGTACGTCCTCCAACCTCGATAAATGAAGCGAAGCGTGACCATACGACACATGTCTCGGCTTGATACAGAGTCCAAGTGTTCAGCATGGTGTCTAGCCCCTCGTTAGGAGATTTCACCTGAAACTTCGCGCAGCGCTCATCCCAGTGAGCCTTGATGGCATCAAACGCTGCATCGACCTCAGTTAAGTCTTGGTATTTTTGACGAAGACGCTCACCGTTGCCTTTGCCAATACCAAGAACGTAGGCAAAGCGCACCTCTTCTCCCGGTGCGATGACAAATTGCTTGTGCAGTGAACCACAATGGTTGTAGCAGGTTTGTGTGTGATTAGAGCATTGCCCTTTTTCAACTGCGATTGGGTTGGATTCGTCGCGATATAGACCTAAGAAGCTATCGCGCTGACCATCATAGCTATCTGGGCTAAAAGTAGAAGCAAGGTAGTAGTAGCCTTCGAAGTCGTTGGTGTTGTAGAAGAGATCATACTCAATGACACCATCTTGATAGCTAGTCCCTGCTGAATATAGCGACATTTGATGGTTTTGATTGTCAGAGGCGATGTGGCTGAAGGAAAACTCCACAAACGAGAAGGCGCTGATGGTGCGCGGCTTATCACCGGTATTGCGGATCACCACATCCCACACTTCAGCATCTTCGCCTTTTGGTACGAACAGAGTTTTTGTCGCCTCAATATCTGAGTATTGACACTTAAACTTTGAATAAGAAAGCCCGTGCCTTACTTCATAATTCGCTTCATCAAGGCTTTTGGCGACTGGCTGCCATGAGATTGACCAGTAATCACCTGTCTCATCATCACGCAGATATACATAATGCCCTGGGCGATCGAACGTCGCATTTGGGCGGAATTTGGTTACACGGTTGTACTCAGGTGAGTTGTAAAAGGAGTAGCCGCCAGCATTATGGGAGATAACGGTACAGAACTTCTCTGTGCCTAGGTAGTTAGTCCAAGGAGCGGGGGCATCGGGACGAGTGATGACATATTCTCGGTTCTCGTTATCGAAGTAGCCGTATTGCATGATGATATCCTTATTGGGGAAAATTTAAATTCGTTAAGTAATGTTGGCTTTGAGTGTTGAACGTCAGCCATTCTCTTTTTGGCTCTCTGGCCATGGGTGTCTGTATCGCACATCTTGTCTATCTAACAATTGGAGGTGTGGCTTAAGCCGAGACAAGAAGGCGTGGAAGTCTTTTGAGTGATCTTGTGTCCATGCGGTTTCTGCAAGCGCAACCAAGCGCGGAAACATCATGTAGTCGAGCCGCTCCGGAGAGGTAACTCTCTCTGTCCAAAGTGCGGCCTGCATGCCCAAAATGCGTTTCTTGATTGGGTCTTGCTCATGAAGTTGGACGAGAGGTTCGTATTGATATGCGTTTTCTAGGGTAATTATGTGAGAGCGGTACACGCCCAACTCGCAAACGCTGTAGTCTTGCGCCATATCTAAGTAGGTGCTTTGGCCTGGCTGAAGGATGACGTCGTAGCCCAGCTTGGCACTATTAATAGCGGCTTCTTCGCTCAGCCATGAATAGACGACCGTGTCTTTGCTTACCTTGCTACCAAAGTGCGCCTCTTCCCAGCCAAGCATGCGCTTGCCCATGGATCTGAGTTTATCTTCGACGTAGCGAAGCAGATGACCCTGCAGGTCTTTCGGATTGCGATAGCCTTGCTCCGCCATGAGTTCACGACAAGACGGGCTGTTGGTCCAAACTCCGACAGGCACTTGGTCTGCGCCGATATGAACGTAAGGGGCCGGAAACAGCTGAGCAATCTCTTCAAGCACGGCATCAAGAAATTGGTAGGTGCCAGAGATCCCTGGTGATAACACGTTGTCGGTGTAGTTTTGTTCACTGCGGTAATGAGACTGATCTTCCGGGTCGACTAACAGATCCGGTAGCGCGGTAATCGCGGCGCGACTGTGGCCAGGAATGTCGATCTCTGGGATCACTTGGATGCTGCGATCTGACGCGTACTGAACAATCTCGCGGATCTCTTGCTGTGAGTAGAATCCACCATAGTAATCCCCGATGCTATGAAGCTGCGGTTTTAGCGGGTGAGTCGGGCCACGCCAAGCACCAATGTTAGTCAGCTCTGGATATGCTTTGATTTCAACGCGCCAGCCTTCGTCATCAGTAAGGTGCCAATGGAAGGTATTGATCTTGTAGTGCGCAAGAAGGTTGATAACGCGCTTTATCTCGGTCACTGGCTGAAAGCTGCGTGCACTGTCTAGCATTACACCACGGTAGCGAAAGCGAGGTGCGTCTTGGATGCGGACATGAGGCACGTAGATGGTGTGGCGATTATGGTCAAAGTCCATCAACTGAATCAGCGTTGCACAGCCGTAGGTAAAGCCTGCATTGCTGTTGGACTCAATCTCAATCCCTGAACCATCCACAGTCAATTTGTAGGCTTCAGAATCTAAAACAGGAGAGTGCCTAAAACGAATGTCTTGCTGTCCAATCGATTTATGGCTTAGTCCGAATAGACGCTCCACCTCTTCACTTAGCCAGTTGGCGACACATTGCATGGATTGATCTTCGACGCAAATCTGACTGTAACGCGTCAGTTCAAACACGCTTTCCCCAAACTCCATGTATTGAGGATGTGGGATAAGAGCGTGGCGTCCTGCGCCTACCTCTGGCAGCGATACTCGGCGGTCGTCAACCGCCCCGAGTACAATCGGTGAAACTGCAACAGGAAGCTGGGTTTTTGCATCAGTGTCGAGATAGGCGTCGTTAATGCCATCACTCAGTAAGTTGAATGCGGACGTCGCGGTGCAAAACTCGACATAGACATGGTTATTGGCATACAGCGGCGTCTCGTTGACGTTTAGCGTACAGAAGGTGCCGACTTGTGTGAGCTCGCCTTGTGATAAGCTGTCTGGAATCACAAAACACTCAAACGCAAAATAAAGCTTCCAATTGGCGTGACTCTTCTCAGACAGGTTATGCAAGGTTAGCCCGAAGCGACAGCCTTTCGCTAGATGTTCAACAATGGCTAAGTCGACACGAAAATCCATACTCATCCCTTACTCGTAAAGGTTGTGTTGCTCGTTACCCGCCATCATCAGCGCGCCATCCATCGCATCCCCTTTAGGGACTACGATCCAGCGCTGAGCAGTAGGAGATAACCAGTCAAAGATACGCTCGGCGATACTGCCCATCAGGCATATTTTGTCCGCGCCTTTGCTGTTGAGCGCGCACAAAAACATTTCAATGTCGTTGGCGGTTTCCAGCAGAAGCGATTTTGCCAACTCATCGTTGAGGTAGGCATACTCAAAAATCACCGGAGAAAACTGACCGTAATCACGTGGTAACGCTGTTTTTGACCACTCTACGATGGCGTCGATATCCTGATTGAAATGTTCCATGACGACATCGGCGAGGGGAGAGTGGGGCTTGATACCATCTTGGATAAGCAGGACTTGCTGGATCAACCTAAGTCCCATCACAGCGCCGCCTCCCTGATCTGAAATCGGGAACTCTCGACCGCCTACCACATACTGATTTATCCCTTTAATGAGAAGACCAACGGAGCCAGTCCCGGCTATCATGATGGCACCATCTTCACCCTGATGGGCGCCAAGGCAGGCACCGTAGCCATCGGTGTTAAGCGTTAGGCTTGCGAATGGGTGTGATGTCGCCATAAACGCTTGATAGCTGCTTTTGTGCTCGGCCCCCGCGAGCGCGCAGCCAACATCCATCTGGGCAAAATCGGCTGAGCCAAGACCTGCTGATTGGGCCGCAGACTCAATCGCTTCAATAATCGACGTTAAAGCAAGTTCGGCGCCCAACATAATGTTCGCGCTGCCGCTTTTCGCCTCACCAATGACTTGCTGCTGTTCATTGATGATTCTGGCGCGACACGATGTACCACCGCCATCAATTCCAACTCTGTACCTAGCCATATTTAACCCTTAATTCTTATAGTGTTGCTGCCACAGTGCCAAAGCGAGAAGTAGCCAACCTGCATGGGGAATCCACTGCTCACCCCAGCGCCAATTTTGTAGCATGTCGTCTTTATGAATTGGTGGGTTAAAGGCAATATCAGCCTCATCTTCAAAGCCTGCGGTGATACCGTTGCACACCCCTCCGAGAGCATTGAAGAAACCAAGCTTCGGTAGGTAGTCGGGGTTGTTGTGGCCATGACCATCGAGCATGCACATATCATAGGGATTAGCACCGAGCACCCAGCTAATACAGTCATCGGCATAGTGCGATAGCTGAGCTTTCAAAGCGGAGTCTTCTAGGTGCGGTTGAGCCAAAAAAGCCATTGAGGCAAGTGAAGCCAAGCGAGCATTCTCGCCTTGCCACCAGTAACCAGACTCGTTTTGATGAGGGATAAAGAACGCGTCATGTTTGACCCCATCGACGGCTTTTACGTACTGCCTTGGGTAGCCAAATGGGTTGTAAACCTTGTGAGTGATACTGATTTCAAATTGGCAGGCTTTCTTGAGCGTTTCTCGCGCTGCTTTGACTCGCTCTGCTTCGGTTTCTATTGCTAGATACTCAGTCAGTGCGATGTTAGGCAGCCCAGCCTCTGCAGCATGGAAGTAAGGTCGACTGCCATCTTCATTTGCAGACCAGTAAAAAGCATGTTGTTGGTCGCTCAGCGCTCGATTGGTTAATGCATCAAACCAGCTTCTTGCTTCCGTTAGGTACTGTGGTTCCAAGCTGGCTTGATACAGAGCCACTGACGCCACAAGTGCGCAATATTCGTCAATGATGTTCGGAGTATGATCATCAAGGTATTGCTCGTTGTGCTCTTTGAGGTGCCAATAGCCTGCTTTTGCTGCTTCTAAATAAGTGGCGGCGCTATCCTTTGAAAGTGAGCTCACCTGGCTGCTCTTCGCAAGTGCTGCGATGGTCATGCCGCCGCCTTGACGAAACCCAGCCTCATAGTTGGTTTTCTTATGACCGAGTTGAGTCTCGTAAGCGCAGATCTCTCGCTGCGTCGGATCTTTACTCCATTTGTCAAAAACCGTCATATAGAAATAGCCACTGTGATGCTGCATGCGCGAAAGGAACTCAGCGCCATAAAGCGCTTCTTCTAGAAGCCGGGTAGCAACAAAGTTTGGGCTCTCGATGCGCTCACACACTATGTCGTGTACCTTGAGCATATTCCAAACCACCATAGGGGTTTGTTGAGGATTCAAATAATTGGCATAGGACAGGTGGCTAAGGTACTTGCTGACATCACCAGACGCGTCATACCAGCCACCATGGACATCCACCGAATCTTGGCTGCCTACAATCGAAGCTTGCTTGTCGGCGGCATCAAACTCCCCACCGCATCGCTGAGATTTGAAGTAGTGGATAATGTCTGAGAAGCAGCGGTTATAGAGCTGATTCTCGGCGATTTCAAAAGATTGAGAGCGTACTGTCTGATAGCGCAGGTAGTAGTGACCTTGCTCTGTCCATTGACTGAAATCGAGAGTGAAGAAAACACCTTGATGCCAATTATCCACGTTAGCGCCACCGATAGGGCTCAGTTCGAGCACGATTTCGTCATTGTGGGCATCCACTAAAAAAGCACTAGCGAGTTCATGCTGTGACTGTCGAGTCATTAACACGGCGCGCTTTTCACTGTTTATGTGGTAGCCAATGTGGTTAGTGAGTAATTGCATGTTTTCTTCCATAACTTATCCCTACAGCTAGGCTCCCGAGACGGGAGCCGGGTATTAGTTCTCGTATAAGTAGCAACGTACGAAGTGGTTGTCTGATAGCTTGGTAACGCTAGGTAAGGCTTCACGGCACTTAGTGGTGGCGTGCTTACAGCGTCCGGCAAATGGGCAGCCTACTGATGCTGGTGTCCACAATGGGATTTCACCTTTGTTTCCTTCCAGCTTCTCGTGGATGGACTTGGATGGATCGGGGACTGCAGATACCAGCAGCTGGGTATAGGGATGCTGAGGGTTAGCAATGACCTCGTCAGTGTCGCCCCATTCGACCATGTGACCGACATACATCACGGAGATGTCTTCGGCGATGTAGCGTGCCGTTGCAATGTCGTGAGTGATGTAAAGTAGCGACATCTGCTTCTCGAACTTCATCTCTTCCATCAGGTTGAGAACGCCTGCTCGAATCGATACATCCAGCATGGATGTCGGTTCGTCTGCGAGCACGACCTCTGCACCTACGGCAATGTTTCGAGCAAGGTTGACACGCTGTCTCTGACCACCAGAAAGTTGATGCGGATATTTCGCCGCTGTCTCTTTTGGTGGGATCAATCCAACTTGTTCTAGTAGGTCGTAAACACGCTCTTCCAACTCTTTCTTGTTGCCCTTGCTGACCTTGTTATGTATCAGCAGAGGACGGGCAATGTGGTGGAAAATAGTGTGCGTTGGGTTAAGTGAACCAAACGGGTCTTGCCATACCATTTGTACGCCTTCGCGATACTGCATGAGGTCACGGCGCGAGGTGATCTCTTGAATGTCACGACCGCGATATTTGATCTCACCGCCGCTTGGCGCATACATCTTGGCTATCATTTTAGCCGTGGTGGATTTGCCCGAGCCGGACTCACCTACGACTGATAATCCACGGCTCTTGTACATCTTGAATGAGACATCGTTAATCGCACGCATCATTGGCTGAGATAGCGCGTTGCTATTGATGGGAAAGTCTTTAACGACGTTGTTGCCTTCTATGAGTAGTTCACCATAGTTGCTCATAATTGTTCTCCAGAAATCCTTGTTAATGCTTACTTCTTCGCTGGTGGTCGTTATGACAACTCTTGCGCGACGGCAATAGGTTCACCGTACAAGTGGCAGTTTGAAAAACGGCTGTGCTCGATTTGACGCAGCTTAGTGGGTATGCGAGTACAAGCTTCATGTACTCGGTCACAACGAGCTTGGAATCGGCAGCCTTGAGGCACCTCTAAAAGGTTTAAAGGATTTCCAGGAATACCAGTCAGCTTGGTCTTAGGGCCCGTTAACGGCGGGAACGAACTACCCAGCCCTTTGGTGTAAGGGTGGTAAGGCGATTCAAGGATCTGTTTCGACGGTGCAACCTCAATAAGCTCTCCTGAATACATGATCCCAATGCGATCAGAAAACTCGACCATAAGTGAGATATCATGGGTGATGAACAAAATAGAAAAGCCAAACTCTTCTTTTAGCGCATAGATCTTTTTGTAAGATCTCGCGTTGCACAACCACATCCAGTGCTGTGGTTGGCTCATCCATAATGATCATCTTAGGGTTCAGTGCTAGCGCGATGGCGATGACCAGCCTCTGACGCATACCGCCAGAGAATTGGTGTGGATAGTCATTCAAGCGGCTAGGGTGGATATCAACGATTTCCAATAGCCCTTGAGCACGTTTTACTGCCTGATCACGAGTCATGTTGGTGTGGCGCATAATGACGTCACAGAACTGCTCTTCCATCGTCAGTACAGGGTTTAGCGCGTTCATCGCACTTTGGAATACCATCGACATCTCGCTCCAGCGGAATGTCTGCATGCGGTCGTCACTGTACTGAAGAATGTCTTCACCATTAAACAGTACCTGACCGCCGCTGATATAAGCAGGTGGCTTATGAAGGCGCATAAGAGAGAAGGCGACTGTTGACTTTCCACAGCCAGACTCGCCAGCTAGACCGAAGACTTCGCCTTTGCCGATATCGAAGCTGACGTTGTTACAAGCACGTACGTCACCAGCATCGGTAATGTAGTCAACGCAAAGGTTGCGGATTGAAATTAGTGGTTCTGACATGATTAACGATCTCCGCTCCATAGTGCATTTTGAGGCGCGACTTCAACTTCACGCTGCTTTTTGTCTTGTGCTGCGATTTTCTTCCAGCGTTTCATCCCTTTGTGTGAACGAAGCTGCGGGTTAGCAATTTCATCTACTGCGAAGTTCAACAAGGCTAAACCCGTCACTAGGAACGTCAGTGCTAAACATGGTGCAATTACTTCCCACCACGCGCCGATGAGCATGGCAGATGAGGTTTGAACGTTGTAAAGCATGATGCCCCAGCTGATCGTGTTTGGATCGCCCATACCTAGGAATGAAATCGTTGCTTCCATCAAGATGGCGTACATAACAGAGCCGATGAAGCTTGCCCCAACAATGGAGATAAGGTTTGGCAGTAGCTCAACGAAGATAATACGAAGGCGCGATTCGCCCAGAACTTCGGCTGCTTTTACGAACTCTTTCTCACGTAGTGATAGGGTTTGTGCTCGAATGACCCTTGCGCCCCACGCCCAGGACATACAGCCGATGACCAAGGCTATGGTTAGCGGACCTGCCTCACCGATAAATGCGGCCACCACAAACAGTAATGGGAAAGGAGGAATAACCAACATGATGTTCATGGCTGAGGTCAGTACTTCGTCTACTCGACCACCAAAGTAGCCTGCAGAGATACCAATAACGGTGGCTAGGAAGCAAACGGTGATACCGGCACCAAAACCAACCATTAGTGAAACACGTGCGCCGTAGGCAACCTGTGACCAGATATCACGACCCATACGAGTTGTGCCCATTGGATGATCGGCTTTTTTCGACATCAGGAGCGTTCGGCGATCATCTGCAAGATTTTGTGCCACCCAGCCATCAGGATTCGCTTGAGCAAGCTTTACCACGGCACTTGGGTATTCATGAGAGTTACCCGTGCGTTTGTCTGGTGCGTGTTTAGTGATAAGTGGGGCTGCGACCGCCATAAACACGAACAAACCTATGATTGAAAGTCCAATCCTGGCAGTGGTATTACGCCACACGAGTTGTAAGAAACCTTTCATGGTTATTTGCCTCCCTTGCGTAGACGAGGATCAAGCACGACATAAAGCATGTCAGCCGCTAAGTTAAAGAAGAGCATAAACAGAGTCATAATAAGCAGCTGTCCTTGCAGAACTTGGTAGTCACGAGCGTGGATGGCGTTGAGCATCACAGAGCCAAGACCTGGGTAGTTAAAGATGATTTCGACAATCAGCTGACCACCAATCGCAACACCAAGAGACATTGAAAGTGCGGTAACACTTGGTAGTAGTGCGTTACGAGCGGCGTAGTTGAACACCACGCGGTTTTCACTCAGGCCCTTACCTTTTGCCATCGTGATGTAGTCTTCATTGAGAAGGTTGATCATGTTGTTACGCATATTGACTAGGAAGCCACCGATCTGAATAATCGTCGCACAGAATAGAGGCAAGACCGCGTGGTAGAGCACATCTTTGATGAATGCCCAGCTGGTCCAGTCTGGCATGGTGCCAGCGGTGTAGGCGTAGCCTGTAGGGAACCATTTCAGACCGATAGCGAAGATGAACATGGCCATCATAGCGATAACCACCTGAGGCATTGCTTGGATGATAAGCATGCCTGGAGTGACGAAGGTGTCGAACTTAGAACCTCGTTTCCACGCGGCGAAAATGCCCAGTACCGAGCCGATTGAAAACGAAAGAATAACCGCGCTGCCTGCCAGAAATAGTGACCAGCCGAAAGCACTGCCTAATAGTGTATTGACCGATAGCGGGAAGAATTGAATCGAGGTACCTAGCTCCCAGCTCAGGATGTTTTTCATGTAATGTAGGTATTGAACGAAGTAGTTACCTTCTACAAAACCCAGTAGTTCTTTCATCGCAGCAATACGCTCTGGTGTTACCTGAACCGTTGTGTGGGCGAACATCATAGTGACCGGATCGCCTGGCATTGCACGAGGAATAATAAAGTTGATGGTGGCTGCAACCAGAAGTGCCACCATATAAAAGGACAAACGTCTTAAAAAATAACCCATAACTCACACCTTAATTACCCAGCTTTTCCTTGCTGCTGGTAGCCTCATCTCAAAATTTGAAACGAGTAAACCCCTGACGACGAGCGCCACACATCAACACTGATATTTAGGGGAAGAAAGCGGTACGGACGTACCGCTTCAGTTTGTGTTTACTTACTTAACTGGTTTTAGGTCCAGCACGTGAAGTAGACGCTCTGGGATACCAGCCCAGATGTTTGGACGACCTTTAGGATTTTGCTCGTTCCACCAACCCGCGAAGCGAGTCGTGTTGTATTGGAACATGTAAGCACCAGACATAACCGGGATAGTAACCTGATCTTGAGCAATGATTTTCTGGATGCCGTGAGCGATTTCTAGCTGCTCAGCTTTATCTGCAGTTTTGTAGAAGCTGTTTAGCAAGTTATCTAGCTCAGCATTCTTATAGAAGTGCATGGCAAAACGAGGCATACCGTCACCACTTTGCAGGGTCGAGTTATAGCCAGAGTTCCAGTATGTGTATGGGTCTGCACCGTGGAAGTAGTTGGTGTAAGCAACGTCATAGTTTGCTTCAAGCATTGCTTGGTTGTACACAGAGAAGTCTGGTGTACGAGCTTTTGCTTTAATGCCGGCTTCTGCAAGTTGCTCAACCGCTAGCTGAACTGTGTTGTTGAAGTCGGTCCAACCGTTAGGTGATTGAATCAGTAGTTCAAATGACTTGCCTGATGGAGTATCTACAAAACCATCACCATTGACATCTTTAAAGCCCGCTTTTTCAAGCAGTGCTTTTGCACCGTCGACGTCGTAAGAGTTGTAGCCCTTGTACTTGTTGTGCGTCGATTCATCTGACCAAGTAGCAAATGCGTAGCCTAGACCTGAAGCGAAGTCATTTACTGTACCGCCGCCATAAAATGCGATATCAATAATTGTTTGACGGTCAAGAGCCATAGAGAATGCGCGGCGGAAATCAACGTTAGTCAACGCTTCTTTTTTAGCAGGATCTTGGTGTTTGAAGTTCACAAGAAACGCTTGTGTACCTGCTGGTGGATACCAGTACTGATGATTTGGTGACGCTGCTGCATAGGTGCGGTCAATATCTGGGATGAACGATGATGTCCAGTCCATCTCTGAGTTTACAACTTTACCTAGGAACTGGTCATTGTTAGCGATCTGAGGAACACGCAGACAGTCGACTTCTAAGTTGTCGTTATCCCAGTAGTTAGGGTTGCGACACTGAACGTAAAGCTGTGGAGTGAAGGTATCAATTTCAGTGAAAGGTCCTGAGCCTACAGGGTTCTCATTAGTGAACGTTGTTGGATCTTTCACATCTTTCCAAACGTGCTCAGGTACGATTGGCACCTTAACGATTTCATAAGGAAAGTTTGAGTTAGCCTCAGTTGTGTAGAACTTAAGCTGGTAGTCGTTTAGTTTCTCTACCTTAGTTACCCAAGAGTTGATACCACTTTGGTCCAGGGCTGGGTTGTTCTTCACTAGGTTGAACGAGAACAATACGTCGTTAGCATCAAATGTTTCGCCGTCAGACCACTTCACACCTTTACGAATATCAAAGGTTACAGACATAAGATCGTCTGCCATTTTGAAGCCTTCAGCTAAACGGAACACAGGCTCATTGCCGTGCATTTCGTTAAATACAACAAGCGGCTCGTATAGGAAGTCGGTTGTTGTGTGTAAGTAGGTTGCACCTAAATATGGGTTGAAGTTGCGAACAAAGGTGTTGAACTCTTTCGGGTGGATAGTGAGTTCGCTGCGTTCTGCTGCTGTTGCTACAGAGCTGAAACCTGTTACTGCGGTCGCAATAATTGCTGTCGCTAGTGCTGTTTTTTTAATATGCGCAAGCATAGCTATTCCTTACTATTTGCTTTTGTTTCACAGAGAGACCAAGTGCTTCCCTCTCACATGTTGCTAAAGCCTACCTCTCTAAATAGGGTCCTAAAGAGTGGCCTGTAGGCCTTAGGCGTTACTAAGAAAACACCTTAAAGCACAATTTATCAATTACGCTTCCCGTCAAAAACGTCAAAACTGAGATTGAGTCCGTCAAAAACGTTAAATTTGCGGCGAATTGTATGTTTTTTCATCGAGATTCTAAGTTGGTTTCCTTCACGTAATGGTGATTTTTTGGCTAATTTGTAAGTGCTTACTATCTTTTATGTATAGTTATATTATCGCCTTCCAAGTGGTAGTGTTAAAAAGTGAGATGGGTCACTACTCAAAAGCGCACGTTAATTCTATCCGAAAAATAGCACAGTGAATTTGTTGTGATAACTATCGCAAAGTGGTCATTATTTTGCTTTTTTATAGGCGGAGACTGAGAAATATGTAGGCTAATGATGTTGCTCTTGGTGTTTGTTTTGAGCCGTTAATAAAGTCTGTTTGTTGAAAAACTTGCCAAAGAATCAATTGAAGAAATGGTGAAAACAAGTAATAAGAGGTTGAATGAAGAAACCGATGACACGTCGAGAGGTGTGAAGGTTGGGATGGGTAAAGCGGTAGAGGTACAAAAAAACCCGATCAACGAGTGCGTAATCGGGCTGTTTCATAAAATGCTTTCAGGATTACTTAGTGTGGAATATCTGCTCTGTTTCAAGAGAGGTCATGCCGCGGATTTGACGCCAAACATAATAGAAAATACCCATCATCATCAACATGCTTGGGATGGCGATAATAGGGTAGCTGTAGAGCGTGAGCTTCCCGAGCTCTTCATTAAATGCTGCAGTACCTGCTGGGCTGGTTACTATCCAGGTTGCAAGAAAGTAGTTCATAGCCGATGAAAACGCAAAAGTACTAGCGAACAGGTAGTTTGACGACATTAGGCAGCGGTCAAAGGCCTGTGTCTTACCGCGCTCTTGCAGGCGCTCTGTTATAAGCTCGAGATTGAGTACCGTGTCATTCAAGATCATTTTCTGCATGAACGGATAGCGCGTAAAGGTCGAACCAAGAACCGCCAAGCCGATAAGACCTGGAATCAATGCTTCTTTTAAAGCTAGCCAGCGTGTATCAAGCTCTAATAACCCGATACCACCGGTCAATAACACGCTGATAAAGCCCAACGCCGCGATAAAGTTAAACTTCTTATTGCGGATAAGATCCATACCGCCGTAGACCACAGGAAACAGCAAAGCGACAACCAGAGCCATCGCCGTTCCAAGATGTTCGTCACCGCTGAACTTCATCAGGATAAAAGATGGAATGAAAACGTTGAAGAGGATTTCAAATAGTGGGTTCGACTTTTTTGTCGTTGTGTTACTCATAATGTGCTGCTGGCTCTACTGTATCGACTGACTGTGTAATTCGAAAGGCAGTGTTCATTGCTTAATGGCAGATGTAAAGGGCTAAATTTCGAACTTGTGTAACGACATGTGAAATTACGTGTTACGATTAGGTGCTCTTTGCGTGACCTATATCGCGCTCTTTTTGAGAAAGTATGCTCTATGTTACGCCTGAACCACGGAAAAGGCGCATCATGTGATACTGCTCTATTGGTAGAAATGTTAATTAATTGTACCATTGAATATTATAACAACTTAAGCAGGACTCGATAAGGATGTTTAGTCAGCTAGTTTCAAAGGTAGCCAAGTGCTGCCTGTTAAGTACTTCTATTAGTTTATTATTTTCAATGTGGGTATACGCAGAATCGAATGCTAGTTACCCCAAAGGCTGGGAAGATTGGCCGGTAGTAAAGGAATCTATGAACCTGCCAGCCGATACGGTACTCCCACCAGACACGTCACTGTTTATCCAAGAGTCCGTTCGGGCTTACAGCTGGATCAACAACGGTGAAGGCTCACCATTAACCATTCGCGTTAACCCAGAAAAGATTGAACAGTACAAGACCCACGGTCCTTATACCGATGGTCCCACTGTGGTTGCCGTCTCTGAGGTTCAAGGCATTGTCTGGGTAACGGAGCATATTGCAGGCGAGGCAATTTATGGGAGCTACGATAGAAAAGGCAAGGACATCTCTTCTATGCACCCGACGCTAGAGCCAAGTTTTTGTCAGAACTGCCACACCACGTACAAAGATATTTGCATCAATGGCACCTGTACTGAACCCGTTTTGGAAGTGTATGAGTCTAAATAGGATTCGTTAATTTGGGCCCCAATCTGTTTGGTCGGTTGACTATAAACCAGATGCTGTTTGTCTCGCATCTGGTTTTAGTGATGTTCATCATCGTCGGGATGACCTACACAAGATACACCAGTGAATGGTCTAATCGACTCGACACCACGGTTGAGATTGCCGAGGCACATCTCGCCCCACACAATACGTTCCTCTCTGGCGCTGTAGCTGGGCGAAACTATGCCAAGCTGCTTATGCCAACCACTAAAGACACACTTTTCAGTATACCCAACCTTCGGTTTCTAGAGGTCAGTGGCACATCAGATTATCAAGGGCACCCGATAGGAGTTCGTTACTCCCCCAAGGAACAACAGGCTTGGCGAACGGATATTGATGACACCGAGGTCATAGTGCTCGCTGCACGGCTAAAAGAGTTAGACGCGGCACTAAGCTCTAAAGATGAAAAAACGCAAGCGAGAATCAACAAGCTGACTTACGTAAAAAACAAGCTTCAAAGCGACTTCAATAGCTTACAGTCGAGTCAAGAGATCCACAAAACCTATACCTTACCTTGGTCTAAGCCTGATTTAAGCCAGCAGCATTGGCTTTTGGATCTAGAGCAGAACATTTTGCATGTATGTATTGAGCTGCGAAATGAAAACGGAGGAGAACTCTGGTTGGTGCTTGATGCCACCGAGCTTCAAGCTTTTCGTAAGGCGCTAGCACGCAGTTTGTTGTTTGAGGCCAGCGGTGCATTTTTGGTCTCTTTGGTGTTGATATATTGGGTCACGCTTTGGATTGTGAGCCCACTTAAACGGCTGGCGAATTCCATGAAATCGGATGTGGAAGACATTCGCTTAAACATTCCAAAAGAAGTGCAGCGTGATGATGAAATAGGTGACCTTGCTCGTTCCTACATGAGTCTTATCCAAAAGATAGAAAACCAACTAGGGGTATTGCAACAGCAAACAGACACCGACCCTCTTACAGGTCTTGGCTCTCGCTACAAGTACTCACGCGATGGTAAGGCATTCTTGATGCATCATCTCAGCCACGGTCGATACGTTGGCTACATGGTTTGTGACATCGATAACTTTAAGGCCTATAACGACCTCTATGGCCATATTGCGGGTGACAACGCCTTGTGTATGGTGGCGTCGGTGATTGGCGAACAAGTAAAAGGTCAAGGGTTTGCTGTGCGCCTGGGAGGAGAAGAGTTTGTTGTGGTGATTGAGGCAAACACGTCTCAAGAAATTGTGGGCGTCGCTAACCGTATCCATCATGCAATAGAAGATCTGAGTATCTTGCATCGCGGTAACCCTCCCTTTAATCGCGTGACTATCTCGATAGGCTCTATCGCTATCGCGCCTACCCAACAAGATTTTGATGGTGAAGCATTGTTGGCAGAGGCGTTTGATGCAGCTGATGTTCATCTCTATCACTGTAAAACCAGTGGAAGAAATAAATCACATCACCAAGAGGTCACGATTGGTGAACTACTAGAGACTACTGTGGAGAAACAATGCAGAGAGTAAGCAAGGAAGCACCACTGCAAGGCAATCAAACACGTCTATGGATAGACACGGATATCACAATAGGAACCCATGGCAAGTTAATGGCGTTCCGAGATGTTGATGATGGTTATGCGCTAGGCGCTTTGTTTCGTAGCCAGGAGGTTGATATTGTTGGGTTAAGCTCGACGCGCGGTAATACGGACGAAATTGCAGTTACTACCGCCAAGGCGAAAGAGTTTACCGCACGGTTTGGTCCAAACAGCTTAACGGTAACGGCTGGTGCGGCGGTAAACTTTGAAGATGACAAATATACCAAAGCCACATTACCCGATGGTGTGAAAGCGTTGGCAGAGCAGTTACAGCAGGGAAGGTTAACCATTCTTGCCATCGGAGCACTGACCAATATCGCGCTGTTACTAAAATATTTTCCTGAGCTGAGTTGTCAGATTGAGCAGATTATTTGTGTTGCAGGTCGACGCTCAGCGGATCAGCATTTCATTTCCGGCTCCCATCAACCAAGGCCTTTCCGAGATCTCAATTTTGAGTTTGATGTTCCCGCGTTTCGCAAGGTGTTAGAGAGTGATGTGGCGCTTACCTTAGTTCCATTCGAAGTCTGCCAGCAAGTTTGGATTCATTTTAAAGATTTGGAGCAGTTGGCGGAGTCTAACCAGCTCAGTCGTTACCTTGCTGAGCATTCACTAGGGTGGTATTTAGAGTGGAAAGCGGTATTCGGTGCGAAGCAAGGCTTTAATCCTTTTTGATATGGTTGCGGCTGCTTTTGCTATAAATCCTCAATGGTTCCAAAGTAAGCAATGGCCAGTGGCGATAGTAGAAGCGCCAAGTGATACTGAACATAAGCAAGACAAACCCTATTTGCTTTGTCACCCAGATCTTGTTAGCCAACGTAAAGTGAACTACCTAGTAGAGATTGCCCCATCCGCATCAGAGACGTTGCTCGAACGTATAGAGCAAAATGACATCAGCGCCTTTGTGCTCGGTCTCTCTCATATTAATGTCATCGTAGATGATGTCGATAGTGCGAGTGAGTACTACCAGCGAGTCCTTGGTTTTCAGCCAGCTTTCGATGAGCAAGGTCAGCCGATGGATTATCGTGGTGTTTCTATGGCGCAGTTTAATCAAGACGCCGGGCTTGCCGGTCAAGATGTGATTGTTGACGTTCTATTTGTTAAACATCCATACGCCCACATCTACTTGGAGCTGATGAAATACCATAAACCCATTGGTAATCGTGAGTTACCGCCACAACCACGAACCTATGACTTAGGTGGGCCTCGTCATATCGCGCTGGAAGTATCGAACTGCAATGAGGTATTTAATTACCTAAAAGCTCAGCCTGATGCCAAGATGATCGACCCTCGTTCATCGTACCATCCTGAGAAGTTAGACGGCTTCCCAATTACCTTCTTTTATTGGATTGATAAATATGGCATTCAATGGGAGATCGAAGAAGGGAGAAGGGTTGGTACTTCTCGAGGGATCGTGTAGGGCTTTGAAATCATTGGGTAACTGAAACGCAAAAAGGCGCATAGATTTCTCTATGCGCCTTTCTAAATTTGTGGCCCCTCGCAGACTTGAACTGCGGACCAATCGATTATGAGTCGACTGCTCTAACCACTGAGCTAAGGGGCCAATAGGTGGATGATTATAGGGGAAGGTAGGGCGAGTGTCTAGATGCAGTGTAGGCTAATTGCGCTTGCTTTTTAGTCACTTAAACCTTGCAGATACAAAAAAGGTGAGCCAGTGCTCACCTTTTTGTTAAAGCTTAATGCGATTACTCGTCAAGGAAGCTGCGCAGTGTTTCTGAGCGGCTTGGGTGACGAAGCTTGCGCAGTGCTTTTGCTTCGATCTGACGGATACGCTCACGTGTTACGTCGAACTGCTTACCAACCTCTTCTAGAGTGTGGTCAGTGTTCATATCGATACCAAAGCGCATACGAAGTACTTTTGCTTCACGAGGTGTTAGACCCGCTAGTACGTCTTTCGTTGCAACACGTAGACTTGTCATTGTTGCTGAGTCTACTGGTAGCTCGAGCGTCGTATCTTCGATGAAATCACCTAGATGCGAATCTTCGTCGTCACCGATTGGTGTCTCCATAGAGATTGGCTCTTTAGCGATTTTTAGTACCTTACGGATCTTATCTTCAGGCATTTGCATACGCTCTGCCAACTCTTCAGGAAGTGGCTCACGGCCCATTTCTTGAAGCATTTGACGAGAGATACGGTTTAGCTTGTTGATAGTCTCGATCATGTGTACTGGGATACGGATGGTACGAGCTTGGTCAGCGATTGAACGCGTAATAGCCTGACGGATCCACCATGTTGCGTAAGTCGAGAACTTGTAACCGCGACGGTATTCAAACTTATCTACCGCTTTCATCAGACCGATGTTACCTTCTTGGATCAGATCCAAGAACTGTAGGCCACGGTTGGTGTACTTCTTCGCAATAGAGATAACAAGACGTAAGTTCGCTTCAACCATCTCTTTCTTCGCACGGCGAGCTTTCGCTTCACCGATAGACATGCGACGGCTGATGTCTTTGATGTTTTGAACAGAAAGCGAAGTTTCTTCTTCGATGATGTCCAGCTTCTGGATAGAGCGGCGGATATCATCTTCGTAACGCTTGATCTTTTCTGCGTATGGCTTGTCAGAAGCAAGAACTTCGTCTAGCCACGCATCACTTGATTCGTTACCTGTGAACAGTGCGATGAACGATTTCTTCGGCATTTTGCCGTACTCTACCGCTTGACGCATGATCAGGCGCTCTTGAGTACGTACGCGGTCCATAGACGTGCGTAGTTCGTTCACAAGGTGATCGAACTGCTTAGGCGTTAGACGGAACTCACGGAACACTTCTTGTACTAGTTCGTGCGACTTAGCCACTTGTGGGCTGTCGTAGCCGAATTCGTTTACGGCTAACTGAAGATCTTGGTACGTGTTACGAAGTGCAGTGAATTTTTCAAGAGCAAGCTCAGGGTCGATACCTGTATCTTCCTCTTCTTCATCTTCAGAGTCTTCGTCGCTATCCGCGTCTTCTTCGTCTTCGTCTTCAAGATCTGCTTCAGACAGTTCAGAACCGATATGAGTAGCAGTAGGTGCCGCAGTTTCTTCTTCGTTTGGATCAACAAAACCAGTGATAACGTCAGTTAAGCGAAGTTCTTCCGCCTGCACCTTATCAAACTGTTCAAGAATGTATGGGATGGTACCTGGGTATTCTGCCACTGAGCTTTGAACTTGGTTGATACCGTCTTCAATGCGCTTAGCAATGTCAATCTCGCCTTCGCGAGTCAATAGCTCAACAGTACCCATCTCACGCATGTACATGCGGACTGGGTCGGTAGTACGACCGATTTCACTTTCAACGCTGGAAAGTGCAGCTGCAGCGGCTTCGGCTGCATCTTCATCAGTAATGTTGTTGTCATCATTCAGAGCAAGATCATCAGCATCAGGAGCAGTCTCTACTACCTTAATACCCATGTCATTAATCATCTGAATAATATCTTCTACCTGTTCTGAATCGACGATTTCTTCAGGTAGGTGGTCATTTACTTCTGCGTAGGTCAGATAGCCTTGTTCCTTGCCCTTAATGACAAGTAGCTTCAGCTGTGACTGCGGATTTTGGTCCATAGACGATATCCAACTTAAGATCTGGTGAAGGAATTTTAGTATGCGAAATGCAAACCACTAATATTAACAAATTTATTCGTTGCTGACTAACTGAATTGGGTTACGCTTTTAAGTCTAGCATCAAGGCTAGCAGCTCCCGTTTTTCTTCGACTGATAAGCCGACACTTCTTTCTTTGGCCTGCAGGTTTTCAATTTGCTTTTCAATGCATTGGGATAAAATTTTGTCCAATGAATCGATAAATACGTCTTCTTGGTTGTCGTCGTCAAGTGGAATGACCCAACTTGCGAGACGAGACAGAAGTGCCTCATTACTACTTCCACGCCATTGTTCTAATAGCTGGCCTGTAGTCATATGGGGATGTGCTTGACATTTATCAACCACTTCCACAAATAAATTCAGCCCAGGCAGTGACAAATCTCTCACTGTGGACAAATCAGGTACCATTTCAGCATAGCTCGGATTTTGTAAAAGGAGAGCTATGACTTCACGCATTGGTGTGCGTTTAATCTCTTTATGAGGCTGAGCTCGCGTTTCTTGCTGACCTTGCTTATCGATCAGCTGTTGCAGTTGCCTTTCATCGACAAGACCAAGTTTACGCCCTAGAAGCTCCCTCAAGTATAGTCGCAATGTGCCGCCGGGCACTTTGTCGATCAATGGAACCGCTAGAGTGCTAAGCTTTGCCATCCCTTCTTTCGTGCGAGTATCGACCTGCTGCATGAGTGAGGAAAACATAAACTCAGACAATGGCATGGCATTTTGCACTTCGGCTTCGAACGCTTCTTTGCCGTTTTGGCGAATGAATGAATCCGGGTCTTCGCCGTCTGGCAAGAACATGAATTTAAGCTGCCTACCATCATTTAAGTAAGGCAGAGCATTCTCCATTGCACGCCAAGCAGCATCTCGACCCGCTCGGTCACCATCGTAACAGCACACGACAGTACTGGTTTGGCGAAACAGTACCTGTAGGTGATCGCCCGTCGTTGAGGTACCCAAAGAGGCGACAGAGTAGTCAACGCCATATTGTGCCAGCGCGACGACATCCATATAGCCTTCTACGACAAGAACCTGTGGTGGCTCACGATAGGCTTGCAGCACTTCGTAAAGGCCATAAAGCTCTTTACCTTTATGGAAGATTGGCGTTTCAGGAGAGTTTAGGTACTTGGGCGTACCATCGCCTAAAACACGTCCACCAAAACCAATCACACGACCACGTCGGTCACGAATAGGGAACATGATACGACCTCTAAAGCGGTCATATCGGTTACCCTTGTCGTTTTCTATCAACATACCACCAGACACCAACATGTCTTGGGTGGCTTTCTGTTGACCGAAGTTCTTACGCACGCTATCCCATTCATCTGGGACATAGCCAATGCCAAACTTCTGAACAATCTCTCCAGAGAGCCCACGGCCCTTTAGATACTCTATAGCGACTTTGTTTGCAGAAACTTTAAGCTGGTCTCGGTAGTATTGACCTATGGTCCCCATGAGATCATAGAGAGATCGTTTCTGCTCGCTATTAGCGGTAGGTCCTTTGGAGAAATTACCCGATTGCCCACTGCGCTGTTCTCTTGGAACATCTAATCCTAATGACGAAGCTAACTCTTCAATCGCTTCAACAAACTCGAGGCGTTCATACTCCATGAGAAAGTCGATAGCATTACCGTGTACGCCACAGCCAAAGCAATGATAGAACTGCTTTTCTTGGCTTACGCTGAAAGAAGGGGTTTTTTCGTTATGGAATGGGCAGCAAGCACCGTAGTTCTTACCTTGTTTCTTCAGTTTTACGCGTGCGTCAATGACGTCGACAATATCAAGTCGAGCGAGTAGGTCATCGATAAAGCTACGAGGGATGATTCCTGCCATAAAACCTTTTTACAAGAGAGAGATACAAACAAGCCGTGCGTTCCAAAGGATAGCACGGCTTGTTGCAATTTTGGTTGAGTAATTAAGCGAGTTTAGAGCGAACTAAACCACTTACTTTACCCATATCTGCACGACCTTGAATTTGTGGCTTAAGCACACCCATTACCTTACCCATGTCTTGCATGCCCGCTGCACCAGATTCGGTAATGGCACTGTCAATCAGTGCTGCAACTTCATCATCGGTCAGTGGTTGAGGCATAAAATCCTCAAGTACGGCAATTTCAGCTTGCTCAGCTTCAGCAAGATCTTGACGACCCGCTGCTTCAAATTGCGTAACAGAATCGCGACGTTGTTTAACCATTTTAGTCAGCACGGCAAGAATGTCGTCTTCGCCCAGAGTAATCTGTTCGTCGACTTCACGTTGCTTGATGGCTGCTAAGGCTAAACGAATAGTACCAAGGCGCAATTTGTCCTTGGCTTTCATCGCTAATTTTTGCTCTTCTTTGAGTTTATCAATCAGAGCCATAACTAAAATCCTATCTGGACCTAGTTATTAGTACAGGCGAACGCGACGAGCGTTTTCGCGAGCTAGCTTCTTAGCGTGACGCTTTTGAGCTGCTGCTTTAGCGCGTTTGCGAACTGTAGTTGGTTTTTCATAGTGCTCACGACGACGCACTTCAGAAAGGATACCTGCTTTTTCGCAAGAGCGCTTGAAACGACGTAGTGCAACGTCGAACGGTTCGTTTTCACGTACTTTAACTACTGGCATATGCCTTTCACCTCAGGGGTTAACTGTTCATTAATGCTGGCGCTTGTTGGTTAGTACTAAGAACTCTCAATGGAACTCTCTGTTCTAAGCGTAAAACCAGCTAGATCAAAAATGGTGCGGAATTTTAATCCGATCACATGCCCTTTGTAAAGTACTTTG
This sequence comes from Vibrio sp. KUL78, assembly GCF_059725505.1. Lineage (NCBI taxonomy): Bacteria > Pseudomonadati > Pseudomonadota > Gammaproteobacteria > Vibrionales > Vibrionaceae > Vibrio > Vibrio sp. KUL78. Next base: position 3,068,776 of record NZ_AP045837.1, on the reverse strand, counting down.
TCGTCTATCTCTTGTACAAAATTTGTTTGCGAGCTCATGACGAGGTAATATTGCGCCAATTTCGAAATATGTCGAGAACAATATGCGCATTCTAGGTATTGAAACCTCTTGTGATGAAACAGGCATCGCAATCTATGATGATGAAAAAGGACTGCTGTCCCATCAACTATATAGCCAGGTAAAATTGCACGCTGATTACGGCGGTGTTGTCCCTGAATTGGCGTCACGTGATCACGTGAAGAAAACGATCCCGTTGATCAAAGCAGCATTAGCAGAAGCAAATCTGACACCAAAAGATATTGACGGTGTGGCCTATACCGCTGGTCCAGGTCTGGTGGGTGCGCTGCTGGTTGGTACGACGATTGGACGTAGCATGGCTTACGCGTGGGGTGTGCCTGCTGTGCCCGTGCATCATATGGAAGGACACTTGCTGGCACCAATGCTGGAAGACAATCCACCACCATTCCCGTTTATCGCTCTGCTGGTCTCGGGCGGACACAGCATGATCGTTGAAGTAAAAGGCATTGGTGAGTATCAGATCCTTGGTGAGTCTATTGATGATGCCGCTGGCGAAGCATTTGACAAGACGGCGAAACTAATGGGCCTTGATTACCCGGGTGGGCCGCTGCTTTCTAAGCTTGCAGACAAAGGCACGCCAGGTCGCTTTAAGTTCCCACGTCCAATGACGGATCGTCCGGGTCTTGATATGAGCTTTTCGGGTCTAAAAACGTTTGCAGCGAACACCATTGCGGCGAACGATGATAGTGAGCAGACGCGCGCAGACATTGCCTACGCATTCCAAGAGGCGGTGTGTGAAACTCTAGCAATTAAGTGTAAGCGTGCCCTAAAGCAAACGGGTATGAAGCGTATCGTTATCGCGGGTGGTGTGAGTGCTAACCGTTTCTTGCGTAAAGAGCTAGAGGCGCTGGCGAGCAAAATCGGCGGTGAGGTGTATTACCCACGCACAGAGTTTTGTACCGACAACGGGGCGATGATTGCTTACGCGGGCATGCAGCGACTTAAAAATGGTGAAGCGGCCGAACTTTCGGTTGAGGCGACACCACGCTGGCCAATTGATCAGCTAAGTCCGATAAAAGGTTAACAATGAAGGTCACGCAAGTGGCCTTTTTTAATGACATTTCTGCACAAAACTCCTAAAGTCCGAGACTGGCTTATCGTGCTACAGTCTTGAATAGCAAAGTAATGGTTATTAATTAGGGAATACGACAACATGAAGCAGTTTACCGTTGAAGGACAAGTCATGACGTATCAGGATGTCGGCGAGGGGCCGGTCGTCCTATTTGGTCACAGCTATTTGTGGGATAGCCAAATGTGGCAGCCGCAAGTAGAAGCGCTGAGTCAGCACTATCGTTGTATCGTTCCTGATTTGTGGGCTCATGGACAGTCGCAAGCCGCACCGGCATCAATGAGTAATCTTGCCGATTACGCCAAGCACTTGTTGGCGTTAATGGATGAGCTTGGGATTGAGACGTTTTCAATCGTCGGTTTGTCGGTTGGTGGCATGTGGGGCTCGGAGTTGACGGCTCTGGCTCCAGCTCGAGTAAAAAGCTTAGTGTTGATGGATACTTTCGTCGGTTTAGAGCCTGAGGTTGCGCATGCCAAGTACTTTTCAATGCTAGCGACGATCTCTGAGCTTAAGATGGTACCCGCACCCATTGTCGACGCGGTTGTGCCGTTGTTTTTTGCCAATAATGCTAATCAAGACAATGCAGAGTTAGTTTCAGGTTTTGAAACCAAACTTGCCGCTTTGTCAGGTGAGCAGGCAGATCAAGTTGCCCGAATTGGCCGAATGGTGTTTGGTCGTCGTGATCTCTGTGATGAGATTGAGAAGTTTGCATTGCCGACATTGATTGCCGTTGGTGCAGAAGATAAGCCTCGTCCAGTGCTTGAGTCTTACCTAATGAATGATCTGATCACCGGAAGCTCGATCAACGTGATCCCTTCTGCAGGTCATATTAGTAACTTAGAGCAGCCAGAGTATGTGACGGGGATGCTAAGCGAGTTTTTATCTCAGCATGCGTAAGCAGCCAACATCGCACGCACAGAAAAGAGCAGCTTAGGCTGCTCTTTTTTATTGGGAAGATAGGTAACTAGGAGGTCTTTTTCTTACCTAGCTTTGGCTCTGTTCCTTCAAATAGCCTGCGAATATTTTGATGGTGCCTTAATAGGATAAGGCAGCTAAGCATAGCAACAGGCAGGGTAAATAGTGGGCGCGCCATCCAGGTATATACAGGGGCCATGAGGACCGTCACTATCGCCGCTAAAGAAGAATAGCGAAACAGAGCGGCAACCAATAACCATGTCCCGGTGATGAGTCCGGTTAAATCCCAGCCAATGGGTGCGATGGCTCCCAGCGCTGTCGCCACTCCTTTGCCACCTTTAAAATGGAAAAATAGTGGGTACATGTGACCTAAACATGCAGCAATCGCAATGACACCCAACACTACAGCATCGATGCCGAGGTAATAGCCACTCCAGACTGGAATCGTCCCTTTAAGCATGTCACAAAGAAGCACGGCAACCGCAGCCCCTTTTCCGCCAGTACGCAGGACATTGGTCGCTCCGGGGTTATTGGACCCGACCGTTCTTGGATCGGGCAGTCTGAGTAGACGACAGATCAGTACAGCACTCGACACAGAGCCAAGCAGGTAAGCTGCAATAATCATAGCGAGTGCTATTGGTGTCATTGGAACCCTTTTCGCAAGAAATTATCCATAGGGACTGATATCATAACGAAAATAGTACGTTTTTTCCCGATAAATGGGTATCCGACCTCTAATCAAAGGACAAATCATGGCATTGGATAAAGTATTCATTGAGCAGCTTGAAGTGATCACCACCATTGGTGTGTATGACTGGGAACAAGAGATTAAACAAAAGCTTATTCTTGATATTGAAATGGCCCATGATAATGCGCCAGCAGGAAAAAGTGATGATGTTGCTGATGCCTTGGATTATTCAAAAGTAAGTGAAGCAGTACTCAACCATATCCAGAATGGGCGCTTCCTCCTGGTAGAGCGTGTTGCCGAAGAGGTTGCTGCTATCATTCAAAATCAATTCAATGTGCCTTGGGTTAAGATACGTCTTGCTAAACCTGGCGCTGTTCCTCAAGCAAAAAGCGTTGGTGTCGTTATTGAGCGAGGCCAAGCATGATCACTACTTACATTGGCATTGGTACCAATGTGGAGCGTGAAAAGCACATCAGAGCGGCATACGTAGAACTGACATCTCTTGGACGCAATCTTGCACTTTCGCCCGTTTATGCCTGTGAGTCATTTGGCTTCGATGGCAGTGAGTTTTATAACATGGTGATGCGAATTGATACCGATCTCAATTTGTTTGAGCTTTCCCAAGTGTTAAAACAGATTGAGATAAAGTGGGGCAGGGCGGCAGATGCGGCAAAGTTTCAGGATCGCACGCTTGATCTTGATATCTTGTTGTATGGAAATGAAATCTCACAAAAAAAGCCGTTAGTTCCGCGTGAAGATATCTTTAAGTATTCCTTTGTCACACAGCCACTGTATGATCTCGACCCGCAGCTTGTTATTCCTAATGACGGGCGAACGGTAGAACAGATTTTAGAGACTATGTCCGATGTAGACTCACTGAAAAGAATCGATTTTCAATTTTAGTTGGTAGTTATTAATCATGAGTTATTTTGAAGCCTTTATACTGGCCTTGGTGCAAGGATTTACCGAATTTTTGCCAATCTCTAGCTCCGCGCACCTTATTTTGCCTTCGGCTATTTTGGGCTGGGAAGATCAAGGCCTGGCATTTGATGTTGCTGTACACGTAGGCACACTGGCTGCGGTGGTGATCTATTTCCGCAAAGAGGTCGTCACTCTTTTTAGTGCTCTATTTGGGTCCATTTTCAAGGGAGAGCGAAGCAAAGAATCGAAACTGGCGTGGATGATTGTTCTAGCAACGATTCCGGCATGTATCTTCGGTTTGCTGATGAAGGACATTATTGAGCTTTATCTGCGCAGTGCTTATGTGATTGCGACGACGACAATCGTATTTGGTTTGTTGCTATGGTGGGTGGATAAAAACGCTAAGCTGGTGGATGACGAATATCAAGCGGGCTGGAAGAAAGCGTTATTCATTGGTCTGGCTCAGGCCGCGGCAATCATTCCTGGTACTTCTCGCTCCGGTGCGACGATTACGGCAGCGCTATACCTTGGCTTTACGCGTGAAGCGGCAGCGCGTTTTTCATTCTTAATGTCGATTCCGATTATTACGCTAGCGGGTGCGTATCTTGGCTTGAAACTAGCCACTGGCAGTGAGCCGATTCACTTTGGTTTCTTGTTAACGGGCATCATTGTTTCGTTCGTTAGTGCGTATATCTGTATTCACTTCTTCTTGAAGCTTATCTCACGTATGGGCATGACGCCGTTTGTGATTTATCGCTTGATCTTAGGTGTGGGTCTGTTTGCTTTTCTGCTAATGAGCTAATTTCACTTGATAGTGGCTCAGAGCTTTTCCTTCGAGCCACTATTCATCATCACTCGCTTTAGTTTCCCTCGGCTAATGCCATTTCAACCGCTTTGATGCGGCGTTTATCCAGCTCTTCCTTTATCGCCTGTCCTTTAAATCCATCAGCAATAATGGGTTGGACATTAACACTAACTGCAGCTCGATATGCTGTCATGAAACGCTCTGCTTGGGGGTAAGGTTCCTTCTCCAATCCTTTTCGCCCCCTGTGGTCTGCCTCGCAGCATACTAATACTTGATCCAGTTTTTCAGGTTTTCGCCAGACGTCGAGTTGGCCGAATATTTTCACAAAGGTGCTGGCGCGCAGTTCAAATGCGCGATGAACATTCGAATGCTGAGCGCACACGGCAATAGCAAGATCTCGGTAGTCATTGGGGACGCGAACCCGTGCGCACAATGCCTTAATGATCTTCTGTCCTGTGTGCGTGTGTAGCTTGTGGCTTGGCCACTCTTCTTTGGGGGTGACCGCTTTTCCTAAGTCATGAACTTGGGCTGCGAATCGCACGGTTGGCAAGCTGCTTAATCGTGATACCTGTTTAGCCACCATTAAGGTATGGACGCCAGAATCAATTTCTGGGTGCCATTTTTCTGGTTGTGGGACGCCAAACAGTGCATTGATTTCTGGCAGTACGACTTCTAGGGCACCGCAGTCTCTAAGAACCTGTAAGAAAACCTCAGGCGATTGTGTGGTTAACGACTTATGCCACTCTTGCCAGACGCGCTCGGCTGTCAGGTATTCGAGCTCCCCTGCGTCGACCATAGTGCGCATGAGCGCCATTGTTTCGGGAGCTACCTTAAAACCAAGATGAGCAAGTTTCGCGGCAAATCTTGCAACGCGAAGGACACGAAGTGGATCTTCACTAAATGCTGGTGAGACATGCCTCAACACTCGCTCTTCGAGGTCTTGCTGCCCGTTGTAGGGATCGATAAGCTCGCCTGTTTCATCTTGGGCAATGGCATTGATGGTGAGATCGCGGCGCATTAAGTCTTGCTCTAGTGTGACATCCGGCGATGAGAAACATTCGAAACCTGTATAACCCTTACCAGATTTTCGTTCAGTTCGAGCTAATGCGTGCTCTTCTTTAGAATCTGGATGCAAAAATACTGGGAAGTCTTTGCCCACGGCTTGAAAGCCGAGCTCAAGCATCGCCTCTGGTGTGGCTCCGACGACCACCCAATCTCTGTCGTAGACATCAATATTTAATAATTGGTCGCGTACTGCGCCTCCAACAAGAAAGACTTGCAAATTGGCTCCCCTTTTTACTACTTAGCCGTTGGCATTACTGAGCGCCAATGGTACTTTGCTTTGAGTGATATTGTAAGGTTAACCCATGTACAAGGATTATTTTGGTTTTCGCGAGGTACCGTTCTCGATAGTACCGAGTTCGCGCTACTTGTTTTTAAGTCAACGCCACCGAGAAGCGATGCAGCATTTACAAGCTGGACTCGGTCAGGGTGGCGGCTTTGCCATGCTTACAGGTGAGGTAGGTACCGGGAAAACTACGGTTGCCAAAGCCATGCTGGCTTCGCTTGATGACAAAACGGCGTCAGGTCTCATTTTAAATCCAACGTTTTCAAGCCAGGATCTGCTTGAAGCGATTTGTGATGAATTCTCTATTTCTTATCCTGAGCAAGCCTCACTCAAGCAGTTAAGCCAAGCTATCTATCAGTATTTACAACACAATGAGCAACAAGGCATCAATACGCTGGTGGTCATTGATGAAGCTCAGCACCTTTCTGCGGAAGTGCTAGAGCAACTGCGCCTTTTAACCAATCTGGAAACCGATGACCGTAAGCTTCTGAAAGTACTTCTGATTGGTCAGCCTGAGTTGCAACAGAAGCTAAGAACGACGCAATTACGCCAGTTAGCACAGCGTATTACGGGTCGATATCATTTACTGCCATTATCAGAAGGTGAGGCGCGTCAGTATATTGAGTTTCGCTTATCGACCTCAGGAGGTGAGACCTCGTTATTTAACAAGTCGGCGGTAGCGGCGATTAACAATGCGAGTCAAGGTATTCCAAGGCTGATTAACCTAATTGGGGATAAAGCCTTGCAGTACGCTTACCATTCAGGTGAGAAGCGAGTATCAAAGTCTATCGCTCTCAAAGCGTGTGAAGATATTCTCTCGTTTCAGGCTCCCGGTGTCGGCAATACAGCCAAATCAACATCTAGCCCTTGGCGTCAAGCCATAAGTCAATATGCTCTGCCTGCCGTCCTGGGCGTGTGTGTCGCGGCGGGTTTGTATTGGAAGGGGGCTGATGCCTTGTCTTGGGTTCAGCACTCATGGGCGTCGCTGCAGGCGACTGATGTTCCCAATGAAACGGCACCTGTCGAGACACCCGTGGATGCGCTAGCGGTGATTGCCGAAGAGTCTCAGCCGCAACAGACTCTATACCCTGCCGAATTGATTCCGCAACTGCTAAATCGTGACGACAAAATTGCTGCGATCCAGGAGCTTTATGCCGTTTGGGGTTACAGAGCCAGCGTGTTAGATGGCATGTGCGATTCCGAAACCAATGGTTTGTTTCAATGCCAGAAGTACCTTGGTACGTTAGAGCAGATCACCGCACAAAACCTTCCTGTAGTTATGCCTTTGTATCATAAAGGGCGAGAAGGCTATGTCGTGCTCTACAGAGTGGCTGGTGATGAGGTTGAGGTGCTCAATGGTACCCAACGTATTGCCATGCCGAAAGAGTGGCTAGAATCACTATGGACCGGTGAGTATTACTCGATTTGGCAACGTGAGATCTACTCGACACTGCGCTTGAATCAACAAGGCGAGCAGGTGTTATTGTTGGATAGCAAACTGTCTCAAGTATTGGGTGACCAGCCAACCGGCAGTGACGTGTTCGATAAAACACTAGAGCGTAAAGTTGAGATCTTCCAACGCTGGCAAAATATGGATGTTGATGGCATTGCTGGAAGAAACACACTCCGACAGCTAGAGCTTATGACTCAGACCGATGCACCTAGCCTGGTTTGGGATACCCCTGAGGAGGCCGTGCAATGAGTCAGGTTACTTCTATGAGTCTACTTCTCATGGCGATGGTGAGTAGTGCAGCGCTTGCTGAAAGTCCATCGAATAGTCCAACTCAGAGCGAAGGATACTCGGTGTTAACGTATCCGACGTTTTCTGAGCTAAAACCGCTCCCTAAAAGAACTTATGTAGCGCCGTTGCCAATTCCTGAATCAACCGCCGCTATCCAAGCTTCATCAAACAGCGAGCGTGAGTTGCCTAGTGTTTCTGAGCCAGCTCTTAACGCCCCAAAACCAGCAAACACGTCTAATGAACCTTTTGGGTTGGATGATCTTGATTTGAGCGGCCTTGATCCAGATATCGCGAGAAAAGTGGCGGCGGCGATGAGTAATGAGCCGGAAAACCCTCTGCTTCGCAATGCTGATCATATCGCACTAGAGAGCAACGAGGCCCGCTATCGAGGCCGTTTGCCAGCCCTTAATTTACAGACCCACATGTACTCGTCGGATATGAACCGAAGGTGGATCAAGGTAAATGGGCAAGAGCTGAAAGAGGGTGATCGACTCAACTCGATTCAGTTACTGGCGATTGAGCCGCAGTCGATAACAATTCGATTCGACAATGACATTATCGATATCCCAGCGCTTTATGAATGGGGTGGGTAATAAACAAAAATGAGGCTCGCCGATGTGGCGAGCCTCATTTTTTAACGAACGAACCCTAACGAGCCTACTCTTGCAAGGTCAGCTTTTTAGAGAGTGGTAGACGTAGAACTTACGGCCTCACTGGGACTGCTGGTTGGCGTGGAAATAGGTGCCAGTTCAAACGTGTGATCCGGGAATAGATATTGCGCCTCAGCGAGCACCTGCTGGGCCTTACTTACCTCACCACTACCTTGATACGCCAAGATCAAGTTTCGATAGAAGGCTGGTCTGGGTTTACTCTTAATCACCTCGACTGACCAATCAATATAAGGCTGAATATACTCTGGGTTTCCGGTTGCGAGTCCAAGTTTTAAGTAGGTGCTGTATAGATCCCAGTGATACCTGTCTTTCCAAACCACAGGGTTCGTTACTTGCTCTAGTAAGCTTGCGTCGACCGGTTGCGACTTTTCAAATTTGGTCAGTACATAGTTGGTGTGTAGCGCCGCGACCATATACACACTGACCAAGATAGGGATGAGCAATGACAGAACCCTAGAGAACGTTTTGGTAAACGAAGTAAAAGAGATCTGTTTGATCCTTGGCGTACGTTGATCGACCCAGTAGATAAGAATAATGAATGTGATCCAGTGGATCAGCGAATGGTAAAACGGGTACTCAAGCTGACTGTGCAAAAAGATGGGCAGAAACAGCGCAAATATAGCGAGTCGAGTCCCTTTTTTAGCGGTGTAGATTCGACTCAAGACAAATAGAGCAGCCAGTAGAATACCGAGCATTGGGAGTAGGCCACCTTCTATCCCCCAAAACAGCATTTCGTTGTGTGGGTGATCAAGAGCCGGCAGACCTGGTGCAAAGCTGTCGTTGAGCTGGTGCTGTCTCGCGGTATAAATCAAATACTCAGATTCAAACTTACCCAGTCCGTAGCCTGTGAATGGCTTTTCAATCAACATATCTAAAGACTGGCTATAGATGGTTGAACGCACATCTTCGAGACTCGACTTTTGCGTGATCAGGTTCTGACTTCCTGAGTTACCGAACCCTAATAGCAGCCCTAGGGCCAAACCAGCAAGTGTGGCGAGAGTCCAACCTCTAAAGCGTTTTCTGGTCGAGTGGCGGTAAAGATATGGCACAAGAAATACAAACCCCATCGCAGCGCCAAGCCAACCGGTTCGAGAGCCCAGTACTACGACTAAAGGTATGGTAATCATGGGGGTGATATAGAGGATAGAGACGTCACTGATTCGCCAGTTGTACTTATGCTTTTGCCTAGCGAGTAAGTAGCCAGAGAGCACGAAACCTGTAGCGAGAAAGCTTGCCATGACGTTAGGCTGCTGAAAAATGCCATAGGGACGGTTAGCCGATACATCGTAACCGAACCAATTGTCAGGCGTGAGCAGCAGGAACTGAGCATAACCGATTAAGGCTTCAATGAGAGAAGCGAGTACGATGAGCCACAGCAAGCGTTGCTTCTGTTTGTTGGTAAATTGAAATTGCTGCAGCAATACAAAAAATAAAAAACCAAACCACAGGGCGACATATCGAGGTGCGACAGACGCGATATCTGGACCGCTGTAGAGTAAGGGTAGCGTCATCAATACACTGGAAAGCCCAAGCCCTACGGTTAGTTTGCTAAATTTTAGTACTCGATTAGTGCCTAGCTGGTAAAGCCCCAAGCCAATGGCTATCGAGAAAACGATCCATGCTGTGTTGTTGAACGACAGTGCCAGACCGGTTCCCCCAGGGTTTGGCCAAAATAGATGCGTCGCAATAAGAAACAGCACCGCCATGGCGGTCATAAACTTGCGATTAAGAGGAGGGCGAACCTTTACTGGTTCGAGTTCCGTTCCATTGGTATGAATGATTGCCATGTTCGCGACTAGTTAAACCCAAGAAAATCATAGGAGGTCAATCTGACCTCCTATGTATGATGCTCTAATTTAACCTTTTAGCATAGGTTTTAGGAAGCGTGCTGTGTGAGAACCTTCGACTTGGGACACAGTTTCTGGCGTGCCTTCTGCGATGATTTCTCCGCCGCCTTGTCCGCCTTCTGGGCCCAAATCGATGATCCAATCAGAGGTCTTGATGACATCAAGGTTGTGTTCAATGACTACAACGGTGTTACCGTGGTCGCGTAAACGGTGCAGTACTGACAGCAATAATTCGATATCGTGGAAGTGTAGACCCGTTGTCGGCTCATCCAAGATATATAAGGTCTTACCCGTATCGCGTTTAGACAGCTCTCTCGCTAGCTTCACACGTTGTGCTTCACCACCAGACAGCGTGGTTGCTGCTTGACCTAAACGGATGTACGACAGGCCCACATCCATCAGGGTTTGTAGTTTTCTGGCAATCACAGGAACAGGATCGAAGAACTCTCTGGCGTCCTCAACGGTCATCTGTAGAACTTCGTCAATCGTTTTACCTTTATAGCGAACTTCCAGTGTTTCACGGTTGTATCGCTTGCCTTTACACACATCACAAGGCACGTATACATCAGGAAGGAAGTGCATCTCTACCTTGATGACGCCATCACCCTGACATGCTTCGCAGCGGCCACCGCGCACGTTAAAGCTAAAGCGCCCTGGCTTATAGCCGCGTGAGCGGGCTTCCTGTGTGCCAGCAAACAGCTCACGGATTGGCGTGAAGATGCCGGTGTAGGTTGCTGGGTTTGAACGTGGTGTTCGACCGATAGGGCTTTGGTCGATATCAATGACCTTGTCAAAATGCTCAAGCCCTTCAATTTTCTTGTATGGTGACGGCTCTGCAGTCGTAGCACCATTGAGTTGGGTGTGGGCGATCTTAAAGAAGGTATCGTTAATCAGCGTAGATTTACCGGAACCCGACACCCCAGTAATACAGCTAAACAGACCGACAGGTACCGTAAGGTCGACATTTTTTAGGTTGTTACCCGTCGCGCCTTGTAGCGTGACTACCTTTTTCGGATCCATCGGGGTGCGATTTTCAGGGATAGCGATCTCGCGCTTACCACTCAGATATTGACCAGTAAGGGATTGTTCTGATGCAATGATGTCGTCAATCGTGCCTTCTGCAACCACTGAGCCGCCATGAACCCCAGCACCAGGACCGATATCAATTACGTGATCCGCTGTGCGGATGGCATCTTCATCATGTTCAACCACGAGAACTGTGTTGCCGAGATCCCTCAGGTGGGTCAAGGTATTAAGCAGGCGTTCGTTATCACGCTGGTGGAGACCAATGGAAGGCTCATCTAGTACATACATTACCCCAACCAGACCTGCACCAATTTGGCTGGCCAAACGAATACGCTGAGCTTCACCACCAGATAAGGTTTCGGCACTTCGAGATAGGTTAAGGTAGTTCAAGCCGACGTTGACGAGGAAATGGAGTCTGTCGTTGATCTCCTTCATCACCTTTTCGGCGATTTGAGCTCGCTGGCCTTCTAGCTTGAGTGACTGGAAGAAAGCCATCGCTTCGCTGATGCTCATTTCAACGATCTCTGGCAGTGTCGTATCGTCGACAAAGACATTGCGCGCCTCTTCACGCAAGCGAGTTCCGCCACACGTCCCACAAGATTTGGTAGAGATGTACTTAGCCAGATCCTCACGAACCGAGTTCGATTCTGTATCGCGATAGCGACGCTCTAAGGTGTTCAAGATCCCTTCAAATGGGTGACGTTTGACGCGAATATCGCCGCGATCATTGACGTAGTTGAACTCGACCTCAGTGCGTCCAGAGCCGGTTAATACGACGTCTTTAATTTTCTTTGGCAGTGATTTAAACGGCGCAAACAGGTCAAAGTCATAATGCTTTGCCAGCGACGTTAACATCTGGAAATAGTAGTAGTTTTTCTGATCCCACCCACGGATTGCCCCGTCGGCAATGCTGAGGTTTTCATCTACGATGACTCGGTCAGGATCGAAATACTGCTGCACACCGAGTCCGTCACAAGTGTGACAAGCGCCCGCTGGATTGTTGAACGAGAACAATCTAGGTTCTAGCTCTTGTAAGCTGTAGCCACAATATGGGCAAGCAAAGTTCGCTGAGAAGATGATGTCTTCTTTCTCGGGCTCATCCATCCAAGCGACGCCAACGATGCCACCAGAAAGCTCAAGTGCGGTCTCGAAAGATTCAGCCAGACGTTGCTGCAAGTTATCGCGTACCTTAAAGCGATCCACAACGACCTCAATGGTGTGCTTTTTATGGAGCTCTAGAGTCGGTGGATCGGAGAGATCGCAGGTTTCACCATCGATACGCGCACGAATAAAGCCCTGAGCGGCAAGGTTTTCTAAGGTTTTAACGTGTTCCCCTTTACGCTCCTTAACAATCGGTGCAAGCAACATCATCTTGGAGCCTTCAGGAAGCTCTAACACCTTATCAACCATCTGGCTTACAGTTTGAGCGGCCAGTGGCACTTTATGGGTAGGACAACGTGGTTCGCCAACTCGAGCGTACAGCAATCGCAAATAGTCATAGACTTCAGTAATGGTACCCACGGTTGAGCGCGGATTATGAGAGGTGGACTTTTGCTCAATGGAAATGGCGGGTGATAGACCTTCGATGTGGTCAACATCCGGTTTTTCCATGAGAGAAAGGAACTGTCTTGCATAAGCGGACAAGGACTCTACATAGCGACGCTGACCTTCTGCATATAGGGTATCAAAAGCAAGAGATGATTTGCCTGAGCCAGAGAGGCCTGTAATAACGGTAAGTTTGTCGCGAGGAATTGTGAGATTGACGTTTTTAAGGTTATGGGTGCGAGCGCCCCTAACTTCGATCTTGTCCATTGTTGCCACTCATGTAATACGTAGTGTGACAAGTATTACATAGTGTGAAGTTTGTGCAAAGAAATACTGGATAAAAAAACAGGCTTTGAAAGAAAATGGCCACTACTAAGTAGTGGCCATTTTTATAATTAAGTAAGCTTAGACTTGCTTAAGCTTTTTTGGTCGCGTGCTTACCAAGCTCAGAGGCTTTTTCGTCTTTTAGGTAAAGGTTTTCGAAACAGTAGTTGGTTGCTTCGATATAGCCTTCCACGCTTCCGCAGTCAAAACGCTTGCCCTTAAACTTGTAGGCGAGAACGCAGCCCGCTTTTGCTTGTTTAAGTAGGGCGTCAGTGATTTGGATTTCACCGCCTTTGCCAGGTTCTGTTTGCTCAATAAGCTCAAAAATATCTGGTGTTAGGATGTAGCGACCGATGATCGCTAGGTTGCTTGGCGCTGTGCCTTGCTCTGGTTTTTCAACCATGTCGTCAACACGGAATAAATCGTCTTTGATCATCTCACCAGAGATAACGCCGTACTTGTGTGTTTCATCTTCTGGCACTTCTTGGACAGCAACAATAGAGCAGCGGAACTGCTTATATAGCGCAACCATTTGTGCGAGTACGCCTTGGTCCTCATTAACACATAAGTCATCGGCAAGTACCACAGCAAACGGTTCGTCACCAACCAGTTCACGACCTGTAAGAATTGCGTGACCAAGGCCTTTCATTTCGCGTTGGCGAATGTAGGTGAAATGCGCAGAGTCGATGATGTCGCGAATATCGACCAGCAGTTCTTCTTTATTGGTACCACTGATCTGGTGTTCAAGCTCGTAGTTCTTGTCAAAGTGATCCATGATCGAGTGTTTGCCACGTCCAGTAACGATACACATACCGTCCATACCTGCTTGAATGGCTTCTTCCACACCATATTCAATCAAAGGTTTGTTAACGACTGGCATCATTTCCTTAGGCATCGATTTAGTTGCCGGTAGGAAGCGTGTTCCATAGCCCGCTGCTGGGAATAGGCACTTTTTGATCATGATAAGACCCTTTATCTTTATAAGTTTTAATTCACTGCCAACGATGGCGAATACGTCATAGTCTACAGAGTAACGTTGGGTTATGACAGTAGAAATATTGTGAAGTTCGATTCACATGCAAGTGATAAAGATGCTTGTAAAATAAAGAGTAACGGGTCTGATTTTTGTAGAAGAAAGGTGGCTTATGACAGCAAGTGTTGGTTTGCCCACGCAATAGCCTGGAGTCTGTTTTTGACCGATAGCTTTCTAAAAACCTGATACAAATGAGACTTTACCGTCGACTCCGTGATGTATAAATCTTCAGAAATTTCGAGATTACTCGCACCCGATTGCAAGCAGCGTAATATTTCAATTTCTCGTGAGGTTAAATCTACCACTGTGGTAGAAGTATTCGCCGAAACGACATAGCGATAATGGTGTATAAGTTGGCTTGCGACGTCTCTTGGTAACCAGTTTTTTCCATTGATGATCTCGCCAAACCCATAGGTAATCTTACTCGCATCCTCATGGGTATAAAAAAGTCCTTTGATGTGACCATACCTGAGAATCTCTTCAGTAGTTAGCCTGTGAGGAACGTTGATGAGAATCGTCTCAAAATTTTTGCTAGCAAGGGGCAGATTTAGCACTTGTTTGAATAGGTCTAGGGATTCTTCATAATCAAAAAGAAGGATGCGGTTTCTTGGTCCCGACGAGACATTGAGCAAGTCGTTCGGAGTAATAGTTTCGATGCTATTGATGCATAGATTGGACAGCTCATTTACGCGCTGCGTGACGTCTAGGTCTTTCCCAAAACTGACGTGTTGTATGGTTCGCTTATAGCTATTCTTTCTCATAATCATTATTAATTTTGCCACTGAACTAGCGTGCATATTGAAGTTTATAAAATTTGGCTTCCAGTGTTTACAACGTAAAATGGGAGAGAGTTAAAGCAAATCAAGTAACTGATATGTATATAAGGTGGGCGCATTTTGTAGAAGGTCTGAAGTTTCAACGCTAGACTTATATTCAGACACGTGCGCTGGATTGTAGGATAGTTCACATAAGCGCTGTTGCTGTCTGGTTGGTTCGTGGTATCCTACTGGGCTATTTTAAAACACACTGTGGTTACGGAGCAAAACATGGCAAGCCGTGGAGTAAACAAAGTCATTCTAGTGGGTAACTTAGGTAACGACCCAGAAATTCGTTACATGCCAAACGGCGGTGCCGTGGCGAATATTACAATCGCGACTTCTGAATCGTGGCGTGATAAGGCGACTGGCGAACAGCGCGAAAAAACTGAGTGGCACCGTGTTGCACTATTCGGCAAGCTGGCAGAAGTGGCTGGCGAGTACTTGAGAAAAGGCTCTCAAGTGTACATCGAAGGTCAACTTCAGACTCGTAAGTGGCAAGACCAAAATGGTCAAGACCGCTACACAACAGAGGTTGTGGTCCAAGGCTTTAACGGTGTTATGCAGATGCTAGGCGGCCGTCAAGGCGGCGGTGCTCCAATGCAGGGTGGTATGAACCAAGGCGGTATGCAGCAGCAAGCTCCACAACAACAAGGTTGGGGTCAGCCACAGCAGCCTGCAGTTCAGCAGCCAGCACAGCAAAAACCTGCTCAACAGCAGCCACAATACAATGAACCACCAATGGATTTCGACGACGACATCCCGTTCTAAATCGAGGTTTGGTGAGATCAGTGTGTAGCACTGATGGTATTGAACATAAGAAGCCGCGATGATCATCGCGGTTTTTTTGTGTTTCTTAGAACCTTGCCATAGCCTGTTACTTAAAGGTTTTGGTTAAATTTGATATAACAAACATTAATATAGCTGGCTATTTCTCTGTTCAAAAAGGACTTTGACAACCTATGAGGCAAACTCCCACTCTCAAGCTGAGCACGCGCTTGGTCGCTTTTGTTACGGTGATCGTGATGAGTGCGGTCTTTATTCTCTTTGTCGGTGGCACTTTGTCGATTAAGCGAATGGGACAAGAGTATTTAAATCACCACTTAGCAGGGATTGTTAAGGTGATAGATAAAGAGCTTGAAGACCCAGATGCTGCGTACATGATGCAGCGCTGGATGCCTAAAATGCTTCAGGCAAGTAATATCATAGAGATGCAGTTGCTCTCATCTGCCGGTATTGTCTACCGATATAAGAACACCTCGCCAACCATAGACAGAACCATTGTCTACAAGCAAGGCTTTGAACTCGAGAGAAATGAAGGCTACCGCGTAGAGTTTGTCGCCTTACCCCCTTATTTAGATGTTCGCTATTCGATAGAAGCCATGTGGTCGGTGACGCTGGCATTTGGCTTGATTGTATTTTGCTTGATGCAAGGCGTGAAATGGCTGCGCCAGCAGTTAGTTGGCTCTGAGCTTCTCGAAGAGCGCGGGCGTATGATCCTAGGTGGGCGTGTTGAACAATACGCTAAAGGGGATGAGCGAGAGTGGCCATACACCGCCAGTGAAGCGCTGGATATCTTAATCGAAGAGCTTCAGGATGCGCGCCAAGAGCGTAGTCGATTTGATACCTTCATTAGGACTCAAACCTTCCTCGATCCATTGACTGGCAGCGCCAATCGGATGCTTTTTGATAGCAAGCTAGAGTCAGCTTTGCAAGAAAGTGGCGCTCAGGGTGGTGTCATCTTATTCAGCATTGAAGACTGGGAGCAGGCGCAGGAAAAGTTAGGTAAATCCGCTGCCGATGACTTCTTAATTGAGGTCGGCGAGGTATTGTCTCAATCAATTCAAAAATACCCTGATGCTATATTCTCTCGTTACTACGATGCAGACTTTGCCATATTTATTCCACATCAAAGCAGTAAAGACGTTGCGAACCTGGCGAGCCAGTGTATTCGCCAAATGGAGAAGGCACCGCCGCCTGCGCCTCTTGATGAAGATAATTGGTGTCATATCGGGGTGAGTATGTACTCCGAAGGGGAGCGTCGAGGACGCATCATGGAAGAGGCGGAAACGGCTCTTAAGAGCGCTCAACTGCAGCGAGTTAATAACTGGAGTCGATTCCAAAAGCAAGCCCAACCGTTTGATGAGCGTGGTAGCGTCCGCTGGAGAACCTTATTTGATAAAGCCTTGTTGCCAGAGAATTTGTTGATCTATGCTCAGCCCTGTTATCTGTACGAGAAAGGCAAAGAGCTGAATACGATTCACAAAGAGCTGTTTGCCAGAATCGATGATCCAGAAAGAGGAACGGTGAAGGCATCCCGATTCCACTCGGCTCTGCTTCAAGTCGGTTATGAGGCGAACTTTGATAGAGCAGTACTGGGCAAGCTATTTAGAAGTATCAAGCAAGGCCAGATTACGTTGCCCGTTTCGATTAATGTCTATGTGGTGCCGTTTGCCAACAAGAACTACTTCAAGTGGTTCAGAGATGAGTTGCTGCAACTACCGGTTGGCGTCAGAAAGCAATTGAGCTTTGAGTTCTCAGAGGCTCGCTTAGTGCAGCATCTCGACTATATTCGTCCTGTGGTTAAAATGCTCTCTGGGCTAGGGTGCACCGTGATCGTTGGGCAAGCGGGACGTTCGATTGTCAGCACGCACTACATAAAAGATTTAAAAGTCGACTACCTCAAATTGCATCGCAGCCTAGTCAAGCGCATTGATCAGCGAGATGAAAACCAGCTCTTCGTGCGAAGTATGGTTGGTGCATGTGGTGATGCCCCAACCAAGGTGATTGCGGTTGGTGTGGAAACTAAGAAAGAGTGGCACACATTGATAGATCTGGGCGTTACTGGGGGGCAGGGGCGTTATTTCGCCGCTGAGACTCAGTTGCTGCCGGAAGTTAAAGCGAAAGCTGCGACGATCAAACCTGGACGCAGAAATCGCTGGAAGCGCTCTTAGTTAAGATTAAACCAAAGTCATTGAAGAAGAGCTCTATCTCGCTAGATAGAGCTCTTTTTTTATGCTTGTTATGCAAGGAACGTAACCGTGTCGGTTTAATTACTGCGGGGTCTGTACTCAGTCCAAGATTGATCGTCAAAGCTATAGAACTGCTTGCCATCCACTTCGAGCATGGTGGTTCCAGAGTTCTGAGATATGACTGGTGTTGTCGGCAGACCTTGGGTAAGCGATGCAAGTGATGTCGACTTACCTTGGTACATGTCACTAGTGACGATATTGGCAAGAAGATCGCTAAGGGCTAAGAAGCTAACGGGTTCTTCGACATCTAACTGCGTACGGTTGTCGATAGACGCGTTACCAAAAAACTTAATGCCGACAGGCACGTTAGTGATTGCTTTTGTGGGAATTTCTCTCATTCCCGATATCTGCATACGGTCACCGCGAACGGCTGCGCCATGCTCCGGAAGCAATACGACAACCACGTTTCGCTTGCTCTCTTTTAGTAACTGGAAGAAGGCATACAACTCATCCAGCAGAATTTTCTGTTGGCGTTTGTAAGTGACCAAGCGAGAGCCAGATTGACCAACAACGCGGTTACCATCGTGAATGCTGATCGTGTTGTAGAGGCTCACTGTCGGTTTGTCGTGTGAAAGTTGCTCCCATTGCGAGAGAATCTGTTCATCGCTGTATATCTTGGTGCCATCAAATGCGTATTGCGACGGCGACATCGTCTCTATATCGACGGCCGGTGAGAAGCTACCGATGTTGTTGGCAATGTGCTTATTGAAACCGTCAAACTTGCCGTCGTGGTTCATGAAAACCTCTTTGCTAAACCCAAGGCGAGCGAGCTGATCGAACAGTGAGCACTGTTGAGTGAGATTATCATTGAACAGGTCTGCGTGAGATTGCTGACCACAGTTAGCCCGCAAGATCCTCAAAACGGCAGGGCCACTATACGATGTGGCAGAGTTAAACTTCTTAAATAGAATATCGAACTCTTTAAATATCGGATGATCGATGTTGCCTGAGTACTCCAAATCGTCCCAAGCCAGTGAACAAACGCTGAGGAATAAAATATCGAAGTTAGGCTGCTCTGCAAGTGCATCAATATTGGTGAGCGTCGAGGTTTTTGATGCTTGCTGATTGAAAAACTGACCAATGTAGTTGGTGAGTCCCTCTGACGAAGTATCTATCGCCACTTGCGGTGTCTCTGGCGCTACTCCTGCGGGCTGAACTTCAGTCTTTTCAAGTGGAGAGGCGGTCGTGAAGGAGACTTGCCAGAAGGAACTTGGAATAGACGCTACGACCATACCCAAAACCACGAATGTCGATAGACGTAAGATCTGATTGAGATAAAGGTAAGCCACGAACAGGGTGAAGCCGAGCAACAAAAAGTCGACCGAGATAAAGTCTTTTGCCAAAGCAAAAAGGTAAGCGCTATCAAACTGACTGACAAGATCCCACTGACTAAACAGACGTTCTATTGGCGGCAAATAGGAGTCATGATGGAGTAAAAGCAGCGCTAGTGCGAGAGCAACGCCGTGTCTGGCTATGTTGAGCCAACGAGAGCGAAGAGGGATCGCGACAAAACAAAGCAAGCTGAAGTTGTACAAAGGAGAAAAATTCAATGTATCACTGGCGTATAAGGCCAGCTTCAGCGCAAAGTAGAGTGTCCACCAACCTAGGGATATGGAAACAATGGGCTTGGTACTATGCATGGTTTAAAGTTTGGTTTCTCTTAAGTGTTTTGGGCGCTTGCTGAGCCGGGAAATAAGTCTAGCGACCATCCGGAACACACTAGGCGCGACAACGCCGATGGCTAAACCAACAAGGGTAAACAAGCCTGCGACAATCAGAAAATCTTCAATGTTCATACGTCATCCCAATCGACAGGTTTAGCGTAACGACTCATAGGTATCGCCGTATCAGGTCCTAATACATCGGTCTCACTTTTATCAAGGTAGTCGATTGCCTGAAGGTTGGATAGTCGGTCGATGATAGTTTCAGCCGTTATCAGTTGTATTTCGTCGATGAACAACTCGCTTGGTGAGACTGCGAAGACATTAAGCAAAGCTTGGTGTATCTCATACCGGCGTAACGAGCTAAAAAAGATCAAGACTCGGCCATCGATTTGGCAAGCAATGTCTCCTCTCCGCTTAATCGTACTATACGAGACCACCTCATTGAGTGGCACTGAGGAATAGGGAATGAGCTCGATCAGCGCGTATTCTATCTGAGTATTCTGACAAAGCTCGATTGCATTTAGTGTAATTGACTTAAATTCACTATAGCTAACAAAGCCACTTTCACGAACCGGACTCTCAAATTGCTCAAATAAGCTTTGTTCGTTTAGGTAGCTGGCCTCCATCTGAGTGATAGAAGCTAGGCGAATTTGGTCATAAAGTGATGCTTCATTTCGGTTGTGCTCAACGATGCTTTGCGCCCCCGCGGTGATAAGCATATGAAAATCATTGTAACGAATACAAGGGGAGAGCTCTTTAACTACGAAATGAATGCTGTCTCCATATAAGTTCTTATTGCCGAGAATGGTTTTAGCGACGAGGCGTATGTCGTCGAATCCACGACAAGGTAAAACTACAACGGCTTTACTGCTGGTCTCTAGGACGGAACTTGGGAAATCATGGCCATCAAATGAATGGAAACCGTGTGTTTTTAAAAACTCTTTACTTGCGGCTTGCAATGAAACTAACACTGGAAGTGTACCTCGCTGCGGTCGAGACTTCGCGTCGTCTGACAAGACAAACAGTTTGTTCTCTAAACGAGTATTACCGTCCTGATAAAGCGCAACTTTTTAAAAAACATTGTTTTTGATGAGTTTTAAACTCACCAATAAATATTGAATTCCCCTGTAAACTTTCACGAAATTCATTCGCGTCATAATCGTCATTAATATCTAGTAACAAAAATGTAATGTTTATAAAGTTAGTTGTTGCTTGTTCGATCGCAAATTTAACATCCAGTTTTGTGCTTTCTTTTAGATCGAGCAATATAACGATATGAACATTCTTGTCAGTAGGGATTCGTGAGATATCAGCTAAGAAGTCAGGTATAGACAAGTCGACGTCTGACAGCAAGATTCGATCAAAATTTAGGTTGATGAAATCACTACTTATGGTGGTTAAATGACCATCGTATGTCAGAAATTTCTTACTGAGTGGAGAGGTAAATAGGTCAGTTTTCGCTTTAAAAAGCGGGATATTTTCGCCTTGTATCAACAAATTTTCCAATGACTCCCAAGAGTTAATGTATATGATTTGCTGAATCATTCGCCTATTTACCATTGGTGATAGTGATATTAATTGAGTATTAGTGTACTATGCGCTCAAATTTAGAACAAACTTATCTTAGTAAGAGTCGTTTAAGGTAATGCAAAAACACACCGCTGATGTAGAGCAGATCTATAATTCCTACGGGATTCCGGCTACTGGTTATCAGAACTTGGAACGTAAGAACGAAATAGAATCATCGCAAAGTAAATGGAGTTTTTTGCAATCAAACCACACAGTGCAAACCGATGACAAGGGTAAAACATTGGTCGAGCACGACAACCAAGTTGAAGCATTCTCAGAAGCACAACTTGAGGGAGAGTAAACACTAATGTCCGTGATACTTGTTAAAGGTGTTCATGCTGGGGTGGGAGCAAGTAGTGTTGCTGCCAATCTAGCGGCTGCCTATACAGTATTGGGGCATAAAGTATTGCTGGTTGACCTTGATCCCAAGAACCTGAGTGGACCTTGGTTTGGTCATTCAACTGAGCATGTTCTTGGCTGGACTAATGCTATTAAGCGTCAAGAGAGCTGGAAAAGCGCGCTTATGAAAGATCCCATAGGCAGTTATTTTCTGCCTCATGGAACGGCCACATTTACGTCGGTTGAATACACTAACATACTCGCTGAGATGTTGAGCGCGGCACAAGACAAGTTTGAAATCGTGATTGTTTCTGCGCCCCACGACATTTCCGATATCTCGTTTGAGGAGCGTATATCCCTAACGCTCAATGTTATTAACCCGACACCTAGCTCGGTAACACTGCTCAATCGAGCCCTGCAACATGATGCTGCAAAGCCGTCAACTTACTTCGTCCTAAACCAGTGTCGTCATGATGTTGCGCTGTCCAGAGACATGACATTGGTGCTAGAGGAGTTACTCGGCACTCGATTAGTTTCTGCCCACCTTTATTTTGATATTGCTATTCAAGAAGCCTTTGCCATGCTTGGTAATGTGATGACCGCGGCAAAGCGCTCAAATGCAGCGGTGGAATTTAGGCAATTGGCAACCGTGTTGTTGTCTCAGATAGAAAAGAACCAGCTACGCTCATAAACATGTTTGTTGCTCGATTTATTTCACTCGATCTGCTTCGTCAGTTTTCAGAGTCTATTCAAGTATCTGAAATGGCGTTGAAAAACCGTCATACGTTGCCACTGCTTTGCTTCTTAGTTGTGGTCGCTTTCTCGCGCCAGATCCCCTCGCGATCCGATTGGGATCGCTACTTTCCGCAGATAGACATGAACCAATTTGGTTTTGGCGACAATCTTAGGCTCTGTATACAAATCTTTTGGTTATCGGTTATCAAGCAAGACTTCACGTGGAAAGATTGGACCCTAACGCGTCACTTCAATGCGATAAGAGCAATGAATGCTCGTTTCTTTGGGCTATGCCGGCGCTTATCTGCGCGTCTTGTGACAAAAATTGATGATAGGCTTGAAGGGCGAGGAGTAAAACGCAGTGCCAACCATT
Organism: Vibrio sp. KUL78; assembly: GCF_059725505.1. Taxonomy (NCBI): domain Bacteria; kingdom Pseudomonadati; phylum Pseudomonadota; class Gammaproteobacteria; order Vibrionales; family Vibrionaceae; genus Vibrio; species Vibrio sp. KUL78. Next base: position 3,046,238 of record NZ_AP045837.1, on the reverse strand, counting down.
TTGTGCCAGATAGTTTGCTTTATGCCGTTCTATTGATTCTTACCGCACTTTGCTTGACAGTGCCTTTCTCGATAACTGCCCAGGTTGTTTTTGTCAGTGTACTCGCAGTAGTGGCTGCCTCTGTTCGGGGCGTCAAAGGGCGTCTGCCTAATATGTTGCTTATCATCTTGTCACTGATTGCGTCGTGTCGCTATCTCTGGTGGCGATATTCATCGACTATCAACTGGGATAAAGATCTGGACATGATCTTGGGGCTAGTACTGCTCATGGCGGAAACCTACTCTTGGATGGTCCTGCTTCTCAGCTATTTCCAAACGATCTGGCCTTTGAATCGAACGCCTGAAGCGTTACCTGAGGACTCTAACACTTGGCCAAGTATCGATCTGTTTATTCCTACCTATAATGAAGAGTTAGAAGTTGTTCGTGCGACCGTTCTGGCAGCGACAGCCATTGATTGGCCAAAAAACAAAATCAGTATCTATATCCTTGATGATGGTAAAAGGGATGATTTTCAAGCGTTTGCGGAGCAAGCTGGCGTTGGCTATATCCGACGGCCAACCAACGAACACGCTAAAGCGGGAAATCTAAACTACGCCCTCAAGCGCACTCATGGCGACTATGTTGCAATATTTGATTGTGACCACATACCGACACGTGCATTTTTCCAAGTCACTATGGGAGCGTTCTTAAAAGACGATAACTTGGCACTCGTACAGACCCCACACCACTTTTTTTCGCCGGATCCATTTGAGCGCAATCTGTCGCGCTTTAGACAACTGCCAAATGAAGGCAACTTGTTCTATGGTTTGATTCAAGATGGTAACGATATGTGGGATGCCGCCTTTTTCTGCGGGTCGTGTGCCATCCTGCGACGTGGCCCTCTTGAAGAAGTGGGTGGTGTTGCCGTGGAAACCGTGACGGAAGATGCGCACACAGCACTCAAAATGCATCGTTTGGGCTATCGCAGTGCGTATCTCAAAGAGCCTATTTCGGCCGGTCTTGCAACCGACAGTCTGTCCGCGCATATCGGGCAGCGTATTCGATGGGCCCGAGGTATGGCTCAAATCTTTAGGACGGATAACCCATTGTTTGGGAAAGGACTTTCTTGGCAGCAGCGACTTTGTTACCTTAACGGTATGATGCACTTTTTAAGTGGTATACCGCGTTTAATTTTTATGGTCGCGCCACTGGCTTTCTTGATATTGGATGCCTACATCATTTATGCGCCAGCGCTGGCTATCGTGCTGTTTGTCTTGCCGCACATGTTTCACGCGAACGTCGCGAACTCGCGTATACAAGGTCAGTATCGACACTCTTTTTGGGGTGAAGTGTATGAGACGGTATTGGCTTGGTACATTGCGATTCCTACGACGGTTGCCTTGTTTTCACCTGGAAAAGGTAGCTTCAATGTGACCGCTAAAGGCGGGTTGATTGATAAGCGCTTTTTTGATTGGGACATCAGTAAGCCCATTATTGGTTTGTTATTGCTTAATTTGACAGGATTTGCTGTCGGAATCTTCCGATTGTTTGACTACGAGTTTACAGATACCACCACCGTTTTAGTCAACCTGTTTTGGGTGATGTACAACCTCATTGTTCTGGGTGTGGCGCTGGCTGTAGCTGCAGAAGAGAAGCAGGTGCGTATGGCGCATCGAATTGATGTCGATTATCCCGTTTCGTTTATGACGACATCGGGTCATCACTATCCTGCTAGATTAAAGGATTTTTCGTTTAGCGGTCTTGGAATGCAAGTGGACCCAAACATTAATATCCAAAACGGCGATGAAGTTTTGGTCGCCCTCGAGCGTTATGGAATCAAAGAATCGTTTCGCTGTGTCGTCCGTTTTAGTCGAGATGGCGTCATTGGTGCAGAGCTATTACCAATGACCATGGAGAAAGAGAAGCGCTTTGTGCAATGTACATTTGCTCGCTCTGATACATGGTCAAAGTGGCAGCAAGCGTATGAGCAAGATAAACCATTAGAGAGTTTGAAAAGCATGCTTTACGCGAGTGCGATTGGCATCAGGAAAATGATTGAATTTAGCCCTGCTATGGTTAAAACGGTCGTATTTAAGTGGTTCGATATGGTGGCAAGCGTAGCCTCTTATCGCCCTCGCTGGATTGTATAGGAACAAAGAATGAAACTGATTCACGCTTTATCGGGGTTACTACTAGGTGCGGCATCTATGTTGTCGACCTCAGTGTGGGCCGATTTTGTAGATACCTCGACCAAGCAAGTGAGCTATACCTTCAGTGAAATAGCTGGTCCGTCATCGATCTCGATAAAAGGAAGTGGCGGCACTGCTTATCTAGGCTTTGGATCACGACTTGATCAGATAATCACTGGCGGCTCGCTGAATTTAGAGTTCGCTCCATCTCCTGCGTTGCGCGCTCGTGTCTCTCATTTACGTGTCTATCTCAACGAAGAGTTGATGGATGTGGTGGATTTCGCGCAAAGCGACTCGCCGCTGTTAACCAAAGTGATTGAGCTAGATGGGCGTTTTTTTAAGAACTACAACCAGATTAAATTTGAGCTAATTGGTCGCATTGATGAAGAGTGCAGTGACGCTAGCGATCCTGCATTGTGGTGGGAGCTGGGCTCAGCGAGCCGTATTACTCTAGATGTTCGCGATATTGAAGTCGCCAATGAACTCAGTTTGCTTCCAGCGCCTTTTTTTGATGCTCGTGATCTAAAAGATGTGAGCATTCCAGTCGTAATGCCGTCAGATTTTGGCTTACAAAACCTGCACTCAGCGTCAGTGGTGGCGTCATACTTTTCAAGCCAAGCAAATTGGCGAGAGGTGAGCTTTCCTGTATTCCAACAAGAGACGCCGAACCATCATGCTATCGTGTTGGCGACCAATGACAAACGCCCTGAGTTAATTAAGGACCTGCCAGAGATCACTAAGCCGACTATCCAGATGGTGACACACCCCAGCGCGCCGGGTAAAAAGCTGTTACTAGTACTTGGTAAAGATGAAGAGCAGTTAGCGTTAGCAGCTAAAGGGCTTGTTGCCGGTAGTCAGTTGATGTCGGGGGAGGTGGCGTATATCAACAGTGTAAATAAGGTTGCACCTCGCAAACCCTATGATGCTCCCAATTGGCTACCGACTGACAGACCCGTGAAGTTCTCGGAGCTTATCGAGGGGAACTATCAATTAGAATCACAAGGCGTTGAGTTACCGCCGATTCGAGTGAGTTTCACTCTGCCTCCTGACTTGTTTACATGGAATGCGAATACCGTTCCGATGAAGCTGAGCTATCGCTATTCGCCACCGCTGAAGGGCAGTAAGACGTCGCGCCTAAATATCTCGGTCAATGACCGTTTTGTGCGTGCGTTTCCGCTGGATGAGAACAAAAGTGAGGGTGAACAAGATACGTGGCGTGTGCCTATCTTAGGCAGCGAGTCGTTTAGTGCGCGTTCATCAACACAACTGCCAGGATTTAAAATCACCGAGAACAATACCTTGGCGTTTAATTTCCAGATAGCCAACGTGTCAACGGGGATCTGTGAGGGGGTGGGTCCGTCTATCTATTATGCGGCGGTAGACGGTGACTCGACGTTAGATTTCTCAGGCTTTCCTCACTACATCCGAATGCCAAACGCTCACTCTTTTGTGAGCTCTGGGTTCCCATATTCACGAATGGCCGACTTATCAGAGACATCTGTTGTGATTTCGCCGAAACCAAGCAGCAAAGAGGTCGAGCTTTTACTGAATACTGTGGGTTTAATCTCGAAAAAAACAGGCCTCCCAGCCTATCAGTTCGATTTGTTGGAAGAGTGGGATGAAGCGAGCTTGGTTGATAAAGATATTTTGGTTCTTGGCGTGCAGGCCGCTGACAAATTTAAACTGACATCGACGTCTTTAGCGCATGTGAGCTCTAGTGAGTCAGGGCGTTTCATTGAAGCCACTGCCGTTTCAGAGAAGCCGCAAGCGCAGGGCATAGCGAATTTATCTGGTCGCCAGGCAACCATGAGTGCCAACGTGCGAGCTCGCGGTGAGTTTGCCTCTATTGCAAGTTTCGAGTCTCCACTGACTAAGCAGCGCACCGTTACTGTTTTGTCGGCCCGTAATGATGCGTCGGTGCCATTGCTCTTTGGTGCAATGAATGCGCGAGCGGATACTATTAGTGGCTCTGCAGTTGCCATCACGCAGAATGACATCACTAGCCATCAAGTAGGCGATTACTATTACGTAGGTCAACTGCCACTGTTCGATCTTGTGTGGTATCACTTTTCTGATCGCCCAATGCTAATGGTTGCCGTGGCTTTGTTGTTGGTCGTTGCATTTACCATGTTGATGTGGCGAATGCTGTCTCGTTATGCCAAGCGACGTTTGGCAAATAAAGGAGCTTAGCTATGAAGTCTTTGATTACGACCCTAGCTCTTTTGCTAAGCGTGACAACAACCGTGGTGCACGCAGATGAATGGCAAGATTGGAGCCGTTTCAAGGCGGTTTACATGACACCAAAAGGGCGCATTGTCGATGGTTCGGATAAGCGGTTGATTACGACATCGGAAGGGCAGTCTTACGCCCTGTTTTTTGCGCTGGTGGCGAATGATCGTAATGCGTTTGATCTGCTTTATGACTGGACTCAACAGAATTTGGCGCAGGGTGATCTCACCGCTCGTCTTCCTGCTTGGTTGTGGGGAAAAACCAGCCAGGGATACGGTGTGCTCGATGCTAACTCTGCTTCTGACTCAGATTTGTGGATCGCGTATACCTTGATCGAAGCTGGGCGTATCTGGGGGGATGACTATTATCAGAATGTCGGCTATTTGCTAGCTGAACGTATTTTGCGAGAAGAAACGGTCGCTTTTGGGCCAGGTGACAGACAGCTTTTACCCGGTAAACAAGGCTTTGAACTGCAAGATAAGGTCAAGCTCAACCCTAGTTATACTCCAATGCCGTTGTTAGCGGCGTTTGCATCGCGCGACACCAAAGGAGAATGGAAAGATCTTTATCAAGGATCACTTAAGCTTTTGACAACCAGTCAGGCGAAAGGCGTTAGCCCGGATTGGTTGCTGTATGATGGTAATGCTATTAGTTACGACCAACAGACGACTGACGTTGGTAACTACAATGCCATTCGAAGCTACCTTTGGGCGGGTATGATGCCGAATGCAATGGATGGCTATCAGCCTATTATCGATTCATTGACGTCTTTTGCGAAGCAGTCGATGACTCAAGGCTTTGCACCGCTTAACACCTATGCTCAAACTGGAAGGCTAGAGAAGAAAGGCCCTGTGGGCTTTGATGCTGCTCTGTTACCTTTACTAATGATTCACTCGTCAACGGACGTGACAGACTTGTGGGCAAATCGTATCCGCACAAATCTAGTGACGGATCGTAATGATGAATACTACAACAACGTGCTGGCATTGTTTGGTTTGGGTTGGTATGACAACCAGTATCGCTTTAGCGATACGGGTGAGCTAGTGCTCCCTTGGGCAGAAAAAGGTGAGCAGTAACGGTGAAGGTGGTATCCACTAAGATAGCAGCGACAGCATTGACCGTTTTCAGCGCCTCTGTCTGGGCGGTGGATGTGCCATCGATCTTTTATAGTAACGCGCCAGATTGGCTAGAAAACCAGATTGTGATTGGTGAGCTCAAACAAGATGAAACCTTAGTTGAAGGCGCGGTAGAGCGTTGGCTCGCTATTGCACCAAACAGTCCAGAGGCTGTGTTTGCGAAAGCGCGTTGGTTGGTGCGAAATAACCAGCTACAAGAAGCACAAGCGTTATTTGGTAAGCTTGATAAGAACGCTGACTCAGAATTGGTGTCTGCTTTTGGTAATTATTTATCGCTACACTCCACCCAACAAGACCAGTACAACCAGGCGCTGTTACTGCAGCGTGGTGGTCAGAATGAAGCTGCGCTGGAACTGTTCGAGAAGCTTTATGGTCCTCATCGCCCTGATATTAGCAGTGAACTGAGTTATTTAGGGCTTAAGTCGACGTTTCCAAAGTATGAACAAGAAGTGCTCGAATCTTATGAGGAACTGAATAGGCGTTTTCCCGACGTTGGGGAAATTAGACTGGGACTTGCTCGGCACCTTTCCCGCTATGGACGAGAGGAGGAGGCATTAGCCATCTATCGAGCGCTTGCCAATGACTCCCGATTGGGGGTGTTCGCGAGTACGTTGTGGATGAATGAACTGCAGACTCAACCCATGTCTGAAGTGTGGATGGAGACGTTTGAGCTGATTGCGAGTTATCACCCAGAAAACCTGTCTATTCAGCAACAGTACGAGACAGCAAGACAGAACTGGCAGCGTGAAAAAACACTAAGAAGAGATCCTATTTATCGAGGTAAGCTCGCTGCGTTCGAGAGTGTTGAGCAAGGTCGGTACAACAAGTCGACCTTGAACGCCTTGCTCGCGGCAAACCGCAAGTATCCTAATGATCCAGACACTCTAGTAGCTTTAGGCCGTTATTATTACAGCACCAATGATTTCCAAACATCGCTCGATTACTTCCTGAAGGCACAAAAACTCGATGATTCGCCTGACCTTATTGACTTCTACGAGGTTGAAATTCGTTCTGTTCGTTTCTGGCAAGCTCTTGATGCCGCAAGGCGCTCTTTAGGTGCTCAGCAATATGCACAAGCAATGCAGCAGGTCGATGTGGCGATCTCTCTCGATCCCCAACAATCCTTTGCCTATAACATTAAAGGGCGAATTTACCTTGAACAACAAGAGTATGAGTTAGCTCACCAAGCTGCGAATAAAGCGTTAATGATAGAACCTTTAAGTAGCTCAGCAATACAGCTATGGGTGCAAACCTATGACCCGGAAAAGGGCAATAGAGGGGAATACGAGGCGCTAAACACCTTGAACCGATCTCAACGAGCTCAAATTGAAGCGTATGCCGCAGAGGTAAAGCATTTGTTTGTCTACGACCAACTGGCCGCTAGCAGTGAGCTACCAGAAAATAACGAACAGTTTCGAGAACAGTTTAGAAAGGTACTGGAGAGCAACGCCTATTTACCTTGGGTAAAAAGAAACATTGCCGAGCAAGTGTTGCGTTTGGGTAACTCTCGATTGGCTGATAAGGTGATGACAAACGCCTATCAGGCGCATAAAGATAGTGAGCATACTCATGCTTATGTTCTCTACCTATCAGGTCAAGGACGTTGGAAAGAAGCGTTTGATGTCATTAATGCCTCTGAGGCTCAGCAACTGACGGCTGCTGAAGTCGCAACGTTTTCTAGAGTGAAACTCGAATACTATCGCCAGCAAATTGCTGCCCAAGGGTTACGAGGTGATGAGCTTGTTCGCTACATTGATAATGTCGCGAAAAAGGATCGCTCTAGTGCAATCGTGTTGTGGTCCGAAACGCCATTTGATGAACGTGCACAGGCTGAAATGGATGCTGTCGACGTGCCTAAGCTCTCTATTCCGGAGCTGGAGTTGATGTCACAAGCGGCGTTTGATGTGAATAATGGCGCATTCCATCAGTCGGTGTATCAAGAGGCTAAACGAAGGAACGCTCTTTCGTCGTCGATGACTCAGCGACACAGCTTGTTTGAAGCAGATAGACTGTTAGCGCAGCAGAAAACGAAACAAGCTTCTGAGATTTATTTGGCGCGTTTAGAGGAAGGCTTTCCTATTTCCGACGCCCGAATGAGTGTGTGGTTGGCCGCAGCACCCGAATATGTTGACCCTGTGTTAGAAATTCAGGCTCAGCGTGTATTCGAACTCAGTGATGAGCAGGTGGTAAGTAGCCTTTCAATGGCACTTCAAACCAACAATAAGCCCTATATCAACTTCTTTAACAACCATTTGCCGTTAAAATCGCTAAGTGCTTTTAATTACTGGCAACTACAAGAAGCATCACTTGAGCAGCCTAATGACGCATTGACGAAACAGTATGCTCGCCAAGCATTGCTGTTGGACGACAAAGAGCGACTTGGCCTCGCCCGTACCCGTGATATCGGTAGCGCCTACCGTGCTGCCGACGACAATTGGATGACCAATGATATTATTGCCACATTGGATCGCTTGGATGAACGACACGAATCATATTTCATTGTTGGCTCAGAGTTTAATAATGTTCCAGGTGGCTCAAAGTACCTAACCGTGCCGTTTGAGCTTGGGATTGCCATGCCTGAGTGGGATGGTCGACTTAAGCTAAGAACCGATAGCGTGTACCTCAATAGCGGCTCTTTGACGTACTACAATACCAACGTTGAATTTGAGCGTGATCGAGTAGGGCAGGCGTTTTCTATTGGTTGGGAAGCGGATAACTGGCAAGCCGATATTGGTACTACGCCCGTTGGTTTTCGTTATACAGACTGGGTTGGTGGTATCGAAGGTGTGACCGAGTGGGGAGATGTGACATTGAGAGGCAATCTCTCTAAGCGTCCGGTTACCGCGAGTTTGATCTCTTATTCAGGCCTATCTGTTACCGAGCGCACAGGGGAGACGACGGAGTTTGGCGGGGTCACTCGCACTGGTGCGACATTGAGTGCCTCATGGAATGATGGTCGCCCCTATGGGGTCTGGGGTTATCTTGAATACCATCAATTGACAGGCAATAATGTTGCCGATAACGATCGTACGTCAGGCATGCTCGGGACTTACTACAACTTTATCAGTACTGATGAAGAAGCCTTCTCGTTAGGAGGCTCCGTGTTCTATATGGGATACGATAAAAATGTCAATGAAGTGATTATTGGTCATGGTAAGTATTACAGCCCGCAAAACTATACGTCGTTCTCTGTGCCCGTTTCCTACTATCGACGTCATAGTTTTGATTGGACTTATGGAGTGAGGGGAACGGTCTCATTCTCCAATGCGTCGTTTGATGCGCCATACAATATTCCAGGTACCTCTCCGTCAACATCACAAGGGGTCAGTGCTGGTTTGCAGCTTTATACTGAATATCGGATCAGCGATCATTGGAGTTTTGTCGGTTATGTATCACAGCAATTTGCGAGCGATTATCAGCCAAGCGTCTTTAACGTTTATCTCAAATATCACTTTGATTCGAACTGGCGCAAAGCACGACTTCAACCGGATCCACTAAGGTTATATGCGGACTATTTCTAGTCCGCTGTCTGGCTATTTTTCCCTGTTCTTAAAGAACTTGGCACGCTGTGTGACCCACTTGTGAGCCCAATCTACCGGCGCATCTTGGTAAGCACGTTCAACCGATTGGCTCAGTGTGCGAACGGAAGGGGTGTAATCCATGGCGTTTTTCACCCCTCCGAGCACCGCAATATCATTGCTGGTCAGTGAGCGAGGTGTGAACATGAGCGAGTTTAGGTAGACCTCGCCCGACTCAAACTTACCGTCAGCTGTATCAGTAAATAGCACAAGCCCACTTCTGTCCATCGCCCAAAGTTGCCCCAAACCGGCATAACGCATAGACGCAATAAACTCGCCATCAGCATAGAGCTTGTACGCGACGTCTCCTTCACTGGATGCAAAGAATACCAAGGCAATTCGATACCAAGTATTAGGCTCAAAATAACCTTCATATTGTGGTGAGACTCCAATATCTCCTTCTGGAGAGAGATAGATGTTGGGTTGACCATCGTCGTCGTTGGCATCGACAAGGGCTCGGTATTTGTCACTGGCTGGCCATAGCGCATCGAAGACCAAGGTGTAATTCGAAATACGGTCAAGACTCGCGAAATCACCATTCGCTGCATGTTGTGTCGAGAGCTCAAAACGACCATTGCTCAACGCCGTCAGGGCTCCGAGCTTGATAATGTTGCCGATACTACCATCAGGCAGTGCAGGAACCGAAAGTGACTCTGTGGTGCCGCAGCTAAGCAAGTTGCTACCGCAGAGCAGAGCATCGCCAAGTTCATCAGTGAGTTCCACTGACGAGGCTTGATTTTGCTCTGTGGCAAAGATGTCACTGCTGTCTGAGAAATTCCAGATTGAAGTGGTGTTGGGGGCATCTTGGTCACAGCTAAACAGTAGGTCATCGGCATCGAGGTATAAGCAGTTCGCCGTGCGTGAACGCGCATAGTTATCAAAAATCTCCCATGCTTCGGCTATTAGTTCTGCTTCTTCCTTCGTGTAGTAACTCGCATTGAAAAAAAGCTCTGGATTCCAGGCCGCTGACTTGAATAATCCAATGTTGTAATTTTCCGTTACATCAATATCGTTTACTTCAGGACCTCGATAGGCAAGCTCAGTGTCAGATTCAATCATGTTAATCAGCTCATCTCCGCTAACGATGACCTGATATAAGGCGCTGAACCCCGGCGTGTTGGACGGCTGGCGCTCAATCGGGTAGGCGTTGTGAAAATCCTCTTGTGTCAATGAGCCAGGGGCCCAAATCTCGCTGTCTTCGATCTCATCTCGGTTTAGGAAGCTCGCGTTAATTGTGTAGCGTTTTGCTGTCTTCGGAGCGGTAAAATCGGTCAGGCTGGCATGAAGTATGTCTAGAACTTCATCGCGTGAAGGCTGTTTTTGAGAAATTGCGATTTCAGTGCTGGCGTCTGGTGCATAGGTTCCCATGATGCTATCGATCTTGGTTTGAGTGGTTTGATCGATAGGTGAAGATTCAGCAATACTCTGTGGTTGAGGATCGCTCGTCGTCGCGGTTTTGGTAGCAAGATCAAAGGTAACCTGAATGTCGGTGTAACCTTTAGCATTAAAGTCAGGTAACACAACCGTACTGTTGTTAATACGAGTCGTGGTGGGTGAGTCATGGGTATGCCCGCCAAGGACAAGGTCAATACCATCGACAAATTCAGCCAAAGCGGTATCCGTGCCGTGACCGAGGTGGCTGAGCATAACCATGTAATCGACCTGCTCGCCATAGGCTGAAATGAGTTCCCTTGCACGGTCGTTCCAGTCCCAACGCATGCTAAAATCGTCAATAAAATCACCAGGAGGCGTGACCTCTTGGTCTAGTTCATTCCATGGCCCTGAGGTCATGCCAAAAAATCCGACCTTAACACAGCCCACCTCTGCAATCGCAAAGTCGACACCGTTAAAGCCTTCTGGATCGTTCCCATAGTAGGACGTGTTCGACGCGAGCACGGTGGCAACGTCGTCTCTTGAATACTCTAATAACTGTTCAGGGCCCCAAGCAAAGTCGTGATTACCGATAACGCGATAGTCGAAGGCGAGCGCCTGAGTCGCTTCGAGTGTCGCGTAACCCCCTGACAATTGCTCCGCGACCGTACCTTTTTCATAGTCATCGCCACCATTGGTAAACAGCGTATAGGCGTTGTCATCAAGGGCGGAGAGGTGTGCCTGTTTGATCTTGCTATAGAACTGTTCTCGATAACCAAAATGGCCATGTAAGTCTGCGACGTGTATGAATCGAATGGTTTGTGATACTGCGCTTGGATCACAGTCAGGACCATGCTTCTTGGTGGGTACGGTAGGAATTGGGTCTCCCAAGGATACCGAACTGTCGTCATTACACCCAACCAATGAGGCGGATGCCAAGGCACTAGTTAAAAGCAGAACAGTAAAACGCGGACGATTCATAGTCATTATAAGGTGGTGGAATATTCTCATAGAATACCAGATTGCGGGTCACGGGTTATCGTATGTTGCCGCGTTATTGGTGGGTTTTATAGTTTGGTTCGCATTCGCGACTTAATGACACGTTTTTTTAGGGTGAAGGGATGGCATTGAGCGCATTTATGAAGGCTGGTTAATCGTAACTCGCCAATAAATCCTGTGAATTTTTTGCGTTAAGTAAGGAAACTGTAAGAAAATGGGGGTTTCCTCCAATGTTTCTGCTTCAATGCCTTGCTGTGATGGCGCGGCATTGGTACATTTAGTGCAATTTTTGTCTTCTAATTCTTGCAGGACGAGCGAAGAATATGTTTAAAAAACTGCGTGGCATGTTTTCTAACGACCTATCGATTGATTTAGGTACTGCCAACACACTGATTTATGTAAAAGGACAGGGTATCGTCCTCGACGAGCCTTCTGTTGTAGCTATCCGTCAAGACCGTGCTGGTTCAGCGAAGAGCGTTGCGGCCGTTGGTCATGCAGCGAAACAGATGCTAGGTCGTACACCTGGTAACATTTCTGCCATTCGTCCGATGAAAGATGGCGTAATCGCTGACTTCTACGTGACTGAGAAAATGCTTCAGCACTTCATCAAGCAAGTGCATGACAACAGCGTACTTAAGCCAAGCCCGCGTGTACTTGTCTGTGTCCCTTGTGGTTCTACTCAAGTAGAACGTCGTGCGATTCGCGAATCGGCACTGGGTGCGGGTGCGCGCGAAGTGTACCTAATTGATGAGCCAATGGCAGCGGCAATTGGTGCGGGTCTTCGCGTGTCTGAGCCAACGGGTTCAATGGTGGTCGATATCGGTGGTGGTACGACTGAAGTTGCGGTTATCTCGCTAAACGGCGTTGTTTATTCATCGTCTGTTCGTATCGGTGGTGACCGTTTTGACGAAGCGATCATCAACTACGTTCGCCGTAACTACGGTAGCTTGATTGGTGAAGCAACGGCTGAAAAGATCAAACACGAGATCGGCTCTGCGTATCCAGGTGATACTGTTGAAGAGATCGAGGTTCGTGGTCGTAACCTTGCAGAGGGTGTGCCACGTAGCTTTAGCCTAAACTCAAACGAGATCCTAGAGGCACTTCAAGAGCCACTAACGGGTATCGTATCTGCTGTGATGGTTGCGCTAGAGCAATGTCCACCAGAGCTAGCATCGGATATCTCTGAAAACGGTATGGTACTAACAGGTGGCGGTGCACTGCTTCGTGACCTTGACCGCCTGCTAACAGAAGAGACGGGTATTCCAGTTGTTATCGCTGAAGATCCACTCACGTGTGTGGCTCGTGGTGGCGGTAAAGCGCTAGAAATGATCGACATGCACGGTGGCGATCTATTTACAGAAGAATAATGGTTTCTCTCTAGTTTTGGTGTGGCACTAAAACTAGAGTCCACATCAAGGTTATGCGTACATGAAACCAATATTTGGTCGAGGTCCTTCTTTACAACTTCGGTTATTTCTTGCTGTTACATTATCAGCCGGCTTAATGCTGGCTGATAGTCGTTTAGACACATTCTCAAATTTTCGCTACTTGTTGAACAGTGCCGTGGCACCGATTCAATATGCGGCTAACCTTCCTCGCTCGATGTTTGACGGCGTTTATGAACGCCTAAATACCCGTCAGGGCTTGGCAGAGCAAAACATTAACCTCAAACGAGAGGTGCTTCGCTTAAAAAGCGATTTAATTTTGCTTGACCAATATCGTGAAGAAAACCAACGCTTTAGAGAACTTCTTGGCTCATCATTTGTCCGAGACGAGAAGAAGGTGGTGACCGAAGTAATGGCGGTCGATACCTCTCCGTATCGCCACCAAGTGGTGATCGATAAAGGCCGCATTGATGGCGTTTATGAAGGTCAGCCGGTGATCAATGAAAACGGTATTGTCGGTCAGGTCACCTTTGTTGGTGCTCACAACAGTCGAATTATGTTGCTCACTGACTCGAACAGCGCGATTCCAGTTCAAGTTATCCGAAATGATATTCGTGTTATTGGGTCAGGTAATGGATCCATTGATGAAATACAGTTGGAACACATTCCAACCAGTACGGATATTCAGCCTGACGATCTACTCGTCACCTCAGGTCTTGGTGGTATCTATCCTGAGGGGTACCCGGTGGCTCATGTCAAATCGGTTCAACGTGACAATCGCCGAGAGTTTGCCAATATCGTCGCGGAGCCGGTAGTGGATTTTGACAGACTACGCTACCTACTGCTGATCTGGCCAAATAACGACAGGCAACAGCAAGAAGTGGAAGATATCCTCAATGCAGAATAAAGGATTAACACACAATCATGGCTAACAGTTCATTTCGCAGTCATATGGTGATTGGCACATCGTTGTTGGTCGCACTCGTTCTGCAAACTATTCCCTGGCCTGGCGTATTGGATTTCATCCGTCCTTCATGGCTGTTTTTAGTACTCGGATATTGGGTGCTGGCCTTGCCGCATCGTGTCAATGTGGGTACTGCTCTGTTTGTCGGTTTAGTCTGGGATCTGCTTGTCGGTTCTACGCTAGGTATCCGCGGCATGATGATGTCGATAGTCGTCTACGTTATAGCGTTAAACTTCTTAGTACTCAGGAACATGGCGCTATGGCAGCAGGCAACCATCATGGCATTGCTTTCTATGGTGCTCGAGGTGTGCATCTTTTTCGGCGAGTATTTGATCCAAGACGTGACTTTTAATCCGATGTCGCTGTGGAGCGGTCTGATTAACTGTATACTTTGGCCATGGATGTTTTTACTGCTGCGTCGTGTAAGAAGGCATTGGCATGTCAGATAGGGCTCACTCTTTGAATATTGTTTTGGCGTCGACGTCACCAAGGCGCCGTGAATTACTGACTCAGTTGGGATACGATTTTTCGATTGTCAGCCCAGACATTGAAGAGCAAAAGCAGGTGAGTGAGTCACCTGAGCAATATGTTGAGCGCCTATCACTAGAAAAAGCGCAAGCCGGGTTAGCATTAAGCAAGCCCAGTAGCGTTGTAGTGGGCTCAGATACGGTCGTCGTGCTTGACGAGACGGTATTAGAAAAACCAAGTGATTTCAGTCACTCGAGAGCTATGCTCAGCAGCATGTCTGGCCGAAAACACCAAGTACTGACAGCGGTCAGTGTAGTAAGCGAATTAAAGCAAGCATCGGTGGTTGTGACGACCGATGTGTGGTTCAAACCCCTTAGCGAACAAGAAATAGAACAATACTGGCAAAGCGGCGAACCAAAAGATAAAGCTGGCAGTTATGGTATCCAAGGATTAGGTGGGCGTTTTGTCACTCGTATCGAGGGCAGTTATTACGCTGTTATGGGACTGCCACTGTATGAAACTGACCAGCTCTTGCAAGAATTTATAAATAATTAAAAATATTGAGGTGCGCTCATGAGTGCAGAGCTGTTGATAAACGTAACTCCTAGTGAAACAAGAGTTGCGATGATTGAAAGTGGAATTTTACAAGAAGTCCATATTGAGCGTGAAGCAAAGCGTGGCATCGTTGGTAACATCTACAAGGGTAAGGTAAGTCGCGTTCTACCGGGTATGCAGGCGGCCTTCGTCGACATTGGTCTAGAGAAAGCGGCTTTCTTGCATGCCTCTGATATCGTTCCTCACACTGAGTGTGTTGCCGAGAACGAAAAAAAACAATTCCAAGTTCGCGATATTTCTGAGCTGGTTCGCCAGGGTCAGGATATTGTTGTGCAAGTCGTTAAAGACCCGCTAGGCACCAAAGGCGCGCGTCTCACTACCGACATTACCTTACCATCTCGTTATCTCGTCTTTATGCCAGGAGCCAGTCATGTTGGCGTGTCTCAGCGTATTGAGAGTGAAGAAGAGCGTTTACGTTTAAAGCAGGTTGTCGCCGAGTATTGCGATGAAAATGGTGGCTTTATCATCCGCACTGCTGCAGAGGGTGCGAATGAAAAAGAGCTTGCCCAAGATGCTGCTTTTCTAAAGCGACTTTGGCTCAAAATTAACGAGCGCCGCACTAAATACAAGACACGCTCGACGTTATACGGTGAATTAGGCTTAGCTCATCGTATCTTGCGTGATTTTGTCGGCACAGAGATCACCCGTATTCAAGTCGATTCTCGCCTTATCTACGAGAGCCTAAAAGAATTCACTAGTGAGTTCGTACCTGAGTTGGAATCTTTGCTAGAGCTGTACGAAGGTGATAAGCCTATCTTCGATATGTTTGACACTGAGAATGAGATTCAGCGCTCACTGGAGCGTAAAGTCGATCTTAAATCTGGTGGCTACCTGATCATCGATCAGACCGAAGCCATGACCACAGTGGATATCAACACGGGTGCGTTTGTAGGCAGACGCAATCTAGAAGAGACCATCTTCAATACCAACGTGGAAGCGACGCAAGCTATTGCTCGTCAGCTGCGACTTCGCAACCTTGGTGGCATCATTATCATTGATTTCATTGATATGGGGCTTGATGAGCACCGTCAGCGTGTTTTGACGTCATTGGAAGCTGCGCTAGCCAAAGACCGAGTAAAGACCAACATCAATGGCTTTACTCAGCTTGGTTTAGTCGAGATGACACGTAAGCGCACACGCGAAAGTATTGAACATGTCCTATGTAGCGGTTGTCCAACATGTGAGGGGCGTGGTTCAGTGAAGACGGTCGAGACAGTCTGTTACGAGATCCTAAGAGAAATCACGCGCGTCAACCGTGCTTACGATGCTGACAACTTTGTGGTTTATGCCGCGCCAGCTGTGGCGGATGCGCTTGAGGGTGATGAGTCACATGCGCTCGCTGAGCTTGAAGTCTTTATTGGTAAGCAAGTGCGTATTCAAGCAGAACCTTTGTATATTCAAGAACAATTTGACGTTGTTATGATGTGATGAGAAGTTTGTGAGTCCTCGCGTTAATCAAATCGTACGCCTATTTCTTTGGCTTTTACTGACCGTGTTGGTGCTGCTTGCCTCCACGGTCACAGTGCTGCGTGTGGGCTTGCCACAACTCAATAAAATCCAGCCTGAGATTGTCACTTGGATCAATCAAGGGACCGGACTTAACGTCTCGCTTAAAGATGTTCGCGGTTTTTGGCGAAATACCCACCCCTCCATCTCACTTCAAGGGGTCTCCGTTGGCCTGCCTGATAGCCCTGAAACTGAGTTCAAGGTGGCGAACCTAGAACTGGAGTTCGACCTCATACAAACTCTATTGCAGCAGCAACCCGTACTTGCCGACATGGTCATCAATGACATGGTGCTCGATGTTCGTTCGGTGGATTTGCTAAAAGCAACGGAGAGTACGGATTCGAAGCAAGATAAAACGCCAGCCAAAAGTGGTGAGCAGCTGATTCAGCGACTCGACAACTTGTTGCTGCGTCAATTGGACCGCTTTACCGTCGCTAACTCGAGCATTCATTACACCTCGATCTCGGGTGAAGCGCGTCAGCTTGAAATTGAAAACCTTCAATGGCGCAATGAGCAGCGTCGTCACCTTGCGCAGGGAGTGGTATCGATTGCCGATGTGAATCTCAATGCGCTCGAGGTGCGTGCCGATTTTGTTGATAATGGTTCTTTAACGAGCGTCAGTGGCGATTTTTATGTTTCTGTTGAACAGATGTCGTTGACGCCATGGCTATCACAAGAGCAAAGAGAGCAAACAGGCATCGAAACGGGTTCAGTCAGTTCACGAGCTTGGTTAAAGCTTGAGGATAGCAAAGCAAAAGAAGCGTATCTTGAAGTACTGCCGTCAGAGCTCTCTTGGTCAAAAGCTAACACGCAGCATGATCTCATTGTCGAGTCGGCGGTACTGCACCTCTTGCCATCTGAATCTGGTTGGCAACTAAACGTTCATCAAGTCAACGCTCGAACCGATGATATTGCTTGGCCGGAGCTCGATGTTGCGGTGGATTGGAATCGTGATAATCAGTGGCAGGTGAATGTCTCTCAATTGGACGTTAATGCACTCAAGCCATTAACCACATTGAGTAACAATGCAGCTCTAAATGACTGGCTTACCAAGCTAAACCCTGGTGGTCGTATTGAGGACATACGTGTCTCCCAACTTGATGGTGAGGGTTCACTGAAATACTCGGCTAAGTTGCAGCAAGTATCCATGTCACAGTGGGCGCTGTTGCCTGGCTTTTCGCAGGTTTCTGGTCAGGTTCGCGGTAATACCGAGCGCGCTTATGCTCGCGTATCAGTGATTGATGACAGATTCCCATACGGTGATGTGTTCCAAGCGCCGCTGAATATCAAACAAGGTCTCGTTGATATCCATTGGGAAAATCATGGTGAGCAAGGTTGGTCACTCTGGTCAGATAAAGTGACGGCGGCAACGCCCGACCTTCAGGTGCTTGGTGCATTTAGGCTCGATTTTCCAAAAAAAGACAGCCCATTTCTATCTTTTTACGCGGAAGCAGACTTGTACAATGCCGGTGAAGTATGGCGTTATCTCCCAACGCTGGCGATGGGGCAAAGTCTGACCGATTACTTGTCTGCTGCCATTCAAGCGGGCCGTGTAAAAACCTCAAAACTGCTTTGGTACGGCAGATTGTCTGATTTCCCGTATCGAGAAAACAACGGTATGTTCCAAGCCTTTGTCGGCTTGAGAGATGCGAAGTTTAGTTTTGATACCAATTGGCCACCGCTTACAGACTTGCAACTCGATCTGCTGTTCCAAAATGAAAGCATGCACCTAGATTCCCGTGCTGCAACACTAATGAACGTCAAGGGGCAACGCATCACAGGTCGTATTCCTGTGCTTAGCGGAGATGGCCACCTAGAGATTGAAGCGAAAGCGAAAGGCAAAGGCAGTGCGGTTCGCGATTACATGACGGCGTCGCCATTAGTCGACTCAGTCGGCGCGGCGCTGACGGCTGTGCAGGTGAGTGGTGACGTCAATGCCGATTTCCAGCTTTATATTCCGTTTTCAGGCGATAGCACGCCATCACGAGCGTGGGGCTTTGCTGAGCTGAGTAATAACCATGTTGAAATCGATGCGCCACCCATGACGTTAGAGCAGGTATCTGGTCGAGTTGAGTTCGATAATGATGTGGTCAAAGCGACAGGGTTGTCGGCTAACTTACTGGATCAGCCAATCAACCTTGATTTCCAAGGCCAGAATGCGGGCAAGGGCTATGCGGTGAACATTGATGCCGTGGGCGATTGGAAAATGGCACCATTAGAGCCGTATATCGGTGACAAAGTAGTCAGCCGATTAGCAGGGCACTCACCTTGGCATTTGGATGTCGATATTCAGCTCAATGACGTTGGTTTTACTTATCAATTGGATCTCGATGCCAACCTAACGACCATTGCCAGCCAGTATCCTTATCCGCTCAGCAAGGCATTTGGTGAAAAGGGTAAGGCACGACTTCAGGCATCGGGAAATCAAGAAAGCATCTCTGCTCGATTGCAGCTGCCGTCCGTTAAGTATCAGACGGAAATTGATATCACCAAAGACGTCCCTGTTCTAGAAGCGACGAACTTAGTACTCGGTGAGGGCGGCTTCAAGATTAGCCCGATTGTCGGTCACTATGTGCAGGTGCGCTCGGATAAATTGAACCTTGACCAATGGAGTGAAGTGTTCAAAGAGCCGCCAAGCGATAAAAAAGCGGTACTCGATGATTTACCTAAGCCAGAACTTCCTCTACCACGAAGAGCCACAGTCGAGGCAAAAGAGCTAACCTTAGGTGGCATCGAATGGCATGATGTGGACTTCGATGCTAGATATAAGAAAGGGGGCTGGCAGTTCTCTTTAGATAGCCAAGAGGCCAAAGGGGAAGCGAGTTATAGTGACAATAACGAGCTGCACTTAGCGCTTAATCGTCTGCACATCTATGTTCCAGAGCTCGATGTGCTTGCCGAAGAGGATGAATCGATCATCACTCAAGAGAACCCACAAGCACCGCCAGTGAGCGATTTTGAACGTTCATTATTTGACGTATTGCCCGATACACAGCTGACGATCGATAACTTTTGGTTCCAAGGCTATAAAGTGGGCAAAGTGGATATGGATGTGGAACGTACAGGCAACAAGCTCGTCTGGAACAAGCTTAACCTATCTAGCGGAACCAACCAGGTCAATATCGACGGCAGCTGGTTAGTCTCTGGTGATCAGAATAAGACCAAGGTGAATTTTAAGGTCAAGGGTGAGAACAACAGCGACTTGATGGAGCGATTCGGTATCACCTCTGGTATTCAGCGTGCGCCATTTGAGATGAATGCCAAGTTAGATTGGGAAGGTGCGCCATGGTCAATGCGCCTTAATACCGTGAACGGCGAGATGGATACCAAACTTGGTAAAGGGGTTATCTCAGATGTCAGTGGCGCTGCTCGATTATTAGGCCTGTTCAGTTTAGACTCGATCATACGCAAGATGCAGCTCGATTTTACCGATGTGTTTGATAAAGGGATGGCGTTCAACTCCATCACAGGTTCCGGTAAGATTCGTGATGGTGTGTTTGTGACCAATGACATCATGATGGATGCGGTCGCAGGTGAAATGAAGATTAAAGGCTTGGCTGAGTTGCCGACACAAACTGTCGATGCAGAAGTGAGCTTCACACCGGATATGACCTCGGGTATTCCAATTATCACCGCCTTTGCTGTGACGCCTCAAACCGCGTTGGTTGTTTTGGCGGTAACCACGGTCATCTCTCCAGTGGTAGAGGTTGTCACCCAGGTTAATTATTCGGTTAAAGGACCATTAGATTCGCCAACGGTTAGCGAGATCTCTCGAAGTAAAGGGGAATACAAGCTGCCAGAGGAGCTGAAGCAGGAGAAATAGGAATTCGATGAGCAAGGAACGCTTTGGAATCATTCAAATGACCTCAGGGCCCGATCCTGAGAGCAACTTTCAACATATTAAGGAGAAAGTCGCTTTTTTGGTTGGCAAAGGGATGCGTTGGATATTAACGCCTGAAAACGCCTTGGTGTTTGGACAAAGAGAAGACTATCACCAGCACGCGGAGTATTTAGGTCAAGGGACGTATCAAACAAAACTGGCTGAGCTTGCTAAGCAATATAAAGTGAATCTGATCATCGGAAGTTTCCCTATTCGGGTGTCCGATGAGGAAGTCTCGACCACAACATTAGTTTTTGATGTGAACGGTCAGCGAATGAATCACTATGACAAGCTGCATATGTTTGATGTTGATGTCGATGACGGTCATAAAAAATATCGGGAATCCGAGACGTTTAAAGCGGGAGGTAACATTGCCATGGTACCCACCGATTTCGGCGCGATCGGTCTATCTATTTGTTATGATTTGCGTTTTCCTCACCTATACTGTGCGTTGAGAGCACAAGGTGCAAACGTCATCGTCGTGCCCGCCGCCTTTACAGCAGTGACGGGCAAAGCGCACTGGGAAGTGCTTTTACGTGCAAGAGCGATAGAAAACCAGTGCTGGATCATTGCCGCCAACCAATGTGGGACGCACCCTTGTGGAAGAGAAACCTGGGGGCGCTCTATGGTGATATCTCCATGGGGGGAGATTCAAGGCCAACTTGAACAGCAAGCCGGCACCATTACCGCTGAACTGAATTTTGATGTGGTTGAAGAGGTGAGACAGAGTATGCCTGTCGCAAAACATATCCGCTTCGAACAGCATCTACACTAATTATACTTACAAAAGAGTAATCAAATATGGAACGCATAGAAGACGCGCTATTGGGCCCAACTGGTCTTTCTGAGCAAGACATTGAAGCGACACTGGCAAGTATTGCGACCCGCCAAATAGACTATGCGGATATCTACTTTCAATCCAGCTGGCATGAATCACTCGTGCTGGAAGACAGCATCATCAAAGATGGTTCGTTCAACATCGACCGAGGTGTGGGTGTTCGAGCTGTAACGGGAGAGAAAACGGGATTTGCTTATTCCGACCAAATTACACTTGAAGGCCTGAAACAGAGCGCGATTGCCGCTCGTGGTATCGCACAGCAAGGCCAAAGCGCTCAAGTGAAAGCGCTAACGCGTAGCGATAATCAGGCTTACTATGCTGCGGTAAACCCGCTAGAGAGCTGGGAGAAACAGCAGAAGACAGAACTGTTGAAACAGCTCGATGCCTATATCCGAACTAAAGAGCCGTTGGTAAAAGAAGTGTCGGTGAGCCTCAGTGGTGTTTACGAGCAGATGCTAGTCGCTGCAACGGATGGCACGTTTGCTGGTGACGTTCGTCCGCTTGTTCGTTTATCTATTAGCGTATTAGCGCAAAAGGGTGAGCGACGTGAGCGTGGTAGCGCTGGTGGTGGCGGTCGATATGGCTATGATTTCTTCCTATCAACGGAAGAAGGCCAACAGGTTGCCTATAACTATGCAGACGAGGCTATTCGTCAGGCCTTGGTTAATCTAGAAGCGATTGATGCTCCAGCTGGTACTATGCCGGTCGTATTAGGCTCAGGCTGGCCGGGAGTGCTGCTTCATGAAGCGGTGGGTCATGGCTTGGAGGGTGACTTCAATCGTAAAGAGTCATCGGTATTCTCTGGTAAGCTTGGTGAGCAAGTGACTTCGAACCTTTGCACTATTGTCGATGACGGCACTCTGCAAGATCTTCGCGGCTCACTTAATGTCGATGATGAAGGTGTCCATGGCCAGTACAATACGCTTATTGAGAATGGTGTACTCAAGGGCTATATGCAGGACAAGCTTAATGCTCGCTTAATGGGTGTGAACCCAACAGGTAACGCACGTCGTGAGTCATACGCACACTTGCCAATGCCTCGCATGACCAATACTTACATGTTGCCAGGTGAGCACTCGCCAGAAGAGATTATCTCAACGGTTAAAAAAGGTCTTTATGCACCTAACTTTGGCGGTGGTCAGGTCGATATTACGTCTGGTAAGTTCGTATTCTCGGCGTCAGAAGCTTATCTTATTGAGGACGGTAAGATCACGGCTCCAGTCAAAGGTGCTACCTTGATTGGCTCAGGTATTGAAGCTATGCAGCAGGTTTCCATGGTTGGTAATGACCTGAGCATTGACCGTGGTGTTGGCGTTTGTGGTAAAGCCGGTCAGAGTGTGCCTGTTGGCGTTGGTCAGCCAAGCTTGAAGTTGGATGCACTAACCGTGGGCGGCACGGACTAACTTTCCTCTTTCTACAACAAATACTGTCATTCGATAACCCGTCATCCTCGCGAAAGCGAGGATCTCCCACAGCGCGTTATACGCTGAAAGAGATCCCCTTTTTCAAGGGGGATGACGAGTATTCCTATGACGAAGTATTGTCATTCTGCGAAAGATTCACAAATTCTCCTCAGCAAACTCTGCCAAGCGACTGCGCACTACACCGTTAAGGTGGATGTTGGCACTGCCGCCAAAGTTTTTAAAGCGTTCTACCATATAAGTCAGCCCTGAGGTGACTGGGGTTAAGTATGGCGAGTCAATCTGCGCTAAGTTACCAGAGCAAACAATCTTAGTGCCTTCACCACAGCGCGTGATAATGGTCTTGATCTGCGACGCCGTTAGGTTTTGACATTCATCAAGCAGTACAAACGCGTTTTGAATCGAACGACCCCGCATAAAGTTAATCGATTTGAACTGAATATTGGCTTTATCACAAATGTACTTCAGAGACCCTTCTGTACAGTGGTCATTCTTATGCAGCGCCTCTAAGGTATCGGTGATCGCAGCTAGCCAAGGCATCATCTTTTCTTCTTCTGTGCCCGGTAAGAAGCCGATGGACTCGCCTATGTCTGGCGTGTTTCGGGTGACGATGATCTTATCGAACATGCCTCGTTCAATCGTCATCTCCAACGCTGCCGCCATGGCAAGTAGCGTTTTACCACTACCGGCTGCGCCAGTCAGGATCACCAGATCGATGTCGGGGTCGAGTAGAGCATCCATCGCCATGCCTTGATAGATGTTTTTCGGTCGAATATCCCAGGCTTGGCGACACAGCATCCGTTCTTGGCTCAAGTCGCGGATCGTGACTTTTTCGCCATCAATATCGGCAACACGGCCTGCAAAATCACTCGATTCATCGATTAGGTATTGGTTAATAAAGGTTGGGTCGATAGCCTCTCGGTCGAAGGTGTGATACGTCTTGCTCGCTAAGGTTTTCGTTTCCACTTCATCGATGTTCTCCCAAAAAGCCCCTTCTGATTTTTGGAAACCTTTGGTGAGGTATTGAACATCGTCGATCAATTGGTCGGTTCGGTAGTCTTCGACAAAACGTACGCCCGCCCCTTTAGCACGTAAGCGCATGTTGATGTCTTTGGTCACCAACACGACTTCACGTGGTGAGCGTTTGTTCTGTAGATACAATACGGCATTAAGAATGCGGTTATCACCCTCTTTGTCGGCAAACGCTTTGACTGTTTCTTGCAATACATAGTCTGCCAAGATAGAGATGGTTCCAGTTGCATCTAGGTTGCTCGAAAAAGGAATGCCCTCAGAAATTTCATCTGGAGTGGCGTCTTTGAAAATATCTTCAAGTGCTCGTATGGCGACCCGAGCATCTCGCGCTACGTCTCGCTTACTGTCTTTTATGCGATCGAGCTCTTCGAGTACCGTCATCGGAATGACGACGTCGTGTTCTTTGAATGAAAAAATGGCGTGAGGTTCGTGGAGAAGAATATTGGTGTCGAGAACGAAAATTTTACGGTCGGTATCGCCCATAGAGTCTCCTTGCCGCAACTGGCGCTGGTCCTTTGCGGTTAACTCGGATGGGGATCGAGTCAGACTGTCCTTCCGTGTTGCATTCGTTTACTGCGCTAATCGCTCGTAAATGAGGCTGGGGATCTACGCTGGCTCTGATTTCCTATCCTAGTGAGTCAACCGTGATGCGTTCAATCTGACAAAGCCGATTGAACCTGATTCCCTGTAAACCATGCGAGAGATGCCACTATCAGGGCTTGGCGAGTAGTGGCATATCGCTTAGGTTCACAATTTGAGTATAAGTGAAAAATCTCACTTAGGTTCTCAGAAATGACACTCTTTTTTTGCAGTTTGATGTCAACCACGACAATTCAAAAAAAACTCAGGTTTTCCTTGTAATTGGCGTGACCTGTATCACGCCTTCGAGTAAGATTAGCGACCTTTCATCCAAGGGATGGCGCGAGCAAAATTTGCGCGATCACCTACTATTATTTGGGCGGAGTTTTGAGCGCAGTTTGTAGGCAATTGCAAGCTGAGTTACCGCCGAAATAAAAAAGAAATCGATACGAATTGAGGTAGTCTCTCTATGACATTTGCTTTAGGGCAGCGCTGGATTAGCGATACGGAAAGTGATTTAGGTTTAGGTACGGTCGTCGCATTGGATGCGAGAACAGTATCACTTATGTTTGCAGCATCAGAAGAGAATCGCGTTTACGCACGTAATGATGCGCCTGTTACCCGAGTTACGTTTAATGTCGGTGATGTCATAGAGTGCCAAGAAGGTTGGTCGCTTGAGGTTGAGGAGGTCATTGAAGACCAGGGTGTGTTTACTTATATAGGTACACGTCAGGATACTGAAGAGACCAATGTTGCGCTGCGTGAGATTTTCTTAAGCCACCAAATTCGTTTTAACAAGCCTCAGGACAAGTTGTTTGCTGGTCAGATTGACCGTATGGACAACTTTGTGCTGCGTTATCGAGCCCTCAGTAACCAGTATGAGCAGCACAAGAGTCCAATGCGTGGACTATGTGGTATGCGTGCAGGTCTGATTCCGCATCAGTTATTCATCGCACACGAAGTCGGTCGCCGCTTTGCGCCTCGCGTACTGCTAGCGGATGAAGTGGGTCTGGGTAAGACCATTGAAGCGGGTATGATCATTCACCAGCAGGTCCTCTCAGGACGTGCTCAGCGCATTTTGATTGTGGTGCCAGAGACGCTTCAGCATCAATGGTTAGTTGAGATGATGCGCCGCTTTAACCTGCACTTCTCTATCTTTGATGAAGAGCGCTGTATCGAAGCCTACGCCGAGTCAGATAATCCATTTGATACTCAACAACTTGTATTGTGTTCTCTGGACTTCCTGCGTAAGAGCCGCAAGCGTTTCGAGCAAGCACTAGAAGGGGAATGGGACCTATTGGTTGTCGATGAAGCGCATCACCTAGAATGGAGCCAAGAGCAGCCAAGCCGACAATATCAAGTTGTCGAAGCGCTAGCGGAAAAGACACCAGGTGTCCTTCTACTGACTGCAACGCCAGAGCAGCTTGGTCGCGAAAGTCACTTTGCCCGTTTGCGTCTTCTCGATGCTGACCGATTCTTTGATTACGAAGCTTTTGTTAAAGAAGAAGACCAGTACGCACCCGTCGCAGATGCAGTAACGGCTTTGTTCTCTGGTCAAGCCTTGGCTGATGATGCGAAAAACCAGATCACTGAACTTCTTTCAGAGCAAGACGTTGAGCCACTGTTCAATGTGCTTGAGAGCAACGCAAGTGATGAAGAGAAAGCGACGGCGCGCCAAGAGCTTATTGATAACCTAATGGATCGCCACGGCACAGGGCGTGTTTTGTTCAGAAACACCCGAGCGGCAATTAAAGGGTTTCCTACCCGTAACGTGAATCTGATTCCGATGCCGATCCCTCAGCAGTACACTACATCAATGCGCGTCTCTGGCATGATCGGTGGCAAGATGACGCCTGAAGCGCGCGCGATGAAAATGCTCTATCCAGAGGAGATCTTCCAAGAATTTGAAGGGGAAGATTCAAGCTGGTGGCAATTCGATTCTCGTGTGAATTGGTTGATTGAAAAGATTACCGCGAAGCGCAGTGAAAAGGTGTTGGTGATTGCTTCACGCGCCAGTACTGCCTTGCAACTCGAACAGGCACTGCGTGAGCGTGAAGGTATTCGTGCTACAGTGTTCCACGAAGGCATGTCTATTCTTGAGCGTGATAAAGCCGCTGCTTACTTTGCGCAAGAAGAGGGCGGTGCTCAGGTGCTGATCTGTAGTGAAATTGGCTCTGAAGGTCGTAACTTCCAATTTGCTAACCAGTTGGTAATGTTCGATCTCCCATTTAACCCAGATCTACTGGAGCAGCGCATTGGTCGTTTGGACCGTATTGGTCAAAAGCGTGATATTGATGTGCATGTTCCTTATCTTGAAGGCACCTCTCAAGGCATTCTTGCGCGCTGGTTTAACGAAGGTCTGAATGCGTTCGCAGAAACCTGCCCAACAGGCCGTATGGTGTATGACCGCTATGAAGAGAGCATCATTAACATGCTAGCAAGCGGTGATACAAGCGAGCTTGATGATGTCATTGAGGGCTCACGACAGTACAACCAAGAACTCAAGCATGAGTTAGAACAAGGTCGTGACCGTCTGCTCGAAATGCATTCTAACGGTGGTGAGGCCGCACAAGAAATTGTTGAGAAGATCTCGGCAACGGATGGCGACACGAACCTAGTGACGTTTGCCCTTAGCTTATTTGACACCATAGGCCTTAACCAAGACGACAAAGGTGAGAATGCCCTCGTCGTGACGCCATCTGAGCATATGATGGTGCCAAGTTATCCAGGTCTTCCATATGAAGGGGCAACCATCACCTTTGACCGTGATACCGCCCTATCTCGCGAAGATATGAACTTTATCAGCTGGGAACACCCAATGATTCAAGGTGGTATCGACTTGGTGATGAGCGAAGGCGTTGGTACCTGTGCAGTATCGCTTCTAAAGAATAAAGCGCTACCAGTAGGAACCATCTTGCTTGAGTTGGTTTACGTTGTCGATGCTCAGGCACCAAAGAAGAGTGGTATCAGTCGCTTCCTGCCACCAACTCCAATTCGCATGATGATGGACGGGCGCGGTAATGATCTCTCAGCACAGGTCGAGTTTGAAGGCTTTAATCGCCAGCTAAGTCCAGTAAACCGCCATCTAGCAAGTAAGCTCGTTACCTCGGTTCAAGCGGATGTTCATCGTTTGATTGAAGCGGGCAATGGTGCTGTGGAAGAGAAGCTAACCGTGGTGCGTGAAGAGGCTCATAAAGCCATGTATGCAAGCCTAAATGGTGAGCTTGAGCGTCTACAAGCCCTTAAGGCGGTTAACCCAAATATTCGTGATGAAGAGATTGATGCCATTGAATCTCAAATCTCTGAGCTAGATGAGTACATCAACAAGGCTCAGGTTCAGCTGGATTCACTTCGCTTGATTGTGGTCAGTCATAATTAAGCGTTTCGCTGACACATTATTTAACTGATAGAATGGCGCAGCGAAAGTTGCGCCTTTTGTTTTCCTTATTTTTTACCCAGCTATACAGCGCGAGACCTTTATATGGCCATGCTAAGTTACACTCCGCCAACTGACCCTTGGATTGATATCGTCTATGAGGATGAGTGCATCCTTGCGGTTAACAAGCCATCAGGGCTGTTGTCCGTGCCGGGGAAAGCGGCTGAGCATTACGACAGTATGTGGAGTCGATTGGTGGTCGACTATCCGGAGATTCAGGTGGTACATAGATTGGACATGTCGACCTCTGGACTTATGCTTTTAGCCAAGACGAAGGAAGCCGAGCGTTCACTCAAAAAGCAGTTCCAATACCGTCTGACTCATAAGATCTACTACGCGCGTGTGTGGGGGACGCCTTCCGAGCGCGAAGGGCTTATAGATTTGCCCTTGATCTGTGATTGGCCAAACCGTCCGCGTCAAAAGGTATGTTACGAGCATGGCAAACCCTCGCAGACTTATTATCAGGTGGTTCAGCAAGAAGAGAAAACCAGTGTTGTTCGATTGTTTCCTATCACGGGGCGCTCACATCAACTGCGAGTGCATTTGCTTGAATTAGGACACCCTATTGTTGGGGATGAGTTTTATGCTCATGAAGACGCGATGAATTATTCGCAGCGACTTGAGCTGCACGCTTCAGAGCTGTGTTTCTATCATCCGCAATCAGAGCAGTTACAATCGATTTTTGTTCCTTGTGATTTCTACGAGCAGACTGAACAACTTGTGATTGAGCACTTTGACCCCGCGCCACATTTACCCGATTATAAGAGCCTGCCTCGGCCATAAATTGTTTGTCGGCCGTGAATATCAAAGGAGACATCATGGCCGCCAAAAAGATTGTGTTTTTAGACCGAGACACGATTCCTGCACATATTCTTATTCCCCAACCTGCTTTTGACCACCAATGGGTCAATTACCCTGAGACAGCGCCGCACGAGGTCGCGCAACGGATCTCTGATGCCGATATTGTGATCAGCAATAAGGTGTACCTTGGAGAAGAAGCGCTAAACACAGCATCTCGACTAGAGCACATCGCCGTTGCTGCGACGGGAGTCAATAATGTGGATTTAGACCACTGCCGCAAACATCAGATCCGAGTCACTAATATTCAAGGTTACGCGACCCAGTCCGTACCGGAGCACATCATCGGGCTGCTATTTGCCCTAAAACGTAACCTGTTTGCTTATCACAAAGACATTGCTGATGGGGAATGGCAGCGTCAGAACAAGTTTTGCTTCTTTACACACCCTATTCAAGATATGGCGGGATCGACCCTCGGCATCATTGGCAGTGGCACACTAGGTCAAGCTACCGCCGCGTTAGCACGCGCTATTGGTGTTAAGGTGCAGTTTGCTGAGCGTCGGGGCGTAAGTGAGTGCAGAGCAGGGTACGTTTCATTTGAGGACTGCCTTGAGAAGAGTGATGCGATAGCTCTGCTGTGTCCGTTAACGGATGAAACTCGCAACCTTATTGATGCGAATGCACTCAGTAAGATGAAATCAACGGCTTTACTCATCAACACGGGTCGAGGTGGCTTGGTTGATGAGAGCGCATTAGTCAGCGCATTGGAACGTGGCGAGATTGCAGGTGCTGGTGTCGATGTATTCACTGAAGAGCCAGCACCGATGGTTAACCCATTGGTAGCGAATCAACACCTGCCAAACTTAATTCTAACGCCTCATGTCGCATGGGGGAGTGACTCATCGATTACTAGACTGTGTGAGATATTGGTCAGTAATCTAGAGGCGACTAGCCAAGGTGTAGAGCAGAATCGAGTTGTGTAGAGCATTCCAAGCTAGTGCGTTAAAAGTAAAAAGTCCCACGTAAGGTGGGACTTGTCTAACAGAGCTAACTTGAAACACGCAGAGTTAGCCGAGATGTTTAATCAGCTTGTGGTTTCACAACCAGTACATTGATTGGGGAGTTCTGCACTACCTTACTTGCCACTGAGCCCAAGACCACTTTATCGATCTTCGAACGTTTATGGCTTGGCATGACAATAAGGTCAGCGCCAAGACGCTCAGCGTAGTCTAGGATGGTCGCGTACGGCTTGCCTTCCGCGACATGCACCTTATACACCACGTCGTCAGAGATGTGTTGTTCGGCGAACGCTTTAAGCTGCGCCTTGACATCATTCTTCATTTGCGCAGCAGCGTCCTTAGGAAAGTAGGTCGCGACCATAGACATGTGAATGCCAGGCAGCACATTCAGAAGATGGACTTCTGCGTTTGAGTGTTTGGCGTGCCAAACCGCAATTTCGACGGCTTTGTCAGAAAAGCCTTTGTCATTCAGATCGACAGGAACAAGGATTTGCTTGTACATGTTATTTCTCTTTTTGGTTCCTACCCTACTAGCATAGGGTAAAGCATAAGCTTGGCTAGTATTATCCGTTCCGTTTTAAGGTAGAGGGCCCCAAGCTTAAATACTTGGAGCCAAAATTACCTTAGGCGCTCAAATTCTCACGACGAGCGCGGCGCTTTTGATTCATCGCCATAACGAGAAGCAAAAGCAAGGCAGGTACAAAGACCCACTCTTTCATTGGTCTATCTGCTTCCTGCACGATAGATTTGATTTCCCAGTCGAAGTCCAAACCAGATGCTTCAGCAGGGCTACCAAACTCAACCATATCGACAATCATCTTGCCGTCGGTTTCGTTAAGCATTAGACCCATAGAAGCAATACGGTCGTCTGCGCCGACAGCATCATCCTCAAATGGTAGGCGAACTGTCTTCTCAACGTATTTGCCTTCAAGGGTTTCGCCAGCGACTCTCAACTCGAGGGATTGTCCAACATTTAAGTTTTCAGTAACTTGAGCTATCTCAACCCCAGGTGAAAGAACTTTCGCTGGATAGACCATATCCCACCAGAAACCTGGTCGGAAGAAGGTGAACGTTAGCGCGAGTAGTAACACGGTTTCCCACCATTTGTTCTTAGTGAACCACCACCCTTGCGTCGCTGCAGAGAAGATCAACATCGCGATGACCGCAGAGATAACGGTGAGAGCTAAGTGCCACCATGAGTCGATGCCCATCATCAACAGCTGAGTGTTAAAGATAAACATAAACGGCAGAATCGCGGTACGAATATCGTAGGTGAAGCCTTGGATACCGGTACGGATAGGGTCTGACTTAGCAATGGCTGCCGCAGCGAAGGCTGCAAGACCTACCGGTGGCGTATCATCAGCCAGAATACCGAAATAGAATACGAACAGGTGAACCGCAATCAGAGGAATAATCAGACCGTGTGCCGCGCCAAGTGTCACAATAACAGGCGCCATCAAGGTTGATACCACGATGTAGTTCGCTGTCGTCGGCAGACCCATACCTAAGATAAGCGAGATAACGGCGGTAAATAGCAGCATCAAGATGATGTTTCCGCCTGAGATGAACTCAACAAAGTCGGTCATTACAAGACCGATACCTGTTAGGGTAACCACACCTACAACCGTGCCCGCTGCAGCAGTAGCTACACCGATACCAATCATGTTTCGAGCGCCGGAAACAAGACTTTCGGCTAGGTCCACAAACCCCGCTTTGAGTTCCTCAGTGACGTCACTGGTTTTTGCCATCAAGGCAATGAGTGGACGTTGAGTGATTAGGATGAAGATCATAAACACCGTTGCCCAGAATGCAGATAGACCTGGAGAGAAGCGCTCAACAGTCAAACACCAAACAAGTACTACAATAGGAAGTAGGAAGTGCAGACCTGACTTGATGGTTGGACCTGGGTCAGGGACTTCGTTTAGTTCAGCATCGATCTCGATACCGCCTTCATTGGCGTATTTAGCAGAAACCCGCAATAAGCCTATGTATGAAAGTAGTAGAGCGACACTCACGATTGGGGTGGCGGCATCGCCAAATACATCTTTAGTCCAGCCGATACCGTAGTAAACCACAGCACTAATCACGCAAAGCCCTAAGATGGTTCCTGTAAACGACAGCAGACTTTGTACTAGCGTTGGATTATGGCGACGCGGAAGTCCCGTCATGCCCGCTTTACAGGCTTCAAGGTGCACGATGTAAATAAGCGCAATGTATGAGATAAGCGCAGGCAGCAAGGCCGCTTTGATAACCTCAACATAAGAGATACCCACGTACTCAACCATCAAGAAGGCCGCGGCACCCATGATTGGTGGAGTGAGCTGACCGTTAGTTGATGCTGCGACCTCTACCGCACCAGCCTTGGTGCCAGGGAAGCCGACTCGTTTCATCAGCGGGATTGTAAATGTACCGGTCGTTACTACGTTAGCGATGGAAGAACCAGAAACAAGACCAGACAGGCCTGATGCGACAACTGCCGCTTTTGCTGGGCCGCCACGCATGTGACCAAGTAGTGAGAACGCTACTTTAATGAAGTAAGCACCCGCACCAGCACGTTCAAGCATGGCGCCGAATAGTACGAACAGGAATACAAACGAGGTCGATACGCCAAGAGCCACACCAAACACACCTTCAGTGGTTAGCCATAGGTGTGACATCGCTTTATTTAGGCTCGCACCTTTATGCGCGATGACGTCCGGCATGTATGGGCCACCAAAGGTATATAACAAGAATACCGCAGCAACCACCATCAGCGGTGGACCGAGTGCACGGCGTGTTGCTTCTAGTAAAAGAATCATACCCGTTACGGCAGCGACGATATCCATTGTCGTTGGTGCGCCAGAGCGACCAGCGAGCTGGGTATAGAATAGATAGATATAAGCGGCAGAAAAACTGCCCGCAAGCGCTAAAATCCAGTCAATGGCAGGAATTCGGTCACGAGGAGAATTCTTCATTGCTGGGTAAGCAGTAAACGCTAAAAAAGATAGCAAATGTCAGGTGGATAGAACGCGCTTCAGTGTCGTTCAGTACGCCAAAATTGAACACAAATGGTAGTGGTGATGCGTACCAAAGTTGAAATAGCGACCAACAAAGCGGAACAAACCAAAGGATCTTGGCGGGTATCCCTTTCGGGCTTCTTGCTCCAGTGTCGGCTTGTGCGACCATGTCTTGCACATCTTGCGACGGTTGTGTTGTCTGCGTCATGTACGTTGTCCTTTATTATTTTTTAGGTCTGTGACTTTAGAACAAAGGTACAGAACCGTATTTCGCATTTAACATTGTAGTCAATGGATGCAAACGTGTAGTTTTCGTTGTGTTTTTTTAGGGCTCTAAATGACGGGCTTGGAAAGAGAGCCCAAATAGCCACACCAGTTGGGTGTACTAGTGTTTGTTGTTCTGAGTGTTACTCATGATAGAAAGAGGCAGGGGAAGCGGTGCTTCCCCTGCGAAGTGGTCTTATTTTAGAAGGCCAACTTCTTTGTAGTACTTCTCAGCACCTGGGTGAAGAGGGATAGAAAGACCAGCTTTCACCATGTCTTCTTTCTTCAGGTTTGCAAATGCTGGGTGTAGGCGTTTGAATGTGTCGAAGTTTTCAAACACAGCCTTAGCAACGTTGTAAGCTGTTTCGTCAGAAACGTCTGACGTGGTTACCATAGTTGCCGCTACACCGAAGCTGTTTACGTCACCCTCTGTACCACGGTACATGCCAGCAGGTACTGTGCTGTAAGCGTAGTATGGGTTTGCAGATACGATGCCATCGATTTTCTCACCAGTCGCTGAGATTAGCTTCGCGTCACAAGACGTTGTTGCTTCTTTGATTGATCCGTTTGGATGACCAACAACATACACAAATGCGTCAATTTTGTTGTCACAAAGTGCTTGAGAACGCTCAGAACCTTTTAGCTCAGAAGCCAGTTTGAAGTCGTCGTTGGTCCAACCCATTGCATCCATAACCACGCCCATAGTTGCGCGGTCACCAGAGCCAGGGTTACCGATATTGACGCGCTTACCTTTAAGGTCTGTTACGTTTTCAATACCAGCATCAGCACGAGCGATGATGTTGAACGGTTCGGTGTGTAGAGAGAACATTGCACGAAGCTTTTTGTAAGGGCCTTGCTCTTCAAATTTGCTTGTGCCGTTGTAGCCGTGATATTGCCAGTCAGATTGAACGATACCGAAATCTAACTCACCAGCACGGATAGTGTTGACATTGTAGATAGAACCACCAGTGGACTCTACTGAACAACGAATGTTGTGTTCCTTACGGCCTTTATTCACAAGTTTACAGATTGCGCCACCTGTTGGGTAATAAACACCCGTAACAGAACCAGTACCAATTGTGATGAACTCTTGAGCATTAACAGCGCCCGCGCCCATTACTGCAGCGGCAATAGCACCGATTTTAACAAGTTTCTTAAATGCCATGAATTTCCCTTCCTTATTCATTATTAGCCCTGAATAACTATAGTTGTCTTCAGAGGTTTCCTATGTGGAAACGGCATCTTTTTCAATCCATATGTTGAAAAAGTGGCGCAATCATACCAAATAATTTGGAAGAAAATTACTGGATTGTTAATAGAAATAGGGGAATTGTCTGTGCTAGAGATGAAAGGGGATGTATATATTTTGGAATATAAATCAACAAAAACAAACAATTAAGGTTTATTTTTGGTCAATTCTTTGATTTTTCAAGATGTGATTCAAATCACGGAACACTGAGGTTCCGTGATAGATTGTTCTAAATGTTAATGTTTAAAACTTAACCAGCGTATTCAAATAGGTCGCACACTGAATCAAACAGCTGCTTGGTCGAAACGGTTAACGTTGGAGTGATGAAGATAGTGTCATCACCAGCTACGACCCCAAGGATGCCCTCTGCCTTACCTAGGGAGTCCAACAGTCGAGCAATAAGCTGTGCAGCGCCTGGTCCCGTGTGAATGACAACAAGCGCATTATTATGGTCAATGTCAAGAACCAACTCTCGAAGTGAGCTCGAAACAGTTGGGACGCCAAGTTCTGCTGGTAAGCAGTAAACCATCTCCATTTTGGCGTTGCGGGTTCTCACTGCGCCAAACTTAGTCAACATACGTGACACTTTGGATTGGTTAATATTTTCAAACCCTTCGTGTTTTAATGCATCGACAATCTCACCTTGAGAACCAAATCGTTCTTCTTTTAATAGCGCTTTAAAGGCGCGAACCAGATTGTCTTGTTTGTCGTTATTGCGCATATACGCCTCTTATTCTTCGTTCTACTCGCAGTGATCGCCGTATTGTGGCACAGAACCCGTATCTTAACCAACTTATCCATGGTTTCTGCCAACGATATCACTTTAAACCATACTTGTTGTAGGTGCTATAACCTCATAATTACCAAGGGGAAAAGTGGGTTTTATCGGCGAACTTTACGTGCTAGTTTAGTGGCACGTATTTGGCGAGTTGCGCGAGCTCGCAAAGCTGAGGTTAATTGATTGTAATCGATTAGTGATTACTATAGCTTTTTACTAACTGATGAAAAATTACCCTACAAGACTATTAATAAGAGATACCAATCTCAAGGAGAACTACCATGAAAGTAGCTGTTATTGGTGCCGCGGGTGGCATCGGTCAAGCCCTAGCTCTACTACTTAAAAACCGTCTTCCTGCCGGTTCTGATTTAGCCCTATATGATATTGCCCCTGTGACTCCTGGTGTTGCTGCTGACCTAAGTCACATCCCGACACCTGTCTCTATTAAGGGATATGCAGGTGAAGACCCAACACCGGCACTAGAAGGTGCAGATGTTGTGCTTATCTCTGCTGGCGTTGCTCGTAAGCCTGGCATGGATCGTTCAGATCTATTCAATGTTAACGCGGGTATCGTAAAATCATTAGCAGAAAGAATCGCGGTAGTTTGTCCAACAGCGTGTATCGGTATTATCACTAACCCAGTAAACACGACTGTGCCAATTGCAGCCGAAGTTCTGAAAAAAGCGGGCGTTTATGACAAGCGCAAGCTATTCGGTGTCACTACGCTTGATGTTATCCGT
Source organism: Vibrio sp. KUL78 (assembly GCF_059725505.1). NCBI lineage: Bacteria > Pseudomonadati > Pseudomonadota > Gammaproteobacteria > Vibrionales > Vibrionaceae > Vibrio > Vibrio sp. KUL78. The sequence goes on along the minus strand of NZ_AP045837.1, from coordinate 3,010,789 downwards.
TCAGAAACGTTCGTTGCTGACCTAAAAGCAAAAGATCCAGGTGACATTCGTGTACCAGTGATCGGTGGTCACTCAGGTGTGACAATTCTTCCACTGCTATCTCAAGTTGAAGGTGTTGAGTTCACTGCTGAAGAAGTTGAAGCTCTGACTAAACGTATTCAAAATGCTGGTACAGAAGTCGTTGAAGCTAAAGCGGGTGGCGGCTCTGCAACGCTATCTATGGGTCAAGCAGCTTGCCGCTTTGGTCTTGCTCTTGTTAAGGGCCTACAAGGCGAAGAGAGCGTTATTGAATGTGCTTACGTTGAAGGTGACGGTGAACATGCCCCATTCTTCGCTCAGCCCGTGAAGCTTGGTAAAGACGGCGCAGAAGCTATTCTTAGCTATGGTGAGTTAAGCGACTACGAGAAAGCGGCGCTTGATGGCATGCTAGAGACGCTAAACAAAGATATCGAAATCGGTGTCGAGTTCGCTAAATAATTTCGCCTAGACGCATTAAGCGTCGTTAGAACGTGATTAAAAGACAAACCCAGCTTTCATAAGCTGGGTTTTTTGATCTATACCCTATATAAGCGCGTAAGCATTGGCGTTAGGGGAGGGGATAAAATGGAAATTAAAAACGTTCGTAAAGGCATGTGGGTCGAGTCCCAACATGGCGTAGGGAAAGTGTTGGTGGTTGACGAAGTGTCAAACTCCGTGCTTGTGGAGCCGCTAGGCAGCGACATTCAGTGGGCGCTCGGCGCTGAGGAAATTGAGGAAGACCAGCAATTGCATAATGGATGCGAACAATATTACTGAGTCGCATCCAACGGTTAACTGCAAAAAGGGGTAGCAACTCGAGCCGCTACCTCTTTTTTATGCGGTACGTTTAACAGCCATGTAAGCAAGCGCTACTAGGGCTTCTTTATAGTCACTCTCGGGAAGGATAGAAATCGCCTCTACGGCTTTGTCCGCTTCTCTAAATGCGATGTCTTCAGTGTATTTAAGCGAGCCGACACGCTTCATCGTCGACATAATGGCTTCTATCTTGTCGAGACCATTGCCTTTCTCAATCGCTTCACGAATCATTTCAGCCTCATGGGCTTCACCATGTTGCATCGCGTGGATAAGCGGAAGTGTTGGCTTACCTTCTGCCAAATCATCACCGACGTTTTTGCCCATGTCCTCACCTGATGAGGTGTAATCCATCACGTCGTCGATGAGCTGAAACGCGGTGCCCAAAAACTTGCCGTAGTTTTGCAGTGCGGTTTCTACTTCTGGCTCGGCATCATTGAGAATGGCACCTACTTGAGTTGCCGCTTCAAACAGGCGGGCAGTCTTAGAGTAGATGACCTGCATGTAACTCTCTTCAGTGGTATCTGGATCATTACAGTTCATTAACTGCTGAACTTCACCTTCTGCGATTACGTTAACGGCGTCACTCATGAGCTCTAAAATGCGCAAAGAGCCAAGACCAGTCATCATTTGGAAAGAACGAGTATAGATGTAATCTCCGACCAGAACGCTCGCTGCATTGCCAAATGCTGCGTTTGCGGTCGCTTTACCACGGCGCATGTCAGACTCATCAACGACGTCATCGTGCAGTAGGGTTGCCGTGTGAATAAACTCAATAAAGGCTGCAGCAGTCGTATGAGCGTTTCCTTGGTAGCCGAGCGCTTTGGCCGACAAAAGAGCAAGTAGTGGTCTTATGCGCTTTCCACCACTGTTCACGATATAAAAACCAAGTTGATTGATTAGACTAACTTCTGAGTTTAATTGTGCTTGTATTGTTTCATTCACTTTTGCCATATCGTCGGCAGTCAGTGCTTGGATAGCTTTAAAATCCATTACATACCCGGTTGAGCTTAGAGCCAGTAAGGCTTAGTCATTAGTTATAATCTGTGAATAATACACTAAAAAACGTTGATTAATACATGGTGAAAGGGCATTATTGCCGCACTTTTCATTGGCGATTAGTGTTTCGCCAATTTTTTCAAAATATGGCTTGTCATAGGGTAATCATTCGCGTAGAATCTGCGCCCTATTGATGATTAGTTTAGCGCACACCCTATTTGTTGAAATAACAATCAAAAGGCTGTGCGGAAAAAGCGGAGTAAAATATGTACGCTGTTTTCCAATCTGGTGGTAAACAACACCGTGTAAGCGAAGGTCAAACTCTTCGTTTAGAGAAATTAGACGTTGAAACTGGTGCAACTGTTGAATTTGATAAAGTTCTACTTGTTGCTAACGGTGAAGACATTCAAGTTGGCGCTCCTCTAGTAGAGGGCGGCAAGGTTGTTGCTGAAGTAGTACAACACGGTCGTGGCGATAAAGTTAAAATCGTTAAGTTCCGTCGTCGTAAGCACTCTCGTAAGCAACAAGGTCACCGTCAGTGGTTCACGGAAGTGAAAATCACTGGCATCAACGCTTAATCGATTAGGAGAGTTTAACAATGGCACACAAAAAAGCTGGTGGTTCTACTCGTAACGGCCGCGATTCAGAAAGCAAACGTCTAGGTGTTAAGCGTTTCGGTGGTGAGTCTGTTCTTGCAGGTAACATCATCGTACGTCAACGTGGTACTAAGTTCCACGCTGGTACTAACGTTGGTATCGGTAAAGACCATACTCTTTTCGCTCTTACTGAAGGTAAAGTGAAATTCGAAGTTAAAGGTCCTAAGAACCGTAAATTCGTTAGCATCGAAGCTGAGTAATTAAGCGTTTAGCTAAATTACCCAATGCTTTCAAGCTGAATTCAAAAGCCCTGCCGAGTCGGCGGGGTTTTTTATTTGTATTGAAATGAAGGCAGTCGATAGAGACGAATCTCTAGGTTTAGATAAGGTCTAGCTTGGTGGGGAGTCGTCTCTGTCATCTGCTAAAATGTAGTGATAATCGAATGAAGCCATAAGGCGCGTCGTGATGACGCTTGAGCCTTTTGGTGGGTAAGCGAAGAAGTAGTCGGAGTAAGAGATGAAGTTCGTTGATGAAGCGGTAGTAAAAGTCCAAGCGGGCGACGGCGGTAACGGTGTTGTTAGCTTTTGGCGTGAGAAATTTGTAGCGAAAGGTGGCCCTGATGGTGGCGACGGCGGCGACGGCGGCGATATCTATATCGAGGCAGATGAAAACCTAAATACACTAATCGACTACCGTTTCCAGCGTTTCTATGAAGCGGAGCGTGGTGAAAATGGCCGTGGCGGTAACTGTACTGGTAAGCGTGGCAAAGACAAAGTCATGAAGGTGCCAGTTGGTACTCGCGCGGTTGACATTCACACCAATGAAATCGTGGCAGAAGTGGCTGAGCATGGCAAAAAGGTCATGGTTGCCAAAGGCGGTTGGCACGGTCTTGGTAACACACGTTTTAAATCATCGGTTAACCGTGCACCTCGTCAAAAGACGCTAGGTACCAAAGGTGAGATGCGTGAACTGCGCCTTGAGCTACTTCTGCTTGCAGATGTGGGTATGCTTGGTTTGCCAAACGCAGGTAAATCAACCTTCATTCGCGCGGTATCTGCAGCAAAACCTAAGGTAGCTGATTACCCATTTACCACTCTGATCCCAAGTCTTGGTGTTGTGAGTGTGGTCCCTGAGAAGAGCTTTGTAGTCGCTGATATTCCGGGGCTAATTGAAGGTGCTGCGGATGGTGCAGGTCTGGGTATTCGTTTCTTGAAGCACCTAGAGCGCTGTCGCGTGCTGCTTCATATGATCGATATTATGCCTATCGATCAATCTAACCCAATCGAAAACGCATTGACCATCATCGATGAGCTTGAGCAGTACAGTGAAAAACTGGCGGATAAGCCGCGTTGGTTGGTATTCAACAAAGTTGATCTGATGCCAGAAGACGAAGCGAATGAAGTGATCCAAGAGATCCTTGATGCGCTGGGCTGGGAAGATGAATACTTTAAGATCTCTGCGGTTAACAAAAACGGCACCAAAGAGCTTTGCTACAAGCTAGCAGACTTTATGGAGACCTTACCGCGTGCTGAAGAAGAGATCTCTGAAGAAGAGAAAGTCGACTTCATGTGGGATGACTACCATAAAGACGCTATGTCAGGTAAAGACGTTATCACTGAAGATGATGACTGGGATGATTGGGACGACGAAGAAGATGACGGTCACGTTGTCTACGTTCGCGACTAAATCGCCATTGATTTTGAAAAACCGCAATTGTTATTGCGGTTTTTTTGTGCCTAAATCATTTCTCTGATACATAATCTGAGGCAAACTAACCCGCTTAAACGTTTGCATTGTTGTGATACAGAACCTTACAGGTACTAAGCACTGCAAGATACCAAGCAGTGCGATAAGAATTATCGCTAGGAAGGAAACATGGCACCAAATCAAAGAGCAGTCTCTCGACTGATTGCTCAAGCAGGTCAGATGCTCTTAGCCCATGGCGCTGAAAGCACCTTAGTTGGACACATTACTCACCGTATAGGGAAAGCGGCGGGAATGGATGAGGTTGAAGTCTCGTTGTCAGCCAGTTCGCTGGTCGTGACCACGGTATACAAAGAACACTGTGTGACTACTGCGAGACGAAGTCCGGATCGTGGCTTGAATATGCGTGTTGTGACGCAGATACAGCGTATCTGCATCATGATGGAGAAGGGCATTCTAGACTATCAACTTGCTCAAAAGAAGATCGATCAAATTAGCCCTGAAAGATATAACCGCTGGCTAGTAGTGGTAATGATCGGACTGTCTTGCGCGGCATTTAGCCGGTTAGCAGGTGGTGGTTGGGCGGTATTCGCCATGACCTTTCTTGCATCAGCGTGTGGCATGATCGTTAGGCAAGAGTTTGGTCACCGCCATTTCAACCCTTTACTTAACTTTGCGATTACTGCGTTTGTGACCACACTCATCTCCGCTCAAGCCGTGATTTATGGCATTGGCGCGCAGCCGCAGCTCGTAATGGCCTCTTCGGTCCTTATGCTGGTTCCAGGCTTTCCGCTCATCAACTCTGTGGCAGATATGATCAAAGGCTACGTCAACATGGGTATCGCTCGCTTTGTTATGGCGAGTCTGCTGACGCTCGCAACCTGTTTAGGGATCGTTGGCGCAATGAGTATTACCAATGTACTAGGGTGGGTGCAGTGATGTCCGTATTTGAACTCTTACTTGCACTGCTAAACGATATGTTTTTCGCGGCGATTCCTGCCGTGGGTTTTGCTTTGGTATTCAATGTTCCCCAGAATGCGTTAGCGTATTGTGCTATCGGCGGTGCAATTGGTCATGGCTCTCGCTTTCTCATGATGCATTATGGTGTGCCTATCGAGTGGGCGACCTTTTTTGCCGCAACCATAGTGGGGATGATTGGCGTGCATTGGTCTCATAAGTTTTTGGCGCACCCTAAGGTGTTTACCGTGGCCGCTTTAATCCCTATGGTGCCAGGTGTATTTGCCTTTAAAGCCATGATTGCCATGGTGGAAATCAACCATTTAGGGTACACGCCTGAGCTTTTAGCCACTCTGATGGAGAACTTTTTAAAGGCTATGTTTATTATCGCAGGGCTTGCCGTTGGTCTTGCCATGCCTGGGCTGTTATTCTACCGCCGACGACCAATTGTTTAACTAGGAACATAATTTCATGATCATCAGTATGATAGCCGCGATGGCAAACAATCGAATTATTGGCAAAGACAATCAGATGCCTTGGCATTTGCCCGCGGATTTCGCTTGGTTCAAACGTTGTACCATGGGAAAGCCCGTCATCATGGGCCGTAAGACCTATGAGTCGATTGGTCGCCCACTACCTGGTCGTCGCAATATCGTGGTGAGTCGTAATGCTGAGCTTGAGATTGAAGGAGTCGATACTGTGACTTCATTGGATGAGGCACTATTGCTGGTTAGTGATGTTGAAGAGGCCATGATCATTGGTGGTGGGAGCTTCTATACCCATTGTCTACCGATGGCACACAAACTCTATCTAACCCATATTAATGCTGAGATCGATGGTGACACTCAGTTCCCGGAATGGGGAGAGGGTTGGAAACAGACTCATAGCGAGCACTATAGCTCTGATGAGAAAAACGCTTATAACATGGAGTTTGTTATTTTAGAGCGTTAACACTGATATTGACTCCAAAGCTGGCAGGCTTTGGAGTCATTGGTTTTATATTCTATCGATAGAATAAAGAGCTTGTTGGCTGAATAGCTTTTTGTCTTCCCAACGAATCATGGTCAGCGCGCCACCCCAAACACATCCGGTATCTAGACCAATGACCTCATCGCTCACGTACCCTCCGAGCGCTGCCCAATGACCGAATAAAACCGCCTTGCTGAGTGGTTGTCGCTCAGGCAATTGAAACCAAGGAACATACTCATTTGCGTTGACGTCGTTTGGTGGAAGCTTACAACCCATATCCAAACGCCCGTCAGGGAAGCAAAATCGCATTCTAGTGAACGCATTAATGGTGTAACGAAGCCGCTCTATGCCTGAGAGTGACTCTGACCACAGATCCGGTTCATTGCTGTACATCTTTTTGATCAGCTTTTTCCAGTTAGCGCCTTTCAGTTCCGTCTCGACCTCTTCTGCACAGGCTCTCGCTTGCTCTAGCGTCCATTGTGGTGAGACACCAGCATGGCATACCACAAACTCTTCATGTTCAAGCAGAAGTGGTTGATGTCTCAACCAATCAAGCAGCTCGTCACGGTCGCGGGCATCTAGAATGGGGATGGTTTTGTCTTTTGGCTTCGCTTTGTGAATACCTAATGATACCGCTAAAAGGTGAAGATCGTGGTTTCCCAGGCATACCTTTGCTGACAACCCTAACGAGCGCACAAACCTTAAAGTCTCCAGTGATTTTGGTCCCCTAGCAACAAGGTCGCCAGCGAACCAAACAGTGTCGTGCTCTGGGTTGAATTGAGCACTCGATAAAAGGAGTTGCAGTTCATCAAGACAGCCTTGAATGTCTCCGACAATATAATTTGCCACAGTGTTCCTTAATTCAAAATATTAGGGATAGCGAGGCGAAACGGCTCGATCTCCGCGATAAACTCTTTGCCTGCTTCGTCAAGCATGATGTAGTGACCTTGCATGACGCCTAGCGGTGTTTCGATGGCCGTGCCACTGGTATAGGTGTATTCGTCATTTTTTTCGATCACAGGCTGCTGACCAACGACACCCTCACCTTCTACGGTAAGTTGTTTGCCGTTGGCGTCGGTAATGAGCCAGCGACGACTGATGAGTTGCACGGTTTCTTGGCTGAGATTTTTGATGGTAATGATGTAGGCAAACACATAACGATTGTTGTCTGGATCGGATTGCTCTTCTACGTACTTAGTATGTACTTGGCATTTTACGCATGGCGTAGTCGACTCCATGTCTCTCTCCTGGCAGCTTATGGTGTTCATCCATCAGATATGACAAAAAAAACGCTCAATAGCAAGCTAGTGAGCGTTATTTCTATTATTGATTTTTATTAACCATGGTTGGCGTCTAGCCAGTTCGCCATGTCGACAAACTGTTGCAGTGTCAGGTTCTCTGGTCGCATTGATGGATTCACACCAAGCTCTTCCAAGATTTCTGCGGACATCAGTGCTTTATAACAGTTGCGCACGGTCTTACGACGTTGGTTAAAGCCTTCGCGACACACACGATCAAGCCACTTAAGGCTGGTTGCTGGGTAAGGCAGTTCTTCGTAAGGAACGAGACGCACAACCGCAGAGTCTACTTTTGGCGGCGGTACGAATGCCGTTGGTGGCACTTCAAGTACGGGTACCACTTTGCAGTAGTATTGTGCCATGACCGTCAGACGTCCATAAGCTTTGCTACCTGGCCCTGCAGCTAGACGGTTAACCACTTCTTTTTGAAGCATAAAGTGCATGTCTTGAATGTCTTTATGGAACTCAAACAAGTGGAACATCAAAGGTGTAGAGATGTTATATGGCAGGTTACCGAAGATACGCAGTTTGTTGTTTGGCTTCACCAGTTGAGTGAAATCAAAACGCATTGCGTCGCCTTCGTGAATCGTCAATTTATCGGCTAGATCTGGGTGATTACGCAGACGCTCCGCCAAGTCACGGTCTAGCTCGATTACCGTGAACTTATCGACTTCTTTGCCCACAGGCTCAGTGATTGCGCCAAGACCCGGACCGATCTCAACGAGGTTTTGACCCGGCTTTGGGTTAATCGAGGATACGATGCCATCGATAATGTAAGGATCGTTCAGGAAGTTCTGACCAAAGCGTTTTCTGGCCTTGTGCCCTAAATGGACATCATTTCTCATTGTCTGCTCTCTACTAAGTCTATTGCGTACGCCAGCGCTGTCTCAAAGCTGCCAAAGTCTGCTTGGCCTGTGCCAGCAAGATCAATCGCGGTGCCATGATCAACCGATGTCCTTATAAAAGGTAGACCAAGTGTGATGTTTACTGAACGACCAAAGCCTTTGTATTTCAATACAGGAAGTACTTGATCGTGATACATGCCTAAGACAGCATCCGATTCGCGTAAGTATTTGTCATTAAATATCGTGTCGGCGGGTAATGGGCCAACAAGCTGATAATTTTTCTCTGTGCGAAGTTTTTCTAGGGTAGGAGTGATGGTTTCAATCTCTTCCATTCCTAGGCAGCCATCTTCACCCGCGTGAGGGTTTAGGCCGCAGACATAGATGTTTGGTGTCTTGATACCAAACTTGGTGACCAAATCATGATGCAGTATGTCGACGATTCGCGTTACGCGATCTTCGGTGATGGCATTAGGTACTTCCGATAAGGGAAGGTGAGTCGTAACCAGTGCAGTTCTTAACCCTTCCGTTGCGAGCATCATCACCACAAGTGGTGTATTTGATACCTCGGCAAAGAACTCTGTATGGCCACTAAAGCTAACGCCAGCGCGATTGATCACCCCTTTGTGCACAGGGCCGGTGACAATAGCATCAAATTCACCTTTCATACAGCCTTTTGCGGCTTTTTCTAGGGTATTTAATACGTATTGCCCGTTTCGCTCATCCAGAACGCCTGCTTTAGCAGGCACTGCAAGTGGTTCATGCAAAATAACCAATCGACCAGGTGTATGAGAATCGAAATTTTGTGGATCGAAATCAGTGAGTTCGACGCTTATACCGAGCTGCTGTGCTCGTTCTGCGATCAAAGATTTGTCGGCGCAAATGACCACTTGATGTGGCCATTCCTTTTGCGATAGTGCGACCGCTAAGTCAGGACCTATTCCCGCAGGCTCGCCTGCCGTAACGATAACACGCTTAATTGGTTGCATTCTCTTCGTCCTCATCGATCACCATTTCGACAAAGGCACTTGCTCGCAGTTCTTGGATCCAAGCAGACGCTTCCTCGTTAAACTTACGATTGAACAAGATACGATAAGCACGGTTTTGCATCGCAGAACCTGTCTTATCCACATCGCGTCGATCTAAGACTTCGACGATGTGCCAGCCGTGAACGGTCTTGAACGGTTCGCTGATCTGGTTAACTGGCAGTGTTTCGACCTGATGTTTGAACTCAGGTACGTAAAGCTCTGGCGTTTGATAACCAAGCTCGCCACCTTGCACTGCAGAACCCGGGTCTTGACTGAACTGCTCGGCCATTTCAGCAAAGCTTGCCTCACCAGACTGAACCTTTTGAATGATTTCGTTAAGTTGGCGCTTCACCCCTTCGTCACTAAGAATGACGGTAGGCTTGATCAGGATATGACGAGCGTTAACTTCAGTGACAGAAACTGTCTCTAGTCCTTTAACATCTTCAATTTTCAGAATGTGGAAACCAACACCACTTCTGAATGGACCGATAACCGTGCCTTTGGTTTGCATATTGATTTGATCAGCGAAAATGGTTGGCATTTCCTCTTTACGCATCCAGCCCCAGTCTCCACCTTCCAGTGCTTTAGGGCCTTTCGAGAAGGTATAAGCCAATGTTGCGAAGTCTTCACCTTTGTTCAGGCGATCGATAATCGTTTCGGCTTGCTTCTCTTGGACGCTCTTGTCTTCACCATCATTGAATCGAAGCTGAATGTGACGAATTTTGTAGGTCACTGTAGCGTCGCTCTCTTTAGCGAGTAGCTCAGATAGGTTGTCCACTTCTGCTGGTAGAATATTGATGCGCTGTCTAACCATGGCATTGCGAGCTTCGCTTGCGGCAATTTCGTCACGAATCTGTTCACGGAACGCTTCCCAAGACAGCCCTTCAGCAGCAACCGTTTGACGAAGCTGATCTAGAGTTTGCTCATTGTTTGCAGCGATATCAGACAAAGACTGAGAGAGACGGTTATCGTCGATACGAACACCAATACGATCAGCCTCTTGAAGCTGAAGTTTTTCTAGGATGAGTTTATCTAGAATTTGCTCTAGCAAGATATCATCAGACGGCAGCTCCTGATTGTTCTTACGAGCGTTCGCAGTCAGAGTTTTGGTCGCTGAGTCGATATCGCTCTGCAAAATCACCCCGTCATTAACAATAACGCGCACGCGATCAAGCTCAACAGGCTCGGCTGTGACTTGAAATGACAGTACGGCCAATAAACAGGTTGAAAAAAGTGTACTAATAAATTTCATCGATATTCCCAGTGAAAAACTTCACAGACTGAGAGTCTGTGAAGTGAATTAAGTTCCTTGCGTGATGTCTTGGTGTGAGCCACGTACGTTCTATTCGTTAAGTATAAACGGTCGACCGTATTTCAGCGCATTGCCATTTGGCGGCTCAGGTGCTTTCGAACTGCCACCTAGACCTGTGATACCAAAGTTAAATCGAACGTTGTCCTCAAAGTTAGCACCACCGATGCCGACGATCCCAGATTCCCAGCTACGCAGTTGGCGGCTGTAGTCGAGCCCAAAATACCAACAATCGGAGTGGTACTCCAGTTTTGCTAGCCATTCGATCGATACTCTTTCGGTCATGTCGTAATAGTATTGACCTGTGGCGATCCAGTTTCGGTTGATTTGATACCCACCCATTAGACCAACTTGGTTAATACCATTTCTTGTCAGCTTAGAAAGCTCATCATTGCTGTAGGCATTGATGCTCTCAATGTATTCCTTTGTGACGTAGCGATAGTTGGCTTGAATGAAGTCATCGTCGACTCGATATTCAATGGCACTGTTTGCTAATGACACTGACGAGGAGTCGATATCGTACTGGATTCCGCCGTGATAAAAGACACGATCATCGTAGTTAAAGTCGGTCTCAATGGCCCATGAAGAGTAATTTGACGAATCTCCGTCAGATACGTTGTTTGGATTCTTACTCGCCGGATCTAGGTAGTAGATCTGACCGAATGAGATTGCTAGGCGTTCTTTTTGTCCACCATCATAGAAACGAGACGTCGCACCGTAGCTTATTTGGTTGGCAGCAGCAATTTTATCTACACCACTAAAACGACGACTTCGGAACAAACCGTAGTAATCGGTCTGAAGTAGGGTTGTATCGTAATTATAGATGTTGCTTTGATCGACTTCTGGAACGTATAGATACTGAACCTGAGGTTCGAGAGTTTGAGTATAGCCGTTGAAAAGCGCGGTATCACGTTCAAATACCATACCCGCATGAGTTCTAAACTCAGGCAGGGTCCTAGTGACGCGCTCCTCGAGTGGGCCGAGTTCAGTGAGGTTCAAGCCATCAATGTTCTGATCGTATTGCGTTAGCATATAACGCGCTTCAGTCGTCCAGGTACCCCAAGTATTTGAGAGTGGCAAAACTATACCAGGCTCTAAATGAAGGCGCGTAGCCGATGGCTTGTCTTGGTCTTCGGTCTCAAAGCGTGAAACATGACTGATAAAGTCAAAGTTTAAATGTTTGTATATCTCTGGTCGGTAGTAGTTGAATTCAAACTGAGGCATCAACTGATATGGGTTGGTATCATCAACCAAGATCTGGAAGTCTTGAACGGTGAGCGCTGCATCCCAAAATTCATCACGATAGGCAACGGTACCTTTTTGAGACAGCTGACCTTCAGAACGACTACCAATACTTGAGTCAAGATCTTGGAAGTAGTCATTATCGCTGACTTGTGAGTAGTCTAAGTCGAGTCTCCAGTGCTGATTAAAGGCACTGTTATTCTTGTACTGAAACGCCCAACGTTGATCTTTTTCAGGATATTTTTGGTCGTCAGCTAGATATTCGCCTTTAAAGGTTCCGCCGCTTGTCTCCGTCAAATAGCGGAAATCGCCCTTTAACTGCAAACCACGTGATTGCATGTAATGGAATGTGGTAAGCAAGTCATAATTAGGAGCAAGGTTCCAATAAACTGGAATTTGCAGTTCTAAACCGTTCTTTGAACCAAGCGACACTGAAGGGAATAAGACACCAGTTTTTCGTTTGTTGCTGGTCGGCATAGTCATATACGGCATATAAAAAATCGGCACGTCTTTGACTTCTACACGGCTTCCGTAAAGTGTCGCTACCTCTTTTTCTTGGTCAACTTTGATGTCATCGGCAAGGAAGCGCCAAGAGTTATCGTCTTCAGGACAAGTGGTAATCGAGCCATCACTAATCTGGTACATGGATTTGCCAGTCTTAGAAATATACACCGCATCACCACGTCCGCCGCCACATAGCATCTTATACTGGGTGTTTTCGGCGGTAATCTCGTCTTTGTTTAGATCGTTGGTGATTTTGTCAGACACAGCATTAAACTGGCCGTCATCCAAGGTGACGTTACCTTCTGCGACGACAACATTGTCATCTTGGTGCAGGGTAACACTGTCCGCAGTAATGGTTTTGTTGCCCTGAATAACAACAACATCGCCTTTGTACGTGGCTCTTTGTCCATTGATCGCTTCTAAAGAGTCCGCTTCAATGTTGATTGGCTCTTGATTGGAATCTGAACTTTGTGCAGTATCAACGGAGCATTGCTCTGCTGGTGGCATAGGTTGCCCACTGTTTTTCGATGTTTCTTCGGCATGTGCGTAAGACACTAGCAGCGCAGCACCAATAGAGGCCGCTAGATAGGTGCGGGAAAAACGTGACATCGAGTTGTACTATCCTGTTTAACTTGATTCATTCAGTTGAATTCGATTGATATTGAATCGTTTATAAGACGGTCTCTATCATAAAGGAAATTGACCTCAACGACACTAGTAGACTGCGAATCAGCGCAAAAATTCATAAATAAAGAGCACATACATCACATGATAGGTAAAATTTTAGGCGTATTTTTCGGCATGTTGTTTGGCGGACCGTTAGGGGCGCTGTTTGGCTTGTTTTTAGGGCATCAGTTTGACAAAGCTCGACGTTTAAATCAGTCCGGTTTCGCACGTGGCGGTTTTGGTGGCGCAGATCAGGCGCAGCGCCAAGAAGAGTTTCTTAATGCAGCGTATGCTGTTATGGGCCATGTGGCGAAGGCGAAAGGTCAGGTAACACGCGAAGAGATCCAGCTTGCCACCATCATGATGGATCGCATGAACCTCAACAGCGAGCAAAAACGTGCCGCACAAGAGGCCTTCCGTGAGGGTAAATCTGCGGATTTTCCGCTTGAGCGAGTCCTAGATAAAGTACGTATTTCATCTGGCGGTCGCCATGACCTTTTGCAGTTCTTCCTTGAGCTTCAAATCTCAGCTGCGTTCGCAGATGGCAGTGTTCACCCAACAGAGCGCGAAGTATTACACCGCATAGCGCAAGGTCTCGGTTTCTCAGCACAACAGCTCGAGCAGCGCCTGCGTATGCAAGAAGCCGCGTTTCGCTTCCAACAGGGCGGTGGCAACTTTGGTGGGGGTCACTATCAAGGTGGGCAGCAAAGTGGTGGCAGTTGGCAACAAGCAAGCAGTGCGTCACAGCTCTCTGATGCCTATGATGTTCTCGGGATTTCTGAAGAAGCGGATGCCAAAGCTGTTAAACGAGCTTATCGTAAGCTAATGAACGAACATCACCCTGATAAACTCATGGCGAAGGGTCTACCGCCAGAGATGATGAATATGGCGAAAGAGAAATCTCAAGAGATCCAAAACGCTTATGATCTCATCAAAAAAGTGAAAGGATTCAAGTAATGCTAACGGACAAGGATGTACTCGATTTTTGGTTTCAAGAGTTATCGCCAAAGGATTGGTTTTCTGGGGACAGAGCACTGGATGAGGTGATTGCTGAAAGGTTTGGAGCGCTTCATGAACAAGCGTGCCAAGGAGAGCTTTATCATTGGCGCTCATCGGCTGAAGGCAGGCTTGCAGAAGTGATTGTGCTCGATCAGTTTTCTCGAAACCTGCATAGAGGCACGCCCGAGTCTTTTGCTTCGGATCCTATGGCTTTGGCATTGGCACAAGAGGCTGTCTTGAGCGGCGCTGACGAAATACTTTCAGCTGAACAGCGCACCTTTCTTTATATGCCCTACATGCACAGCGAATCGTTGAAAATACATGAGGAAGCGGTACAACTGTTTAAAAGCAATGGAATCGAAAACAACCTGGAATTTGAGTATCGCCACAAAGCGATTATTGAACGCTTCGGACGATACCCTCACCGAAATGAGATTTTAGGTAGGGAGTCTACCGCAGAAGAGATTGAATTCTTAAAACAGCCAGGCTCAAGCTTTTAACCCTTACTTCTTGTTTAAGTCCCAATCGTAATCGTATTTGATCTTGCCATCGAAACTGGCAAGATCAGGGCGATACTTCGCCATATGCTTCAATGCACCACCATCCTGCACAAAGTCTGCCTCAAACCATTCATAAATCGACGACAAAGTGATGGTATTTCCCGAAATGCTAGCGCCTTTCGATGAGTTCACAAAAGTATCGGCGGCACTCTCTAGCAGTGCTTCCGTGTTGTCTGCGGTAAATGCCTGAGTCTGCAGATTCGGGCAACCTAGGCTGGCACAGTTGACCGCATAATGCGTTCTAGGATCGTTCCAAATCGGGCGCAGGATGCGGTGCTCAATATCGTTTAAGGTGAGCGCTTGCCCAGTAATACTTATCACTTCATCACCCCATGGACCAAAGCTAAATAAGCCGCCAAGCTTAGTGATGGATTTCACAGGGTACTCATCTAGGATCAAATCAACCGTGATGGCGTTGTAGAGGTTTACCCAGTAGGCGTACTGCTCAGCGCGGCTAAGTTGTCTTGGGTCGATTCGAGCTAGATCACTAATATAGGTTTTGAGCGCTTGCTTATCGTTGGGAGATACACGGACATAGCGCACTAGGGTATTCTCGCCTTCATTGACCAAGTATCGGTCTAGAAAGCTCTGCCATGCTTGGTGCGAAACACTTTGCGTGTTGCTGTCATTACTTTTATCCCAATACGACCAAAGCTCAGATTTTGGTGCCGCAAACACACTGGTGGCAAACATGAGAAAAACCAAAGAGAGAACACGTAGCATAGCGAATATCCATTCCGTTAAGTGATTAATCCAAAAGACCCGATTCAGAGCCGAGTTCTTTCAGCACAGTGACAAACGATATAAAAAAATCCCAGCCTTACTTAAGAAAGTAGGGCTGGGATTGGATAGTTCAACTAATTCGTTAGCAGATTATTTTAAGAAGCTTGGGATCTTCGCTTCATAAGCCGCGATCTTCTCTTCGTGTTGAAGCGTTAGACCGATGTTGTCTAGGCCGTTCAGTAGGCAGTGACGGCGGAATTCATCGATCTCAAAGCTATAAGATTGACCATTTGCGGTCACTTTCATCGCTTCTAGATCAACGGTGATCTCAGCACCTTCATTGGCTTCAACATAGCTAAATAGCTCATCAACTTCTTGTTCTGTCAGACGAACTGGCACCATCTGGTTATTGATAGAGTTGCCGTAGAAGATGTCTGCGAAACTTGGTGCAATCATTACTTGGATGCCGTAATCCGCCAGTGCCCAAGGGGCGTGCTCACGAGATGAACCACAACCGAAGTTTTCGCGAGCAAGCAGAATGCTTGCACCCTGGTAACGAGGCGCGTTCATGACAAACTCTGGGTTATCTTGTTTGCCCGCATCGTCTAGGAAGCGCCAGTCGTGAAATAGGTGCTGACCAAAACCTGTACGCGTAACCTTTTGCAGAAACTGCTTAGGGATAATCGCATCGGTATCGACGTTGGCAGCATCAAGAGGCACGACTAAGCCGGTGTGTTGTTTAAATCCTGACATGGTATGTTCCTTCTTAGTCTAGCTCTCTGATATCAACGAAATGTCCAGCAATAGCGGCTGCAGCGGCCATTGCCGGGCTTACTAGGTGCGTACGACCATCACGGCCTTGGCGACCTTCGAAGTTACGGTTACTGGTCGATGCACAGCGCTCTTGTGGGCCTAAACGGTCATTGTTCATGGCAAGACACATAGAGCAGCCCGGTAGGCGCCATTCGAAGCCTGCATCCTTGAAGATAGCGTCTAAACCTTCCGCTTCTGCCTGAGCTTTCACTTGCTCAGAGCCAGGAACGATAAGTGCTTGAACATGAGAAGCAACCTGACGACCTTTGGCAATTTCTGCCGCCGCACGCATGTCTTCGATACGAGAGTTAGTACAAGAGCCAACAAATACCTTGTCGACTTTGTAATCTTTTAGCGATTTGCCTGCCTCTAGACCCATGTAAGCCAGCGCTTTTTCTGCTGATGCTTTCTCTACAGGATCGGCGAAGCTTTCTGGAGCTGGAATAGGCTGATCAACCGCGATAACTTGACCAGGGTTGGTACCCCAAGTGACTTGAGGCTTAATGTCAGCACCGTTTAGTGTGACTACCGCATCAAAGGTTGCGTCAGCATCGGTTTTGAACGTTTTCCAGTACTCAACCGCCGCATCCCACTCAGCACCTTGAGGCGCAAATTTACGACCTTTTAGGTACTCAAAAGTGGTCTCATCTGGTGCGATAAGGCCCGCTTTCGCGCCCAGCTCGATAGCCATGTTACATACCGTCATGCGACCTTCCATGGAAAGGTCAGTGATGGCTTCACCACAGAACTCAACGACGTATCCCGTACCGCCAGCGGCTGTTGTTTCGCCGATGATCGCGAGAACGATGTCTTTCGCTGTTACGCCTGGTGCCACTTTGCCTTGCACTTCAATCTTCATAGTTTTAGCGCGCGATTGTTTTAGAGTTTGCGTCGCTAGAACGTGCTCAACCTCTGAAGTACCGATACCGAAGGCAAGTGAGCCAAATGCGCCGTGAGTCGCGGTATGAGAGTCACCACATACGATTGTCATCGCTGGCAGTGTAATGCCTAGCTCAGGGCCCATTACGTGCACGATGCCTTGGTATTTGTGGTTGATGTCGTAAAGCGTCACACCAAACTCTTCACAGTTTTTCGATAGCGTTTCCATTTGGATACGCGCCATCTCACCAGAGGCGTTGATGTCTTTGGTCGTGGTTGACACATTGTGGTCCATAGTGGCAAAAGTTTTGCCTACTTGGCGCACTTTACGACCTTTTTCACGCAAGCCATCGAAAGCTTGTGGTGAAGTCACTTCATGAACCAAGTGACGGTCGATATAAAGAATTGGGTTTTCGCCCTCTGCTTCGACGGCAACATGAGCGTCGTAGACTTTTTCGTATAGAGTTTTAGACATTGCTTAATTCCTTGCTTCCCCTAGCCGAATTGAACGGCCATCGGCTAGGGCAGTGTTTTAATTATGAATTCAGTACGTACGCTGCGATCTTGTCACCCATCTCAGAGGTGCTCAATGCTGGCTTGTCACCGGCTAGGTCGGCAGTAAGCTCACCCGCTGCTAGAGCTTTGCTCACTGCTGCTTCAATATCTTGCGCTGCTGCTTCTTCACCTAGGCTGTAACGCAGCATCAGTGCAGCTGAAAGGATTTGAGCTACTGGGTTAGCGATGTTCTTGCCTGCGATATCTGGTGCACTGCCGCCTGCTGGCTCGTAAAGACCAAACTGACTTTCGTTTAGGCTTGCTGATGGCAACATGCCCATAGAGCCTGTGATCATCGCACATTCATCAGAGATGATATCGCCGAAGATGTTTGAGCAAAGCATGATGTCAAACTGCGCTGGGTCTTTAATCAGCTGCATGGTCGCGTTATCGATGTACATGTGGTTAAGCGTCACATCTGGGTAGTCCTTCGCAACTTCTTCAACCACTTCACGCCATAGAATAGAGCTCTGTAGAACGTTCGCTTTGTCGATTGAGTACACGTTTTTGTTACGAAGACGTGCAGATTCAAACGCGATCTTAGCGATACGCTCGATCTCGTAGCGGTGGTATACCTCAGTATCAAACGCTTTCTCTGTCGGGCCTTCGCCTTCACGACCTTTTGGCTGACCAAAGTAGATGCCGCCCGTTAGCTCGCGAACAACCACGATGTCGAAGCCTTTTGCTGAGATATCAGCGCGCAGTGGAGAGAAGTCCTCTAGACCTGCGTGAATCTGCGCAGGGCGCAGGTTACAGAACAGTTGGAAGTGTTTACGAAGTGGAAGTAGCGCACCACGTTCAGGTTGATCGTTTGGTGGAAGGTGTTCCCACTTAGGACCGCCAACCGAACCAAATAGAATCGCATTCGACTCTTCACAGCCTTTTACCGTGCTCTCAGGAAGCGGGCAGCCGTGGTTATCAATGGCAATACCACCTACATCAAACTCTTCACGCTCTAGGGTAATGTTGTGTTTCTCTGAAATTGCATCAAGCACTTTATGAGCCTGAGCCATTACTTCTGGACCAATACCGTCACCTGGTAGAACCGCAATCTTGTAAGTACCTGCCATGGGGCTAATTTCCTTAAATGTTGTATTTGCTTATATTTTTAGGTTTGCTCGCGGCTGTGCGAGCAAACGAATCTTTGGCTTGGCTCCGCGAGGAGTGGAGCCAAGTAATCTGTCTTATACCGTTTCGACTTTCTTCTGCTTCATCACTTCGATTTGATCAGCGCGATGGATACTATTGATAACATGAAGTAGTGCCTGACCTGAAGCCTCAACGATGTCGGTTGAGACACCCGTACCGTGATATTTGCGACCTTTGTAGTTCGCGATGATATCCGCTTGACCTAAGCCATCTTCACCTTCGCCTTTCGCCGTCAAATCAAACTTGTCTAGCACAATGTCATAACCGGTTACGCGATAGATACATTGGTAAAGTGCGTCAACTGGACCATTGCCCACCGCTGCTTCGCATTTCTCTTCGTCACCGCACTGGATCTTGATACTAGTCGTTGCCATGATGCTGCCTGATTGAACGCTTAAGTAGTTCAACTTAAAGAAGTCGTCTTCTTCGCGCAAGTTAGCAAAGTGCATTAATGCTTCTAGGTCGTAGTCGAATACCTGACCTTTGCGATCCGCAAGCTTTAAGAAATCTTGGTACAAGGTATCTAGGTTGTACTCATGCTCACTGTAACCCATTGAATCCATGTGGCTCTTAACGGCCGCGCGGCCAGAACGGCTGGTTAGGTTCAGTGCTTTGTTCTTCAGACCAATAGACTCCGGGGTCATGATCTCGTAAGTGTTCTTGTTCTTTAGCATGCCATCTTGGTGGATGCCTGAGGAGTGGCTGAACGCGTTGGCACCAACAATCGCCTTGTTGTCTTGAATCGGCATATTACATAGCTGAGACACTAGCTTACTGGTGCGGTGGATTTCTTGGTGCTGAAGACCGGTGTGAACGCCTAAGAACTCTTGGCGCGTCTTGATGATCATCGCAATTTCTTCTAGCGAGCAGTTACCTGCACGTTCACCGATACCATTGATGGTCCCTTCGATCTGACGAGCACCAGCTTGCACGGCTGCGATTGAGTTAGCCACTGACATACCCAAGTCATCGTGACAGTGCACAGAGATGATGGCTTTGTCGATGTTTGGAACGCGATTGAAAAGTGTCTGGATGATGCCACCGAACTCATTTGGGACGGTGTATCCTACTGTGTCTGGGATGTTGATGGTGCGAGCGCCAGCATCGATAGCCGCTTCCACCATACGACACAAGTTATCGATAGGAGTACGACCTGCATCTTCACATGAGAACTCGACGTCGTCGGTGTAGTTACGCGCATGCTTAACCGCTTTAACGCCCATCTCAACTACATCGTCGTAGCTGCGGCGCAATTTGTCTTGAACGTGGACGGTCGATGTTGAAATGAAGGTGTGGATACGGAATGCGTCCGCCACTTTTAAGGCTTCAGCTGCCGCATCAATGTCTTTCGCTACCGCTCGAGATAGAGCACACACGCGGCTATCTTTAATGTGTTTCGCTATGGTCTGCACCGATTCAAAATCACCCGGAGAGGAGATAGGGAAACCAGCTTCGATAACATCAACACCTAAACGCTCGAGCGCATAAGCAATTTGCAGCTTCTCTTTCACTGTTAGACTTGCTGAAAGTGCTTGTTCGCCGTCACGTAATGTGGTGTCGAATATAATCACCTGATCGTTCATATTTGCTTCCTCTTTTTCCAGGTTAATCGTTTACGTCCAGTTCAATCGATATAAAAAAACCCGCTTGTGTAAGCGGGTTTTTTGGAATTCTTTATGTGGTGTTTTTCGTCCACAACCTACCCGCGCGATGTTTTCACGATAAGGAGGAGGTTCAGGAGTAGAGAAAAACGTAATGACACTGTTATGCGTTCCACAAAAATAAGTTACAAGATTAGTACCGCACTCAGCTTCATGCGTCAAGGATTAATCTGAATTTTTATAGATATCGGAGCAGTTCGCTTTTTTATCCGAGGTAAGGGGAGCGCTTAATTAATCACATGATTAATATTTGATGAATTTAACTGTTCGCCGATTGAGCAAGCTTTACTCTACAATTAATCAATGATTAATAAAAGTAAGGATTGGTATGACGAACGCTACTGAGACCACGCGTAAAGTCGGTCGCCCCAAAGAGCGCACGGATGCGAGGCACAAGCTCCTTACCCATGCGAGAGAACTGTTTGTCGTCATGCCTTATGACAAAGTCTCAACACGTCTGATTGCTCAAAAGGCGGGCGTCAATATTGCCATGATTCGCTACTACTTTGGTAACAAAGAAGGTCTTTTTGAGACTATGGTTCGCGAAACCATGATGCCGATGAAAAAGAAGATGGATGACATTTTCAACGAGAGCGATCATCGTAATCTGTTTGAGTTCATGCGTATTTACTACCATGAAATGAATAAAGTCCCTCAGTTTCCGAGATTGGTCGCTCAAGTCATGCACATGCCGCCTTCAGCGACGCAGCGACGATTGTTTGAAAAGGTGTTCACCGATATGGGAAGGCCCGACCATGATTTGATGTTTGGTAAGCTTAAAAAAGCGGGATACCTGCACAGCGATGTCAATCCAAAGCTCTGTAAAGTCTCTTTTATTGCTCTAATGGTTTTCCCATTTGTGGCGCCGCCCGCCATGCTGCAATTACACGGCATTGAGTTAACCGAATCTTTCCTTGATGAACTGTTAGAACACAACATTCGTCTGCTCTCACGTGGTTTACTGCGTGACCAAACCTAATTACAGAATGTAACTCTATGAAGTCTATAAACAAAAAATTCCTGTTCTTTCCTGCGCTCGCAGTAGGCGTCGTGGCACTAATCGCTGCCGTAAACCTACGTCCTGATGTGCCAACCAAACCGGCAGGCGATCGTTCACGTGTGGTGGATATTTTGCCGCTACAACCACAGATGTCAGCGCCAGTAGCGATTGGCTTTGGCCGTGCTGAGCCGAAGGTACAGTGGCAAGCCATTGCTGAAGTGACGGGCGCGGTTATCTATAAGCATCCGAATCTTGAAAAAGGCACAGTGATAGCGGCGGGCACAGAAATTCTTCGAATTGACCCTTTAGATTATGAGCTCAAGCTATCTCAAGCCATTGCTGATCTGAAATCGAGCCAAACCCAGTTGGCGCGTCTTGATCAAGAAGAGACCAACCTAAAGCAGACCCTGTCGATTGAGATGAACCGCTTAAAACTGGCGGAAAACGAGTATCAGCGCCGTGTGGACTTAAATAAGCGCGGGCTGACCTCACAGTCTGATGTTGATACCCAGCAGCAAAACATGTTGTCACAGAAGAAGCTAGTCCAAGAGATTGAGAACCAACTGGCGCTGATGCCAGACGAGCGTGGTGTGTCTGAGGCATTGGTTAAGGTGAATCAAGCGAAAGCGGATGAAGCGCAGCGCTCGCTAGAGAAAACCCGTATTACACTGCCGATGACGATGCGTATCTCAGAGGTCGATGCTGAGATCAATCAGGTGGTCAACTTACAGCAAACCATGGTCACTGCGCACCTCAATGATGTCATGGAAGTAGAAGCTCAGCTGTCGATCCATGACTTACAGCTGCTCTCTGACACACTCTCATGGGATGAAAACCAAGCCGAACGCGGCGAGCTCGATAAACTGCAAGCGACAGTCGAGCTAAGTAGCGGCAACCTAACCGCGACTTGGCCTGCAAAAGTTGCGCGCGTCAGTGAAACGGTTGATGCCAACCAAGCCACCGCAGGGGTGATCCTTGAGGTTTCTCAGCTACCAAGCAGCAACGGCTTAGCAGGCACACCTGTGTTGGTTAATGGCATGTTTGTGAAGGCGACAATTGAAGGGCAAAAACAGCAATCTTGGTCTGTTCCTGAGCGTGCTCTGCATGGCGACAAAATCTACTTGATGAACGCCGAAAATCGATTGGAAATGCGCGATGTGAATGTCGAGTATCGCCGCGATAACCAAGTGATCATTTCTGGTGATCTCGAAGCGGGTGAGAAAGTGATCCTCAACGATATCTTGCCTGCCATTGAGGGGATGCTACTGCGTGATAGTCAAAGTGATGATCACAGCGTTGGAGAGGTCACCCAATGATTCGTTTTTTTTCCAAACACCCAACGGCGGCGAACCTATTGATGCTCGCGCTGCTGATACTGGGTATCAGCTCGCTGTCGACCATCAAGCGTGAGACCTTTCCTGAGTTCGATCCGCCCTACATCATGGCTGCGATCACTTACCCTGGCGCCTCTCCACAAGAAGTGGAAGAGAGCTTGTGTGTACGTATGGAAGATGCCGTTGACGGCCTTTCAAACATCGTCGAGACCAAGTGTGAAGCGATTGAAGGCTCCGCAAGACTGACCCTTAAGCTTGATGAAAAAGCGGACATTGGCCGAATGCTGGTGGATGTTCAAACTCAGATCAATGCGATTAACGACTTTCCTGATGAGATTGAATCTCCCGTCGTACAAGAGCTGGATTGGAACGAACCGGTTGTCGATGTGGCGATCACCGCTGAGACCAGTTGGCCAGAATTAAAAGCCTATGCGGAGCAGCTAAAACGCACACTTAAGCTCGACTATGGTGTTTCACTCGTTGATGTCAGTGGCTTTTCTGATCACCAGTACCGCGTTGAGCTGAATACTCAGATCATGCGTCAGCTTGGGTTAAGTATCGGTGATATTGCAACCCAGATTGGTAATCAAAATATTAAGCTGCCTAGCGGTAATGTCGAAACGGAAGACAAGAACTTTCTGATTCGCTTTGATGAGAGGCGTATTACCCCTCAAGAGTTGGAGTCGATCGTGGTGGGCTCCAGCCCAAGTGGTGCGTTGATTCGTCTCAAAGATGTCGCGACCATTACCGACCGATTCGAACTGGATGAACAAAAAGTCCTGTTTAACGGCAAGCCATCTGCCGTACTTAAAATCAGCAAGAATAAGGAAGACGACGCGCTACGTGTGAAAGAGAAGGTGACGGAGTTTGTTGAAGCGCAGCGCCTAATTGCCCCTGAAGGGGTCACGCTTGAGATGACCAATGATATGTCGTCCATACTGTGGGATCGTCTGACCATGATGGTGAAAAACGGCTGGCAAGGTATCTTGCTGGTGTTTGCAACCATGTGGCTATTCTTTAGTTTCCGTTACTCATTCTGGGTGGCCGCGGGCTTGCCGGTGGCGTTCCTTGGTGGTCTGTTCTTGATGGCGAATCTCGGGCTCTCCATCAACATCATGTCATTGGTGGGACTGCTAATGGCGATTGGTATCATGATGGATGATGCCATCGTGATCGCAGAGTCGATACAGGCGCACCTAGACCGTGGGCAGAAAATTGATGATGCGGTGATAAACGGCGTTAAGAAGGTGCTGCCAGGTGTCATTTCATCTTTCTTAACCACAGTGTGTATCTTCGGTAGCTTGCTGTTCTTGCAAGGGGAGATGGGCGCGGTACTAAGAGCTGTGCCTCAAGTGCTGATACTTGTGTTGTCTCTAAGTCTGGTCGAAGCCTTCTTGATTCTGCCAAATCACCTGTCTCACTCGCTGCATAAGCACAACCGTGATAAGCAGCCTGTGAAGTTTAAACGAGTTCTGCTGGAGCGTTTTGAGCACTTCAGAAATACCACGCTAGTCAATGCGGTAGATAAAGTCGTCTCTTATCGCTACGCCTTCATGGGTAGTGTGTTCGCGGCGCTGCTTATCTCTGTCAGCCTACTTGCCGGTGGTGTGGTGAAGTTCAATCCATTCCCTGCATTGGACGGTGACATTGCCGAAGCTCGTATTATTCTGCCGCCGGGGGCATCTTTATCTCAGACCGAGCGAGTGGTTGATAAAATCGTTCTATCCGCTGAAAAGCTTAATAAGCAGTGGAGTGAAGAGATGGAAGGGGGTGAAACCCTAGTCAAGCAGATCACCAGCCAGTTCAACACCAACCAAGATGCCAACGAGTCGGGTCCTCATATAGCGACGGTTAGACTGGATCTGCTGAGTGCAGAGATCCGAAACACGCTTATCGATGAGTTTATCGATGCTTGGCGTGAGGATGTGGGAGAGCTTGCTGACCCAATATCTATGGTCTTCAAGCAGCCTACGATGGGGCCGGGTGGTCGAGCGATTGAAGTGCGCATTGCACATGACGATCTGGACATGCTGAAAGCCGCATCGGTGGAGATCCAACAATACCTGAATGAATTTGATGGTGTGAGCGGCGTGCTCGATGACATGCGCCTCGGTAAAGAAGAGATCTTAGTTAAACTGCGCCCGGGTGCTGAGAGCTTTGGGGTGAACGGTCAGATGATCGCAAGTCAGTTGCGTGCGGCCTTCTTTGGTCAAACCGCCGATGAGATCCAAGTGGGCGTTGAGAACATCAAGATTGAAGTGAAACTCGACAAGCAAGATATCGGCGACATTCAGCAGTTGTCGAACTTCCCGATTTTCTTAGCAGACGGCTCGCAAGTACCGCTGGCATCGGTCGCGACACTCGATTTTCAGCGTAATTATGTTCGTATTCAACGCGTTAACGGCCTAAGAACGGTCAGTGTGTTTGGTGATGTTGATACAAGCAAAGCGAGCTCCACCGATATCATTAGACAGTTCCAAGCCGAAGAAGTCGCTAAGCTCCAGAAAGAGTATCCTGGGTTGCGTTTTGATTTTGAGGGTGAAACCAAAGACAGCGCAGAGACAGGCGCATCGATGGCGAAAGGCTTTTTGCTAGGGCTATTTGGCGTCTTCACCATTCTTAGCTACCAGTTCAGAAGCTACCTAGAGCCGTTTGTGGTGATGCTGGCAATACCGCTTGCGTTTATCGGCGTGGTTTGGGGACACTTACTTCTAGGGCACTCGATGAGTATGCCAAGTATTATGGGCTTTGTGTCTTTGGCGGGGATTGTTGTGAATGACTCAATCTTGCTGGTGCAGTACATACGTCACCACGTTGATGAAGGCGACTCTGTACATGACTCAGTGGTGAAAGCGAGTCGTGAGCGCTTCAGAGCCGTGTTCTTAACATCGATGACCACAGCTGCCGGTTTGCTGCCTTTGTTAACCGAGACCAGCCTGCAGGCTCAGGTTATTCAGCCTCTGGTTATCTCCATTGTGTTTGGTATTTTTGCATCCACTGCTTTGGTGCTATTCATGATTCCTTCGGCCTACGCCATCCTCGCGGATTGGGGATTGGTTCATAAGCATGAAGAGCTTTAACACGCCATAAATCCTCTCTCAATCAAATGAAAGTTAGTGACTAGGGTTCCTCTAGCGCTAACTTTCATCATTTCTCCAATAAACCGTCACCGAATTGTCATTGTTGCTGACTACTTTTTGATCATGAACTGCGCGTCTAACAAGGAGTAGGTTGTGCGAACGATTGAACCGATTGCAAGAATGGATTTGGCATTTTCATTGTTTTGTTTGGGGCACCGATTTAACGCTCAGGTAGCTCGAGTGAGTCGCTGGGTATCCCGCACCGGCGATGGGCATTTATACCTTTTACTTGGCGTGTCGGTTTGGCTCTTTGACGACACTGTAGGCAAGCTGTTTTTTGCCGCTGCTCTGCTGGCATTCGCGATTGAACTACCGATTTATTGGCTGGCCAAAAATAGCTTCAAGCGCCGCAGACCCGAAGAGTTCTCCAATCTTTTACATGCCTTTATCACGCCATCGGATCGCTACAGTTTGCCATCCGGGCACACGGCGGCAGCGTTTTTAATGGCGACCATCATTGGTCATTTCTATTCAGGTTGGCACGATGCTGCATTGATGTGGGCCGCCTTCATCGGAGCGTCACGCATTTTACTCGGAGTTCACTTTCTTACCGATGTCGTCATTGGCGCAGCGCTTGGTCTTTCGTCGGCTCAGATCGCGCTTAACTACGTTCTAGACAAGTTTTAAAAGGAACCGCATTAATGAAAATACTTTACGGTGTTCAGGGGACGGGAAATGGGCATATTGCACGTGCAAGGGCGATGTGTCATGCGCTGAAGTCTCATGATGTAGAAGTCGATTTTCTTTTTTCTGGGCGAGCGAAAGACAAATACTTCTCGATGGAACAGTTTGGTGACTATCAAACCCGCAGAGGTTTTAGCTTTGTCACAGAAAACGGCCGGGTGAATTACATGAAAACCGCGCTAGAAAACAGTTTGCCTTCGTTCCTTGCAGAGGTGCGCGAGTTAGATGTCAGTGGTTATGACCTTGTCGTGAACGATTTTGAGCCGGTTTCTGCATGGGCGGCGAAAAGGCAAAAAGTCCCTACAGTTAGTATTAGTCATCAGAACGCGTTTCTTTTCGACGTTCCTCAAAAAGGAGCGAACTGGCTAGATGATTCTGTGATACAGCATTTCGCACCGTCGCAATATCAACTGGGACTTCACTGGTATCATTTTGGTCAGCCGATTTTGCCTCCCATCGTTCACACCCTTGAGCAGGATGTTACCTCGGAAGATTTTATTTTGGTCTACCTGCCATTTGAAAACACCGATGCCATCATTGATCTTCTTCTTCGCTTTGCAAGGCATAATTTTGTTTGCTATCACCCTGACAATATCGAACACGCGCGAGTCGAGAATATCTTGATGAAGCCGCTCAGCCATGAAAGCTTTCAATGCGATTTGCATCGCTGCTCTGGCGTGATTGCTAACGGGGGCTTTGAACTGCCTTCAGAAGCACTTAGCCTGGGTAAAAAGCTGTTGGTGAAACCACTAGATGGCCAGTTTGAGCAGCAAAGTAATGCGGCGACGTTAGAGAGTTTAGGGCTGGCTCAGTCTATGGACTTTTTAGATGCCGGCGTTATTCGAGACTGGTTGGATGAAAAGCAGGCGGAGCGCGTGTTCTACCCCGACGTCGCAGAAGGTATTGCCAACTGGCTCGTTAGCGGCAACTGGTCATGCAGTGCGAGTTTGCGTGAGAGTTTGTGGGAGAAAGTAGACTTCCCAAGTTACGCTTCTATCTGACCATTACCATCCTTACCGATTTACAACAAAGCCCAACCTCACTCTAGGTTGGGCTTTGTTGTTATTGTCATACAGTTCATCCGTTTACATACATAGAGCTCTCTGTATTGGATTTTCGTCCGTGTAGCGTATGACGATGATGAATACTAACTATATATAATGCGAATAGTAGTGGCTGAAATTTAATCGTATATCAAATAGACTATGAGGTAGAGCTTTGCACCTTGTTATAGTGCCTAGTTATGATTTGGCATACTAACTTGGACAAAAGTTATTAAAAATGTAATTTATCTTTTTTTATATATGATTTAAATTACTGTTATTAAAGGTTATTGTAATTAACCTGATAAAATTTGATGATTCTTTGTCAATCTTGTTGGTGTTGAGTTAATTATTGGTGGATAGTTGGTTTCGTCCTCGAAGTATGCAGAGGATTAATAGAATGATGTAGGGTACCCCTGAGGCGATGACGCTGTTCTCATTGCTCTCTTTTATTGGTTACCTGTTCCCCATAGTCGAGATTGAAATTACACGAGGCTTACTAAATGTTAGACAAAAAAGATGCTATGAGCGCAATCGCTAGTTACCGCATGGAAAGCACATTACGCGGCGTAGATCTAAACCTATTGACTGTTTTCGACGCAGTGATGCAAGAGCAGAATATCACTCGCGCGGCGCACAATTTGGGTATGTCGCAACCTGCAGTAAGTAACGCAGTAGCGCGTCTAAAAGTGATGTTTAATGACGAGCTATTTATGCGTCAGGGCCGTGGTATTCAGCCTACACAACGAGCACGTCAATTGTTTGGTCCTGTTCGTCAAGCGCTACAATTGATCCGCAACGAGCTTCCAAGCTCTATCTTCACACCAGAGACATCAACTCGTCTATTTAAGATGGCGATTTGCTCTCCATGTGACATGCGTTTTGCTCCAAAAATCATGCAAACTATCTCTGAGCAAGCGCCGCACGTGCAGCTTCACTTAGACGCAGAAGCGGATCGTCAGCTCGCTGATCGTATGCGCTACCAAGAGATCGATTTTGTTATCGACTACGCTCGTTACGATGCGCAAGGTTTCTCAAGCACAGAGATCTTCCAAGATGAGTTGGTTGTGGTTGCAGCGAAAAACCACCCACGTATCCATGGTGCAGTAAGCACAGCGCAACTAGCCAATGAAAAGCACGCTAAGCTGTCTAAAGTTCACGGTGTACGCAGCTTCTCAGAGCAGGCTTATCGCGACCTTGAGTGTCAAGCGTCTTACGAAGGCACTAGCCTTAGCAATGTGCTGTATGTGGTAGGTCAGTCGGAGCTAGTGACGATCGCTCCACGTTGGTTAGTTGAAAACGCTGTTAATAAAGAGCAGCTACAAGTACTTACTCTGCCAACAGAAAACAACAAAATCAGCGGTTTCCTAAGCTGGCACGAGTCGAGCGAAAAAGACAAAGGTCACATCTGGCTACGTGATCAGCTAATGGTTATCTGCGGCGAAGTTGTTGCTTTGTCATAATCCATTACAACTTTAGTCATCGAGCCCTAAGCACGCTGTGCTTGGGGCTTTTTTATTGGTTTCAGCGCTTTATTATCATCGCACGGTAAATCGGGTAGGAATTATTGATAACTTTGATATGGGTCTGTTGCCTTTTTCAGCGGCAGATGTACACTTGTGCGCTCAAAAGGCTTACATGTGTAAGCTAAAAGGTAAAGATAGAACATGGCTAATTTAGATTTCCATATTGTAAAGAAGATTCGTGACCGAATCGCACAAGGTGGCGACAAGATCGCCTTACGACATAAAATCAACAATGTGTGGCAAGGGATTAGCTGGAAGGAGTTTGGAGTCAACATTGATGCGTTGTCTCTGGCTCTGATTGGAAAAGGAATCCAACCTCAAGATAAGATTGGTATCATTTCGAACAACATGCCGAAATGGACCATTGCTGATTTGGCTGCATTACAAGTGCGCGCAGTGACTGTGCCGCTATACCCTACCAATACGCCAGCTCAAACCAGTTATATCGTTCAAAATGCGGATGTGCGTATTCTCTTTGTTGGTGAGCAGGAGCAATACGATGCAGCGCTATCTATTTTTCATGAATGTGAGCAGCTAGAACTCATCGTTGCGATGAGTGAAGAGATCGTTCTAGAAGACAACAGTTTCTCGGTAAGCTGGCAGCAATTTATTGCTGATGCCAGTATCGAGAATCAGTTAGAACTTACAGAGCGTTTGTCACAAGCCAACTACGACGATCTACTGACGCTGATCTATACCTCTGGAACAACGGGTCAGCCAAAAGGGGTCATGCTTGACTATGCAAATATTGCAGCACAGCTTCGCGGACACGATGAGAGACTGAGCTTAAGCGAGAGCGATGTGTCTCTTTGTTTCCTTCCGCTCTCTCATGTGTTTGAGCGCGCGTGGACATTCTACGTCTTGTATAAAGGTGGCACGAACTGCTACTTGCAAGACACAATGCAGGTACGTGACGCGTTAGGCGAAATTCGCCCAACGGTAATGAGTGCGGTGCCACGCTTCTACGAGAAGATTTTCTCTGCGATTCATGAACGTGTATCTAAAGCGCCAATTCATCGCAAGATCCTGTTTACCTGGGCGGTAAACATGGGTGCGAAAATGGCGCAATGCCGCCAAGATAATGTCGAGCCATCCTTTTTGCTTAAGAAAAGCTACGCGCTGGCAGACAAGATCGTGCTTGCTAAACTGCGTGAGCTGCTTGGCGGTCGTATTAACTTTATGCCATGTGGCGGCGCTAAACTTGACGAAACCATTGGTCGTTTTTTCCAAGCGATTGGTATCAACGTCAAGCTAGGCTACGGCATGACCGAAACCACAGCGACGGTTTCTTGTTGGGATGATACCTGCTATAACCCAGGCTCTATTGGGATGCCAATGCCAGGTGCTGAGGTTAAGATCGGCGACAACAATGAGATCCTCGTCCGTGGTCCTATGGTCATGCGTGGCTATTACAAGCTACCTGAAGAAACTGCGAAGACCTTTGATGCTGACGGTTTCTTGAAAACGGGTGATGCGGGTGAATTTGATGCGCAGGGTAATCTGTTTATCACTGATCGCATCA
Source organism: Vibrio sp. KUL78 (assembly GCF_059725505.1). Classification (NCBI taxonomy): domain Bacteria; kingdom Pseudomonadati; phylum Pseudomonadota; class Gammaproteobacteria; order Vibrionales; family Vibrionaceae; genus Vibrio; species Vibrio sp. KUL78. Next base: position 2,980,256 of record NZ_AP045837.1, on the reverse strand, counting down.
AAGAGCTAATGAAGACCTCAAATGGTAAGTACATTGCGCCGCAAGCTATTGAAGGCGCTATCGGTAAAGACCATTACATTGAGCAGATTGCGGTTATCGCTGATACCCGTAAGTTTGTTTCTGCTTTGATCGTACCGTGCTTTGATACACTGGAAGAGTATGCCAAAGAGCTCAATATCAAATATCAAGACCGTCTGGAGCTGATTAAGCATCATGAAGTGGTTGAGATGTTTGAGAAACGCATTACCGAGCTGCAAAAAGAACTGGCTAAGTTTGAGCAGGTGAAGAAGTTCAAACTGCTACCAACAGGCTTTTCTATGGATAAGGGTGAGCTGACACCAACGCAGAAACTGCGCCGTAAAGTCATCAACGACCGTTACCAGGACGAAATCGAAGAGATGTATCGCGACGCACCGAGCAAGTAATACACTCTAAGTAAACGAAAGCCCCGAGCAATGCTTGGGGCTTTTTTGTTGCTTTGATTTTTTAGTTGTTGGCGTAAAGCAGTTCGCTGTATCGGTCTAAAGTATTGAGGCGGTTCTGCGCATTGGCTAAGAAGGTTTGCTTCGCTTTGCCTGTTAAAGACTTAGATTGTGGAAGCTTGACCGTTCTTGGATTCTTATGAACGCCATTAACCAAGAATTCATAATGGAGGTGAGGGCCGGTCACTCGACCTGTGCCCCCAAGTGTTCCTACAGTCTGTCCTTGCTTTACACGCTGCCCGGTTTTTACCTTACGTTTCTGTAGGTGCAAGTACTTGGTAATAAAGGTGTTACTGTGTTTGATAAACACATAATTACCATTGAACTGGTTATAGCTAGATTTGATTACCGTACCATCGCCTGCTGCCCAGATCGGTGTACCAACTGGAGCAGCATAATCGGTGCCTCGGTGAGCTCGAACTTTACCTGTGACTGGGTGGCGACGGTTCGGATTGAAGTTTGACGTTACACGCCTAAAGTCGAGTGGTGCTCGCAAGAACGCCTTTTTCATCGCTCGACCGTTCTCGTCGTAATAGTTACCTGTTTTGTCATCAAAGATGGCGGTAAACGTGTCATTTTGGTTTTTAAAGATAGCGGCGATGATCTTGCCGCGGCCAATCACTTCGCCTTCGACGACTTTCTCTTGATACAGTAGTTTAAAGTAGTCGCCAGAGCGGATATCTAACGCAAAGTCGATATCCCAACCAAAAATACCCGCAAGCTCCATGATTTGGTTGGCGGTCAATCCTGCGCCGATTCCGGCGTTCCAGAAGTTTGAGCTGATCTCCGCTTGCGCATAGTTGTATTGGTAGTCGACCTGTTTTTTGTCCCAGCTAGAGGTAAAGCCTTTCTCGGTTTTGGTGACCTTGAAGGTCTCATAGTCATTGATACGGCGCTTTAATTGCACGAAGTCGCTGTTTTCGTCAAAACCAAAGGTCAGCTTGTCACCGGGGCGCAAACGCGAAAGCTGCTGCTTAATATCATCATTGGTATAGATAAGATCGTGAAGCAGGCGAGGAGAGAGTCCAAGACGTTGAAATAGAATTGCCGCACTCTCACCGGAGCGAACGGTATGCTCTTCCCACTTTAACACCACGGTCGGCGGTGCAGCATTACCAATTGGGAATGCATCGCTATCAATGGAGAGCGCGTAGTGCTTGCCAATTTCGAGTCGGTCGTTTCTATCATCCAGCTCTGAGATATCTGGCAGAAACAGTGCAACGACGATAATGGCACTAAAAAAGGCGATGAGCGCGCGATGGAGCCAAGGCAAGCGCTTAAAAACAGAGACCATGAGCGTTTAATTCAACATTATTTTGAAATTTCCTAAACCAAATAGTCTAACTGGTTTCAAAAAACATCGCTATTCAAGTAAGATGTCCAACTATTATATTTTTGCCAAATCTGTGGGAGTGAACAAGAATGGCGAACCTTGAAGCAGCGTTGGCTGAAATCAAACGCGGTGTTGACGAGCTAATTCCAGAAGAAGAACTGATTGCGAAGCTAAAAGAGAACCGTCCTCTTCGCATTAAACTGGGTGCCGATCCAACTGCGCCAGATATTCACCTAGGCCATACCGTAATTTTGAACAAACTACGTGCATTCCAAGACCTAGGCCACGACGTGACGTTCCTGATCGGTGACTTCACCGGTATGGTTGGCGACCCAACGGGTAAAAACACGACTCGCCCACCGCTAACTCGTGAAGACGTACTGCGTAACGCAGAAACGTATAAAGAGCAGGTATTTAAAATCCTAGATCCTGCAAAAACTAAGATTGCATTTAACTCTGAGTGGCTATCTGAGCTTGGCGCTGAAGGCATGATTCGTCTTGCTGCAAACCAAACAGTTGCTCGTATGCTTGAGCGTGATGACTTTAAAAAGCGTTACGGCAACAACCAGCCAATCGCAATCCACGAATTTATGTATCCACTGCTTCAAGGTTACGACTCAGTCGCGATGGAGACGGATGTAGAGCTTGGTGGTACAGACCAGAAGTTCAACCTACTTATGGGTCGTGAACTGCAAAAGTCGCACGGTCAAAAACCACAAGTTGTGCTTACTATGCCACTACTAGTTGGTCTAGACGGCGTGAAGAAGATGTCTAAGTCTGCTCACAACTACATCGGTGTAAGTGAAGCGCCATCAGAAATGTTCGGTAAGATCATGTCTATCTCTGATGATTTGATGTGGAGCTACTACGAGCTGCTTTCATTCCGTCCACTAGGCGAGATTGCGCAGTTTAAGGCAGACGTTGAAGGTGGTGCAAACCCTCGTGACGTTAAGATCTTGCTGGCGAAAGAAATCATTGCTCGTTTCCACTCAGAAGCAGATGCTGATGCGGCGGAAAAAGAGTTCATCAACCGTTTCCAAAAAGGCGCGATGCCAGAAGAGATGCCTGAGTTCGAATTCGATGCAGGTCTTCCAATCGGTAACCTACTAAAAGAAGCGGGTCTTGTGAGCTCAACGTCTGATGCTATGCGCATGGTCCGCCAAGGTGCGGTGAAGATCGATGGCGAGAAGGTTGAAGATACTAAGCTAGTACCAGCAGCAGGCCAAGCGGTTTACCAAGTGGGTAAACGTAAGTTTGCTCGCGTTACATTGAAGTAATCTTCAATACTGTGAGGGCGCTTTGAGAAGATCCCTGCCTGCGCAGGGATGACACAGTACAGACTACAGTGTTTATTCAATGCGCATCAAAAACCTCCTTCGGGAGGTTTTTTTGTATCGGTTGATTGCCGATCTACAGGCATAAAAAAACAGACGCTTGTGCGTCTGTTTTTTAGTATCTGTTTACTTAGCGTCTCTAATTATAGAGACTCAGTAAAGGTACGAGCGATAACGTCACGTTGCTGTTCTGGCGTTAGTGAGTTGAAACGCACTGCGTAACCAGAAACACGGATTGTTAGCTGTGGGTAGTTCTCTGGGTGAGCTACTGCGTCTTCTAGAGTTTCGCGCTTAAGAACGTTCACGTTTAGGTGCTGACCGCCTTCGATCTTTGGAGCAGCTTCGATAGCAACTTCACGGCTTTCGTACTCACCTAGATCGCTAACTGCGATAACTTGGTCAGCTTCAAAACCAGCGTTTGCTGCAACACAACGTGCTTCGTTTTTCTCGCCGTCGATCAACCAGATTGAGTTTAGTAGATCGTCGTTTGCTGCTTTAGTAATTTGGATACCTTGAATCATCACTATCTCCTAATCCACTTTCAGAGTGGCATTTATATGGTGTTAATTTTCAAATTTTGTTGAGCTGGCTTATGTATAACTCGTTGTGGGTATTTTAGTATTGATTTAGATCAAAACACAACAAAAAACATTAAAAACTTCATGGTTAAATTTTTGATTAAGGTCAACTAAACCTTTAAAAATGGTGCTTTAAAATGATATTTTAATATTTAAAATTTATTTGAATGCTCATTTTGTTGTAATAAAACTACAAAATGAGTTTATTTATTCATCGCTATACCTAAAATCAAGGGTTTCCATAGCTCAAACTGAAAGTATAAGATCGCTAAATAACAGTTCTAAAAATGTGATCTCGATCGGGTATCAAACGACATGAAAAAATTTATTGGAGCGCATGTTTCGGCAGCGGGTGGTGTGGATAATGTGCCACAAAGAGCAAGTGACATTGGGGCCAATGCCTTTGCGCTTTTTACCAAGAATCAACGTCAGTGGGTGGCAAAGCCACTGGATGAAAAAGTGATTCAAAACTTTAAAGCGGAATGTCGAAAATACGGCTTCCGAGCGGAACAAATTCTTCCGCATGACTCTTATTTGATAAACCTAGGCGCACCAGAGCAAGAGAAACTTGAAAAGTCACGCGCCGCGTTTATTGATGAAATGGAACGCTGTCATCAGCTCGGGCTGACCTTATTGAACTTCCACCCAGGTAGTCACTTGAAGAAGATCTCTGAACAAGAGTGTCTGGACAGGATTGCAGAATCGATCAATCTTGCACACCAAGCGGTACCTGAGGTGATTGCCGTGATTGAGAATACGGCGGGGCAGGGGACAAACCTAGGTTGGCGCTTTGAACATCTCGCACACATTATCAATAAGGTAGAAGATAAGTCTCGGGTTGGTGTCTGCATTGATACGTGCCACACGTTTACGGCGGGATATGACCTTAGAACTAAAGAGGCGTGTGAGGCGACGTTTGCTGAGTTCGATCGTGTTGTGGGTATGCACTATTTAAGGGCTATGCACCTAAACGACTCAAAGATACCTTTAGCAGGTAAGGTCGATCGCCATCAATCGCTTGGGAAAGGTGAGATTGGATGGGACTGTTTTGAGTATATCGCAAAAGATCCTAGATTTGACTCTATCCCATTGATTTTAGAGACAATAGAGCCTGAAATCTGGGCTGATGAGATCCAGCAACTGAGACTGTTTGCAATTAATTGATCTTTTTTTGCTGTTCTATTAAGCATTTTGGCATCTTTCTTTCATAATGAATTACATGCATGTTGCATAATTCTGTGACTTTATAAGGTAGGTGCCATATGACTCGTCCAGCTGCTCCAAGACCAAGTACAACACGTTCATCACGTTATCCAAGTCCTAACCGTCATATTCATTGTCACGGGCACTACCGAACGCCGCAGATGAAGAATCAGCATCATTGATAAACTGACGAACTAGATAACAGCACCGACGTTTAAAAAACACGTCAAAGGTGCGTGGCGTAAAGCCAAATGACAGTAGTGGTGACCCTCCATTGAGTGATAGACTACGCCCCAGATTTCACCATCTTGGGGACGATAATGACAACACTCACCTGGCAAGACGTCATCGGTAAAGAGAAACAGCAAGCATACCTTCAACAAACCCTTGAGTTTGTGGAACAGCAGCGCGAAGCGGGTAAAATCATCTACCCACCAGCAAGCGATGTGTTCAATGCATTTCAATTTACTGAATTTGCCGATGTGAATGTGGTGATTCTTGGTCAAGATCCTTATCACGGTCCCAATCAGGCGCATGGTCTCTGTTTCTCGGTCCTTCCGGGTGTGAAGACGCCGCCGTCGCTCGTCAATATTTACAAGGAACTCGCTCAAGATATTCCTGAGTTCGAGATCCCAGGGCATGGTTATCTCAAAAGCTGGGCCGACCAGGGCGTACTGCTTCTAAACACTGTGCTCACGGTCGAGCAGGGGCAGGCACACTCTCACGCCAAGTTGGGTTGGGAAACCTTCACCGACAGAGTGATTGAAGCGCTAAATCAAAACAGTGAGAACATCATATTCTTGCTTTGGGGTGCGCATGCTCAAAAGAAAGGATCGATGATCGATCGTCAAAGACATCATGTATTGACGGCGCCGCATCCATCGCCGCTGTCGGCGCGTCGAGGTTTCTTTGGCTGTGGTCATTTTTCCAAGACGAACCAATTGCTAGAAGAGCTTGGTAAGCCCGCTATCAATTGGCAGCCAGTACTCGACTAGCATTATCTTTAAGTTGACGATTTTTCGAGCACCATCAAAACACGATGCCTGATTCTCTTATACACTTATAAAGAGTATGGAAATTGGGAGCAGGATTATGATGATCGAAAGGATTAGGCGCGAGCACGGCTATATGGTGCGATTGCTCGCGATTTTAAATCGAAAATTGCACTTACTTGAAAAAGAGCAACCTATCAATTATGGGGTGATCAAAGAGATCGTTGATTACCTCGCAAATCACTCTGAAAAAATCCACCACCCGAAAGAAGACATTCTTTATCATTACTTTATCGAAAAGTATGGCTCGCAGGAGCAGATCGATAACTTAGAGTCAGACCATCAAGCTTTATCGGCCAAGACCCATTCGTTTCTCGATATTGTCGAGATGATTCTGCACGATGCGGTGGTACCTCAAGAACTGTTTATTGGCAGGCTGTCAGAGTTTATTCAAGATCAGAAGCGGCATTTAGACCTTGAAGAGCAGTCTGTTTTGCCTTTGATAGAGAAGCGATTTACCACTCATGATTGGCAAGCAGTAGAGAGTCAGTGGACGATAGTGGAAGATGATCCCGTGTTTGGTGAGACGATTGCAGACCGATATAAACAGCTGGCTCAGCGAGTAAGACAAAACGAATTCGAGAGTGTTTAGCTGCTCTAAAAACGACGATTCCCTCATAAAGAGGGAATCAAGCATCGTAAGGTGCGATTAGCGACTAATTTTGGCCACCATTAGTGAGCTTGGCTCATCTGTTGTAGGTATTGCAGCCAATCTGCACTCTGCGTTGTTGGCTTGACTCTGTGTGCCTGTTCGGCAACCTCGGTCGCTTTCTCGTAGTCTTTCAAGCCCACATAGGCTCGCGCTTCTAAGAGTAATCTTTCCTGTTCAGGCATGCCCTGAACTTTTGCTAGTGAGCTCAAAGCTTGCTTAAAATCCCCTTGTTGTAATTCAAGACGAGACACTTCTTCGTAGTATTTGGCATTGAGTCTAGCCGCGGCGAGCCAAGCTGTTTGCGCGTTTGACCACTCACGCGCCATCTGCCAATGTCTCGCCTGTTTGATAATCGTATCGATGTCCGTCTCTTTTACCTGAAGATTTGAATAGGCCTGAGCGGCTTTTTCAGGGATACCTTGGTGAGAATAAAGCTGTGCCTTGCTCAGTTGCAGGTTGTCAGGTATTTCAATGCCTGCGCGCTCTGCCGATACAAGTGTTGCAAGCGCCAGCTTGTACTGTTTAGTCTGCATGTAGAGAGAGCTTAGTTGCTGCCACCACATCAGGTTATCAGGCTGTAGCGCGAGTAACTTCTGGGTGGTTAGGATTGCACTCTTTAGATGATTCAACTGCATTTCTGCGGTGAGCTGTAGACTCAGTGGTTGCAGTTTCGGTGTGTTGTCCAGCTGATGGTAGTGCTTAATTGCTGCAAGCAACGAGCTCCACTGTTGGAGCAGGTAGTGAGCGCGAGCTTTGTTTAACCATACTCCCGTTATCTGCTCTGTCGATAGCTTTTCGTAGCTCTTGGCTGTCTTAGTGAGGTTGTCAAAATGAACTAACGCCTTTTCTGGCATATCTTCGGAGAGCATAAGCTCGGCAAGCATACGCTCTGTTTGCCAGCCTTGTTCGTCTTTAAAGGCTTTGGTGTCGACGGCGATTTGTAGCTGAGTGATGGCTTTGCTCGGTTGCTCCGCCTGCCAGTAATAAATACCCAGCATACGAGCAACATAAGCACGGTCGAAGCTTGCGTTTGGCTGCAAACCTTCAAGCAAGGTGATTGCCTCGCCAAGTTTCTCTTCTTGCTCTAATTCATACGCTTTAGATACCTGAGCCGCAGTTCGCATGCCGAGCTCTTGGTTGGCGAATGCGCTGCCACTTATCACACTAAGAAATAAGGCTGAGAGCGCCAATAAACGTTTACTCATTGATTTAACTTAAACTCTAGTTTCACAGTCTGACCAACACGAGGCGTCGCCTCGCCATTGACCACCATAGGCTGGTATTTCCATTGCTTAAGAGCAACCATAGCTTCACGCTCAAACATACGTTTCGGATTGGCTTCCACCACTTCAATATCCGTTGGACGACCGCGTTCATCGATAGTAAATGACATCACGACGTAGCCTTGAATGTTACGCTGCAAAGCTCGACGCGGATAACGCGGCTCTTTACGGTGTAGCGGCATGACCTGTTGGTTCTGACCAATGTCAGGAACGGTCGGCGCATTCAAGGAAACACCAGCAACCGAGGTTGATACCGAGATGTTTGGTAACTGCGGCGTGCTTGGCGTTTGTACACTGGATACCTGCGAGCTTTGCTCTACGACAGCTGCGGAAGGCGGTGTCGATGGCATTTTTGGTGGCTCAGGCAGTGTACGTTGGCGTCTCGCGGTTTCACTGTCGGGTTCTACCATGACCAAGTCATAGCTTAGCCTTGGCTTTTCATCTGGCTTGGACTTGGGACCAATATCGATCATCCAGCTCATAAACGAGAATAGGGCAATCGCGAGCGCGGCTGCGAGCGGTATGCTCGCAAGAACTCGAATCATCTATGGACTCTCCGTAGCCAAGGCGATCTTAGTGACACCTGCACCTTTCGCGCTATCCATCACCTCGACGACTGTGCCGTTGAAGGCGTGTTTGTCAGCTTGAATCACCATTGAGGCATTCGGCTGCTCGAGTAGTAGCTTCTCGATAGTCGCTTGGACACGTTCTACATCCACACGACGTTTGTCGATGTAGATGTCATTGGCAGAGGTAATGGCAACGAATATCCCCGCGTCTTTCTGGCTCACAGCGTGACTTGCTTGCGGGCGATTCACATCAACACCCGACTCACGAACAAATGAGCTTGTTACGATAAAGAAGATCAGCATGATAAAGACGATATCCAGCATGGACGTCATATCGATATTGGCTTCTTCATTTTGTTTTCTTCGGTGACCTAATCTCATTGTGAGTCTCCATCCGCAGCCTTGCTAGCGTGAACATGGCTATGTTGGCGTTCACTTCTTAGCAACTGCTCAAGTTGAAGCAGGCTTTTGCTGCTCCATTTTTGAATACGGGAAAAGGCAAGCATACCTGACAGTGCTGCAACCATACCTGCCATAGTAGGGATGGTTGCCATTGAAATACCTGCAGCCATGAGTCTTGGTTGCGCGCTGCCTTGTGCCGCGAGCGTATCAAACACAGTGATCATGCCGGTTACGGTACCAAGCAGACCTAGCATCGGGCAGAGGCTGAGTAAGCACTTCAGCAGGTTTATGTTTTGCTTGAGCTTGTTTTCTGCCTCGCTGAGCATGGCATTACGCTGTGATTGTGCATACCAAGAGTAGTGATCTTGACGCGCGGCCCATTGATTGACCCAGAGCTTGCGTTCTGACGGGAATATCTTGGCAAAGTAAATCACGCGCTCAATCGCGACCACCCAAAATATAAACACTACGGCGGCCAGCCACCATAATACTGGCCCACCTTGCGTCATAAACTGGTTTAGGTGCTCGCTTCCTGGCAACCAACTGAAGAGGTTATGCGGCATACGCTTGCTTGCTCTCCGTGGTTTGCGCTTCAGCTTGCTGTGCAACCAGACCGACACTCTGTCTTTCAAGAACGTTGCGAATGGCTTCTGCTTTTGAGCTCAGCAGGTTGTGAGCAAGTAGCAGCGGCATTGCCGTGATTAGACCCAGTACTGTAGTTACCAATGCCATTGAGATGCCACCTGCCATGACTCTCGGCTCTGCATTACCAAACTGAGTGATCACCTGGAAGGTTTCAATCATGCCGGTTACTGTACCTAGCAGACCGAGCATAGGTGCTAAGGCTGCGAGAAGTTTTAGCATGCTCAAACCGCGTTCTAAGTGCTGCTGCTCATCCATGATGGATTCAAGCAGTCTTAGCTCAAGAGCTTCAACGTGCAGTTGTTTCTCGCTGTTGTAGACACCTAGTACGCGACCTAACGGGTTGTCGGTTGGCGCTTCTGGTGACTTAAGCTGTTTCTTGATTTTCTGTTCTGTCGTAGTAAGAACTACAGCACGATACAGAGCGATGATCATGCCAATCGCGAACAGACCTGCGATGATTTTTCCGACGATACCACCGTGAGCGAATCGCTCACTAAGTGTTGGGTTATCAGCAAGTTGCTTGTAAATATCGCCGCGACTCGGGTCGATAACAGCAGGTGCTTGACCTGTTACTATGCCCGCTGTATCCGCTGAAGTCGGGACTTCTTTCGGTAAGCGAGGGAAATCACTGGCAAGTTTGCCATCCCAAGCAACCGGACCGTGCTCTGAAAGCAGGGCAAAGTTGCCTAAGCGGGTGGCGTTAATCGTGGTAATTTCACCGGCGCCGTTAACAAATGGGACTTTCACGTCAGCATAGGTAGCGCTTGAGGCGATTTGCGCTTGGTAAGCATTCCATAGACCGGTCAGCTCCTGAATTGAAGGAAGCTTTTTTAGCGGCAACAATATCGTCTATCGCTTTGATTTGTTCAGGCTGTTCGGTATTAGCGACAGATTGCTCTAGCTCAACTTGAAGTTCTTTCGCTGATTGGCGAACGACGCCGAACAGTTCACCTAAGCTGCCGGTTTCAAGGTGCAGTTTCTTTTGCTGCTCAGCCAGCGTGCGCTCATTGTCAGAAAACGCATTGCTAAGTGATTCAATGCTTGCTTCAAGTTGCGCTTTACGGCTTTCTAGCTCCGCTTTGCGTGCCGCTAGCGTTTGTTCTTCTTGTTTGAACTTCGCTTCACGTTCGCTGTTGTGGGCTTTTTCTTGTTGCTGTGCAGTTTGTGCTTTCGACGTCAGTGAGTCGGCAGCAATACTTGGTTGAGAGAAGCCAAATGCGATCAGCGCGGCCATCAATACTGTGTTACGCATTAGCTTGGATCCTTCTGTAGAGAAACCGGTAGCTCAATCAGAGCTGGAGAGGCTTGTTTGTTTGCAATCGCAAAGGCTTTATCGATTTGCGGAGCAAGCGCAGCGTCAACTACCACCCAACTATTTTGATTGCTGTCCCATGTCCAGTATTGGTTTCTATCAAGGCTGCGAGCAACCAGTGACAATCTGCCTAGGTACAACTGCTCAGCTTCAATTTCACTGCCTACATTAATAAGTGAACGGTAGCTGCCTAGCTTGATGCCGTAATCCATTTCAATTTGGTAGGCTTCAAGGATGCGACGGTATTTTTCTGCATCGCTGACATCAGCTTGAGGCATCAGTGCTTTAAGCTCTTCCAGTCTTGCAAGGCGCACATCTAGGCGAATTGGCTTGTCGCTCGAAATGTGCTGCTCAAGTCCTTCAAGCATTTTATACATCAAAGGCACAACGCCTTGGCGCGTGTCACTGATTTGCTCGAGCTGAACATTGATGCTCGCCATCTCTTCTTCTTGGTTGCCAACGACGGCTTTCAGGTGACGCTCGTAGACTTCTAGGTTGGCAACTTCTTGCTCAAGCATGGCAATGTCAGACTTCAGTTCGAATGCCTTATCGCTGCTTTTGTTGATACGAGCTTGGCTTTGCGCGCTCTGTGTGATGGTTTGTGCTTCGACATTGCGAGCACTATTAAGATCGTTGGCGCTCGTCACATAGCTGATGGTCAGCAATGGTAGCGAGCATAAAGTGAGACGAAGAGCCGTCTTGTTCATTTCTATAGCCTTCTGCTGTTACTAGAAAGTACCGATAATGTGTTGGGGTGATGTCCAAAGCGAAGCGATGCTGTCGTTCGAAACGAGGGCGTATTGTAGGTCAATAGCGAGCAGAAATACAGAGTAAATGATATTGATATGAGTTATCATTTGACTTTCGTCAATTAGTTCTCTTTTTTACGTAAGAAAAAGATGACCTGTATAAAAGACAAAACCCTCGCTAAGGAGGGCTTTGGTTGTCATCAGCAGCGACGTTTCAGGCTCGTCGTTACCGAAAATTCTATGGTGAATGTGGGATAGGTTATAGGTCTACATCATCCAATGAAAAGTCCAAACCGATATCCATATCGTTGAGTTCTTTTTGCAGACGCTGTCTGTCTTTTATGGCTTCAATTTCGCGCCACTTTCTTTTGACAGGTTTCGAGCGACCCGCGCGGGCTCTCGGTGCATCCATTTCCGCAATGTCTTCCAGTTCAAAGCCGTCCATAAGCTACCTCTACTTTTGTTGTTCTCCCTACGGAGACCTTTAAGTACCATATTCTTACGCAGACTAACTTTGATATGTTTCTCATTTGTTTCGTGATTATGAATCTTTTATGCCATTTTGAACGCAATCTCACACTTTTGAGCCAAACGGTTGCGCAAAAAATAACCGCTTGAATCACAAAACGAAAAAGAGTTGGTGGTGCTATGTTGTTAAAACCGTGTGCAAGTGGAGCCGTAGGGCGGAGAGTTCGTGCTACGAGAAACGTTCTCATTGCCTGAGAGTGAGTAAAAAGTATTCCGTTTTGTAAAATAAGCGCTAACCGTTGTGGTAACAAGGTTTGCTCGCGTTTTCTCAGCAGAGTGACTTGTCGCTGACTATGCTTGTTAGTTGTTGGTGAAATGTTATGGTTTTGGAACGGCTTTGAAAGTTAATTGCTTTGCTAACTGTTAACTTTTCGTGATTTTATGGTGAAAAATAACAAATGTATACATATCATTGCGTATTGATTTTTACGTGGCATGCCTGCAAAATCCGCCCCGTCAAAAAATACGCCGACTTGTATGCCGTTCTCAAGTGGTAAGAAATACAAGCTAAGTTGCCGTGAAAAACAGAGAAACTAACAAAACTTCACGGATGGAGATAACCATGGCACTTAGGACGCACTTGGAAGTGCAGCTCGGACTCTAACTTTAAGTGAGGTTTAAAGTGACAGACGTTATCAATTTAATGAACGATCTACTTTGGGGATCGATTCTGGTTTATCTACTCGTAGGTGTGGGGATTTACTTTACAGTACGCCTTGGGTTTATTCAGTTCCGCCATTTCGGTCACATGTTCAGTGTGCTGAAAAACAGCCGCAAAGCTGACACAGCAGGCATCTCTTCTTTCCAAGCTCTTTGTACAAGCCTAGCTGCACGTGTTGGTACTGGTAATATGGCTGGTGTTGCGGTCGCACTGACCGCTGGTGGTCCGGGCGCTATTTTCTGGATGTGGCTAATTGCTATGCTCGGTATGGCAACCTCGTTTGCCGAGAGTACCCTAGCACAGCTATACAAAACCAAAGACGATGATGGTAACTACCGTGGTGGTCCTGCTTACTATATGGAAAAGGGTCTGGGCATGCGCTGGATGGGCGTGCTGTTCTCTATCTTCCTAATCATCGCTTTTGGTTTGGTATTTAACGCAGTACAAGCTAATGCTATCGCCAATGCGATGAACACAGCATTTGGTTTTGACCCAATGATTGTCGGTGTGGTGATTGTACTTATCTCTGCATTCGTTATCTTTGGTGGTGTACGTAAGATCGCTCGCACGGCAGAGCTTATCGTTCCTGTGATGGCTTTGGCTTACCTTGTTCTAGCTTTCGTAGTGATGTTTATGAACATCGAGAAGGTGCCTGAAGTCCTTGCCTACATCTTCAAGAGTGCGTTTGGTCTGCAAGAAGCAGCGGCTGGTGGTCTAGGTTACGCAATTGCTCAAGCCATGATTCAAGGCATCAAGCGCGGTCTATTCTCGAACGAAGCGGGTATGGGTTCTGCGCCCAACGCAGCAGCATCTGCAACGCCATATCCGCCGCACCCTGCATCTCAAGGCTACGTTCAGATGCTAGGCGTATTCACGGATACCATTGTTATCTGTACCGCAACTGTGGCGATTATCCTGATGTCAGGCGAGTATGTACCACATGGTGAGGTGACGGGTATCGAGCTGACCCAGCGAGCGCTGAGCTCTCAGGTTGGTGATTGGGGCGGCATCTTTGTTGCGGTTGCGATTTTCTTCTTCGCATTTACCTCTATCATTGCTAACTACTCTTACGCAGAAACCAACCTGATTTTCCTAGAGCACAACCACAAAGCGGGTCTTGGTGTGTTCCGCATTATCGTACTGGGTATGGTGATGTTCGGCTCGATGGCAACGCTGCCAATGGTTTGGGCGCTAGCCGATGTGTCGATGGGTCTGATGGCGATTGTCAACTTGATAGCGATTATCTTGCTGTCGGGCATCGTGATTAAGCTGGCGAAAGACTACAATCAGCAGCTGAAAGCAGGTAAGGTTCCGACCTTTGATGCGAATGACTACCCAGAGCTGAAATCTCAGCTTGAAGAAGGTATTTGGGATAACAATAAGGAAACGGCGAACAAGTAATCGCTTTTACCTATCTCAAAAATAGATTAAGCCATGCACTATTTCGTTGATGAAAGTGCATGGCTTTTTTTATACTGAAGCAAATCAATATTAAAAGAGTAAAGTCATGCTTATTGTTGTTTCACCTGCTAAGACCCTTGATTACGAGTCACCACTTGCGACAGAAAGGTTTACTCAACCTGAGTTGATCGAGCATTCTGCAGAGCTGATTAAAGAGTGTCGTAAACTAACGCCTGCCGATGTCTCCGCACTTATGAAGGTGAGTGACAAGATCGCAGGGCTTAACGTCGCCCGCTTTGAGGAGTGGTCAGAAACCTTCACGACCGATAACGCTCGCCAAGCCATTTTGGCATTCAAGGGCGATGTGTATACGGGACTTGAAGCCGAGACTTTGTCGGAAGACGATTTTGACTATGCTCAGCAGCACCTAAGAATGCTGTCGGGTTTGTATGGCCTGCTCAAACCTTTGGATTTAATGCAACCTTACCGTCTTGAGATGGGAACCAAGCTTGCTAATGAGCGCGGAACCAACCTCTACCAATTCTGGGGTGACATCATTACCAACAAGCTTAATGATGCATTGAATGCGCAGGGCGACAATGTATTGGTTAACTTAGCCTCAAACGAGTATTTCAAGGCAGTAAAGCCAAAGCAGCTTGACGGTAAGGTGATTACGCCAGTATTTAAAGACTGCAAAAACGGTCAATACAAGGTGATTAGCTTCTATGCGAAGAAAGCACGTGGCATGATGGCTCGCTATATTATCGAAAACCGTATTGATTCTATTGAGAAGCTCACAGCGTTTGATGTGGCGGGTTACTACTTTGTAGAAGAAGAGTCGACGGCGACCGAATTAGTGTTTAAGCGCGAAGAGCAATAACGACTTTGGTCATTGATTAAAAAAGGGTGTCAGACGTGGTCTGACACCCTTTTGCTATTTGGAGGCGATTATTTCTTTTTCGCGCCTTTCTTTTTCTTCACCGCTTTTTTCTTATCGTCTTTTTTCGGCTTTTTCTTTTTAAAGACTGGCTTTTTATGCGTTGGGCGCATGCCGTCAATAAAGCGCTCTTTGATGGTCTCTTTAGTATAACGACCAACACGATCCATCATTGGCTGGTCATGCGCTTCAACGATAGAGATCGCGATGCCTTTCTTACCCGCACGAGCCGTACGACCAATGCGATGCAGGTAGATATCAGCACTGCGTGGTAAGTCGTAGTTGATCACGTGCGACACGTCCGGCAGGTCGATACCGCGAGCAGCAACGTCGGTTGCAAGCAGTACGTTAACACTGCCATCGCGGAAACGGCTGATGGCGTTGTTACGGCGATCTTGCGGCATCTCACCTTGGATCCAAGAACATGGGATCTGAGCACTATCGAGTTGCTGGCGCAGTTCACCAAGGCGCTCACGGGTTTTGACGAAGACTATGGTGCGCTGAGCTTGCTCGGTCAGGATGTGTTTGAGCAGGTTAAGCTTGTGTGCGGCGTCATCGGCACGGTGATACCACTGGGTGATCTTCTTGCGCTCACGCGTCGATGGCTGTGCTTCGAGTTCAGCAGGCTCTTTTAGAAGATCAGCTGTAAAGCCTTCTACACCGCGTCCCTCTAGCGTCGCTGAGAAAAGCAGTGTTTGTTTACGCCAGCGACATTCTGCTGATAGTCGATCAACTGTTGGGCCAAAGCCTAGATCAAGCATGCGGTCTGCTTCATCTAATACTAACCACTCAATGGCACGACAATCAAAGCGCTCTGCCTCGATATACTCCATCAAACGACCTGGCGTCGCTACGACGATATCTTGAGTCTCGGCAAGTGTGGAGGCGTGTGAGTCATAGGTAACACCGCCCGTGATGGTTGCGACTTTAAGTCGAGTGTATTTCGCCAGCGCTGTTGCCTGCTCTGCTACCTGCATCGCAAGTTCACGAGTTGGAGTCAGAATCAAAATACGTGCAGGGCCGGCTTTTTTACGAGGAAAGTCGAGCAAGTATTGAATTGCAGGAATAGCAAACGAGGCCGTTTTACCTGTGCCTGTTGGCGCTGAAGCGAGAATGTCACGTGCATCCAATGCTTGTGGAATAGCCTGAGCCTGGATCTCGGTAGGGCGGCTAAAGCCCATTTCTTCAATCGCTTCTAAAAGGATTGGATCTAAATCTAGTTCGGCAAAGGTTCTGATCACGGTAGTGTCTCCACAAGACGTAGGTTGCCCCTGAGCAAAAAAACATCGAACAGGGAAAAAGTAGGGCGGCTATTATACTCAAACCGAGGCGCGGCGCACTTACATTTTAAGGTAAAAATCTTTGGTTAGGGCAATAAAGTCCTCTGAGTATCCGCCAGATGCGCTGTGAATAATGAGGCGTTCTTCATCACAGGCTTCAGAGTGCTTTTTCAGCGTAAACAGTAATCGGTTACATGGCTTGTTGATGGTTGCCTGTACATAGCAAATTCGATTCAAGTGCCAGCCTTTGTGCTGGGCAAGCGCGATGAATTGCTCCCCCTCGACTTTAGGTAGCACAAAACTCGCACTTCCTTCTTTACTGAGGAGCTTGTCACAACGATCAAGCAAGTGCTCATGGGAGAGGGTATGTGTGTGTCTGGCGGTTGCTCTCTGGCTATTTTTCGCGGTCTCTCCGCTATTGAAGTACGGCGGATTGCAGATGATGCCATCGAAACGGTGTTCAAATGGTTGCGCCAATATATCGCAGTGGAGCACAGTGATGCGTTTGTGCCATGGTGACTGCTGAATGTTATAGGTTGCATCGACAATGGCAGTCTCATCGATATCGACAGCAGTGATTACTGAATCGATAAATCGCTGGGCGAGCATCAAGGTCAATAGTCCGGTGCCGGTACCAATATCCAATAGGGTGTCAGAGGAATGAAACCTTGCCCATACCCCCAGTAAAACACCATCAGTACTGACAGGCATTCCTGAGTTGCCATCGTGTATAGAGAACTGCTTGAATTGAAAGCCTTTAGTTTTTGTCGTGCTACAAGTCATAGTTTATTTTGTTAATCGTTTGCTTTTAAGGGTTTGTCACTATTGTTAAATTATTGAGTAGTGAAATGCTCTGTATGTAAGCGATGTGTGTGAGAAAATGATCAAGATAAAAATTTACCTTTTAGTTTAAAACTAGTGGATCAAACTACCAATTAACTGTAACAACAAATTAATGTGGTGTTTATCACCGCTTCTATTGCTTATTAATCATCGATTGTTCATCATGCCCGCCTAATTTTACGTGGTAACTAAGAGTGCTGCGGCAGACACAACATAACAAGTAAGGGCATATCTGTGAAACAGACGTTAAAAACAACAGATATTATAGCAGTCGGCTTTATGCTGTTTGCTTTTTTCCTAGGCGCGGGCAACATCATTTTCCCACCTCTAGCGGGTCAATTGGCGGGTGAAAACCTGCTACCAGCCATGACTGGCTTTCTTCTCACTGCAGTAGGTCTTCCTCTTATTACCATTATTGCTGTTGCAGTGGCTGGGGGCTCTTGGGAGCACCTCACGAAAGATCTGCCGAAGAAAGCAGCGACTCTAATCGCTGTCCTTATCTTTATTATCATTGGTCCAGCTTTCGCAGCTCCGCGTACGGGTCTTGTGGCCTATGAAATGGCTATTCGTCCATTCTTTGCTGATGCGGCGCAAATGCACCTAACCATTTTCTCAATCTTGTTCTTTGCAGTAGCGATGTCATTTGCATGGTCACAGGGTAAGTTGATCGATGTAATCGGTAAGGTGTTAACTCCGGTATTGTTTATCGGTTTGATTGTTTTGGCGGGGGCGGTGTTTATTGACCCACAAGGCGAGATGATTGCGCCGGTTGGCGAGTACCTAAGTCAGCCACTGACAAAAGGTTTCCTTGAGGGTTACAACACAATGGACACGTTTGGTTCGTTGATGTTTGGTATGTTGATTGTCGATGCGCTGCACAAGAAAGGCATTACTGAGCAAGCTGCGACCACTAAGTACCTTATCAGCTCTGCACTTATCGCTGCTGCGGGTCTTGCGTTTGTGTATATCTCTTTGTTCTACCTAGGGGCAACTAGTGCAACAGTTGCTGCGGGTGCGGATAATGGCGGCGCTATCTTAAGCCAGTATGTGCAGGCTCTGTTTGGTCCATATGGTCAGATTGTTCTGTCTGTTATTGTACTATTAGCTTGTTTGACGACGGCGATTGGTCTTATCTCGGCATGTTCAGATTACTTTAGCTCGCTAACGTCAATCAGCTATCAGAAATGGGTCGTTATCATTGGTGTGGCGTGTGCGGTTGTAGCCAACATCGGTCTGGCTCAGCTGATTTCTCTGTCTGTACCAGTACTGTTCGCACTCTATCCGGTTGCCATTGCCCTAGTGGCATTGACATTTGCTCGCAAGTACCTAGCAAACCCGAAATTGGCATACCGCGTGGTTATTCTTGTGTCTCTGTCGTTCGCTATGATTGATGCAGCAAAAGTAACGGGTATTGATGTGTCATTCTTTAATGCATTGCCACTCTTTAGCGTTGGTATGGGCTGGGTAATGCCAACGGTTGTCGCTATCATCTGTATGTGCTTTGTAGGTCGTAACGATGAAAAGCTAGAACAAGAAGCAGCTTAATCTACGATGTATCAATATAAAAACGGCGCCTTGATAGGCGCCGTTTTTTTTGTCATTCAAATTTAAAGCGTTTGCTGATACTCGACGAGGATCTGTTCGCACCAAGTGGCGATACGCTCATCACTCAGCTCATATTGTGAGTCCTCGTCTAGAGCGAGACCGACAAACTGGCTACCATCTTCGGTTAATGCTTTAGAAGCCTCGAACTCGTAGCCTTGGTTATCCCAGTAACCAATGAACTGCGCACCTGTTGGCTTAAGCTCTTCATGCAGCATTCCCATTGCATCCAGATACCATTCGCCATAGCCTTCTTGATCGCCTAAGCCGAACAATGCCACGACCTTGCCGCTTAGCGACACGCCACCGATTTGATCCCATATCCCGCCCCAGTCTTCTTGGAGTTCGCCGAAATCCCATGTAGAGATCCCTAAGATAAGTAGATCGTAGTCGCTCATCTTGGAAATAGGTGTGTCTTTTACGTTAAATATGTCCACGATATCTGGACCAATGATCTCGCGTATTTTTTCTGACGCCATCTCGGTGTAGCAGGTTGATGAACCGTAAAATAGACCTATTTTCATAACTTCACTGTGTCGCTGTTGTAATGAGTGGCAGTGATTCTACTCTGAATTCGCCCATCTTTGCAGCGCTTATTGATCTGCTTGCTGTTTTTTATAGCATTCTTGTTTTTTCTCGCTTACTCTGTTGAAAGTACTGTATAAACATCCAAGAGGTAGTCGTGAGCGACGTGAATATCCAAGATCAGGGGCTAGTGGAACAATTCTTAGATTCCATGTGGATGGAGCGAGGATTGTCAGAAAACACCCTGGCATCTTATCGAAATGACCTGGTTAAGTTATTGAAGTGGATGCATGAACACAACTACAAGTTGGATTTCATCAGCTTATCTGGCTTGCAGGAGTACCAAACGTGGCTGACGGATCAGAACTACCAACAAAGCTCACGAGCTAGGATGCTGTCTGCGATTCGTCGCCTGTTCCAATATCTTCATAGGGAAAAGCTTCGCTCCGATGATCCCACCGCTCTATTGGTTAGCCCGAAGCTCCCGAAGCGTCTGCCTAAAGACCTCACCGAGGATCAAGTTACCGCTCTGTTGGAGTCGCCAGATCCTAACGACCCGATTGAGCTTCGCGACAAAGCCATGCTAGAGCTTCTTTACGCGACGGGACTTCGTGTCACCGAGTTAGTCAGTCTGACCATGGAAAACATCAGTCTGAGACAAGGTGTGGTGCGTGTGGTCGGTAAGGGCAACAAGGAGCGCTTGGTCCCTATGGGGGAAAATGCCGTGGACTGGATCTCGGAGTTTATTGAAAAAGGACGTCCGTTACTTCTTGGCGAGAAAACGTCAGACGTGGTCTTTCCGAGCAAGCGCGCCAAACAAATGACCCGGCAAACCTTCTGGCATCGTATTAAGTTCTATGCAGTGTTGGCGGACATCGATACCGAATTGTTGTCGCCTCACGTGTTGCGACACGCTTTTGCGACGCATCTTTTGAACTATGGGGCAGATCTGCGTGTCGTACAGATGTTATTGGGGCATAGTGACTTATCTACGACACAAATTTATACTCATGTAGCAACAGAGCGATTGAAGAACATTCATAGCCAGCATCATCCAAGGGCTTAATTTAACGTTTTCTATACAAAGGTGATTTTAATGAGCGTACTACGCCGCTTAACTCTACTCTCTCTGCCATTTATCGTAACTGCTTGCGGAGCTGAAGAGACGCAAGCTACTCAAGCCGCGCCAGTGCCAGCGGCGGTCGCAGCAGAGATGAACACTCAGGCAGATGAAGCGGCGATTCGAGATCGTTTTGCCAAAATTGGTATTGAGATTTCCGAGATCGTCCCATCTGATATCCCAGGTTTAATGGAAGTGAGAACCCCAGGAGGCATTCTGTTTGCTTCCCCTACAGGTGACCATTTTATTGCGGGTACGCTTTATTCCATTGATGCAGAAGGTAATTACAAAGACGTGATTGCTGAGCGCCAAGCGCCAATCAACGCAGAGAAAATCGCTGCGTTTTCTGACAGTGTGATTGAGTATAAAGCCAAGGACGAAAAGTACGTGGTGACTATCTTCACCGACATTACGTGTGGATACTGCGTGCGCCTGCATAGTCAAATGGAAGGCTATAACGATCTAGGCATCACAGTCCGTTACCTAGCTTACCCTCGCCAAGGTGCAACGGGTTCAGTGGCAGAGCAAATGGCTAAGATATGGTGTTCAGACGACCCAGCTGCGGCGATGCACGATGCAAAAGTGAATCGCAAAGAAGCGACATTCGATGGTGATCTTAAACAGTGCCAAGAGACGGTTACAAAGCACTACAACCTTGGCCGTGAACTGGGCATTAGCGGTACGCCAGCGATCTTCTTGCCAAACGGCGAAATGGTGGGTGGCTACCTTCCACCGGCAGACCTGATTAAACGTCTAGAACAAATCAAATAAGAACTAGGATAAGGGCTCCGATTACGGGGCCCAATACACTTTATGATAGAAATCCAACGTCGTCCTGAAGTCGATATTTCTGCACTTCCAGATTCCATTCCTGCTTTGCTGCGCCGCTTATACATCAGTCGCGGAGTCTCTGATGCTTCTCAACTAGAAAAAGCCGCCAAAGGGTTACACTCCTACCAACAATTGGCGGGTATTGACGCCGCCGTTGCACTGTTATTTGACGCGATTGAGCAGCAAAAGCGCATTATTGTGGTTGGAGACTTTGATGCTGACGGTGCGACAAGTTCGGCGCTTTCAGTACTGGCTTTGCGTATGCTCGGGAGTCGCAATGTTGACTATTTGGTACCTAACCGATTTGAGGACGGCTATGGTTTGAGCCCGGAGGTCGTTGATCAGGCGATTGAGATTGGTGCTGAAGTGATCATGACGGTCGATAATGGCGTGTCTTCTATCTCGGGTGTTCAATATGCCAAAGATAATAACATCAAGGTGTTGGTTACGGATCATCACTTACCTGGCTCTGAGTTACCTAACGTTGATGCGATGGTAAACCCAAACCTCAATGAGTGCGGTTTCCCATCCAAAGCGCTGGCAGGCGTTGGGGTGGCATTTTATCTGATGATGGCACTGTGCGTTTATATGCGAAAGCGCAACTGGTTTGCCGAGCAGGGTATGGCTGAGCCTAAACTCATGGAGCTTATCGATTTGGTGGCACTTGGTACGGTCGCTGACGTTGTTCCTTTGGATGAGAATAACCGCATCTTGGTGCACCAAGGACTACAACGTATTCGTGCGGGCAAGGCCAGACCGGGTATTCAAGCTCTGATTGAGATTGCAAAACGTGATGCGCGAAAACTGGTGGCGGCTGATTTCGGTTTTGCTCTGGGTCCGCGTATCAATGCTGCGGGCCGCTTGGACGACATGTCGTTTGGCGTCGAGCTACTTATGTCGGATAACATCCATGCCGCGCGTCGTATGGCGAGCGAACTCGATGGTCTTAACCAAACCCGAAAAGATATCGAAGAAGGAATGAAGCAAGAGGCGCTGGCTTTTTGTGAGCGTTTGCAAATCAGTGACAAATCAGAGCTGCCTTATGGTCTAGCGCTGTTTCAGCGAGACTGGCATCAGGGCGTGATTGGTATCTTGGCATCTCGAATTAAAGATAAGTTTCACCGCCCTGTGATTGCGTTTGCAGATGGCGGCGAGGGCACGATCAAAGGCTCATGTCGCTCGATTCAAGGTTTGCATATGCGCGATGCGCTCGACAGAATTGATACGCAAAACCCTGGGCTAATTTTGAAGTTTGGCGGCCATGCGATGGCGGCGGGTCTCACCATCATGGAAAAAGACTTTGAGCGCTTTAGTAAGCTGTTTGATCAAGTGGTGCGTGAGGAGCTTGGCGATACCGCGCTGAAGGGAATTATTTTGTCAGACGGTGAGTTAACACCAGAAGAATTCTCTATGCACACGGCAGAACAGATTCGCGCTGGTGGTCCATGGGGACAAGCTTTCCCAGATCCTGTATTTGATGGTGAGTTTAAGGTGCTGCATCAAAAACTGGTTGGTGAGAAGCATCTTAAGCTGATGGTCGAGCCCATGCACAAAGGGTTTGGTACCAATATTATGCTGGATGCGATCGCCTTTAATGTGGATCTACGACGCTGGCCAGATGCCTCAGTAAAAACCGTCACCCTTGCCTATAAACTGGATATCAACGAGTTTCGTGGAAACCAGTCACTGCAACTGATGGTCGACCATATTGAGCCTCGCTAGGGGCTCATGAAATAGGTCAAGGAAAATCGATATTTTCCTGTATCTTCGTCACATTTTTGAGTAGAATTCTGCGGTTAAATTCTACTCATAAATGCTGAGCAAATATGTTTGAAATCAATCCTATCAAAAATCGCCTACAGGATGTGTCTGAACGCACAAATATCCTGAGGGGGTATCTTTGACTATGACGCTAAGAAAGAGCGTCTAGAAGAAGTCAACGCAGAACTTGAACAACCGGATGTATGGAACGAGCCTGAGCGTGCGCAAGCACTAGGTAAAGAGCGTGCCTCATTGGAAGCGGTTGTTGAAACCATCGACCTTCTTGACCAAGGTGTAGAAGACGTAGACGGTCTTCTAGAGCTTGCGGTTGAAGAAGAAGATCAAGAAACCTTCGATGAAATTGAACCAGAACTTGCTGAACTGGAAGCTAAGCTGGAGAAGCTTGAGTTCCGTCGTATGTTCGCTGGTGATCACGATGCGTCAGATTGCTACATCGACTTGCAATCGGGCTCTGGTGGTACGGAAGCACAAGACTGGACCAACATGATGCTACGTATGTATCTTCGTTGGGCAGAAGCGAAAGGCTTCAAGACAGAAATCATCGAAGTATCAGAAGGTGAAGTTGCAGGCCTTAAAGGCGCAACTGTGAAGGTATCAGGCGAGTACGCTTATGGCTGGCTACGTACAGAGACAGGTGTTCACCGCCTGGTTCGTAAGTCTCCATTTGACTCAAGCGGCCGTCGTCACACTTCATTTGCGTCTGCGTTTGTTTATCCAGAGATTGATGACAACATTGATATCGAGATCAACCCGTCTGATCTTCGTATCGACGTATACCGCGCGTCTGGTGCGGGTGGTCAGCACGTTAACACCACGGAATCTGCGGTTCGTATTACCCACGTTCCTACTAACATCGTGGTTCAGTGTCAGAACGATCGTTCTCAGCATAAAAACAAAGACCAAGCGATGAAACAGCTACGTGCAAAACTGTTCGAGCATGAACTGCAAAAGCAAAATGCAGAGAAGCAAGCGAACGAAGATGCTAAATCTGACATCGGTTGGGGCAGCCAAATTCGCTCTTACGTACTTGATGATTCACGCATCAAAGACTTGCGTACTGGCATTGAAAATCGCAACACTCAAGCGGTTCTTGATGGCGACTTGGACAAATTTATCGAAGCTAGCCTAAAATCAGGCCTGTAAGCTTTTCACCACTTTTAAAACAGGATACATCGAAAAATGACTGATGCTGTTCAAAACGAAAACGCACAAGAAGAGAATAAGCTAATCGCTGAGCGTCGTAGCAAGCTGGATCACATCCGTAAAAGCTGCAAAGCGAACGGCCACCCAAATGATTTCCGTCGTGAGCACCTAGCAGGCGACCTTCAAGCGGAATTTGGTGAGAAGACAAAAGAAGAGCTAGAAGAGCTAAACCACGTAGTGGCAATCGCAGGCCGTGTTATGGCTAAGCGTGGTCCATTCCTAGCAATTCAAGAAACGTCTGGTCGCATCCAAGCATACGCAGCAAAAGATGTTCAAAAAGAGCTGAAAGAGAAATACCAAGGCCTTGATATCGGTGACATCATTGGTGTGAAAGGTGCACTGCACAAGTCTGGTAAAGGCGATCTTTACGTGAACATGGAAGAGTACGAGTTGCTAACGAAAGCACTTCGTCCACTACCAGAGAAGTTCCACGGTCTCACTGACCAAGAGATGCGTTACCGTCAGCGTTATGTTGACCTAATCGTTAACGAAGACTCTCGCCACGCATTCATTATTCGCTCTAAGCTAGTATCGGCAATCCGTAATTTCATGAGCTCAAAAGGCTACCTAGAAGTTGAAACGCCAATGATGCACGTGATCCCTGGCGGTGCAACGGCACGTCCATTTATCACGCACCACAACGCGCTTGATATCGACATGTTCCTACGTGTTGCACCTGAGCTTTACCTAAAACGTCTAGTGGTTGGTGGCTTTGATCGTGTATTCGAGATCAACCGTAACTTCCGTAACGAAGGTCTATCGCCACGTCACAACCCAGAATTCACTATGATGGAATTCTACCAAGCGTACGCTGACTATAAAGATCTGATGGATCTAACGGAAGAGATGCTAAGCACGGTAGCGATGGATGTTCTAGGTTCAACGTCTATGCCTTACGGTGATGAAACCGTTGAGTTTGGTGGCACTTACGCTCGCATGAGCATGTTCGAAGCGATCAAACACTACAACCCAGACCACGCTGAAATCCAAGCGCTAACAGAAGAAGACCTCACTGACCGTGACAAGATGGTAGCGATTGCGAAATCTGTACACGTTGAAGTTGAGGCGTTCTGGACATGTGGTCAGCTTCTAGAAGAGATCTTTGGTGAGACGGCTGAGCCTCAGCTAATCCAGCCAACGTTCATTACTGGATACCCAGCAGATATCTCTCCACTGGCGCGTCGTAGCGATGACAACCCATTCTTCACTGACCGCTTTGAGTTCTTCATCGGTGGTCGTGAAGTTGCGAACGGCTTCTCTGAGCTTAACGATGCAGAAGACCAAGACGCACGCTTTAAAGCGCAGGTTGATGCGAAAGATGCAGGTGATGACGAAGCGATGTACTACGATGCAGACTACATTACTGCACTAGAGCACGGTCTACCACCAACAGCGGGTCAAGGTATTGGTATCGACCGTCTGGCGATGCTATTTACTAACACGCACACCATTCGCGACGTTATCCTATTCCCAGCGATGCGTCCGCAACAATAATCGTATATCCATCAGCAAGATGGTGAATGATTCCTACAAAGCCTCTCTTCGGAGAGGCTTTTTTCATGCCACATTTCCGAGAATGTTTATAGAAAAGTTAGAAATCGTACACTAGTCTTAATTATGAGACACATCTGTACGTTTTAAACGCGATTGCCGTGTTTGATAGATGGTTTTATTTGCATAGAATAAATCTATTGAATCTAAAAACAATAATAGGAATGATGTAATGGGAACCGAATTTCGGATGGATTCAATCCCCGGCTCGTTAGTGGTTGTAGGGGGCGTGTACGAGCCATGGCTCTCTGTATTGGAGCAGGCGGGATGGCGCTGTACCCAATGTTCAGATTTACGTAAAGCTGATGCGTTATTTTCAGAGATTGGTCCCTGTATTGGAATTGTAGACCTAACTCGTGATGATTTCAGTCTTAACGGGATTGCGAAACTAGTCAGCACGCACAAGCAGGTGCGTTGGATAGCCTTTATTCGCGAGTCTCAATTGGGCTCAGATACGATTTGCCAATTTATCGTTAACTTCTGTATCGACTTTTTTACGACACCTATTCCGGACTCACGATTGATGAGTACCATAGGACACCAACTGGGTATGCTCAAGCTCGAGCAGAAGGTGTGGCCGCATAATGGTAATGACAGCGATCTCGGGATTGTCGGGCAATCTTTACCAATAAGACGTTTACGCGATCAGATTCGTCGAATCGGGCCTACTGATGTCAGTATCATGATTCATGGCGAAGTTGGCGCTGGTAAAGAGTCTGTGGCGAAAGCGATTCACCGCTGTTCTGCTCGCTCACAAAAGCCTTTTGTAGCGGTAAATTGCCGTGCATTCTCAGACGCTCGTTTTGAGAATGAGTTTTTTGGGATGCACGATCCCGAACAAAGCTCGCTACTTGATCAAGCCTCTGGGGGAACGATCGTTCTCAACGATATCTTTACTCTACCCGCGAAACAGCAGCTTAACTTATTGAAGTTCTATCAAGATGGTCAAATAGAAACGGCGAAAGGAACCAAAGAGTTTGATGTGCGTATTCTGGCTGCCGATTCTTCGGATATTGAAAAAGCCCTGGGAGACGGCTCCTTCAATGAAGAGCTATTTCACTGTATCAATGTGCTTAGAATTAATGTCCCTAGCCTAAAAGAACGCGCGACTGATATTTCTTTGCTCGTCGCTCATTACATCAACCAGTTTGCAAAAGAGTTTAACTCTCCTGTTAAGTCGATTGATGATGATGCCATTAAAACGCTTACTTACTACCACTGGCCAGGCAATGTTAAAGAGTTAATGAACCAAGTTAAACGTGCCGTACTCATGACTGAAGAAGAGGTGTTAGTTAAGAAGCACTTCGAACTTCCAGGTACATTCTCTGGCAAGCGGAGCCTCAAGAGCATACGAGAGCGTTCTGAACGTGACGCACTTATCTTGGTGCTAGATAGCCATAATGGCCAGGTTACTTTAGCGGCAAAAGAGCTGGGTATTTCTCGAGCTACTATGTATAGATTACTCAATAAGCACAATCTCATCACGGAAGAAACAATTTAACTTCCTCCAGTTATTCAGCTTAATCACCTAAAGGCGCTGTGGCGCCTTTATTTTTTTCATACAGGTTGCAGTCTAAACTAGATGTTAGTCGCACTATGAATATCCAGTACAATATCGTGTTGTATATTTCCGGTTTAAAATTAATCACCATAGTTAAAGGTAAAAGCTATGTAATAGTCGGTCTTTAAGTCGTCATTCGGTTTGTAACTAGAGTTTTCCGTTGTTTTTAACTTTTTTTTATATGATATGTTGATTTAATATACGGATTGAATAAGAATTAACCGTGAGCAAGACGCTCAACCTATCAAATTTCAGGATTAATAAGTCAGTATGGAGGCGCAGAAAATGATGAATCGTATTTCTTTTATCAACACTTGTGCTGCTTTCCGTACCGATGCTGAGCATATTATCGATCGTGATTCGATCGTAATTATGGCCGATAAACCGGTAGTAAAATCAGCACAAGATTAATTAATCCGTAACCTTATGAGGCTGCGGAATAGCAGTCACGTAAGAGTCTAATTACCCCCAAGACCGCTATTTCTCTCCTCTGTAATATTCCAATCAGGAGATTATTATGCGTACATCTGTTTATCTAACTATCGCAACTTGGCTTATTAAAGCAGACATTCAAAAAGAAGAACGTGAGTGGAAACGACGCTACCGCCGCAGTGCTTATCAACTACCTTTGCACAATGAGCACTTGTTGAGAGACATTGGCTTAGACAAAGAAGGTCGTCCTCTTGGTCGCGTCGCTGCACCTCAAGTTGTCGCTAAACGTAAAGCTCGTCATCTTCGTCGAGAATTACAGTCGCGAATAGCTACGTAAACCAAGGCGGGTAGTACGACTACCCGCCGACTATCAGAATATCGAGAAATATCTAATGAGTTGTAGTAGATATTCTCAATACCTAAGTTTAGGGGCATGGGTTAGAATACTGTGCCCCTATTAATTGAAGCTCTTCTAGTAATTCATTTGAAAGCGTAACGTCGATACTGTCTATATTGCTTTTTAACTGAGTGAGATTTGTCGCTCCAATTATATTCGAAGCAACAAATGGACGTTGATTGACGAAAGCGAGCGCCATTTGCGCGGGATCTAAATCATGCTTATGAGCAAGATCGACATAAGCTTGTGTCGCTTCGATGCCTTGCGGCGTAAAATAACGAACGAAGCGTTCAAATAGACTACAGCGAGCGCCTGCGGGCTTTTGTCCATTAAGATATTTACCACTCAAGCAGCCAAAAGCGAGAGGAGAGTAGGCGAGCAGCTCGACGCCCTCATGGTGGCTGATTTCTGATAAACCCACCTCAAAACTGCGGTTCAATAGGTTGTAAGGGTTTTGAATTGAGACGATTCTCGGTAGATCGTGCTTTTCAGCGAGCTTAAGGAGCGTCATCACCCCCCATGGGGTTTCATTCGAGACACCGATATAACGAATTTTTCCCGCTTTGATGAGCTCATTGAGCGCCTCTAGCGTTTCAATAAGTGTGACTTCCTCATTGCCTTCAGGGTAGGGGTAATTCAGCTGGCCAAAGCAATTGGTTTTCCGTTGTGGCCAGTGCAATTGGTACAAGTCGATATAGTCAGTCTTCAAGCGCGTTAAGCTGTCATCGATCGCTTGGTGAATGTTACGTCGATCTAAGCTCATATTATCGCGGATGTAAGGCACGTTACGCGGGCCTGCAACCTTTGTGGCGACAATAACTTTTTTGGCGCTTGTCTGAGTGAGATAACCAGTCGCCGATATAGGACTCGGTCAATCCCTGTGTTTTTTGTTTAGGTGGGACGGGATACATCTCTGCGGTATCAATGAAATTGACGCCACGCTCAACGGCATAATCCAACTGGTCAAATGCATCTTGTTTGCTGTTCTGTTCACCAAAGGTCATGGTACCTAAACAGATTTTGCTCACTTCGAGCGAAGAATGTGGGAGCTTGTGGTATTTCATTGAGCCATCCTTGCTTGTCGTTGTTTGATTCCACTATACCCCGTTTTTATAAAAGATCTGTTTAATAAATGCGCAACTAGCCACTTATTGGCTAAACTGAGAGTTATCAGTAAAGCATTATCCACAAAAGAGAAGGAGGTGGACTATGCAAAAGCATCAGCTCGATCGATGGTTACATGGACACCACAAAGATTCTTATAAACCGCCTAGAGTGTTCGTAATTGGTTGTGCTGATATTTCACACTATCTACTTGCAGTGGAATACAAGCACAAACTTGAACCGATCAAAGAAGACGATGAGCCGATCCATTACGAGTCTTTAGACTCGGTAAAAGAAGCTCTGACCCGTCTAGGCGTTGAGAAGGCATATTTGCGACTTCATAATGCCTATGATGAGTGCGGAAGCGCTGAGATGAACCGGTATTGCGACATTGAACTGAATCTGCATTGAAAACCAGGGCAGATGTTAGGCAAAATAAGTATCTAGTATGTAGCTAGTAAACTTTGCCCTGAGGTAAAAGCCTCGAGGTAGGGTTTTGATTGGCTGTCCGCTCGCACCATAAGCTTCGGTTTTAGCGCGGCTGTTGGCGGCTTTCGGACGTATTTGTAATACCTCGCCGCTTCTGGCTGTTATTTGGTTGACCCCGCCAAGCGCGATAAGATCCATCAACTCTTCCCAGTCATTGCGCAGCAGCGTCTCTTCTTCTTCTGACGGACTCCAGATAAGTGGAGAACCCACTCGTCTCTCTGCGACCGGAATTTCACGTTCACCTTCAACCGGCAGCCATAGCACGCGAGATAGTTTGTTTCTGATGTGACTCGTTTCCCAAGTCAAACCTGTGATGCCAGTCAAGGGCGCAACACACACAAAAGTTGATTCTAGAGGTTTACCGTTGTAGCCGACAGGAATGCTCTTGAGCTCGACACCGATTTCTGGAAAGTCTTGAACCGGCTTACTACCAGCCGTGAGCCAAGATGCCATTCGAGAAGTTGTCCCACCCAGCCTTTATCTCGTTTGAGATTTTCAGGCACTTTCATATTTGCTTGCTCGGCAAGTTCGCCAAATGACACACCTGCGATGCTGCGAGCACGTTCGAGCAGTTCTGATTCTGTAGCTGGAGTCGTTTTCATGTTTGCTAGTACAGTTGGCTGGATAAACGAGATTGAGTTTACCACGTTAGCGTATTTGTGCTCTGTACAAAAAGAGATCACTCTGGTGGAAAGTTGATCTATTAATAACTTATCCA
This sequence comes from Vibrio sp. KUL78, assembly GCF_059725505.1. Classification (NCBI taxonomy): domain Bacteria; kingdom Pseudomonadati; phylum Pseudomonadota; class Gammaproteobacteria; order Vibrionales; family Vibrionaceae; genus Vibrio; species Vibrio sp. KUL78. Next base: position 2,949,697 of record NZ_AP045837.1, on the reverse strand, counting down.
CAGGTGGGATGGTAAATACCGGTGATTTATCGACTTATGTATAAATAATCAGTGGTACTATGCCTATAAAACGCTTGATATATCAGGGTTTGTATGAATCTTATCAAATTTGATGTGGATAATTTAGCTTGTGGTTGATCTTTAACCGATCTGATCTTTTCGTTAATTTTTAAATAGCTAGTTCAAAAACAAATGATTGATACTTCTTTAAGTTACTGAATTTATGCTAATAAAATTTAATTGGTACATTGTTGGCTTTTATAGGGCTTTTATACTAAGTTGAGTTTTTCCTAGAGATCAAAGATTCTGCACACAGTTATTCACAGAAAAGGTGAATAAATGTGGTCTAGGTCTCATTGCTGTGTTGATAACTAGCGTTTTGTTCGAATCTTATCCAATGGCTTTCAAAGAACTGGGAATTGTTCAAATTTACACATCCTTAAGTTTGCTCAAGTTGGGGATATGTGGAAAAATCAAGGTAATGAAAATTTAATTGAGGTTGGCCAGTGATAGATGGCGATGGTTACCGACTGAATGTTGGTATTGTAATCTGTAACAACCATGGTCAGGTCTTCTGGGCTAAACGATACGGACAACACTCATGGCAGTTCCCTCAGGGCGGTATTGACGAAGGTGAATCCCCTGAAGAGGCCATGTATCGAGAACTGTATGAAGAGGTGGGGCTCACTAAGAACGACGTCAAGGTCGTTGCGGTCAGTCGCCATTGGCTAAGATATAAGTTACCCAAGCGCTTGGTTCGCTGGGATTCGAAACCTGTCTGTATTGGGCAAAAACAGAAATGGTTTTTACTGCGTCTGGATTGTGATGAATCCAAGATCAACATGCAGCGCGGTAATACCCCTGAGTTTGATGGTTGGCGTTGGGTGAGCTATTGGTACCCAGTAAGACAAGTCGTTTCTTTTAAGCGTGATGTCTATCGTCGAGCGATGAAAGAATTTGCATCCTTGGCAATGCCGTTTAAGGAACGAAAATTTAAAGGCAAAAGAAAGCATCGAAGAGGGTAAGTATGCTATCGCAACTAAGGGATATAGTTGAGCACGTTTCAAAAGTTGAAGACGTGCATGCGGCCCTCGAGATGTTAGTACAACAAACATGTGCAGCCATGAACACCGAGTGCTGCACTATTTACCTTGCTAACAAAGATAAGCAGCGCTTGGAGTTGATGGCCACGCAAGGCCTCACCTTTGAGGGCGACACGATCCAAATTGGTTTTGATGAAGGCTTAGTGGGGTTGGTGAAGCGCACAGCAGAGCCTATCAACTTAGCCGAAGCTGCTAAACACCCTGCTTTCAAGTTTTTCCCAGAACTTGGTGAGGATGTCTACCACTCCTTCTTAGGCACACCAATTATTCATCGCAAGCAAGTACTTGGCGTATTGGTCGTGCAACAAAAAACATCCCGTCAGTTTAGTGAAATGGAAGAGTCTTTCCTTGTCACGCTGGCTGCGCAGGTTGCGGTTTTGATAGCCCACGCCATCGCTCAAGGACATGGATTCTTTGACGATAACGCAGTCCCTGTGATTAAAGGTATTGGTGCGTCATCCGGTGTGGCCATAGGCCCGATTTGGTGGGACAACACTCAGCCTGATCTTAGTGATGTTTTTCCCGCCTCCACCTTGGATGTTGCTAGAGAGCAAGAGCTTCTTTCTGTGGCGATTGAGAATGCGCTGGCCGATTTTAAGCGTATGCGTAAAAAGCTCGATCTCGAGCTGAACAAAGACGCGTTAGCCATATTCGATCTCTTTACCCACTTGCTCAACGATCCAATGTTGAGAAATGATCTCAAGGCGCAGATTCAAAAAGGCGATAAGGCCGATTGGGCCTTAAGACAGGTGGTTGAAAGCTATGCCAATCGCTTTGCAAAAATGTCTGATGTCTATCTACGTGAACGTGCACAGGATGTGAAAGAGCTTGGACAGCGCCTGCTGTTTTTCTTACATGATACTGAATACCCGATTCATGAATTTAGTGAGCCGGTGATATTTGTCGTTCGAGAACTCACCGCCTCGATTCTCGCTTCTATCCCAAAAGAACAACTGCTCGCAGTCGTCTCTCTTGAGGGGGCTGCCAACTCGCACGCAGCGATTTTGTCGCGTGCAATGGGCATTCCTGCTGTAATGGGCGTAAACACCAACCCTGCACTGCTTAGTGGCAAGCTCGGTATCGTTGATGGGTACAGCGGTGAAATATTCCCTGACCCGAGCCATGAATTGCTCTCTGAATATCGTGAGTTGGTAACGGAAGAATCTGAGTTGTCTCAGATGGTGGAGTCAACCGCGGGGCTAGAAGCTGCTACCAAAGATGGTCAGCGTATCCAAGTGATGCTCAACGCAGGTTTGAGTGCCGATACCAGTATTTCTATTAATAAGAACGTAGACGGTGTTGGATTATATCGAACCGAGATCTCGTTCTTGCTTCAGCAGCAGTTTCCATCTGAGGAAGAGCAGCTACATCAGTATCGTTCTGTCCTGAGCGCTTATCCAAGCAAGCGAGTTGTGATGCGAACACTGGATATTGGTGGAGATAAAGCGCTGCCGTATCTGCCAATTGATGAAGACAACCCATTTTTGGGCTGGCGGGGTATCCGCTTCACACTGGATCACCCTGATATCTTCCTTATTCAGATAAGGGCAATGCTGCGCGCCAGTGTCGGCATTGATAATTTGAGTATCCTCTTGCCCATGGTGTCGTCGGTGCAAGAGTTTGATGATGCCGCGACATTGATTGAACAAGCTTATCAAGAGGTTCTCGTTGAGCACCCTGAGGTGAAGAAGCCGGAAATTGGTGTGATGATCGAAGTGCCCTCTATGCTCTACATCTTGCCGTTTATGGCAGAGCGGGTCGACTTTGTCTCGGTGGGAACCAATGATTTAACCCAGTATCTGCTGGCGGTTGATCGAAATAATGCTCAGGTTGCCGACATCTACGAAACCTTGCATCCATCCGTATTGGCAGCGATGAAACATATATTTGAAACCTGTCAATCTTATCATCTACCTGTTTGTATTTGTGGTGAGCTTGCGGGCGATCCAATTGGTGCACTACTGCTTGTTGGTTTGGGGTATGACACGTTAAGTATGAACACCTCAAACGTTGCTAAGGTAAAGTATTTGCTTCAACAAAGTTCGCTTGATGAGCTTAAGCAACTTGCTGACAAAGCGCTGATGCAACCTTATGGTAAAACCATCTACAATCAGATGCGCGATTATTTCGAGAATAAAGGGCTCGCGGGCTTTATTCGTGCAGGCAAATTTTAACTTTACTATTTTGGTCGTTTTGTGAATTACGAATTAATACTGCTTTTGTTGCTGCTTGGCGCTGTAGTAGGGACCATGTCTGGTCTTTTAGGGATTGGCGGTGGACTTATTGTGGTGCCCGCACTGGCGTTTTTGCTGCCGAAGTTTCACATTTCCAGTGATGTGGTGATGCACATTGCGTTGGCTACTTCGCTCGCCTCCATCATTATTACCTCTGGCTCTTCTGCGCTCAATCACCTCAAATTGGGTAACGTAGATCTTTTTGTTATTAAGTGGTTGATGCCTGGTGTCGTCATCGGTGGTTTTGCTGGATCTTATGTTGCTGAGTGGATTCCCTCTCACTATCTGCCGAAAGTGTTTGCGTTTATTGTGCTTATACTCGCCATTCAGATGTTTTTATCGATCAAGTCTCAATCCTTGCGTTCGCTGCCTTCACCTGCGGTGACGACATGTTGCGGTGCGGGTATTGGCATGATTTCCAGTCTAGCCGGGATTGGCGGTGGCTCAATGTCGGTGCCATTTTTGAGCAAACACGGTGTCGAAATGCGTAAAGCTGTCGGGTCATCCTCAGTGTGTGGTTGTGTGATTGCGATTGCCGGTATGATAGGGTTCGTGATCCATGGTGCGAAAGTGGACGGTTTACCAGAGTACAGCGTCGGCTACGTCTATTTGCCTGCGTTATTTGCGATTGCCGCGACGTCGATGATTACGACTCGTTTTGGTGCCAAGTTGGCTACGACCATGCCAACACCGAAACTAAAGAAGATTTTTGCGGTCTTTCTATTGTTCGTTGCATTCTCTATGATGTTCTAGCCCCAATTAATCAATAATTTTTAAGTGAGCGTTTTATGTCTCAGGGATATATCCAATTTCCTAATATTGACCCTGTTCTGTTTGAGTTAGGTCCTTTGTCGGTTCGCTGGTACGGTTTGATGTACCTGATTGGCTTTGCTTTTGCGCTGTGGTTGGCAAATCGCCGCGCCGACAAGGCAGGCTCTGGTTGGACCCGTGAACAGGTTTCAGATCTGCTGTTTGCTGGCTTCCTTGGGGTAGTTATTGGCGGTCGCGTCGGTTACGTGCTGTTTTATGGCTTCGAAGAGTTAATGCAAGACCCGCTTTACCTGTTTAAGGTATGGACCGGTGGTATGTCATTCCACGGTGGGTTGTTAGGTGTCATCAGTGCGATGTTCTGGTACGCACGAAAAAATGGTCGCACGTTCTTTAATGTTGCTGATTTTATTGCGCCGCTCGTGCCATTTGGTTTAGGTATGGGGCGTTTAGGTAACTTCATGAACAGTGAACTTTGGGGACGTGTCACCGATGTGCCGTGGGCGATCATCTTTCCTAACGGTGGACCGTTGCCGCGTCACCCATCACAACTCTATGAATTTGCCCTAGAAGGTGTGGTTCTGTTCTTCATCCTGAACTGGTTTATTCGCAAACCGCGTCCTGAAGGCTCTGTCTCAGGTTTGTTCTTGCTCGGTTATGGTACGTTTAGATTTATGGTAGAGTACGTCCGCGAGCCGGATGCGCATCTTGGCTTGTTCGGTGGATTTATCTCAATGGGACAAATCTTATCCCTACCAATGGTTATCATTGGTGCCTTGATGGTTGCGTGGGCTTACAAAGTGAATGGCGCAACCACCTCAAAAGTTTCAAAGTAATAGGAATTGTCGTGAAGCAGTATTTAGACTTATGTCAGCGTATCGTTGACGAGGGCGTATGGGTAGAGAATGAGCGAACAGGTAAACGTTGTTTGACTGTTATTAATGCGGATCTTACCTACGATGTTGCCGGCAATGCCTTCCCGTTGGTCACAACACGTAAGAGCTTTTGGAAAGCGGCGGTCGCAGAGCTACTGGGTTACATTCGCGGTTATGATAATGCGGAAGATTTTCGCAAGCTTGGCACTAAGACATGGGATGCCAATGCAAACCTAAATGACGCGTGGCTAAACAATCCTTACCGTAAAGGTGAAGATGATATGGGCCGCGTCTACGGTGTTCAGGGCCGAGCTTGGGCAAAGCCGGATGGTGGTCATATTGATCAACTGCGTAAGATTGTCGATGATCTGACTAATGGGGTTGATGATCGCGGAGAAATCCTTAATTTCTATAACCCTGGTGAGTTCCATATGGGTTGTCTGCGCCCTTGTATGTATAGCCACCATTTCTCATTATTGGGCGACACTCTATACCTAAATAGCACGCAGCGTTCATGTGATGTACCGCTTTTATAACCCCCAAGATCAAATGCACAACTAGCTCGTAATTACTACGAGCTTTTTTTTGGCTCATGTACTACCTTTATTGTGATGTAACTTTATTGCACAGTTCGTATGTTTAGCGTATCTGGATTTAGATTAGTGCACACTGCGGGGTGGTTATGGAAAAGTCTGTTGTAATATCATCTGGAGGAAAGCTTGAAACTTCGCAGTCTCTAGTTTGTGAAGACTGTAACGGATACCCTAGCGTACTGTTACTGGCTGAGGGCGTGGCTGTGTTTAATGAGCAAATGGAGCTATTGCCTCTTGTTTCCGATTTTCTTACGGACTATAGAAAAAATCATAGTGATCAATCAGTAAAAACTTATGCGAGCAATTTACTTTATTTAGTCAATTACCTTGTTACGCATGATGATAATCATATTGGATCTAGCCGTGATAGTTGTTTGTTAAATGTCCATGCAACAGAAATTCAGAAGTATTTTAACCATTGCAGAAATGATAAGCGCAAGAATGGTACAGAGAAACAGCCAATAAAAGGTACAACATTATCAAATAGAGATGCGACTTACCGTAGATTCTTCTCTGAGTTCTTATGTAACCCTCCTTCTGGCTACAAACGGATGAGAGAAGAAAACCCTTATGAGAACGGGAGCTTAGTGGTTGGAGGTAAAGAATCGTTAATTAAGCCTGCCCTTTTTCTAGATGTTGAAGCTTTGATTCTTGTTGCTAATCATGAACGAGAAAAATGTTTGGTTCAGTTTATGTTCGATTCAGGCATTCGTAGAGGGGAGGTTAAAGATGTTCTTCAAGAAAGCATTTTAAAGATATCAAGAGAGTCAAGAAAGAGTGTAATTTTGGACGACGAAACTTTTCAAGTTTCGAGTAATTATGTGGCATTTGAGATCAAAGGGAATAAAGGGCGAGCTAGAGATGCGAAATATAGAACCACCGTTATTTCTAAAGAAACGATTGATCGAGTTCAAAAATATAACTCAAGTATTGAGTATAAAAAGCTAAAACGTAAATGGCAGGGAGATTCAGCACCTGCTTTTTTAAATCAAGCTGGAAACCCTTATTCTTCTAAAGCTGTTAGTAAGCTAATAAATAAATTATCTAAGAGAGCATTAAAGTTCGGGGTGATTAAAAAAAATATATCACCTCATAAAATACGGCATGGTTTTGGCGCTATGATTCTAAACTCTGAAGACTTAGGTAAGACAGAGTTAGATCGGCTTTTGCTACTGCAACACTGCCTAGGGCATGATTCGTTAGACACAACACAAAAATACACAAAAATACCAATTGGGGTATGGGAAAAATTTGTTGATAGAAACGGTAATGAGCTAAAGAGGCATCAGTTGATGAAAAAGCTAAAAGACCGGACTAGAGTCAAGAATGGAACCCAGAAATGAGTACTAGTGAATGTAGAGAGCATTTGATTCGTTGGTGGGAAGGGTTAACTGATGATCAGAAAAAAAAAGTACCAATTAGTCGTAATAAAATCAATTTGCGTGACTTTTTCATTGACTCAGAAGTAAGCTATTTCAAATTACGCCAGTATTTAAAAGAAGACATAAGTAAGATCGAGAATGAGCTTAAGCAGTTAGGTGTTCTATTCAATGATGACGACAGAGTTATTGAAGCATTAATGCGTAGCTTTATCTCTGCTTGTGAAGCTAACCATGAACTGTTATGGAATGTCGAACTGTCGATGCTTTCTGGTCGAAAGTACTCTAAATCTGGTGAACAGGAAGTAGCCCATTTTTTTGAAAACTTTGGCTTAGTTTCAACAAAGTATTTAGCGAGTAAATTGTCATGTAAATTGAAGAGTCTTGAAACTCCAACAATGCTTGAGTTGAGAAGACAGCTCAACCAATTGTTATTAAAACACAAAGTTACGCTACCATTTAATAAAATTAAAGGTAGCAGTCACTCTGTTGGTTATGATCTCAATAATCGTAGAATTTTCCTGCAATGGAAAAACAACTTAACAGAAAGCCAAAAGTTAGAAATACCATTGTTTGGAAATCAAATTGATCAAAAAGTATTTAGTCATTTGATCCCCCCCAAACGTTCAGCAACACACCTCCCACTTTTAAAAGCCGAGTATCAAAGCTTTTCAAGAGAGATCGTTCTACTAAAAGGTATTGAGTACAAAACCGTAAAAGAACGTGAAACAACTCGTAAAATGGCAGCCTTAGATCGTGATGATGGTAAGCTACAGAGCTTTCTCCTGCAGCGTGACAAAAAGTTAGCATCTATTGATGATTTCTGCTCTGAGAAGGGACATTACGAAGATGTAAAACATGCTTTTGCTGTAGGCTCTTTGAAAGCACCATCTAAATCAGGTATTTCTAATTACTACATTGGTTATAAGCATTATTGTGAATTCTTGGAAAGTAAAGCTGTGCCTCAAGATAGTAGCTTTGAAGACTGCTTTGACTCATGGTCATTAAGAGATTTTAAAGAGTATTTAGGTGAGAAAGTTAATGAAGGTATATTAACAACAGCATCTGCATCTACGATGCTATCAGCATTGAGAATGACCCTTACTAGATTGAAAACAGTTCGAAATTTTGATTTTAATTTTCTCCCTGCTGATGGATTTGAAGTTATTAGCGAGTCTTTGGTATATAAATCATATTCACCCAAAGAACGGTTGCAGATACAAGAAATGCTAGATCGAGAAATGGACTTAGTAAAACTTAAATTAAATCCATATGAAAAGCTAGATAGATCTAATGTGAATCTCGATGACCCAAAGATCCAAGCTAGAATTATCTTTGAAGATGATTGCAATTGTATCCCTACTTATATGGGGGAATGGGCTGCTAAGGAACGTACTAAAGGACAAAACAAATTAGTTTCATTCGTTCGTACAAGGAGAATTTCTTTGCCCGATCTATATGATGAATGGAGAGTGTTAACTCGAAAGGTAACTTCTCGTGACGTTGGCGTCTATGTTTTAAAAATAGCTCAGGTTTTAGGCTTGAATCTAACCCCCATTCTAGAACTCGATACTGATGACTACCAACCGTATCATCCACTCACTAATAAGCCTTGTTTAACTTACTGGAAGGAGCGTTCGACTGGCGAGAAAATGCTCCATCTCGACTTATTCCATGCTGACCTGCAATGGTTAACAGTGAGCCAAAAGAACTTTGTTAAATCGGTATTTGATGACATTATTCAGTTAACAGCAGAAGCGAGAAAGTTTGTCCCATCAAATATATCTAAAAAACTATTTATTACTTTCGTTACTACACCGAAAGTAATAAAAGCCTCCGCAATGAACAAGCTGTATTCTGAGTTGGTGGAAGAGTATCAACTTAAGAGCGATAGCGGTGAACCATTGGTACTCACTACAACTCGTTTTAGACCTACTTTAGTTAGTGAGTTAATTGAGGCTAATGTTTCAATTCGAGAAATTCAATATTTACTCGGTCATTCAACAATCTACACTACAATCAAGTATATTGAACAGTTAGACCTTGACCGTATCATAAGAGACAAAGCAAGGAAAGCAATTGAAGACATTTATAAGAATACTATACAAGTAAGTAAAAAAAACTCTTCTCATACAAGGCAGCGTAAATATGATGATAGTCTGATCATAATGAAGACTCCACTTGGTGGGTGTAAAAACATATTTAATCCACCTGATTTTATCAAAAAATCATCACTGTATGTTAAAGGAATACCTTGTTCTCAATATAATAAATGTTTGTCTTGCGATAATGTAATGTTGACAGAAAAACATCTTCCAGAGTTATTTGCTATGAAAAGAGATTACTTATCGTCAATAGAAAATAATGTAGTGACTAATACACCCTATCAGATAGTGGTTCTAGAGAATCTCTCATTGCTTGATGATATTTTAAACCCAGAAACTTCAGAGTTTACAGAAGATATATTGACTCAAGCAAAAGAGGATTCGGTGTTCCTTGAAACTACAATATTAGATACTTGGGGGGCGTAAACATGAAACAAGAAAATTTAGAGCACTTAACGAGAGTTAAGTTGAACTGGGATGATATTTTGCGAAACTTGTTTTTTTTGAATGAAGTAGGACACCAGCAAGAGCTTGTTGATATTAGTCCATTCATTTCCCAACTTGCTTTATTGCCTGTTTCAAGAAATAGTGTGTTTAGTGATATGTTGTGGGATTACGATTCAGAGACTTCAAATCGAGCAGCTTCCGTAAGTTTACCTAAGGTTCAGATTAATTTTAAGGCTTACTCTCATATTCCTCTAGGGGCTATAACGGAAATAAAGTGTTTGTTTCTGTTTGTATATGCATCACCTAAAGAATTTGGTAATAAGAAAAATGAAATAAAACCAAACACTTTGATTGCCGCATTTAAAAGTGGATTGAACTTCTTGGACTTTACTTTTTCCGAAATAGAAAAGCGCTTAGGCAAAGAGTATGTTCAAGAGAAGTGTGGTCAAATATCTTCAATCAAATTACTGGATTTTGAAGAGGCGGCAAAAACAACTACGTTGAAGCTTCGTCATGAAAGAGGAAGCTCTCCCTACAAAGTGTTTTTTGACTATTTAAATGCGCATAAAGCAAAAGAATATATTGGCATCCACTGTAATGTAGATTTTAATACAATTGAAAGATCCTATGAAGAAGCATTAGAAATTAGGGAGGATACAAAAGCAGGTAAATTAGATTATTTAGAAACCAAAAATTTTGATATGGCTCTAAAAAAGGCTTCGTTTAATGTGGTCAGTTTCTTAAAATCTTTGGGAGAGACAGTGCAAGACAGTATTATGAATAAGCACTATGATATGTTGGCCACAAAATTTGAAGGGTTCCCTTATTCTAGAGAAGATTTTGATGACTATGGAGCCTATCGATTGAGTGGAAAAGGATATTCTTGTTCTTATATCAATGCTACATTTCCTGATAATCAAGTAGCAAAGAATCACCACAATATACATTCTTCCAATTCGTCGATAGTGACCAACTTCCGTAAAAGGTTTAGCTCTAGTGAGTCATTACGATTAGCAATTAATGAAGTGTACTATTCAGCACTTTGGGTCGTTGGTACGCTCATGGCGGCAAGACCTAATGTTTATTCAGACTTGAAGATCAATAGCTGTTTAGATTTGACAGACAATATGATTGTTTCCGAGGAGCACAAGGGACGAGATAATCGATGGAACTTGTTCAATGACCGCTGGATTGCCATACCTATTATGATTGACGCTATAAAAGTAATTGAATTAATCGGTAGTAAAGTTTTCCAAAATACATATGTGTTTTCAAATGTTGATACTTTAAAGCCAGATGAGATTAATCGACCAATGGCTAGCCTCACTCATATCGTTAAAAAGAGTTTTATGGTATTAACTGGGTTAGATCCAAACAAGATTAAAAGTAAGCTCAATGGTTATGTATTCAGACATAGCCTGTCACATCAGATGTTTAGAGCTGACGTAGGCTTGCCAGTTATTTCTTATCAACTTAAACACATGGTCACAGCGGCAGAAGCTCTTGCTCGCAAAGGTAAAGTTAGTCAAACAACCTTAGGTTATGGTGGTATAGCTAATGAATTAACAAAAGGAGCTAACAAGCCGATAACGCTCAGGCACACTGCTGAATTAGAAGCAGTTAGGGCTAATTTTGATCCCAATGGAAAGTATATGGGTGGAAAAGCTGAGGAGCATCTTTCTAAGGTTAAAAAGTTCTTCAATGGTTGTATAGAAGCTGGTTACACAGAAGAAGAAATATATGAAGCGATGGTGGAGCAAGGTTTAGCCATCATTAATGTAGGTAGCGGTTATTGCTTTGGAGGAGTAGAGGATTTTGATGAAACTTTACCATGTATTGGTGCTTTAAGATGTAACCCTGTCCGCTGTCATAATGCTATTGTAACTAAAGCTAACGCACCTAAGTGGCGAAATATATACCTCGACAATATAAAATTGCTTGGTGCCGATGGGTATGAAGACAGGCAGGAGCAGTTGGTTGAAGCAATAGAAGAATCAAAAAGAGTCTTAGAGTATCTGGGCGAGGCATTAATCTGATGGCTGAATATGATAAAAGAAACAAAGAACAATATGATGTAAATACTAAGAAAATTGAGGATGCTTTACTCGCCATACGTAACGATAGACGATTGAAGGCGACTAAGAAGCAATTAGTTGAGTTGACTGGCCTTCATCGTAATACTTTTGATTCAAAAGGTACTAGGTCTTGGGTTGGTCAAGAACTTGAGATACTTAAAAAAGATAAGAAAGAATACTCAAATCGTAATAAGGTTACCGAAAAGAAAAAAGAAGATAACTTACAGAAGTTACTAGAACAATCAAAGCTTGAAATATTACATTGGTTTACTAAGTATTCTGAATCAGAAAGAGAGTTAGATAAACTTAGACAGCGATTAAAACGTGATAACGATAGTCTTGAATGGTATAGAGCAGAGCTTGTTAAAGGGCGAAAGTCTCAAGTAGCGCTAGAGGAGCGGGTTGAACGATTAGAAAGCTTACTTAGCTTGAAAAACAATGGGGCTTAGTTTAGTGCCCCATTATAACTAAACTGCAAATGGATATTTGATTGGATCGTGATGCTGGTAGTCAATGACGTCAAAGTCATCAACAGTCACCCAAGTTTCCAAGTCTGTTAGGGACTTAATATTCGGGTTTATAACTAGCTTAGGTGCTGCATACGGCTTCCTTGTAATTTGCTCTTTCATCAATTCCAATTGATCTTCATAGATATGTGCGTTGACAATCTTATGAAACGCTTTGCCTGCCTTTAACCCTGTAATCTGAGCTGTGATTTGGAGGAGCCAAGCTACTTGAACTTGATTGAAGACCAGCCCTAATGGAACGTCGCAGCTACGTTGAGTGCTATTTAAATAGAGGGTGTCACCAAGCAGTGAGAAGTGGTGGCTATACATACATGGACGTAAACAGCCCATATGGAATTCACCAACGTTGTAAAAAGATAGAATCTCCCCACGGTCGTCGATGCCTTTGCTAAGGTTGTCGATTATTTTTTTATACTGATCTACATGGCCACCATCAGGCTTTGCCCATGCTCGGCCTTGGACGCCATAAACTCTACCCATATCGTCTTCACCTTTACGATGGGGGTTATTGAGCCATGCTTTATTCAGGTTGGCATTAGCATCCCAAGTCTTAGTACCAACCTTTCGGAAATCAGCAGCATTATCATAGCCACGTAAGTAGCAAAGCATTTCTGCTATAGCACTTTTCCAGAAAGCTTTCCGTGTTGTAACTAATGGGAATTCGTTTGCGGAAACGTCATATTCTAAATCTGCATTGATAATGGTTAAGCATCGCTTACCCGTTCGCTCATTCTTGATCCAAACGCCTTCATTTATGATACGTTCGCATAAGGTTTCATATTGGCTGTAACTTTGTTTCATTTTACTTACCTAATTCTTTTGCTCTCACTATACTCTATTTCAGCAAATTTCTTTAGTACCTTCTTGTTACCCAACAGCTCCTATGAAGTACTTAAGTAACCTCGTTTTAAGCAATCGAGTTGAGGTGTCTGCATCTTCCAGCGATTCCGGACACCTGTTACCCCCTTTCTGAGCACAGGTGTCGCTTATTTAACTTATTTAAAGGAACAACATGGCAAGGGTAATGAGTGTACCGTCTATGTCTTAATATGCATTTTTGGTGCATTTGTGTGCGTTCGGGTAAGGCCAAACTTCTGCTTCGCTAATCTAACGCTCGTTAGCCTAACGTTCATTAGCTTAGCAGTTTCATTGAAATTAATGATTTCTTCGTGATGACTAAAACACGGGAAGGTTGACCAAACAATCTAGTCGTCACTTACAAGCGGATGTATAGACTCGGGTGTGCGCTACTACAACCCGATATCAAGCTAGAGTTTTGGGATAGCTCCGCTCTTACTTCCTAATTTCCTTGCCTATTATCTGCACATTCGCTTGTTTCAAAATTCTCTTTGGTGTTGAGCCTTTGATCATGCAAGGGATAGTGAAAGCTTCGTTAATGTTTCCTGCGGATTGCATTGGAATTCTATTGCCTTCTTCATCTTTACGATAACGAGCGACTCGACGAACACTCACTTTATTACCTATCACGGGAATACCTAAATACATGTTCCAGCCTTTGAATATCGCCGATAACTTGCAGAGCAATGAATACGAAGTTGACTCATGAACTAGTGCCTGTAGATAGTTGCGTACTTGATACTCTATATCGTCCTCTGATTCCAACCCTAATGAGGAAATGATTCGGGTGAGATAAGTTTCAGGTGACAAAGGCAGTTCTGAGCCGGGTGGATTTTCTTTGAGTTGTCGTTTAATCAATGAATGTGCAAAAGCATAGATTGCTTCAGATACTTGGCTTTCAAGCTTGTGACGTTTCACAATTTTTGCAACGAAGTCGACCGATAAGGCAAGCTCCTCATTTTCTTCAACATAAGACAAAATTTCAGCTGGTTGAAACGAGGTTCCCTGAGTACCTCGAAATGCATAAGGATTTGGCGTTGTATCAAATGCTTTCGACAACATTGCTACACGAGAAAGTACAGAAGCACTCACTTTCACTCCTGCCATTTCTAGTACTTGAGATCTGGTTCGTGTGTTACCAACATCAATATGTGCAAAAGATAGGACATCGGTAACACCGTAGGTTACCGGAGCAATGAATCTAGAATTGGACTCTAATGCTGCTTGTAGTCGATGGTGCCCATTTAGTATTTCCCCGTCAGCAGAGATAATTATCGGCTCTCCAGTTAAGCACCATTGGCTCTTACTCATGGCTTCTGCATACTTTTTAACCTTTGCACGACTGAGTTTTCGGTTCTTATTATTTGAATTTATGGCGCCTCGCCTAGAAAATTCCAACATATCCCTTGCCAGTTGCGGCGTCACAAGAAGCACTGTGTGTTTCAAAGTGGTCGTTACTGTTTTTACACCTGAGTAATATTGAGCTTGAGACTTAAAAATATCCAAAACTTCATGTGGAGAACTGCTAGAAGCTGTTTCCATCAGTTTCTTAGAACTTGCGAGGTAGGTATTATTTTCTTGCTCTTCGTATCGCTTGACCAAGTGTTCAACAATTGAGCTTTCTAGTGCTTCATCTGCGATTTCATTTAGGTTCTGTGATTTTGTGTCTGTCATGACCCAGCTCTCTATAATCTTATCTGTGGCAATATAATGACTTGAATCTAAGTTCGTGCTTTGTAGCTGATAGTATTGATCCGACATCTATGTCGGATCAATAGGTGAATTTAAATTAGACTCCAGTTAATTGCTAAACGGATGAAAAAATTGACACTTTCTCATAGAAAAATTGATGGGTTTTTGGTCTCGTCAAGTTTAAGAACATACAAAACACTTATCACAACAATGCCTATGGTTGAGATAGCATCCTACTTCTCAACAGAAAATTGGTTGCCAGAGTTAAAGTGGGCGGCAGAAGCCGCTGTTAACTCGAAAAATGCTGATAGAGTGCAATCTATTCAAGAAGAGTTAGCAAGAGGAGTCCAAGAAGGCGTAGTCACAGCACCGTTAACGCTCACTTTTGCTGTTCTTGGTAAGCCTGACCTCAGCAATACATCCAATCAACTAGCTAGTTTAGTTTTTGAAAGTTCTAAAGCGTATATCGTGGGTAACGTTTTGGGCTTGGTTGCCGTGTGCAAGCTTCTTGGGTTAAAGACGTTTTTGTTCAGCTCAAGGTTGAGCGTTAAAGAAGCCAATAGGAAAAGTGAACTTCGACAGCGTTTAGCAATGGAGGACGTCGAGATTAGAGTTGTATTTGATGATGAGATAGGCTTAGCCAGCCCCGACATCATCGAGCTATTCAAAAAAAGCAGTACCTTTGATGCCACTTTGAGTCTTCCTCACCTGAGTGATGGGAAGCAGTTGTTGTTAGACCAACAGATTCCATTGAAACCCTATATCGATCAATTAATTGAAGATACTAATATTGAAAGTTTTGGAGGGGTCAGTTTTGATTCCAAACATGTAAAAGTATCAGGGCGCTTCATCACCACACAGTACATTTTATTTAAGCTTATAGTCGGTGCTGTAGCAGGTATAGGGACTCAAGAATACAGTAAAATGACCAAAGACGTTACGCTGGCTGATGGCTCCAAGATTTCGTCAACACTATCTGGTAGCTATTTAAGTAAAATATCGGCCTTTTTGAAGGCGTGGCTTGAACCGCTGAAAGTTCAGTTTGCCAACAATCGTTCGGGCTACCATTTATCGCCACAAGTGTGGCAAGCATTAGGTCTAACCATCCACCAACTGCTAAACGACGGAGCGTCTATCACTAAATTGAAGAGCGCAGGTAAAACCGTAGGTGAGCTTGATTATAGGAAGTCTGCTTCACACTGGGGGCGCTGCGATGTGATGGAACTAGATTCAAAAGGACGAACTTATAAAAATGCTAGCAGCTCAACACGTCAGTTCCGAAGCGGGCTTTCAACTTACTTTCTTCAACTTATTGACGAAGAATCATAGTTCATGAGAGATCTATAATCTTGTGCGAAGAGAAGTTGGTGACTTTCTCATAACCATGATAACCACGTTGATTTGAAACGAAATCTATCCCACCAATTTCAAATTGTTGACAGCTATGGTTATGACCAAAAATCCACGTTGAAATATTTAAGTGAAAGAGCTGAGAGCAATCTGATGCAAAAGCTGGGTTTAGTTCACTATGCTCAAATCGTTTTTGAATGGCTTTTGGTGTAGGGAGGTGGTGAGTTATGACAACATTATTCCGAGAGCGAGAAGACACAATCGCACTCTCAAGCCACTGAATTGACTGTTTATGTAGTGCCGCTGCCAATTCTGGCGTAAACACTTGTGCTCTATTGAAGTTAATCACTCGATAATCAGAAATAGCCTTTCTAGCATAGTAAAAAGCTAACTCTGGATTACCATATAGCTCGTAGTCAGTCCATAACGTGCACCCATGAAAAGCGATACCGTCAATTATCATTGAGTCATTGTCTAGGACATGAACATTCTCGTACTTCATCGAGTAATCTCTCAGCTTTTCGGGCAGTTCAACGACACTATCTCCAGAATAGAACTCGTGATTTCCAAGCACGTAAATAACATTTTGGGGAAAGCGGGAAGCCCAATCTATAGCCTTCTTACCATCACTATGAATGTCCCCAGCTAGAACAACAACATCAGCATCCGTTATCGGCACATCCATCGGGGCTATCTCAAGGTGAAGATCAGATAAGTATTGGAGCTTCATTGTTTGCAGCCTTTTTATAACTCATTTCCTAAAATTAGTATCTACACTATTGCAATGTCAAATGTGTTTTTTGTGGTAATATAATGATTTTAAAGGGTATTTTGACAAAATTCTGATGTAGGCATATGATCAAATAAAGAGTTCGCTTAGGGTTAATACGTTGTCAAATCTAGTCTCAGAAACATCCTTAAAAGGGTTAATGACTTCTCTAGAAATACTGAAAAGATGGGGTGCCAACGACTCTCAAGCAGTTTCAATCTTAAACATTTCAAGTGCTGAACTAGCTAAATTATCTTCATGTAAAGTTTTGTCAGAACAATTAGTTAGAATAAGCTATATCCTTAATATCCATGCAGCGCTTCGGACCTTGTTCAACAATCAAAGTAATGTGTGTGGATTTATGACTATGAAGAACCACAGCTCGTTTTTTGAAGGTAAAACTCCATTGGCATTCATTGCATCTGGGGAATTAGCTGCCCTAGAACAAGTGGCTGAGCATCTTACTGCCTTAAGCATTGGCAATTAGTTTAGTAGGATTAAACAGTATGAAAATGGTTTTAGAAATGCGCTACCGTAGAGAAGGTAAATTCTTCTACAGCAAAGAAGAGATTTGTGCCCTTTACCAATCAGACAATCTAGACAGTATCTTACTAAGAAGCCCTTACCTAACAAACATAGATAATGAATTGTTCATCTATGGTCATATCAAATCATCTATTGAATTCGAGCATTTGATACTGGCTTTAAGGGCCTCATACGATTGCTATATTTCGTTCGAAGATGCCCTATCTAGATGGGGTGTTATATCGCAGGTTCCAATGATGATGATCCTTGCAACAACTGGAGCCTCTGGCTGGTACTCTACTCCGTTTGGCAGATTTGAATTTGTGCATGTTGAACACTCCTCTCGACAAATTGAGGAACAGACCATTGATACTGGCCGCCCAATATCCATCGCTAAGAAAGAATGGGCATACAAAGACCTGAAAGAAGCAAAGCGTAATATACATTTGATTGATTATGTTGCGCTGTTTACTGATGATCGTTAGTCAAGATAAAGCTCTCTAAACTGATGAGTTCACCTCTAAAGTCTTTGTGGAAACTCTTAGTAAGGCTTAACGGTACTACTAACCTCACATTCGAGTCTGTCATTTCTAGGCCGTTGATACGGTAGGTGTAAACGAAGATATAATTCGGCGTTACGTTAGGCATCAAGACAACAAAGAACAAGAGTATGAAGCTCAGTTGGAGTTGAAAATGAACTGACAATGCCTACTTTGGCTCTCTTTGGTCTCTTCGTGCACTAACCACAGGTATTTGTTGACAAATATGTGGTATAACATGCTACATAAGTAAGTTAACAGATGCATACATAATGGCTAAGAAACCAGCAGCAAAAAAGAAAGAAAAATCATTCGAAGAAACACTCTGGGATGCGGCAAATAAGCTGCGTGGCAGTGTTGAATCGTCAGAATACAAACACATTGTATTGAGCCTGATTTTCCTCAAGTTCATCAGTGATACATTTGAAAAACAGCGACAAAAGCTAATTGATTCAGGGCTGGAAAAGCACGTTGATATGGTTCCAGCCTACACCAAAGACAATGTGTTTTATCTACCAGAAAACAGTCGTTGGAGCTTTGTTCAGCAAAACGCTAAACAAGAAGATATTGCTCTAAAGATCGATACTGCTTTAAGCACTATCGAGAAAACTAACAAAGCACTACAAGGTGCATTGCCTGATAACTATTTCTCTCGTCTTGGTTTGGATGTCAGCAAGCTATCTGCACTAATCGATGTGATTAACAACATCGACACCTTAGCGAATCCGCACGAAGATGTGGTGGGTCGTGTCTACGAGTATTTCTTGTCTAAATTTGCGATTGCAGAGGGTAAGGGTAAAGGCGAGTTCTATACACCAAAAAGCATCGTTAACCTAATCGCAGAACTTATTGAGCCATACAAAGGTAAAATCTATGACCCTTGTTGTGGTTCGGGCGGTATGTTTGTTCAGTCAATGAAGTTCATTGAGAACCATAAAGGCAACAAGAAAGACATTTCTGTATACGGTCAAGAGTATACAGGCGCAACCTACAAACTAGCGAAAATGAACCTCGCTATTCGTGGTATCTCTGCCAACCTTGGCGCAGCGGCAAAAGATACCTTTGCTAATGATCAGCACGAAACACTTAAAGCTGATTTTATTATGGCAAACCCACCATTTAACCAAAAAGATTGGCGAGCTTCCGATGAGCTGGTTGATGATCATCGCTGGGATGGCTACGAAACACCACCAAGCAGCAATGCTAACTATGGTTGGATTCTACATATGGTTTCCAAGCTGTCTGAAAACGGTGTGGCTGGATTTATTCTAGCTAACGGTGCGTTATCTGGTGATGGTACAGAAAAGGCTATTCGTCAGAAACTTGTCGAGAATGGCTTAGTTGAAGCGATCATCATTCTGCCGATGAAGATGTTCTATACCACCGATATCAGTGTGACACTTTGGGTTATTAATAAGAACAAGAAAGAGCGAACTGTTCCACACGAAGATCTGACTCGTCATTACCGTAACCGTGAAGACAAAGTTCTGTTTATGGATTTACGTAAACACGGTGAACCATTCGAGAAAAAATACGTTCAATTCTCTCCAGAGAAAATCTCTGAAATTGCTGAAACGCTTCACACTTGGCAAGAAGTACGTGCCGAGACGGAATACAAAGACATTGCTGAGTATTGTTACTCTGCGACTAAAGAAGAGATCGCAGCAAAAGACTACTCATTAGTGCCAAGTAAATACATCGAGTTTAAGAATCACGATGAAGATGTCGATTTTGACCAGAAAATGAGTCAAATGCGAGATGACTTTACAGTACTATTGAAGCAAGAAGAAAAGTCGAAATCGGAACTTTTATCTGTATTTGAAGAGTTGGGCTATGAGATCACACTATAAGCGTATTGGTGATCACGTCACCCAAATCAAACTAAAAAATACGGATGATTCTATCTCTTCGCTGAAAGGGATAAATATCAATAAATACTTTATGCCTTCGGTTGCGAACATCAATGGTACAGATCTCAGCAAGTACCGAGTTGTTAAGAAAAATCAATTTGCATTTAACCCAATGCACGTTGGTCGAGATGAAGTGTTACCCATTTCGATGCTTGAAGATGATGAACCAATCATTGTATCACCAGCATATGTAGTTTTTGAGGTAAAGGACGAAGAAGAGCTTTTACCTGCATATCTGATGATGTGGTGCAGACGTTCGGAGTTCGATCGAAACGCTTGGTTTATGACTGACAATAGTGTCCGTGGTGGTTTTAGTTGGGCTGATTTCTGCGATTTGGAACTACCAGTCCCATCTATCGAGAAGCAGCGTGAAATCGTGCGTGAATACAATGCGGTGAATGACCGTATTTCACTTAACGAGCAACTTACTCAAAAGCTAGAAGATACCGCTAAAGCTGTTTATAAAGAATGGTTTGTCGATTTTTCTATACCTGACGAATCAATCGTCTTAGCAGAAACAAGACGCCTAGACTTTCCCAAAACACCAGAAGGTTGGGAGGTCAAGCGTATTGATGAGTTGGCATCCAAAATAGGTAGCGGTTCAACACCAAGAGGTGGTAAAGGTGCATACAAATCCCAAGGTATTTCTCTAATTCGTAGTATGAATGTACACGATTATCAGTTTGTGTACGAAGATCTTGCATTCATTGATGATGTTCAAGCTAAAAAGCTGGCGAATGTAGAAATTGAACCTAGAGATGTACTTATCAATATTACGGGGGTTTCTGTTGCTCGCTGTTGCGTTGTGCCAAATTCGGTTTTACCCGCCAGAGTAAACCAACACGTGATGATAATTCGACCAAACCTAGAGATGTCCTATTACTTGCAGTGTGCCTTAGCTAGTTCGAGCTATAAGTCTAGATTGTTAGGAACCAGTGAAGGTGCTTCTACTCGACAAGCTCTAACAAAGGCAGATATTGAAGAGTTTTTGGTTTTAGTTCCATCTGAAGGTGTGCTTGCCAAGTTTGAGGGTATCGCTGAAGTAATCTTTTCAAAGATTGAAGCCCTAGCCCAAACTTCGCAAAAACTGAAAGAGCTAAGATCAATTATTTTAAGTAAATTAGCAACGAGTTGAACGCAATGAAATTCACAGAAGAAAGGCTAGAACAAGCCATCATTGAACTGCTAGGGAAAGAAGGCTATCCACATACTCGTGGTGAGGCGATTGAGCGAGCACCTGAAGATGTGCTGATTAAGTCCGATCTTCGTGAATTTCTAGCTAAACGTTATCAAGCGGAAGGTATTACAGCCTATGAGATAGAGCAAATTATCCATAAGCTTGAGTATCTTCCAGCTTCGGATCTCTACGATACTAACAAAGCCATAATGAAGTTTGTCTCTGATGGTTTTTTGCTAAAGCGTGAAGATGCAAGTCAGAAAGATTTATATATTCAGCTTATCGACTACGTTGGCCTAGAGAACAACCGCTATCGCATCGTTAACCAAATGGAGGTGCAAGGCTATGAGCTGCGTATCCCTGATGGGATTCTTTACATCAATGGCTTACCTCTTGTGGTGTTTGAATTTAAGAGTGCCATTCGTGAAGAAGCGACTATCTATGATGCGTATAAACAGCTAACCAATCGTTATGATCGAGATATCCCTGAGCTATTCAAATACAACGCTCTATGCGTGATCAGTGATGGTGTGAATAACAAAATGGGGTCGTACTTTGCCCCATACGAGTTCTTTTACTCTTGGCGTAAAATTACGGGTGAAGAGAAGCTAGACAAAGACGGTATTGATTCATTGTTTACGATGATCAGCGGCTTGTTTAACAAGAAACGCCTTACTGATGTGATACGTCACTTTATCTACTTACCTGACACCTCAAGTAAACAAGAAAAGATTGTTTGTCGTTATCCTCAGTATTACGCAGCAACAAAGCTTTTTGCCAATATCAAACAACATATGAAGTGCTTTGATGAGCACGGAAAGTTGGTGAGTGGTGACGGTAAAGGTGGTACGTATTTCGGTGCGACTGGTTGCGGTAAGAGCTACACAATGTTGTTCTTATCTCGTCTACTGATGAAAGATGTCGAGTTGGGCAGCCCAACTATTATTCTCATCACTGACCGTACCGATCTGGATGATCAGCTTTCAGGTCAATTCACTAACGCAAAAGGTTACGTGGGTGATCAAAACATCATTAGTGTAGAGAGTCGTGCTGAACTGCGTGAACACCTGAAAGGGCGTAAAAGCGGTGGTGTATTCCTGACTACCATCCATAAATTTACCGAAGATTTGGAGCTACTGACTGAGCGAACCAACGTCATTTGTATCTCGGATGAAGCGCATCGTAGCCAAACCAATTTAGAGCAGAAAATTACCGTTACTGAAGACGGCGTGAAAAAGACTTACGGCTTTGCTAAGTATCTTCACGACTCTTTACCAAACGCTACTTATGTCGGTTTTACTGGTACACCCATTGACGCAACGCTGGATGTATTTGGTGCAGTTGTCGATAGCTATACAATGACCGAATCAGTTTACGATGAAATTACTGTTCGTATTGTGTACGAAGGTCGAGCAGCAAAAGTGCTTCTTGATGGTCGTCAGCTTGATGAAGTCGAAAAATACTATAAAGCGTGTGAAGAAGCAGGGACAAACGAATATCAAATAGATAAAAGCAAAACGGCTATGGCGAGTATGTCTACCATACTGGGCGACCCAGATCGTATCAAAGCCATAGCAAAAGACTTTGTTGAGCATTATGAGAATCGTGTTGAAGAAGGCACGACTCAAAAAGGCAAAGCAATGTTCGTTTGTAGCAGTCGTGAAATCGCTTATCAGTTCTATAAAGAACTGCTTGAGCTTCGCCCTGAGTGGGATGAAGTAAAAGTCTGTGAAGACGGTGCAACTCTATCAGAAAGTGATAAGAAGAAAGTGAAGCCGATGGAACGAGTCAAGATGATTATGACTCGTAACAAAGACGATGATAAAGCTCTGTGGAACAAACTCGGTAATAAAGAGTACCGTAAAGAGCTGGATCGTCAGTTTAAAAATGGTAAATCGAACTTCAAAATCGCTATTGTTGTAGATATGTGGTTAACGGGCTTTGATGTGCCGTTCCTCGATACCATCTACATTGATAAGCCTTTGCAAAAGCATAATCTGATCCAAACCATTTCGAGAGTAAACCGTAAATTTGAAGGTAAAGAGAATGGTCTGGTAGTCGATTACATCGGCATAAAAAAACAGATGAACCTTGCTCTTTCCCAATATACAGCAGGGCAAGATCAGAACCTAGAAGACATTAAACAGTCGGTCATTATCGTTAAGGATCACCTGAGTTTGTTGGATGGATTATTCCATAAGTTCGACTCTAAGCCTTACTTCAATGGTACTCCACTTGAGCAGTTACATTGCTTAAATGCTTCGGCTGATTTTGCACTAAGAACCAAGAAGTTTGAAAAGACGTTTATGGATCTGACCAAACGCCTTAAATCAGCTTATGACATTTGTGTGGGTAGCAGTGAGCTGACCAAAGAGCATAAGGACAAGATTCACTATTATCTAGCGGTTCGAACCATCGTATTTAAGATCACTACGGGTGGTGCGCCAGATGTTGACCAAATGAACCGTAAGGTGCGTGATTTGGTCAAAGACGCACTAATAAGTGATGGTGTTGAAGAGATCTTTAAACTGGGTGAAAAAGACGGTGGCGAGATTGATATTTTTGATGATGATTATCTTGCTAAGTTGGAGATGGTGAAACAGCCAAACACCAAACTTCAACTGCTTCAGCAAATGCTTGCAAAAGCGATTGGCGAGTTTAAAAAAACCAATAAAGTGAAAGGTGTCGATTTCACTAAGAAAATGAATATGTTGGTTGAAAAGTACAATGAGCGTGATGAAAAGGATGTACTTCGCTCGGAAGTCATTAATGATTTTTCTGATGAAATTATCAACCTTTACAATGAACTACGTGCTGAGATGGCCTCGTTTGGTGAAATGGGGATAGATTTTGAAGAAAAAGCCTTTTACGACATTCTCATTTCACTGGCTCATAAGTATGACTTTACCTATCCCGAAGAGAAGCTGCTTAACCTATCTAAAGAGGTGAAGAAGGTCATCGATGATAAAGCCAAATACACCGATTGGAACAAGCGAGACGATATCAAAGCTGAATTGCACTTTGACCTGATTATTTTGCTCGATGAGTGGGGATACCCACCGATTGATCGTGATGAAGTTTATAAAGAGATTTTTGAGCAGGCTGAGAACTTTAAGAAGCACAATTCTGTTTAATGATTCGTGGGGGGAAGATGGAAAATAAAGAAAATAACGAACCTACTAACGAGGAAATTGAAGGTTTTGATACCTCTCGTTCAGAATCTTGGGGAGAGTATCCACTTGATACTGTCTTCGTTAGGAAAGAACCAAGGACAGTTGGGGATATTGTAAGCAGGATAGATAAGGGAAGATACAAGCTAGATCCTGAGTTCCAACGAGATTTCGTTTGGAGCTTAACTAAGCAATCTCGTTTGATTGAATCAAGTCTTATGCGTATTCCTCTGCCTGTTTTGTATGTAGCTGAAGATATTGATGGAAAAATCATAGTTGTTGATGGTTTACAAAGGCTGACTACATTTCAAAGGTACTTAAACAACAAGTTTGCATTGAAAGATGTAGGTAGTTCAGATCCTGAATCTTTGATAACTGGAAAGAAGTTTGATGAGCTACCTATTCACTTACAAGAGAGGATCGAAGATACACAGTTAACGCTTTATATTTTAGATCCGAAAGCACCAGAGCGGGCTAGACTTGATATTTTTGAAAGAGTGAATAGCGGTGAGCCGTTAACACGTCAACAGATGAGAAACTGCCTATATTCAGGGAAGTCAACTCTCTGGTTGAAGGATGCTTCTCAAATGGATTGCTTTTTTGAAGGCAACTGGTCGTTCTCTAAAAGTTAAATCAATGAGAGATCGAGAAGTAATCAACCGATTTTGTGCTTTCTACTTGCTTGGTTATGAATCATACAAAGGTGATATGGAGGAATACCTTGCTCAAGCGCTTGATAGAATGAACCATTCGGATGTTAATTTCCTCGAAGAAATGAAGGTTGCGTTCTCAAAAGCTATGGAGATAAGCTTCAAGTTGTTTGGTAGACACTCTTTTAGGAAATCTTTAGCTAAAGATAGCATTAATGAACCCCGTTCTGTATTAAATGTTTCGCTGTTTGATGCATTGGCTACTCAATTGGCTTTGAATTATGAAACTATCTTGGATATTGATGAATTAGTGATTAAAGAGCGCATTTGTAGCTTGTTAGAATATGGAAGGTTTAATTCTGCCATATCATATTCAACAAATAACACTATCGAGTCTAAGACTAGACATAGGTTGGCAAGTAAAGTTCTAAATGCAGAACCTCAACTTAAACTTGATGAAATTTTATACTCTGACTTAATTGAGCAGCATTTGGAGTTTCTTAATTTACCGATACCAAAAGACAAGGTAGATGAGATATCTAGTAGGCTGTATTTTAAAATAAATGAAATAAAGAAGTATACCGACTGGAAGTCAAAAGAAGATATTCAAAGTGATATTGAGTTCCACTTAATAGTAGACCTTGATATGTTTGGTTTGAGTGAGGTGCAATTGAAATTACTAACCTCAAAGCTAATCTCTCAGGCCAAAGTTTTAAATCTATAAGTTGGATAGTAATATGCTTAATAATATATATATTGAAAATTTCAAATGTTTCAAAAAGCAGAATATACCAATGGCCCCATTGACGCTGTTGACAGGTTTCAATGCAGCTGGCAAATCTAGTGCAATACAAACACTACTTCTAGGCTCACAGATACAAAATAGCTCTAGTCATGAGTATGCAGTATCTCTAAATGGCAATTTTGTAAAGTTGGGTTCGGTTGGTGATGTAAGGTGTAGTTTTAGCGAAGAGAAAGAGATTAGATTCATTTACTCTAGTGGTGATGACGAATTAGAGTTGCATTTAGATGCTAGTTCTAGAGATAGTAACTCACTCCCTTTTAAGTCAGATTGGCAAGGAAATAATAAGGGAGCTGTGTACAAAACACTCCACGACATAATATATATTGGGGCCACTCGTAATGGTACTCTGGACGTTTTCCCTGTCCCACAAGAGTCATTCCCCGTACATGCTGATGTCGGTGACTGTGGTCAGTATGCGCCTTGGTGGTTTGAAAAACATATCGATGATGAAGTAGATGAACTAAAACTAAATTGTTCCGAAAGTGCCACCTCTTTAAGAAGGCAATACAACGCTTGGGCTAGTGAGATTTTTCCCGGAGCAGAGGCCTCTGTTGAAATGATTGAACGTTTACCTCTGGTAAAACTCGAAATGAGAACTAGTAAACAACAACAGTTTAGACGCCTTGCAAATATAGGTTATGGTCTGACCTATGCATTTCCGATATTAGTTGCTGGATTACTGGCCCGAAAAGGCCAGATATTAGTTGTTGATAGCCCTGAAGCACATTTACACCCTTTAGGACAATCAAGAATAGGTTACTTTCTTGGTGTAATGTCTGCGGCTGGAGTTCAAGTTGTTTGTGAGACACATAGTGACCATGTATTAAATGGTGTTAGATTGGCAGTTGCAGATAAGAAACTCTCTAATTCTGACATTTCAATTCACTTCTTTCAGCCATCAATTGAAAGTGGCAACGTGTCTCCGCTAATAGTTTCTCCACAAATAGATAAAAGTGGGAATCTAGATGTTTGGCCAGATGGATTCTTTGACCAAACAGATAAAGATATCGCTAGGCTGAATGGTTGGGACTAATTTTTATGGAATGGATTCTTAATGATCTTTCGCTAGAAAGTAGATATACAAATACTGCGGACTTTCTAGATGATATAGAAAGTTTTTTAAAGTGTAGAAGCGAGAATGTTGGAATTAATAATAACTTCTATTGCCCAAGAGGAATTGGGAATGTCGAAGTTGTTGAGGGGAAAAAGTTTTCGCAAATAATAATGCAAGATGCACCAAGGAACCTGAGACAGCCGATTATGTCTTGGGTTAGCAAGAAGGGGCCTTTTTGGTGTGATAATAGAACCGTTAATGAAGATGATTACTTTGAACACTGTAGCATTGATGTTACAGATATGGGGTTAGGGGAATGTGCAAGAAAAGCAATTCTCGAACAAAGGGTTTCTTCATATAGTTTTTCAGGCCTTTTCGATAACACTCCATTGGTTGTCCAGCATGGTTTACCTGAGGAAGTTTTGGGGGTTTATAATGTCCCAAATTTCTGGACGCTTGCACAACTGGTTGAGTCTAGCCAGAGAGCTATTCCCAAGCCGACAAAGTGGGATGAGGCTATTGAACAGCTAAATGGCAAATATACAAACTTAATATTTTCACCTTGTTTGTTGGATCAAATCTCAACCTTACCTTTTAACATGACAGTCTTTGACAGGATGCAAGAATTGTGTCGAGTTTTAGAAGAGTATCTGACTAGCCGTGATGAAAGTGGCAACTTGACTGCCAAAAGTCATGAAATTGAAAGATTACATTTTCACGGAGACAAAGCTTGGTTTTCTGATGAGTCAGATGAAGATAAAAGAGCTTTTGAACAAAAACTCAAATTTACAGACAGTAGAGATGGTGTAAAGAAAACGTACACTTTTCATGGCAAAATCAAGACTCCTCAAGTACGTGTATATTTTGAATGGCCAATAAAGCCATCACAAAATGATATTCAAATCGTGTACTTTGGGCCTAAGATTACCAAAAAATAGCTATATGCCGACTTTGTAGAGTAGCTTTAATCTTACGCTAATCATTGGTGTCAGCAGCAAGTTGGTAGAAGGCAAAGACGCTACTTGGATTTGAATTTGAGTTGTGCGTGCTCTGTTTTGCACAATACATTTTGAAGCAGGGAAGGCCCAGTAAATCCTCGAATTGTGCGGGAATTTGGGGGTTTAAATGTGTTGGGCTTAAACTTTAATATGGTTCAGGTTTACGTGTTCTTGGCGATTATGGCACAAATCACAGGTAAGAAGCCTGGCCTGGCGTACCACAAAATTGTCAACGCGCATATTTATGAAGATCAGCTAGAGCTGATGCGAGATGTGCAGCTCAAACGTGAACCACTTGCTGCGCCAACATTCCGTATTAATCCTGATATTAAGTCTCTTGAAGATCTTGAAACGTGGGTGACATTGGATGATTTTGAGGTGATTGGCTATGAGAGCCATGAACCTATTCGTTACCCATTCTCTGTGTAACGCTGATTAGAAACGCCGAGCATCAAGCTCGGCGTTTTTCTTTCGGCTGGTTACCAGCTTATCGCCTCGCGCTCGGTGAAGAAACCAGCCGTTGGGCCATCCTCAGCCAATGTCGCTAGCCAAATTGCGGTATCAGCGCCTTCCCGCGGTGTTTTCAGTTTGACGTTCTCTCCGTACTCAGGGAGTTCTTCTAGATTCATACCTGAATCAACCCAGCCAGGGCAGTAAGAGTTCACTTTAATCCCAAAAGGCTCTAGCTCTTTCGCGAACAGAACTGTGTTGGCGTTGACACCAATCTTGGATGATTGATACGCAGCGCAGATGTCATCTCGCCAAGGGGAATGCATATCGGACAGCTGTGACAGTTGGGCTGCTTGACTGGAAACATTAACCACTCTAGCACTGCTCGATTTCTTGAGCAGCGGCGTTAGGGCGCGCGTCAGCAAGAAGGGACCAATCTGGTTGACTTCAATCACGCGTCGATAGGTGTCTTCATCGATCAAAGATGGATGCTTACCGAAATCGGTTAAGATAGAAGCGTTATTGACCAGCACGTCCAAGCGACCAAACTCCTCGTGAATTTTGTTGGCGATGGCTGGAAACATCGATGACATGGCGAGATCAATTTTAACGTGTGACGCCATATAGCCTTTATGACGGAAGTCATTGGCTAGCGAGCCGCAAGATTGAATATCGGCCATGATGACATGGAATCCTTGTTCCATCAGCATTTCCGATGTGGCTAAACCGATGCCTTGATATGCACCAGTAACGAGAGCAATTTTGTGCATGATTGACCTTTTTTGTGGCGTTCAATCACGACAGTTTATCGGCGGGGAACAGAGGATGGCAGTAACATAGGGGGATGTTACTTATAGGTTACTGCCAAAATGTGAAGGTAAAATGCTAGTCGTAGTAGTACTCTTCGGCGATCTCTTCTTCAACAATTTCTTCCTCGACGATTTCCTCTTCGACAACAACATCTGTTGCCACTTCACAGGCACCCTCGTCATACGCTCCGTCTATGGTACCAACAACCGCACCGGTACCGCCTCCGATAGCTGCGCCAGCCGCTGCACCACTGCCACCATCGACAATACCACCCACCACGGCACCAGTAATTGCGCCGTCTACCGCACCATCAATCGCACCTTCTGCGGTTTGATCGCAGTAATAGGCGAAACTAGGAGAGGCGATAAGTGAGGCTAGAAGTAGAATTTTTGTTTTCATGACAAGGTCCTAGATTGAGTAATAGCGTATTAGAGTAAACAAGGAAAGTGCACTGGGTAAGGTAGACAGCGTCAATCTTGGGTTAGATTCTCGTTGTCGTATTGTTGGGGTGTATTGGGCTTGATCAGAAGTGTTTGTGTATCAATATCTGGAAGCCTAAACTCAAGTCCAGGGTGTAACTTGCTAAGCGGTAACACCTTGACTCATAATGAAATGAGTAATGATTAGGAGAGCAAATAATGCGAGTGTACGTATGGATTTTAGTCGCCTTGCTGGTGGGGTGCAGCAGTGGACCAGATGAGATTAAAGTGGCGGATGAAAAGCTGCTTGTTAGCTACCAAGACGCTCGTAAAGACGCGACACCTTTCAAGGGGCAACCCGCTCGTTGGGGTGGTGTGGTGGCTAAGCTCACCAATCCTTCAGCGAATAGTAGTGAGCTGCAGATCAGCCATTTTGAGTTGGACTCTAAAGGAAGGCCAGATGAAACACGTCAGGGTAGCAGTCGCTTTGTGGTCAAAGTAGAACGCTTTTTGGACCCCAAAATCTTTATGCTAGGCAAACCGATGACGTTTGTTGGCACTATTGTGGGGCAAACTGAGATAAAAGTAGGTGAGCAGACCCTATCTGTCCCTGTGCTCAAAGCATCAAATTATTACCTTTGGACAGAAGATAAGCGCATCAAAACCTACTATGTCGGCGACCCGTTCTACAACTACTACTATGACAGATATTATTATTGGGATTACGTCGATGAAGCGGATCTCATCGAGCATTACGACGCCTATGATGCTTACGACGCGTATGATGCCTACGACTATGGCGATTTTTAGATAAAAAAAGACCCAGCTTCTTAGCTGGGTCTTTTTTTAAGTTTTAACCTTAGGCTGTTAGCGCGAGGATGGAACCAGGAATCACTACGAAGATAGAGACTAGGTAACCAGCAACCACCGCTTTGTTTTTGATGGCCATATCTGAGATATAGTCCGCGCCTTTCACTGGGAGCTCACGTAAGAACGGAATACCAAAAATGAACACCGTTGCCATGATATTGAACACCAAGTGCACTAGAGCAATCTGTAGCGCAAATACAGCGTATTCACCAGATACCGCCGTCGCAGCAAGTAGACCCGTGATACATGTACCGATGTTCGCACCTAGCGTGAATGGGTATACATCACGAACCTTTAGAGCACCTGTACCTACTAGCGGTACCATCAAGCTTGTTGTCGTTGATGAAGACTGAACCAGTACAGTAACGATTGAGCCAGATACGATACCGTGAATTGGACCACGACCAATTGCGTTCTTCAGAATCTCGCGAGCGCGGCCAACCATCAGGCTCTTCATCAGTTTGCCCATCACTGTGATAGCAACAAAGATAGTCGCGATACCCAGAACGATGAGTAGCACACCACCAGTGACGCTACCAAATGCACTTAGTGGCTCTTGGATTGCGCTCACTACCGGCTTAGTGATTGGCTTGATGAAGTTGAGACCGCCCATACTTACATCACCAGTTGCCATCATAGGTGATACAAGCCAACTAGAGATCTTATCTAGCACACCGAACATCATTTCCAACGGCAGGAAGATAGCTACAGCAAGCAGGTTGAAGAAGTCGTGAATCGTTGCACTTGCAAAAGCGCGTTTAAATTCTGTATTGCAACGAACGTGACCTAGGCTTACTAGGGTATTGGTTACGGTTGTACCAATGTTAGCACCCATGATCATTGGGATTGCTGTTGTGACAGGCAAGCCACCGGCTACCAGACCAACAATAATA
Organism: Vibrio sp. KUL78; assembly: GCF_059725505.1. Taxonomy (NCBI): domain Bacteria; kingdom Pseudomonadati; phylum Pseudomonadota; class Gammaproteobacteria; order Vibrionales; family Vibrionaceae; genus Vibrio; species Vibrio sp. KUL78. The sequence continues at coordinate 2,918,652 of NZ_AP045837.1, read as the reverse complement.
GAAGTAACGGTACTAGAAGATTGGATAAGTGCCGTAGCAACCAAACCGATCATCAAACCTGCAACTGGGTGAGAAGCAAACTCGAACAGCACTTTTGCGTGCTCGCCAGTCGCCATTTTGAAGCCACTACCTACCATAGAAACAGCAAGTAGCAATAAGTAAAGCATGAATGCCAAGTTAGCCCAGCGCAGCCAACGCGTCGTAGTCGACATAGGAGTCGTCGCTGTAGTTGCTTGGTTCATCATAGTTTTCTCCGTTTGGCCTTGGTTAATCTATTTGCGGCCTGTTGTTGAATCTGACGCGATAGTAGAACTCGAATATTACAGAAATATGACGAAACTATTTCTATGTGAATTAAGTGCGATCTTAGGTTGGTTTTTAGTCTGTAAATTTGAATTTGCGACTTTAACTTGTTGATTTTTATGAGCTATATTCTATTTGAGAAAAAGAGATTAATCTGGCCTGATTAATGAATTAAATCGATTTATATTGTCTTGTTTGTCAGTTATATGACAGTGGCGTGTCTAATGTGACAGTTAGTGGTTCGTAAAAACAGTATTATTTACTTAATAATTTCGGTTTTAACGAATATTGTTGGATTGGGCAGATTTTGCTATAAATGTAGGTCACTCTTTTTAGGCGAAATAGCATGTCTCACCTTAACTATAATCATTTGTACTACTTCTGGATGGTGTGCAAACAAGGCTCAGTCACCAAAGCGGCAGACGCTCTGTTTTTAACCCCTCAAACGGTCACGGGGCAAATCAAAGCACTGGAAGAGCGCATGGATGGCAAGCTAACCAAGCGAAACGGCCGTAGTGTTGAACCTACAGAACTGGGTCAGCTGGTGTATAAGTATGCCGATCGTATGTTTGGCCTAAGTTATGAGATGCTCGACATCGTTAATTACAGTCAGCGCTCTAACTTGCTGTTTGATGTCGGCGTTGCTGACGCGTTATCAAAACGCTTGGTGAGTAAGATCTTGATGACGACGATACCAGAAGACAACAATATTCATCTACGCTGTTTTGAATCGACGCACGAGATGTTGTTAGAACAACTCGCTCAGCACAAGTTGGATATGATCCTGTCTGATTGCCCAGTTGATTCGAGTCAGAGTCCGGGGCTATTCAGCAAGAAGTTAGGGGAGAGTCGTATGAGCTTCTTCACTTCAGGACACATGGACAACGTTAGCTTTCCAGAAGTATTAGAGCAGACCCGCCTTCTTATCCCAGGTAGTCGTACCTCAATGGGACGAAAAGTGCTTCAATGGTTTGATCAGCAGGGGATTCAACCTAACATTCTAGGCGAGTTTGATGACGTCGCTCTGATGAAAGCCTTCTCTATGTATAAAGATGATGTGATTTTCCTAGCGCCGAGTATCTACATGTCGGAGATTAAAGATCAGCGACATTTGCAGCTGATCGGTGACATAGAAGATATCAAAGAAGAGTACTACGTCATTTTTGCGGAACGTATGATTCAACACCCTGCGGTGAAGAGTGTATGCGAAGCGGATTTTACTGACTTACTTGCGTTTTGAGTTTAGAGTCAGCTAACAAATTACTCTTTCCAATTACACTTAATTAAACAAAGCGTTACCATACACGTCCTAACCATGTAGAATGTGCTGGAAATTGCCAATGTTGCTCAAAAAGCAGCCAGTAGGTAGTAATCGGTGTCGCGAAAAGATTTAGAGGTAGACTATGAACTTGCAGGATATGGAGAAAAACTCAGCACAAGCGGTTGTACTCTTGAAAGCGATGGCTAATGAGAGGCGCCTGCAAATTCTGTGTATGCTACACAATACTGAGCTGTCTGTCGGTGAACTGTGTTCTCGCCTAGAGCTAAGTCAGTCTGCATTATCTCAACACTTAGCTTGGCTTCGCCGAGATGGTCTAGTGTCCACTCGAAAAGAAGCTCAAACGGTGTATTACACACTAAGCAGTGGTGAGGTACGTCAATTAATTGAAACACTACACGGTATGTATTGCAGTGATCACTAGTAGGTAGTGGAAGGCGCGAGCAACGAATGTTGCGAAAGAGCGTAGCGAAAGAAACGACAGATACAAAAAAACCGGCATTAGCCGGTTTTTTTAACACAATACAAAGTCTAAATTATAGAGCTTTGATTGCAGCAGAGAAGCGTGCCTTGTGACGAGCAGCTTTATTCTTATGAATAAGGCCTTTAGTCGCCATGCGGTCAAGGATTGGAGTAACTTCTGCAAATGCTGAAGTTGCTGCTTCTTTGTCGCCAGCTTCGATAGCTGCGATTGTTTTCTTCATGTAAGTGCGCATCATAGAACGACGGCTAGCGTTGTGCTGGCGACGTTTCTCAGCTTGGATAGCGCGCTTCTTAGCAGATTTACTGTTTGCCAAGGGTCTAACTCCCAAAAACTTAGTTCGGTGACAATTTAAGGGCGAGGAATATCCCTCATTTGCGCTCAATTGTCAAATGATTTGTGCAAAAACCCGACGATATAAAACAACTTTTGATATCTGTGGGCTATCGCGGTTAAGATGGCGGGGATTCTAACAGTATTTTTCGACCAATGCTAATACTAATCCTCTCTTCAATAACAAAGGCTATTGAAACCGATAAATAGCAAAGCATTGGCTAGGTAATTCAGAGGTTATCGTGAGTAAACGCCTTCTTAAGTCAGGCATGATAGTGAGTGCCATGACGCTGGTGTCTCGAGTATTGGGACTGGTTCGTGATGTGGTGGTGGCGAATCTAATGGGGGCAGGGGCGAGCGCTGATGTCTTCTTCTTTGCCAATAAAATCCCCAACTTTCTTAGACGCCTTTTTGCAGAAGGCGCATTCTCTCAGGCATTTGTGCCGGTACTTACTGAATATCATGCCTCGGGTGATAAAGACAAAACTCGAGAGTTAATCGCCAAGGCCTCAGGGACGCTTGGCGTCATTGTTACCATAGTTACCTTGCTGGGTATTCTTGGCTCGAGTGTCGTGACGGCACTGTTTGGCTTTGGTTGGTTTCTTGATTGGCTCAACGATGGACCCGCAGCACCCAAGTTTGAACTCGCCAGTTTGATGCTCAAGATCACTTTCCCTTATCTTTGGTTCATCACCTTTGTCGCCTTGTCTGGGGCGATTCTCAATACCTTAGGTAAGTTTGCGGTTTCCTCTTTTACCCCTGTTTTTCTTAACGTGATGATCATTGCCAGTGCGTGGTTCATTTCACCTAACCTTGCTCAACCAGAGATTGGTTTAGCGATAGGGGTATTCTTAGGCGGCTTTGTCCAATTTGCGTTTCAAATTCCCTTCCTTATAAAAGAGGGCGTACTCGTTAAACCTAAATGGGGTTGGCGCGATCCCGGTGTAACTAAGATCCGCACCTTGATGATCCCTGCACTGTTCGGTGTATCGGTTAGCCAAATTAACTTGCTATTCGATACCTTCATTGCCAGTTTTCTCGCGACTGGCTCGATCAGTTGGCTCTATTATTCCGATCGTCTTTTGGAGTTTCCGCTTGGTCTGTTTGGTATCGCCATTGCGACGGTGATTTTGCCTGCCCTGTCTCGTAAGCACGTGGATGCGCACAGCGAAGGCTTTGCCCATACCATGGATTGGGGGGTGCGCATGGTGATCCTACTTGGATTGCCTGCCATGTTGGGATTAATGGTGCTCGCCAAACCCATGCTGATGGTGCTATTCATGCGCGGTGAGTTTACGCCGCACGATGTTGAGCAAGCCTCTTTGTCTCTCTTAGCTTATGCATCCGGCTTGCTTAACTTTATGCTGATCAAGGTGCTAGCACCGGGCTATTACTCACGTCAAGACACAAAGACACCAGTGAAATATGGCATTATTGCTATGGCGTCCAACATGGTCTTCAATGCTATCTTTGCTTACTACTACGGGTATGTGGGTCTGGCGATGGCAACAGCGCTGTCTGCCTTTATTAATATGGCGCTGCTCTATCGTGGTCTTCACCGTCAAAATGTCTATCGTATTACCAAGAAAACCATTGGCTTTGTTGTTCGTCTAGCGATAGCGGTTGCAGCTATGGTGGCGGTATTGCTGTGGCAGCTACAGGACATGCAGCAATGGCTAAGCTGGGGCTTATCAGAGCGTATTTTGACCTTAACGGTTCTGATCGGTCTTGGTGGCGTCACTTACATAGTTGCACTGCTTATCTTAGGAATTCGTCCTAAAGACGTAAAAGCAGCGACAGATTAACAATGATTGGTTATAATCCGTCAGTTTCACACTCGTAACATTTACTCAAGCAGGTGGTTTAGTCGTTTCATGGAACTCATTCGAGGCATACATAACCTTAAAAATCAGCACCATGGCTGCGTTTTAACCATCGGCAATTTTGATGGTGTTCACCTCGGACATCAGCGCGTACTGAATCAAGTCAAGCAGAAAGCATCGCAACTGGGTTTGCCTGCGGTTGTCATGACATTCGAGCCTCAACCTATGGAGCTGTTTGCCAAAGACAAAGCGCCAGCGCGTTTGACACGGTTGCGTGATAAGTACGAACTGCTTGAGAAAATGGAACTGGACCGCCTATTGTGTGTGAACTTTAATCAGCGATTTGCCAGCTTAACGGCGGAGTCTTTTATTCGAGACTTGTTGGTGGGTAAATTGGGTGTTAAGTTCCTTGTCATCGGTGATGACTTCCGCTTTGGTAAAGGGCGTGAAGGCAATTTCGAGATGCTTCAAAAAGCGGGCGAAGAGTTCGGTTTTGAGGTTGTGAATACGGCAAGTTTTCGTGTTGAGGAGACTCGAGTCTCTTCAACGGCCATTCGTCAGGCTCTTGCCAATGACGAGCTCGATGCAAGCGCAGAAATGTTGGGGCGTCACTATACTTTGTCCGGGCGTGTTGCCCATGGTCAAAAGCTAGCGCGTGGCTTTGGGTTTCCAACCGCCAATATTTCACTTAAGCGTTATGTCGTTCCTGTCCGCGGCGTTTATGCGGTGCAGGTGTTTGGTGTTGATGATAAGCCGCTACCGGGCATTGCCAATGTAGGTAAAAAGCCAACGGTTGCGGGGACAACGCCAGATCTTGAAGTGCATATCTTTGATTACGAGGGCAACCTCTATGGTCAACAAATTGAAGTGGCACTGCTTCATAAAATCCGTGATGAGAAAAAATTTGAGTCATTGGAGCTGCTTAAGCAGCAAATAGAATTGGATGCTGATGTAGCAAGGGTGTGGCTACGTCAGTTTAAGGGTTAGCGGAAGATTCCACCGCTAACATAATGTCTAACTTTCGCCCAATACAACGGAATTAAGAATCGATGAGTGAGTATAAAGATACCCTGAACCTACCTGAAACAGGGTTTCCAATGCGCGGCAACCTGGCCAATCGTGAGCCAGAAATGCTTAAGCGTTGGTACAAAGAAGATCTTTACGGTGAGATCCGTAAAGCTAAGAAAGGCAAAAAATCCTTCGTGCTGCACGATGGCCCTCCATATGCGAATGGTGACATTCACATTGGTCACGCTCTAAACAAGATTCTTAAAGACATTATTATTAAATCCAAAACACTTTCAGGTTTTGACGCACCATATATTCCAGGTTGGGATTGCCACGGTCTGCCTATCGAACTAATGGTAGAGAAGAAAGTGGGTAAGCCGGGTCAAAAAGTGACTGCGGCTGAATTCCGTGAGAAATGTCGCCAATACGCGGCAGGCCAGGTTGAAGGTCAGAAAGAGAGCTTCAAGCGTCTAGGTATTCTTGGTGAGTGGGACAAGCCTTACCGCACTATGGACTTTGCCACTGAAGCAAACATCATTCGTGCTCTAGGTAAGATCGCTGATAACGGCCACCTACTAAAAGGCTTCAAGCCAGTTCACTGGTGTACAGACTGTGGTTCTGCACTTGCTGAAGCTGAAGTAGAGTACAAAGATAAAGTTTCTCCTTCTATCGACGTACGCTTTAAAGCGGCAGACGAAGCGGCGCTAGTGTCTAAGTTCGCACTAAGCGAAGGTCATGAAGGTCAGGGTGACATCTCAATTGTTATCTGGACGACCACACCATGGACGCTGCCAGCTAACCGTGCGGTTTGTCTACGTGACGATCTTGAGTACGTACTTATCCAAACTGAAGGCGACAACCCAGAGCGTATTATCGTGGCTTCAGAGCTTGCGAAAGACGTGATGGATCGTGCTGGTATCGAACACTTCCACAACCTTGGTTTTGCGAAAGGTGCGGATCTAGAGCTTTCTCAGTTCAACCACCCATTCTACGACTTCACTGTTCCGGCGATCCTAGGCGATCACGTAACGACTGAATCGGGTACCGGTGTGGTTCACACAGCACCAGGCCACGGCCAAGAAGACTTCGCAGTTGGTCAAAAGTACGATCTAGAAGTGGCAAACCCAGTAGGCTCAAACGGCGTTTACTTGCCTGATACTGAGCTATTTGCAGGTCAACACGTGTTTAAAGCGAACGATGCGGTTGTAGAAGTACTGAAAGAAAAAGGTGCGCTACTTCATCATCACGCTTACGAGCACAGCTACCCACACTGCTGGCGCCATAAAACGCCAATCATCTTCCGTGCAACACCTCAGTGGTTCGTATCTATGGACCAAGCGGGTCTACGTGCAAAAGCATTAGAGTCAATCAAGGGTGTTGAGTGGATGCCTGAGTGGGGTCAAAGCCGTATCGAAGGCATGATTGAAGGTCGCCCTGAGTGGTGTATCTCTCGTCAACGTACTTGGGGTGTGCCTATCGCTCTATTCGTTCACAAAGAGACCGCAGAACTTCATCCAAACTCGCTAGAGCTGATTGAAAAAGTCGCTCAGCTAGTGGAAGAGAAGGGCATCCAAGCTTGGTGGGACGTAGAGATTGCAGACCTACTTGGCGACGACGCTGACCAGTACGAGAAAGTTCTGGATACACTCGACGTTTGGTTCGATTCTGGTGTGACTCACTACTCTGTTGTAGATTCTCGTGAAGAATTTAACGGCAACAGTGCAGACCTATACCTAGAAGGTTCTGACCAACACCGTGGTTGGTTCCAGTCTTCGCTGATTTCATCTATCGCGATGAAAGACGAAGCGCCATACAAGCAAGTGCTAACGCACGGCTTCGTAGTGGATGGTCACGGCCGTAAGATGTCTAAGTCAATCGGTAACGTTGTTGCGCCAAAAGATGTGACTAACAAGCTAGGTGCGGACATCCTGCGTCTATGGGTAGCATCGACTGACTACACTGGCGAAGTTGCGGTTTCTGATGAAATCCTAAAACGCTCTGCAGATGCTTACCGTCGTATCCGTAACACGGCTCGTTTCTTCCTAGCAAACCTAAACGGTTTCAACCCAGAAACTGACCTAGTACCAGCAGAAGAAATGGTGGCACTGGATCGCTGGGCGGTAGGTCGCGCGCTAGCGGCTCAAGAAGAGATCGTAAAAGCATACGAAGAGTACAACACGCACGGCGTGACTCAGCGTCTAATGCAGTTCTGCTCTATCGAAATGGGCTCGTTCTACCTAGACGTTATTAAAGACCGTCAGTACACAGCGAAACTGGGCGGCCACGCACAGCGCAGCTGTCAGACAGCGCTTTACTACATCGTTGAAGCACTTGTTCGTTGGATGGCACCTATCATGTCGTTCACTGCTGATGAAATCTGGAACGAAATGCCAGGCAAGCGTGAGAAGTTTGTGTTCGCTGGCGAGTGGTTCGAAGGTCTGTTCGGTCTTGCTGAAGGCGAAGAACTGAACAACGAGTTCTGGGCTGAAATCCAAACGGTTCGTGATGCAGTAAACAAGCAGCTTGAAGCGGCGCGTAGCGAGAAAACCATCGGTGGTGCACTGCAGGCTGAAATCACACTGTTTGCTGATGATGCGCTAACGGCGAAGCTTAGCAAACTAGAAGACGAGCTACGTTTTGTATTGCTAACGTCTGCAGCAGCGGTTAAGCCAATGTCTGAGAAGACAGATGCAGCGAAAGCAACAGACCTAGAAGGTCTATTCGTTGAAGTAGCAGCTACTGAAAATGAGAAGTGTGACCGTTGTTGGCATCACACTCCTGACGTAGGTACTATCGCGGGTCACGAGAAGATTTGTGGTCGCTGCGTATCGAACGTAGACGGTGAAGGCGAAGTTCGTAAGTTCGCTTAATGGTAAGCTAACCGGAACTTTTGAAAGATTTAACAGCCCCAGTTTTTACTGGGGTTGTTTTTATCAGCTAACTGATTGAACATATAATTCATTGAGTGTTTGCTACCAAAGGTAGCGATAAAGGAAACAGATGAGCGAAACGGCAATCACATTTCGACAATCAGGTGTACGCTGGCTTTGGCTAGCGGTGGTGATTTTTATTGCTGATATCAGCATCAAGCTCGTAGTCATGGATAACATGGGTTACGGTTGGGCAAATCGAATTGAAATCTTGCCATTCTTCAATTTGCTCTACGTCCATAACTATGGTGCAGCATTTAGCTTTTTAAGCGACCAGGCAGGTTGGCAGCGCTGGCTGTTCACCGGCATCGCGTTTGTCGTCACCGGTATGCTGACCTATTGGATGAGCAAGCTTCCGGCAAAAGAGAAGTGGAACAACATTGCTTATGCGATGATCATCGGCGGCGCAGTAGGTAATGTCTTTGACCGCGTGGTTCATGGCTTTGTTGTCGACTACTTGGACTTTTACTGGGGTAACTATCATTGGCCTGCTTTCAACCTAGCAGACATGGCGATCTGTATCGGTGCGGCGATGATCATTATCGATAGCTTTCGCAATAAAGAGCAAAAGTAGCGCAGATAATGAATAACCTTAAGCGCTGTGCGTTGATATGCACGGCGCTTTTTTATATAACAAGCTAAATGATAAAGAGCTGCTGTGCGTATCAATCGACACAGACTCAATAACACAAGGAAGCCGTAACGTGAGCATCATTTCCCAAGATAGCGCTGTCACCCTCCATTTTACTATTAAGCTGAGCGATGGCTCTGTAGCCGACAGCACCCATAATATGGGTAAGCCAGCCAAATTTATTATTGGTGACGGTAGCTTAAGTGACAATTTTGAAAAATGCTTGGTGGGTTTGACGTCTGGTGACAACAAAGCCATTGAGTTAAAAGCAGTAGATGCGTTTGGAATGCCAAATCCAGATAATGTTCACCACATGGATCGCGCAAAGTTTGTAGGTGACTCTGAGGTTGAAGTCGGTACAATAATGGCCTTCTCAGGTCCTGATGGTATGGAGATCCCTGGTATCATTACGGATATTGCGGGCGATTCGGTAACGGTGGACTTTAATCACCCGTTAGCAGGCCAAGATGTCACCTTTGAAGTTGAAATTCTCGAAGTAGAATAAAACCACTCAGATAAATACGATAAGTAATAGCGGTTCCTCAATGAGTAATGAAATGAAAATTAAACTAGCTAACCCACGTGGCTTTTGTGCGGGTGTAGACCGAGCGATCAGCATTGTTGAGCGCGCGCTTGAGATGTATCAGCCGCCAATCTATGTCCGTCATGAAGTGGTACACAACCGCTTTGTGGTTGAAGGCCTTAAACAGCGTGGAGCGATCTTTGTTGAGGAACTGAGTGAAGTGCCTGATGACAACATTGTGATCTTTTCAGCTCACGGTGTGTCTCAAGCGGTTCGTAAAGAAGCAAAAGCGCGTGAACTGACGGTATTTGATGCGACTTGTCCGCTGGTAACTAAGGTCCATATGGAAGTGGCTCGTGCGAGTCGCCGTAATATGGAAGTAGTGCTTATTGGCCATGCAGGTCACCCAGAGGTGGAAGGGACTATGGGTCAGTACTCAAGTGAGACTGGCGGCATGTACCTTGTTGAGCGTCCAGAAGACGTACTAACGCTCGAGGTTAAAGACCCAAGTAACCTTCATTACGTGAGTCAAACCACACTGTCTGTGGATGAAACCGCGGATGTGATTGATAAGCTTCGCGAAGTGTTCCCTGAGATCCAAGGCCCTCGTAAAGACGACATCTGCTATGCAACGCAAAACCGCCAAGATGCAGTCCGTGAACTCGCTGGTGCCGTGGATGTTATGGTTGTCGTAGGTTCTACTAACTCTTCGAATTCGACGCGTCTGAAAGAGCTTGCAGAAAAACTGGGTACACCGGCATACCTCACAGACACGCCTGATCTGATTGAAGCAGAGTGGTTTGAAGGTAAAGGTCTGGTTGGCGTGACCGCGGGTGCGTCAGCGCCAGAAGAACTGGTTAATCAAATCATCGACAGAATCAAAGCCCTAGGTGCTGATGACGTGGAAGAAGTCTTAGGCCGAGAGGAGAACATGTTCTTTGAGGTGCCAAGAGAGCTTCAAGTGAAGGTTGTCGATTGATAGGGATATCAATGTCTATCGAAAACGCCGCGTTTCTCACGCGGCGTTTTTATTGCGTTTTTGTCGATTAAGAATAAAGAAAAACAACGAGTTCGTGCCTGTGCAATGACACTTATATGAACAAAAGTAAAAAAAGATTTCTATACCGAAATTGGACTTTACTCACAGTCGTATTTTGGTATCCTACGCCGCGCTACCAGTAGGGTAGTTTTTTCGGAGATAACTATGAACAATACCGACCATCCTCCTAGTATGAAAGGAGAAGAATAGCCTCACGTCGGTAATTGCGATCTTCGCTCCTACCGTTGAGGTAGGTGTATTTCCTTTCTGTAACACCCTGATATTTTTCTCCTTTCTTCTATTTAGTCACTCTATAAGTGTGCTTGTTGCATGGCAGTTGTGCTGTGTCTAACTGCGCCCATAGAGAGCTGACGTTTTGATGGTCGTTACCAACGCTAATCGGGAGATTCGCCATGACGGTAATGAGCAATACATATATTGAAAATGCAGCACCTCGCTTCTCGGAAGAGGAGATCAGTGCAGCAACAAAAGCATTCCTACAATACGACACAGATCAGCAACTGAACTTACTGACAGTGATGCCGATTGATGAAGCAGTAGGTGTGCTACAACACTGTGCCTTAGGGCAAGTGCAATTTCTAATTGAAGAACTTGATCTACAAGGTCACGACAAGCGAGCAAGACTGTTCGCTCACCATTTGGGGTTAATTCACTCCAGAAGCGGAAACCACAGGTGGCTATCTAACAACAGGTGTACTCGAGCACGTTAAACAACGTATTGGCTGGATCATTACGTTGGCTCTATTGGGTATAGTATCTGGGCTTATTATTGCTCAGTATGAAGATACGCTTAGCCAGCTTGTACTGCTTGCCGTCTATATGCCGGTGATCGCCGCCGCTGGTGGTAATACAGGTACTCAGGCTGCGACCTTGGTCATTCGCGCCTTAGCGACAGGCGAGCTACGCAAAAGGCAGTGGCTTGCCGTGTTGTGGAAAGAAAGCCGCGTGGCGGTCTGTCTTGCGGCAGCTGTTGCACTCGTGATGGTAGGGCGCATACTGGTCTTTGGCGATGCAAACTCAGCGGGCGGCTTTGATATTAACTTGATTGCGATGGCCATTGCCGTGGCACTGTTTATTCAGGTCACAGTGTCCACGACATTGGGTGGCGTGCTACCAATCATTGCACGTGTATTCAAACTGGACCCAGCAGTGCTTGTGAGCCCAGTGCTAGCCTCTATCGTTGATATCTCAGGTATGTGGATTTACTTCACTGTGGTCAATCACTTCTTAGGATTGTCTTAACCACTCAAGAACTCGGCTATCTAATCGCAGAGAACGCAAAGCGCAGCTATTGCTGCGCTTTGTTGTTTGAGCGTTCTAACGAGAAACTGTAATCGACGACTTGTCGATAATAGGCTTTCTCGAACTGGGTGAGCGGCGACTCTACAGGTTTGCTCGTCGTAGGCTTCTGAGGGTGATAGTCCGTCACAAATTGCACGAACAAGCTCTCACGCTCTCCTTTGCTACCCAGGCCAAATCCCATCATATTGTAAGTACCGAACAGTGAACCACTTTTGGCGACAATTGCGCCCTTTATAGGGGCTTTTCGCATGCTTGAGCGATACTTTAGCGTGCCGTTATTTCCTGAGACTGGCATCAATCGAGCGAGTTTTAATTGGCTGTCATTGTTATGGATGTAGCTAAGGACTTGCTGCATCTGATTGGCTGTCACACGGTTATTACGAGATAACCCTGAGCCATCTTCAAGCACGGCGAGTTCAAGATCGATGCCCGCTTTATCTTTCAAAATGGCTTTAATCGCTTCAGTACCGTTGTTAAAAGAGCCGGGCTCATTAAAGTAGGTCGCGCCTAGGGTTTTGGTGATGTTATCCGCATAGAGGTTGTTGGAATCTTTGAGCATGACAGCAAGCAGGTCATTCAGCGGACGAGAACGCTGGACGAACAGTGGCTTCTGGCTGGTTATGTTGGGCGTACCTACACTCACTTCACCTGAGAGCGTGACGCCAAGGCGTTGTAACTCAGATTTAATTACGTCGACTGTAAATTGCTCAGGAGAAGAGACAGCAAATTTAAGGGGGGATGGGGGACTGACGTTGCACCGCGCAGCCACTAATCGAGTACTGGTTATTTGGGCTGACTTCGAGCTCTAGGTCGCAATGACTTTGCTCTTGTTGTTGTTTGGATACGCTAAGCGCAGTAGTTGATGCACTGACAGGCTGGTGTGATGGGATATTAACCCGTGTGGAACCATTGCTATTGGTGTAGAGCGCGCCTTGGACACAATTACCGTCAAGGGTAATGGCCGACGCTGGAGCGCTGTAGCAAACCCCAAGAATATCCCAAGGCCACCCAACACCGCGCTGATAGCCTGCGAAAGCTCGGTCATCTAACCAAATATTATTAAAGCGTGAACCTACTTCTGATTTAGCCTCTTTGAGCATAGTCGTCAGTGATGCTCGACTAAAGGTAGGATCTCCTGAATACTTGATGATCAGGTCATTGCCTGACGTATAAAGCGTGGTTTCAAATCGAAAACTATCGGGTAGCGTCAGCTTTGCTGCCAAAGCTGTGACGACTTTGAGCGTACTCGCGGGTGGAAAGAATTGATCGGTATTTTCCGCGATAAGAGGCTGATCTGGGCTTGAGAGTGGCGCGATTAGCTGTGCATTTCGACTGCCGTATGGTAAGTGCTTGCTGGCATCGATGCCGGCGGCAAATATCGATGATGAAAAAAGCAGAAGACAGCTGAGTGAGAGTTTAGGTGTCATGGCGGTTCAAAGAAGAATGGGCTTAGTTTTAATGTAGGCTAGCAACCTATTAAGTCGAGATAAAGCGTTAAATTTTCGCAAAAAGTGGTATCGGATAGTCTTTGTACGGCTTCGATATAGTGAATCTACATCGCTCACATTTTCGTGCTAACCTAAATGCAGTTAGCCTTGCGAAATCAAAGCCAACTAGGCTATATTGTTGCGTTGCTCGAAGGGATCTATTCCGATCCTCTTAACTAAGAGCATTATAGCCAGTGCAAGTAGTCGGGTGTGCCCATTACCTTAATATCTGAATCTCAGTGATTTGTATCCACGGATTGATTACACTAGGCTTAATCCAGTTTATTTTTCAAATTGTACTCAGGCTTGCTTGAGTAGGGTTTTATTGTCCAAAGGATGCTTTGGAAAAGAGGTTGTTATAATGGAAAAGGTTCCAATGACTGTACGTGGCGAACAGCAGCTACGTGAAGAGCTAGATCGTCTACTTAAACTTCGTCCACAGATTTCTGAAGCAATTGCAGAAGCGCGTGAACTTGGCGACCTAAAAGAGAACGCAGAATATCACGCGGCTCGTGAAGAGCAGGGCATCTGTGAAGCGCAAATTCGTGATATTGAATACAAGCTGTCTGTAGCGCAAGTTATCGATGTGACTAAGCTAGACAACACGGGCAAGATCATCTTTGGCTCTACTGTGACTCTAATTGATATCGATACGGATGCTGAGCAGACTTACCAAATCGTGGGTGATGACGAAGCAGATATTAAAGCTGGTCGTATCTCAGTAAGCTCACCGATCGCGCGTGGCCTTATCGGTAAAATGGAAGGTGACGAAGTGACAATCGTGACTCCTGGCGGTCAAAAAGACTTCGAAATTGACAAGGTTGCTTACGTGTAAGCTGCGTTGTTGACTGAAAGGTCGAAAGAAAGTCGCCAAATTGGCGGCTTTTTTTGTGCCTGCATGATGGTGGCATCGAACTCGTTTGACAGATACCCCTTGTCGGAAAAATGAAAAGGCCGCAGATGCGACCTTTTCCACTTTGAAACAAATTGTTTCTATAAAATCAACTGTTCAACAAATTACTTGCGTGGCAGTTCGATTTTCTTTTGCTCTGACTGACGGTAAAGAACAAGAGTCTTACCGATAACCTGAACTTTTTCCGCTTTCGTTTCGCGCACAATTGCGTCGATAATCAGCAGTTTAGTTTCACGGTCTTCTGACGCCACTTTCACTTTAATCAGTTCGTGGTGGTCAAGAGCGATTTCGATTTCCGCTAGAACAGCCTCTGTTAGTCCATTTGCGCCCATAAGCACAACGGGTTTCAGTGCGTGTGCTAGGCCTTTTAGGTGCTGTTTTTGTTTGGTGCTTAGGTTCATAACGCGGCCAAATTTATTTACTATTAGGGTTGAAAAGTCGTATTTTAACGCCATCTAATGACGAAGACTATACTTTATTCTAAGGGCTTGCCCTTATCGAGTTGGAAATTGAATGAGTAAGCAAAAACATTCGGCCAGTTCTGGTCGTTGGCTAAAAGAGCATTTTGATGATAAATATGCCAACGAGGCCAGACGAAAAGGCTATCGTTCACGTGCTATCTTTAAGATTGAAGAGATTCAAAATAAAGATAAGCTACTGAAACCTGGGATGACTGTGGTTGACCTTGGTGCTGCTCCTGGTGGGTGGTCTCAATACGCAGCTAAAGTCGTTGGCGACGAAGGACAGGTGATTGCCTGTGACTTGTTGCCAATGGATCCTATCTCTGGTGTGAGCTTCCTTCAGGGCGATTTTCGTGAAGAAGCGGTGCTCGATGCACTATTAGAAAGAATCCAACCGGATATGGTCGACGTAGTAATGTCTGATATGGCTCCGAACATGGCAGGAAACTTATCTGTCGATCAGCCTAGAGCAATGTATCTTGTTGAACTAGCATTAGATATGTGTCATCAAACTTTAGCACCTGGCGGCAGTTTCGTCGTGAAAGTGTTCCAAGGCGAAGGGTTTGATGAATACGTAAAACAGGTACGTGAAGCCTTCAAAGTTGTGAAGATTCGCAAGCCTGACTCATCTAGAGCTCGCTCTCGTGAGGTGTTTATTGTGGCTAATGGTTTCAAAGGCTGAACATTAGTTTACAAAGACAAAATTAACAATGTAGCTACAGCCTAAAAACTGTAGTACCCTACCTTTAATTACAATTAGTTATCGAGAGGCTGACACCTTGAGTGACATGGCAAAGAATTTAATTTTGTGGTTAGTCATCGCCGTTGTGTTGATGTCGGTATTCCAAAGCTTTGGGCCGGGAGAAAGTAACGGTCGAGCGGTAGATTACACCACGTTCGTACAGGAAGTTGGCAATGGCCAGATTCAAGAAGCTCAATTCAAAGACAGCGAGATAACCTTTACTCGTCGTGGCGGTGGCAGTCGTTTTGTGACTTACATGCCAGTTTATGATCAAAAACTTCTTGATGACCTAATTAATCAAAACGTGAAAGTTTCGGGTACGCCACCGGAAGAGCAGAGCCTGCTTGGCACTATCTTCATCTCGTGGTTCCCTATGATTCTTCTTATCGGTGTCTGGATTTTCTTCATGCGCCAGATGCAAGGCGGCGGCGGTAAAGGCGCTATGTCGTTCGGTAAGAGTAAAGCTCGCATGATGAGCGAAGAACAGATTAAAACCACGTTCGCTGACGTTGCAGGTTGTGACGAAGCAAAAGAGGACGTTAAAGAGCTCGTAGACTACCTACGTGATCCAAGCCGCTTCCAGAAGCTGGGCGGTAAGATCCCAACGGGTGTTCTAATGGTTGGTCCTCCAGGTACTGGTAAAACGCTTCTTGCTAAAGCAATTGCCGGCGAAGCGAAGGTACCGTTTTTTACGATTTCTGGTTCTGACTTCGTAGAAATGTTCGTGGGTGTTGGTGCATCTCGTGTGCGTGACATGTTCGAACAAGCGAAGAAAGCAGCACCTTGTATCATCTTCATCGATGAAATCGATGCGGTAGGTCGTCAGCGTGGCGCTGGTGTTGGTGGTGGTCACGATGAGCGTGAGCAAACCCTTAACCAAATGCTTGTAGAGATGGATGGTTTCGAAGGTAACGAAGGTATCATCGTTATTGCAGCAACTAACCGTCCTGACGTACTTGACCCAGCACTACTTCGCCCTGGTCGTTTTGACCGTCAAGTTGTGGTTGGTCTACCTGATGTACGTGGTCGTGAACAGATCTTGAAAGTACACATGCGCAAAGTACCTCTAGCGTCAGACGTTGAGCCATCTTTGATCGCACGTGGTACGCCAGGCTTCTCTGGTGCAGACCTTGCTAACCTAGTAAACGAAGCTGCTCTGTTTGCAGCGCGTGGTAACAAACGCAACGTGTCTATGGTTGAGTTCGAACTAGCGAAAGACAAGATCATGATGGGTGCAGAGCGCCGCTCTATGGTGCTTTCTGAAGAAACCAAAGAGTCAACGGCATACCACGAAGCGGGTCACGCCATCGTTGGTCGCTTGGTTCCTGAGCACGATCCTGTGTACAAGGTATCTATCATTCCACGTGGTCGTGCACTGGGTGTGACTATGTACCTACCAGAGCAAGACCGTGTGAGCATGTCTCGTCAGCACCTTGAGTCGATGATCTCAAGCTTGTACGGCGGTCGTCTGGCCGAAGAACTTATCTACGGTAAAGACAAAGTATCAACAGGCGCATCAAACGATATCGAACGTGCGACAGATATCGCTCGTAAGATGGTGACACAGTGGGGCTTCTCGGAAAAACTGGGTCCTCTACTGTACGCGGAAGATGAAGGTGAAGTGTTCCTAGGTCGTAGCGTAACCCAAACGAAACACGTATCGGGTGAAACGGCGAAACTGATTGACGAAGAAGTTCGTCTCTTGATTGACCGAAACTACGATCGTGCTAAGCAGATACTCGAAGACAACATGGATATCATGCACGCCATGAAAGATGCGCTTGTAAAATACGAGACCATCGATGCAGGTCAGATTGATGACCTGATGGAGCGCAAATCGGATATTCGTGAGCCAGCAGGCTGGGCTGACCAAGCTGCAGCGCAGCAAGAAAAGGCAGAGGCTAAGCCTGAGCCTAAAGCTGAAGAGCCTAAAGCAGAAGAGCCAGCTGCGCCAGCCGCTGACTCAGAAACAAAGGCAGAAAACGTGTCTTCTGAGCCAACTAAGAAAGACTCAGAGTAACCACTTGTGATTAAGCCCCGAGCCTAGCTCGGGGCTTTTGTCGTTTAAAGCAGTTATGATTTTACAAGCAAACAACAAAACACTCTCTCTCGATACGCCCCAAGTCATGGGCATCGTCAATGTCACGCCAGACTCATTCTCCGATGGTGGGAAATTCAATTCGGTTGATGCCGCGCTTGAACAAGTTGACGCTATGGTTGCGTCTGGGGTTACCATTGTCGATGTAGGTGGCGAGTCAACGCGACCTGGAGCGCCAGATGTTGAACTACAAGAAGAGCTAAAGCGTGTTATCCTGGTCATTAAAGCCATCCGTGAACGGCATGACGTGTGGATTTCTGTCGATACGAGTAAGGCAGAAGTGATGCGTCAAGCGGTAGAGGCGGGGGCGGATATCATTAATGATGTCCGTGCACTTCAAGAACCGGGTGCTTTAGAAGTGGCGGCTAAGGCAGGAGTGCCGATTTGTCTGATGCACATGCAAGGCCAGCCGCGCACTATGCAAATGAATCCGACCTATGAGGATCTTTTGAAAGACGTGGCGGAATTCTTACAAGAACGTATCTCTGCGTGCGAAGCTGCCGGCATTTCTCGTGATAAACTCATCCTAGATCCAGGGTTTGGATTTGGCAAAACACTCGAACATAATTATCATCTGCTAGCGCATCTAGATAAATTCCATCAATTTGAATTGCCTATTCTTGCTGGTATGTCGCGTAAATCAATGATTTTCAAATTGTTAGATAAAGCCCCCGCGGATTGTTTAGCGGGAAGCCTTGCCTGTGCGACGCTCGCTGCCGCGAAAGGGGCACAGATTATCCGCGTTCATGATGCGGTGGAAACCGTTGAGGCGATGAAAATCGTTCAGATGATGCAATCAAATTTATAAAAACGAATAAGGAAATAGAATGTCACAACGACGTTATTTTGGTACCGACGGTGTTCGTGGAAAAGTGGGTCAATACCCAATTACACCTGACTTTGTACTTAAACTAGGCTGGGCTGCAGGTCGTGTTCTTGCAAAGCAAGGCACAAAAAAAGTGATCATCGGTAAAGACACGCGTATCTCTGGCTATATGTTGGAATCGGCTCTAGAGGCGGGTCTTTCTGCTGCGGGTCTAAAAGCCATCTTTACTGGTCCATTGCCAACACCTGCTGTGGCTTATCTAACCCAGACCTTCCGCGCGGAAGCTGGCATCGTTATTTCAGCTTCGCATAACCCATATTATGACAACGGCATTAAGTTCTTCTCTTCTGAGGGGACAAAGCTTCCTGACTCAATTGAGCTAGCGATTGAAGAAGAGCTGGATAAAGAAATTGAGTGTGTTGAGTCGTCAGAGCTTGGTAAAGCAAGTCGTTTGACCGATGCTGCGGGTCGTTATATCGAGTTTTGTAAGAGCACCTTCCCACATGATTTAAGCCTAGCTGGTCTAAAAATCGTTATCGATTGTGCTCACGGTGCCACTTATAAGATTGCACCTTCAGTATTTAAAGAGCTTGGCGCTGAGCTAATTTCTATTGGTGTTGACCCAGATGGTACCAACATTAACGCTGAAGTGGGTGCCACGGACGTACGAGCTCTACAAGCAAAAGTGGTTGAAGAAAAAGCCGACCTTGGCCTTGCTTTTGATGGTGATGGCGACCGCATCATCATGGTCGATCACCTAGGTAACAAAGTGGATGGCGACCAAATTGCCTACATTATCGCCCGTGACGCACTACGTCGTGGCGAGCTAAAAGGTGGTGTTGTCGGTACTCTAATGACCAACCTAGGTATGGAAAATGGTCTTAAGCAGCTTGGAATCCCATTCGTTCGCGCAGCCGTTGGTGACCGCTATGTCATGGAACAATTGCTTGAGCGTGACTGGCGCATCGGTGCAGAAAACTCAGGTCACGTTATCCTGCTTGATAAAGTCACGACGGGTGATGCTATCGTGGCTGCGCTGCAAGTGCTTGCTTCTGTGATTGGTGCGAAGATGTCGCTCAATGAGCTCGCAAGTGGCATGACGCTCTACCCACAAGTGCTGATTAACGTGCGTTTCAGTGGCGATGCAAACCCGTTAGAAGCAGAAGCTGTAAAACAGGCGGTAGCGAAAGCGGAAGCGGATCTTGGTGATAAAGGTCGTATACTACTTCGTAAATCGGGCACAGAGCCACTGCTGCGTGTTATGGTTGAAGGCGAGGATGACGCGCTAGTGAATCAGTCAGCACAGTACATTGCTGATATCGTAAAAGAAAACTGCTAAATAGAGACTATTTAGCATGAGCAAGAACCAAATTAGTTCTTTTGGTTCTTGCTTATTTTTTATATGATTACTCGCTTATTCTTATCGGTAATTGTTCTTTTGCCCTTTTTTTGAGCGTTCGGTTGCTCGGCGAAAGATTTTTGTCATTTTTCTCTTGTCAGTCAGTGCGGCATTCGCTAGTATTGCCACCGCCTTCGCTTAGGAGGTCATAGCCAGGTTTTCAGTGCGTACAGCAAGGAAAGCGGCGCTGGCTCAACAATTAGGAACATAGGTGGACACATGATTCAAGTTCTACTTGTGATTTACCTGTTGGCTGCGCTTGGTGTTATTGGCCTAGTGTTGATTCAACAAGGTAAAGGCGCAGATATGGGAGCCTCATTCGGTGCTGGCGCTTCAAACACAGTGTTTGGTGCTAGTGGCTCAGGAAATTTCCTAACCCGAATGACTGCAATTTTTGCAATCGTATTTTTTGTTATCAGCTTAGTACTTGGCAACATGTACACTCACAAAGGTGAGTCTCAATGGGTCGACCCTACTCAAGGTCAAGTGATTGAGCAAGCAGCTGATGCAGCGAGTGATGTTCCAGCTGAAAACAGCGACGAGATCCCTCAATAAGTTGATTGATTCTAACGAATCGAAAAGCTTAGATGCCGAGATGGTGAAATTGGTAGACACGCTAGCATGAGGTGCTAGTGCCTTTGGTGTGAGGGTTCGAGTCCCTCTCTCGGCACCATTATTTATAAACTTGTAATACAGGTTGTTGAGCGTATAATGCTCAGCACGTCGGACGCGGGGTGGAGCAGCTTGGTAGCTCGTCGGGCTCATAACCCGAAGGTCGTCGGTTCAAATCCGGCCCCCGCAACCAATACTTTCTAAGTGTTGATGGATTGCAAGTTTAGCAGTGTGAAAAAAATCACTGCACATCGAGGAAACACCAACTATCTTTTTAGGGTGTTATTTTTTCTCGATGATCAGGGTCCAGCAACAAAAAACCCCGACTATCGGGGTTTTTTGTTATTTGCGCTTTTTAAAAGGCTGCAAATACAAGTGCTTGGAATTTAAATTGGGCTATATGCCCTTTTTTTGTTTCTGGAGTGGTTAAATGACTGGTTTAGAAAGACAACTTACAGAATTGCTCGAAGCGCCTGTTGAGGCAATCGGCTACGAGCTTGTTGGTTTAGAGTTCATCCGTGCAGGTGAGCATTCTACCCTTCGAATCTATATCGACCATGAAGATGGTATTACTGTTGATGCTTGCGCAGAAGTAAGTCATCAAGTAAGTGCAGTAATGGATGTCGAAGACCCAATTACGGTGGCTTATAACCTAGAGGTGTCTTCACCAGGCCTAGAAAGACCACTTTTCAAAGCAGCACATTACCAACAATTTATTGGTCACGAGGTCAGCATCGTTCTAAAAATGGCTGTCGGAAACCGTCGTAAATGGAAAGGTGTTATCCAATCTATTGAAGGCGAGACAGTGACCATCCTTGCTGATGGTAACGAAGAAGAAATGGCGCTAAGCAACATTTCAAAAGCTAACCTTATCCCTAAATTTTAGGTCCCTAATAATAAAAGCTTAGAGGCTAGATAAATGAGTAAAGAAATTTTAGCGGTAGTAGAAGCAGTTTCTAACGAGAAAGCTGTTCCTCGTGAGCGTATCTTTGAAGCGCTAGAGATTGCACTGGCGACCTCTACAAAGAAAAAACACGAAATGGAAATTGAAGTTCGTGTTGCTATTGACCGCAAAACTGGCGAATTTGAAACTTTCCGTCGCTGGATGGCAGTAGAAGAAGTTGAATTCCCAACGAAAGAAATTTCTATCGAAGCTGCGCAGTATGACGATGAATCTGTTGAACTAGGCGACTTCGTAGAAGAAGAAATCGAGTCAGTAACGTTTGACCGCATCACGACGCAAACAGCGAAGCAAGTTATCGTACAGAAAGTACGTGAAGCTGAGCGCGCGCAAATCGTTGAGCAGTTTATCGACAACGAAGGCGATCTAGTGACAGGTGTGGTTAAGAAAGTTAACCGTGACACTATCATTCTAGACCTTGGTAACAACGCAGAAGCCGTGATCCTACGCGATGACCAGCTTCCACGTGAAAACTTCCGTCCAGGTGACCGCGTACGTGGTCTTCTATACAAAGTGGCTCCTGAAGCTCGCGGTTTCCAGTTATTCATTACTCGTTCTAAGCCAGAAATGCTTGCTGAGCTGTTCCGTGTGGAAGTACCAGAGATTGCTGAAGAGCTGATCGAGCTGAAAGGTGCGGCGCGCGATCCAGGTTCTCGTGCGAAGATCGCTGTGAAAACAAACGACAAGCGTATCGACCCTGTGGGTGCGTGTGTTGGTATGCGTGGTGCACGTGTACAAGCGGTTTCTGGTGAGCTTGGCGGTGAGCGTATCGATATCGTTCTTTGGGACGATAACCCAGCTCAGTTTGTTATCAACGCAATGGCGCCAGCAGACGTTGCTTCTATCATCGTTGATGAAGATGCGCACGCAATGGACATCGCAGTTGAAGCAGATAACCTAGCGCAAGCTATCGGTCGTAGCGGTCAAAACGTACGTCTAGCATCTCAACTTACAGGTTGGGAACTGAACGTAATGACAGTTGCAGACCTTCAGAAGAAACACCAAGAAGAAGCATCAGCTTCTATCGAAAACTTTATGAAGCACCTAGACATCGAGCAAGATTTCGCGGAAATGCTTGTTGAGGAAGGCTTCTCAACTCTAGAAGAAGTGGCATACGTGCCAGTTAACGAGCTTCTAGAAATCGACGGCTTAAACGAAGAGCTTGTAGAAGAGCTTCGTAGCCGTGCAAAAGATGCCCTAACGACACTAGCTCTTGCTCAGGAAGAGTCATTCGAAGGTGTTGAGCCAGCTGAAGACCTACTAGGACTAGAAGGTCTAGAGCGTGAAATGGCATTTAAACTGGCTGCAAAAGGTGTAGCTACTCTTGAAGACCTTGCAGATCAAGGTGTCGATGAGCTAGAGGGCATTGAAGGGCTAACAGAAGAGCGCGCAGGTGAGCTAATCATGGCTGCACGTAACATCTGTTGGTTCGGCGACGAAGAATAATAATCAGCAAGGAGGTAGTTGCATGACAAAACTTACGGTTAAAGCACTTAGCGAAGAGATTGGTACGCCAGTTGAACGCCTAATTGAACAACTTGCTGATGCTGGTCTGAAGAAATCAGAAAGCGATCAGGTGAACGATGAAGAGAAGCAAACGCTTCTCACTCACCTTAAGAAAGAACATGGTGATACATCTGGTGAGTCAGAGCCTACTCGTCTTACGCTGCAGCGTAAAACTCGTAGCACTCTGTCTGTTTCTGCCGGTGGCGGTAAGAGCAAAGATGTACAAGTAGAAGTGCGCAAGAAGCGCACTTATGTCAAGCGCAGTGCGATCGACGAGCAAGCAAAACGTGAAGCTGAGGAAGCAGCAAATCGTGAGGCGGAAGAGCGTGCCCAACGTGAAGCCGAAGAGCTAGCCAAACGTGAAGCTGCAGAGAAAGCACAGCGTGAAGCAGAAGAGAAAGCTCAGCGCGAAGCCGAAGAAAAACGTCTAGCAGAGGAAAAAGCTAAACGTGAGGCTGAGCAACCTGAAGCAGATTCTGCTAAGCGCGAAGAAGCGGAAAAGGCTAAGAAAGAAATGAACGCAAAGAATGCTGAAGCGAAGAAAGAAGCTGACGAACTGAAACGTCGTCAAGAAGAAGAGGCGCAACGTAAGGCGGAAGCTGAAGCGGCTCGTCTAGCTGAAGAAGCTCGCAAACTAGCGGAAGAGAATGCCGCTCGCTGGTCTGAAGAAGAGAAAAAATCTAAAGACAACGAAAAAGCAGATTACCACACGACAACTTCTACGTACGCTCGTGAAGCAGAAGATGCTCAAGACCGTAAAGAAGAGAAAGCCCCTCGTCGTCGTAAGAAGAAAGCTAGCCCGCAAGAAGACAACCGCGGCGGTCGTGGCGGTCGTAACCAGCGTGGTAAGAAAGGTAAACTGGCTAAGCCTACGTCTATGCAGCACGGCTTCGATAAGACAGCTCAGGTTGCTAAGCAAGACGTTGTAATCGGCGAAACCGTTGTTGTTTCTGAGCTAGCAAGCAAGATGTCTGTTAAAGCAACAGAAGTTATCAAGGTGATGATGAAGATGGGCGCAATGGCGACTATCAACCAAGTTATCGACCAAGAAACTGCACAGCTTGTTGCTGAAGAAATGGGCCACAAAGTGGTTCTACGTAAAGAGAACGAACTGGAAGAAGCAGTACTGTCTGACCGTGATGAAACATCAGAAGCAGTTTCTCGTGCTCCTGTTGTAACTATCATGGGTCACGTTGACCACGGTAAGACATCGACACTTGACTACATCCGTCGTACTCACGTTGCATCAGGCGAAGCGGGTGGTATTACTCAGCACATCGGTGCATACCACGTAGAAACTGACAACGGTATGATCACTTTCCTTGATACTCCTGGACACGCGGCGTTTACCGCAATGCGTGCTCGTGGTGCTCAAGCGACAGATATCGTTGTTCTAGTAGTAGCTGCAGACGATGGTGTAATGCCACAAACAATCGAAGCGATCCAGCACGCGAAAGCGGCGGGCGTTCCTCTGATTGTTGCAGTGAACAAGATCGATAAAGAAGACGCGAACCCAGACAACGTTAAGAACGAACTGGCGCAATACGACGTTATCCCTGAAGAGTGGGGCGGTGAGAACATGTTCGTTCACATCTCTGCGAAACAAGGTACTAACATCGATGGTCTTCTAGAAGCTATCCTACTTCAATCAGAAGTACTTGAGCTAACAGCGGTTGCTGACGGCATGGCATCTGGTGTGGTTGTAGAATCATTCCTAGATAAAGGCCGTGGTCCAGTTGCTACTGTATTGGTTCAATCTGGTACGCTACGTAAAGGCGACATCGTACTTTGTGGTCAAGAATACGGCCGTGTACGTGCGATGCGTGACGAACTAGGTAAAGAAGTGACTGAAGCTGGTCCATCTATCCCAGTTGAGATCTTAGGTCTATCTGGTGTTCCATCATCAGGTGACGAAGCAACAGTTGTTCGTGATGAGCGTAAAGCTCGTGAAGTAGCAAACTACCGTCAAGGTAAATTCCGTGACGTGAAACTTGCGCGTCAGCAAAAAGCGAAACTAGAAAACATGTTCTCGAACATGACTGCTGGTGACGTTGCTGAGCTTAACGTAGTACTGAAAGCGGACGTACAGGGTTCTGTAGAAGCAATCTCTGATTCTCTACTGAAACTGTCTACTGACGAAGTTAAAGTGAACATTGTTGGTTCTGGTGTTGGTGGTATTACTGAAACTGATGCAGTACTAGCAGCAGCTTCTAACGCTATCATCCTAGGCTTCAACGTACGTGCTGATGCTTCTGCTCGCCGTACTGTAGATACTGAAAACCTAGACCTACGCTACTACTCAATCATCTACCAGTTGATTGACGAAGTGAAACAAGCAATGGGCGGTATGCTTGCTCCTGAATTCAAGCAAGAAATCATCGGCCTTGCAGAAGTACGTGATGTATTTAAGTCTCCAAAACTTGGCGCAATCGCGGGTTGTATGGTGACAGAAGGTACTATCAAGCGTAACAACCCTATCCGCGTACTGCGTGATAACGTTGTAATCTACGAAGGTGAGCTAGAATCTCTACGCCGCTTCAAAGATGACGTTCAAGAAGTTAAGAACGGTTACGAGTGTGGTATCGGCGTTAAGAACTACAACGATGTTCGCGTTGGCGACCAAATCGAAGTATTCGAAATCGTTGAAATCAAACGTACTCTAGACTAATTGACAAAATCGCTACTCAGTTTTTAACTTGAGTATTGATGGTTGTTGAATACGCCATGGGGGGCTGGTTATTACCATCCCCCCATTCTTTCTATAGGAAGTAAAGAAATGTCAAAAGAATTTAGCCGCACACAACGTGTTGCGCAGCAACTACAAAAAAGAGCTTGCTCTTATCCTTCAACGCGAAGTTCGTGACTCTCGCCTAGGTATGGTGACGATTTCAGACGTAGAAGTCTCTCGTGACCTAGCTTACGCAAAAGTATTCGTGACTTTCCTATGTGTGGGTGAGCAAACCCCTGAATCAAGCATTGCAGCACTTCGTGAGCACGAAGTTCATATTCGTATGATGCTAGGTAAACGCATTCGCTTACGTCTAACGCCAGAAGTACGTTTCCACTACGACAACACGCTTGTCGAGGGTATGCGTATGTCTAACCTAGTGAGCGAAGTGGTCAGCGAAGATAAGCGTAAGCAAAACGAAGCTGGTCGTAGCGAAGAAAACGGCGCTGAGGGAGAAGAGCAGTAATGGCTAGACGTCGCAAGGGACGTCCAGTCAACGGCGTTATCCTTCTAGATAAACCTACCGGTATTTCATCGAATGATGCTCTGCAAAAAGTAAAGCGTATCTACTTTGCTGAAAAAGCAGGGCACACAGGTGCTCTTGACCCACTAGCAACTGGCATGCTGCCAATTTGCTTGGGCGAAGCCACCAAGTTTTCGCAATTCCTATTGGATTCAGACAAGCGCTACCGCGTGATCGCTAAACTTGGCGAGCGCACCAATACCTCTGACTCTGATGGCGAAGTGGTTGAAACTCGCAATATCAACGTAACTCCAGAGCTTCTTGATGAATGCATCGATAAGTTCCGTGGTGAGTCTGATCAAGTGCCGTCAATGTTCTCAGCACTGAAATATCAAGGTAAGCCACTTTATGAGTACGCTCGTCAAGGTATCGAAGTGCCGCGTGAGGCGCGCAAGATCACTGTGTATGAAATCGTCCTACATCGCTTTGAAGGTGATGAAGTGGAGATGGAAGTACACTGCTCGAAGGGCACGTACATTCGTACTATCGTCGATGATTTGGGCGAAATGTTGGGCTGTGGCGCGCACGTGACTATGCTGCGTCGTACGGCGGTTGCTAAGTACCCTTATGAGAACATGGTGACCCTAGAGCAGCTTAACGAGTTATTCGAGCAGGCAAAGCGTGAAGAGCGTCAGCCGCGCGAGTTGCTTGACCCACTGCTAATGCCAATGGACAGCGCAGTACAAGATCTTCAAGAAGTGAACGTATCACCTGAGCTTGGTGACTTGCTTCAGCATGGTCAGCCAGTGCAGGTTTCAGGCTTACCAGTCGATGCGCCAGTACGCATGACCATGGGTGAAGAGCGTTTATTCATCGGCGTTGGCGCGATGAATGACGATGCGAAGCTTGCACCTAAGCGACTCGTTGTTTTCCGTGAGGAAGAAAGTGCTCAATAGAGCGACGAATACTCCTTGCTCTAGCTAGAATTATTCCCTATAATTCGCGCTTCGCGTAGCGGCTGAATCAGAGATTGGCTGCTACAAATTTTAAACTTACTCTTATTAGGAGAGAATTATGTCTCTGAATGCAGAAACTAAAGCAGCAATCGTTGCAGAATACGCACAAGGCGAAGGCGACACTGGTTCACCAGAAGTTCAAGTAGCTCTACTTACAGCTTCTATCAACCACCTACAAGGTCACTTCAAAGCACACAAAGGCGATCACCACAGCCGTCGTGGTCTTCTACGTATGGTTTCTCGTCGTCGTAAGCTTCTAGATTACCTAAAAGGTAAAAACCTAGCTCGCTACCAAGACCTAATCAAACGTCTAGGCCTACGTCGCTAATCAGCGTCTGCATAGAAAGTTTGTTAAAAGGGGCTATATGCCCCTTTTTTGTTAGCTAAATTCTTTAGTTAATGGCAAAACTTCCACTAAGTAGTTTATACTACGTCCCGTCTAAACAGAGTTGTCTAAAGCATATCCGTTTAGTCACAATCTGCTCAGTACATTACAGTCCATTTTGTCGACCGCAGGGTCGCGACTATTCCAAGCACATTTGCTCGCTTTTAGCGGCACAGAACTAGCTGCTTAGAGCAAAGAGCTAAGTTTGTTTGAACTAGTCGCGATTTGTAATGCATTGAGCGCACAATCAAATGATCTGGACTCGCTCCAGAAAAAAGGAAATACAATGTTCGAAAAACCAGTTGTTAAGTCGTTCCAATACGGCAACCACACTGTGACGCTAGAAACAGGCGTTATCGCACGTCAAGCTACTGCAGCTGTAATGGTAACAATGGACGATACGTCAGTATTCGTTTCTGTTGTTGGTAAAAAAGAAGCTGTTGAAGGTCAAGACTTCTTCCCACTAACAGTAAACTACCAAGAGCGTACTTACGCGGCAGGTAAAATCCCAGGTGGTTTCTTCAAGCGTGAAGGTCGTCCTTCTGAAGGCGAAACACTGACTGCACGTCTAATCGACCGTCCAATTCGTCCACTATTCCCAGACGCATTCAAAAACGAAGTTCAGGTTATCGCGACAGTAATGTCTGTAAACCCGAACGTTCAACCAGACATGGTAACAATGATCGGTACTTCAGCCGCTCTTGCTATCTCTGGTATTCCGTTCAACGGTCCTATCGGTGCAGCACGTGTTGGTCACATTGATGGTCAACTAGTACTAAACCCAAGCAACACTGAGCTAGAAAACTCTAAACTAGACCTAGTTGTTGCGGGTACTGAAGGCGCTGTTCTTATGGTTGAGTCTGAAGCAGACAACCTAACAGAAGAAGAGATGCTATCAGCAGTGGTTTACGGCCACGACCAACAGCAAGTTGTTATCAAAGCAATCAACGAGTTTGCAGCAGAAGTTGCTACTCCTGCTTGGGATTGGGTTGCTCCAGAAGAGAACACGGCTCTCAACGAGCGTATCGCAGAGCTAGCGGAAGCTAAGCTAGTTGAAGCGTACCAAATCACTGAAAAGATGGCTCGTTACGACCGCATTCACGCGATTGCAGCAGAAGTGAACGATGTTCTTCTTGCTGAAGATCCAGAAGCGAACACGAAAGAAATTCACACTATCTTCCACGATCTAGAGAAGACAGTTGTACGTCGCAGCATTATCGCGGGTAACCCACGTATCGATGGCCGTGAAAAAGACATGGTTCGTGCACTAGACGTGCGCACTGGTGTTCTTCCACGTACTCACGGTTCTTCACTGTTCACTCGTGGTGAAACTCAGGCAATCGTAACTGCGACTCTTGGTACGCAGCGTGATGCTCAAATCATCGATGAGCTAACTGGTGAGCGTAAAGATCACTTCCTACTACACTACAACTTCCCTCCATACTGTGTTGGCGAAACGGGGTTTGTAGGTTCTCCTAAGCGTCGTGAAATCGGTCACGGTAAACTGGCTAAGCGCGGTATCGCAGCAGTAATGCCTTCTGTTGAAGAATTCCCATACACAGTTCGTGTTGTATCGGAAATCACTGAATCTAACGGTTCATCTTCAATGGCTTCTGTATGTGGTACGTCTCTGGCACTTATGGATGCAGGTGTTCCAATCAAGTCTTCTGTTGCGGGTATCGCAATGGGTCTTGTTAAAGAAGGCGACGACTTCGTTGTTCTTTCTGACATCCTTGGTGACGAAGACCACCTAGGTGACATGGACTTTAAAGTAGCGGGTACTAACACTGGTATCACTGCACTTCAAATGGACATCAAGATCGAAGGTATCACTAAAGAGATCATGCAAATTGCTCTTAACCAAGCGCAAGGTGCACGTAAGCACATCCTTTCTGTAATGGATGAAGCTATCTCTGGTGCTCGTGAAGAGATCTCTGAGTTCGCTCCACGTATCCACACAATGAAGATCAGCGCAGACAAGATCAAAGACGTTATCGGTAAAGGTGGCGCGGTTATCCGTCAGCTAACTGAAGAAACTGGTACGACTATCGAGATCGAAGACGACGGTACTATCAAGATCGCGGCGACTGACGGTGACCAAGCGAAAGATGCGATCGCTCGTATCGAAGCTATCACAGCAGAAGTTGAAGTGGGTAAGATCTACACGGGTAAAGTTGCTCGTCTAGCTGACTTCGGTGCATTCGTAACGGTTCTTCCAGGTAAAGATGGTCTAGTACACATCTCTCAAATCGCTCAAGAGCGTGTTGAGAAAGTGACTGACTACCTGAAAGAAGGCCAAGAAGTTCAAGTTAAAGTACTTGAAATCGACCGCCAAGGCCGTGTACGTCTAAGCATGAAAGAAGCGGTAGAACAGCCAGCGGAAGCTGCGAATGAAAAAGCGGCACCTGACGCAGAATAATTCGCATTTCTAGACCATTGCGTCTAAAAGCATGCTATAAAGAGGGGGCAATCGCCCCCTTTTTTAGTGCGCGAAGGATATTACCTGCTATACCATTAAAGCAGCACGGCAAAAAAATTAAATAAAAGCCGTCAGTTACGCTTAGCGATAGCAGGCATTAAGGAGAAGAATATAGTGAAGTGGTTTCGAATCTTAGGATTGAGTTTAGTGGCCGTCGTGACGGGTTGTGCATCCAACTCATCAACGCAAGATCAGCAGTGGTTAAACCCACCAATGGCAGTGCCTTTGCAAGCCAATGTTCAATATGAAGTACAGGTTGCAAGACTGACTCAGCTACTTCAACGCAGCGATCTTGATAATGACGTGCGTGCTAAAATGCACTTTGAGCGTGGTTCTTATTTCAATAGTCTAGGTATGCGTGATTTGGCGCAGCTTGATTTTAACCAATCGCTTCAGCTTAATCCTGCTCAGCCAGTGGTGTTCAACCAAGTTGGCCAATACTTCACGCAGATTGGTGATTTTGATTCAGCCTATGAAGCATTTGATTCAAGTTTAGAGCTGGATCCTGCCAACTCTTACGCGCTTCGCAACCGCTCGATCGCACTTTACTATGGGGACCGTATCCCTCTCGCTATCGAAGGCATGACGCGTTATTACCAAGAAGAGCCATCAGACCCATACCGCGCGTTATGGCTTTACATCATCTCTCGTGAAGCGAGTCCATCAGAAGCTGCGATTAACCTCAATAAGCAATATCTATCTCGCAATAAAGATTGGGGCTGGATCTTGGTCGCGCTGATGTTAGATCAAGTATCAGAAGAGCAGGCCTTCCAAGCGATTCTGGCAAGCAGCCGAGACAACAATGTATTGGCAGAGCGTTTGACAGAAGTGTACTTCTACCTTGCGAAGCGTCATCAGATCGACGGTGATTTCCCAACAGCCGTATCGTTATATAAGTTGGCAATCGCCCAAAACGTCTATGATTTTGCAGAGCATAAGTACGCATTCCTAGAGCTGACAAAAATCTTTGAAATCGTTAGAGCTCAACAAGCAGAAGAAGCGAAGAAACAGCAAGAAGAGCAAGCGAACGCAGAGCCTAGCGACGCCTAATTCTCTGAGACACGTCGAATTCGAAAACACCAGCCATTGGCTGGTGTTTTTTTATGCGTTGAAGTTTATTTCTAATCGCCCTAAAATAGTTAGCCATGCTAATTAATAAGTAATGTGAATGTCTATAGAAGTCAATTTAGAGAAAATGGAGCGACTGACTGCTAAGGTCTGGCGCAGTTACTGTAAGGAAGATCCACTCTCGCATCTTAGTTTTAATGAGTATGACTATTTGAAGACGGTACAGGGTTCGTTAGAACCAATACGCCTTACCGACCTCGCCAAGGAGTTAGAGGTGTCTAAACCTTCAGCAACCAACATGGTTAAGCGGTTGGAAAAGAAAGGGTTGGTGGAGCGTCTACCATGCCCAGATGATGCTCGCGCGAAAAGGGTGATACTTACTGAGAAGGCTCGCATTCCTTTGGCATCAGAAACGGAGATTTACGGCGCCGTTGCTGAAAAACTAAAAGTAAACCTCTCACAGAGTGAGTTTGCATCGCTCAACCAGCTACTGACAAAGGCTCTGAGGCCAGAATAGGGTTCTGGATGAGCCATCTGATAACAATAAAATCGTAGTAAAGTCGTTATGAAACAAAAATCAATCTATCAACAGTTTTGGCGCTATGCGATCCCAACCATTGCCGCCATGCTCGTCAACGGCTTGTATCAAGTCGTGGATGGGATATTCATTGGCCAGTATATGGGCGGAGAAGGTCTCGCGGGTATCAATGTCGCTTGGCCTGTTATCAGTGTCATCCTTGGACTTGGGATGATGGTCGGTGTGGGTACGGGCGCTTTGGCTTCCATCAAGCAGGGTGAGAACGACCTTGCGGGTGCTAAACAGGCATTGGCAACCGGTATGATGGCCTTGCTCGCGCTAAGCCCTATTGTCGCGATTGCTTTGTGGCAATTTGCGGATGATATGATATTGCTTCAGGGCGCGCAGGGGCGCATGTATGAACTGGCGATGCAGTATCTCGATATACTGATTGTCGGTGGCGTGTTTGCGCTCGGCTCCATTGCTGTCCCGTTTCTGCTGCGTAATGACGATAGCCCTAATATGGCGACTTTGCTCATGGTGCTGGGTGCGGTGATTAACATCGCCCTAGACTATTGGTTTATTGCTTTATTGGGGTGGGAGCTTACAGGGGCTGCACTGGCAACGGCCATCGCCCAAGCTGTCGTCACTGTGCTAGGTATTGGTTACTTCTTTACCTCGAGAGCCAAAATGCGCTTAACACCGAAGGACTTTAAGTTTCAGTACCATTTGCTGCCTAAGATCTTTTCTATCGGCTTGGCGAGCTTCTTTATGTACGCTTATGGCTCATTTATGGTGGCGATCCACAATGCACTCTTTGCAGAGTATGGTTCGGTTACCTTAGTCGGGGCTTATGCGATACTTGGTTATATCGTCGCATTCTACTATTTGATTGCCGAAGGCATTGCCAACGCCATGCAACCGCTGCTGAGCTACAACTACGGTGCGCGCCGTGAAGATAATATGCGTAAGCTGTTTAATGTCGCCATGCTAAGTTCAGTTGTCGGTGGGGCTGCATTTATCGGATTGTTAAATCTGTTCCCATATCAGGCGGTATCGGTATTTAACTCATCAGAACCGCAGCTTATTGAACATACCGTGACGGGGATAAGGTTACATCTTTTCTCGATGTTCTTAGATGGATTTCTAGTCGTTGCCGCCGCTTACTATCAAGCGATAAGCTACAGCAGAAAGGCGCTATTTGTTACCTTAGGGAACATGCTGATTCAATTGCCATTTCTTTATGTGATGCCAAAACTCTGGGGAGTCACTGGCGTTTGGATTGCTTACCCGTTGTCAAACGTCGCGCTGAGCCTGGTGGTTGGCGTGATTATCTGGCGTGATATACGTAAGCTGCAAACCAATGGTTATACCGCAGCGACGGCTTAATCTAATGAAACTAAAGGGCCTCGCGAATAGCGAGGCCCTTTGTATTGGATTTGCTTTGACTAGATCTGTTTAATATCGAGACCAGCAATCTGATGCCAGTAACCGTTGCACTGACGGTCGAGTGAGGCGACTGGGTTACTGCCGTCTTCATTGGCTCTGAAGCGGTCAACCTCAGCAAAGGTATCCAGTCCAAGTGGGCTCAGACGTACAACATCGACCAAGCCTTCCATCGACTTAAGATCGTTGATTAGGTTGTACTGATAACCAGATTGCGTTTGGATACCGTTGAGGTTGAACACCGACTGGCCCTCTTGGCTCTCTACTTGGAGGCCTGTCGGGTATTTAATACAGCAGGTTTCGCAGTCATCTTTCGCACGGTTTTCCGCACGTGCAGTGAAGCAGCGCGCAGAATACGCGAGCGGTAAATAACCGTGGCTAAATACTTCCACCTCGAACTGACCACGAATGCCCAAGTCTTCTGCTTGGTTCATGGCGTTTTCTAGCCATTCGCGTGACAGTTCCACTGGCATACACCAACGAATCATGCCTTGCTTAGCAAACAACTGTAGCGTGCGAGCGTTGTAGGTGTTCACCGCTGGCCCGACGACAAATGGTACCTTACTTTCACTGGCAAGTTGGATAGCGGATACGTCATTGGCTTCAATCGCAAAGTCACCGTTATCGATGTACTTCTTCATGATATTCACTTCACTCGGCGCTTCGAGTAGTGCCATAGTGGATAGCACCACTTGCTTACCAGATGCGCTGAGCTCTTTAGCAATATCAAACCAATGAGTAGGTTTCATTTCACGGCGCTTAGAACACACGCTCTCGCCTAGATAGATAATATCGGCAGAGCTTGATTTTGCTTGTTCGTAGAAGCTCTCTACATCTTGCTTTGGCCAAAAGTACAACAGTGGCCCTAATGCATACTTCATGTATTTTGCTCCTTATTGCCACTTACGGTGGTAAGCACCGAGTGTCGTTTGTGTGCCTTCAGAAACGTTGGCTAGAGCACTATCCCAGCTTGGTTTTACTTGGTATTGCTCTGGGTTGCGTTGGTACATATCAATGGCTTCTCGCCAGGTGCGAGTCACCTGCTCGACGTAGGCAGGACTGCGTTGGCGACCTTCAATTTTTACTGATGCGACATTCGCAGCAAACAGCTCAGGCAACATAGATAGGGTATTTAGGCTAGTTGGCTCCTCAAGGGCGTGGTAGCGCTTGCGTTCACCGTCAACTTCCGCTTCAAAACGCCCCTTACAAAGCGTAGGGTAGCCAGCGTTTTCACCTTGTGCATAGCGGTCGATTAGAATGTCATTTAGACGTGACTCTAACCCGCTTTCTGTCTCTTGCCAGCGCACATATTTCGCCGGAGAACAAGCGCCCACCGTGTTCGGAGATTCGCCTGTCAAATAAGAGGAAAGATAGCAACGTCCTTCAGACATGATGCACAGGCTGCCGAACGCAAACACTTCAAGTTCAACATCTGACGTCATGTTTCGAGATAGCTGTTTGACCTGATGAATCGACAGCACGCGAGGTAGAACCACGCGCTTCACATTGAAGTTCTTGTGGTAGAAATCGATGGCCGCTACGTTGGTCGCAGAGGCTTGTACTGAGAGATGCAATTCAAGATCTGGGTACTTGTTTGCAGCATAATCCAGTACGGCGATATCGGCCACAATCAATGCATCGACACCAAGGTCTGCCGCCTGATCAACGGCATTCGTCCAGCGCTCAAAGCCATTTGGGTGAGCAAAGGTATTTAGGGCGATATGCAGCTTTTTATTGTGGTCATGAACATACTGCGCGGCACGTTCAAGCTTTTTACCCGTGAAGTTCAACCCCGCAAAATGGCGGGCATTGGTATCGTCTTTAAAGCCGATATAAACGGCATCGGCACCGCAATCAATTGCAGTCTTTAGCGCAGGTAAGTTGCCTGCTGGGCATAAGAGTTCCATATGCTCATTACCATAAATCTGTCAGTAGAGCGCATTTTATGAAGATTTGATAAAGGTCAATTTGATATAAGGCAGGTTTCACTTAATAAGCAACGAATTAACACCAAAGAGGTAAGCTAATTTGGGGGATAAACGCTCAGTCTCTTTGGCTAGTTTCTGTGTCGGCGGTTTTGAGCAAATAGCGCTTCGACTTCATGCTTTGGTTGTGGGCGATGGAAGTGGAAACCCTGAATCGAATTGCAATTTAAGTTGGACAATAGTGTCGCTTGATGGCGTGTCTCGACCCCTTCGGCAACAACAGACAGATTCAGTGATTTACCCAGGTTGATGATGTTCTCGATCACCGTGAGCTGTTTTGGCAGCGTATCGATATCCATGATAAACGCTCGGTCTATCTTAAGTTCATCGATAGGGAAGTGCGCAAGGTAAGAGAGCGAAGAGTACCCAGTACCAAAGTCATCAATAGAGAGAGCAAAGCCAAGTTTCTTGATTGAGTTGAGCATCTGTAAGGTGTGCTCACTGTTACTCATTACCGCACTTTCGGTCAGCTCAAAGGTGATACAGCTTGGATCGAGTCCGGTGCTGCGAAGTAAGCGCTCCATGTAGTCAATAAGCTTAGGGTTACCAAATTGCTCAGGCGATAGGTTGATCGCGACGCGGCCTGGCAAGATGCCTTGAAGTTTCCAGCGTTTCACAGTGGTGAAGACATCACGCATAACCACTCGGCCTAAACTCTCGATCAGGCCCGCTTGCTCGGCGACAGGGATGAAAGACGCTGGGCTAATGTAACCTTCGACAGGGTGCTTCCAACGCACCAACGCTTCAGCACCATTAATGCTGAAGTCACGCGCGTTCACCTTAGGCTGATACCATACCTCAAGACCATTTTGTTGCAGTGCTTTTTGTAGCTCGATCTCAAGCCACAAGCGCATACGTGCTTCTTTGTTCATTTGGTCGTTGAACTTCACCAAACGGTTACGACCGCGAGCCTTTGCTTCGTACATTGCGGTATCGGCGTTTTGCAGCAGGATGCGAGCATCATTGCCATCGTTTGGTGATTGGACGCTACCAATCGAGCAAGCGAGTCTTTTGCTGAAATGGTGTAGGTCGAAGGGTTGGTTAATTAGGCTAATGATTTTCTCTGCTAGCTCATCAGCGGCAATGTTGCTATCAGGCTCTGGCAGAATGATGCCAAACTCATCGCCACCAAGGTGAGCGAGAACCGCATGCTGAGGCAAGTAGCGTTTGAGGCGTGCTGAGACCTCTTGAATCACTCGGTCGCCGATATGGTGACCCAATGAGTCATTAATATTCTTAAAATTGTCGATATCAAGGTAAAGCATCACAAACGGGGTGCTTTCCTCAATAAAATGCTCCAAACATCGTGTAAACCCGAGGCGGTTATACAGCTTGGTGAGCGCGTCGATGTTCGCGTCTTCATGACTGTTTTTTGCAACAGGACTCGGTTTTTCATCAAGGTCTTGGACTAATATTAGGTGCGCATTGGCACCAAATAGATTGGCACTATCGACATGCAATGAGAGTCTGCGTTGAATGCCGCAATAGTCACTGGTTGAGAAGGTAAGCGGTGTCTTAGCGTCGACCTGACTCAGGTCAAGTTGTACTCGTTGATTGTCGTTTTCGTTGCGCAGGAGTCGTGATAGTGACTCTCCGAGTAAGTCGCTTTGACTTGAGTAGCCAAATAGGCGCGCTGAAGCCGGGTTTGCCGACAAAATGCAGCCATCTTCAACCAGTAGCAAACCGTCGGGAATTAACTCAGCAAGCTTTAAAAACTTGCTTTCAGATTCCTCTAGGGAGCGAGTGATGATCTGCTTTTCTGACGTATCGATGGCATGGAAGACGATGTATTCGATAACGCCATTGAGTTCAATAGGAGAGACGCTGAAGTGAAGACTAGATTCGATATCTGATTCATCGAGTGTGACTTCGGCTTCGATGGATTCACCAAGAAAGGCACGCTCATAGTATGGTTTGAGGTGATTGTAGAAACGGGCGCCTAAAACCTCGTGGTCATTCATACCAACCAGGTCACTGTGGGTAAGTCCCGCGACATCGCAATAGCGATCATTGACCATCCAGTAACGGTGCTCGTCATCCAAAATAGCAAAAAAGAAAGGGCTATTGGATGTTAACTTAGCAAAGTATTCCTTTAACAATTTGGATGACATCAATGTACTACCAGTTTTCTGAAGCGCTTATATATCAGTAACCCACACACTATAACTGTGATTTATCCGTTAGAAAAGGGTTAAGACAAAAGCAAAAAATATTTGACGCACAACAGGATTTTTTTTGTACGAATACCGTATTATGTCGTTTCTTAAGTACAAACTAACGGAAAAACCGCGTGTTAGACAAGATTCGAAGTCAACTAGTTAAAAACGCAGCACAAATTTTGCGATCTCCAGTCCATTTTCTGCCAACCAAAATTCAGAATAAAGCGCTGCTTGAAGGGCTAAAAACCGTTTTTAAAGAAGCACTTGAGGACGGTGACTTCGAGTTTTTAGAACAGAAGTGGTTGAAAGTTCATATTCGTGATCTAAACCTCAGTTGGTATATTTCCTACAACGATGAGACGCTCGTCGTTTCCGAGTCTGTTGAGCAAGAAGACGTCAGTTTTAGCGGTAATCTGAATGACTTAGTCCTAATAGCGGGGCGTAAGGAAGACCCAGATACGCTGTTTTTCCAACGCCGTCTAAGCATTGAGGGTGATACCGAACTAGGCTTAGAAGTAAAGAACTTAATGGATAGTGTTGATCTTGACGCGCTACCAAAACCAATGTTGTCAGCATTGATGCATCTTGCAGAGTTCGTTCATAAAGGATTGCAGCCAACTCAAGGCGCAAGTGAGGTACCTAATGCTTATTCGAACTGAAGCACCCGCTGACATTCTTGCCATCGACCGCCTACTTAAGTCAGTGTTTGACACAGAGGCGGAAGCTAACTTGGTGATGGCACTTCGCGAGAACAGCCGCTTAACGCTGTCGCTCGTGGCATGCAGTGACGAAGGGGAAGTGATTGGCCACGTGCTGTTCTCACCCGTAACGCTCAATGGCGAAGACTATGCGTGGCAGGGTTTAGCTCCACTTGCAGTGGCTCAATCGCACCAAGGTCAAGGTATTGCAAAGGCTTTGGTAAAAGAAGCGTTCGAGACCCTACCAGACTTTGGCTATCCAGCGTGTGTGGTGCTTGGCGATCCGAATTACTATTCAAAGTTTGGCTTTAGCTCCGCAAGCGAAGAGGGATTGAGCTGTCAATGGGAAGTACCTGAAGGTGCATTCCAAGTAAAATCATTGACGGCAGACTCGATTCAGACTCTTCTTTCCGGTAAATCGGGCGTGATTGAGTACAGCCCAGAGTTTCTAGAGCTTTAATTCATTTTTCACACGAGTAAGATCCTACTTACTCGTGTGTTGGTGATCCAATTCGCCTCTGTTACACTTCGCCCAACATACTCGGATTTTGGTCGAACCTGATAAGCAGGCAGTCCTATGCATAACAGCACCACGCTACAGCTGATGGGTATTCAAACTTGGGAGTTAGCTCACCCAGAGAGAATGCCAAACAGTGCTCAAGCCACATTTTCACTCGCTCCATCTTGCCAACTGCTGTTTGTGTCAGCCGTGAAGCCGGAGGGAGAGCTCGTCTCATTTTTTGAAAAAATCTTAAAGGCGATGAAGTTAGAGCTTGATAGTGTCTTGCACATCACGCCAGAACAGCTTGGTCAACTTGACGCGCAATCTGTCCCGACTTGGATGTGGTTCGCAGGCGATGAGCATGCTGCTGACCGTTTTGAGCACTGGTTGCAACTGCGCGACATACCATCAAAACCTAAGTTTCTTCAATCGTCTTATTTGGCAGAGATCGAAGGTGATGACAGTCAAAAACGACAGCTTTGGAATCAAATTCGTGCCTACAACTGATATCACCTTTACTGAGATACAAACATCCCATCTCGACGCTATTGTAAATATTGAGAGTCAAGCGCATAGCCACCCTTGGAAAACCTCCATGCTCCATGACCTAAACGGTCGAGGCGCACACAATATGGTTATGCTGGTGGATGAACAGCCAGTTGGCTATTTCTATGCTCAGAATATTGTTGGTGAAGTGTCGCTGTTAAACATTGCTGTGTCACCACTTCATCAAGGCAAAGGTTATGGTCGTCAATTGGTCCAGCACTTTTTAGCCTACTGTGAGACTTCCCAAGCGGAGAGTGCATGGCTAGAGGTGAGGGAGAGTAATGTGCCCGCTGTGTCGCTCTATTTGGCGGAGGGCTTCAATGAGGTCGACCGACGCCGTGATTACTACCCAACCGAAGATGGTCGTGAAGACGCGGTCATCATGTGCTATCACTTTCTGTTTTCTGCAATGTGACAGAGGTTTGTCGTACGCGCCTCAACTTTAAATTTCCGCTCTATCGTGCCTAAAACTTAGTTAGAACGCAGACTAAACCGTCAGATTTATAGATAGGTTACATTACCCAGAGTTACTTCGAATAACTCGCCAGTGCTTCATACTGCCCGCAATTATTGATAATCATGGGATTAAAAACATGAAGCACATTCCAACTCTGTCTGCAGCGTTCCTAGCTGCACTGACAGTCAATGCTCAGGCATCGGAAGAGCAAACCAATGACCCTGCTGACGTGACTCGTCCTCAAACCTACCTAAAAGTTGATTCTGGCGCGAAAGGCAAAGACGGCCTAACTCGCCTGCAATTG
This sequence comes from Vibrio sp. KUL78, assembly GCF_059725505.1. Lineage (NCBI taxonomy): Bacteria > Pseudomonadati > Pseudomonadota > Gammaproteobacteria > Vibrionales > Vibrionaceae > Vibrio > Vibrio sp. KUL78. The sequence continues at coordinate 2,879,221 of NZ_AP045837.1, read as the reverse complement.
AACATGGCTGGCTCTTACAATGAAGACATTGGCTACCTAGGTCAGTTTGAGACCGACTTCCAAACCAACCTTGACGGACAAGAAGGTAAGTCGAAAGACTTTGGCCTGTCTCGTATTCGCGCACGTTACTTCCAAGTGCATGCGACGGGCTCGGAGGTGCTTCCTGAAATTGGTTTCTCGCTTGATTACATTAGCTATGGTTCAAACTGGGTAGCCAAGCAAAGTGGCGTAGAGCAAACCGCAGCGGTAGGTGCCGTTGCCAAAGTGATTACTCCGTTTGAAAACTGGGTTTCTTACCCGAACATCGCCGTGATGCGTAACGAGTACGACAACGGTCGTTCTGAAAACGGCTGGCAGGCAAACTGGTTCAACTCATTCTATCTGTCTGAGCAAGGTCACTATGTCACCGTGAACCCACAGTACGCAAACTACAACAACGCGTTTGGTAAAAACGAGCAGTCACTTGAACTCAACTTCGAAGGTGGTGTGCCACTGACTTCCGATGGCAGCGTTTGGGGTAACGTCACATACTCAGAACACTTCTTCAAAGCAGGTACAGAGTCACGCATGAAGCACCTAGATGGCAATCGTGAAGTGCGTATTGGTGCCACTTGGTTCTTCTAACCAATTAGCGTAAACAGTTCCTCTCAACTCTAAGGCAAGGATGCCTTAGTCTCTACTTTATTCCTACTTTTTAGTTCCCTTGTTACTGGATCGTTTCCAGTTACTAACTCCATCCCAATTCGCAGAGTCGTTACACTGAATCACAGTGAAATTCTAACCGAGTTAAATCCATGAGGACGCATAATGTCTATGCCATTTCAGCTTACCGATAAAGTCGTTGTTTTGATCGGTGGAACATCAGGTATCGGAGAGGCGATTGCTAAACGTTTAATCAATGCAGGCGCAAAACTGGTGATCGCCGGTGTCAATGCGAACGAGCCTGCGCTGCAGACGTTGGAGGCGCACTATGTCTATGCCGATGTGACCGATGAGTTCTCGCTAAGCGAGCTCATGGCGATTGCGTTCGAGCGCTATGGCCAGATTGATGTGTTGGTGAACTGTGCTGGCTCGACCAATGGTTACAGCACCATCATGGAGTCGAAGAAATCGGAGTACAACGCCAACTTTGAAGTGAATGCGCTGGGTACGGCTTTGACGATCAAACACGCTGTACCTTACATGCCAAAAGGCAGCAGCATTATCAATATTGCATCGGTTGCCGGTACACAGGGTGTGCCATACCTGGGGGCGCTTGCTAGCTCAAAGTGGGCGGTCTTGGGTATTACTCAAACCGCAGCACTTGAACTTGGTACCAAGCAAATACGGGTCAACGCCGTATGTCCTACCTCTGTCGATACCCCGCGTGCGCACACGTCCGGTGGCGAGCCACAACTTCGCATGGAGAAGCGCGCTGTCCCACTTGGTCGTATCGCCCAGCCAGAAGAAGTCGCAGCGGTGGTGCATTTCTTAGCATCGGAAGACAGTAGCTTTGTGAATGGCCAATCAATTGGTGTTGACGGCGGTTTCAGCGCCGGCATGAGTATTGATGCCTACAATCAGCTCGCACAGTGATTAGCTCGCACAGAGATCAACTTGCACAAGAACCAACTAGCACAATAATTTGGAGCTTATTTATGAATAAAACCCGTTTACTTTTAGGAGCATGCCTATTGATGCTCAGCTCAAGTACTTTTGCTTATTATTGCGATCAAGAAGCAGAAGGCGCTGTTGTTGGTGCCGTCGATGGTGCGATTACCGGTGCGATTGTTGGTGGTATTGTTGATGGCAGTGATGGTGCGAAAACTGGCGCTGTGATTGGCGGCGGTGCTGGCGCGGTCGGTGGTGCTATTGATGGTGCTTACTATGAGGATGCTTGTGAAGTGGCAACGGATGTGATCGTTGAAGACGAGATCATTGCAGAGGAATATCTGGCGGAAGAGTATATTGAAGAAGAGTACATCGCCGAAGAGATCGTCGAAGAAGAAATTGAAGATGAGTACTTAGCTGAAGAGATCTACGACGACGCTTTGTACGACTAATTCGGAATTCACAGCCATCAAACTATAAGAAAAGAGAGCCAATCGGCTCTCTTTTCGATTCTAACTTTTTATAAACGCTCTAGGGCTTCAAGTAGCTTGTTTTTAATGGCTGGGCTTGAGATAAAGGCACCCAAATATCGCTCTTCATTACCCTCGAAGTCAGGGCGGATTTGTAGCATTTCTTTGTAGCTTGCTTGCGCTTGTTTGAATTCACCCTTGTAGACTTGGATGACCGCTTTGAGCATCGGGATCCAAAATAGACGACGCAGCGATAGCTTGCTGACCGACTTCTCAGCACCGTCAAAGTCATCTTGCATGATCTTATACACCACAGAGGCAATCGAGAACCAAGGTGGACGGAACGGGTTCAACTCTTTAGAGCTGCGAATCAGCTCTAGGCCTCGTTCGAATTCGCCTGCCATGCACAATGCCCAGCCACACAAACCAATCTGATAAGCGGCATTCGGGTTGATATCCAATACTTTGTCGACGGTCTCTATAATGCCGTTAACGTCGTCTTTCAACTGATGCGCCATCAGCATTGCCATTTGTGCTTCTTGGTTGCTTGGCTCTAGCTCTACCGCGCGGCGAGCGTGGTTCAGGCCGGTTTCAACGGCGTTATCGACTTGCCCCATACCAAGCATCTCGGCATCAAAGTACAGAACTGCGAGCATAGAGTGGAGCAGCGCTACATCAGGCTCGTTCTGAACCGCGCTAAGCAATGCTTGCATGGCTTGAAGGTGGGTATCTTCTGTCAGCGTCATTAGGTAGTGACGATAGCGCAGGGTGGCTTCATAAGTCGACAAGTGCTCAATCTTCTTCTGATTGCAGCTCGCATAGATTTCACGATGGATAATTCCAAAGCTAGACGCAAGCTCAGCAACAATCTCGGCGATGATGTCGTCTTGAACAGAGAATAGGTCTTCAGTGGCGAGGTCACAGGTGTACTTTTCAGCCCAGACTTGCTCACCGCTGTCGGTGCGATATAACTTGGCATAGATGCGTACCTTGTTGCCAAGTGCCTGCATAGTACCAGAGGTGATAAACGATACATTGAGCTTCTCACCAAGCCCTTTAACATCTGCGGACGTGCGAGGGTCAATATTGGTATCACCAAGGGCATGCATCGAGACAACTTTTAGCATGTCAAAGCGAGCAAGCTCAGTGGCGAGCTCTTCACCAAAGCCTTCTGCAAAGAAGCGTTTTTCAGCATCATCTGATAGAGACAAAAATGGCAGTACAGTAATGGTTGGATTAAGCGATTTATTGGTCTCGCCAACCATTTGCGCCAGAGTTGTTGATTGACGAGCGGCCTGTGGAACCTGAGGGGTAAAGAGAGGGCTGTAGCGACCTTTAGGGATCGACAGTACCAATGGGTCATTAACCCCTTCCGTTAAATAATACGTTTCGAGAGTGCGTCGGACGCGACCCGCTTGAATTCGAACAATTGGGTCTGCTTGATGATCAAAATCAGCATCACGATCAAAGACTTCGGTAGCAATCGTAAATTGCTTTAAGCGATCTCCATTGCCCGCCAAAGTTTGCTCTACAACGAAAGAGAGGAGCTGCTTCATCTTAGGGCTTTGGTCGAATGCTTTGCTGGAAAGAATGCGATTGAGTTGATCTTTCACACGGGCTTGATTTTCTTCGATTCGAATATCTAATGGAGCTTGTTCTGACACCGTTGGTAACTCTCTCTTTGTAGGATCTGCGTATTCTGCCACTTTAGGACATTGAAAAATAGTAACGAGTTCACTTCTTGATTAAAAACTAGATATCACTCGCTACTCATACCAATATAAAAGTATGCACGCCGTTAAAATAATAATCTAAACCATAGACTTATCATTAGTAACTATAGACGAGCCGAATGCTTACAGCGAGCCGACAGGCTGACATTTTTACTAAAAAGTGCCGCCAACTCAGTGGCTTTTGTTATCTAAACGTGATTATCATGTAACAATTGATATCCGCTAATGCTGTGCGTTTTTACGCGTGGGGAGAGGTCATGGAAAAGACGAATAATAGGATAATTCTGGCAGCGATTTCAGCCTTGTGTGTCTCGTCAAATGTTGGGGCGATGGGACAGTTTCTTGATCCCAAAGATGGAATGTTTGATGCGAGTAAATGGGTGCTGGATAACGCCGTGGGTTTTATGCCTGTGCCCATCATTATTACTGACCCAGCCGTTGGCGCTGGTGGTGGTGCCGCGCTACTGTTTTTCCATGAATCTGAGAAGCGCAAACAGCTTAGAGAAGAGAACCCCGACGAAGTGGTGGGTTTGCCGCCAAGTGTCACGGCAGTAGCAGCGGCGGCAACCGAGAATGGCTCTTGGCTAACCGGCGCATTCCATTTTGGTTCATGGCAAGAGGATACTTGGCGCTACCAAGGTGGTTTGTTTTACGGCTCCTTTAACCTTAAATACTATGTTGTCGATACCCCATTTGATTTCAATATCGATGGTCTCTATTTCATGCAGGATATTGACTACCGAGTCGCGGGCAGCGATTGGTTTGTTGGTGCTAAGTACTCGATTCTTTCTTCAAAAAGTACGTTCGATTTAGGCGGCTCGATCCCAAATATTCCCCCCCTCGATTTTGACTTAGAGGACGCTGGTGTCGAGCTTAAGGTTACCTATGACAGCCGGGATACCATCTTTACGCCTAATGACGGGCTAAAAGCTAAGCTAAGTGCCGACTTCCACAATACGGTATTTGGTGGCGATGTCGACTACACAAAAGCTCGTGCACAGGTGAACTACTTCGCACCTGTTCGAGATGCTCTCATTATCGGCGTCAGAGGCGATTACCAAACGGTTACTGATGATGCACCATACTACGCCAGACCTTTTATTAATATGCGCGGCATTGCCGCCATGCGTTATCAAGGGCAGGATATGGCATTGGCTGAGCTTGAGGCGCGCTATGACATCACCCCCCGCTGGTCAATCATCGGATTTACTGGAACCGGTAAAGCCATTGAAGATGGACAAAGCTTCTCCGATGCAGAGTATCAAAGTGTGTTTGGTGGCGGCTTCCGATACCTTGTTGCAAGACAGCTTAATATGCGGGTAGGTGTGGATGCTGCGAAAGGTCCAGAGGAGTGGGCGTATTACATTACTGTCGGGCATGCGTGGCAGTTATAGTGGTTGGAGAAGCCCACATCACGTGGGCTTGCTAAAGCTACTTTTTCTTGAGAAGCAAGGTTACCGCCGCGAGTATCAGTGTAACCACAATACTGCCCGCACAATAGTTAACCACCGAAACAAACCCGTTTAGCTCTATCAATTGACCTGCGATAAAGGTACCCGCACCAAAACCCCCAGCCATTGCAAACAATAGCAACCCTTGTGTCAGCGCCGGTGAGCTTGGGCTAAGTGACTCAGCAATCGCGGGTATAGCCATATCAAACCAAGAGATTGCCTGCATCATCAGCATAATGAGTAGGATAGGGACCAAGCTCGACACGCCAGTATCGACCGCTAGCCATAAACCTATTGAGGTTACGGCATAGCAAGCCAAAGCTGCCATCCAGACAACATAAGACCCAAACTTCTGCGCGCAACGTCCCGCTGGTTCAAGTAGTAGCATCGTAACAACGGCTGAAGCAGCAAGGCCAAAGGCTGAGTGCCCGAGGTCTACATTAAACACCTCTTTTATGATGATAGGCCCCGTTTCCATCAGGTTGCTTGAGGTGAACATCGAGATGAACACGGTTACGAGAAACACTATGAAAGCAAGAGTACTGGCACTTTTTGAAGTAGCTTGAACGCTGTCTTCAGATTCAGCGCTTGTGGTGATTCGTGGAGGAGGCGAGATAAACACAGTGATGATCGAAACCGCGACAAGCATCATCAATAGCAGCAATTGCTGCTCAGAGCTCCAGCCTAAAAGTGATACCAAGCCAACTAAACTACCAGCGACCACAATGCCAAAAAACTGCATTTGAAATAACCGACTTAACCCCCGGCTCTGATCTTGTTCATTGAGTGCATTGAGCACAAAGGCAGGGTTGAGCACAAGCTGTGTGACGGTGCCAATACCAATACTGAGTCCAACCAGAATATACATGTAGCTTGTGGTGCCAGCAAAGTAGAGCAGAATGAGTGAGGTGAGGTGGGAAAACAGCGCCACCTTTTGCAGCTCGCGGTGAATGGAGTATTTGTCTGCCAGCCAACCAATCAAGGGTGCGCAGACACCAAACAGACCGACCAGCGACATTACCGTACCCATTAGAGCCCCGCTGCCTGTTCGCTCAATAATGAGCGGTGTCAACATAAGGGCAATACCAACCCACTGAACAACACCAACGGACATCTGTGCCAAGTACCATGGCCTAAATATGGTCATAATCAAACCTCATAATATTTCCAAAACTAGAACTGATACCTAATGCACTGATTTGAAGAACAATTAGGGCTTAGGTATCGGCTCTCTGCTTTGTTGGACTATATCGATTTGAAGGCAATGGACGCAGTGTATTACTGGTTGTTACTCAAAAAGGCTAGGTATCTTACTGGCGGAGATGACGGCTAGATGAGACCTTGTCAAAACTAGTGATTGAGAATCACAGCCAGATCGGTGAAAATAGCGCCCATTATTTTTTCGACGCCTTCGAGTAGTGGTTGAGCCAATACTCTCAAACGCTATTCTACAAACCAAGAAGATCGAGATTCATGTCAAATCCTCAATTTCAGCAAGAAGTTTCTAAGCGCAGAACTTTTGCGATCATCTCTCACCCGGATGCGGGTAAAACCACCATTACTGAAAAAGTACTGTTGTTCGGAAACGCGATTCAGAAAGCAGGCACAGTAAAAGGCCGTGGCAGTGCACAGCACGCGAAATCGGACTGGATGGAAATGGAAAAAGAGCGTGGTATCTCGGTAACAACCTCCGTGATGCAGTTCCCATACAACGACTGCTTGGTTAACCTTCTTGATACCCCAGGACACGAAGACTTCTCGGAAGATACCTATCGAACACTGACGGCTGTTGACTCTTGCTTGATGGTTATCGATGCTGCTAAAGGTGTCGAGGATCGTACTCGTAAACTGATGGAAGTTACCCGTCTTCGCGATACGCCTATCGTTACCTTCATGAACAAACTTGACCGTGACGTTCGTGACCCAATGGAAGTATTGGATGAAGTAGAGAGCGAATTGGGCATGATGTGTGCGCCAATCTCTTGGCCAATTGGTTGTGGTAAAGAGTTTAAGGGCGTGTATCACATCCACCGTGACGAAACGATTCTTTATGAATCTGGTCATGGTCATGAAATCCAAGAAGTACGCATCATCAAAGGTCTTGATAACCCAGATCTTGATGAAGCTGTGGGCACTGATCTTGCTGAAAGCGTGCGTGAAGAGCTTGAGCTAGTGATGGGCGCATGCCCTGAGTTTGAACTTGAGTCATTCCTAAAAGGTGAACTGACGCCAGTTTACTTCGGTACCGCTCTTGGTAACTTCGGTGTTGACCACATGCTAGATGGTCTGACTAAGTGGGCGCCAGCGCCACAAACTCGTCAAGCAAACGAGCGCGACGTTGAAGCGACAGAAGACAAGTTCTCTGGTTTCGTGTTCAAGATCCAAGCAAACATGGACCCTAAACACCGTGACCGTATTGCCTTCATGCGTATCGTATCGGGTACCTACAAGCAAGGTATGAAGATGAACCACGTTCGTACTGGTAAAAACGTCAGCATCTCTGACGCAGTCACCTTTATGGCGGGTGACCGTGCGCGCGCAGAAAATGCGTACGCAGGTGATATTATCGGTCTTCACAACCACGGTACCATCCAGATTGGTGATACCTTCACTCAAGGTGAATCACTGAAGTTCTCTGGTATTCCAAACTTCGCACCTGAGCTGTTCCGTCGCATTCGCTTAAAAGATCCATTGAAGCAGAAGCAGCTACTGAAAGGTCTGGTTCAGCTATCTGAAGAGGGTGCAGTACAGGTATTCCGTCCACTACAAAACAACGATCTGATCGTTGGTGCGGTTGGTGTGCTTCAGTTTGACGTGGTAGTTGCGCGTCTGAAGTCTGAGTACAACGTTGAAGCGATCTACGAGAGCGTTAACGTTGCAACCGCGCGCTGGATTGAGTGTGACGACGATAAGAAGCTAGAAGAGTTCAAGCGTAAGAACCAAACCAACCTAGCGTTGGATGGTGGCGACAACCTAAGCTATGTTGCACCAACTATGGTAAACCTAAACCTAGCGCAAGAACGTTTCCCAGATATTAAGTTCCGTGCGACGCGTGAGCACTAATGCTGGTTGATTGAATGGAAAAGCCGCTCGGGAGAGCGGCTTTTTTTGTTTTTGGTAGGGTTATTGAAGAGCCTACCCCCTCTAACTCCCCCTTATAAAGGGGGAGAACTACAGGCTAGCTCCTATCGTCGCATCGCCGTTTTTTTGTAAGGCGATGCGTAGCGAGCCAGTAGTTCCTCCCCTTAATAAGGGAGGCTAGGAGGGGTAAAAACGCGAAGCGTTTTCTACTCACGCTCCTTAGTATAAGGCACCCCAATCGCCTTAGGCGCCACCGCCTTACCAATAAACCCAGCCAACAAGAACACCGTCAACACATACGGAATCGCCTCAATCGCCTGTACAGGAATTGGGAAGTCACCAATCGACACACCCTGCATACGAATCGCCAACGCGTCCAAGAAGCCAAACAGCAAACAGGCACCCATTGCCGTAAACGGACGCCATTTACCAAAGATCAGCGCCGCCAGAGCCATATAGCCCTTACCTGCACTCATGTTAGGAATGAACTGCGCCGTTTGCGCCACGGACAAGTAAACGCCGCCGATACCAACTAACACGCCACAAATAGCGACCGCAGCATAACGCATGCGAACTACTGAGATACCGGCGGTATCAACGGCTGATGGCGATTCACCCACAGCGCGTAGACGAAGTCCAAAGCGCGTCTTAAACAGTAGGTACCAACAAGCTGGTACGATGAAGACCACCATGTAAACCAGAATCGAGTGGCCACTGATAAGCTCTGAATAGAGCAGACCAAGCACAGGCACATCCGCTACCGCATCCGCACCCGGGAAGGTGATAGGCGCAAATCGCGCATCGCCTGAAAGTGCTGGTGTTTGACCACCTTGCTGGAACCAGTGACGACCAAGCGTAATGGTGAGGCCTGCCGCGAGGATATTGATTGCCATACCACTGACCACCTGATCGCCGCGGTGGGTGATCGAGGCAAAACCGTGGAGCAGGGCAAGTAATACCGATACGCCAATACCAGCAAACAGACCAAGCCAAGCGGAGCCTGTGACATGTGCTGTCGCAGCACCCGCAAATGCTGCCGCCAGAAGCTTACCTTCTAGGGCAATATTAACGATGCCCGAGCGTTCACAAAACATGCCAGCAAGCGAGGCAAGGATAAGCGGGGTTGCCACACGTAGCGTGGCATCAAGCATGAGAATAATCGTTTCAAACATAATCAAGCGACTCCTTTCTCTGCTTGTTGCTCAGCTTGTTTTTTGCCGAACAGTTTGAGGTAGGTTCTCTCTAGAGAAGGGCGGAACATGTGCTCAAGTGCGCCAGAGAATAGAATCACCAAGCCTTGTAGTACCACAACGATGTTTCGGTCAACACCATACTCAAAACTCAGCTCTGCACCACCTTGGTATAGGAAGCCGAACAATAAACTTGCCAGCAGTACACCCACTGGGTGGTTACGACCCATCAGTGCAACAGCGATACCAGTAAAGCCAAAGCCTTCAACGAAGTTCAGCTTGATCTGGTGTAGCTCACCTTGAAGTACGTTCAGACCAAAGAAGCCCGCCAGCATGCCCGAGATAAGCATGGTCAAGATGATGATCTTCACATACTTGATACCTGCGTAGTTAGCTGCCGATGGATTAGAGCCCACAGAGCGGATCTCGTAGCCCCAGCGTGAGTGCCACATCAGTAGCCACACAAACACACAGCACAAAAGAGCAAAGATAAAGCTCAGGTTCATTGGGCTTGGTGCCATTTCAACCCCAACGACCGCGAGGATCTCATGCATCTTTGGTAGCCAACTTGAAGCCGCAAAGACTCGGCTTTCTGTTGCCATCGTGGTTTCTGGCTTGAGGATATCGACCAACAAGTACGCCATCAAAGAAGAGGCGATAAAGTTAAACATGATGGTGGTGATAACGATGTGTGAGCCGCGCTTGGCTTGTAGGTAAGCTGGGATAAATGCCCAAGCTGCGCCAAATAGGCCGCCGACAACAATTGCTACCGGAAACACAATGTACCAAGGCGCATATTCGCCTAAGGTGAGACAGATAAGCCCCACACCGAGGCCGCCAATGTAGGCCTGACCTTCGCCACCGATGTTAAACAGACCCGCGTGAAACGCGACGGCAACAGCAAGACCGGTAAAGATAAAGCCTGTGGCGTAATACATGGTGTAGCCAAAGCCCTCGGCATAACCAAAGGCGCCCGTCCACATCACTTTTGCGGCATCAATCGGATTGATGTCGATATACATAAACAGCAGGGCTGACACTAGGAATGCCACCAACACGTTAATCGCTGGTAGCAGAGCCACGGTTACCCAAGCTGGAACTTTTGCTTGGCTCATGCACTTTCTCCTTGTGGCTGATTGGCCGCTGCCGATTTAAGGTGGTCAGGCATAATGTTTGCCATCATAAGACCTAACGTTTTCTCATCGGCATCTTTGATTGAGACCTCGCCGACAATCGCGCCATCGAACACGACAAGAATGCGGTCAGAAAGGCTCAAGATTTCATCGAGCTCTACCGAGACTAAAAGTACCGCCTTATCGGCATCGCGCGCTGCGATGATCTGCTGGTGGATGTATTCAATCGCGCCGATATCAACACCACGAGTCGGCTGCCCAACCAAAAGCACATCCGGGTTTTGTTCCATTTCACGGGCAATCACTAGCTTTTGCTGATTACCACCGGAGAAGTTAGCGGTTTTCAAAGTCGTGTCGTTGGGGCGCACATCCCACTTATCCATGCTCGCCTGACAGCTCTCCTTGATGGCCTGCTTGTCTTGCAGAAGACCTTTGTTGTATTGCGGCAGGTGATGGTAGCCAAGGATATAGGCCTCTTGCGCCTCGAACTTGTTGATAAGCCCTTGTTTGTGGCGATCTTCGGGAATATGCCCCACGCCAATCGCACGAACCTGCTGCGGATCGAGCACAGTGTGTTTATCGATGTGACTGCCATTGATGTTAATGCTGCCAGAGTAAGGCTGGATGATGCCGGATAGCAGGGCGAGGATCTCGGATTGACCATTGCCAGATACGCCAGCAATACCGACCACTTCACCTTGACGCACGCCAAAGCTCACGCTTTTCACGCGCTCGACGCCTGCGTCATCAAAGTACTGTAAGTTATCGACTTTAATCAGCTCTTTCTTCGGATGGGCCTCTGACTTATCGACTTTGAGGCGAACTTTGCGTCCTACCATCAGCTCAGCCAGTTGCTCTTTATTGGTGTCGGCGGTCACTACATGTTCTACCATCGCACCTTGGCGCATGACGGAGATGTTATCGGTGATCGCCAATACTTCACGCAGTTTGTGCGTGATGATCATAATGGTGGTGCCTTGCTGACGAAGTTTGTCGAGGATCTTAAATAGGTGATCCGCTTCTTGAGGTGTCAGCACGCCCGTTGGCTCATCGAGGATCAAGATCTTCGCACCGCGATAGAGCGCCTTTAAGATCTCCACTCGCTGCTGAAGACCTACCGGAAGCTCGCCAACTATGGCGTCTAAAGGGACTTCCAAGCCATAATCTTCGGCCAGTGCTTTGAGTTTCTTTTTAGCTTTGCCAAGGCTTTCTTGTAGCTTCCATCCATCTTCAGCGCCGAGAACAATGTTCTCGAGTACGGTAAAAGTCTCCACCAACATAAAGTGTTGGTGCACCATGCCGATGCCTGCCTTGATCGCTTCTTGAGAGTTCGTTGGCTTATAACGTTCGCCATTGACGGTCATCTCGCCTGCATCTGCGTGGTAAAAACCGTAAATAATACTCATAAGAGTGGACTTGCCTGCACCATTTTCACCAATGATGCCGTGAATCGTGCCTTGTGGAACTTTCAGGTCGATATACTTGTTGGCGTGCACCGCGCCAAATCGCTTATCGATCTGCTTGAGTTCGATGGCAATAGATTGTCCATGTGTCACTAGATACTGCCTTATAATTATACGCCGCTGTTTTTAGGCAGCGGCGTTGTTATATTTGAACCTAGGTTGTTGATAAATAGCTACAACATAGGTTTTCATTCTGAGTGTATGAGGTTATATGTTACACGTGTTGTCAGACATGTAGTCGTGAACGGCGATCTTGCCCGATACGATGTCAGCTTTAAGGCCGTCTAGGTACTCTTTCATTTCTGGTGTGATTAGATCTTTGTTGTAGTCATCGTATGCCCACTCAACCGCACCTTCTTTAAGACCTAGCACCTTGATGCCTGCTTCCCAGTTACCTTGCTCAGCTTCTTCCCACGTGTTGTAAGCGGCAACGCCTACCTTCTTAACCATTGACGTCAGCATAGTGCCTGGTTGTAGGTGGTTTTGGTTTGAGTCAACACCGATAGCGAAGTTGCCCGCATCTTTCGCTGCTTGGTAAACACCCATACCTGTGCCGCCTGCTGCTGCGTAGATAACGTCCGCGCCTTTAGAGAACTGAGATTTAGCAAGCTCAGAGCCTTTCGCTGGGTCAGCAAACGCTGCAGGCGTAGAGCCTGTCATGTTTTGGAAGGTTTCGATTTGTGGGTTTGCGTATTTCGCACCTTGGCGGTAGCCGCACTCAAACTTACGAATTAGCGGAATGTCCATGCCACCTACGAAGCCAACCTTCGCAGTTTTTGATGCTTTAGCGGCAAGTGCGCCGACTAGGAATGAACCTTCATGCTCTTTAAATACAATAGATTGCACGTTTGGCTTATCAACCACCATGTCGATGATCGTGAATTGAATGTCTGGGAATTCAGTGGCAACCTTTTCTACCGCTGAAGCCATGTTGAAGCCAACAGCAACGATTGGTGTGAATCCACGGCTCGCTAGACGGCGCAGACCTTGTTCGCGCTGTGCTTCATTCTGTGGTTCAAATTCACGTACCTTAATGCCTTTATCTGCATTGAAGACTTTTACACCATTTTGGAACACGGCTTCGTTGAATGATTTGTCGAATTTACCGGCTGTATCGTAAACCACTGCTGGTTTTGCTGCGAATGCACCAAATGAAGTAACTGCCACTGCGAGTGCAGACATTTTTAGAATAGTTTTTTTCACGATCAATTCCCTTATAGTGTCGAATGATGGGGCATCATTGACGATTCGATAGGCTAGGCGTATCCAAAATAACTTGCCTAGAAAGTAGTCGTTTGTAAAAACATGATCTGGCCAGCCACAAGCAAACCGAACAGTTTACAAACAATGCGTGCCATTTTATCGTTTGCTTGTGCAAAAAAAACGCTTTGCATGGCAGCATTGAGGTATAAGTCACAACTTAGTGACAAAACTCTAACTATTGCAGCTATCCTTTGTATAGCGAGGCGCAACGCGTTAAATACTGCAATCGATTACACCTTTTTTTGGGATTCATGATGTTGAAGTTAATGAAGAAATGGCTAAAGAAGTATGACGAATGGTGTGCCTCTCTCGGTCTCACTCCAGAGAACAAACGCAGCTGCGTTCCATACAAAAAAGAGCCCAACCGCGATGATAGATAGTCACTGTCATCTCGATCTACTTGCGGATAAAAAAGAGATCCAACAGGTACTTCTCGATGCGAAGAGCGCTGGTGTACAGAAAATTGTTGTCCCTGGGATCAATGAAGCGAATTGGGAGCGAATTAGAAAGCTCTCGACAGACTACGACCAGATCCATTATGCATTAGGTTTTCATCCGCAGTTTTTAGATGGCGTTACGAAAAGCAGTCTCGAGCGACTCGCTCAACTGGTTGAGGAACAGGTTCCAGAAAAATGTGTGGCGATTGGCGAGTGCGGGCTCGACTTTTATCAGGGTCGTGAGGATGAAGCCTTTCAAAAGCAGGTTCTAGAAGCTCAGATAACGTTAGCCAACCACTGCAAGTTGCCAGTATTACTCCATTGTCAAAAGGCTCATCAAGACCTTGTGGTATTACTTAAACAAACTCAGCCGAAATATGGCGGAGTTGTACATGGCTTTAGTGGCAGTCTGCAACAAGCGATGGACTTCGTAAAACTGGGTTTAAAAATTGGTGTAGGCGGTGTCATTACCTACGAAAGAGCAAAGAAAACACGCGCGACGATAGCGGCTTTGCCTTTGGAAAGTTTGTTAATAGAAACAGACGCACCTGATATGCCATTAAGTGGTTATCAGGGCAGTCCTAATGAGCCTAAAATGATAAGTTTGGTGCTATCTTCTTTAATTGAGTTGAGAAATGAATCCGAGCAAACGGTTGCCTCACAATTGGATGTCAATAGCAAATCTACGTTTAATTTTTGTGATTAAAATTTACTTAAATTGTGAATTCGAAAACGTTTGCAGAGTCTATTTGTGAGATTGATCACAAATCTCAGTGTATCTTCCATGTGTTCAGAACGAAAGTGTGAGGGGGGTACTACTTTCTTTTCTGTGGGTTTGTATAATCGCCCCCGCTTTTGAGCTTCAATTTTTGTTACACGCCAAATTTATTATATAAGGAAGTCATAAACTATGAGCCTGTTTATGAGCCTGGTTGGTATGGTAGTGCTTATTGCAATCGCAGTACTACTATCGGATAACCGCAAAGCTATTAATATCAGAACTGTGGCTGGCGCATTTGCTATCCAATTTGCACTAGGTGCATTCGTTCTTTACGTACCTTGGGGTCAAGAGATCCTACGTAGCTTCTCTGACGCTGTATCTAGCGTGATTAACTACGGTAACGACGGTACGTCATTCCTATTCGGTGGTCTTGTTTCTGACAAGATGTTTGAAGTATTCGGCGGCGGCGGTTTCATCTTCGCTTTCCGTGTACTACCTACACTAATCTTTTTCTCTGCGCTAATTTCTGTACTTTACTACCTAGGTGTAATGCAGTGGGTTATCAAGATTCTTGGTGGCGGTCTGCAAAAAGCGCTAGGTACATCTCGTGCGGAATCTATGTCAGCAGCAGCTAACATTTTCGTAGGTCAAACCGAAGCACCTCTAGTTGTACGTCCTTTCGTACCTAAGATGACTCAATCTGAGCTATTCGCTGTAATGTGTGGTGGTCTAGCTTCTATCGCTGGTGGTGTACTTGCAGGTTACGCTTCTATGGGCGTGCCAATCGAGTACCTAGTAGCAGCATCTTTCATGGCAGCACCTGGTGGTCTTCTATTTGCTAAGATCATCAAGCCAGAAACAGACGAGCCAGTAGAACAACTACACAGCATGCAAGCTGAAGGTGAAGACAAGCCAGCTAACGTTATCGACGCAGCAGCGGGCGGTGCATCAGCAGGTCTTCAACTAGCGCTGAACGTAGGTGCAATGCTAATCGCATTCATCGGTCTTATCGCTCTGGTTAACGGTATGCTTGGCGGCATCGGTGGCTGGGTTGGTATGCCTGAACTACGTCTAGAATTGATTCTAGGTTGGATCTTCTCACCACTAGCATTCCTACTAGGTGTGCCATGGTCTGAAGCGACAATTGCTGGTGAGTTCATCGGTATGAAGACGGTTGCGAACGAATTCGTAGCATACGCGAACTTCGCACCATACCTAGGTGACGCAGCACCAGTTGTTCTTTCTGAGAAGACTAAAGCTATCATCTCATTCGCTCTATGTGGTTTTGCGAACCTTTCTTCTATCGCAATCCTACTAGGTGGTCTGGGTAGCCTTGCACCTAAGCGTCGCGGTGATATCGCTCGCATGGGTGTGAAAGCAGTAATCGCAGGTACGCTATCTAACTTGATGGCAGCAACGATTGCTGGTTTCTGTCTAAGCCTTGCTGGCATGTAATTGCTCGCGTTAAGGTAATTAGTATATAGACGCCGTATTAAATCGCCCCGTAGCAAGAAATTGCTGCGGGGCTTTTTTGGTTTTTGGGGGCCAGAAAACCTCAATAGTCCTTTTGGGATAAGGGATGAATGATGGACAACGGAACTTTTTTGAGATACAAACCGTTTGCGTTTTAATCGGTACTACCGTTTTTGAGATCACTCCTATACTGTATAGGCTACTCAGTAACTCATCGTGTGTTTAAGGTAATGACACAGACAATTGATGAGTTATTCAGCCAGAGCCAGTTCTCACCACAGATAGGAATCAGGTGATCTAAACGAGCAGGTACTGTGCGGTGACAGGGATAGCAATTGGTGAGGCAGCGAGTTTGCCGAGCCGAGTCTTCAAGGAACCAAGTCCGTTCATTTATTGCTGACGTGTTTGTCAGGTAATTAATTGAATATATTGACCGGAGATAGAAATGAGCGATTTAAAATCAGCAGCTCTACGTGCACTAAAACTTATGGATCTAACCACGCTAAATGACGACGACACTAACGAGAAAGTGATCGCACTATGTCATGACGCGAAAACGGCTGTGGGTAACACAGCTGCGATCTGTATTTACCCTCGCTTTATTCCTATTGCTAAGAAAACCCTTCGTGAGCAAGGTACACCAGATGTACGTATCGCGACGGTAACCAACTTCCCACACGGTAACGACGACATTGAAATCGCAGTAGCAGAAACCAAGGCTGCAGTTGCTTACGGCGCAGATGAAGTAGACGTGGTGTTCCCATACCGCGCACTGATCGCTGGCAACGAAGAAGTAGGTTTCGAGCTAGTGAAACAGTGTAAAGAAGCGTGTGGCGATATTCTTCTGAAAGTTATTATCGAAACCGGTGAGCTAAAAGAAGAAGCACTTATCAAGAAAGCATCAGAAATCTGTATCAAAGCAGGTGCTGACTTCATTAAAACCTCTACAGGTAAAGTGCCAGTCAACGCGACTCCAGAGTACGCTCGCATGATGCTAGAAGTGATTCGCGATATGGGCGTTGCTAAGACCGTTGGTTTCAAACCAGCTGGTGGCGTGCGCACTGCGGAAGACGCGGCTGCTTACCTAGCAATGGCAGACGAAATCCTAGGCGCAGACTGGGCAGACAACATGCACTACCGCTTTGGTGCATCAAGCCTACTGACCAACCTACTGAATACATTAGAAGTAACTGACGAAACTGCGGATCCTAGCGCGTACTAAGTTACTTTGCGGGATTTGGGGTTTCGCGATTGACCCCTCCTTGCCTCCCTTTATAAAGGGGAGGAACCACTGGCTCGCTAGCGCATCGCCCTATATTCAAAAATATAGGCGACGCGACGATAGGAGCGAGCCCGAGGTTCTCCCCCTAATATAGGGGGAGTTAGAGGGGGTATAAAACGCCTATCTAAACCATCCACACGCCCGCAACTTCTACCCTACACTTATTTTGTACTTCAGCACTTCGCTGTGGAGGCACTAATGTATTTACCTCAAGAGATTATTCGTAAAAAACGCGACGGTCATGAACTAAGCGCGGAAGAGATCAACTTCTTCATTCAAGGTGTTGCGAAAGACACGGTATCGGAAGGTCAAATTGCCGCATTTGCGATGACCATCTTCTTCAATGAAATGACCATGCCAGAGCGCATTGCGCTGACGTGTGCCATGCGTGACTCTGGCATGGTTATCGACTGGAGCTATATGAATTTTGGCGGTCCGATTGTCGATAAGCACTCAACCGGTGGCGTGGGGGATGTTACCTCCCTAATGCTTGGTCCAATGATTGCAGCTTGTGGTGGCTTCGTTCCTATGATTTCAGGTCGTGGTCTTGGCCATACAGGCGGCACACTGGATAAGCTTGAAGCTATCCCAGGCTACAACATCACCCCGACTAATGAGGTATTTGGTGACGTAACGAAAGAGGCAGGTGTAGCAATCATCGGTCAAACCGGCGATCTTGCACCAGCTGATAAGCGCGTTTACGCGACACGTGATATCACGGCGACGGTTGACAACATTTCGCTTATCACAGCGTCTATTTTGTCGAAAAAGTTGGCTGCGGGCCTAGAATCTCTAGTGATGGACGTAAAAGTCGGCTCTGGTGCCTTTATGCCAACGTACGAAGCATCAGAAGAGCTTGCAAACTCAATTGTTGCAGTGGCAAACGGCGCGGGTACAAACACGACTGCGATCCTCACTGATATGAACCAAGTACTGGCATCCTCGGCGGGCAATGCGGTGGAAGTGCGTGAAGCCGTACAGTTCTTGACTGGTGAATACCGCAACCCTCGCTTGTACGAAGTGACGATGGCTCTGTGCAGTGAGATGTTGGTACTTGGTAAGCTGGCAAGCGATACCGAGCAAGCGGAAGCGATGCTTAATGAGGTACTCAATAACGGCAAAGCCGCTGAGTGCTTTGGCAAGATGGTGAAAGGTTTAGGTGGCCCAGCAGACTTTGTTGCTAACTACGATAATTACCTAGAGAAGGCAGAGATCGTTAAGCCAGTGTTTGCTGATGTTGACGGTATTGTCTCAGCGATGGACACACGTGCGATTGGCATGGCTGTCGTTGGTATGGGCGGTGGACGTCGCGTAGCAACAGATACTATCGATTATGCGGTTGGATTCGATCAATTCATCAAGCTTGGTGAAAAGGCAAGTGCAGACAAGCCACTTGCTGTTATCCATGCTCGCAATGAAGCGCAGTGGGAAGAAGCCGCAGACGCGCTGAAAGCCGCCATCACCGTTGGTGATACAGTTTATACAGAAACTCCTTGTGTATACCGCCATATTCGTGCGGAAGATCTAGCATAAGGGTGGAGAGAAGTTATGAAACGTGCATTTATTTTAGTTCTAGATTCTTTCGGTATTGGCGCAACAGCGGATGCCGATAAGTTTGGTGATGTGGGCTCAGATACCATGGGTCATATTGCTGAGCAGTGTGCGAAAGGTCTGGCAGACAACGAACAACGTAGCGGTGAGTTGAAGTTGCCAAACCTATCCAAGTTAGGCTTGGCTATGGCCCATAAAGAGTCAACGGGCGCACTTGCAGCCGGTTTGCGTGATGACGTCGAGGTCATTGGTGCTTACGGCCACGCTGCTGAACTGTCTTCGGGCAAAGATACACCATCTGGCCACTGGGAAATTGCCGGTGTACCAGTATTGTTTGATTGGGGTTACTTCACAGACAAAGAGAACAGCTTCCCTAAAGAGCTAACAGATCGCATTTTAGAGCGTGCAGGTATTGACGGCTTCCTTGGTAACTGCCATGCCTCTGGTACTCAGGTTTTGGATGATCTTGGTGAAGAGCATATGAAGACAGGGCAACCTATCTTCTATACCTCTGCGGACTCGGTATTCCAGATTGCATGTCACGAAGAGACATTTGGCTTAGAACGCCTGCTTGAGCTGTGTCAGATCGCTCGTGAAGAGCTTGAAGACTACAACATCGGTCGTGTTATCGCTCGTCCATTTATTGGTCCTGGTAAAGGTCAATTTGAGCGTACTGGTAACCGTCGCGACCTTTCTGTCGAACCGCCAGCACCAACTGTGCTGTCTAAACTGGTTGATGAAAAGCAAGGTCAGGTCGTGTCGATCGGTAAGATTGCTGATATCTATGCGAACTGTGGCATCACTAAGAAAGTGAAGGCGACAGGCATTCCAGCACTGTTTGAAGCAACCAAAGAGCAGATCAAAGAAGCGGGTGATAACACGATTGTTTTCACTAACTTCGTCGATTTTGATTCAGCGTACGGTCACCGCCGCGATGTTGCCGGTTATGCTGCGGCGCTGGAATACTTTGATTCTCGTATTCACGAAGTGATCGAGTTAATGCAAGAAGACGACGTGCTTATTCTGACGGCGGACCACGGCTGTGATCCAACATGGCAAGGTACCGACCACACTCGCGAGCATATCCCAGTCATCGTTTATGGTGAGAAAGTACCTGCAGGTTCTTTGGGGCTACGTGAAAGCTTTGCTGATATTGGTCAAAGTCTTGCGAGCTACTTTGGTACATCCTCAATGGACTACGGAAAGAACTTCCTGTAATGACAGTAAGTTAAGAGCAAGTTAGCTTGCTCTTAACTCGTTTAAACCATTTTTCAGAATTGATAACGAACAACGTAAAGGAAATAACAATGGCGACTCCTCACATTAACGCGGAAATGGGTGATTTTGCTGACGTAGTATTGATGCCAGGTGATCCACTTCGCGCAAAATACATTGCTGACACATTCTTGGATGATGCAGTACAAGTATGTGATGTTCGTAACATGTACGGCTACACAGGGACCTACAAAGGTCGTCGTATCTCGGTGATGGGCCATGGCATGGGTATCCCTTCATGCTCAATCTACGTGACAGAGCTGATTAAAGACTTTGGTGTTAAGAAGATTATTCGTGTTGGTAGCTGCGGTGCGGTGAACGAAGACATTAAAGTACGTGACGTAGTGATCGGCATGGGTGCGTGTACTGACTCAAAAGTGAACCGTATTCGCTTTAAAGATCATGACTTTGCAGCAATCGCGGACTACCACATGGTGAAGAATGCTGAAGAAGCGGCTAAAGCACGTGGTATTAATGTGAAAGTGGGTAACCTTTTCTCTGCTGAGCTGTTCTACACACCGGATCCAGAAATGTTCGATGTTATGGACAAGTACGGCATTGTTGGTGTTGAGATGGAAGCGGCGGGTATCTACGGCGTTGCAGCAGAATACGGTGCGAAAGCGCTGGCTATCTGTACTGTCTCTGACCACATCAAAACGGGTGAGCAAACCACTTCAGACGAGCGTGCAACAACGTTTAATGAAATGATGGAAATTGCACTGGACTCAGTACTTCTGGGTGACGCTGAATAAGCACGTTTTCTTAGATAGTTTAAGGCCTCGCAATTGCGAGGCCTTTTTGTATTCGATGGTTGCTTAAGAAGCCTAAGGTTGCTTAAGAAGTCTAAGGTTGCTTAAGAAATCTAGGGCTGCTTAAGAAGAAGGTTTTCGCCTTTGTCTTTCGATTGCCGTCTAAGCAGTACCATTAGCAAGATGCCGCACAAGAAGCTCATCAGGATCATCATATACATAAAGCGGTCACTTTTTCTGTAGTGGTGATCTGAAATCGCCGTTACTTTGCCGGTTTCAAAGGTAATACGAACAAAGCCAATAATCGTATTATCGTTAATGATAGGCTCGACCAGTTGCTGGCGTCCGATACTGGCAGTCGATAGTGGGGTATCGAGCCCCAATACTTCACGAACTGTCTGAGCATTGTTACTCGAGGCAACTTTGACCCCTTCAGAATCATAAACCGTCGCATCCAGAACCAGGCGTTCTTTGGACAGCTGATTCGTAAGTGCACCGAGACGCTCTTGATCTTGGTCTATAAGCATCTGCCTTGCCGACTTTGAGGCTTGCGAGATAAGTACTTTTGATAGCACTTCTAATTGGTTAGCTTGAATGCGCTCGTTCCCTTTGCTGATTAGTACGCTGTTACTGGTAATAAAAAACACCATCGCCGCGATCAAGCACAAGGCAACCAAACGCAAAAAATTCCTAAACGAAAACAGTGAACCGTCCATAAAAGTGCAAAAGTACTAAGAAATTACTGATTGGTTCATATTGATGCTTGCACAACCAAATTGCAATAGGGTAACGTTTCGGGAGCTCATTTGAAGGAAGGATTAGCCATGGATGCTATCAAACCGCTTGCGATCAGTAAGCGTATCCCACTAAAACAAAGATTTCCGGAGACATTACTCTCTCACTCGCTAGAGAAGCGCGCTGCTACCTGGATTGTCTACGCACCCACTTTATACACCGAATTGTTCAATGATTTGGACTTCTATGTTGGCGAGACCACTCGAATCTTAGATATCTGGCAAGTCGGTCAATACGAGGTTGCTTTGATGGAGGGCAACCTCACACCAGACCATATTAGTATTCTTGATGAACTGAACGTCGATTATGCAAGGCTTTGCGATGTTCCTGATCTCAACAAGCCAGGTGTTATTGTGCTCGATATGGACTCAACCGCGATTCAGATAGAGTGTATTGATGAGATCGCTAAACTGGCTGGCGTCGGTGAGCAAGTGTCAGAGGTGACCGAGCGAGCGATGCAGGGTGAACTCGATTTTGAGCAAAGCCTTCGCCAACGTGTTGCTGCATTAAAAGATGCTGACGAATCTATTTTAAGTGAAGTGCGTGAATCTTTGCCTTTGATGCCAGAGCTTCGCGAGATGATTAAAACACTGCAAAGCTACGGCTGGAAAACCGCGATTGCGTCAGGCGGCTTTACCTATTTCTCTGATCACTTAAAAGAGATGCTCGACCTAGATTTTGCACAATCCAACACATTGGCGATCAAAGATGGCAAGCTATTGGGAGAGGTTGTTGGAGAGGTGGTTTCGGCGCAAACCAAAGCGGACATTCTGCTTGAGCTTGCTGAAGAGTACGACGTGGAGCCGCACAATACGATCGCTGTGGGTGATGGTGCGAACGACCTAGTGATGATGAAGGCTGCGGGTCTCGGCATTGCTTATCATGCAAAACCTAAAGTTGAGGCGCAGGCTCAAGTTGCTATTCGACATGCTGGATTGGGTGGTATCGTTTGTATCTTGTCAGGTCTGCTTGCAAGACAAAAGAAAATTGGCTGGTAGTTGATAGCCAGTGATTTCAAAAAAAGCCCTCGCAGGTTAACCTGCGAGGGCTTTTTAGTTGGCGCAATTAATGGTTCATCTCAAGTCGGATCAACACTTCTTCAGTAATGTCCACGAGCTCGCAGTATCCAATAATAGAGGTCATTTCGTTTTCTAGGTTACGTGCATGGCTTAAGCTCAACGACAGCAGCTCGTTGATGTCTTTTTTCATGAGCGTAGTCAACGCGTCATAAACAGGTCCGGAAGAGACTCTCAGAATGTACAGCTCACCCATGCTAAGGGCATCTTTAATGAACTTAATGCGCTGCTGGGTAGACTCGAAATCATCGCGAACCTTAGTGTGAATCGATTGGATTCTATCGCCGAGTTTAAGGACGCCAATATAGAGCTCACAGGCAATAGGCTTGGCACCTGGTTTTCGTTTGAGAGGCTCGGCCAATAACGAATTACTTCTGCCTTTAAAGATGGGCTCAAGCGCCAGTTTTTGGTCGTGCCCAATGCGTTCAAAGAACTGCAAGTAGCCGGGCAGTGGAAAGTTAACGCCCACTGAGCGGCATTTGACTGAGGTACCGCGTTTATCGACGTAAACGGGCGTAGAGACCATTTTTCCTAGTAGCACGTTGTGCAGTGCCTCAAGTAATGAGCTACTTGGTAAGATTTCTTGCTGAGCGACTAACTTGTCTTGGTTGTTCTCTATAATGCCTCTAAAGAAGGCGATTGTTTTGACCGTCTTTCCAGATTCAACGATAGAGAGGTGCACCGTTTTTCTGTCCGCTGACATGCGAACAACTTCGTATGGTACCTGGTTCAATGGAATTCGGTCGTTGTAACGTTTGAGCTCCAAATAGTCGACACTAAGGATCGAACCAGAAGGAATAGCCAAAGGCTCTGCTAGCTTGATGCTCGCGCCGTGCTTAGATAAATCGACGGTCTGTCCTTGAATTCGAACATTCTCTCCCGCGCTGACAACAAGTGGTGAAGAAAACTGATATCTAGGTTCTCTTCGACGAGATTTGGCATCAAAGTACAGCCCTCTAGGCTGTGTTTTGACATTTCTCGGGTGTCGGAACTGATTAAGAGTACTGGCTGGCAACCTTGGCTTTTCAGTAAATAGATAGTCGCTGGCGGATTTGTCGTCACTGATTTCTTGCAGTATGCCAAAATGCGTCAACTTCTCGTCGTGACCAACAAGCTCACTGTAGTGTTTTGATATGGTCAACATATCATCGGTTGATAGCTCAAATACCGACAGCCTAAATGCACGCCAACTCGCTCTTCTACCGCCAACATGCCAGAACAGTTGACGCTCTTGGCGATCCGCTTCGGGCATCATCATGGAATAGAACAGCTTCATTCCATTGTGTTCGTGAGTAAAGGTATAGAGAACGTTACTGCATCCTTTTATACCAGCTTTGACTAGCAGGTCCATTCGCTGGTTAGAGAATAACGAGGCTAGCGATTGCTGGTTACGTTCGTCATGCCAATAGCGCCAGATATCTTGGTTGTTTTCTGTAAGCAACGCGACTTTCAGATCGTTGCCACTAAAGAATAGTGGCAGGTTACAAGCGTGCTTCAGGTAGGTATGCTCAAATCCACGAGTCCGTGCACGAGTAATACGATCTTGATTGTCGTGGCGAACCTTTTTGGACTCAGTATTGAGCATCTTGTCGACGACGAGCTCTACGGCATTGGTACGCGTTAACCTAAGTGTGCGTAGATACTTCACCGGAGAGATGCCATGCAGACCATCAACACCAAGCACTCGATACTCAATAGGTTTGGTGATTTCTTTTAGTTGACTGGTTTCCGCTAGTTCGTCGAATGTAACAGAAATAACTTGCCCTAAATCGTAATCAAAGGTGCCAGGTACTTTAAACTTAGCTCCAGAACTAGAGAGGTCGACACTCAGACCAATAACGGTTTCACCGTTCTCGAGCGTAATGGACACCTGTGACTCGACCTTTAAGCGGCACTCCTTGCGCTTGAGGTCATAACCTAGATTTATGGGTGTGGCAGCATAAGGACTTTGCGGGTCGGTTAAATCTCCGCTATTGGCATTGCGTTGCTCGTCACCCAAGTTGCTCAGTGTTTTCTTGTCAACAAGTAGCTCCCATACTCCCTCGGTGTAACCACCGTATTTGCGAGTGAGCTTGTGATAGGAGTTAAATGCGCGATCGTCCAGCCAGTGTGCAAGACCATCTAACTGGTACTCGTGACAGTTGGTAGAGACGCGTCCACGTAGGTCAATACGTTTATAGCAGGGCGCCATAAGACGATTGAGCTCCATCTTCACCAGTAACTTAGTAGACGCAGATTCGCCTTCGGTGACTTGGTTGAGAACTTGGTCGAAGTCCTCAGCGTGGTAAGCTGAAATCAAACGTTCGGCAATGGAAAGTATTTCTGTTTGCTGCATGAGTTTTGTTAAAGTGTCCCTTTGATGATGAGTTTCATCAGAATAAGTACAGCGTAATGCCTTATTATATCGGCAGCCATGCCGAAAACCTTAACGGTATGTATAGGAAAGATAAGGTATTGTCTCACTTTATTCTTAGGGTATTGTCATATATTGACAATACTTTTCATTGGTTACACACCGAAACTAATAGATTAGTCAATAAATAAATGCAACTCAGTGCATTGTAACGCTAGAGTAAGTAGGTTAGTTCAAATTATGGCAAAAGCGAAAAGAGCTTACGTTTGTAATGATTGCGGAGCAGATTTTCCCCGTTGGCAAGGTCAATGCAACGCATGTGGCAGTTGGAACACGATCAGTGAAATCCGTCTGGCTGCATCACCTCAAGTGGCTCGCAACGAGAGACTGACGGGTTATGCTGGTGGAGCGACGGAGTCGACAATCCAAACCCTCTCTGAGATTGATCTGCAAGAAGTGCCGCGATTTACCAGTGGCTTCAAAGAACTGGACCGAGTGTTGGGAGGCGGCGTTGTACCTGGCGCGGCCATCCTCATCGGTGGTAACCCTGGTGCTGGTAAATCAACATTGCTGCTGCAAGCTATGTGTTGGTTGTCCTCTCAGATGCCTACTTTATACGTCACTGGTGAAGAATCTCTACAGCAAGTCGCTATGCGCGCTTCTCGCTTAGGGTTACCGAAAGAGCATCTCAAGATGCTTTCTGAAACCAACGTTGATCGTATTTGCCAAATTGCTGAAAAAGAGCAGCCAAAGCTGATGGTTATCGACTCGATTCAGGTTATGCATGTTGCCGATGTCCAGTCATCACCAGGCAGTGTGGCGCAGGTACGCGAATCAGCGACAGCACTAACTCGTTATGCTAAGCAAAACAATGTAGCGATATTCATCGTTGGTCATGTGACTAAAGATGGTACCTTGGCTGGTCCAAAGGTATTGGAACATATCATCGACTGCTCAGTACTACTTGATGGCGGCACGGATAGCCGATTTAGAACACTTCGAAGCCACAAGAACCGCTTCGGCGCGGTAAATGAGCTTGGCGTATTTGCGATGACGGGGCAGGGGTTAAAAGAAGTCAGTAATCCATCGGCGATTTTCCTCTCTCGTGGCGAGGAAGAAACATCGGGCAGTTCAGTCATGGTGGTGTGGGAGGGGACTCGTCCGCTCCTCGTTGAGATCCAGGCACTGGTTGACTACAGTCAACTGGCGAACCCGCGCCGCGTTGCGGTAGGCCTTGAGCAAAACCGTCTTTCGCTTCTTTTGGCTGTGCTGCACAAACATGGTGGCTTGCAGATGGCGGACCAAGATGTGTTTGTCAACGTAGTGGGTGGCGTCAAAGTTACCGAGACCAGCGCAGACCTTGCTTTGGTTATGGCATTGCTTTCAAGCTTTCGAGATCGTCCGCTACCGAAAGATGTGGTTGTATTTGGTGAGGTGGGGCTTGCTGGCGAGATTCGCCCGGTACCGAGTGGCCAAGAGCGGTTAATGGAAGCGTTTAAACACGGCTTTAAAAAAGC
Organism: Vibrio sp. KUL78; assembly: GCF_059725505.1. Lineage (NCBI taxonomy): Bacteria > Pseudomonadati > Pseudomonadota > Gammaproteobacteria > Vibrionales > Vibrionaceae > Vibrio > Vibrio sp. KUL78. Next base: position 2,852,618 of record NZ_AP045837.1, on the reverse strand, counting down.
GATTGTTCCGGCGGCCAACATGCCGAAAGGCGGTATTGAAGGCATGCAAATCCACGGCGTGAAGAAGCTTTCAGAAGCGATTTCAGCATTTGATGAACTTTAATGGTGGCTTTTGCTCAATTTCAGGTAGAATACCGCCAACAAAAGTACGATTTTGCGAAATGACATCGAAAAATCACCAAGAGCAGCTAAAATTAACTGCGATCTGGTAACAACACCCAAATCCGTTGAAGCTTGATGACATAAGCCTTGAGAGAGCATTTCTCCCAAGGTGGCGTGTGATCGAGTCGGGTTCGGGTAACTTTTTTTTAATACACATGCACGCAGAGGTATCGGTCTTTACAGATTGTGATATACTCTGCGCGCAATTTATACCTTATAAACAGAGTAAGACAATGGCAGATTTATCAAAGTACAGAAACATTGGTATTTTCGCGCACGTTGATGCGGGTAAAACTACCACCACTGAGCGTATCCTTAAGCTTACTGGTAAAATCCACAAAACTGGTGAAGTACACGACGGTGAGTCTACAACTGACTTCATGGAGCAGGAAGCTGAGCGTGGTATCACAATCCAGTCTGCTGCGGTAACTTGTGAGTGGAACGGCCACCGCCTAAACGTTATCGATACTCCGGGACACGTTGACTTCACAGTTGAAGTATATCGTTCACTTAAAGTACTAGACGGCGGTATCGGTGTATTCTGTGGTTCTGGTGGTGTTGAGCCTCAGTCAGAAACAAACTGGCGTTATGCGAACGATTCAGAAGTATCTCGTCTGATCTTCGTAAACAAGCTAGACCGTATGGGTGCAGACTTCTTTAACGTTGTTGACCAGGTTAAGAACGTTCTAGGTGCTAACCCACTAGTAATGACTCTGCCTATCGGTCGTGAAGACGATTTCGTTGGTGTTGTAGACGTACTAAACCGTAAAGCTTACGTTTGGGATGATTCTGGTCTTCCAGAAAACTACGAAATCCAAGACGTTCCAGCTGACATGGTTGACGATCTAGAAGCTTACCGTGAAGAGCTAGTTGAAACTGCTGTAGAGCAAGACGACGACCTAATGGAAGCGTACATGGAAGGTGAAGAGCCTTCTATCGAAGACCTTAAGCGTTGTATCCGTAAAGGTACTCGTGACCTAGCGTTCTTCCCAACATTCTGTGGTTCTGCATTTAAGAACAAGGGTGTTCAACTCGTTCTTGACGCTGTTGTAGATTACCTACCAGCTCCAACTGAAGTTGATCCTCAGCCTCTAACAGATCCAGAAACTGGTGAGCCAACTGGTGAAGTTGCGACAGTATCTGCTGATGAGCCACTAAAAGCGCTAGCGTTCAAAATCATGGACGACCGTTTCGGTGCACTAACGTTCATCCGTATCTACTCAGGCCGCATGAAGAAGGGTGATACTATCCTTAACTCTGCAACTGGTAAGACTGAGCGTATCGGTCGTATGTGTGAGATGCAGGCTGACGAGCGTAACGAACTTACTGAAGCACAAGCTGGTGACATCATCGCTGTAGTAGGTATGAAGAACGTTCAAACTGGTCACACTCTATGTGATCCTAAGCACGAATGTACTCTAGAAGCTATGATCTTCCCAGAACCAGTAATCTCTATCGCTGTTTCTCCGAAGGACAAAGGTTCTACTGAGAAGATGGGTATCGCTATCGGTAAGATGGTTGCAGAAGATCCATCATTCCAGGTTGAGACTGATGAAGATTCAGGTGAAACTATCCTGAAAGGTATGGGTGAACTTCACCTAGACATCAAGGTAGACATCCTTAAGCGTACTTACGGCGTTGAGCTAGAAGTAGGTGCTCCACAGGTAGCTTACCGTGAAACTATCACTCAACCAGTTGAAGATAGCTACACGCACAAGAAGCAGTCTGGTGGTTCTGGTCAGTTCGCGAAAATCGACTACCGTATCAAACCAGGTGAGCCAAACTCTGGCTTCACGTTCTCTTCTTCAGTTGTTGGTGGTAACGTTCCTAAGGAATTCTGGCCAGCAGTTGAGAAAGGTTTCGCATCTATGATGGAAACTGGTGTACTAGCAGGCTTCCCAACGCTAGACGTAGAAGTTGAACTATTTGACGGTTCATTCCACGCAGTTGACTCATCGGCAATCGCTTACGAAATCGCAGCGAAAGGTGCATTCCGTCAGTCTATGCCAAAAGCTGGTGCACAGCTTCTTGAGCCAATCATGCACGTTGACGTGTTCACTCCAGAAGATCACGTTGGTGACGTAATCGGTGACCTTAACCGTCGTCGTGGTATGATCAAAGACCAGCAAGCTGGTACTACTGGTGTTCGTATTAAAGCTAACGTTCCTCTATCAGAAATGTTTGGCTACATCGGTCACCTACGTACTATCACTTCAGGCCGTGGTCAGTTCTCTATGGAATTCGAACACTACGCAGCATGTCCAGCAAACGTTGCTGAAGAAGTTATCGCTAAAGCGAAAGAAGACAAGAAGTAATAGTTCTTTGACTTCAGATAGTAAAAACCCGCCGAAAGGCGGGTTTTTTTATAGCCTAGTATTAAGGTTCTACCGTGAGTTTGGCCTCAGAACGTAGTCGGTCTCGATGATGGAGAGGTGTGACATATCACAGCGCTTAAACTCATTCACTTCTTTGTTTAGCCAAGACAAGAAGGTTTGAATTTTTGGCCGGTTGAAGTGGTTTGTCGGTGCACAAACATAGTATGCAAATCTAGGTTTTAACGCGAAGTCACCGATACGAACCAGTGTCCCTTCTTTTATGTACCTGTAAGCGAGGCTGTGTTTAATCAACCCAACCCCTTGCACGGACAATGCTCCCTCTACAACGAAGTGTGCCCCATTATACTGAAGCGTTCGCGTGCCAATCGGTGCACCAACATGGTTAAGCCACAAGCTCCAGTCCATATCGGGCCAGGTATCTTCGATTAAGTCGGCTTTATGCAGATCATGAATTGTGTGGATGTTGTGTTGCTCCTGATACAGGGGATGACAAACGGGATAAATAATGTCCTCCATCAAAAGTCGGCTCTCGACATCAGGGTATTGCCCCTCACCATAGCGAATACAGATATCAACCGAGTCATCTTGGAATGTCACCAGTTTATTATTGGGTTCAAGTAGCAGGCTAAGCTCTGGGTATTGCTCACGAAAGCCCTGAATTCTAGGTACCAACCAATGCTGAGCAAAAGAGGGAAGGGTAGAGATAGAGAGTCGGTTGGGCTCTGCGTCGTTATGGATGCTCTGAACGCCGCGAATAATATGTTCAAAGCCCTGACTTAACTCCTTAAAAAGCGAATGTCCTTCGGCTGTGAGCATGACTTTTCTATGCTGTCGATAAAACAGCTCACAACCAAGCTGCTCTTCTAGCTGGCGTATTTGCTGGCTGATTGCCGCTGCTGAGACATAAAGCGTTGAAGCGGCATCCTTAAAGCTGCCAAGTTTGGCAGCTTGATAGAAATAATACAGCCCTTGGAGTGGAGGAAGTTTATCTTTCACTTAAGTTTTCCTTAACTCAATGGCAGGATAGATCGTTTGTCAGTTTTCTCTGTGTGCACAAAAATTATACGAAAAGACGGAGGGAAAACAAATGGACAGAACTATTACGAAGCTCGAATGTGTAGAGCAAGAAAATGATGGACTTGAGCAGAGAAAGAATATCTTAACTGTACTTGGCGTTTGGTATCGAAATTACAGAACTCGAAAAGCGCTTGCAGAGATGTCAGAATGGTTACTTGATGATATCGGAATCACTCCCTATGAAGCGAAACAAGAGCACCGTAGACCTTTCTGGAAATAAAATAGGCGACCCTAAGGTCGCCTATTCTGCGATAAAGAGTGATTACTCTTCCCATACCACAAGCTGACCTTTTGGCCAGTTCTGACCGACTTCGTGGTACTTCTGCTCCAGAAGGTGGCGTTTAATTTTAAGGGTAGGGGTTAGCAAACCGTTTTCAATGCTCCACGGCTCTTTAACCATAAGAACGCCTTTGATGTGTTCGTGAGATTCCAGCTCTTGATTCATGCGTTTGACGACTCGTTCTGCGGTACGAGCATAACGCTCGCGGTCGAAGTTCGGGAAGTCGTGAGGGACGACCAGTAAGATTGGTGCAGGCAGGCCTAAACCAATCAAACACATCATCTCAACGCGGCTGTACTCTGCGAGCTTTTTTTCAATAGGAACGGGCGCAACAAACTTACCTTTGGCGGTTTTAAAGGTGTCTTTTTTACGACCTTGGATAGTTAGGTAGCCTTCACTATCGATCACACCAATATCACCGGTATGCAGCCAGCCGTCACTATCAAATGACTCTTGTGTTGCGATATCGTTTTTGTAGTACCCAGAGAACAAGCCTTTACTGCGAACCATGATCTCTGAGTCATCGGCAATCTTGAGCTCAATACCCGGGCCTGCATTACCCACCGAACCGATTTTATCTCCGCGGAAAGGATGGTTGAGGGTGCTGTAGGCGAAGGATTCAGTCATCCCCCAAGCTTCGGTAATATTCAAGCCGACACTGTGGTACCACTCGAGAAGAGCAGGTGAGACAGGGGCTGAGCCACAACCTAAAACACGAGCCTGATCAAGGCCCAGGCCATCAGCGAGTTTCTTCTTAATCAGTGTGTTGACGAAAGGTATTTTCAACAGGATATTGAGTTTTTTCTGCGGTAGCTTGTCTTGAATTCGTTGTTGGAACAAGTTCCACAGACGAGGTACAGAGATAAACAGCGTCGGACGCTGCATCTTCACGTCTTCAATAAAGGTATCCAGTGATTCTGGGAAAGCAGTAGGTACGCCACCCTGTACTGAAGAGCCAAAAATATAGACTCGCTCGGTAATGTGCGCGAGTGGCAAGTAAGAGAACAAGCGGTCATTGGCTTCAATACCGATATGATCAATCAGTCGTTGTACCGACCAAGAAAAAGCGCCATAGGTCAGCATCGCACCTTTGGGTAGGCCTGATGTGCCCGAGGTGTAAACCAGCGACATCAGCTTATCATCATAGTGAACAGGGCGCTCTTCACTTGGCTCATTGTCGGCGACCAACTGAGTAAAGCTGTGTTGGCACTCTGGCGCTGAGTCATAAGGTAGAGAGATAGTAATCAGATCGCTAAGATTTCCCATCACCTCACTGGTGGCCGCTGCGTCATCCAGTTTTCCTGCGATAAGTACCTTACTCTCACTGTGAGTGAGACAATATTCAATGGTATCAGGACCTGCTGTAGGGAAGATCGGCACGCTGACATAGTCACCGAGCATCATCGCAAGATCGCAAATAAACCACTCGGCACAGTTTTTCGAGATTAACGCGACTTTATCACCAGGCTGAATGCCAAGCCCACGAAGTGCCGAAACCAATCGTAGTGCTTTATCAGCAACTTCGGCATACGTGAATTCAACAAATTGTCGGTTAATGATTTGTTTTAGGTAAACCTCGTTAGGTTTCTCATGCGCCCACTTTAGGATCATTTCGTTAGGCGGTGGTAGAGTACAGCTAGAAGTAGTCGTTTCGTTAGGCAGTATCATTCTTGAACTCCGTTTACGTGTAGAACGATAAATTTTATAGTTGTATTTATGTTAATTGATTGTTAACACTACAATACTAGACATACTGAGAATGGACTGCAAGAAGCGATTGGCGCATAAATGCGGCCCCGAGCACATAAGTCGAGTAAAAACTCAATTTTTCGGGGCGCATTCACAACGAGTAGAAGGCCGTTTCTTTGCTAACGGTTAATGTCTCGGTAGAAAGTTTGATTGCATCACAAGCTTTACAGCGTCTTGCTGCGCACGTAGGGCTTGAACACAGTTTCCGTCGATCTTGCCGAGGGTAACCATTTTCTCTAGCTCTAGAAGCGCATGGGTCAGTGACCAAGATTCGCTGTAGGAGCGGTGACTTGTCAGGGCATCAAAAATGTTAGCAACGGTTACAATTCGCGCTGATACAGGAATATGCGCGTGACTGAGGCCGCGAGGCGCGCCGCTGCCATCGAGATACTCATGATGATACTGAATGATCTCTCTTAGCAATTGAACACAGGTTTGTTGCTCTTCATGAATCTGCCGAGCTAAAGCGTTAATCAGATTGAGCCCTTGCTGGATCTGTGCGGTGAGTTTCAAATGATCCCCCCAATCCTCCAGCCAAAGGCTTTGCTGCTTAGTACCAAGATTCGAGTATTTACCTACATCATGCAGCTCAGCAAACTGAACCATATGCTCGATAGTTTCATCATTCAACTGATAAAGCTCTGCTACTTTTTCACCAATTAGGCGTGTGTACTGACCCACGCGATAGGCGTGATCAAGGCTCTCGTTCTGATGCTCGAAGTTGGTGCGGCGAAGAGAGAAGCCTAAATCGGACATAGCGTTGACGCACTGGTGCTGTTTACAAATCTGACGTACGAGATTATCAGAATCTTTGATGAGCTCGCTGGTGGTTGATGAGTCGAAGAACCCTTTGCGATCAGCATCGAAAAACAGCAGGCCTATAAACTCACCGTTGTCAAACACAGGTCGAGTGAATGAGGCTTCGTAGCCCTGTTCAAGTAACCATTTAGAATGCTGCGAGTCATTGGCAATTTCGGTTGGGATATCATTGACCACACGAGTTAGTTGGCGAGTGACCATCCTACCTAGGCGAGACTGAGCAGAGATAGGTGCGCTGTAATGAAGCAAGGGAGTGCCTTGTAACGTACTGTGCGCAAAGGTTCGCAGTTGACCATGAGTACTGTCATAGGATGCAAAGGCCAATCTGACGACTTCAGGTGTTTGCTCGTGAATAGCGAGGTGCGTCTGCTCAATAGCCTGATTGATTGAGCCGGCTTTGGCGGTGTTTAGGTGCCGATTGCGGGGTGTAGATTTGTCCATAACTCGCCTCCTTACTGTCACCTACATACATGGCACGCGAATCTGGTTGCGGTTACAGTTGCTCTCATAGATAGCGTCGTGAGAGCAAGAGGTTCGTGTGCGAACCGTGTTGGAAGGTGATTCTATAAATACACGCTTTTGCTTATATCGTTAACCCTTTTGATGCAGTTGACGGTCGATAAGGGGCATTTGCCCCTCATAATTAGTGTATGAATCAGCTAGAAAACTTGCGAGAAATATCGCTCAAAATCAGAGCGATACTTGATTTAGATTAAATTTGCTAGGCTCGGAGCAATCAGACCAGCACAAGCAAAATAGATGACCATCCACACAATAGGCAGTTTAAACTGTTTCATCAGTAAGGCGCCAAATAGAACCCAGGCTAAGTCAAGCGAAGAGACCACAGCACTGACGAAAACGGGCTGGTACAGCGCAGAGAGTAGTAGACCAACCACCGCAGCGTTGACCCCCATTAAAGCCCCTGACACCGCTGGAATGCTTGCGAGCTGTTGCCAATTCTTAAGAACGCCTACCAGCAATAGAAAGCCTGGAACGAAAACGCCTAGAGTGGCGATGATGGCGCCAGCAATAGGTGCCGTTGGCATAAGCTCATAACCAATATAGGTGGCGAAGGTAAACATTGGTCCCGGTACCGCTTGCGCCGCCGCATAGCCAGTAAGGAATGCATCTTGAGTTAATTGGTCACCAACAATATTTTGAAGTAAAGGTAGAACCACATGACCACCACCAAATACTAAGCTACCTGCCTGGTAGAAGTCCGCGAACAGTTGCAGTGACGGCGAAAACTGTGCAAGTAACGGCAGAGCAATAAGCAAAACAAAAAAGCTAACTAATGGCATAACCGAGAAGGAAAGTGAGCCAGCAGGGGACTCATTGTTGCCAGTCGCAAGATAGCGAGTACCTATAAGAGCTGCGATAATAAGCACGATGATTTGCGTGGCAATCCCCTGGAAGACCAACAGTGCAATGGCTGTCCCGATACACAAAGAGACAGTCAGCACCGACTTGCAGAAGTTTTTATACATTCCCCAAGCCGCGTCAGCCACGACCAGTACAGCAAGTAGCTTCAAGCCATGGACGATGTTTTGGAATACGCTCGACTCGGTTAATTGGCTGCTCAATACTGCAAGTGCCAACATGAGAATAACTGAGGGCAGTGTAAAGCCAAGAAAGGCCATGATGCCGCCGCCAAGACCGGCGCGCTGATAACCCACAGCAAAGCCCACTTGACTTGAGCCTGGTCCTGGTAAGAACTGGCTGAGGGCAACGATTTGTGCGTAGTCGTTATCACTGAGCCATTTGAGCTTTTCAACAAAGGTATTTCTAAAGTAACCGATGTGTGCAGCAGGTCCACCGAAGCTTACCCAGCCAAGGGCAAAAAAGATCTTAAAGATGGCAAACAAGGATTGCTGCTGAGTGGGTTCGCGAGTGAGCGAATCTGAGTTGCTTGTAGACAAAGTAATACCTGCGTAGCGATAACATTTTCGATTAGCGCTGATACTAAGTCGTGACATATAATGATTCAAATCGATAGTTTTGATACCTACTATGAATGAAATGGGACGAGGAAAATTAGATTGGAAGCGGATAGATCTCAACTTGTTGATTGTGTTCTATCACCTATATCAGACCCGCAGTGTCTCTGTCGCTGCGCAGAAGTGTTTCGTTAGCCAGTCTGCGATGAGTCATAGTCTCGCTAAACTTAGAGAGCTGTGTGGCGATAAGCTGTTTGAAAGAAAGTCGCACCAAATGGTGCCGACAGAGCGTGCGAGTGAGCTCTTTCCAACCGTAGAGCAGATCCTTAGCTTGGTTCAACATAAGGTCTTGCCAAAGGCGGTGTTTGATCCCAATGAGTATCGAGGTGTCTGTAAGATAGGTCTGACCGACTACGCTGAGTTTATTTTTGGTCCGGTGATTTACGATGCCATCCTAACCGATGCTCCTCATTCAAAGGTTAGCTTCGTCAACGTGAATCGCAATAATTATAAGTCGATCAGTGAGCAAGAAAGTCTAGATATGCTCATCGGCAGCATTCCCGAATTGGATGAGCAGTTCGATGGACAAACCTTATATACAGAAAAACATGTCTGTATTTATGACCAATCTCAGGTGCCAATTGAGCATGTCGATATCGAAACCTTCGTCTCCCTGCCGCACTGTTTGGTCAGCCCTGAGGGAGCCTTTACCAGCAATGTAGACAAACATTTGGATGCCGTAGGACTGACTCGCTCGGTAACCGCAGTGTCTCGCAATTTCCTCACCATCGGACGCTTGGTAAGTGGGCGTGCAATGTTTGCCATTGTTCCTGAAAAAATGGCGCAGATTAGCCTCATGCAGCCACACCTTACTGCCGTTGCTCCGCCGGTACCTGTTGCCGACTTTGACATCGCATTGATTTGGAGAAAGCAATCACAGTTGAGTGAAAAAGCTAAGTGGCTCAAAGAGGCCCTTTATGAAGCGGTGTTGACGTCAATAAGGGAGAGCAGTTTGTAATTCGAGCACATCGTTTGACTGATGTGCTCGATGGTATTTTGGAGGTGGCAGTGGCGGTTAAGTCAGGGCAAAGCGCGTCCATACTTTGGATCGCCAACGATGAATCATAACCAATCCACGCAGCCACTCATCCATACCTATCGCTATCCAGGCGCCCAAGATACCAAAGCCCCAATGCAGACCGAGTAAGTAGGCGAAGACAACGGCAATACCCCACATACTCAAGATCCCCATTTTTACAGGGAACTTGATATCACCAGCACCTTTCAGAGCGGCGATAAAAATGAGGTTAGAGACTCGACCTGACTCCACAAAAATAGAACCACCAATGAGCATTGCGACAAGCGTGACGATTTCCGGGTCTTGGGTGAACAGATCGATAAGTGGATATCGGAACAAGAACAGCGTAATCACTATGCCTGTCGATGCCGCAAGACCCACTAGATAGTATTTCTGGATGCGACCCAGTATGTCATCAGCCCAGCCTTTACCGATAAAGTAGCTCGTTTGAATCTGCCCTGCCTGACCCAGAGCAAGTGCAAAGGCAAAAGAAACGCGCGTGATATTCTGAGCATAGGTAAATGCCGCCAACGATGCGGTGCCCATCTGCACAACAAAGTAGACAATCGCCATCTGCGCCATGTTATAGGACAGGATCTCTCCGGCATTCATCATGCCGATCTTCATGATCTTCTTGTAGAGTGTGTTTGGGATAGCACGCCAGGTCTCGAATGGTAGATCAATGCGCTTTCCACGTACTGCCAATATCATTAATAGTGTACCGATCACTTGGCTTACTACCGTTGCCGTTGCTACGCCGCTTACACCAAAGACAGGCAAGCCAAACGGCTGATAGAGTGCGACATAGTTACCGAATATATTAATAACGCCCGCAATTAGGTTAATGACCATGGGAGAGCGTGAAAAGCCATGGCTTCTCAATATAGTGGTCAGTACGATACCAAGAGTGACGTTGAAGGTCATTGAGCCGCTGATGATAAGATAGTCGTAACCATAGGCTGCAACTTGTTCTTCTAATCCAAACAGCGCAATAAAATGCTCAGCACCCACAAGCAGTGACAAGCTCAGAATAGCGCCTAAACCAAGAGCCAGTAGAATGCTCGCGACACCCGTTTGCGCGGATTCAGAAAATTTCGATGCGCCATTGTATTGAGCGATGAGAATGCCTGTGCCACTGCTGACCATCATGGACACGACGATAAGAAAAAAGCTGATCTGGGTGATCACTCCGACCGCGGAAACCGCCTGATCAGAATAGCCACTGAGCATAAACACATCGGTAGTATTGAGAGCGGTGCGCAGTAAGACTTCGATAAAAATGGGCCACGTCAGCGCGACGATGTTCATTCGCTTATTGAGCGATGAAGCACTGTTAGACATTCGTTTTCACCTAGTATTAATAGGGTTTTGGTTAAAGGGTCGGCAAGTTTACTCTCTATTGGCGCAAACACAATACAATAATCATCTCCTCGAGAGAGTTTGACATTTTGTTCTATCAACGAGCGTTGTTATAAAAAATAGAGCCCTGATAAGAAGAACCTATTGCGTGATTCTTTCATTTTTTCCCCAAAGTAATTTATTACTTAATGACCATTACGTGTCTTTATGACTCTGAATTATTATGAGTCAAAAAAGACACTTATCTCTTTTATCTGTCTGATAAATAGTGACTTTAAGTGTGGCATGCTTCATGCAATAGGTTCTTAGTTAGAGATTAGATAGCGAGTTGAGATGTTGAATATCGTCGATAAAAAAGCCGAAGAAGCGATTCCTGCTTGGCTTAGATTGGGCTTTCGTCCATTTTTCTTACTCGGTAGCGTTTACGCTATTTTTGCAGTCGTAGCTTGGGTCATTATGTTCCAAACCGGTCAACCTGAAGTACTTAAAGTGCCGGCGTTGTGGTGGCACGCACACGAAATGATTTTTGGTTTTGCGATGGCAATAGTGGTGGGGTTTGTACTTACTGCAGTGCAAACTTGGACGGGTATTAATGGTACTAAGCATTATCGTTTGTTAATTTTGGTGGGGCTATGGGTTGCCACTCGTATCTTGTTTTGGACGCCTGTGCCTTTGTGGTTAACCTCAAGTATTGAATCTCTGTTCATTGCTTTGGCCGCCTATGAGGTTGGCTTTCGTGTGTATCGCTCAAAAGGGTGGCGCAATCTGTTCTTTGTTCCTCTTTTCCTACTAGCAATCTTCGCGAACTTTGCTAGCTATGCAACGATCAAAGGCATGCCTCCATTTAGCTCCAGCGCGGTATGGCAAGCGATGTTGTGGTGGTTTACTATCTTGCTGTCAGTGATGGGAGGACGAGTCATCCCGTTCTTTGCTGCCCGTCGTTTTCAATATGAAAAGCCACAACCTATTGTATGGCTCGAATGGTTATCAACCTTGCCGTTGATGATGCTGTTTGTACTGAGCTTTTTCCCATTGTCGCTAGCTACTCTAGGGAAACCTTTAATGTTGGTTGCTGGGGTGTTGCAATTGGCTCGTTGGATCCGCTGGAAACCTTGGTTAACCTTATCTGAGCCTTTGGTATGGTCGTTAATGCTAACCTACTTATGCTTGCCATTGAGCCTGTTATACCGTGGTATTCTCACTGACGCTTTCGCGGTTCACGCGATGCTTCATTTGTTTGCGGTAGGGGCCTTAGGTGGTCTTGTGCTCGCTATGATCAGTCGTGTCACCATGGGTCATACTGGACGAGCAATCTATGAAGGTCCAAACATGACACTGGCGTTTGGCGCTATCATCTTGGCAGCGGTCGTGCGCAGTGTCGGAGTCGCAGTTTGGCCTCAACACATGTTTACCATGATTGATATTAGCGCCGGACTATGGGCGTTTGCGTTTGCCATGTATGTTTATCACTTTGGCAAAATGCTCGTGACACCGAGAGCGGATGGACATCCAGGCTAGACCTATACAATAGACGTAAAAAAACCAGCCGAATGAAGTGACCCCATAAAGTTGGACATTTCTGTTATGCGGCTTGTAAGGCCTGATTTCGATATTCCATCGGAGTCAGGCCTTTTTAGTTTCACTTTGATGCGCTTTGTATTGTAATACTCGATGTATTCATCAATTTGTTCGATTAAGTCATCCGCATCTTCAAAGTGCTGATTATGGTACATTTCTGTTTTCAGCAAGGCAAAGAAGTTCTCTGCCACCGCATTATCCAAACAGTTTCCTTTTTCGCGACATACTTTGAGTTAACCCCCTGTCAGCGAGAGTTTTCTGATATTTCCTATGCCTATATTGCCACCCTTGATCGCTATGAACGATTGGCTTTGAGTTCTCATCTAAAGTCGCAACTGCCTCTGTCAGCATGTCTGTGACCAGAGGTAAGCACGCGTTTTTTGCAACCTTATAAGCGACGACTTCCTGCGTAAACAGATCGACGATTGGTGATAAGTACACCTTCTGCTGCTTAACTTTAAACTCAGTAACATCCGTTACCCACTTTTCATCAGGCTTCGTTGCATTGAAGTCCCGCTCAAGCACATTTGGTGCGGTTGTTCCTGCCTCTCCCTTGTATGAGCTGTATCGCTTGGGCCTAACCGTTGATTTTAGGCCAAGTAACCTCATCAGACGTTGGACTGTCTTGTGGTTAAGAGTGACGTTACGCCTCCTTAACTCGAGGTGAATGCGACGATAGCCATATCTCCCTTTGTGGTCATGATATATTTTCTCGATCAACTGCTTCTCATCTTGATAGCTATCGGCGGCGTTGCTCGACTGCGCGTGATAATAGAAGCTACTTCTCGCTAACTTAAGGGTATGCAAGAGATGTTGTTGTAGATGTTGATTTCTAAGAGCTAGAACTACTTTCGTTTTTTCTGTGTTCGACGACGTTTCTCCTGTTCCAGCTCCTCTAACTTTTTTAAGACAGCGTTCTCTGCTCGCAAGTACGCTAACTCCTCTTTGAGTTCTTCCAATGTCTTCTCATCATCGTGCTTATCTTGAATAAAGGGGTGCTTACTCATTGTTGGTCGTCCTTTTGCTACACTCAAGCCCCTGGATACCATCTCTTTCGTATTGTTTGAGCCAAACGGAGAGAGTGCCAGGAGACGAAAAATTCAGTACCGCACTAGTGTGGCCGACAGACCAACCATTCGTCCACATGTGTTTTAAGGCTTGCAGTTTGGTTTGTGCGTTCTTTGCAAACCCATGAGGCATAAATGCTTGAGCACCATGAATATCAAGCACTTGAGCCCAGTAACGTATTTGACGTGATGGTATGGAATGAAGACGAGAAAGCTCACCGGATGAACTCTCGCCTTGTAGATATTGTTTTGCTATCGAGCATTTTAATGCTCTGCTGTACTTGGACATAAAAAAGACCCCCAATAATTGGTGTCCAACTATTGGGGGTCAGTTCAGAAGCTGGTTTTTTGTATCTTAGTAAGCGTCGTTGTGAACGGCTTGAACCGCACGACCCGATGGGTCAACACAGTTTTGGAATGACTCATCCCATTCAATTGCTTTCGCTGAAGAACAAGCGACAGATGGACCACCCGGTACACACTTCGCTGCTGACTCTAGCGGGAACAACTCTTCAAAGATTTCACGGTATGCATAACCTTCTTTCGTTGTTGGTGTGTTGTATGGGAAGCGGAATGCCGCGGTTTCCATTTGTTGATCAGTGATCTTAGCTTCAGCCACTTCTTTTAGCGTGTCAATCCAGCTGTAGCCAACGCCATCAGAGAATTGCTCTTTTTGACGCCATGCGATTGATTCTGGTAGGTAATGCTCAAAACACTCACGAAGAATGTGTTTTTCCATCTTACCGTTACCACACATCTTATCTTCTGGGTTCAGGCGCATAGCCACGTCGATAAATTCTTTATCTAGGAATGGAACGCGACCTTCTACACCCCAAGCTGCAAGCGACTTGTTGGCACGAGCACAGTCAAACATGTTCAGTGCGAGTAGTTTACGCACAGTCTCTTCGTGGAACTCTTTGGCGTTTGGCGCTTTGTGGAAGTAAAGGTAGCCGCCAAAGATCTCGTCAGCACCTTCGCCAGATAGCACCATCTTAATGCCCATCGCTTTGATCTTACGACCCATTAAGAACATTGGTGTTGAGGCGCGGATGGTGGTGACGTCATAGGTTTCAATATGATAGATAACATCACGAATCGCATCCAAACCTTCTTGGATTGTGTAGGTCATCTCATGGTGAACGGTACCGATTTGATCAGCAACTTCACGAGCTGCTTTAAGATCTGGAGCACCTTCAAGACCTACAGCGAATGAGTGAAGCTGTGGCCACCATGCTGCAGATTGCTCATCGTCTTCAATACGCATTGCCGCAAAACGTTTTGCAACCGCTGAGGTGATAGAAGAATCTAGGCCACCAGACAACAACACACCATAAGGTACGTCAGTCATAAGCTGGCGCTTAACCGCTGCTTCAAGGGCTTCCGTCAGCTCTTCTTTGCTGGTGGTGTTACCTTGAACTGCCGCGTATTCGTTCCAGTCGCGGATGTAGTAACGCTGAGGTTCTGCATCTTTGGAACCGTAATAACAACCAGGAGGGAACTCACTAATGGTTTTACAAACTGGTACCAGTGCTTTCATTTCTGAAGCAACGTAGTAGTTACCATGCTCGTCATAGCCTTGGTAAAGTGGGATGATACCGATATGGTCACGGCCCACTAGGTACTCATCTTTTTCTTCATCGTACAGTACGAATGCGAAGATACCGTTTAGCTCTTCAAGCAGATCTGCCCCCATATCTTCATAGAGCGCTAGAATAACTTCACAGTCAGAATCCGTTTGGAACTCGTATTTACCTTCGTAACGAGCACGAATTTCTTTGTGGTTATAGATTTCACCATTTACTGCAAGGATGTGTTTTTTATCTTGGCTGTAAAGTGGCTGTGCACCACTATTAAGACCAACGATAGCTAGGCGCTCATGCGCAAGAATTGCTTTATCTGAAGCATAGATACCTGACCAATCAGGACCACGGTGGCGAAGCTTTTTAGACATTTCTAACGCGATTGGGCGTAGAGCGGCTGCATCACTTTTAATGTCTAAAATGCCAAATACTGAACACATACAACTTCCTTTTTGATGAAATTTAACGCTGTTGAGTTCAATTTGCCATCTGCACAAAAAAAAGCAACCGTGAACAATGAAAAATAGAATAAAAGGCGATGTTAGTTAGAAATTATTTAAATAAAATCCATTTTTGATGAATGAAATCAATGTTTGGGTGCTTTTTTGGTCGCTAAAAGCAAAACAGCCGCTATTTAGCGGCTGTTTAATTGATAAATTTGGCTTACTTTAGATTCGGCTGCAGTTGGTCACATACATGGCGAGCAAAACCACTACCTGCCTCGCTGTAGATATTAAACGCAGCGTTGACTCCCATTTCTTCAAGTTCCGCCAATTGATCTGGATAAGCGGCAATGGCTGCGACTTGTCCCTTGAACTGTTTTTTCTGAAGTAGCTCTAGCGCTGTTTGGTTACCTTGGTGGTGCGGCATCGCCAGAAGTACCAGCTTTACATGGGCGGTATCAAGGATACGTTCCCAAAAATCGGGGTCAGTCGCATCACCAGCGATAACATTTCGACCTTTAGCTTGGTGATCGGCAGCGGCCTCTTCGCGAACTTCCACTCCCAAGCTTACTTTTCCGTAGCGTTCATAGAGCTCATCGTAAGCTCCACTGCCGATTCGACCCATCCCTAGAATCAGTACCTGTGCTTCACCTGGGTTGATAAACTGATCTCGAGTGTTAATTTTCTCTGCTGCTTGCTCCTTCAGCCATTTTGCTGAGCGCAAATAGATGCTGTGACCCACGCGGTTGAGCGGGGCAGAGATGATGAATGATAGTGATACCGATATCGCTAATGCCACCAAGATATCGCCAGAGATCCAGCCGAGCTTAAAGGCAAGGCCGCCAACAATCAGTCCAAACTCACTAAAATTGAATAAGGTGAGTGTGGTTAGTAGACAAGTACGGACACGGAATTTAAATGCGTTGATCACCACGAAGTACAGAATGCCTTTGAGCGGTAGCAAGAGCAGCAGCAACACACCAAGGATAAAGCCTTGCATGGTCGGCTCCTCAGCTAAACCAATATTCAGGAAGAAGCAGACCAGGAACAGCTCTTTGAGGTTAAAGAGTGACTTAGACAGCTCAGACGCCTTGCGATGAGAAGCGAGCAGCATACCAAGGATTAGTGCGCCAAGATCTGGTTTCATGCCAACCAGTTCGAACAGACCCGCCCCCATAACCAGAGCAAAGAAAATACCACTCAGTACTAGCATTTCTCCGTGACCCGCTTTGTCGAGCAGCTTGAACATAATTGGACGCAATAACGGTAAACCAAAGAGGGCTATGGCATACCATTCAGGGAACTTACCCGTCGATGCGGTTAAGAAGATAACTGCAAAGATATCCTGCATAACCAGGATACCGATCGCCAGTGTGCCGTAGGTGGCATTCATTTCCCCTTTTTCTTGCAGTGTCTTCACCGCAAAAACAGTACTCGAGAAAGAGAGAGCAAAGCCAAGCAATATCAGTTGATCGATGCCTAGCGTTGCCAAACTGGTCACGCCAAGGAATTTTAGTCCCAGAAGTAGTAAGGCAAAGAGTAGGGTGGAAAGTAGATTGTGGACGGTCGCGCCGGCCCAGATTTCTTTGGACAGCAGTGTTTTAACGTCGAGCTTAAGACCGATAGTAAATAGCAGTAAGGTGACCCCAAGGTCTGCCAGTGTGGTGATGGTCGACGTTGATTCAAAGCCAAAGTTATGCAGCAAGAAGCCTGCGAGCAAAAAGCCGACTAAAGGGGGCAATTGGCATTTGAGAGCGAGAAAGCCTGCAATAAAGGCGACGGTGATTAGAATCAGTTCCATATTATTCTATTAGTTTTCCACAAAAAAAGACCACACATGCGTGTGGTCGTCTATTCTACTCGAAATTACCGCTTAGGTGCTGCGGAATTTCATTACACTTGTTCAATCTTCAAGTAGTTTTTGTAACAAAACGCCGTTGAGCATTGCTCTCTTGATCATCGCGAAAGCACCCATGGTTGGCTGCTTGTCTATCTCTGAGGCAACAATGGGTAGGTCGCTATGGAAGGTGGTTAGCGATTGATTCTCGACATTGCGGCGGATTGCAGGGAAAAGGATGTCTTTCGCCATGGTAATATCGCCAGCGATGATGACTTTTTGTGGGTTGAATAGGTTAATCGTAATGGCAATCGCTTTACCTAATTGATTACCCACGCGAACTAAGCTCTGTTTCGCCAGTTCGTCACCATTGAGTGCGTGAGAGCAGACATCTTCTATAGTGATGTGCTCTTTGAGTGCAAGCGTTGACTCATAGCCTTGTTCGATGAGGGTGCGAACTCGCTTAACAATTGCAGGGTTAGCCGCTACGGTTTCTAGACAACCAAAGTTGCCACATTGACACTGCTCGCCAAGTGGATCGATTTGGATATGACCAATCTCACCAACGTTACGGTTGTGCCCTAAGAAAACCTGACCGTTGACAATAATGCCGGCACCAGTGCCTCGGTGAACGCTGACAAGAATTGAATCTTGGCAATCACGGCTGGCACCAAAATAGTGTTCAGCAAGTGCTAGGCCACGAACGTCGTTACCAACGAAACACTCTACCTTAAACTGCTGCTTCACAAGATCTGCAAGCTCGAGTTTGTCGATATCGGTGTTTGGCATGTATTCCACAACACCTGTGGTTGGGTTGACCAAACCTGGCAGGGTAACGCCAATGGCAATAAGCTGATCGATCTTCGGGCTGTGTTGTTTAAGGAACTCACGGATTTCAGTGATTAAGCCTTCACTCAGCTCGTTTTGATTGGTGTAGTAAAGCTCTTTATGGGCAAACGCAAGCTCTTTGCCACCCAGGTCATAAAGTGAGAAAGAGATGTAATCACGGCCTAAGCGGACTGCAACGGAGTGGAAGGGTTCAACAGCGGTGGTCAACGATATCGCACGTCGGCCCCCGGTTGAAGCTTGCTGAGCGACCTCTTTGATAAGGCCGCGTTCAAGCAATTGGCGGGTAATTTTGGTAACACTTGCAGGAGCCAGTTGGCTGACGTCTGCAACTTGAATGCGCGAGATAGGACCTTGCTGGTCTATCAAACGGTAAACCGCTGCGCTATTGAGTTGTTTTACTAAATCTACGTTACCTATTTGTCCGCCATTCATGCTTAATTTTGCTCGTATTGTCCGTTAACAACCGTGCCTTGAACATTGAAGTCTCTGTCGAACACAGTCAGGTTAGCAACCATGCCTTTTTTGATACGACCGAGTTTGCCTTCGATACCCATCGCTTTCGCAGGGTAGAGCGTAGCCATACGTAGAGCTTCGTCCAAAGCGATACCAGCGTGTTCTACTGTATTTTGAACCGCTTCTATCATGGTCAGTGCGCTGCCACCCAAGGTGCCATTTTCATCCACACACTTACCATCCTTGTAATATACTTTCTTACCGACAAAAATAAAGTATTCCATGTCAGCACCCGCCGGAGCTGTGGCGTCCGTCACTAATACGAGCTTTTCGCCCTTCACTTTATGCGCGATACGAATATTCGCATAGTCGACATGAAAACCGTCAGCGATGATACCGGCGTAGACATCTGGTGTGTCATAAATCGCGCCAACGACGCCAGGTTCACGACCTGTCATTGGAGTCATCGCATTAAACAAGTGCGTCGCAAAGGTGATGCCTGACTCAAAGCCCAGGCGAGCTTGTTCGTATGTCGCATTGGTGTGACCAATAGAAACCACGATACCTGCATTGTGAAGTCTTTCGATGTGCTCTGGCGCATTTTGCTCAGGGGCCAGTGTTACCTTGGCAACGAGATCGCGATTTTCGCAGATAAGGTCAATCATTGCGTCGTCAGACTGACGAATGAAATCTGGGCTGTGGATGCCTTTTTTCGCGACGTTTAAATATGGACCTTCGAGGTGTAGACCTAGAGAGTGGTTCTTATATTGGTCGTGGTACTCACGAGCTGCCGATAGCGCCTGACGCATATTCTCATCTGACGATGTAATCAGAGTTGGCAGAAAGCTGGTACAACCCGACTTTAGGTTAGCTCTATGCATGGTGTGAATTGTATCTGCGGTGATTTCGTCGTTAAACATCACTCCGCCACAACCGTTAAGCTGCAGATCAATAAAACCTGGGCTTAGGTTAGCGCCATTCAAATCCACACGTTCGATTGACGAAGACAGTTCAGAGTCAGGAACGATAGAATGGATGTCTTCTCCATCAATAAGCACTGCATGATTGGTGAGAACATCAGAACCAGTGAAGACCTTACAGTTCGTTAATGCATACATAGTTAGCGAATCCTTGTGTTGTATTCTTTCTAGCTTGTTACATCGCTGAGATTAATCGTATTGATTTTACTTGATTTCTAGCACTTAGTAACAGGGCGAATTTTAAGTCAGCAAGTTATAAATAGTTAATATGGTCAAAGTAACTTAATGATTAATCGAGAGTTATTGTCATTTTTTCTATATGAACGGTTGTTGAAAACTTGATTTATATCGCAGTTTAACCGCCATTCTTTGCAACTCTCACTATGGAAATCCTACTTAGATTTGACCATTTTTTCGTATGATAAAATAAGTTTTATGATCTCGCTAGCAAAAAGCCTGAATTTTGGCAAAAACTGGTGATTAGGATCACAAATGATAAGGTTTTAATTTGCGGGGCGAATTTAATTCCATACACTGAAAAGGACTAAATTGAACGGCTAAAATAAGTCGTCCAAAAAAATTCAAATCCTATAGGGGGAACTTAAGGTGAATATTCTAGGATATGCGCAGAAGCTAGGTAAAGCATTGATGCTTCCTATCGCAACGCTTCCAATTGCGGCGCTTCTACTACGTTTGGGCCAACCTGATCTATTAGACGTTCCATTTATGGCGGCTGCAGGTAATGCAATCTTCAGTCAGCTACCACTACTTTTCGGTCTAGGTATCGCGATTGGTCTATCTAAAGATGGTAACGGTGCAGCAGGTCTTGCTGGTGCAGTTGCTTACTTCTCACTAACAGCGGCAGCAACCACAATTGATGCAAGCGTTAACATGTCATTCTTCGGCGGTATCTTCGCAGGTATCATCGCTGGTCACTCATATAACGCATTCCACGCTACTCGCCTACCAGAATGGCTAGCATTCTTCTCAGGTAAGCGTCTTGTACCTATCATGGCAGGTCTGTTTGCTCTAGTAGCTGGTGCGATCTCTGGTGTGGTTTGGCCTTCAATCCAAGGCGGTCTAGATGCTCTAGCACACGCAGTATCTACATCTGGCGCAGTAGGTCAGTTTGTTTACGGTACACTAAACCGTGCGCTTATCCCTGTTGGTCTGCACCACGTACTTAACTCTTACTTCTGGTTCGGTATGGGTACATGTCAAGAGATCATGGTAACTGGCGCGCAAGCAGCTGGCCAAGCTCTACCTGCACTACAACAGCTTTGTGTTGACCCAGCTCTTGCTAAGTCTCTAGTTGCTGGTCAGTCTCATACATTTGAATTCGCTAACTCAGTAACGCCTGAAATCACAGCAACAGTTAAAGAAGTTACTGAAACAGTGAAGTCTGGTGACCTACACCGCTTCTTCGGCGGCGACAAAGGCGCTGGCGTATTCATGAACGGCTTCTTCCCAGTAATGATGTTTGGTCTACCAGGTGCAGCACTAGCTATGTACCTAGCAGCACCTGCTGAAAAACGTGGTCAAGTTGGTGGCGCTCTATTCTCAGTAGCATTCTGTTCTTTCCTAACAGGTATCACTGAACCACTAGAATTCATGTTCGTATTCCTAGCACCTGCACTATACGCAATGCACGCAGTGTTCACGGGTCTATCTCTAGTCGTAGCGAACATGTTTGGTACGCTACACGGCTTCGGTTTCTCTGCTGGTCTAATCGACTTCGTACTGAACTGGGGTCTAGCAACGAAACCATTCATGCTACTTATCATCGGTCTAGGTTTTGGTGCTCTATACTTCTTCACTTTCAGCTTCGCAATCCGCGCATTCAACCTGAAGTCGCCTGGTCGTGAAGATGATGACGAAGCAGTAGAAGTTGCAGCTGGCGAAGGCAAAAACGGCGACCTAGCTCGCCAATACCTAAAAGCGCTAGGTGGTCATGACAACCTAACGTCAATCGATGCTTGTATCACTCGTCTACGCCTAACACTTAAAGACCGCTCTGTTGCTGACGAAGCAGTACTTAAGAAACTTGGTGCGAAGGGTGTGGTTAAACTAGGTGAAAACAACCTACAAGTTATCCTTGGCCCTCTAGCTGAAATCATCGCTGGTGAAATGAAGTCTATCGGCGCTGGTGAAGACCTATCAGAAGTGAAACTGCCATAATCACTCTGACTCATTGATTTCCATACCAAAGCCTCTCCCCCGAGAGGCTTTTTTTGTGCCTGTAGAACCGCCTGTGTTACCTGTTCATAATTCAGTACTAAAATAATCTAATGAAAATGCGAGATCTTGTTGAGGTTTCTCAAAGAATTGTGGATCATTAGCGTTTATATATCTGACAATACTTAAAACATAGAGGTGTTATAGATGAGTGAAGCTGAGGCTCGTCCATCGAACTTTATTCGCCAAATCATTGATAAAGATTTAGCGGATGGCAAGCATACTAGCGTGCATACTCGTTTCCCGCCGGAGCCGAATGGTTACCTGCACATCGGTCACGCGAAATCTATTTGTTTGAACTTCGGTATTGCTCAGGACTACCAGGGTCAGTGCAACTTGCGCTTTGACGACACCAACCCTGAAAAAGAAGACGTTGAATACGTTGAGTCAATTAAGAATGATGTAAGCTGGTTAGGCTTCGATTGGTCAGGTGAAGTGTGCTATTCATCTAACTACTTCGACAAGCTTTACGAGTATGCGGTTGAATTAATTAACAAAGGCTTAGCGTACGTTGAAGAGCTAAGTCCAGAGCAGATCCGCGAGTACCGTGGTACGCTAACCGCACCAGGTAAGCCAAGCCCTTACCGTGACCGTCCAGTTGAAGAAAACCTAGCGCTGTTTGAGAAGATGCGTGACGGTGGCTTCGAAGAAGGTACAGCATGTCTACGTGCAAAAATCGACATGGGCTCATCGTTCATGGTGATGCGCGACCCTGTTCTATACCGTGTTCGTTTTGCTGAGCACCATCAGACAGGTGACAAGTGGTGCATCTACCCGATGTATGACTTCACGCACTGTATTTCAGATGCGCTAGAAGGCATTACGCACTCACTATGTACGCTTGAGTTCCAAGACAACCGTCGTCTATACGACTGGGTTCTAGATAACATCACTATCGATTGTCAGCCTCGTCAGTACGAGTTCAGCCGACTAAACCTTGAATATACGGTAATGTCGAAGCGTAAACTAAACCAACTTGTGACAGAGAAACTGGTTAACGGTTGGGACGACCCTCGCATGCCGACTATCTCTGGCTTGCGTCGTCGTGGCTTCACGCCTGCGTCAATTCGCGAGTTCTGTAAGCGTATTGGTGTGACTAAGCAAGAGAACATGATCGAGTTTGGTTCACTAGAGTCTTGTATTCGTGATGACCTAAACGAGAACGCACCTCGTGCGATGGCCGTTCTTGATCCAGTTAAGATTGTTATCGAGAACTACGAAGGCGAAGGTGAGACGTTGACTCTTGCTAACCATCCAAACAAAGAAGAAATGGGCACTCGTGAAGTACCATTTACTCGTGAAGTTTGGATTGAACGTGAAGACTTCCGCGAAGAAGCGAACAAGAAGTACAAGCGTTTGGTGCTAGGCAAAGAAGTACGTCTGCGCGGCGCGTATGTGATTAAAGCTGAGCGCATCGAGAAAGACGATGCAGGTAACATCACCACTATCTTCTGTAGCTACGATCCAGAAACGCTAGGTAAAAATCCAGCGGATGGTCGTAAAGTGAAAGGCGTAATCCACTGGGTATCAGCGGACAAAGGTCTTCCAGCAGAGATTCGTCAATATGATCGCCTGTTTACCGTTGCTAACCCAGCAGCGGCAGATAACTTTGCTGAAACCATCAACCCAGACTCACTGGTAGTGATCAACGGCTTTGTTGAGCCAAGCCTAGCGGCAGCGAAAGCTGAGCAAGGTTACCAGTTTGAGCGTATGGGTTACTTCTGTGCGGACTCTAAAGATTCTACTGCTGAGTCTTTGGTGTTTAACCGCACGGTTGGTCTTCGTGATACTTGGGCGAAGATTGAAGGGAAGTAGGTTTAAGAGCTGGTAGAGCTTATCCCCTCTAGCTTCCCCTTATAAAGGGGGAGAACAACAGGCTCGCTGCGCATCGCTGATATAATTTGAGGCGATGCGACGATAGGAGCCAGCCAGTAGTTCCTCCCCTTAAAAGCGGGGCGCGTAGCCGGGAGGCTAGGAGGGGTAAAAACAGCGCTCACCAAACCCAACCCACAAAAAAACCAGCCATCAGGCTGGTTTTTTCATATCCAAATAAAGACTTACTTAGGCTTGTGCGCCTTAGGATCTGTCTTACACGCGCCACCAACACACTTACCATATAGGTACAAGCTGTGGTTCGTTAGCTCGATGTTGTATTTAGCCGCGATTTCTTTCTGACGAGTTTCGATTAGGTCGTCAGAGAACTCAATGACTTCACCACAGTCTAGGCACACTAGGTGGTCGTGGTGGTGCTGAGTTGATAGTTCAAATACTGACTTGCCGCCTTCGAAATGGTGACGAGTGACAATGCCGGCATCATCAAATTGGTTCAATACTCGATAAACTGTTGCTAGACCGATCTCTTCGCCAAGGTCGATAAGCTTCTTATACAAGTCTTCTGCGCTAATGTGTTGGTACTCTGGCTTCTGCAGTACTTCTAAAATTTTAAGTCTTGGCAACGTGACTTTCAGTCCCGCGTCCTTAAGTGCCTTGTTATTGTCTGACATAAACTTTCCTGTGATGATCTGCAGCAATAAACAGATTTCATGTATCCATTCATTATAGGGTACTACAGCGTAACAATAAACCACGAACTTCAAAGGGTTACTAACTATTAACATAGAAGCAGAACTATGTCACTTTACAAACACATCTGACCAGTTACAATTTATTTACATCTGGTGAAGAGTTGTAGTTATGGATAGACGATTAGCAAAAATTTATAAACCTAAATACGTTAAGTTTGCTTTGAATATTTGGCCACCTTTTTGGGGGGCGGGCATACGCATTGAAGAGATCAGTGAGGATTTTCGTTCTGTGAAGGTTCGTTTGAAGCTGCGCTGGTGGAACAAGAATGCCAACCGCTCTCAGTTTGGTGGCAGCATTTTTGCAATGACGGATCCTATCTACTCTTTGATGCTGATGGGGATATTGCGCGAACAGTATTATGTATGGGATAAAGAAGCGAGTATCGATTTTATTAAGCCGGGATTTTCCGATCTTCGAGCCGAATTTGTGGTGAGTCAGGACATGTTGGATGACATTTTGCAGAGCACTGCCACTGGAGAAAAGTGCTTTCCTGAATTTGTTACTCATATCCAGAACAACAAGGGCGAGGTTGTATCGACTATTCAGCGTAAGCTGTATATTCGTAAAAAGGCTGAGTATCGAGAAATGCAAGCCAGTGATATTGAATCAGTGGGAGCATAGAGTTTTACTGCTTTAGATACAAAAAAACCTCCAATAGGAGGTTTTTTTAGGTTTATGAAGAATTAGTCTTCTAGCTCTGCTAGGCACATCTCTTCATAAAGCTGCTTAGTCCAGCTCGATACGCGCTCATCCGTCAGTTCTGGTTGACGATCTTCGTCGATACACAGACCAACAAATTGAGATTCGTCGCCTTCAACAAGTGCTTTTGACGCTTCAAACTCGTAGCCATCTGTTGAAGTGTAACCGATGATAGTACCACCTTTGCCTTCAACGATGTCGCGTACTGTACCCATCGCATCACAGAAGTACTCTGCGTAATCTTCTTGGTCACCACAGCCGAAGATAGCCACTAGCTTAGTAGAGAAGTCGATGCCCTCTAGCTCAGGGAAGAAGTCATCCCAATCTGCTTGAGCTTCGCCGTAATACCAAGTCGGGATACCAAGTAGAAGCAGATCGAAGTTATCGATGTCTTCTTTACTACTTTTAGCGATGTCTTGAACGTGGATGAGCTGTTTACCCAATTGTTTTTGGATCATCTTTGCAATAGCTTCTGTGTTGCCAGTATCGCTACCAAAGAATAGACCTACACTTGCCATAGATTCAGTACCTTTTTATCTGTCTTCGTTGGATTCAGGAACAGTGGCGATTAGCCCAGTCCTGTGCCTTCCCAGCTAAGCTGAATAATGCCTTTCGCGACAAAACCTGCACAGCCTAAGAACAGCACAAGCCACACAATACGTCGACCAAACACGGGGACATTGCCTTGTTTTAGTACATCTTTGATTGCCATACCGATCAGAAAAAAGATGGACGCAAACAATAGATCCAAACCAATGGACTCGAGTTTATCTATATAGTCGTAAAGCATGGTATTCCTTTGTGCCAATATGCTTGCGCGGAACTATACCATTGTTACTCGGTAAAGTTAATCCATGGAAATCAACCTGCTTACGATGTAGGTCAAAATTAGATGAATTTGCGTATCGCTCGCAATACCTCGTTTGGCTTTTCTGCGTGCAGCCAGTGACCCGTGTTCGCGACAATGTGGACCTTTACCTGACCAAACTGCTGTTGAATCTGTTGCTGATGATCCGCTTGGAGGTAGTCAGAGTCGGCACCTTTTAGAAACAGGACAGGCGTCTCGGTCTTACGGATTGGGTGCCAGTCGAGTATCTGCATGTAATTTTGCTCTAGACCTTTGAGGTTAAAACGCCATCCCATGTGCTCACCGGTGTTATAGAGCGACTTACCGAGAAACTGCCTAACTCCTTCCATTTCGATGTGTTCACTCATTACTGCCATGGCTTCGCCGCGTGTCTTTGGTGTTTGCTGACAAACGGCATTCAGCCCAGCGAGCACGTTGTCATGTCGTCGGGTGTCGTATTTGACCGGAGACATGTCCATTACCACGAGTTTTTGGATGGGGTAGTCGTAATCACAAAGCTTCATCGCGACCTTTCCACCCATGGAGTGACCAATAATAATCGGGTGTTCTACATTAAGTTCTTCAAGTAACTCAATGATATCGTTCGCCATTAATGAATAGCTATGTTCTTCGCTGTGAAACGAACGCCCGTGATTGCGAAGATCGATGCTGATGACATCATGATCTTGCTTAAGTTCTCGAGCAAGCACGCCAAGGTTATTGAGGTCACCAAATAGTCCGTGGATGAGAACGACTGGCGCGCCGTGACCTTCTCTTTTGTAGTTTAATAAAGCTGACATTTTCTGTTATTCGTGATGTGTTTAACGTGGAGGTTCATCGCGGAACTCGTTATAATCATCCAGAGTTTAAACATAGAGATTGTGAAAAGCGAATGAAAACAATTGAGGTTGATGAGGATCTATACCGTTACATTGCAAGCCAGACCCACCACATTGGCGAAAGTGCTTCAGATATCTTACGACGTTTATTAAAGGTAGATGCAGCCGAGACGGAAAAGAGACCCGCTGCCGCTAAGACGATTGTCGTGAGTAAAGAGGCACCGAAAGTAGAAGCTGTTGATTCAGTAAAAGAGATGCGCTCTCTACTGATTTCAGACGAGTTTGCTGGCCTTAAGAAAGCGATTGACCGCTTTATGTTGGTCTTGTCTACTTTGCATCGCTTGAATCCAGA
This sequence comes from Vibrio sp. KUL78, assembly GCF_059725505.1. Taxonomy (NCBI): domain Bacteria; kingdom Pseudomonadati; phylum Pseudomonadota; class Gammaproteobacteria; order Vibrionales; family Vibrionaceae; genus Vibrio; species Vibrio sp. KUL78. The sequence continues at coordinate 2,825,476 of NZ_AP045837.1, read as the reverse complement.
AGGTTTTTCAGAGGCGACGCAAGTGAAAGGTCGCAAGCGTGTCTACTTCGCTAACAATGAAGCGACTCTGCTAGGGAGTGGCAATACAACGAAACCAAAAGCCATTCCAAATACGCCGTTTTGGGTGATTACCAACACCAACACCAGTCGTAAGAGACAAATGGTCGAGCAGGTAATGACCATGATGGAATTCCCTGCAGAGCTCATCGAGAAAGTCACGGCTTCTATCTAAGATTTCGATTTAAACCTCATAATGTTCAAACTTAAACGAGTATTATGAGGTTTTTTGTATTTTTAAGCTTGAATTTGAAAGGACGTCAGTTATGGCTATACACCCACGCGCGGGCCAAAAAGGCTTTGCAAGAAGATTTGCATAATATCCCAGCGCTTGTTTCTAATTACTTCTTAGTTCAACCAGAAGCTGGTAACACAGCTCAAAGCGTACAGTTTGGTACGTCTGGTCACCGCGGTAGTGCCGACAAGGCAACCTTCAACGAAAACCACATCCTTGCCATTGCACAAGCTGTGGCTGAAGTACGCGCAAAGAAAGGCACAACGGGCCCACTGTTTGTCGGTAAAGATACTCACGCACTGTCAGAACCAGCGTTCGCGACTGTGGTTGAGGTATTGGTTGCCAACGGTGTACACGTGATTGCTCAGGAAGATAACGGCTATACGCCAACCCCTGGTATTTCACACGCGATTTTGACTTACAACCTGTCCAGCGATAAGAAAGCGGACGGTATTGTTATTACGCCTTCACACAACCCACCTCAAGATGGCGGTATCAAGTACAACCCAACGCATGGTGGTCCAGCAGAAGCTGAGCTAACTCAAGCGATTGAAGACCGTGCTAACGAAATCATCAGCAACGAAATGAAAGACGTTAAGCGTCTACCTATCGCCGTTGCTAAAGCGAATGATTTGTTTGAAGAGCGTGATTTGGTGAAGCCGTATATTGATGACCTAGTCAATGTCATTGATATGGAAGCAATCCAAAAAGCGGGTCTCAAGATTGGTGTTGATCCGTTGGGTGGCTCAGGCATTGATTACTGGCGTCAAATTGGCAAAGCGTACAATCTAGATCTTACTTTGGTTAGCGAAGCGGTCGATCCATCATTCCAGTTCATGTCATTGGATAAAGATGGCGTCGTTCGTATGGACTGCTCGTCTCCATATGCAATGGCTGGTCTACTGGCACTTAAGGATGACTATGACTTGGCATTTGGTAATGACCCAGACTACGACCGTCACGGTATCGTAACGCCAAAAAGGTCTGATGAATCCAAACCATTACCTAGCAGTGTGTATCGACTACCTATACCGTCATCGCAGTGAATGGCGCGCTGACGTTGCTGTAGGTAAAACGCTGGTATCGAGTGCACTGATTGACCGTGTTGTTGCCGATCTTGGCCGTACGCTGTGTGAAGTGCCTGTTGGCTTTAAGTGGTTTGTTGACGGTTTGTACAACGGTGAGTTTGGCTTTGGCGGTGAAGAAAGCGCAGGTGCGTCTTTCCTTCGTAAAGATGGTACACCGTGGTCAACAGACAAAGACGGCATCATTCTTTGTCTTCTAGCGGCAGAAATCACTGCGGTAACGGGTAAGAACCCTCAGCAGTACTATGAAGAGCTCGCGGCTAAGCACGGTGAGTCTAAGTACAACCGTATTCAAGCGGTAGCGAATACAGAGCAGAAGAACGTGCTTAAGAAGCTATCACCAGAGATGGTGTCTGCAGAAACTCTAGCTGGTGACGCGATTACGGCTCGCCTAACGCATGCGCCAGGTAATGGCGCGGCAATCGGTGGCCTAAAAGTCACAACCGCTAATGGTTGGTTTGCAGCGCGACCATCTGGTACTGAAGATATCTACAAAATCTACTGCGAAAGCTTCAAAGGTGATGAGCACCTAAAACAGATTGAAGCCGAAGCACAAGAGATTGTGAATCAAGTATTTGCAGACGCTGGCTTGTAATCCTAATCTGACATAAACGATTAGCTCAGCTATTAATAAAACTATAGAAAGCGGTCACCATGGGTGGCCGTTTTTTTATGGGCTGATTTAGCGGATATAACTATCCAGAATTAGTGAATAAAATTCGGATAAAAAAACACCGCCATATAGGCGGTGTAAGAAAATTTGACAGACAGGTCAAAAATACAGGAAGTACACACATCAACTAGGGGATAACTAGCCAAGGTGTGGTGGTAGAATTCTACCTAACTCGAAAATCGAGATTGCAAACACAACATCGCAAGCGCAGAGTCAATCGGTTCTAGAGAGAACCGAGCCGTTCAGACTCGCGTTTGCGGGATGAAATATAGAATTTCTCTGGCTGTTCGGCAATGGACAAATTATAATGTTTCAGATTAAAAAAACTAATGCATTAGAGAGTCGTTATGTCGAGACGTTTGCCTCCCCTCAATTCGCTCAAAGTTTTCGAGGCGGCCGCGCGCCATTTGAGCTTTACCAGAGCTGCGGAAGAGCTGTTTGTCACTCAAGCGGCGGTCAGTCATCAGATAAAAGCACTTGAGGAATTTTTGGGCCTCAAGCTGTTTCGTCGCCGAAATCGTTCGTTGCTACTGACAGAGGAAGGCCAAAGTTACTTTCTTGATATCAAAGATATTTTCACGTCACTTGCCGAAGCAACTGACAAGGTACTCGAACGCAGTGAAAAAGGCGCACTAACCATTAGCTTGCCCCCAAGTTTTGCGATTCAATGGCTGGTTCCTCGCCTTGCGGATTTTAATGAGCAAGAACCCGATATCGACGTGCGAATCAAAGCGGTGGATATGGATGAAGGCTCACTTACCGATGACGTAGACGTTGCGATTTACTATGGTCGCGGCAACTGGCCTGGACTTCGTGCTGATAAGTTATATCAAGAGTTTTTGGTTCCTTTGTGCTCTCCAGCTCTCCTGCTTGGCTCTAAACCGCTCAACACCCTAGAAGATTTATCGAAGCACACGCTGCTTCACGATACCTCACGTAAAGACTGGAAGCAGTTCGCCAAACAAAATGAACTTGACGGTGTTAACGTCAATCATGGCCCTATCTTTAGTCACTCAACCATGGTGCTGCAGGCTGCGGCTCACGGGCAGGGCATCGCGCTCGGTAACAATGTGCTTGCTCAGCCTGAGCTCGATGCTGGGCGTCTCATTGCACCGTTTGATGAGGTCTTAGTGAGTAAGAACGCGTTTTATGTCGTTTGCCACGACAAACAAGCTGATATGGGGCGTATCGCCACGTTTAGAGATTGGATGCTCGCGAAGGCGCAAAGTGAGCAAGAGGTACTACTAGATGACTAACCTTGTATTTGATGGGCCAGAGCAAGGTCCGCTGTTTCTGTTCGCTCATGGCGCTGGTGCGGGGATGGATCATGATTTCATGCAGGATATGGCTACTCGTTTAGCTGCGAAAGGTATCCGAGTAGTCAGGTTTAATTTCCCTTACATGGTGAAACGCGCCGAAGATGGTAAGAAACGTCCGCCAGATCGCGCGCCAAAGCTGCTAGAGGCGATGACACAAGTGATTGAGGATGTTGCAAACGGCCAGCCTATTGTCATCGGCGGTAAATCGATGGGTGGTCGAATGGCATCATTGCTTTCTGAGCATGAACTCGTCAAGTCGATTGCCTGTTTGGGTTTTCCTTTTCATCCGCCGGGCAAGCCTGAAAACTTCAAAGGCGACCATTTAGCGACGATGGAAAAGCCGTGCCTTATCTTACAAGGTGAGCGCGATACCTTTGGTAAGCAAGAAGAGTTCGCTGATTTTACTCTTTCAGATAAGGTCGAAGTGAGCTTTGTACCCGATGGCGACCATAGTTTTAAACCGAGAAAATCTTCAGGCTTTACTGAAGCGCAAAATCGCCAGATGGCAGCGGATCGTTTAGCACTATTTATAAAGGGCATTAATGATATGGAGGAGGCGAGTGCGTAGTCGAACTCTTGTTGTTATTGCTGCGCTGTCTGGGCTTGTCAGTGTTGGGCTTGGCGCATTTGCGGCGCATGGCCTTAAAAACCTGTTGTCGCCTTATTTGCTTGGTGTGTTCGAAACAGGTGTGACGTACCAGTTTATTCATACCTTAGCTTTGCTGCTGTGTGCGCTATTTGCGTTGAATACCCCTATATTGAATGCGCAAAAGGCGTTTCATCGCGCCGCGATTTGCTTTATCATCGGCATCCTTTTCTTTAGCGGTAGTCTATACGCCCTTGCGCTAACAGGAGTGAAGTGGTTTGGTCCGATTACTCCATTGGGCGGGGTGATGTTTATGGTAGGTTGGGGATTCCTCGCTTATGCTGGATATCAGATGACTGACGAAACAAACAAAGATGGAGTCAATCAGTGAAACAGGTAATGCTTTATTGCCGCTCTGGATTCGAGAAAGAGTGTGCAGGCGAAATTCAAGACAAAGCGACAGCCCTTGAGGTATTCGGCTTCCCGCGAGTCAAAAACAACTCAGGCTACGTGATTTTCGAGTGTTACCAAGACGGTGATGCGGACAGACTCATCCGCGATATCGATTTCCAATCGCTTATCTTCGCTCGTCAAATGTTCGCGATTGCGAGTGAGCTTGAAGCTCTGCCATCGGATGATCGCATTTCTCCGCTGCTGGCTGCGCTCGATGTGGTGGAAGATTTCCCTCGCTGTGGCGATATCCGCATTGAAACGCCAGACACCAACGAAGCGAAAGAGCTACTCAAGTTCTGCCGTAAGTTTACCGTGCCAGTGCGTCAAGCGATGCGTGGCAAGGGCTACCTGTTCAACAAAGAGCACGCCAAGAAGCCGGTTCTGCATATCTGCTTTATCGCACCGGGTCATTGTTACGTGGGTTACTCGTATCCAAACAACAACTCCGCGTTCTTTATGGGCATTCCACGCCTCAAGTTCCCAGCCGATGCGCCAAGCCGCTCGACGTTGAAATTGGAAGAGGCGTTTCACGTGTTTATTCCTAAAGAAGAGTGGGATGAGCGCTTAGCATCAGGCATGTGGGGTGTTGACCTTGGTGCGTGTCCTGGTGGTTGGACATATCAGCTGGTTCGCCGCTCTATGTTCGTACATGCGATTGATAATGGTATGATGGCAGATAGCCTAATGGAAACCGGTCAGGTTAAGCACCACCAAGAAGATGGCTTTAAGTTTGAGCCACCACGTAAGAACGTCACTTGGTTGGTGTGCGACATGATTGAGAAACCGTCTCGCGTTGCGCAGCTAATGGGTGAGTGGTTGATTCGTGGCTGGGCGAAAGAGACTATCTTCAACCTTAAACTGCCAATGAAAGGCCGTTATGACGAGGTTCTGCAAGATATTGAGAACCTAAAGATCTTCCTGATTGAGAACAAGGTGAAGTTCAAGCTGCAAGCGAAGCACTTATACCATGACCGTGAAGAGATCACGGTGCACATTCAAGTGCTATCCAATATCTCGCCGCATTAATCTCGTCTAAAGCGTCTCTTAAAGGTCTAGGTGTTGCTGCCTAGACCTTCAAAACGAATATCCTGCAGGTTAAAACCAAGCTCAATATCTGTTTTGAGCGCCGATACTTGCTTTGATTTTCTCGCCATCTCAATGTGTTCATCGAGCTTCTTGCGATACTTAGCTGCAAGCTCATCAGAAGCATACGCAGACTCAATGTCGCTATACTCGGTCAAAATCTCTTTGGCAGCCTTAGGGCCAATACCTGCTACTCCCGGCACTTGAGAGGAGCTCACGCCCGTTAGTCCCCAATAGTCGGCAAGCTGCTCAGGTTTAACCCCAAATTCTTGTTCGATAAACGGAGCGTCGAGCCAGCGATGCTGAAAGTAGTCGCGAATTTGTAGCGTCGGAGAGAGCAGTTGGCAATAGCCTTTGTCAGTCGAAATAATGGTCACCTTTTCTCCATGACTCGCGACTTTCACCGCAAGGGTTGCTACTAAATCGTCCGCTTCATCCCCTTCTGATAGCAGCGAGTCAATGCCGAGTTGCCACCATGCATCTTGGATTTTATCGAGCCCATTGTAGAGCGGCTCAGGCATTGGCTTTCTGTTCTGTTTGTATTCAGGCAGGATGTCGCCACGCCAACCACGGTCTTGCTCGTGATGATCGAACACCGCAATGATATGAGTCGGCTGCGCTTCGTCGACGATACGACGTAAGGTGCGAGATGTGGTTTGAATGGTTCTTTCTATGTCATTTGGATCAGGTTGTACCGCATGTACACGGCGGATCAGGTTTAAAGCGTCGATGATAACAAGATGAATTGACATAAAAATAAAGCCACGGAGAAACGTGGCTTTATTGTAAATAAAACGCTACTGAGTTTCAGGTTTTATTCGCCATTAGCGATGCGATAACACGGAATGTACTCAGAGCCCGGCAGTTTCATGCGTTGCTGAGTCACAAAATCGCTCAGTAGTTTGTCCATTTTCTTCATCAAGGCTTTGTCACCATCAATGGTAAATGGACCATGTCTTTCGATTTCCCGAATGCCTTCGGCTTTCACATTACCTGCAACAATGCCGGAGAAGGCTTGGCGCAGCGCTGCCGCCAAGTCCTCTGGTCGTTGATTCATGTGCAGATCAAGCCCAGCCATGTTCTCATGAGTTGGGTCGAATGGTAGCTGGAATTCTGGCTCGATGTGCAGTGACCAGTTGTAGCTGTATGCATCGCCATTTTTCTTGCGGTGCTCTTTTACCGCTGGCATCGCCTGTTTCATTATCTTGGCGGCTTTTTCAGGGTCAGCTATGACTATCTCATAGTATTTAGTGGCTTCTTCACCCAGTGTTGCTCGAACAAACTCATCAATGGAGCGGAAGTATGCCTCACTCTCTTTAGGCCCCGTCAATACGATAGGCATTGGCTGTTCAGCGTTATTTGGGTGCATCATAATGCCCAAAATATAGAGCAGCTCTTCCGCGGTACCGGGACCTCCAGGGAAGATCACAATACCGTGAGCAATACGCACAAACGCCTCAAGACGCTTTTCAATGTCTGGCATGATGACCAATTCATTGACAATAGGGTTTGGCGGTTCAGCGGCGATAATAGAGGGTTCAGTTAGCCCTAAATAGCGCTGGTGGGTATAACGCTGCTTGGCGTGGCCAATGGCCGCCCCTTTCATTGGCCCTTCCATTGCGCCTGGTCCACAGCCGGTACAGATGTTTAGCTCACGAAGACCGAGTTCGTTGCCAACCTCCCGCGTGTATTGGTACTCGGTGGCGTTGATGGAGTGACCGCCCCAGCAGACGATCAGGTTTGGGTCGATCCCTGGGATCAGAGTACCTGCATTACGAAGAATACCAAATACCAGATTGGTGATGTGAGTCGAGTTGGTTAGGTTGAGACGTTGGTTATCAGCAAGGTGCATGTTGACGTAGACGATGTCACGTAGAACTGAAAACAGGTGCTCTTGAATACCCTTGATGATTTGACCGTCTACGAATGCATGCTCTGGCGGGTTAGTTAGCTCAAGCTTGATACCACGCTCACGGCGCATGACGTTGACGTCAAACGATTGGTGTTTATCCAGTAGCTCTTTTGAGTTGTCGGTGTGGCTACCGGAATTGAGTACCGCTAGCGTGCAGTTGCGATACAGTTGGTATAGGTCACTAGACGCGGTCTTTTTAAGGCGCTCAACCTCAAGTTGAGACAAAAGGTCCATACTGCCCGCGGGACTAATGTGAGTGATCATAAGCAAATTCCTTATCTAGAACCGAATGCCGCGACGTCCTGTGTTGGGCAAGGGAGAGTAGGGTGATGGAATGCCCACTGAAATGAGGTCGCAGGTTTTGTTTTGGGTTCGTTGTTATTGTTATTGGTCGAGTCTTTAATACGAGTTTTCTAAAGAGTTTAAAGTACACGACTATCTATTAGACTAGCAAATGTTAGCTATGTTGCTATAACTATTTGAAAAATATGATGAGATTATGGGTTCCAAGCCAGCTGGTTTGGACCAAGCTTTTGGGTATGAGACAGGGTTTTGTGAAGACGCTCTAGTACATCGTCAGGTGTATCGTTTTGTGTAAACACCGCGCTGGTCGCAGAGAGGGTAATGGTGATCAGTTGGTCGCGGAACTTAAACGGCAAGTTACTGATCTTAGTTTGAATTTCACGAACTTTAGCCAAGCTGGTCGCTTCGTTTTGCTCAGGCATGATCAGAATAAACTCTTCACCTGAGAATCGTGCTACGGTGTCGGTTTTGTCGACCGTGTTGGCAATGGTTTTCGCTATGATTTTCAGAGCCTTATCACCGGCACTGTAACCAAAGTTGTGGTTGATGCTTTTGAACTTGTCGATATCAAAGACGACAACCCATAGTGGGTGTTGGCTTTTTAGCCAGCGGCGATACTCAATCTCCAACTTATCGACAAGCGCCGTGCGGTTGTATACCTTGGTGAGTGGATCAAGCAGCATGCGCTGCGACTGATCTTCTAGTCGACGTCGGTAGTCTTGCGTGGTGTCGTATAACGACTCGAGCTGGTTCTTGTTATGAGCCATCTGATCCAGTAGAGCGGCTTCTCTCACCTCTGCATGTTGCAGCCGTTCAGTCAGAGAGGCCAGCTGGGCAAACAATGGATTCATTGCTCTTTTGGCTTCATCTAAATCTTTTACCGACTCAATGCCACGTTTGCCGCTCGATACTAGGGCGTGTAACTCCTGGCTCATGTTTTGGCGCTGTTCAAAGTAGATTTGGCTTTGGTCTAGATTTTGCGAGCTGCCTTTAAGAGAGGAGGAAAGTGAGCCGTTGACCTGCTCGAGGAACTGCTGAGAGGTTCTACGTTCATATTTGGTGGCATCAATCACCAGTCTCAGCACTTGCAGTGTGTGTTCTAAAAGCTGATTACCCGTCGAATCGGTGAGTAGCTTATAGCGGATCTCAAACAGCTGTTCACCCGGCTCGCCATCGAAATCTAGCTCGGTAATGAGGTTCTGTAGCTCGTCGTTCAAGCTCAGTAAAATACCACTGTTCTCACTCGGTTCTGGCTCTTTTGAAGCAAGCGCAGAGTTCGAGGTGATGATTTTTACTGCGCGCTCATAGATGGCGAGCAGCTTAACGGCGTTATCGGTAAGTTTGAGTGAGCTTTTGTCGTTGTAGGCTAGGACACTGCGAAGGTCACGTTTGATTTGAGCAGGCAGACCGCTGATGCGCTGCAGGGTCTCGCCACTGCGACGCGTCTGTTCCTCTAGTGAAACGTGTTGTTTTTCCATCGTGGCAGCCCTTTGACCAATCAAGCGCTCCAAGATGGCAAACTTGGGCACTAAAGAACTAATGTCTTTGTTATGCTCTAACTCTTGGCGGAGTTCAATCAGTTTGTCATCAATTCGCGAGTGGGAACCAATATGAGTGTTACTCAACGTCGAAATGAAACGTTTTAGGATAGTTTGTTCACGACGCGATTTGAGCGAAGCGTCGCGCTGAGCTAAACGTAATTGCTCCAACTGCACTTTCAGCTGATGGAGATGCTCTAATGTCTCGCTATCCTGTGAGCTCATAAATCCTATAAAAACAAACTAGATGGGAATCTTATTGATGTATTGATCGATAATATCAAAAAACATCACAACGTCACGTAATTCAATGTTCAAGTGCCGTTTTTTTACCCATTCATCAACGATTTTTTGAACCCGTCCTCATTCTGGGAAGAAGAATGAACTTTAATAAGCCCCTGTTTTATCGCTGTGCGACACGCTTGTCGGATATTGTCGGTCGCCAGACTCGCTGCTGGTGCATTGTCGATCGCTTTTAGATAGACCCAATGACTCTGACTCTCACGCATACTGACATCACGCGCCATATGCGTCGCTACCAATAGAATGTCGAGCAATTCTTTGTCATTGATAGCCGTGTAAGCGCGAGGCAGGAACGGGTAGTTGGCCATGCCAATACGTACGATGCGATTCATCTTGCGTTCTTGCTCAAACTCATTCACCCAACTTTGGATCTCATCAAAGAGGCTTTCAGCGGTCCTTGGCTTAATGCTTGGCTCGATGTAAAGCAGGTTGGCATCGGAAAAGTGATAAATACGAGCAGGTGATTCAACCTTGCTACGGATAAAGTCACCAAATGCGCGTTCGAGTTCGAGACCCGCCTTGTAACCGTTCTGCAGGTACATATTGCGTAGGAAAGGGAGGTCAATCATGACAAACCGCAGTCGGTCACTCAATGGTTCGTTGATAAGCTCACCCACCTGCCACTGCTCGAAGTAACGCTGAGTACGTTGCAGTGAGTTCGGTAGCTTGGCATTAAGTAGGCGCAAGTTTGGCAATCCAGAGCGAGCGTGTGTGAACAAGTTTTCGTTAAGCTCGTGAAGCTCAGTTTTGTTGCGGCGATACACGTAACTGAGGCGCATCACGATGAGCGCGAGTAACGCCGCAACACAGAACAGCCCCAAAGCGACTTTCTGGAACTTGTTTTGCTTTTCTGTCGCTTCACCTAACTCCTGCTCTTGAATATCGTAATGCAGGCCTTGCTCAACGAACTGTTTCTGCTTGCGGAAAGCTTCTTCGCTGATCTGGTTTAGCTGGTCTTGCTGGTAGATACGCAGCGAGTTGGCCTTTTTGATGTTGACCAAAGCATTCTTGAAATCCCCTTTTTGCTCATAACCGAGCGCAAGCAGTTGATAGGCTTGCTGTTCAAGAGAGGTTTGCTGCAGAGATTGGCTAAGCTCTAACGCTTTTTGTGCCTGTTCGAGTACTTTCTCGTTCTCTTGCTGATGATACGCAAGCCCTGCGTCAAGCAATGCTGCTCGTGCCTTTAACGCGGGTAAATCTGAGTAGTTAAGCAGCTTTTCTGCACGCACCAGGTATTGTTCTGCCAATGGGTAGTTGTAGAGCTGTAAATAAGTCGAAGCAAGGCTAAGGCGAATATCAATCACCTTTTGAATATTTTTACCGGTCGACTTGTGATCGATCACATTGAAGTAGTGGACCAGAGCCAGGTTGTATTTGCCTTGCAAGAAGTAGATGTCGCCCATCAATTTCAGGACATCGGCGAGGATTGGTGACTCTGGGTAATTACCGTAAAAGTCCGCTGCTTGAGATAGGTGTTCAAGTGCCTTATCGAGCACCTGCCTTTGCATGAAAAGCTGTGCCAGAAGCTGGTTGATATGGGCAAGTTGGTCACTGCTGTTGAGTTCAATTGCAGACCAGTAGGCAAGGAGCAGCTCGGACAGCGCTTCGTTGTAGCGTCGGTAACGAAGATAGTGGTTGCCATAAACGGTATGGAAGTCAATTTGCCATTTGGAGAGTTTCTCCTGTGGAACAAACGCTTTGGCTCTTTGATACATCTGCTCTGCGAGCTCATATTCATTCTCTGCAGAGGCAATCTCTGCTTGCAGAATCTTGATGCGATAGCTGGTGCGATTGGCGATGCTTTGCCCTTTGCGTATTGAATCTAGGTCGCGCTCTACGTCTTTTAGTGCGTTGAGTGCTTTTGCACCCTCACCAGTGGTTAGCCACTGCAATCGAGTTTTTAGGATGCGAACGTCCAGAGCCAGAAAGAGCAGCTGATACTTTTCTGTCATCGCTTGAGCAAGCTGCAAGGTTTGCAGCGCTGCTTGTTTATCACCGAGGTTAAACTGAGCCTGCGCTACGATAATGAGCGCGTTGACACTGCTAAGCGGTGTGCGAATACGTTGGTCGGTATCATCACGCGCCAGTTTCGGCAGCCTGTCATCGTTCGGCTCTGCAAATGTTCGATTGGTCAGGTAGTTGTTGGCGATCTCTAGGGCTTTCGCGGGCTCAATTTCGACCAGTTTGTCGGCCTCGACCAAGATTGGTGAGGTAAAGGTGGTGTTGGCATTGACCATGCCTGACATTACCGAGCAAACCAGCGCGAATACAATCCAAATTCTTGAGCCCATGAAGTCGTCCATTTTCCCTAATAGTGAGTGCTTATTGTCTTGCCATGCGCAAGTTGTGAGCTGGTGCGCTGTCTTGGTTTGAACGGTAAGGATTGATATCCAAACCGCCACGGCGCGTGTATCGCGCGTATACCGTCAGCTTGCTTGGCTTACAGTAGCTCATGATATCGGTAAAGATACGCTCAACACATTGCTCGTGGAACTCATTATGTTCACGGAACGAGACAAGGTAGCGTAGTAGGGCTTCACGGTCGATCTTTGCGCCGTGATATTGGATCTCGACACTGCCCCAATCAGGTTGATTAGTGATAAGACAGTTGGATTTTAGCAGGTGACTGTGCAGCGCTTCTTCAACCACTTCCTCTCCTGCAGCACCCTCAAGTAGCGCCGCGTCGAAGTCGTAGCTGTCGATACGAATATCTTGGTTGTCGATGCACTCGCCCTTCATGCCCACGATCTGAGTGTTTTCAAAGTCGCCCACTGGGATAAGTTTTACGGTTACGGTTTCACCAGCGCAGTTTGATAAGTCGCCAGCTATGGTGTTTTGTACTTCATCCCATGAATCAAATCGCGTTTGGTTGTAGCTATTGAGATACAGCTTAAATGACTTAGATTCGATAAGGTTGGCACTGGTTGCTGGGATGTAAGCTTCACCAACGGCGACCTGTGGCAAGCCATTGGCATTGAGCCAAGAAATCTCATACATAGTCCAAATATCACAGCCTTGGAATGGCAAGCTATCACCGAGTTCAAGGTCGTCACGGTTTAGGCTTCGTGGTACAGGTTGCAAAAGCGAAGCGTCATACTGGTTGGCATAATCGGTCTTTTGACCCAGAGTGAGCCCCGAAAGCTCTTTCGCGTTGGAATATTTGCTCATAATTGTGTGATATTTCGATTAGAATAAAACGAATTTTACGAGATCCCCGAATAGCTGTCATCCTTTGTGCTCGGAAATCGCCGAACAATTGAAGGATGAGTGGAGAGCATATGAATCAAAGTGTACAGCAAGCTTTAGAGGCGTTTTCACAGCGCTATCAACAAGCTTGGCAAGAAAAGCATCAAACACTACCGGCCAGCGAAGAGCTTCACGGTTTGGTATCCCCTTGTATTGACCGCAAAGATGACGAATCGGTGTATTGGCGTGCCTGCGTCCGTGACGTCCCTGAGCGCTTAGAAAACATTGAGCAAGGGATAGAGCTAACGTTACACGATGACATCAAAGCTTTCTATGGACACCAGTACAGCGCAGACATGAATGCCACATGGCAGGGCAACGAGCTGACGCTGTTGCAAGTGTGGAGCGATGATGATTTCACTCGTCTGCAAGAGAACATTTTGGGTCACCTGGTGACGCAGCGTCGCCTTAAACTCAAACCAACTGTATTTATTGCGGCCACTGATGCGGATATGGATGTGATTTCTATCTGTAACATCACCGGTAACGTGATTCTTGAGCGCCTAGGGACCGATCGCCGTGATGTGATTGCCGAAGATATCGAGACATTCCTTAACGGTCTGGAGCCTGACGTTTAATTATGTATGTGGTAGAGCTTCATTTTGAGTGTTTTGATAACACCACAATCAGCGCGGTAGAAAAGGGTATTAACGGCCTGATGGACGCGCTGCGCTATAACGGTCAAGTGTTAGGACGCGAGTTTCCGGTGGTGATGGGCGAGGGCGAGTTCTTTGTTCGTGCGGTATGCCCTGAGCAAGATAGCTTGCACCCAAGTAACCACTCAGATTTCGTAAAAGTGTGTTTAAAGCGCTTGTCGGATGCGTGTCTATTGGCACCCAAGGTTCGCCTTCTGGGGCGTGATATCAACTCAGAGCAAGCAGCAGAAGATGAAACGCCGAGCTGGCAAGTGCTGTACACCACCTATGTGCACACCTGTTCACCGCTTCGAAGTGGTGAAACCTTGTTGCCGATCCCGCTGTATCGTAACCCGCCAACACTCAATGGCGATCACAAGTCGGTGATTAAATGGCAAACAGAGTGGCAAGCGTGCGATGAAATTCAGATGGCGGGCGGTTGTAAAGCCGAGCACGCTGCGCTGCGAGAGCTGTCTGAGGTAGGCAGTGACCTGTTCCGTCGTGGCTGGGATATTCGCGGTCGTATCGAGTACATTACCCAAATCCCCACGTACTACTATTTGTACAAGGTAGGCGGTAAGAGTCTTGAGGAAGAAAAAGCACGTAAGTGCCCGAAATGTGGTGGAGAGTGGTTGCTTGATGAGCCGCTACACGACATCTTTTACTTCAAGTGCGACTCATGCCGAATCGTCTCCAATATTTCTTGGGATCATCTAAAGTAAACAGACTTATCGGGTGAAAATACAAAAGGGGTTGAAGCTAAGCTTCAACCCCTTTTTGATGCTTGGTGCAAAGGTGGTGAGATTACCAGCCTTTAACTACGCCACCTTTGAAGATATCAGAGGCTGCGTTGTACACATCTTCTGTTTGGTACGCTTTAACAAAGTTCTGAACGTTTTCTGCGTTCACATTGTCTTCACGCGCAACAATTAGGTTTACGTATGGAGATTCTTTGTCTTCTACGAATACACCGTCGCGTTGAGGTGTTAGGTCGATAGAGCTTGCGTAAGTTGTGTTGATGATAGATAGCGCTACGTCATCAAGAGAGCGTGGTAGCTGTGCAGCGTCTAGCTCAACGATAGTGATGTTCTTTGGATTTTCTTCGATATCACGAACTGTCGCCAGTAGACCAACACCTTCACGTAGAGTCAGTAGACCTTGCTGCTCAAGTAGTAGTAGAGAGCGACCTAGGTTTGTTGGGTCGTTTGGTACTGCGATACGCGCGCCGTCTTGGATTTCATCGACAGACTTCACTTGCTTCGAGTAGCCCGCGATTGGGTATACAAAGGTGTTACCTGCAATAGTCAGCTTGTAGTTACGATCCGCTACTTGTTGGTCTAGGTATGGCTTATGCTGGAATGCGTTGATATCGATAGAGCCATCATCAAGCGCTGCGTTTGGTGTTACGTAGTCAGTGAAGGTGACTAGCTCAACATCTAGACCGTATTGCTCTTTAGCAACTTTTGCCGCGACTTCTGCAACTTGTGCTTCCGCACCTGCCATCACACCGACTTTGATCTTGCTAGTGTCGACTTCTTTTTCACCACAGCCAGATAGAATAAGTGCTGATGCAGCGGCTGCAATTGCGAGTAAATTCTTAACGTTGAATTTCATGACTCTCTCCTTGTTATAAATCTTAAAATCTCGATTATCTGTGGTCTACGCGGCGGACAACGGCATCACCGATAGACTGAATAATTTGTACCAATACAATGAGCATCACCACAGTCACGGCCATAATGGTCACATCGTATCGGTGGAAACCATAGCGAATGGCTACGTCACCTAGACCGCCACCGCCGACGGTACCCGCCATTGCTGAGTAGCTTACTAGGGTCACTAGAGTGATTGTCACCGAATTGACAATCGTAGGTAATGCTTCTGGAAGCAGTACCTTAGTAATGATTTGGTATGGTGTTGCGCCCATTGATTGTGCCGCTTCTACCAGACCTGTTGGTACCTCAAGTAGTGCACCCTCAATAAGACGTGCCACAAATGGAATCGCGCCAACTGTTAGTGGAACGATTGCTGCTGTGGTACCGATAAAGGTGCCAATCAAAATCTTGGTCAGTGGAATGATCGCTACCATCAATACTAAGAATGGTACCGAGCGACCGACGTTAACAATGGCACCTAGCACACTGTTTAAACGCGTGTTTTCTAGCAAGCCACCTTTTTTAGTGGTATGCAGAATAACGCCCAGTGGAATACCCATGGCGAAGCCAACCACACCTGCTACTGCAACCATGTAAAGGGTTTCCCATGTTGCCCCTAATAGTAGGTTACTGTTTAGAGATAACCAGTCTGTGACAGTGTTAAAGGACATAACCAAGTACCTCTACTTTTACATTGTGGTCACGAAGATATTGAATCGCCGCGTTGTCGTCTTGCTCATTACCAAATAGTTCTGCCACCATCATGCCGAATTTTACACCGCCCGCGTAATCAAGATCGGAGCTTAGGATGCTGACATCAATATTGTATTTACGTGCAATTTGCGTCATTAGCGGCGCGTCTACAGTAGCACCGGTAAACTCTAAGCGAACAAGCGGGTAGCTGCCTTCAACACGCTCAGCTTGCAGCCTTGCTTGGTAGTCTTCTGGAATCGATAGGTCGAGTGTTGAACGAATGAATTCGTGTGCAAGCTCCGTTTTTGGATGAGCAAAGATTTCACCCACGGTGCCTTTTTCAACCAAGCGACCGTCGCCAATGATAGCGACCTCATGACAGATACTTTTTACCACGTCCATTTCGTGAGTAATCAGTAGCATGGTGATCTTTAGTTTGCGGTTGATTTCTTTCAGTAGTTCAAGAATCGATTGTGTCGTCGCAGGGTCAAGTGCGCTGGTGGCTTCATCACAAAGCAGCACCTTAGGGTCTGACGACAGTGCGCGAGCAATCGCAACACGCTGCTTTTGACCGCCACTTAGATTGGCAGGGTAGGTATCGCGCTTATCTGCCAGACCAACGAGCTTTAGAAGATCCGTCACTTTGGTTTCGATGTGCGAGCGCTCTTTGCCAGCAAGTTCAAGTGGCAGTGCGACGTTTTCAAATACGGTGCGAGATGAAAGCAAGTTAAAGTGCTGGAAAATCATGCCGATGTTGCGGCGCGCTTCTGACAGCTCTGATTTCGATAGCTTAGTCAGGTCAACACCATCAACGATGACTTCACCTGACGTTGGCGCTTCAAGCATGTTTACGCAGCGAATCAACGTACTCTTACCCGCACCAGAGGCGCCAATCACACCAAAGATGGTGCCTTCTGCAATATGCAGATTGATGTCTGCCAAGGCGTTGATTTCCTTAGCGCCTTGATAAAACACTTTGTTTACTTGATTAATTTCGATCATCTAAGCAACCTGAAGTCCGTGAGTAGCATAAAAGTTTGAACTACATCTCAATTGATAGAAGATGCTATGGTTTTCACCTTTTAGTGTCAATAGATATTTTTACGTCTAGACGTCTAAACGGCATTTTCATAGTGCCGTGACTATAAAAGCGTGTAATAATTCAGGTTATTAGCACCTATCTATAACAAGAGAGTGAACTGTGGCAAAACCAGCTGTTTTTTTGGATCGTGATGGCGTCATTAACGTTGATCACGGGTATGTGAGCGATGAACACGACTTTGAGTATGTTGAAGGCGTCTTTGAAGCGACGAAAAAACTGCAGGACATGGGCTATATGCTAGTGTTGGTGACCAACCAATCAGGCATTGCTCGCGGTATGTTCTCCGAAGATCGCTTCCTTTCTTTAACCCAATGGATGGATTGGAACTTCTCTGATAATGGCGTTGAGTTCGATGGTATCTATTACTGTCCACATCACCCAGAGCATGGTATTGGTGATTACAAGCAAGATTGTAACTGCCGTAAACCAAAGCCGGGCATGTTTATCTCTGCTCGTGACTTCCTAAAGATTGATATGGAAAACTCGGTCATGGTCGGTGATAAAGCCGAAGATATGATGGCAGCTGAAGCAGCTGGCGTTGGTACCAAGATCTTAGTTCGTACTGGCAAACCGGTGACTGAGCGCGGTGAGTCTGTCGCAACTGTGGTACTTGATAGTATCCGCGATGTGCCGCAATACTTAGCTAAGTAATCAGTCGACCCAAAAGGAGTCATTATGAATACTTACGTTAAATACGGATTGGTTGCCGCGTTGATGGTGGGTGGTTTGACAGCGTGCAGTAGCAAAGAACAGGCAGAGCCGCAAAACCCGTATCATGTTCTTCAGTATCAGTGCGATAACCAGAGTTTTCAGGTAACCCAGTTATCGAGCGAGCAGGTTCTGTTACTCATTGATGGCGAAGAGTATCACCTGCATCGTGTCCCTTCTGCATCTGGTACCAAATACTCACTCGATGGCCAGTCGCAAGCTGAGTCTGACATTGAGCTGTTTAGTAAAGGCAGAGAAGGTATGCTTACCATTGCCGGTGAAACCGATAAAAGCTGCATGATGACTACGCGAAGCGTACCAAAAAACGGATATTGAACCTTTAAGACACCCATGAGCAAAAAACTCACCATACTTGATATTGCCAAGCTGTCGGGAGTCGGTAAATCTACCGTCTCTCGAGTGCTGACTAACGATCCTAAAGTAAAACCCGAAACCCGCGAGAAAGTAGAGCGTGTGATTGCAGAGCATGGCTATGTGCCCTCTAAGTCGGCACAATCGATGCGTGGGGGCGGCGTGCAAAAGGTCATAGGTGTCATTATCTCTCGTCTCGACTCGCCTTCTGAGAACAAAGCGGTGAGCAGCATGCTTAATGTGCTTTACTCGGCAGGTTACGATGTGGTGATCATGGAGAGTCAGTTCGATCCCGAGAAAACCAACGAACACTTGAGCGTACTGCGTAAACGCAACGTTGAAGGTGTCATTGTGTTCGGTTTTACTGAGCTTGATATCGACAAGGTGTCCCAGTGGCAGGAGAAGGTTGTCGTCATCGCTATGGATACCGATCAAGTTTCTTCTATCAACTACGACAATCACGGATTAATCCGAGCGGTTTTGAATAAACTGCAGGCACAAGGCGTCAATCAGCTTGCTTACATTGGTGTGGATCCTAAGGATAAAACCACTGGCTTGGCTCGCCTCAACGCATTTCAAAAGTGGTGTGATGATAATGATCAGCATGCCGAGTATCGTACCGGTGAACTTCATCATGAGAGTGCCTACCAGCTTGTTGATGAGGTAGTGACGGACTCACTTCAAGCTATCGTGTGTGCCAGCGATACCTTAGCGCTTGGCACGATCAAACGCTTACAAGAGCTTGGCCGAGAAGATATTGTGGTGACGGGCGTTGGCGGTAATGAACTATTGTCTTTCCTGTTCCCTAATATCTACAGCATCGATCCTGGCTATCAGCAAGCGGGAGAGAAGGCAGCTAACCTATTGATAAGTCAGCTTACTGGTAATAGAACTATCTCTCATCTCACGCAAGAAGCGGTGTAATCACGGCTTCTTTTTCTTAGTAGCTCCCTTAATCAACTTGGTGTATTTATCAACAATTATTGTGATCACACTCAATTAATGGGACTGTTCCCATTTTTGTTTGAATCATTCCGTGGCACACTTTACGTAACTTTTGGGAATGTTCCCATTCGCATGTTGCGATATTATTAATACAACGAGACAAATGGACCTAGACGTCTTAACCCTACGTCTCTATATCAGTAAAAGGTGTACAAACGATGAGCAAAATAGCCCAGCAAGACATTGCAGCGATCATCGACGGTGTTGGCGGCGCTGACAACATTGCCAGTGTTAGCCACTGTTTAACTCGCTTAAGATTCGTTCTTAACGATACCGATAAAGCCGATAAGTCGGCATTAGAAAGCCTCAAGATTGTTAAAGGCTGCTTTACCAATGCCGGTCAGTTCCAAGTGGTAATTGGTACTGAGGTCGACGAAGTTTACAAAATGCTGATTGACTCAGCAGGTAAGAAGGCGGCGTCTAAAGACGATGCCAAGCTGGCCGCTCGTCAGAACATGAACTTTCTAGAGCGTGGTATTTCGCACCTAGCCGAAATTTTTGTTCCCCTTTTGCCGGCGATTATCACGGGTGGTTTGATTCTTGGTTTCCGCAACGTTATCGGCGACATCCGTATGTTCGATGGCAAAACCTTAGTGGAAATCAGCCAGTTCTGGGCAACCGTTCACTCGTTCTTGTGGCTAATTGGTGAGGCGATCTTCTTCTTCCTACCGGTTGGCGTGTGTTGGTCTACGGTGAAGAAGCTGGGCGGTACGCCAATTCTTGGTATCACGCTGGGTGTCACCTTGGTATCGCCTCAACTGATGAATGCCTATCTCATTGGTAAAGAAGTGCCAGAGGTTTGGGATTTCGGATTGTTTGTGATTGAGAAGGTGGGTTATCAGGCCCAGGTTATCCCGGCGATGCTCGCGGGTGTGGCATTGGCGCTTATTGAAACCAACCTAAAGCGCATTGTCCCAAGTTACCTGTATCTGGTTGTGGTGCCATTCGTTTCAATCATTCTGTCGGTCATTCTTGCTCACGCCTTCATCGGTCCGTTTGGTCGCGTGCTCGGTGATGGCGTTGCGTTTGCGGCTAAAGCGGCGATGACGGGTGATTTTGCAGTACTGGGTTCTATGGTGTTTGGCTTCTTGTACGCACCATTGGTGATTACTGGTATCCACCACACAACCAATGCTGTTGACCTTCAGCTTATGCAAGACCTAGGTGGCACGCCAATCTGGCCTCTGATTGCACTGTCTAATATCGCTCAAGCATCTGCGGTTGTTGGCATCATCATTATCAGTAAGCGTGAGGGTGAGCGTGATATCTCAGTTCCAGCCGCTATCTCGGCTTACTTAGGTGTCACAGAGCCAGCTATGTACGGCATTAACCTTAAGTACAAGTTCCCAATGCTCAGCGCAATGATTGGTAGCGCAATTGCAGCCGCTATCTGTGGCAGCGCTGGCGTGATGGCGAACGGTATCGGTGTGGGCGGTCTACCGGGCATCTTATCGATTCAGCCTCAATACTGGATGGTGTATCTCATGGCGATGTTAGTCGCAATGGCCGTGCCGATTATGCTTACTTTGTTCCTGTACAAACGCGCTCAATCAAAAGGTGAGCTAGAGCTTGCGAGCGCGTAACCCCCATTAGTGGCTCATCTTGAGCCACTTCTTTGCTTTTTATTTTGACGAATTTCCAAATTGGTAAGTGAGATTAAACCTATGAGTCAAACTGCTCAAAAAGACTGGTGGAAAACAGCCACGATTTATCAAATCTATCCGAAGAGTTTTTGCGATAGCGGTGATAAAGGGATGGGGGATATCAAAGGAATTACCTCGAAGCTTGATTACTTAGCGAAGTTAGGTGTAGACGCCATCTGGTTAACTCCAGTGTATGCCTCGCCAATGATAGATAATGGTTACGATATCTCCGATTACTACGCCATTAACCCTGACTTTGGCACCATGCAAGACTTTGATGAGCTGCTCGCAGCTGCCCATCAGAAAGGTATCCGCATCATTATGGATATCGTAGTCAACCACACCTCGACCGAGCATCAGTGGTTCCAGTCGGCATTGGGGGACAAACAAAGTCCGTACCGTGATTATTACATCTGGAAACCAAACGAAGGCAAACTACCTAATAACTGGCAGTCAAAGTTTGGTGGCTCTGCATGGGCATTGGACGAGGCCACCGATGAATACTATCTGCACCTATTTGCCAAAGAGCAGGCTGACCTTAACTGGGAAAACCCAAAAGTTCGCGAAGAAGTAAAACAGGTCATCGAGTTCTGGGCGCAGAAAGGGGTGGATGGCTTTAGGCTGGATGTGATCAACCTTATCTCAAAACAGCAAGACTTCGCTGATGATGATATTGGTGATGGCCGCCGTTTTTACACAGATGGTCCGCGCGTCCATGAGTATTTACAGGAAATCAGTGAAGCGGTATTCCAGAAGTACGGCTCGGTAACCGTTGGTGAAATGTCGTCTACGACGCTAGAGCATTGCCAGCAGTACAGTTCACTGGATGGCAAAGAGCTTTCGATGGTATTCAATTTCCACCACCTAAAAGTGGATTACCCTAATGGTGACAAGTGGACGAAGGCAGACTTCGACTTCCTGCAGCTAAAACAGATTTTCAACCACTGGCAAACAGGCCTAAATGGTCAAGGGTGGGGGGCGCTATTCTGGTGTAACCACGACCAACCTCGCGTAGTGAGTCGTCTTGGTAATGATCAGCAATACCGAAATGAGTCGGCAAAAATGTTGGCAGCCTCTGTCCATCTGATGCAAGGCACACCTTATATTTATCAAGGTGAAGAGATCGGCATGACCAATCCGGGCTTCACGGATATGAGCCAGTATCGTGATGTCGAAAGCCTTAATATGTATCAGCTGATGGTGGAACAGGGCGATACCTCTCATGAGGATATGATGGCTATCCTGAGACAGAAATCTCGAGATAACTCTCGCACCCCGATGCAGTGGAACGACAGCAAACACGCGGGCTTTACCCAAGGTACACCTTGGATTGGCGTTGCTGAAAACTATCCTCAGATCAACGCTGAGGCAGCGGTTGAAGATGAGCAGTCGGTATTCTACTTCTATCAAGAGCTTATCGCGCTTCGTAAGCAGTTAGCGGTGATTAATGATGGTAGCTATGTTGATTTGTTCCCAGAGCACTCTGAGGTTCATGGTTACTTGCGTGAGAGTGAGGATGCGATGCTGCTGTGTTTGAACAACTATTATGGTGAGGAGACTCGCGTGGTGTTGCCGGAGCAGTTTGATGGTTTGGTGAGTCGTGCTGTGTTGAGTAACTATGGGGTTGTTGGTGAGGTTGAGTTGATGGGTGAGGTGGTTTTGAGGCCTTATGAGGCGTTGGTGTTGTTGATTGGGAAAAACTAAGAGCAAGATCAAGAGCTTGACCCCCTCTAGCTCCCCCTTATAAAGGGGAGAACCAGTGCTCGTTACTTACGTAACATTGCACCTTTACATAAGGCGATGCGATAGCGAGCCAGTAGTTCCTCCCCTTTATAAGGGGAGGCTAGGAGGGGTAAACGAGCGAAGCGAGTAAAGCACCCACCTCACCCATAAGTCACCACATACCTCGTCGGCTTATGATTCATCGCCAGCACCAAATTCAACATCACCGCACCTAGTATCGAAATCCCAATAATCGATGGCGACACAAAGAAGAATGAAGCTACAAGAATGGCACAATCAATCGCCATCTGAGTTTTACCAACCGATATTCCAAACTTGTCCTGAATAAACAGACACAACACATTAAAGCCACCGAGGCTTGAGCGGTGCCTGAAGAGAATCAGCATACCAAGACCCATCAATAAGCCACCGGCGATCGCGCAGTAGATGGTATTGACGTTATCTAACGTGACCACTCGATGCATGTTGTCCGTAATAATAGACACCAAGGCACCAGAGATGGCGCTGCTGGCAGCAAAGCGTTTGCCAAAGCGTTTCCATGCAAGTAGGTAAAACGGGCTGTTTAGGGCGAAATAAAGCGTACCAAAAGAAATCGGTACAAACTGGCTCATAAGAAGGGCGAGACCTGTAGTTCCGCCAGTCAAAAGTTGAGCCGACTGAAGAAAGAATATTCCCTGAGCGACGATAAAGGTGCCAGTAAGAATCGCTATCCAGTCTTCTTTACGTGAGTGTTTTTGCATCAATTCTAAATTCTTCTAATCAATAAACGGCGCAATATTATTGAAAAGTTGATGTTTTCGGTAGCTTGAAGGGGAAATTTACGGTAAACCTATGTAATTCAATTTTTACACTGTGTAAATGGAATTATTGACACTTAGTGCCCGTGATAACGCCGATTTATCGGCGGATATGATGAAGCCTAAGGTTCACTATGAAAAAACTGCATGAGAAATTTCCAATTTTCTCTTTATGACCTAGATCAAATTATGTATGATGCAAGTCATCAAATGTGGTGACGAAAACGTTTGCTTTTGGTCATTGAGTGGTTTTTTTGAAACTTTCAGAACAATCTGAGTCAGGAGATACAGATGCTTAAGCGTGATATGAACATCGCTGATTACGATGCGGAGCTATTTGCAGCAATTCAAGAAGAGACACTACGTCAAGAAGAGCACATCGAGCTTATCGCTTCGGAAAACTACACTAGCCCTCGCGTAATGGAAGCGCAAGGCTCTCAGCTAACCAACAAGTATGCTGAAGGCTACCCAGGTAAGCGCTACTACGGTGGTTGTGAGTATGTTGATAAAGCGGAAGCACTAGCGATTGATCGTGCTTGTGAGCTATTTGGTTGTGAGTACGCGAACGTTCAGCCGCACTCTGGTTCTCAAGCGAACAGCGCAGTATACATGGCGCTACTTAACCCAGGCGACACAGTTCTAGGTATGAGCCTAGCGCACGGTGGTCACCTGACTCACGGTTCACCAGTAAACTTCTCTGGTAAGCACTACAACGTTATCCCTTACGGAATCGACGAAGCTGGCCAAATCAACTACGACGAGATGGAACAGCTTGCTGTTGAGCATAAGCCTAAGATGATCATCGGTGGTTTCTCTGCATACAGCCAAATTGTAGACTGGGCTCGCATGCGTGAGATCGCAGACAAGGTTGACGCTTACCTATTCGTTGATATGGCGCACGTAGCGGGTCTTATCGCTGCAGGTGTTTACCCAACGCCAGTGCCACACGCTCACGTGGTAACAACAACAACGCACAAGACTCTAGCAGGTCCGCGCGGTGGTCTTATCCTGTCTAACGCAGGTGAAGACATGTACAAGAAACTGAACTCTGCTGTATTCCCTGGTGGTCAGGGTGGTCCTCTAATGCACGTTATCGCTGGTAAAGCAGTGGCGTTCAAAGAAGCGATGGAGCCAGAGTTTAAAGAGTACCAAGCACGCGTTGTCAAGAATGCAAAAGCGATGGTTGCCCAGTTCCAAGAGCGCGGTTACAAGATCGTCTCTAACGGTACTGAAAACCACCTGTTCCTTGTTGACCTAATCGACAAAGACATCACTGGTAAAGAAGCAGATGCCGCGCTAGGTGCAGCAAACATCACTGTGAACAAGAACTCAGTACCAAATGACCCGCGTAGCCCATTCGTAACGTCTGGTATCCGTGTTGGTTCTCCTGCGATCACTCGCCGTGGCTTCACTGAAGCAGATGCGACTGAGCTTGCTAACTGGATGTGTGACGTTCTAGACAACATCAACGATGCATCAGTAATCGAAGCAACGAAAGCGAAAGTACTAGAGATCTGTAAGCGCCTACCTGTTTACGCGTAATTCTCTACTGCTGAAACGCAAAGAAAAAAGCGAGCTAAATGCTCGCTTTTTTAGTGCCTGAAACTTGAAGGTCACGGGGTATTACTTATTGATGTTAAGCAACGTGCCTGATTTGCATCGGAATGAGTAATACTTACGGCTCTCACTAAACTGACCCAAGCCTTCGCCATTACAGTAATCAATGTTGATATCACGCATGATATCCAATGTCTTCTCGCTGTTAAGGGCGAACTTAGCACCGTCCTTACAAACGATACGAACGCGACCATCGTCGCTGACCGAGTATAGGTTCACTTCAGTGTTACATAGCTCGAATGACGCTTCTAAATAGTTGTCTTGCTGAGTGTTTTGCGCACAACCTGCGATCACTGTTGCCGCTAGAATCGGCAAGCCAATTTTCAATAACTTCATGCTACATCCTTGATTGGGTGAAACTTTTTCTTTAAGCCTACCTAAAAATAGCAAAAATGCGAGTATGAGATTGTCATGTTGCATATTTTTCTCAAAAAAAACACGGATTGCTTCAACAGCGAACCCGTGTCTCTTGTTCCGAAAAAGGCAATGTTACTTCAAAGAAGCTATGTTCCTTCAAAAAGACAAAGCTATTTCACTTCTTCGCCTTTTGCTTGCAAGTCTGCATGGTAAGACGAGCGAACAAATGGACCACATGCTGCATGGGTAAAGCCCAGCTCTAATGCGATCTCTTTTAGCTCATCAAACTCTGATGGTGGCACGTAACGCTCTACGGGCAAGTGGTGACGACTTGGCGCTAGGTATTGGCCTAGAGTTAGCATGGTAACGCCGTGAGCGCGAAGATCTTTGAGTACTTCAACGATCTCTTCTTTGGTTTCACCTAGACCCATCATCAAGCCAGACTTGGTTGGTACGTCTGGATGCATCTCTTTAAATTTCTGAAGAAGTTGCAGTGACCATTTGTAGTTCGCACCTGGACGCGCTTTGCGATATAGGCGAGGCGCTGTCTCTAGGTTGTGGTTAAACACGTCTGGCGGGTTATCTTTTAGTGCCTCAAGCGCTACATCCATACGGCCGCGGAAGTCAGGTACCAAGGTCTCGATGCGGATCTCTGGGTTAAGTGCGCGGATTTCACGGTTACAGTCTGCAAAGTGCTGAGCGCCACCATCACGGAGGTCGTCACGGTCAACAGAGGTCACCACGACGTATTTAAGCTTCATATCTTTGATGGTTTGAGCAAGCTTTTGCGGCTCACCCGCTTCAGGTGCATTTGGACGGCCATGAGCTACATCGCAGAAAGGGCAACGACGAGTACAGATAGCACCAAGGATCATAAAAGTTGCCGTACCGTGGTTAAAACACTCAGCCAGGTTAGGGCATGATGCTTCCTCACATACCGAGTGAAGATCGTTTTTGCGCATCGCAGACTTGATGTCTTGAATACGTTGGCTGTCTGCTGGCAGCTTGATCTTCATCCATTCAGGTTTACGAAGGATTTCTTTTTGCTCGGTAGGCATGTTCTTTACGGGAATCAGTGCCATCTTGTCAGCGTCACGGTATTTGACGCCTTTTTCCATTTGGATAGGTTTGCTCATCGTCTTATGCTTCTTCGCTGAATTCTACTTGCTCGTAATCAAGTATTTCTAATAGTGCTTTGATCATTTGGTCTTCGACAGTCGAGACCTCTTTAGGACCACCCAGCTGGCTCACTTGAACCATTTCCATCCCAGCATAGCCACAAGGGTTGATACGAAGGAAAGGGGAGAGATCCATATTTATGTTGAGTGCCAGTCCGTGGAATGAGCACCCTTTACGGATACGCAGACCGAGCGAACAGACTTTTTTACCATCGACATACACTCCAGGGGCATCCGGTCGTGCTGCTGACTCAATATCATACGCGTTAAGTGTCTTGATAACGAGGTTTTCGATGTGCGTAACCAGCTCGCGAACGCCAAGCTTTTTACGACGTAAGTTGATAAGAAAGTAGGCCACGAGCTGACCAGGACCATGGTAGGTTACCTGACCGCCGCGATCGCTTTGAATGACGGGGATATCACCAGTATTGAGTAGGTGCTCTTCTTTTACCTGCTTGTCCCTGAGTAAAGACAGGGTTGTGTTCCACTAACCACACTTCGTCTCGTGTGTCGTCTGTTCGATTGTCAGTGAAATCATGCATGGCTTTCCAGACAGGTTCATAGTCTTTTCGCCCAAGCTTCCTTACAACTAGCTGATTTTCCACCAGTCACCTCGCTGCCACTTAATAAAGTATTCGCATTATAAACATGTTGATGGTTTTGAACTACCAATAAATAACGAATTCTTAACCAATGTATGATGCGGATTTTTTATCTTATTGATAAATAAAAAAGAAAGCAGCCTAAGCTGCTTTCAAAAAAAATTTAAAGTTTCAAATTTTTACAGAACCATGCGAACAATGTCGATCTCACCAAGTTCTTTATAAAGGGTCTCTACCTGCTCGATTGAGGTTGCTGTGATGTTGATAGATACAGCATGGTAGTTGCCTTTCGCACTTGGCTTAATGGTTGGGCTGTAGTCCCCTGGCGCGTGGCGTTGGATCACTTCCAACACTTTTTCAGGAAGTTCTGGTTTTGCGTAACCCATCACTTTGAAGGTAAAAGAGCAAGGGAACTCTAGTAGGTCTTTGAGTTTTGCATCAGAGTTGATGGTCAACATAATAGGGACTCCAAAAAATACCAATTCTTTATAACGGTGCGAATAGTAATGCCTTACGTGGACGATCTCAAGCCAATGAAAAAGTAAAGCCGCTTTAAGCGGCTTTACGATGACTCGATTACTTTTGCGTTAAACGCTAAGGCTTAGAAAAAGCTCTTGAAAAGTAATACGATGTAATCCCACAAGCGGCTGAACAGGCTACCTTCTTGAACATCTTCAAGAGCAAGCAGCGGGTATTCAGCTACGTCTTCGCCTTCTAGTTGATAGTATAGCTTACCAACTACATCGCCTTTAGATATTGGTGCTTCTAGCTGTTTTTCAAGTACGAAGCTGGCTTTTAGGTTTTTCGCTTGACCGCGTGGCAGCGTGACATAGGTGTCCTGATCGACGCCAAGTGCGACTGCGTCTTTGTCACCCATCCACACTTTTTCTTCAACGAAGGTTTCGTCTGCTTTGTGTGGATTTACCGTTTCGAAGAAGCGGAAGCCGTAGCTCAGTAGCTTTTTGCTTTCTGATTTACGAGCATTAGCGTTTTTAGTGCCCATCACTACTGCGACAAGACGCATCTTACCTTCAGTCGCAGAGCTCACTAGGCTGTAACCCGCTTTGCTTGTGTGACCGGTTTTGATGCCATCAACGTTCATGCTCTTGTCCCAAAGTAGACCGTTACGGTTGTATTGGGTGATGCCGTTGTAGGTAAATTTCTTCTCAGAGTAGACACGGTACTCGTCAGGCACATCTTTGATAAGTGCGCGGCCAAGCAAAGCCATGTCATACGGTGTTGAATACAGGTTTGGATTGTCTAGACCGTGTACGTTAGCAAAGTGTGAGTTGGTCATGCCAATCGACTTCGCCCAAGCGTTCATTAGGTCAACGAACGCGTCTTCTGAGCCCGCAATGTGCTCCGCCATTGCGACACAAGCATCGTTACCCGATTGAATGATGATGCCTTTGTTAAGCTCATCAACGGTGACTTTTGTGCCGACTTCGATGAACATTTTAGATGAATCTGGGAAGTTCTTAGCCCAAGCATTCTTGCTGATAGTCACTTCATCTTGTGGCGTAATATTACCACGCTTAAGCTCTTGACCGATGACGTAGCTGGTCATCATTTTTGTCAGGCTAGCTGGATGAAGCTGGGTGTTCATCTCTTTCTCAGCTAGAACTTTACCAGAGTTGTAGTCCATCAAAACAAAGCCTTTGGCTGCGATTTGAGGCGCATCAGGCATGACAACAGGTGCCGCAGTAGCAGAAGTGGCTGCCAAAGTTGCGGAAAGAGCAATAGTGGTTACAAATTTCATAGAAGACTTATTCTTATTCATTTCGAATGCGTTTTAGTAATAGTTCGTATAGTAACAGAATGTTTGCTACAAACTAGATAGCTTACACTAAGTAACAACAGTTATTTATGTCAATGATGTTTACAGTTTTTTGACGAAAGCTGAGGGATAACCAATCTTTTGCACCTGTTCTAGCACGTCCTGCGTCTGCTTGTAGTCTTTAAACGGACCTAACATCAAGCGGTAGTTACTGTTCACAGGGGTTAAGAAGGTCTCGACGGATAGCTTTTCTGCCAACTGCTTTGACAATTCATTGATGCGATCTTTGTGTGGCGATGCTGCCACTTGGATCGTGTATTCAGGGTGTTGGTCGAGTTTATGCTGACTCGACGGTTTTTCGACGATGATGACTTCAATTTCAACGTTTGCCGTGCCCGTTTTAATTACGTCGAGTTTGCTCGCCGCGGCATAGCTTAAGTCGATGATGCGTCCATCATGGAAAGGTCCGCGGTCATTAACCCGAACAATTGTCTCTTTGCCATTGTCGAGGTTTTTCACTTTAACGTAGCTCGGCAATGGCAGCGTTTTGTGCGCCGCGGACATGGAGTACATGTCATACACTTCGCCATTTGACGTTAAGTGACCGTGAAACTTCTTACCGTACCAAGATGCTTGGCCACTCTCTTTGAAACCCTCGGCATCTTTAACAACGGTATAGCTCTTGCCACGTAACGTATAGTTCTTGTTACCACCTAAACTGTATGGCTCATACTTTGGCTGAGCACCTTCAATATGGTCGACCGAAATTGGCGTTGAAGGTGCGACATCATCTTTGATGTCATAACGACTGTCCGATGATGATGAGCATCCCGCAAGAACGGCGACACCTAATGCTAGCCAAAGCCAGTTGAGTTGGGCACGCCATTGAAAGTTCCATTTGTTCAT
Source organism: Vibrio sp. KUL78 (assembly GCF_059725505.1). NCBI lineage: Bacteria > Pseudomonadati > Pseudomonadota > Gammaproteobacteria > Vibrionales > Vibrionaceae > Vibrio > Vibrio sp. KUL78. Next base: position 2,795,893 of record NZ_AP045837.1, on the reverse strand, counting down.
TAAGTCGCCTTTGAGAATGCTTTTCTGTGTGTATGTATGGACATTAAGATGCCAAAACCAGCCATCAGAGTCACCATGGAGGTTCCACCGTAACTAATGAGCGGCAATGGTACACCAACAACCGGTAATATACCGCTCACCATACCAATATTTACAAAAACATAAACGAAGAAGCTCAGTACGATACTGCCAGCCATCATTCGACCGAATGCAGTTTGAGCAGAGCTGGCGAGATACAAACCGCGCCCAATAATGAACAGGTAAAGTGCTAAAAGAATCAGAATGCCAACCATTCCCCATTCTTCAGCAATCACAGCAAAGATGAAGTCGGTATGGCGCTCTGGTAGGAATTCTAACTGAGACTGAGTTCCCTGCATCCAACCTTTACCGGCAATACCACCGGAGCCAATCGCGATCTTACTTTGGATAATATGATAGCCAGCACCAAGCGGATCAGACTCTGGGTCAAACAGCGTTCTTACACGAACCTTTTGGTATTCGCGCATGAGGAAGAACCACAGCACAGGCACAAAAGCGCCGAGAGCCATGGCGGCACCAAAGATAATCTTCCAACTGATACCTGCTAAGAAGATAACAAAGATGCCTGATGCTGCGATTAGAATAGAGGTCCCCAAATCGGGCTGTTTAGCGATCAAAACCGTCGGGACAAACACCATGACCAGGGATATGATCAAGGTTTGGAATGTAATTGGTAGTGAGCGTTTACCTATGTAGCGAGCGACCATAAGCGGCACGGCGAGTTTGAGAAGCTCCGAAGGCTGAAAGCGAACGAACCCTAGGTTTAGCCAGCGCTGAGCGCCTTTAGAGGCTTCACCGAAAAACAGTACCCCAAACAGAAGTAACACGCCGGCAAAGAACATCAGAGGCGCTAGGCTTTCGTAAGTCCGTGGTGAAATTTGAGCTAGCACGACCATTACAACCAGTGCCAGGACCATGCGCATCGCCTGTCTGTCCATCATTGCCATACTTTGCCCACTGGCACTGTACATGACGACTAAGCCAAATCCCATAAGGGCTAAAACGCCAAGCACAAGGGGGAGGTCGATGTGAAAGCGCTCAAACATCACTCGGCTTTGACCGGTGGAAGGATCAAATCTCATTCTTCTTCACTCTCTTCCTTTTCTGCCAATGCCAAATCGAACAGTTGTCGAGCCACTGGCGCACCGTTACTCGAACCACCACCGGCGTTCTCGAGAACGACGGTGACCACGACCTCAGGGTTTTCAAACGGGGCGAAGCCGGTAAACAACGCGTGGTCTTTCAGGTGTTCAGCTAGCTCTTCGGCATTATATTCTTCGTCTTCTGCCAAGCTAAATACCTGCGCTGTACCCGATTTACCACCACTTTGATAAGGCATATTGGCGAAAGCGCGTCGAGCCGTGCCTTTCACACCGTGGTTTACGCGGCGCATGCCTTCTAGAGCGATATCCCAATAGCGTTCTTGTACACCCGAAATAGGCGGCCTAGAGTCCACTTCACTCAATGTTTGATGATCAAAGCTGTCGCCATTTTCTATGGTTGCGCGCAGCAGGTGAGGTGAGAGCACTTCACCGCGATTCACGAGCACCGATGTTGCCTTCGCTATCTGCATTGGCGTTGCAGTCCAGTAGCCTTGCCCGATACCAACAGGGATTGTGTCACCTTGATACCATGGGGTGCGGTGTCTTGCCATTTTCCACTCACGTGTTGGCATGTTGGCCTTGCTCTCTTCATAGATATCAATACCCGTGTAGTCACCGAAGCCGAACATCATCATCCACTTGGATAGGCGATCAATACCCATATCGTAAGCAATTTGATAGTAGAAGGTATCAACCGACTCCTCGATCGCTTTTAGAATATCGACCTTACCATGTCCCCAACGCAGCCAGTCACGGAATGGGCGCGTTTTAGAGTTTGGAATACGCCAGTAGCCGGGGTCATTACGCGTCGTTTTAGTGGTAATCACACCTTCTTGAAGTGCACCAACAGCAATAAACGGTTTAACAGTTGACGCTGGTGGATAGATACCCAGTGTCGCACGGTTTACTAGTGGGCGGTTTTTGTCTTCCAGTAATGCTCGGTACCCTTTGCCTGAGATACCGTTTACAAAAGCGTTCGGGTCATAACTTGGGCTGGACACCATCGCCAGTACACCGTTATCACTCGGGTCAAGAATGATAGCCGATCCACGTCGACCATCGAGCAGTTTGTGTACCTTTAACTGGAGTACGATATCAAGGTTAAGGACAATATCTTTCCCCGGAACGGGCGGCACAAACTTAAGCGTGCGAAGGACTCGACCACGGCTGTTTACCTCAACTTCTTGATAGCCTGCCGTGCCATGCAAAATATCCTCATAGTAGCGCTCGATACCCAATTTACCGATATCACGAGTCGCCTGATAGTTGGCATCTTTTTCTTCGCGGATGAGGCGTCGCATGTCTCGGTCATTAATTCGAGACACATAACCAATCACGTGAGTGAGGACATCACCATACGGATAAAAACGTTTTAGATTGGCAGCAATCTCTACACCAGGGAATTTGTGCTGATGCACAGAAAAAACGGCGACTTGATCTTCCGTCAACTGCGTCAGTATCGGAATCGACTTAAAGCGGCGAGTTCGCTTGCGGTCTCGGTTGAAGGCTTCTTCACGCTCAGGCGAAATATCCAGATACTGTCGCAGCGCTTGGATGGTGGCATCCATGTCTTTGACTTTCTCTGGGGTGATTTCTAAGTTAAAAACCGGACGATTTTCTGCAAGCAAGATACCGTTTCGGTCATAGATGAGTCCACGGTTTGGTGCGATAGGCACGACTTTTATGCGGTTGTCGTTGGAGCGGGTTTTATAGTCTTGATACTGGTTGACTTGGATGTTGTAGAGGTTAGCGACGAGCACTAACACCATAGCAACGATAGCAACAAAAGCCACAATGGCGCGACTTTTGAAAAGTCGCGCTTCGGCCTGATGATCCCGTATCTGGCTGCGTTTACGTTTCATCGCTCGCTAAATTACTCTCTGTGATACGGATGGTTAGCGGTAATCGACCAAGCTCGGTATAAGCTTTCAGCCATTACAATGCGCACAAGCGGGTGAGGCAGTGTCAGTGCAGACAAAGACCAGCTTTGGTCTGCAGCAGCCTTACATGCTGGTGCTAGTCCCTCAGGGCCTCCAATTAAGATCGACACATCTCGACCGTCGAGCTTCCAACTCTCAAGCTGCTCAGCAAGCTGAGGCGTATCCCATTTCTTACCTGGGATATCCAACGTGACAATGCGGTTGCCTTTTGGAACCGCGGCAAGCATCGCTTCGCCTTCTTTTTGAAGGATGCGCGCGATATCCGCATTTTTGCCACGCTTACCTGCTGTTATTTCGATGAGCTCAAGTGGCATGTCGTGTGGGAAGCGTCGGCGATACTCTTGAAAGCCTTCCTCAACCCATTTGGGCATTTTGGTACCGACTGCGATCAGTTGTAGTTTCAAACCACTAGCTCCAAAGCTTTTCTAGTTGATACAGCTCGCGGTGCTCTTCTTGCATTACATGCAGCATGGTAGAGCCCATATCCAGCACGACCCATTCACCCTCGGTATCACCATCGATGCCCAAAGGCTCAAGTCCTACTTTTTTCACTTCTGAAGCAACATGATCGGCAATTGAAATGACGTGTCTTCTAGAGGTGCCGGTACAGACGATCATAAAGTCTGTGACGCTGGACTTACCTTCAACATCAATAGTGACAATGTCTTGGGCTTTCATATCGTCCGCTTTATCAGCTAGAAACAGTTTCAATTCTTCGCGTTGCAAAAGAGATTCCTCAGTGTTTTTTTGAATAGTGGAGTACGTGTACTCAATCGATCGCTAATTATATCACGATTTTATGGTTGTAAAGACAAGCTGTTGTCAGCGCTACTCAGGTTAAGCGTCAACTGCTGCAAGTAAGGCCAAGGACTCAGCTCATATTGGGTTTTAACCTGAATCTCGATGGCGGTGAGCAGTTGGATCGCTTGGTGCAGCTTTTCAGGCGTTAGGCGATTCAGTGCCGCACTATACAGCGGCTTCTTGTTTTGCCAAATCCTAAACTTATCAAACACTTCTCTAATCGATGACTGCTTAAGCATCTGCTGCATCTTAGAAAGCTGCGTCAGCTCTTTTTGGATGGTACGCAGCAAAATCGTCGCCTCAACGCCTTCAGATTCCAGTTGTGTCAGTATACGGTGCGCACGCTTTGGCTTGCCTTCAAGCAGCGCATCAACCCAGTGGAAGACGGTAAAATGATTGTGTCGACTTAACGATTCTTGCACTCGAATGAGATTGAGCTGTCCATCAGGGTAGAGTAGCCCTAGCTTCTCAAGACTCTGAGAAAGGGCAAAAAGATGGCCCTCGTGCCACTGGCAAAGCAGTTGCACAGCTTCACCGTCTGGAGTCAAATTGTTGGCTCGACAGCGTCTCATTACCCATTGCGGCAGTTGTTTGATGTCAGGCGTGTTACAGCTAACCAAGCAGGCATTGAGTGCTTTAAACCATTTAGCGGACTCTTGCGCTCTTGTGAGCTTTGTTCCGGTAATGATAAGTACGATGTCGTCATGCAATTGGGGCGCTATTTCTGCAAGATGCTTTGCCGTTCCCGCATTTATTCCCGATTCTGGTACCGAGAGTTCGATGATCTGCTTCGATGAAAACAGGCTTAGCGCCTGGGTGCAGTCATACACTTCGTTCCAGTCTAGGGAATTATCGATACTAAAACGATGGTGCTCCTCAAAACCGAGTTGTTTGGCGTGTTTGACAATGCCGTCACGGCTTTCTTGAACGAATAGTGGCTCGTTGCCAAATAGCATGAAGCAGTGATGCCACTGTTTCGCTAGGTGCTCAACAAGCCTGTCCGCAAATATTCTCACAGCGAACTACCTATTATGACTTAGCGTCGGCTGGCGTGTTTGTGTCTTCAAGGAGTTGCTGTTCTTCGTACTCCTCGATTTCTGTCTTAAGGCGAGCCATCTGGCGCATCATTTGCTGCGCGGAAAATTCGCGCATCTCATCTTCGATAAGCTTACGTTCAGCAGACTTCGCTAGTGCAGATAGCGGGTTATCAAGGTAGCTGCGGGTCATGGTCGCGGTAAAATCTTTAGAGCCGAGATTCGGTACGGTCACACGGTAGTTAACTTCGTAGACGACTTCTTTTTCTGCAGCACGCGTGTTTTGGTACAGCGAGAGGGTGCGATCGGTAATGGTTTCACCGGTAATATGGATATTTGGCACGTCTTTGCTCGGTGAAACGAGATCAATCTGATTCAAACGCAGTTGCTCTTTGATAAGACGAGTGATCTTGCTGTATTGGTCAAAACTGGTGACCGAAATGGCGGTAATGTCTTCAGGTACCGAGTACTCGCCACGCAACTGGAATCCACACGCTGTCAGTAAAGAAGAGAGAAGAATAATAAAACTGGCTTGTGTTAGTTTTTGTTTGAATCGAAACATAGCTACCGAAGACTCTCATTGAAAAGGCTTATGTAAGTCCCTGAACAGACACTTAGATAAGGCTTTGCTTAAAATGGACAAAAGAGCCGCAGTGGTAAACTGCGACTCTTAATATCATAAAGTGATGATGATTAGTTCGCTACAATATTCAGTAGCTTACCTGGTACATAGATCACTTTACGAACAGTTTTGCCATCTGTGAACTTAGTGACGTTCTCGTCGTTCAGACCAAGCTCTTCAACTTGCTCTTTAGAGGCGTCAGCAGCCACAGTCAGCTTAGCGCGCAGTTTGCCGTTTACTTGAACAACGATCAGCTTCTCGTCTTCAACAAGGGCTTTCTCGTCATGCGTTGGCCATACTGCGTTGTCAATGTCAGACTCACCCAGAGCAGCCCACATTTCAAATGAGATATGTGGAGTGATTGGGTAAAGCATTGCCACTACTGCTTTTAGCGCTTCATCTAGAATCGCACGATCTTGCGCTGACTCTTGAGGAGCCTTCGCTAGCTTGTTCATCAGTTCCATGATAGCTGCAATAGCAGTGTTGAACGTTTGACGGCGGTCGATATCGTCCGTTACTTTTGCGATAGTCTTGTGAACGTCGCGACGAAGTGCTTTTTGGTCACCAGAAAGCGCGGCTGTGTCGACTGCTTCTGCTGCGCCTTTCGATGAGTGTTCATTAACCAGTTTCCAAACACGTTTAAGGAAGCGGTTAGCACCTTCAACGCCAGACTCTTGCCACTCAAGCGTCATGTCTGCAGGTGATGCAAACATCATGAATAGACGTACTGTATCTGCACCGTACTTGTCTACCATCTCTTGAGGGTCGATACCGTTGTTCTTTGACTTAGACATCTTGATCATGCCTGAGTGCTCAACGTCACGGCCTTGGTTGTCTTTCGCAGAAGTGATGCGACCTTTACCGTCACGCTCAACCGCTACGTCTGTTGGTGCAACCCACTCTTTACCGCCTTTATCGTTCTCGTAGTAGAACGCGTCTGCTAGCACCATGCCTTGACATAGTAGCTGCTTGAACGGCTCGTCAGAGGTGACATAACCTGCGTCACGAAGCAGTTTGTGGAAGAAGCGAGAGTACAGTAGGTGCATACAAGCGTGCTCGATACCACCGATGTACTGGTCTACTGGTAGCCAGTAGTTTGCTTTTTCTGGATCTAGGATGTCGTCAGCTTGCGGTGAACAGTAACGTGCGTAGTACCAAGAAGACTCCATAAACGTATCGAACGTGTCCGTTTCACGAAGTGCAGGTTCGCCGTTAAATGTAGTCTTCGCCCATTCTTTATCTGCTTTGATTGGGCTAGTCACGCCGTCCATAACCACGTCTTCTGGAAGAATAACGGGTAGTTGGTCAGCAGGCACTGGGTGAACTTCACCATCTTCAGTCGTTACCATTGGGATTGGTGCGCCCCAGTAACGTTGACGAGATACACCCCAATCGCGTAGACGGAAGTTCACAGTCTTGTGACCTTTGCCTTCAGCTTCCAGTTTTGCTGCGATCGCATCGAATGCCGCTTGGAATTCAAGACCATCGAACTCACCAGAGTTAAACAGTACGCCTTTCTCAGTGTATGCTTCTTCAGAGATGTTCAGCTCGCTGCCATCATCAGGCTGAATGACAGGAAGAATATCTAGACCGTACTTAGTCGCAAACTCAAAGTCGCGTTGGTCGTGACCAGGAACCGCCATAACCGCGCCTGTGCCGTAGTCCATCAGTACGAAGTTAGCCACATAAACTGGCACCTCACGACCGTTTAATGGATGAATAGCAGTAAGGCCAGTCGCCATACCTTTCTTCTCCATTGTCGCAAGCTCAGCTTCCGCAACCTTGTTGTTTTTGCACTCTTCGATGAACGCTGCAAGCTCAGGGTTGTTCTCAGCTGCGATCGCCGCTAGAGGGTGACCTGCTGCAATACCCACGTAAGTCACACCCATTAGGGTATCTGGACGCGTTGTGTAGACTTCTAGATCTTGTTGACCGTTAACGGCAAATTTCAGTTCAACACCTTCAGAGCGACCAATCCAGTTGCGCTGCATGGTCTTAACCATGTCTGGCCAACCTTCAAGGTTGTCTAGGTCATCAAGAAGCTCTTGTGCGTACTCAGTGATCTTAATGAACCACTGTGGAATCTCTTTTTGCTCAACCGGAGTATCACAGCGCCAGCAGCAGCCGTCTTCAACCTGTTCGTTTGCAAGAACAGTTTGGTCATTTGGACACCAGTTTACCGAAGAGGTCTTCTTGTACACTAGGCCTTTTTCGTAAAGCTTAGTGAAGAACTCTTGCTCCCAGCGGTAGTACTCAGGCGTACAAGTAGCGAACTCACGGTTCCAGTCGTAGCCAAAACCAAGCAGTTTAAGCTGGTTTTTCATGTATTCGATGTTTTCGTAAGTCCATGGCGCAGGAGCTGTGTTGTTTTTAACTGCAGCGTTTTCTGCAGGTAGACCAAACGCATCCCAACCAATTGGTTGCATTACGTTTTTACCTTGCAGGCGTTGGAAACGAGATACCACATCACCGATCGTGTAGTTACGTACGTGACCCATGTGCAGTCGTCCACTTGGGTAAGGGAACATTGACAGGCAGTAGAATTTTTCTTTATTTGGGTCTTCACTTACAACAAAGGTTTCATTGTTGTCCCAATGCTGTTGAACTTTACGTTCAATGTCTTGTGGGTTGTATTGTTCTTGCATCGATGATGTCCGGTTATCTTGGAATTTGTGAGTTCTGTTAATACAGAGACTAATAGATCGTCATAGAATACCTAAAGGAAGCTCGGTCAACAATAGCCAATATAGCCTTCATCGTATTGGGGTAAATAGGGGGATGTATGCCTAAGCGTAAAACCAGTTATGAAGAAATGATCGAAGACGTGGTTGAGAATCTCAAACACAGCCCGGATGAGCTACAGCACGTGCTTGAAAAGTCAGGGCAAGTTGTCGAGGCAGCCAACGATATGACCAAGGACGAAATGGCACTGATCTCAGCGTATGTGAAGTCGGATCTGAAAGAGTTCGCTGACAACTATGAGGAGAGCAAAAGCGGTCCTTTTTATTTGATGATTGCGAACTCGATTTGGCAGGGATTATTGGACATTACCGACAAGACGAGAGTCGAGTGGGTCGAGTTGTTCCAAGACCTTGAACATCAAGGTGTGTACACCTCTGGAGAAATGATTGGCTTGGGTGTACTGGTTTGTGAAGAGTGTGGCCATAAGACCGAGTACAATCATCCAACGGTAATCAGCGATTGTGGTAAGTGTGGCAACAAAACCTTTAGTCGCCAGCCTTTAAAGCCTTAATGTTCCTGTTGCGATGTTCCTTACCATAAAATAAGGAACATCGACGTTTTATCTCGCGTCTACTTGTATTGGTCGCGGAATTCTTGCACCCACATTGCTGTCGCCCCACAAACCGATACAGGAACGATAAACAGGTTCAGAATTGGAATCGCGGTGAACAGTGACACCAACATTCCAAAACTATAGGCTTTGCCTTGCTTTTGCTTTAACGACAATCGCATGTCGTTAAACGGGACTTTGTGGTTATCAAACGGGTAGTCACAGTACTGAATAGCCAGCATCCACGCGGTAAAGATGAACCAAGCAAAAGGACCGATCGTTTGCCCAATGGCGGGTATCAGCAGCAAAAGAAACAGACCGATGGCTTTTGGCAAGGTGTACAGGAGTTTGCGCCATTCACGAGCCATTATTCTCGGCACATCTTTGACGACACTCATTAGGCCTTCATCATTGACCTTGTTTCCGGTTAACTGCTCTTCAACTTTCTCGGCAAGCAGGCCGTTGAACGGCGCCGCAATAAAGTTGGCTAAGGTACTAAAAAAGTAGGAAAAGGTCGCAAGGATAGTAAGCGCTAACAAAGGCCAAAGGATATAGCTAAGCCATGATAAAAATTCTGGTAGATAGCCTAGCCAACCTTCAATCCATGCATTTAAATTAGAGAAAAGGTAGTACATCGCAGAACCCACTAGAATGATGTTAGCGAGTAATGGTAACAACACGTAGCGTCGGATCCCAGGAGTGAAAGCGATTTGAAAACCTTGCATGAAGTAGCCAAACCCAGTGTTTGCTTTGTTCAAAATTGGTGTCCTTTCTTCGGTATTAGCGATGCGAATGCACCCGACTATAACAAAAAAGGCTTCATGAAATCACAAACTTCTTATACTTAGGTGTTCTAATCATCTATAGAGTTTTGGTAAAGTAGAGAAAGCTGAAGTGTGTAAGCGCTTCTTTAAGGACTATTTTTAACATTGAGAGCAAACAATGCAGGAATTGCGATTCGTACTCATTATTGTCGGTGCCTTGGCTATTGCGGCGCTACTGTTCCACGGTTTGTGGTCGAGCAAAAAGGAAGGCCAGAAGAAATTTGGCGATCGACCTCTAGGTAAGTTAGACGAAAATGACAACGCTGACGCTGACTACGTTGCTCCTGAAGATGATTTTGAGATTATCAGAAAGACACGCACAGAGCCGGATTTTGGATTAAATGAGCAGAAGCCTGCTTATGATCCACTGGATGATACGCTACCAGAAGAGACGCCAATCCAGCAGCAGGCGGAACAACCTGAACCAGAGTTACAGGAAGCGCCCGTTAGTATCCAAAGCGCGCCTGTAGAAGAACCAACGCCAACTGCAGTTGTTGAAACTCAAGAGGAAGAGCCTCTGCCATCGTTTTCTGCTAGTAAAGATGATGATATTGATGCAGTTGAGCCGAGAATCGATCTTGACGCGCTCAATGATGACATTGGCGAAGAACTTGAAGAGCCAGAAGCGCCAGTGAGTATCTCTGAGCCAGTAGCACCAGCAGTAGCCCAAGAGCCGGTGGAACCAAAAGAACCAGAGATGGAAGTCTTAGTGCTCAACGTACATTGCTCTGGTGATGCACCTTTTCAACGGAACAGAATTGTTCGACAGTATGCGTCAAAACGGTCTTATTTACGGTGAGATGGATATTTTCCACCGCCACGCTGATTTGTCGGGTACAGGTAAAGTGCTGTTTAGTGTCGCGAACATGATGCAACCAGGCACGCTTCAACATGACGACCCAGCAACCTTTACCACTAAAGGTATCTCATTCTTTATGACGCTACCTTGTTTTGGCGAAGCAGACCAAAATTTCAAGCTGATGTTACGTACAGCGCAGCAGATCTCTGACGATCTCGGTGGCAACGTATTGGATGACAGACGCAACCTTATTACGCCAACGAGACTGGACGCATACCGTCAACAGATCAAAGAATTTAACCTGGCAAAAGCCAGCGCGTAATCTGAATTAAATCGAAGCAAAAAAGGCTCCTATGGAGCCTTTTTTATCAGTACTATCAAGGTATAACATGTCGCAACAACGATTAAACGAACTCAAACAACAGCTTCATTATCACGGTGTGAAGTACTATGTTGAAGACAGCCCTGAAATCCCAGACGTTGAATATGATCGTCTTATGCAAGAGCTACTTAGTATTGAAGCTGAACACCCAGAATGGGTGACAGTGGACTCGCCAAGCCAGCGAGTGGGCGGTCTACCTCTTGATAGCTTCAGCCAAGTTCAACATGAAATACCAATGTTGTCGCTGGACAATGCGTTCTCAGATGAAGACTTAGATGGCTTTAACAAGCGCGTCTCAGAGCGACTGAATCGCACGGATGTTGGCGCCTATTGCTGTGAAGTGAAGCTTGACGGCTTGGCCGTAAGCCTTCTCTACGAAAATGGCACGCTAGTACAAGCCGCGACACGAGGTGATGGTACGACGGGCGAAAACATTACAGAAAACGTTCGTACTATCAGTGCAATACCTCTCAAGCTTCAAGGTGATGATATTCCGGCTCGTATCGAAGTTCGTGGTGAGGTCTTTATGCCGAAGGCGGGCTTTGAGAAACTCAACGAGCAAGCGGCGAAAAAAGGTGAGAAGGTATTCGTTAACCCAAGAAATGCCGCAGCTGGCAGTTTGCGTCAGCTAGATTCTCGTATCACAGCGAAGCGCCCACTTAGCTTTTACGCCTATAGCCTAGGGGTTGTCGAGGGCACCGAGCTTCCTGCCAGTCACTATGACCGCTTCTTGAAGCTAAAATCGCTTGGTTTCCCGATGGGCCCAGAAACTAAACGCGTCAATAGTATTGAGGAAGTCAAAGCCTACCACAAAGAAATCCAAGAAAAGCGTGAAGCACTTGCATACGAAATTGATGGCGTGGTGATTAAGGTCGATAATGTCGCTTTGCAAGAGCAGCTGGGTTTTGTTGCTCGCGCCCCACGTTGGGCGATTGCTTATAAGTTTCCGGCACAAGAAGAAATCACAGTCTTGAACTCTGTAGATTTTCAAGTAGGGCGCACTGGAGCCATCACCCCAGTAGCCAAACTTGAGCCAGTATTTGTTGGTGGAGTGACTGTCAGTAATGCAACGCTGCACAACGCCGATGAGATTGAGCGCTTGGGCGTAAAAGTGGGCGACAGCGTGATTATCCGCCGAGCGGGAGATGTTATTCCTCAGATCGTGTCTTTTGTACCTGAGCGCAGACCCGATGATGCAAAAAGACATCGAGTTTCCAACGCACTGCCCAGTGTGCTCTTCTTTAGTTGAGCGTATTGAAGGGGAAGCCGTTGCTCGATGTACTGGCGGTTTAGTGTGTCAGGCGCAGCGTAAAGAGGCGCTGAAACACTTCGTTTCTCGAAAAGCCCTAGATGTGGATGGGTTAGGTGAAAAGGTCATAGAGCAATTAGTCGATAAGGAAATGGTGGAAACACCGGCTGATCTATTCCGTTTATCTGCTGGTCAATTAACAATTCTAGAGCGAATGGGGCCAAAGTCTGCTCAGAATGTGGTGAATGCCCTGAACGTATCGAAAGAAACGACACTAGCGCGCTTCTTATATTCCCTCGGCATTCGTGAGGTTGGAGAGGCTACGGCAGCAAACTTGGCCGCGCATTTCAAAACACTGGATGCTATTAGTCAGGCCACACATGAACAGCTCATTGAAGTTCAAGATGTTGGTGAGATTGTTGCTAAGCATATTCAGTTCTTCTTTAAGGCTGAGCTTAATCAAAACGTGATTGCTGCCCTTATCGAAGCAGGTATTCACTGGCCTGATATTGAAGAGGTAGCAGCAGACACACCACAGCCATTGGAAGGCAAAACGGTGGTACTGACAGGTTCACTGTCTGTACTCAACCGAAATGATGCGAAAGCGGCGCTTCAGGCACTAGGGGCTAAAGTCACGGGTAGCGTATCTAAGAAGACAGATATATTATTCGCCGGAGACAACGCTGGGTCGAAACTTGCGAAAGCGCAAGAGCTAGGTATCGAAGTTAGAACCGAAGCGGATTTGATAGAGCTGATTCAATAGTCTTTTATTAATTTAATAAACAGCCCCGATTATATATCGGGGCTGTTTTTGCGAGTCACTTCAAATAATTGCTGTTTAGAATATTAATAGCCAAACAGCAAATGAATAACTCACTTATTTTTAATTTATTTTGATGAAAAAATATTGGTGCGAGTCACTTCACATTAATTGGTGTAGTTTTCGCGCTATTGCTTTTTATTAATGAATGTAAAGCATTTCATTAAAGTTAGGATTAAAAATAAGATCTCCATCAATAACTCACCCCAAACTTTGTAGTGCCTCCTATTTTTTTTACCAAAAATAAGTCTTAAATTGATATTTTTTCTCGCGAAGTTAGTCTTGTGAATATGGATACACACAGTGTAGACAGCAAAATTAATCGGAAGTTCTGGTTATAAATAAAAAGGAAGTAATTTGTTCTTCGGCGGCCAACTTAAGAGTGAATTATTGACAACAGCTATACCCATTTTTAGGAGTTTATTCCATGGAAAAAATGTTTAAACGCACTCTTCTAGGTGCAGCAGTGGCTTCATTAACAATGGCAGGTGCCGTTCAAGCGAAACCAGCAACAGATACAGTAGATCTATATGGTCAGATTGCTCTTTCTGTATGGCAATTTGGTGAAGATAAAATTGGTGGTGGTGACGCTCCAATTAAGCTAGAGAACGAATCTCGCTTCGGTTTGCGTGGTTCTCACGAACTGGCACGCGGTCCTAAATTTATCTGGCAGCTTGAAGGCGGTAACGTTGGTGACGATGGCGCTGGTAGTGGACTTGGTGTTCGTGATACCTACGGTGGTTTTGAGTTTGAAGACGCTGGTCGAATCCGTATCGGTCGTATGCTTACTCCACTTTATGAAGTGATTGACTGGCCTTACTCGGGTCAACGAGCTGGCGCTATCTTTGACTGGGGTGGTGATGTACTAGGTGGTGCACGCTACGATCGTCAATCAAATATGGTTCGCTATGATTCTGCAAACCTTGGCGGTTTCACTTTCAACCTAGCAGCGGGTCGCGGTGATGAAGCGAGTGCGGATTCGAACTTCTATGGACTAGGTGCACACTACAGCGTTGGCGTACTGACACTGCACGGTGGTTATGAGTATGGTAAGGACCGTAAGTTTGACACATTGAACTCTGCTTACCAAAACTTCTTGAAGCAAAACCCTGGTGCACCTCTTATTGGGGATAAAGACACAGTAAATGGTCGCTCAGATACACAAGCAGGATTACTAGGCTTTGAACTAAACTTCGATACGTTTGGCTTTAACGGCGCATGGAAGTACGAGGAAGCAGATTATAAAGAGCTCAAAGATAAAGATGACAACGATCTTCTTCAATATGGTTCTAAGATCTCTCAAAATAGCTACTCGCTGGGTGCCGTATTTAGCGGTGTTGAAAACTGGCAGTTCAAGCTAAATTATGCGGCAAACCTAGAGCCTAAAATTGATGATACCGATACGGATGGTTACGCAGACTATATTGTTTCGGCACAGGCTCTATATTTCCTAGATGATTCTGCCATTACATATGTACGTCCTTACATGATCTCTAAAGATAACTCTTCTGCAGAGTTTGGTTGGGGTCTAGGTCTAGAATACTACTTCTAATTAAATCTCAAACACTGTCATTTTGGCCCCATATAATGGGGCCGTTTTTGGTTTAGATTAAAATGTTTTGCTAAGATTAAGTGTCAGTAATAATAAAAAAGCCTGCTTTCGAGCAGGCTTTGTGTGTTTGGGTCATGATACTTTTGAACCGCTATTCTTCTAAGTTGCTAATTGCCCAAGTTAGGAACTTTTTACGTTCTTCATATGACGCGCTTTTAAATGATGACTTCATCTCTTGGTATGCATCACTATTGAGTTCTGTAGCCTGAACTTTTGAAGTTTGAGTAAATTGAGATAAGCTCGCTACTGCATTGGTCTGATTGTAGTCATTGACTTCTTGTGCCATATCAGCGGTTAAGCTGAAGGTGAGACCTAGTTGATCTTTTTTTACATCGGGAATCGGCTTTCCGTTCGTTGTAATATCAAACTCAGGTTTAGAATTGAACTCCATTCCTTGCTGTAAGGTTTGAACGTTCGGCACTGAGATAGAGATAGCTTTGTCAGAGGTTTCGAATGTTGCTACCAAGGGCTGAGATTTGAACTTGGTTTTATCGGAGCCTGTTTCCATGACTATTTTAGAAATGCGAAACACAAGTTGATTGACGCCGTTTTCTAAAACGATGTCGTCCTTTGAGTCAAAACCAAAATTCGAATAACCGGCATCCTTACCATTAACGGTCAGTAGTTGTAGGCCTTTGGGAACATCTAGCGTAACCGCAGAGTATGCCATGGTGGGGGCTAAAACTATGCCTGCAAGTAGTGTTTTTGCTATTTTCATTACCACTCCTTAGTACTTTGCCAACACGGCAATCTTGATGTAGGGTCTCACTAATACTAGTTATTTTACATCGCGAATAATACCGGCTTTTGCAAGAGAACTTGTTCTGTACAGAAAATTGCGAGTCACTTATCATTTGAGCAACAAGGCATAGGTATCGCGAAAGAGGGTGCTATGAATATTAGTGAAGTTGCAGCAAAAACGGGCCTAACCGCCAAGTCCATTCGTTTGTATGAAGAGAAAAAGTTGATTTCCCCTCCGTTACGCGGTGAAAACGGATACCGAACTTACACTGCAAAACACATTGAACAACTCAGTGTCGTAGCCAAAGCCAAGCGTGTAGGTTTTACTTTGGAAGAATGCCGAGATATGGTCGACTTGGCGTTTCGACCTGACAGAACTAGCGCAGAGGTCAAAACAAGAACAAGTGAGAAACTTGCTGAAGTAAAGTCTAAGATTGAAGAACTACGCTCAATAGAAGCTCAGCTCGAGACTTGGTTAGAACAGTGCCCAGGTGATGGTAGTGCTTCATGTCCAATCGTTGACGACCTTATTCAAGGCTGCAATACCAAAGCTTAGGCTCGAAGCCGGAACTCGCAGTAAAGCAGCCCATTATCAGTTTCTCTAAGTGTTAGAAACGTCGCTCTCCCCCTAGGAGTTTACAGCGTTCGATAGGAGTATAAGTCTGGCTGCCATCAGGTAGTTGGCATTCTACGTACGGACCCAATGCAGAACTGTTGGAGGCTACTGCGGGTAGTGAAAGAACACACCCTAGGACTAAAGCGGCAAAATATTTCATAACGATCCCTCATAACGATTAATAGAAAACATCTCACACTTCGAGATACAGCTAAGTATGAACAAGGGCTAATAAAGATCAAAAAAAATAGAGAAGATTAAAAAAATTTTTAATTCCAAAAAAAGTCGAACTTAATTGGAGTCGAAAATTAATAACGTTATGAAAATGATAGAAAAATTGAATATAGAGTTAAGCAACATCAGCCCTTAAATAGAGTTAAACAGTGCCCAACTACTTACTTTCTTTCTAACAAATTCTAACCGGTTTCTATCCAATTCATTGATTTAATTGAGTAAAATATAATCCAGACCTAAAAGGTAGTCATTTAAGTCATTGAGAGCCGTCGACCAGCCTACTTATCCTACATAAAGCTCATTTATCTCAGTTTCTTTTCTCACTGATAAGACAGTTTACATTGGGCATTACATAGAGCAGTCTGCTTCGCCTGGTAATGTTAAACGTTCAATGGTGTAGCCCCTTTTGGATAGTAACTCGATAACGCTATCATCACCGACCAAATGCAATGCACCTACAGCGACGAAGAATATGCCTTCTTTATAGCGTGCATCTTCGGCTAGGGTCGAGGCCCAGTTTCGATTACGTTCGTAGATAAATGCGTGATAAAAATGCTCGTTGAATGCTTCGGCCTGTAAGATGGCGTCAAGATTATTATCATCACCTGCTTGCCAGGAATCAATTAGGCAACGGATACTTGCCTGACTATTTGCCCATTCGTTTATTGTCTGTTTGAGCATGTCGAGGCCGTTGTCTGGCTGCTTAGCAATAAGATCTATTTGAAATTGTAATGACTCCAAACCTAGTGTCGATAGGTTGTTTACTTCGGCCCATGCCATGAGCTGTGCCTCGACCCCATATTCTGCCTCAAATCCAAGGGAAGCAAACTGCCATTGCTGAAGCGTGAGTGCTACCTGCCATGGCGGGAGCGATAATAGCTGCTTAGCACTGAGCTTTGTCACTGAAGCAATCGATTCAAGTTGGTTGATTTCATCGGGACTTAGTGCGGCGCGAGTAGTGGGTTGCGAGTTTGAATTCGGAAACGTAATAGGTTCATCTAGCTTGGCTTCGACGATTAGTGCATCAGCTTGGTTTAGCGCGTTCAACACAGGTTTGGACATTGTTGAGGTTTCTGGTGAGCCAAGGTGCACTGTACCCATTAAATACAAGGTCTGATTTGGGATCTTGGCCTTCCAAAGCATTGGCTGGGCCGATAAGTGTGAAGTGAACCCAGCAAGAAGCAGGGTTAATCCCAATGTCACACAAGTGTTGATGATCTGTCGCATTGTTTTTCTCTTTTCGTTGCTCACGATAAAGCTTAACACATTAATACCACCATACTTTTCATCTTACGGCTCGCAGTTATTAAAATTCTCATCGCGAATTAAATGGTGTTTTAAATAACTAAATTAGGACGAAAGTCACACTTTTTATGGTTGTTTAGTCGATGAATCTTGAGTTTTTGCGACAAAAACATCTCTAAAGCGACATTGATTGGTCGCTTATTGTGACGGTAATCAAGGTTAATTCTTTTCTAGAATTTTATATAAAATTACAGACTGAATTTAAGTGTTTGATTTTATTGGCTTTACATTTATTTTTAAATATCTAGTGTGATTTTTGTCACTTTACTGGGTTATTTATTTGTTGGTGCGAATTAATTGCGAGTACATTGAGTGCAAGCCAACTGGCAACGAAACAAGACGGCAATATAAGCCGCCCATATATCAACAAATATAGGTGTTTTTACCATGAAAAAAGTCCTCGCTCTTACCGCTTTAGCAGTAGCTTCAACAAGTGCATTCGCTGGTTCTTCTTATGTAACAGGTAACGTTCAATTCCACGATACTTACCTGCAAGGTTCAAAAGCGACATCAACGCTAGAAGCTGGTCATACGTTCGATTCAAACACGACACTTCTAGTAGAGTTTGATGCTATTCCTCTCGGTGATGTGAAAGATACTGACCGTCCTTTGCCTTTCACAACGCTGGGTGTAGAGCAGGTATTTAGCGTAACAGATAACTTCTGGTTGGCTGCAGGCTATCATCATCTAGTACAAGGTGGTGACACAGTACAGTACCGTCCACTAATCAAAATTGGTTATAACTTCGACAACGGACTTTCTTTGAGTAACCGTACTCGTATGCACATTAACAACCAACTAGATGGCCAAGCTCGTAAGTCTGATACTGATGTTCGTTTAGATAACAAAATTGCTTATCAATTTGCTGACCAACCGATCGCACTTTCATACAACAACGTTTATGTAGTGGCGGGTGATAAAGATGCGAGTGGTAATGATAAAGTAAACACGATGGACCACGAGCTACGTGCCACTTGGACTCGTGAAGGTGTTCAACCTTACTTTGAGTTCCGTAGCCAAGCACACGGTTTGAAAGACAGCAACGGTAGCAGCCTAGTGAATAACGCCTTTGTATTCGGTGCGTCTTACGGCTTCTAAACGTCGACAATTTCGTTTTAGAAAGGTCCCTTATGGGGCCTTTTTTTTTGCAAGAAATGTAACGATAGCGCGAAAAATGTTAGTGGTGACTCGCAAGGTTTGAGGCAGATAGCAATTGGCTGTGGTGACATCGTAGTGTTACGTGATAATGAACAAACTTATCGTATTGAGTTGCGAGTAAACGATTTTATCCACACTGATGTCTTGGAGGTATTATGCGAAACTTAACTCGGATTGCAGGGATATTGATTTTTCTATTGATTGCGGGGTGCTCCTCGACAAATTTTCCAACCGATGGCTCGGTAGATAGCTGGAACCAATTTGGTTATGTGGAAGCAAAAAAAGGATACTCAAAAAAGGATCAGGACCACCTACAGCTTTCTGAGCAAACACTTTTTGACGCTTACTCTAAAGGCTATGAAAAAGGGCGAGCTGAGTTCTGTGAGCAAGATGCCTACAAACTTGGGATTATGGGTAAACCTTATATTGGTATCTGTGATGAGTTAGATTGGCGATTTCGGATGCGCTATAACGATGGTCGCTCAAACCAAAGTCTTGGGAGATTGTAGTTTATCTTTAGGTGAATCACGCCGGCTAAAGTCGGCTCTCACATAGCTTTAATCTTTTTTGGAAAATTTTAAGTTTACTCAAACTGGTGATATTTAACGCAGTTGGGTCAATTGGGGGCGAGCTCTTCGGAGTGTCATGACATTTAGTTGACAGGTAGAATTAGATTTAAATTCAAGATTATGATTATTAATGATTTATCTAAATTTCTATTCATTATGACCTTTCAGTTTGATGACTTTGTCAAAACTTGTGTTTTACTCTGAGTAACTAAAGTATAGGCGCAAATTAGCCAATAAAAGGAAGCTACTTTGCGTCACCTAATTTTTGTGTTGCTTAGCCTCACTGCATTTTTTGCAAGCGCCGCCTCTTCATACATCGAAGGCAACATCCAATTTAATAGCACTTACCTTTACGACTCTAAAACTACTGCCAAAATGGAAGCGGGTCATACGTTTGATACGGATACGACGGTTCGTTTTATCGTAGAGGACATTCCCATTGGTAAGACGCCATACAGTCATCATAACCACCACGATAATGTTTACTATGGTCACTCCGCACGTGCGCCGCTGACTACACTAGGGGTTGAACAGAAGTTTCAGATGTCGAAAAACTTTTGGCTTGGGGCAGGCTATGAGCACTTGATGCAACTCGGTGAAACTGTGCAATATCGCCCATTGTTTAAGATTGGGTATGACTTTGATGAGGGGCTGTCACTGAGTCATCGCACGCGTGTTGAGGCCTATGCAAAGCATGACCGCTGGGGTTACAAGCCAGATATCGACTATCGTTTCGACAGCAAGGTGGAGTATCAACTAAAAACTCACCCGATAAAGCTGCACTATAACAACGTTTATCATATGAGTGGGGCTTACCATCCTTACTACCCATATACCGATAATGCGATGGACCATGAATTTAGGTTAACGCTGACTAAGTTCGCATTTCAGCCTTATTTTGAATACAAGAACCAAGGCACGTTTCGAACGCCTTATTACCCACGTGGCACGGCAAACTCAGCCATTGTCGTAGGTGGTACTTATCACTTCTAAAAAAACGCCCACTTCATGTGGGCGTTGTTGTCTACATGTTGTACGAACGGTAGGAAAAGACCTGCCCTTCTTCGTTGTAAGCATAGACATGATACGGGTCTTTTTGATCGCCATATTCCATACCAGGAGAGCCTACAGGCATCCCAGGTACGGCTAAGCCCTTCGCACCTTTTGGTGGGTTTTCTAGAAACGCCTTGATATCGTCAGCGGGAATATGCCCTTCAAACACATAGTCGCCGATAACAGCCGTATGACAGGAGGCCAGCTCCGGTTTGATACCAAGCTTTTGTTTTATTGGGTTCATATTCTTATGATCTTCGACGGTGACCGTGAAGCCTGCGTCTTCCATGTGCGTGACCCAGTCTTTACAGCATCCGCAGTATGGGGATTTATAGGTCAGTACATTGGTTGCAAACGCCGAGCCTGCTAGCATCGCCAGCGATAGCGTTGCCAGTTTTATAAATCGTTTTTGGTTCGACATAGTTCATCCTCTTTAACATTGCATTGTTATCAACAATCACCAAGTGCTTCATATAACCTTATTTTAGATTGTCGGTCATGCTGAGCACGGGTTAGTTTTTATAGTGAAACTTTCTTAATCGGTTAGCATTGGTTACGACCGTAATAGAAGAAAGTGCCATTGCTGCCCCTGCAAAAACAGGGCTAAGCAAAAATCCGAACAGTGGGTATAACACACCAGCAGCAATTGGGATGCCTAAGGTGTTGTAGATAAACGCACCGAACAAGTTCTGTTTAATGTTCTTAACCGTCGCTTTGGAGAGAGCGATCGCGTGAGCCACACTGGCAGGGTTGCTGTTTAGTAGCGTCATTGGGGCGCTTTCTATCGCGACATCGCTACCCGAGCCCATGGCGATACCCACATCTGCGAGCGCTAATGCCGGTGCATCATTGATGCCGTCACCCACCATGGCGACATGTTGATACTGTTTTCTAAGCGCTTCGATATGCGCGGCTTTTTCATCTGGTAATACTTCAGAGAACACCTCATCAACACCAACTTGCTCTCCAATGACTTTTGCAACGTGGCGATTGTCACCGGTTAGCATAATGGTCTTTATACCTTGATTTTGGAGGGCTTCAATCGCTTGTTTTGCCTCTGGTTTGATTTGATCGGCAATGGTGATTAAGCCCGCAGGTTTAGAGTCAACTAGGATAACGATAGGGGTTAAAGCCTTGGTCGCAGCGTCTGAAATTGATGCATCTAGCTCAGCTATATCCACTTGTAACGCTTTGATATGATTTAGAGAAGCAACGAGCACGTGGCGACCTTCCACCACTCCTTGAACGCCTCTACCTTTGAGGTTCTCAAACTCGGTTGGCTCATTGACCTCTGTTTCAGCCCAATAATCGGTGACGGCTTTGGCGAGAGGATGTTCAGAGCGTTTCTCTAATGGCAACACCAATCTAGCAAGCTCCATTTCAGATAGACCAACGGTTTGGACGCCTTGTACTTTAGGTTGCCCTAACGTGAGCGTTCCCGTCTTATCAAATACGACAGCGTTGATCTTGCTAAGCTTCTGTAGTGCATCCGCATCTTTAATCAGAATCCCAGCTTGCGCGGCTTTACCTATGCCAACGGTGATAGACAGCGGGGTAGCAAGACCCAGAGCGCAAGGGCAGGCGATGATAAGTACGGTTGTCGTGACCACAAGCATGTAGCTTGCCTTTGGCTCTGGGCCTACTAAGAACCAAACCGCCGCAGCGCCTAAGGCAATGAGCACAACAACAGGGACAAACACTGCAGAGATGGAATCTGCGAGCTTCGCAATAGCGGGTTTGCTGCTCTGTGCGTCTCGAACCAGATTAATAATGCGTGACAGCATGGTATTGGCGCCGACGCCCGTTGCGTCGATGACTAAGCTGCCGTCGGTATTCACAGTGCCTGCTGACACCTTGTCGCCAACCCCTTTAAGTGCGGCAATCGGTTCGCCAGTGAGCATAGACTCATCAACATAGCTGTGACCCTCAGAAACCTGTCCGTCGACGGGGACCTTTTCACCCGGCTTAATTCGCAGTCTCATGCCAAGCTGAATGTCGGAAACGGCCAATTCGACGTCTTTGCCATCGATGATCGCCGTCGCCACTTGAGGTTGAAGGTTCATCAGCGCCTGTAAGGATTGATTGGTCTTGGCTTTCGCTTTGGCTTCTATGTAGTGACCGAGCGAGATCAGTCCGATGATCATCGCGCTTGCCTCAAAATACACATGACGTGATGATTCAGGGAACCAGCTCGGAGCGATGACGACGAGCATCGAGTAGAACCATGCTGCGCCAGTGCCCAGAGCAACCAAGGTGTCCATGGTGGCACGACCGTGCGTTAGCGATTTGTAAGCGTTGGTATAGAAATCACGACCTGCCGTCGCGAGAAGCCATAAGCAGAGTATGCCGACAGCGCCCCAAGCCATTTGATCGCCAGAGTGACGGATCATCATACTGCCGCCAAGCACGCCCCACAGCATCAACGGCGCTCCGACCGCTAGCGCGACAATCGTATTCTTTTTTTGCTGCGCTTGATGAGCAAGCAAGGCTTGCTGCTGTTGCTGCTGGCTGGTCGCTAGGTCCTCGACCAGCTCGCCTTGGTAACCGGCATTGCTAATCGCTTTTAATAGCGGTGTCTGGATATCATCTATCGGCAAGGTGGTGCTGACCATGGCGCTTTGCTCGGCAAGGTTTACGCGAGCAATGTCGACACCAGGCACGGAGAGAAGTGCTTTCTCTACTGACGAGACACAGCTCGCGCAGGTCATGCCTTGAATCAGCAAATGAATACTTGGTGGGTGGGTGTTTTGTGAAGCTTCGACGGGCTGTTGGATTTCAGGTTCTTTATCTTGATACTCCGAATGTTCAATGGCGGTGTCTGTAGGGAGGACATTAGATGACTCCGTCACTTGTTCCGTCAATACAGTAGCGTGATATCCAACCTCTTCGATTGCATCAACGATGCTATTTACACTCAGTGTTGATTCCAGTGTTAGTGATTGCTTACTGATCTCAATGATGTCGCTATCTTCGAGCGATCGCAGTTTTTCACGCAGCTTTGCTACACACTTACCGCAGTTTAGCCCCGCGAGTTCAAATACCCATACAGGCTTAGCTTGGTAACCAAAGCCTTCAACAATCTCAATCACTGTACTCACATC
Source organism: Vibrio sp. KUL78 (assembly GCF_059725505.1). Taxonomy (NCBI): domain Bacteria; kingdom Pseudomonadati; phylum Pseudomonadota; class Gammaproteobacteria; order Vibrionales; family Vibrionaceae; genus Vibrio; species Vibrio sp. KUL78. Next base: position 2,772,599 of record NZ_AP045837.1, on the reverse strand, counting down.
ACTTTGTGTTGAGACCTTAAGTGTTTGCTTATCGATATGGTCGATATGGATGTCATTGGTCGATGCTTCGACAGCATTTCTGACTTTATTCACGCAACCCATACAGGATAAACCCGATAAATTAAGCGTATAACTGACCATAACCCACCTCAAAATTCGTTCGTTGTTGTTAACCATAAACCTTCCCTCAAGGGTAAGGTCAAGAGATTTGATCACATTGACTTTGGTTGATGAGGTTATTGGGTATAGTGATTGTAGAATTAGCGCAAGGTGATAAAATAGCGCCCAAAATTTGCAACGCATAATGATGAGCATTGTGCGACGTTGACAACAAGGTACTTTCGATGACGGTTAAAACACGTTTTGCTCCAAGCCCTACAGGCTATCTTCACGTCGGTGGTGCGCGTACTGCACTGTATTCTTGGCTATTTGCTAAAAACCAAGGCGGTGAATTCGTTCTACGTATTGAAGATACAGATCTTGAGCGTAACTCTCAGGAAGCAGTAGATGCGATCCTAGAAGGCATGCAGTGGATGGGTCTTGAGTGGGACGAGGGTCCGTACTACCAATCTAAGCGTTTTGACCGCTACAACGAAATGGTAGAGAAACTACTTGCTGAAGACAAAGCCTACAAATGCTATGCACCAAAAGAACTTCTAGAAGAGATCCGTGCAGAGCAAGAAGCGAACAAAGAGATCCCTCGCTACGATGCGAACCATCCGAAGATTGTTGCGGCGAACGCAGCAGCGAAAGAGGGTGATCCGTGTGTGATTCGTTTCCGCAACCCGAAAGAGGGCAGCGTAGTATTTGACGATCAAATCCGTGGCCGTATCGAGATCGCAAATAGCCAAATGGATGATCTGATCATTCGTCGTACTGATGGTGCGCCAACATACAACTTCGTTGTTGTGGTTGATGACTGGGATATGGGTATCACTCACGTGGTGCGCGGTGAAGACCACATCAATAACACACCACGTCAAATCAACATCTATGAAGCACTTGGTGCGCCAGTGCCGACATTCGCACACTGTGCAATGATTCTAGGCGATGACGGCGCTAAGCTATCTAAGCGTCACGGCGCTGTGTCAGTGATGCAATATCGTGATGAAGGTTACCTACCAAACGCACTAAACAACTATTTAGTACGTCTAGGTTGGTCTCACGGTGACCAAGAAATCTTCTCTCAAGAAGAGATGATCAACTTGTTCTCTCTAGATGCGATCTCTAAGTCAGCATCAGCGTTTAATACAGATAAACTGAACTGGTTGAACAACCACTACATCAAAACCTCTGAACCAGAATATGTAGCGAAGTACCTTCAATGGCACCTTGATGAGCAAAAGCTGAACACAGAAAATGGTCCAGCGATCACTGAGGTGATCAAGCTCGTTGGCGAGCGCTGCAATACCTTGGTTGAGCTTGCAGAGCAAATCCGTTACTTCTACGAAGATTTCTCTGAGTTTGAAGCGGGTGCAGCTAAGAAACACCTACGTGGTGTTGCGAAGCAGCCTCTAGAAGCAGCGCTAGCGAAAGTAGAAGCGCTACAAGAGTGGACAACGGCAAACATTAAAGAGCAAGTGATTGCGGCAGTTTGCGAAGAGCTAGAAATCGGCATGGGCAAAATTGGCATGCCACTTCGCGTAGCGGTAACGGGTGGTGGTCAATCTCCGTCAGTGGACGCTGTGATGGAACTTGTAGGTAAAGAGCGCGTGATTGCTCGCATTAAGATGGCGCTAGAGTTTATCGCTGAGCGTGAAGCAAACGCATAATTGCCATCCAATTGGATTTGAAAAGCCGCAACCTAGGTTGCGGCTTTTTTGTGTCCGTAAGTTATCCGAATGAGAAAAAGTGGCATTAAAAAAGCGACCATAAGGTCGCTTTAGCTTTCTCTAACCAGAAATATCTCTATTTAGAGATGTAATCACGAATAGACGCTTCGATACCCGCAGCATCAAGACCAAGCTCTGTATGTAGCTCATCCTGCGTGCCTTGTGCGATAAACCGGTCTGGAAGACCAAGGTTTAGTACTGGCTTCATTAGCTTCTCTTGCATCATGAATTCTATGACACCAGCACCTGCGCCGCCAGCGATAGCGTTCTCTTCAAGAGTCACAATCACATCGTGGCTATCGCACAGCTCCTTGATAAGCGCCTCATCGAGCGGCTTAACAAATCGCATATCTGCCACTGTCGCGTTGAGGTTTTCTGCTGCAACCAGCGCGTTGTCTAGGAAGGTACCGAATGACAAGATGGCTACTTTCTCACCTTCGCGAACAACACGGCCTTTACCAATCTCTAAGGCGGTAAACTCAGCTTCAGGTGTTGTGCCGTTACCGCTGCCACGAGGGTAGCGAACCGCACTTGGACCAGTGTGCATGTGACCAGTGTAGAGCATCTGACGACACTCGTTCTCATCGCTTGGCGCCATGATCACCATGTTTGGAATACAACGCATAAAGCTGAGATCGAACGCACCTTGGTGGGTTTGACCATCGGCTCCAACCAGACCAGCACGGTCGATGGCAAACATCACCGGCAGATCCATAATGGCGACATCATGGATTAGCTGATCGTAGCCACGCTGCAAGAAGGTTGAGTAGATCGCTACAATCGGTCTGTTACCAGCAATCGCCATGCCCGTTGCAAGTGTCACCGCATGCTGCTCAGCAATCGCGACATCAAAGTACTGACTAGGATACTCTTTCGAAAAGCGAACCATACCAGAGCCTTCACGCATTGCTGGCGTGATTGCCATTAGTGACGGGTCTTTCGCTGCCATATCACACAGGAAGTCACCAAAGATCTTCGAGTAAGTCGGCTTGCTTGAACTGCTTTTTGGCAGGCAAGAGTGTGAAGGGTCAAACTTCGGTACACCGTGGTAGCCGATAGGATCCTTCTCAGCAGGCTCATAGCCCTTGCCTTTCTTGGTCATAATATGCAGGAACTGTGGGCCTTTTAGCTCACGCATATTCTTGAGCGTTTTAACCAACTCATTAACATCATGACCATCGATAGGACCAATGTAGTTAAAGCCTAACTCTTCGAATAGCGTTCCTGGGACAATCATGCCCTTGATATGCTCTTCGGTACGCTTGACCAGTTCCTTAATTGGAGGAAGTCCAGACAGCGCTTTTTTGCCACCCTCACGAATGGAGGTATACAAGCTACCAGACAACACTTGAGCAAGGTGGTTGTTCAGGGCACCAACGTTCTCAGAGATGGACATCTCGTTGTCGTTAAGGATGACCAGCATGTCAGGGTGAACATCACCTGCGTGGTTCAGTGCTTCAAACGCCATACCTGCCGTGATAGCGCCATCACCGATAACGCTAACGACTTTGCGGTCTTTGCCTTCTTTAGCGGCGGAAATCGCCATGCCAAGACCCGCACTGATCGACGTTGATGAGTGACCAACAGACAGTGTGTCGTACTCACTTTCTTCGCGCCATGGGAAAGGGTGTAACCCGTCTTTTTGACGGATAGTCGATAATTGCTCACGACGGCCAGTTAAGATCTTATGAGGGTAGGCTTGATGGCCTACGTCCCAGATAAGCTGGTCGAAAGGTGTATTGTAGACGTAATGCAGAGCAACTGTGAGTTCCACAGTGCCTAGTCCGGAAGCCAAGTGTCCACTAGACTGGCTCACTGAATTTAGCAAATACGTCCTTAGCTCCTCACACAGCTTAGGTAAAGATTCCTTCGGCATCAGACGAAGTTCTTCTGGCGTGTTTGCTAATGTCAGTGTCGGATACTTTGAAATATCAAGTGTCATAGTTATTTAGCGCTTTAATATAGTCTAGTTGTTGCGCTCGATGACATATCGTGCGAAGTCTTCGAGTAATTGCGTATTGTAGGGTATCGCTTGCAAAGCACAAAGTGCTTCTTCAAATAGTTGCGTAGCTTTTTGCTGCGCGCCTTCCAGCCCAAGTAAGGCAGGATAGGTACTCTTATTGAGTTCGACATCGGAACCTTGAGGTTTCCCTAGTGTTTCCGTGTCGCTAACAATGTCTAGAATGTCGTCTTGCACCTGAAACGCAAGACCAATAGCCTCAGCGTAGTTCTCAAGCTGAGGAAGATACTCACGCCCTTTCTCTCCAGCGGCTAACGCGCCGAGCTGAACCGCGCATTTGATAAGCGCACCAGTTTTGTGGCGGTGTATCTGCTCAAGCTCTTCTAGGCCTACCGAGCGATTTTCCGCTTCCAAGTCCAGTGCTTGGCCAATACACATACCAGCGGCACCAGACGCGTTCGCGAGTTCTTTCACCATATTGATACGTTGAGACTCGGCAAATGACGCTAATGGGCCTTCAGATAGTATCGTAAATGCCAATGTTTGAAGTGCGTCGCCTGTCAAAATAGCGGTCGCTTCATCAAACTCAATGTGGCAGGTCGGCTTACCGCGACGAAGTTCATCGTCGTCCATCGCAGGGAGATCGTCGTGGATGAGCGAATAAGCATGAATACATTCGATGGCTGCAGCAGGGGTGTCGAGCTCCTCTTCAGTGCATCCAAAGATAGAACCTGTGGCATAAACTAGAAAAGGCCTTGCGCGTTTGCCGCCAAGAAGTAGGGCGTAGCGCATTGCCTCAATGAGTCTTTGCTGTTGAAACGGGTAGCGGTCCAACCAAGCATCCAGTTGCTCGTTGTTGCGCGTTTGATAAGACTTCAAAGCCTCAATCATGGGGATACTCACTTTTGAAATTATTCTGACTGTTGAGCGAAGTCTTGCAGGTCCGCGTCGTCATCCTTAGCTAGGAGAATACTCACTTTTTGCTCCGCTTCTGTCAGCTTTTGCTGTCCAGCTCTTGCTAAGGCGATGCCTCGCTCAAACTTTTTCAGCGCGTCGTCAAGCGCTAGGTCGCCATTTTCTAATTGTTCTACCAGCGTATCGAGCTCATCGACTGTCGCTTCGAAAGACATGTTTTCAGGTTTCTTAGTCGCCATAACGTACTTATTTTTTATGAAATGATCGAACGTTACATGAGCGGCTAGCGATGGTCAAACTTAAGGTGCTAAAAATGCCGTGAAGATACGTCGCAGGCTTTTTGATTGCTAAAAAAAGCGCCAATATCGTGCCTCAAAACAATGAGTTTAAGGGCTTTTCTATCTGATAAAAGAGGAGAAGTGATCACTGGTCACGCAATTTTGTGATTTTGTGGTCATAAATCACTTAAAGATATCGTCACTTGGTCGATAACCTTAGAGCAACGAGATAGACTCGGTGAGCTCGAATAGCTCACCAGAGTTTCTAAGACGTCAAATTTTTCATGGAGTGTTGAGTGGATTTAGCAACGCTGATAGGCCTCATTGGTGGGGTCGCTTCGATAGTTATCGCAATGGTGCTGGGTGGCAGCATCATGACTTACTTCGATACAACCTCGGTATTTATCGTAATCGGGGGCTCGACCTTTGTCGTCTTGATGAAGTTCACCTTGGGGCAGTTTTTTGGGGCAACCAAAATTGCCAGTAAGGCGTTCATGTTCAAGACCGACGAACCAGAAGATCTCATCGCTAAAATTGTGGAAATGGCAGACGCGGCTCGTAAGGGCGGCTTCCTAGCGCTTGAAGAAATGGATATCCAAAACAGCTTTATGCAAAAGGGCATCGATCTTCTTGTAGATGGACACGATGCAGAGGTTGTACGTAATGCAATGCAAAAAGACATCGCGTTAACAGACGAGCGCCATGAAAAAGGCGCAGCGGTGTTTCGATCATACGGTGATGTGGCACCGGCCATGGGTATGATTGGTACGCTGGTGGGGCTAGTTGCGATGCTATCCAACATGGATGACCCAAAGTCCATCGGTCCTGCGATGGCGATTGCACTTTTGACCACTCTTTATGGTGCCATGCTTGCGAACATGCTGTTTTTCCCTATCGCTGACAAACTGACGCTGCGCCGAGAGCAAGAAAACCTTAATCGCCGCTTGATTATGGATGGCGTATTAGCGATTCAAGATGGTCAAAACCCGCGTGTCATTGATGGGTACCTGAAGAACTACATCAACGAGAGTAAACGAGCCTTCGACCTCGATGGTGAGTAGTACCGTGTCCGTAATGAATTGCAACGGGATTAAATGATGGAAGAGAAAGCAAAATGTAAATGCCCACCTCCTGGGGCGCCCGCTTGGATGGCGACTTTCTCTGATCTCATGTCGCTGTTAATGTGCTTCTTCGTACTCTTGCTATCGTTCTCTGAGATGGATGTACTGAAGTTTAAACAGATAGCAGGTTCAATGAAGTTTGCGTTTGGTGTTCAGAACCGATTGGAAGTGAAAGATATCCCTAAGGGCACCAGTATTATCGCGCAGGAGTTTCGCCCTGGTCGTCCAGAGCCAACGCCTATTGATGTGATCATGCAGCAGACCATTGATATCACTCAGCAAACTCTCGAGTTTCAAGAAGGGGACTCAGACAGAGCGGGTGGCAATCAGCGTGATGATGGCAAGATCACTGGCGGACAAACCGCAGACCGAACGCAGAAGAATCAAATAGGCACAGCCTCGGCAGAGAATGAGCAGCAGAATGAAGATCTTGAGAAGTTAGAAGAGCTTATCAAACAAGCGTTACAACAAGAGATCAATCAAGGGGCTGTAGAGGTGGAAAACCTTGGGCAGCAGTTGGTGATTCGAATTCAAGAGAAGGGGGCTTTCCCTGAGGGTTCGGCGTTCCTGCAACCCAAATTTAGGCCTCTGGTGCGTCAAGTTGCCGACTTAGTGAAAGACATCCCGGGTCAAGTACGAGTATCGGGCCATACCGATAATCTGCCGTTGGACTCAGAGCTGTATCGTTCGAACTGGGATCTAACATCGCAGCGCGCGGTATCCGTGGCGCAAGAGATGGAAAAAGTGAAGGGCTTCTCACACCTTAGACTCAGAGTCATAGGTGTTGCTGATACCGAGCCACTTGGACCAAATGATACAGAAAGGCAGCGAGCTCGAAATCGCCGCGTCGAGATCAGTATTATGCAGGGCGAGCCAGTCTACACCGACGAAGTCTCCGCAGACGGAAATTAGTGACTTTCAAGTTGATGAAATACCAGAGCCATGCTCTGGTATTTTTGTTTGTGGACCAAAGAAATGCGTGCAGATTTGAATTAAGTCGATTACTCGCATCTTATCGGGCTTGCGGGTATACTTGCGCCCCTGATGAACAATCGCTCAGTCGAGTCTTAGTTTTTAAGCACGCAGAATTGAGCGAATTTGTACTACAGTTGATATGTGTTTCCCTATACTGTCGCGCTCAGACAGCATTGCAACGAGATGTGAAAAGACTATGAGATTTATCGTAAAGCCCCATCCAGAGATTTTTGTAAAAAGCGATTCAGTGCGTAAGCGCTTTACAAGGATCCTTGAGTGCAACCTGCGAATCATTATCCAGCGCCGTACGGAATCGGTGGCGGTGTTTAACCGTCGTGACCACATTGAAGTGAGTGCAAGTTCAGACCAATACTACAAAGAGGTATTGGAGATTCTGACTCAGACCCCTGGTATCCACCACGTGCTTGAGGTTCAGCAATCTGATTTTGCTGACATGCACGATATCTATGAGCAAGTTCTAGAACTTAACGGCAAGCGTATCGAAGGCAAAACCTTCGTCGTGCGTGCGAAGCGTCGCGGTAAGCATGACTTTACCTCGATTGAGCTTGAGCGCTACGTTGGCGGCGGTCTGAATCAAGCGGTCGAAAGTGCGCGTGTTAAGCTTTCTAAGCCGGATGTGACGGTAAACATCGAGGTTGCGAACGACAAGCTTAACCAAGTTATCGCACGTCACAAAGGCCTTGGCGGTTTCCCTCTAGGTACTCAAGAAGATGTACTCAGCCTGATCTCTGGCGGTTTCGACTCTGGTGTATCGAGTTACCTGCATATCAAACGTGGCTCAAAGACGCATTACTGCTTCTTCAACCTAGGCGGCCCTGCTCACGAGATTGGTGTTAAGCAGGTAGCACACTTCCTGTGGAACAAGTACGGCTCGTCAGCGAAGGTGAAGTTCATCTCTGTCGATTTCGAACCGGTTGTTGCTGAGATCCTAGAAAAAGTAGAAGACGGCCAAATGGGCGTCATCCTCAAGCGTATGTTTATGCGTGCTGGTGGTATGCTTGCTGAGAAATTTGGTATTGAAGCACTCGTGACAGGTGAAGCACTGGGTCAGGTATCTAGTCAAACACTGACTAACCTGCGCCATATCGATGGCGTAACAGATACTCTGATTCTTCGTCCTCTTATCAACTGGGATAAAGAAGACATCATCGACCTAGCGCGTGAAATCGGCACCGAAGATTTTGCTAAAACCATGCCAGAATACTGTGGTGTGATTTCTCGCAAGCCGACGGTTAAAGCGGTGAAGTCTAAGCTAGAAGCGGAAGAAGAGAAATTTGATTTCTCTGTGCTTGAACAAGTGGTGCGTGACGCTCGTATGATCGATATCCGTGATATCGAGAAAGAGAGCCAAGAGCAGGCACCGGAGGTAGAGCAAGTGGAAGCAGTTGAAAACGATGCTATCGTACTCGACATTCGCAGTGCGGAAGAAGAAGACGAAAATCCATTGGAGTTGGATGGCGTTGAAGTTAAACACCTACCGTTCTTCAAGCTTGGTACTAAGTTTGGTGATCTTGACCAGTCTAAGACTTACCTACTTTATTGTGACCGCGGTGTGATGAGTCGACTGCAAGCGCTTTATCTTCAAGAGCAAGGCTACAGCAACGTTAAGGTTTACCGCCCATAACGTAAAGTACTCTGAAAAACGCCAAGCTTTCATGCTTGGCGTTTTTTTATTGTCTGACCGATAGAAATTGGTATCGGTGCTAGATTCCAGCCATAAAAAAACCAGTCTCAAGACTGGTTTTTATTACTGTGAAAGTCACTATGCGCTTGTCTTGGTGACATCCACATATAACTTCAGCTTCTGCCCCGGCTTCAGATACTTGTTCTTTTGCAGGCTGTTCCATTTAACGACGTCGTTAGTACGAACCTTGAACTTCTGTGCGATACCACTAATGGTGTCGCCACTGCGTACCGAATAGAAAACTGTGCGAATGACTGCACCGTCGCTGGCATTTTTCCAGATAACCAGCTCTTGTCCGATACGCAAGGTATCGCGAGGACCCATGCCGTTCCATTTTGCTAGTGACTGATGAGAGACCTTATTCGCTTTCGCGATAGACCACAGACTGTCACCACTTTTCACCTGATGAGTGACTTTGTAGTTGCCACGAGATGTTGACTGCGTTTTCGCTAAACGGTTTGAAGCGCTTAAGCTGTAGGTTGAGTCATCTTTTGTCGAGGTAGGTACAAGCAGGTACTGACCAGCACGGATGTTGTTGTTCTTCAGGCCGTTCGCATTGCGAACTACGTTTGTCGTGGTTTGGTGGCGCTGAGCGATGACACTCAGTGAGTCGCCTGACTTAACCTTATAACGCACTAAACGCATGCCTTTACCGCGGTTTTTCTCAAGCTCAGTATTGAACTGCTCGACGCTATCGATTGGTAGCAATAGAGTTTGAGGACCGTCAGGCGCAGTTGCCCATTGGTTGTAAGCTGGGTTATAGCTTTGTAGCTCCTTGACCGAGATACCCGCGTATTTTGCTGCGATCGCAAGATCAAGCTGCTCGTTCGGGTCGATCAGCTCCAATACTGGCTTGTTCGCAATGGGTGGGATCTCTACGCCGTACTTCTCAGCATTCGCTAGAATGTCGGCGAGCGCTAGCAGTTTTGGTACGTAGCCACTGGTCTCTTTTGGAAGATCCAATGAGAAGAAGTCGATCGGTTTGCCAGCGTTGCGGTTTTTACGGATAGCACTAGAAACTCGGCCGCCACCACTGTTATAAGCAGCGATAGCATGGTTCCAGTTACCGTCAAAGCGATTATTTAGCTGGGTTAGGTAATCGAGCGCCGCGTTGGTCGATAGAGTCACGTCGCGACGTCCGTCAAACCAATAAGTTTGGTCCAAACCAAACGCTTTGCCGGTTGCAGGCACAAATTGCCACAAGCCTGCGGCACTACCGTGTGAGTAGGCAAAGGCATCAAATGAGCTTTCGACAATCGGAAGCAGCGCAAGCTCAAGCGGTAGATCGCGAGCCTCGATTTCTTCCGTGATCAGGTATAAAAACGGCTGTGCACGTTGCGACACCGTCTTTAAATGATTTGGATGTTTGATGTACCACTTGCGATAGTAATCGACTTTCGCATTATTTGGGATCTCCATCTCCAACTGCATCGCGATACGCTTCCACACATCCTCTTGTTGTTGAGGCGTCAGCGCTTTCGGTGCTTGTTTAACATCTGGAGTGGTTACTGAAACGGGCTTTGTTGTTGTAGTTGTCGCTGTTTCTGCAGGAGAGTTGGTAGGCTCTGTTGTGCTGCTTGAATCTGGCTGAGTCATTTGACAACCAGCCAGCAACAGGGCGAATGCCCAACTGTATTTCTTATGCATTGTGTTTGCTACAACCTCTTACTTGAACGGTTGAGCATAATACTAATAGGCGTTGGGTCAAACAAGCAGCAAAACGTTAAAATTCGTTCTTCCACTCACGAAGCGCGGTAAAAGTGGCGAGTGGATCATTATTCACACTGCGATTTGCAACCGAACTCACAACTTCTGTTTGGGTAGTTCTTAGGAATGGATTGATTCTTTTCTCCACGGCGATTGAGGTAGGTAGTGTAGGAATTCCCTGTGCTCGTTTTTGGTTGGCTTGATCGCGATACTGATGCAAAAACTCATTGTGTGGCTCGACGGCGAGAGCAAACGCTAGATTGCTGAGTGTGTATTCGTGGGTGCAGTACACTTCCGTTTCTTCGGGAAGCAGGGTGAGTTTTTGTAGCGAGTTGTACATTTGCTCTGGTGTGCCTTCAAAGATACGTCCGCAACCTGCTGAAAAGAGCACGTCACCGCAAAAAAGCTTACCATCACCGACATAACCAATATGGTCGAGCGTGTGCCCCGGTAAATTTAAAACTAAAAACTCTTCTTGGAATAGGTTGATGCGATGGCCTTCCGACACTCGGTGAGTCAGATGTTCGGTTGAAGAATGTTCAGGGCCAATAACACTAATAGAAGGATACTTCTCTACCAGCTTCTCAATTCCGCCCGTATGGTCCCAGTGGTGATGAGTCACGAGGATAGTGACCAGCTCAAGTTCGTGGCGTTCTAAGTAGTCGATAACCGGCTCTGCATCCCCTGGATCGACGACAGCACACAAGTTTTGGTTATTTTGAATAAGCCAGATGTAATTGTCATTAAATGCAGGTATGCTTTTGATATGTAACATTGTTGTTTCTCCAGTTCGGTTTGGGAGATCGCCCGAATATGAAGCCAGCTCGCAGCAAGAAAAAAGTCGACCATCCTCATTCATGGGATGAACTCGCCAATGGGCAATGGGTGTCCGAGTCGATTCAAACTCGCCTCGACGAATGGTGCCCTAAGCTATTTGGCTACCACCTACTAAAGCTTGGTGGATTGAGCTGCGAGTTAACGAGCTGCAATTGCAATATTCAGCATCAAGTCAATCTTGATGTTAAAAACCCTCTTCACAATGTTATCGCTGACCGCTACGAATTGCCATTTTTAGAAAAGAGTTTTGATGCGATTATCCTTTCTCATCAGCTAGAGTATGCCGAAGACCCTCATCGAATGCTGCGCGAAGTCGATCGCGTAATGATGGACGATGGTTATTTAATTCTTACCGGCTTTAATCCCATGAGTTTTACTGGTTTAGCGAGCCTGATGCCTTGGCGAAAAAATAACTTTCCGTGGAGCGGGCGAATGTTTACGCCTGGTCGAATTAAAGACTGGCTGGGGGTACTTAACTATCAGGTGGTTTACGCGGATACCTACGCACTGTTTCCAATGAAGCGCTACAGGACGATGTGGACTTGGCTTGAGAGCAGTATTGGTGATTGGGCATCACCGATGGGGAGCTTGTACTTTATTGTTGCTAGAAAGCGTACCTATCCGCTAAAACCAATTAAGCCGCACTGGCGTCTTAAAAAGAAACTGACGCCCGCAAGCGTCAGTTATCGAACGGCGGATAAAAAACAGTCGAGCTAGCTCGGCTGGTAACCCGTATCTTCCTCGGTCGGATTTTCTGCGGCTGCACGTGCGAGTTCATCACACATCTCATTCTCACGGTGCCCGGCGTGACCTTTTACCCAGCGCCAATCAATAGAGTGTCTTGTTGTTTCTGCATCAAGCGCTTTCCATAGGTCGGCGTTTTTTACTGGCTTCTTGTCAGCTGTTTTCCAGCCACGTTTTTTCCAGTTATGGATCCATTGTGTGATGCCTTGGCGAACGTATTGGCTATCTGTGGTCAATATGACCTCACAAGGCTCTTTAAGTGCCTGAAGCGCCACGATAGTAGCCAACATCTCCATTCGATTGTTGGTGGTTAGCGTGTAGCCCTTTGCTAGGGTCTTTTCGTTTTGCTTATAGCGCAGAACGATACCGTAGCCACCAGGGCCTGGGTTTCCTAAACAGGAACCATCAGTGAAAATTTCAACCTGCTTCGTCATGATTTGATACTATAGAGTCTTGAGAGTTTATCTATATAGTCTGACATACAAAACGCCATGAATACCAGTCACAATCCAGAACAGCGCCGAATCGTCGTACTCGATACCGAAACAACCGGTATGAACCGAGAGGGTGGTCCGCATTACCAAGGGCATCGAATCATTGAAATCGGTGCGGTTGAGATCATTAACCGAAAACTGACTGGTCGACATTTCCATGTCTATATCAAACCGGACATGGCGATCCAGCCTGACGCGATTGACGTTCACGGTATTACTGATGAGTTCTTGTTAGACAAGCCACTCTACAAACAGATACATGAAGAGTTCCTCGAGTTTATCAAGGGTGCCGAGCTGGTCGCCCACAACGCGCCCTTCGACGTGGGCTTTATGGACCACGAGTTTGGTATGCTGGATGCATCGATAGGTAAGACTGAGCAGTACTGCAAGATCACCGATACCCTCGCCATGGCAAAACGCATGGCGAACATGCCAGCTAGGAAAAACCTAGACTCGTTGGCGAAACACTACACTATCGACACCTCAGCTCGTATTCTCCACGGGGCATTGCTCGATGCGGAGATCTTGGCAGACGTATACCTAGCAATGACTGGTGGACAGACGTCAATGCAGTTCAATGCTGGTCAATCTGATGGCGATGCTGGTGGCGAATCTATTAAGCGTCTCACATCCTCACGAAAATCATTAAAGGTTTTGGTCGCTTCTGCCGATGAAATAGATGCGCATAATGCGCGTTTAGATATCGTTGAAAAAGGCGGCAGTTGTCTCTGGCGTCAGTAGGAGAGAAACATGCAGAGGATAATGCTAGCGATAGCGGTGTGGCTATCGCTGACGGTCGGTGCAATCGCGAGTGAGTCCTCAATGCCATTTCTCGATAATCGGTTTCGTGTGGATGAAACCGTCGACCGAATTACTTTTTTGGTTTATCGAGAAGACCGTTCTAAGCCAGTAACCTTGGTCAGACCCGATGGCAAAAAATATTACGCATGGCGCCACCCATCACACGTTCGTTGGATAGAAGAACCGACGGTAGACGTGATTACCATCGAGCGCCCGATGCCGGGGCCCTGGCAAGCAATTGGTAAGGTGACGCCTAAGAACAATATTCAGATTATCTCTCAGCTGACGTTACAAGCAGAAACCCTACCGCAGCGCATCTATCAGGGTGAGAAGCTAAAGTTTACCGCTCGCTTGATGACGGATAATGAACCACTCATCGTTGAAAATATCCTAGACCGAGTGAACCTTCGCGTTGTTATGACTCGCTATCTAGAGGAGCAAGCGCAAGCAACGGCGAAAGTCGCGCCAGTTCCTATTGTTATTGGTGAGTTCCTCGATAATGGCGAGGGTCTGGATGAGCGTGCAGGAGATGGCATCTTCACGGTTGAGCTGCCGATAACTATCGAACCTGGTAAGTACAATGTTCGAATTACCACCGGAAACGGGGTTTTCTTGCGAGCACTTGAGCAAGAAGTGTTTGTTTATCCCACTCCGTTCGTCACTCGTTTTTTACAAGGTGAGGGTGATGTCCCGCACCGCGTGCAGGTGAGAGGGGAGGCGGCCACCATTGAAACGGGGTCACTTGCTGCCTCGATTGAGCTTCAAGAGCCAGATGAAACAGAGAGCATCGTTCAGCACCAAGCAGGTCGTGATGAAAACGAGATGCTGATTCAGTTTAACGATCGTCATCAGATCGGAACGTATCATTGGTCGGGACATGTCTACGCAAATGAAGCCGCATCTGGAAGAGCCCTAGTGTTTGACTTGCCCGATAGAACCTTCAGTGTAGTAGGGGCAATTGATCTAGCAAAGGCAGAACAGATGCAGCAAGCGGCGCGAGAAGCACGTAAGAAGGCTGAGCAGGAAGCCCAAATACTGGCGCATAGGCAAGAAGTACGTAAAAAGGCGATAATTGCGATTGCTGCCGGTAACCTCATACTTTTGATTGTCGGTGGTCTCACCTGGTGGCTATTGAGGCGTCGAAAGGTGGCGAAAGCCTCGTTACCTGAGATGCAATTAAAGATGCCAGGTTAATTAAGCTCACACCTTATAAGCACAAAAAAGCCAGCAAGATGAACTCTAGCTGGCTTTTTGCATTAATGGTTTGAAGGTGTTAAGCCACTTCTTCCATCGCTGGGTAAACTGGCTTTGCGGCGAGTTCCTCAGGGGAGAAGTCATCCACATTAATCGTGTACAGACGATGCGCCTCTGCCGTAGTGAGTAAGTTTGCCTCTTCTTGAGTAATGATACCTTTCTCTAGACCTAACGTGGCGACTTTGTCCAATTGCGTGAAAGGACGACGCTGTTCTAGTGCTTTACATACCTTAGTAAAGACTGGCTCAGCGCGAAGAATGATATCAAGCGCTTGTTCGATTCGTCCTACAGCGTTGTGCTCAGTTGGCTCGAGGTATTGACCATAGCCAAGGCGAGTTCGAGCCGCACTCGGCGTTTGTAGGATGCGAGCGACTTGGCTATCTAACTTGTCTGAAGGGGCTTTACGCACGGTGCCAAATGGCAGCACAATGAATCGCATCAAGCGACCAATCGCTTTGTTCGGGAAGTTCGCTAAGAAGTCATCAAGAGCCTGCTCCGTTTGTAGCAAGCTATCTTGCATACCCCAATGCAGTAGCGGTAAATCTTCGCTGTTGCGTCCTTCTGCATCATAGCGTTTTAGCGTTGCGCTGCTTAGGTATAGCTGACTTAGGATATCACCAAGACGTGCCGACAGACGCTCTTTACGCTTCAGTGACCCACCTAGAACGGCCATGGATACATCAGATAGAAGAGCTAAGTTAGCGCTGTAGCGGTTAAGCTGCTGGTAGTAACGCGTTGTTGCATCTTTATGCGGCGCTGCTGAGCCGCGACCATCAGTGAGTCCAAGCCAAAAACTGCGAACCAAGTTACTGATAGTAAAGGCAACGTGACCTGCTAATGCCTTATCAAACTTGTCCACCGCATCTGAAGCAGATGAGTGAGCAGCTTCCATCTCATCAAGGACGTATGGATGGCAACGAATCGCCCCTTGTCCATAGATGATCATGGAACGAGTCAAAATGTTTGCGCCTTCAACGGTAATCGCAACTGGCGCACCTTGATAGCCACGGCCTAGGAAGTTCGATGGGCCCAAGCAGATACCTTTACCGCCAACGATATCCATAGCATCAATGACACTGCGCTGGCCACGGTGTGTACAGTGGTACTTAACAATTGCTGAGATAACTGATGGCTTCTCACCCAAATCAATACCGGTGACGGTTAGGCGGCTCGCGGCATCCATGACATAAGCGTTACCGCCAAGGCGCGCTAATGGCTCTTCGATACCTTCCATGTGGCCGATAGGTTGTTTAAATTGACGACGGATGCGAGCGTATGCGCCAGTCGCCAGAGCGGCTGTTTTGATGCCACCCGTTGAGCTTGAAGGCAAGGTAATACCACGACCGACTGACAAACACTCAACGAGCATGCGCCACCCTTGGCCAGCCATCTTTTGACCACCGATGATGAAATCAATCGGGACAAACAGCTCGTTTGCTCGAGTAGGACCATTTTGGAACGGTACATTAAGTGGGAAGTGACGATTACCAATCTCAACGCCTTTAAGATGAGTTGGAATAAGTGCACAGGTAATGCCAAGATCTTCAACATCGCCTAATAGACCGTCGGGATCTCTCAGTTTGAAAGCAAGACCAAGCACAGTCGCTACAGGTGCAAGCGTGATATAACGCTTGTTCCAAGTCAGCTTCATGCCCAATACTTCTTTACCTTCCCATTGGCCCTTGCAGACGATGCCAAAATCAGGAATGGAGCCTGCATCTGAGCCAGCCTCAGGGCTTGTTAGTGCGAAACATGGGATCTCTTTGCCGACCGCAAGTCTCGGTAAATAGTAATCTTTTTGCTCTTCGGTACCATAATGTTGCAGTAGTTCACCTGGACCAAGGGAGTTCGGTACACCCACCGTTGAAGACAAGACTGTTGAGACCGCGCAAAGTTTTTGCAGTACACAAGACTGAGCGTACGCAGAGAACTCAAGCCCACCATACTGCTTCTTGATGATCATGGCGAAGAATTTGTTGTCTTTTAGGTATTGCCAAATTTCAGGCGGCAAATCGGCAAGTTCATGGGTGATTTGGAAGTCATTGACCATTGCACACACTTCGTTGACTGGACCATCAAGAAACGCTTGTTCTTCTTCTGTTAGTTTTGAAGGCGTGATGTTTTGCAGCTTCTGCCAGTCAGGTTTGCCTTTAAATAATTCTGCCTCCCACCATACGGTACCGGCATCCAATGCCTCTTTTTCCGTCTGAGACATAGCCGGAAGCACTTTTCTAAACAGGATTAGTGCTTTTGCTGACACCAGTGATTGTCTAATTGCAGGGACACACAACATAGCAATAGTTGCGACATATAACGCCCACATAATCGCACCAAACACGCCTAGTAGCGTGCCTAGCACCATAGCAGCGGTGATAAACAGAAGGGATTTTGCCAATGACGCTCGTTGATAAAAGCTAATACCAATAGCGCCAAGTAAGGCGACGAGTGAGAGCAAGATGTCCATGATGGTTCCTTTATCTGGGTACTTATTGTTGTTTTACGCAATGGTTGTTTTGGTTCGACTCATATTGTTGTCTTTAAGGTAAGAGGTCGTACCAGTGATAATTGTAACTCAAATATTGCACAAATGTAAAATCTGAAAAGTAATTACTCTAATTGGTGCTAAATTGAGCAAGCGGAAACACAGTCCATGTGCATATTTGTGCGTTGATTGACAATATTTCTCAATTCGATGAACAGGTAGGGTTACGTCTATCGACAGAGTTACGGGTTTATAGGTAAACTCAAATAGAACAGACATCAGGTGTATGTCGCAAAAACAAAGAGAATAAACCTATGTACCAAGACTTGATTAGAAATGAGCTTAACGAAGCTGCTGAAGTACTAAACAAATTCCTTAGTGACGATCACAACATCGCTCAGATTGAAGCTGCAGCAAAGATGATCGCTGACTCGTTTAAACAAGAAGGTAAAGTATTGTCTTGTGGTAACGGCGGCTCTCACTGTGATGCTATGCACTTTGCAGAAGAGTTAACTGGCCGTTATCGTGAAAACCGTCCAGGCTACGCAGGTATCGCAATTTCTGATCCTAGCCACCTTTCTTGTGTGAGTAACGACTTCGGTTACGACTTTGTGTTCTCTCGCTACGTAGAAGCCGTAGGCCGCTCAGGTGACGTGCTATTTGGCTTGTCAACATCGGGCAACTCAGGGAATATCCTTAAAGCGATTGAAGCTGCTCAAGCGAAAGGCATGAAAACCATCGCTCTAACGGGTAAAGATGGTGGTAAAATGGCGGGTGCAGCTGACATTGAAATTCGTGTACCGCACTTTGGCTACGCAGATCGTATCCAAGAAGTACACATTAAAATCATCCACATCATTATTCAGCTTGTTGAAAAAGAAATGGAATAACAACGCACTGTTATTCTCAATGATCGGAACCAAAGAGTAGGAAACTCAATGTGTGAATTGCTTGGCATGAGCGCCAATGTGCCAACAGATATTTGTTTTAGCTTTACTGGCTTGATTCAGCGTGGGGGCAATACGGGTCCGCACAAGGATGGCTGGGGCATAACGTTTTATGAAGGTAAAGGTTTTCGCACCTTTAAAGATCCACAACCAAGCTGCGACTCCAAGATTGCAGAGTTGGTACAAAACTATCCGATTAAAAGTAAGGCGGTAGTGAGTCATATTCGCCAAGCGAATCGTGGCAAAGTGAATCTTGAGAATACCCATCCCTTCACGCGCGAGTTGTGGGGGCGTTATTGGACCTTCGCACATAATGGCCAGCTAAGTGATTATCAGCACCTCGAAACGGGTCATTTTCGCCCAGTCGGGGAGACGGACAGCGAGCTGTCGTTTTGTTGGTTGTTAAAAAAGCTGGAGCAACGCTTCCCAGAGCCTCCTCAAGATCTGATGGCAATGTTTGCCTATGTGGCAGAGTGTTGTGACGAGTTGAGAGAGCTGGGCGTGTATAACATGCTGCTGAGTGATGGTGAGTTTGTTATGACTTACTGTACCAACCATCTCTACTGGATTACGCGCAAAGCGCCTTTCGGCAAAGCGACCTTGTTAGACGAAGATGTCACCATCAACTTCCAAGAAGAGACGACGCCAAATGATATCGTGTCGGTCGTCGCGACTCAGCCACTGACTGGCAATGAGACGTGGCATCGCATGAAGCCAGGAGAGTACAACTTGTTCCACTTTGGTGAGCTGGTGGCATCGAATGTCGATGATCTGGCAGATGTTCCATTTGCCGAGGCGAAACCGAAAAGCCAGGCACCGACTGAGCCTCTCTAAAACAGAAAAAGCGAGTGACAAGTCACTCGCTTTTTTATTTCATTCACAGGTCAATGCGCTTACTTGTCAGCGTAACCTTGTGGTCCAAGGGCAATGCCGTCAAGTAGGGCTCTACTGCCATCCATTTGCAAACGGTCTTCTACAAACCATTTCACGACAAGAGGGTAGATCTTATGCTCTTGGCTCTGAACACGTTGCTCTAGTGTTTCAACGGTATCGTCATCGAATACAGGTACTTTCGCCTGAAGCACGATAGGACCACCGTCAAGTTTCTCAGTCACAAAGTGAATGCTGGTGCCGTGGTGCTCATCGCAGTTCTCGATAGCACGTTGGTGCGTATTCAGACCTGGGTACTTAGGCAGTAGCGAAGGGTGAATGTTAATCATTCGACCCATGTAGTGACGAACGAACTCACCACTCAAGATTCGCATGTAGCCAGCCAGCACTAAAAGATCTGGATTATGTACATCAATACGGCGCATCAACTCAGCATCAAATGCCTCGCGTGTTTCACTTAGCTTAGGATCAAGGAACTCTGCCTCGGCGCCAGCTTTGCGAGCACGTTCTAGTGCAAATGCGGATTCTTTATTCGAGAAAACAGCACGGACTTTAGCATTTGTGATAGTCGACTCGCAGGCATCAATAATTGCCTGCAAGTTAGTACCATTCCCTGAAACTAAAACAACGATATTCTTCATGAAATTAATTGATCTCTACTTGCTCTTCACCAGCTTCTGCAGTCGCGATCTCACCAATTACCCAAGCGTTCTCGCCTTCAGCTTTCAGAAGCTCAACCGCTGCGTCAGCTTGCGCTTTAGGTAGAGCAACGATTAGACCTACACCACAGTTGAAAGTACGGTACATTTCGAATGTATCAACGTTGCCTTTCTCTTGTAGCCAGTTGAAGATAGCAGGCCATTCCCAGCTGTTACCGTCGATAACTGCTTTTGTGCCTTCTGGCAGTACGCGTGGGATGTTTTCCCAGAAACCGCCGCCAGTGATGTGAGAGATAGCGTGGATATCGTGCTCAGCGATCATTTTCAGAGCTGATTTGATATAAATTTTTGTTGGTTCTAGTAGGTGTTCACCGATGGTGCGCTCACCTAGCTTTTCGTTCTTATCTGCGCCAGAAACTTCAAGAATCTTGCGGATAAGCGAGTAGCCGTTTGAGTGTGGACCGCTTGAGCCAACAGCGATAAGTGCATCACCTGCGGCTACTTTTGTGCCATCGATAACTTCAGATTTCTCAACGACACCAACACAGAAGCCAGCGACGTCGTAATCTTCGCCTTCGTACATGCCTGGCATTTCTGCTGTTTCGCCACCAATTAGTGAACAACCAGCTTGTACACAGCCTTCAGCAATACCAGAAACTACGTCTGCAGCGGTATCAACATCTAGTTTGCCAGTTGCATAGTAATCTAGGAAAAATAGTGGCTCTGCACCTTGAACGATAAGATCGTTCACACACATAGCAACAAGGTCGATACCGATAGTGTCGTGCTTGTTCATGTCTAGTGCTAGGCGTAGTTTTGTGCCAACACCGTCTGTACCAGAAACAAGTACCGGCTCTTTGTATTTTGTTGGCAACTCACATAAAGCACCAAATCCACCGATGCCTCCCATTACTTCAGGGCGACGAGTGCGCTTAACCGCGCCTTTAATACGGTCAACTAATGCGTTACCTGCATCAATATCTACACCAGCGTCTTTATAGCTTAGGGAAGTGTTGTTTCCGCTCACGGGACAGTCCTCGATAAATAAATGGATGTGAAAAGCGGCGCTATTCTAACAGGGGGTTTAAACAAAAAGGAAAACGTTTGCGTAAGAAAATACAAACTATTTTCCGAGAAAGCTAATCTATTGATTTGACGTTGCTAGATCGACTTTTAGTGCTAACAAAGGGCATTTTAGCCACATTGCTGACTGAAATAGTGAAAGAAACCATGTATAATTTGCAGGTTTTGTAAAATTTAGCCGGAGTTGGACATGAAAGTTGTTGAAGTTAAACACCCTCTAGTAAAACACAAATTGGGTTTGATGCGTGAAGGGGACATCAGCACAAAGCGTTTCCGTGAACTAGCCACTGAAGTTGGTAGCCTGTTAACGTATGAAGCGACTGCAGACTTTGAAACTGAGAAAGTGACGATCGAAGGTTGGAATGGTCCTGTAGAGATTGACCAAATCAAAGGTAAGAAAGTGACTGTAGTGCCAATCCTACGTGCTGGTCTTGGCATGATGGACGGTGTACTTGAGCATATGCCAAGCGCGCGTATCAGTGTGGTTGGTATCTACCGTGATGAGGAAACACTTGAGCCTGTACCTTACTTCAACAAGCTAGCGTCTAACATCGACGAGCGTATCGCTCTAGTTGTTGACCCTATGCTGGCAACAGGTGGTTCAATGATTGCAACGATTGACCTACTAAAAGAAAAAGGCTGTAAGCACATTAAAGTATTGGTTCTTGTTGCTGCGCCAGAGGGTATCGAAGCGCTTGAGAAGGCACACCCAGATGTTGAGATGTACACAGCAGCTATCGATGAGTGCCTAAACGACAAAGGCTACATCGTACCTGGTCTAGGCGATGCAGGCGATAAGATCTTCGGTACTCAATAATTACCGATTAGTTAGCGCATATAGAAAAGGCTGACAGTGTGTCAGCCTTTTTTTGTGCCTGAGGAATTAATCTTCCATCTGCGCATTATCAACCACTTTGTTCTCACCTAGGTCATCTGGCAAGATTTGGTTAAGAATAATTGCCACAATACCACATAGGCTCACACCTTGAAGGCTGAAGTCACCGATGCCAAATGCCATGCCGCCGATACCAAATACAAGCGTGATAGCAACAATCACTAGGTTACGCGACTTGTGAAGATCGACGTTGTTCTTGATAAGTGTGTTAAGACCTACTGTCGCAATAGAACCAAACAGCAGAATCATAATGCCGCCCATCACAGGGACAGGGATCGTCTGCAAAATAGCACCTAGCTTGCCAACAAGTGCCAGTACGATTGCCGTCACCGCTGCCCAAGTCATGATCACTGGGTTAAAGGCTTTAGTCAGCATAACAGCGCCGGTTACCTCACTGTACGTAGTATTCGGCGGCGCGCCAACCATTGATGCTGCGATCGTTGCCACACCGTCACCTGTAATCGTGCGGTGAAGGCCAGGCTTCTTCAAGTAGTCTTTGCCCGTTACGTTTGAGATGGCGAGCATATCACCCACGTGCTCAACCGCAGGAGCGATAGCCACAGGAAGCATAAACAGAATCGCATTGATATTAAATTCTGGTGCAGTGAAGTTGGGTAGTGATAACCAAGACGCTTGAACGACAGGCGTAAAGTCCACAACACCAAAGAATAAGCTCGTCACGTAACCGGCCAAGATACCACTTACAATAGGTAGTAGCTTGAGGAAGCCTTTGGCGAACACACTCACACTGATAGTGACCAGAAGTGAAATCGCAGAGATCCAAAGCGCGGCATTACCATCGATAAGTTGTACTGCACCATCGCCTGTTTTACCTAGCGCCATGTTTACCGCAACAGGTGCAAGACCCAAACCGATAACCATAATTACAGGTCCAACAACAACAGGTGGCAGTAATTTGTGGATAACCTCAACGCCTTTCGCTTTGATCACAGCGCCCATGAGGACATAGACGATACCAGCAGCCATCAAGCCACCCATGGTCGCGCCGACACCCCAAGTTTGCACACCAAACATAATAGGTGCAATGAAGGCGAACGAAGACGCTAGGAAGATAGGCACACTGCGACGAGTCACCAATTGGAACAATAGCGTGCCGACACCAGCACCAAACAGTGCAACGTTAGGATCAAGTCCAGTTAGAAGAGGTACGAGTACCAAGGAGCCAAATGCGACGAACAGCATTTGCGAGCCTTGTAAGATCGTTTTCATAATGTTTTTCCAAGCAAGTCAAAAAGAGTAAGCAAAACGTGCAGGATTCTAACACTTCGCAATCGTTTACTTAATGATCTATTTAAATATTGCGGGATTTTTGTTGGATAAATCTCAATAGCTTGGCGCGATTAGTATTGGATCCGCCAATGGTATTGAGTAAAAACACATATTGACCAAACCTTGAAGCAGTGAGCTTGCTCCAAATCCCATACTTGCTTATCATTTCGGCTTATCTGTTTGTAATTTAGGATGCTTATGCGTTATTTAGCTTTGTTGTTGGCTGCTGCGTGTGCTTTGCCAGCGTATGCGTTGACAAAAGTCGATATCTATTCGACCGAGGTCGTTGTGGACTCAGAGCAGCCGAATGCTGATGAACTCGCTCGCCAGCAAGGTATGTTGGATGTGTTGGTGAAAGCAAGTGGTGACTCAAGTGCGGCAACAAACCCAGTAGTCAAAAAAGGCACTAGGCAAAAGCTCACAATACATTACTCAACTTGGCTATACCCAGGTTGATGGGCAACAAGCGATGCGCCTGACCTTTAATAGTCAGCAAATCAATACACTACTTACTCAGGCTGATTTGTCATCGTGGCCGGTAGAGCGTAAAAATGTGATGGTATGGCTTGTAGAAGATAACGGTTATGACCGCTCTATCGTATGGGAGCACACCAACTCCGCGAATGCCAATCAGCTGAAAAAGGAAGCCAACCGTCGTGGTTTACCACTGACTTTCCCAATCGGTGACTTCGATGACATTACTGGCGTTCAAACGACCGACCTTTGGGGCGGCTTTGTAGAACCTATTGCACAGGCAAGTTTGCGTTATCCTGTTGATGCAGTTGCCGTGATTCGTCTTCAGGGCAACAGCCTTCGTTATACTCTCTATGACCAAACGCCGGATAAATTAGGTAGAAACACCTTGGCGCCAATTGCAGGTTCAACCTCTGGCGAGCTGGCTGTTGCGACAGCAATTGACGAAATCAGTGACTATTACGCGGCTCAAAACGCTTCAACCGTGTTGGGCGAAAGTGCTGGTATGGTTACCGTGTCTTTCTCGCGTATTAGCAGCGCCGATGCTTTCTTTACGCTAGAACGTGCACTAGGCCGTTTAGCGTCTACAGCTAAAGTTGATATCGCTGAGATCAATGGTGATGAAGTAACAGTGCGAGTATCTTTGCTTGGCTCGCTTGAGTCGTTCGAGGAAGAAGTGCTCAGATTGGGTTTAGTGAAGAAATTAGAGCAAACTGAGATGGAAGATAACCAAGTTGTAGCACCAGACACAGAGGTGATTGAGACCCCGGATGGTTCACTGCCGCAAGATAATGCGCTAGATGCGAGCGGTGAGGTGAGTACTGAGCCTCTTGTATCTGAAAGCGTGCAAGCACCTTCAGTTGACGTTGCTCAGCCTGTAGGTCCAGCATTACGATTTGAATGGTTGTACTAGAAATACCTAGCAAAAAGGAGGCGTCAGCCTCCTTTTTTAATCTCAAGTGTTCGCTTATTTGCCAAACCGTTCGCGCTCTTTCTTTTCCACGGAAGAGAGCCTTGGCAACTTGAGACCCATCTCCTTACCTTTGAGGCGCGCGTAGACGGTATTACCAACAAATGCCAAGCTGGTCAAAACAAGTTCAACGGCTGCTAACCAACGTTCCCCTTCGTCTGCATAGAGCAAAGTCAGTGCGTGCAAAAAGTAGAGCATTAAAACAAAGTTAGCCCAAGCATGGGTGTAGGGCTTACCCGCCAAAATACCAGGCAGTGGCAGTAATAGCGGAATCATCCAAGCCACGGTGAGAGCAATAGGGTTGATGTGTGGGTGTGGCGACAAAAAGCCATGCCAAAGCCCAACCCAACATAACAAGGCAAAGTTTGCCGACAGAGCGAAAGCGCGCATGTTAGCGGTGTTGATTAAAGTATTGCTGGTCATTGTTGTACCTAATCCCTGATACCTAGTTGTGCTTGAGCTTGTATGCTGTAGAAGCTAATCGTTGCCCTAGTGCAGAGGCGAGTGAAAGTTCATCATCACTGAGCTGAACACTTGAGTTGGCAACATGAGACGCACCATAGGGGGTGCCTCCTGTTGTGGTCGAGTGCAACTGTGGTTCACTGTATGGGATACCCATAATCATCATACCGTGATGAAGCAGCGGTAACATCATGCTCATTGCCGTACTTTCTTGTCCACCATGCATTGATGAGGAAGAAGTAAATACGCAAGCTGGCTTATCAATGAGATCGCCACTTAACCACAAGCTGGTGGTTTGATCCCAAAAGTGTTTGAGAGGTGCTGCCATGTTGCCAAACCATACAGGGCTGCCCATGGCGAGACCATCACATGCTTTAAGCTCGGAGATAGAGACATTGATATCGCCCGACTCTTCTCGGCTAGTGTCAAGCTCGGGTACTGTACGCAGGATAGCTTCACAGCCATCAACAGACTCAACGCCACGAGCGATAGCTCTAGCTAAACGTTGAGTGCTGCCATGACGGCTGTAGTACAACACCATAATCTGGCAAGCCATTACAGGATCTCTAGCACTTGCTCTGGTGGGCGGCCATGGCGGGCTTTGCCGTTACTGATCACGATAGGGCGCTCAATCAGCTTTGGATTCTCAAACATAGCTTGGAAAAGTTGATCGTCTGTAAGCGCTGGGTCGGCTAGGTTAAGCTGTTTATAGATATCTTCCTTGGTACGCATCATCGCACGTACGCTTTCTAGCTCGAGCTGCTCAAAAATCTGTTTAAGCTTCTCAACCGTCGGTGGTGTATCGAGGTATTTCACAACGTCAGGTTGAACACCTTTTTCCTCTAGTAGAGATAGGGTTTGTCGGCTTTTTGAGCAGCGAGGGTTGTGAAAGATGGTGACTGACATATCGTTTCCTTTGTGTTTTTTATTGTAGAGCCATGAAGCGCTCTCGTTGAACCAATAATTGGTCAATACGAGCGTCATAGCGTGCTTGTTTTAAGCTTCCAAGTTCCGCAAGCTGACTGGCTTGTGAGTACATCTGAATCGACTTATCCCACTGAGCGTTTAATGCCATGATCTCAGCACGCGCTGCTAAGTCTTCAGCGCTGTTGCCTTTTTTGATATTCGCATCGGACAGCAAGTGCCAACCATTGGTGTCATTCGGTCTGTCGTGAGTATATCGCTGTAGTACTTTGATCGCTTCGTCAAGCTTGTCGCTTTCTATCAGTGCATTAGCGTAGTTGATGGAAATCACCGCATTGTTGGGTTTCACTAGCAGTGCACTTTTCATCATTTCGGCCGCTTTTTCAGGTTGCTTCTTGGCGATATACAGATCCGATGCTGCATCTAAATAGAAATTGTTGTTTGGGTCATAGTCGAGCAACTTAGTCAGTATCTCTTCGGCCTTTTCGAGCTTATTGGTATCGAGATACACCAAGGCTTTACCGTACTCAAATGAGTTTTGTATTTTTGGCGATGCTTTTCGCGCTGTGCGCTCAAACCAATCCAAAGCGGCATCGGATTTAATACCAGCCTGACGTGCAACGATACGTGCTCTAGCCAAGTGGTAACTGATCGATGGTTGCACGCGTAGCGGCGGATAGGCCTGAGCACGTTCGCGAGTATCGGTAATACGGTCTTCTGGTAATGGGTGAGTCAACAGCATTGGTGGTGGCTTGCTGGCGTATCGATACTCATCGGCGAGTCGACCGAAAAAGCGTGGCATGTCATTGACATCAAATTGAGCGCGCGCCAGTGTTGCGATACCAAAGCGATCGGCTTCTTTCTCGTTACTACGTGTGTAGTTGATAGATGCCTGCATTGAGCCTGCTGTTGTTGCCGTTAACGCAGCCATACCCGCTTGCGGTGCAGCGATGGCGAGTAGCAATGAGCCTACTAGAGCGGCAACCGTGGCAGGAGAGCGACGAGCTTCATCTTCCATACGGCGTGCCAGATGTCGCTGGGTGACGTGTGCGATTTCGTGCGCCATTACCGAAGCGAGTTCACTTTCAGTATGAGCATGTAGGAATAGACCTGAGTGCAGTGCGACGTAGCCACCGAAGAAGGCAAACGCGTTAATGTTGCGGTCGCGAATCATGAAGAATGTGAATGGCGTTTTCACGTCATTCGCACTGGATACCAAGCGATGACCAACTGAGTCAATGTACTCGTTCAACACAGGGTCGTTGACGATGGGTGAACTTGCTCTGATCATCCTCATGTAGGCATCACCATAGATAAGTTCTTGATCTATGGTCAGCGTGGCGCCGGCAGCGGTGCCAATGTCAGGTAAGTCCATTTCGGCGTATGAGACTTGGGGTGTCGATATCGCGGCAGCAATACATAAGCAAACCAACGAGCGGGTACGTTTCAACATGCTAGTGAGGTAACTCCTTTGTAGTTGGTAGTTTGGACCACGAAACTGTCCTTCGGTTTCCTACCATAGCCTCTAACGCAACATTTTTGCATACGGACTCAGGTTAGGAAAGGACTAATAGTGTATTAAGATAACAGCAGGTTATCGTTTTTAGTGACACATTGTTGTGGTAATTGGTGATCTGTAACACATACGGGTTGGGGATACCTCAAAAAGCCTTTACAATAGATCCATTGAAGGTGAACCATGCACTCTTGGCTGCGATAATCGTGAGCGAAAACATAGTGATGACAGATATCCAATTAGATCTGGAAAACGAACGCTGCCCCATGTCGTTACTGCTGGTAAAGCGCGCATACAAGCAACTTGAAACCCAACAAGTGTTGCGTGTCCGAATAGTGGATACGCAATCTATTCGAGACTGTCGACACTACCTCATTAAGCAAAATGCGATGATCGATTGTACCCAAGAGCATCATGTCACCGTGATGACCATATCAAAAAGGAAGGATAGCGAATGCTAGACATGGTTCGTCGCTGGTATAAGCGACGTTTTTCAGACCCAGACGCAGTAAGTCTGGTGGTAATTTTGCTATTTGGTTTTATTACCATCTACTTCTTTGGCAACCTGATCGCCCCATTGTTGGTGGCGATTGTATTGGCCTACCTTCTTGAATGGCCGGTGAGCAAATTGCACTCGCTTGGACTTCCTCGAACGTTTGCTGTTATGACGGTCATCTTAGTCTTCATTGGGCTGATGCTCATGGCCATCTTTGGCTTAGTACCAACGATTTGGAATCAGGTTGGTAATCTGCTCAATGATATCCCAAATATGTACACTGGATTGCAGCAATTCGTGGCCTCTCTTCCTGAGCGCTACCCAGACCTTGCAGAAGTACATTTAGTCGAATCCATCATTATCAATATGAGAGACAAGGTTCTCGTATTGGGTGAGAACGTGGTTAAAGGCTCACTTGCATCGCTTGTCAGTCTGGCTGCACTCGCCGTTTATCTGATTTTGGTCCCGCTATTAGTGTTCTTCTTGCTAAAAGACAAAGAAGAAATGGTTGGCATGGCTAGTGGCGTACTACCGCAAAACCGCCGCCTAGCGAACAAAGTCTGGGTTGAGATGAACCAACAGATTTCTAATTATATTCGCGGTAAGGTACTGGAAATTCTAATCGTTGGTACGGTGAGTTACATTACATTTGCGGTACTGGATCTTCGCTATTCTGTTCTTCTTGCGGTACTCGTCGGTTTCTCCGTACTGATCCCTTACATTGGTGCTGCCGCCGTTACTGTGCCGGTTGCCATTGTTGGTCTGTTCCAGTGGGGACTAACGCCTCAGTTCTATTGGCTTCTGTTAGCTTACGGCATCATTCAAGCGCTTGATGGTAACGTATTAGTGCCAATCCTATTCTCTGAAGCTGTAAACCTGCACCCAGTGGCGATCATTGTTGCGGTGTTGGTATTCGGAGGTTTGTGGGGATTTTGGGGCGTCTTCTTCGCTATACCGCTCGCAACCCTAGTGAAAGCCGTATGGAATGCGCTGCCTAGTAACGATGAGCCCATACAACCCGCCACATAAGTACTAAAAAAGCCTCGCTAATGAACTGACCCCCAATAGTTGGACACCAATTATTGGGGGTCTTTTTTTATGTCCAAGTACAGCAGAGCATTAAAATGCTCGATAGCAAAACAATATCTACAAGGCGAGAGTTCATCCGGTGAGCTTTCTCGTCTTCATTCCATACCATCACGTCAAATACGTTACTGGGCTCAAGTGCTTGATATTCATGGTGCTCAAGCATTTATGCCTCATGGGTTTGCAAAAGAACGCACAAACCAAACTGCAAGCCTTAAAACACATGTGGACGAATGGTTGGTCTGTCGGCCACACTAGTGCGGTACTGAATTTTTCGTCTCCTGGCACTCTCTCCGTTTGGCTCAAACAATACGAAAGAGATGGTATCCAGGGGCTTGAGTGTAGCAAAGGACGACCAACAATGAGTAAGCACCCCTTTATTCAAGATAAGCACGATGATGAGAAGACATTGGAAGAACTCAAAGAGGAGTTAGCGTACTTGCGAGCAGAGAACGCTGTCTTAAAAAAGTTAGAGGAGCTGGAACAGGAGAAACGTCGTCGAACACAGAAAAAACGAAAGTAGTTCTAGCTCTTAGAAATCAACATCTACAACAACATCTCTTGCATACCCTTAAGTTAGCGAGAAGTAGCTTCTATTATCGCGCGCAGTCGAGCAACGCCGCCGATAGCTATCAAGATGAGAAGCAGTTGATCGAGAAAATATATCATGACCACAAAGGGAGATATGGCTATCGTCGCATTCACCTCGAGTTAAGGAGGCGTAACGTCACTCTTAACCACAAGACAGTCCAACGTCTGATGAGGTTACTTGGCCTAAAATCAACGGTTAGGCCCAAGCGATACAGCTCATACAAGGGAGAGGCAGGAACAACCGCACCAAATGTGCTTGAGCGGGACTTCAATGCAACGAAGCCTGATGAAAAGTGGGTAACGGATGTTACTGAGTTTAAAGTTAAGCAGCAGAAGGTGTACTTATCACCAATCGTCGATCTGTTTACGCAGGAAGTCGTCGCTTATAAGGTTGCAAAAAACGCGTGCTTACCTCTGGTCACAGACATGCTGACAGAGGCAGTTGCGACTTTAGATGAGAACTCAAAGCCAATCGTTCATAGCGATCAAGGGTGGCAATATAGGCATAGGAAATATCAGAAAACTCTCGCTGACAGGGGGTTAACTCAAAGTATGTCGCGAAAAGGAAACTGTTTGGATAATGCGGTGGCAGAGAACTTCTTTGCCTTGCTGAAAACAGAAATGTACCATAATCAGCACTTTGAAGATGCGGATGACTTAATCGAACAAATTGATGAATACATCGAGTATTACAATACAAAGCGCATCAAAGTGAAACTAAAAGGCCTGACTCCGATGGAATATCGAAATCAGGCCTTACAAGCCGCATAACAGAAATGTCCAACTTTATGGGGTCACTTCATAAGCGAGGCTTTTTATCGTTTTCATAATCAGGCTAGCTTAAATGCCAATAGCTTTGATTGTTGTTCTTCAGCGAGTCTAGCCAACTCCTCGGTTGCGACACTAGATTGCTCGATCCCAGCAACGTTCTGATTTACTACGTCAGAAACGTTTTGAACGTTATGGGAAATATCCAAGCTAACGGCTGATTGCTCCTCAGATGCGGTTGCTACGAGCGTATTAACCTCAGTTATTGAGTTTACGGATTCAGTAATAGACGAGAAAGCATCTGAGACAGCGATAACGTTGCTCCTAGATTTCTCTACCAACTCAAGATTGATACTCATTTCTTCATTAGTGCGTTCTGCTTTTGACTGTAGCCTTTCAATTAACTCTTTTATACTTTCCGTTGACTGCTGCGTTTTCGCCGCTAAGTTTCGGACTTCGTCAGCAACAACGGCAAAGCCACGACCTTGCTCCCCTGCACGTGCGGCTTCAATGGCGGCGTTGAGTGCGAGAAGATTTGTCTGTTCCGATACATTACCGATAACTTCTATGACGGAGTTGATGTCTAGAGAGTATGATTTGAGTTCCTCCAAAGCATTTGCTGTGTCTTGTACAGAGTTGGATATTTGGTTAGACACATTTTCAAGCTCTATAACTGCACCATGTCCAACCTCTACAGAGCTCATTGCGTCACCGGCACCCCTTTCGGCCTGTGTTGCGTTATTACTCACTTCTTTGGCTGTCGCAGACATCTCATTGATAGCTGTCGCTATTTGCGTAATTTGAGCATTTTCTTCACGTGCATTCGCTTCTGATTGAGTCATAACTGAACTCAACTCAACGGATGCAGACGCTACGCTTGTTGCAATGTTAGTTAGTTCACCAAACGTGTCGCGAATATTATCAATGGCTTGGTTGCAATAATAAGATAGAATGACTACTTCGTTTTTCCCTTTTATATCTTCCAACCTAAGTGATAGGTCTCCTTGAGAGAAACGTTCAAGGTGTGCGCATAGTTTGTCAGTCTGTTTTGCTATTGCGCCAGAGACATAGTAGCTAACTAGCATGCCAAGCAACATAGCAGAAACCAGAAAGCCAACAAAGTTTAATAGTGCTTGATTAATATCTTCTTCACCACTTTGAACACGATTAATTGTTTCCGATGAAAGTGAGTCAATGTACTTCATGATAGACTGATTATACAAAGCGGCCAACTTGCTACCAGCGGCCATATAATTGTCAAATTCTACTTCTGACAAGTTTCCAGATTCATATGAGTCAAAGATCTGCGGCGCTTTTTGATGATGGTTATAATAATTTGTCACGAGCTCAATTGCATTTCGTCCTGATAGAGTATCACCACCGGAGCTAATCTCAGCGATAGTTCTTTCTCGCCAGTCTAAAAGAATTTGCGGGTAACTTTCTCTCTCAGAATTTGAATATACAGCTCTGTTAAACGCCATTCTAATAGTAGAAAAGGGCTCTAACTGCTTCGTTACAACATCATCACTAGTTTGTACTAGGTGTTCTATACTGTTGCTGGTTTCAAGGTTAACATTTCTAATGGTGGCGATTGAAATAGCGAGAATTATGCCAATTATGGTCAAAAGAAATAAAACTAAGCCAAGCATTTGCTGGCGTAGTGTAAGACCAAATATAAAACGATTCATATAGCTTCCTATTTATACTTTCATTGCTGCAACAGTGGTCTATTGGTTTTCTTGGCAATAGTCATCGATCAAGTTTTGCATTTCATAGCTGAGCTTTAAAAGTTCAGCCATGTCAATGTCAAATAAAGTGTCCTTTTCAAACTTCTCTATGTTTATAGTTAGGTTATTTGAGAGTTCTTTGAGAGAGTTTATTTGGCTCTCCATACTAGAGATGTTAATTAGAGGTAGGTTTACTCTCAGATTAAAAATAATGTGTTCGAGTAACCGTGAGGAGTTATAAATAATATCTAGTTCTAACGCTGAGATAGTATGTAACTGGTTTGATATTTCTATTTGTTGAGCGGGGGGATTCATAAGTACTCCATTACTCTTAGTTGACACACCCAAGAGTAATGAATTACCCGAACTAATCATGTAAGAATACACCTACATAAAATAGTCCCTAGACACATCTATGATAGATTTACAGTTTAGCTTTTCTAACAATCTGGATTTGTACGTGCTTACAGTCTTTTCGCTAAGGTCCAAACGATTAGCTATGGTTTTATTCGACATTCCTTGTACAAGTAAATCAAGTACTTCGAACTCACGTTTTGAAAGTTGAGATATGGGACTTGATGTGTAAGATTGAATTGATGAACTGGTATCCTCTCTGCTCACTATTCGATACAGTTCTTGGATAAATTCATTGACTTCCATTGCTTTGTCTAGATAGCCAAGCGCTCCTTTTTCCCTAGATAAGTAAGGGTAGGTAGGATTAGTTCCTCCTGACATAAAAACATAACTCCCTTTATAGCCAATGGAATCAAGGTGCTCGATGATACTAAAACCAGATTCGTTCCCTAGCTTAATATCAACGAGTAATAAGTTATATTTGTGACTCGATAACTTTGTTATAGCTTGGTTTATTGAAACACAACTCGATACAGAGCGAATGAAGTTACATTGTTTGATTGCTTGCTTTAGAGCTGCGGTAACAATTGTGTGATCATCGATAATAAGACAATTGATGTTGCCTACTTTGTGTAGTGATTGAGTTTCTATAGATAGTCGCTTCTTAAGTTCAACATGACTTAGAGGTTCGCCCGTAAAGTAGCCCTGGGAAAGATCAATTCCAAGGGTCTTAGTGAATTCGAGAGTTTCCTTATCCTCAACGCCCTCAGCAATGCATGTTAAATTCAATTGCTTAGCTAGATTGACTAGAAGTTGGACGATGGCAGTCTTCTGGAAGTCATGACAAACTCCATTTATAAAAGACTTATCTATCTTAATTTCATCAAAAGGGATCTGTGTAAGTTTGATCAGTGATGAATACCCTGACCCGAGATCATCAATAGACAGTCTTACACCCAGTAACTTTAACCTAGCAAGTGTGACTAACGCCTGCTTACTTACGAGGTGCATATGACTTTCGGTTAGTTCTAATGTTAGACGTTCATAAGGAAATTGGAAATCAGTACAGTGTGTTACGATTAAATTGTAGAAATCTACTGATTGTATGTCTCGATGAGTTACGTTTACAGATAGGCTAATAACGTCAGAAAGACTCACAATCTCTTCAATCGATTTTCTTACGGTGTTCTCAAACAATAAGAACAGTGCTTGATCACTGGTTAAGGAGTCTATAAATGCACTTGCACTGAGTAAGCCAAAGTCGTTATGTTGCCAGCGAGCAAGGGCTTCGACAGACTTCGTAGTGCCAGTTGCAATATCAACTTGAGGCTGAAAATGGACATCAACTTCATTCCTACTAATTGCACTTATCACCTCACTCTCTGAGAAGTAGTAGTTTGTTTGATTATTTATACTTGTTTTTCTTATACCTGAACTATCAAGTAGCAGGGTCTTCAATTGACTTAATTTATATGGCTTATCAATACGAGAGGTTTTCTTGAAGTCAAGAACGTGTGCTACTTTTTCTATTAGGCTTAGAACTCTATTCTCTGCTAGGCTTAGCAATACTAAGTGTACTTTCCTTGCTTTGAATGAAATTTGTTCAATAAAGTAAATTCCATCTTTGTCTGGTAGGGATATATCACAGAAAACAAGATCAAAATCTAACTTTTTAAATGCAAGAAGAGCTTCGTTACAGCTGTGTGCAATTGTTATATTAACTTGTCCCAGTTCATAGAGGTCCATCTTTAATCGATAGGCTTGTATCCTGTCATCTTCAACGATTAGAATATTCATATTGCCTCCGCTTTATTGAGCTTTTCTTTTTGTGTATTTATAACATTCTCTAACTCTAATATTAAAGACTGTTTATCAGTGCTAGAAAGGTGACTTTCGTTAGTATTTGTTATTATTCTTATAATCGACTCAAACCCTAAAAGACTCGCTGACCCTTTTATTCTATGAACAACCTCACTATCTAAATTGTTGCTTGACTTGAGTGACTCTATTTCTTCTTGATAACTTTCAATTATTATCCTAGATAATTCACTACTATCATGACTCTTCATGATGAAATTATCTGTTGATTGTTCACTATATTCTTTGTAGTCAAGAAAATTTCTGAGTATAGAATGTAGACATTGAGATGAATAGGGTTTTGTGATGATGGTTTCGATGTTGCTGTGGCTTCTACCTATATACTCACCATTTTTAGATTCTGCTGTAAATCCAATAATAGGTATATCAGGATTTAGATTCTTTATCTTATCAGCTAGTTCAAAGCCAGACATTCCAGGCATGCGACAATCTGTGATAACAAGATCATAGCTTTTGGGGGATGTTATAAATGCTTCTAACGCTGAAACTCCGCATGGGTAAATATCCGCACTTAATCCGAAAGATTGCAACTGAATATCGATCAGTAATCGAATGCTTTCGCTATCTTCGGCGACAAGTATGTGCCCTAATAATTGATCATGGCTTTCTATATCTAGTTGACTCTCTCCTAAATTTCCGAACGCGTTAATCATTTCACTCGGGTAGTTTATATAGTTTATAACGTCAGCTTTTGATATATTTAGGCTACGAGTATCATCACAATATAATCCAAGAGCTTGAAGCCATACATTAACTTCTTCACT
Source organism: Vibrio sp. KUL78 (assembly GCF_059725505.1). Taxonomy (NCBI): domain Bacteria; kingdom Pseudomonadati; phylum Pseudomonadota; class Gammaproteobacteria; order Vibrionales; family Vibrionaceae; genus Vibrio; species Vibrio sp. KUL78. The sequence goes on along the minus strand of NZ_AP045837.1, from coordinate 2,737,719 downwards.
ATTCGTTTTAACCCCACTTTGCAAAGGGTTTGAGTAGGCTATTGTTGTAAGTGGAATCCTAACATTCACACTGGTTCCATGATTTATCTTTGAGGTAACGCTAATTTTACCGCCAAATAATTCAACCAAATTTTTAACGATACTCATACCCAAACCAGTTCCACCATACTGCCTTGATATACTCGAGTCTGCTTGGACATAGGGTTCATATAGCACCATTAAGTCCTCTTCAGTCATACCAATACCGGTATCGGCGATCGTGATGTCAAGAACCCCAGAGAGAACAACAATATCTATACTAACGCTGCCTATTTTCGTGAACTTAACTGCGTTTGATAAGATATTATGGATTATTTGTCTGATACGCGTAGAGTCTGTGTATGCATATACCCATTGAGTCGGATTAAAGTTAACCTTGAAGTCGATATTAGATTTAGCACAAATTACACGATATTGTTTGGTAATAGAATCCAACTCAGAAACTAGGGAGCAGCTATGTAGGTCAAGAGTCATTTCTCCTGACTCACTCTTTGATATATCGAGAATTTCGTCCACGTGTTGGTTTAACTCTTTGGCCGACGCTTTTAGTGACGAAATAATACTTTGGAAATCCTCTGACTTATGCGCTTTGGTTTCAACGACTTCCAATAAACCAATTATTCCGGCGATTGGAGTTCTGAGTTCATGAGTTATCATTGCGGTAAACTTACTTCGAGCAGATAGAGCAGTATTTGCAATCTGATTCGATTCGATGAGTGCCATTTTTTGTTCTTCAAGTGAAGTTACATCCGTCCAAATAGTAAGGTAACCACTTCTACCATCATTAGGGTGGAGAAAAGGAACGGTTCGATATGTAAGGTATGCGCCATTCGCATTAAATGTTTTCGTGCTGTCGTCGTCTTTGTACTCTTTACTATCTATATTATATTTTTCGTGATACTTTCTATATTGCCGATTGCTAATTATTTGCTTTCCACTCTTGTTTGTTAAAACAAGTCCCACCGGAATGTCTTCAAGAAGAGATGTAAACCAGTTTAGCATTTGGTCTGTCTTTTCTTTCTCATTCTTCTCTTTTTTGAGATCGATTTTTAGTCTATTGTTTGATATTCGATAAAGAACAAAAATTAGGGAAGATATCGCTAATAGCAAACCAAGTATAGAAAAGAATATATTACGATCAATACCAAAATAGTAGCCGTCACCCGTGTACTTTCCACGATATTCATGAATTATCTTTTCATCAAGCGTTCTTAAAAAGTGATTCATATACCCAAACTCACTCTCTACATCTTGATGAAAGATCATCCCAACGGGTAATGATGTTACTTCTTCAATGGATTCTATATCTAGAATACCCCTGCTGTTTAAAATTAGATTCGGCGTGATAACCTCCTGTGATACATATAGTTGTTTTATGTCTTTTTTTAATACAGCTTCAATAAGACTTGTTAGATCACTATAGTACTTTCTATCGTCTTCAGTTAAACGTATAGATTCAAAGTAATTTTGAGCGCGCTGAGTTCTAGCGAGTATTCCAACTTCTTTGGAAAGAGAGCCTTTTATATCAATGCGAATAATGTTTATAGATGTGTAGTTAACAGTACTTCTACCTAAGTTTGAATCCGCATAACTAGTATCGATTCCTGCGAAAGGGAGAAAGTCAATATCGCTTTCTTTAAGCATAGTATCCGCACGTTTTCCGTTGGTGGCTTCAATATACTCAAAAGATAAAAGAGTTCGGTTGCTTATATAGTTTAGAATGTCGACTACATAGCCATCGGGTTGTGATGTTACTGGATTAATGTATAGAGCTGGATAAATGTCCTTCTCAACAGTATATCTCAATTTCTTATTGCTAAATGCTTTATTTGAAAATTGAGAATACTGAAAATCTAGATTTGAGGACCAGAAATCAGTCTCCATTGTATTATTTTTGATTGATTTATTAATATGTTCTAGATATTGACTAGTACTCTTTCCTAATAGTATAGCTCCTCTTTTTCGTAAGTTTTGAGATAGAAACTCAAATTCAGAAACTATATTATTTGATATAAATGTTGCATAAGGAATTATCGCACGCGATATTATATCATCGTCTAATAGACGTATTGTATCGTAGTAGTTAAATACCGGTATTATTCCATCGATGTTCTTACAATACGATTCATGTATAATGCAACCTGTTTTTAATAGGTCACTACGATTACTTCGATTAAATAAGGCGATGAGTCTATCTTTATAGATTAATTCTGAGCTGGTTATATTTTCACTATTTAATGCTAATGAACTTGGATCTTGGATTGAAAAATCGATTATGCCATTGTTTAGATCATTAATTAATTCTCTATGATTAGAATATGAAACGTGTACAACGTTTTTATTTAAAATCTCACCTACTTTGGCGGCGATATCAAAATCAACACCATATGTATTGCCATTGTTATGAGTTACATAAGGTGGAATATGTTGAGAAATATAGCCAAATCGAAGTGGTTCATTTTTAACTTTAGTTTCATTATTATGTTGTGGATATTCAACCACTTCTCGAGCTATCGAGCTTGGCGTTAAAAGTGTAATGGTGTAAGCAAGTACACAAGTAAGAAGTAGCTTTATTGTTAGCAAGTTTGTCTATCAGATGTAAACATATTTTCTGGGAACATATCATATTGAATTACATATCATCCAGTAAGAAAATTCTTACAATGCTATTAAAACGGGGCCTCTTTATATTACTTTTAATGAATTCAATATATTAGAAAGGAGTTAAGTGAAACTCAGTCTAATTTTCTTACAAAATGTTAATTCTAGTTAGAACTCTAGGAGCGACGTTGGTGATGTAGTAGGGTGTTAATGGTATCTCGATACGAACTGCGAGAAGAACGGTCGGTTTAGTTGAAGCGTGTCGTCAGGGTGTGATACGTAGAATCACATTGTATATTGTGAAAGAAGTGCGGGAATGGATAGGCATTCGAGATGCCTGACTGCATAGTCAGACATCGGTTTTATTTGATACTGCTCTCGAGCGAGCTTTGCGTGATAACCGAGATTAGCTTTCGCTATTGAGGTAATCAAGCACCACTTCATGGTGAGTCTTGGTTTTAAACTTATTAAACACGTGCTCGATAATGCCTTCTTCGTTTATCAGAAAGCTAATACGGTGCAGGCCGTCGTATACTTTGCCCATGAACTTCTTCTCGCCCCAAACGCCAAACTGGTCGGCAACCGCGTGGTCTTCGTCTGATAGAAGGGTAAAGTTTAGAGAGTCGCGTTCAATGAACTTACCAAGGCGCTTAACAGGATCGATGCTAACGCCCAATACCACAACGTTGTGCGCGTCTAGTTCTGCTTTGGTGTCACGTAAGCCTTGGGCTTGAACCGTACAACCTGGTGTCATCGCTTTAGGGTAGAAGTAGAACAGTACCTTCTTGCCTTTAAAGTCTTGCAGCGTCACTGTGTTGCCATCTTGGTCGAGCAGTGAGAAATTCGGGGCTGGAGTACCCGCCGTCAATGTGTTCATTGAGATTCCTTTGAAGTCTATATTTTTATTATTAATGGGTTCCGCTAATGAAGTTTAGCGACCCTTTTACTGAAAGCTGGTTGCACAGCGCATCAAACTCTTCTTGAAGTTGCATCAGATTGCAATCTTCGTCGACATTGGCACTGAGAGCGATCTGAAACTGGTCAGTATCGGTTCCTGCACGCTCTTTCACTATGGTTTGTGCGCTTAATGACGCCAGTCCAATGTGCTTGTCGGCGAAGAATTGAGTGAATTCTTCAGTAAGTCCCACTCGATCTTCAGACTCGATGAATACCTCAACCGTATATTGGTTGGGAATGGAGTCGTGCTTGGAGGTACGTTTCATCATGGTGATCAGATCATGTTCTTGACCCAATAGTGGCAGAGTGGTCTCAACGCGAGTGATGTAACTAGGCGTGCCAGAAATTAACATGATGAGGGTGAATTCATTGCCGAACATGGCAATGCGACTGTCAATGATGTTGCAGCCCGCATTGGCGACGAGATGAACAACTTCATTGCATATCCCTGGTCGGTCTGTGCCAACTGCGGTAATCACTAAATACTGATTCATAGTGTCACTCTAAATTCCTTGTTGGCTATATGTTAGCATAGCTAGGCCCAAAGCTCTTGTGATAGATGTAACCGATTATCGACAAAGTGCCGTTGAGTGGTCGCGGATTGAGCATAGAATTAACTCCAGATTGACACCTGTTTTACAGAAAAGCGCATCTTATACGTGCCTCATATCCGAAATCTGAAATTATTCATTCACTTCTTGGTGGGATCTGTTTTTAAGCTCTTGTGTTTATCAATAGCATTACAGTACCATGCAGTAAGTATCAATTTAGGGAGATCACCATGTTTTCAGGAAGTATTGTTGCACTATTAACCCCACTCACCACAGACGGCGAAGTTGATTTTGTTAGTCTACGAAAACTGGTTGAGCATCACATCGAAGCAGGTACCGATGGTATCGTTGCGGTAGGTACGACAGGGGAGTCTGCAACTCTAACCGTTGAAGAACATGTCAAAGTTGTCGCCAAAACGGTAGAGTTTGCCGATGGTCGTTTGCCTATCATCGCGGGCACAGGCGCTAATGCAACGCACGAAGCGATCACGTTTAGCCGTTTGTTCAACAATGTGGGCATTGCAGGTTGTTTGAGTGTGACTCCTTACTACAACAAGCCTACGCAAGAAGGCATGTACCAACACTACAAAGCGATCTCTGAGGAAACTGATATCCCACAGATCCTTTACAACGTTCCTGGCCGCACAGGTGTTGACCTAAAACCTGAAACGGTTGCTCGTCTAGCAGAGCTTCCAAACATCGTTGCACTTAAAGATGCGACGGGTGATTTGTCTCGAGTGCAAACTCACCGTGAACTTTGTGGCGAAGATTTTATCTTACTAAGTGGAGATGACGCGACTGGTCTTGATTTCATCAAGGAAGGTGGTAAAGGCGTTATCTCTGTGACCAACAACATCGCGGCTGCAGACATGGCGAAAATGATGCATCTGGCGCTGGAAGGTAAGTTTGAAGAAGCTGAGATCATCAACCAACGTTTGATGACTCTGCATAAAAACCTGTTTGTTGAGTCGAGCCCAATTCCTGTTAAATGGGCTGCGCACAGAATGGGTCTTATCGCGAATGGCGATCTAAGACTGCCGCTCACTGAACTATCAGAAGAAGCGAAGCCAATTGTTGCTCAAGCTCTAACAGAAGCCTGCATTTACTAAATAGAACGGTAAGAGGAGCGCCAAGCTCCTCTTATATAAGGGAGTATCAATGAAATTTTCACGTCAGCTAGCGGTTTCTACGTTAGCTGTTATTGTTTTAGCCGCGTGCTCAAGTGACCCTAAGACGCGTCGCGAGGCGAAAGATGACTTTAACTACCTCGAAGCGCCAGGGCTAAAAGAGTGGACCTTACCAGAAGGTGCCACCCCTCAGTTTTATCCAAACTATGAAATTCCAACGGGTGACTTCTCTGGTGGTATTGGTCGTGCAGTCGACATTCGTCCACCGCAACAGGTTCTAGAGCTTATTCCGGGTGCTCGTGTAGAGCGACAAGGCTCAGAAGTGACACTTTGGCTGCTTCAAGAAGAAGAGATGGACAAGGTGTGGGCAACGGTGAAAACGATGCTTTCCGAGATCGGCGTTGAGTCTGTTAATGAAACAGACGACATGATTGAAACGGGTTGGGTGACTTGGACATCAGAAGATGAAGACGTAGAGATTGGTAGCCGCTACGAGATCACGCGTTACGAAGCAAACAATCGCTACGGCTTTAAGATGAAGCTTATCGATTGGCGTGAAGGTGGAACGGTAAAACCGGTTACTCGTGTTAATGAAGAGCGCTACAACACGCTGATGACTAACCTAGTGACAGCGCGTTATGACCGTGATCTTCGTGAAGAAGCGGCGCTTCGTGCACAAGAGCTGGTGAAGTCTATTCCAATTAGCATGGGGACTGACCGTAGTGGTCTGCCAGTCATCATCGCACGTACTCCTTACAACGTGTTGTGGCAAGAACTGCCAGAGTTGCTGCCTAAGATGGGCTTTACGATTGAAGAGCGTAACCAGTCTCAAGGTACGGCTAAAGCCAAGTATGCGAGTCCAGATGATGAGTTCTGGAATCAAGTGGGTCTTAAGCCGATTGATCTAGAGCCAGGTGACTACACCTTCTTGTTCGGTGATCTGGGTAACCGTACCTCTATCAACGTGACGGATAAAGATGGTAAACCGGTATCTGAGAATCTACTACGCTCGCTAGAACCATTGATTGCGACTGTGATTAAGAAAGAGCAGTAATAGCAATAATTTAGTCATTAAAAAGGACCCAATCGGGTCCTTTTTTCTATCCGTAGGCTCTGCACGCTGAGTGCTTGTCCTAATGTGTGGCGGCTATTTTTCTGAATCGTCGTTCGCCTTGTCACCGTACTTCTGTTTATCCAACTCATTGAGTCTATCTAGCTGCTGTTTACGCGACATGACTTTATCACTTTGCTGGAACTTCATATTAGCCGTGTACTTCAAAGCCGCGATGTTGCCGACGACAACCGCGAGTACCACGATAATGATTACCCAAGGGTTAAACAGCCACTCAATCATAGTCTACTCTCAGCGATTAATGTTGGTTACATACTGATTGTAGATGGAATCGAGATTAGAAAGTATCGGCTCTTGTCCCAAAATGTCTGATTGCTTCAAAACTTTACCAAGTTTTTCACATGAAAAACTGTCTAAACAGTCACTTGCGCTCGCTCGGTGGCTAATGTGCCACGGTTCCATGGCGACCCCGCCATTATCTTTCGCATAAGGAAAGAAAAAACCATAGCTGTCTGCATGTTGCTTGAGCCAATGATAGAAAGGGCGCTGATGCCCATCAAGGTATTCCCATGGCTCGAGCTGAAGGGGGGTGTCAGCAGGGAGTAGATTACCCGCATAGACATCAAAGTCAGTGCCCCAATGGTGGCGGCTTGCGCCTGGGAGTGCACTCCACTTTAGGATTGCTGTCACTTTTTCTGCTTCGCTTAACGAGTCGACATCCATTGGAACACTATCGGCATCCAAAATGGGTTTTGCTCCCGACATTTTGGCATTCCAAATGGCAAGCTGACGCTCAAAAGAGCGATAGCCGCTGGCAAGATAGAGATCAAAGCCCGCCGATTTCGCCGCGTTAACCAGCTCACCGAGATCGCGACTTGCGTCAGGATGAACGAGAAACGTGCGATTACCGATCGTGATATCGACCAGTGAGTCAGAAGACTGTCCTACCAGATGAGCTATCTCCATCTTGCGCCTCACGTTATTTTTGAGCGAATAAGTTCACCAAGGTGTTTTCGTACATATCCGTCAGTTTCTCTAGGTCAGCAACATTCACGCACTCATTTACCTTGTGAATCGTGGCGTTGACTGGACCCAACTCTACGACCTGAGCACCCATGCGAGCGATGAAGCGACCGTCTGAGGTTCCACCTGTGGTCAGAAGCTCAGGACGAGTGTGATTGACTTCTTCCACTGCGCTGACAACGGCATCAAGTAGGCTGCCTTTATCAGTAAGGAATGGGTGTCCGCTGAGTGTCCATTTCAGGTCGTAGTCAAGACCATGCAAATCAAGCGTTGAGTGGACGCGACTCTTGATGGTTTCATCGGTCAGTTCAGTGCTGAAACGGAAGTTAAACTGTACGTTAAACTCGCCTGGGATGACATTGCTTGCGCCAGTACCTGCTTCAAGGTTCGGGATCTGGAAGCTGGTTGGTGGGAAGTAGTCGTTACCGTCATCCCATTTAGTTGCAGCAAGCTCAGCGAGAGCTGGGAGCGCTTGATGCACAGGGTTATTTGCTAGGTGAGGGTAGGCAACGTGACCTTGTGTCCCTTTGACCTTAAGGTCTCCAGTGATAGAGCCGCGGCGGCCGTTTTTAATAACATCACCAACACTGTTAGTACTCGATGGTTCGCCAACAATACACATGTCGATGTTCTCATCACGAGCCATAAGCGTATCAACTACGCGCGTCGTACCGTTGATAAACGGACCTTCTTCATCAGAGGTGATAAGAAACGCAATTGAGCCTGTGTGGTCTGGGTGTTTCTCGATAAATCGCTCTACCGCAACAATCATACACGCCAGTGAACCCTTCATATCAGCGGCACCGCGTCCATGAAGGTGACCATCGATGATGGTAGGTTCAAAAGGTGGTGTATGCCATTGATCTAGGTTACCAGCTGGGACTACGTCGGTGTGACCAGCAAAAGCAAACAGTGGTGCCTGTGTGCCGCGTCGCGCCCAAAAGTTAGTTGTATCCTCAAATACCATGACTTCGATTTCAAAGCCGAGCTTCTCTAGTCTTTCAATCATGACTTTTTGGCAGTCGGCGTCTTCTGGTGTCACTGATTGGCGGCTGATTAGGTCTTTTGCGAGTGCCAAAACGGGGCTGTCGTTCATCCTTGAGGATCCTTGTTCTTGTCGTGTTCTAATGTTGTGTTTGCGTATCTGGCTATTATGCGCCAAACACTTGTTGATATTGTTCAGCTTTAAAGCCCACGTATTGTTTACCGTCTACGTCGATAATTGGGCGCTTGATCATGGCAGAGTGCTCGACGAGTAATGCAATGACATTCTCTTCATTTAGGCCGTCTTTTTGCTCTTGCGTCAGTTGGCGGTACGTTGTGCCACGTTTATTGATGACTTGCTCCCAACCGAGCTGCTCGCAAAAAGCGCGGACCATCTCTTCATTGATACCGTCTTTGCGATAGTTATGGAATGAATAGTCGAGCTCGTTTGCTTCCAACCATTTCTTAGCTTTTTTGATGGTGTCACAGTTGGGAATTCCAAACATTGTAATAGCCATGATGACTTCCTTATGGGCGTTAAATTCTGACTTTGTTTATTCTGCTCTGAATCGTCGGACCCAAAGCATTTCATTGTGTTTAGCATCCTATCAAGAAGTGTCGCGTTAAACAAAAGGTTGTAAGCGATCACAGTTTTCTGCCCCGTTTTCGGCATCAACAGTTACAAAATCTCAAATTTCGAAATCACAGCGATCAGCGAGAAATTGATCAAGCGCAACACGGGCGCTCGTAAATGCAATATATTGGAAATGCACATAAATAGGAGGTGTCAATGGAACTGAGTCCTGTTTTTGCACGTCGTCTCTATCTCGCGTTGCTCGTTGAAAGCATCGAAAGACCGAATGTGCCAAAACTAATCGAGAAAACGGGTTGGCCTCGCCGAACCATTCAAGATGTCATCAAAGCGCTACCGGGAATCGGCATTGAGTTGATGTTTGTTCAAGATGGGCGTAGACACAACGATGGTTATTACCAGTTATCAGACTGGGGACCTTTTGACAGTCAATGGGTGATTGATCGCCAAGGTGATATCGAAACGACATTGGGTGTATAGCTTAGGTGCTGCAAAAGGGTTTGAGTGACCGTCGCGTGCATTGGAATGAAAAAATAAAGCCGAAGCTAAGCTTCGGCTTTATTTTTTACAGCGATAGGCGGTGCCAAACAGGGTCACAGAAGTCTCAAAATCGACAGGCGTGAGCAACAGTACGGTGTCGCCACCCAACGCCGCCGTTTGATTTTTTATCTCGTTGACCGCCCCTTCCGTAAGCGAAGCGTTACTGAAGAATAAATAGGTGTACCAATGACCTTCAGAACCCCTTACGTCCCCTTTCCATTGGCATTGAGACACATCCATATTGGCATCGGCTCGCACCTCAACGATCTGCGCTTGCTCAGATTGCAGCTGATTAAAAGGCTGCGAGCAACCGGCTAGCAAAGTGGTGCTCACCAGCGCCACTCCGAATGCTACTTTTTCTGTGGCGCGCTTAAATCGTGACATAGCTGATAAACCCGATCCAACTTACGATAAGCAGCGCCCATGGCAGCATATCTTGACGCGGTTTGTTTTCTTCTGTCGAGGTAGTCTGCTGATCGACAGCGGTTTCTTGCTGTGCTTGTTGTTTGGTACGCTTTTGTTTCTTCAGCGCTTTATCAGCTTGACGCTTTCGCTCTTTTTGCTGCTTCTTATACTGAGCAATGCCTTTTTCGATACCTTGAGCTATTAATTTGGTCTGCTCTTTGGTTTGCCCTGGCTTTTGCGTGGCTTTGGCAATTTTCATTGCTTCTTGCTGTGTTTCCACTGAAGGGGTAATTTTATCGTTCTTCATGCTAATTCCGCGTGAGAGTTTTCGAGCATCTTAGCACAATGATGGTGTGGATCTTGAATGATTCGAGGGTTAGCACCATATACTTTGATATGAGTTAAAAATAGAGACGTACAATGCGCTATGGCATCGAACAATATGATCAGCACGGTCTGTTGAAAACACCAGTTTTACTCTGGGTGGGGTGGGCGTTCCTGATCCGTGCTTGGGTGGTGTTTGTCGTCGCAGGGGCGAGCCGCCAAGAGGGAAGTACGATATTACAGTATGTTTACCCAAACCATACTATGCTGTATCTCGGACTCGCGATGGGCTTGCCTATTGTTGTGGGAATGTGGCTGGTTGGACTAAGAAAAAGCGACTCAACCAAAACCAACTTCATTGTTAGCCAGCTAAAACCCGTCACCTTGCTGATTGTGATGCTTCAGCTTGCTCATACTGTTTATTTGGTTGATTTGCAGCACTGGAAATTTACCTGGACTAATGCGGTGACTTTGGTGTCATTGATTTGGTTTGCTATTTATTTGCTGAACAGCCGCCGCGTAGCCGATAGCTTAGCGCTTCCAGCGAAAATCACCTAAGTTCCTGATCAAGGTCATACAATCAACAACTGTTAAAAAATACACTGAGCGAAAAAACAGAGGAAAGATAATGTCATTACCACAAAGTGCGATTACGCCAGAGGCAGAGCCTTTTGCGTTATACACCCAATTAAAAGTCAATCAGAATGCTCAACAGGTACTAGAAGCCCTTCAAAAGCTACCTGCGCTGGTGGAAGAACTAAATGAAACTCAGCCAGGTGCTCAGTTAACGCTCTCTGTGGCTTTCTCTCACGCTTTTTGGTCTCAGCTAGAACAATCTATGCCATCGGAGCTAAAGCCATTCCCAGAGCTTGGTGAGGGCGATACTTTCGCACCATCATCAGATGTTGACGTGTTGATTCACTGTCACTCGAATCGCCACGACTTGCATTTCTATTTGCTGCGCAAGCTAATGGGGCAGATTGCTGAAGATGTCACCATCGTGGATGAGACACAGGGCTTCCGCTTTATGGATTCTCGCGACATGACGGATTTCGTCGATGGCACTGAAAACCCGAAAGGTGAGCAGCGCGCAGAAGTGGCATTGGTCGCCGATGGTGAGTTTGCTGGTGGTAGTTATGTAATGGTTCAGCGCTTTGAACACAATCTTCCTGCGTGGAATCGTCTGAATGTGTCCGCTCAGGAAAAAGTGGTAGGTCGTACTAAACCAGACAGTATTGAGCTTGAGGATGTGCCGGCTGCGTCTCACGTCGGTCGTGTAGACATCAAAGAGGAAGGCAAAGGGCTAAAAATCGTTCGTCACAGCTTGCCTTATGGCACAGTAAGTGGCCCTCACGGTCTGTTGTTTATTGCATACTGTCATACAGTACATAACTTCGACGCGATGCTTGAAAGCATGTATGGCGTTACCGATGGCAAAACCGATCAACTATTGCGCTTCACTAAAGCCGTCACTGGTGGTTACTTCTTTGCGCCTTCGCAGGCAATGTTTGCGACCCTAAACGTCAAAGCTTAATTCCCTCTCAGTTCCTAGGGGACAACGCCTCCCCTAGGTGCTTACCATATTTTCCTCAAGTTTCCTTTCTAATGGTCGATATCTAGGCTATTCATCACGCCTTTTGGAAGCCAAATGTCGATCACCGTCAATACCAATGTCAGTGCTATGGTTGCTCAAAATCACCTGGGTAGTGCAAGTAAAGCACTGAGCCAGTCGTTGGAGCGCCTGTCATCAGGGCATCGCATCAATAGTGCCAAGGACGACGCGGCAGGCTTGCAGATCTCTAATCGCCTCAATGCTCAAATAAGTGGTTTAGGTGTTGCTCAGCGCAATGCCAATGATGGTATCTCGATCATGCAGACGGCGGAAGGTGCGATGAATGAGGCGACTCAAATCCTGCAACGCATGCGCGATTTGTCCCTGCAAAGCTCTAACGGTTCTAATTCGGCTCAAGATAGACAAGCATTAGAAGAAGAGTTTGTTGCCTTGAATGATGAGCTGAATCGAATTGCTGAAACCACAAGTTTTGGTGGACGAAAACTTCTCAATGGCACCTTCGGGACGTCATCGTTCCAGATAGGGGCTCAATCTGGCGAAGCCTTGCAAGTGGGACTTGGTAACCTGCGTACTGATCAACTTTCTATGGGTGGCGCTGTATATCAAGCGAGTCGAGCGGCTACGCCGAATTGGCAAGTCACAGACAGTAATCGTGAGCTGACATTCAGTTACCTTGATGTTGCTGGCGAAAGTCAAACCAAGACGATAGAGCTTAAAGCTGGCGATGACATTGAACAGGTCGCGACTTATATCAATGGTCAAACGGATATCCTGTCGGCGTCGGTGGATGAAAACGGTCAGTTGCAGGTTTTTGCAGACTCCGAGAAAGTAAAAGGGGCTGTCGACTTTTCTGGCAGCTTTGCGAGTGAGGTTGGGCTGCAAAACGGTGAAATTGTCACCGTAAATGACCTGTCTATTCGCTCAGTTGGAGGCGCTCAGCTCTCTGTTTCTGTATTAGATAAAGCGATGCAGTTTGTGGATAGTCATCGAGCTGCTCTGGGGGCGAACCAGAACCGCCTCAATCACACCATTAATAATCTTGCCAACATGGAAGAGAATCTATCAGCATCTCAAAGCCGTATTCGTGATACTGATTATGCAAAAGAAACCACAGAGATGCTCAAGCAGCAGATTTTGCAGCAAGTGAGCACCTCGATATTGGCTCAAGCTAAGCAAACGCCAAACCTCGCTCTGACCTTATTGCAAGGCTAGCGCTAGCCCAAGCGAAGATGTCTAAGTGCTCTTGTCTATGCACACCTGTTTATGAGTACTTGTTTATAAGCACTTGTTTATGAGCTATTGTTTGTGAGACATAGCGCCCTTCGACATCTTGTTCATCAACTTTAGTCTTTTTTTGATAAAACTTTTCTTTTTACCATTCTTGTCACAACTTCCTACGCTAACAGCCAAAATACTCAATTTAATTTCATTTTTTTCTCAAGTCTTTGGTTTCGAAGACGATAAAGAAAGTAACTTTGAGAGAACTACTTGGTTTTCCGAGACGTCGGAAACCGCTACACCGGAAAATCAATTGGAGAAACAACATGGCAGTGAATGTAAACACAAACGTATCAGCGATGACTGCGCAGCGTTACCTAAACAACGCAAACCAGGCTCAACAAACGTCAATGGAGCGTTTGTCTTCTGGTCACAAAATTAACAGCGCAAAAGACGACGCAGCGGGTCTTCAAATCTCTAACCGTTTGAACGTACAAAGCCGTGGTCTAGACGTCGCAGTACGTAATGCCAACGACGGTATCTCAATCGCACAAACAGCAGAAGGTGCGATGAACGAGACAACGAACATCCTACAACGTATGCGTGACCTATCGCTTCAATCCGCGAACGGCTCAAACTCAAAAGCAGAGCGTGTAGCGATTCAAGAAGAAGTGACGGCACTGAACAACGAGCTAAACCGTATTGCAGAAACCACATCATTTGGTGGTAACCGTCTTCTAAACGGCACCTACGGCACTCAGTCATTCCAAATTGGTGCTGACAATGGTGAAGCTGTGATGCTAAGCCTACGCGACATGCGTTCAGACAACGAAATGATGGGTGGTTCAAGCTACCAAGCAGCAAACGCGAAAGACAAAGACTGGAGCGTAGCGGCGGATGCAAACGAGCTAACCATCACGCTAAAAGACAGCTTTGGTCAAGACCAAGCACTGACCATCAATGCGAAAGCGGGCGATGACATCGAGCAGCTAGCGACATACATCAATGGTCAAACAGACCTAGTGAAAGCGTCAGTAAACGAAGATGGTCAGCTACAAGTATTTGCAGGTAACAACAAAGTAGACGGTGACGTGAGCTTTGGTGGCAGCCTAGCGGGTGAGCTTGGTATGCAAGACGCGCAAGCAGTTACGGTTGATACTATCGATGTAACCACAGTAGGCGGCGCTCAAGAGTCAGTCGCGATTCTAGATTCAGCGTTGAAGTATGTAGACAGCCACCGTGCGGAGCTGGGTGCATTCCAAAACCGTTTCAATCATGCAATCAACAACTTGGATAACATCAACGAGAACGTGAATGCGTCGAAGAGCCGTATCAAAGATACCGACTTTGCGAAAGAGACGACAGCGATGACGAAGAACCAAATCCTATCGCAAGCATCAAGCTCAATCTTGGCACAAGCGAAACAAGCGCCAAACGCGGCACTAAGTCTACTAGGCTAATCGCTCGCGCTGATTTAAGTGTTCAAGAACGACAAAACCAGAGTCTCGGCTCTGGTTTTTTGTCTTTAGCGGCTTTGTGACTTTATTGAGCTTTATTATTCACACTATCAACATGCCCTAAATCCCTATCGGGGGCGATAATATCGCGAACGCGCTGCTTTAATATCTTGGCTTCAGGGAAGCCACCGTCTTTCTTACGCTCCCAGATCAATTCACCATTGCAATGTATTTCAAATCGACCACCCGTATCTGGGTGTAAGCTAATGACTTCCACTTCTTCGCTGAAGGTGTGCAGCAGTTCTTGAGTCATCCAGGTTGCACGTAGCATCCAGTTGCATTGGCGACAGTAGTAGATGTCTATCTTGGCTTTAATCATGGTCATCCTTGTGCGGGTAGGTGGCAGACAAAAAAGGGAAGCTTTCGCCTCCCTTTTAAATAAACAGTGCGTTCAATTAGTTTGAAAACAGGATAGAAGAGCCTTGATTCAAACTGGTTAGTAGCAGCGTTTTTTCGTTTACGATGTCGATACGACGACTTTGCTGAGCTTCCATTTTTAGAAACTGTTTGATCATCGCAAGCTGCTCATGAGTGAACTCGTCAGATTGTGCTGTTGCTGTGTCTTTAAACTCACGTGGCGAAATCAACAAGTAGTTGTCGCTAATGGTCCAAGTGCCCATCTCCGAAATTTTAATCAGAGTGTGGGTCTCAGGATCATCACCAAATAAACGCATTGATGATTCACGGATGTATTCACCACCTGGTAGATACTTAACGTTGGCAGACATTTCAAGTCGGCTCAAAGGACCAATGTCTGTATCCGGGTAATCTCGCGCTGCGATAATGCCAACCATGTTCGATTGCCACTCTTTCGCTGTCAAAACTTGCTCAAGTTTGAGGTCGCTGCCCCAATAAAGCCAGGCACTAAGCGCCGTAGATAGCGCGAGAAGAATAGCGGCGTATTTCATTTTCATTATTCAATACTCCTTACTGGCAAACTTTATCGAGGTCAGATTGCTCAGTGAAAATGCGCATTGTGCTGTTTTCGCCTGAGTGCTCTACGGTGTGCACGAAGTTAAGTGCAATCTGATCGCTTTGGTCACCAGTAACAATAACCTCAACCGGTAGCATGTCACCAGTATGCGTCTCTACATATTTCGCGACACACTGTTCAATCTTTGGCTGCCAGCTGGAGACATCAGGGTGGCTTTCCGGTGTGACGATTTTGACGTTTTCAACAACACTTAGCTCTCTAAACGTAGACTGAGCTGGATTGGTGACCATCAACACTAAAATCGGCAGCAAAATAGCCGCAACAACCATCGCCCAAACGGCCGGAGGCGTTTTTTCTTTAGGGGCGGCAACAGGTGCTGGAGCTGGTTGAGCAGCTGCAGTGGCTGCTGTCGCAGCTTCGAGCTTGTCGGCAGGCAGTTCTGCAACCGGCGCTTCGTTGATGGCTTCTGAAGATGCCATCGGTACTGAGCGTTCAACCGTTGAGATCAATTGATAACCGCGTTTCGGCACCGTTTTCACAAACTGGGGTGATTTCGTTGGGTCTTTCAGCATTTTGCGCAAGGTAGAGATAGCTTGCGTCAAGCTTGAATCATCAACCTCAAAGCCTTGATCACGCCATACAAACTCATGCAGTTCATTACGAGTGACAACTTCATTAGGTCTTTCAGCAAGCAGAAGTAGGATGCGACTTTCATTACTACCGAGACGTACTACTTCATCGTTATTAGTTTGATCGACCAACGAATTGCTGTTTGGGTCAAAAATGTACTTCTGGCCGAGTATAAACTTAGTGCCTATGTTACTCATTGCATTCTTCTTTTTAGTGCCGCAACGCGACGGGAACTGGTATTTTGGCGCTGAATGGATGCAGAGCCAATTATAGGATTTTAGGATTTTTTTATAGTCAGGGGCAGTAGGATAATAAAAACAAATCAAAAAAACAGCATTTTTATTTTTTTGACCTTGAATTTACAATGTTCAGCCTCATTTCTTTAGTCGATGAATCATAGCGATACCGAGTGCAAATTTATGTCGAGACTCGGTATTAAACGTGTAAATGGAGATAGCATGAGCACCGTTGAAACTAAGAACAAAGAAACCCGTGGCTTCCAGTCTGAAGTAAAACAACTGCTTCACCTTATGATCCACTCTCTGTATTCAAACAAAGAAATATTTCTAAGAGAGTTGATTTCAAACGCGTCTGACGCAGCTGACAAACTGCGTTTTCAAGCCCTATCTAACTCAGAGCTTTATCAAGGCGATGCTGACCTAGGCGTAAAGCTGTCATTTGACGAGAAGAACAACACATTAACGGTATCAGATAATGGTATCGGTATGACTCGTGATGACGTGATTGAACATCTTGGCACCATTGCCAAGTCTGGTACAAAAGAATTCTTTGCCAAACTATCTGAAGAACAGAGCAAAGATTCACAACTTATCGGTCAATTTGGTGTTGGTTTCTACTCTGCGTTTATCGTCGCTGATGCCGTTACCGTGCGCACTCGAGCGGCAGGTGTGGCTTCTGACCAAGCTGTACAGTGGCACTCAGCAGGTGAGGGTGATTACACCATTGAAGACATCACTAAGGAAACTCGTGGTACTGATATCGTGCTTCACATGCGTGAAGAGGGTAAAGAGTTTTTATCTGAGTGGCGCTTGCGCGATGTGATCAGCAAGTACTCTGATCACATTGGTATTCCGGTTTCTATCTGGACACTTGAGCGTGACGAGGAAGGCAAAGAAACGGACCAAGGTAAATGGGAGCAAATCAACAAGGCTCAAGCACTTTGGACCCGTAACAAGTCAGATATCAAAGACGAAGAATATCAAGAGTTCTACAAGCATGTTTCTCACGATTTCGCCGATCCACTGGTTTGGAGTCATAACCGTGTAGAAGGCAAAAACGACTACACCAGTCTTTTGTACATCCCAGCAAAAGCCCCGTGGGATATGATGAACCGCGACCATAAGAGTGGTCTAAAACTGTATGTTCAGCGCGTATTCATCATGGATGACGCTGAGCAGTTTATGCCTTCTTACCTGCGTTTTGTGCGTGGTTTGATAGATTCAAATGACCTTCCGCTAAACGTATCGCGTGAAATCCTTCAAGACAACAAGGTAACGCAATCACTTCGTGGCGCATGTACTAAGCGTGTACTTACTATGCTAGAGCGCATGGCGAAAAATGACGAAGAGAAATACCAATCGTTCTGGAAAGAGTTTGGCCTTGTGTTGAAAGAAGGTCCTGCTGAGGATATGTCGAACAAAGAGAAGGTGGCAGGTCTACTGCGCTTTGCTTCGACAGAAGTTGATTCTTCAGAGCAGACGATTTCATTGGCGTCTTATGTCGAGCGCATGAAAGAAGGTCAAGATAAGATCTACTACCTAACCGCAGACAGCTACGCAGCCGCGAAGAACAGCCCGCACCTAGAGCAGTTCAAGGCTAAGGGTATTGAAGTTGTCTTGATGTATGACCGCATCGACGAATGGCTAATGAATTACCTGACTGAATTTGATGGTAAGCAGTTCCAGTCAATCACTAAAGCGGGTCTTGATCTGAGCAAGTTCGAAGGCGAAGAAGAGAAAGAGAAGCAAAAAGAGACGGAAGAAGAGTTCAAGTCAGTGGTCGAGCGCACGCAAACCTACCTAGGTGATCGCGTTAAAGAAGTTCGCACTACGTTCAAACTCGCAAACACTCCTGCTGTTGTTGTGACTGATGACTTCGAAATGGGTACCCAAATGGCGAAGCTTCTGGAAGCGGCAGGTCAGGAAGTACCAGAAGTGAAGTACATCTTCGAGATTAACCCAGAGCACGAACTGGTTAAACGCATGGCTGATGAAGCTGACGAGCAAGCCTTTGGTCGTTGGGTTGAGGTACTTCTTGGTCAAGCGATGCTCGCCGAGCGTGGCTCGATGACCGATCCTTCTCAATTCTTGGGTGCGATCAACAAGCTTTTGGCTAAAGTCTAATTCCCTTGCGGACTTTGACACCCTAGTCTAATTCAAGAGCTCGATGTTTCGAGCTCTTGTTTTCTCAGGGGTAAACGCACACTTTTAGGTAACTTTAGAGTGCATTGAAGCATCTTTAGACACTTTTGGCGTCAAGCAAGCGATTTCTATGATAGAATGCGCGCCAAGTTAAAGATTCAACTATTTTTGAATAAACCGTTTATACCGAAACGTATCGCAGCAAGCATGCCTTAATGGCATCAAAAGTAGTGGGCTTCGGTATAAATCTTTTTTTATATAAGAGGACAAGTCATGCGCATCATTCTTTTAGGTGCTCCAGGTGCAGGTAAAGGCACACAAGCTCAATTCATCATGGAAAAATACGGTATTCCACAAATTTCTACTGGTGACATGCTACGTGCAGCAATCAAAGCAGGCACTGAGCTTGGTAAGAAAGCGAAAGCAGTTATCGATGCAGGTCAACTTGTATCTGACGACATCATTCTTGGTCTGATCAAAGAGCGTATCGCTCAAGACGACTGTGAGAAAGGTTTCCTACTAGACGGTTTCCCACGCACTATCCCTCAGGCTGACGGCCTAAAAGAGATGGGCGTAGAAGTTGATTACGTAATCGAGTTCGACGTAGCTGATGACGTTATCGTTGAGCGTATGGCAGGTCGTCGTGCTCACCTAGCTTCTGGTCGTACTTACCACGTTGTTTACAACCCACCTAAAGTGGAAGGTAAAGATGACGTGACTGGTGAAGACCTAGTAGTTCGTGATGACGACAAAGAAGAGACAGTACGTGCACGTCTAGGCGTATACCACGACCAAACTGCACCTCTGATTGCTTACTACGGTAAGGAAGCAGAAGCAGGCAACACTAAGTACCTAAAATTCGATGGTACTAAGCAAGTTGCAGACGTAAGTGCAGATATCGAAAAAGCACTGTCTTAATTCACTTTTGTGAATCTGTTAAAAAGAAAACGACCTTTATAGGTCGTTTTTTTTGATCCAAGGAAAGCGAGCATCGGTATATAATCCGCTTAGCAATCATATGAAAAACAAAGGAAGTCTATGAGCGAATCGTCAAAAACAGGCGTGCTACTGGTCAATCTTGGTACTCCTGACGAGCCGACAGCAAAAGGCGTGAAACGCTTTCTTGAGGAGTTTTTACATGACCATCGTGTCGTTGATATGACCCGTTGGATTTGGTGCCCTGTGTTACATGGCATTATCCTCCCAATTCGCTCGCCTAAGGTAGCGAAGGCTTATCAGTCCGTGTGGATGGATGAAGGCTCTCCGCTGATGGTTTACTCAAAGCGTCAGGCTGCGAAGTTGGAGCAGGAACTTGGACTTCCGGTTGCGCTTGGTATGAGTTATGGCAACCCGTCGCTTAAAGCCGGTATTGACCAACTTCTCGAACAAGGTGTTGAGAAAGTGGTGGTGCTGCCTTTGTACCCGCAATACTCAGGCACGACTACCGCTGCCGCGTTCGACGGTATTGCCAAAGCATGCAAGTCTATTTCTACTATCCCAGCGATGACTTTGATACGTGATTATCATGACCACCCTTTGTATATCAAAGCGCTTGCTGACAACGTGCGAGCACATTGGGAGAAAAATGGCCGCGCAGACTATCTGTTATGCTCTTACCATGGCATACCAAAGCGCTACGCAGATAACGGCGATGTGTATCCGCAGCACTGCCAAGCCACGACAGAGTTGCTAAGAGCAGAGTTAGGGCTTGATGAGTCACAAATGGGAATGAGCTACCAGTCTATTTTTGGTCGTGAGGAGTGGCTTAAGCCATACACCGACAAAACCTTAGAGCAGATGCCAAGTCAGGGTATCAAGTCGATTGATATTATGACCCCTGCCTTTTCAGTGGACTGCCTAGAAACGCTGGAAGAGATAGCGATTGAAGCGAAAGAGACGTTTCTAGAAGCTGGGGGCGAGCAGTATCGTTATATCCCATGTCTGAACGATTCAGATGAGCATATCGCGATGATGGCTCAATTGATTCAAAGCGCCTAGTCAATCCATACCGATACAAAAAGGCCCGTCACTTAAGTGACGGGCCTTTCCATTTAACTCAATCAAAGCTTAGACAAGCTGAGCTTGCTGCTCTTCTACTTGCTCGGCGTTACTAGGCGCGCCTTGCTCAGCACCGTGCATCCACTTAACCAGTGTGTTCGCAAACATCAGCAGGATAACACCACAGATGACCGCCGTTACTGCGATGCCACCAAAGATAGCCATAGCACCTAGTTCACCAACGTGAGAACCAATTAGACCTGCAACATAGTTTGCGATTGCATTGAAACCAAACCATGCACCCATCATAAGAGAGGCTAAGCGTAGTGGGGCAAGTTTAGTCACCAAAGATAGACCAATTGGCGATAGACAAAGTTCACCTAACGTATGGAAGAAAAACGCACCGACAAGCCATAGCATTGACGTTTTAACGCTAGTATCACCACCTTGCTCAAGCACCGCACCAACCATGCATAGGAAACCTGCTGCTAGGAAAAATAGCGCTAGCGCGAATTTCACAGGCGAGTTTGGTTCACGTTTGCCAAGCTTCACCCAAATAGCCGCTAGCACAGGTGCTAGGGTAATGATGAAGAATGGGTTAAGAGATTGGAACCAAGCTGCAGGGACTTCAAAGTCACCAATCATACGGTCGGTATACTGCTGGGTATAGATGTTCATCAGGCCACCCGCTTGCTCAAAGCCAGCCCAGAAAACGATAACAAACAGACCCATGATAAGGATGACCTTCAGGCGGTCGATCTCTTCACGAGTAAGAGGGGCTTTGGTCTCAGATTTATTCAGTGCTTTTGCGCGTGCAGCTGCTGGCACGTTACCAATTTCACCTAACCAAGAGTTTGCCATGGTCAACTGCATGATAAGGCTAAATACCATACCAACACCGGCAACGACGAAACCTGCAGACCAGCCAAATGAGTCTGTCGCAGAACCTACGACGATACCCGCTAGAAGTGCACCAAGGTTGATGCCCATGTAGAAAATAGTGAACGCGCCATCACGACGGTTATCGCCTTCTTCGTAAAGATCGCCAACCATAGTTGAGATGTTTGGCTTAAACATACCGTTACCGGCAATCAGTAGCGCCAGACCACCGTAGAACAGATGTGCACTTGGCTCACCAGATGCCGCTGCAGCTAGGGTAAACTGACCTGCGGCCATAAGGACGCCACCGATAATGATAGACTTACGCTGACCCAAGTAGTTATCGGCAATGTAACCACCAATAAGTGGCGTAATGTAAACTAGTCCAGTATAGATACCATAGAGATCTAGAGCATCTTTAGTCGACCAGCCCATACCACCGTTGATTGTTGTATCGGTCAGGAAAAGAACCAGAATTGCGCGCATGGCGTAATAGGAGAAGCGCTCCCACAGTTCGGTTCCGAACAGTAGAAACAGGCCGCGAGGGTGACCTAAGATGTTGCGTTGTGCTGTCATAAGTTTTACTAATTTTAGTTATCAAAGAATATAATGTGCCAACTGGTATACCTGACGAAATTAATTACTGCAATGATGTAAAAATATAGATTTTGTGAATAAAATGTTTAACAGGATGAAATGTAAGGAAATTTTTCAGGATGGGTACGTAAAAGATGTGCTGCAAACTAATATTTCATTTTTATTTTTCCGTCATCCATTCGGAAATTTCATCGGTAAGGTCGCAGACCTCTATAGGTTAGTCGCGCATACGGTTCTGTTTAGTGGTAGGATGCAAAAAACAAAATTTTCGAATAGCTAAAATGAAACGTTGGTATTTGCTTTATTGCAAGCGCGGTGAACAAGCCCGCGCGAAAATGCATCTCGAGAATCAAGGCTTAGAGTGCTATTACCCTGAAGTGGAAATAGAGAAGATTCTTCGAGGAAAAAGACAGAAGGTAAAAGAGCCTCTTTTCCCTTCTTATGTGTTTGTTCACTTTGATTATGAACAAGGTCCTTCTTTTACTACCGTCCGCTCTACTCGTGGTGTTGTGGACTTCATTCGCTTTGGTGCTCACCCTCAAGAGGTTGATCCGGCTTTAATCGACGAGCTTGAGAAGTTGGCGACACATCCAGAAGAACCAGAAACGGATGCGCTGCCTAAACAGGGTGAAGCAATTCGAGTGACGGGTGGGCAGTTCGCTGGCATCGACGCCATCTTCCAAGAGGCGGATGGTGAAGCTCGTTCCATCATGCTGGTGAAGATGATTAATCGGCCGGTGCAGGTGAGTATCGACAACAAAGATCTCGATATTTAATCTTGTGAACGTGAAAACAAAAAACCTCAGCGGTATCGGCTGAGGTTTTTTTATTTCAATCAAGCTTGATTAGTTGTTGCTGTGTAGCTCGCTGTTTAGCTCTACCGCTGTCTTGTTGGTTAGGCACTCAATCTGACCTGTTACCGAGTTACGACGGAACAGTAGATCGGGCTTACCTGCAAGGTCACGGGCTTTAACAATTTCCACTTCAGCGCCAGATGCATCAAGCATACGTACCTTTGAACCAGCCGTTACATACAGACCAGATTCAACCGTACAACGGTCACCTAGAGGGAAGCCTAGACCTGCGTTCGCGCCTAGTAGTGAGTTCTCACCGATAGACACAACCACTGTACCGCCGCCAGATAGTGTACCCATGATAGATGCACCACCACCGATGTCAGAACCATTACCCACAACAACACCGGCAGAAATACGACCTTCAACCATGCTTACGCCCGTTGTACCTGCGTTGAAGTTGATGAAGCCTTCATGCATAACGGTTGTGCCTTCGCCAACGTGAGCACCAAGACGTACGCGAGAGGTATCAGCAATACGAACGCCTGTTGGTACCACGTAATCAACCATTTTAGGGAACTTATCGACACAATCGACCGTCAGCGTTTCGCCTGCTAGACGTGCTTCGATTTGACGCTCTGCCAGTTCTGGTAGGTCGATTGGACCTTGGCTAGTCCAAGCGATGTTGTGTAGTAGGCCAAAGATGCCATCCAGTACCGTACCATGAGGTTGAACTAGGCGGTTTGAGATAAGCTGCAGCTTAAGGAAGCCTTCGGCAACAGATTGTGGTTTCTCATCAGTCGCCAGAACGACAAGAACCAGTGGCAGTGAAGAGCTTGCCGCTTTTTCAGCAAATGCTGCATTTTCTGCATCACCGTTTGCTGAGAATGCACCCGCTAGAGCTGCACTTTGTGCTGGAGTAATTTCGATAGCTTGGTTGCCTTCCGCATAACCTGAAACCTCAGCAACAGCTGCGATTAGGGCGTCAGATGGGTTTAGACGTGGGTTTGGAAAGAACGCTTCGATGATTTTACCGTCGCGGTTTTTGGTTGCAGTACCAAAAGCAATTGAGAACGCTGCCATGACTCTATTTCTCCATGTATAGATTTGTCTTAAAGCCGCCGCGATTGGCAGCGACTTTAGGTAATTTGTTGGTAATCATCTTAAAGAGTGGTTTCGGCAGATGAAAGGGCAAAAGCGACAAAAGTCTGTAAAACGATACCCTTTGTCTTTTTAGCGATGTTTTTTCCTATTAAGAAATGGGGTGGACGCTATGCGCTAACAATTAAACGCATTATGTCACTTTTCCCAAGATAGAAATCGCCTCATGAATGCCCTCAATGAGCATCTGTGTGCCAATCACAGCAAGAATGAGACCCATCATTTTGGTGATAACAGACAACACACTAGGGCCGAGTGCTTTCACGAGTCGCTCGCCTGAAATAAATAGAAAATAGGTAATGGCACAAAGCACACCGAAACTGATAATGGTGATAATCACCTCTGAGATACCGCCCGTTGTAGCGAAGTTCATGGCGGTGGCGATAGTGCCTGGCCCAGCTAAAATTGGCATAGCCAGTGGGGAGACAGCAATACTCAATGAGGCGTTTTGTTGAGCATCAGAAGTGGCGGCTTTTTTAGTGGAGTCATGATTGTTCGAGCCTTGCAACATGTTGAAGCCTATCAGGAACACTAGGATACCGCCCGTGATTCTCAACGCGTATAAGGTGATACCAAACAGGTCAAAGATAAGCTTCCCGCTGACGGCAAAAATCGTAATAAGTAAGAATGCCAGCGAGACTGAGCGTAGTGCGATTGCTTTGGTGGTGGCTCGATCTTCGTCACCAGTGAGCCCCAAGAAAATAGGCGTATTAGCGATAGGGTTCATGATAGCAAAAAAGCCCATAAACACGGTGACAATATGAATAATCAGCTCTTTCATATAATTGAAATTCCTAGAGTTGCTATGCAAAGCGGGACAGTTCAATCATAGGAGCTTAAAACAAAATAGCCAGTAAAAACCTTGCGGCTTACTGGCTATTTTTATATTCATCTTAGGTGCTTAAGCAGCGTCTTCTTCTTCGCTTGGCTCGTCGACAGCTTTAACCACTTTTGGCTTTTTTGGTGTCGGTTTGCGTTTCGCGCCTAATGCATACAGCACTTCTTCTTTACGCTGTGCAAGATACAAAGAAAGCTCTTCTTGCTTTTCTTCGTCTTCGATAAGGTTGCTTTCACCTAGCAGAGAAAACAGCTCATCCGCCATATCCAACATTTTGTCATAAGCGTCAGCTTCTGCTTTAGAGGTAAAAGTCATCTTTTCTTCTCCGTTGCGTTCCACCACGTACTTGACGATTACAGCCATGGTTAATCCTCTAGATAGTTCAATTTTGAAAAGTATAATACTGTCTGTTTATACAGATGCCAGATCCTAATGTCCAGTCGCGGGCGCAAAAGTGAGACCTGTTTGCCTAAATCCTATCCGAGTTGTTGTCGTCCCAACCTTGGCAGAAATCAATAAAACGTTTAAGGAGTGGACTCTGGTACTTTTCTTTGTGAACCAATAGCCAAAAACGGCGCTTCATATCCAATGAAATTGGGACCTGATGAAGTCGTCCATCGTCGATAGCGGTTTGCGCGGCAAGTTTCGACAGACAAGCTAAGCCTAGGTTGGCGGACACGCTGTTGATAATGGCTTCAGTGGTGTTGAGCTCGAAGGCTTCATGCCAGACTTCGATCCTTGGCGCGACGGTGCGTAGGAAAAATTCGCGAGTACCTGAACCTGGTTCACGCAGAATCCAATCACTGTTCTCAAGATCGCTCAACGTAACTTGTTGCTGCTGAGCAAGCGGGTGCTTTGGTGATGTCACGATGCACATTTCATCTTCACTGAACGGGCGGCTATCCAACTCTGGGTGTAAAGTTTTGCCCTCGACCAGACCAATATCCAACTCATAATCGATAAGCTTTTGGCAAATCAACGCCGTATTTGAGATGAACAGCTGCTGAGATTTGTGATGATGAGCTTCACGAAAGTCACTTAAAAAGGAAGGGCGCCATTTGGTTGCCAACCGTATCACTGGCTCCAATTCGAAGTATGCCTCGATGACTTTGTTCATCGCTGTAAAGCGATTCAATATCGCGACTACGGCATAAAAGCTCGTCGGCGAGAGGCAGAAGTTTCTGTCCTTCTTGATTGATAACTAAGCGATTGTTAACGCGGTCAAATAGGGCATGACCTATCTGTTTTTCTAGCTCACTCAAGGACATACTGACGGCTGCTTTCGACAGAAACAGGGTCTCGGAGGCGGCGGTGAGAGTCTGGTGTTGAGTGACAGCCACAAAGACTTTGAGCTGTTTTAGGGAGATATGCGGCTTCATGTTCAGTTTAGCTTAACGTCGATATTGAATAATTTTATTTGTATAAACATAAGCTGGGTTTACACTTAGCGCAACTGATTATTTGAGGTGATTAAAATGATTGCTACCGTAAGAAGAGCACACAACAAAGTGAAGGGCGCGCCTACTCCAATGGCAGGTCTAGCTCTTGGTATCGCAAGTTTAGGATGGTGTTGGGAGAATGCATTGCCATTCCACCACATTGCTCAATGGACGGGGGCTGCAATTGCGACAGTGCTGTTAAGTATCCTTGCGTACAAGTATTTGTTCCACAATCACTTGCTACGCCAAGATCTTGCTCATCCAGTTGTAGGAAGCGTGGCGCCAACTTTTGCGATGGGAACAATGGTAGTCTCTAATTCGGTTGTTCAATTCTTTCCACTTCTAGGTGATGGCATCTGGCTAGGTGCTGTGGGGCTGCACATTGTGTTCTTAGCAAGCTTTGTCTATCACAGAGTCCGTAACTTTGAGCTCCACCACATGGTACCAAGCTGGTTTGTCCCGCCAGTGGGTCTTGTGGTCGCGGACGTATCTTTTTCTGGTAACCTAAGTCTTCAGTGGGTCGCCGATGCAACTCTTTATTTTGGCTTGGCAACCTACGCTGTGATGCTTCCAACGATGATTTATCGTTTGATCTTCACTCATGAGATCCCGGATGCAGCGAAACCAACGATTGCTATCATGGCAGCGCCAGCAAGTCTTTCTCTTGCTGGCTATTTAACGGTGGCTGCAGAGCCTTCACCAGTGATCATTGCACTATTATTTGGTATTGGTGTGTTGATGACCATGATTATCTATTTAGCGTTTGTAAAACTGCTTCGCCTGCCATTTAGCCCAGGCTATGCCGCATTCACATTCCCTACGGTTATTAGTGCAACGGCGCAATACAAATTGGCGGCGTGGATGGGGACACAAGGAGCAGCTGCAGAGATGATTAACCAGGTGAGAACCATTGCGAACATCGAACTTGGTATCGCGACTGTCGTGGTAAGTTATGTTGCGCTTCGCTACCTTGGCGCTTATTTACCCAAAGGGGTAAGTAACCCAGCGTAAAGTAGTAAATAAGGCGTCTAAATGGACATGAATACACAGGGACTGTGTTAATCTTGTGGTAAGGCAATTAGCGAAAGGCGCGACGTCAGGTGTTCACCGTTTACCACTCAAATCAAATAGATGTGCTCAAGTCTTTATTGGTTCAGCTCATCAAGTTGGACCCACTTCAAAACCCATTTGAGAAAGAACAGATTCTGGTACAAAGCCCAGGCATGTCTCAGTGGCTTAAAATGGCGCTGGCACAAGAGTTTGGTATTGCTGCCAACATTGACTTCCCATTACCCGCGACTTTTATTTGGGATAGGTTTGTTCAAGTACTTGATGATGTGCCGAAACGCAGCGCCTTTAATAAAGAGGCGATGACGTGGAAGATCATGCATCTATTGCCAAAACATCTCGATGACCCAGATTTTGCACCGTTAGCCCAATATCTCAGTGATGATAGTGACGCCTCCAAGCGCTACCAGCTTGCTGAAAAAATTGCCGATATTTATGATGGTTATCTGGTGTATCGCCCAGAGTGGATCGCGACTTGGGAAGCAGGACAAAGTGTTGTTGAGTTAGAGGGCGAGCAGCCTTGGCAACCCAAACTTTGGCAAGCCCTCTATGACCACACTGTGGCACTCGAGCAATCGCCTTATCATCGCGCCAACCTTTATGAACATTTCATTGATGAGCTAGAAAGCAATAAAGACGTTAAGACGCACGGTTTAAGCCAGTTGCCCAAACGACTGTTTGTGTTCGGTATCTCTTCGCTGCCACCTCGTTACCTTGATGCGTTAAAAGCGCTAGGGGAACACATCGATGTTCACCTAATGTTTACTAACCCTTGTCGTTTCTATTGGGGAGAAGTTCGCGACCGAAAATACCTTGCTCGATTAGCCGCGGCGAAACGCAAGCAATTGAGTGACCTCGATAGCCTTGCCTCTAGCCAAGACTGGCAAGAGGGGGATTGGGCGTTCGCGCAGCAGCTCAAAGGTGACATCGAGGCGAACGTTGACGACGAGTTGCACCTGTCTGAGGTCGGCAATAGTTTGCTGGCATCGATGGGTAAGTTAGGTCGCGATAATTTGTATCTGCTGTCTCAACTTGAATCGAATGAGATAGAGGCGTTTGTAGAGGTTGAGCGCAATACTCTACTGCAAAATATCCAAGCGGATATTCTTAACCTCGACGAGCATCAAGATGACACCTTGTTGTTGTCTTCTGAGCATAAACCCTGCATCGAAGCATCGGACAGCTCGCTCTCTGTGCATGTCTGCCACAGCCCAATGCGTGAAGTGGAAGTGCTCCACGATAATCTGCTCGCGATGTTTGACCGTAACCCAGAGCTAAAACCGCGCGACATTATTGTGATGGTAGCGGATATTAACGCCTATAGTCCGGCTATCCAGGCGGTATTTGGTAATGCATCCGGTGAGCGTTATATTCCGTTTTCGATCTCTGACCGCACGGCGGATAAAGAAAGTCCGTTGCTGAATGCGTTCAATCAACTTTTGCAGTTGCCAGAGCTGCGCTGCACCAGCAGTGAAGTGTTGGAACTGCTTGAAGTGCCTGCCATTATGGCTCGTTTCGACATTAATGAGCACGAATTCTCAACCTTGCGCGCGTGGGTCGAAGAGGCTCAAATCCGTTGGGGGATCGATGCTCATACTGCCAGTGAGTTTGACCTGCCAGAATTTGGGCAAAACTCGTGGATGTTTGGTATCTCACGCATGCTAGCTGGCTATGCAATCAGCGAGCAAGCAGGACTCTTAATGGTGGGCGGTGAAGGTATTTCACCTTATGAGCAGACTCAAGGTATGCAGGCGGAAACCGCAGGCAAACTGGCGCAGTTCATTGACAAGTTGGCACACTATCGCAGCGCACTCACTCAAACTATGTCGATATCAAGCTGGCAGCAACACATTAATCAGATGGTGGATGACTTTTTTGCCGTCGACATTGAAGGCGAGGTCGTCGTGAAGTCGATTCGCGATACCCTGTCTGGGCTCAGTGAGCAGCTTGCAGACGCCCGCTATGATGAGCCGCTATCGCCGAGGATTATTCGCCAGTATTTTCTAGATAAGCTCTCGGGCTCTCGAGTCAGTCAACGATTCTTGGCGGGGCAGGTAAACTTCTGCACACTCATGCCAATGCGCTCGATTCCGTTTAACACGGTATGCCTCTTAGGTATGAATGATGGCGTTTATCCGAGAAGT
Source organism: Vibrio sp. KUL78 (assembly GCF_059725505.1). Lineage (NCBI taxonomy): Bacteria > Pseudomonadati > Pseudomonadota > Gammaproteobacteria > Vibrionales > Vibrionaceae > Vibrio > Vibrio sp. KUL78. The sequence continues at coordinate 2,708,333 of NZ_AP045837.1, read as the reverse complement.
GTACCGCCAGAGAGTTTTGACTTAATGACGGGACGCACCAAGCCAGGTGACCGTTCTAGACGCGATGACGACCGATACCTCTTTTTAGAGGCGATGTTGTCCGCTCAGCAAACCCTATATATCAGCTATGTAGGACGCTCAATTCAAGACAATACCGAACGTGTTCCCTCTGTTTTGGTCTCAGAGTTATTAGAATACTGCGAGCAAAACTATTGTTTGGTGGGTGATGAGGCGCTTGATGTGGATACATCAGGAGCAAAACTCACTAAATCACTTTGTCATGAATACCCTATGGTGCCTTTTAGTGCTGCACACTTTGATTCCAAGTACGGTATTCAAAGCTACGCAGCGGAGTGGCTGCCTTCGGCATGGCAAACCACACAAATGGCAGCACAACAAACCATTGCGCCATTTCATCTAGATCCTATTGATCGGGTTGAGGGTGAGAGAATCGAACTCGATCTCTCTGAGTTGCAGCGTTTTTGGCGTTTGCCCGTGCAGTATCTGTTCAACCGACGCCTACAGGTCAATTTTGATGAAAGCTTACTGGGTATCGAAGATGAAGAGCCGTTTGCATTAAATGGACTAGAGAGCTTTGGCTTACGCAAATCGCTGCTGGATGTCTTGATTGAGCCGGAAGATCAAGCGCACAAGCTGGCTCAATTCAAAGCGCAGCAGAAAGCGCAGGGCTATCTACCTGTGAACCAGTTCGGAGAGCTCGAGTTTGCCTCCAACGTGGCCCAGACCCAAGATCTTGCTGAGGCGATAGTTCCGTTAACAGCCAATGAACTCGAAGGCATCGAAATCGATATCTCAATTCCTTTGAAAAAAGTGTCAGTGACCCTACAAGGTTGGGTGACCAACTGCTATCAGAGCGGACTGGTCCGCTATCGAAGCGGGAGATTGCGCGCTAGTGACTACCTGGCAGCCTGGATCGATCATCTGCTGGTTTCGGTGTCCGGTCACCAGACGCGCACCCACATGCTGGCGTACGACAAAAAAGAGGGCGTGGTGCACCGCATCTACCCTGTTATGTCCGCAGATGAAGCGATGAACTATTTAACACAGTTAGTCAGCCTGTTTGTCGATGGCTTAGATAGCCCGTTGAGCTATTTCCCAGAAACCGCATTAGCAGGTATCGAAGCCAACTACAGTCGCGGTCAATGGAGCCCTAACGATGACAAAATGCTCAGCAAAATGCAGGCGCGTTTTGTAGGGGGGCTACATGCAGACAGGTGAAGGGGAAAACGCGTACATTTCTCGCGTATGGAGTGAGTGGAGCGATGCGCTAGCTAACGATGCCAAGCAGTTGGCCCATTTGGTGTTAGAGGCGCCGAGAACAAAGAGTGTGAGTGCTGAGGAATATTACTCGCAGAGTACCTGACAAAGAGGGAGTGGCCGCCAGTCTTTATAATAGTGTGTAGGGAGAGTGCTGGGCGGCCGATGAGGGTCAGAGGGACCCGTATTTCTGCGAAGAATAGTAGGCGTAGCGGGTGATTAAATCCGTGAATAAGATCGCAACTTACATACTAATTAATTATATCTACTTGTTTTGAATTGGATTTTAAGCGTTGGATCACACAGTTGAGTTTGAACATGCAGCCAGAGAATAAAAAGCCGACAGCCCTAGACACCATGACCTTTCCTTTGCATGGTGCTCGTTTGATTGAAGCATCAGCGGGAACAGGCAAAACCTTCACCATAGCGGGTCTCTACTTGAGGCTGCTGCTTGGTCACGGTAAAGATGGCAGTCAGCATCGTCAGCCACTCACGGTCGATCAGATTCTCGTGGTGACCTTTACTGAGGCGGCGACTGCTGAACTTCGTGACCGCATTCGCGCACGCATACATCAAGCGCGTATTGCCTTTGCCCGTGGAGAAAGCAGTGATCCTGTTATCCAGCCGCTGCTGGAAGAGGTGACTGACCACAGATACGCCACAGAGACCTTGCTTCAAGCCGAGAGGCAAATGGATGAAGCCGCGGTGTATACGATTCACGGCTTTTGTCAGCGAATGTTGACGCAAAACGCCTTTGAGTCCGGTGCTCGATTCAATAATGAGTTTGTGACGGACGAAAGCCGGTTAAAAGCTCAAGTGGCTGCCGATTTTTGGCGAAGTCAGTTTTATCCATTGAACCTAGAGATGGCATCAGAGGTTCGCAAACTGTGGGCGACACCGAGTGCACTGCTTGGTGATATTAGCCGTTACTTAACCGGTCCTGCGATTACCATGCAGGGCGTTGAGGGCAGTGTGGATATTGCCGCTTTGCACCAAGCCAATCTAGATCGAATCAAGACGTTAAAAGCGAACTGGTTGGCGGTATCCGATGATGTCGTGCCTTGTATCTCGCAATCCGATGTGAATAAACGCAGCTACACCAAAAAATCGCTTCCTAGTTGGGTTGAAGGTATTACTCATTGGGCTCAGCAAGAGACTCTTGATTATGGTTTGCCAAGTGCATTAGAGAAGTTTTCTCAATCGGTACTGATAGAAAAGACACCGAAAGGTGAAGTGCCTTCGATGAGCGTTTTTGCAGAGATAGAAGCGTTCTTGGCAGCGCCTCCTGAGCTAAAAACGCCTCTGTTGGCAATGGCGATCCATCAGTGCCGAACGCGTCTTGCGTTGGCGAAAGAGCAGAAGCAATGGCTGTCATTTGATGACCTACTGACTCAGCTTTCAGCCGCGTTGGCTCTGGAGTCTGGTGACATACTAGCCGAGAAAATTCGCACTCAATTTCCAGTTGCGATGATTGATGAGTTTCAAGATACCGACCCGCTTCAGTATCAGATTTTTAGCTCAGTCTATTTAAGCCACCCAGAGTGTGGTTGGTTTATGATCGGTGACCCAAAGCAGGCGATTTATGGCTTCCGCGGGGCGGATATTTTTACCTATATTCAAGCCAGAAATCAGGTGGTTGATCACTACACGTTAGGAACCAACTGGCGCTCCAGTGAGCGTATGGTTAATAGCGTTAATACGCTTTTTGATCGCGCGGATTCGCCGTTCCTTTATGACAGCGATATCCCATTTTATCCTGTGAATGCGAGCCCGAAAGCGGGTGATCGCCAATGGCAAAAAAGTGGTGAAGCGCAGCCAGCACTGCAGTTTTGGCTTCAAGAAGCGGAAGCGCCACTACCAAAAGGTGATTACCAGCAGCACATGGCCGCCGCAACAGCGCAGCACATCAAAATGGTGCTTACCGAATCGCAAACCAGCGATGTGGTGTTGGCGGATGGCGATAAGCAGCATCCGGTCGAGGCGGGTGATATTGCCGTGCTGGTAAGAACCGGTAGCGAAGGACAACTTATCAAACAAGCTCTGGCGGAGCGAGGTATTGCCAGCGTCTATTTATCCAATCGCGACAGTGTGTTTAGCAGTCCAGTTGCTGAAGATATGCTGCGCTTAATGCAGGCGATATGGTATCAAGACGATGAGCGCCTGTTAAAAGGGGCATTAGCATCTGAGCTATTTGCTTTGCCCGCAAATGAGCTAGATGGTCTCAACAATGATGAAAACCTGTGGGAGCAGGTCGTTGGCGAATTTCGCGATTACCGACAGCTGTGGCAATTGAGGGGCGTATTGCCGATGCTGCGCTCAGTGCTGTTTAAGCGTGAGATGTCGAATCGATTATTGTCCACGGTGGGGGGCGAGCGCCTACTGACCGACTATTTGCACCTCGGTGAGCTGCTGCAAGCGGCGCGACAAGATGTAGAGAGTGATACAGCCTTGCTGCGCTGGTTTGCTCAGTCTATTGAAGATGCCAAGCAAGGTCTTGGTGGGGGCGATGACCACATTCAGCGCCTCGAGTCAGAGCGAAATCTCGTTCAAATCATCACCATACATAAATCTAAAGGGTTGGAATACGATCTCGTCTATTTGCCGTTTGCTGTCAGTTATCGTGAGGCGATGGAGGCGAAGTACTATGATGAGCAGGCTAAGCAATCCATTCTCGATCTAAGAAAGTCAAAAGAGGCGCTGGCTCAGGCAGACAAAGAGCGCTTAGCGGAAGACCTACGACTCATCTATGTGGCCCTCACCCGCGCCGTTTACGCTTGCTTTATCGGTATCGCACCGCTTAGAAATGGACGTTCAACCAAAGAGCCAACCGGCGTTCATCACAGTGCGCTGGGTTATCTGGTTCAAAATGGTCAAGAGCTCGGTGTCAGTGAGCTAGGCGCCATGCTTGCTGAGCTGGCGAATCAATCCGGAGATATTGCGGTGACAGCGCCGCCAGAGCCTGATGACTCACGCTATCAAGCGCCTCAAGCTGATGAGCTTTCAGAGCTAAGCGCGAAAGAGCAAACGCAAGACATTGACCGCGATTGGCGTCTCACCAGTTACTCGGCCCTAGTGAAGCAGAGCAGTCACGGCAGTAGCGATGAAGTCTTTATAGAAGAGTCGGGCTTGGATATTGACTCTTCCGATGATGAGCAGCTTGACCCACTGCTAGAGCCAGAGAAAACCATCTTCCATTTCCCGAAGGGAGCGAGACCCGGTACCTTCCTCCACACTGTGTTTGAAGAGATAGAGTTTACTGAACCAGCGTGCTCTGAAGGCAACTCGCAAATCATTGCTGAGCTACTTGAGAAAGAACAGTATGACCCTGAGTGGCTGCCTGTACTGATTGAGCTGGTGGATCAAGTGATGAACACGGCATTGGATGGCGATGCACTGTTTTTAAGAGATAAGGGCATTGATAAGCGCTTGGTTGAAATGGAGTTTTTGCTGCCCATTGATGTTTTGGATGCGCCATCCCTCAACCGAGTCATCCAAAGGCATGATAGCCTGTCAGCAAGAGCTCATGAGCTTGGCTTCTACACCGTAAAAGGCATGCTTAAAGGCTTTATCGATTTGGTGTTTGAGCATCAAGGTAAGTACTTTGTACTCGATTGGAAGTCGAACTATCTGGGCGATGATGTGAGCTGTTATCAACGCTCACAGCTTGAGCATGCCATGGTCGACCATCGCTACGACTTACAGTATCAAATTTACGCTTTAGCTCTGCATCGCTTTTTGAAAACACGTATTCCAAATTATGACTACGACACGCATGTTGGCGGGGTTTATTATCTATTCTTGCGAGGTATCGAGCCTAATTCAGATTCGGGGATATTCAGTGCTCGCCCAACAAAAGCCATGATTGAGGCGTTAGATGGTCTGTTTTTCGGAGCTCAACCTTCTCACAATCAAGGTATGGAAAGCGCAGAGAGTAATGAAACTGACGCTACTACCGATGGAGAAAATCAACAAATGGGGCTTGGATTTTGATGACGACTAGCCGTACGTTCGCACAGTGGATTGAGGATTTAGTGGCGAAGAAGTGCTTAAGACCACTCGATTATCAATTTGCAAAGTTTGTTGCTTCGATAGAGAGCCAATACCCTGATGAAGTCATGTGGTTGGCGGCATTGGTAAGTGCTCAGTTAGGTCAGGGCCACATATGTGTCAATTTAGACAGTGACCTCACTGAGCAGGCATTGATGCCTTCACCGGACTTGATAGGTCTCTACGGCGCGGCGGCAGCCCCTCTAGAGGATAAAGTTGCCAAGGTTAATTGGGCGGCAGTTATTGAAAAGGCATCAACCATTAGCCAGCTCGAGGCAGAGAGTGCAAAGTTGGCGACAGTGACGCCTTTAGTTTGGCAGCATCATCGTCTCTATTTACAGCGTTATTTTGCGTACGAACAGACCATTGCCGAGCGTTGGCTTGCCATGGCCACGCCTATTGAGCTTTCAACTTCGCAGATTCAATCTGCGGCGACCATGCTTGACCAGCTATTCGCGCGCGAGTATCACTACCTCTATTCCGCGCTAGCCAATCAATCAAAAGGGTCGAGTAATCAGGTCTCACGCCAGCAGATCGTGTGTGACTTTCTCGATGTGATAGACGAGCAAGCCATAGATTGGGAGCGAGTAGAAAGTACTTTAAGTGCTGCGCGCTCAGCATCCGACTTACAGCCTCTAGACAACGTGATACCTTTAACGGCTTGCCTCAACTGGCAGAAAGTGGCCGCGGCCGTGGCACTGACTAGGCGCTTTGCGGTGATTTCTGGTGGGCCTGGAACGGGCAAAACCACTACAGTCACCAAATTGCTCGCCGCTATGGTCAATCAGGCGAATCAACAGGGAGAGTCGCCGACGATTAAGCTGGTGGCGCCAACGGGTAAGGCAGCCGCGCGATTGACGGAGTCTATTGGTAAGGCCGTTGACTCATTGGCATTAGACCCTGAGCTTAAGGCGAGTATTCCCACCGAATCAAGTACGCTGCATCGCTTATTAGGCGCTATTCCTGGGCGGGTTGAATTTAGACACAATCAATCCAATCCATTGCATTTGGATGTGTTGGTGCTCGATGAAGCCTCCATGGTCGATCTGCCGATGATGCATCGCCTGCTGGATGCTCTGCCTGCTCGTGCTCGGCTGATATTGCTGGGTGATAAAGATCAGCTCGCGTCAGTAGAGGCTGGGGCAGTGCTGTCTGATATTTGTGATTTTTCATCGCATGGCTACAGTGCAAAACAGAACGATCGTATCCGAGCGCTTACTCAGTATGACTGTCAGCGTGGCGAGGTGGCAAAAACGTCGGTTTCGCCATTGGCAGATAGCTTATGTGTGCTGCAAAAAAGCTATCGCTTCGATGCGCGCTCTGGCATTGGACAACTTGCTAAGCAGGTGAATGCTGCGAGCAGCAGAGGCTTTGAGCAAGTGTGGCAAAAAGGGTTCGATGATATTGAGTGGATGGCGCTAAGCGGAGATAGTTATCAAAAGCTCATCGATCGTTTGGTGCGCGCCTATCAGCCTTACTTGACGGATGCGAGAAATGCTTCTCCTGCGAGTGAGTCATTAGAGAGCCACGAGGCGTTAGTGAATTGGCAGCAGTCATTGGCTCGTTCGGTTTTGAATGCCTTTGCAAAAGCCAGATTGCTCTGTGCGGTTCGTGATGGTGATTTTGGGGTGACAGGACTAAACCAGCGCACGGAGTCTCGCTTGAAACAGCGTGGATTGATCCCTCGCGGTGAGGAACTTTGGTATGTTGGCCGACCACTAATGGTAACAAAAAACGACCATGGTCTTGGGCTCTATAACGGTGATATTGGTATTTGTTTATGGGACTTTAGTGCCGATACACCAAGGCTTAAAGTGTTCTTTGAACTGCCTGACGGAAGTATCAAGTCAGTACTGCCAAGCCGAATGCCAGAGCACGAAACGGCCTACGCAATGACCATCCATAAATCTCAGGGCAGTGAATTTGCTCATACCTTTATGATTTTGCCGGCTGATTTTAGTCCGTTGCTGACCAAAGAGCTGATTTATACCGGTATTACGAGGGCAAAATCGCGTTTTACCTTAGTCGCAGATGGCAAAGTCGTTGGTAAAGGTATTCGTCATAAGACATTAAGGCACAGTGGGTTAGCGCTGAGGTTGGGGTAGTTTGGGTAAGGCGAGAAACAATGCCTACCTTCCATGGCAGTGCATTCTCGATGTCTAGTTAAAGACTTCGGAATAGGTGATGTGGTTGATCCGATACTGCTTTTGGTAAACCTTCATTAGTGATTTGACCTTTTCGGATACAGGGAAGACACAATGGACATTGTGTCCTTCTAGGAAGTGGTTTTCTGCCATGTCCCAGAAGCTTTGAATAGAATTGCAAATAACTGTTCGCATAGATGTCACTCTTAGAGTTTTGGTGTTCACCTAGCAATCCTTGCACTGCCCGCCAGCTTGCTGCTTTTTGGGAGTCCTGTCACACTTACTGCTGTAACTTGGGCGAATTTTAGACAGTTATTGGCGAGTTGTAAAACAATTTGTGCCAATTAATGACGGCAATCGATTTCATACAATCAATTGTCGTCATCAATGGAATCTGAGCGCAGTTTACTAGACGGTGACGGAGAGTATTTTCGAACGACGCTGTAAATTGTATAAGTCCTGTTTGGCCATCGGCAGCGACTCCACGCCCACCTCAAAGAAGCCTTGTTCCCTAAACCAGTGCAGACTATGAGTGGTGAGCACGAAGATATGCTCTATCCCCTTCATTTTTGACTGCTGCTTCATATGATTAAGTAATAATACACCTCGGTTACCATCACGATAGTCGGGGTGAATAGCAACGCAGGCCATCTCTGCCATTTTCTCTTGCAGATAAGGGTAGAGGGCGGCGCAGCCAATCACTAAGCCATCTTTTTCTATGATGGTGAATTGGTGTATCTCTTGCTCGAGTTGTTCTCTAGAGCGGCGGACCAGTATCCCTTTTTCCTCGAGCGGCCTAATGAGTTCAAAGATGCCGCCGATATCATCAATATCGGCTTGTCTGACTTGCTCAGCACTCGCCATGACGATTTGAGTACCGATACCATCGATAGAGAAGAGTTCTTGGATAAGGGCACCGTCAATTTTGTAACTGATCAGGTGGCAACGTGGAATACCCGCTCGGCACGCAGACTGCGCACCGCGCAGAAAGCGCAGCGTGCCACTGCTTTGACCTTCGTCAGCAAGTTCATTGGCTTCAAATTTCTCAATAAGCTCATTGACTTCGCTTGGAAACAGCTCAGCAATGGCATTGCCTGCTTCATCAAGTACACCTTGCTCAGAGCAAAAGCCAATCAGTTTATCGGCATTTAATTTGATCGCGACTTGGGTCGCCACTTCTTCAGAGAGAAGGTTAAAGGTTTCTCCGGTCACGGAGCCAGCCACAGGCCCCAGCAGCACGATAGAGCCCTGGTCGAGAACTTGGTTAATGCCTTGAATATCGATACGGCGAACACGGCCACTGTGGCAATAGTCGATGCCGTCATCGACGCCTAGCGGTTGAGCAATAACGAAGTTGCCGCTGACTACGTTAAGTTGGTTGCCTGCCATTGGGGTGTTATTGAGGCTCATGGAGAGCCGTGCGGTGATATCGAGTTGAAGACGTCCCGTGGCCTGCATAACGTAGTCGAGACACTTCTCCGTCGTGACTCGAACCCCTTTGTGATAAGGGCAATGACAATCGTTATTCTCGAGTAGCTGATTAATTTGAGGGCGAGCGCCGTGGACCAATACCAGTTTGACGCCAAGGCTGTGCAGCAACGCAATATCGCTCACAATATTCGTGAAGTTTTTGTCAGTGAATGCTTCACCGCCCAGCATGATAACCATGGTTTTGTTGCGGTGTGCATTAACGTATGGAGTGGACTGCCGAAATCCTTTTACTAAGGCGGTACTACGGATCTTCACAATAATTACTCTGGGATTATTTATGTTGAAATAATGACTTTTTATTCAAGTTCGTGCAAGGAAAATTTTGATTAACCGTTGAGATGAGGTTGCTCATGCAAACCATAGGTGACAATATGAGTAAGGAAGCACAAGAAGGCAGATTATGAGTGACGGCAAAGAGAGTAGTATTGTCAGCGGCGTGAACGTGAATGTGGCTCAAAAGAGCGCAGTCAAACCTAATAAATGGCTGGAGCGAACATTAATCTTGCTCGCGCTGGTGGGCACCTTTGCGGTGGTTGGTCTGTATCAGGATCTATTTGGTCGCGTTCATCAACAGATTAACCCTAAAGCAGCGGTGTATGGCTTGTGGCAGGAGAAAGATGTCGCTCCGTTTGCCAGAGAGTCGTTTGAGCTCGGAGAAAATCGGGTGGTGATCAATAACAGAGTTGTGGCAACGTCATTTGAGATCTCTTCATCAGAACTTTGGTTTAACGTTGGCGTCACTGAATATCGTTATCAGTTTCTTGATAGAAATAAGACAGAAATTCGCCAGCTGTCACCAGCGCACTACAAGCCCACGTTTGTTTTGTCAGGAAAACACAAAAAAGACCTGAGATAACCCTCGGTTTTATTGCGATTTATTATAGAGTTTGCCATTCTGAAAGCACGATACATAAGGAATGACTAACTTGATCAAACGTATTTTGCCTCTAGCTTCCGTTTTACTGGTTTTTGGTTGTGCTCAAACAGAACGAGCGCAGCAATATCAGGACGGAGAGTTCACTAGCCTTCTCAATAAAACCGAGCAGATTGAATCCAACAAGCCTCGTAATTTTCAAACCTTTGCTGCGCAAGCCGATGAGGTGGTCAAAGCCTCTCCTTCGATGGCGGAAACCTATCAGCCACTCTATGAACAGCTTGAAGCCTGGGCGGTTCAAAGCGGCGACCCCAAGCAACTTGCTAACTACGGTGTTCAAGCAGCGCAATTAGGTGGTGGAGATAATAAAGGCAATGTGCTGTTTACCGGTTATTTTTCTCCGGTTATGGAGCTAAGACACAAGCCAGATGAAACCTTCAAGTATCCAGTTTATTCACTTCCAGATTGCCAACAAGAGTGTCCGACACGTGCTGAAATCTATGGTGGTGCGCTTAATGGTCAAGGGTTAGAACTTGGTTACGCAGATAATCTTATCGACCCATTCATTATGGAGGTGCAAGGGAGTGGCTTTGTACACTTCGGTGATGACGACACGCTGGAGTATTTCGCTTACGCAGGTAAGAACAATAAAGCTTATGTGAGCATTGGCCGAGTACTTATCGAACGTGGAGAAGTGCCAAGAGAGCAGATGTCACTCAAAGCGATCAAAGATTGGGTGATGAAGCAAGATGAAAAAACGGTACAAGCACTACTCGAGGAAAACTCGTCGTTTGTGTTCTTTAAGTCATTAGACGCAGCCCCAGTGCGCGGTACTGCAGGCATTCCTCTATTGCCGATGGCGTCGGTCGCGGGCGATCGCTCTGCGTTTCCAATGGGGACGCCAATCCTAGCTGAGGTTCCTTTGCTGAATGCAGATGGGACATGGAGCGGTGCACATGAATTGAGGTTGCTGATTGTTCTCGATACTGGTGGTGCCGTTAAAGGCAATCACTTTGACCTTTACCACGGTATAGGCGATTTTGCTGGCACTCAGGCGGGACACTACAAACACTTTGGCAGAGTATGGAAGTTAGGGCTTGAGAACTCGGCAACGGAAAATCCTTGGGGCGAGTCAGAAGAAACCCAATCCCCTCAGGCTGACCCTGCGACGAATTAGCGTCTGGAGTCTCTACCGTAGTTGATCTTTTCTAAAAGAGTGCGTATAAATCGCACTCTTCTTTTTTACTCGGAAAATGCAAGGTAACCCATGCGCGAACTGAACCAACCAGCCTCTGACAGCTATAACCAACGCTTTGGTGGCACTCGTCGACTTTATGGTCACAGCGAGGTCGATATCTTACGAGCGGCACATGTCTGTGTTGTCGGTATTGGCGGTGTTGGATCGTGGGCGGTAGAAGCATTGGCGCGGACAGGGATTGGAGAGCTAACACTCATCGATATGGATGACGTCTGTGTCACCAATATTAACCGTCAGATCCATGCGATGTCGGGTACGGTGGGCCAAAGCAAGATTGAAGTGATGGCTGAGCGAGTCAAACTTATCAATCCTGAGTGCAAAGTGAATCTGGTCGATGACTTTATCACGCCGGATAACGTTGCTGAGTATATCTCTAAAGATTTCGACTATGTGTTGGATGCGATTGACAGCATCAAACCCAAGGCGGCTTTGCTGGCGTATTGCCGCAGTAATAAGATCAAGGTGATCACCACGGGTGGTGCTGGTGGACAGGTTGATCCGACTCAGATCATGGTCGCGGATTTAACCAAGACGATTCAAGATCCATTAGCGAAAAAGCTCAAAGATACCCTGCGACGTCATTATAACTTCAGCAAAAACCCCGCTCGAAAGTTTGGCATTGATTGCGTATTTTCAACTGAGCAGCTGAAATACCCACAAGCGGATGGCAGCGTGTGTGGCGTGAAATCAACCGCTGAAGGACCTAAGCGTATGGATTGTGCGAGTGGGTTCGGTGCGGCAACCGTTGTAACGGCGACCTTTGGTCTTGTCGCGGTGTCTCGCATCGTAGAAAAAATTCTTCAAAAATACGCAGCGAAGTAGGGGCTGATTATGGCAAGCAATCCTTTTGGTACTGATATTCACGCTGAAGATGTTGTTGCTGTAATGGCAGAGCTGAAAGGCTGGGAAGATCGCTATCGTCAGGTTATCCAGTGGGGTAAGAAGCTTCCTGTCATGGAAGAGGCTTTAAAGCAAGAAAAGGTGCTGGTATCGGGGTGTGAGAGCTCAGTATGGTTGGTGCTTAACTGTGACAATGGACACTGGGACATTCAAGCAGACTCTGATGCGCGTATCGTTCGTGGTTTGATTGCGATTGTACTTGCTGCGTTTAATGGTAAAACGTCACAGCAAATTGCCGAATTTGATTTGCCACACTACTTCGAGCAGCTAAACCTTATCAATCATCTCAGCCCATCTCGAGGCAATGGTCTGCAAGCCATCGTGGAAATCATTCGCGAGCGAGCAATGAGCGAACTCTAGCGCATACAATACCAATAAAAAAACGGTGAACGCCTCGAGTGCTCACCGTTTTTTTATGTCCCGCTAAGTGATATGTCTAGAGCATATCGACGGCTTTCTTTACTGCTGCGACAAATCTTTCAACGTCTTCCACCGAGTTGTAGATAGCAAAGGAGGCGCGAACGGTACCTTTTACCCCAAGCGCATCCATCAACGGGTGGGCACAGTGGTGACCTGCGCGCACGGCAATGTTTTGTTGATCCAGTAGCGTCGCCAAATCTTGGTGATGAACACCATCCATGACAAAGGTGATGACACTCGCACCGGGTTGAAAACCGATGATCTCTATGTCGTCGAGTTGACTTAATCCATCGAAGGCAAGTCGCTGAAGGTGATGAATGTGCTGTTCGAGCTCGCTAGTAGGATATTGACTAAGCCATTCTATCGAACAAGCCAGCGCTAGTGCTCCGGCAACATTTGGCGTACCGGCCTCAAATTTCCCCGGAAGCTGACTGAATGTTGTGCCTTCAAACGAGACTTTTTCAACCATCTTGCCGCCGCCATGCCAGGGTGGCATCACTTCGAGGATAGCGAGTTTTCCGTAAAGAACGCCAATACCCGCAGGTGCGTAAAGCTTGTGTCCAGAGAAAACGTAAAAATCCGCATCGAGGTCTTGAACATCGGTTGGCTGGTGGACGATGCCTTGAGCGCCATCGACGATCACAATCGCCTGACTCTTGGCACGAGTCAGGGCGACGATATCTTTGATTGGTAGGGCTGTACCGGTCACGTTGGTCACCTGTGCGACAGCGACAATTTTGGTATTGCTATTAATAAGCGAGTCGAATGCGGTTAAGTCAAACTGGCACTGCTTGCCGATAGGCACTTTTACCACTTTCGCGCCCGTCTGCTCAGCCACAATCTGCCAAGGGACGATGTTCGCGTGATGCTCCATTTCAGACACCAGAATCTCATCACCGGGCTTTAGCGTGCTGCGCGCATACGTTTGAGCGATGAGGTTCAGGGCTTCGGTTGCGCCACGTGTCCAGATGATCTCTTTAGCACTGTCAGCGTTGATAAAGCGAGCCACTGCCTCGCGAGCATTCTCAAATCGTGTTGTCGCCATGGCTGTTAGCGAGTGGGAGCCTCGATGGACATTGGCATTTTGATTGCGATAGTAGTCGGTGATGCAATCAATGACGACCTGCGGTTTTTGAGTGGTGGCCGCGCTATCTAGATAGACAGTTTCTCCGTCGATAGCCGGAAACTGAGCGCGGATAGACTGCATATCAGGCATCGTATTTTCCCATCTTGTGGTAATGCAGGGGTTGGGTTGGTCACCATAGGCTCTGCCACTTCCCAGGCTTTCTCTTTGCCGCAAAGGGCGATGATGATTTCGACGGCGAACTCAAGCGCCGTACCCGGACCCTGACTGGTAATCAGGTTGTGGTTAATATCCATGGTGACGCGCTTGTCGCGCCAACGGTTTTCAGGGACATGGGATTTGAAACTTGGGTGACAAGTCATCAAGGCATCTGGGTAAAGCTTATGGTGCTGCAGAACCAGAGCAGGTGCGGCGCAAATAGCCGCCATGAGTTTGCCATCGTATTTGTGCTGGCGAACCATCTCAACCAGTAGTGTGCTGTCACGAAACACTTCAGAACCGCCGACGCCGCCGGGCAATGCGATCACATCGAACTCGTCGTCGGCCATATCAACTAATTTACAGTCAGCAGTGAGGGTCACTCCTCGAGAGGCTTTCATCGTTAATGCGCCATCAAAGTCGGCGCTAGCTACGGTAACCTCAAAACCAGCGCGCACCATAATATCGATAATGGTAATGGCTTCCATTTCTTCTGTGCCTGGGGCGATAGGGACAAGTACCTTTTTAGTCATGATGACTCCAGCTCGCTTCTATTTGCTTAATTTTTTGATACAGAGATAAGTTATTCGGTACATCGATTTTGTTTTTTGCAGCAATATTGACCACATAACCGTTGATAAAATCGATTTCACTTTGTCTTTTATTATAAATGTCTTGGTGCATCGACGAGTAGTTTTGTGCCGTAGATTGTGCCACATTCACAACGGTGTCGAGCATCGTAGATGCCTCTAACTTGACCCCATCAAAGCTCGCGCAAAAAACGGCTTCATCAACGATACCAGTTAGCTGTGCTCGGTACTCTTCGTTCGTTAGTTGACCATTGCGACAGTCAAGTATTGCGGTCAATGGATTGATGGCACAGTTGATGACCAGTTTAGTCCATAGCGCTTGCTGGATATTGCTATGCCAATGCGTTGGTGAAAAAGCATGGTCAAAGACCTCAGCGACAAACTGGCACTGCTGACCTTTTTGGTTCCAAGCGCCAATGAGTGTTTGCCCGTTTCCTGTGTGGTTAACGGCGTTGGTATTCACCTTGAGCGCACCGTGTGTGCTGGTACCCAGTAATACAGGTCGCTCGGTCAGTTCATCCGCAAGAGTATCGACCGTGCCCATTCCATTGTGCAAAAACAGGATAATAGCGTCATTATCGAGATGAGTCAGTAACGGGAGAAGCGCGCTTTTTACCTGCCAGGCCTTTAAGGTAACAATCAAAAGATCACAGTGTTTTAGATCTTCAAGGCTCTGATTATTGAATGCTATGTTTTCCCCATCATCGAGAGTTATCTCGGTTTTGCGAGACGGAGTACGTCCCCACAGAGAAACAGAATGGCCAGCGAGATGAAGTTTGTAAGCGTACAAGGAGCCAACGGCACCAGGACCTAGAATGGTAATGTTCACAATTATCTACGGGTAATGAGTGAAGCGAGAAGGATAGCAAAGTTAGCTAGGTTGGTCGAAAGCTTCGTAGGTGATTTTTAGGTACAAAAAATGGCGCCTGGGCGCCATTTTTTCGAACATCTAATACGAAGAGAATTAGAAGTTGTATTGTAGGCGGTAGATGATTGCATCACCGTAGTGCTGTTCGTAACCAGTTGACCCGTAAACGCCTAGCTTGTTTTGGAAGTAACGGTACTGAATAGCAGCAGTTAGGTGCTCAGTCGCGTGCCAGTTGAATAGCAATGCACCGTTAAGACCGGTTTTGCCACCTTGCGCACGAGCATACTCATCATTGCGGTCGAACTCGATTTCGTTCCAGTTTACAAACGAGAAGTTTTGACCAAATGCTTCGAAACCATAACGTGCAGTCCAACCAGCCATGTAGCCATTGCGACCGTTGATGTTTTGGCTCATGCCATCATCTACGCTGTTGAATGAGTCCCAAGATGTGATGTCGTGAACACCAATCCAAGGCTTGAAGAACCAGTTGTCGCCTGAAAGCGCAGTGTAGCCAAGACCTAGAACGCGGTTAGTTTCGCTTTGCGCTGGGTTGTCGTGGTGGTAAACCTGACCGTATAGAGAAACGCCAGTGTCACCTAGGTAAACGTGAGCAGAACCCTTGAAAGAGTTCTTCTGCTCAGAAGAGTTTTTCTCTACGCTCTCACGATCGTAAAAACCGTATAGCTCACCCCAAGTAAAACCTGCACCACCTTCGATACCTAGAACGAATTGGTTACGTTGTTTACCAACAGCGCCGTTGTCGATTTTGTTAGGACCGTGATCCCAGCTCTGGTGATCAAGATAAACACCACCAAAACCGTATAGATATTCTGCTGAAGCTGGCACTGCAGATACTGCTGCAACAACGCCAAGAGCTAAAAGTGATTTGCGCATAGTGAGAACTACTCTTCAAGTTGTACTGTAAATTGATCGCTTTCCGTGCGAATTCATCCGATGGGTGGGCATGATAGCGATTTGTGTCGCAAAGTAAATGTGCAACATCGCAAACGTTTACTAAAGTTTGTGATTTGCATCACAAATAAGGAAGGTTCAAGGGAACTTCTATAAAACGTACACAAAACAGTCAATTTTGTGTTGTGAATGGTTAACAACTGATCTATCTAGTTAACAAAGTCCTGCTGATCGGTTTGTTTTTGAGGGGCGTAGAAGCATCTGTAGTTAAAAAGGGAATGAAAATGAAACAGATAATGCTTTTTCCACTGCGTTCGGTGGTGCTGCCAGAAGGGAAGATGCGTTTGAGGATATTCGAGCCACGCTACAAACGTATGGTGACTGAATGTCTCAAACGAGAATCAGGATTCGGTGTCTGTCTAATCAGTAGCGATGCAGGTGCGGTGCCTAAAAAATGTGTCTGCGGTCGGAACGTTTGTAAGTATCGTCGATTTCGAGACTTTAGATGACGGCATGTTGGGCATAACCGTTTCTGGTATCAAAAAGTTTCGAGTCAAGCACGTTGAAGCCGATGACGATGGGTTGAGGCAAGCGACGGTAGATTGGTTAGAAGGTTGGGATACGGCAGAGCTCAGTGATGAAAATCAGTTCTTAGGTGAGCGTTTGCAAGATGTCTACAAGAAATTCCCACAGATCGGAGAGCTTTACCTACATCGCTTTTTCGACGACGCAGCTTGGGTCAGTCAACGCTGGCTAGAGGTGCTACCTTTAGATTGTAACCACTTTGAGCACCTAGTGACACAACCCGACTGCTCCGTTGCAATCGATTTTTTGACTCAGGCGTTCAAAGCGGGCGACATTGAAGAAGAAACGCGACACTAAGCGCAACTAGCGGTGATCGCTAACAAAGTTTATCGCGTAAAATGTAAGGTTATGGAGCAATACGGCATATCAACCCAAGGGACATAAGCATGATAGTAGAGAGTCCAGAAGCGCTCACCAAACAAGAGTGGGCAGAGTGTATGGAGAAGATAAAGCAGCGTGATAAGCGCGCCTTCGCCACTGTGTTTAGTTACTTTTCCCCTAGGTTAAAGCAGTTCACTTTCAAGCACATGGGAAATGAGCAAGTCGCCATCGAGATGGTTCAAGAGACCATGGCGACGGTTTGGCAAAAAGCGCATCTGTTCGACGGAAGTAAAAGCTCTCTATCAACTTGGATATACACCATTGCCAGAAACCTTTGTTTTGACATGCTGAGAAAGCAAAAGGGCAAAGAGCTGCATGTGCATGCTGATGATATCTGGCCAACCGATTACTGTCCGCCTGATTTTGTCGAGCATTATTCGCCAGAGACTGATCGACTCAAGGAGCAGATATTGAAGTTCATGGAAGAGTTACCTAAGGCGCAACGGGAGGTTGTGCGGGCTGTCTATTTGGAAGAGCTACCGCATCAGCAGGTCGCCGATATGTTCGATATACCACTGGGGACCGTGAAGTCCCGTCTCAGACTCGCAGTAGAAAAATTAAGACATTCAATGGAGGCGGAATAGTATGAGCTACCACCCAGAACAAGAGTTACTAAAGCAATTTGCAACGGGCGACATCGATTCAGCTCACGCCGCTGCTGTCGCAACGCATTTAGAGACATGCTCTCACTGCCGTCAACTTGTAGCCAAGTTTGAGGAAGAGGCTGCCGACGATTTGGTTGCCAGCGGTACTGAGGGCGCCATATCTGACAATGATCTAGCGCTCGTGTTCGAGAATATGATGAACGACATTACAACGCTAGATGCTGATTACAGCCAGCCGAAGGTGCGCTCTGCCGCTTCGATTGAGGTCAACGGCAAGACGTTCAAAGTTCCCGCAACACTCAAACCCTTCGTGGATCGAATGGGCGACTGGAAGAGTTACGGCGGCAAAGTGTTTACGTCCAGTATCGACCTCGACGAAGACTGTAAGGTGAGCCTACTTTATATCAGTGAGGGGGTACAGGTGCCTCAGCACACTCATAAGGGCTTTGAGTCGACGTTAGTGCTTCACGGCAGCTTTAGCGATGAAAATGGCTTTTACGCACAGGGTGATTTCATCCGAGAAGACGGTGAAACCAAGCACGCTCCGCAAACATCGGCTTCGCAAGATTGCTTGTGTTTATCGATTCTGACCGAGCCAATGATATTCACTCAGGGTGTGGCACGTATCTTTAACCGATTTGGTAAAGGTATGTACCCGTAAGATTCGCTGTATAAAAAAGCCCGCAACTGCGGGCTTTTTTTAGTTGGAGCTTTCAGTTTTAGTTTCTGATGCTACAGATTCATCGCTGTGTTTCGCTTTGTCGAGTAGGTCACTGAAATAGTGACGTAGTGAGTAGAGCATAATTAGACTCGGTATCACCATCAGAGATGTGATGATGAAGAACAAACTCCAATCATTGAGTGCGTCCACCATTTCTCCACTAAATGACGCTAGGGTTGTCCGTCCGAAGTTACCCAAGGAAGCCAATAATGCATATTGAGTGGCAGAGAAGGCTTGCCCCGTCAAAACGGTGAGGAAGGAAACAAATGCCACGGTTGAGAATGCGGTTGTGAAGTTATCAACGATGATAGTCGCTAAAAACAGTTGCTCACTCGGGCCCACTTTCGCAATCCAAGCAAACATAAGGTTACTCGCACTCATCGCGATACCACCTATCATTAAGCCCTTAACAATGCCGAATCTGACGTTAACCATACTACCCAGCAGCGTGAAGGCGATCGTTGCACCCCAGCCGATGAGTTTGGAGTAGTAGCCAATCTGCTCGTTGCTGAAACCAATCTCTTTGTAGAAGGTAATCGACATGCGCCCAAGGAAGGCTTCGCCAATCTTAAACAAGAAAACAAATAACAATAACGTGATTGCGACTTGTACACCGTTGCGGCGGAAGAAATCCAAGAATGGCTCCACGACGGTTACCGATAACCAGCTAGTTACTCGATTTGATACTACTTTACTGTGGCGCGCTTCTGCGGCAGCTTGCAGCGCTTCACGATCAGTTTTCGGCTCGCCCACGAGCAGAGTGAACAGCATCAAAATGACGACGATACCCGCCATACCATAGTAAACGCCATTCCAACCCATTGAGTCCGCGTTGATGAACGCTAAGTAGCCAGGCAGCGAATAACCGGTCCACCAACCAATCACTGCCATTGCAGAGGCTTGAGGTAGTTTGTTTGACTCTGATTTTGGGAAAGTATCAATACGAAATGCATCAATCGCGATGTCTTGCGTAGCAGAAGAAATCGCAATGCATAACGCCAGCATTGATGTGAACATCAAGTTTTCGGCTGGGTTGACGCCGGCGATAAACAGTGTGCCGACTAAAATAAAGCTTTGGCACAAGAATATCCAACTTCTGCGCTGTCCAAGAGAGCGGTGAAGTAGCGGAAGTTTAACCCTGTCGACTAAGGGAGCCCAAAGGAAGTTAATTGCGTAGACGGCAAATACGGAGCCAAAATAGCCGATAGCGGCACGAGTGAGCCCAGCGTCTTTGAGCCAGCCAGACATGTTGGAGCCAATCAGCACCCACGGGAAGCCGCTGGAGCAGCCCATCATAAAGACCCAAAGCAGTCTTTTATCCCAGTAGCTTTTGACTGTGTCCAGCCAGGTCATTTTTTGTTCCACGTACGGGCTCCTTGTGAGTTTGGCAGGTGGGGAAAGCAGGTAAGAAACAAACGAGAGAGGCATGCCTCTCTCGTTTGTTAGGGGTTAATCTGCAAGTCGTTCTACTTTAGTGATAATGATAGGGTCCAAAGGTACATCGCTCATGCCACGCGTGCTGCGAGTTGGCTTTTGTCCCATTTTCTGAACCACATCGAACCCTTCAACAACCTTACCAAACACCGCGTATCCTGGATTGGTCACGCTGTAGTTAAGAAAGTCGTTATCGACAAAGTTGATAAAGAACTGGCGAGTAGCCGAGTTTGGATCGCGTGTGCGTGCCATAGCGATCGTTGCTGTATCGTTATCTAGGCCATTTGAGGCTTCATTCTCAATTGGTGAGTAAGTCGGAAGGCGTTTGAACTCTTTGTCAAAGCCACCACCTTGTGCCATAAAGCCCGGAATAACTCGGTGAAATTGGCTGTTCACATAGCTGCCATCATCCACGTACTTCAAAAAGTTCTCAACACTAATCGGTGCTTGCTCTTGATTGAGTTCGATAACAAAGCTACCAAGGTTGGTTTCGACTTCAACCTTAGGTCCAGCAAACACGCTGGTGGCGACTAGAGCAAGGGTTGCGACAATTGATCTAAGCATTAGAAACGCTCCTTCATGTAATCTTGAAGTTCTTTATCATTGGCAATTTCTTTAAGTACCAAGTTGACGGTGTCGTTTAGTACTGTTTCGATGTCATCATTAGATGCGCTCATCAAACCAGAACGATTCGCTGTTCCAGTATAGGTCTTCACTAACTTACCTTTTGCATTTTCTGCAGTCAGCTCCAGAACAACGTTCGCGGTCATGTCATTTTCCATAACGGTGTGTTTTACAGACACCAGCGCTTCTTGCACTTCTACGTTCAGTGCGTTTTCACTGTTGACAGTCACTTGGAAACCTTGAGATGAGAATTGATTCACAAGAGCATTCTCAATGCCGATACGAAGATTTTGACGAGTGTGGACTGGTGTGATGTTAGAGCGACCGTTATCAAGCAGAGCAACATATTGCGCAGTTCGGACATCTTTGCTCGATAAAGCCATCGACTTGTTTTCTACGACCTTAGCGGCGCTTGTTGTCGCTTTTGGAGCAAAGTTCACTTGTTCTTGTTGAGGGCTTGCACATGCGGCAAGCAAAACGACGGAAGCCGCTAAAACGAGCTTTTTCATTAATGATTCCTTTTCACACTCTAAATTTTCTTAAGCTTTTATCTTTGCTGCGGTCAACGCAAAACGTGCCTGCACCGCATCATATCTAATTCTTATTTCGTGCACGATTTGTATAAGGCAACTATGACCCAAACTTTACTTAGTTGCCTGTAAAATAACAAATTTGGCGTTGGAAGCTACACGCTTAACGTTATGCTTGCCAAATAGACGTGCCAATTTTTTATCGTAGCCCAGGTGACGATTACCGATAACCATTAATTCCCCTTGAGAGCGAAGAACATGCTTTGCATCACAGAACATCTGCCAAGCGATATGGTCGGTGACTGCTTGCTGCTGATGAAAAGGAGGGTTGCAGACCACGAGGTCTTGAGATTCAGCATTGAACCCATCAAGACAGTTGTTGGCGACAAATTGGCAATCAGAATCTGGCAGCTGGTTGATCTCAAAATTGTTTTTCGCTGAAGCCGTTGCCATGTAGCTTTCATCTACAGCGGTGATTCGTGCTTGCGGAAATGTCTTCTTTAGCTTCAAAGAAAGCACGCCATTACCACAGCCGAGGTCGACAACATCCTTGTCATTAGCGTCGAGTGCAGAGAGATGCTCTAGGATGAAGCGAGCGCCCAAGTCAAGACTTTCTCCAGAATACACATTAGGTAGGTTGGCTAGGGTTAACCCATGTTCGGGTACTTGCCAGCTTGTATATTCTTCTACAGCACTTTCACTTTTTTTAGATAGAGCAGTAAACACTAGGCGGTGCTTTTTCCACGCCAGCGATGTCGTGGTGGTGCCACCAAACTTTTCGAACAGCTTAAGTGTAGATGTATGGATCTCTTTTGCTTTGTTCACAGCGATGAGCTGACAACGGTCTCCGTACATTTGTACCAACTGGTTTAGCTGCCATGTGAGATAGCGGTTGTTGCGAGGTATTTGCATCAAAACAATATCGATGTCTTCCGGTAAGGCATCGGTTGAGTGTAATAGCTTTACACCATCAACTTGGTTATTCGCGAGGTTACTTAGGATTCCTTGTGTAGAGATAAAGGAGTCGGTCACCGTTGTCACATTGTGTTTATCAGAAAACCAGCAACTCAAGGCCCCAAAACTGTCATTGAGGATCAGTATGTTGGATGAGCTAGGTAACGCCAGGTCTTCAACGTGCTGAATCAAGTATTCGTCGCCAGCATCCCAAGCTTGCAGTTGCTCATTGGCAAGCTTTGGGTAGCGAAAAAGTGAGTAGCTGCGTTCCAAGAGGTTAAGTTCTGTTTTCATAATTTCTTGATTTGGTGACAATGGTTGTATTTTGACAAAATCCCAGTGGTTCCGCCAAGCAGAAAGTCATTTAAGGGGAGATTATTGATTAAGTAAAGTATATACTTTACCGACTATATAAAAATAAAAGTCGGTAAATACCCAAGGAAGTAAGATGATTCAACAAGCCATCGAGCAAAAGCTCCATCAAGCTTTCCATCCAACACATCTTGATGTTCGCAATGAAAGTAATATGCATAACGTACCACCTGGCTCAGAGAGTCATTTTAAGGTGATTGTCGTCAGTGACGTATTTGCTAACGAGCGTCTTATATCGCGACATCGTAAGGTCAATACGATTCTAGCCGACGAGCTAGCAGGGCCTGTTCATGCGTTAGCGATCCACACCTATACACCCGAAGAGTGGACACAAGAAAATCAATTAGCACCAGCCAGCCCGAATTGCGCTGGTGGTGGCAAGTAACAAAGAAACAGTTTTACGAGTGCGGCTAACACACCTTTGAGTAACAAAGTCAGGAAAGACTGATAAACGCTGTCTATCCTTGTAGGAATGGCTAATAAACGCATACCTCTTTAGGGGTAAATTATTAACAGCGTGTCAACATATAATGTTATGTGTTTTTGTTAACAGAGAATGTGTCAGGATGTGAATGAGCTAATCGCTTATTTTTAATAGCGTTAATAGTGCTTTGTGCGATCGGTCAAAGTTATACATATTCACAACCCCAGATGTAGCAAAAGTTTCGAAATAATGACGCTATAGCTGGGATTCGTCATGGCATCCCCTTTGTAAAAGATGCTAAACTACCGCACCAGAAAAATCTCGCATCGATTCTATGACGAGATTGTTAAAGTGATGTTGCTGCTTTGGTCTTTAAAAAGTCAAAGCCAGACACTCAATGTCGTGTCTAAATGTTACGCAATTTAAAAGAATCTTTTTCCCGATAAAAGTAGTGCAAGTGCGTATGATTACAATAAAGAAGGGCTTGGATCTTCCTATCGCAGGAACTCCTTCCCAGGTGATTAATGATGGTAAGTCCATCACTAAAGTCGCCTTGCTTGGCGAAGAGTACGTGGGTATGCGTCCAACGATGCATGTTCGCGTGGGTGATGAAGTGAAGAAAGGCCAGGTTGTTTTTGAAGACAAAAAGAACCCAGGCGTTAAATTTACTTCTCCAGCAAGCGGTAAGGTTATTGAAGTTAACCGTGGCGCGAAACGTGTCCTACAATCCGTCGTGATTGAAGTGGCAGGTGACGAGCAAGTTACTTTCGATAGCTACACAGCTGACCAACTAGCGGGTCTTGATCGCGAAGTGATCAAATCTCAATTGGTTGAGTCTGGTATGTGGACTGCTTTGCGTACTCGTCCGTTCAGCAAGGTTCCGGCGATCGATTCTACGACTCAAGCGATTTTCGTGAATGCTATGGATACTAATCCACTAGCAGCAGAGCCTGAATTGATTATCAACGAGCAAAAAGACGCGTTTGTTGCAGGTCTTGACCTACTGTCGAAACTGACAGACGGTAAAGTGTATGTCTGCAAAACAGGCACTAGTCTTCCTCGCTCAACTCAATCCAATGTCGAAGAGCATGTCTTCAACGGTCCGCACCCAGCGGGTCTTGTGGGCACTCACATGCATTTCCTATATCCAGTTAACGCGAACAACGTTGCTTGGAGCATCAACTATCAAGATGTGATTGCATTCGGTAAGCTTTTCACCACAGGTGAATTGTACACAGATCGTGTTGTGTCTCTTGCAGGCCCAGTTGTGAATAACCCTCGCTTGGTTAGAACACAGCTTGGCGCTAGCCTAGAAGACGTAACAGATAACGAGTTGATGCCTGGTGAAGTTCGAATCATTTCTGGTTCTGTTCTTTCGGGTACACATGCTACTGGTCCACACGCCTACCTAGGTCGTTACCACCAGCAAGTTTCTGTACTTCGTGAAGGTCGTGACAAAGAGCTGTTTGGCTGGGCGATGCCTGGTAAAAACAAGTTCTCAATCACTAAATCATTCCTTGGTCACCTATTCAAAGGTCAGTTGTTCAACATGACAACAACAACCAATGGTAGTGATCGTGCAATGGTTCCAATCGGCAACTACGAAAAAGTAATGCCACTTGATATGGAGCCAACGCTATTACTTCGTGATCTATGTGCAGGTGACCTAGACAGCGCTCAGCGTCTTGGTGCTCTTGAGCTAGATGAAGAAGATTTGGCGCTATGCACCTTTGTTTGTCCAGGTAAGTACGAATACGGTCAACTCCTGCGTGAGTGCCTAGACAAGATTGAGAAGGAAGGGTAATCCCATGCTTAAGAAATTCATTGAGGATATCGAGCATCATTTCGAGCCAGGTGGCAAACATGAAAAATGGTTTGCACTGTACGAAGCAGCGGCAACGCTATTCTACACGCCAGGTCTTGTAACGAAGCGCAGCTCGCATGTCCGTGATAGCGTTGACCTTAAACGCATTATGATCATGGTTTGGTTCGCAGTATTCCCAGCAATGTTCTGGGGTATGTACAACGCGGGTAACCAAGCGGTTATGGCACTTAACCATCTTTACACTGGCGCAGAACTTGCGGGTGTTATCGATGGCAACTGGCACTACTGGCTAACTCAAGGTCTTGGCGGCACGCTAGGCACCGACGCGGGTTGGGGCAGTAAGATGATCTTGGGTGCAACTTACTTCCTACCTATCTACGCAACAGTGTTTATTGTTGGTGGTTTCTGGGAAGTGTTGTTCTGTATGGTGCGTAAGCACGAAGTTAACGAAGGTTTCTTTGTTACTTCTATCCTTTTCGCATTGATCGTTCCGCCAACTCTTCCACTTTGGCAAGCAGCGCTAGGTATTACCTTCGGTGTTGTTGTTGCTAAAGAAATCTTTGGTGGTACTGGTCGTAACTTCCTTAACCCAGCGCTTGCTGGCCGTGCTTTCCTATTCTTCGCTTACCCAGCGCAAATCTCGGGTGACTTAGTATGGGTTGCAGCTGACGGCTACTCAGGTGCTACGGCTCTTAGCCAATGGGCACAAGGTGGCGAAGGCGCACTAATCAACAACATCACTGGCCAAACAATCTCTTGGATGGACGCGTTCATCGGTAACATCCCAGGTTCGATTGGTGAAGTTTCAACGCTAGCACTTATGATTGGTGCGGCAATGATCGTATACATGGGCATTGCGTCTTGGCGCATCATCGCCGGTGTAATGATCGGCATGGTTGCAGTGGCAACTCTGTTTAATGTTGTTGGCTCTGACACAAATGCTCTGTTTGCTATGCCTTGGCACTGGCACCTAGTACTAGGTGGTTTTGCATTCGGTATGTTCTTCATGGCAACAGACCCAGTTTCGGCATCGTTCACCAATAACGGTAAATGGGCATACGGCATTTTGATTGGCGCAATGTGTGTCATGATCCGTGTAGTAAACCCGGCTTACCCAGAAGGTATGATGCTAGCAATTCTATTTGCTAACCTGTTCGCACCTCTATTCGACCACTTCGTGATCGAGAAGAACATCAAACGGAGAGAAGCTCGCTATGGCAAGTAATAACGATAGCATTAAAAAGACGCTGTTTGTTGTTATCGCGTTGAGCTTAGTGTGCTCAATCGTTGTATCGCTTGCAGCAGTAGGTCTGCGTGACAAGCAACGCGCGAACGCGGTTCTAGATAAACAGTCGAAAATCATCGAAGTAGCGGGTATCGAAGCGGAAGGTTCGATTGCTGAGCTTTACAGCCAGTACATTGAGCCACGTCTAGTAAACTTCGACACTGGTGAGTTTGTAGACACAGCCCCAGATGGCAGCGACGCAAACAGCTACGATCAACGTAAAGCGGCAAAAGACCCATCTGAGTCTATCCGTCTTACAGCTGACCAAGACTTTGCAAAAATCATTCGTCGTGCAAACGTAGGTACAGTGTACCTAGTTAAGCAAGACGGTGAAGTGAGCAGCATTATCCTGCCAGTTCACGGCACGGGTCTATGGTCTATGATGTACGCGTTTGTTGCAGTTCAAACAGACGGTAATACTGTGAACGGTATTACATACTACGAGCAAGGTGAAACTCCTGGATTGGGTGGCGAAATCGAAAACCCATCTTGGCGTGCACAGTTCGTTGGCAAGAAACTGTTTGATGAAAACTTCAAGCCAGCGATTGCAGTCGTGAAAGGTGGCGCACCTGAAGGTTCTGAGCACGGTGTTGACGGTCTATCTGGTGCAACACTAACAGGCAACGGCGTTCAAGGTACGTTTGACTTCTGGTTGGGTGACATGGGCTTTGGTCCATTCCTAGCTAAAGTTCGTGACGGAGGTCTGAACTAATGGCTAATGCTAAAGAAATGAAGAAGAGCCTGATGGCACCGGTGTTGGATAACAACCCGATCGCTCTTCAAGTTCTTGGTGTGTGTTCTGCTCTTGCGGTAACCACAAAACTAGAGACAGCATTTGTTATGACGCTGGCGGTAATTTTCGTTACTGCACTGTCTAACTTCTTCGTATCTCTAATTCGTAACCATATCCCAAATAGCGTTCGTATCATCGTACAGATGGCGATCATTGCATCTTTGGTAATCGTGGTAGACCAAATCCTGAAAGCGTATCTTTACGATATCTCTAAGCAGCTTTCAGTATTCGTAGGTCTGATCATTACTAACTGTATCGTAATGGGTCGTGCTGAAGCATTCGCTATGAAATCTGCGCCACTACCATCGCTAATCGACGGTATCGGTAACGGTCTAGGTTATGGCTTCGTTCTTATTACTGTTGGCTTCTTCCGTGAACTGTTTGGTTCAGGCAAGCTATTCGGTCTGGAAGTACTTCCGCTAGTAAGTAACGGTGGTTGGTATCAGCCAAACGGCATGATGCTGCTAGCGCCTTCTGCGTTCTTCCTAATCGGCTTCCTGATCTGGGCAATTCGTACAATTAGACCAGAACAAGTAGAAGCGAAGGAGTAAGGCTGTCATGGAACATTATATTAGCTTAATGGTTAAGTCGATTTTCATCGAAAACCTTGCGCTTTCTTTCTTCCTAGGTATGTGTACATTCCTAGCGGTATCGAAAAAGGTTAAGACCTCTTTCGGTCTAGGTGTTGCGGTTATCGTTGTACTGACAGTGGCAGTACCGGTGAACAACCTGCTTTACAACCTAGTTCTTAAAGAAAATGCATTGGTGGCAGGTGTCGACCTTAGCTTTCTAAACTTTATTACCTTTATCGGTGTAATCGCAGCACTAGTACAGATCCTTGAGATGGTACTAGACCGCTTCTTCCCACCTTTGTATAACGCACTGGGTATCTTCCTACCGCTAATCACGGTGAACTGTGCGATCTTTGGTGGCGTATCATTCATGGTACAGCGTGATTACAACTTTGCAGAATCTGTCGTGTACGGTTTTGGTTCTGGTGTGGGTTGGATGCTAGCTATCGTTGCGCTAGCAGGTATCCGTGAGAAGATGAAGTACTCTGACGTTCCTCCTGGTCTTCGTGGTCTTGGTATCACGTTCATCACGGTAGGTCTGATGGCACTAGGCTTCATGTCATTCTCTGGTGTTCAACTGTAAGGTATAAGGAATAGTCAATGGACATTATTCTAGGTGTAGTGATGTTTACGCTGATTGTTCTAGCCCTAGTTTTGGTGATTTTATTCGCCAAATCTAAGCTAGTACCAACAGGCGACATCACGATCTCTGTAAACGAAAACCCTGATCTCGCGATCACCACACAACCAGGTGGCAAACTATTGAATGCACTAGCAGGCGCTGGCGTATTCGTATCATCTGCTTGTGGTGGCGGTGGCTCTTGTGGTCAGTGTCGCGTAAAAGTGAAATCTGGCGGTGGTGACATTCTACCAACCGAGCTTGACCATATCTCTAAAGGTGAAGCACGTGAAGGTGAGCGTCTAGCGTGTCAGGTAGCAATGAAGACTGACATGGACATCGAGCTTCCAGAAGAGATCTTCGGCGTTAAGAAGTGGGAATGTTCTGTTATCTCTAACGATAACAAAGCGACATTCATCAAAGAGCTTAAGCTACAAATCCCAGATGGCGAATCAGTACCTTTCCGTGCTGGTGGTTACATCCAGATTGAAGCACCTGCTCACCACGTTAAATACTCTGACTTCGACGTACCAGAAGAGTACCGTGAAGATTGGGACAAGTTTAACCTGTTCCGCTACGAGTCTGTCGTTAACGAAGAGTGCATCCGTGCATACTCAATGGCTAACTACCCAGAAGAAGAAGGCATTATTATGCTGAACGTGCGTATCGCTACGCCGCCGCCTAATAATCCTGATGTACCACCTGGTATCATGTCTTCGTTCATCTGGTCACTGAAAGAAGGTGACAAGTGTACGATCTCTGGTCCATTTGGTGAGTTCTTCGCGAAAGATACTGACAACGAGATGGTCTTCATCGGTGGTGGTGCTGGTATGGCACCAATGCGTTCGCACATCTTTGACCAACTTAAGCGTCTGAAGTCTAAGCGTAAGATGTCATTCTGGTATGGTGCTCGTTCTCGTCGCGAAATGTTCTACGTGGAAGATTTCGATGGCCTACAAGCAGAAAACGACAACTTCCAGTGGCACGTTGCACTGTCTGACCCAATGCCAGAAGATAACTGGGATGGTTACACAGGCTTTATCCATAACGTAATCTATGAGAACTACCTCAAAGATCACGAAGCGCCAGAAGATTGTGAATACTACATGTGTGGTCCACCAATGATGAACGCGGCTGTAATCGGCATGCTGAAAGATCTTGGTGTAGAGGATGAAAACATCCTTCTAGATGACTTCGGTGGTTAATCTTCCTTGAAGTAATGAACATGGCTGGCTCATGTGAGCTGGCCATTTGTTTTTAGAAATTGAGCTAAATAAAGAGTACTTTCTTTTACAGGAACATCATTCAAGACGTTGTAAACGTGAGTATTTTTAAATTCATTAGGTGAGTAAAGGCATGTTTCATCTAACCAAACAGTTAAAGGTTATCGTTGTCAGTTTGTTCGCAGCTTTTGTGCTGACGGCTTGCGGCAACAGTCGTGAACAAGTGCACTTGAGCGGTCCGACGATGGGCACCATATACAACGTGAAGTACATTACGGTTGATAATGGTCCAAAACCTGAGAAAATTCAGGCGGAAATTAACCGTTTGCTTGAAGAAGTAAACGACCAAATGTCGACCTATCGACAAGATTCAGAGCTGAGCCGATTTAATCGCTTTTTTGGCACAGAATCGTTTCCGGTGTCTAAGCAGACGGCGATTGTG
This sequence comes from Vibrio sp. KUL78, assembly GCF_059725505.1. NCBI lineage: Bacteria > Pseudomonadati > Pseudomonadota > Gammaproteobacteria > Vibrionales > Vibrionaceae > Vibrio > Vibrio sp. KUL78. Next base: position 2,678,880 of record NZ_AP045837.1, on the reverse strand, counting down.
GTAAAAGAAGCCATTCGACTGAATGAAGTGACGTTAGGCGCGCTGGATGTAACGGTTGGTCCTTTGGTCAACTTATGGGGATTTGGCCCTGAAGCTCGCCCTGAAGTCGTGCCTTCTGATGAGGAATTAGCCAAGCGTAAAGCGCAGACAGGTATTCAACACCTATCAGCGACGGATACAACATTGAAGAAAGATCTGCATGGTCTTTATGTCGATTTGTCGACGATTGCGAAAGGCTGGGGTGTGGATGTTCTTGCTGATTACCTTGATCGCGTAGGTATTGAAGATTACATGGTTGAGGTAGGTGGTGAGATGCGCCTTAAAGGCCTCAATCGTGAAGGTGTAAAATGGCGTATCGCCATTGAGAAACCATCTATCGACGAGCGCAGTGTTCAAGAAATCATTGAGCCTGGCGATATGGCGATTGCCACGTCAGGTGATTATCGCAATTACTTCGAAAAAGAAGGTGTGCGATACTCACACATCATCGATCCTTCAACGGGTAAGCCAATCAATAATAAGGTGGTTTCAGTCACGGTATTGGATAAGTCGTCAATGACGGCAGACGGTCTCGCGACGGGTTTGATGGTGTTGGGTGAAGAGAAAGCATTGCAAGTTGCAGAGCAACATAGCATTCCTGCACTTATTATCGTAAAAACAGAAGATGGCTTTAACGAGATTGCTTCAGAAGCATTTAAGCCTTACCTAAACAAATAACGGGTGACCAATATGAGTACATTTCTAATTACCTTCGGGATTTTTCTAGCCGTTATTGTTGCAATGTCGGTTGGCTACATCTTCCAAAAGAAAGTCGTAAAAGGCAGCTGTGGTGGCCTAGGTGCGCTAAGCATCGATAAAGTGTGTAACTGCCCAGAGCCTTGTGATGCACGTAAAAAGCGTGAAGCGCGTGAGCAAGCTCGTGCCGAGAAGCTTGCTGCTTGGGAAAAAGATCGTATCGCGTAATCCCGCTTTCAGCATAGAATTAACAGCAAAGACCAGAGCAACCCTCTGGTCTTTTTTGTTGGTCTGATGAACAAAACGGCGTATACTTTAACTGTATAAATAAACAGTTCAATAAGCCGTGTCCGACTCCATTCGAAAATTTATTCATGTAGATATGGATTGCTTTTACGCAGCTGTAGAGATGCGTGACAATCCACATTATCGTGGCAAACCACTGGCTGTAGGCGGCAGTGAACGTCAGCGAGGCGTGATCAGTACCTGCAATTACGAAGCGCGCAAATTTGGTGTTCGCTCTGCGATGCCAACAGCGCAAGCACTCAAATTGTGTCCGAACTTGCTGTTGGTTCCAGGAAGAATGGAGGTTTACAAAGAGACCTCCAAACACATTCGAGAGATCTTCTCTCGTTATACTTCGCTTATTGAACCGCTTTCCCTTGATGAAGCCTACTTGGATGTCACCGAGTCTCCACACTGCCAAAATTCAGCAACACGTATCGCACAGAGTATTCGCAATGATATTTGGAATGAACTCCAGCTAACAGCTTCCGCGGGTGTAGCACCGCTTAAGTTTCTCGCCAAAATCGCATCGGATTTGAATAAGCCAAATGGTCAGTGCGTTATTCCTCCTGACAAGGTACAAGAGGTTGTCGATAGTCTTGATCTCGGCAAGATACCTGGTGTGGGAAAAGTGAGCCTAGAGAAGCTTAATAACGCGGGGCTTTTTACCTGCCACGATGTACGTACCAGTGATTATCGAGAGTTAATCATGAAGTTTGGTCGTATGGGGGCCTCGCTGTGGAAAAAAAGCCACGGAATAGACGAGCGCGAGGTTGTAGTAGAGCGAGAGCGTAAATCGATAGGTGTCGAAAGAACCTTTTCTCAAAACATCACCCACTACGATGAATGCTGGCAAGTGATTGAAACTAAGCTTTTCCCTGAGCTGAAACAGCGTCTAGAGAGAGCACAGCCGAAACGTAACGTAATTAAACAAGGCATCAAAGTGAAGTTCGCTGACTTCAAACTGACCACCATTGAGCATGTCCATAATCAGCTCGATCTCGAATACTTTAAAGATCTATTGCGTGAAGTTCTTGAGCGGCAAAATGGGCGGGAAATTCGCCTTCTGGGATTAAGTGTCATGTTAGAGCCTCTCGAAAATGCGCGACAGCTGACGATGTTTGAGTAATTGCCAGTGACTAACCATCGATTGTTTGCGTGGCAACCCACGGCTCGATATAGTGAGCGAGTTCAATTTGTCTCGATATGCCGAGTAGGAGAGTTATGAACAAGCAGGTACTCATTGACGAACTCATTGCACAGCTTGAGCAGCAAATCACCACCTTAAACTCTGCGATGGAGCAGACAGTAGATGCGGCGACGAACGAAGAAACGGTGCCTGAGCATAAATACGACACGCTAGCATTAGAGGCGTCTTATCTTGCCCACGGACAGGCGATGCGATTAGAAGAAATCAGGCGCGACATCTCAACGCTAAAGGCGTTTTCGCTGAATGATTTTGCCAGTGATAGTGCAATATCTTTGGGGGCATTGGTCGAGTTAGAAGACGTCAATGAAGAACACAGCTACTATTTTCTGTTGCCTACAGCAGGTGGCGCTAGGCTAGCTAACGAAAGCGTGGTGGTAGTGACACCGCACTCACCTCTGGGTAAAGCACTTAAAGGCGGTGTTTTAGACGATGAGGTTAGTGTCCTCATCGGAGACCAGCGCCGCGTCTATGATATTATCTCAATTTGCTAGTAGGGAAGGGACATCAAATGAACATTAAAACCCGTTTTGGTATTGTTGGTACGAGCCTATTTTTCATCGTTCCCAATGCCTATGCGTTAGGGCAGTGTGGAGTCGATATAAAGAATGAAGTTCATTTAAATGGTGAACAAGTCGAAGTGGTTAACGATGCTGCCTCGTCTCGCGTGCTGATTGATGAAAACAACAACCTGTTTATCAATGGTGAGCAAGTTACCCTAGATTCAGCTCAGCAAAAAGCGCTCGATAGCTATCGAGAGAACATGAATACCTATGTACCTAAAGCAAAAGAGCTAGCGGCAAGTGGTTTAGCCATTACCAACGATCTTATCGATGATGTTGCCGCAAGTTTTGATGACTCCGAAGCGTTCAATAATGTTAAGACCGCACTCGCTGAGTTTTTTGCCGATGTTCAATCTCGTTACCAGCAAGGTGATGAGTTTGTTTTACAGTCAGATGCGTTTAGCTCATTTATGGATAACTGGGAGCAGGACTTAGCGAAAGCAAAAGAAGTGTTCAACAAAGAGTTTATGAGTAGCGCATTCACTGCACTTCAAGAGAAAATGCAGCAAGAGGGTAGCCTAAATCTGACAGAATTGTCTAAGCAGTATAATGAGCTCAAAGAGCGTATGTCAGGCACACTTGAGCAGCAATCTGAGTCTCTTCAAAAACAAGCTAAGGGCTATTGTGACTCGCTTAATGATGTTGCTGAGGAAGAGCAACAGCTTCACAAAAAGATTCCTGAGTTGAAGGATTATCAGGTTTTTACTATCTAGCCTTGAAGTCTGCATCAAGCCTTGAGTAGATTCCTGCCTGCGCAGGAATGACGAATCTCTAGAATGGATGCAACCAAAATGGCCGTCACTCCAAAAACTGCCGTCACCCCACTAGCCGTGCGCCTGCGCACGCAGGGGTCTTCTCAAAGCGATCTCCTAGTCTCAAATAGATTCCTGTCTGCACAGGAATGACACGAACTGTCCACTGGTGGTCACATAAGTAACACTTTAAAACGAGCACATAGGTAACAGTGTGGCCCTAAAAAAGATAGCAATAAAAAGCGAATCTAACTAATCCTAAGTAATGCTCGTAAATTAATACTTACGGTCGCAAATCTCATTAATATCGGCCGATCCAACCAAATAAATTGCCATATACAAACTTTTATCTTATCGTACCAGCAAACTAGTACGTAAGAATAAATTGCAGTGGATATTTCAAACTCAACGACAACTCCAAGAGAGCATTTTGGATCTCGATTAGGCTTTATTTTGGCTGCTGCGGGTGCAGCGGTTGGTTTGGGCAATATTTGGGGGTTTCCTACTCAAGCGGCGAGTAATGGCGGCGGGGCATTCTTGCTTGTCTATTTAGTCATGATATTGGTGGTTGCATTTCCAATGCTGGTGGTCGAAATGGCGATAGGTCGTCATGGTCAAGCGAACCCGGTAGACAGTATGAAATCACTAACCAATCACCCGCTAGGCGAACGACTGGGCGGATTAGTCGGTTGGATTGGCTTGATGGTGCCTTGCGCGGTACTAGCATTCTACTCAATCGTTGGCGGTTGGTTAATTTGCTTTCTCTTCGGTGCGCTGGCTGAAATCGTTGGTGCGAATGGACTTGCGGATTGGTTCAAAGGCTTTAGCGTCGAGCGTAATGTGTTTGGTACTGTCCTTTTCTATCTTCTTACGGTATTGATTGTCCAAGGTGGTGTGAAAAAGGGTATTGAAAAGTGGTCGACTCGCTTAATGCCATCGCTATTCATTCTTTTCGCTTTGCTGTTCGTCTACATCATGATGCAGCAAGGTGCGGTGGAAGGTTTGAAGCATTACCTTATCCCTGATTTTGAGAAGGTATGGGATAGAAAGCTAATCCTAGCAGCGATGGGACAGGGCTTCTTTTCACTGACAATCGGTGGCTGCTCGATGCTTATTTATGGCTCTTACTTATCTAAGAAAGAGAATCTTCCGAAGATGGCGATGAATGTGACCTTGGTAGATACCTCAGTCGCCTTTATTGCCGGACTTGTTGTCATGCCAGCGATGTTTGTGGCGATGCAAAAAGGCGTTCAGATTTATGCTGAAGATGGTGCTTTACTGAGCTCAGACACGCTCGTGTTCACGGTATTGCCTCTAATGTTTGAGTCCTTAGGCTTGCTTGGTCTTGTATTCTCAGTTGTGTTTTTCCTTCTTCTAACGATCGCAGCACTGACGTCCTCAATCTCCATGCTTGAGTGCCCAGTAGCGCTGGTGGATGAGCGTTTTAACACAGGACGTAAGAAGACCAGTTGGGTGTTAGGCGCTGCTATAGCGCTGTTCAGTATCTATATCGTGTTTAACTTCGGCGACCTATTTGGTTTGGTTGCTATGATTGCGACACAGTACCTGCAGCCGATAGCGGCATTGTTGTTCTGTTTATTTGGCGGTTGGGTTTGGAGCCGAGCTGGTAAAATCAAAGAGCTAGAGCAAGGTTGTCCAGACTTTCAATTAGGCTGGTTTGGTAAAGTTTGGCCGTTCTACGTTAAATTTATCTGTCCGGTATTAGTGGTAACCGTTATTTGGGCATCGTTTGGCTAGGCGCTAATGAACCCTTAGAGCAAAAGAAAAACCGCCAAGCATAACTTGGCGGTTTTTGTATTCTATGAATTAGGAGCTCTAGCGGAACTGACCCGCTTCTGGTAAGAAATCAAAACCAGCGCTCGCCAGTTTCTCTACCAAGGCTGATTTACTGATATCGAAGTAATTCACCAGCTTATCTAAATCGCCACCAAAGTCGTCTCTCAACTTCATGTTGACGATGCTCATCAGCATAACCGGATCCATCGTTTCAAAATTGGCTAGATTCATGGTGAGTTCTCTATTTGTCTTCGAAATCTGAAATCAGAAGGTTAGCGGCAGCAAAAGCGGCTTTTTCACGAACGTCTTTCGGTAGGTTTTCATCTGCTGCGACATCATTAAGCGCACGAACCGCGCAAGAGATCGCCTGAGGGATGTAAGCCTGATCACCACTGCCAATCTGAGCATAAATTTCACGAACCAATTCGCAACAACCGTAAACTTGCATAGTGTCTTTCTCTATAAATGATAACTGGTCTCAATATACACAGGCTGTATTCGAAACACAAAACTGGCGTTTGATATGAAACAAAAAAGCCGATGTTTTGGTTAAACATCGGCTTTATATTGGCTTAACTGATTGGATTACGCTTTTGCTGGAATCGCTTCAAGCAGTGCAACCATTTGGTTCCAGAATAGCTCAACCGTATCGATCTTCACCTTCTCATCAGGAGAGTGTGGGAACTTGATAGTTGGACCGAAAGACACCATGTCCATGTTTGGATAAGGTTCTTTAAACAGACCACATTCTAGACCAGCGTGGATCACCATGATGTTTGGTTTATGACCGTAGATACCTTCGTACATATCGCGGAAGATAGCCATGATCTCTGACTCAGGATCGGGTTTCCAACCTGGGTAAGCACCAGAGCACTCAATCGTCGCACCTGCAAGCTCAGCGACAGACGCCAGCATGCCTTCAACTTGAGAGCGACCAGAATCGATAAGTGAACGGATCAAGCAAAGCACTTCAACTTTGTCTGTTTGGGTCGTGATGACGCCAACATTAAGAGATGTTTCTACAACGCCTTCGATGTCATCGCTCATGCGGATAACGCCATTTGGACATGCGTTAAGTGCTGCGATGAAGCGCGTTTGAGATTCAGAGGCAAACACATCAGCGAGATCCGCAGCTTCGTTGAATGACACGATGTCAGTCTCAATAGCACCAAGCTCAGATTTTAATAGCTCAGTGTAGAAGCTGTATAGTTCATCTAGCTTAGCTAGGTTCTCTTCTGGTAGCGCCAGAGTAACGAAACCTTCGCGCGGGATTGCGTTGCGAAGGCTGCCGCCGCGGAACTCGATAAGACGAGCGTCAAGCTCTTTCGCATGACCCGCTAGGAAGCGACCTAGTAGTTTGTTTGCGTTACCACGACCTGTGTGGATATCACAGCCAGAGTGACCGCCTTTTAGACCTTTTAGTGTTAGTTGGCGAGCAACATAACCTTGCGGTGCAGATTCACGTGCGATGTCAAAGGTAAGCGCTGCGTCGATACCGCCAGCACAGCCCATGTAGACTTCGCCTTCTTGCTCTGAGTCAGTGTTTAAAAGGATATCGCCTTCAAGCCAACCCGCCTCAAGACCAAACGCACCCGTCATGCCTGCTTCTTCGTCGATGGTTAGTAGCACTTCCAGTGGGCCGTGTTTGATATCGTTAGACGCAAGAACGGCTAGGCACGTAGCCATACCGATACCGTTATCAGCACCCAAAGTCGTGCCTTTTGCCGTTACCCACTCGCCATCAATGTATGGCTGGATAGCATCAACAGTGAAGTCGTGATCGGTATCTTCGTTTTTCTGAGGAACCATATCGATGTGGGCTTGTAGAACCACACCTTTTTTGTTTTCCATACCAGCGGTTGCTGGCTTTTTGATGAATACGTTACCCGTTGTGTCACGCTTAACATCAAGACCTTGCTCTTTTGCCCAGCCAATAATGTACTGTGCTAGTGCTTCTTCATGTTTTGATGGATGAGGGATTGAGCAGATTTTGTCAAAAAATTGCCATACTGGGGCTGGTGACAACTTACTGATTTCAGAGTGGAATTCAGACACAGAACTCTCCTTTATTCGGGCTTTACTAGGTTGTTCTTCGTCAGATGTTTAAATTCACGGTGTGAACATCTGGATTTCTAGCTTATTAAAGACAAAGCAAAGGATACCACTAGTTGTAAACATCTAGTAGTGAAACCGAAGAGATAATGTAATGGGTCATGTCAACTTTCGTGACTGGCATAGTGTGCGCCAATGCATACTAATGACATTAATATCCGTAATAAAATTACAGAATTTGTGGTTTTTGATAGGTTAAATGAAATATTTGTGACTTTGATCGTCTTTGTGGTTGTAATTTTAATCCGATATGGTATTCTTTTCACCAGTTGAGAGAATCAACACAATGCTCACGGACAGAGCCCGATTTATCGCCTCCAAGGAACCGAGACTCAAAGCAACGTTTTTCCACTATTTGTTTTGTTAGAAGGTGATGTTATGAAAGGTTTAGCAAGCGCGATGTTTTGGACGAATCAAAACGTATACACAAAAGACTTCGCGTACAACGTCTACTACGGTAGATAAGCGATACGTTTTCCCCCTATTTTGAAGAATTTATAGTTGGTTACATACCCCAATTGATGACCAAATTATTCTACCGCCACTCATATGAGTGGCGTTTTTTTGCCTTTTTTCCGTGAAATGCCGCCTTTATCTCAAAAAGTGTGGTTACTTTTTGCGCAGTTGTCTTGGTTAGTCGCTATGATGGAAAAGGGCGCTTTCTCGGTAACTATTTCAAATTGTTAGTGATCGTTACCATATGAGTTTCATATCAAGAGGATAATTCGCTGTTTAGAGTGAAAATTCTAGCTGGAATTTGCGTTTTGATAACCTTATAATTCGCGCCAATCGTTTACGCAACCGTTTACTTTTTACACTTTTAGGGATTCGATTATGCTCGAAAGGCTGTTCAAGCTCAGTGAAAACGGCACAACAGTGCGCACTGAGATTATCGCAGGTATCACTACGTTCCTGACGATGGCTTACATTATTTTTGTTAACCCAGCAATTCTTGCTGACGCAGGCATGGATCGCGGCGCAGTATTTGTTGCAACCTGTTTGGCAGCTGCTATCGGCTGTTTCATTATGGGTTTTGTAGCAAACTACCCAATCGCACAAGCACCAGGCATGGGCCTGAATGCTTTCTTTACCTACGCAGTCGTACTGGGTATGGGTTACACATGGCAAGTGGCACTGGCAGCAGTATTCTGCTCTGGTATCTTGTTCATTCTTTTGAGCGTGTTTAAGATCCGTGAGTGGATCATTAACTCGATTCCAATGTCGCTTCGAACAGGTATCTCTGCAGGTATTGGTTTGTTCCTAGCGCTTATCGCGCTGAAAAACGCAGGTATTGTGGTTGATAACCCAGCGACGCTTGTGTCTCTAGGTCACATCACTTCTCTTCCAGCAACGCTAGCGGCTGTTGGCTTCTTCATTACTATTGCTCTTGTTCACCGTGGCGTGAAAGGTGCGGTAATGATTGCGATTCTAGCAGTAACGGGCCTTGGTCTGATTTTTGGTGACGTTCAGTGGGGTGGCATCATGTCTACACCACCAAGTATCGCTCCAACGTTCATGCAGCTTGATTTCTCGGCAGTGTTCGAAATCGGTATGATCTCTGTTGTGTTTGCTTTCCTATTTGTTGACTTGTTCGACACGGCGGGCACGCTAGTTGGCGTAGCGCAAAAAGCAGACCTTATCGGTAAAGACGGCAAAATCCCACGTCTAAACAAAGCACTACTGGCTGACTCAACAGCAACATCAGTAGGTGCGCTACTAGGTACATCAAACACCACTTCTTATGTAGAAAGTACTGCTGGTGTTGCAGCTGGTGGTCGTACTGGTCTTACTGCAGTAGTTGTTGGCATTTTGTTTGTACTTGCATTATTCTTCTCGCCTTTGGCGGGTATGATCCCAGCTTACGCAACTGCGGGTGCGCTATTCTATGTAGCAATTCTAATGATGTCAGGTCTAGTCGGTATTGACTGGAGAGACATTACTGAAGCGGCACCGGTTGTTGTGACTTGTTTGCTGATGCCTTTCACATTCTCAATTGCAGAAGGTATCTCACTTGGCTTCATCGCTTATGCTGCTATTAAAGCACTGAGTGGTAAAGGTCGCGACGTATCCATGAGTGTTTGGGTAATGTCTGCAATCTTTGTCATCAAGTACATTGTGGCTGCTTAAGTCTCGAATACGGTTTAATTAGGTTATTATTATGGCTAACAAATTCATCATCACTTGGGACAATATGCACGCATATTGCCGTCAACTCGCTGAGCGTCAAATGCCAGCGGAACAGTGGAAAGGCATTATCGGTGTAAGTCGTGGCGGTCTAGTACCAGCAGCGATTCTAGCTCGTGAGCTAGGTATTCGTTATGTAGATACAGTATGTATCTCAAGCTACGACCACGATCACCAACGTGATATGACTGTACTTAAAGCTCCAGAGCACGACGGTGAAGGTTACCTAATCGTTGATGATCTTGTGGACAGCGGTGACACAGCACGTAAAATTCGTGAAATGTACCCGAAAGCTAAGCTAGTAACCGTGTGCGCTAAGCCAGCTGGTGTAGAGCTAGTTGACGAGTACATTGTTGATATCGACCAAGATTGTTGGATCGAGCAGCCATGGGATATGGCACTGTCTTACGTTGAGCCAATTAACCGTAAGCAAAAGTAAACAGTGATGTTTAAAAAAACCGCAACTTTTCCAAGTTGCGGTTTTTTTTTGCTCGAAATCCAGCATATTTGCAATCAACCGTCGTCAACCCTGAAACATGGATTTCAGATATTTAACAAACCAAGTCACTAACAGCGATAGAACCACGTTAAAATGTCGATAAAACCCCTGAATAATGATGATTATTCGATTATATTGATGCTGTAATCGTAATAGTTGGTGCGCGTATGTCTGAAGAAGTCAGTAAAAATATCTCCGAAACCTTGTTTGAAAAGAACAAACAAGCAAAGGAAACCTCCCATCTCATTCGATATATGCCAAGTAGCATGGAAATTCTTGAGCGCCGCCGCGCTGAGAACCCGAGTTCTTGGTACCGGAACCTGTTGCGTCTGCAATGGGCATGGCAAGGTATTGACCCTATCGAGTTGGAAGAGACACTTGCCAAAATTGCGTCTTCTGATCACTCAAGAACGATAGATGAGTGGCTCGATACGGTTATGGGCTACCACGGCGGTAACTGGAACTATGAGTGGACCAAGCTTGGGATGCTTCACCAAAAGCGAGCCAACGACCTTACAGGTGATGCTGCAGCAGAAGAGCTATTTAAGGCCTCATTGAGCTTTAGTATCGCTGGCTACCCACACCTGAAAAATGACAACCTAGCCTTGCAGGCTCAAGTGTTGGCGAATAACGCTTACAACGAAGCGGCCAAACACACCAGTCATATTATCAAGCAGGTAGAGGTCCCATATAAAAATAAGCGGATTACCGCCAACCTCCACTTGGTGAGCACTGAAAAACCCCAACCTGTTGTGATCGTGAGTGCAGGCCTTGATTCTCTGCAAACAGATATGTGGCGTTTGTTCCGAGATTATCTAGCGCCGGCGGGTATCGCTATGCTGACTGTCGATATGCCATCAATAGGGCACAGCTCTCATTGGCCGTTGACCGAGGATACGTCATGTCTGCACCAGGCTGTGTTAAATGAGCTTCCTAATATTCCTTGGGTCGACCATTTCAAAGTAGGGGTGCTGGGTTTCCGATTCGGTGGTAATGCTATGGCTCGCCTCTCATTTCTAGAGCCAGAAAAAATCAAAGCCTGCGTCACACTGGGAGCGCCAATCCATCACTGCTTGGCTTCTCCGCAAATCATCCAATCTATGCCAAAGATGTACCTAGATATGTTGGCATCTCGCATTGGTAAAGATGCAGTGGATATTAATAGTCTGGCAGGACAACTCACGGCCTGGTCGCTGAAAGTGCAAGGGTTCTTGTCGTCACGTCGCACTAAAGTGCCTATCTTGGCGATGAGTATGGAAGGCGATATTGTCTCGCCGATATCAGACAACCGCTTGCTTGCTATGTTTAGTCAGTATGGAAAGTCGAAACAGATTCCGTCGAAGGGCATTGCAAAAGGGTATGCGCAATCCCTCGAAATGGCGATTAAGTGGTTGGAGGACGAACTTTTAAGGTGACATTTGTGTGGAATTAGTTAAATATGAAATCAGTATGTAATCAAGCATATGATAAAACTATAATTATCCTATAAGAATTATCGCTATTTCACCTTTACAACTATTTTCATATAGAAACGGAGTTTCACTATGTCAGAAGCGGCGAAAACCCCTACTCACTATCGCTTAGTTGCAGCCTTAAAGGCTATTGGCCCATACTTGAGAGAAACCTTATGTAAGGACGGCGCGTATCACTTTGACTGCCTGTCTGTGTGCGTTGATGACACCAAGTCTCCAGAAGATCGAGAGTTTTGGGGGTGGTGGTTAGACTTAACCTTAGTTGAAGACCAGTTTGAAGCGACGTACCAGATCGGCCGTTACAATCAGACCGGTGAATGGATTTTAGAATCTGCACCAAAATCGGCAGTTAGTGAGATAAATCGAACGCAAGAAGTGTTTCATGAAAAATTGGTGAAGACACTCAGTGAGAAGTTCGAGCTGAGCGTGTCAATTCACGATGATTCAGTAGAGTTTGTCTAGTACTAGAAATCCGGTCTCAATGCTTATCAAATCAGCATTGAGACCTTTTTTGCGCCTCTTTTCCCTTCCTACCGCTTTTTTACTTGTACAAATGATGTTTGATTGCTAAAACATCACTCCCTATTAAACTTTTCACGTCAAACAAGCAGAGATGACAACGGATAATACTCGTCAATCTACCGACAAAAAAACGGTAGTGGTGAAGTTAGGTACCAGTGTCCTAACAGGTGGTTCCCTAGCGCTTAACAAAGCGCATATGGTTGAACTCGTCAGACAATGTGCTGAGCTTAAAAAGCTTGGCCACTCAGTAGTGATGGTATCGTCAGGTGCTATTGCGGCTGGTCGCGAGCACCTAGGTTACCCCGAACTTCCCAAAACGATGGCGAGCAAACAGCTATTAGCAGCCGTTGGTCAAAGCCAACTTATTCAGGTTTGGGAGTCTTTGTTTGCTATCTACGGGCTTAAAATCGGACAAATGCTGCTAACGCGCGCCGATCTTGAGGACCGTGAACGCTTTCTCAATGCACGTGACACGATCAACGCTTTGGTTGAAAACGACATCATCCCTGTCGTCAACGAAAACGACGCGGTAGCAACCAGTGAGATCAAGGTTGGCGACAACGATAATCTATCGGCATTGGTCGGCATCTTGTGTGGCGCAGATAAGCTGTTGTTGCTTACTGACCAGCGTGGTTTGTTCACTGCCGATCCTCGCAAAGACCCAAATGCAGAACTGATTCGCGAAGTGACGACTATTGATGAAACTCTTCGCAAAATAGCGGGCGGCAGCGGTACGACACTTGGCACTGGTGGTATGGCGACGAAGCTGCAAGCGGCAGATATTGCGCGTCGCGCAGGCATCGAAGTTATCATTGCAGCGGGCAGCGCAGAAAACGTGGTATTTGATTCGTTATCTAATGAACCTCAAGGTACTCGTTTCTTACCCTTGCCAGAGGCATTGGAAAATCGTAAACGTTGGATACTCGCAGGTCCTGCCGCAACCGGTAACATTGTTATCGACTCAGGTGCGGTGAATGCAGTGATTGGCAAAGGCAGTAGCCTACTTGCCAAAGGGGTAATAAAAGTTTCAGGCCGCTTCGCTCGTGGTGAAGTGGTACGTGTGACGACCAATGACGGAGCTCTAGTAGCAAAAGGAATTTGTGGCTACTCCGACGCAGACCTGTCCAAAATAGCAGGCAAGCACAGTAAAGAAATCGCGGATACGCTCGGCTATGATTATGGTGCAGAAGTGATTCATCGCGACGATATGGTCGTCATTCAAGATTAAGAATAAAGGGAACCGTTATGGATATGATTAAACTAGGCCAAAACGCGAAGCAAGCCAGCTTTGCTTTGGCGACCGCGTCAACGGCGCAAAAGAATCGCGCACTGCAAATCATCGCCGATGAACTTGAAGCAAACGCTGACGTTATTTTGGCTGCGAATGCGAAAGATATCGACCTAGGCCGTGAAGCCGGTCTGACAGAAGCATTACTTGATCGCCTACTGCTGAACGAACAGCGATTGAAAGGTATCGCTGATGACGTTCGTAACGTTATCACCCTGTCTGATCCAGTAGGCAGTGAGATTGATAGTAAAGTGCTTGAGAATGGCATGAGCCTGTCGCGTCGCCGCGTACCACTTGGTGTGGTTGGCGTGATTTATGAAGCGCGTCCAAACGTTACGATTGATATCGCAGCACTATGTTTGAAGACTGGTAACGCCAGTATTCTTCGTGGTGGTAAAGAAACCTTCTTCTCTAACATGGAACTGGTTAAAGTGATTCAGTCTGCACTTGATAAAGCAGGTCTACCTGCGGCATCAGTACAGTACATCGAAAAACCGGATCGTGAGTTGGTATCTCAGCTTCTTAAACTGGACGACTACGTGGATATGATCATCCCACGTGGTGGTGCAGGCCTACACAAAATGTGTAAAGAGAACAGCAACATCCCAGTTATCATTGGCGGCTTTGGTATCAGTCATATCTTTGTGGATGACAGCGCTGATCTCACTCGCTCTTTGGATGTGGTTGAAAACTCAAAAGTACAGCGTCCATCGGCATGTAACTCTTTAGACACCCTATTGGTGCACGAGAAGGTTGCGGGTGAATTCTTACCTATGATCGCTGAGCGTCTCAAAGGCAAAGTATCTTTAGTTGCAGAGCCAAAGGCGAAAGCTATCTTGGCAGGCGCTGAGGATCTACGCGATGCGGGCGAAGGTGACTTCGATACCGAATGGCTAAGTTTCACCCTAGGTGTAAAAGTCGTGGCAGATGTTGAAGAAGCGATTGACCACATGCGCGTTCATAACGCTAGCCACTCAGACGCTATCATGACTAACAGCTTGGTCAACTCAGAGAAATTCATTAACTCTGTTGGTTCAGCCGCTGTGTACGTGAATGCCTCCACACGCTTTACTGATGGTGCTCAATTTGGCCTTGGTGCCGAAGTTGCGGTATCGACGCAAAAACTCCATGCTCGCGGTCCTATGGGTCTAGAAGAGCTGACTAGTTACAAGTGGGTGGGTAAAGCGGATTACTTGCCGCGTCCATAACGCTTGATTATGCCCGATATAAAAAGAGTCAGTCGAATATCGACTGACTCTTTTTTTTGTCTGGAGATAGCAAACTCAACCTAGCGAGTAGCTCTTGCCAGAAATCTATCCAAATGATTGGCAAACTCGCGGCGCTCTGTTTGCCCAAGTGGCGCAGGACCGCCAGTTTGAACGCCACTAGAGCGCATGGTATCCATAAAGTCACGAATATTGAGGCGTGCCTTAATGGTATCTTTGGTGTAAAGCTCACCGCGTGGGCTGAGCGCCACGGCGTTTTTGGTGATGACTTCATCTGCCAATGGAATATCAGACGTAATAACCAAGTCACCGGCGTTGACTCTTTTCACGATTTCATTGTCCGCAATGTCAAACCCAGCAGGTACGGTCAGTGAGTGGATATTGTCTCGTTTCGGTACGGGCACACTGTGGTTAGCCACAAAGGTGCAGGTTAAGCCCGTACGCTCGGCTGCGCGGCACAGTGTTTCTCGAATCACTTTTGGGCACGCATCGGCATCGACCCAAATCTTAACAGCTTGTTTTAACGGCTCAGTCACGAGATTGCTCCAATGCAGCTAATCGCTGAGTCAGCGCGGCAACTTGCTGTTCTAATTCTTTCACTCTTAGCTCGAGAGGTTGCTCGGCCTTTTCAGCTGCGATTTCTACTTTAGGTACGTGCTGACTGCTCTTCCAAGATTTGATCACAGTGATCAGCGCAGGCATAGGTACTTTTGTCTTCAAACGCGCTTTTACTAGGGCGACGGTCGGCTCTTTTCCCTCGGCGTGCAATGAGCTGATTGCAGCTTCAATCTCAGCAGAGACATCTTTGGTAATCATGGTGGTTATTCCGTTAAATAGGCTTTCCGTTAATAGTACCTTCGAATCTAAGGGAGGTACAGGTGGAGCTTATGTGACGAGCATCACCAGTGACTTTAAGCGAGTAAATCTAAGACATTAGCCAATTTGGAAACGCACTGTGCGAGATCTCTCACACGAGCTGTGAGATAAAGAGAAAAGATCGCCAGAAATTTGGAAGAAAAAATAGGTAAGCATATGTTTAATAGGATAATTAACCATATTTTAACAGTGTCGATGCAAAAAAAATTGTATTGGGTAGATTGTCCAGAATCGCCATTAGGGTAAATTAGAACCTGTCGGAAGGATGCTGACACGGAACAGGAATGACATTGGAAGGTCATCTTCAGGAAGAAGATTTGGTTACCAAGGGAAACGTAACTAGCAAGGAAGTTAGGATAGCGCGGGAAGCGAACAATCATCAGGACGGTGATTTTTAAGGAAATGGACACGCTCAGGAAGAGTGTAGGAACCCCATCAGGATGATGGTCAAGGACACCGCTCAAGGAACAAGTGAAGCGAGCTGACTGGGATGGTTAGCGTCATTGGATGAGATGGACACCGCTAGGACGGCGACGAATGGATATAGCTGAAGGATTCAGCCACTATTACGGATGATGCATGGAGCATTTTTAGTAGCCGGACTGCTGCGAGTAAGACTATAGCCCCAATACGCAAGTGTTGGGGCTTTTCTTATTTATAAACCCTAACTTTCATACTTCTCATGCAAGTGTCGCACTTAATCTAAAGAACGCAGAGTCTAAAGCCTACATTAGGTTACTTGGGTATTTAGTTACGAAAAGGAAGTCAATGACAATAGTTACTCGCAGAACCATTCTCGTCCCCTATACCGACTATTTAGAGTCGGATTTTCTAATGCTTAACGTGTGCGCGAAAAATCGTAAACACATGAATGGTCCTCATACCTTGGCCACTGCGCGCCGATTGTTTCAATCCATACTGAGCGATTCAAAGTTCTATGCGATGGCGGCACTGGATCTGCGTACGCGCGATTATATGGGGCATATTTTCATTGAGCGTGGAGCAGAAGGTGAAGGAGAGATAGGCTATATCTTTGATAAGCAATACTGGAACAAAGGGATTGCAACAGAGGTATTAAGAGCGTTTATTCCCGATGCTGCTCATACATTAGGGCTTAAGAGGCTTGAAGCGAACGTCGATACTGACCATGCTTCTTCGATTCGATTGCTAAGTAAACTCGGGTTTGAGCAGTACGGACAAGCGGAAGATGAGCATGGCCCGTACTATCAGTTCCAATCTACATTCGGTGTGCCGGAAAGTGAAAATTCAGCACATGGAAGCCTTTCATCACCAGCTTACCTTGATAATAGTCGTCACCAAGCGCTGAAAACTCAAACTCATAAATAGTATGCCAACCGAATCGGCCGTTGGCATCTCTTAGCCTGTGAGCGCCAAACGAGACGCTCAACATTTGCAGATCTAACTCCTTACAGCGACGTGTCACCGCCGCCTTAGCAATCTCAGATTGACGCCGCTGCTGCCAAAATACAAAGCAGAACATGCTCAGCGCCAATATCATCAAAAGATTATCTATCATTTCACCTTCCTAGTGAGTTTTTCCTTGTGTTGCCGCTTGTTGCAGTGCGACCAATGCGCTGGCGAGCTCTGGTGATGGGCTAGAGTGCAGCAATGGCAAAAGCACCAAACGCAGGCTCGGTATCATAACCAGATCGGCAAATAACTGATTAAACAAGCCTTGGTTACCCGTTTGTGCTAGACGTACCAAGAACTTCTCGGCTGAGGCTGGAGTAGTCAGAGGCTGCCAAGCACGACCAGCAATAGCGATAAGTACCTCTTGATGACTCAAGCGAGCACTTGCCAAAATCTCTGAAACCAGGGATTCAAGTTGTTGTGGTTTGCCACCAGATAGCGCACGAGCATAGGCCGCTAATAAGAACAGATCCGGTTCATCGGACTCACATTCAAATTGAGCAAGTTCGCGTAGTGTTGTAGAGAGCTTTTCTGGCAACGCCACATGCTCAAGTGCGCCAAGTAGGGCATAGCGGGGCTCGCTTGCAAGGTGGCGTAAACTAGTGCGGATCAAACGGCCATTTTCTTCTTGCCCAAGCCTTGCTGCCATATCCGTGATGCCTTGCAGTCCAACCGTTTGCCAGTTATCCCAGCCTAGGTCGCCACGGAAGTAGTCACGTGCATGCTGATAGTATTGGCTGGTGGTCAGATCCAATTCTGCTCTCAATAGGCTATGGAAGACAGCTAACTTGTCGTCTGTTGGCTTAAACGTAAATGGGTTGTTTGAGAGCTTTTGCTGCTGCTCTTCACTCATTTCTTTTCCAAGACGCGTCCCCATTGCTTCCAGAACGTATTTTAGAAACTGGCCGACATCGCCTTGGCTTAGCAAACCACGTTCATCAAGTTGGAATTTAAGGAACCAAATCCAAGGCTGTTTCTCTTCATTCCAGTAAGCGATAGCAAACTGAGCTTGCCTTTGAATCGGATACGGGTAGGGCTGACTGGCACGCTCAACGGCGGCGAACTGTTCATTATCAATCAGTTGTACGCGTCGAGAGATATCGTAAATATGATATTGGCAGCCACTGTTGACCAACAGATCCGTCAAAGTATGAATGGTTTCCATGGAGGGGTTCCTAGTACGGTTTGGGTATAGAACAATAAATGGTATTCTATCGCCAATTTTCAAGTCATTAACGAGCATTTTCAATATCGATGAGTGAAAGTCGTGAATCTGTTCGTCTCGATCCCCATAGAATTATGAAGTTATTACTTATTGAGTTGAAACAGCTGCTTAAAAAGCACTCACTGTGGCAACAGCAATCTCCAGATGTGACAGCACTGAGCAGTCAACAACCGTTTGCCGTCGATACATTGGAGCCTCACGAGTGGCTGCAATGGATTTTTATTGAACGAATGGAAGTGCTGCTCCAATCGGGAAGTGACTTGCCCAAGGGTTTTGAGATAACCCCTTATTTTGAAGAAGTTTGGAAGCAGCGCAGTGAACTGAATGAGATCTTATTGGTGTTAAAGCAGATAGATGAGGCAGCAAAATGAGTGAATCCATTGAATCGGTTCAAGATGAAACTCAAATCGAGCCTCTTGAAATCGTGTATCGCGATGACTATCTGATTGCCGTCAACAAGCCTGCCGGTATGTTAGTGCATCGCTCGTGGCTAGATAAAAATGAAACTCGATTTGTGATGCAGACCTTACGCGATCAGATAGGGCAGCACGTTTTTCCTTTGCACCGTTTAGATAGGCCAACTTCAGGCGTGTTGCTGTTCGCTTTATCGAGTGAAATCGCCTCAAAGGCAATGCCTATGTTCGCTGAGCACAATATCCAGAAGACCTATCATGCGATTGTCCGCGGTTGGATTGAGGAAGGGGATGTATTGGATTACGCACTTAAGGTTGAGCTGGATAAGATCGCCGATAAATTTGCTGATAAAGACAAAGAAGCACAGCCAGCCGTCACCGCTTATGAGCCGCTTGCCAAGGTTGAGGTTCCTCATTCAACAGGGCGCTTCCCAACCAGCCGCTACTGTCTGATGGAGATGAAGCCAAAAACAGGTCGAAAGCACCAGCTGCGTCGCCACATGCACCACTTGAGTCATCCGATTATCGGTGACACTACTCATGGTGATGGCAGACACAATCGTTTGTTCCGCGACCATTTTGATGCGCGTCGATTGCTCTTGCACGCGTCATGTCTTGAGTTCGAACACCCAATTACGCAAGAGTCGGTAGTCATCAAAGCGAGTTTCGATTCCGTGTGGTGTAGCTTGGTTCGCGAATTTGATTGGCAAGAGTGTGACGCCATCCAAGATTACACCTAATTGCGTTACCTGACTGGTCAAATAGTAGATTTCTTAATAGGTTAAATTTCGCTAAACTGTGGTCTAAACCATAGGAGGTGTTATGCATTGTCCATTTTGTTCTGAAAATGACACAAAGGTCATCGATTCCAGACTGGTCGCTGATGGCCATCAGGTGCGTCGTCGCCGCCAATGCTTGGCGTGTAATGAACGTTTCACCACCTTTGAGAGTGCTGAACTCGTGATGCCAAAAGTGATCAAATCCAATGGTAACCGAGAGCCTTTTAACAAAGATAAAATGGTGGGTGGCATTCAGCGTGCTCTAGAGAAGCGCCCAGTGAGCGCAGACTCTATTGAACTGGCCATCAGCCACATTGAATCTCAGCTTCGTGCCACTGGTGAGCGCGAAGTGCCGAGTGAGATGATTGGTAACTTAGTGATGACTCAACTGAAAGAGTTAGACAAGGTCGCCTATATTCGCTTTGCATCCGTATACCGTAGTTTTGAAGACATTCGCGAGTTCGGTGAAGAGATCGCTCGCTTAGAAGATTAACGGTTTACCCCACTCAACGATAGGTATGGATCACTATGAGTCAGTTTAGCGCTATCGACCATCAAATGATGAGTTTAGCGATAGACCTTGCGAAAAAAGGACGCTTTACCACAGCGCCAAATCCTAACGTGGGCTGTGTGATTACACTCGGCGATGAGATTGTCGGTCATGGTTACCATAAAAAAGCCGGTGAGCCACATGCGGAAGTGCATGCGATGCGAATGGCTGGTGACAAAGCCAAAGGTGCAACGGCCTACGTGACCTTAGAGCCTTGCTCACACTATGGTCGCACACCACCTTGTGCCGAAGGCTTGATTAAAGCAGGCGTCGCGAAAGTGGTGTGCGCCATGTCTGATCCTAACCCACAAGTTGCGGGTCGCGGTTTTGCCATGCTTGAAGAAGCAGGTATTGAGGTGCACGTTGGCTTGCTCGAGCAAGATGCTCGTGCGCTCAATCCGGGTTTTCTCAAGAAGATGGAAACCAAGCGTCCCTTCGTTCAGCTAAAAATGGCAGCCAGCCTCGATGGTCAGACTGCACTTGCGAATGGCAAAAGTCAGTGGATTACTGGGCCAGAAGCAAGAAAAGATGTGCAAGCGTATCGAGCGCAAGCTGGCGCTATCCTATCAACGAGCAAGACCGTCATTGACGATAACGCATCGCTAAACGTTCGCTGGGATGAACTACCAAGTCACGTAAAAGAGACGATAGAGCAAGAGGAGCTTCGCCAACCAACTCGCGTGATTCTGGATCGACATCATCAGCTCACCGAAGAACTTAAACTGTTTCAATCGCCAGGTCCTATTATCCGAGTTGCCAACCAAGGTAGTGACCTTGATATCTCACTGATTAGTGATGAGCAGCTTGATCTCGCGAAAACGCTAGACGCCTTGGCAGCAGAGCATCAGATTAATCATGTTTGGGTCGAAGCGGGTGCAACGCTGGCGAGCTCAATGATGCAAGCGCAACTTGTCGACGAGCTTATTGTTTATTTAGCGCCTAAGCTTATGGGTGCAGATGGTCGAGGACTGATCGGTGCGCTCGGTCTTGAAGAGATGCAAGACGTTATCGACCTCAATATTAAAGATATTCGTTTGGTGGGCAAAGATATCCGTATCGTTGCCACGCCACAGCTAACAAAGAATTAGAAGATGTTTACAGGAATTATAGAAGCCGTTGGCACGTTAAAAGCCATTACACCGAAAGGTGAAGATATCAGCGTGACAGTCGAAGTCGGCAAGCTGGACATGGGCGATGTAAAGCTCGGCGATAGTATTGCCACCAATGGCGTTTGTCTGACGGTTACTGACTTCTCAGAGACGAGTTATCAAGCTGATTTGTCGGTAGAAACACTCAATAAAACCGGTTTTGCTGACTATCGCGTGGGCGATAAAGTAAACCTTGAGAAGGCGATGCTGCCAACAACTCGATTTGGTGGTCATATTGTATCGGGACACGTCGATGGTGTCGGTGAGATTGTTGACCGACAACACGTGGGTCGCGCTATTGAGTTTTGGGTTCAAATGCCTTCTGAGCTGAGTAAATATGTTGCGGAAAAAGGCTCCATTACAGTCGATGGTATTAGCCTTACCGTGAACGATTTGCGCAAAGATGCTTTTAAGCTAACCATAGTGCCGCACACCACCGAAGAGACGACGATCGACCACTTCCAGGTAGGAAGAAAAGTAAACCTAGAGGTCGACGTTCTAGCGCGCTATATGGAGCGTTTACTCAATGCTCAGGCGCAAAGTGAGCCAGAATCTCGACTCACTATGGAATTCTTACAACAAAACGGTTTTGCGTAATATTGCCAAACCAATATAACAACGAGCGCAACAACAGGAACGTGAAATGCCAATTAGTACGCCGCAAGAAATCATCGAAGATATTCGTTTAGGAAAAATGGTCATCCTTATGGATGATGAAGACCGTGAAAACGAAGGCGACCTTATTATGGCCGCTGAGCAGATTACCCCTGAAGCCATTAACTTTATGGCGACACACGGTCGTGGTCTCATCTGTTTAACTATGACCAAAGCGCGTTGTGAATCATTGGGTCTGCCACCTATGGTGCAAGACAACAACGCTCAATACACCACAAACTTCACTGTGTCTATTGAGGCAGCCGAGGGCGTGACGACAGGTATCTCTGCAGCAGACCGCGCTCGCACCGTGCAAGCTGCTGTTGCTAAAGATGCAAAGGCTGCAGACCTTGTTCAGCCAGGTCATATCTTCCCACTTGCTGCGCAAGATGGTGGCGTTCTGACTCGTGCAGGTCACACTGAAGCGGGTTGTGACCTTGCTAAGCTTGCTGGCTTTGAGCCAGCGTCGGTAATCGTTGAGATTCTAAACGACGATGGCACCATGGCACGTCGTCCAGACCTTGAAGTGTTTGCCGAGAAGCATGACATCAAGCTTGGCACGATTGCTGATCTAATCGAATACCGTAACAACAACGAGACCACCATTGAACGCGTTGCCGCATGTCATTTACCAACAGAGTTTGGTGAGTTCGAGCTTGTTACTTATCGTGATACGATCGATAACCAAATCCACTATGCGATGTGTGCAGGAGATTTGACAGCGAAAACGCCGTTAGTACGTGTTCACTTGCAAGACACATTCACTGATATTCTGCGCTCAAACCGTAACTCCGACCGCAGCTGGACGCTAGATAAAGCGATGAAGCGTATTGGTGACGAAGGGGGTGTGTTGGTCATTCTTGGTAACGAAGAGAGTACTGAACTCTTGGTTCATAAAATCAAGATGTTTGAGCAGCAAGACAGTGGCACTGCGCCAACGATGGCGAAAAAGCAGGGCACATCACGTCGCGTAGGGGTTGGTTCGCAAATTCTGGCTGATCTCGGCGTCCACGAAATGAAGCTATTGTCGTCGGCTGATAAAAAATACCACGCATTGGGTGGCTTCGGTCTGACAGTAACGGAATACGTAACCGAGTAATTTATTAAGCCTTTGCTTCTGATAAGCAAAGGCTTTTTCTCATTGAGTCCGCACCTCGTTTTTAAACGCTTTGCTAAAGCCTTGTTTGAGCAAAGTTAGCGGTAGATATTAATAAATGACTTGTGCTAGAATCCGTCGATTCTCGCGCGATGAACATAGTTTATAAGGAAAGCATATGAAAGTTATCGAGGGTGGCTTCCCAGCACCGAACGCAAAGATTGCTATTGTTATTTCTCGTTTCAATAGTTTTATCAATGAAAGCCTATTATCTGGTGCTATCGATACTTTGAAACGTCACGGTCAAGTGAGCGAAGACAACATCACGGTTGTACGCTGCCCAGGTGCAGTTGAGCTACCTCTTGTTGCTCAACGTGTTGCAAAAACTGGCAAGTTTGATGCAATCGTATCGCTAGGTACAGTCATTCGTGGCGGTACACCACATTTCGACTATGTTTGTAGTGAGTGTAATAAAGGTCTTGCACAAGTGTCTCTGGAATATAGCCTACCAGTAGCCTTTGGTGTATTGACTGTTGATACCATCGATCAAGCTATCGAGCGTGCAGGAACCAAGGCTGGTAATAAAGGTGCAGAGGCTGCACTAAGCGCGCTTGAAATGATCAACGTTCTTTCTGAAATCGATTCCTAATGGGGGCCAGTGTGAAACCAGCCGCACGTCGTAATGCACGTCAATTTGCTCTGCAAGCAATTTATTCTTGGCAAATTACTAAAGAAAATGTTGCCACTGTTGAAGAACAGTTCTTATCAGGTGGTAAGTATGATGAAGAAGAGCATCATGCTGCTGAGCCTGCATTGACTGCGCCAGAGACTGACGTTGTATATTTCCGTGACCTACTCACGGGTGTCGCGTTGAATCACACGGAACTAGACAGCAAGCTACGTCCATTTGTTTCTCGTCCAATGCAAGATCTAGATATGATGGAACTTGCGCTACTTCGCCTAGCGATGTACGAGATGACAAGCCGTGAAGACGTACCTTACAAAGTGGTTATTAATGAAGCTATCGAACTTGCAAAAGTATTCGCAGCTGAAGACAGCCACAAATTCGTTAACGGTGTGCTAGATAAAGCCGCACCGCACGTTCGTAAGAAGTAACGAAACAAAGTTTGTCTATTCGTAAAAAGGTCAGCAATTTGCTGGCCTTTTTTATATACTCTTTCCACCTTTTTACTACGAAATCGACACGATGTCTGGTGAATTTAGCTTAATCGACAAGTACTTTGCTCATAAGCAGCAAAGCCGAAAGGACGTTGTCCTGGCTCAAGGCGACGACTGCGCCATCGTTGCACCCTCAAACGGCTCCCACATTGCCATTAGCACTGATACTCTAGTTTCGGGTACTCACTTCCTAGCCGATGCGGATCCTGCACATATCGCCCATAAAGCGCTCGCTTCTAATATTAGCGACCTTGTCGCAATGGGCGCTTCTCCGGCTTGGGTATCCATGGGCATCTCGCTTCCTGAGATGAACGCGTCTTGGCTAGAGCGTTTCTCCTCTGCCTTCTTCAAGCTTGCGGATTACTACGGAATTCAATTAATCGGCGGGGATACCACGAGAGGACCGCTGACGATTACCCTGACCGTCCAAGGGCTAGTGCCAGAAGGCAAGGCACTAACGAGGCATGGTGCTGAATCTGGTGATTGGATATACGTAACCGGAAAGCTTGGCGATGCGAAAGCGGGTCTGGATGTGATTTTAGAGAAGAACATCAGTGGTGACCGAGAGCTTAATAGCGAACTGCAAAGACGCCATTTTGAAGCGACACCTCGAGTGCTCGCTGGTCTAGCGCTGCGCGATATTGCTTCATCCGCCATTGATATTTCAGATGGCCTTATTTCTGATTTGGGGCATATCCTTAAGCGTTCAAACGTCGGCGCAAGATTGAATGTTGCTGAACTGCCGTTTTCTGATGAACTGGTGCGATTCGTCGGTGGAAAGGAAGAAGCGCAGCAGTACGCATTAACCAGCGGTGAAGAGTACGAGCTATGCTTTACAGTGCCTGAAGCAAACCGTGGGCAGTTAGAAGTCGCGCTGAGTACCACGCCATTCACTTGTATTGGGCAGATCACCGGGACTGGTCAGTTAGAACTGCATAACAATGAGGCGCCAGTGAGTTGGCAACTTGATGGCTTCGATCATTTTAAGGGAAATCAATGAGCAATCCTCTCGATCTAATCTCACTTAAAAATCCATGGCACTTGCTAGCAACTGGCTTTGGCAGTGGCTTGTCACCAGTTATTCCAGGCACCATGGGAACCCTTGCCGCGATTCCACTGTATTTGCTGCTAGTTCAACTGCCTCTTAGTGTATATCTCATTGCGGTCGTATTGGCATGCATCATAGGTATCAAGATCTGCGATGTGACATCTCAAGATATGGGCGTGCATGATCACGGCTCCATCGTGTGGGATGAGTTCGCGGGCTTCTGGATTACCATGGCAATCGTCCCAGCGCTTAAGCTGCCCGTCGACGATTGGAAATGGCTGATTACTGGCTTCGTATTATTCCGCTTTTTTGACATGGTAAAACCGTGGCCGATAGGGTGGTTAGATAAGCGCGTGCATGGCGGTCTCGGCATTATGATCGATGACATTGTGGCGGGTGTGATGGCTGCAATTGCGCTCTACCTGGTCGGACATCTCGCGGGCTGGATTTAGTAACCTACTGTTATAAAATGAATTATTCGTGGAGCTTGTCCAAGCTCCACGCAAATGACAAAGCATTACTATACGTTTGACAAAAAATTGCTATTATTGCCCTCCCTTTTTCAGATGTAACAAAATGTATGCTTGGTAATCTACGACTGGTCATTTCCTCTCTTTTGGTAATCCTCAACACAGCGGTGACTGCGGTTGTTGTGTGTACATTTTCCATTATCAAACTTGTCTTACCTTTGAAGCCAATCCAAACTTTGATGACGAGTTTGTCTAACAAACAGATGTGGTTATGGGCGACGCTCAACCTTTGGCTTCTCAACATCAACAATAATATTGATTGGCAAGTTGAGGGTGGGGAAGAGTTATCTCCAGAGCAGTGGTATATGCTGCTGTCTAATCACCTGAGTTGGACGGACATCGTGATCATTACCTCGGTGATGAAAAACAAAATCCCGATGTGTAAGTTTCTTTTGAAGCAAAGCCTGCTTTACGTACCGTTTGTAGGGTTAGCGTGCTGGGGGTTAGATATGCCGTTTATGAAGCGTCATTCTCAAGCCTATTTGGTCAAACACCCTGAGCGTCGTAATGATGACTTCAATGCCATACGTAAAGCGTGCCGTAAGTTTGAACACGTCCCGACCACAATGATCAGCTTTGTTGAGGGTACTCGAGCTAGCTCAGACAAGCTAGCGACGGTAAAGACACCTTATCGCCATCTCCTTAAGCCGAAAACAGGCGGCGTAGCCTTTACGTTGAATGCGATGAATCACTTGCTCGATGGTGTCGTTGACATCACCTTGGCGTACCCAGAGAATCGTGAAAAGCCGTTTGAAGATATGCTAAAAGGAAAACTCACCAAAGTCGTGGTGAAGATAGACGTGTATGAAATGGATGAGAACCTGACCGGCGACTATTTCAACGACAAAGTATTTAAGCGCCGTTTCCATTACTGGCTAAACGATGTATGGAAGCGCAAAGACGAAACACTCGAAGGTATCTATTCACAAGGCTAGCGAATTGTCACAAGGCTAGTTATTTGTGAGATTAGGTCTCGTAAAAAGACACAAAAAATGTCTACCCGAGGGTAGACCTTTTTAATGAGACTAAGACAGTTTTGATACAAACTGAATACTATTAGCAAACTGAAAGCTATTAGGCTAACTGTCTTGGTATGACTCTGCAGCACTTTTCTGCTTCGTTAATAAGCACGGATACTGCATGAGTATGGTAATCATCGCCGCTCTTCCAAACGGTTTCTCCGAATATCTGACACAACTCAAAATCAGAAATAGTTCCCTTCATTTCCTTGTAGGCGACGGCTGAGATGATCTTTTGCTCTAAAGCTTCAGGACAAGATTCAACACGCCAACGACTCACTTGAATATTCGGCAAAGCACACTCCTTGTGGTCACATTTTCGTCATCCAAACCACGATAACACTATGAAAATGTACGATCAAGGTGATCTCACTCACATTTTTAGTGGGGCAGAAGTGTGCTAGAGCTAACTGTCTGTAAATCAATAAAGTTCTGAAGTGAAGCTAGAAAAATAAAGTTTTACCGACAAGCATCTTGCTGATGCCCATAAATGATCACTCAACGGCTACGCTGGTGTCACTTTAGTTTGACGAAACTGTTTTAGCTTGTTGAGTATTGTAGGCGTAAACCATATCAACGAGATGGGTATAGCCAATCGGCTAATCGAGTCGATTAGCGCTAATGTATCACGGTCAGCACCAGCTAACTGAGTCGGTAAAACGAAGACCAGCAACAGGTAGGTAAACGTGGCCATAATCGCATTAAACCACCAAGGATCCTGAGGTTTATATTCGATGACATGTATTGAATCGGTACTCTGATGGGCATCAGGTGTGGGTTGAGTGTCAATGTTTGACACTTGCGAGTTTTGATTTTCCGTAATCATGGATTGTACTTCCTATTCATCCAATGGAGCTCCTCCATTCAAACACTCAAATGATATAAAACAAGCACTATAACTTTAGAACGTAACCGACCTCTTAAAATTAGTAGTGAAGTCGCTACTTGATCAGCAGCATCTCACACAATGCGTGACCCTATTGTTAATAGGCGAGACCTCTCATTATTGAGTAAATATTCTAACGTTGACGTGAACTCTCACTAAACTGATTAAAAAGTCAGCATGTAACTTCAAAAAATAACTACAGTCAGAAAACAACTATAGGGAAATCACAAAGATGACGTATCAAAGGATTGAAGTAAGTCGTTCAGACGATATTGTGACAGTAACACTCAATCGACCAGACAAACTTAATGGCGTCGATATGGCAATGTTTGATGAGTTAATTGATGTCAGTCGTTTGCTCAGAAAAGATCGTCAACTGCGAGCGGTGATTTTGACCGGAGCTGGCGGCAACTTTAGTTCGGGCTTAGATTTCAAATCTATGATGACGCAAAAGAGCAATGCCGTGAGGCTGCTTTTCAAATGGCTTCCCGGCCAATCCAATCGCGCGCAACAAGTTAGTAGTAATTGGCGCAAACTCTCTGTTCCTGTAATCGCAGCGATTGATGGTTATTGCTGGGGAGCGGGTATGCAGATTGCGCTCGGTGCCGACTTTCGTATTTGCTCACCAAACGCGAACTTGTCGATCATGGAATCTAAGATGGGGTTAACTTCGGATATGGCCGGCTCGATAGCACTTAGAGAAGTGATGCCAAAAGACAAAGCCTTGTTAATCTCTATTTGTGGAACTGAGCTTACTGCGCAACAAGCGCTCGAGTATGGACTAGTGACAAAGGTCAGTGATCAGCCAATTGAGGAAGCGTTATCACTCGCTTCCGAAATCACGAAAATGTCGCCTGATGTGAATGCTGCCATGAAGCATATGTACACCAGATACTGGACTGCACCAGCGTGGAAGCTACTCGCTTATGAAACTTATAGTCAAATACGCATTATGCTGGGTCGAAACTTCGGTCGAATGCAAAGCGCATTAAGAAAAAAAACGCCACCTAAGTTTCAACCTAGGCAGCGTTATTGGTAAATCAGTATCGTTAGCGAACGATGGTTTTCACTCCACACTCTCGGCATCGATAAACCTCTTTGATGCCAGAGAGTTTCTGCCAGACGCTGCGTCGGACTCTAACTAGTGATACTGCATGTTTACACTTGCACATGAATGATTCCCAAACGTTGTTATTTTGTGATATTGGTTCAATTTTTATAAGCCGGTACATATCATTACACTTATATACATAGAAGTGAATAGTCTTATGTACTTTTATTGATATCAATTCGGTGTATATAACTGATTGATTTTACGAATCAATATCGCATTTATATATCATGCGTCTAGTTGATGGATTTTGAGGATTTATCAAAACGGTGTGGTAACCGCGATTGGTGCTTACACCAGCAATGTTGCAAAAAGCCTAGGTGTCAACCATATGACAGGATCAATTGGGAAAGTTCGTGCTGTTATGACCATGCTTCAAGGAGAGATCGTGTTTAGTTACGTGGAGAATTGAAGTTGAAGTGACGCTAAACGATTAAGATTTATTCAGCTTTATCAATATTCTGAATGTGGCTTGGTGACCTATTCGCTATGATAGAAGGTATTCCAATTACGCGCACGGTTACAGGGAGCCCGCAGTGAGCGAATTCCAAGATCTGTCAGTTCAAATTGAGCAAATCTCACAGGCAGAAGAGGCACAGCAGCCGCACATTCTCAATCGCTTTATAGAGCAGGGTCTCGACGCATCGTCGATTGCTCTGATCCTTGAAGCCTTCCCAATTGAACAAAGGGTGCGGTTATGGCGTGAACTGCCTCTTGAGAGTCACATTGAAGTATTGACCGAGTCGCGCGGCGAAGTGAGGGTGTCGATTCTTGATGCTTTGTCAGAGACAGAGCTAAGACTCACGCTTGCTAAGCTGGATAACCTATCACTTATTGAATGGGCAGACTCTTTACCAGAAGATATCATTGAAGAAGCGATATCGCTGCTTGAACCAGGTGAACTCGAGCTTTATGACCAAGCCAACGAATACGAAGAAGAAGAGCTGGGTCGCTGGGCGGAGCGTAAGGTTATCGCTATCCCATTCAACATATCTGTAGAGCGTGCTCGAGTTTTAGTTGCTAAATACAATGTCGAATCGGCAAGCCACATCTACCTTATCGACAAGCAGCAACGCTTCCGAGGCATGGTGGACTACATCGATTTACTAAGCGCTGACCCGAAAGCGCGTATCAAACAGTTAGTGCTTGAGCATGTGAACACTCTAAGTGCCAATATGGCGTTAACCGAAGCGGTAGACGCAATGGAACGCTCAGCGTTTGCTGCGTTGCCAGTACTCGATGAACGCAAACGTCTGGTCGGAGAAATCGATTGGAAGTTTGCATTAAGTACCCAGCGTGAAATCTATGAAACGCGCCTTATGGCTGGTACGGGTATGGATGAGGGAGATGATCTATTTGCTCCGATTCTTAAAAGCTCACAAAAGCGTGGTGTGTGGCTGGGTATCAACCTGTTAACTGCCATTCTTGCTTCAGTGACGATTGGTTTGTTTGAGGATGTTATCGCCCAAGTTGTCGCACTCGCAGTTCTCATGCCGATCGTGGCCTCCATGGGAGGAATTGCTGGTAGCCAAACCCTAACACTGATGGTTCGTTCTATGGCCTTAAATCAGATCACGTCAGGTAACCGATTCGCCTTGATCAAAAATGAGTTAGGGATCGGTGCTATCAATGGTTTGTTGTGGGCGGCAATCATTGGTGCAGTTGCCGGGCTGTGGTTCCAGTCTCCTTTACTTGGCGGCACTATTGCATTGGCTATCATCGTTAATATCATCACAGCGGCGCTGTTTGGGGTACTTATCCCATTAATACTCGATAAGCTAAAGCTCGATCCTGCACTTGCTGGCTCAGTTATCTTGACCACAGTGACAGACGTGGTGGGTTTCTTCGCCTTCTTAGGAACGGCAAGTTTGGTGCTATTGTAGGATATGGCTGTCACAGGTTGAAATTTTGTGATTTTTTCGTGGCGATAGGAACAGCTGAACGATAAACGAACCAAGTATAACATTCTGAATTAAAACACTTTAATTGCTTTGTTGTGAGTGGTTATTGAGAAAGTGGGTCTTGAATGTTAATGCGCAGATAGCGCAGCAAAAATGCACCTAGAACCGATTTTGATTGGAGTTATAATCCCGCGCCATTTATTGGTGGCGGGAATGAAAAACCAGCACTGATTGCTGATTTTTTCTAATAATTTCAATCAACTTGCTTGCGCTGTGTTGGCAGTGTGAGTGAGAGGTTTTTAAGCAATGAAACTGATCAAAACAACGATTACTGCAGCACTAATGTCGACAATGCTGACTGGCTGTATCGGTCAAATGGCAACAACGGGTGCACTTATGTATGAAGTAAACCTAAAAGGGGTCGACAACCGTTATGCCCGTGCTGGTCTTTATACTCTGATGTCACCGGTTTACGCGATCACAGCTGCGGCTGACTTGTTTGTGGTTAACTCGATCGAGTTTTGGACGGGCACGAACCCTATTACTAAGAAAAAGGCCGTTGCAGATACGCCAGCTGAGGCGTACATCAAAGTAAACCACAAAGTGGGTAAGCAATTCTCTACCGCACCAGTGAAGCTTTCAAAGCTTGATAACAACACCATGCAAATGGAGTTTATTGACGAGGAAGGTAAAGCTCGTACCCTGGTAGGCGTAAGTGGTGAAGAGTCCGTTGATTTCTATCTAGATGGTCAGTACATCACGACCGCAACGCATCAAGAATTGGAGCAGTACGCCGCTGCGTCATAATCGCTAGTCTGCCTTAGCAACAAACAAGGCCTACTGGGTGCTGATACCGGTAGGCCTTATTACCAATAAATAGGATGTAAAAAAGGAGATTATTGGATTGAGATGATCCTACCACGCATCAACAGAAGCGCTATGACTAGAGCGTGGCAAAATGTAAAAATCGGTATGCAATCTTCTCGATTGAAATACACTGAGACGATTAAGAAGTACGAATCCGCTTTGCTGTTACAATAAGGCCTTGTGTATAGCTAAAACCATAGCCATAACCGTATCCACCATAGCCATTCTCACCACGACCACCTGCCTCTAATAACGCCTTGTAGTCATAGTCACCACTAGTAATTGGCGTGATAGCCACGACCTCATAGCCATCGTGGTTGAGTGTTTCCACGGCTTTTTGCAGATCTTCTGCCAAACGGACACTATCGACTACGGATTTCGAATACCCTGTTTTTCGCCAAACGGGAGAATCACTATAGTCGACAGTCTCATGCTTGCCCACCTCGCAAAACTGAGCGGGTACATGAACAATTCGATTCATCTGATTACCTTACTGCTATTGTTACTCTGATATGCCACATGTGGGTTAGTCTTTGCGCTAACACTCTTAATAGTGGATTGGCGATTCTACCGCACTCTTTTATAAAGTCGTAACAAAATGTCTAATCATTCATAGAGTTAAAAGCAGTAAGTGAGTGATAACGCACAGTTGACGATTAACACAGCTCTCAGTTAGAGCGTCGATTTGGAAACAATACGGCTTACTCGTGAGTAATGCAGACCAAAATACGCACCAATTTGCTTTTGCGTATAACCGCCACTTCTAAATGCCAAACAAATCGCTTCGTCGCGGCTTTGTGCTTGCTGTTCGTATTCCTCTAGAGTCAAAGGGGCTGAGCGTCGTTGTGGCGTGGGGCTATCACTGAGCTCAATATCGCTACCATCTAGGTTAGAAAGATGGCGCTGGATAAACGTTTCATCACCTAAGAAAATCTGTCGTTTCACGTTTTGCCATGGATTCTCATCTTTGCCATCCAAGACAAACTGTTTGTATTTCTCTAGCGCGGCAGATGGACTGCTGTCGAATGACTCTAACGTAGTTTTACTATCAAACCAGGTTGGTGATGGTTTGCTACGGTTTAGATAACACCAACTGCTCCATGGGTAACTTTCTGGATCGACGACCATTTTTGCATGTACTGGGTTTAGCAAAATATCACGGCTAACTGACAAGAAGTAAGCCTCTCGGTCGATCAAGATCGATTTGAAGCGACCTTGGAATAGGTGTCCGCTGTGACCACGTTTGTGATTAAACCTTTGCGTGTAAACGCCATTAAGCTGGCGCATACCGATACTCAGATTGCCATCTGGTGTTTCTAACATCACATGATACTGATTCGACATTAAGCAGTAGCTATGGATCTGCCAATTGTATCGAAGGGCAGTATGCTCGAGCACGTGTAAGAACAGTTCAAAATCGCCCCTATCTTGGAAAATAGGTTGTCCGTCGCTGCCTTTGCAAGTGACATAATACAAGGCGCCAGGGTATTCGATTCGTAGTGGTCTGCTCATTGCGGTATCGGTCATCGTCATGGTTGGAGGTAGGTCTTACTATAGAGGAATCAGATAGAAAGGCAAAAGGCAAGACTTGACCCCTATTAGGTTTTTGATGTGATTCATTGACTAATATGTCAGCACTATTCATAGGACGCGGATAGCTATCACAATTTGCTAGTTAGAATTCACTGACTTCCCAATGGACAGATGCAGAAAGGGGTATGTCGATGACATGCCCCTAGGTTTTCGAATAGATCATTCTGAATGTATTGCGATGGTGGTCGTTACGCGGCAACAGGTTTGTTGAAGTTAACCCCAATGCTCTCGCGAGATTTGCGCTGCCATACTTTCTCGTGGAAGAAGTAGGCGACTGAGTTAATGGCTGGTTCGATTGTTGCCATCAAGCCACCGATAAATGCATCCCCAGTTAGCAAGTAAGTCACAGTGAAGGCAACGCTAAAGTGAATAACGGCAAAGCTAGCGGTCTTCACTTGCGTCATAGACTGTCGACGTTTTAAAAAGGCGACTTTTTGCCACGCTTTTTCGTGTAGGTAGAAAGCGCCTGTGTTGATGGTTGGTTCAATCATGGCGACAAGACTACCTAGCAAAAAGTCACCAGTAAGAGCAAAAGCTACCGTGGTTGCAATCGTGAAGTGGATGCCTGCAAAAGTTATAGTCTTGATCATGACGTTACCCTCATTGAACGCTAATCTGTTTTGATGTAAATATTATTGATAATTATTCTCAGTAACGGAAGTAATTTACCCCTATTATTTTGATAGTTAATTCCTATCAATATTGAGTTATGAATAGTTTTGAGGATGAAGCGTAGAGTGAGTGGTAAATGCTGCCCCCTTAGCATTGCGCGGATTGGGGGCAGTCGTCGTAACGTCGTGAGTAGGCGAGTGCTCGTTTGGTAGTAGTCAGCTATTAGAACACACCGTTCTCGTTGGCAATATCGCCACCACTGATTAGGGAGTAGACTCTCATCGAAAAGTCGAGTGCCTGAATGGAGTCCCAATGCTCGACAATGCGGCCATCTTCGATACGCCAAGTATCGATAATGTTCATCCCTTTTTCATCATTCCCTCGGTCTTCTTTATTTAGTGTCGCGTGGGAATGAAAAATCACATAGTCGCCGTCGACATAGATGTGCTTTACATCATAGCTGTAGTCTGGATATTCCTCGACAAACTCAGTTAGAAACCCAACGAGACCTGTCACTTTATCTGGTAGGTTTCGATTGTGCTGCACATAGGCGCTGTCGTTATAATTCTTCATCACATAATCAAAGTCATGGTCGTTCATCAGGTGCTGTACAAAGTCAGTGATCAGCGCAGCATTGTTGGCTTCTTGCTCAGTCCAGTTTTCCTTCTTCAATGACGCAAGATCTATCGTGACAGAGTCGTTAGACTGCGCAAAAACGGTGGTTGTTGCGACGAGAAGCATAAGTGAAGTAAGTCGTTTAATCATGGTGATCTCCCTTTCTAATGTTGCTTGTTTGGTATAGATTGATAACCATAGTAATTAATAGTAACCTACACTACAAGAAGGCACCTAAAGCTGCGCTGGTTACCTTTTGGTAACTGTTGGAGCAAAACAGGCAAACGAATGGATAGAGGTTGAAGGTCGAAATGGCGAATACAGAGAGACGAGTGTTTTACAACAACAGCGACTGCCCAGTTAGAAATGTGGTCGCACAAATAGGCGATAAATGGTCATTGCTGATCTTATTTGCATTAGTGGATGGATCCGATCGATTTAATGCATTGAAGTCGAGAATCGAAGGGATCTCACAACGCATGTTGACTCAGACATTGCGTGATTTAGAGCGAGAGGGGTATGTGAATCGAACGGTATACCCAGAGGTACCGGTGCGCGTTGAGTACGCTTTGACAGATTTAGGCAGAGATCTCGTCAAGCCACTCTATAACCTGGTTCAGTGGGCGGAAAGTCATCAAGATGAGATTAATCGCTCTCGCGAGGCGTACGACAACCAATAAATCTTATTGGGTGTTAGGTACTTACGGTTGACTTTGTTTGATAGTCAAACTAAATTGATAATCAAGTATTTTGATTGTCAAACAAAGTGTGCCCCATGTCTTTTGAATCTGCACCTCACTCACACAATTTTTCTAGCCATAATCACCAAGGTGAGAAGCGAACTTTTTATGTGCTGCTGCTCACTGTCACCACTATGGTGGTCGAGATCGTAGCGGGAACCATCTACGGATCTATGGCACTGTTGGCTGATGGTTGGCACATGGGCACACACGCTGCCGCTTTTTGTATCACCTTGTTTGCTTATCGCTATGCGAAGAAGCATGAGAACAATGATAGATTCTCCTTTGGCACGGGCAAGGTTAGCGTACTTGGGGGCTATACCAGTGCGATTGCGCTGGGTATTGTGGCGATTATGATGATCGTCGAATCGGTGCACCGATTGTTCAATCCACAGCCGATTCATTTCAATGAAGCTATTATCGTCGCCTTTATTGGTTTGGCCGTGAATGTCGCGAGTATGTTTTTGCTGGGGGATCATCACGACCACCATCATCATGACCATGGGCATTCACATGATCACGGACATGCACACCAACATCACGACCACAATCTAAGAGCTGCTTACCTGCACGTTTTAGCGGACGCGTTGACCTCTGTGCTCGCTATTGGCGCCTTGATTCTGGGTAAGCTCTATGGATGGAATTGGCTAGATGCCTTTATGGGGATCGTTGGCGCCCTGGTTATTGGTAAATGGACGCTAAATCTCCTAAAACAAACCAGCCCTATTTTGCTCGACGAGAGCATTGAAGAAACATATCGAGAAGAAATTCGTGAAGAGCTTGCGCCCTTTGCTGAAGTAGCTGATTTGCATATCTGGAGAGTGAGTGGTCATCACTATGCGGCGGCAATTACCTTGGTGTCTAAGGACTCGCTTTCTTTGCTGGCGTACAAACAAAAGCTGAGCAAGTTTGATAAGATAAGTCATCTCACATTAGAAGTACGTTCGACTTAATGCAGAATCTAGAAACGTTAAACCAGTTGCTGACCGAGTTCTACGACAAGATGTCGTCTTGGGAGCAGTCTGTCGTCAAAGAGACCGGCTATTCATTGGCTCAAGTACACACCATAGAGGTTTTGGGTGTTCATGGAGCCATGCGAATGAAAGAGCTCGCCGATAAACTGGGGATCACTACAGGTACCTTGACGGTACAGGTCGATAAGCTAGTGGCTGCAAAATTGATGGAACGTTTCCCTCATCCGAACGATCGCCGTGCAATTGTGGTTGGGTTGACAGAGGCGGGGCAAGCAATTCACCGTCACCACAACCAATTACACCTCGAGTTAGTTAAAGACATCACTCGCCATTTTGATGAGGGGCAAGAAGCTTTACTTATCTCATGTCTATCGAAGATGAATCACGAGTTCTAATCGGATTTAGAGCCGTTAAATTCTCATTGCTTTTTTAGGCGCTTGGCAGTACATATAGGCAGATCCCACTACTAGGCTTTGTGTGTGAAGCGACCGATAAAGCTCGTCCCATTCCTGCTGACTTTGCTAACGATGCTGCTATTGAGCGGCGTCGCAGAGTCTATTGGTGAGACTACACACTTTTACCAACCTTCGGTGGTGAATCCAGAGCGGGTTCCTGACCTTGCCAATGACAATCAACTACTGCGTCTGTCAACCTGGCGATTGCCACCACAAAAACTTCAATCTCGACCTCAAGATCCTCTGCCTTGGCTGATATTGGTGCTCTCCTTGAGCTCATGGTTTGTGTTTGCGCTTTCAAGAAGGGCGATCCCAAGAAGTTACCTGGCTTTCGCTCACCCTCGACTCGGTGGCTGGCACGAGTCCAACCTTCAGTTTCGCTTTATTCACTCTCGATAGTTCTCAACCTAAACGTTTCATCGATTCATCTCGTTTCGTTTTTTAGTAACTATGTTGGGAGTAACTATGCTGGGAGTAGCTATGCTTGATGCGACCCAAGACGTCTTGATTGCCATTTGGAATCAAGACTTTGACGCGTTGCTGTCGCCTGGTAGCGCGGTGCTGATTTATATCTTAGTGACCATATTTATTGGTCTTGAAAGCAGTTTTTTACCAGCTGCGCCATTGCCTTGTGACAGTGTCGTTGTGTTGGTGGGAACCTTATCTGCCGTAGGGGTTCTTAACCCATTTCTCGCATTCGCGCTGCTCATCATCGCTGCCTCCGTCGGCAGTTGGCTTGCCTATTTGCAGGGACGTTGGCTTAACAAACTTCCCGTTGTTCAAGGCTGGCTGACGAAAGTGCCTGAGAGCAATATGCGCCTGGTCGATAACCTTTTGGGTCGCCATGGGCTAATTGCGCTATTCGTTGCCAGGTTTGTCCCGGGAGTCCGCTCACTTGTGCCTATGGTAATGGGGATTCGTCAGCACCAAGTTCAGCGTTTTCACTACTTCGCTTGGTGTAGTGCAACGCTATGGATTGCATTGTTAGCGGGCGTAGGATTCGTCTTACCTTCATTGCCAGATACCGTGAGTAGAGTCGCGACGATGGTACTGATGGCAGCACCTATTGTGACCCTGTGCGCCGCGATCATCACCTTTGTTACTTGGCGTCTGCGCCGCGTTCTTTCAGGCTATCGAAATAGCCTGAAAAAATCCTAATCAGATGCGCCTTTCGGCGCTATTTACCCATGATATTTGTAGAGATGAGCAACGTCTTAATGGCGTTGCTCGCTAGATTCGTATGCTGAAAGCTCTTAATACTCCAAAAATCGACGTCCTCATCTTGTTGGCGATCGTCTCAATCATGTTGCTTGGTTCACTTACTATCTGGAGTGCCAGCGGTTATAGCGAAGCCACCATGACCAACCATCTCATGCGCTGTGGGATATCCATCTTGTGTGTTGTGATCATGGCGTCGATTCCGGCAAGGCAGTATCGCCGCGTGTCTCCTTATCTTTATCTGCTTACCATTCTACTTTTGATTGGTGTTGTCCTTGTTGGAGATAGTAGTAACGGCTCTCAGCGCTGGCTGAGTATTGCAGGTTTTCGCTTTCAACCATCAGAGTTGGTGAAACTGGCCATTCCCATGATGGTGGCGTGGTTTATACAGCATGAAGGGACGCGACCAACCGGGATTAGGCTACTCGTCGCTATTTTGATGACCGCCATACCAGCGGGCTTGATATTTGTTCAGCCTGATCTCGATGGAGCAATCTTCGGCATCATATACATGCTATTTGTGCTCTATTTCGCAGGCATGAGTTGGAAGATCATTGGTGGCTTTGTTGCCCTTGTTGCCACCTCGATACCGCTGCTGTGGTTTTTTGTGATTGAGGCTTACCAGAAGAAGCGTATTGTGCAGTTTCTTAACCCGCAAAGTGACCCGCTGGGCTCTGGTTATCAGATCATTCAATCGCATATCGCGATTGGCTCTGGGGGCGTGACAGGGAAAGGTTGGATGAATGCCACGCAAAGTTCGCTCGGTTTCATTCCAGAGAGCCATACAGATTTTATCTTCTCTGCTTATGCGGAAGAGTGGGGGTTTCTTGGTTGTGTATTGCTGCTGTTGCTCTATCTGTTTATCACCTTGAGGGCACTTTGGCTCGCTTGTCATTGCCATCACGCCTATAGCCGATTGGTGTGCGGGTCATTGGCACTGAGTTTCTTTTTATATGCCTTTATTAATACAGGAATGGTTAGCGGATTGCTGCCTGTCATGGGAAGTCCATTGCCATTTTTCAGCTATGGTGGCACCGCGATGATCACGCAAGGCGTCTGCTTTGGCATCATTATGTCATTGTGCCGAGCATCGTCGCGTTATGAGTAGTTGGCTTAGTCGTAAGCACCCTTACCATATTGCTCGATGAAGAACTGGTAGTCTAAGTAAGCTTTTCGTACCCGTTCGGGAATGGTTTTCTCATAGACACGGGCATCGTCGATTTTGGCCATGGACCAGCCTTGAAACATGGGATCCTCATAGCAGTTCATGGCTTCGTCACGGGGTTTGGCTAGAAGAATTCGACGGAGGTTTTGTACATGATACCAAGGTGAGCTTTTGCCTCGGAAGTGATTGAGAATTGGGTACTGGATGAGAAAAACCTCACAAGAGACAAGCTGAGCCAGCAAACATTCAGCGCTGTCTCTTTTCTCTTCAGGGTAGTACTTTACGACCTTATTAAGTTCCCGATTACATCGTTCGATCAAGTTGCTCAAATAGTACCTCTAACATCAAGACATCAAGCCCGTTTTAAACGAAAAATTCGCACGCTTGTACAATACACATTAAGACATGGTAAGGCTTATCGCCAGTTCTGTTTTTTTTCGTTTTTATCGAAAAGGAATATTGGAGGACTCAACCCATCACTGTGCATTGGTTGGTTTTGCACAAGATTCATACAATCTACCTCGACTTCACAATACTGTTCTATCGAGGTAACTAACGATGACAACTTCAACACTGACACTGCTTAATCAATTTGAAGACGGCAAAATTTTTGAAACCAACGAAGAGATGCTTTACGTCCTTCAACTGCAAGGCAGTTGGTTCGAGATGGGCCGTCAATATGGTGCGCTAGCGAAAGATCATATGGAGGCGATGTACCAAAAAATCGTTCAACCAGAAATCAATCATGGCTTGATCACGCAAGCTGACGCATTTGAGCTGTTTGGTACTCGCATCTTTAACGCACTGTCACTGCGTCGTAAGCAATATTTCCAAGGTGTAGCCGACGGTGCTGGCTGGCCCGTTGAGAAAGTGGTCGTGCTAGACCAAAGCGGTCCGATGGCTATCTACTTGGGTAAACTGCACTCTTTCTCAGGTTGTTCATCGTTGGCGACTTGGGGAGAAAACACCAAAGATGGCCATGCTCTTGTCGGACGCAATATGGACTGGGCTGAGTTATTCTTGGATTTCCCAATCTACACGACAGTTTATAACCCAACAGATGGCTCTAATGGCATCGTGAACGTGAGCTGGCCTGGTTGGCAGTGGCTAGTAACAGGTTTCAATGACAAAGGCGTTTACACTGACCTGCATGATGGTACGTCAATGGGCGGCAACATTGTCTCTATCGAAAAGCCTTCATTCTTGAACTCTGTGTTCGACTATATGGCTGAGTCTGACTCAATTGAAGCCTTAAGCGCTCGTTTCCAAGCCGCACGTACTGATGTAGCCGCTATCTGGATGCTTGCTGATCAACAAGGTAAAGCATGCGCCTACGAGAACACTATTCAAGAGAACCGTCTACGCTCTGCAGACAAAGGCGCAAGCTCGTTTGTAACAGTGAACACTTTCTTGAACCCGGATTGGGGTCTAGGTCAACGTGAAACACAAAGCTTCTCGCTAAAACGTTTTGATAACCTCAATGCGCGTCACGATGAAAAAGCAGGTCAACTGGATACACAACAAATGCGTGATATCTTCGACCTAACGCTATACAACGAAGATGGCAGCTTTAAAGAAAACGGTGGTGTAACCAAACCAACTAACCAAGATGTGGATCTCACCAACTACCAAATCGTAGCAGACCTCAACGAGCTTCAACTGTGGGTCAAACTACCTGCGCTAGGTGCAGAGAGTGATTGGGCACATGTTGATGTTAAATCACTGTTTATCAATAAGTAACTAGCATAGATAGCTGTTTAATCTCTATCTATCGGTAGTAATTGTCGATCTGCCTTGGTCGGTTTCGGCCAAGGCGGTTTCGTATATTCGTAGTACCTGCCGCTTTTCATTTTCCATACTTAAATGCGATTTCGACGCATTGATCACTGCGTTACGCTTCTCAGATGCTTAATATCACCTTTTCAGGACGAAGATTTTTTAAACAATTTTCATAGTTCATATTGGTGGACTCTTCTAATTATGTTTAGTTTGGTAGGGTTTAGTGCGGATATAAGGATGTATTGTGGACGTTATCGTAATTGGTAGTGGTGTCATTGGTTTAACCAGCGCATGGTATTTAGCAAAAGAGGGGCACTCTGTCACTGTGATAGAGCGCCAAAGCTCGAGCGGCAAAGAGACCAGCTTTGCGAATGCAGGGCAGATTTCTTATGGTTACTCCTCACCCTGGGCTGCACCAGGGATCCCTCTCAAGGCGATGAAATGGCTGACACAAGAGCATGCTCCTTTAAAGGTGAAGCCGTCACTATCGCCTGAGTTGGTTTCATGGGCGACAAAAATGCTCGCCAACTGCAATGAAGAGAAGTACGCCCAGAACAAGTCCCGCATGCTGCGAATAGCGAACTTTAGCCGCGACTGTTTGACGCATTTGAGAGAAAGCGAAAACCTCACTTATGAAGGGCGACAAAAAGGCACGCTGCAGGTATTCAGAGATGAAAAGCAGTTGGACGCTGTTCAAAAAGACATGGTGCTTCTGAAAGAGAGTGGCATTGCGCATAGCTTGTTAAACGTAGAGCAATGCCTAGAAGTCGAAGCGGGACTTGCTGATGTTAAAGACAAGCTGGTGGGTGGTCTTTATCTGCCAGGTGACGAAACTGGAGATTGCTATCAGTTCTGCGTCGCACTCACTGAAAAAGCGCGGCAATTGGGTGTGAACTTTGTCTTTGATACTGAGGTGCATAGCCTTAATCAAAACAACGGCGCACTAACCAGTATTAGTACCAGCAAGGGTGATTTCAAAGCTGACGCTTACGTGGTTGCCTGCGGCAGTTACTCAAGGGCGTTGCTCAAACAAGTTGAGCTGTCGCTGCCCGTCTATCCCGTTAAAGGATACTCGCTGACAGTACCGATTATTAATACAGATAAAGCGCCTAC
This sequence comes from Vibrio sp. KUL78, assembly GCF_059725505.1. NCBI lineage: Bacteria > Pseudomonadati > Pseudomonadota > Gammaproteobacteria > Vibrionales > Vibrionaceae > Vibrio > Vibrio sp. KUL78. The sequence goes on along the minus strand of NZ_AP045837.1, from coordinate 2,637,261 downwards.
GTCAACGGTAATGGACGAGACCTACAAGGTTGCCATGACCCGTTTTGATGATCGCATCCGCGTTGCTGGTACAGCGGAACTTGCTGGCTTCAACACCCTAATTCCAGAAAAACGAAAAGCCACCATAGACATGGTCATAAAAGATTTGTTTCCGTTTGGAGGCGATTTCTCAAAAGCGGAGTATTGGACTGGGCTAAGGCCCATGACGCCAGATGGGACGCCAATTATTGGTAAGACACCGATTACAAACCTGTTTACCAACACGGGGCATGGTACGCTCGGCTGGACGATGGCGTGTGGCTCGGGGAAGATCTTATCTGAAGTGGTCAGCAAGGGTGACACGACGATTGAATCCAGTGATCTCAATGTTTATCGCTATTTGTCGTAGCAACTGTGGATACATTGCCAGTTGCTTGGTAATGTTTGCCCTAGCTACTGACTTTCTAGCCTTTATAAGAGCGGCCCCTTTAAAGGCTAGACAAGCGTAATCACTCTATTAGCCATTGGATTTAGAATGCAATTACAATCTATCGACAAGCAGTTATATCGCTCACGTCTAAACATCGTCATCGTTGCATGTATTGTCAGCTTAAGTGTCTCTAGCTTAGCGATATCTCAAAGTTTGATATTCGTTTTCCCATCAGAAACGGGCTCACATTTTCATTGGAATCTTCTTGGAGTCGTGGTGAGTGCATTAGGTCTAGGTATTACCCTGCTAAAACTTAAGAATCACCCGAAAATGAAAGAAGTCGTCTATGTGTGGCAGCTAAAGAAAGAGCTTAACCTCATTTACCGAAAGAATAGAAAGTTGCTGGCTGCGGCTGAGCAAGGCAATGCTGATGCCATGTTAGCGCTTCAGTTTAGTTACGAAGGATCGCGTCAGTTGTGGCAACTTGATGATAATACAATCGTAATGACGAGCCTAAATGCAGCGCAGTCAAAGCTGGATGGATTGACCGAAGAGTATAAATTGCAGCTTGATATATCGAACTATCAGTCAGGGCTACTTCGACAATTTTGACAATCACAGCTAAAGCCAAAGAAGGGACACGTACTCCACGCCTCATGGGGTAACATGTCCTTTCTGTCTCTTCGCCACTATTTCTTCACTACCCAATTGAGCAGAAGCAATAGCCCAATCGGGAAAAGCGAAGCAACTAACATCCAGGTCCAGCCTTGGGTAAACAGTACGATTCCAGCTCCCAGTGACCCCGACGCCTGGAAAGCCGTGATTGAAAAATCATTGACCGCCTGAACCTTAAAGCGCTCGCTTGGCTTATACGTCTGAGGCAACAACGATGTTCCACCAATAAACAGGAAGTTCCACCCTATTCCAAGTGCAACTAACGCCCACCAGTAGTGATGCACAGAATGCCCAAGCAATGCGACAGCAATACAAATGAGGAATATCACGCAGCCAAGAGTGATGAGCTTGTAAATACCAATACGCTTTATGATCATAGGCGTAATGAGAGAGGGCAGGTACATCGCCATCACATGACTTTGAATGACCCATTTAGCGCTTTGAATATCGTGTCCATGCCCAGACATTGCCAGCGGCGTGGCTGTCATAAGAAACGCCATCACAGCATACGCCGTTAAGCCTGACCCAATAGCGAGCCACAGCATAGGCTGCTTAAACAAAATGGATGAATCTCTCGCTTCACCATCGTCAGTGTCGTTCTCTTGCACCGTCAAAGGATTCATCGCAACTGCCAATACGGCCGCGCCTATGAGCTCAAGAAACCCAAGCGCCGCATACGCTCTGGCATATTCAGAATCGAACCATGAAATCGCCTGACCTATATTGAGTAGCTCTGGACCCACCCAAGCCGCGGCAATTCCACCCACCAACACTAAGCTAATAACTTGGGGGTGTTGAGCAGCACTCTTGCAGCTTTCAATGGCGGCAAAACGGTACTGCCCAACATAAGCAAGCTGGCTACCAAGTAGAAAGGCACAAACACAGAAACCCCAAAAGCTGCCACTATCAATCGACCAAGCCGCACCAAAAGCACTCACGCTGCTGACCAGTGCCGCTAAAACAAACGCCTGCTTTCTACCTAGCGCTTTTTGAATTTTCGCCGCGGGAAAGATGTTCAGCGATACACCGACAATGAGTGCGGTAACAGGCAGGGTAGCCAGTGTCGGATCCGAATGAAGCTGAGCTCCGACAATACCGCCCAGAAACACATTCAGCGCTCCAACAGACAAAACAAAAGGTTGTACAGCAGCCAGTAACCAGGCATTCCATGGCAATGATTTCATTGGTTCTTTTTTTGTGGGGTTAGGTTGGGGTAATGGTGACGGAATTGTAGAGAAAAGCAATGGTGGGTTTTTTCTATGATCCCTTTGAGGTATCGTTTAGAAATACTCATATGTACTAATAAACTCCGCTATGCTGGTTTGCTAACCCTTGAGACCATTATTCGGCCTTGTTGAACGCGCTTTGCCAGATCGTCAACATTTCCTCACCAAACAGATAGAAGGTCATCGTTAGTGATTGATACTCTTCTCGTTGGCAAACCTCGAGTGCAACTTGCGCAGCCTCTAGGGGTGGGTAGCCATAGATACCACATGAGATAGCTGGGAGCGCAACGCTCTTGCAGTCGTTTTTAAGAGCCAGATCGAGTGATCGTTTGTAAGCTGACGCCAGCACCTCTTCGGGATGGGCGAATTTGTCGTAAATTGGCCCCACGGTATGGATGACGTAGCGAGCATTCAAGTTCCCTGCACTTGTGATACGCGCATCGCCAAACGGACAACGTTTGCCGTCCACTTCTTTTACTTCATAGCAAGCTTTTAGCAGCTCAGGTCCCGCTGCGCGATGAATAGCACCATCAACACCGCCGCCTCCCAGCATTCTGGTATTGGCGGCGTTCACGATGGCATCGACGCTAGCCTTGGTTATGTCACCGTTGATCAAAAAGATATTTTGCATAGCTCACTCCCTTAAAGTGATAATTTATGATGCATTCTATGCTAAATAACGCAAAGGCGTATAACGGTGACTTTCCGTTTTAACTGGCTGAGGATCACTCCTCATACATTGAGTAGAACTTTTCCACCTCGCCGATGGTTTCCCAAGTGCCTTTAAAGCCGGCTGGGATAACAAATGCATCACCCTGTACGACGGTTTCACTATGATCATTCTGATCGGTAATGATGGCTTTACCTTTTATGATGTAGCAGAATTCATCTTCACTGTAGCTGATGTTCCACTTACCTTCTGTAGAGCCCCAGGTACCACAGAAAAGTTCTCTTTGCTGTTGGCGAACTGATTGTGAACTCGTTGCATCGGATTACCTGATAGGCATTTTTTCGGATCAGTGCTGGTGGCTTGTTGCTGGCTCAAATCTGGCGAGATTCGTCGGAGTGTTTTCTCTGCTGTCATAGTCATTCCATTTAGTGAGGGTGAGAAGTCATAACGCTCAGTTAGATCACTAAGGCGCTGTAGTACCACGCTACCGCATTAACATTAATTTAACAATGATTGTGCTGTACAACTTTTAGGTAACGCAGCGCGGGCAATTTATGGTGGATGGAAACTCAATCACCTATACTTTATATGGTCTTTAGCAAACGGAGGTTTGTATGACGATCTCAACTCGGTTAGACCATTATTTGCGTGAGCATGATATTCCTTATCAAACCATCACTCATAACCACAGTCGCAGTTCACTGCATAGCGGGGTGGAAGCGGGTATACCTTTAGTGGCATTAGCGAAGGGTGTAGTACTGGAGGATCATGAAGGTCATCATATGATGGCGGTACTGCCTGCAAATAATAAGGTCAGTTTGTCAAAACTGAATGATGAGCTGAACGCCAGTTATCATTTAGTGAAAGAAAGACAGGTCTATCAACTTTTTGAAGATTGTGACCACGGTGCCGTCCCTCCAGTAGGAAGCGCATACCACATGTCGACAGTATTTGATGAACTACTTACCCATCTCGATCATGTGTACATAGAAGCGGGTGATCACGAAACCTTACTGAAACTTGAACGAGCAGCTTTTCAGGAACTGATAGCGGATAGGCGATGCTTCAGGTTTAGTAGTCAGGTATTCCACTAATGATAAGCGACCTATTTAGGTCGCTTTGTTTTTTGATGTAAGAAGCAATGGAGGGTAACTGCAACGAGACGTATCCCTTTCAATATTCCCTCTTATTGAGTAGCTGTCGCTAATAGGCGTTGCCATCAATATAGGTTTTTAGCCATTCATAGGCATTGGAACCTATAGGATCCCCGATCGCTTGACCAGCTGGTATAGAGTCGTAGAAATGCACGCCAGCCCAAAGACGGCTGATACCACAATCATCGGAGAACTCGTCCCATGTACTCCACCCTAAAACGGTATGAGATTGTGGTGTCACTCCTGGTTCGACAATAGATGTACCGGGCTGCTTGTCCAACACAGCAAATTGAGGTGGCAGGAAGCCGGGAACCCAAAAGCTTAGATCGTTTGCCTCTTGAGGCGGTAGCCCTATTTCCTCATGTAAATATCGCTTAGTTGAGGTGGCATGTGCTTGGCAGAAACTTGCACTGGCTGAAGGGTACTCGGGGTGATTCGCCGATTGAAGATAAGGACGCCATTCACTACCTTTTAGGTTGCTTACGATGCCATAGCCAGGGCCACCCCAAGCACTAATAGCCTCATCTCCATAGATATAGCCAATAGCGCTAAAGGGTCTGACTGCATCGTATTTTCTTTTATTGTCCCAGATGGTTATTCCCGTATCGAATGCTGCTACGTTCACGAGAAAGTCGAGTTGTACAAACTGTTCTAGTGACAAACCGTGATAAAAAGTCGCTGCGAGAGTTGAGTAACCTAAGCTAATGATTTTATTGTCATAGAATTCAGACAGGAGTTTCTGTTCATCGGTTAAGTTAATTTGCGACTCGATAACTTCATCCGCTTGTTGCTTGTAGGCAGGTAAGGGGACTCCAGAGAACGACACTGCGTAAGACTTGCTAGGAAACGGCGCCTTTAGAGTTGGTGTTTCATAGCTAAAAGGTGTGGTTTGACCAAATTGTGGAACCACGAACTGTTGCGAGAAAAACAGACCATTCCCAGAGCTCAACGTATCCGGTTGCCATCGTCTTGGATTTTTCAGTGCTTCAGCTTTATTTCGTGGTTGATAGCCAGTGCAGTCGGCGTAAGGTTTAGGGAAGTACTCATTACAATCGGTACCGAGTTGATTCATACCATCACTCTCTCGAGCGGCGACAATGGCTTGACCTGCCATGTTTCCAACGCCGGCGGGCAGGTTGAGATCTAAAGTCTGATTTTGTGGATCCAGTCCAACCGAAGTCAGCATCTGGTCCCAGTCGCTGGCAAATTGCGGCATTAAACTCATCAGTATCTTATGACTCGCATACATAATAGCGATGTTTCGTTTGCTATTTCCCTCACCAGCATCGATGCGGCCTAAGTTTGAGTGAACACCTTGGCTCTGTTCGCTATACGGTGCAATTGCGTCGAACCAAGCAGCAGTGATTAAGGTTGTTGTACGCAAGACGATAGGTGCGTCACCAGGAGCAACCGTCGACAGCAGATTAGGTACTGTAGCCTCGATGACTGTAGCGGGTGCACATATATTGGGAGTGCCTTCTGGGCACTCAAAGGCATACCCAAAACTTGGTAGTGAAAATAGGATGGGTGGAAGGACTAGCCTTGCAAAACAGTTCCTAGCTTTCATGTTGTTATCCTTTTCTAAATGTTTGTATTTAGCATCAATAAGCTTCAAGCTGGTTAAAGCAACGCATTGATATTATTGAGCTTATATAGACTGACGTTGTTGTACCTATCATGGGATAGGTAATAAATAAGCTAATAATAATATGGTCAATAACGAGGAATTATTGTGGTTATGGAAGCAGAATCACGAATGTTTTTGGGGTAGTTGCAGGTGAGAGTTTGTTCTTTCAATGTTCAGGTCTTGCCGCGCCAATTGGGATTGGCTTGCGGAATCGATACGGGATGAGTTTAAGCGTATCGTCACAAAAGATTCCGCAGATCAAGTATCTAGACTTTCGGCATCACCTGAGTTTGAGGTTCAAAATGGTAGACATTTTATGGACACAAACAAAAAGGACTTAGCGAATGATTCAGCTAAGTCCTTACTTTATATGGCGCTCCCGACAGGATTCGAACCTGTGACCTGCCCCTTAGGAGGGGGAGCATATTTACCTTTGTAGATAATTAATATAGCTTTAAATCAATGACTTAATGATACTTATTGGATTGTAGCATTTTAATATAGCAATTTAGTCAGTTGCTATTATTAATGCTGATAGATATACGTGCTCTAAAATTGAGCAGGCGAGGAGAATTCAGTGAGTTTGTGTTTTTTTTAAGATAACGCTCTGATATTATAAACGTTATGCCCCCATAGCTCAGCTGGATAGAGCGCACCCCTCCTAAGGGTGAGGCCGTAGGTTCGACTCCTACTGGGGGCGCCACTATAGATTTTCCGCATAAAAAACCTCCATTGAGGAGGCTTTCTGGTTTTGTTAATTGGATTAGTCTGAACTCAATCTGTCGGTTCCTAAATCACGCGGCAACCTGATCGTGCAGGTTGGCTCACTTAACTACGATCCTCAGCGTACCAGTGGAAACTCAGACCGATATATTTCCGCACCTTCCTACAGGAAGCACCACCATAGCTAACGGCTACAGGACGGTGCTCATTTACTCCCAAAAACATTCACCCATTAACATATCTAGCCCTGAGCCATGCAAGCATAATCATGCAGCTTTGCTTAAGGCAATAAATCGCGATTGGAATAACAAGGTGTATTCGAAAACCTTAGACGTAAGCTCGCGTTATGCTATGCGTTGTACAGTTTCCTTAAAATTCGCTTTATTAGGTTTGGCTTGTTTAATAACTGGAAGTCTCGCTCTACCGAAACTAAAACGCTATCTTCCAAAGTACAATCTGCTCTTTCATAACGCGAAAGATCTCTTATGTTTAAGTTAAAGATTTTCGATAGTTCTCTGTAATAAAGCATAACGATGCATTTTGCACGCAACCCTGCTGGCAAATTTTTGGCTAAATGCGTTTCAAACTTAACGCACGCCTCTTCGTATTGTTCTAAGGTAGTAACCAAATCGCTGTGTAGCCTATGAAACTTCTCACCCTGTTTTGTTTCTCTGATACTAGCTCTTTCTTTATGTTCATGGAGGTCAATGGTCTTAGGGATTCGCTCGTAATCGTAGCTAACGCGCTGAAGCTCTGTATAAGACCGTAAAGCTCCATTCATAGCGGTCTTCACCTCACGATAATACTTTTCAAGTTGTTCTATTCGATCATGAGTTGGGGATTCTGACGGAAAGCTGAAGCTGATAGAGAACACTGTAAACATCAGAGCACCTCGGTATAATTGTACAGGACGCAACCATTTTAACAGCTGAGTTTGAATGCATAAAAACTTGGTGCACATCTCATGCTCACAAGCGATATAGCTCCCGACGATAGTGCTCTAGAAGTTCATCATCAATATAGGTAATGAATGGGTCAACTGACCCCTGCTCCTTGTACAAACAAATCATTTTGAAAATCGTTCTTCCGACTAGTTTTATAAAACTATTATCGAACACATCTCTAGCCGTTTTCTCATATAGGTATCGATCATTAAAGAAAACATCCCGATACGTTTCGATTATCTCTATGTCTCGCTCACTGAATAGATGCGCTTTGACGTTTAGTGGCACATTATCTAACAATGACACTAAGTCGTGGTTTTCTTTGGGCTTTTTGCTTCTCTTGTATGCATACTTGGAAATGTATTCACTTTGAACCTCGGTTTCTACTGAGTTGAAGCTCTTGAGTATGATCTCTAGTGCTAGACCAGATACTACCGAATGAACGCAATACAAATGATTCCTGCGTGAATTTGTGCACATCGTATGAAAGTCGAATGCAATCTCTAGCATTTGTTCTCTTGGCTCAAGTTTTTCTAACTCGGTTTGTGCACTATGTGAATTGTTTAGGTTAGTAACTGCCATTTCAGATACTCTTAGTTGTTATGGATACGCATATCTTATGCAACGTGGTTACTCATGTAAAAAGTTGTGATGTTGCCAACCCGTTCCATCTCATACACCAATAAAATCGAGTGTTGAACTCGGTTGATGTTCACGTCCGACCAATATGCTCAGTTAGGCAGCTCCTGATAAATGAGGCGTACATGAGCTTTTGGTTCTAACGCGATTTGGGGCTAAAGCGTTTAAGAGGTTGATAGGGTGCTGCATACAGCTCAAAAATTGCTGCATAAAGTAAATCTATCTCGACAGTTGGCTGATGACTGGTTCTGTCCAGAAACGTTCACCTACGGCCCCCTTTAGAAGTGATGCCAAAATGCCATTCGGGATGCGGGAGCTTGCCTATAGGTAGATTTAGCCCGACAAACCGAATGGTGACTTTAATGCTCTTGAGGTGCGGGGCTATTAGCTCGGGTCGAGTTGGAGCACCAAAAATGTCAGATCGAACACCTCAACTACATGTTAGTTATCTTGTTTTTTCTTTGGCTTGGGCTTGAATGTGTCGGATTTCAGGTAGTATTTGATTTCTAGCTTCTGTTTTTTGGCGTGATTAAAGCCGTTTCTGATCTCAACTGGGTGAGCACTTTTTTTTACTAACCTGTTATCTTCAGACCACCATTGCTTTCGTGTTTTCTTTTGTAGGCATTCATCTTCATAGTAGTAGTTCTTCTTTTTGTACATGTCGCGTATTGGCCTAGCTCCTTCGATTGGAACTGCATCAGCCTCGCTGTAGACAGGAACGGTTTGCTCTTTAGCATAGTATGTCCCCTTCTTGTATCTGTATCCGCGCTCAAAACGCAGAGGGTATCGTTTTTCTTTTTCTAGCCATTGCTTAGCCGTCATGATGTTGTCGTTGCTTTTAATCAATGCTGGATTTTGTCTAAGCGCTTCAAGTTCGTGAGTTAGTGCATCTGTCTTGTTAAAACAAGTCATTAGTTGTCCTTTTATATTTTTTTGACTTGTCGTAATTAACTCATGTCTTTCATTCTCACTCTATACTAAGAAATAGATATTTTTGGTTTTTATGCACTTTGTTTTAAATTAACCTAATAAGGTTTATTTTATTATCTTTTATAAGTAGGTCGCTTTGTAAAGCGACCTACTTTACCTGCTTGCTCTGCAAGCAGAATTGAACGATGTGTACCTCGTTCACCTGTGCAGGTTGAAGTTTTTCTCTTTTTTTAAGCTAAAATAAATGAGGATGATTTGATATGACTGAGAGAGCTTATACCTGTTGGTATAACTAATAAGTTAGTCGACTTTTAAGGTGCTGTCAAGCAATTTTTCTTATAACCCCATGAATTATAAAGTATAATAAATAATATTTGTTTGTCAGTTCTTCTCTGTAGCAGATGGTCATAATGGGCTTTATCTGTAGGTATAAGCATAGTAACCGACTATGCTTATCTTCAGCCATCGTGCCTCGGTTCAGATAAGCGTCGGTTGGGGACTTCATCCCCAAACCCCTGATTACTTTTTTCTATTGTATTTTCAATACAATAGAAAAAAGTTGCGTGTATACTAAAAAGTTTGTTTTTTGTAAACTATTATTAATAAATACATGGTGTTATGATATTAGAAATAATAAAAATAACATTATGTCAGGATATCAGTTTATACACTTAGAAACCTACAGTAATCATACATCTAAGTCTGGCAAAGCTTCTATGCATAGCATAGTTAATGAAGCAATGCGCGTAGATGATTGCTGTCCGCATGTTTTCCAACCACAGACACCTGAAATCCTCTTTGGTTTAGATCCTCGCAAACTACCAGATATCGCACTGGCACGTTCTCTAAAAGCAAAAGATAAGCAAGGCAGAAAGATTCGCCGTGATGCACCGCTCTTGTTGGCAGGAATAATCAGTATCCCAGCAGATTCAGATATTGATTTTCAGAAATTCCTATCACTGTCGCTGGCATTTCTGAAACGTACTTATAGCAAAAATCTGGCTTCGGCTGTTCTTCATCTCGACGAAGAACACCCTCACCTACATTTTTATGCAATACCTAGCCTTAAAGACGGTGGTTTTTCAATGGCAGATATTCACCCTGGCATTAGAGCCAGGAATGAATGTCAGGGAAAGGGTTACTCCAAGAAAGCGAATGCATACAAACAAGCCATGAGAGCGTATCAGGATTCGTTCTATGCTCAGGTGGGCTCAGAGCTCGGTATGACAAGGCTTGGGCCAAAGGTTCAGCGTTTGACGCGTAAGCAATGGAAAGCTCAACAAGCTCAAGCCAAAGCGTTCTCGGCAAAACATTCTGAATTGACCAGAAAGCAGAGAATAATTAGCAAAGCGCAAAAGTCCATCGAGACCACAAAGAAAGAGATCCAGCAGCGTGAAATAGAGCTGACACAGATTGAAAAAGCAGCGTTCTTTCAGAACAAAGAGAAGAAGAAAAACGCGTATCTGAGAAAACGCCTTTCTGCTGCAGAGAAAGAATTAGCTCACCTTACTGAACATGCAGAAGGCTTAGAACTCAAAAATTTCAACTTCCTGCAAGAGCTTAAAAAACTTAGACGAAACAACAAAAGCTATCAGCAGAAATTTGACGTTATGGCTTACAAGCTGTCGCTTAAAGATGAATACATACTTCAATTAAAACAAAAACTTAGAGATAATAATTATGAAAAAACAAATTCTACTTATGCATCAAATTCTTACAGCTATTAAAGAGCTGTCACCCGTATCTGAACGGGGGTTTATCCGACTTATCTGGGCGATCACCGAACATGCTGTGAGGCAATCTCGGAGAGGAAAGACGCAAGAAGCTAGCGTAATTACTGATATTCGCCAGTTCGTCATGCATCTAAATGAGAAGTACCCGATCGAAGCGGATGAGTTCGAAGGTTATGAAAACAACTTTGAGCCAGAAGGCCATAATCGTTAAAAAAAACAGCCACTCTCTGCCTGAGTGGCTAATTTTTCATCATATATCCACTACTGCTTTTTGAAACAGATATGCAAGCACGGCTATTATAGAAGTGTCGAAGCGCAATGGGGGGATTGCGCACTTCTTTTAATTAACTATAAGAATTATAAGTAATGATTGATATTAGCTATACAAATCTCGCCGAGATCGAGGAGTTTCTTACACCTTCCAGCAACCACTCCCGTATTAAAAATCTTGGTAACGATAACATTCGTTTCTTGCTTGATGATCTTCAGCCACGTCTAGACACCGTCTTAAATCGCCCTGATCAGAAAGGGTTACAGGTTGTTCTGACAGTTCCGAAGAAGGCGAACAAAAAAGCTAAACATGTAACTTGTGAACGGTTTCGGCATGGGTGGGAGATTGTTGATCTTTTTTATACCGACCCCAGCAATAAAGACATCCGATTCACAAACCTAAGTAGCTTTGAACACCAGATAATTAGCAAGCTTTCGAAGAACGAAGATCAGCAGGTGTTTGATTTTTAGTGTATTCGCTTGATTGTCGTTGGCTATAGATGATGTACTCCGACGGCAAGGAATCGAGGATTGCCCGAACGCACTTTTGCCCCAAGCTGAGTTGTGTTGATGGCGAGTTATCACACTTAATTAGTAATCGCCATCACTAATTTTAGTCATATAAAATAATAATAGACCAAGAAATAAATAACCAGTAACGCCTTCTAAACCGACTATATATTTTGAAACTGTATTAATCGCACCTATGTCACCTGAACCAACATTTAGAAAGTGTCTATAGGAGAAATATAAGGCACTTGTAAATCCATCTACTTCTCGGTAGGAATCTTTAAATAATGAGTAAATCGTAGCAAAAAGTAGAACTATAATATTGGCCGAATATAATATGTATTTAAAAGATTTCCACGATCCTGTTACTAAAACTTCTATTAATCGAAGAAATGCTGATATGTGGCTTTTATTGCTATATATTTCCTTTGTTTTCTTATTGTAAAGCTTGAACCATTTCACATACCTAATAAAGCTTAAGTTGGAGTTTAGTTTGAAATTTGGGTTGAATTCTTCACCTAAATCTGTATATGGCCTTTTAAAATTTCCACCAAACATAGGAATAACTTGGTTTCCAGTGTGGAGAGCTCTAAATAGGTTTATATTTTTGATGGTGAAATATTTACCTATGGACTTGACTAGATTAAATCGGTAGGCATAGCAATATATTGCTTCTTTAGATATATCAAAGTAAGTTGGTTCGGTGAAGGTTATTTCAATTCCAAACTCTTTATGTAGATTATCTTTAGACTCCTCAAGGTCAAGCTTTTCGATCTTACATCGACCAATAAATTTTATAGACTTGAACAGGTTGCTATTTACCCTAAGTATATTGATTGTAGAATCCTTAACAATCATACCATTTACTTTACAGTTCTTCATAACAAATTTAAAATAAGAGTCTACGATAAAGCAATTGTTAAATATTACATTGTTAAAGCATATACTATCTTTTCTTCTAAAACTATAGAAAGTAAATCCGTTTAAAACAATACAACCATTTGGGTACTCAGGATTAGCTCCTGATATATAAATGCTATAGTTTGAAACTCCAAAGTCCAAAAAGCTTCTTACTTTCCCATTATATATGTAATTAATTTCCGTGAAATCTATATCTAGTGCATATTGTTGCCAAACAAAAGCCCGTTCTACATTAGGATAATGTTGTTTTGCCAGCTTTACTTGTTGGGTCTTTAAAGATCGTAAATATTCAGAAAATGCATCTAATGCATAGGTTCCCTCTTCAGTAAACCAGCAAAGTTTTCTAATAATGCCTAAGTAGCAATTCTCGTGATAACCCTTGATTTCATCTGGTACTTTGTCCGTCGGCAGTGAAAGAATTGAGAGCAGAAAATCAAAGCTTTTTGCAATAACCATGACATTTTCATTGTACAGCTCAAGGCGTCTAAGTATCGATTTCTCATGGATACTGAACAAATCTTTAGAAAAATACACAAAGACCTCTTTAGTAATTGTACCAAACTATGGCTTGGACTAGATGTTCCACTATACCGCTAACTGGTTGTTTTAGCTAATATGAAGCTAGCTTATTGTTTTAAGCAACCGATATTATATTTAGAGCTCTAGCAAGCTTTTGTCCAGTGGTGTGTTCATGGGACAAAATGACGCAGTGTGGGACAGTATTACTCGTTATGTTCACCGCTCGCGGTGGAGCTATCTACAAAAATAAGCAAAATCTAATAAAAATCACATAATTTCCACACTATGATATGAACTGTATCATTATAATGAGTTGATTTTTAGGGCTTTTGCATTTCGTTTGATATTTATCGCAATTATCCTAAGGGTGAGGCAACGGTTCGTTACGGCTATGTTGTACGCTCTGGTTGTAGCTAGACATCAACGGTGTCAGATTGAATATGAGTCACTACTAGTACCACTACTACTGGTACCAGTACAGTTCAGACCTAATCCATCTTAGCAGCATTGCATTAGTAACCAGCTAGAGTTGAAACATTAACCAATCTTCAACTTCATCGCTTTGCTTTCGCTGATTTAACAATTTCACTGTTGAAACAAATTTCTTCCATTGACTACGGTAGATCTTTCCTTCTTCAGGTATTTCTAACCCATTGATAAAAGCCTTAAAGTAGCGCCTCACCTCAATATGCATATCACTTTCAGACACAGCCACAATTGGATCGCCTTCTTTGGCATTACTCTGTTTACTTTGCTTGTGGTTCTTGTTGTTATGCATCTGACGTAAAGCAGGGCGTACGCTTTCTGTATCGTGCTTAATGTAGTACTTCATTACTGTGTCAGGGTTATCACCGAGCAGCTTTGATGTAACCTCTATTCCCTCAGTTTTAGCAAGGCTTGAAGCAAAAGTATGGCGAAAGTCGTAAGGTCTTGATTCTAAAGGGAGCTTGAAGTGAGCTTTAAGGTCATGCCATGGTTTACTTGTGGCGCCGTCAGTTATGTGACCAGTATTTGACCCTTTTCTTGATGGAAACATATGGCCGTGTTCATTCTCGAAGTACTCATCTGAGACAAGATACTCATTAATCATTTGCCAGTAGTAATCAGATTCAATTGGAATCGTGCGGCTTTTGCGCGTTTTTCCACTGATCAGTGAAGGGATGAAGATTACACGCTCGGAAATACGAAAGTTCTCTTTGGTGTTACGGTAGGCCTCAGAGTTACGAACGCCAGCCACAATCATTGTTGCAAGGACGATCTTTGCCGCTTTTGAACCAAGCACATCATCCTGCCATAAATAACGCAGAACGCTTTCAATAGAAAGGTCATCGAATGTAATGATTTCACGCTGGTCTGCGTGTTCATCCTTAAAGCGTGCGACCTCACCGTCAATGGGATTTTTTCTTATATACCCAGCGCCAACCCAGATATTGAGCATAGCGTTAATTTGCGTGTAAGCCTTGCGGTTAGTATCGGGGCTTCTTATTGTGATTACATCATTAGTTGGATTCACCACTTCTTTCTTCCAGTGTTCCACTAAGGTTTCTAACCAATTCTTATTAGCATCTTTTAGCTTTTGACTGAGTAATGGCTTGATATCACGCTTGATAGCATTGAGTGACTTAGGGGAAATCGGGCGAATAGAGCCGTTTTTTATCTTGTACTTGGCTCTGTCTTTGCTGTATTGCTTACTTAAGTAATCCTCAATCGTCCATTCACGGACATGCAACACTTCTGGTGCTAACTGTTCTTCAGCTAGCAATTCTTTTACTTGTTTCTTAAATGCAGCACGAGCACTTGAAACTGTCATGTATCCTGCATCGGGCTTGATATGAGTGTTCGCATTGGGTTCTTGCCAGCGACCGAGCTTTATCATAGTGCGCTGTGCTGGCTTAATGTAGAAAGTTTTTGCCGTCTTGCTGACTCTTAGCACAAGGCTAAATTTCTTGATGTTGTTGGTGAGGTCGTACAGATCTTTACTGCCATCTTTGATTAGCGGCAGCTTTTTGATAAGCCGATCTTTAAAGTGGAACGAAGTCTGCTTTTTCGGGTGCAATAGATGACTATCTTTCACATATCTTTTTAGTTCAAAATCCGCTTTTTTTACACCGATACGACTCATTAATTTAACTCACGTTATAGCACTTTGCGTAGCACTATAGCATTTTGGATAGCACTTTTTAAGGGTGCTGCATTATTAACTTGAATGGATGATTTAAGGTGCTGTTCAGTGAGAATTAACCTTAATTGGTTGATTACAAACAATTTTAATTTGAATTTATAATCGCTTGTAAATATTTTGATTGAGATTCATTCGATAAGCAGCCCCTTAGGAGGGGGCCGCGCTATCCAGCTGTGCCACGGGAGCTCAAGACTTATATTACTCAATTATATGAATAAGTTAAGCCCGCGGCGGCACATTTAGTTCTGTTTGTGCATTACGTCGCCAATCTGGATGCTGTTGGCGAGAGCGGGTTGATCGACGGTGGCTTCTGCATCACGCTCGTAGACGCGAGAAACGGTTAGGGTAATGTCGCTGCGGCTCACTTTGTTACGTGGCAAACCGTTTTGGTCGATGAAAGAGCCTGTGTGCCATAGGCGCAGTTTGTCACCGGCTTGAACGCCGTGGACGCGACCTAGGTCGATGGTCACCTTGTTGCCGTAAGAAGCAACAACCTCTGGCAGTGTCATCTTGCAGGAAATCTCAGACTCAAGGTCGAGCATAATGTTACGGCTAACGCGCTGCATCATCTCTCCATATGGCGAGGTCCAGAAACGCGCACTCTTGGTATCCACTTTACTGGTTTTTGCAAACGGCCACTCCGCAATCTCACGATAGGTATGCTGGAAGATTTCATGACCTGTCTTACCGTCGAAGATTGCCATGTCCATAGCGAACTGGCGGTTAATCTTGTCGTCTCTTAGCAGGCCGCCTTGTTCAATAGTGGCGGTAAGATCTTTAATCTCGCCGGTCACAAGATATTGTGCACCGAGATCGTCAGCGATCATTTTAATACGCTCAGGCTGTCGCTTGTTGATTTCATAGCGGGTAGTACCGACGGAAACGAAGCTGTACGAACGTGCCCCAAGCTGCTTGTCGATAACTGAGCTGTAGTCTTCACCTAACTTGTAGATCTGACCCATTACCGCTTGCTGAGGATCAACAATGTCAAACATGGCGACGCCAATGGTCTTTTTATACTGCTCTTTATGGCAAGCCTTTGCCGTTGGGTAGATGTCGATACGAGCTTTTACCACCATCTGGTTGCCGCTTACGTACTTGTCGTCAATGACGATGTGGCGCACTTCGGAGTCGATGAATTGGTATTGATCTCTGTCGTCTTCTAGCATTGGCGCTAGTGTTGCGAGTCCACCGATGTCGGCGCCAGAGAAGTCTACCGCCTTGTAAACAGCGTCTTCTAGCGCGTAGATCCTTGCCGCCTTCTCAGAGGATACAATGGTTGAGGTGCCCGTCACTTCGTACCATTCTGCATAGGCACTGCTGGCAGTCATTGTCATTAATGCCGTTGAAATTAAAGAAGAAACAATTTTTTTCATACTACCTTTCCAAATGCGGAACAATATTTGCTTAGTAATTCTCAGCGAATATTGGAGCGGGCTTTCTTATTTAGGACAGAATGAGAATAGCAAAGATTGTTCCAACCTTTGTAAGAGGGTGTTGCAATCGACCCAATTAATAACTTTTGGAGAGTGTGTAATGAAAAAGTGGCTACTGATGGCATCAGTGTTAACGCTGACCGCTTGTGCCTACTCACCAATCTATAACGGTAAAGAGTCGTACTCTGGCAGCAAATTCATGCTGATGGAGAGTCCGCGTCATACCATGGATTACTTTGTAGAAAGTCTTACCGAAGAGCTAGTGAACTCGAACACAAGCGTGTCTTCGCGCACCCCTATTGCTGTGGCATCTTTTGTGGATCTGCAGAACATGGACGCAACTAACTGGCTCGGTAACTCGGTTTCGGAAGGCTTTATTCACCAATTGCAGCGTCGTGGCTTTAAGGTCGTGGACTTTAAAACGACCGGTTCGATTCAGGTGACGCGTCAAGGCGATTTCGCACTCAGCCGTGATTGGAAAGATCTCGCTCAAGAGCAACAGATTCAATTTGTTCTCACTGGCACTATGTTACGCCAAGAAGGCGGTGTGCTAGTGAATGCACGTGTGGTTGGTATGCAGTCACGTATTGTTGTCGCATCTGCACAAGGCTTCTTGCCGGCTGACCGTATTGGTCGCGACCTCGATACGTTGAACCATATTCGTACCGAAGATGGTGTGCTGATTCGTTCAGACCCAACAATGACAACACCAACGACCGTGATTTTACGCCCATAGGAAATGAAGATGAGAGTAATATTTGCCGCCTTGCTTGCCATGGTAATGATTGGTTGTACACCAATTGGCGCTATGGATCAGAATACGCTTACCGCTGTGGGCTATGCCAGTATCAGTGAACAGACTGGTCGAAACGATGAAGAGAAGCAAGTTCGTGCTATGCGCGCGTCGAAGATTGACGCCTACCGTGAACTCGCTGAACAGGTTTATGGTCTGCGTGTATCTGCAAGAGCGGATCTACAAGACCAGCGACTGGGCGTGGAATCGACCACAGGTGCGGTAGATGGCGTTATTCGCGGTGCTGAGGTGGTGCGAAGCTATAAAGTGGGTGACAGCTATGTCACTGAGCTGGTACTAGACATTGAAAAGATGGATAGACTTCGCGACTACGGTGAGATTCGCCGCGTACCAGAGAAGAAGCGTGAGACTCTGTTCTAGAAACGAACGTCATTAAAAAAGCGGCAATGTGGTGACACATTGCCGCTTTTTTGTATTGGGTGTGTAAAGACAGTTTAAGCTTTTAGGTTGGTGCCCAGCGTCGATAGCGTGTGCGTTTGACCGCCCGCGTTGTAGGTCATGCCAATTTTTCCGTGGCTTTGCTGCATCAGGTTATTGAGCTTGTTAAAGCTCAATTGTGCACGCTGTAAGCTCTGTCCGTTAATCTCGTTTAGCTGCTGGCAATCAAGAATAATGGATTTAACGTCGGCGACCTTTTGTGCCAGAGGTGCCTCATCGGTCAGACGATGGACATCTTGGTGTTCGCTTAAGCGCTTGTCTGTTTGCTGCAGCTGTCCGATGAGCGTCATCTTTTCTTTTGCGATGCGCTCGATATCGGACGATTCTCGCCCAGCAATGGCTTTCGTCTCCTCCGATAGCAGAAGAGACAGTGCTTTTGCGTTTTTGAGTTGATAGTCAATCAAATCGACAAGTGCTGCCATTACCTTTACCTAAATCTTAAATGAACGCGGTTATCGTAGTCCGCCAAGTTCGTCTTCAAACTTCATCATGTTGTCTGCTAGCTTCTCTGCGTCTACGGTGTACGAACCGTTAGCAATAGCGTCTTTAATTGCCGCTACTTTAGCAGAGTCAAAGCTTGGCTGACTCGCCATCTGCTGGTGCATTTGACCAATGGCTTTACCGCCTTGGCTCAGCGTCACCGCATCTTGCTTTGTTGAAGATTGACCAACTGGAGTTGATGCGCTCTCTTTGCTGGCGTCCGAACGAGCAGGAGCGCGACTCGTGGTCGTTAGCGTCTGTCCAGATCGAATGTTATCAATGCCTGCCATAGTTTCGCCTTATAGTTGCTCAATATTGCGTTTTCATGCACCGAAATTCGGTCATGAGTGTCACACATAATATGCATGTATACCGTCCATATCGACGGGCAACTGAAAACCTTTAGAAAAAAATCAAAAATTAACAGTGATTTCTGCAACGCCGGTGACTATTCCCTCAATTATACGCTGAGACTTATCATTTTTCACTCTTACTTGATCGCCGTTGGAACCATCAGAGAGTGCCGTACCTCGCGTCGAGATAACCATTTCGTTTTTCACCGCGCGAATCACGACTTTTTCATTTCTACAGACCACACAAACATCGTTACGTTCAACGACATCGCCAAGTTTGACGTTACGCTTGAGCTTGGCACCAACAACGTGTGTCATGTCGCTAAACCCCTGTCGTCTTGCTCGATTTCTATCGACCATGGTCATGGTGACATCTTGTGCTTCGATGAGGCTGCCACGTGCAAGCGGTCTGGTCGCCGTCACCATAGGCAATGAGATAGACATTCTTACCGGTACATAGACTCGCCAGTTGTCTTCTGGACACTCGACTAACACCGTGACATTACTGCTGGTATTACGCGTCGTCGAGGAAGACGTCTGCAGCGGTGCAGGGCAATCTGTTGCATGGATGCGAGAGTCGATATTACCTGGGTTTGCAATAATTTCTCCACCCGGAGGTTGCTCAATCGTATCTAAAACATGAGCTTGGGCAGCCTTTTGAATGTTTTCTATTTGCTCAGGCGTTGCTGCGTGCGTTAATACGCTAAAGAATATCGCGTGCCAGACGATATAGAGGCAAAGCCAGTTACACCCTTGCCTCATTTTGTGACTGGATGTATGCAAAAAAGATGTCTTAAAATACAGCATTCTGTTTCTCGGGTTCTAAGAAGCCCAGATAGACTATCACTTTTTTAGCTTTAAAGTTTGAGATGGAGATGAACTTATGACCGGTATCTTGGATTCGGTGAATCAACGAACGCAGCTAGTAGGTCAAAACCGACTAGAATTGTTGACTTTTCGTTTGATGGGCCGCCAGCGCTACGGCATTAACGTGTTCAAAGTTAAAGAAGTGCTTCAATGCCCAAAACTAACGCGCATGCCTAACCTTCACCACTTAGTGAAGGGCGTGGCGCACATTCGTGGACAGACTATTTCTGTCATCGATCTGAGCTTAGCAGTGGGTGGACGCCCAACGACTGATATTGAAAACTGTTTTGTGGTCATTTCAGAATTCAACCGCAGTGTTCAAGGTTTCTTGGTTAGCTCAGTAGAGCGCATTATCAACATGCACTGGGAATCTATCTTGCCGCCACCAGAAGGCGCAGGTAAAGCCAACTACCTGACAGCGGTAACTAATATCGACAACGAATTGGTTGAGATCCTCGACGTTGAGAAGATCTTGGCAGAAATCTCGCCAGTGGTTGAGACCATGGACAGCAACATTGCGACAGAGATTGCCGAAGCTGAGCAGAAAAAACAAAAGCAAGTTGTTAAGCGCATTATGATTGCTGACGACTCAGCGGTAGCAAGAAAACAGGTCCAACGAGCTATTGAATCTATTGGCTTTGAGTCGATTTTGGTGAAAGATGGCAAAGATGCTTACAACAAGCTTGTAGAAATGGCTGGTGAGGGTAATATTCACGACCAGATTTCACTGCTCATCTCGGATATCGAGATGCCAGAGATGGATGGATATACGCTAACGGCAGAGGTTCGCCGCCATCCAGATCTAAAAGATCTTCATATTATTCTGCACACCTCTCTAAGTGGTGTCTTTAACCAAGCGATGGTTGAGCGAGTTGGTGCTAACGAGTTTATTGCTAAGTTCAACCCTGAAGAATTAGGGGGCGCTGTTAAAGCCGCAGTCATCGCTGACTAAATAAATGAATAAGAATGAGAGCTTGTCACCGCTTCGTCGGTAGAAAGCAAGCCTTAGTAAAGTAGTATAGAGAATTGAATGACAGCGATAACCATTAGCGATCAAGAGTATCGCGATTTTAGCCGCTTTTTGGAATCCCAATGCGGCATTGTGCTTGGCGATAGCAAGCAGTATTTGGTAAGAAGCCGATTAAGTCCACTTGTATCAAAGTTTGGTCTTGGCTCGTTGTCCCAGTTGCTTAAAGATGTCGTGACCGGACGTAATCGTGAGCTGCGTATTGCTGCTGTTGATGCGATGACGACCAATGAGACCCTTTGGTTTCGTGATGGCTACCCGTTTACGGTTTTAGCGGACAAACTGCTGCCAGAGATGGCGGCGAATAAGCGTCCGATCAAGATCTGGTCAGCGGCGAGCTCTTCAGGTCAAGAGCCTTACTCGATGGCAATGACGGTCCTTGAGACACAAACCAAGAAACCGGGTATGTTGCCGAGTGTATCGATCACTGCGACGGACATCTCTAGCACTATGTTGGATATGTGCCGAGTAGGGGAGTATGACAACCTTGCTCTAGGTCGTGGTTTGTCACCTGAGCGTCGTCGTGTCTTCTTCGAAGATTCCGGCAATGGCAAGATGAAGGTGAAAGACAACGTTAAGCGTTTAGTGAACTTTAGACCACAAAACCTAATGGACTCTTACGCGCTCCTCGGAAAGTTTGACATTATTTTTTGTCGCAACGTGTTGATTTACTTCTCGCCTGACATGAAAGCTAAGGTACTCAACCAGATGGCACGAAGTCTAAACCCAGGTGGTTATCTATTGCTTGGTGCATCCGAATCGTTGACAGGTTTGACTGACCAATTTGAGATGGTGCGCTGCAATCCGGGTATCATCTACAAGCTGAAATCTTAGTACGGCACATCTCAAACATTTATCTCTAAAAGCCTTGGTCTTCGCCAAGGCTTTTTTGTTTGCTATTCTGATGGTAGGCAAGAGCTTGGATGACTTTTGTCACGACATTCCTAATGACATCCACCATCTTGTTTGGTCTGCTTTTTGCAAAACTGTTCTCCGCCAGGGTTGCGATAGCGTAAATCAGATGAGAATCGAGTGCGCCTGAGTCGACAAATTTACTTTTTTTGTCGTCTTGTAACTTTTGGCGCGGATATTGCTTTGTATATTACACAGGCACGTATTTTTGAACGATGAGGTTTCAATGGCCATTTCTTTTAACAATGCACTAGGCATTCATCAGCATACCGTTGGGGTACGCGAGAAGAATGCTGAAGTCATCTCTACCAATATCGCACAGGCAAATACGCCTGGATATAAGGCTAAGGGTATGGACTTCGACCGTGCGTTAAGAGCGGCAACCTCAGGGGCAAGTATTGGTCTTAGCCGCACAGATGGACGGCATATTTCTGCCTCTACGAATGTTTCTGGCGAGGTGCTTTACCGCACTCCAACTCAGCCAGATACAGGAGACGGCAACACCGTTGATGTGGATCTAGAACGTAACTTGTTCATGCAAAACCAACTAAGACATCAGGCATCTGTCGATTTCTTAGGTAGCAAATTCAAAAATATGACCAAAGCGATCAAAGGGGAGTAATCTAGATGAGCTTATTTAATGTCTTCAATGTAACAGGCAGCGCTATGAGCGCAGAATCGGTTCGTCTTAATACGACCTCAAGTAACCTCGCTAATGCCGACAGTATTAGTAGTTCAGCCAAAGACACCT
The DNA here is from genome assembly GCF_059725505.1 of Vibrio sp. KUL78. Taxonomy (NCBI): domain Bacteria; kingdom Pseudomonadati; phylum Pseudomonadota; class Gammaproteobacteria; order Vibrionales; family Vibrionaceae; genus Vibrio; species Vibrio sp. KUL78. Next base: position 2,615,051 of record NZ_AP045837.1, on the reverse strand, counting down.
ATAAGGCGCGTCATGCCGTATTTGGTGCTGAGCTTAGCAAAGCGAAATACAACCGTGATCATACTGTGCCAGTCAAAGTGATGGGCATTGTAGAGAGCGACAAGCCCCTAAACGCAGAGTACAACCCAGATCATCCACTCGCGAACGATGAAGGTTTTATCTATAAGCCGAACGTTAACGTGATGGAAGAGATGGCAAACATGATCTCAGCGTCGCGTTCTTACCAGACGAATGTTCAGGTAGCGGACTCGAGCAAGCAGATGCTGTTAAGCACTTTGCGCATGGGTCAATAGAGATAGGAGATAGCAAATGGCTGGAATCAACAATGTTGGTCAAGGCAGTTTATCCTACCTTGACCAACTAAAAAATCTGCAAGAACAAAACAAAGCAGCAGAGACGACAGGTAAGCAGGATCTTAAGCAAGAAGATTTCCTATCACTACTTACCAAGCAGTTGTCTCAGCAGGACCCGTTCAAGCCTGTCAGCAATGACCAAATGATCGCTCAAATGGCGTCGTTTGCCACAGTTGATGGTATCGGCAAGATGAATACTCAGTTTGAAAACCTGAATTCATCTATGACGTCTAACCAAGCGCTTCAAGCGTCCTCGTTAGTAGGTCGCGATGTGTTGGTACCAGGCGCTGCCGGTATTAAGCAAGCGGATGCGGGCATGGCGGCGATGGTGAAATTACCACAGTCCATGGATAACCTGTTTGTTCGTGTAGAAAATGAAATGGGTCAATTAGTCCGTACCTTTGATGTGGGAGCTCAGCCTGGTGGCGACGCTCGCGTTGAATGGGACGGTAAAGATGATCAAGGTAATCCAATGCCTGCTGGTAAATACAATGTGAAAGCATCTGGCTTACTAGAAGGGGAAAGCCGAGAGTTTGAAGTGTCGACGTACGCTAACGTCAACAGCGTTCTTCTTGGCAAAGGCGATGGAAATGTACTGCTCAATCTAGCTGGTTTTGAGAATCCAGTTCGACTCGCAGAAGTACTGGAAGTCGGCAAAGCATAACCGCTGGTTAGATTAGGAGATTAGGAATGTCATATGTATCTTTAAGCGGTCTATCTGCGGCACAGCTAGATCTGAACACCACCAGTAACAACATTGCCAACGCCAACACGTATGGCTTTAAAGAGTCTCGCGCCGAGTTTGGTGATGTGTACTCTACCTCATTGTTCACGAATGCAAAGACCACTCCGGGTGGCGGTGCTCAAGCGAGTAAAATTGCTCAGCAATTCCACGAAGGCTCTAGCATCTCAACCAATAACCCAATGGACTTGCGCATCAGTGGTACAGGCTTCTTTGCTGTATCTAAAGATCGCCTAATTCCACAGCAAAATGAGCTGACTCGTAACGGTGCTTTCCACCTAAACAAAGACAGCTACATGGTGACGTCTAACGATGAGTTCTTGCTTGGTTACGAGGTGAACAAAGATACCAATGAAGTGGTTTCTTATGAACCTAAGCCTATCAACATCCCGCCAGAGTTTGGTAAGCCAAAGCAAACAGCAAACATCGAAATTGGTGTGAACCTTCCAGCGAATGGCGATCTAAAAGATCCTGCGCTGTTTGATCATACCGATCCAGAAACGTACAACCGTTCGACTTCTTCGACTATGTATGACTCAATGGGTCAGTCTTACAAGATGACGACTTACTACGTCAAAGATCAAACTCAGCCAAACACGTGGCAGAGCTACTACACGGTGACCGATGGTGGCGGTGAGCGTCCGGTGAATATCGCTGGTGGTGACGCAACGAGCCCGACAGGTCACGTTGGTCATACTATGCGTTTTAACAATGACGGTACTCTAGCTAGCTTGAACAGTGGTCAGCCGATTGTGACGACACCACTGGGTGAAAACGGCGTTGAAATGAACGGTGCTGATCCAGCACAGACGCTTTCTTTCTCTCTAGACAGCGCGACTCAGTTCGCTGCTCCATTTGAGCTAACCAAGTTCCAAGAAGATGGTGCAACGACAGGCTTCTTGACCAAAGTTGACTTCGATGAGCAAGGTAACGTACTTGGTACTTACTCAAACGGTGAAAACGTCACTCTAGGTCGCGTTGCTATGGTTCGTGTTGCGAACGAGCAGGGTCTAGATAAGAAAGGTGGTACTCAGTGGGATTCAACCACAGCTTCAGGTGCGAAAATCTGGGGTGAATCGAACAAAGGTTCGTTTGGTACCATCAACAACGGTACTCTGGAGCAGTCGAACATCGATATGACTCAAGAGCTGGTGGACCTAATTTCGGCGCAGCGTAACTTTCAAGCGAACTCTCGAGCGCTGGACGTTCATAACCAACTGCAACAAAACATCCTACAGATCCGCTAACCTTAGCGCTGTCATCAAGACGACTTTATCCCGTGTGCTAGATGTGAATCTACCGCACGGGTTGTTTCTTTTTTCATTCGACCTTGCCGCTTACCTTGCCTCCTTGCCGTGTTTCTTTGCCATTGCCGCACCTGCCACGTTTGCCATGATCGCTAGAAATAGCCCATCTCAATCATATCCCACTGATAAATAAAGAATAAATTATTTGGCATAGAGATTGCTTTATAGCTCTCGTACTTTGAATATTGGAGCTATCAATGGATCGTGCCCTGTATCTCGCGATGAGCGGTGCAAAGCAAAATATGCACGCTTTGCAGTTAAGAGCTAACAACCTTGCAAACGCAAGCACACCAGGCTTTCGTGCCGACCTTGCCCAAGCGCGCTCAATGCAAGCGTATGGGGAAGGTATGCCAAGTCGCGTCTTCAGCATGACAGAGCGTCCTGGTCACAACTTTGAGCAAGGCAGTGTCGTGACGACTGGTCGTGATTTAGATGTCACTATCGAAGGGCAAGGCTGGATCTCTGTGCTGGATAAAACGGGTAAAGAAGGTCTAACTCGAAATGGCGCACTGCGTGTTGACCAAAACGGTCTGCTGTCTAACAGCAACGGTCACCTAGTGTTAGGTGAGCAAGGTACGCCTATCACCGTGCCTATTCCATTGAGAAAAATTGAAATTGGCCGCGATGGTACTGTGTCGGTCATTCCTCAAGATGCTCCAGCGGATGAAATGGAAATCGTCGATCGTATCAAGCTTACGAACACCGACAACCGCTCACTATTCAAAGACACCAATGGTTTGTTTCGCAGCAAAGACCCTGAGCTGGGTTTTGAGGCTTCCGCGAACGTTCAGCTTATGACAGGTGCTGTCGAAGGCAGTAACGTGAATGCCGTTGGTGAAATGACAAGTTTAATTGATCTGCAGCGTCAGTTTGAGATGCAGGTGAAACTCATGAGCACAGCAGAAGACATGGACAAAGCGTCTAATTCACTGCTTCGCATGGGTTAATAAGGACATAGGGGAAGAATATGCATCCGGCACTTTGGGTAAGTAAGACTGGCTTAGACGCCCAGCAAACCAATATTTCAACAATCTCAAACAACTTGGCGAACGCATCGACTGTCGGCTACAAAAAGAGCCGCGCTGTCTTTGAAGATCTGTTTTATCAGAACATTAACCAGCCTGGTGGTCAGTCATCTCAGAACACGGAGCTTCCGAGTGGCTTGATGCTAGGTGCAGGTTCAAAGGTGGTGGCTACACAAAAAATCCACACACCGGGCAACGCTCAAACCACCACCAACAGCCTAGATATGATGATTGAAGGCGATGGTTTCTTCCAAGTGCTAATGCCAGATGGCAACATCGGTTATAGCCGCAATGGTCAGTTTACCCTTAACGATGAAGGCATCATCGTGACGTCTGGTGCGGGCTATGCGCTAGAGCCAGAGATTGCCATCCCAGAAGATGCAATTTCAATCACCATAGGTACCGACGGTGAAGTCTCAGTACGTGTTCGTGGGCAGCAAGATAACCAGGTAGTGGGTAACATTACGACGGTTGATTTTATTAACCCTGGTGGTCTAGAGCCAATTGGTCAGAACCTCTACCTACCAACAGGTGCGAGTGGTGATCCAAACGAGGGTGTACCTGGATTGGATGGCTTTGGTCAGATTCGTCAGTCGACGCTTGAAAGCTCAAACGTTAACGTGACAGAAGAACTGGTTAATATGATCGAAGCACAGCGCGTGTATGAAATGAACTCGAAAGTGATCTCGTCTGTCGACAAGATGATGAGTTTCGCGAACCAGCAGCTATAACAGGAGAGATGACAAATGAGAAAACTACTTTGTATTTCATTGTTGGCTGTTTTATCTGGTTGTGCACAGTTTGGGCAGGAAGAATCCGTAGACGAAGTGGCGGACAGCACCACAGCCGTTGATGCGGTTGAGGGCGATCGTAGCCAATCTTCGGGTATTGTTGATACGTTGCGTGGTCGTACCGACCCGATAGCTGACGACCCAGCATGGGCACCGATTCATCCAAAAAACAAGCCTGAGCATTACGCAGCGGCAACGGGTTCACTGTTTAACACCCACTATGCTCGTGATTGGTATGACGACTCTAAACCGCGCGGTATTGGTGACATCATTACCGTGGAATTGAATGAAGCGACTAAAGCGGCAAAAAGTGCCGATGCAGATTTGTCTAAAGCCAACGATTCATCAATGGACCCATTGTTTGTTGGCGGACGACCAGTCACCGTTAACGACTATGACTTCTCCTATGAGCTAAAAAATGACAACAGCTTTAAAGGGAATGCATCTGCGAACCAGAGCAACAGTCTTTCTGGCTCGATTACCGTTGAGGTCATTGAAGTATTAGCCAATGGAAACCTAGTGATCCGTGGGGAGAAGTGGCTAACGCTCAACACGGGTGATGAGTATATTCGCTTGAGTGGTACTATCCGCCCAGATGATATTGAGTTTGATAACACGATTGCTTCAAACCGTATCTCTAACGCGCGAATTCAATATTCTGGCACCGGAAACCAACAAGATATGCAAGAACCTGGATTCTTGGCACGATTTTTTAATGTATCCCTATAGGATAGGATTAATCGAATCGTAAGCGGCAAACCCTCTCCTAAGAGGGTTTGTTTGTTTTTAAGGTAACATCATGAAAAAGTTTACGTTTTTACTGTTAGGTTTGTGTTTTGCCGCGGCAAGTGTGCAAGCGGCACGCATCAAGGATGTGTCAGAGGTTGCCGGCGTTCGTAGCAACCAATTGGTGGGTTATGGCTTGGTAACGGGTCTACCTGGTACGGGTGAGAAGACGCCATTTACTGAGCAGAGCTTCCGCTCAATGCTGGAGAAGTTTGGTATTCAAATGCCAATTGGCTTCAAACCAAAATTTAAAAACGTTGCGGCAGTTATCGTGACGGCTGACCTACCAGCCTTCTCTAAGCCGGGTCAAAAAATCGATGTTACCGTGTCTTCCATCGGTGCGGCAAAAAGCCTCCGTGGCGGCACACTGATGCAAACCTTCCTGCAAGGTCTTGATGGCGAAGTATATGCTGTTGCTCAAGGCAACCTAGTGGTCAGTGGCTTCAGTGCAGAAGGTCTAGATGGCTCTAAGATCGTGGGCAATAACCCGGTTGTGGGCATGATTTCTAGCGGCGCGACAGTAGAGCGTGAAGTGCCAAGTCCGTTCTCTCGCGGAGACTACATCACGTTTAACTTGCTGGAGTCTGATTTTACCACTGCACAAAACATGGCGAATGCCATCAACGACTTCCTAGGTCCACAAATGGCGAATGCATTGGATGCGACCTCGGTTCGCGTGCGTGCGCCTCGTGACCTGAGCCAGCGTGTTGCTTTCCTTTCTGCAGTTGAAAACGTTGAGTTTGACACTGCGGACAGTGGCGCAAAAATCATCGTTAACTCGCGCACTGGTACCATTGTTGTCGGCAAACATGTGAAGCTGAAACCCGCAGCGGTTACTCACGGCGGCATGACAGTTGCTATTAAAGAAAACTTGCGTGTGAGCCAGCCGAATGCCTTTAGTGAAGGTGATACGGTTGTGGTTCCTAATTCTGATATTCAAGTATCTGAAGGCTCTGGCAAGATGTTTAACTTCCAGCCAGGCCTCACACTCGATGATTTGGTTCGAGCAGTCAACGAAGTGGGAGCGGCACCTTCTGACCTTATGGCCATACTTCAGGCACTTAAGCATGCTGGTGCCATCGAAGGTCAGCTGATTGTTATCTAAGGTGCCAGCAACATGATGAAAAACCCGAACGACATTGGTTTCATTCACGATATCGCTAGCCTTGACTCGCTTCGTCAGAAAGCCGTTAGCGGTAAAGAGGGTGACGACGAAGCGGCATTGAATGCGGCGGCTCGTCAGTTTGAATCGATTTTTACCTCGATGATGCTGAAATCCATGCGTGATGCCAATACGCATTTTGAGTCGGACTTAACCAATAACGGCAACGGTCAATTCTATCGTCAAATGCTCGATGACCAGATGGCGAGCGAACTGAGCTCCTCAGGTTCGCTTGGTCTTGCTGACATGATCGTAGCGCAGCTTGGTAGCGCTCGTGCTCCTGAAGCGCAGGCGGCGGCAAACACTGAGCTAAGAGTTCGCAGTCAAGCCTTCGATTTGCCAGAGCGCCAGCCATATGATGAAGCGAAAGCACGCCAAACGGCTGCAGCACTGGGACTTGATGGACCAAGAACGAAAGCCAAGGCAGTAGATTTTGATACACCAGAGAACTTTGTGTCTTCGCTTAAACCTTATGCGGATCGCGCAGCGCGCTCCCTTGGCGTTGATTCTTCTTTGCTATTGGCGCAAGCCGCTCTCGAAACAGGGTGGGGGCAGAAAGTGGTCAACAATAGCCAGGGTAGTAGTAACAACCTATTTAATATCAAGGCTGATCGCAGTTGGCATGGCGATAAAGTGGCAACGCAAACCCTTGAGTATCATCAAAACGTACCTGTTCAAGAGCGCGCAGCATTCCGCTCTTATCGTAGCTATGAAGACAGCTTCAATGACTATGTGAAGTTCTTGAATGAAAACCCGAGATACCAAACCGCACTGACTCGTAACCAAGGCTCTGAGTCGTTTATTCGTGACATTCACAAGGCGGGCTATGCAACAGACCCAAGTTACGCCGATAAGGTATTAAGAGTGAAGAAGCAGATTGATGACATGTCGATGTAGCTTACGTTCTATTTATACTTCTTCTTGCTCGGCTCCTATGTCGAGCGAGTTTGTTTTTAACGTCACCTAATCCATCTAACAGCGCTAGATTCTGTCGCTTTTCTTCTTAAAAACCGCGTATTTATAATTACTTACATCATGTGGCATGTACTTTGCATTTACTAAGATAAGCACGGGCAAATCATACTGATTTTTGCCCGATTTTGAGGTTTTTGGGGGCGATATGGCGTCAGATCTTCTGAATGTAGGTACACAAAGTGTCCTCACAGCTCAGAGACAGTTAACTACGACTGGTCATAACATTTCTAATGCAAATACAGAGGGTTACAGCCGTCAATCTGTCATCCAGGGTACCAACGACCCTAGGCAGTTTGGGGGGCAAACCTACGGTATGGGCGTGCATGTGGAAAATGTTCGCCGCTCGTGGGATCAGTTTGCCGTTAAAGAGCTAAACATGGCAACCACACAGATGAACTATCGCAACGAGAATCTGGCAAACCTAGATTTGCTCTCGGGTATGTTGTCTTCTGTGGCATCCAAGAAAATCCCAGAAAACCTCAACGACTGGTTCGATTCTGTTAAGACACTCGCCGACACCCCAAATGATGTGGGTGCTCGTAAAGTGGTGCTTGAGAAAGCAGATCTGATTCGCCAAACCATGAACAACTTTCACGAGTCTGTTCGCCAACAAGCGGACACCGCGAATAAAAAGCTCGACATGGGCATTGAGCGTGTTAACCAGCTTGCGGTTGAAATTCGAGATATTCACCGTTTGATGATGCGAACACCAGGGCCTCATAACGATCTCATGGATAAGCATGAGCTGTTAGTCAAAGAGTTATCAGAATACACCAAAGTCACGGTGACTCCTCGTGCAAATGCTGAAGGTTTTAACGTTCATATCGGTAATGGTCATACCCTAGTTTCTGGTACTGAAGCCAGCCAGTTGAAGATGATCGACGGCGTGCCCGACGTTCACCAACGACGCTTGGCAATGGTCGAGGGCAAAGGAATAAAAGCCATTAAATCCGATGATATTGGCGGCAAAATTGAAGGTATGCTCGACCTACGCGACAAAGAAATTCCATACATCATGGATGAACTTGGGCGTTTATCTACCGCCTTTGCCTTTGAAGTGAACAAGCTGCAGGGGCAGGGTCTAGACCTTAATGGTCAAGTCGGTGCGGACATCTTTGTGGACGTAAATACCGAGGTAATAGCCAAGTCGCGAGTGGTGGCGTCTCCGAATTCGAAATCGGATGTAGCGGTATATATCGCTGATACCAGTGAGCTACAAGGCGGCGAATACGCGCTTAAATACGATGGTGCTAACTATGTGGTGACTAAGCCTAATGGTGAGAATCAAATCGTTGAGCTTAATGCGGGCGCGAGTGCTTTCTATCTAGATGGCATGGTGGTTAACATCAAAAATGCACCAGAGTCTGGTGAGAAGCTATTGCTTCGCCCAACCCGAAATGGCGCCGCTACGTTGCAAATGGCAACCACAGATCCGAAAACCATTGCCGCTCACAGCTTCGAGGCTTCAACGACTCATGCACAAGGTAGCGCGAAGTTTACGATTACTGGCGCAGGGCAACTTCGTGAGTTCGAGGTTCATGTATCGCCGACAGGCAAAGAGTTTGCTGTTACCGATACCAAAGGCAACGTGCTATTAACGCCGCAGCTTTATCCGCCAACAGAACCTGTCACTGTTTTGGGGACGACGTTTGAACTTACCGACGGCGCACTGCCAGGCGACAAGTTCACCGCGAACCTAAACCCTGCTGAAGGTGACAACGGCAACCTGCGTAAAATGCTGAACATTCAAACCAATAAGACCATGAATGGTGGTGAATCGACGCTAATCGATGTTTACCACAACCTGAACACAGACGTTGGTCTTAAAGCCTCGACGGCGACACGCTTACAAGAAGTGGCAAATCTAGAGCATGAATCAGCAAAAAGCCGTATTGCATCGATATCTGGGGTCAACCTGGATGAAGAAGCGGCAAACATGATGAAGTTTCAGCAAGCTTACATGGCCTCTTCGCGAGTGATGCAAGCCGCGAATGAAACCTTCGATACCATTTTGGCACTGCGATAGGAGGTGATGGAACATGATGAATCGTATTTCTAGCTTTCACAGCTATCAGACAGTTCAAAATGATTTGCGCAGGCAAGAGAACAAGATTCACCACAACCAGGCGCAGCTAGCGTCTGGCAAACAGTTGCAAAAGCCGGCAGACGATCCGCTGGCGATTCACTATCTTCAGAAAGTCGGTCAGCAAACCGAGCAGCTTAAGCAGCACACAGATTCTATTGTTTTGTCTCGTAACCGTCTAGAGCATCAAGAGGTGATGCTACGTGAGACAGAGCAGTTCACCGATCACGCCAAGCGTTTGACGATGGAGTCAATCAACGGCGCGTTATCACCACAAGATAGAGAAGCGAAAGCGCGTCAAATTGAAGAGCTTGCTGCCAACTTTTTAGCGCTGGCCAACAATCAAGACGAGTCAGGCAATTATACCTTTGCGGGTACTAAGCCAAAGACACAGCCGTTCTTTGTCGACAGCAACGGCAAAATGTCGTACGCAGGTGATGATTATCAGCGCAAGATGCGCATCTCTAACAGCATGGAAATCCCGACGAGTGATCCTGGCAGTAAGTTGTTTATGGAAGTCGATAATCCGTTTGGTGACTATGCGGCCAAATACCAGCTACAAAACGCTTCGGAACTGCTTCTCGACAAAGCGACGAACACCAACTCGAATGACAACAATCGCTATAAAGTGACGTTTGTCGATATGGGTAACGATCGTTTTGGTTACCAGCTTGAGCAGAATGGCTCAGTGGTCAAAGCTGGCGACTTCGACCCTAAAACGGGGGTCGAATACGAAGGCTTGAACATTCGCATTAAAGGTCAAATTACGCCTGGTGATGCGATAGAGCTAGAGCCTCGCCAGACCTTTAGCGTATTCGATAGCTTTAGAGACGCAATCTATTGGATGGACTACGACGTATCGGATGCGAGCTCTAATGCGCAGCTTCACCAGGTGACGGAAGAGTTTAACGCTGCGTTTTTGCATCTAACAAAGTCCAGAACGGACGTAGGTGCGAGGCTAAACACCCTAGATATTCAAGAGCAGCAGCATGAAGACTTTAAGATCTCGCTGGCTCGCTCAAAAAGTAATTTTGAAGATCTTGATTATTCAAAAGCGGTTATCGAATTTGAAGAGAACTCAAGAGCTTTGCAGGCGTCACAGCTTGCCTTTGGTAAAACCAAGGACTTAACACTGTTTAACTATCTATAGGATTGATTACCTCTCTGGTTATCGGTTGCCCTATGAGCTCAGCCTTAGGTGCAGATAACGAAAGCGGTAGTGTTGAAACGACAGCGGTAAAGCTGAAACGACGAAGCGGCAAGCTAGTAGACTAGAGCCTTGCCACTTGCATCAATAGATAGAACTTAATTCATTTGCTGATCAAATGTGATTTAGTTAAGTTATTGAAATAAAACATTATAAATATAATTCACGATTAACTTTAAAACTTGGCACGTGATTTGTATTAATAAGATTTGAACAACCAAGACTTTGCCGTTTTAGCAAAGCTTGATTACGTGAAAATGATTAGATACTCCATCTGATACGGGGTATCAGGTGGATGTAGACGGCCGGTTTTAGCCAAAGACTGGTGGTTTGATCGCAATCCAACTTGAAACGCTTGCGAACTCATTTAGGAGAGCAACATGGCAATTACAGTAAGTACTAACGTTTCGGCGATGACCGCACAGCGTTATCTCAACAAGTCCTCGAACGACCTTAATACGTCGATGGAACGTTTGTCTTCGGGTCACAAGATCAACAGCGCGAAAGATGACGCGGCGGGTTTGCAAATCTCCAACCGTCTTACAGCGCAGTCTCGTGGTCTTGATGTTGCGATGAGAAACGCAAACGACGGTATTTCGATTGCCCAAACCGCTGAAGGTGCGATGAACGAGTCGACCAATATCCTGCAGCGTATGCGTGACCTTGCGATTCAATCATCGAACGGCACAAACTCTCCGTCAGAGCGCCAAGCAATCAACGAAGAATCAATGGCACTGCAAGCGGAGCTTAACCGTATTGCAGAGACGACATCATTTGGTGGTCGCCGCCTGTTGAATGGATCGTTTGGCGATGCGTCATTCCAAATTGGCGCAAACTCAGGTGAAGCGATGATTATGGGTTTGACGAGTGTTCGTGCTGACGACTTCCGTATGGGGGGTACCACCTTTACAGCGGAGAACGCTAAAGATGCGAACTGGTCAGTTGCACCGGACGCCAATAACCTTAAGTTCGAGTTTACCACCAAAGCGGGTGAGGAGATTTCTATCGACCTGTTTGCAAAAGCGGGCGACGATATTGAGCAGCTAGCGACTTACATTAACGGTCAGTCAGACCTTGTGAGCGCATCCGTTGGTGATAATGGTGAGTTACAGATCTTTGTAGCAGAGCCTGCGCTTGAAGGAGACATGACCATCTCTGGAAACCTAGCATCCGAGCTTGGTTTATCGAGTGAAGGCACGCTAACTACGGTTCAAGACATCGATATGACTACCGTTGCCGGCTCTCAGAATGCCATCTCGGTTATCGACTCTGCGCTTAAGTATGTAGACTCACAGCGCGCTGATTTGGGTGCCAAACAAAATCGTTTGAGCCACAGTATTAATAACCTAGCGAACGTCCAAGAAAACGTTGATGCGTCGAACAGCCGCATTAAGGATACCGATTTCGCCAAGGAAACAACCGCAATGACCAAGAACCAGATCCTGCAGCAAGCGGGTACCTCGATTCTTGCTCAAGCGAAACAGTTGCCGAACTCTGCGATGTCTCTACTACAATAGTAAGGACATCCAGACAAAGCAGAGGGTAACTAGCCAGACGTGGCGTACCTACCCAACTGCTTGGCAAGCATACTTAGTGAAAGTGTTGGGGCTCTCTCTCTCAACCTGCCCTGATACGGCCATTAGGTATGTCGGATAGCCAGATTGTGTTCATTTCTCTTGATCTCCACACAGGCCATGGCTTCCATCCAGCCCCAGTTCTCTCAAAGGAATAGGGGCTTTTTCTTTTTTAGCCCCCTCAACTTTTACCTTCAGCTCCTCGCTTTTCAACGGCAAATACAAACGAAAATCTGACTGTTTCGGCACTGCTAAACGGATCTTTAGCGCTTTTTTGTTATTTTGTTGTCGTTTGCTCAATTCCTAACCAAACGGATGTTTTATCGATTTTTTTCTCGTTTTTTCCTAAAGGTTTTATTTGCCGTGTCGTTAAAAGATTAACTTTGAGAGAACTACTTGGTTTTCCGAGACGTCGGAAACCGCTACACCGGAAAATCAATTGGAGAAACAACATGGCAGTGAATGTAAACACAAACGTATCAGCGATGACTGCGCAGCGTTACCTAAACAACGCAAACCAGGCTCAACAAACGTCAATGGAGCGTTTGTCTTCTGGTCACAAAATTAACAGCGCAAAAGACGACGCAGCGGGTCTTCAAATCTCTAACCGTTTGAACGTACAAAGCCGTGGTCTAGACGTCGCAGTACGTAATGCCAACGACGGTATCTCAATCGCACAAACAGCAGAAGGTGCGATGAACGAGACAACGAACATCCTACAACGTATGCGTGACCTATCGCTTCAATCCGCGAACGGCTCAAACTCAAAAGCAGAGCGTGTAGCGATTCAAGAAGAAGTGACGGCACTGAACAACGAGCTAAACCGTATTGCAGAAACCACATCATTTGGTGGTAACCGTCTTCTAAACGGCACGTACGGTACTCAGTCATTCCAAATTGGTGCTGACAATGGTGAAGCTGTGATGCTAAGCCTACGCGACATGCGTTCAGACAACGAAATGATGGGTGGTTCAAGCTACCAAGCAGCGAACGCGAAAGACAAAGACTGGAGCGTAGCGGCGGATGCAAACGAGCTAACCATCACGCTAAAAGACAGCTTTGGTCAAGACCAAGCACTGACCATCAATGCGAAAGCGGGCGATGACATCGAGCAGCTAGCGACATACATCAATGGTCAAACAGACCTAGTGAAAGCGTCAGTAAACGAAGATGGTCAGTTACAAGTATTTGCAGGTAACAACAAAGTAGACGGTGACGTGAGCTTTGGTGGCAGCCTAGCGGGTGAGCTTGGTATGCAAGACGCGCAAGCAGTTACGGTTGATACTATCGATGTCACTACAGTAGGCGGCGCTCAAGAGTCAGTCGCGATTCTCGATTCAGCGTTGAAGTATGTAGACAGCCACCGTGCGGAGCTGGGTGCATTCCAAAACCGTTTCAACCACGCAATCAACAACTTGGATAACATCAACGAGAACGTGAATGCGTCGAAGAGCCGTATCAAAGATACCGACTTTGCGAAAGAGACGACAGCGATGACGAAGAACCAGATCCTATCGCAAGCATCAAGCTCAATCTTGGCACAAGCGAAACAAGCGCCAAACGCGGCACTAAGTCTACTAGGCTAATCGCTCGCGCTGATTTAAGCGTTCAAGAACGACAAAACCAGAGCCTCGGCTCTGGTTTTTTGCATTAAATGATTGCTCCTTTCCAATCAGGGATTTCTTACCTTCATCCAGCCGAATTATTTAGATCAAGCTCACATTTATTCAATCAATTGAATTTACTCCAAAAAAAATCACTTTTTTTTCTAAAGCTTCTAAATGAATCGCCGTTACAGGGATTGAGAGAAATGAAATCAGATGTGCCAACGTGAGGTGAGAGACACAGAGGCCATCTACCCCTAAATGCCTAAGGAGATCAATATGGCAATTAATGTAAACACTAACGTGTCTGCAATGACCGCCCAGCGTTACCTGAACAACGCTGCGGAAGGTACACAAAAATCAATGGAGCGTTTGTCTTCGGGCTATAAAATCAACAGCGCGAAAGATGACGCTGCGGGTCTACAGATTTCTAACCGCTTGAACGCGCAAAGCCGCGGTCTTGATATGGCGGTGAAAAACGCAAACGACGGTATCTCTATTGCACAAACCGCTGAAGGTGCAATGAACGAGACTACAAATATCCTGCAACGTATGCGTGACCTATCACTACAATCTGCAAACGGTTCTAACTCAAGAGACGAGCGTGTTGCGATTCAAGAAGAAGTGACTGCGCTTAACGACGAACTTAACCGTATCGCAGAAACAACGTCATTCGGTGGTAACCGTCTTCTAAACGGTACTTACGGTACTCAGTCTTTCCAAATCGGTGCTGACTCTGGTGAAGCAGTAATGCTTACTATGGGTAACCTACGTTCTGATACAGCAGAAATGGGTGGTAAGAGCTACGCAGCGAACACAGGCAAAGATGCTAACTGGACGGTTGGTACTGATACTGAAATCACTATGAGCTACACCAACAAGCAAGGTGATGACGTTAATCTTACTATCAACGCTAAACAAGGCGATGATATCGAACAGCTAGCGACTTACATCAACGGTCAGAGCGATGACGTTAAAGCATCGGTTGGCGAAGACGGCAAAATTCAGCTGTTCGCTTCTACTCAAAAAGTAGACGGTGAAGTGACGTTTGGTGGTGCTCTAGCTTCTGAACTCGATCTAGGTGACGCGAAAGACGTGACTGTTAAAGACGTAGATGTAACGTCAGTAGCGGGTGCTCAAGAAGCGGTGGCTATTCTTGATGGCGCATTGAAGAGCGTTGACTCTCAACGTGCAGAACTGGGTGCATTCCAAAACCGTTTCAACCACGCTATCAACAACCTAAGCAACATTAACGAAAACGTAAATGCATCAAATAGCCGTATCAAAGATACAGACTATGCTAAAGAGACAACTGAGATGACTAAGAATCAAATCTTGCAACAAGCAAGTACTTCGATTCTTGCTCAAGCGAAACAGTCTCCATCGGCGGCGCTTAGCCTACTAGGCTAATTTCGTCGTAGACCTTAGGCAAGGTTGGTTGGCGGTAACGTCCCTTTACCGCCAACTCCCAATTTCAATGTTATTGCTCAACGAGAAGTACCTCAGTTGGAGTTGGACAATACAAGGTTAGAACAGGGAGAGCGAGAATGGACATTTCATCCTACGCATCGAACATTCAGCCTTTTGCCTCATCGAATGGCACAGAACTTGCTTCAAAGAATACTAACAATGCCGCCTCTCAACAGGTAACGACAGAGAAAAAAGAGGAATCTCAGTCGGTTGAAGGGGTCAATAAAACTGAGACGCCGGAGCTTTCTAATAAGAAGGCGACGGAGATGATTCAACGCATCGCCAATGAACGACAGCAACTGAATGATGCTGAGCGCGAAAAGATGGTAGAGCGACTGGATAAGTTCTTAAGTGACATGAATACGGGTTTGTCGTTTCGTGTCGATGAAGATACAGGTCGCAATATTGTCACAGTGTATGCGAAAGAAAGTGGTGACGTTATTCGCCAGTTTCCTGATGAAGAACTACTTGAAGTTTTAAAGCGCATTGAACAGCATGGCTCGTTAACCATAGACATGCTGGTTTAATGTCTGACCTGATTGGGTCAGGTTGGTATAGATTTGCAGTAGTTTGGTGAGTAATGGGTCCGATAGGGATGTCATCTGGCATGGATATCAATTCCATGGTGAGCAAGATAGTCGATGCTGAGCGTATTCCAAAGCAGCAACGTATCGACTTCGAGCGCGCAAAAATTGATACCAGTATCAGTGCCTATGGACGACTCAGAGAGTCACTCGATACGATGAAAAATCTGATGGCAAACTTTCGCCAGGAAAAGGCGTTTGCACTTCGCAGTGTGAACACCACTGAAGAAAGTGTTGTCACAGCAACAGCGACGACTGATGCGATCGCTGGCAAATATGCTGTCGATGTATTGCAGCTTGCACAGAGCCATAAAATCGCTTCTGATGTTATTCCAGAAGACACACGATTTGGCCCAGGTAAGCTGCAAATTTCTCTTGGCGACGAGCAGTTCGACTTTTCCCTCCGCAAGAATTCCAAACTCACCGATGTCGTGAGAGCGATTAACGGTGCTAGCGACAACCCCGGCGTTCGAGCCTCCATTATTAAAGACCGTAATGGGCCGAGACTTATCGTTGCCTCCAACCAATCTGGCGCTGAAAAAGCCATCAGCATCAATGTCGATGCAGAAGTGGGTAACGATCTCTATCGATTTGAATATAAGACGATTGAGCAGCGAGTTCGCGATCTAGAAAAAGCGCAAGCTGAAGCCTTAAGCGTGCTAGGTATGCCAACGGGCGAAGACGCGGTAGACGGTGAGCTTAGCCCAGAAGAAGCGGCGAAAGTCGGCGAATCAGAAAAAACGGATGAAGAATTAAATTCTGCTGAGCAAACCAAGGTAGAAGAGGCTGTCAAAGAAGGCGAAGAAAACGCCGCACAGACTCAAGAGGCAAAATCTGGCCGCCCTGAAGATAGTATTCCTGGCTGGACAGAAACCGCGTCGGGCACCCTTATGGATTCTTATCAAGCACCGAAGCCTGAGCTTGATGAGAAAGCCATCGAAAAATCAAAAGATGTGCCGGGTTGGTCGAACACCGCATCAGGCACGCTGACGGATTCTTATGTCACGCCAGCAGAAGCCCAAGCCAAGCTAGAAGAGGAACTTGCGGCTGAGAAAGCGGCCATCGCCAAGGCCGTTGCCGATGGCGATATGACGGAAGAGGAAGCGAAAAAGCTTGAGCGTGAAAAACTCTCTCCAGAAGAGCGAGAGCGTTTAGAGAAAGTGGAAGCAATTCAAGCTGAACTAGCTGAAGCGCAGCGCTCAATGCAGGTTTATATGGGGATGTCTGAAGTTCAATCTGCCCAAGATTCTGTCGTGTTACTTGATGGAGTCGCTGAGCTTTCCAGTCACAACAATGTGATTGAGGACGCGATTGAAGGTGTCGATCTGACGCTCAAAGGCACCACCAAACCGGGCGAGCGCGCTGCAGAAATTGGTGTCGAGTACGATAGAGAAAGTGTTCGTGCCGACATCGAGCAGTTTGTTGCCGCCTATAACCAATTTTTCCAAGTGTCACAGGATCTAGCCAAAGTTGATCCAGCGACAGGAATGGCAGGGCCACTTGCCGGTGATAGCATCGTGCGTAGCGCAGACTCTCGTTTAAAAAGCGTGTTTTCGGCCAGCATTGAGAATGCACCTGAGGATCTGAAGACACTGACAGAGTTCGGTATCACCACCACTCGTGCGGGTAATCTCGAAATCAATTATCAGCTTTTGGATAAGCAGCTCAACAACAACTTCAATAAGCTAGAAGACTTCTTTGGTGGCAATAACGGCTTTGCTAAAAAGGTCGAAGATGCGATCCACAGTATGACGGGCATGACAGGTTCAATTCGTACCCGTGAAAAGAGTCTCACAGAACAGAACTATCGACTTAACGATGACCAGGTCGCGCTCGATCGGCGCATGCAAGGCATTGAGAAGCGAACTCAAGACAAGTTCGCGGCGATGCAAGACGCCACGGGTAAGATGCAAGCTCAATTAGCAGGCATGATGAATGCACTGTCGTAATCGTGTTGGGGAAGGGCATTTAAATGCATATTTTCAATGAGTTAAGTGATTTGGATCACCGTTTATTATCATTGATAGAAAATATTGACCCAGAGACTGAAGAAATTCATCAACTGGTCGATAAAAGAGAACAAATAGTCAAAACCATCATTGATGTCTGCAAAAGGAATCCGAACCTGCAGCAAAGTGCCCAATGGAAACAAGTCGTCGAGTCGACGCGCCATATCACGGTACTTATGGAATCGAAAACGGAACAGCTGGGACAGTCGTTAAGAAAATACCGACATGGTAAACGTTCCTTACAGCAGTACAAAAATTATATTTGAGAGGATAGTGATGCGTGGTTCATTGCAAGCATATAAGAAAGTTTCAGTAGACAGCCAATTGACGGCTGCCTCGCCGCACAAAGTTATCCAAATGCTGATGGGTGGAGCGATAGAGCGTTTGATCCAAGCAAAAGCGGCGATGGAACAAGGCAATATTCCAGTGAAGGGTGAGCGTATCGGTAAAGCGCTGGACATCATTATCGCGCTGCGTAGCTGCCTATCGATGGACGATGGCGGTGATATTGCGAAGAACTTAGACCAACTGTATGAGTTCATGATCACGCAAATTTCAGCGGCTAATCATGAAAACAATCCGCAACCAATTGATGATGTTATAGAAATTATCCGCGAGATAAAATCTGCTTGGGATCAAATTCCAACTGATTATCACAACCTAACTGCTCAAGAAGTAGGTATTTAAGCGGAATAAACCTCTTAAAGTGACTGTCAGTCAGTTGCCTTATGAAAATAATGCCAATAGAATAGACGCCATTCTTAGCCAATGGCGCTTTTTTTTGTACCTAACCAATTGTTTTATAAAATACATAGTGATTTTATAAAGGCTAGTTGTTATGTGAGCTTCATCACCTAAAGAGAAGCCACATATGGTTGACTTATCAAGGCATTATTCCTGACACATGCAAGACTTAGCTAAACTTCTTGTTATCGCTGATGACTCGCAGGTGCGAAATAACCTACAAACCATTCTCGAGTTTGTAGGTGAGCACTGCGTCGCAATTTCATCAAACGACATCAATCAGATTGATTGGACTCGGACCTGGTCTGGGTGCATCGTTGGTGCATTGCAAAGCCCTACGCTTTCTAAAGCGTTGCTGTCGCAGCTTTCTGTGTCAAATCATATCCCTTTACTCGTCACAAGCGAGTTTACTGGTGCGGTAGAGTCGCTGACAAACTTTGTCGGTGAACTCGAATTCCCTCTAAACTACCGTCAGCTTAGCGATGCATTGCGTCACTGTGGCGAATTTCTTGGCCGCAAAGGCGTTCAAGTACCTTCTGCGGCACGCAAAAACACTTTATTTCGCAGCCTAGTTGGGCAGAGTCCGGGTATTCAAGAGGTTCGCCATCTAATCGAGCAGGTATCAGGCTCTGAAGCCAACGTACTAATCTTAGGTGAATCGGGCACGGGCAAAGAAGTGGTGGCGCGAAATATCCACTACCATTCAACTCGCCGTAAAGGCCCTTTCGTGCCAGTTAACTGTGGTGCGATCCCACCAGATTTGCTAGAAAGTGAGCTGTTCGGTCACGAGAAAGGGGCATTTACTGGCGCTATTACCGCACGTAAAGGTCGTTTTGAGCTCGCAGAAGGCGGCACTCTGTTTTTGGATGAAATTGGCGATATGCCAATGCCAATGCAGGTGAAACTGCTTCGCGTGCTGCAAGAACGAGTGTTCGAGCGTGTGGGTGGAACGGCTGTCATTAAGGCCAATGTTCGTATTGTCGCTGCGACACACCGCAATCTTGAATCAATGATCTCTCAAGGGCAGTTCCGTGAAGACCTATTCTATCGTCTGAACGTATTCCCGATCGAGATGCCTTCGCTTCGTGAGCGCAAAGAAGATATTCCTCTGTTACTGCAAGAACTCTTAGCTCGTATGGAAGCAGAAGGTGGCCAACCAATCTGCTTTGCACCACGATCTATTAATTCTCTAATGGAGCATGACTGGCCAGGTAACGTACGTGAGCTCGCGAACCTAGTTGAGCGTATGGTTATCCTGTACCCAAATAGCTTGGTGGATGTGAATCACCTACCGGTTAAATACCGCTACAGTGATATTCCCGAGTTCCAACCAGAAATGAATGCGTTCAAAACCATTGAAGAGCAAGAGCGTGACGCGTTAGACAGCATTTTCTCTGATGACTTCTCGTTCAGCGATGAGCCAGAGTTTGATGAGCAACTCTCTCCTCAGTCACTGCCTCCAGAAGGAGTCAACCTTAAAGAGATGTTGGCGGATCTTGAGGTGAATATGATCAATCAAGCGCTTGATGCTCAAGACGGTATTGTGGCACGTGCTGCCGATATGCTGGGGATGCGCCGAACCACCTTGGTGGAAAAGATGCGCAAGTACAGCATCAATCGCTAGTTTCCCTCTTCGACTAAAATTTGACTCTGGTCACGATAAAAAATTGACGACAAAAAATTGACGCAATTAAGTGTCTGATTTTGAAAGAATATAGCTCGGCATGCCTTTTGCATTGTCGGGCTATAGTCTTTTTTGGGCTTACGTATTTCTACGAGCGGTAATGAGAGAAAGGAAAGCCTCGTAAATGAATCAGATGGTCAATGAAACATCGCAACCTGAACCAGAGTCGAGCTCACATCTTGACTCCCTAGAGGCGCAAGTTGAACGCTACCAACAGGTTATCGAAGCCATGCCTGCGGGCGTTATCCTATTGGATTCCCAAGGCGTTGTAAGAGAAGCCAACCCTGAAGCGCATCGAATCTTAGAGATCCCACTTGTTGGTCAAAAATGGTTCCACCTTATCCAAGTCGTGTTTGACCCAAGAGAAGATGACGGCCATGAGGTATCGCTGCGTAATGGGCGTAAGGTGCGCCTTGCTATTTCAGCGTCAAAAACCGGTCAGCTGATTCTAATTACCGACCTTACCGAAACACGTTTGCTCCAGTCTCGCGTCAGCGACCTGCAACGATTGTCATCATTGGGACGTATGGTGGCGTCATTGGCACACCAAGTGAGAACGCCATTGTCGAGCGCAATGCTTTACGCGTCGAATCTTGGAGCGCCAAACTTGCCGCAAGCGACACGTGAGCGTTTTCAAGTCAAGCTTGTCGATCGACTGCATGACCTAGAAAAGCAGGTGAATGATATGCTGCTGTTTGCCAAAGGCGGTGATAACAAGGTGATTAAGCCGTTTACCATCGCTGATTTAGTCGCAGAATATCAACCTATGGTAGAGACCACGCTGAAGAGCAATCAAATTGATTACTGCTTAGAAGTCGAGCAAGAGGAAACTCAGCTCCTTGGCAACGCCAATGCGTTGGCGTCAGCGCTAAGTAACCTCGTGCTCAATGCAGTCCAAATTGCGGGTAAGGGCTCCCAGGTCGATGTGTTCTTTAGACCCGTAAATAATGAACTCAAGATCTCGGTTCAAGATAGCGGACCGGGCGTTCCAAAAGAGCTACAACAAAAAATCATGGAGCCATTTTTCACGACACGTTCACAAGGCACGGGCCTTGGTCTCGCAGTAGTGCAAATGGTATGTCGTGCCCACGAGGGACGATTGGAATTAATATCAGAAGACGATGATGGCGCATGCTTTACCATGTGTCTGCCACTAGCAGAAACCACATCGAATCAAGAAGTAACAGATGAAGGATTAAACTGATGGCTCAGAGCAAAGTACTGATCGTAGAGGATGATGAAGGTCTACGCGAAGCATTAGTCGATACTCTTGCGCTTGCAGGTTACGAGTGGGTCGAAGCGGACTGTGCGGAAGACGCGCTGGTGAAGCTGAAAACTCAACCCGTAGATATTGTGGTTTCTGATGTGCAGATGGCAGGCATGGGCGGTCTAGCCCTGCTACGTAACATCAAGCAGCACTGGCCGAACTTACCTGTTCTGCTAATGACGGCTTACGCCAATATTGAAGACGCTGTAGCGGCGATGAAAGAGGGCGCCATTGATTATATGGCGAAGCCTTTTTGCGCCTGAAGTCTTGCTCAATATGGTGAGTCGCTATGCGCCAGTTAAGTCGGACGATAATGGTGATGCGGTTGTTGCTGATCCGAAGAGTATTCAGCTCCTTGCGCTTGCAGAGAAGGTCGCTAAGACCGATGCGAGTGTTATGGTTCTTGGTCCAAGTGGCTCTGGTAAAGAAGTCATGTCGCGCTACATTCATAACAAATCACTGCGTGCTGACGGCCCTTTTGTAGCCATTAACTGTGCGGCGATTCCAGATAACATGCTCGAAGCGACGTTGTTTGGCTACGAGAAAGGCGCATTTACCGGCGCGATTCAGGCATGTCCTGGTAAGTTTGAACAAGCTCAAGGCGGGACCATTTTGCTGGATGAAATCAGCGAGATGGATCTAAACCTTCAAGCAAAATTGCTGCGTGTATTGCAAGAGCGTGAGGTTGAGCGTCTTGGTAGCCGTAAGAGTATCTCATTGGATGTTCGTGTACTTGCGACCAGTAACCGCGACCTTAAGCAATATGTGCAAGAGGGTAACTTCCGAGAAGACCTGTATTACCGACTCAATGTGTTCCCAATCGCTTGGCCAGCGCTTCGTGAGCGTACCGGCGATATTGCGCCGCTAGCACGTCACCTGACGGAGCGTCACTGTAAGAAATTGGGTATGCCTATGCCGGAGTTTACTGAGCAAGCACTAGCCAAACTTCAATCCTATCCGTGGCCAGGTAACGTTCGTGAACTTGATAACGTGGTTCAGCGAGCCCTGATCCTGTGCGAGAAAAACCGAGTCTCAGCCGAACATATTTTGTTGGAAGGCGTGGATTGGCAAGACGCATCCAGCCTGCAAATGGCAGTAGCAGAACCACAATCGGTGGCAGTACCAACGGTTGCGCCTGTTGCTGAAGCTGTGTCTGAACTGGCTCGCCCAGTGGCAACCAGCGAAGGTCTTGGTGGTGAACTACGTGACCAAGAGTTTGCCATCATTTTGGAGACGCTCAAAGAGTGTGAGGGTCGCCGAAAAGAAATGGCAGAGAAGTTAGGTATCAGCCCAAGAACGCTGCGCTATAAGCTTGCCAAAATGCGCGATGCTGGAATTGAGATCCCTAGCTAATCGTCACAAATTAATTTGCCCCGATGCTAGTCAGTATCGGGGTAGGCGTGGCATAATTTTTGCTGAATATTATCAATTAACGCCCAGTATCAGAATTGTGAAAGGAAACTGTCAATTTATTGGCAGTGGATGGTAAAGCATGAAAGTTGACGGATTACACAGTGAAATGCAAGCGATGATGTTTGAAGCGTCAAACACTAAGCCTGCAGCCAATGCCCATCAAGTAGGGGCGAATTTTGGAGACATGCTTTCCCAAGCAGTAAATAACGTAAATGGCCTACAAAAAACATCGGGCGATTTGCAGATGCGTTTTGACCGTGGCGATGCCGATGTGTCGTTATCTGACGTGATGATTGCTCGTAACAAATCAAGCGTCGCGTTTGAAGCAACCATACAAGTGAGAAATAAGCTCGTCGAAGCCTATAAAGAACTCATGAACATGCCCGTGTAATCTAGGTAGTATAAAGTGGCTCAAGAAAATCAGTCGACGGATGTCGCGCTAATGGACAGTGGTACCGATACTGCAATGGTAGCGAGCTCAGACATAGCGTCCGACAGTCAAAACCCTGACATCAATGAAAAAAGCAGTTCTAAGTTTGATCTGGCAGTCGGTGATCTCGATCTGCTAAGACAGATTGTACTGGTGCTGTCGATCTCTATCTGTGTCGCTTTGATTGTGATGCTGTTCTTCTGGGTGAAAGAACCTGAAATGCGCCCGCTTGGCGTTTATGAAACCGAAGAGCTTATTCCCGTTCTGGATTACCTAGACCAGAAAAAAGTTGCCTACAAGCTCGAAGGTAACGCTTTAAGCGTTCCTGCTAGTGAATACAACAATCTGAAGCTTGATATGGTTCGTGCGGGCCTGAACCGTCAGTCGAACGCGGGCGATGATATCTTAATGCAAGATATGGGCTTTGGCGTATCTCAACGCCTTGAACAAGAGCGTCTCAAGCTGAGCCGTGAAAGACAGCTTGCCAAAGCCATAGAGCAAATGAAGCAGGTACGTTCTGCTCGTATCTTATTGGCGTTGCCAAAGCAAAGTGTGTTTGTTCGCCACAACCAAGAAGCATCCGCATCGGTATTTTTAACGTTGGCGACGGGCTCGCTACTCAGACAGCAAGAGATCGATTCCGTGGTCGATATGGTGGCAAGTGCTGTTCCAGGTATGAAACCGTCGCGCATTACTGTTACCGACCAACACGGTCGCCTGCTCAACTCTGGCTCACAAGACGCGACGTCTATGGCGAGACGCAAAGAGCAGGAGTTAGAGCGTAACCAAGAGCAAGCACTTCGCGAGAAAATTGACTCGGTACTGATTCCAATCTTAGGTCTTGGCAACTATACCGCTCAGGTTGATATCGAGTTGGACTTTAGCGCTGTTGAGCAAACGCGCAAGCGCTTCGACCCAAATACCCCGGCGACACGAAGTGAATACACACTTGAAGATTACAATAACGGCAGCGTAGTTGCTGGCGTTCCTGGAGCGCTGAGTAACCAGCCTCCAGCAGACGCCTCTATTCCGACCGATGTGGCGCAGATGAAAGATGGCTCGGTGATGGGACAAGGCTCAGTGCACAAAGAGGCGACTCGCAACTTTGAGCTCGATACCACCATTAGTCACGAGCGTAAACAAACGGGTGTAGTGAATCGTCAAACCGTTGCCGTTGCTATCAAAAACCGTGCGAAAGTGAATCCAGATACGGGCGAAGTGACCTATGAGCCACGCTCAGAGAGTGAACTTGCCGCTTTGCGTCAGATATTAGTCGGTGCTGTTGGCTTTAATGAAAACCGCGGTGACCTTCTGAATGTGCTTAGTATGACGTTCGAAGAGCCTGCTGCTGAGCTATTACCAGATGTGCCTATTTGGGAACATCCAAACTTTAACGATTGGATTCGTTGGTTTGCAAGTGCACTCGTTATCATCGTAGTCGTACTTGTATTGATTCGCCCTGCGATGAAGAAACTGCTTAATCCTGCCGCTCAGGATGAAGATGAGCAACTATACGGACCAGACGGCTTGCCGTTGGGTGCGGATGGCGAAACCAGCCTAATTGGTACTGATATAGATGGTAGTGAGCTGTTCGAATTTAGCTCTGGTATTGATTTGCCGAACCTACATAAAGATGAAGATGTGCTGAAAGCAGTACGAGCTCTTGTTGCGAATGAACCTGAACTTGCGGCGCAAGTTGTGAAGAATTGGATGGCTGAAAACTAATGGCGAATGAAATTGTAGCGGCCAACGGCGGTCAACTAGCGGAAACTAGCGTAGACATTGCAACAATTAGCGGCGAAGACAAAGCGGCGATCTTGTTGTTAAGTCTTAATGAATCGGATGCGGCGAGTATTATTCGTCATTTAGAGCCTAAGCAAGTGCAACGCGTCGGTAGTGCGATGGCAAAGGCCAGTGACCTTAGCCAGGACAAAGTCGGAGCGGTACACCGTGCCTTCTTAGAAGATATTCAGAAGTACACCAATATTGGTATGGGCAGCGAAGACTTCATGCGTAACGCGCTTGTGGCTGCACTTGGTGAAGATAAGGCGAATAACCTTGTTGACCAGATCCTGTTGGGTACTGGCTCGAAAGGTCTCGATTCATTGAAATGGATGGACCCTCGTCAAGTGGCGAGCATCATCATCAACGAGCACCCTCAGATCCAAACTATCGTATTGTCATACCTCGAGGCCGATCAGTCGGCAGAAATCTTGTCGCAGTTCCCAGAACGTGTTCGTCTTGATTTGATGATGCGTATTGCCAATCTAGAAGAGGTTCAGCCTTCTGCGCTTGCAGAGCTTAACGAAATCATGGAGAAGCAGTTCGCTGGTCAAGCGGGTGCACAAGCGGCCAAGATTGGCGGCCTGAAGGCAGCAGCGGAGATCATGAACTACCTAGACAACAATGTCGAAGGTCTACTCATGGATCAAATTCGCGACCAAGACGAAGATATGGCGACGCAAATTCAAGACCTTATGTTTGTATTCGAGAACCTTATCGAGGTCGACGACCAAGGTATTCAGAAGCTGCTTAGAGACGTACCACAGGATGTACTTCAACGTGCGCTTAAAGGTGCTGACGAAGGACTTAAAGAGAAGATCTTCAACAACATGTCTAAACGTGCAGCCGATATGATGCGCGAAGATATTGAAGCAATGCCACCTGTGCGCGTTGCTGATGTAGAAGCAGCTCAGAAAGAAGTTCTGACGATTGCTCGTCGCATGGCGGATAACGGAGAGCTAATGCTCTCTGGTGGCGCGGACGAATTCTTGTAAGCGAAGCGTGAAGGAAGATTAACTTAATGTCTAATGATAGAAAACGCGGCTTTTTACGCCCTTCAGAAGACAATACCGTTGAAGAAGCCCACTCGTGGGGACTGCCTGACTACACCTCGCAAGTAAGCCAAGAAGCGCGCGAGACGGCATTCAATTACGACCCGAGTTGGACGCCACGCGAAGAAACGCCAGCGGAAGAAGAGCCGCTGATGCTGACCGAAGAGCAGATTGAACAGATCAAACAAGGCGCTTATCAAGAGGGCTTGTTTCAAGGTCAAGAAGCAGGCTTCAAGCAAGGCTATGATAAAGGCAAAGAAGAGGGCTTAGCTGCAGGTCATCAAGAAGGGTTAGACCTAGGTAAAGCCGAGGGTGTGGCTGCTGGTGAAGAGTATATCAAGCAGCAAGTAGACACCTTCATGAATCTTGCCAATCAATTTTCTAATCCGCTTGAGCTAATGACTAGCCAAGTGGAGAAACAGCTGGTGGACATGGTTTTAGCTTTGACGAAAGAAGTGGTTCATGTCGAAGTGCAAACCAATCCACAAATTATTCTCGATACAGTAAAACAATCGGTAGAGGCGCTGCCGATTGTAGGTCATGCCATTACCCTCAAGCTCAACCCGATTGATATCGACATCATTCGTGCAGCCTATGGCGACGAAGAGCTGAATATCCGTAACTGGACCTTAGCAGTAGAGCCGTCGCTCAACAGAGGTGATGTGTATATTGAAGCGGGTGACTCCAGCGTGAGTTACAAGCTAGAAGACAGAGTCAAAAACGTATTGCAGAGCTTTTGCGGCACGAACCGCCATCAAGGGGGCGAGTAATGCAATCGCTGGCGCAGCGACTGGCAAACTACAAAGTAGAAGGCCATAAATCCAGAGCAACGGCATCCGGCAAGCTAGTGCGTGTGGTAGGGCTAACGCTAGAAGCGATTGGCTGTAAAGCACCTATCGGTAGCTTGTGTAAAGTTGAAACTATGCACGGCGATATGGACGCTGAAGTGGTCGGATTCTCTGGCGAACATCTTTATCTTATGCCCAGTGAGCAAATCACGGGTGTACTTCCCGGTGCGAAAGTCACCCCTATGGCCTCAGAGACCGGTTTACCTGTTGGTATGGAGTTACTCGGCCGTGTTATTGACGGTGTAGGTAATCCTCTAGACGGGCTAGGCGATATCTATACAGACAAGCGTGCCTCCTTTAACGCCGAGCCTATTAACCCACTGGCGAGAAAACCTATTACTGAGCCTCTCGATGTTGGCCTTAAAGCCATCAATGGCTTATTAACGGTCGGCAAGGGACAGCGTATTGGTCTCTTTGCTGGTTCGGGTGTAGGTAAGTCGGTGACACTTGGGATGATGACTAGAGGTACTACCGCGCAGGTCGTTGTGGTTGGCCTTATTGGTGAGCGTGGTCGCGAAGTAAAAGAGTTTATTGAAGAAATTCTCGGCACTGCGGGGCGTGAGCGCTCTGTGGTCGTTGCGGCTCCAGCCGATGCTTCCCCTCTGATGAGACTAAAAGGTTGTCAAACGGCATTAACCATCGCTGAATACTTCCGCGATCAAGGGTTAGACGTCTTGCTATTGATGGACTCACTGACGCGCTTTGCACAAGCTCAGCGTGAAATCGCGCTATCCGTTGGTGAACCGCCGGCAACGAAAGGCTATCCACCATCCGTGTTTGCTAAGCTGCCCGCTTTGGTGGAACGTGCTGGTAATGGCGACGTAAACCAAGGGTCGATAACGGCGTTCTTCACGGTGCTTACTGAAGGTGATGACTTGCAAGACCCTATCGCAGATGCTGCCCGTGCAATCTTAGATGGTCACATTGTACTCTCGCGTGAGATGGCTGATGCTGGTCACTATCCAGCGATAGACGTTGAGAAATCGGTCAGCCGTGTCATGCCACAAATAACCGATGATCAGCATGTTCTGATGTCCAAAGCAGTTCGACAAATTCTATCAGTATGTCGTAAAAACCAAGATTTGGTATCGATCGGCGCTTATAAGCCAGGAACGGATCCTGCAATTGATAGTGCGTTTACCCTTAAGCCAAAACTGGATCAATACCTGCAGCAGAGCATGAAAGAAACGGTGCCATACGACATGTGTCTTGGCATGTTAAAACAGCTGTTGCAAGTAGAGTCGTAGCGTCATGGATAACGCGTTAGAGTTCTTGCTTGAACAGGCTAAGGATAACGAGCAGCAGGCGGTGCTCGCCTTAAACAAGGCTCGTGCCGAACTCGAGGATTACTACCATCAGGTTAGGCAGATCGAACAGTACCGCTTAGATTACTGCAATCAACTGGTATCGCGAGGACAGGCTGGTCTTACGGCAAGCCAATACGGTCACTTAAATCGATTTTTGACACAGTTAGATGAGACGTTAACCAAACAAAAATCTGCTGAAAGCCACTTCCAACAACAAGTCGGTGACTGCGAAGAGTTCTGGCACAATACGAGAAAACAGCGTCAGTCGTATGAGTGGCTCATCGAGAAAAAAGCGAAAGAGAAAGCGCAACTTGAAGCTAAGCGAGAGCAGAAACAGATGGATGAATTCTCTAACTTGTTGTTTTCCCGTCGTCGTCAAACTCGCTAATTTCCTACCTTAGAGCTAAATCGTTATCGGTACAAAAATTGCATCGAACATGCCTAGATAATATAGGCGGCAAGATCCCGCCGAATACGTAACCTTCTATCAAACGGGCCTAAATGGAATGAGTCTGTCGATTTCAAATAACAATGTATCGAATACAGTACTGCCTAAAGGAGACGGAAAATCTTCTGTCACTGAGGGCGAGACTGGTGAGAATTCAGGCTTTTGGGATAAGTTCAAAGACGCGTTGTCTTCTGAAAAGTCTGAATCTGATCAAAAGGTTGATGGTGCATCCACCTCGGCAGGCAGCAAGTCTAAATCGACAGATGCCATGCTAGATGATGTGAAATCATCGGTTTCTGAGGCCGACTCGGAGACAGATGAAACTAACGCTGTAGCTAAAAAAGACGCTGAAGCTGCATCTAAGTCTGCTCAAGTGGAAGGCGAAGATGGCACTGCTCTCGCTGATTCGAAAGTAACAGGCAAGGATAAATCAGCGGCAGTCGGTTCTGCTGATTCAGACGAGTCAGAGCAGGCTGTCAAAAAAATGACAGCGATCGGTGTGGCTGCAGAAGCTGGTGCTAGCAAAGCTCAAAGTATAGAAGATACAGCGAAATCTAGCGTCAATGCTCAGCCTGATGCGAAGCAAACGGTCTCAGAAAATGCTGAGTTGCTGTCTCGATTAGATAACTCAAATAAAGCGCTGCAAACTCAAGCGGGAGCTGGCGTAGCGGCTGTCGCGGCTCAAGACGCTGAAGCGTCATCAGAGATCAAATCCCAAGGTGCGGATGTCGCTAGCGGTGAGCAGAAAGTGTCGAAGGGCAATCTTAGCCAAGATGAGGCGATGGCTGCATCGACGATGATGGCTGCTGGCTCAACTCAAGTCGCTACCAAGCCTAATGGTGAACCCGTAGCCATGAGCACTAACTCCGCGGTATCCGGTGACTCCGCTGCTGCGTCAAATAAAGGCCAGTTGCTAGCAGCAACCGGTGGCGCTGCTGTCATTAAAGGCAGTGACGGTAAATTGACACCTGCAAACGAATCAGATGCAAAGGCGGCGACAAATAATATCGCGTGGAGCAAATCTGATGCAGATCCATCAGTAAAGCCAGACGCGAAAGCAGCGCTTGCGGGTATGGCTGTGACGACAGATAAGACTGCACTGACTCAATCGCAGATCATGCAGGGGCAAACTGCACAAGCTCTGGCGGCACTGAATAAGCGCTAACCCAAGTGCAGCGGTTGCAGGGGCTAGCCAAGGTCAGCCGATCGGAGATATGGCCGCCGCCGCGTCGATGAGTGCAATGATGGCGAGTGGGCAAGCAAAAAGTAGCGCGCCACTCAGTACTCAGGCTTCTGGACTTCAAATTGGCGCAGCCAAAGGCACAAACAAAGCCCTGAACCAGCCTGGTGTGGGTTCTGAAGGTGCGTTGCAAGCCGCTGGTGCTGGAGCGCTGACGGCTACCCAAGTACGTGGTGAGCAATCGGCTCAAGCAACTGGGGCGGTGCAATCACCACTTATGCTGACGAAAGAAAACGCCGGTGAGCAGGTGGC
This sequence comes from Vibrio sp. KUL78, assembly GCF_059725505.1. NCBI lineage: Bacteria > Pseudomonadati > Pseudomonadota > Gammaproteobacteria > Vibrionales > Vibrionaceae > Vibrio > Vibrio sp. KUL78. The sequence goes on along the minus strand of NZ_AP045837.1, from coordinate 2,584,912 downwards.
CGAACGGGTTCAAATGATGATGTCGAAGAACCTTAAGCATGTGGATATTCGCCTTGATCCGCCTGACTTAGGTCGTATGCAGATTCGAATGAGCCTAAATAACGATTCCGCGACGGTACACTTTACCGTGCAAAACCAACAAACCCGAGACATGGTGGATCAAGCCATGCCTAGACTCAGAGAGATGTTGTCGCAACAAGGCATTCAGTTAGCAGACACCTCTGTTCAGCAGCAAGGTCAGCAGCAACGTCATGCTTCTCATGGCTCAGGCAACGGTGGTCCATCTTCCGGTGGCACCAATGGTTCAGCAGAATCTGACGCGAATGTTGAGGGTGGCGTCACAGTCGATGTTGCCGTGAATAAAAATAAAGATGGCATCAGTTACTATGCCTAAATCTAGATAACTCAGTAGTTGAAAAAATATGGCAGAAGAAAGCTTAGAACCCGCTAAAACCAACAGCAAAAAGCTGCTAATTATCATCGTCGCTGCAATTGTCGTATTGCTAGCTGCTGGTGGCGGTGCGTATTGGTTTTTAAGTTCGGATGACAGTGTCGACACGCAACCGATGACCACGAGCGGTAGTGCAGCTCCGGCGGTGCCAGTCGATCCTATTTCATACGTTAATTTAGCGCAGCCGTTTGTGTTCAATGCAGCGGGCAATCAACGCGATCGTATGGTCCAGATTAAAGTACAGCTGATGGTGAGAGGTCTTGATAATGAGAGTCAAGCTCGCTATCACTCGCCGTTGATTGAAAGTACTCTGCTGTCGACGTTTGCTTCAGCAACGGTAGAGCAGCTTCGTAGTACCAATGGTCGCGTAGAGTTACGTGATCAAGCCACTCAAGATGTGCAAGCGAGCCTAAGCCAAGTGGTAGGTAAGCCTGTGATTGAGCGTGTGCTGTTTACCGATTTTGTAATCCAGTAGGTGCATTGTGACTGATTTATTAAGCCAAGACGAGATTGATGCGCTACTGCATGGGGTCGATGACGTCGATGAGGTAGAGGACGAACTGGATCAAGATCCCGCAGATGTGGTCCATTTTGACTTCTCGTCACAAGACCGCATCGTCCGTGGTCGTATGCCAACGCTTGAACTTATCAACGAGCGTTTTGCCCGCCACATGCGTATCAGCCTGTTCAACATGCTGAGAAAAACCGCCGAAGTATCGATCAACGGCGTTCAGATGATGAAGTTTGGTGAATACCAAAACACCTTGTACGTGCCAACAAGTCTCAACATGGTGAGGTTTCGTCCATTGAAAGGGACGGCGCTTATCACTATGGAAGCGCGCTTGGTGTTTATTTTAGTGGAAAACTTCTTCGGTGGTGACGGACGTTTTCATGCCAAGATTGAGGGCCGCGAGTTTACGCCAACAGAGCGACGTATCATTCAGCTACTGATGAAGACGGTGTTTGAAGACTACAAAGAAGCCTGGTCTCCAGTGATGGGGGGTTGAATTCGAGTATCTAGATTCAGAAGTTAACCCAAGCATGGCAAACATTGTTAGTCCAACCGAAGTCATCGTAGTGAGCTCATTCCATATCGAAGTGGATGGCGGTGGTGGTGACTTCCACGTTGTGATGCCGTACTCCATGGTTGAACCTATTCGTGAGCTTCTGGATGCGGGTGTTCAATCGGACAAGATGGAAACTGACGTTCGTTGGAGTAGTGCGCTTCGCGAAGAGATCATGGACGTGCCGGTTAACTTTCGCGTCAACTTACTTGAAAAAGACGTGTCACTGCGTGATTTGATGGAGCTGCAAGCGGGCGACATCATTCCTATCGAAATGCCAGAGAATGCCACTATGTTCGTTGAGGACCTTCCTACCTTCCGCGTGAAGATGGGACGTTCAGGCGAGAAGATAGCAGTACAAGTATCAGAAAAAATTAGACGTCCAGATGTAGTGAAAACCGACCTGGCCTTCTTAGGGAAGGACATTATGGCGGAGCTAGAGCATGTGGAAGAAGTTGACGAAGAATAACAGAAGTAGAGATAAGCAATGACTATCAGTGATGACCAAAAACTAGCGGACGAATGGGCAGCAGCACTGGGTGAAGACCCAATGGCTCCAGAGATTGATGTCGACGAAGTGCTTGCAGCACCTCTCGATGAGCTAGAAGATTCGCCAGCACCAATCACCGACGATGAGCGACGTAAACTGGATACCATCATGGATATCCCAGTGACCATTTCTATGGAAGTAGGTCGCTCGCAGATTAGTATTCGTAACCTGCTACAGCTTAACCAAGGCTCTGTTGTTGAGCTTGATCGTATCGCAGGTGAATCTCTTGATGTGATGGTCAACGGTACCTTGATTGCGCACGGCGAAGTGGTTGTGGTCAACGATAAGTTTGGTATTCGTCTCACCGACGTGATTAGCCAGACTGAACGTATTAAAAAACTTCGTTAATAGAATACAAGCATGAAACTGAATCGATGTTTGCCGCTCGTGATGGCGGCTGCTCTCTACACAATACCAAGCGCGGTCTACGCTGCGCCAGAAGTTACGCCGCAGGGTGGGTCTCCTTTCGATCTCGCTGCGACATTGGGTTCATTGGTACTGGTGATTGTCATTATTCTGGGCTTAGCCTGGGTATTGAAACGCATGAAGGTGCCATCTTTGGTTAACCAGCAAGGGCTTAAGATTGTTCGCCAAATTCCAGTGGGCACCAAAGAGCGTATTGCGATTGTTCAAGCCGGAGAAGAGCAGTTTTTAGTCGGCATTACAGCGCAGTCGATTCAACTGATTTCGAAACTAGAACAGCCTCTTGACGAAAATGAGGTTTCGCAGCCAGCGTTCGCGAGTCAACTATCTAAAATCATGAAGAAGCAACAAAATGACTAACTGGATTCGACTGTTACTGGTCTGCCTATTCATGGTGGTTGCGCCGCTGAGCAGCGCTGCAGAAGAAGAACTCTCTAGTTCAGTTCCAACCAATGCTGCGCCAAGCAGTAGCGTTACTGTGTCTGAAATGCGCAATGACCAGGGTGCCGCTGGCGTCAGTACATCAAGCGCTTTTGGTACTGGTCCGGGTATTCCTGCGTTTACTATGACGACCAACCCTGATGGTAGTGAAGACTATTCAGTCAATCTTCAGATCCTCGCGTTAATGACTATGCTGGGCTTTTTGCCCGCAATGGTTATTTTGATGACGTCGTTCACTCGTATCGTGGTGGTGATGTCGATTTTGCGTCAAGCAATGGGTCTGCAGCAGACACCTTCTAATCAGGTGATCATTGGTATTGCTATCTTCTTGACCTTTTTCATTATGTCTCCAGTTCTCAATCAGGTGAATGAGCAAGCGATTCAGCCTTATTTGAACGAGCAGATCAGTGCGAAGCAAGCGTTTGATCAAGCCCAAGGGCCGATGAAAGACTTCATGTTGAAACAAACTCGCGTCAAAGATCTCGAAACCTTTGTCGAGATGTCGGGTTCGACGGCTCAGAATCCTGAAGATGTATCGATGGCGGTGTTGATCCCTGCGTTTATCACGTCAGAGCTGAAAACCGCATTCCAGATCGGTTTTATGCTGTTCTTGCCGTTTTTGATTATCGATTTGGTCGTCGCGTCGATATTGATGGCCATGGGTATGATGATGCTTTCACCGATGATCGTATCGCTACCGTTTAAACTTATGCTGTTCGTGTTAGTTGATGGATGGAACTTGATTTTGTCCACGCTGGCCGGCAGTTTCGCCTTGTAGCTGGAGAAGCGTTATGACTCCAGAGATGTTCGTCGAGCTGTTTAGGGACGCGTTATGGATGGTACTGCTTTTGGTTTGTGCCATCGTAGTACCGAGTCTACTTGTCGGCTTAATCGTTGCGGTATTCCAAGCGGCAACATCGATCAACGAGCAGACATTGAGCTTCTTACCGAGGCTTATTGTGACTATTTTGGCATTGATGGCTTTTGCCCATTGGGGAACTCAGATGATGATGGAATTCTTCTATGAGATCATCGAAAGGCTTCCTCAGGTGCTCTGGTAACGAGCATGGAATATCCAGCGAGTGATGTACTCGATTGGCTAGCCAACTTCTTTTGGCCGTACGTGCGTATCTCCGCCATGCTCATGGTGATGTCAGTCACTGGGGCTAACTTTGTTTCACCAAGAATTCGTTTGTTCTTGGGGCTCGCGCTTACCCTTGCAGTATCACCCTCTATTCCTGCTATCCCACAAACTATCGAGCTTCTCTCTTTCGAAGGCTTTCTGACGGTTGCTGAGCAAATCTTGATTGGCACGGCAATGGGGATGGTGACGGTTTTCATGGTTCAGACTTTTGTTATGCTCGGTCAGATCTTGGGTATGCAGTCGAGTTTGGGTTTTGCGTCCATGGTAGACCCTGCTAATGGACAAAACACACCGGTACTCGGTCAGTTATTTTTGTTTCTTACGACCATGTTCTTTTTGGCGACGGATGGCCACTTAAAAATGATTCAGCTGGTGGTGATGAGCTTCAAAACCTTGCCCGTTGGCACTGGGCATCTATCAGCGACGGACTTTCGAGAGATGGCAGGCTGGCTAGGAATCATGTTTCAAACCGCGCTTAGTATGGCATTGGCCGGAATCATTGCGCTGCTAACAGTTAACCTATCGTTTGGTGTGATGACGCGTGCAGCGCCACAACTTAACATCTTCTCGCTCGGTTTTGCGTTTGCACTTCTTATTGGTTTGATGATCTGTTGGTACATCATTGCGGGTCTATACAGTCATTACCAGTTGTATTGGCTGGAAGTGGAAGGTCAGGTGTGTCGCTTGATCGACCTAGTGTGTTAAGGGAGGTCTGACGATGGCAGAATCAGACGGCCAAGAACGTACCGAAGACGCCACCCCCCAGCGGCTTAAGCAAGCTCGCGAAAAGGGGCAGGTGGCGCGCTCTAAAGAACTGGCTTCCGTATCGGTACTGATTGTCGGTGCATTATCACTCATGATGTTTGGTGAGGGACTTGCTCGCGCGCTGTTTGGTTCTATGTCTCGCTTGTTTACCCTGACGCGGGAAGAAATCTATGACCCCACCAAGTTGTTTGATGTCGTGCTAGGAGCACTGTCGAGCTTGCTGCTGCCACTCGCTATTATTTTGTTTGTGCTATTCGTGGCCGCTCTTATCGGTGCCGCAGGTGTTGGTGGTATCAGTTTTTCTGCTGAAGCGGCGATGCCAAAAATGTCTAAGATGAATCCGCTCAGTGGCTTAAAGCGTATGCTCGGCATGCAAAGCTGGGTTGAGCTGATTAAGTCGATACTCAAGGTTGCATTAGTAGCAGGCATGGCTTTCTATTTGGTGAATGCCTCAAGAGCGGACCTATTCCAATTGAGTATGGAGGTGTTCCCCCAGAATATCTTCCACGCACTCGATATCTTGTTGAACTTCATACTGCTTATCAGCACTACTCTACTCATTGTAGTGGCCATCGATATTCCATTTCAGATCTGGCAGCACGCCAACCAGCTAAAAATGACCAAGCAAGAGGTCAAAGACGAGTTCAAAGACACCGAGGGTAAGCCCGAGGTGAAAGGCCGTATTCGTATGTTACAGCGCGAGGCAGCACAGAGGCGAATGATGGCAGAGGTACCACAAGCCGATGTTATTATTACCAACCCAGAGCATTTCTCCGTCGCGTTGCGATATAAACAAGGACAAGACAAAGCCCCTGTCGTGGTTGCCAAAGGTGTTGACCATATGGCGCTGAAGATCCGAGAGGTAGCGCGTGAACACAATATCTATGTCATTCCCTCACCGCCGCTTGCTCGTTCGCTATACCATACGACTGAGCTTGAACAAGAGATCCCAGACGGTCTGTTTGCCGCCGTGGCACAGATTCTGGCGTATGTGTTCCAGCTCAAGCAATACCGTAAAAAGGGCGGTCAAAGGCCAACACTGCAAAATGAGCAGATTACCATCCCAAAAGATATGCGTTACTAATGGTGTCAAAAAATTGGCGAATTTTGATGGCGTAAATCTTGCAATATGTGTCTATTAGAGAAATAACCCGCGTCTCGAAGGATTGACCGAGACCAGCAGTGATGTAGTAGTAATGAAATTGACGTTACCTTTTGCCGATAAGTTGCCGACAATTCCTCGTCGTGCCTTGCCTGCTATCGGCGCACCAGTCATGGTTCTTGCCGCGCTTGCGATGATCGTCTTGCCGATCCCAGCGATTCTACTTGACCTATTCTTTACCTTTAACATCGCGTTAGCGATGGTGGTACTGCTGGTGTCTGTCTACACACGTCGTCCACTCGACTTTGCTGCATTCCCGACGGTACTCCTTATCGCAACACTATTGCGTCTTGCGTTAAACGTGGCGTCTACTCGTGTCGTTTTACTCTACGGGCATGAGGGAGACAATGCGGCAGGTAACGTGATCGCAGCATTTGGTAACGTTGTGATTGGCGGCAACTATGCGGTCGGTCTGGTGGTGTTTATGATCTTGATGATCATTAACTTCATGGTCGTAACCAAAGGTGCGGGGCGTATTTCCGAAGTTAGTGCTCGCTTTACCCTAGACGCATTGCCAGGCAAACAGATGGCGATTGATGCCGACTTGAACGCCGGTTTGATTGACCAAGACCAAGCAAGATTGCGCCGTTTTGAAGTAACCAAAGAAGCGGACTTCTACGGTTCAATGGATGGTGCTTCTAAGTTCGTAAAGGGCGATGCGATTGCCGGTATCCTAATCCTGTTCCTCAACATCGTGGGCGGATTAAGCATTGGTATGATGCAATACGGATTAGGCTTTTCTGAAGCGCTACAAATCTATACGCTCCTGACCATTGGTGATGGTCTGGTTGCTCAAATACCATCGCTACTGCTTTCTATCGCGGCAGCGATTATGGTAACCCGTCAAAATACTGACGAGGATATGGGGCAGCAGGTGGTATTCCAGCTCTTTGACAACCCTAAAGCGCTCACTATCACTGCAGGTATTCTATTTGTCATGGGTATTGTCCCTGGCATGCCACACTTCGCCTTCTTATTACTGGCTGCGCTTGCAGGAGGCGGCGCTTACTGGATGCACCGCAAGCAGAAAGTCAAAGAAGAAACCAAGAACCTACCTGCTGAAGCTGGCGGTAATAGCAATGACCCTGCTGCGCCACCGAAAGAGTTATCTTGGGATGACGTACATCCGGTTGACGTCATCGGCTTAGAGGTTGGCTATCGGTTGATCCCGCTGGTCGACAAAGACCAAGGTGGCGAATTGCTAGAGCGCGTTAAAGGCGTACGTAAGAAACTGTCTCAGGACTTTGGTTTCCTTATCCCAGCCGTCCATATTCGCGACAACCTTGAGCTTACGCCTAACTCCTACCGCATTACCTTGATGGGAGTGGCCGTGGGAGAGGCAGAAATACGCCCAGATCAAGAATTAGCGATAAACCCTGGTCAGGTCTACGGTTTGATAGACGGGGAGCAAACCATTGACCCTGCATTCGGACTCGAGGCGGTGTGGATTCAAGAAGCGCAGCGTGAGCACGCACAAGCGCTCGGGTATACCGTTGTAGACTCTTCGACTGTACTCGCTACGCATTTAAGCCAATTGCTGACCAACAACGCTGCACAGCTACTAGGACACGAAGAAGTCCAGAACCTTCTGGAAATGCTGGGACGCAGCGCTCCGAAGCTGGTGGAAGATTTTGTCCCAGAGCAGTTGCCATTGGGTACGGTTGTGAAAGTGCTGCAGAACCTGCTGCATGAGGCAATTCCGATCCGTGATGTGCGTACTATCGTCCAAACTTTGGCGGAATACTCAGGCAAGAGTCAAGAACCTGACGTATTGACGGCAGCGGTTCGAATCGCGCTGAAACGCTTGATTGTTCAGGAAATCAACGGCATAGAACCAGAACTGCCGGTGATTACGTTGATACCTGAACTGGAACAAATATTGCATCAAACAATGCAAGCATCTGGCGGGGAATCCGCTGGGATTGAACCTGGATTAGCCGAACGACTTCAAGCTTCGCTGACTCAAGCGACTCAAGAGCAAGAGCTAAAAGGAGAGGCAGCCGTGCTGCTGACATCAGGGGTTCTGCGTTCGACACTGGCTAAGTTTGTGAAAAACACCATTCCGAACTTGCGAGTCTTGTCTTACCAAGAAATCCCTGATGAGAAACAGATTAGAATCGTACAGGCGGTAGGCAACTAACCATTAAGGTTGTCATAATAACGTTTGTACATTGAATGGATGTAACACTTGAAAATTAAACGATTTTTCGCCAGAGACATGAGGCAAGCTCTGCTCCAAGTTAAAGAAGAACTTGGCGCAGATGCGGTGATTATGTCGAACAAAAAAGTGGCGGGCGGCGTAGAAATCGTTGCTGCTATTGATGGTGATACTGCGCAGCCAGAACATCGTCAAATGGGCAGTAATGCACTGGCTGCGCCAAGTCGCACAGCTACGTCGGGTTATGGACGTGATCTCAAAGAAGACGTGGTAAACCTGCAGCAAAAAAGCGCAGCCTCTACCCCTTCGATGACCGATCGTTTTGCCAATATGCTAAAAAGCTACCGTGGCAACGAACCCGCGGAGCAAGGTAAGCCTAAAGCAACCCCACCGGATTCACTTTCCGCGCTTTTGGAGCGTCAGTCCGAACGTGCTAAAGCGGTGAGCGATGGTTATCAAAACAGTGACCGCCTGCAATACTCTCAGCAGAACAGAACCGAGCAGCCTTTTCGTGACCGCCAAGACAATGGACGCCCATCTTACCGTTCAGACGAGTCGTACGTGGATAATGCGAGAGAAGTGCGTCGTCCCTCGGGGCAGCGCGATGGTAAGTTTGGTGAAGAGTTAGAAGCGATGAAAGAGGATATGTCCTCAATTCGTCGCTTGTTGGAGCATCAAGTCTCGGGGCTTATGTGGCAAGAAGTAGAGCGTCGTGAGCCACTGCGTGCCATGTTGATTAAGCGCCTCGAACGAATGGGTATTTCACCAGAGCTTTCAGACCAGCTGGCCTGCTATATTCCAGAGGACACACCGCCACAAAAGGCGTGGAAAGCACTGCTATCTCTGGTCTCTGACCAAATCGTTATTAGTAAGCAAGACATTTTGCGTCAAGGAGGCATTGTCGCTCTACTTGGCCCGACTGGTGTGGGCAAAACCACGACAGTCGCTAAATTAGCGGCTCGTGCGGCAATGGAGTATGGCTCTGATAACGTCGCACTGGTCACTACCGACACCTATCGTATAGGTGCTCACGAGCAACTTTCGATTTATGGCCGAATTATGGGCTGCCCTGTGAGAGTGGCTAAAGATTCTGAAGAACTTGCCGATGTACTATATCAGTTGAGAAATCGACGTTTGGTTTTGATCGATACAGCCGGCATGGGACAACGTGATGTCCGTCTTTCAGAGCAACTTGATACTCTCATGCAGGAAAGTGGCGAAATTATCCATAGTTATCTTGTTCTCCCAGCTACGGCTCAGAGGCAAGTATTACAAGAGACCTTGGATCATTTCAGAAGAATTCCGCTTTCAGGTTGCATAATGACCAAGTTGGATGAGTCGCTCAGCCTAGGTGAGTTTATTAGCGTCGTTGTACAAAATGCACTGCCGGTTACCTACATCGCAAATGGTCAGCGTGTACCGGAAGACATAGTGATCGCGCAGCCAAAATATATGGTCGCGAAAGCCAACGAATTATTAGAGAAGTCGACAGAGAATGAACCTCACTTCTGGAACAGTGATATGGAGGGGGTTTAGATGCAAGCGAAAATGACAAATAACATGATACATGATCAGGCCAGTGGCCTTAGACGTTTGACTAAACCTACTTTGACTAAAGTCATTTCTGTCACTGGTGGTAAAGGCGGTGTTGGTAAATCCAATGTCACGCTTGGTCTCGCAATTTGTATGGCTCGCCAAGGTAAAAAAGTCATGGTACTTGATGCTGACCTTGGTCTTGCTAACGTTGACGTTATGCTCGGTATTCGACCGAAGAAAAACCTAGGCCATGTCCTAGCTGGAGAGTGTGAGCTTAAAGACGCCATTGTGGAAGGTCCTCATGGTATTAAGATCATCCCGGCAACCTCTGGTACTCAAAGCATGACTGAACTGAGTCATGCCCAGCACATGGGACTCATTCGCGCCTTTGGCAGCCTTGAAGAAGAGATGGACGTTCTGTTGGTTGATACCGCAGCGGGCATTTCTGACATGGTGGTGAGTTTTTCTCGCGCCGCGCAAGATGTTGTTGTGGTGGTGTGTGATGAACCAACGTCGATTACTGATGCCTATGCATTGATTAAACTCTTGAGTCGTGAGCACCAAGTTCAACGCTTTAAAGTCGTTGCAAACATGGTACGCAGCTATCGCGAAGGTCGAGAATTGTTTACAAAATTGACATTAGTCACAGAACGATTCTTGAATGTGAGTCTTGAGTTAGTCGCTTGCATTCCATTAGATGATAAAGTGCGACAAGCAGTGAAAAGACAGAAGATTGTGGTTGATGCATTCCCACGCTCTCCAGCGGCACTGGCACTAAGTTCATTGGCGAATAAAGCCCTGATGTGGCCGATTCCAAAAGTGCCGAGTGGTCACTTGGAGTTTTTCGTCGAGAGACTTCTCAACAGAACAGAAGCACTAGAGGAACCGTTTGGTGAATAAAGCTTTGACCTATGACCAGCATGCCAATTTGAGTGGTCAGCAAGCTTTCTTGGAGAAATACTCAGTATTGGTGAAACGTATCGCTCACCATTTAATTGGGCGTTTGCCACCAAACGTGTTGGTTGAAGACCTGATTCAAGCTGGAATGATCGGCTTGATTGAGGCTCAGAAAAATTATGACGGTAGCAAAGGTGCAAGCTTTGAGACCTACGCTGGTATTCGCATTCGAGGTGCGATGCTGGATGATATTCGTCGCGGCGACTGGGTACCTCGTTCGGTGCACAAACACAGTCGTGATATTTCGCAGGCTATTTCGGCGTTAGAGGTAGAACTCAATCGAGACCCTACTGATGTAGAGGTAGCTAACCATTTGGGAATGGGGTTAGCTCAATACCACAAAGCACTTGCAGACATTAACTGCTCTAGACTGGTTGGTATTGAAGACCTTGGCGTTTCTGAAGACTCTGTATCTGTAGCAGATGAAGAGGACAATTCGCCATTCCAGGGTGTCGCAGATGATGCGTTCCGCGAAGCGTTAATAGAATCAATAAAATCGCTCCCAGAGCGTGAAGCATTAACGTTATCCCTGTATTATGACGAAGAGTTAAATTTGAAGGAGATAGGCGAAGTTTTGGGCGTCAGCGAATCGCGCGTTAGCCAAATTCTGAGTCAATCTATGCAGCGTCTTCGAACCAAGCTTAGCGCTTGGACAGATAATAATTAATAAACACTGATCTTGCTTTCAGTGGAGGCAATTTTGAATAAAAACATGAAAATCTTGATTGTTGACGACTTTTCAACAATGCGACGTATCGTCAAAAACCTATTGCGCGACTTGGGCTTTAGCAACACGCTGGAAGCCGATGATGGTTTGACGGCACTACCTATGCTCAAGAAAGGCGATTTTGACTTTGTAGTAACTGACTGGAACATGCCAGGTATGCAAGGTATCGACCTTCTGCGCCATATTCGTGCGGATGAAGAGCTCAAGCACCTTCCAGTGCTGATGATCACTGCTGAAGCAAAGCGTGAGCAGATCATTGAAGCGGCGCAAGCTGGTGTAAACGGTTATATCGTTAAGCCATTTACCGCTGCAACATTAAAAGAAAAACTAGATAAAATTTTTGAGCGTTTATAAGACGCCATAAATAGCAGACGGCTATATCAGAATGATTTCATTGGAACAAGCTAAGCAGCTTGTTGACTTGTTGGAACAAGACAAGCAGCAGGAAGCAAATGAGCTAGTCATGATGATCCAAGGTGGCAGCGAGAGTAAAGTGCTGCAAGAGGTCGGTGCGTTAACACGAGACCTCCATGATGCTTTAACGGAATTTAGCTACGACACGCGTCTTAACGAGATAGCGAACGACGAAATCCCAGAAGCACGTGACCGCCTTGAGTATGTCATCAACAAAACCGAAGTATCAGCGAATACCACTATGGATGCGGTAGAACGCTGTTTGCCAATGGCAGACAGCCTGCATGAGTGCCTTACTCAAGTGCGCCCACAGTGGAATGAGTTGATGCATGGCAGGCTCGAGCTACAGCAATTTAAAGACCTGTGTCATCGCATTGATGACTTGCTAAGTCAGGTGGAAGGCGACAGTACCGAACTGCGCACTCAGCTCACCAATATCCTTATGGCACAGGACTTTCAAGACCTTACTGGACAAATCATTCGTCGCGTTATCACCTTGGTAAGCGAAGTGGAAACGAGACTTGTGGAAATCTTGAAAGTGTTCAGTGACGAACAACAACCAACAACTACAAAACCAAAGCAAACGATCTCTGGCGTTGAAGGACCAATCATCAATCCTCATGAGCGTGATGATGCCGTTGCTTCGCAAGATGAAGTGGATGACTTACTCTCCAGTCTTGGGTTTTAGGGGTGACTATGAGCTACGAATTAGATGAAGAGATCCTTCAGGACTTCCTTGTGGAAGCGGGTGAAATTCTAGAGCTGCTTTCAGAGCAACTTGTTGAGCTTGAGAACAATCCAGAAGACAAAGATCTCTTAAATGCAATATTTAGAGGTTTCCACACGGTTAAAGGTGGCGCAGGTTTCCTAGCGTTAACTGAACTTGTAGACACCTGTCACGGTGCAGAAAACGTCTTTGACATTCTGCGTAATGGCCAGCGCTCAGTCAATGCGAGCTTGATGGACACCATGCTTAAAGCGTTGGACACGGTTAACCACCAGTTCCAATCCGTTCAAAACATGGAATCCATTGAACCGGCTGACCCAGCGTTGTTGGATGAACTGCATCGCCTTAGCAGTCCTGAGTCAGCAGATGAGTCTGCACCAGTAGCCGCTGCGCCAACACCACCTCCAGTTGTAGATATTCCAGAGCCAGTAGTTGAAGCACCAGCGCCTGTATTAGAAACACCTGCGACAACGTCAGAAGTGTCCGCCGGTGGTTCTATCGACGATATTACCCAAGATGAGTTTGAGCGTCTGTTAGATGAATTGCACGGTAAGGGCGGCAGTCCAACTAAAGCCAGTTCAGCTCCAAAAATGACAGTCGTAGAGACACCTGCAACCACAGCAAGCGATTTGGCTTCATCTGATATCACTGATGACGAATTCGAAAAACTGCTTGATGAGCTTCATGGCGTGGGTAAAGGACCGTCTGCGGGCGATGCTCAACCAGCACCTGCGGCTCCAGCCGAGCCTGTGAAACCAGCAGCAAGCGCAACACCTTCTGTCAACGAAGGTGGTGATTTGATGACGGATGAAGAATTCGAAAAGCTGCTTGATGAGCTGCACGGTGTAGGCAAAGGTCCTTCGCCTGATGAACTAGAAGCAGCAACCAAGCCAGTATCAATGAACACGGCGCCAGCGCCAGTTGAGCCAGCACCCGTTGTTGAAACTCCCGCTCCAGCACCTGCGGCAGCACCAGCAGCACCGTTAGCAAACAGCGAAAAATCGCTACCTGCTGAGAAAAAAGCCACTGCTGTCGCGCCGAAAAAACCGCAAGCAGAAGCGAGCGTGCGCGTTGATACTTCGACGCTTGATACCATCATGAACATGGTCGGTGAGCTTGTATTGGTTCGTAACCGTTTGGTTAGCTTAGGTTTGAACAGCAATGACGAAGAAATGTCCAAGGCCGTTTCTAATCTAGATGTGGTCACTGCCGACCTTCAAGGTGCGGTAATGAAAACCCGCATGCAGCCTATCAAGAAAGTCTTCGGTCGTTTCCCGCGCGTGGTTCGCGACTTGGCGCGCAGCCTGAATAAAGACATCGTGCTAGAAATGCAGGGTGAAGATACCGATCTTGATAAAAACCTCGTTGAAGCACTAGCGGATCCATTGATCCACTTGGTGCGTAACTCGGTCGACCACGGTATCGAGATGCCTGACGCTCGTGAAGAGTCAGGTAAGTCTCGCACGGGAAAGATCACTCTGTCTGCATCTCAAGAAGGCGACCATATCGAGCTCGCTATCATTGATGATGGCGGTGGTATGGACCCAGATAAGCTACGTGGCATTGCTGTTAAGCGTGGCATGATGGATGAAGACGCCGCTTCACGTCTTACAGATAAAGAGTGTTTCAACCTCATCTTTATGCCTGGCTTCTCAAGTAAAGAGAAGATTTCGGATATTTCCGGTCGTGGCGTAGGTATGGACGTGGTTAAAACGGCGATCAACACCTTGAATGGTTCGATTGATATCGATTCGGAGCTGGGTAAAGGCACTAAGATTACTATCAAGGTACCGCTAACGCTGGCGATTCTACCGACATTGATGGTTGGCGTAGGTAAGAATCCATTCGCATTGCCGCTTGCGAGCGTGAATGAGATCTTCCATCTTGATTTGAGCCGTACCAATGTGGTTGATGGTCAGCTTACGATTATTGTTCGAGATAAATCCATTCCGCTGTTCTATCTCCAAGATTGGCTCGCACCTCACACGGCTCGAGCGCAGCAGCGTACTGGTCATGGACACGTAGTGATCGTTCAGATTGGCAGCCAACGCGTTGGCTTTGTCGTCGATACCTTGATTGGTCAAGAAGAGGTGGTTATCAAACCTCTAGATAGTTTGTTGCAAGGTACGCCAGGTATGGCGGGCGCAACTATCACCAGTGATGGACATATTGCATTGATTCTAGACGTGCCTGACTTGCTTAAGCAGTACGCAGCAGCATCGCGTATCTGATAAGGAAGGTTATGTCGTTAAAAGTTTTAGTTGTCGATGACTCGAGCTTCTTCCGTCGTCGAGTCAGTGACATTATCAATGCGGCGCCACGTCTGGAAGTGATTGATGTGGCGGTCAACGGTAAAGAAGCGGTCGAAAAAGCGTTGGCACTAAAGCCTGATGTGATCACTATGGATATTGAGATGCCCGTTATGGATGGCATCTCAGCGGTCCGTGAGATCATGAGTGCTCAGCCAACACCTATCTTGATGTTCTCTTCGCTAACGCATGAAGGCGCAAAGGCGACTCTTGATGCGTTAGAGGCTGGTGCATTAGATTTTCTACCGAAGAAATTTGAAGACATCGCTCGTAATAAAGACGAAGCGGTGACCTTGTTGCAACAGCGAGTTCAGCAGATCGCAAGTCGTCGTGCGTTAATGAGACGCACGGCTGTTCGTCGCCCAGTTACACCAACGGCGGCGCGCGTATCAACCACTCGTGCGACGGAATCTGCGTCTTCGGTTGGTAGACCTGCTATCGCAGCACCTGCATCTCGATTTAGAAGCAGTGGCAAGAGCTATCAGCTAACCGCAATTGGCACCTCAACCGGTGGTCCAGTTGCGCTACAGAAGATACTGACTAAGCTGCCATCGAACTACCCACATCCTATTCTGCTGATTCAGCATATGCCAGCGACGTTTACCGCGGCTTTTGCTGCGCGCTTGAACTCACTGTGTCAAATCACGGTGAAAGAAGCGGCCGATGGCGATGTGCTCCAGCCTGGCGTTGCTTATTTGGCGCCTGGTGGCATGCAGATGATGCTGGAGGGTCGTGCGGGAAGTGCGAAGATCCGCATCTTGGACGGTGGCGAGCGCATGAATTACAAACCATGTGTCGACGTGACATTTGGCTCTGCAGCAAAAATCTACCAAGACAAGGTGCTTTCAATGGTGCTGACCGGTATGGGTGCAGATGGTCGCGAAGGTGCTCGGATGCTCAAGAGTGCAGGCTCCACTGTTTGGGCTCAAGATGAAGAATCTTGCGTGGTTTATGGTATGCCGCAAGCGGTAGCCAAAGCCGGCATCTCAACTGAAGATTTGCCGCTAGACCGAATTGCTGAGCGCATTTTGGTCGAGCTAAAGAGACAGTAATATGATCGTATGGAGCGTTGCTAACCAAAAAGGGGGCGTGGGTAAAACCACGACCACAGTGACATTAGCGGGATTGCTGAGTCAAAAAGGGCACCGTGTTCTTCTGATCGATACCGACCCTCATGCTTCACTTACCACATATCTTGGGATGGATTCAGATCAGCTGTCGCACAGCTTGTTCGATCTGTTTCAGCTAAAGGAGTTTAGTGATAGCCGAGTGAAGCCGCTCATCCACAATACCCATATCGATAATATCGATATCATGCCAGCGCATATGTCGCTGGCGACGCTTGATCGCGTAATGGGCAACCGCAGTGGAATGGGGCTTATCTTAAAGCGTGCTTTGATGGCTATTCGTGACGAATACGATTATGTCCTTATCGATTGTCCACCGATTCTTGGTGTGATGATGGTCAATGCGCTAGCGGCAAGTGACCGAATCCTGATTCCTGTTCAGACTGAGTTTTTGGCGATGAAAGGCCTTGAGCGCATGGTTCGTACATTGGCGATTATGCAGAAGTCACGTCAGCGTCCATTCAAGGTGACGATTGTGCCAACCATGTATGATAAGCGCACGCGTGCATCTTTGCAGACCTTGACTCAGTTGAAACACGATTACCCATCTCAGGTATGGAGTTCGGCGGTGCCGATTGATACTAAGTTTCGTGATGCGAGCTTAAAGCATATGCCGGCTTCTCATTTTGCAGCTGGCAGTCGCGGTGTGTTTGCATACAAACAACTACTGATTTACTTGGAGAGGCTCGCGCAAGATGAAAGCTGATACTGCGCCACTCTCAAGTGAACAAGCGCTGGATGATTATTTTTCTGCACTGCTTGGTCTCGAGCAAGACGAAGAACTCTTGGTTGACTTTGGTGAACCATTGCAGGAAATCTCTGTAGAGCCAGAGCCAGAGCCAGAGCCAGAGCCAGAGCCAGAGCCAGAGCCAGAGCCAGAGCCAGAGCCAGAGCCAGAGCCAGAGCCAGAGCCAGAGCCAGAGCCAGAGCCAGAGCCAGAGCCAGAGCCATATCAGCCGAGCATGCAGGCGGCAACTCAACGTGTCACGGTCAATGATTATGACCGGGCGTTTGACGAGTTTGCTGAAGAACCCGATCTTAAAAATCTCGAAAAGCTGTTTAGTGGCTTGCAGCAGCAAGTCGATATCGAAGTCGACACCGAAATCGAAGTAAAAACAGAGGTTCAACCAGAAATCGTTGTACCTGAAGTGGAAGTGCCCGTTGAAGAAGAAATTCAGAGCTGGGACGTCACGAGTATTGAGCCAGAGCATCCTGTAAGTGAAATAGAAACCGCTGCGGAGTCGTTCGAACCAGTACAGATTTCAATGGGTGCTCAAGAGCTAGAGCAAGCTGCCGATAGTATAGAAGCAACCGCAAGTTCTTTAGATTCTAGCAATGGTGGTGGGGCCGAGGTTGTTTGGCAAAACGGCGAACGCACTGAAGGATTTCAGGTTCTCTACTTTGATGTGAACGGCATGACGTTTGCTGTCCCCTTAGATGAACTAGGAGGCATACATCAAATTGCCGAACTCAGCCATCTAATTGGTCGCCCAGCTTGGTATCTCGGCTTGCAGTCAAGCCGTGAGAATAAGCTCGATGTCGTCGACACCGCAATGTGGGTAATGTCTGATGTGCTCCAAGATGATAGCCACAAAGAAGACTACCAATACATTGTGATGTTGGGCGAGAGCAACTGGGGACTTGCAGCCACAGAACTAAAGGGCACCGAACAGCTGGCGCCTGAAGCGGTTCGCTGGCGTGAGAAAGCAGGTAAGCGTCCTTGGCTCGCTGGCATGGTTAAACAGCAAATGTGTGCGCTGGTTCATGTGTCTGAACTAATAGATATGCTTAATGCTGGTTTAGATGTTAAATCAGTACAGTAATTAACAATATTGATGCTAAACACCCGATGCTCATGATGTCGGTGTTGAAGATGAAATTGAGAGGAAGACTATGTCTCAAACGATGGATGTTGAACTAAGAAAAGAACAATCGAACGATGAAGTTCTTCAATGGGTGACTTTTCAACTAGAAGAGGAAACTTACGGCATCAACGTAATGCAGGTACGTGAAGTTCTGCGTTACACAGAAATTGCACCCGTACCAGGTGCTCCAGATTATGTACTAGGTATTATCAACCTGCGTGGTAACGTGGTTACTGTTATTGATACCCGTTCACGCTTCGGTCTTATGCAGGGCGAAATCACGGACAACACTCGCATCATCGTGATTGAATCAGAGCGCCAAGTGATTGGTATTTTGGTTGATAGCGTTGCAGAAGTTGTTTACCTACGTTCTTCAGAAATCGACACGACACCAAGTGTGGGCACTGATGAAAGTGCCAAGTTTATCCAGGGTGTTAGCAACCGTGATGGCAAACTTCTTATCCTTGTTGACCTAAATAAACTACTCTCTGAAGATGAGTGGGATGAGATGGCTTACCTATAATGCTTGATGCTGTGTCTTTGACGTCACCTCTTCTTTGGGGAGGGGTGGCGGTTGTCGTTGTCCTTTTCGTTTGGTTGGTGAAAGTGCATCGTGGATTAAACATGCACAAGACACACGCACGTCAGCAAAAGCGTGCACTCGAGAAAGAAGTGGAGAAGTGCAACAAGCAACTGCTTGAAGTACGTTCTGTTTTGGTTGGCCTTGGACAGAAGGTCTCTGAGCAAGAAGAGATCATCGTTCACCTAACCGAGCGTATCATTGAGCTAGAAAACGTCGACAATGATGGTCGCCTTTATACTCGTGCCAATAAAATGGTTCGTTTGGGTGCCGATATCAACGAGCTTATAGAAGAGTGTGAACTGCCAAAAGCGGAGGCTGAGTTGATGCTCTCTTTGCAAAAGAAAATCGCAGGTAAGGAGAAGGTTCCGCCTCTCCACAAAGACCGTGCTCAACCTCAGCGTCGACCTGCGTCGCAATATTCTCCTCAAAAACGATCTCGCTAACTTTACAGGGCATTAATGAATTATTGATGTCCTGTACATATCAAAATAACAGTCGTAACAATCTTTTACGCTTTCTAATTCGCCCAACGAATGCAGTTTGGTATTCTATGTCGCATCGAAATGTGAAGGATTATGTCAGCATGTACCACTTTATGGTTAGATATTTCAGTTAAAGAACAGTAATTTATTGTTTCTTACTAAGTTTCGTGAAGCGTATTTGATCATAATCGTTTCACGCTAGGGTAGCTATGGTAAGATGGACGCCCAGTCGAACCAGTGTTTAATTGAATGTTAGAAGTAACAAATTTAACCGCGATTCGTGATGAGCGCGTACTCTTCGAGAATTTATCATTTTCGTTACAATCCGGAGACCTCGTACAGATCGAAGGTCGCAATGGAACAGGCAAAACAACGTTGATGCGTATCGTTGCCGGACTGGGTGATAAAGAAGAAGGGGAAATCAAGTGGAATGGTGAAACCATCGAGTCGAATCGAGAAGATTTCCACCAAGCACTGTTATTTCTCGGACATCAAACCGGTGTTAAGCGCGATCTTACTGCTCTAGAAAATCTTAGGTTCTACCAATCTATCCATGCTCCTCACACTACCGATGAACAAATTTTTGCCGCGCTAACTCAAGTAGGTTTAGCGGGCCGTGAAGATGTACCGGTTGCTCAGTTGTCTGCAGGTCAGCAACGACGCGTCGCATTGGCGCGCCTTTGGTTAAGCGAACAGATGCTTTGGATCCTTGATGAGCCGCTGACTGCGATTGATAAGCAAGGCGTAAAAGTGCTGGAGAACTTGTTCCTAGAGCATGCTAACAAAGGTGGGATTGTGTTACTGACGACTCACCAAGATATGTTTAGCGATAACCCTAAACTAAGAAAAATTGTGTTAGGAGTGTGATCGATGATGCTTAATTCCATGATGAAAATCATCCGTCGTGAACTGTTGATCGCATTTCGCCGCCAAGCGGATATTTTCAATCCACTGTGGTTCTTTATTATCGTTATCACGCTGTTTCCATTGAGCATTGGTCCGGAGCCAAATTTACTTGCTCGTATTTCAGCGGGCATCGTATGGGTAGCGGCATTGCTTTCGGCGCTGTTATCGTTGGAGCGTCTGTTTAAAGACGACTTTCAAGACGGTTCACTTGAGCAGATGATGCTGATGCCAATACCGCTTCAGCTTGTGGTAATGGCAAAAATCATAGCGCATTGGCTGCTGACTGGTTTGCCACTGATTATTATTAGCCCGCTGTTGGCTATCTTGCTGTCACTAGATAGCAATACATGGATTGCGGTGGTACTGACCCTGTTGGTCGGTACACCCACGTTAAGTTTTATTGGTGCGATTGGTGTCGCGCTAACGGTGGGGTTACAAAAAGGCGGCGTACTACTGAGTTTGCTTGTTCTGCCGCTCTATATCCCAATTCTAATATTTGCTACTTCTGCTATTGATGCTGCTTCCTTGGGGGTTGCGTATAATGGTCAGTTAGCTTTATTGGCTGCGATGCTTGCGGGTGCAATGACTCTAACCCCGTTTGCCATCAGCGCAGCCCTAAGAGTCAGCGTAAACTAAAACAATAGCGCCAATATCATTGCGAAAACGCAATGTTAAGAATGTCGTCAAAGAGTGAGAAACACTATGTGGAAATGGCTTCATCCCTATGCCAAACCCGAAACCACTTACAATCTGTGTGGCACGCTACTTCCGTGGTTTGCAACGCTTGCATTAGCCTGTCTATCGATTGGTACTGTGTGGGGGCTAGCTTATGCGCCTGCCGATTACCAACAAGGTGATAGTTTCAGAATCATCTACATACACGTGCCATCTGCCATTTGGTCGATGGGTGTTTACATGTCGATGGCCATCGCTGCTTTTGTTGGCTTGGTGTGGCAAGTGAAGCTTTCAAGTATGGCCGCATTGGCTATGGCTCCGATCGGTGCAGTGTTCACCTTTATCGCTCTTTTAACTGGTGCCGTATGGGGTAAACCTATGTGGGGCGCATGGTGGGTATGGGATGCTCGTCTGACTTCAGAATTGATCTTGCTATTCCTTTACCTTGGCGTTATCGCGCTTTACCACGCATTCGATGACCAAAAAACGGCAGCCAAGGCGGCCGGCATTCTAGCCATTGTTGGTGTTATCAACCTGCCAATCATTCACTTCTCAGTAGAGTGGTGGAACACGCTTCACCAAGGCGCGACCATCACTAAGTTTGCGAAGCCTTCTATCTCAAATGACATGTTGTGGCCACTTCTGCTCAACATTTTTGGTTTCGCATTTTTCTTCGGTGCTCTGACGCTCATTCGTCTGCGTAACGAAATTATTAGTAAAGAAGGCCACAGGCCTTGGGTGATTGCGTTAGCAACGCGATCGAATCAGAAGGGGTAATCACTATGCATTTTGAATCCTTGAGTGACTTTTTCGCGATGGGTGGTTACGCCTCCTATGTTTGGAGCGCGTTTGGCATCACCTTTTTAGCAATGATTATTCTTCTGGTGACCAGCGTGTCACGTGGTAAAAAACTTCTTAAAGACGTACAAGCCAAAGTTGATCGTCAAGCTCGTATCGACGCGGCTAAGAATATGGAGAACACACTATGACCCCAAGACGTAAGAAAAGGCTCGGCATCATTTTGGCCATTTTCATTGGTATCAGCGCCACTGTGGGTTTGATTCTCTATGCACTTAATCAAAATATGGACTTGTTTTATACGCCAACGGAGTTGGTAAACGGTAAGAAGGATGGTGCTAAGCCAGAGATCGGTCAGCGTTTACGTATTGGTGGCATGGTTGTCGAAGGCTCGGTCAGCCGCGATTCAGAGTCACTTCGCGTGAGCTTTGATCTTGCGGATGTCGGCCCTAAAGTGACAGTGGTTTACGATGGTATCCTGCCTGATTTGTTCCGTGAGGGACAAGGTATCGTGGCTCAGGGTGTTCTCGTTGAACCAACCAAAATCGAGGCATTCGAAGTACTTGCTAAGCACGACGAAGAATACATGCCACCTGAAATTGCTGAAGCGATGAAGAAAACACATGAACCGCTTCAGTACTCTGCAGAACAAAAACAAGGAAGCGGTCAATGATTGCTGAAATTGGTCACTTTGCACTGATACTCTCTCTGAGTTTATCAGTGCTTCTGAGTATTTTGCCGCTCTTCGGCGCGTCACGAAATAATACCATGCTGATGAACACTGCAAGACCTTTGTCTTGGGGTATGTTCATCATGCTATTGATCTCATTCCTTATTTTGGAATGGGCGTTTTATGTTAACGACTTTACTATTCAGTACGTCGCGAACAACTCGAATACCCAACTGCCCTGGTACTATCGCCTAACTGCGGTTTGGGGTGCGCACGAAGGTTCGCTACTGTTATGGGTACTGATCCAAGCTGCATGGACCGTTGCGGTTGCGATGTTCAGTCGCGGTATGCCTCAAGAATCTGTGGCTCGCGTTCTCGCAGTCATGGGTATGATCACGGTCGGCTTCTTGCTGTTCATCATCGTAACTTCTAACCCATTCTTACGGACTCTACCTTTCTTCCCCGTAGATGGACGTGACCTCAACCCACTATTGCAAGACCCGGGCTTAATCATTCACCCGCCAATGCTCTATATGGGTTACGTAGGTTTCTCTGTTGCCTTCTCTTTCGCGATTGCCTCTCTGATGTCAGGTCGTTTGGATACGGCATGGGCACGCTGGTCTCGTCCTTGGACAACGGCGGCGTGGGTTTTCCTAACGCTGGGTATCGCACTAGGCTCTTGGTGGGCGTACTACGAACTTGGCTGGGGCGGCTGGTGGTTCTGGGATCCAGTAGAAAACGCATCGTTTATGCCGTGGCTCGCAGGTACCGCTCTGATGCACTCGCTTGCGGTGACTGAGAAGCGCGGTACATTCAAAGCGTGGACAGTATTATTAGCAATCTCGGCATTCTCACTAAGTTTGCTTGGTACGTTCTTAGTTCGTTCAGGTATTTTGGTATCAGTGCACGCGTTTGCCTCTGACCCATCACGCGGTATGTTTATCTTAGGCTTCCTCGTGTTTGTTATCGGTGGCTCGCTACTATTGTTTGCACTAAAAGGTGCGTCAGTACGTGCCCGAGGCAACTTTGACCTTCTATCTCGTGAGAACGCGTTACTTGGTAACAACGTTCTCCTTATGGCAGCACTCGTGGTTGTTCTGGTAGGTACCTTGTTGCCGCTAGTTCACAAGCAAATCGGTTTGGGCTCTGTCTCTATAGGTGCACCATTCTTCGATATGCTATTTGCGTGGTTGATGATTCCATTCTCTTTCCTACTTGGTATTGGTCCTCTGATCCGTTGGAAGCGCGACAAGCTATCGACGCTTGCTAAGCCAATGCTGATTTCGGGCATTATCTCAGTGGCGTTCTCTGCGCTCATGATGGTGGTGCTTGCTGAGTACTTTACCGGAATGGCATTCCTAGGTTGGTTGATGGCATCTTGGATTATCACGATGCACGGCTTTGAACTATACCAACGTGCTACGCACCGTCATACGTTTGCTGAAGGTGTGAAGAAGCTACCGCGCAGTCACTGGGCAATGATTTTTGGTCACTTAGGTCTAGCGGTAAGCATCATTGGTATTGCCATGGTTCAGATTTACAGCATCGAGCGCGATGTTCGTCTAGCGCCAGGTGAACACTACCAAGTCTACGACTATGACTTCTATTTCAAAGGCGTACGTGACAAAGACGGTCCGAACTACGATGGTTACATTGCCGACTTTGAAATAACGAAAGATGGTAAGTACATCAATACACTACACGCAGAAAAACGCTTCTATCGCACCGCTAAGTCTATGATGACAGAAGCAGCGATTGATCGCGGCGTGACTCGAGACCTCTACATTGCGATGGGTGAGCGCCTGGACGATGGTAAATCGTGGGCAGTTCGTATCTACCACAAACCATTTGTACGTTGGATCTGGCTTGGTGCGATTCTGATGTCGATTGGTGGTGGTCTAGCTATCAGCGATAAACGTTACCGTTTCAGGAAAGGTAGTAAAGCAGAGGGAGAGGCGTAATGAATAAGAAGATTCTATTTATCCCGTTGGTTGCGTTTCTCATTCTCGTCACTGTGTTCGCTATCCAGCTTGGTCGCAACCAAGCTGGTGATGACCCAACCAAGCTAGAGTCTGTATTGGTCGGCAAAGAAGTCCCTGAGTTTCACTTAGAGGATCTAGCAGAACCGGGCAAAATATACGACCAAGCGATTTTCAAGGGTGAGCCACTGCTGCTTAACGTATGGGCGACGTGGTGTCCAACATGTTACGCCGAGCACCAGTACCTAAACGAACTGGCTGCTGATGGCGTTAAGATCATCGGCCTTAACTACAAAGATGAGCGCAATAAAGCGGTACAGTGGCTAAATGAGCTTGGCAACCCTTATCTAATCAGCCTGTTTGATGGTAATGGCATGTTAGGTTTGGACCTAGGTGTGTACGGTGCACCTGAGACCTTTCTTATTGATGCGAACGGTGTGATTCGCTACCGCCATGTAGGTGATGTGAATGCACGAAACTGGGCTGAGAAGCTTCAGCCTATGTATCAACAGATGCTAGAGGAGGCGACACAATGAAAAAGTGGCTAATCGCACTGGCATCAAGCTTGATGTTGGCGTTTGCTGTAAACGCGACGATTGAGATTCATGAGTTTGATAACTTAGAGCAAGAAAACCAGTTCAAAGAGCTGAGCCATACGCTTCGCTGTCCTAAGTGTCAGAACAACACCATTGGCGATTCTAATGCAGAGCTTGCGCAGGACCTTCGCCAAAAAGTGTATGAGATGACTAAAGAGGGCAAATCTAAAGACGAGATTGTCGATTACATGATTGCTCGCTACGGTAACTTCGTTACTTACAACCCACCACTGACGCTTGCGACTTCTATTCTGTGGCTTGGTCCGCTGTTTGTGATTGTACTTGGTTTCGGTCTTATCATTGTCCGCAGTCGCAACAACCGCGCGCAAAAAGTGGTTGAAGCAGAAAAGTGGAATGAAGAAAAAGAAGCCAAACTAAAAGCTTTGCTCGAAGAAGAAAAAGAGACTGGAGATAAGCAGTAATGACACTATTTTGGATATCCACAGTCGGATTGGTCATTGTCGCTGTCGTACTGTTGGCGATGACGCTTAACAGTAAAAAAGCGAATAAAGACGAGCAGCTTCGTGATGAGCTCAACAAAGCGTTCTACAAAGACCGTTTAACAGAGCTTGAAGAAGAAGCCAATGAAGGTTTGGTGGAAAACCAAGAGGATCTGATTGATGACCTAAAACAATCACTCCTTGATGATATTCCACAGCAGGACAAGGTTGAAAAAACCTCACTGTCACCTATGACCGTACTGATCCCGTCAGTTGCGCTGATTGTGGTAATGACATACGGCATGTACATGCATTTTGGCGGTGCGTCTAAGGTGAAAGACTGGCAAGAAGTGTCAGGTCGTCTACCCGAGCTGTCTAAAAAGTTGATGGCAGGATCGGCTGAACCAATGACAGAAGACGAAATGCAAGATTTGACGCTAGCGCTTCGTACTCGTCTTCACTATCAGAGCAACGACTCAACAGGTTGGTTGCTACTGGGTCGAATCGCACTAGCTAATCGTGATGTCACCACCGCGACAGATGCGATGGAAAATGCCTATCGCCTTGAGCCTGAAGACGCTGATGTGAAGCTTGGCTACGCGCAGGCGCTGATGATGTCTCAAGATGAGATGGATCAGAACCGTGCACGTGGATTGCTAAACAGTTTACTTAAGTCTGAGTACGTTGACCTTCGAGTGCTATCGCTACTGGCATTTGATGCGTTCGAGCGTCAAGATTACCCAGCAGCGGTGCGTTACTGGTCTGTGATGCAGCGAATGATCGGTCCTGAAGATAGCCGCTATGAGATGCTAACTCGTAGTATCGAAAATGCACAAGCTAAGATGGGTGAGCCTATCGTTCAAGGCAAGTCGGTCGCGGTGAATATCAGCGTATCACCAAATGCGCGTCTACCGCAGGATGCGGCCTTAATCGTCTCTGTGCATCCGGCAGATGGTTCGCCAATGCCAGTTGCTGCAGCTCGATACCCACTCGGAACTTTCCCACGCACTGTTGTTCTCGATGATAACAACAGCATGATGGAAGGACGTAAGCTTTCAAGCCTTGAAGGTTTGATTGTTCGAGCACGTGTTGATAGCGACGGTAACGTAGCGACTCGCGATGGCGACTGGTATGGTGAAAGTCAACCAGCGGAGCTTGGCGATACAGTGGAGTTGGTTATTGACCAACAATACTAATCAAAATCGGCAGGCATGCGATTAATTTAAATGTAGCCAAGTTGTTGCTTTAGCTAGCTTGACTGCGCGCATGCCGCTATACTCATCCATAGTGGTTATTAATACAGTCTGACGTTTATTCCTTATTTATCAGACAAATAGGGAGCCATAAAAACCAAACGCAGAATGTACTGGCTTATGGATGAGGTTATGCAATCAGCATTAACCGGCAAGAAGCACACGCTTTTTGCCGTTTTTGTTTCTAGCGTATTTCTGTTTGGCTGTGCATCGGCCCCCGATGAAGAGCAGGCGGTAGAGACTCAGCAATCAGTATCGAGTCAAACGGAGCCGCTGGCATCAGCGCCTGAAGAAAGCGTGCCTGACGTAAATGTGGCTTCCGAGTCGAGCGATGCTCCTTCTGATGGTTCTGCAGCAACGGAGCTTGAAGCTAGTGCCAGTGTGGGTGCTGATGTTTACGACCCATTTGAAGGCTTCAACCGTGCCATGTGGGCACTCAACTACGACTACCTTGACCCTTATTTCGTCAGACCTGTTTCCCTCGCTTATGTTAATTACACACCAGTGCCTGTGCGCTCGGGTGTTCGAAACTTCCTCGCTAACCTCGATGAACCTTTTAGTGCCGTGAACAATGTTGTGATGGGTAACGGCGGTAAGGCGCTCGACCATTTCAACCGATTCTGGATTAACAGTACCTTTGGTCTTCTGGGCTTTATCGACATCGCCTCTGCAGCCGGTATTGAAAAACACGACAAGAAAGAGTTCGGTGATGCAATAGGCCATTACGGCGTAGGCGAGGGACCTTATATTATGGTACCTGGCTACGGTCCGATTATCTTACGTGAGGGTGCGGACGTCGTCGATGGTTTATATCCACCGGCATCGCTACTTAACTTCTGGGCAAGCTTTGGTAAGTGGGCACTAGAGGGGATGGAGAAGAGGGCGCTAGTCGTATCGCAAGAAGCGACACTGGAGCAGTCTCCCGATCCATACGCTCTGACTCGTGATATTTATATTCAACGTCAAAACTACAACGCAGAGATCGTAGATGACACGGTCGATGAGGAACAAGAAGCGTATATTGATGACTACTTGGATAGCTTTGATGAGTAGTTTCTAGTGATGGGTTTCCGAACAATCGGTATCACACTTCTCGTCATCTTCACGGAAGTGAAGATCTCCCAAAGCGCGTAGTAAACTAAAAGTGATGGATGAGCTATCCCAAATTAACTCTACTACGCGACGTGGAAGATCCCCTTTTCCAAGGGGATAATAGTATTAATTAACTGTATTTATGGATTTAGAAGCGGTAATTCGCTTGGATACCAGCGATCCATACATCGCCTGAAATTTCGCCTACAAACGTACCAAATGCTTCGACTTTCTCGTCAAGTTCATCTCTTGGTTCCGTAATAGAAGCATCACGAGCCATGATATAAGTTAGACCACCATCGAGTGTAAATTGCTTAGAAAATGCGTAAGTAAGACCAGCACTTAGCCAAGTACGATCTGTCTCTGGAATGGTCGTTGTGCGGTATTTATCATCGACAGCAGACATGTCGTAAGCGATACCGCCGCGTAGTGTCAGCTCTTTATTCAACTGATAGGTAGTGCCGAGCGCAAAGCGGTAGCTGTCTTTCCAGTTTTCCGTTTTGATTGGTGATACCTGACCATCAACAAACTCAGCTTCTAGTTTGTCGAAGCTGCTCCATTGTGTCCAGTTGATGCTCGCGTGCATTGCCCATTGTTGAGTTAGTTGATGGAACGATGATAGCTCTGCCGTTGCTGGTAGGGCAACGCTCAGTTTGCCATCCTTTTTGCCTGCAAAGCCAAATCCAATGCCTTCACCGTGACCCTCGAAATCCATCATGACTTCAGATTTGTATGCGAAACCTAGACGGTGGTCGGGATTAATTTGCCAAGCTGCCCCAAGTACATAGCCCCATGAAGAATCGGTGCCTTCCACATACTTGAGGTAATCGCCTTTGCTGACATTGATACCACCTGGGAGAGGTGTAGAGAATGGGGCTGTCGCACCAATTTTACCTTCGCCAGTGACATAGCGGACACCACCACCAACGCTAACAGCGTCATTGATTTGATAACCAACGCTAGCAACAGCTTCAACGGTCATGATCTTTGCTTCATTACCATACTGAGTTGCTTTGAAATCACTACCGAGATTAGTTTCCATACCGTAGTTGGAGCCAAGCGCTAAACCAGCAAACCACTTGTCGTTGATTTGATGTGATACATATAGATTCGGCACTGGTGCGCTGTTAGCAATGTCTTTTGCTTCAGTGTAACCAAGCGTGCTAGAAGTACCTTTAACATCAATATTCGGCTCAACATAAAGCACACCACCAGAGATCTGTGTACCTTCTAAATAAGTCAGCATCGCAGGGTTACGCCATTGTGCACCCGCGTTGTCAGCCATGGCTGCTTCACCAGCGTACGCACGCCCTAGACCCGTCGCTGAATATTCAGCAAGTTGAAAGCCTGCAGCAGACGCTTGTGCAGACGCTAAGGTGCCCATTACCACTGCAATAGCAAGGGGAGAGTATTTTGATTTTATCATTATTGTTCGCTCAAATTATTTGCGTTTAGAGCGAAGATTCTATTTTTAGAGTAATAACTTTAAAACTAATTTGTGACAAAAAGTGTATTTTTGAAATTATATATGGGTAGAGCTCATTTGATGGGTGAATATGCTGGTTGTTATCAAGATGTTGTGGAAATTCGGCGTACAGATGTAAAGGTTTGGAAGAGTAAGGTTGGACTAGTTGGTGTCAAGGAGACAACAAAAAGGGTCGATAAATCGACCCTTAAGTTATATTGGCGAGCTAGCTTAGAAGCTGTAGCTGTATTGGATACCAGCTAGGATAGCGTCGGCCTTAGTTGTTGCATAAAGCACATCAGAGTTACCGTCGTTAACTGATACATCTTTACCCATTAGGTATGTGAATCCGAAGTCAACCGTATGGTGCTTTTTGAAGTTGTAACCGAAGCCAGCAGATAGCCACTGACGATCTGAATCTGGAACGGAAATTGAAGTAATCTGATCTTGCGCTGCAGTATCATACATATAGCCAGCTCGTAGTGTCCAAGCGTCGTTTAAGTAGTATGTGCCGCCTAATGACGCGTGGTAACCATCTTTCCACTTGTAGTCTTTGGTGAAAGAGCCACCAGTGGTTTCTAAGGTATCAAAGACGCTCCAGCCAATCCATTGTAGGCTGTAGTGAACCGCGAATTTAGTATCTTGGATCTTATGGTAACCCGAGAACTCAAGCATACTAGGCAGAGGAAGTTTTAGTTTCTCATTAGAGATATCGCTACCAAGTACGCTCATATTACCATCGGCTTCGATCTCTGGGCTGTAATGGTATGCTAGACCAAAGCGATTGTCTTCGTTTAGCTCGAATACAGTACCCAAGTTGAACCCAAGACCTACGCCGCTAACGTCGATATCCACAAGGCTTGTAGGAGCTGGACTTGACCAACCAGTGCTGCGAATTAGTTTCCCTGAACCTTGAATAATATCTAGACCAGCACCAATACTCCATTGGTCATTTACGCGGTAGGCTGCATTTAGGGTATAGTTAATGCTCGAAATTTCAGTAGTGCCAGCAAATGCAGCTGCGCCAGGTACTAGACCTGGAATACCTGGTTGTCCAGAACCAAAATTGTCATCAAAATTGTTTTTAGTACCAAAGTTTGAGTAGATACCAGCACCAAGTGCCCACTGGTCATTTAGACGATGAATATAGTAGATATTTGGAACAGGAGTGCCGCTCGAGTTATTGACGTCAGAAATAGGACCTTGAGCACCGCCAAGGTAATCTATGTCTTTAACATCAATGCTGGTCTTAATATAGTTCACACCACCAGAAAACTGGTGCGAATCAAACAGCGTCATCGCTGCCGCGTTACGTGACATTACAGACGCGTTATCTGCAATAACTGCGTCACCCGCAAATGCACGACCTAGGCCTGTTGCTGATTGAGAGTTGAGCTGGAAACCGGCTGCTGTTGCTTGAGTGGAGGCTAATGTGAGTGACGAAACTGCCACTGCTAATAGTGTTTTTTTATACAGACGCGAAGTAGTCATTTAGTATACATCCTTTTTTTGTCATCGCCTCTTATGGGCGTTAATTGGTTAAAATTGAGTTAAAACTCAATTTTGGGGCTGATCCTAATCGCTAGTATAGACATTAGAAATCAGACCAGTAATCAAAATGACGCAAAAAGTATATAAATGCCGACTAACTGACAGTAAAAGCATCGATTATGCGTATATTTAGAGTGGTTACTCTAAAAAAGTGCCTGGGGAAACAAAAAAGGGCCAGCTCGCGGGAGTTGGCCCTTTTATTATTGCTTTTTATGCAGGATTAAGGATTTTATTAATCTTTTCGCCGATCTTATCTAGGTTTTCACCTTCTTCGCCCACTAGGACAAAACTGGCATCTCCCATTGGCTTAACCATGCCTGACATACCATCTTTGTCGAAGTTTTCCACCTGTTCGGTTGGAATTCTTGTCAGAAACATGGTGACTTTGCCTTTCTCGCCTTCAAACACAATGTGCATCGCATTTGAGTCACCAAATCCACAGTGATTAATGTAGAAAACGTGGTACGGAAAGCTTTGTCCCAACTGGTAAGCAAACGGCGTTAGCTTGGCATTGATCTGTTCTTTAGACGGATTTTCATCTAAAGATTCGATAAAGCTTTTCTCAGCGTTGAAATGCTCCATGGCCATCTCTGGAAGTGATGCTTGTGCGTCAGACACAACAATATTCCCCCAGTTAACTTGACCGACAAGCAAACCGAACGCAAACGCCACAGAAGCAGCCAATGATAATGCTCTTTTAGTAAAGCTTACCTTGACGACATTGTTTTCCGGCGGCTGGTTGAACAAAATACGATCCGCAAGATCGTCAGGCACGTCAACTTTCATTGCCTGTTCGATACGTGCATCCAATCCCAAAATATCATCGAGATACTTGGCATTAGCTTCACTATTTTTTGTCGCCTCCAACAGCTCCGGATCTCTTGCCTTAGGATCGGACATAACGCGACGACGGAATTCTAACTCATCCATTTTGTTGCCCCCTATGTGCATCCTCAGACTCAAGCATCTCTTTAAGCTGGTTTCGAGCTCTAAATAATCGAGTCATAACGGTATTCTTGTTTAAGTCGAGTATATTACCGATCTCCTCACCACTAAATCCACCAACGACTTGTAAGAAAAGTGGTTCTCGATACTCGACATCGAGTTTCATAATTTGTGCTTGAAGCCACTCCTGTTGGTGGTGCGGATCATCAGAAACCTTGGCATCATTGCCATAGTCATCGATATCCACCAGATCAAACTGCTTACGCTCAAAGCGTCTTGCGTTTTCTCTGCGAAGGATAGTGATGAGCCACGACTTCGCTGCCTTTTCGTCTTGCAGGCTGTCTAACGACTTCCATGCACGAAGGCAAGTTTCTTGAACCAAATCCTCAGCCACTGGCTTGTCTTTACACAGCCAATAGGCGTACCGATATAGGTCGCGATGATAAGCACGTACCAGTGCTTCGTACTTTCTTTGTTTGTCCATATCCGAGTTGACCGGACGTTTGGAGAATTTATTTCCAAAATTTTTAATTAATGACACAGGAGCCCCCGTTTTCGCTCTGTGAACTCTATTTTTTGTTCCGCGGTGTCAGTAAAGTCACACAAAATTGATCTAGTTCAAAATTCCGACCTGTGGAGAAGTTATATTAGACCCTGTCATCTCGTTGGTCTTTCGGGACTAACATGTTGAGCAAGATGACACTTCCTTTTGAAGGCTGACTTTACTTTCTCCTAATCAGGAAACTGATTATTTTCAATTGGCGCAAGTTAATTGCTTTAGAGATTCCAACCACACAATTATCTGTGTGGTTTTTTTTTGCCTGAAATCCTACCGATATCTTATTGTTTTCTCACACCATATTGTTGCCGACTTTACGCAAATCTCATATTCCATTTTGGTCGACCCTATCACGTTATTCAATAAAACCACCAATATTTATCAAACGGCTGTTTTAAATCATTAACA
Organism: Vibrio sp. KUL78; assembly: GCF_059725505.1. NCBI lineage: Bacteria > Pseudomonadati > Pseudomonadota > Gammaproteobacteria > Vibrionales > Vibrionaceae > Vibrio > Vibrio sp. KUL78. Next base: position 2,552,690 of record NZ_AP045837.1, on the reverse strand, counting down.
ATCTCGTTACAATGCGCGTGGTCAGACCTCTTTAGTAAGGAGAAACTATGAGCAGTAAGGAAGTGGGGAAAATCGATCTCACCACTCGAAACGGTGAGCGAATTGCTGTTGTGGCGGGGCTTCGTACCCCTTTTGCCCGTCAAAGTACCGAGTTTAGTCAAGTACCAGCAGTAGATTTAGGAAAAATGGTTGTGGCCGAAATGATGGCACGCACCGACATCGATCCTAAGTTGATCGACCAAGTGGTATTTGGTCAGGTAGTACAGATGCCTGAAGCGCCAAACATCGCTCGTGAAATCGTGCTTGGAACGGGTATGAACATCCATACTGATGCTTACAGTGTGACGCGCGCTTGTGCAACCAGCTTCCAAGCTGCGGCCAATGTTTGCGAAAGCATTATGGCTGGCACTATCGATGCGGGTATCGCTGGTGGTGCAGATTCTTCTTCAGTACTGCCAATTGGCGTCTCTAAAAAACTTGCTGCGAACCTACTTGCGCTAAGTAAAACAAAAACTGTAGGTCAAAAGCTCAACATTCTTAAAAAGCTATCGTTTAAAGATCTAATGCCAGTACCGCCAGCGGTGGCTGAGTATTCAACGGGTCTGTCTATGGGGCAGACCGCTGAGCAGATGGCAAAATCTCACGGTATCAGTCGCTTAGAACAAGACGAACTGGCGCACCGCTCACACACTCTTGCGTCTCAAGCATGGAAGGAAGGTAGAGTGCGTGATGAGGTGATGTCGGCATTTCCTGAGCCATACAAAAAGAGCTTGGATGAAGACAACAACATCCGCCATGACTCAGAGCTATCGAGCTATAGCAAACTACGCCCAGCGTTCGACAGACAATACGGTAGTGTGACTGCTGCCAACAGTACACCACTCACCGATGGTGCTGCCGCGATTATGCTCATGCGAGAAGGCCGTGCCAAAGAGCTGGGACTAGAAATCAAAGGCTACATCCGCTCGTACGCATTTTCGGCAATTGGTGTGCGTGAAGACATGCTGATGGGCCCTTCTTATGCGACGCCAATGGCATTGGATCGTGCGGGTATCTCTCTATCTGACTTAACTCTAATTGATATGCACGAGGCGTTTGCCGCTCAAGCGCTGTCAAACGTGAAGATGTTTGCGAGTGAGAAGTTCGCGAAAGAGAAACTGGGTCGCTCGCAAGCTATCGGCGAAATCGATATGGACAAGTTCAACGTACTCGGTGGCTCGCTTGCTTACGGTCACCCATTTGCCGCAACAGGTGCGCGAATGATTACACAAACATTGAATGAGCTGAAACGACGTGGCGGTGGGCTAGCCCTTAACACGGCATGTGCAGCAGGTGGTCTGGGTGCAGCAATGGTTCTGGAGGTAGAATAATGAGTGAACAAAAAGCCTTTCATCTTTCGGTTGATGAACAGAACATCGCATGGCTTGGTATTGATGTACCCGGCGAGAAAATGAATACCCTGCAAGCGGCCTTTGCAGAAGAAATGTCGCAGCTGTTTGCAGAACTAGAAGAAAAAAAATCTGACCTTAAAGGGTTAATTGTTCATTCACTTAAGCCTGATAATTTTATCGCTGGCGCAGACGTAAGAATGTTAGATGCGTGTACTTCAGCAGAAGAGGCGCAAGCACTAGCGGCCAAAGGCCAAGAGATGTTCCAGCAGCTCTCAGATTTGCCTTTCCCTGTGGTTTCTGCGATTCATGGCCCTTGTTTGGGCGGCGGTCTAGAGCTCGCGCTAGCATGTGACTATCGTGTATGTAGTGATGCGGACATTACTAAACTAGGTCTACCTGAAGTTCAGCTTGGTTTGCTGCCAGGCTCTGGTGGTACTCAGCGTTTGCCTAGATTGATTGGTTTGCTTCCATCACTGGATCTTATCCTAACTGGCAAACAGCTTCGCGCTAAAAAAGCCAAGAAGCTAGGTGTGGTTGATGCCAGTGTTCCAAAGACGATTCTACTTGATGTGGCGAAGCAGTTTTTGGAGAAAGGCAAAAAGCGTAAAGCAAAGAAGCTAACCAAAAAAGAAGTACTTATGTCGGGTACTGGGTTGGGTCGAAAAGTCATTTTTGACCAAGCAGCGAAAAAGACTAACGAGAAGACTCGTGGCAACTATCCAGCCGCCGATGCCATTCTAGACGTGATTCGCTTTGGTCTTGAAAAGGGCATGACGAAGGGTCTTGAGAATGAAGCCAAGCGCTTTGGTGAGCTTGTCATGACCTCAGAGTCTAAAGCACTTCGCTCTATCTTTTTCGCTACCACAGAGATGAAGAAAGAGTTTGGTAGTGATGCTCAGCCAAACACTGTAAGTAATGCGGTTGTTCTGGGTGGTGGCTTAATGGGAGCGGGTATTACCCACGTTACCGTGAGCAAAGCGAAAGTCCCTGTGCGCATTAAAGATGTTTCTAATGACGGTATCGTCAACGCACTTGGTTACAACTTCAAATTGCTAGAGAAGAAGCGCAAACGCCGCATCATCTCTAAAGCAGATCTTCAGGCTCAGATGCTTCAAATGGCAGGTGGTACTGACTTTACCGGTTTCAATAAAGCGGACGTGGTGGTCGAAGCGGTATTTGAAGATTTAGGTCTTAAGCAGCAAATGGTCAATGATGTAGAGACGCATGCTAAGCCAACGACCATTTTTGCCACTAACACATCATCGATCCCAATTGCACAAATTGCTGAAAAGGCAGAGCGACCAGAAAATGTTGTCGGCCTGCACTACTTCAGCCCTGCGGACAAGATGCCACTGGTTGAGGTTATTCCGCACGAGACGACGTCCGAAGAGACTATCGCGACTATGGTGCAGTTTGCCAGAAAGCAGGGTAAGACACCGATTGTGGTAAAAGACCAGGCTGGTTTCTACGTAAACCGTATTCTTGCGCCGTACATGAATGAGTCAGCAAACGTGCTGCTGGCTAACGAGCCGATTGAGTCACTGGACAGAGCGTTACTTGATTTCGGATTCCCGGTCGGTCCAATCACACTACTCGATGAAGTCGGTGTCGATATCGGCGCGAAGATCATGCCTATCTTGGTCAACGAGCTCGGTGAGCGATTCCAAGGCCCTGACGTGTTCGACAAGCTTCTCAACGATGGGCGTAAAGGTCGTAAATCGGGCAAAGGCTTCTACACCTACAAGGGCAAGAAGAAGACGGTCGATAGCTCAGTCTACAGCGTTCTAGGTCTAAAGCCTGAGGCCTCAATGGCAGAAAAAGAGATTGCGATTCGCTGCGTACTGCCAATGCTCAACGAGGCGGTCCGCTGTTTGGATGAAGGCATTATTCGTAGTCCGAGAGACGGAGACATTGGTGCGATTTTCGGTATCGGCTTCCCGCCATTCCTAGGTGGCCCATTCCGTTACATGGACTCATTGGGCATCAAGAAAGTGGTTGAGTTGATGAATGAACACGCTCAGAAGTACGGTGACCGATTTACACCATGTGATGGGCTGGTTACTCGAGCGGGCTTAGACGAAAGCTTCTACAAGTAACTTATAATAAATTTAGGGTCTACAAACATTCACCCCCTCGAAAGAGGGGGTGTTTTTTTATCCTAGGTCAGTATCTTTCGGTCGGAGCTGAAACTCTTCGATAGAGCCAATCTCGCGTCCTAGTTCGAGCTTAGCGGCATCCACATGCGCTTTGCCTTGGCTGTGCATAATGAGTCGGTTTGCCGTGCGAGGTTTGAGCTCGTTGACAACGAAGCGGATCATATCGGCACGCGTCAGTGACTTAAGCTCTTCAAGCACTTTCTCACGCTGGCTAAAGCTGGTGTCCTTATTGCCTATTGCTACCCATAAGCGTTGAGCACGCCCTCGCAGTGTCGTGTCAGGGGTGGAAATTTGGTTCCAAAGTCCTTTTTTGCTGCTGTGCCATTGATAATCGTTGAGTTCAAGCAAGACCATATACACCGCATTTAAAAACTCATCTATGGAGCGAATCAGATCGGCAGGTGCCGCTTTAGGTGATTGCACATAGAGTACAATACCCGGGTGACGGTTGAGTGGCATATTGCCAGTCCCTACCATGTAGCCAAGCTGCTGTTTGGTACGGATCTCGTGGAAGAAGGTCGCTGACATCAAATGGTTGGCGAGTGAATACAAGGCGATACTTCTCGGGTTGATGTCTTCACACTGGTAGTAAACCACAATCGCCGAATCGTCTTGGTCGCAATCCACTTCTTTCTGGAAGCTGCCACTGCGCCCAAGCATCACAAGAGGTCTTAGACTCTCTTCGTATTTTTGATTGTGAATACGAAGGGCATCTTTAAGCGTAGTGGCGATATCATGCGCACCTTGTTTGTGCCAATCCCCATAGACAAACATATCTATATGTAGCTCTGACAAAATCGCCTGGACGAAACTCGGCAACTCGTCGACCGATATGGTTTCTAGTGCCTCAAGCAAAACAGGGTTTGGTGGATTGTTAGGCTGTAGAATGCCCGTCATCGCGTTAAAGAGCTGCGAAATCGGACGATCTTTTGCTGAGTTTCGCCAGCCTCTCATCATCTGAGCTTTGATGCTTTCAAAGCGCGCAGGGTTAAATTCACGCGAAGCAAATCGTTTAAGAATCATCTCAAGCAATTGAGGCTGCTTCTTACTAAATCCAGAGATAGATAGGGTAACGCCACCTTGGTGGGCGTACATATCGTAGCTTAGACCCGCGACTTCAGCCGGATAGGTCTCTTCAGACAATGAGTCGAGGAACATCTCAACACACAAGCGAGTCATGACAATATTGCGAGGCGAAGCAACGGAATGTGGGCTATCGATAGCAATAAACACAACGCCTTTTGGTACCTTGAACTGGCTATCTTGAAGGTGCCATAGCCTAAAGCCGTCTAGGTCTTCGATAAGCTGCGGATGCTCTTCACTGCCCTCTAAAGGGTAGGTCGACAGGTCGTAGTTGATGAAAGGGTTTTTCTCAGGCAGCTCAAAAGGCAGTTCGCCGTTTTCAGGCTGCTGGTTGAAAAACGCGATCTCTTGCTCGCTAAACTTGGTGACAGAGTAGGGCGTAAAGTACCAGTTTGCTTCACGATCATACGCTTGATCTTTCGCCACCAGGGTGACTTTTAGATTGTCAGTGCTAAAGAAAGTGCCGTACTCTGCAAGCATCGCCTCATCGAAGCCTGCCATTTTGTAGTCGCCATAGATGACATCATCTGCGTCATAGTGCTGCATGTTCATCACTAAGTGACTAACCATCTCGAGTTGTCTTGCTGGCTCTTGGAACTGGAAGGCAGACTCCATGACTGCTCGTTTCTCAAGATAACGCCATTCCTGCATCCCCTGAGTTTTAATGAGCTCTATGTACTGAAATACCGACTGAATCATTTCATCAACATGTTCAAGCCCAACAGGCGTTAGAGTCATGCTGATACTGAATTCGCGGTAGTTACTGCCAGACGCTCCGCCACCTGCCGAGAGGGATGTAATCCAACCCAGTTCTTTGAGGTAGAGCATTAAGCTTCCTTTGCCTTCATAACCGAGTAGGTTGGCAAAATAGGAGAGCGGCTTTTGATGGTAATGCTGATGCGTTGCCGGGAAGGGGAACGACAAGATAAGCTTGCGGATCTCTTTAACAGGCTCAACGCGCACCATGACTTTGGTATGTTCTTCGGTGACAAAAGGAACGTCGACCGACTTAGTAATGCGGTAATTGTTAGTGATGTCGGAGAATTTGTCCTGAGCCCACTGTTCCAGCTCATCGAGCTCATGCGGTCCAATCATAGCCAATGTCATAATATCGGCTGAATACTGATCGCGGTGAAAGGCGAGGATCTCGTCGCGAATAGTTTTACCATTACGGTCAGCGAGTGTTTCTACATTCCCTACCGAGAACTTAGAAAACGGGTGCGCAGGATTGATGGTCTCTTTTTGCACTTGATAGAGTCTGCGGCCATCCTCATTGAGTTTGAGTTTGTACTCGGAGTCTACGGCTTGGCGCTCTTTGTCTAACGCTTCTTCATTAAACAGGGGCGCGGTGAAAAACTGACTGAAACGATCGAGCCCTTTTTCAAAAGCATTCGGGTAGATATCAAAGAAATAGCAGGTGTGCTCGGTACCTGTCCAAGCGTTATTGCTGCCACCATGTTGGCTGATAAAAGACTGAAACTCGCCAACTTTTGGGTATTTTTCTGTGCCCAAAAACAACATGTGTTCTAGGTAATGCGCTAGGCCTTCGCGATCAGAGGGATCGTCGAAATGGCCAACGTTAACGGCGAGCGCAGCCGCGGACTTTTGGGCTTGCTCATCTTGAATGAGCAGCACGCGTAACTCATTGTTTAGCGTGAGGTAGCGATATGAGCGATTATCATTTGGACTTATATGCACGTATCTTCTCCAGAATAAGCGATGGCTTGTCCAGATTAAGCGATGGTTTGGACTGCTTAACCAAGCGTCTGGCTACTAAGGCGATGTCTCACTATTGGTACTAACAGAATGCACCAATACTTAATTACAATCATTCAATAAGAGACTGGCAAACTAAGTTACAAACTTTTTTAGTGTGACATTGTAAATTGTTAAGAAAGTCGAAGCCTTTAGCAAGTGAATTGATATAATTAATTTTTTTAAATAAGTATATACCCTAGTTAATAATTGAGCAGGTAACCTTTCTAGGTAATTTGCGTATACAAAGATAGGGTCGTAACGCTAGAGATGGCGGCTCAGAAATGCCATCGAACAGGCGGGTATTCATATGAAAGTGTTTATAATGCGTCACGGGGAAGCGGTTCATTATGCTCCAACAGACGAACAACGAGCATTAACGTCTCACGGCAAAGAGAACTCAGTCGTGGTCGCGAGAGCTTGCAAACAGCAAGGCTATGGTCGTTTTGATAAAGTACTAGTTAGCCCTTATCTACGTGCTCAACAAACGTGGGCTGCCATTAGCAGCGAGTTTAGCAGTGATGATGTGGTCACATCCGATGACATAACGCCGTACGGACAAGCAGAAAACGTGGTGGAGTTTGTCTCTGCAATCGCTGAGGTTGAAAACCTAGAATCTATCTTGCTTGTCTCTCACTTACCTTTGGTCGGCTATTTGACAGCGGAGTTTGTGGGTGACATCAGTGCGCCAATGTTCCCGACGTCCGGCATGGTCTGCATTGACTATGATGTGGAAAGAAGACAAGGCGAAGTGCTTTGGCACATTCACCCATAGTCTAATTTTTCTGCGTTGCTTATAGTGATCAGCATACTAAATAAGGCGACGCCCTTTGCTGGTGTCGCCCTAGGTGCTGATTATTTCTCTGGAATGGATAACAAGACCAAGAGAGCGCCATCGCCACCGAATTCCAGCGGAGCTTGGTGGAACGCCATCACGTCTGGGTGCTGAGCTAGCCAAAGCGGCGCTTTCTGCTTAAGTATGTGCTTGCCGATGCCGTGCATGACGCAGGCACAGTGAATGTTTTCCTTTACGCAGTGCGCAATCATCGCACCAAGCTCACGCTTCGCTTCTTGCTGCGTCATCCCGTGCATATCTAAAAACACGTCCGGTACATACACACCACGGCGCAAGCGCTTCACTTCATAAGTCGACACGTCATCGCGAGCGTAACGGGTGGGTCCCTCGTCACTTAGGTGCGGAACAAACTCGTCCGAGAAGTAAAACTCAGCATCTTTGGCTTCTCGGTTGGTTCTTTTCTGTTCTTTTTGTTTCTTATTTCTGTTTGGCTGCTGGACTATGGTATCCTGTTGCAACTTTTTTACGCCTTGTACTGCATCCCTAAATAGGGCGAAATCGTCATCAGCGTTGGTGTCTTTTTTGCTCATAGACTGGGACAACTCAATAAACATCTAGATTGGCAGTATTGTAGCGCTTTTTGGAGGCAATTTTGGATAAGATTTTTGTGGAAGAAGCCGTTTCTGAGCTTCACACACTTCAAGACTTGATTCGTTGGACCGTTAGTCGATTCAATGCAGCAGGTCTTTTTTACGGCCACGGCACTGATAATGCTTGGGATGAAGCGGTTCAGCTAATCCTGCCAACGCTGTACTTACCGATTGACGTGCCACCACATGTTTTAAACTCGCGCTTGACCAGTAGCGAGCGTTTGCGTGTTGTTGAGCGTGTAATTAAACGTATCAACGACCGCACCCCAACAGCTTACCTAACTAACAAAGCATGGTTCTGCGGTCTTGAGTTCTTTGTTGATGAGCGCGTGTTGGTGCCACGCTCACCAATCGGTGAAATGATTGAAGCTGAGTTCCAACCTTGGTTGGCAGAAGAGCCAGTGCGCATTATGGACCTATGTACGGGCAGTGGCTGTATTGCGATTGCATGCGCGCATGCCTTCCCAGATGCTGAGGTTGATGCGATTGACATTTCAATAGATGCCCTAGAAGTTGCTGAGCAAAACGTTCAAGACCATGGTTTAGAGCAGCAAGTGTTCCCTATTCGCTCTGATCTCTTCCGCGATCTGCCGAAAGAGAAATACAACCTAATTGTTTCTAACCCACCTTACGTGGACGAAGAAGACATGAACTCACTCCCAGAAGAGTTCACGCACGAGCCAGAACTGGGCCTTGCAGCAGGTACTGATGGTCTTAAACTGGTACGTCGCATTCTCTCAAATGCGCCTGACTATCTAACAGATGACGGTATTCTTATCTGTGAAGTGGGTAACTCGATGGTGCATATGATGGAACAGTATCCGCATATCCCATTCACTTGGATTGAGTTCGCAAACGGCGGTCACGGTGTGTTTATGTTGACTCGTGAACAGCTTGTTGAGCACGCAGAAGAGTTTTCGATTTACAAAGACTAATTCTGAGATGACTCTGAGATTGAAAAACGCTGCAATGAGAATTGCAGCGTTTTTTTGTTTGGGGGTTTACATCGTCTGCCTTTGTCGTCACTATGAATCCACGAAGAATAGACAAGCAAAGGACAAGCGCTCACACTCAATCTTAGCTTCACTTAGCATAAATTGTTGAGAGATTCGCAATAGACATCGCGCTTGTTCGGACAGACAGAGGAAGTAATGGCAGGAAATAGCATCGGACAACATTTTCGTGTAACCACATTTGGTGAGAGTCACGGCATCGCACTCGGCTGTGTGGTGGACGGTTGCCCTCCTGGGTTGGAAATCACGGAAGCCGATCTGCAAGTTGACTTAGATCGTCGTCGTCCAGGTACATCGAAATACACGACTCAGCGACGTGAACCAGATGAAGTGAAGATTCTTTCTGGTGTGTTTGAAGGACAAACGACAGGTACATCCATTGGCCTGTTAATTGAGAACACAGACCAACGTTCAAAAGATTACTCAGAGATCAAAGATAAGTTCCGCCCAGGTCATGCGGATTACACCTACCATCAGAAGTATGGTGTTCGTGACTATCGTGGGGGCGGCCGTTCATCGGCACGCGAAACGGCGATGCGTGTTGCTGCAGGTGCGATTGCTAAGAAGTACCTTAAGCAAGAGTTCAGTGTTGAAATCCGCGCTTACCTATCGCAAATGGGTGATGTATCTATCGACAAGGTAGATTGGGATGAAATCGAGAATAACGCGTTTTTCTGTCCAGATGTCGACAAAGTAGAAGCATTTGACCAGCTTATTCGTGATCTTAAAAAGCAAGGCGATTCTATCGGCGCTAAGCTGCAAGTTGTTGCTACCAACGTACCTGTTGGTCTTGGCGAGCCAATCTTCGACCGCCTAGATGCAGACATTGCTCACGCACTAATGAGTATCAACGCGGTAAAAGGTGTTGAGATTGGTGATGGCTTTGATGTTGTTAATCAAAAGGGCAGCGAACACCGTGACCCACTGACACCTGAAGGTTTCACGAGCAATCACGCTGGTGGTATTTTAGGTGGTATCTCAACCGGTCAAGATATTGTTGCCAATATCGCGCTAAAACCGACGTCGAGCATCACGGTACCGGGTGAGACGATTACTAAAACTGGGGAGCCAACGCAATTGATCACTAAAGGTCGCCACGACCCATGTGTAGGCATTCGCGCAGTGCCAATTGCAGAAGCTATGCTGGCGATTGTATTGCTGGATCATTTGTTGCGCCATCGTGGTCAAAACCACGGCGTGCAAACAGAAACACCAGTGATTTAACAGCTCAACATACCATACCAAATATACCGTCACCCCCTGCGCAGGCAGGGGTCTTCTCAAAGCGAGCACCAAGCCTCGAGTAGATTCCTGCCTGCGCAGGAATGACGGTGTTTTAGAGTTTGTCGTTATCCCACACATTGTTACCTCCACGGACCCAATATATCGTCACCCCTGCGCAGGCAGGGGTCTTCTCAAAGCGGCCAGCAAGCCTCAAATAGATTCCTGCCTACGCAGGCGCATGGCCAGTGGAATGACGGAGTGATTGGGTATGGGTGGCAATACTAAAGACAGCTGTTTCAACTAAAAACTACCTAAAGCTCTGCTCATTAACAGCAGGGCTTTTTTTGTCCCAAATCACGTCTTGAGCAATAAATACCCCAAAATCCAGACGTTATGAAATTAGTCACAATAATTGTATGGGTATAGGTTCAAACTAAACACTCAACCATTGCTGGGGAGTGCATTTATTTGGACAGAAGGATCCGAAAAATGACTTGGAAGACGAGTAGGCGGGTAACCGCCGACTCAATGTAACTGTGCTTGTTTCCAATCATTTAAGGAGCTCTTTATGTCTCAACATGAAATTAGAAATATTGCCTTTGTCGGTCAAACAGGAACTGGCAAAACCAGCTTGATTGAACGTCTGCTTTACGAGTCCCACGCGATTAACAACTTAGGTCACGTCGAAGATGGCGATACCATTACCGACTTTGATGACCAGTCTATTCACTATCAACATAGCGTTGAAGCGACCCCCGTTACCCTTTCTTGGCATAAGCACCAGATGAACATCATCGACACCCCGGGGCAAGCGGAACTGCTTGGGCGTACCTTGAGCATATTCCCTGCGGTTGAAGCGACAGCATTGGTGCTCGATGCAGGGCTTGCAATCAACCAAGTGTCGGAACGCTTGTTCCAGTTCGCGCAGCAGCAGAAAAAATGCCAGATGGTGATCGTCAACAAGATCGATCAAAATCCAGACAAAATCTTAGCGCTATTAGAAGAGATCGAGCAAAGGTTTGGCGCCCAATGTCTTCCTATCAATCTACCGTCGGACAAACCAGCAGACGTTGTCGACTGTTATTTCGAGCCTAATCCAGAGCAAAGTACCCTGTTCAGTGGTGTCGATGAGGCTCATGAGTTACTTGTCGACCAAGTTGTAGAAATGGATGAATCTTTGATGGAGCTGTACTTAGAGCAAGGCTCTGAACTGACTCCAGAGCAGCTGCACGATCCGTTTGAAAAAGCATTACGCACAGGTCATGTGGTACCGGTGTGTTTTGTCTCTTCAGATACAGGCGCAGGCTGCGAGCTATTGCTTCGTACGCTAGCTGAAATCATGCCAATGCCCGATGAGGGTAACCCTCCGATGCTTGAGAAAAACGGTGAGCTAGTTTCTATCGACTGTGATAAACGTGACCATACCGTTGCGCATGTTTACAAGGTCAATGTCGACCCATATATGGGCAAATTGGCTTATGTCCGCGTGTTTCAAGGCGAGATCACCGCAGGCAGTCAGCTGTTCATTGGTGACAGCAGCAAAGCCTTTAAGGTTGGACACCTATACAACCTGCAAGGTAAGAAACGTCAAGAAATCAATAGTGCAAAAGCAGGTGATCTGTGTGTCTTGGTTAAGGTGGATGACTTGGCGTTTGATTCGGTCATTCATGACTCCCATGATGAAGATGGTGTTGAGTTTAAAACGCTTAATTTCCCAGAATCTATGTACAGTCTTACACTCAAACCCAAAAAACGGGGTGACGAGCAAAAACTGTCAGATGTATTGACTAAGATTGCCGCAGAAGACCCATCGCTTAAAATCGAACACCGCACGCGCACTAATGAGACGGTGCTGAGCGGACAGGGTGAATTCCATCTTAAGATTGCCTTAGAGAAGATGCAGCAAGTGTTCAAGCTTGATGTCGAAACCAGTCAGCCTAGTGTTGAGTACTTTGAAACCATTACTAAGCCAGCTGAAGCTCAATACCGTCATAAAAAACAGAGTGGTGGCGCAGGGCAGTTTGGTGAAGTGCAGCTTAAAGTGCGTCCATTAGAAAGGGGAGCTGGCTTTAAGTTTGTGAACAAAGTTGTAGGCGGTGCGATTCCAACCGCATTAATTCCGGCGGTCGAGAAAGGGATCATTCAGGCGTTGGAAGAAGGGGCGATATCGGGTAACCCAATCAAGGATATTGAAGTCACGGTATTTGATGGCAAGTATCACTCGGTCGATTCTAAAGAAATCGCGTTTGTTATCGCGGGTAAAAAAGCCTTCTTGCAAGCCGTAGAGGCGGCGGGACCTATCGTGCTTGAGCCTATTGTTGACCTGTCACTTGAGATCCCAACTCAGTGTGTTGGTGATGTTTCAGGAGACTTATCTGCCAACCGTGGTTTGATTGTGGGAAGTGAGCAGGGAACCTATGGCAGTACGATCCTCGTGGCTAAGTCACCTATCAATGAACTTCAAAACTACTCTCGCAGACTCAAAGCGCTAACCGGTGGAGAAGGGCGTTTCAGTATGACGTTGAGTCATTATGAGCCTGCACCACCAACTATTCAGAGCCGTGTTTGTGAGGCACAAGACTGATAAAACTAGCCCCAACTCATGATAAGTTGGGGCTAATTCTTTTACGCCTCAATTTTTTACTAGCCATGGACGTGTTAGGACTTGTTATCTTCTTCAGGCTGAGATGCTGACGTTGATGTCGTCGTTGAGTTTGCCTCTTGCTCTTCCATCTCCGCTTCTTGTTTTTCCATCTCTGCGATCTGCTTCTCTAGCTCTTTAACTCGAATCTCTGCTTCTAGCTCAGCGACACGTTTTTCTGAGTCTGAACGAGTGTCTTTTTGTAGGCTCTCGGCTAAGATCTCGGTTCGTTCTGTTTCACGTGCTTCGGCCGTGTCTTTCATTGAGCCTGATACACCACCCGCAACGGCACCGGCGGTACCCGCTTTAACCGCAACCTCTGGGCTGCCGGTTAGGACACCTGCGGTCACACCAATGAGAGCGCCACCAATGGCACCACGGTTACGAGCTTCGTTACGGTTTGCTGTTTCATCATCCGTGGCTTTATTCGATGCACATCCTGTTGCGAACAGTGCCATAACTAGGGCAAACGCTTTAAGTGTTTTCGATGTAAACAGTTTTGATGAAAGCATGTTCTTTACCTGTATGTTAGTGCGCTTAGTGATTTGAGCGCTTTGTTGTGATTGCCTTGGATGACAAATACTATAACCACAGGAGAAATATAGAACGATAGGGGAGGCAAGAAAGCTGATATTTAAGTTATAAATATCAGCTTGAGAATAGAATTAGTGTAACGCTTCTTCACTGTCCAGCTGGAAAGAAGGCAAACGCCACTTAAAGCGCACGGCAGCCATACGTAAACTGTATCCGACAACCAGGGTGATGATGGTCGTGGACAGCGTTGACAAGCCGTATTCCAGAAGCCCTAAATACAAGCAGGCAGCAACAACGGAGATCGAAGCGTATAGCTCTTGATGCAGAACTAAAGGTGTTTGACGACAGATCAAGTCACGCAGCAAACCACCAAACACGCCCGTGACTAGGCCTGAAACGACACAAATAAAAGGGTGTAGTCCCATGCTCAGACCAACATTGGTCCCGATAATGGTGAACACAATCAAACCCAAGGCATCTAGCCTCAAGAACACACCTTTAAATTTTATAATCCATTTGGCAAGTCCAGTGGTGAGTACACCTGCAAGACAAGTGATGGCGAGAAACTCGGGGTGCTTTACCCAACCAAGGGGATAGTGACCCAACAAAATATCACGAACGGTACCGCCACCAATCGCCGTTGCACTGGCAACAAGCATAACTCCAAACCAATCCATATTGCGGCGACCAGCGCTTAGGGCGCCTGTCATCGCTTCTGCTGTGATGCCAATGATATATAAGACGGTAAGCAACATAACACAATACTCGAAAATTTAAGATGCGACAGTGTAGTGATTAGGTCGAATTTTGACGAATGAAATGTTTTGTAGCGCAAACGTTTTTAGGATTAGTTTAACTAATGTTTTTAGTGAGAAAATAGCAATGGGATTTCCTCGAGCTTGGCTTTTTTTAACACTCCAGTAGTTTGCGCTTTACCTTAAGGTCGAATCCATACACAATATCGGCAATCGTTATTGACTCAACACTGATATGCACCACCAGTACCAAGACCTGATTTCCATTTTTAATCACACCTTTTTTGATGACTACCGAACCAAGTTGGAGCTCGGTGGTGATGAGCCTATTTATCTGCCAGCTGATGATAAGGTAGACTTTCATCGCATTATTTTTGCTAGAGGCTTCTATGCGTCGGCGCTGCATGAGATAGCTCATTGGTGTGTCGCGGGGCCGGAGAGAAGACTTCTAGAAGACTTTGGCTATTGGTATCATCCTGATGGTCGCACCCAAGAGGTCCAAAGCGAGTTTGAGAAGGTTGAAATTCGTCCTCAAGCTTATGAGTGGATACTTTCAGCAAGTGCCGGTTTTCCGTTTACGGTGAGCTGCGATAACTTAAGTGGTGATTTTGAACCCGACCGCGTTGGCTTCATGCAAAAAGTGCACGCTGAAGTACTGAGCATTTTAGAAGCCGGTATTCCGCTTCGCGTGAAAATGCTATCTGAGGCGTTACGAGCCTTTTACAAAACACCAGAGCTTTCTCACAATACATTCGTGGTTCGCTAACGGCGGACGACTTAAATCAAAAACAAATCTGAGCCTCAACATGATTATTGAATACGAAGAAAAACTACTTGAAACCATCGACTCGCGCATCCAGGACGCATCCGACGATGAACTGTTTGCTGGTGGCTATTTACGCGGGCACATTTCACTGTCAGCCGCGTCTTGTGAAGAAGAAGGCGTATCAGATCTCGGTGAATTTAAAACACGTATCCAAGCAAGCCTTGATGACGCTAAATCTGAACTGACACCAGCTGACCGTATCATTGTTAATGATCTTTGGACAGAATTGCAGTCGGCTATCTAGTCGTTTTATATCGCGTTAACCAGTGCTTGTTCGAAAAATTTGATGAACTAGATTAGATCGCCGCTCTTGTTGTAATGTGGAGATAGATTAACCTTTAAGCATCAATACGAAACGCATAACGCGTTGTGATTAAAAAGGAATCTGTTATGAAAGTTATCGCATTTGGCGCAAGCACCAGCAGCACTTCTATCAACAAAGCTCTAGCAACGTATGCTGCCGGATTAATTGAAGGCGCTGACGTCGAGGTGCTCGACCTTGCTCAGTTTGACGTTCCGCTATTTTCAGAAGATAAAGAGAAAGAGATTGGTCAGGCTGAGGGTGCGAAAGCATTTCTAGAAGCGATTCAACGAGCAGATGCCTTGGTGATTTCCTTCGCTGAGCATAACGGTCATCACCCAGCAGCCTACAAGAACTTGTTCGATTGGGCGACGCGCATTGACCGCGAGGTGTTCAAAGGAATTCCTGCACTGTATCTCGCGACATCACCAGGACCAGGCGGCGCCTCGAATGTTCTAGCGGCAGCGACGAATTCTGCCCCGTATTTTGGTGGCAATGTTAAAGCGAGTGTTTCTGTACCAAGCTTTTATGATGTGTTCGACCTAGAAGCAGGCAAACTAATCGACAGCGTACTGATAGACAAGATAGAGTCAGCGATAAAACAGCTGTAATAGTAATTGAAACCAAGGCGCCTCAATGGGCGCCTTTGTTTTAGGTTAAGCCCTTCAATTGATTCTGTATCAAAACTCTGTGAGAACATTCGCGCTCGATATTGGCATTCCTAGATTCAGAGAGTACTCTAGCCAGAGCAAAAAATAGAATGATAAACAAAGGAATATCTATGCTCCAGCTAGCAATTATTGGCACAAACTGGATAAGTGAAAAGTTTGCTCAGGCTGCCTTACAATCGGAAAAATACGTTATCCGCGGTGTCTATTCACGTTCCTTAGCTAAAGCGCAAGAGTTTGGTGCCCCTTTAGGCGCAAACTTGTTCTTCGATTCAATACAAGCGCTAGGACAAAGTGAAGAGATTGACGCAGTCTACATTGCATCGCCAAACAGCCTTCATTGCGTTCAAGCGACTGAGTTAATGTCAGCCGGTAAACACATTATTTGTGAAAAGCCGATGGCATCAAACCTCGCCGAGGTTGAGCGAATGTTTGAGGTAGCCAAAGCAAACAATGTGGTGTTGATGGAGGCGTTTAAAACCGCTTATCTACCTAACTTTATTGAAGCCAAGAAATCGTTACTGAGTTTGGGTAAGCTGCATAAAGCGCACTTAACCTACTGCCAATACTCCTCTCGCTATCAAAAGTACTTAGATGGTGAGAATCCAAATACCTTTAATCCAGAGTTCTCGAACGGCTCGATTATGGATATCGGTTTCTACTCGGTGGCTGCGGCGGTGGAGTTGTTTGGAGCGCCAAGCCAGGTGCAAGCCAGTGCGCATTTGTTAGAGTCCGGTGTCGATGCCCACGGTAGCGTTCTTCTACGTTACCCTGATTTTGATGTGACATTAAGCCACTCTAAAGTAAGCAACAGTTACTCAACGAGTGAAGTACAAGGTGAAGAGGGGAGTCTGATACTGCCAGATTTCTCAGAATGTAATGGCTTTGAACTGCAAGTGCGAAATGGTGAACGTCAATCAGTCAGTGTTGAGCAGGTTGACAACAGTATGATGTATGAGGCTTTAGCTTTTGCTGCAGCAGTGGAAAAGGGTGAAATGGAGGCTGATGCAACACAGCGCTCACTCACCATAGCTAAAATTATTACCGAAGTTCGCCGTCAGACTGGCGTTGTGTTTCCTGCGGACAGCGAATAGAAAAGCAAAGAGTCGGGCAGTGGGTCCGACTCTTTGCTTGATTAACTTCAGAGCTAAGCTTTTTGATGTCCTGAGCGGTCTCGTGTTGCCATGCCGTTGTCAATAATCTTTGACTTACCCAATCCGATAAACACCATCACGGTCGCCACTACGATACACACCGCACCCACGCCAACTTGTCCCTGGAAATCACCCGTTGCCGTCGCCGCTTGTGCCACAATTGGACCTGCTGCAAGACCAACGGTACCGATCTCTGGGCCATAAGAGCTGAAGTAGCCCGATTTATCGGTAGTTGCCAGTGCTGTGTAGTAACGGGCGTACATCATATTCCACAGCATAATGTAGAAGGCAGAGAAGCCTAAAAACGAGGTGGTGTCGTTTGTGCTTGCCATTCCAAAACAGACAGCGGCATTAATTACACTCAGAGATACAATAATGGTGGTATGGCTGTATTTTTTATCTACGACAGCCGTTAGGATGCCACCAATGACTGCCATTACTGAACCGACCGCCAACACTAGACCAACATCTTCTGTGGAAGCTTGCATGTCTGCGCCAATAATTTCGATGTAAGGGTAGATGATGCCAAGACTCAAGCTATACACCAAGAACGCACCGCCAACCCAAATCATAGGCACAACGTACTTCTTCTTGTCGACTGTGTCGCCATGTGCGGTCGAAATCTGCTTGTCTTTCTCGACGCGTCCGTTGTCTGGGTAAAACCAAAAGGCCACCAAGCAAGGTGCTGACGCAAACATAAAGAATTGGTACAGCGCATTAAGACCGAACTCTGCCATCAACTCTGGAATAAGAATGAACCAAGTGATGAGCCAAACGTTCAGCGCGGCAATCATGTAACCAAAGTTACGTCCTGGATGTTTGGTAACACTCATACCAACAAGACCGAGTGAGTAGCCGATGCCTTGTCCACTACCAGCAAGTAGGCGACTTGCGATAAAGCTATCGAAATCTTGTGCGGTCATGCTCATGTAGTTACCGGCAATAAGTGCGATGGCCGCGAGATAACCGATGTATCGCCAATTTACGCGACGAATAAGAAGTAAAGAGAAGAGTAGAGAAGAGAGTGCAGTGGCGAGGAGTTCATACATGGCGATGCTTTCTATCTGAGCATCATCTAGTGCCATGGCTTCAGCGGCGCCACCGAGCATAAAGGGTAAAAAGTTAAACGCGTTGGGGGCAAACATCACCAGCATCATGGCGGCGATGATGAGCGCCTTTGAGTCGATCGTCCGTGTTGGGCTAACAAGGTTTTTTAGCATACTAAGCTCCTATCCATCCTAGAACAGCTTTGTTATAGATATGTTAATAGTGAGCATTTTTTAGCAATGACTGAAGTACCCATTTGGGTTACAGAAATGTTAATTAGTGTAATTGTTGTGTTTCATGTCAAAAGCCTTGTGATGATGAGCAAAAGTTCGCTGCTTTAGCGTGTCACCCATTCGGGTTACAAGCTGATCGAATATTTGAAGCCGTGAGCACATTGTGACGAGAAACTTGAAGGTATCCCTTTAAATCGGGGGTAATTTACTTTTTATCAGCAACTATTTTTGTCAGGATGTTAGAAATAATATACTCAATTATGCATTCCAATCGATGATTCGAATAGATCTAATGCTGACGCGTTTAATCCTCTGGAGGGTCAAGGATCGCTCACTTGAGCTGACATTGAGAAGCATGGTAATTGAATAGGCATGTGAAGTTAAGATAAGGAGTGTCTATGTCTGAGACCAAAACACAGTCCGAGAGCGTAGAGGCTTGGTCGGAGTTCAATCAATACTATCCTCCCTTGATTGCCTCTATCGGAGAGAGCGATTTTCTAGACCGTTTATCTGAACTTGCTACCGCACTCGTCGACTACGATAGCTTGGTGGTGATGAGCTTCAGTACCGACAAGGCGCCTGTGGTGCTTCATAACGACTCGAGTTACTTCAAAGACCAAGTCATCGACAAAGACTTTATGGGAGCGATGGTTCTCGATCCTTTCTATCAGTTAATTAGAAGGGGAGTCCGTCAAGGGATATTTCGCTTAGAAGATATTGCTCCCGATGAGTTTTACAGCAGTGACTACTACAACAAGATCTACAAGCAGACAGGCTTGCAAAAAGAAATAGGGATTATCTCTAGCTGCAACGATGAGTTTTGCTTGGTGCTCTCGATTGGGCTGCGGAACAAAGCAGATGTTGAAGTCGATGAGCTCAAACGTTTAAACACGTTTTATCGTCTGATTCAGTGCGCCATCTGCAAGCACTTTGAGGTTGGCCACCCTGAGCAGCGCACCATTGGGCATCAATTGAATGATATTTTTAGTAACTTTGGTAAAGACTTCTTGAGCGAGAGGGAGTGTCAGGTAACGCAACTGGTGTTGCAAGGATACTCTACCAAGGCTATTGCGCCTCTATTAGAGGTGAGCACTGAGACGGTCAAGGTGTATCGAAAGCGTATTCACAATAAGTTAAAAATATCTTCCCAATCAGAGCTGTTTTCGTTGTTCTTAGAGGCGGCATCGACGGTGCCTGCAGATAGCAATATCGATCCACTTACGGTTTACTTTGGTGGTAAGAACGTTCACTAGTGAATCGTCCCCTATAAGGGTTATTGGGTTAAATGTTAAATATATTTAACATAGTGGGTGTTGGAACCAGTAACCGCCTTCGAACAGCGCTTGCTAGTGACACATCTCCTTATCTGAGCGCACGCTTGAGCCGCGTGGCGCCATCAGTTTACCCGATCTCTTGGTAGTCAGAGATCGGGTTTTTTTTGTGATCTCAATCCTAGGATGAACTCAACGTGTCAGTTCGAATGTGACTTTGTTCACGTTTGGATTTTTTGTGGTGTTTGATAATTCTGGCGGGTCGGTAAAATGAAAACGAATTGTTAAATATGTCGTTCCTTTTATGGAGGATTGTGCTGTTTAATGATTTGATTTTAGAACTATCAATATATATTTCTGGTGATAATTTTCTAAATAGAAGGAAAATATCGCCTTTGGACTATGTTGCAGAGCTTTTACCTAATTTTTATTAGGCTCAGGAGAATTATGCCATTTTTGCTACAAAAATATGGCAAATTCCTTTGAAGATTGGTAATGTGGTCCGCAATCTTTGTATGGATTTAGAATTTTGTGCTCATTTTTTAAGCTAAATAATTCTAAAATGCTGGCCGTTCTAGCAATCCTACAAAGAAGTCATGGATGCAATAATAAAACTTGGAGTTAAATACATGTACAAGAATAAGATCACGCAAGCCCTTCTTCTAGGTGCTGGCATGGCAGTGGCTGCCACTTCTTTTTCTACTCTTGCCGCAGATGTTCCAGCTGGCACGAAACTAGCAGAAAAACAAGAGCTTGTTCGTGGTAACGGTACCGAGGTAGCAACACTCGATCCGCACAAATCTCAAGGTGTTCCTGAGTCTCACGTAATTCGTGACCTTCTAGAAGGCCTAGTAAACCAAGATGCAAACGGCAAGACCATCCCTGGTGTTGCGACTTCTTGGGAAACCGAAGACAACCAAACCTTCACTTTCCACCTACGCAAAGACGCAAAATGGTCTAACGGCGACCCTGTAACTGCAAACGACTTCGTTTACAGCTTCCAGCGCGCGGTTGATCCAGCGACAGCTTCTCCATACGCTTGGTACATGGAATACACCAAGATGGCGAACGCAAAAGACATCGTTGCTGGTAAAAAAGACAAGAGCGAGCTAGGTGTTAAAGCGGTTGACGACTACACACTAGAAGTAACGCTAGACACAGCTGTTCCTTACTTCGTAATGATGATGGGTCACACAACGGTTAAGCCTGTTCACAAAGCGACGGTAGAGAAGTTCGGTGATCAGTGGACTAAACCAGAAAACTTCGTTGGTAACGGTGCATTCGTTCCTAACAAGTGGGTAGTGAACGAGCGTCTAGAGCTAGTTCGTAACGCAAACTACTGGGATAACGACTCAACAGTTCTTAACAAGGTAACTTTCCTACCTATCGAGAACCAAGTTGCAGAAATGAACCGTTTCCTTTCTGGCGAGCTAGACTTCACATACGAAGTTCCTAACGAGCACTTCCGTCGTCTACAGAAAGATTACGCTGAAGATGTAAACATCAAGGGTAACCTGTGTACGTACTACTACCAGTTCAACGCACAGAAAGCACCTTTCAACGATGTTCGCGTTCGTAAAGCAATGTCTTACGCAATGGACCGTGATATCGTAACTAAAGCGATTCTAGGTCAAGGCCAGAAGCCAGCTTACTTCCTAACTCCAGAGATCACTGCAGGCTTCGACCCTGTAACTCCAGAGTACGGTCAAATGTCTCAAAAAGAGCGTATCGCTGAAGCGAAACGTCTTCTTGAAGAAGCAGGTTACACGAAGAGCAACCCTCTAGAATTCGACCTACTTTACAACACATCTGAAAACCACAAGAAGATTGCTGTAGCAATCGCGTCTATGTGGAAGAAAGAGCTAGGCATCAATGCGAAGCTTGAAAACCAAGAGTGGAAATCTTACCTAGACAGCAAAGACAGCGGCGATTTTGACGTTGCACGTGCTGGCTGGTGTGGTGACTACAACGAAGCGTCTTCATTCCTAACATTGATGGTAAGTCAGAACACGACTGCGGGTCAGCACTATAAGAGCGCTGAGTACGACAAAGTTATCGATAAAGCACTGCACTCTACTTCAGAAGAAGAGCGTACAGCACTTTACATCGAAGCTGAGAAAATCCTAGCGAAAGATATGCCAATCGCGCCTATCTATCAGTACGTTACAACACGTCTTGTATCTCCACAGCTTGGTGGTTACCCAGAAGGTAACGCAGAAGATAAGATCTACTCAAAAGATCTCTACATCAAAGCTAAGTAATTCTATATAAAAAAAATAACGAACTAAGACACTGTGTGTGCATCTAGCACACGCAGCGTCTTCTTATTATTAATTGTCACAGACTGGATGGATGAGTTTATGATTAAATTCATACTTAAACGGATATTTGAAGCAATACCGACACTGTTGGTATTGATTACTGTCTCATTTTTCTTGATGCGTTTCGCACCAGGTAACCCTTTTTCAAGTGAGCGCCCACTTCCACCGGAAGTTATGGCGAACATCGAAGCAAAATATGGCTTAGATAAGCCAGTGTTTGAGCAGTACACCACGTACCTCACAAACATCATTCAAGGCGACTTCGGGCCTTCATTTAAATATCAAGATTACACGGTAAACGAGCTTATTTCTGTAGCATTACCGGTATCAGCTAAAGTAGGTCTCATCGCCTTTATCTTTACCGTCATTATGGGTGTCACGGTCGGTACGATTGCCGCCTTACGGCAGAATACATGGCTCGACTATACGATTATGTCGACCGCCATGCTCGGGGTCGTTATGCCCTCGTTTGTACTGGCACCCGCTCTAATTTATCTGTTCTCTTTGCATTGGAATCTCTTCCCTGCTGGTGGTTGGCATGACGGCGGCTTCCAATACATCGTATTGCCAGTGATCGCTATGTCATTGCTGTATGTCGCAACATTTGCGCGTATCACTCGCGGTAGCATGATTGAGACATTGAACAGTAACTTTATCCGTACTGCCCGAGCGAAAGGCTTGAGCTACAGATACATTGTTCTGAAACATGCGTTGAAGCCTGCGTTGCTGCCGGTTGTTTCATACATGGGGCCAGCGTTTGTGGGTATCATTACTGGTTCGGTGGTTGTTGAAACTATCTTCGGTCTACCAGGTATCGGTAAGCTGTTCGTGAATGCGGCATTTAACCGTGACTATTCGTTAGTAATGGGTGTGACCATTCTTATTGGTTTCCTATTCATTCTATTTAACGCCATCGTAGATATTCTGCTTGCGATGATCGACCCGAAAATTCGTTACTAAGGGAGAGTGGTAATGATGCTAACGAAAAAAGAAAACTTAGAAGCGGTAGAGAAGTTTTCAGAGAACCTAGAAATTGAAGGTCGTAGTTTGTGGCAAGACGCGCGCATCCGCTTTATGCGCAACAAAGCTGCGATGGTCAGTTTATTTATCCTGTTTGTTATGACGATGGCGGTTATCTTTCTGCCAATGATCGCACCCTACACCTACGATGATACGGATTGGTATGCGATGCACGCCGCGCCAAGTGCTGAGCACTGGTTTGGTACAGATAGCCTCGGGCGTGACCTGTATGTTCGTACCCTTATCGGTGGTCGAATCTCGCTAATGGTGGGTGTACTTGGTGCTTTTGTTGCAGTACTGATTGGTACGCTTTACGGCGCGGCATCAGGCTTTATTGGCGGTAAAGTTGACCGAGTTATGATGCGTATCCTTGAGATCCTATACGCAGTACCATTCATGTTCCTAGTCATCGTACTAGTGACCTTCTTTGGTCGTAACATTGTACTTATCTTTGTCGCTATCGGTGCGATTGCATGGCTGGACATGGCGCGCATTGTACGTGGTCAAACCCTAAGCTTGCGCAGCAAAGAGTTTATTGAAGCGGCACACGTATCGGGCGTAAGCACATGGCGCATTATTACGCGTCACATTGTTCCTAACGTACTCGGTATCGTAGCGGTTTACTCAACGCTTCTTATTCCAAGCATGATCCTAACGGAATCATTCTTGTCATTCCTTGGTCTTGGTGTTCAAGAGCCAATGACGAGCTGGGGCGCACTTCTTCAAGAAGGCTCTCAAACGATGGAAGTTGCTATTTGGCAGCTAACTTACCCAGCAATCTTCATGGTGGTAACACTATTCTGCTTTAACTATGTGGGCGACGGTCTTCGTGACGCGTTGGATCCAAAAGACAGATAATAACGATTAAGGAAGTACTATGAGCTTATTAGATGTAAAAGATCTGCGTGTCGAATTTAAAACGCAGGACGGTATTGTAACCGCAGTTAACGATTTAAACTTCTCACTGAACCAAGGTGAAACGCTTGGTATCGTAGGTGAGTCCGGTTCAGGTAAATCTCAGACTGTATTCTCAATCATGGGTTTGCTCGCGAAAAACGGTATTGTATCGGGCAGTGCTCAGTTCGAGGGTCGTGAAATCCTTAACCTACCTGAGAAAGAGCTGAACAAAGTTCGTGCTGAGCAGATTGCGATGATCTTCCAGGATCCAATGACCTCACTTAACCCTTACATGAAGGTGAGTGATCAGCTAATGGAAGTACTGATGCTGCACAAAGGCATGGGTAAAGCGGAAGCATTTGAAGAATCTGTTCGCATGCTAGAAGCGGTTAAGATTCCTGAAGCACGTAAGCGTATTACCATGTATCCGCATGAGTTTTCAGGCGGTATGCGTCAGCGTGTAATGATTGCGATGGCACTGCTTTGTCGTCCAAAGCTTCTGATTGCCGATGAGCCGACAACGGCACTCGACGTAACCGTTCAGGCACAGATCATGGATCTTCTGAACGAACTAAAAACCGAGTTCAATACAGCAATCATTATGATTACCCACGATTTGGGCGTGGTGGCTGGTTCTTGTGACAAAGTACTTGTGATGTATGCTGGTCGTACTATGGAGTACGGTACCGTTGACGAGATCTTCTACAACCCAAGTCACCCGTATGCAGAGGGTCTGCTAAAGGCAATCCCTCGTTTGGATACCGAAGGTGAAATCCTGCCTACGATTCCAGGCAACCCACCTAACTTGCTACGTCTGCCACCAGGCTGTCCTTACCAAGAGCGTTGCCACCGTGCAACACCTCAGTGCAGCGTGGAAGCACCAAAGCTAGAGAACTTTGGTCAAGGTCGTCAACGTGCGTGTTTTTCTGATTGGGAGGCTTGGGCCAAATGAATGCAATGACAAATAACAAAGAACTTCTTTTAGACGTTAAAGACCTTAAGGTTCACTTTAGCATTGCTTCTAAGTCCGCATGGCCTTGGAGCAAGCCTTCTAACCTAAAAGCTGTCGACGGTGTTAACGTACGTTTATACGAAGGCGAGACACTGGGCGTTGTAGGTGAGTCTGGTTGTGGTAAATCTACGTTTGCTCGTGCCATCATTGGCCTTGTAGAAGCGACGGACGGCGAAGTAATGTGGCTTGGTCAAGATCTGACTAAGATGCAAGCGGTTCAGCGTCGTAATACGCGTAAAGAAATCCAAATGATTTTCCAGGATCCTTTGGCGTCGCTTAACCCGCGTATGACAGTGGGCGACATCATCGCAGAGCCTCTAGAGACCTTCTATCCAGAACTCTCTAAGCAAGAAGTAAAGGATCGCGTTAAGGAAATGATGGCTAAGGTAGGTCTACTACCAAACGTTATCAACCGTTACCCTCACGAATTCTCGGGTGGTCAGTGTCAGCGTATCGGTATTGCTCGTGCACTTATCCTAAAGCCTAAGATGATCATCTGTGATGAACCAGTATCAGCACTAGACGTATCGATTCAGGCTCAGGTTGTTAACCTTCTTAAAGAGCTACAAAAAGAGTTAGGTTTGAGCTTGGTTTTCATTGCCCACGATTTGTCGGTAGTAAAACACATCTCTGATCGCGTATTGGTTATGTACCTAGGTAACGCCGTTGAACTTGGTGAAGCCGAGGCACTGTTTGCTGACCCGAAACACCCGTATACACGAGCGTTGATGTCTGCAGTACCAATCCCAGATCCAAAGATTGAGCGCTCAAAGACGATTCAAATGCTTGAGGGTGATTTGCCTTCACCAATTAACCCACCATCGGGTTGTGTGTTCCGCACGCGCTGTCCACAAGCGACAGAGCAGTGCGCACAACAAAAACCAACAATACAGGGAACGGACGTACACGCAGTGTCGTGCCTAAACGTTAGCGTTTAGTGTATCCCAGTAATCGAATAGCAAGGAACGCCCTAACGGTATGTGTGAGCTGTTAGGGCCGCTATTTTCAGCCTGTGACGGGCCTAAGCGCGACGAGTAAGTTTAGTCGCGCTTTTTTTGTATCTGTCATCCCGCAAGTTATTTATTTTCTTGTCACGCTGCCTGTTATTCAAAGATTTTGAACGACATAGTTAAAGGCACCCACTGAAGTTTGTAACCTTTCCGCTCTATACTTTTTTCATCAAAATCATAACGAGGAAGAAAGTCATGGGTAAATTAGTGGATGGTGTTTGGCATGATGTTTGGTATGACACCAAATCCTCTGGTGGTAAGTTCGTGCGCGAAGACGCAGGATTTCGCAACTGGGTTGAGAACCGAGCAGACGCGGAGTTCCAACCAGAGTCGGGCCGTTACCACCTATATGTATCCCTCGCTTGCCCTTGGGCACACAGAACCTTGATATTCCGATCTCTAAAAGGATTGGAGAAACACATCGATGTGACTGTCGTATGCCCAGATATGCTATCTGAAGGTTGGACTTTTGGTTTGCCAGAGCCGCTTTTTGGCTTTACCAAGCTTCACCAGATTTACACTCAAGCTAAATCGGACTACACCGGCCGTGTGACTGTTCCGGTGCTTTGGGATAAGAAAACCAATACGATTGTTAGCAACGAATCGTCTGAAATCATTCGCATGTTTAACACGGCGTTCAATGACCTTACTGGAAATCATGACGACTATTACCCAGACTCACTTCGCGCGGGGATTGACCAGTGGAATGAGTTCGTTTATCCAAACATTAATAATGGTGTCTATCGCTGCGGCTTTGCTACCACTCAAGAAGCCTATGAAGATGCGTTCCACGGTTTGTTTGACGCCTTGGACAAGGTCGAGGCCCACCTGGCCACATCGCGTTATCTGGTGGGTGATACCCTGACAGAAGCTGATTGGCGCCTATTTACCACGCTAGTGAGATTTGATGCGGTTTACGTAGGGCATTTCAAATGCAATAAAAAGCGCATTGCCGATTACCCAAATATTCAAGGGTATCTGAAGGAGCTGTATCAAGTAGAAGGTGTCAGCGCAACGACGGATCTTTATCACATCAAGAGACACTACTACTTCAGCCATACGGGTATAAATCCAACACAAGTCGTGCCATTAGGACCTGAACTTGACCTTGATTCACCTCACGGACGTGAATCGATTGGTGGCTGAGAAGTGATTGAGAGACCATCATGAGAGACAGTAACTAGTGACAGATGGCCAGAAACAAAAAAACCGACTCGGATGAGTCGGTTTTTCTTTTGTATGGTGGGGGGGGACGGATTCGAACCATCGAAGGCAGTGCCGGCAGATTTACAGTCTGCTCCCTTTGGCCACTCGGGAACCCCCCCGGGGGTTTTTATACTTGGTCGATGTTTTCCCAACGCGTCGATTCAAGTTGGCTAGCTGATATCACCAACTAACAAAATATGGTGGGGGGGGACGGATTCGAACCATCGAAGGCAGTGCCGGCAGATTTACAGTCTGCTCCCTTTGGCCACTCGGGAACCCCCCAGGGGTTTTTATACTTGGTCGATGTTTTCCCAACGCGTCGATTCAAGTTGGTTAGCTGACATCATCAACTAACAAAATGTGGTGGGGGGGGACGGATTCGAACCATCGAAGGCAGTGCCGGCAGATTTACAGTCTGCTCCCTTTGGCCACTCGGGAACCCCCCCAGGGGTTTTTATACTTGGTCGATGTTTTCCCAACGCGTCGATTCAAGTTGGTTAGCTGACATCATCAACTAACAAAATGTGGTGGGGGGGGACGGATTCGAACCATCGAAGGCAGTGCCGGCAGATTTACAGTCTGCTCCCTTTGGCCACTCGGGAACCCCCCAGGGGTTTTTATACTTGGTCGATGTTTTCCCAACGCGTCGATTCAAGTTGGTTAGCTGACATCATCAACTAACAAAATGTGGTGGGGGGGGACGGATTCGAACCATCGAAGGCAGTGCCGGCAGATTTACAGTCTGCTCCCTTTGGCCACTCGGGAACCCCCCAGGGTTTTATACTTGTTTGATGTTTTCCCAACGCATCACTCAAGTTCGGAGCGCATCATAACAAACTGCGTATGGCTGTAAACCCTTTTTTGCTGATTTTGAACTGAATGGTGCCTTTTTGGGCAGAGACGGCTAAAAAGCGTGTTTTTAGTCATTATTATTTATACAGCAGCGAGTTATATTGGTTCTACGCCAACACGGGTACAAAAGATTAGCCACAATTGTAAATAGATTAGCGCGTTAAGATTTACACTTCTTGACGTTATAGGGCGTATAACTCGCTAGAATAACCATAGTTTTTACACTAAAAGACACACACAATGAAAAATAAAACCATAATGGGTTTGCTGGCACTGTCTATTCTCTGTGTTTCACCAGCAACCCTAGCCAAAGGAAAGGCTGGCGCGAGGGCGGTTTCAGTCGTGACTGAGCAAGTCGCCATTCATCAAGTTTCCCAGTCACTGTCTCTTGTTGGCAAATTAGAAGCTGACGAATCCGTGATTATCTCTTCTGAAGTCAATGGCATTGTCGACCGCATTCAAGTTACGGCAAACCAAACCGTTGAAAAGGGACAGCTCCTGGTCCAATTGAACGACGACAAAGCGCTGGCGGCGGTTGCAGAAGCAAAAGCTTACGTCCGCGACCAAAAACGTATCCTCGCAGAGTTCCAACGCCTAGTTGATCGCAACGCGATTACCAAAACGGAAATCGATGCTCAAAAGGCTGCTGTTGATATTGGTAACGCACGTCTAGATGCAGCTAATGCCAACCTTAACGACTTATATATAGAAGCCCCTTTTGCTGGCACTGTGGGTCTTATTGATTTCAGTCGCGGTAAGCTAGTGAATGTAGGTACTGAATTGCTGACACTCGATGATCTATCAACGATGCAGCTCGATCTGCAAGTCCCTGAAAGTTATCTTCCAATGCTCGAAAGGGGCATGGATGTTACCGCGCTTACTGCGGCATGGGGCTCCCGAGTATTCTCAGGTAAGGTCGTAGCGATAGATACTCGCGTGAATCAAGAAACGCTTAACCTGCGTATTCGTATTCATTTTGAAAACGAAGACCGTCGCTTAAAGCCTGGTATGCTCGCACAAGCTCGCATGGAATTTCCACCAATTGAAGCGCCAATTATCCCTGTTCAAGCATTGGAATATTCAGGCACCAAGCGCTACGTGTATGTTGTCGACGACAACAATAAGGCCCATCGTACGGAAGTCTTCCTCGGTGCTCGCGTAGGTAATCAGGTTGTGATTGAGAAAGGTATCGAGATTGGCCAGCGTATTGTGGTGCAGGGCATTGTTAACATGCGCGATGGTGTGTCAGTCTCCGAAGTCAACGCGAATGGAGAGCCAAGTGCTGCTCGCATGCAAGGCAACAACAAGCCAACGGATAAGGAAGCCAGCTAATGTTGTTATCTGATGTTTCCGTTAAACGTCCGGTAGCGGCTATCGTTCTGAGCTTGCTGCTCTGTGTGTTCGGTATCGTGTCGTTTAGCAAACTCGCCGTGCGTGAGATGCCGGATATCGAGAACCCTGTTGTCTCTATCTCTACTCGTTATGAAGGGGCTTCAGCCACTATTATCGAGAGCCAGATAACGTCGGTTATCGAAGACCAGTTATCAGGCATAAGCGGTATCGACGAGATCGAGTCGACAACACGTAATAGCATGTCTCGAATTACTGTGACGTTTGAGCTTGGCTATGACCTAAATACCGGTGTCAGTGATGTCCGTGATGCGGTAGCAAGAGCTCAGCGCTCACTGCCAGATGAAGCTGATGATCCGCTGGTGTTTAAGAACAACGGTAGTGGTGAGGCATCGCTTTACATCAACCTCAGCTCCTCTGAAATGGACCGCACCCAGTTAACCGATTACGTTAACCGTGTGCTCGTGGACCGCTTTAGTTTGATATCCGGGGTGAGCTCGGTTGATATCTCCGGCGGCCTGTATCAGGTTATGTACGTCAAACTCAAACCAGCCTTCATGGCGGGCCGTGGAGTAACAACATCGGATATCACTGCAGCACTGAGAAGTGAAAACATTGAGAGTCCGGGTGGTGAAGTTCGTAACGACGCAACCGTTATGTCGGTGCGCACTGCGCGTGCCTATAGCACTCCGGTTGACTTTGAGTATCTCGTGGTTAAGCGAGCAAGCGATAACACGCCTATCTACCTTAAAGACGTAGCTGACGTCTATGTGGGTGCCGAAAACGAAAACTCAACGTTCAAAAGCGATGGTGTCGTCAATGTGAGTATGGGTATCGTGCCACAATCTGATGCCAACCCATTGGAAGTTGCAGACCTAGTCCACAAAGAAGTTGAGCGCATGCAGCAGTTCCTTCCTGACGGGACTCGCTTGGCGATCGACTACGATTCTACCGTTTTCATCGATCGCTCGATTTCTGAGGTATACAACACCCTGTTTATCACAGGTGGATTGGTCATCCTGGTGCTTTACATCTTTATCGGTCAAGCGCGAGCGACACTTATCCCCGCTGTCACCGTACCTGTGTCTCTGATTTCATCTTTCATTGCAGCGTATTTCTTTGGCTTCTCCATTAACCTCATCACGCTAATGGCACTTATCTTGTCAATTGGCTTGGTGGTTGATGACGCCATTGTGGTTGTGGAGAACATCTTCCACCACATTGAGCGTGGCGAGTCACCGCTACTAGCTGCCTATAAAGGGACAAGAGAAGTCGGCTTCGCCGTTATCGCAACCACGCTAGTACTCGTCATGGTGTTCCTACCGATCTCCTTTATGGACGGTATGATTGGACTACTGTTCACCGAGTTCTCAGTGCTGCTTGCTATGTCGGTCATCTTCTCGTCCTTGATAGCGCTGACCCTAACGCCAGTACTTGGCAGTACTATCTTGAGAGCGAACGTAAAACCAAACCGCTTTACTCAAGCGATAGACCGCGGTTTTAGAAAGCTAGAGCGTGGCTATAAGGCGGCGCTTGCTAAAGCCCTCAAGCTGAGATGGGTTGCACCCATTGTTATTATCGCGTGTGTCGGCGGCAGCTTTCAGTTGATGCAGCACGTGCCAGCGCAGCTCACTCCATCAGAAGACCGAGGTGTTATCTTTGCCTTCGTTCGTGGTGCGGACGCGACCAGTTACAACCGCATGGCAGCCAACATGGATATCGTCGAAGATCGTCTGATGCCGTTGCTTGGTCAAGGCTTCTTGAAATCATTCAGTATTCAGTCTCCGGCCTTTGGCGGTAACGCGGGTGACCAAACTGGCTTTGTCATCATGATTTTGGAAGACTGGAACGATCGTGACGTTACCGCGTCGGAAGCATTGGGAGAAGCTCGTAAAGCGTTGGCGGGTATCGCCGATGTTCGAGTGTATCCGTTTATGCCAGGTTTCAGAGGCGGCTCCAGTGAACCAGTCCAGTTTGTTATCGGTGGCTCAGACTACTCAGAACTGCAAACTTGGGCAGATAAGCTAGAGCAAGCCGCAGAAGAATCGCCGTTTATGGAAGGGGCGAGCACTAACTATTCAGAGAAAACGCCGGAACTTGTGGTTACCATTGATCGCGAACGAGCTGCTGAGCTGGGTATTAGTGTTGCTGACATCTCAGACACCCTAGAAATCATGTTAGGCGGTAAGAGTGAGACAACCTACGTTGAGCGCGGTGAAGAGTACGATGTGTATATTCGTGGCGACGAGAACAGCTTTAACAATGCAGCTGACCTTAGTCAAATCTACATGAGAACTCAATCGGGTGAGCTGGTGACTTTGGATGCGGTGACCTCAATTGAGGAAGTGGCTTCGTCTATTCGCCTGTCTCACTACAACAAGCAAAAGGCTATCACTATTAAGGCGAACTTATCTGATGGCTATACCTTGGGTGAGGCGTTGGACTTCCTTGACCAACAAGCGATAGAGATGCTACCTGGAGATATTTCTGTAAGCTACGCCGGCGAGTCGAAAGACTTTAAAGAGAACCAATCAAGTATCTTAGTGGTGTTTGGTTTGGCTCTGCTGGTGGCTTATCTAGTACTGGCGGCCCAGTTCGAAAGCTTTGTAAACCCATTAGTGGTGATGTTTACAGTACCTATGGGGGTATTTGGTGGCTTCCTTGGCTTGGTGATCATGCAGCAAGGTCTGAACATCTATAGCCAAATTGGTATGATCATGTTGATCGGCATGGTAACCAAAAACGGTATCTTGATCGTCGAGTTTGCCAACCAACTCCGTGATAAGGGCATTGAGTTTGAGAAAGCCATCATTGATGCCTCAGCTCGACGTCTTCGTCCGATTATGATGACTGCATTTACTACACTTGCCGGTGCGATTCCGTTGATTCTGTCGACAGGGGCTGGTTATGGAAAGCCGCGTCGCGGTGGGTACAGTCATCTTCTTCGGAATGGCGTTTGCTACTCTGGTTACGCTGTTTGTGATTCCAGCGATGTATCGTCTGATTTCAGCGAGAACACAATCGCCAGGGCATGTAGAGGCAGAACTTAACAAAGCACTCAGTCATGATGTGAAAGCACGTAGCAGTCATGGTGAGTTGAGCGATGTCTAGCTAAACAAAACGTAGATAACAAATGCCCAGTTTCGACTGGGCATTTTTTTGTTTGTTGGTTAGGATGGAGATAGAAAAACCAACAATAAAGGAAAGTAGAGTGGCTGACTTCAAATACAAAGATCTCCCGCAAGACCAACAAGATAAGCTAGACGCAGCTGTATTTCGCCGCCTTCTTGCGCACTTAGATAGCAATAAGGACGTTCAAAACATCGACCTTATGATTCTGGCTGGCTTTTGCCGTAACTGCTTTAGTAAATGGTACAAAGCAGAAGCGGAAACCCAAGGTCTAGATTTAGATATCGATGACGCTCGTGAACGTGTCTATGGTATGACTTACGATGAGTGGAAAACGAACCACCAACCAAAGGCAACACCTGAACAGCTTGCCGCGTTCGAAGCGAGACAAGCGAAGAAGTAAGCGCTTGTTATCAGATACGAAAAAGGCTTGGTCAGTGACCAAGCCTTTTTGCTTTCTACGTATTTTAGCACGAGACTACGAGTCTTCGAACGACTACAGCACCATCGCTGCAATCCAACCAAACACGATAAGTGGAATGTTGTAGTGGATAAAGGTAGGAACCACTGTCTCCCAAATGTGTTCGTGCTGACCATCTGCGTTCAGACCTGAAGTTGGACCCAACGTTGAGTCAGAGGCTGGCGAACCCGCATCACCCAGCGCAGCAGCAGTACCGACAAGTGCAACAGTTGCCATTGGTGAAAAGCCGAAAGCGATAGCAAGCGGTACATAGATAGTTGCAATGATTGGAATCGTAGAGAATGAAGAGCCGATACCCATAGTGACCAAAAGACCAACGACTAGCATTAGCAGTGCCGCTAGAGGCTTGTTGTCACCAATGCTGGTGGATAGAGCTTCTACAAGAGATTCAACGCCACCAGTTTGCTTCATTACCGCAGCAAAGCCCGCTGCAGAAATCATAATAAAGCCGATCATCGCCATCATGTGAACACCTTTAGTGAACACATCTTGTGTCTCTTTCCATGCAATCACGCCGCCAAAGGTAAAGACCATGAAGCCTGCAAGTGCACCGATAATCATTGAACCTGAAGTCAACTGAACGGCTAGCGCCGCTACGATACCAGCGATAGCAATAAAGATGTTCTTCTTGTTGATGTGAGAAGGCTCTTCATCGATTTGTGTCATCTCTGTTGCAGCATACTCACGCGGTTTACGGTAGCTAAAGAAGATAGCGAGAAGTAGACCAGTGATCATGCCTAGCGCAGGAAGTAGCATCGCCATAGGGACTTGAGATGCCGTTACCGACTCTAAACCGTTGTCATGTAGGTTCTTAAGCAAGATATTGTTTAGGAAGATGCCACCAAAACCGACTGGCAGAACCATGTATGGCGTAACAAGACCAAAGGTCAACACACAAGCAACCAAACGACGATCAAGCTTGAGTTTCGCAAATACGCCTAGCAAAGGTGGAATCAAAATTGGGATAAAGGCGATATGGACAGGGATTACGTTCTGAGACGACATAGTCACAAGAATCAGCGCGACAAGAACCGCATACTTAAGACCTGTTGAGCCCGCCGAGCTTTCTTTGCCATGAATTCGCTTAATCACGCTTTGTGCAAGCAGGTCAGTAATACCAGACTTGGAAATGGCAACCGCGAAGGTACCTAGCATCGCGTAGCTCAATGCGATAGTAGCACCGCCACCAAGACCACCTTCAAAAGCACTAACTGCGTCGGTTAGTGACATACCAGAGACAACGCCACCAACGATGGCACTAAATGTTAACGCAACGACAACGTTAACGCGCATCAATGCCAGAACCAGCATGATGCAAACGGAAATAACGACAGGATTCATAATAATCTCTAAAAGTTGTGTTTGTTTATTCTTGGTTCTCGTCAACAACAGGCCAGCCACCAAGTGCTTTCCATTTGTTGACGATACGGCAAAACAGCTCAGCCGTCTTTTGGGTGTCGTAAAGAGCCGAGTGGGCTTCCTTGTTATCGAACTCCATGCCTGCGACTTTACAAGCTTTTGCCAATACCGTTTGACCAAAAGCAAGACCACTTAATGTCGCGGTATCGAAGGTAGCAAACGGGTGGAAAGGTACGCGCTTAAGTTTGGCACGCTCATTCGCCGCACTAACAAAGCTGTGATCAAAATTCGCATTGTGTGCCACCATGATTGCTCGATTACAATCGTGTTGCTTTTGCTCCTTTCGAATCACTTTGTAGATCTCTTTCAGTGCCTCTTGTTCGGAAACCGCTCCACGCAATGGGCTAAACGGGTCTCGAATACCGTTAAACTCCAACGCTTCCTTTTCTAGGTTAGCGCCTTCGAACGGTTCGATGTGATAGTGCATCACAGTGGCAGGTTGTAGGTTACCTTCTTCGTCCATCTTTAAAGTGATGGCACAGATTTCCAGTAACGCGTCAGTGCTAGCATTAAAACCTGCCGTTTCCACGTCGACAACAACGGGAAAATAACCACGGAATCGCTTTTTTAGTGTAAGAGCTTCGTTTTCTACAGACATGTTAGAGTTTTTTAATGTGACGAAGCGGGCATTATTGCAGATTCTTTCAGCATAAAAAACCAAACAACGCATTTAATTTCGGGCTTAATACCTCAACCATAGATACAGGTAATCGTTTGTATCTCATTCTTCATGACAAGTTAGTCAAAAACAGACGTTGATGTTGGCGGGATATTTGCAATGTACAAGATGGAGATCCATCTAAATGCATTAGCGGCAAGGATATGCCGCCGATGTTATTGCTATCGAGTTATCTATCTATATGAAATTAAACACTTTACTTGCCACGTTCTTGTTGCCTGCGTTAATCGCTCCTGTTGCCAATGCGGCAATTGAGAAGCGCTACGTGGCAACACCAACCCAGTCTCAATGGGAAATGGTAAGTAATACACCGTTGGAGTGCCGCCTTGTTCATCCGATCCCAAATTTTGGGGATGCGGAGTTTATTGCACGTGCGAGCAAAAAGATTAACCTCGACTTTGAACT
Source organism: Vibrio sp. KUL78 (assembly GCF_059725505.1). Classification (NCBI taxonomy): domain Bacteria; kingdom Pseudomonadati; phylum Pseudomonadota; class Gammaproteobacteria; order Vibrionales; family Vibrionaceae; genus Vibrio; species Vibrio sp. KUL78. Next base: position 2,517,411 of record NZ_AP045837.1, on the reverse strand, counting down.
GAAAATGCGCCGCGCAATGGGCGAAACACGCAATGTTAGCCTAGTATCCATGCCACCACCTTGGCGTCCAGGCGATAGTGCAGACCGCATCAGTAACCTACAGTTTTTCAAACAGTTTAATGGTTATGTCGGCGGACAAGCTGCATGGAGTATCTTGAGCGAGCTCGAAAAGGGACGTTATCCGACCTTTAGCTATCAAGACTGGCAGAGCCGTGATGAGCGTATCGAGGTGTCACTCTCGTCGGTATTGTTCCAAGGTAAATACAATGTATTTAGTGATTGTGTGGCTAACCTTCTGCCATACAGCTTTGAAGATATCTCGTTCACCATTCTTCACTATGACCGCAACAGCGAGCAGTTGAATAAAACCTCTCAACATCGACTACAACAGATCGCTGAGTATGTGAGATATAATCAAGATATCGACTTGGTGTTGGTGTCCACTTACACCGATTCGGGTGAGACAAGAAGTGAGAGCCAACAGCTTTCAGAAAAGCGTGCAGTGATTCTCCAAGACTATTTCCACTCGCTAGGCTTACCAAAAGATAGAATTCAGGTGCAGGGCTATGGTAAACGCAGACCGATAGCGAGCAATGAATCCCCGATTGGCAAAGCGAAGAACCAGAGGGTAGTGATTTCGTTTGGGCGGACTGAGGTTTAGTCTGTTTGATATTGGAATTTTGGAAACCAGTAGTTGTGAGGCTGCTGGTTTTTTGTTTTTGGAGTGGTTGAAAGCGGTGATTGGCTCGGTGAGTTCGATGATGCAGGTTTCAAATTTGTCGTCATTCCGCACTTGATGCGGAATCTACTTAACGCGCGTGCTGAAAGTCAAAAGGTGCGCTGTTAGTTACTTATTTATGTTTACATTACTTTGGGACAGATATGAGCTACAGCTTTTGCTATGTTAGCAGTGAACGAATAACTTGAGGCATTGTAAATCCTCTATCGATTGGTCAATGTAATTCATGTACTACAGTCGTGCTTCTATAGATATCTCATGTAAAGCCTTCCGTAAGGTTTGTTCGTTGTATTGTAAGTCGTACTTTTGACAAAATGACTCAATGACTGTTCTCGCCACCCTCAAATTTTTGTAAGGAATAGCGGGGAATAAGTGATGCTCCACATGTTCCCTGGTACCTTTCAAGACTATTTCCAATAGCCAGTTATGGTCTATATTTCTTGTAGTTGCTAACAATGTTAGAAGTGGATCGTGATTTGTCTTTTCAGCATTCAGTCCCGTGTGACTTAGTAGCAACAGTGGCCCAACATAAAAACCTGCAAGCATATTAATGATCAGGTAGTACAACAGTGCGATTGGTAGTCCCAGCGCGAATGAGGGCACAACCAGCCCAATAAAATAGTGCCCAACCAACATGGCTATATCGACCTTAGCCATTTCTTTGTGAGCCCACAAATAAATCAGGCTATCAATGTGTAGTCCAAACGCTCTAAAGATGGATAGGAACCACAACGATTTAGCTTGGTATCGCTTCGTAACCTTGGGCCCCAATCGGTTTTGTAATGATAGAGTTCCTCCTAACGGTCTATAGGCTATGCTACCTTCAGGTTTCGCATGATGACGTTTATGTATTGAGCAGAAATGGGAATAGCTAACTCCAGAAAGTAAAGTTAGAAACGTATGCCCGATCAACTTATTCATAATGGGAGCTACAAAGATATTATGGTGATAGGCTTCATGAGCTATGAACCCAGCACGAACCCAAGAAACCGATATACCAATTAAGCAAAAAGTCGTAATCATAGTTGATGACGAAGACAGTATAGTTAAATAGCTTAATGTGCAGACAACCACGGCAACTAGAATTTCAATAAAAAAAGGTGCTTTTGGTCTTTTGAAACAGTTGGCTTTAACTAATTGATTATTAAGTTCTTTATACAAAATCATTACTCTACCCTCTTTTGATTAGCAGACAGCTGACGCATAAATACAAAACCAGACTATTAAATAGATGCCATAGGAAATGCGTTCCAACTTCTAAATAAGAGCAAATACTGTCATCAATACTTCGGAAAATTAACGAGGTAGTAAACAACACGCTTGCGAGAAGCAAAATGCCTGCTCCAGGTAGGTGATTTATGTACTGGAAGAAACTGAAGCCAAACAGAAGAGTAATGGCGGGAATGTAAGTTAATGAACCATTCCAAGTTTGTGGGAAACACCTTAAGAACAACACTAGACAAAGAAACAAAGCAACAAAGATACTTACACTTAGCATAGACCATTTAGCTATTTCTCTAAGATAAGTCCAAACGAAGAGTAGCTGAAACATTAAGATTGGAACCACATCAAGTACTCGTGCCCATCCAGTGGCAAACGTATGAAAAAAAGACTTCCAATTCCGATGAGAAAAACAAGTATTATTAGAGCGTTCCCTTTCCAGTTAGTTTGTTTCGCTTTGCATGAAAGTACCAACCCTGCGGCAATAAATGCTCCATTTGTCATTGCATTTATTGGCTCAGATAACAAGCTCGAATCTAACCTTTCGCAATAAAGATCAATATGATCCATGACTGCCTCCTACGTTATGATTTCAAAGAGACTCAATAAGTATTGGTCTAGAATTACTATGGAATGAGCGAAGGGATGACGCCATAGGGTAACGCTAAGGCCCCCATAAGCGTGAATAGGTGAAAGTGTAATGAGAAACAATAATTATGATGCGATGGATCTTAAGGCGCTACGCTGTTTCTATATAATGGCTCAGTGTGGAAGTGTTTCAAGAGCAAGCATTGAGCTGGGTGTCTCAGAAGCTGCTGTTTCGCAACGGATTAAGCTACTTGAAAACTATTTGGGTTCTAAACTATACCGGAGTCGAGGGGGGAAGGTTCGCATTACGGCTGCTGGCGAACAAACTTTCCAGTTCGCTATGTCTCTTTTCGATTCAATAAAATCATTTGAACATACTCTAGATAGCGAATCGGAGGCTGGAGAAATCTTACTCTCTGCACACGACTCAGTCCTCCGTTATTTATTGCCCGAGAAGGTAAAACGCTTTTCTCTACGGTACCCTAAAATTCGACTTAGCCTACTATCGAGGCCTATAGAACAAACCCTGAAGTTAATTAGAACCAATGAAATTGATTTAGGTATAATTGCAAAATGTGGTATTCCTTCTGAACTAATATTTCAACCTATTTGCACTCACTCAACGTACTTGTTGTTATCAAAACAAGAGCGTCCGGCTTCTGTAGAAAAATATGATCTTGCCTCCTTGATTAATTGTTTCGATCTAGAATCTCGACCACTAATCTGCCTAGAAGAAACGCAAGAAGGTAGGAGATTAATCAACGAAATCGAAGGTTTCCGTTCCACTTTACAAGTTAAATATGAAGTAGGGACAATGGAATCACTCAAGCATTATGTTTCGTTGGGGTTAGGCTTTGCTGTTATCTCTGGCTTATCTTTAACTGATGATGACAGATTCAACCTCCGTTGCGTTGAGCTTCCAAGAGAGGTTGCTGGTACGACTACGTACGGCATTGTAACTAGACTTAGAAAGCAGCCAAACCCGGCGTTAGAGCAGTTTATAAAACTATTGCTAGAGACGGTTAAATAAAATCTCCACCGTACTTCACTTGCCAGTGGTTTTATAAAAAAACTTCAAATACATATACAGGGTAATTGTTAGATATATTGCCTTACGCCGACGAACTATGCATATCTAATGCAAGGATAATCCACCAGAAAATGTAATGGATGTATTTGATAAAATGAAACGTTATTTCCATTAGTACAATTAATTCAAAAGCTGCTCAATGAATTGTGAGACCAGCAAAGGCTAGCTCACTTTGGGGCAAAAACAAGTTAGAGCGACGTAGCCTTTTGGGTCTGAAGGTACAATTAAGCAAATGCGCATAGACGATCAATACCCCCTCTAATTCACCCTATGTAGAGTTTTTCAGCAAGGCAATGGGCTATGGTGTTCAGGGGGAGAACGTTCTTTGGTGCTGGAAGTCTTTGTGGCGTTTAATGGTTAGGGCGTTTGGATAGCGGACACAAAAAAGCCAGTTGTTCCAACTGGCTTTGTCGTTTTAGCGTAATGAAATCAGCACTTAACCTTCAAGACCAGCACTGGCTTCTTTGTTTTGAATTAGCTCAATCATGTAACCGTCTGGGTCTTTGACGAAGGCGATTTGAGTGGTGCCACCTTTTACAGGACCAGGCTCGCGAGTGACGTTACCGCCAGCCGCTTTAATTGCATCACATGTGGTGTAGATGTCATCTACGCCGATAGCGATATGACCATAAGCACTGCCCAAGTCATATTCAGTGACGCCCCAGTTGTAGGTCAGCTCAATGACTGCACCTTCAGACTCGTCACCAAAGCCCAGAAAGGCTAGGGTGTATTTGTATTCGGTATTTTCATTTTTACGCAGCAATTTCATACCAATGACGTCGGTATAAAACGAGATAGACTTATCTAAATCACCTACGCGTAGCATAGTGTGAAGGATACGACCGTTAGACATAACATTGCTCCCTTAATATTAATTGTCTGGATAGACTTTATCTTTGAACTCACATAAATCTTCAATAATGCAGCTGCCGCAGCGCGGTTTGCGAGCGACACAGGTATAGCGTCCGTGAAGGATCAACCAATGGTGCACATCAAGTTTAAATTCTTTTGGAACGACTTTGAGTAGCTTTTCTTCCACATCGTCGACGGTTTTACCCATCGCGAACTTAGTGCGGTTTGAGACGCGGTAGATGTGGGTGTCTACCGCGATTGTTGGCCAGCCAAAGGCGGTGTTGAGTACTACGTTTGCGGTTTTGCGTCCTACGCCGGGTAGGGCTTCTAATGCTTCGCGGTTTTCTGGAACTTCACTGCCGTGTTTTTCAATAAGGATCTTGCAGGTCTTGATGACGTTTTCGGCTTTTGAATTAAACAGGCCAATAGTCTTGATGTACTCTTTGACGCCATCTACGCCCAGCGCCAGCATGGCTTCTGGTGTATTCGCGACCGGATAGAGTTTATCTGTAGCTTTGTTCACACTGACGTCGGTTGCCTGCGCAGAGAGGAGAACGGCGATGAGCAGTTCAAATGGTGAGCTCCAGTTAAGCTCTGTCTCTGGATTGGGATTGTTCTCGCGAAGCCGCTCTAGAATCTCTTTTCTTTTAGTGTTGTTCATTTGCTGACTAATTCTTCCGCTGATTGCTTGTACTCAGTGTCTGAGTATCCAGTATGTTTTTATTATAAAAATGCCCGAAAACATCGGGCATGAAAAGCTTTAGTTGGTGACGCGTACGCGTTCAATCTCTGGTTTTTCTTGTTTTGGTTGGCGCTGCTCGATTTGCTTATCGATAACGTTCTTAAGGGCAATCAAGAAGCCGACGCCGATAAACGCGCCTGGTGGCAATAGTGCCAACAAGAACTGGCTATCAAATTGGAATACTTCAATGCGAAGCGCTGCTGCCCAATCACCAAGCAAGAGGTCGGCACCATCAAATAACGTCCCGTTACCAATCAGCTCACGCATTGCGCCAAGGACGACCAGAGCAGAGGTCATGCCCATACCCATCCAGAAACCATCCAGTGCCGCTGGACCAACCGCGTTCTTGGAAGCAAAGGCTTCTGCACGACCAATAATGATACAGTTGGTTACGATTAGGGGAATGAAGATACCCAGCGACAAGTAGAGGCCGTAAGCGTAAGCATTCATTAGTAGCTGAACGCAGGTTACCAGCGCTGCAATAATCATCACAAAGACTGGAATACGGACTTCTTTTGGCACATAGTCTCGCACCAACGAAACAGTAACGTTTGAACCAACCAGTACCAAAAGCGTCGCCAAGCCCAAACCAAGCGCGTTGGTCACGGTTGATGATACGGCTAGCAGTGGGCACAGACCCAGCAGCTGGACGAGGGCAGGGTTGTTATCCCACATTCCGTTTTTTAGCAGTTCTTTAGACGTTGCCATTATTCACCTCCACAATTAAGCGGTTGGCTTAGAATGGAATCGCGATTGGTGTTCACGTATTCCACGGTGTTTTTTACGGCTTTAACCACCGCACGCGGCGTGATGGTTGCACCGGTAAAGGAATCAAACTGTCCGCCATCTTTGCGAACTGCCCAATCCCCTTGATTGTCTTCAGTGGCTTGCTTACCAGCAAAACCAAGAATCCAATCGGTAATTCTAAGGTCGATTTTATCACCCAGCCCCGGCGTTTCTTGATGCGCTAATACTCGTGTACCAAGAATAGTACCAGTAGTGTCTAGGCCGATAATCAGCTTTATTGCACCGTTGTAGCCGTCTGGTGCAATAGTCTCTATGGCCAGTGCCGTCGGTTCATTGTTGACGGTTGCAATGTAGACAGGTTGTGCCTGATTGGTGCCTAGTGCTGGGTCACTTACTAAGGTGCAAGCAGCATACAGTTCATTATCGTGCAGTTCATGAGGTATTACCTCATTGAGCGTAGCTTGAAGCTGAGCTCGCTCTTGGCGAACGATTTGGTCTTTGGTTAAGTATTGGGTGACCGCGACTAAACCTGTTGAAGCACAGGCAAAGATAGCAAGCGTTAAGCCGTTTTTTCTGATTGCGTTCAACATGGTATCAGTGTCCGTAGGTTCTTGGTTTAGTGTAGTAATCGATAAGTGGCACACACATGTTGGCAAGAAGAACGCCAAACGCGACACCATCAGGGAAACCACCCCAAGTTCGGATCACAAAGACCATCAAACCGATAAAGGCACCAAAGATAAGTCGACCTTTCACTGTTGTTGACGCGGAAACAGGGTCAGTTGCAATGAAAAATGCACCCAACATAGTCGCACCGGATAGTAGGTGCAGTAGTGGCGAACCTGTCTCGCCTGGAAGAACCAAAGCAAAGAACCCGCTGATGACAGTCAAAGACACAAGCATCGCGACTGGGATGTGCCATTGGATGATGCGCAGTTTTAGTAAAACCAATCCACCAAGAAGGTAGGCAAGGTTAACCCATTCCCAGCCCACGCCAGCTAGGCTGCCGAAAATAGGTTGCTCAAAGACTTCAGCTGACGTATTGCCGTTGCTAATACCGGTTTTGAACGCATCAAGCGGCGTTGCCATTGTTATGCCATCAATGCCGGTTCTGATCTGCTGAAGCGAGTAGCCATCCGCATCAAAACCACCAAAGATCAATGAAAATGCATCTGCAAAACTCACTGGCTCGCTAGAGATAGCGTTTGGTGCAATCCAGCTTGTCATTTCCACAGGGAAAGAAATAAGCAAGACAACGTACGCCACCATAGCCGGATTAAACGGGTTCTGTCCTAAGCCACCATAAAGGTGCTTGGCGATAACGATAGCGAAGACGAGACCAATGGCCACAATCCACCATGGTGACAGCGGGGGGATGGCAATCGCCAACAGCCATGCAGTCACCAACGCACTGTAGTCACGAAGCGCTAGCGATGGCGAGCGTTTACGAAGAAGCATTATTGCCGCTTCTAGACCAAGTCCAATAACAATAGCGAATGCAAGTTGAATTAGCGTTCCCCAACCGAAGAAGTAGGTTTGAGCAACCAAACCAGGCAAAGCGCATAGGGCCACACCTTTCATTAAGTCTGGTGTACGTTTGCGGCTATGTGCATGTGGAGAGCTAGCTATAAAGAACGACACTAGTTGTTCTCCTTATTTTTTTCTTGTTCGAGTTTTCGTGCTTTAGCTCGCGCAATCGCAGCGGCGACCGCGGCTTTCTTTGGATCTTCCGTCTCAGGAGCATTCGAATCAGAGGCTGTAGTTTGACTGTCTACCTCTGGCGCTTCAGCTTGTGCTGCTTGCTTGCGAGCCTTAGCTCGAGCAATTGCCGCAGCCACAGCCGCTTTCTTCGGGTCATCCGATTCAGGCGAAGCGGTTTCACTGTCTGCTTCCGGTGTTTCAGCTTGTGCTGCTTGCTTGCGAGCTTTAGCACGAGCAATGGCAGCGGCCACAGCCGCTTTCTTCGGATCTTCTGATTCAGGTGCAGCTGTTTTACTTTCTGCTTCCGGTGTGTCAGCTTGCGCTGCTTGCTTGCGAGCTTTAGCACGAGCAACTGCAGCAGCTACGGCCGCTTTTTTCGGGTCATCCGATTCAGGCGCAGCGGTTTCACCGTCTGCTTCCGGTGTTTCAGCTTGCGCTGCTCGTTTGCGAGCTTTTGCTCGGGCAATTGCAGCAGCCACAGTCGCTTTTTTCGGGTCATCCGATTCAGGAGCAGCGGTTTCACTGTCTACTTCTGTTGCTTCAGCTTGTGTCGCTTGCTTACGAGCTTTAGCACGAGCAATTGCTGCGGCAACGGCCGCTTTCTTTGCATCGCCCGTTTCGGCTGCAGGTGATTCACTCTTTGAGATTGAGGTTTCAGCTTGCGACGCTTCTTTTCGTGCTTTCGCCCGCGCTATCGCCGCGGCAACCGCATCTTTTTTCGCACTTTGCTCATTCGACTCAACATCGCCTGCTGATTCCGCAGCTTGTTGCGCTTTGGCTCTTGCCAGCGCTGCGGCTATTGCGGCTTTCTTAGGATCTTGCTCAGTATTACCAGCGTCATTCTCAACAGCGTTTGAGTCCGTGGCTTTTTGCGCTTTGCGCTCTCGTGCTTGACGTTTGCGCTCTTCGCGCAGTTTTGCCATTTCGGAGTTATCAGGTTCAGCCTGACCTTGTTTCGCCGCTTCTGCTTGTTTTGCTTTCGCACGAGCAATCGCTGCAGCGACAGCCGGTTTGACTTCGCTACTTGTATCAGCGCCTGCTTTCTGTGCTTTAACTCGCTCTATTGCTGCGGCAATGGCGTCGTCACCACCGCTAGATTTCATTTGCTTACGGCGATCGTCTGCGGCTTTCTTGAAGCGGTTCTCGCGCTCGGCTTTATCACGCTCTAGACGTGCTTTTTTCTCTTCAAAACGAACCTTGGCACGCTCTGCTGCTTCTGACTCTGCTTTACGTGTGCGGATCTCTGCTTTTGCTTGACGATAGTACTGAACGAGTGGAATTTCGCTTGGGCAGACAAATGCGCACGCACCACACTCAATACAGTCTTTTAGGTTGAGCTCTTCACATTTATCGTATTCTTGCGATTTGGCATACCATTGCAGTTGCTGTGGCAACAAAGATGCAGGGCAGGCTTCTGCACACTGACTACAGCGGATACAGGCTATCTCATGAGAGCGAGGGTCTATTTCTCTAAACGTCGGCGCCAAAATGCAGTTAGCAGTTTTGGTGATAGGCACATTCGCATGCGGCAAGGTGAAGCCCATCATAGGGCCACCCATAATTAGGCGCTGAGATTTCTTATCTGCTTTGTAGCCAAATTCATCGAGCAGGGCTTGCACTGGCGTGCCAATCAATGCCCAAACATTGCGTGGCTTCTTGAAGGTTTTACCCGTAAGGGTCACCACACGCTCAACAAGCGGCTCGCCGTTGCAAACAGCACGTTTAATCGCGTAAGCCGAACCAATATTTTGCACCATCAATCCAATATCGGCCGGAATGCCACCGACAGGTACTTCCAGGTTGGTTAGGATCTTAATGAGCTGTTTTTCACCACCAGAAGGATACTTCGTTGGAATGACTCGAATAACAATATCTTCGTCAGCCGCTACCATTTCCAGCGCTTTGATTGCTTCTGGTTTATTGTCTTCGATACCGATGATAGTGAGCTTTGGCTTTAGGACATGCTTAAGGATATTGATCCCTTCAATCACTTCTTGCGCAAAGTCTTGCATTAAACGATCGTCAGCCGTGATATACGGTTCACACTCGGCGGCATTGAGGATCAGGATCTCGGTACGCTGCAAGCCAGACTGGATCTTTTTGGCCGTCGGGAAACCCGCTCCACCCATGCCAGAGATACCCGCCAAGCGAATCTTCTCGATAATCGCGTCGGGTTCGAGTTCGGTAAAATCGGCGACTGGATCGAGCTCAATCCATTGGTCTTGTTGGTCTGATTCAATAACAATGCATAGATCGCTAAGACCAGACGGGTGCGCAATAGTGCGAGGCTCAATGGCGGTGATAGTCCCCGAGGTTGGTGCATGAACAGGCAACATAAATGCAGCATTCACTTGGCTAAGCGGTTGTCCCTTAAGTACTCGGTCGCCAACACTGACCAAGATGTCGCCAGGTTTACCAATATGCTGTTTAAGGGGAATGACTAATTCGTTTGGGACGGATGCTTTAACAATTTCGCTCTTATTCGATTGCGTCTTGTTTTCTTGCGGGTGCACGCCACCCGGGAAGTCCCAAAGAGAGCCAGTTTTAATCTGTTCGATGAGTGATAACATAGTGCTCCCTATTTACCGTTTAGTTCTGTAGTTGGTTCGGTAATATTGACGACAGGGATAGCATCCATTTGCCATTTCCATGTATCAGCTGTGGTTTCAACGGGGATCATTTCAATACAATCAGTTGGACAAGGTGCAACACAAAGATCGCAACCCGTACACTCATCCTTGATAACGGTATGCAGGGCTTTCGTGCCCCCCACAATGGCATCTACTGGGCAGGCTTGAATGCATTTAGTGCACCCAATACACATGTCCTCATGAATAAACGCCACTTTCTTAATCGATTTTTCAGCATCGTGAGCAGAGTCCTCGACTTCAACGCCCATTAAGTCTGCCAGTTTTTCGATAGTAGGCTGCCCTCCAGGAGGACACTTGTTAATAGCATCACCGTTGGCAATAGCTTCAGCGTAAGGGCGGCAACCTGGGTATCCACATTGGCCACATTGGGTTTGCGGAAGAATACTGTCGATTTGGTCAACGATAGGATCGGCTTCCACCTTAAATTTAATGGAGGCGAAACCCAGCACAGCACCAAATAAGCCTGCGAGAATGACGACGGCAATAATAGCAATAAGGATGGTAGTCATTACAATTTCACCAACCCTGTAAAGCCCATGAACGCCAGTGACATGAGACCTGCTGTAATCATGGCAATCGATGCACCTTTAAACGGTGCAGGGACGTCGGCCGCAGCAATACGCTCGCGCATGGAAGCGAACAGAATGAGCACCAACGAAAAGCCGACAGCCGCGCCGAATCCATAGATGATAGATTCAATAAAGTTGTGGTTTTCATTGATGTTAAGAAGTGCAACACCGAGAACCGCACAGTTGGTCGTGATCAGCGGTAGGAAAATACCGAGTAGACGATAGAGTGTAGGACTCGTCTTGTGCACGACCATTTCTGTGAACTGAACCACCACGGCAATCACCAGGATAAAGCTCATGGTTCTGAGATATTGAATGCCGAGCGGAACCAGTACATAGGTTTCCACCAGATAGGCGCACACAGAGGCTAGCGTCAGTACGAATGTCGTCGCCAGGCCCATGCCAATTGCTGTCTCGAGTTTTTTCGACACGCCCATAAACGGGCACAACCCAAGGAATTTTACCAGTACGAAATTGTTGACGAGTACCGTACCCACCAACAACAAGAGATATTCGGTCATAATAATAAGTGTAAAGAGCTCCGATCCCAATATTATCCTGTTTTGAGCGGTGAATAACAACCTGCGAAATCTATGGTTTTGCTTGTTTGTACGAAAAGTATAAGCGTTCGGGCTAAAAACGAAAAAAGCCATGTCGTTTGACACAGCTTTTGAAGGAGATTTCTGTCTAGCAGATACGAAAAAGCCGCGTCTTACGACACGGCTTTTTCTGAATTTGGCTCCCCCTGCGGGACTAGAACGCGGTCGACCGGATTCGGGCGGCGAGCTCTGAGACATAAAATCCGATAAGGATTTCTGTCGCCTAGATACGAAAAAGCCGCGTCTTGCGACACGGCTTATTCTGAATTTGGCTCCCCCTGCGGGACTCGAACCTGCGACATACGGATTAACAGTCCGCCGTTCTACCAACTGAACTAAGGGGGAATTGCTTAAAGCGGGGCGAATCTTAGCTATCCTAGATGTTTGAGTCAACGGTTTTTTTGAAAAATCACTAGAAAAAAAGATCCAAAAATTTCTTTACTTTTCTGAGAGCCTTGCGGGTGTTGAGCTTGTTTTACTTATCCACCAAATTTGTGGATAAATGTGTTAATTGTACGGGGTCAATTCAGAATTTGAGTAATTACTCACTTGTCAGCTTGTGAATAACTGATTCTTAAGTCAATTAAGTTGATAATAAACAGTTGTTTACGAATGTTATTGAGAAAAGTATCAAAAGTGAGAATAAGGATGTTCACAGAGTATAATTGATTGATTGGGGAAAAACCGTGGATGAATTTGCGATTAACGTTTGGAGCTAGAGCTTGGCGGGGCGATTACGATAGCAAACATGGTTGATAAAAGCGAGCATTTTAGTTGCAAAATTAGGCGACTAGCGTTGAAATACTATGGTTGCAGATAAGGGATAGAAACACATGGCAAAACACTTTGATTTGGTTTCCGACTACCAACCATCTGGCGATCAGCCTACCGCAATCGCTCAACTCGTAGATGGGCTTGATTCAGGTTTGGCACACCAGACTTTGCTCGGAGTGACAGGGTCAGGTAAAACCTTCACGCTTGCTAATGTGATTGCACAGGCGCAGCGCCCTGCTATTTTGCTAGCGCCTAACAAGACACTCGCGGCACAGTTGTATGGTGAGATGAAGGCTTTCTTTCCGAATAATGCTGTCGAGTATTTCGTCTCATACTACGACTACTACCAACCAGAAGCGTACGTTCCGACCACCGATACTTTCATCGAAAAAGACGCATCGGTAAACGCTCATATTGAGCAAATGCGATTATCAGCAACCAAAGCGCTGCTTGAGCGTAAAGACGCCATCATCGTCGCATCTGTATCCGCGATCTATGGTCTGGGTGATCCAGACTCCTATTTGAAGATGATGCTTCACGTGACGCGTGGCGCGGTCATCGACCAGCGAGACATTTTACTTCGCTTAGCTGAGCTCCAATATTCTCGAAACGATGTCGCGTTTGAGCGCGGACAGTTCAGGGTTCGCGGTGAAGTCATTGACATATTCCCAGCTGAATCGGATCAAGAGGCGGTACGTCTGGAGATGTTTGACGATGAGATCGACTGCATCAGCCTGTTTGATCCTCTTACTGGTGTGATTACCCAAAGAGATATTGCGCGCTACACCATCTATCCGAAGACGCACTACGTAACGCCAAGAGAGCGCATTCTTGATGCCATTGAAGAGATCAAGAAAGAACTCGTTATCCGACAAGATTACTTAAAAGAGAACAATAAACTGCTCGAAGAGCAACGGATTTCGCAGCGTACCCAGTTCGATATTGAGATGATGAACGAGCTTGGTTTCTGCTCTGGCATCGAAAACTACTCTCGTTACTTAAGTGGTCGTAAAGAGGGTGAGCCGCCTCCGACGCTATTTGATTACTTGCCAAAAGACGGCTTGCTGATCATTGACGAGTCTCACGTGACGGTTCCACAGATCGGGGCTATGTACAAGGGTGACCGCTCTCGAAAAGAGACGCTGGTGGAGTTTGGTTTCCGCTTACCCTCTGCATTGGATAACCGTCCAATGAAGTTCGAAGAGTTTGAGATGATTGCGCCGCAAACCATCTTTGTTTCGGCAACGCCAAGTGCTTACGAGCTTGAAAAATCCAACGGTGATGTGGCGGACCAAGTAGTACGTCCTACAGGTCTGTTAGACCCTGAAATTGAAGTGCGCCCAGTGGCGACTCAGGTTGATGATTTGCTGTCAGAAGCCAAAGCGCGAGCTGCGATTGATGAGCGTGTTTTGGTCACCACTTTGACTAAACGTATGGCGGAAGATCTGACGGAATATCTCAATGAGCATGGCGTGAAAGTTCGCTATTTGCACTCAGATATCGATACTGTAGAGCGAACCGAAATTATTCGTGATTTAAGGTTGGGTGAATTTGATGTCTTGGTAGGGATTAACTTGCTTCGAGAGGGGCTCGATATGCCAGAGGTTTCTCTGGTGGCTATTCTCGATGCAGATAAAGAAGGCTTTCTGCGCTCAGAGCGATCTTTGATCCAGACTATCGGTCGTGCGGCACGTAACCTCAAAGGCAAGGCGATTCTTTATGGTGACACCATCACCAAATCAATGAAGAAAGCCATCGATGAAACCAATCGCCGCCGCGAAAAGCAGCATGCTTACAATGAAGAGCACGGTAAAGTGCCGACTGCACTAAAACGTAATATCAAAGATATTATGGAGATAGGCGGCGCAGTGAAAAGTGGTAAGCCTAAAAAAGGCAAACAGGTACCTTTGTCGAAGGTGGCCGAGCCGTCGCAGGCTTATGTGGCGCTATCTTCTCAAGATCTTGAGAAGCAAATACTCAAGCTCGAAGGCGAGATGTACCAACATGCTCAGAATCTTGAATTTGAGTTGGCAGCCGAAAAACGTGATGAAATAGAGAAACTTAGACAGCACTTTATTGCAAACAGTTAACAAGCCGAGAGCAGTCTGCTAGGCTGCTCAGGTTTTAAACTGCAAAATAAAAATGGTTTTTACCAGTCAATAATTGCAAAATGCGAATATGCTTATAAAGCAAACATAACAAAACAACAGTTAGCTAGGATTTATGCAACCTTTAATCGACGAGCCGAAGTCTCGCTACCTATTGATGGTAGAAGATACTGCCTCCGTTGCTGCGTTGTATCGCTCGTACCTTTCTCCTTTGGGGATCGATATCAATATCGTTGGCAATGGCCGCGACGCGATTCAAAGCTTAGAGCATCGGACGCCTGATCTAATACTTCTCGACCTGCGTCTTCCCGACATGACAGGTATGGATGTGTTGGACGCCGTAAAAAAATTCAATCCCGATGTGCCGATCATCTTTATGACGGCGCACGGTTCTATCGACATTGCGGTAGACGCGATGCAACACGGGGCGCAAGACTTCTTGATCAAACCCTGTGAGGCAGACCGTCTGCGCGTCACGGTCACCAACGCTATCCGCAAAGCCTCTAAGCTGCGTGATGAGATCAATGATACCGGCAGCCCGAGTTATCAAGGTTTTATCGGTAGTAGCCAACCAATGCAAGCCGTTTACCGTACTATCGACTCTGCCGCATCCAGTAAAGCCAGTATTTTTATCACAGGCGAAAGTGGTACCGGTAAAGAGGTATGCGCCGAAGCCATTCACGCGGCGAGTAAGCGTGGTGATAAGCCGTTCATCGCCATTAACTGTGCTGCGATTCCTAAAGATTTGATTGAGAGTGAACTGTTTGGTCACGTGAAAGGCGCTTTTACCGGCGCGGCGGTAGACAGACAAGGTGCGGCAGAGCTCGCCGATGGAGGAACGCTATTCCTCGATGAGCTCTGTGAGATGGATCTTGACCTACAAACCAAGTTATTGCGATTTATCCAAACAGGTACGTTCCAGAAGGTTGGTTCTTCTCGAATGAAGAAAGTGGATGTGCGCTTCGTGTGTGCAACCAACCGAGATCCCTGGAAAGAGGTACAAGAAGGGCGCTTTAGGGAAGACTTGTACTATCGCTTGTACGTTATTCCACTTCATCTACCGCCACTTCGAGACCGTGAAGAGGACGTAATTGAGATTGCGTATTCGCTGCTGGGCTTTATGTCCCACGAAGAAGGAAAAAGCTTTGTTCGTTTTTCGCAGGACGTGATAGAGCGATTTATTCAATATGAATGGCCGGGTAACGTACGTCAGTTGCAGAATGTGCTTCGAAATGTGGTTGTGCTGAACCATGGCAAGGAAATTACCTTGGACATGTTACCTCCACCATTGAATATACCTGTCGTCGTAAGTAAGCCCGCAGCTACTATTACGTCGTCGTTTGGCCCTCAGGATATACAGCCGTTGTGGCAAACTGAGCGCCGTACCATCGAGCAGGCGATTGAAGCGTGTGATGGGAATATTCCTCAAGCTGCTAAGTACTTAGATGTTAGTCCATCGACTATCTATAGAAAAATCCAAGCATGGAATGCGAGTGAGAATAAAGTATGACACTTATGAATCGAGAGCGAGTCGATCAGCTTACTAAGGAAATTGGACCTGACAATATTCCAATTCTTTTGGGAATTTTTACCGGCGAACTAGTGACGTATCAAGAGCAGCTTTCTTCAGGTGCGCTTGAAGATAAGCTAACCCAGTTGGCGGAAATTTGTCATGCGCTTAAAAGCAGCGCGGCAAGTTTTGGAGCGGAGCCGCTATGTCAGCTAGCTATCGAGGTCGACACCTTATCTAAGCAGGATAATCTGCCTCATGACCAAGCATTAATCGACAAAGTACTGGCGTTGCTCGACAAGACGCACTCTACTTATATGTCGTTTTTGGCTGAGCTGGAATCATAACAAAGGGCTGTGTTTACACAGCCCTTTTTCGATGCTCACTTCGATTATTGCAACAGTGATTCTATCGCGGCTTTGAGTTTTGAACGGTCGTGACGCCAATCTCTATTTGGTGATGCAAGCGGCAAAGTGACGCAATTCCATTCTGAACAAATGTCAGGATGCGCTTCTTCTCCCAAGATAACGTCGAGCTTTCTACCTTGTAATGCACGCTCACACCATTTCAGTTTTTGCTCTAGCGTCATGCGACCCGCAGGTCCATACTCCGGCGATAAGTTCTCCACAAATACCACCTTTGCGTTGGTGTTTTTGGCTATGGCTTGGCTTAAATCCGCTAGCAGTAGTGGAGGCATGATACTGGTCAGAAAACTACCCGGACCGAGAACAATGCAATCAGCCTGTGCTACTGCATCGATCGCTTCTTTGGTTGCTGGGACGAAAGGCTCAAGGTCAAGGCGCTGTAAGTCTTGTTCCATCTCATCAACTGACGTTTCGCCCGTCACCCACTTACCATCCACCGACAGTGCTTTTAAGTCTGAAGGATGCTCCGACATGGGGATAATATTGACGTCCACTTTCAAAAGGTCACGGATAAGCTCAATGGCTTCTAAAGGTCGAACGGATAAATTGTCGAGCGCCGTCAGCATAAGGTTGCCAAGGTTATGCCCGTTTAGGTCCCCAGTTCCTTTAAAGCGATACTCAAACATCATTGAACCAATGGATGGGTCGGTAATGAGCTGGTTGATACAGTTGCGCGTGTCTCCCCATGCAATGCCACCTTGGCACTCACGAATGCGACCAGTCGAACCGCCATTGTCTGTAGTGGCCACAATGCCGGTAGCATTGGAACCAAAATCTTTGAGTGCAGCCAACATTCTGCCAAGTCCGTGGCCCCCGCCAATCGCCACGACTTTTTTTGATGAATATATGCTCATCTTATTCTTCTTTTATGTTATCGAGTTGTCGTAACATAGGGTAAATTGTTCATTTACGATACTCAACTATAATAAAAATGACGAATAAGTAAGGTTTTTTGATTAGAGAACTGGAAAACCCCTTCGTTATTAAGTATTTTAATCGCACGCTGTTAATGCTCTAAGAGCGTTAATTGCCATAACTCCGAGCTCACGACGCTAAGTCTTCTGATGAAATCATTCAAGATAAGCGTGTTGAGCCAGTGACAGATTGGTCACAAGGGCTTGATTGGAAATGATCACGCCTCCCGTGTTTGGAAAGGTGTTCCGTGGCGCAACAATTCGAAGATAAATTCCATCGCAAGTTTTATTACTTGCGCTTGTCGGTTACAGATGTCTGTAATTTCCGATGTACATACTGCCTCCCTGATGGCTACAAACCACCCGGTCAAAAAAGACCGGCATTTTTGACGCTACCTGAAATTAAGCGTGTCGTAACTGCGTTTGCAGATTGCGGTACGTCGAAGGTGCGTATTACTGGTGGTGAGCCAAGTCTCAGGAAGGACTTTCCTCAGATCATTGAAACGGTCGCTAATACTCCGGGTATCACTAAAGTCGCGACGACGACGAATGGCTATCGCATGGCGAAGCAAGTGGATACTTGGCAGCAAGCGGGTTTGACACACATTAATGTCAGTGTCGACAGCTTAGATCCACGCATGTTCCATCAGATCACCGGTGAAAATAAGTTTACCGAGGTGATGAATGGTATCGACCGTGCGTTTGAAATAGGTTACGAGCAGGTCAAGGTTAACGTTGTATTGATGAAAGATCTCAATGCAAAAGAGCTGCCTTCGTTCCTCAATTGGATCAAAGGCCGTCCTATTCAACTTCGGTTTATCGAACTCATGCAGACGGGTGAAATGGACGAATTGTTCCAAAACCACCATGTGTCAGGTGTCGATATCCGCAACCAACTTATCGCTAACGGATGGATACTCAAGGCGCGTCAGAAAAACGACGGTCCTGCACAGGTATTTGTTCATGCCGATTACAAAGGCGAGATTGGGTTGATCATGCCGTATGAGAAGAACTTCTGTGAAAGTTGTAATCGCTTACGTGTTTCCGCTATGGGCAAGCTGCATCTTTGCTTGTTTGGCGAACATGGCGTTGAGCTACGCGACTTGCTACAAGAAGACGCTCAAGAGCAAGCGCTGATCGAGCGCATCCAAGCACAATTACAGACCAAGTCGGTCAGTCACTTCCTACATGATGGTAATTCGGGAATGACGCCTCACTTGGCATCTATCGGCGGCTAACTCTAGCCGTTGACGTTACGTTTACAGTTTTTATAGGGTGAAAAATCATGGGTCACGCAGAGAGCAAATTTGTGCCTGCGAATATCGCAGTGCTAACCGTTTCAGACACACGTACTGAAGAGAACGATACGTCGGGTCGCTACCTCGTTGAGAATTTACAGGAAGCGGGCCACACGCTTGCGGACAAGAAAATCGTTATTGATGACATCTACCAAATTCGCGCTGTGGTCTCACAGTGGATTGCGGATGAGAGCGTTCAAGCAGTGATGATTACTGGCGGTACTGGCTTCACCTCTCGCGATAGCACGCCAGAAGCGCTGGTTCCTCTGTTCGATAAGCAAGTAGAAGGCTTTGGTGAGCTATTCCGTGCGGTATCGTATGAAGAGATCGGCACCTCTACGATTCAGTCGCGCGCGATTGCGGGCTTTGCGAATCACACTGTTATCTTTGCTATGCCAGGCTCAACAGGTGCGTGTCGTACTGGTTGGACGAAGATCATCAAGCAGCAGCTAGATGCGAGCCACCGTCCATGTAACTTTATGCCTCACCTAACTAAGTAATTGTTGAGGTAAACCATGTCGGAATTTACTCATATTAATGCATCGGGCGAGGCCAACATGGTCGACGTCTCGGCAAAAGCAGAGACGGTTCGAGAAGCGCGAGCGGAAGCTTTCGTCCATATGGCACCAGAAACGCTGAAAATGATCACCTCTGGTAATCATCACAAGGGTGATGTGTTCGCGACAGCGCGCATTGCTGGTATTCAAGCGGCAAAGAAAACTTGGGATTTGATCCCACTGTGTCACCCGTTGTTGCTGTCTAAAGTCGAAGTGCAACTTGAAGCGCTTGAAGATGAGAATAAAGTACGCATCGAGTCAGTCTGTAAACTAGCAGGTAAGACAGGTGTTGAGATGGAAGCACTAACCGCAGCATCCGTCGCCGCTCTGACGATTTACGATATGTGCAAAGCGGTACAAAAAGACATGGTCATCGACAGCGTTCGATTGTTGGAAAAAACTGGCGGTAAGTCAGGACACTTTAAGGTCGAATCATGATTAAAGTACTCTTTTTTGCACAAACTCGAGAACTGGTGGGCGTAGACAGTGTCGACCTAGACATGGATTTTGCTACAGTTGAAGATATTCGTGCTCACTTGGCGACACAAGAAGGCAAGTGGGATCTGGCTCTTGAGCCAGGCAAGCTGCTTGCTGCCGTCAACCAAGATATCATGCCTCTCGATTCTGCTGTGAAAGACGGCGATGAAGTCGCTTTCTTCCCTCCCGTCACTGGGGGTTAATATGACTATTCGAGTATCTGTTCAACGTGAAGATTTCTCTGTCGGTGACGAGTATGAAGCATTGGCGCAGGGTACGGCCTCAGGCGCTATTGTGACTTTCACAGGCAAAGTGCGCGACATGAACTTGGGTGATAATGTGGTCGGCATGTCACTTGAACACTATCCAGGAATGACAGAGCGTTCTTTGGAAAAGATCTGCGATGAAGCGGAATCACGCTGGATGCTAAATGGAATTCGCGTTATCCACCGCGTTGGTGACCTTGATGCTGGTGACCAGATTGTGTTTGTTGGCGTCTCCAGTGCCCACCGTGGCAGTGCTTTTGAGGCGTGTGAGTTCATTATGGACTATCTGAAAACCAAAGCACCATTCTGGAAGAAAGAGCGCACGACAGAGTCAACTCGCTGGGTGGAGTCTCGGGACTCTGATGCACAGGCTGCTGAGCGCTGGCAGAAGTAGCAAAACGAGACTTATCGGTAAACGGAAAAGGGAGTAAGTGTAAATTTAC
The DNA here is from genome assembly GCF_059725505.1 of Vibrio sp. KUL78. Lineage (NCBI taxonomy): Bacteria > Pseudomonadati > Pseudomonadota > Gammaproteobacteria > Vibrionales > Vibrionaceae > Vibrio > Vibrio sp. KUL78. The sequence continues at coordinate 2,497,140 of NZ_AP045837.1, read as the reverse complement.
TCCCTTTCTCTTATCGGCTTATATCTTCAATACAAACCGACCACAATTCTATTTAGCCGTCAAAGCAACGCCATCAAAGCGAATACCAGACCACCCGTGTTCGATAAAGTTACGGATGTTTGCGTGGTCGTTGCCATTAGGGTTTTTAAGTACATCATCACGGTAGTACTGACCAAAACACGCTAGCGTTGATTGCTCATCCAGTTCCTTAATTTTCGCAAAAGCAAAAATCTTACAAGAACCATTGTTTTGGCCCGCTTGGTTCTGGGTTTCGCCGTTAGTAAAGCTGACTGGGCTGAACTCAAAATGCTCGTCAATAACCTGCATTGTCTGTTCAAACATGACGTCATTCGGTTGTGTTGCCAGCAACTCTAGAAACTTTTCCATTTTTCCTTTCCTTCGATATTGTTCCGAGTCGGTACTATATCATCAGACAATTGAAAATTGGGCAGGAAGCGAGAAAAACTGAAAGGGAAGGGGTAAGGCTGGTTTTAGCTTTGATTAAAAAGGGGCTCGCGCTAATCTCGAACCCCTGTTAATTGTTCCGTTGGCGACTTCGATAACCTTACTGCTGGTTATCTAAAAAGTCGTATACCGCGCTAATTACGCCAAACTCAGTGTTACTTGGTGCTGAAAAGCGCGCAATTTCTTTGACACCAGGGTGTGCATTTTCCATTGCGTACGAGTAATAGCTCTCTTTAAGCATTTCTGCGTCATTAAAGTAATCACCAAAACTCATGGTTTGTTCATAAGTGAACCCCATCGTCTGCTGCAGGTGACGTATCGCCGCACCCTTTGAGGCGACTTTGTTCATAACATCAAGCCAAATTTTCGCACTCACCACAACCTGGAAGTCGTCACCGAATGTAGGTCGGATTATTGGCTCAATCTGTTCCGCTGAGCCGTTGAAATTAAGCACTGCGATCTTGATGAACTCGTCTTCAACGGTAAGCAGATCCTCAACATACTCGCAGCGGTGGTAATACTTGCTAATCTCTTCGAGTGCGGTGGGATCCTGTGTCTCAATATAAGCCCCTTTCTTGCCGCATAAAACGATGAATGCATCACTAATAGTGCGAGCTTTGGTGATGATCGATGGAACTGAATCACTATCGAGTGTGCAGCTATAAAGTTCTTTACCTTGATGCATCACCAGCGTGCCGTTTTCTGCGATGAACAACATCTCGTCTTGATAGCCTTCAAAGGTATCGTACAGGCTGTAGTACTGACGACCAGACGCGGCTGCGAATAGAATGTTTTCATTCTTTAGTCGTTGAAAAAATTCTGGGAATGCAGGTGGCAGATTGCTGTTTTCGTCAAGCAATGTGCCATCCATGTCGGTGGCGATGAACTTAATAGTATCGGTCATAGGTCGCTAGGTATTCTGAGTGAATGAACAGGGGCAAGAGTATACTCAAATTCAAAGTAGTAGGCAGTAAATTACGGTGTCTCTTAACGCGGAGTTTGCTCTCAGGGTTTCGTGCTTCAAGTCTAAATATACTGTTTTGCACCGTTTTGGTGCTACTAAATGCGCAATAATCGTGAAGCCTTAATTTAAGTGTTAATTAAGTGTCTGAAAATATTGAGCTTATAGGGTTGGACTCAAATTTGCATTTGTTCACTTACGAAAAGCTCGGTGAATGGCTCGAAAGGAGCGTCAAAGCACTGAAGTGAACAAAAACTAACTCGTCAATGGCAAAGGCGCCTCTTCTTGTAACAAGGAGAGGCGCCTTTTTGTTGATATAGCCTGGCTAAAGGAGACGTTATGAAGCCGAGAAGTGTCAATACAACATGTCCGTATTGTGGTGTCGGTTGCGGCCTCGTCGCAAAATGTGTCAGTAATCCAAAAGATGCTTCGACTAAAGGGGATCTTAACCATCCAGCGAATATGGGAGCCTTGTGTGTAAAAGGCTCATCGCTCGATGATAGCCACACCGGACCCGCTAGGCTTCTTTATCCAAAGATCAATGGCAAACAAGCCTCGTGGCAAGAAGCGATCGACACGATTGCGACACGATTTCACGATATTAAGCAGCAGTATGGCGCCGACGCCTTGTCTATGTACGTCTCAGGTCAGTTACTGACGGAGGATTACTATGTAGCAAACAAACTCATGAAGGGTTATGTCGGTACAGCGAATATTGATACCAACTCAAGGTTATGTATGTCTTCTGCCGTTGCTTCCCATGTGCGTGCCTTTGGTGAGGATGTCGTTCCCGTTAATTATGCTGATCTCGAACTTGCCGAGATGATTGTTTTGGTGGGTTCAAATGCGGCGTGGACACACCCGATTGTATTTCGTCGTATCCAGCAGGCGCGTGAGTCGAATCCAAACCTTAAGCTGGTGGTGATCGATCCGCGAAAAACCATGAGTGCTGAGCAGGCAGACCTTCATCTTCCTTTGGAGTCTGACAGTGATGTTGACCTATTTATGGGGCTTGCAAGGTATTGTTTGGATACTGGCACTTTGGATAACGACTATATCGCTGAGCATACCCAAGGTAGTGAATCCTTGCTTGACGCTGCTAAACAAGCGACATGCTCGCTGGAATCAGTCGCGGAAAAAACTCAAGTAGATAGAACACGCCTTAAGCAGTTTTATCATTGGTTCGCCACGAAAAAGAGAGTTATCACCCTCTATTGTCAGGGCGTTAACCAAGCCGAGAATGGGACAGATAAGGGCAACGTTATCATTAACGCACATCTGCTGACGGGAAAAATTGGCAGAGAAGGTTGTGGCCCGTTTTCCATTACCGGGCAGCCGAACGCTATGGGAGGGCGTGAAGTTGGCGGCTTAGCGAACCAACTCGCAGTTCACCGAGGATTTGACCAAGCGTCCATCGACAAAGTAAAAGCCATTTGGCGTGCGCCTAATATGGCGACAAAACCGGGCCTAAAGGCGGTCGACTTGTTTGACGCCATTGAAAAAGGCGAGGTGAAAGCGGTTTGGATCATGGCGACGAATCCAGTGGTTTCACTCCCACAAAGTCACAAAATTAAGCGCGCTCTTAAGAAATGTGAGCTTGTGATTGTCTCCGATATCTGTGTGGATTCCGATATTGCTCAGTACGCAGATATTATCTTGCCAGCAGCAGGCTGGGGTGAAAAACAAGGCATGGTCACCAACTCTGAACGCATGATGTCGAGGCAGCGAGCCTTCTTGCCACTGCGCGGTGAAAGCAAGCCCGATTGGTGGGCGGTGTCTAAAGTCGGTCAAGCGCTGTGTGAGCTAATGAAGGTAGAAGATGGATTTGACTATGAGAGTGAGTATGACATTTTCAAAGAGCATGTTGAGCTCTCCTCTATCAATAGTGACAGCCCACAGCTGTTTGATCTAAGCGAGCTAAGTGCACTGTCGGCAGTCGATTATGCACAGTGGCAGCCTAAACAATGGCCGCTCGATGGTAAGCGTCCGTTCTCAGATGGGCAATTCGCAACGCCAAACGGCCGCGCGAATCTTATCGTTCCAGCAGACTCATTGAGCCAAGTTCCTCGAGGACAGCATCAGTTTGTACTCAACACGGGCCGTGATAGAGACCAGTGGCATACCATGACACGAACCGGTTTCGTGCCGGCTTTGACGCAAAAAGAAACAGAGCCAACGGTCTATCTAAACCCGCTTTCGATAGAACGCGCAGCGCTTAAAACGGGGCAATTGGCTCGACTTGTCGCTCCAGAAAGCCGTGCTGAGATTGTGGCTCGTGTTAAAGAAGACGACGGCTTAGGATTGCATAGTGTTTACCTCTCTATGCACTGGGCGGGTGAGTTTGGTGCAGGCAGCGGCGTTAACCATGTTACTGAGTCTGTAGTCGACCCATTCTCAGGCCAACCAGCGTTCAAATCCTCGTTCGTTGAGGTCGAACCCTTTGCCATCGGTAGTTACTTCGTCGCGATTGGCGAGAACGCTGACAAGCTAGGTGATATCGCGGACTTTTCTTCGATGCAGATTACTGAAGGCGAGGGTCAAAGCCGTAATCTTTGGCGTTACGCTTCTAAATCGGTGTTGAGCAAACAAACATGGACTCAGGCGACGGACGCTGCGTTAAATGGCAAGCTGCTTGTGATGGATACGGAGCATGGCTGGGTAACGCTAAGCTGTGCCAATGACGCCGCTCTCACGGTAAAAAGCTTTGTTCAAGTAGAGGATAAGGCGTTTGACGCTGATGTAGCGCAAATTACTCAACTTATTGGTCAGCCGTTTTCGCTTTCTAAAACCCTGAAAGCGATTCAGAACGAAGCACCGAGTAAGCTCGTTTGCAGCTGTTTTAGAGTCACAGAAAAGCAGATTGTCGATGCGATACAAACGCAGAACCACACCACTGTCGCCCAGTTGCAAGGGCAGCTTAAATGTGGAAGTAACTGTGGTTCGTGCCTGCCAGAAGTAGAGAAGTTGGTGAATCAGCATCACCAACAGTCAGAACAAATAGATGTCGTTGTGAAGTAAGGAGACGTAGGATGAACACTCAAAGGAATGAGCAAGCATACCGTCCTCATCAACAGCAAGATGCAGGGTTTATTGATGAACTGCCACGCAAGGGTGGCAAAGGGTTTGTATCGATTGTTGGTGCTGGGCCAGGTGACCCTGACTTATTGACCATGGCCGCGCATAAGCGAATTCAAAACGCGGATATCGTGGTTTATGACCGCTTAGTCAGTCAGTCGATATTGGATCTTATTCCAGCATCGACACTGCGTTTCTATGTGGGTAAACGTTGTGGGATGCCAAGCCTTAATCAAGAGTCAATCAATGAGATCCTCAAAGACTGCGGTCAAAAAGGCTATCGTGCAGTGAGACTAAAAGGGGGGTGACCCGTTTGTGTTTGGTCGCGGTGGCGAAGAAGCGCTTGCGCTGAAGTCGGCCAACATTGCGTTTGAAGTCATTCCTGGCATTACCGCAGCGCTTGGCTGCTCTTCTAGTGCCTTGATACCGCTTACCCACCGCAAGGTGGCACGAAGCGTCACCTTAGTCACGGGGAATGTCGTCTCTGGTGCGCTCCCTGCTTGGTCGTCGTTAATTGCTCAAGGGCAGACCTTAGTGTGCTATATGGGGCTCGAAAAAAGCCGAGAGATACAAACAGGACTGCTAGACTCAGGGTTAAGCCCAAATACGCCAGTAGCGATTATTGGTAAAGGTTGTAGCCCAGAGCAGGAAGTATATACTTTCGAATTATCACAGTTAAATCAGATAGCTGACCAGCTTCGCGGCTTGAGCCCTGCTTTGATGATCATCGGTGAAGTGGTATCGATTCGTCAGGAGCTTCTCGATGTGGCGCAGGAGTATGCTGTTGCTTAGCTTTTTCATTGTAAGTAGAGCATAGTCATAATAAGCAGCACATAGTAGCGGTCAAATACAAGAAGTAGGAGAGGATGTGTCGTTAATTCAAGAATGTATACGTACCGTGGGTCGCGGTTCTCGAGGACGAGGTCCACTCACACAAACTCAAGCCAGAGAAGTAATGCAAGCCTATCTGGCTGGTGAGGTTGGTGATGATCAAATGGCCATGCTGATGATGCTCATCCGCGTTCGCGATGAGACGCCAGAAGAGATCGCGGGCTTCGTGCAAGCTCTTAAGAGTACCCAAGATCAGTTTGCCGACCTTGACTGGCCGCTTTATGCAGGCAAACGCACAGGACAAACCTCAGGCTTACCGTGGCACCTAGTCGCAGCCAAAATTCTGGCAGACAGTGGAGTGAAGATATTACTGCACGGCGACTTAGACAAGATGCACAATCGTCTGCATGCCCGTGATTTTCTTCGTCATCTTAATATCAATACCGCAGCTAACTTAGATGAGGCGAAAACCCTGCTTGAGCAGTTTAACATCGCGTATCTACCCTTAGAGAACTTCCTGCCTCAGGTTAAAGTGATGCTCGATTGGAAGCATCGCTACGGTCTTAGAACGCCGATCAATACCGTTGCAAGGGCTCTCAACCCAGCAAATGCACCGTTTGCACTGCGAGGTAGCTTCCACCCAGGGTTTCAAGAGCTGCATGCCAAGGTTGAATCGTTAGTTCACTTACAGTCGGAGCAGACTCAGCGAACAGTATCGTTTAAAGGTCAATCTGGTGAGACGGAGTACAACCCTAAGGTTAGCCAAACCATCTGGTGGGCGGAAGACGGCAAGGTGAACTCTCACTACGTAGAAGAGACGATGACCACTCAGCCCGTGATTCCTTGTCCACTGGGAACCGGTGAAGATGAGCAAGACATGATGGCGAACACCATCATCAGTACGCTGACGATAGCGCTATTTACACTTTCTGGCGACTGGGAAAGCGCGGAATCAAAAGCAAAAACACTTTGGCACACATATTGCGATGGTCTAACGAGTGAAGGAACACTATGTTAGGAAAATCGTATGCCAAAAACACCCGTCTTAGTTTGCTGCGACTCTATTGCAGAACAGGCGCATATTAGCGCAAGGCTTGCCAAAGACTTCGACAAAATCATGGGCTGCCAGCTATCTCAGCTGGAGTCCATGCTTGAAAAAGAACCCTCTGCCACGCTGGTTATCTCGTGGCAGCAACCTTGTGCTGAACTCTCGCTTATCATGGATGCCGCAAAGCAGAGACAGCGCCCCCTTCTTGTTATTCTAAAACAACTAAATGAGAATGATATCAATCGCTTACCTGTTGGAAATGATTACGTATTGCTGCCTCATGATTCACAGTTTGAGCTCAGCGCGTGGGTGGTTCATGCAAGACAGGTACGTGAGAAATCGATTCAAGACGACCAGAAACTTGAAGCGCTTAACCTAAAGCTAGAAGAGCGTAAGCTTATTGAAAAAGCCAAAGGTTTGTTGATGAAGCATCATCATCTCGATGAGCAGACCGCCTTCTCGGCACTTCGAAAATCGTCCATGCAGTCGAGCTTATCGCTTGCTCAAGTCTCGAAGAACCTCATCCACACCCTAGAGTCCATCAGCCTTTAGCTACTACTTTGGGGTTAGTGATAATTCATTCAATTGGTGCACGGTGCACACTGGCGAAGCAAAATTTAACCAACAAAGTAACTAAATTTAACTAAAGTGCTGATAAATATAAATAAATACATTTTGGCACGCATATTGAAAGACTAATATCAAACACAATACCCCCGCCCCTTAGTGGGCAGCTCCTGAAATCATCAACGGCGGTGAAGTGAAGGTTGGCGACGGCGTTACTGCTTATACATAGGCTCTATTGCTTATTGATAGCAGTAGCGCCTTTTTTTTTGGAAAAATTTTTAAGCATCACACGGAGAGAGTGTTATGAAGAAATGGACTCAACTAGGAACTCAAATCGGTAAGACGTTTCATCGCGTCAGCACCGCAACAATCGCGACAGCAACGCTACTTGTTGGCACATCAGCATGGGCTGAATTGGGCGAGCCAGAAATCGAAGAGCTGAAGTTTGGCTTCATCAAGCTGACCGATATGGCGCCGCTTGCCGTCGCATACGAGAAAGGCTTCTTTGAGGACGAAGGTCTTTACGTGACGCTAGAAGCGCAAGCGAACTGGAAGGTACTGCTAGACCGTGTGATTGACGGTGAACTTGATGGCGCACACATGCTGGCTGGTCAGCCGTTAGGTGCAACCATAGGTATTGGTACCAAAGCAGAAGTCATCACGGCATTTAGCATGGACTTAAACGGTAATGCGATTACGGTTTCTAACAAAACTTGGTCGGCGATGAAGCCACACCTTGAGATGCAAGCGGATGGTAAACCGGTTCACCCAATCAAAGCCGATGCGCTAAAGCCTGTGGTTGAGGGTTACCTAGATGAAGGTAAACCGTTCAATATGGGTATGGTGTTCCCAGTATCCACACATAACTATGAACTGCGCTACTGGCTCGCAGCTGGTGGTATTCACCCTGGTTACTATGCACCAAAATCCGGTGATAACAGCGGTCAAGTGAATGCCGATGTTCTGCTTAGCGTGACACCGCCACCACAAATGCCAGCGACCATGGAAGCGGGCACGATTGAAGGCTACTGCGTAGGCGAACCGTGGAACCAACAAGCGGTATTTAAGGGTATTGGTGTACCAGTCGTGACCGACTACGAGATCTGGAAAAACAACCCAGAGAAGGTATTTGGTGTATCGAAGTCTTGGGCTGAAGAAAACCCAAATACTCATATCCGTGTTGTAAAAGCGCTTATCCGTGCTGCGCATTGGTTGGATGAGAATAACAACGCAAACCGTGAAGAGGCCGTGAAGATCCTTGCCAAGAGTGCTTATGTAGGTGCGGATGCTGAAGTTATCGCTAACAGCATGACAGGTACGTTCGAATACGAGAAAGGCGATAAGCGTGATGTACCTGACTTTAACGTGTTCTTCCGCCACAACGCGACATACCCATACTACAGTGACGCGATTTGGTACCTAACACAGATGCGTCGTTGGGGTCAGATTGCTGATTCACAGGATGATGAGTGGTACATGAACATCGCGAAGGAAGTATACCGTCCTGACATCTATCAACAAGCGGCTGAAGCCTTGGTAGAAGATGGCGTACTAACGTCGAAAGACTTCCCTGATTTTAAATCTGAAGATGGCTTCCGTGCCCCTCAGAAACACTTTATCGACAACATCGTCTACGACGGCACTAAACCTAACGCTTACCTTGAGAAATTCTCAATCGGTCTGAAAGGCAAAGACAAGGTTTAAGCATTAGGTCAACGGAATGATTGCAGTAATAGCTAAGGAGTAAAGGCGATGGCAACGAACGTAATATCACTGAAGCCAAGCCGTGAAATGGTGGTGAACCGCAGCCGAGTGCTGCTGTTCCCCCTCATCGGGATTCTTTGTTTCCTAATGATGTGGCATTTGGCAGCGAGACAGGTTGAAACGTCACTGGGTACCCTTCCAGGTCCCGTTCAAACGTTTGAACAATTTAAAAACCTAGCTGCGGAGCATGTAGAGGAGCGTGAGAAAGCGGAAGCTTTCGTTGAGCGTCAGGAAAAACGCAACGCAGCAAAACTGGCGAAAAACCCAGACGCGGAAGTGAAGATCCGCCCATACACGGGTAAACCGACTTTCTTTGACCAGATTGGAACGTCATTGATTACGGTGGCAGGTGGTTTCATCCTCGCTTCGGTCATCGCGATTCCACTCGGTATCGTCCTTGGCTTAAATCAAGGGGTTTATCAGGCATTTAACCCAATCATTCAACTACTTAAGCCAGTTTCACCGTTGGCATGGCTACCGATTGTGACCATGGTAGTGAGTGCGACTTATGTCAGTGACGATCCACTGTTTGCTAAGTCATTCGTCAACTCACTGATTACCGTTGCGCTATGTAGCTTGTGGCCAACTTTGATTAATACCGCTGTGGGTGTAACGAGCGTAGACAAGGATCTTCTTAACGTAAGCAAGGTGCTTAAGCTCTCTTGGTGGCAACACATTCGCACAATCGTTCTACCGTCAGCGATCCCAATGATTTTTACCGGTCTTCGCTTATCACTCGGTATCGCATGGATGGTACTGATTGCGGCAGAAATGCTGGCGCAGAACCCAGGTCTAGGCAAGTTTGTTTGGGATGAGTTCCAGAACGGCAGCTCAGCATCGCTAGGCCGAATTATGGTGGCGGTATTTGCTATCGGTTTAATTGGCCTGTTACTAGACCGTGGCATGTTGCTACTACAAAAACACTTTTCTTGGAATAAACAACAATCGCTCCGCTAACTAGGTAGCCACCACACTAACGAGTGATACCTAGACGAATGGAATAAGGAAGTTACTGATGTCGAAACCTTTACTTGACCTGACCCAGCTTGGAATGCGGTTCCCTACGCCACAAGGGGAGTTTGTGGCACTGAAAAACGTTAATTTACAGATACAAAAAGGCGAGTTTATCTCTCTGATTGGTCACTCTGGCTGTGGTAAGTCTACCGTGCTGAACTTGGTCGCTGGGCTTCACTTCCCAACCGATGGTGGTGTTATCGTTGATGGACGAGAAGTGGATGGCCCTGGGCCTGAGCGTGCTGTGGTGTTCCAAAACCACTCGCTTCTGCCATGGCTAACAGTATACGAGAACATTGAGCTTGCCGTTAAGCAGGTAGCGAAGGGCAAAGACAAAGCATGGGTGAAAGAGCAGGTACACCATTATCTTGATCTCGTGGAAATGGATCATGCAGCAGATAAGAAGCCGGATGAAATCTCCGGTGGTATGAAGCAGCGTGTGGGCATTGCTCGCGCCCTAGCACTTAAGCCAAAAGTACTGTTAATGGACGAACCGTTTGGTGCTTTGGATGCATTGACGCGTGCCAAGCTTCAAGATGCCCTAATGGCGATTCAAACTGAGCTCAACAACACCGTGATTATGATTACCCACGATGTGGATGAAGCGGTCTTGCTTTCTGACAAGATTGTCATGATGACCAATGGACCAGCAGCGACCATCGGCGAGGTGTTGGATATTAACCTAGAACGCCCACGTAACCGCGTGGCAATGGCAGACAACCCGCAGTATCAAAAATACCGCCAAGCCGTATTGACCTTCCTATATGAGAAACAGGCGAAAAACGAGCTGTCAGGATCGGTCGAAATCAGCAAACAGAAAGACGCGAAGAAAAGCGCATAGGGAGCAGCAGATATGGAGCATCTAGTCGTAGTTGGAAACGGCATGGTTGGGCATCACTTTATTGCTCATCTTATTAGCCAACAAGGACATTTAAATTATCGAATCACGGTGATTGGTGAAGAGCGCTACGCTGCCTATGACCGTGTACAACTTTCATCACTGTTCTCTGGCAATTCACATGATTCACTGATGTTAGGCGATGAAGAGTGGTACAAAAAGTATGGCGTTGAGCTTGTACTGGGCAGCCGAGTGACAGACATCGACAAGCAAGCGAAACGCATCACACTCGACGGTGAAGACATTCTCGGTTATGACCATTTGGTATTAGCCACGGGCTCGTATCCATTTGTGCCACCCATTGAGGGTAAAGACCGAGACAATGTATTCGTTTATCGCACGTTGGACGACCTCTCCGCGATTCGCAAAGCGTGTGAAGGTGCGAAAACAGGGGCGGTCATTGGTGGTGGTCTATTAGGTCTTGAGGCGGCCAACGCACTTAAGCTTCTAGGTCTCGAAACCCATGTTATCGAGTTTGCACCCCGCCTTATGCCGGTGCAGCTTGATGATGGCGCTGGTGGTCTTTTGAAAGATAAGATCGAAGATCTCGGACTCACGGTTCACACCTCTACGGGTACCGATAAAATCTGCGACGGCGAAACCGCTTATCACCGCATGGTGTTCAAAGATGCTGACCCGTTAGATGTTGATGTAGTCGTGTTCTCAGCAGGTATTCGCCCACAAGATGCACTAGCTAGAACTGCGGGTCTAGAGATCGGCGAGCGTGGTGGTATCGTGATTAATGATAACTGCCAAACCAGCGATGACGCTATTTACGCTATTGGTGAGTGTGCGCTTTGGCAAAATCGAATCTTTGGACTGGTTGCCCCAGGTTACGCAATGGCGAGAGCCGTTGCAGACCAGCTTATGGGTAAGGTGGCGACGTTTGAAGGGGCTGACATGAGTACCAAGCTCAAGTTGCTCGGTGTTGATGTGGCTTCTATCGGTGATGCGCAAATGCAGACCCCTGGTGCTAAAGAGATGGTGCTGCAAGATACGGCGCAAGGCACTTATAAAAAACTGATTGTCGACGAAACCAGCAGCAAACTTATCGGTGCAATCCTTGTCGGTGATACCTCTGATTACGATTTGTTGTTGCAAGCTTATCTGAATGAAAAAGTCTTGCCAGAGCATCCTGCTGAGTTGCTATTTGACATCAGTTCACTCTCTGGCGGTGCAAGTGCATCGACCATGATCTGTTCTTGTCACAATGTGACACGTGGTGATCTGGTTGAAGCGATTCATGCGGGGGCGCACGATCTTGCGACATTAAAAGATGAAACTAAAGCCGGTACCGGTTGTGGTGGCTGTGCCAATATGGTCAAGAGCGTCCTAGATGAAGAGCTCGTCGCCATGGGGCAAGAGGTCAACAACCACCTTTGTGAGCACTTCGAGTTTTCACGACAAGAGCTGTTCCATATCTGCCAAGTCGAGTCGATAAAGAGCTTTGATGAACTCATTGATAAGCATGGTAAGGGCAAGGGTTGTGATATCTGTAAGCCGACTGCCGCGTCTGTATTTGCTTCACTTTGGAATGAGCACGTACTAGAGGGTTCGCATCGTGGTCTGCAAGACTCCAATGACCTTTTCCTCGCTAACCTTCAAAAAGATGGCTCTTATTCTGTTGTACCTCGCGTACCAGGCGGTGAAATTACGCCAGAGAAGTTGATTGTACTCGGTGAAGTAGCGAAGAAATTCGATCTCTACACCAAGATCACCGGTGGTCAGCGTGTCGACTTATTCGGTGCTCAAGTGGAGCAGCTTCCAGAGATCTGGGATACATTGATTTCAGCGGGTTTTGAGACCGGACACGCTTACGGTAAGTCACTGCGCACCGTGAAATCGTGTGTCGGTTCGACTTGGTGTCGCTATGGTGTCGATGATTCTGTTGGTCTTGCCATCGATCTAGAGAACCGCTACAAAGGGTTGCGCGCTCCGCACAAAATTAAGTTTGCGGTTTCTGGGTGTACACGAGAGTGTGCCGAGGCACAAAGTAAAGATATTGGTGTGATCGCCACCGAAAATGGCTGGAACTTGTACGTATGTGGTAATGGCGGTATGCGCCCACGCCACGCCGATCTATTAGCTTCTGACCTAACGACAGACGAGCTAGTGGCCTTGATTGACCGAGTGCTGATGTTCTATGTGAAAACCGGTGAGCGATTACAGCGAACCTCGGTTTGGATGGAAAACCTAGAAGGCGGTTTAGAATACCTTAAGCAAGTGGTCATTGAAGACTCTCTCGGTATCAATGCGCAGCTTGAAAAACAGATGCAGCACATTGTCGACACCTACCAATGTGAATGGAAAACCGCGGTTGAATCGGAAGAAAAACGCGCCAAGTTTATGCCGTTTATTAACAGTGACCAACAAAGTACCGACCTTGGCTATCAGCGCGTTCGAGGTCAGAGAATTCCTGTCACCATCGTTGACCCGCAGTTGGAGGATTAATCATGTGGAATAAGATTTGTGATGTTGCCGATTTGACGCCATATCAAGGACGCGGTGCATTGGTGGGAGAGGCTCAGCTTGCGCTGTTCTATCTACCAGAGACCGAACAAGCTGTGTACGCCATTGATAACTGGGACCCAATCGGTGAAGCATTCGTGTTAAGTCGTGGAATCGTGGGCGATATTGGTGGACGCGATTGTGTCGCCTCTCCGCTGTACAAACAACACTTCGACCTAACCTCAGGTGAGTGTATCGAAGACCCTGACGTCTCGGTGAAAACATGGCTTGTTGAAATACGCGGCGAAGAAGTTTGGGTGATGTCCGCCTAAAACCTTAACCCAATAGCGTCATCATAAGTGGCGCTATTTAACTCTCATGAGTTGGTGAGTCGCGCCGCCTAGTTCCACTACTACTATTTGGGACGGCTTCATCAACTCAACTTTCTCCAACATACTCTCATCGTAACCCTTGCTTTTCATCCACGAAAGTGGGCTTGAAAACTGGTCCTCATTGACGACGAAAGACTGATCTTTCAAGAACGATTCAGACACATGCACAACCCAAATTCGCGAGCGAAATTCGATAGCGTCTGACAAGGTGTTGAGTAGTTTTTTAAACATGGTGAAGAAAGTATTGATGACATTTTGTGACTGAGTGAAGACCTGATTGTTACAAAAATCTTATCCATAAGATAGGCAAAACAGAAAAAACCGTCTTACTCTTAGAAATATCAAGCAGTAAAACACTGCGATAGGAATTCACTATCGATAGTATCGGTAATTCCCTCTTAGACCTTTTGGCAGTTTCGCCAACAATGGACGTAGAAGGTTATTAGCAAGGGACGAAAAGGAGAGTGCTATGGAGTCGCTAAAAGTAAAAGATTATATGACGCAAAGAACAGTCACGTTTACCGAAGACATGTCGCTTAGCGCTGCACTAGACAAAGTTATGCAGTCGACTCACTTAGGCGGACCTGTGATTGATGATAAAGAGCAGGTCATCGGCTTTATTTCGGAGCAGGATTTGCTTGAGAAGCTGGTAAAGGTGAGTTATCACTGTCAAGACACCCACACGGTCGGTGACTGTATGTACCGAGAAGTATTGTCCGTGTCGCCGCACACATCGATTATTGAGCTTGCTGATATGATGAAAGTGGGTAAACCCAAGATGTACCCAGTTATCGATAATGGACGTCTAGTTGGCATCATTACCCGACGCGACGTACTTCGAGCGATCGGTAAAACGATTGAAGCGTGTTTCAAACATCCAGTATAACGGTTCTGATGTTCTAAATGGGCGCTGCGGCGCCCTTTGTTGTATGTAGAGATAAGTTGTTTGTAGAGAGAAAGGGAATTCGATGGCTGAACAATCTGCCAAGTTTGTTGAAGGCTCAACCATGCGCCACATTTTGGTGATGTCCGGCACGTCTACCGTGGGCATTATGGCGATCTTTATTGTTGATCTGCTCGATATGCTTTTTATCAGTATGTTGGGGCAAGCTGAGCTTGCAGCAGCGGTTGGCTTTGCTGGGACTTTGACGTTCTTTGCCACTTCAGTGAGTATCGGTACCTCTATTGCGATGGGGGCGCTGATGTCCAAAGCAATTGGTGCCAAGAATCTTAGCTATGCCCGTGAAATTGGTAGCAGCGTTTTAGTTATTTCATTTCTTATCAGCGCCATCGTAACCGCCGTGATGTGCGCGTATATACCCGAACTTCTCACCGCGATTGGCGCAGAAGGCAAAGCGCATGAGCGTGCTGAAGCCTATCTGTGGATCTTACTGCCGAGCACGCCACTTATTGCGCTTGGGATGGCCAGTGGTGCAGGCCTTCGAGCTGCGGGTGATGCCAAGCGCTCAATGTGGGCGACGTTAGCTGGTGGTATCGTTAACGCCATACTCGACCCTTTGTTTATTTTTGGTTTTAACTGGAACGTCGAGGGAGCGGCAGCGGCGTCTGTCGTGGCGAGATTTGCCGTGTTCTATTTCTCGTTCGTTCCTTTAGTTAAAGTACACAAATTGCTTTCAAGACCCAGTATTGATAGCGTTCGTCGCGATACTAAAGTCATGTTAGCCATTGCGATTCCCGCCATTATTACCAATACCGCCACACCGATTGGCAATGCCATTGTAACAACAGCAATAGCGCAATACGGCGAAGATTTTGTGGCTGGATTTGCGGTCATTGGTCGAATTACCCCGGTTTGTTTTGCGTTTATTTTTGCACTCTCTGGGGCGGTGGGACCGATAATTGGGCAGAACTTTGGTGCGGCAAAAATAGATAGGGTGGAGGAGACACTCAAAAACTCGCTAATCGTAACAACGCTCTACACAGTGGTGGTATGTCTCTTACTCTATTTGGTGCAAGACCAGCTCATTTCAGTATTTTCACTAACCGGTGATGCCTCGCTTATTGTCGCGGCGTTTGCAACCTATGTGGCAATCACCTTTGTCTTCAACGGCGTTTTGTTCGTTGCCAATACCTCGTTTAATAATCTCGGCAAGCCTTTGTACTCAACAGCCCTAAATCTTGGTAAGGCAACAGCAGGGACGCTTCCGTTTGTTTACTTTGGGTCTCTTTGGTTTGGCGCGCTAGGGGTGTTGTATGGTCAAGCGGTCGGGAACATCGTATTTGGCGTCTTAGGTTACATTGTGTTGCGTTTTCACATTGCTGATTTGCACAAAACTGGAGAATGTACGCAAGCAGAAGACCCAAGTATTGTTAGCGTCAACTCACAGCCGTTTTGTACCCATGACCCTGTAATGATTGAAGAGGTGTCGAAGATAGATAAACAGTTGGAGTCGCCGACACTTTCTGGCTAACTTTTTCTTGACCTTGGAGGTAACTCCAAGGTTTACACTTGGGGCGTAGGATATGAAAAGGAGAGTCCCATGTGTACTAAGCATACAGGTTGCAGCTCGCAAAAAATCAATGTCATCCGCCCTGTGGGGGAAGCATGCGATGTACCGAAAATTGCACAAATTACAAAGGTTTCGTCACAAGCAGCATCTGAGGGATGTTCTTCAGGCAGCGAATGCTGTAGTGCTGAACCTGAAGAACCCTCGGCTTCCAGTGGCCTAGAACATGATGCTTCGACGGCAAGCTCTGATGGTTTATTGAAATCTTGGAAAGTCGTCGGTATGGATTGCCCATCCTGTGCACGTAAGGTGGAGACAGCGACCAATAGAATTAGCGGTGTGGTGAGCTCGAAAGTGATGTTCGCGACGGAGAAACTCGTCGTGCGAGTTGATGAGCCCGCGTTGTTTTCACAAGTCGAAGCGGCGGTTATCGATGCAGGCTTTACCATCCATGCCCTTGACGGCAGTTCGAGTAACAATGCCGAACAAGCTCCGCCAACAACTGGTTGGCGCAAGACCATTAAAGACAATTTTCATATCCTAGCGATATCCACTGGTATGGCTATCGCCGCAGTTTTTAAAGGCTCTTACCCTGCGATGAGTGAATGGCTATTCACTTTGACCTGTATTCTCGGCCTTGTTCCTATTGGCGCAAAAGCCATTAAGCTTGCCAAATCGGGTACTCCATTTGCGATTGAAACATTGATGAGTGTTGCCGCTATTGGTGCACTGTATCTCGGTGAAACCGTCGAAGCCGCAATGGTGTTGTTGCTGTTTTTGATTGGTGAGCGTTTAGAAGCCTTTTGCTGCCTCTCGAGCAAGAAGTGGGGTACAGGCATTGATGTCTTTGGTACCTGAAGAAGCCACTGTGATTGTTAACAATGAGCGCCAATCCAAAAGTGCATCGGCACTGGTACCAGGCGACATCATAGAAGTCGCACCCGGTGATCGAATGCCCGCAGATGGTGAGCTAGTCAGCTCGAATGCCAGCTTTGATGAAAGTGCGTTAACAGGCGAGTCCGTCCCAGTTGAACGTATGGTAGGCGATACGGTTATGGCAGGTGCGGTATTGGCGGATAAAGTCGTGCGCTTAAAAGTCACCTCGAAGCAAGGTGAGAACGCGATTGATCGAATTTTGCATCTGATCGAAGAAGCCGAATCTCGCAAAGCGCCAATTGAACGTTTTCTCGATAAGTTCAGCCGCTGGTACACGCCACTAATGATGGTGGTATCGCTGTTAGTGATTATCACACCACCACTGCTGTTTGCTCAGCCATGGGAAACCTGGGTCTATCGCGGACTTGCACTGTTGTTGATTGCCTGTCCTTGCGCTTTGGTTATTTCCACTCCTGCTGCGATTACATCGGGACTCGCGGCGGCTACCCGACGCGGTGCGCTGATTAAAGGGGGCGCTGCACTAGAGCAACTTGGTAATATAGAATCCGTCGCCTTTGATAAAACAGGGACACTCACATTAGGTAAGCCTCAGGTTACCGACGTGATTGTATCTGGTGCTTTAACGGAGCAAGAGCTGTTAGCTGCCACCGCCTCTATTGAACAAGGCTCTAATCATCCACTGGCGACCTCTTTAGTGCGTCATGTTGAACGCTTAGGGCTAACTATCCCGTGTGCTGACGAGCAGAGAGCACTTGTGGGCGTTGGTGTTGAAGGGCTAATTGGTGACGTAAAATGGGTACTGTCAGCACCGTCTAAGTTAGATATGGCAATCCCAGCTGAAGTAAGTAAGCAGATTGAGTTACTCGAGAGTCAAGGCAAAACGGTCGTCGTTGCATTGCGCGAGTCGAATGATGGTCTAAAGCTGGAAGGCTTGATTGCATGGCAAGATGAAATGCGTCCCGATACTGCTGAAGCGGTTGCTAAGCTATCTAAACTCGGCGTTCGCACCATCATGCTAACGGGGGATAATGAGCGCAGCGCGGCTTCTATCGCGGTCCCGTTGGGTATGGACTATAAAGCGCGCCTATTGCCAGCCGACAAAGTAACCTTTGTTAATGAATTGGCGAGCCTGCACCGAGTGGCGATGGTCGGAGATGGCATCAATGACGCACCCGCTATGAAAGCGGCGAACATTGGCGTTGCAATGGGTGGAGGCACGGATGTGGCGTTGGAAACAGCGGATGCCGCGCTAACGCACAATCGCCTAACCGAGTTGCCTGCGATGATAGAGCTGTCACGCGCGACGCTTAACAATATTAAGCAGAACGTCGCCCTTGCCCTTGGACTGAAAGGGGTATTCTTGGTGACAAGTTTACTGGGTATCACCGGGCTTTGGGTTGCAGTGCTCGCTGACAGTGGCGCGACCGCGATAGTAACCTTGAATGCGCTTAGATTATTACGCCACAAATCTTCACTAGATTAAACAAGCATTGATGTGAACAAAGCCGCTCTTGTGCATAAACTGCGAAGGGCGGCTTTTTTGTGAGCGTAAAAACTAAATCTGTGCAAAAACACCGCTGATCCGACAGAAAAGTGTGATGCAAACCGTTTTTATTTGAAAATTAGATTTTGTTGCATTAATAAAGTGTGATCTGAGTACGTTTATTGCTCTCGCTATCTTATAAGCTTAAACCCATACCCAAGAGACAAAAGGAGTCCCCCATGTCCCAAGCTGTTTTCCATCTCGGAGTAAATAAAGAAGATCTACAAGGCGCGACAATTGCCATTATTCCAGGTGACCCAGCTCGAGTTCAGAAGATCGCTGAGTTGATGGATGAGCCAGAGTTTTTGGCAAGCCAACGTGAGTACACTGTGTACCGTGCAAAACTAGACGGCAAGCCAGTGGTGGTTTGTTCGACTGGTATCGGTGGTCCATCAACGTCTATCGCGGTAGAAGAGCTGGCACAACTTGGTGTGCGCACCTTCTTGCGCGTTGGTACTACAGGTGCGATTCAATCACATGTGAATGTGGGCGATATGATTGTGACCACAGGCTCGGTTCGCCTTGATGGTGCAAGCCTACACTTTGCGCCGATGGAGTTCCCAGCGGTTGCGGACTTCGATGTAGCAACGGCAATGAAAGAAGCGGCTATTGAAGCGGGTTCAACTGTACATACTGGCGTGACAGCATCGAGCGATACTTTCTACCCAGGTCAAGAGCGCTACGATACGTTCTCGGGTCGTGTAGTACGTCGTTTCCAAGGCTCTATGGAAGAGTGGCAACAAATGGGTGTGCTTAACTTTGAAATGGAATCTGCCACGCTACTAACCATGTGTGCAAGTTCTGGTTTACGAGCTGGCTGTGTTGCGGGCGTTATCATCAACCGTACGCAAAAAGAGACACCGGATCATGATACGTTGAAACAAGCAGAGACTCGTTCTATTCGCGTGGTTGTGGAAGCGGCGCGCAAGCTACTTGATTAACGGCAGTCGCTGTTAGAAAGCGAGATTATAGAAAAGCGGAGCAGGCAACTGTTCCGCTTTTTTGTTAACTGCGTGTCGGTGTAGTTATCTAGGTGACAGATACGAAAAAGCCTCTCAATTGAGAGGCTTTTGTCCGTCCAGAAGACTTAAGAATTATGCTTTACGCTGCTTCTCAAGTTCTGCTTTTGCTTTTTTGAAACGCTCTGGAAGGATTTGCGTAGCAAATACGTCTTCAACCGTTTCAGCGCGCTTGATTAGCTCAGCTTCACCGTCTTTAACTAGTACAGTTGCAGGACGAGGTAGTGAGTTGAACTGGCTCGCTTGAGACTCTGCGTAGTGACCTACATCCATGATAGCTAGAACGTCTTTTGGCTCTAGAGCTGGCATGCGTGCACCGCTTTCCCAGATTGATGGGATGCAGATTGGACCCGCTACTTCAGTCGTCTTCTCTTGAAGAGGCTGAGTCATCTTGTTCGCTGGTAGAACTGGGTTCTTAGACTCTTGAGACTCAACTAGCGTTGCTAGGTAAGTAGACGCGTCAACCATTGTGTAGGTGTAGTCCATCTCTTGGTCATCTTTTACTACGTATACAGACGTTAGTAGCGTACCGATGTTACCCGCGATGTAACGACCTGGTTCTAGCCATAGTTGTGGGATCTCGAAGCCTTCTTTGTTGAACTCTTCTAGCATGCCTTTACAAACGATAGACGCGTAGTCTTCGATTGTGTTCGGGTTCATCATGTTCTCAACGCTACGACACTCTGGCTCGCGCTCACGTGGCCAACCGCCGCCAAGGTCGATTTGGAATGGTTGAACGCCACACTCACGAGAGATCTCGATAACGTTGCGTGCGTACTCTCGGTATAGCGCATCCCAACCTTCAGGCTGCTTAGAGAAACGACCTAGGTGAGTGTGGAAGCCGTAGAATTCGAATGCATCGATTTCTTTAACGCGGTTAACGATTTTCTTCGCTTCTTCTTTAAGAAGGCCGAATTTGATCCATTTCATCGCGCCGATGAAGTTAGGGAACGGGTAGGCATCTGGTTCGAAGTCGTTAAAGAAATCTTCTGGGATAACTTTTAGACGTACCGCGATACGTACTTTTTCTTTTGGCTTAACTTCAGCTGCGATGCGCTCAACGATTTCGATTTCTTCGTAAGAGTCTAGGTGGATTGCGTAACCGTACTCAATTGCTTTACGGATAGCTAGCTCAGGCTTCACTGTACCGTTAAGTGCGATAGTTTTTGGATCCGCACCTGCGATGTAAGTTGCTTCTACTTCACCAGGGCCGAAACAGTCACCACCCACGCCTTCTTCGTTACAGATAGCACGAACCGCGTAGTTAGTGTTTGATTTGATTGCGAACATTACGTTCACTGGTTTTGGCCAGTTTGAGCCGAACGCGTTTTTAACACGGCGTAGGTTACCACGTAGTGTGTCTTCGCTTAGTACGAATAGCGGGCTACCGTACTGTTCAATGAGATCAGTTGCTTTGCAGCCACCGATGTATAGGTCATCACCTTTAGTGCTTAGTTCATCTGTTGGAGTAAGCAGATTTTGTAGGCGCTCAGCGTAGTTTTGGTTCGCTTTGTGCTCAGCAAGAAGCTGCTTTTGCTCTTCAAGTACAGTGTTTAGGTTTTTAAAATTTTCTTCTAGGCGATTTTGGATTGTCATCGTCGACCCTTACTTATGGTAGTCAATGTAATATCTATTTTGTGATTCATAAACTTAAGCGTTCCGAATCACTGTTATTTGCTGAGGTTGAGTATAGGGGAAGGTCTTTGAGTGAGGCACTTCACTCAGCGTCAAAAAAACTTACTCTAGTGCCGTTGTTGTACTTTACAAATTGAAAAGCATTATTCATGGCCTGAATGATTGGTTTCGGTATCAGACTTTTTTCGTTCTTTTTATTGGAAAAGGTAAATAGATAATCGCGGTGAATTTGCGTTATTACGATGCCATGTTACCTAACAAATACTAGGTAACATACCTGATATAACTGGTGTGTTACTTAGTTCTCTCAGGGCTTTGCTTTGTCATGTAGTGGTCAAATTCCCTTTCAAAACACCCCAATTATGTGATCACGATCTTCTCTTATTGCTCAGAGTGATGTGAGGGGCGTTAATCCATTCATGGTCAAATAGTTGTTACCGTAAATCGGTCAAAAAAACTGACACTGAGTGACGTTAATTCCGACAATACCTACGATAAATTCAACTCAACCTTTCACGAGGGTCCAAAAAATAATCCGCTTCAATTGCTCCACAGTGACGGATTGTTTTTAGAGATAAGTGTTTATCGATAATAGAAAGAGGGCGAGTGGCTCTCTTCTTAAATATAAGGTATCGCCCCTATGTACAATAAAGACTTCTTTATTCAGCAAGCTAAAAAGTTCGGTAAGAAGCAACGCATGGTTGTTGCAGCAGCGCATGATGATGCAACGCTAGACGCAGCAAACAACGCATTCCAAGAAGGCATGGCAGACGTGATTCTTGTTGGTGAGCGCGCGCTAATCAACGAAGCAGCAGCAAAAGCAAACGTTGATCTAGCGAACTTCGACATTATCGAAGCTGATGGTCTAGAAGCAATCGCAACTGCAGCAGTATCTGCAATTGCTGAAGGTAAAGGCGACCTACTAATGAAGGGTCTAATCGACACTTCAGTTCTACTAAAAGAAGTGCTTAAGAAAGAGCACGGTCTACGTACTGGTAACGTTCTTAGCCACGCAGGCGTTCTATTTAAAGAAGGCGGCGACAGCTTCCACGTATTCACTGACGCAGCGATGAACATCATGCCAACGCTTGAGCAAAAAGCGGGCATCATCAAGAACGCAGTGAGCCTAGCGCACTCTGTAGGCATCGAAGAGCCTAAAGTAGCTAACCTGTGTGCGAAAGAGAAGCCATACGACAAGATGCCAGCGACGATGGACGCGGCAGAACTTCAAAAAATGAACCAAAACGGTGAAATCGAAGGTTGTATCGTTTCTGGTCCTATCTCTCTAGATATCGCGGTATCTCAGTACGCTGCAAACCTAAAAGGCTACGAGTCTCCTGTAGCGGGCAACGCCGATATCCTAATGGTTCCAAACATCGAAGTAGGCAACGTATTTGCTAAAGCACTTCAGTACATGGCTGGCTTCAGCATGGCGGGTGTTCTACTTGGTGCACGTATTCCTGTTGTTCTAGTTTCTCGCGCTGACGGCGAAGCTGAGAAGACAGTATCTATCGCGCTTGCATGTTCTGTAGCGGCTATGAGCCAGCAGAAAGAAGCAGCAGACGCGTCTGCTTAATTATAACTAGCAATAACTTAATTTAGGTTTATAAGTGATGAAAATTCTAGCTATCAACCCAGGCTCTACGTCTACAAAAATCGGTCTTTTCGAAGGTACAACTGAACTGTTCGAGAAAACTCTACGTCACAGCGCTGAAGAGCTAGCGCCATTCGGTGCAGTTGTTGCAAACCAAAAAGCATTCCGTAAAGAAGCAATCCTAGCGGCTCTAGAAGAAGCGGGTGTTAAAGCTTCTGAGCTAAACGCTGTTGCTTGTCGCGGTGGTGTTCTTAAGCCAATCGCTGGTGGCACTTACAAGGTTGACGATGCAGTAATCGCAGACCTTCTAGAAGCGCAAATCCAGCACCCAGCTAGCCTTGCAGGCATCATCGGCAAAGAAATCGCTGATGAAAACGGCATCGAAGCATTCTTCACTGACGCTCCAGTAACTTACGAGCTATCTGAGCTAGCGGCTTTCTCTGGTCACAAAGCTATCAAGCGTAAGGGTCGTTTCCACGCTCTTAACCAAAAAGCTATCGCGCGTAAATTCGCTGAAGAGCAAGGTAAGAAGTACGAAGACGTGAACGTTATCGTTTGTCACATGGGCGGCGGTATCACTGTGGGTGCTCACATGGGCGGCCAAACTGTTGACGTAAACGACGCAGTTTCTGAAGGTCCATTCACTCCAGAGCGTTCTGGTGACCTACCAACTCGTGAGCTAATCGACATCTGCTTCAGCGGTGAATACACGCACGCTGAGATGAAAGCATTCATCCAAGGTAAAGGCGGCGCATTCAGCTACACAGGTAGCATCGACATGCGTGAAATCGAAGAGAAAGCGGAAGCTGGCGACGCTGAGTTCAAACTAGTAACAGACGCGATGGCTTACCAAGTTTCTAAGCAGATCGCTGCAATGGGCGCGGTATTCGGCGGTGAAAAAGTTGACGGTATCCTACTAACGGGTGGTATCGCATACAGCAAGTACATCACAGCTGAAATCACTAAGCGCGTTGAGTTCATCGCTCCGGTAACTAAGTTCCCAGGCGAAGTTGAGCTAGAAGCACTAGTACTAGGTACGCTGCGCGTAGTGAACGGCGAAGAAGCGGCTCAAGTTTACGCTTAATTCGTAGCCTCGCTCAATTGAATAAAGATTAGGAGCAGGCTGGGCGCTTGCTCTTTAAAAGTGGCTTGCCACTGAATACTTTACAGAAGGTAATTATAATGTCATTCGATATCAACAACGCACAAGGCGTTTTCGAAACTGTTGAAGCTGCAATCGAAGCAACTCACAAAGCACAAGTAGAATTCTACGCTAACTCTACTAAAGAAGGCCGTGAAGCAATCCTAACTGCTATCCGTGGCGTTGTACTAGCTAAAGCTGAAGACTTCGCGAAAATGGTTCGTGAAGAAACTAAGCTAGGTCGTGTTGAAGACAAGATCGCTAAGCACCAGCTAACAGCTGCTAAAACTCCAGGTACTGAAGTTCTAGAAACTAAAGTATGGTCTGGCGACAACGGTATCTCTCTAGAAGAGCGTGCACCTTATGGTGTTATCGGTGCGGTTACTCCTGTAACTAACCCAACTGAAACTATCGTTAACAACGCTATCTCTATGCTAGCGTCTGGTAACGCGGTAACGTTCAACGTTCACCCATCTTCTAAAGTTGTTTCTGCGGTAATGATCGACATGATCAACAAAACTATCGTTGAAGCAGGCGGCCCAGCTAACCTAGTTACTATGGTTAAAGAGCCAACGCTAGAAACGCTAAACGAAATCGCTAAGTCTCCACTAGTAAACATGCTAGTTGGTACTGGTGGTCCAGGTCTAGTTAAAGCAATCCTACAATCTGGTAAGAAAGGTGTAGGCGCTGGCGCTGGTAACCCACCTGTAATCGTAGACGCTTCTGCTAACCTAGACCTAGCTGCGGCTGGCGTTTACGGCGGTGCATCTTTCGATAACAACCTACTATGTATCGGTGAGAAAGAAGTCTTCGTTGAAGATTCAGTAGCGGATGAGTTCCTAGCTAAGCTAGAAGCAACTGGCGCTTACGTGCTTTCTGCAGAAGAAGCTGAGAAGCTAACTGCACAAATCCTAACTATGGACGAAATCGACGGTGCTAAGCCATGTACTGCGCAAGAAATTGCACGCGTATGGCACCCAGTTAAGCAACACGTCGGTCAAGACGCAGGTGAAATCCTTAAGTCTATCGGTGTTGAGTCTGAGACTCGTCTAGCGGTTATGGTTGTTGAGAACGATCACCCACTAGTTCACGTAGAGCAAATGATGCCAGTACTTCCAGTTGTTCGTTGTGCGAACATCGACGAAGCTATCGAGCGCGCAGTTGCTGCTGAGCGTGGTAACAAGCACTCTGCATGTATCTACTCTGGTAACATCGAGAACGTAACTAAGTTCGGTCGTGCTATCAACACAACTATCTTCGCTCACAACGGTCCAACACTATCTGGTGTAGGTTACAACGCTGAAGGTACTTCAACGTTCACAATCGCTGGTCCAACTGGTGAAGGTATCACAAACGCGTACTCGTTCACTCGCGCACGTCGTTTCGCAATCGCTCAAGGCGGTCTGCGTATCGTTTAATTGGTTGTTTGACTGA
Source organism: Vibrio sp. KUL78 (assembly GCF_059725505.1). Taxonomy (NCBI): domain Bacteria; kingdom Pseudomonadati; phylum Pseudomonadota; class Gammaproteobacteria; order Vibrionales; family Vibrionaceae; genus Vibrio; species Vibrio sp. KUL78. The sequence goes on along the minus strand of NZ_AP045837.1, from coordinate 2,471,946 downwards.
TTGAGACGAAAAAGCCGAAGCTATTGCTTCGGCTTTTTGCTTTGATGGGCTTCCCCCTAGAACAAATCGTAGATCCCTTCTTCAATCCCATCAATTAACGCCTGGCGCGTCTCAACGGTATGGTCATTTGGTCTCGACATCTCACCAAAGCTCTCGTAGTACATCCCATTAGGGTGTTTTACCACGACCAGGTGCTCTTTACGCAGCTCTTGCTTAACTAATGTCTCTGGAATAATGCCCCAACCCAAGTTATCAACCACAGCTTCCAACACCTCTTGGTAGTTGGAGAAACTCATGGTACTGCTCGAAATTGGTCGAAAATCTTGGTGAATTTCGTCGAAAAGGTGGGAGAGTACAATTTGACGGTGTGCTGTGATATCTGTGCTAGTGACGTTGGTGAGTTTGGCTAATGCGTGCTCAGGTGAACAAACGGCCATCATGCGGATTCTTTGTAGAGCACGAACCTTGATCATCGGATCGTCACCGGAGCTAAATACCAGCCCATAGCCAAGATCGACGTGGTTCTCTTTGACCAAAGTAGGGATATCGGCACTTGAGGCTTTGATTGCCGTTAACGAAATGTGTGGGAACTCGTCGGCGAGTCCAACTAGCTGGCGACGCCAGAAGTTCGATGGGAGGGTGTCGTCATAAGCAATGCGGATTTTATCGCTGTCCCCTTGACGAAATTGCTCAGCCTTTGAGTAGAGGCTTTCGGCCATTTTAAGGATATTTCGACAATCGGGCAGCAGTGCAGTGCCAGCTTCATTGATTACTAAGCGGTTACGAGTGCGTTCAAACAGCTCCACCCCCAGCTCGTCTTCCAAACTTGATAGTGCCATGCTCAGAGACGTTCTGGTTTTACCCATGATGTTGGCAACTTTTGTTAGCGATCCGTGCTCAGCTGTCAGAGCGAACACACGCAGTTTTGTAAGGTTCATAGGGGGAAACTTCCAGCTATAGGATTAGCGTCAAAACCTGTCGCTAATGAGTTTATTGTTATGATGGGTAGAGTATAGCATTTCTGACGCTCAGTGAAGTGTTATGTTGACAGTGGGAAGTCCACACTATTACAGGGGAAAGGGGAGCTTGCTATGATTGCGGCCTTCCAAAGCTCTCCGAAATGCAGGGCGCATAGAGTAACAGATGAAAGCCGTTGAAGGGTACCAGTATGTTACTTATTACCGTCTGTTGAGGGAGTTATTATTAGTCTGGGTAAAGGAAGGATGCCTTAACGCTGTGCTAATCCCTAAATCAAATAACCCTATGGATATCTTCCTTAAGAGGTCTGCAACATGTTGAAAAAACTCGGCTTAGAAGGCTGGTTCTCGGCTCACTTTGCTTATGGCATCGTCCAAATTGTTTTCGTTCCTATGATGGTGCCTTCATTCATCCTTGCTCGTACTGGCAGTCCAACCGATGCTGGCTTAGCAATGGGCCTATTTGGTCTTGCGGGTCTTGCCGCTCCTGTAATCGGCATGCTTGCTGACAAATACAAAGCGCACCGTTTAGCTCAGCTATTTGGCATGATCGCTTATCTATTGGCTGGCACGAGTTTCCTTTTAGCTGGAGATAACTTTACGCTGATGGCTATCGGCTCGATTTTCTTCGGCACAGGTTCGGCGATCCTTCTCATGCTTAACCCAGTATTCATCACATTTGCTGGCTACGATGCAAAAACTGAAGCCTCCAAACTGGGTCGTATGGCGCAGGTTCTTATCATTGGCTCGCTGCTTTCTGGTATTGCTCTTGCTTATGTCACGGATTTAGGTTGGTCTTATGAGATGCGCTTTATGGGGATGATGGCAATTGTTGCGGTTTTAGCTGTGATTACTATGTTGACCAATAAAAAACCGGCACAGCGTATTCTCGATAATGCAGAGGCTATCGCTGCGGCTGCGGCTGAAGAAGATGCACCAAAGGTAGGTATTGCCAAGGTAGTGTTCTCTAACTTTGGACTGTTTCTGCTCGCAGTAGGTTTGCTTTGTGCAGGTCAAGGTGCGTTCCAAGCGCAGTATCCTAACCTTTTGGAAAATGGATATGGCGTTGCACAGTCTCTGTCAGCTGCAAACTTATCTGTTGCATCAGTACTAGGTCTTATTGTGTTGGTTGCGGCTGAAAAGTTTGTGGCTCGCTACGGTAACCTGAGTCTATTCAAACTATCTGCAGTGGCGTCTATCGTGGTGATTGGTATCGCGTATGTGATTGCTGAAGCAGGTATGTCTTTGCATTACATCATCCCACTCGCACTGTTCCTTGTTTACCTGCAAGGTATCACAGTGACGGATATGATTTCGCCAGCTATCGCTGCGCGTCTCACTTTTGTGGGTGGTGGCCTGACGCAAGGTCTGATGATGTTCTTTATTTCGCTAGGCTTCGGTATGGGTAGCGTGATCAGTGGTATTGCTGTTGATGGTTTTGGCTGGGCAGCACTTCCGTTCGCGATTCTAGGTCTGACGATCGCGGCTTATGTCTGTGTGTTGATTGTTGGTATGAAGCACAAAGCGGCAGTAAAGCGTGAGCAAATGAAGTCGGCATAACGAACTTTGATGCATTAAAAAGGCTTGGCAATCATTGCCAAGCTTTTTTGTGTCCGAAGTCTGTGATTAACTCAGACGTGAGCGCTCGTCGATACCACCTGCGCCTTGGAACCAAATAGTCAGGTGACGCTTGAGGTCTTTCAGCTCATCAGGGCCAATAAGCGCGAGACCAAGATCTTCAGCACGAGTAATATCGTTATGACGCAGTGGTCTGAAGCTCACCAACATGGCGCGCGCTTGCAAGCCGCCTAAAAGATCGCGAAGTGATTCAAGTTTGTAGAGCGTGTCATCACCATCATCTCGCATACCTTTTGTTTTGCACTCGATGATGTGAAGTTTGTTGTTGACCACAGAGGCAACATCGAGTTCATTGCGAACCTCGCGCTCACCAAGCTGGCGGTATACTTGAACATTGAGTGAATGGTCTTGAATCGTCGGAACGTCCTCGCGGATCTGTTTAACCGTGCTATGAACCAGATTCTCCAGCCACTCGCCATTAGAGAAGCGTCTTGCATCTTCACTGATAAATGTCAGCACGCCATTGTCGTAGCTGGCAATTTGGGATTCAACCAAATCGCTGATTAGCATGTTTAGCTCACGATACCCTTGCTGCTTTTCAGATAGAGCTACATCCAGTTTTTGCTCTTTGCGGCACGTGGTCGCGAGATAGTTCAGCGTCGCAAGACCCGGACCAAGTTCAAGCGCATTACTTGCCCATTTCTCTCCAAGGTCGTAAAGTTTTTTGTCCAGCTGAGGAGGCAGGTCGTAATCGGTAAACTCACCTCTTGCACCGAAGATTGTGAGGTAGTCACCGATAGTAATATGGTCTTGGACCTGCGCATCTTGCGCGCCCTCAGGATAAAGCCAGCACATCCTGTCACTGTTCGGTTCGACGACAAAGATTGGCCAATGGAAGGTGCGGAATACTTCGTAAACAGAAAGTAGGCGGTGACGAAGGCCACAGCTAGCATTAAGTTTCACTTCCAGATTTTTCTCTTTCAGTGTGTTTGCTAGCTTCAGGATAGATTGCTTGATCGCAGACGTGTTGACGATATTTGGGATTTCGAAAAACTCAGACGTGATTTCACGCTCAGCGAGAACAGCGTTGAGACGCTCATACATACCAAATTGAGATTCGTCACCAATGAAAATGATGTGACGACTGACGGTGCGATCATCAAGTAACGGAGTGACCAAGCGGATCGGATCTTGGTCGATAATGCCTACATGAACGGCCATAGGGTTTCCTTCAACATTTGGCTTGCCGAAGAAAATGGAAGACGACGTCGCGCGATAAGCGCTAGGTCCTTAAAAAGTAAAGCAAGCCATACTCAAGATATAATGGCACGGAAGGGAAAAAACAAGAGCGGGTTCAAAGGAATCCCGCTCTTGATGAATTATTAACAGTGAGTTGACCTGTTAATGTGTTATTTAGCCTTACAGCTTGAAGCGATGAACTAGCTCACTTTGCTGGTTGGCAAGGCTGGTTAAGCTCTGGCTGGTAGAGGCAATTTCTGACATAGCTTGATAACTATCATCGGCGATATGGTTAATCTCTTCGATATTCTTAGCGATGTCTGCAGTGGTCTCACTTTGCTCACCTGCTGCCTGCGAGATGTGAGTACTCATCTGGCTAATTTCGATGATCAGGGCTTGAATCTCTTCCATCGCACCATTTGCGCTCGATGCCTGCTCAACAGAAAGCTCCATGTCTTTCATACAGCTTTCGATAACTTGACCAGCGCTCTTAGAGCTCGACTGCAAGTTGCCGATCATGGTTTCAATTTCAGTGGTCGACTCGGTCGTTTTCTGAGCCAGTACACGAACTTCATCAGCCACGACTGCAAACCCGCGTCCTTGCTCACCAGCACGTGCGGCTTCAATGGCAGCATTAAGTGCAAGAAGGTTAGTTTGCTCTGCGATGTTGCGGATAACATCCAAGATGCTGCCAATTTGGCTACTCATTCTCTGAAGCTCACCAACCGCTTCTACTGATTCGTTTAGGCGAGTTTCAAGCTGATTGATGGTGCTGATATTGGTGCTCATGATTTGTCGACCAGACTCAGAAGCAGACTCTACCTGATGAACTTTGCTTAGTGAGCTTTGCGCGCTGTTAGCGACCTCTTGCACCGAATGTGACATTTCTGTCATTGCGGTTGCAACGTTAGCGGTCTGCTCTCTTTGCGCACTAAGTTGTTGTTGGGCACTTGCCGATGTCGCTTGGTTGCTACTTGCCGTTTCTGTTAGGTTGTCAGACGCGTCATTCAGTTTAACCAAGACATTGTGCAGACTGTCAGCGAGGGTATTGATGTGATTGCCAAGACGACGGAACTCGTTGTTGTATTTCACTTCGATACGCTGCGTCATATCACCTTCGGTCAGGCTTTCTAGTGTTTTCAGCGTGCTGTTGAGTGGCTGACGGACACTTTGCGCAATATGATAGCCGATACCCACAGCAATTAGAGTCACCACAAGGCCGATACCGATAGCTTTGATAACGCCCTGGTCATAAATATCGCCAGCATTTGCGAGAGACTGGTTTAAATTACCGGTCGCAAATTCGTTGAATCCATTCAACGTCTCCATAGCGCCGTCTACTTCAATCGCGAGGTTCTCGATGTTCTGATACAGGGCAGCTCGTGCGATCAGATAGTTATTGTGTTGATCAAGCACGCCGCCTTTTTTGGCCCACATCTTTCGAGAACTGTTGAACCGAAGCTTCAAACGCTTTTTTTAGCGCTGGCATCTGTGTCGCAAGACCGTTAAACGCGTAATTAAGGTGCGTGACAGCTTTACGGTTTTTGTTAACTGCGTCTTGTACGAACGTTGTATCGCTGCTTGCTAGTGCGTCAGAGGTAATGAGCTCAGCATCTTTTAGTTTGATGAAATAGCTCTTCGCCATGACTTTCACTGAGATGCTCGATGCGTCATCCACATATTCTTTCATGCCGACAGACAGGTCAGTATTAAGCTTTTGGAAGCGGCGGGTTGATTGTTGAACTTGTTCTTGAGCTGCGAACATGGATTGATAGTTATCCATCGCAACCTGCGCTTCTTGATCGTATCGTGTTTGCACGTCTCTTAACTCGGTAATGGCTGCTTCGAGTTCTGGAAAGCCTTGGCTAACCTGAGCGAGCTCTTCGAGTGCGCTGCCAAAACTTTGCATAGAAGCAGAGAACTCTTCACGACGAAGTGCCATACGTTCTTCGTTCTGCGTAGTGAGGAAGTCTTTGAATGACTTATCAGCCGATAGCAGCTCCACGCTGGTTTGGTTAGACATCGACACTAGCGGCAAAGAGGTATTCGATACTGAGCCAAAGTTGTCGTGAATTTGACTCATGCCGTTGAGCATTATGCCAATCGTGATGACGAAAAGAACGACAATAAGCGTAAAGCCGGCGTACATTCTTCTGATTACAGAACCCTGCATTTATCTCTCCCTATAAAGTGCAGCAATACAAAAACGATACAAAAATTAACTGGACCATCTAGACCAAACTAAGCACTATCAATGTCTGAGCTTAGTTTTTTGGCGTTGTGTCTCTTTATCGTTAGAAATAGCAAAAACTGAAATATAACGAATAAGCAGTGCTACGTTTTATGACGCACTCATCAAAAACACAATAAAACTGATAGTTTTATGAAGAATTGTTAGCTGAGGCTTTGAGCAAAAAAGTCGACACGCTGAAGATTTGAACAATAATAAAAACAAGTAGCTAGTTGGAGATTGCTTTCAATTGTGATCCCTAATTCCATGGTGCATACTTTGTTAATGCGGCGAGAGTTCGCCTTGTTCTTTCTATTTGATTTGGAAATTGGAGTGCTTCATGGCTGAAGAAACCATTTTTAGCAAAATTATTCGCAAAGAAATTCCTGCTGATGTGTTGTACCAAGATGATTTGGTGACGGCATTTCGCGATATTAACCCTCGTGCTCCAAGTCATGTTTTGATCATTCCGAACAAGTTGATCCCAACAGTCAACGATATTGAAGCGGAAGACGAAGCCATGATGGGACGTATGTTCACTGTGGCAAAGAAGATTGCTAAAGATGAAGGGATTGCTGAAGATGGTTATCGCTTAATCATGAACTGCAACTCTTACGGTGGACAAGAGGTTTACCATATTCACATGCACCTAGTTGGTGGTCGTCCACTTGGCCCGCTGTTAGTGGGCTAATCTTGCAAGCTATGGCAATGGCAAAATCAATGGCAAACGAAAAGTCATTTGCAACCATTATGGTTCGTTGTTGTCATAGCTTCACAATAATTTGAGTCAATTCTATTTATCACTCATGCTAAAACGTTGCGTAAAACATACTATAACTATTGCACTTACTGCGACCTTGACGGCTTGTGCGGGGCTCTCTGCCGGTAACTTGTTTAGTCATTATACTCAGCAAAATACTATCGTTTATCAGTCTGTTAAATCCGGTCAGTATGAAAAAGCGCAAGCCGCATTACCACAAGACGTGGTGGCGGGAGATATATTGGATAACTTTGAGCGAGGGCGGGTCGATTTTCTTAATGCAGACTACCCAGAGAGCAAGTCTGCGTTAGAGGTCAGTGATAAAGCCGTTCGTGTCCAGCAAGACAAGGCCCTGATATCAATAAGCGATACCGCAACGAGCGTTGGTGCTTTAGCGGTTAATGACAATATTACCGAATACGTGCCGCCTGACTATGAGCTTGGTTTTCTGCACCTTTACCTGGGTCTCAACTATGTTCAGAAAAACGATCTAGATGGCGCGTTGGTCGAAGTTCGACGAGCAAATCGGGTTCAAGAGCGCGCGAGGCAAGCCAGAGAGAAAGACCTTCAGTCCGCCGAGAATGAATTAAAGCAAAAGGGTTTGTCGCCTAACCTTGGATCTGTGTTATCGCGCTATCCAGATGCTGGAAACAAGCTAAAAGCGGTACAAAATGGCTATTTGCTGTATTTATCGGGCTTATTGTATGAAGCGTCTAATGATTTGAATGGTGCCTACATTGACTACACCAGAGCGCTTGCTGTCGCCCCAGATAATGAAGCGGTGATTGAGGCTGCCATTCGCGTTGCCAAACGCTCAGGTAGAAATCAAGACCTTGCGAAGCTGAAGAAACAGTACGGGGATAGACCGGGCGTTTCCGAAGGACAAGGTCGAGTGATTATCCTAGAGGAGCGAGGTGTTGTATCTGCAATGCAGTCTTGGAATCTGACTTTGCCTGTTTATGACAGTCAAGGCAATACGGCACTTTATACTGTTGCGCTGCCATATTATGTTCCAAGCGTCTCACCCAAGCTACCACCTTTGACATTGGATAGTGCATCGGTGAAAACAGATGAACTGGTTGACGTTAATCTGATGGCACAGCAGCAACTAACGGAAAATATGCCAACCATCTTGCTAAGACAGGCGCTGCGGGTCTACGCCAAAGACCAAATTCGTAAGAGCACCGCAAAGGACGACGATGTAGGGAATCTTCTTTTCAATGTATGGAACACCTTAACAGAGCAGCCTGACACAAGAAGTTGGCAAACGCTTCCTGGCAATGTGAATGCGGCGAGTAAAATCGTAAAAGCGGGTGAGCATACCGTTTCTGTCGATGGTCAGGACTATACTTTTGAAGTAAGAGACCGCCAGACCGCCCTCGTATGGGTATCTAGGCAAGGTGGAAGTGCCACAATCTGGCATAAGCAATTAGGAAGGATGTGATGAAAAAGTGGTTAGTAGCAATAGGTGTACTTCTCTCGTTAATTGGTTGTGCATCTAACAAAACAGCGGGTATTAAGATAGAAGGTCAAACTCAAACCGTACTGTACGGTGACGAGAGGATGGGAGACAAGTTCTCTGTTGATGACATTTCTACGGTTGATACCAATGGACACCCAAGAGCGGTCGTTAAACTTTCTAACACAACCTCTGTTGATCAAATTATTCAGTACCGTTTTTATTGGTACGATGAACAAGGGTTGGAAGTAAACACTAAGCAGGCACCTTGGAAGCGTGCGATTTTGAGGGGTGATGAAACTATTACCCTGTCAGAGGTGTCTGTAAATCCAAATGGTAAAGATTTCCGTGTGCAGTTGCGCGGAGCTGATGATTAATTTCCACATGTGGAAACGTAAGCAAGACTAAGGAAACAAAATGAAAAAGAGTATTATTGCTTTGTTAGGTTTGGCTGTCATTCTTGGCGGTTGTTCAAACAAAGTCAGCTATGGCGACGCACAAGCAACAGAAACAACAACTATCGACTTTGGCTCAACGGATCTGCAAAAGATCGCTGGTGACATGGTTGACAGTATGTTGATGTCGGGTTCGGTTGCGGCAATTACCCGCGATAGCCGACCAATCGTGTTCGTAGAGCGTATCAAGAACAAAACCACAGAGCATATTGATACTGAATCTATCACTGACACCATCAGTACCAAGATGTTGAATTCAGGTAAGTTCCGCTTTGTCGACATGGACCGAGTAGAATCTGTTCGCGAGCAACTTAACTTCCAAAACAATGATGAGCTAGTGAACCAAAGCACTGCGATTCAGTTTGGTCAAATGGTGGGTGCTCAGTACATGTTATATGGCAACCTGAGCAGCATCGTGAAGGAAGCGGGTAGCGATAAAGACGTATACTACAAAATGACAATGCGTCTAATGGACCTAGAAACAGGTCTGATCGAATGGGCAGATGAGACCGAAATTCGTAAGCAAGAGTCTCGCTCTGTACTAGGTCTGTAAGCTGACTAGTCGCTTTTCGCCAACAGGCTATAGTTGGGAGGAGGCGTTGCAGTTGTCACCAGACCTAGCTGCCATTCCTCCTCTTATCAATGAAGTGCCCCTCGGGGCACTTCCGCTTTCTGGTGGATTAACTAACCGAAGTTGGCGCATACTCACTCCAAGCCTTGGGTGGGTAGTATGGCGTGCAAATGCCTTGCACAGTCAGATATTCGATATCTGTCGTCGTAATGAAGCAAAGGTCATCAATGCGGTTTCGCCTTCGATACCAACCTATCAAGTCCTCAAAGAAAATGAGCATGGTCTCTTGGTCTCATGGATAGAAGGACACCCATATCAACAGCCCGATCCAGAACCGGCTATTGCACTATTAGCCCGCATTCATAGCCTTGCACCTGATACGTCGATTCGTCAGTTCGATTTTCAAACAAAGGTAGACCACTATTGGTCTCACATTCACGATAGTGACTTAAAAGCGCGCTATAACTCTTTCTATCAAGCATTTCGAGCGCCACCAAACCTTAGAACCTCGATGAGTGCGATCTGCCACTTTGATTTTGGCTTTCATAACTTACTCGAATCTCAAGGTGATATCGCTGTGATTGACTGGGAGTACGCCGCCATCGCATCACCAACGTTGGACTTAGCGATGACGTTAGATATGTTAGGGCTGGACTTCAAAGATGGCTTAACGCTCTATCAGAAGTATCACGCAGTAGAGTGCCCTGAGGATTGGTATGCTGACATGATGGACTGGAAACCTCATATCGACCTTATGGCAATGCTTTGGTATGTGTTGGCCGCGCAAGTTTGGGAGAGTGGCGATTTTTACACCACGGCAGAACAAATTTATCAACGAAATTGTTGAATGGATCACTGTTTATTAGTTCTTTTATCCTAAATGGCCTTTAACCCCTTTGAAGTTATGGCTTTCATGTTAGATTTAAGGAAAGCGTACCATTACAGGACTGATCGAGAGGTACTATGATTATCTATCTTCACGGCTTTGACTCAACAAGCCCAGGCAACCATGAAAAGGTTCTTCAGTTGCAATTCATTGATGAAGATGTTCGCTTCGTCAACTACAGCACTCTTCATCCAAAGCACGACATGCAGTTTCTGCTCAAAGAGGTTAATAAGTTAGTTCAGGAGTCTTCCGATCCGAATCCGCTCATTTGTGGTGTTGGTTTAGGTGGCTATTGGTCTGAGCGTATCGGCTTCTTGTGTGGGATTAAACAGGTTATCTTCAACCCGAACCTTCACCCAGAAGAAAATATGCAAGGGCGCATCGACCGTCCTGAAGAGTACGAAGATATCGCGACCAAGTGTGTAGAGAAGTTCCGTACCAAGAACGCAAAACAGTGTATGGTTGTTTTATCTCGTGAAGACGAGATTCGTGACAACCAAGAGACCGCTGACGAACTAAGTGATTACTACGATGTGACGTGGGATGAAACCCAGACTCACAAATTCAAGAAGATATCTCAGCACTTACAAGCGATGAAGGCATTCAAGTTAGCTCAATAAACAAACAATAGCATGCGACATTTATGCGTGCTCTATGGTAAAGACAGCGGCTCTCTTAGTAGGGCCGTTTTTTATTGATAGAAAAATCGTTTGAGAAATAGTCATTTAATTCGGTGTGAAAAAATAATCCCATTGAATAGTTGCGGACATTGATTTGCTCTATATAATAAAACCGTTCCACAATAGTTGATAAATATCAAAAAAAATTGAGAGCAAGAAGAGAACTTGCCCAAAATGCGCAAAAAGTGACGATTTTGCACCGATATGTGAAGTGAAACTGTAAATGTAACGCGTAAGGGGCACCGTGTAGTGACCAAGGTTTACGCATAATGACAAGAATTTTTGTGCTTGGATAACATCGAGGCACGTTTGATTTTCAATTTTCAATTTTCAATTTTCAAATTTCACTTTTTAGGAGAGCCATTGTGACTAATATTGTCGTTGTAGGTGGTGGGGCAGGCGGACTAGAGCTTGCAACCAAGTTAGGCCGAACACTAGGACGTAAAGGGCGCGCCAATATTACGCTTGTAGACCGTAAAGCTAGCCACTTATGGAAGCCATTGCTGCATGAAGTAGCAACAGGCTCATTGGATGAAGGTGTCGATGCATTAAGCTACCGTGCACACGCGAAAAACCATCATTTTGATTTCCAAATGGGTAGCCTTCAAGATATCGATCGTGAGAACAAGCACATTACACTTAGTGAGTTGAAAGACGAGCAGGGTGAGCTGCTGATGCCAAGTCGCACAATCGATTATGATGTGCTCGTACTTGCTATTGGTTCTACGTCTAATGACTTCAACACACCTGGTGTGCGCGATAACTGTATTTTCTTGGATAGCCCTGAACAGGCGCATCGCTTCCGTACAGAAATGAACAACGAGTTCTTGAAGCTACATGCGAAAAATGGTCAAGGTACTGTTGATATCGCTATTGTGGGTGCGGGCGCAACGGGTGTTGAACTTTCTGCCGAGCTGCACAACGCAGTAAAAGAGCTACGTACTTACGGTTTTGGTGATCTAGACTCGAGCAAGCTGAACGTAAACTTGATTGAAGCGGGTGAGCGAATCCTACCGGCTCTTCCTCCACGCATTTCTGGTGCTGCGCATTCTGAGCTGACTAAGCTTGGTGTGACAGTACGTACTGCGACTATGGTAACGCAAGCAGACGAATCAGGTTTGACAACAAAAGACGGCGAGCACATCCCGGCACAGATCATGGTTTGGGCTGCAGGTATTAAAGCGCCTGATTTCATGAAGGACATTGCAGGGTTAGAGACTAACCGTATTAACCAGTTAGTGGTTAAAGATACGCTGCAAACTACACGCGACGATGACATTTTTGTCATTGGCGATTTAGCACAATGTACGCAGGCGGACGGCAAGTTTGTCCCACCTCGCGCTCAGGCTGCGCACCAGATGGCGACACGCGCGTTTGGTAATATCGTGGCTAAGCTAAACAACCGCGAGTTGAAGCCTTATGTTTATAACGATCATGGTTCACTTGTCTCTTTGAGTCGTTTCTCAACAGTAGGTAGTCTAATGGGCAACCTAACTAAAGGCTCGATGATGGTAGAAGGTCGTATTGCACGTGTGGTGTATATCTCTTTATACCGTATGCACCAAATGGCGCTTCATGGCATGCTAAAGACAGGTTTGATGATGCTGGTTGGTCGAATTAACCGAGTACTTCGTCCTAACCTAAAGCTTCACTAATCGTTAAGTTAAACTAATCAAAATAAAAAAGCCCCAACCATTGATTTGCTTGGGGCTTTTTCGTTTCAGTTAAAACGTAGTAGTCTCGTGATTTCCGTGCTTAGCGAGATAGAGTTGGCGAGTAACTACCATTTTTTATTGCCTTGGCAACGGTATTGGCCTGACTTTTTAACTGATCGTATTCAATGTCGTTTAAGTTAAACATCAACCTCAGCTCGTTATCGGAAGCGATAGGAATATCGAACTGTTTCGCGACCATAGCCCAGAGAAACGATTGTTGTGGTTGGTTTAAGCTTTGCGTTACGCTCGCCAAAGCCTTGATGACGTCCTTGTTTACTGTTTTACCGCCACTTGAAAGTTCAAGAGAACGGTTCAATAGTTGGTAGGTTTTATTCTTATCTCTCGAGATATAATAGGTAGCAAGTGCGTACTGAAGCTCCGCGGTATCCAGCTGAGGAGAGCCTTCCATCTCTAGAAAGCGTCGGCGCGCGTTATGGTCGCCAGTTTCACTCCAAAGAAAATAGAGGGTTTCTGGTGACGTCGAGCCACTCAATGAATTCGTGACCCGTTCTTGTTCGTTAATGGAATACATCAAAGCATCAAAGCGTCTTGATTTTAGATCAGCTTGCTCGATGGGTTGTATTTGCGAAGCGAGCTCAAGACACTTTCTGTACTCTTTCAGCAGATAATACTCTTCAATGGTGTTTGCCTCGCTAGGGGCTTTCATCATCTCGTATCGATGCCAAATAAGATTGGTTCTAGGGATCCGACATTGACCGTCAGACGTATTGAGAACTGCGCAATTAAGAGAGGGTTCTTGCTCGCAAAGCTGGTCTGTGTTTTTGCGAGCCTCAAAACAGCCTGCTAACATTGACGCGCTTAAAAGAACAAGCAAAGCATGGGGTAATTTCATTTTACTACTTGTGATCGAATACACTGATTTATCTAGCTCAACTTGACTCAGTGTATCATCAGGTTAAGGTTCGAGTAATGAATTAACCTCTCAGAACCACAAAATAGCGGTGCTGCTATCAAGGCAGTGCTATCCAGACAGTGAGACGGTTGAAAATAAATAGTGTGACGACAAGAAGGTTCATTATGGATGTAGAACAATTATTAGAAGCAATGACACCAGATGTGTATGAAAGACTGCTTTATGCGACAGAAACTGGACGATGGCCAGAGGGCAGTCGATTATCACCAGAACAAAGAGACTCTTGCATGCAGGCTGTAATGCTTTATCAGTCGAAGCACAATGTTGAGCCACAGCATATGTCGGTTGCCGCGGGTGGAGACATTACATTCAAGAGCAAAGCAGAGCTGAAAAACCAGTTTGCAGATAACTCGAACGAGATAGCTAGAGTGAAGGTTTCACAAGATTAGTCAATCAGAGTAAACAAAAAGGGGTGTTGCCACCCCTTTTTAGTATTTGTCGATTAACCAGCTAATACGTCGGTTGCGACTTTGTAGCTTGGGTCTTCTTTAACATTAATTTCAACTAAGCTGCCCGCTTTGTCTAGAAGCTTACGGCAGTCTGGGCTGAGGTGGCGCAAGTGTAGGGTTTTACCTACCGTCGCATAACGCTCGGCCAAGGTTTCAATAGCCTCAATCGCAGAGTGATCGGTAACGCGAGAGTTCGCAAAATCAACAATCACATCTTGTGGATCATTTTGTGCGTCAAATAGCTCAAGGAAGTTGGCCGCAGAACCAAAGAAAATTGGACCGTTAACCATGTATTCTTTCGAACCTTCTTCATTGATGTGGCTGCTAGCATAGATATGCTTGGCGTGTTCCCATGCGAACATCAGAGCAGAAGCAACAACACCAACCGCTACGGCAACAGCAAGGTCTGTCATTACGGTTACCGCTGTTACCAACACGATGACAAAGAAATCTTTCTTAGGTACTCGGCGAGCCAGCTTGAAGGTTGCCCATTCAAACGTACCAATAACCACCATGAACATGACACCAACAAGCGCTGCTAGTGGGATCATCTCAATAAGTGCTGCTGCAAATAGAATAAACATCAATAATGCAACCGCGGCAACGATACCAGACAGACGACCGCGACCACCTGAGTTGACGTTGATCATCGACTGACCAATCATCGCACAGCCACCCATTGCACCGAATACAGAACAGGTCACGTTTGCTAGACCTTGACCCACACATTCACGGTTAGATTGGCCGCGTGTGTTCGTCATCTCATCTAAGACTGTGAGTGTTAGTAGAGACTCAATCAGACCAATTGCCGCCAAAATGATGGCATAAGGTAGGATGATCTGCAGCGTTTCCCACGTTAGTGGAACCGCGGGGATAGAGAAAGTTGGTAGAGAACCCGCTAACGTCGCAGCATCGTCGCCGGACATTGAGCGCAAGAAGTCGACAACCGTACGAGTATCAAGACCCAGACCTTGTACCAATAGTGTCACAGTGACAATCGCGACAAGAGAAGAGGGTACTGCTGTCGTGATCTTTGGTAAAAAGTGGATGATCGCCATGGTTAGTGCAACAAGACCCAGCATCAGCATCATTTGATCTTGAGGCAGCCACGTGAGGGCTCCGGATAAGTCTGGTGCTTTAAACTGGCCGAGCTGTGCTAGGAAAATAACGATAGCGAGGCCGTTCACAAAGCCGATCATTACCGGATGCGGTACGATACGGATAAATTTGCCGAGCTTAAAGATGCCAGCACTGATCTGAAACAGACCCGCTAACATAATAGCGGCAAACAAGTACTGAACGCCGTGAGTAGCTACAAGGCTAACCATAACAACGGCCATTGCGCCTGTCGCACCAGAGATCATGCCTGGGCGTCCACCGAAGATAGAGGTAACCAAACCGACGATAAAGGCAGCGTACAAGCCAACCATAGGGTCAACGCCTGCAACGAACGCAAAAGCAACCGCCTCAGGAACAAGCGCAAGAGCAACAGTCAGACCTGACAATACGTCATTCTTTACTGAGTGCTTAGAAAACTGTGGGAATTCAAACATGAAATTAATCGTACTTATGTTGTTGGTTTAACATCCATTTCATCCAGCACACATTCGACATTCAAAATGTGTCAACCGTATTAACAGTGAGCAAAAAAGGACTAATTTACCGTCGCTATCTATATCTCGATGGCTATAGACAAGATGCATTGCTAATGAAACAGTCAAAGTCGGGCATGCTACAGAATTGTACCGAGAAGTTCAATATTGAAAGAAAATGTGACGGAAATTTCTGTAGATAAAAATAAGGGCTGCAATATAGCAGCCCTTATCGTTTAGTTAGTCTAACTGACTAGCAATTAGTAGTTAGGTTTTGTCATCGCCGCTGATGCAGCATTTGTAGCGACTTGGCTACCAGCACCTTTCTGCTGGTAACGTTCAGTTTTTACCGGTGCAGCGTTAATGATGATTTCACCCAGCTCTTGCTTGCCTTCTGCTTTCGCCATTGGCG
This sequence comes from Vibrio sp. KUL78, assembly GCF_059725505.1. Taxonomy (NCBI): domain Bacteria; kingdom Pseudomonadati; phylum Pseudomonadota; class Gammaproteobacteria; order Vibrionales; family Vibrionaceae; genus Vibrio; species Vibrio sp. KUL78. The sequence goes on along the minus strand of NZ_AP045837.1, from coordinate 2,456,009 downwards.
CACTAGCATGACCTTTGTAGCTTGCTTTTGCAGTGACTTCTGTTTCAGCTGACTTAGCTTCGACTGGAGCTTGCTCTTGTGCTTTCGGCGCTTCAGCAACAACCTCTACGACTTCTTCTGAAACGTTAGCGTCAGACGTCGCCGTAGATTCAGTTACTGGTGCGTCAGCGACAGGAGCCTCAACCGTTGGCTCAACAACTGGAGTTTCAACAACTGGAGTTTCAACGGCTTTAGGTGCTTCGGTAACCATCGGCGTCTCAACGACTTCAGCTGCAACTTCTGGCGTCACGACTGGCTCTGGTTTACGCATAACAATGACTTTACCCATTGCCATCTCTGGCATCGCCATACCAGTTACGTTGACAGTAACTTCCTTCACTTCCGCTTCAGGTTTTGTTTTTGCCTTAGGCTTGGTAATACCGTAGCTTGGCATCACTTTACCCATTGCCATTTCTGGTGAAGCAACGCCACCTTTGCGAAGACGGAATGGGTTAGGGCGGCGATCACGACCACGACGACGACGTTGACCACTTGCACGTAGGTGACGTGGAGAACGACGGTTGCGACGCTGCTTACCTTCCTCTTTTGCCCCAGCTTCGTTAGACGCTTCTGGCGCTTGTGGTTTTTCAACAGGCGCTTGAGTTACAGCTGCGACATTTTGTTGCTCTGCGAGCTCTTCCTGTTTGGCATTTTGGTCTTTAACGCGAACTTGCTTAGTCAGTTTGCGACGTTGACGACGCTCTTTAACTTTGGCAGTTTTCTCTTCTGAGCGCTTATCTTCTGAACGAGGGCTCTTCTTCTCTGCTTGTACGTCAGCAGCGATTTGCTTACCTTGCTCTTCTACCTTCGATTTGTTAGCAGCTTCATCTCGCTTCTTATTACGACGGTCTTGCTGCTTGTTACGACGGTTCTGAGATTTGCGTGGCTCTAGTTGAGCGTTGCTTTGCGTCTCTTTCTCTTCATCGCGGTCACGGTTAGGCTTGTTACGACGATTCTTGTTGCGATCGTTGTCACGAGACTCTTTGTTGTTGCGACGGCGTTGATCGTTGTTGCGGTTACGGCGCGAACGATTGTTGCGGTTTTTGTTTGTTTCTTCTTTCTTCTCTGGCTCTTTCTTCTCTGCTTCAGGTGAAGCGAATAGAGAACCGATTGCAGAAAGAATACGAGAGAATAGGCCCGGCTTCTCAGCTTTAGGCTCAGCAGCTGGTTTCTTCTCAGGCGCTTTTGGCGCTGGTGTTGGCGCAGTTTGCGTTGGAGTTGCAAAGCCTTGAAGGGCTGGTTGCTCAACCTTACGCGGCTTCACTTCTGATTCACCCGCTTCTTTAGCTTCAGCTTCACGCAGCGCTTCTAGCTTCTTAGGTAGCAGGTAAGACAGGAGATCTTGCTCTTCGCCTTCACGTACACGGATAACCTCAAAATGCGGCGTTTCCATGTCTGAATCTGGAACGATGGTGATCTTCACTTCTTGAACGCGCTCAATATGGTTGATCGAGCGACGTTTTTCGTTCAATAGGTAAGAAGCGATAGGCACAGGAACAATCGCTAAAGCCTGCGATGTGTTGTCTTTTAGTGCTTCTTCTTCGATCAAACGAAGTACAGAAAGTGCGAGAGATTCGTTATCACGTACAACACCAGTACCACTACAACGTGGACAGATGTGGTGGCTTGCTTCTGCAAGAGACGGGCTCAAGCGTTGGCGAGACATCTCAAGAAGACCGAAGCGAGAAATACGACCGATTTGTACGCGAGCACGGTCGATACGAACCGCTTCTCTCAGACGGTTTTCAACTTCACGTTGGTGACGAACTGGCGTCATATCAATAAAGTCGATAACAACCAAACCACCAAGGTCACGAAGACGCAATTGACGAGCAATCTCATCTGCCGCTTCTAAGTTAGTGTTGAGAGCTGTCTCTTCGATATCACTACCTTTTGTTGCACGTGCAGAGTTGATATCGATAGAGGTAAGCGCCTCTGTTGGGTCGATAACAATAGAGCCACCAGAAGGTAGGCGAACTTCACGTTGGAAGGCAGATTCGATCTGGCTTTCGATTTGGTAGTGACTAAATAGCGGTACTTCGTTGTCGTACTTCTTAACGCGGTTTACGAAGTCTGGGCGTACCAATTGAATATGTTGGCGCGCGCGCTCGTAAATCGTGTTGCTATCAATAAGGATTTCACCTATGTCGCGACGTAGATAGTCACGCAGTGCGCGGACGATAACGTTACTTTCTTGGTGAATTAGGAACGGAGCAGGGTTTTGGTCCGCTGCGCCCTTAATATTTTCCCAGTTGTTTAGAAGGAAACGTAAATCCCACTCGAGCTCTTCGGCACTCTTACCTACGCCTGCAGTACGGACGATTAGACCCATACCTTGAGGTAGTTCAAGTGTGCTCAGTGCTGCTTTAAGTTCAGTGCGCTCTTCACCTTCGATACGACGAGAAATACCGCCAGCACGAGGGTTGTTAGGCATAAGAACTAAGTAGCTACCTGCTAGAGAGATATACGTTGTCAGTGCAGCACCTTTGCTACCACGCTCCTCTTTTTCAACTTGCACGATAACTTCCTGGCCTTCGCTCAAGACATCTTTGATGCTTGGACGACCTTGGTAGGTGTAACCTTGTGGGAAGTATTCTTTTGCAATTTCTTTAAGAGGGAGGAAACCGTGGCGTTCGGCACCGTAGTCAACGAATGCGGCCTCTAGGCTAGGCTCAACTCGAGTGATACGTCCTTTGTAGATATTTGCTTTCTTTGACTCATGGCCAGGGCTTTCGATATCAAGATCGAACAGTTTCTGACCGTCAACCAAAGCAACACGCAACTCTTCTTTTTGAGTTGCGTTGATTAACATTCTTTTCATTACAGAAATTCTCGTTGTATTTTCTTTGTTTTCATCATTGCTCTTGTCACAGGTTTCGTAACTCGCGGTGCCTGATCCCATGGCTTTATTTAATGCAGCCTCCCGGCTGGAAGGGATGCTCGTGGGCACTACAGTCATCACACAGGACTGAGGCTGTGTGATCCGCGTCTGTGGCGGCATTACTCAAACACGAGTACGTGAGTAGGTGACAAGGAAGGCCTAGCTATCAACGTCTTATGCCAGTTGCTGCGTTTCAATACTAAGCGGTCTACTCAACATTTAATTGCTCAAAGATAATAGCGACAAATAGAAAATCGAATCTAATTATCCATTGCAGCTGTGAACTATAGCAGCGCAACCAAATATCAGCAATCAGCTTTAGTCTAAACCACAGAAAAAAACCAAGCTTTTATCGTGTCTGTACGGATAATGTACTGATTTAAATAGGCAAAAATGTGGACGGGGGAAACCTCGTCCTTGGGTGGTTAAAAACTATCCACAACTTGTACAAAAGGTTACATTCCGACAACTTTGACAGGTTTTCTCTACCAAACCTTAGGCAATCAACATTTAGAAAGCGTTCTTTTCTTGAGAGTTTGAGTGTTATAATGACGAAATGAGTGAAATAAGAACAAAAGTCCAATTCGTCGACATCGATGACGATATGGCTGGCCAGCGCATAGATAATTTTCTGCGTAACCAACTAAAAAATATCCCAAAGAGTGTTGTGTACCGAATTGTGCGCAAGGGAGAAGTGCGCGTAAATAAAAAGCGTGTGAAGGCAGAGTATAAACTGCAAGCAGGCGATTTGGTTCGTATTCCGCCTGTAACACTCGAAGAGAAAGAGCCTGAAGCGCCGCTCAATACCAATCTTAACAAGGTGGCGGAGCTTGAATCCCAAATCATCTATGAAGACGATCACATGTTGGTATTGAACAAGCCATCAGGGTTAGCCGTGCATGGCGGGAGTGGCCTTAAGTTTGGTGCTATTGAAGCACTGCGTGCGCTAAGACCGCAAGCTCGCTTTCTTGAGTTGGTGCATCGCATAGACAGAGATACCTCTGGTATTCTCCTAGTCGCGAAAAAGCGCTCTGCGCTTCGTCACCTGCAAGCCCAATTCCGTGAGAAGACGGTTCAGAAATACTACTATGCGTTGGTGATGGGCAAATGGAAGCCGAGCTGTAAGGTGGTGAAGGCGCCACTTCTGAAAAATGAAGTGAACAGTATTGTTAGAGTGAACCCGAACGGAAAAGCATCGGAAACTCGTTTCAAAGTTCTTGCGTCTTACGAGCAAGCAACCTTGATTCAGGCAAGCCCTATCACCGGTCGAACGCATCAGATTCGCGTCCACACGCAATATACTGGACACCCGATAGCTTGGGATGATCGATACGGGGACCGTCGATTTGATGCGTATACCGCAAAGGTAGGTCTCGATCGACTCTTCTTACACGCTGCAAATATCATCTTCATGCATCCAGGCAAAGAAGAAAAAATGGAAATCCACGCTGAGATGGAACCTAAGCTACAACGCGCTCTGGATAAGCTGAAAACGATGCAATGATTTTCGGTGATGCGATTTGTAGAAAAGCGAAGCTCTTTACAGCTTCGCTTTTTTGTTAATGGTCAGCCAACGCTTAGGCAAGCGGGGAGATTCCGTGCTTTTCTAGCATGGTGATCAAATCGATCAGAGGCAGTCCGACTAGGTGTTTGGATCCTTGCCATTTAACGCACTAAATAAAGTGATACCAAACCCTTCACTTTTAAAGCTGCCAGCGCAGTAGAAGGGTTGCTCAATATCGACATAACGCTCGATCTGCTTTTGTGTTAGGTTTCTGAAGCTGACATCGAATGTGTCGACTGTGACGTCTGAGGTGCCGGTTTCGGTATTGTAGACGGCAAGACCCGTATAAAAACGAATGGTTTTACCGCTCTGTTGAGAGAGTTGATTTACGGCATTTTCTCTGTTGAGCGGTTTACCGATAATCTGGCCATCGATGACGCACACTTGATCGCTTCCAATAACGATAGCATCGGGCTCCGCACTGAGAGCTTGCGCTTTTTCAAGTGCAAGACGCTGTACTAACTGCTCTGCAGACTCGCTTGAGTGGGCTTTTTCATCTACATTGGGTGCCTTCGCTTCAAACTCTAGTGCCAATTTGCTCAAAAGCTCAGCACGGAAGGGAGAAGTGGACGCTAAAATGAGTCTTGTGGATTTCATTTTGGGCTCAGTTTTCTTATCATAATTGCAGTTTCTGGACATATTGTTAGATTCTTAATCTGTAGGCAAAAAAAGTACAACTTTTTCGCCTTTTTCTTTGACTAAATCCGTTTTGGAAGATAATATTCGCGCCCTATGCAAAAGGTAAAAATACCGCGAACTGTTGACCCGGGTAAGACGGCACAGAAGAGACTCGACTACGATGGCATCATCCAAGTCAGCCTTTTCAAGCGTCTGAGCGAGTCAGTTAGTAGCGTAAAACGCGATGCTGAAGTGACATTGTCCTTTGGGCATGATGAACAGCGACTCGTTGTTATCTCTGGTAAAGCTAACATCGAAGTTGATTTGGAATGTCAGCGTTGTAATGAGATTTTCACACACCTGTGTGAAGTTCAATTCACTTATACTCCTTATTACAGTGAGAAGAGTGAAGAGGACGCACCGGAAGATTACGATTTGGTAGATCTTAATGAGTACGGTGAGGTCGATCTCATACAATTAGTTGAAGACGAGTTCATCTTAAACCTGCCTCAAGTCGCAATGCACGATATAGCAGACTGTAGCGTTGACTCAAACAACATGGTGTTTGGAGATATTCCGGAAGAGGTTCCAGAAGATAAGCCAAATCCATTTGATGTTTTAAAGAGCTTAAAGCGTGAGTAACAGAGTTACTGACGTTTAAATTACTAACATAGGAGTAGGGTCCATGGCCGTACAAAAAAGCAAGAAGTCACGTTCTATGCGTGGCATGCGTCGTTCACATGATGCGCTAACTTCAGCTGCACTATCTGTAGACGCAACTTCAGGTGAAACTCACCTACGTCACAACGTGACTGCTGACGGTTACTACCGTGGCAAAAAGGTTATCAACAAGTAAGGTTGACCTTTGCATAATATAACCGTTGCACTTGATGCAATGGGCGGGGACTTCGGTCCTTCCGTAACAGTGCCTGCCGCCGTGCAGGCACTGTCGCTTTTCCCAGAGCTAAAAGTGGTGCTTGTTGGCGACGAGCCGTCAATAAACACGCAACTCAAACATCTAGGTTACCAAAACAGTAACCGTCTTACGGTCATGCATAGTGACCGAGTCATTTCGAATTCCGAAAAGCCTTCCTTCGCCCTCAGAAACAGTCAAGATACTTCTATGCGTATAGCGATTGATCTAGTTGAATCCGAGCAAGCTGACGCGTGCTTAAGCGGCGGTAATACCGGTGCGCTAATGGCACTATCAAGATTCCGTCTTAAGCTCCTCCCTGGCATAGATAGACCTGCGTTAGTTTCCGCTCTACCTACTGCACAAGGCAGAAAAACCTGGATGCTAGATCTTGGCGCAAATGCGTCTGTCGATGCCGATTCTCTATTTCAGTTTGCTGTAATGGGAAGCGCACTTGCTGAGCAACATCTTGGACGAAGCCCTAGAGTCGCAATATTGAATATCGGTGCAGAAGAAATAAAAGGTAACGATCTCGTCAAACGTTGCTCAGAAATGCTGACACAATGCCGATCTATTAACTATATTGGATTCGTTGAAGGAAATGAGTTACTCAGCGACAGCGCAGATGTCATTGTCTGCGATGGCTTTGTTGGTAACACAACATTGAAAGCTTGCGAAGGAACTGCGCAATTTATTATCAACAAACTTAAAGCCAAATTATCCACCTCTACATTCAAGGGATGGCTGGCTAGATTGCTGTTTTCTGATGTATTAAACGAAGTTAAAGCACTGAACCCCGACCAGTATAACGGGGCAAGTTTGTTAGGATTGCGCGGCATTGTCATAAAAAGCCACGGAAGTGCTGATGTTTCAGCGCTTGTTAATGCGATAGGCGAAGCGGTTCACGAGGTTAAACGCCAAGTGCCAAACCAAATAAGCGATCGTCTAGAAGCAGTGTTACTCGAGAGGCAGTATTAGTCTTCATGTATAGCAAAATTTTAGGTACAGGCAGCTACCTGCCGTCTCAGATCCGCACCAATGCAGATCTAGAGAAAATGGTAGATACGACAGATGAATGGATCGTCACTCGTACAGGTATTAAAGAACGTAGAATCGCTGCAGAGGACGAAACCGTTGCAGACATGGGCTACGAAGCTTCCCTGAAAGCCATTGAGATGGCGGGCATCGATAAGAATGATATCGATCTAATTATTGTTGCAACAACAAGTAGTAGCCACGCTTTTCCTTCGTCTGCTTGTCAAGTTCAAGCAAAACTTGGCATTCAAGGTTGCCCTGCTTTTGATATGGCTGCAGCATGTACAGGTTTTGTATATGCACTTTCGGTTGCTGATCAACATATCCGCTCAGGAATGTGTAAAAACGTATTGGTGATTGGCTCCGATTGTCTATCTAAAACGGTCGAAGAGATTGATCGCTCAACCATCATTCTATTCGGCGATGCAGCCGGTGCTGTGGTTCTGGGCGCTAGTGAAGAGCCAGGCATCATTTCGACGCATTTATATGCAGATGGTCGTTTTGGCGATCTTCTAAGTCTTGAAATGCCAGTACGTGGCGGCGAACTCGATAAGTGGTTAAACATGTCGGGTAACGAAGTATTCAAAGTGGCTGTTACTCAGCTCTCGAAACTAGTTAAAGATACACTAAGCGCGAACGATATGAGCAAAGAGGACCTCGATTGGTTGGTTCCTCACCAAGCGAACTATCGCATCATTTCGGCGACCGCGAAAAAATTAGGTATGTCGATGGATCAGGTCGTTCTAACACTTGATCGCCACGGCAATACTTCGGCAGCAACCGTACCAACGGCCTTAGATGAGGCGGTTCGCGATGGTCGCATTAAGCGTGGACAAAACCTTCTATTAGAAGCGTTTGGTGGTGGTTTTACCTGGGGTTCAGCGCTAGTTCGCTTCTAACCTCACGAACACCGAGCGATATAAAAGTCATAGATTGCGTTGTTTAAGGAAATAACGATGAGTAATTTTGCAATCGTGTTCCCAGGTCAGGGTTCACAAACAGTTGGCATGCTAGCAGAGCTAGGCGAGCAACATGAGATCGTAAAAGCGACATTTGCAGAAGCATCTGAAGCACTTGGTTACGACCTATGGGCATTGGTTCAAAACGGCCCAGCTGAAGATTTAAATCAAACACATCGCACGCAGCCTGCGCTATTAGCTTCTTCTGTAGCTATTTGGCGTGTATGGCAAGAGCAGGGTCTTGCACAGCCTAAACTCGTAGCGGGTCACAGCCTAGGTGAGTATTCAGCGCTAGTGTGTGCTGGTGTCATTGACTTCAAAGAAGCAATCAAACTTGTTGAACTTCGCGGTCAATTGATGCAAGAAGCCGTTCCTGCTGGCGTTGGCGCGATGTATGCCATCATCGGTCTAGATGATGAGTCGATTGCTAAAGCATGTGAAGAAGCCGCCCAAGGTGAAGTGGTTTCCCCAGTGAACTTTAACTCTCCAGGTCAGGTTGTTATTGCGGGTAACAAAGCAGCTGTAGAGCGAGCTGGCGCACTATGTAAAGAAGCGGGTGCTAAACGCGCGCTACCATTGCCAGTGTCGGTACCTTCTCACTGTGCGCTGATGAAACCAGCAGCAGAAAAGCTCGCGGTTGCGCTTGAAGCGATTGAATTCAACGCACCTTCGGTTCCTGTCATCAACAACGTTGATGTTGAAACAGAAACCGACCCAGCAAAAATTAAAGACGCGCTAGTTCGCCAGCTTCACAGCCCAGTTCGTTGGACTGAAGGCGTTGAGAAAATGAGCGAGCAAGGTGTTGAGAAACTGTTGGAACTTGGTCCAGGTAAAGTGTTAACTGGCCTAACAAAACGCATTGTTAAGACATTGAGTGCGGCTGCGGTAAATGACGCTGCGTCACTCGAAGCTGCAAAATAATAAGGAATCCAATAATGATGAACCTTGAAGGCAAGATTGCCTTAGTAACAGGTGCAAGCCGTGGTATTGGTCGCTCAATTGCTGAGCTACTAGTAGAGCGCGGTGCAACAGTAATTGGTACGGCGACATCAGATAACGGTGCAGCTGCTATCAGCGAGTACTTAGGTGAAAATGGCAAAGGCCTAGCGCTAAACGTGACAGATACTGACTCGATCGAAGCTGTTCTTAAGCAAATCAACGATGAATTTGGCGCGATCGACATTCTTGTTAACAACGCTGGTATCACTCGCGATAACCTATTAATGCGTATGAAGGACGATGAGTGGACAGATATCATGGACACTAACCTAACGTCTATCTTCCGCCTATCTAAAGCTGTGTTGCGCGGTATGATGAAGAAGCGTCAGGGTCGCATCATCAACGTGGGTTCTGTCGTTGGTACTATGGGTAACGCTGGTCAAACGAACTATGCTGCTGCAAAAGCAGGCGTAATCGGTTTCACCAAGTCTATGGCTCGTGAAGTTGCTTCACGCGGTGTGACCGTGAACACAGTTGCACCAGGTTTTATCGAAACAGATATGACAAAAGCACTGAATGATGAGCAACGAGCTGCTACACTAGCCAACGTGCCTGCTGGTCGTTTAGGTGACCCACGTGAAATCGCTTCAGCTGTTGCATTTCTTGCATCGCCAGAAGCGGCATACATCACAGGTGAAACACTTCACGTAAATGGTGGCATGTACATGGTTTGATCTGTGCAACATTTGTGCATGATTTAAGTCAAAAATGTACTGAATTTCGGTTAAATTCGCTAAAATTGTGGTTTGACCAGCAAGGACCCCCTTGCAACTTTCAACAGTTCGAATAAACTACGGAAACATCGCATAGAGCGAAATCTGTAAAGGAAAATTAAAATGAGCAACATCGAAGAACGCGTAAAGAAAATCATTGTTGAACAGCTAGGTGTGGACGAAGCAGAAGTTAAAAACGAAGCTTCTTTCGTTGACGATCTAGGTGCTGACTCTCTAGACACAGTTGAGCTAGTAATGGCTCTAGAAGAGGAATTCGACACTGAGATTCCTGATGAAGAAGCTGAGAAGATCACTACTGTTCAAGCTGCTATCGACTACGTAAACAGCGCTCAGTAATATCTCTTTCTAGGCGGCCTCCTTGGCCGCCTGTGTTTTTTTAAAACGTCTTCTATCCTTTCATATAGAATCATAAATATCCCGGAGAAAAAATCGTGTCCAAGCGTCGTGTTGTTGTCACTGGCATGGGTATGTTGTCGCCGGTAGGCAACAGCGTAGAATCTTCATGGAAAGCCCTTCTTGAAGGCAAGAGTGGTATCGTAAATATTGAACATTTCGATACAACCGATTTCTCTACTCGTTTCGCTGGCTTAGTTAAAGACTTTGACGGTAGTGAATACGTGTCTAAAAAAGATGCTAAGAAAATGGATTTGTTTATCCAGTACGGCATCGTAGCAGGTATGCACGCACTCAAAGACTCTGGTCTTGAAGTCACTCCAGAAAACCAACACCGTGTAGGTGTGGCTATCGGTTCTGGTATTGGTGGCCTTGACCTAATTGAAGCGGGACATCAAGCGTTGGTATCGAAAGGCCCTCGTCGTGTAAGTCCTTTCTTTGTCCCTTCGACTATTGTAAACATGGTTGCTGGTCAACTTTCTATTCTTGCTGGATTACGTGGTCCTAACATTGCTATCTCTACAGCATGTACAACAGGCCTACATAACATCGGCCACGCTGCTCGTATGATCGCTTATGGTGATGCAGAAGCAATGGTTGCTGGTGGTTCTGAAAAAGCATCTACACCACTCGGCATGGCGGGCTTTGGCGCAGCGAAGGCGCTATCAACTCGCAATGATGAGCCTCAAAAAGCATCTCGTCCATGGGATGTTGATCGTGACGGCTTCGTGCTGGGTGATGGTGCAGGTATGTTGGTACTAGAAGAGTACGAACACGCAAAAGCCCGTGGCGCTAAAATCTACGCAGAGCTTGTTGGTTTCGGTATGAGCGGTGACGCTTACCACATGACGTCTCCAAGCGAAGATGGCTCTGGTGGCGCACTTGCAATGGAAGCCGCACTACGTGACGCTGGTATCACTGGCGAACAGATTGGTTATGTTAACGCACACGGTACATCAACTCCTGCGGGTGATGTGGCGGAAATCAAGGGCATTAAACGTGCACTTGGTGAGGAAGGCGCGAAGAAAGTATTGGTTTCTTCTACCAAGTCTATGACAGGTCACCTACTGGGTGCTGCAGGCTCGGCTGAAGCTATCATTACCATCATGTCTTTGGTTGACCAAATTGTTCCACCAACGATTAACCTAGATAACCCTGATCCTGAATGTGATGTTGACTTAGTGCCATTTACCGCACGTAAAGTGGATATGGAATATGCACTTTGTAACTCATTCGGTTTTGGTGGTACTAACGGTTCGCTTATCTTCAAGAAGATGTAAACCGCGATAATCGCATAAGAGACTTGTATTCGAACGGCTTGATGCTTAGCATTGAGCCGTTTTGTTATTTAAAGGAATCAACATGTTTTGGCGAAATGGCCAGAAGATTGACCATGTTGCGGTCACGGATAGAAGTTTTCAATACGGTGACGGTTGCTTTACAACCATATTGACGCGATATGGCAAACTTCAGTTGTGGGAACGTCACGTCACTCGTATGGAAAAGGCGCTGATGTGTCTTAAGATCGCGCCGGTAGACTGGCATGCTCTGCGGTTGGAGATCGAGTCACATGTGTCTGATGCAAGTGAAGCTGGCATAAAACTGCATGTAAGTCGCGGCCAAGGTGGTCGCGGTTACAGTACTAAGGTAACTAAAGGTCCTTTTGTTACCGTAAGTAGCTTCGATTTTCCGTCGAACTACCATGAAATTCGTGAAAATGGCTTAGAAGTATCAATCTCAGATGTACGACTTGGGCATAATCCTTTGCTGGCTGGACTCAAGCACAATAATAGACTGGAACAGATCTTAGCTAAGGAAAATGTTGAATCTAGTGGTCATCTTGATGGCATTGTGCTCGACTTTAACGGCAAAGTGATTGAAACCACTATGGCTAACGTATTCTGGGTGAACAACAATCAAGTGTTTACACCAGACCTTAGTGTTGCCGGAGTTGCTGGTGTCATGCGTGAAGTCGTGATTGAGGAGCTGACGTTACTGGGCATTAGCGTTAACGTTGGGCACTTCGACCTTGAAGATCTCTTTGCGGCCGAAGAAGTTTTCGTTACCAATTGTATTCTGGGGGTTGCACCCATCACTAAAATTAGGGAAGTTGGTCTGTCTATCGGCCCAATAACAAAACAGATTCAGGAGAAATTAAGTCTGTGCTAAAGAAGTTTTTATTGCTCGTCATCATACTTGCTGCAGTAGCAGTAGGCGGCTTTGTTCATGTTAAAAATAGCGTGCAGGATTTTGTTAACCAGCCTATGAACCTTGAAGAGCCAACACTGATTACCGTAGAGCGCGGCAACAGTCTCAATACGCTAATGGCGACATTTGAGGGTAATCAATGGATTGAGCCTACGCCATTTGCCGAATTAGTTCGTCGATTCCATCCAGAGCTCACGCAAATTAAGGTTGGAACATTCGAACTGAAGCCGACTATGACGTTTAAAGAGGCGATTGACGCGGTTATCGAGGGCAAAGAGTTCCAACTTGCGATTACCTTCATTGAAGGCTCTACCTTTAAAGAATGGCGTGAACAGTTTGCTAATGCAGATTACCTAGAGCACAAAACGCTTGAAATGGACGAGAAAGCGATAGCGCAAGAGCTCGGCATCGAGCACGAACGCTTAGAAGGGCTCTTCCTTGCAGAAACCTATCATTACTCTGTGGGTGATAGTGACCTTGATATTTTAAAGCGCGCTAACAGAAAGTTAAACAAGGTACTCTCGGAAAGTTGGGAGCAGCGACAAGATAAGCTTCCACTAAAGAACGAGTACGAAGCCTTGATTTTGGCATCTATTATCGAGAAAGAGACCTCAGTACCATCAGAGCGCGAACGTGTGGCGTCTGTGTTCGTTAATCGCCTAAACATCGGTATGCGCCTGCAAACCGACCCAACGGTGATCTACGGCATGGGCGATAGATACGATGGCAACATTCGTAAGAAAGATCTTCGAGAAGCAACGCCATACAATACCTATGTCATTAATGGTTTACCACCAACGCCAATTGCAATGCCTGGTAAAGCATCTATCATGGCGTCAGTAAATCCGGAAGACAGCAACTATCTATATTTCGTGGCTAGCGGTACAGGTGGCCATGTCTTTTCAAAGAATTTAAGAGACCACAACCGCGCGGTCCAACAGTATCTAAAACAATTAAGAAGTCGAAAATGAACCAAGGCAAATTTATCGTAATAGAGGGCCTAGAAGGCGCTGGTAAGAGTTCAGCAATCAGTGTGTTACGCTCTGAGTTAGAAGCAGCAGGCATTGATTCTATTGAGAATACTCGCGAGCCTGGTGGCACAGCCTTGGCTGAAAAATTGCGTGCCTTGGTAAAAGAAGAGCAAGAAGGGGAGATTCTTCAAGATCGCTCTGAGCTACTGCTGATTTATGCAGCTCGTATTCAATTGCTAGAAACCGTGATCAAGCCTGCTCTTGAGTCTGGCTCTTGGGTTATTGGTGATCGACATGATCTCTCTTCTCAAGCCTACCAAGGCGGTGGTCGTCAAATCGATAAGCATATTATGTCTTCGCTTAAAGAGATCGCACTTGGCGACTTTAAACCAGACCTCACCCTGTATCTAGATCTTGACCCAAGACTCGGTCTTGAGCGAGCACGTGGTAGAGGTGAGCTAGATCGAATTGAGAAAATGGATATTTCATTTTTCGACCGCACCCGCGAACGCTACTTAGAATTGGCAAATTCGGATTCGAGCATTGTGATTATCGATGCAAGCCAAGATATGGAATCGGTTCAAGCGGACATTAGCCATGCTGTGCAAGCTTGGTTGGCCGCGCAGTAGGAGCAAGTATGCAGGACTATCCATGGCAGGCTGATCTGTGGCAAAAGCTCAAGGGGAACCTTGAGAGGCAGCATATTCCAGGAGCAATGCTGATCCAAGCTAAGATTGGCTTGGGACCCGAGGCTCTAGTCGAGCGATATGTCGCAGGTTTAATGTGTCAGAACGATGTCTCTGAGCCGTGCGGCTTTTGTCATGCTTGCAGCCTGATCGCTTCTGATTCTCACCCAGACGTTCACTTCGTTGAACCTGAAAAAGATAAAAAGAACCTTTCGGTTGAGCAAATTAGACAAGCGAATAAATGGGCTCTTGAGTCTTCTCAGTTTGGTGGATATCGATTGATTATCCTGCCTCAAGCCGAGCGCATGAATGTTTCCGCTGCCAATGCACTACTTAAGACTCTAGAGGAACCGCCTAGCAATTGTGTGTTCATCCTAACGACAGAACATGCCCAGCGTTTGCTGCCCACTATTCGCAGCCGATGTGAGGTTTGGCATCTTTCTGCTCCGTCTCAAGCTCAATCTGTTGACTGGGTCAGCGCACAATTAGGAAAGCGTATTTCTCTTCGAATTGCTTACCTATGTCAGTCTGAGCCTTTAGCGATAAAATCGTTCGTAGAACAGGGTAGAGAAAAGGAGTTAGATACACTGCTCTCGGCATTTCTAAGTGCTGTAACGAATCGTAATGCGGACGTAACGGCCTTTATGAATGTATTCTTGAAAAGTGACGTCACCTTTGATGAACAGCTTTCATGGTTGTGGTTGGTATTGGCTAGTGCTCAAAAGCAGTCCTTAGGTCTTGACCAAGGCGAGATGATTCCTGAAGCTGCTCAACTAGCATCGTTATATTCCTATCAGAGTTTGTTCAAGCAATCTGAATCCTTGGCAGAGCTCAAAAAGCAACTTAGCGAGTCTAGCGGGCTAAATGCCGAGTTACTCGTGACTAATTGGCTATACTCTTTCTTAACCGCTTAAATTAACGCTCACTATCCTCGGCATAGTTGTTCATTATTATGCCGAGAGCTTTCATTTGCTGAAGCCGAATCGGGCTGTCAGTCCCTTTAAATTCTTACGCACGAAGAAGACGTTATGTTTGTAGATTCCCATTGCCATCTCGATAAGCTGAACTATGAAGAGCTGCATGATGGCATCGAAGATGTACTTAAAAAAGCAAAAGCCGCCAAGGTTGATAAGCTTTTATCTGTCGGCGTTACGCTTGACTCATTTCAAAATATGATGGAGCTAATCAAGCCATACCCTGAAATCATGGCATCTTGTGGTGTGCATCCACTCGATGTAGAGAGTGCTTTTTCTTTGGAGCAGTTTAAGAAGTACGTTGCCAATGACAGGGTCGTTGCTGTTGGTGAAACGGGTTTAGACTACCACTATCAACCGGAAACGGCTGAGCTGCAAAAAAAGCGTTTTGAGCAGCAGGTTGAGGTGGCGGTGGATGTCAACAAACCGCTAATTATCCATACTAGAAACGCGCGTGAAGATACTTTATCCATTCTTAGTAATGGTAGAGCGGACCAGTGTGGAGGTGTGATCCACTGTTTTACCGAGGATCTGGCTTTTGCTGAAGCAGCCATGGATCTCGGGTTCTATATTTCCATTTCAGGCATTGTCACTTTCAGACAAGCCAAAGAGCTTAAAGAGGTCGTGAAACAATTACCGCTTGAAAGGCTCCTTATTGAAACAGACTCTCCTTATCTCGCACCAATCCCGCATCGTGGCAAAGAGAATCAACCGGCCTACGTAGTGGAGGTTGCTGCCTATATTGCTCAGCTAAAAGGGGTATCGCTTTCGGAAGTTGGAGAAAAAACCAGCAAAAACTATAAGGATCTTTTTTTGCGATAGGAAATAACAACTCAGATACAACCGATTAGAAAAGGCGCAGTTTGCGCTTTTTTTGTCGAAAAAATTTGAAAACATCAAATAAATTTAACGTTAACGAAATCTGTTGAGAAAAAAGAAGTGATTCAGCACAAACTGTAATTATGTTACGTAAAATAACTTAAGAGTGTATTTTATTCACCCCGTAAAATTAATTGATGTAATTATTTATTATCGATATATCAATTACTTACGCTCACTGAAAACCATTGCACAAGCCACGTTGAAACGTGATCCATGCGTAGTTTTGAAACTAAATTTCGTAAGTGTGTAGAAACCTTGAGGGTCATCAAGATATATTTAGAGGCAGAAAATATAATTCGAATCGTGGTTACATTTTCTATGGGTGCTAACATTTAGGCTACGGGGGTGTGCCGTTAGAGCCCATAATACTAATAACTTTATCAGGAGCATAAACATGTTTAAGAACCTTTTTGCTAACCTGCAAAAAGTTGGTAAGTCTCTGATGCTACCAGTATCGGTACTACCAGTTGCAGGTATTCTACTTGGGGTAGGTGCTGCTAACCTAGGCTTCATTCCAGATGTGGTTTCAAACCTAATGGAACAAGCTGGTGGTTCAGTATTCGGCCAAATGGCACTGCTATTTGCTGTAGGTGTTGCACTAGGCTTTACTAACAACGACGGTGTTGCAGGTCTTGCAGCTATCGTTGGTTACGGCATCATGACCGCTACGCTTAGCGTAATGGCTGGTGTTATGGGCGTTGAAAAAATCGATACAGGTGTACTAGGTGGTATCCTTGTCGGTGGTGTGGCTGCTTGGGCATTCAACCGTTTCTTCAAGATTCAACTTCCAGAATACCTTGGCTTCTTCGCTGGTAAGCGTGCTGTGCCAATCATCACTGGTTTCACTGCTATTGCACTAGGTATCATCCTATCTATCGTATGGCCACCAATCGGTGCTGCTATCGGTGCATTCTCTCACTGGGCTGCAGAGCAAAACCCACAACTAGCATTCGGTATCTACGGTGTTGTTGAGCGTTCTCTAATCCCATTCGGTCTACACCACGTTTGGAACGTACCATTCTTCTTCGAAGCTGGTACTTGTGTGAACGCTGCAGGCGAAACTCAAAACGGCGTACTAACTTGTTACCTAGTTGCAGACGAAGCGTCTCGTGCTGCTGGTAATGGCTTCGGTCAGCTAGCGGGTGGTTACATGTTCAAGATGTTCGGTCTACCAGCTGCTGCAATCGCTATTGCACACTGTGCTAAACCAGAGAACCGCGCGAAAGTTATGGGTATCATGGCTTCTGCTGCTCTAACATCGTTCCTAACAGGTATCACTGAGCCAATCGAATTCTCATTCCTATTCGTTGCTCCAGTACTATACGGAATTCACGCTCTACTAGCTGGTTCTGCATACGTTGTTGCGAACACTCTAGGTTTTGTACACGGTACTTCATTCTCGCACGGTCTAATCGACTTCCTAGTTCTGTCTGGTAACTCTCAGAAGATTGGTCTGATGATTGGTGTTGGTCTAGTATACGCTGCAATCTACTACTTCGTATTCCGCGCTGTAATCACTGCGATGGACCTTAAGACTCCTGGTCGTGAAGACGAGACTGAAGAAACAGGCGCAGCAGTATCTGGCAACGAAATGGCTGGTGAACTAGTAGCAGCATTCGGTGGCAAAGCTAACATCACAGGTCTAGATGCATGTATCACACGTCTACGTGTTGCAGTAGCTGACACTGAAATCGTTGACCAAGACAAGCTTAAGCAACTTGGTGCAGCAGGTGTAGTTGTAGTATCTGGTGGTGTTCAAGCTATCTTCGGTACTAAGTCAGACAACCTGAAAACAGATATGGATGAGTGGATTCGTAACCACGGCTAATTCCTCAATCCAAAGTTAGAAAAGGGAAGCTTAGGCTTCCCTTTTTTTCGTCTGAATGAATGTCTTTAGAGCCTAGTTCTTTTAGTTAGCGCTAAGTCAGACTCCACTCAGATGGCAATAATGAAAACACCATTCCTTCACGCGGCTTGCCGTTAAAGATGTAACGATTCTTCGCAAGGCACTCGAAGGTGGCACCAAGCTTTTCTGCAAATCGATAGCTTGGTTCATTGGCTGGGTCGCAGACTATCTCTAGGCGCGTGAGCAACAGGTGGGCAAAAGCGAACTCTACTAATGCTTCCATAGCCTCTACCGCGTATCCTTTCTGCTGAGCTTTGTCTTTCATCCAATAACCAAGACTGCCCATGTTGAAGGTGTGGTAGAACTCGTTGAGCGCGACCATTCCAAGAAATTCATTGTCGCTTCTTGTGAAAATGGCAAAGCCAAAGGCGTTAGCTTTAACCCAGTTAACGCGTGTTGCTCCGATAAAGTCGAGTGCTTCGGACTCAGTAAATTCTGAATGACACCAATCTATCCATTGATGAAGTGATGGAGAGGTGCATATGGTGTCTGCAAGTATAGGCGCTTCATCTGGCGTCAGAAGGCGCAGGCAAAGCCGTTTGGTGTAGATGGTGTAATTGGTGTTCATAGCTAAAGTATAAACCTAAGTCATGCGCATATAAAAAAGGCCCGCGTTAGCGAGCCCTTTAACTGTGAGTTGGCGTTAGTTTTGTACGCGTCTCACCTGAATGATCATCCCCATCAGTGGATGATCTAGGTAGTGTGTTTCACTACTGCGCATGCGACGCTTTTGGTCGAGGCGGTAATCTTTTAAGAAAGTAAGTGTCTCGCGTTGCGGCTCGATAGAGGCTAAGTTACCAGCGATAACATTGCTGTCTTGGACATCGTCAGATGCTGTGTTCTCTGATAAAGCGTTAGACTCTATTGCATCAGCTGGTGTTTCATCGATAGGCGCGGAGACGATAATCTGCTTGGTACTTGGAGATTTCAGGTCAAGCTGAGCTTCGGCATACAGGTAATGCTGCACGTAGATTTGTAGCTTGCCATCTAGCTCGTACAATGGCTTATCAATAGCGACTTCCGTTACACCATCTACAGGTGAAGAGGTGTTACTGCTGCTTCCCTTTTCAGAGCCATCTGGATAAAACTGAGTGGAAAAGTCTTTGCCTGCGCGGAATCGGAAAACCGGAGCAGAGCCTTTGCCATTATCACCCTGACGCCATGCTTTGTGCATTAGAACGGTGTAACCTGCGTGATTACGTAGCTTAGCCACTTCATCATTTAGCTGGTAAGAAGCCGACGGAAGTGCTTGGACCCCCTTAGACGCACGGTAGCTTGAATCATTTAGGGAACCAGCGCGACTAAAGTCGATGTCTGGCATATCATTTGGCCATGACTCATTGACCTTTTCAGGATTGACGGCGCGCTTAAAAACGATCACTTCTATGTCAAATTGTCTCTGTGCCAAACTTGGCATCGAAACCAATAGCATTAGCAGTGGGATCAGCTTTTTCATTGTTTCTCCATAGATGGCCACTGTCGATGAGTGGGACCCAGTATATCAATTAATACAAAGTGTTGCCGAAACAATTTGTGGCATTCGCCTTCATTATGTTTCGGCAAGTCTCTACCTAGTCATAAAATTAAGCTGGCATTCGATTCGCTTCAAATTCATCCAGCATGCTGTTTAGGTAGCTCAAACGCTTACGGCGGTCGGTCAACGTTTCGATAAACTTGAATTTCGTTGGTCCTTCCATTGCAAACTTGGTTGGTTGCGCTTGAAGTAGTTTAACCAAGAAGGCTGGGTTAATGTCAGCGTCTGGATAAAACTCAATATAGCCGCCTTTCTCATGGGCTTCTACTTTCTTCACTTTAAGGTCACCACCACGAAGTTTCATTTTAGCGACTTCAAGCAAGTGTTTGGCGGCGTCCGGAAGAAGACCAAATCGATCGATAAGCTCAACCTTGAGTTCATTCAGTTCATCTTCATTACCCACGCTAGCAATACGCTTGTACATTGACAGACGTGTGTTGATGTCAGGAATATAATCATCAGGGAGCAAGGCTGGAATACGAAGTTCAACTTCGGTCTGCTCGCGCAAGAGATCATCTAATGATGGCTCTTTGCCTTCTTTTAACGCCTCTACCGCTTGCTCTAGCATCTCCATGTAAAGTGAGAAGCCAACGGATTGAATCTGACCACTTTGCTCGTCACCCAACAGTTCACCTGCGCCGCGGATCTCTAAATCGTGAGTCGCGAGCGTGAATCCAGCGCCAAGATCTTCCAATGAAGCAATGGCATCGAGACGCTTCACGGCGTCTTTGGTCATGGCTTTTGGATGTGGCGTCAGAAGGTAAGCGTAGGCCTGATGATGGGAGCGACCCACTCGTCCACGAAGCTGATGAAGCTGGGCCAGACCTAGGTTGTCTGCGCGGTCCATGATAATTGTGTTCGCGGTCGGAACGTCGATACCCGTTTCAATGATCGTCGTACAGACTAGCAGGTTAAAGCGCTGATGATAGAAGTCATTCATGACGCGCTCTAGCTCGCGTTCACGCATTTGGCCATGTGCAACGGTTACTCGTGCTTCTGGGACCAACTTTTCAAGATCGGCTGCGACTTTTTCTATGGTTTCCACTTGATTGTGAAGGAAGTAAACCTGACCACCACGCATGATCTCACGCAGTATCGCTTCTCGCACTACACTGTCTTCGCTTTGTCGAACAAAGGTCTTAATAGCAAGGCGGCGAGCAGGCGGGGTGGCAATGATTGAAAGATCACGCATTCCACTCATGGCCATATTGAGTGTTCTCGGAATCGGTGTCGCGGTGAGAGTAAGGATGTCCACATCCGCACGCATGGCTTTCACTTTCTCTTTTTGACGAACGCCAAAGCGGTGCTCTTCATCGACGATAAGTAGCCCAAGGTCCTTAAACTGGATGTCACTTGATAATAGCTTGTGCGTGCCGACTACAATATCTACTTTGCCGTCAGCCACATCTTGAAGAATGGCTTTTTGCTCTTTCGCCGACTTAAAGCGTGACAGTACCTCGACTCGAATAGGCAGATTTGCAAATCGATCGCGGAAGTTCTCAAAGTGTTGTTGTGCAAGTAGTGTCGTTGGGACCAATACCGCTACCTGCTTACCATTGTCGGTTGATACAAATGCAGCACGCATGGCGACTTCTGTTTTACCAAAGCCAACATCACCACAGACGAGTCGGTCCATTGCCTTTGGCTGGCACATATCTGACATGACCGCATTGATTGCCTGTGCTTGGTCATCGGTTTCCTCAAACGGGAATCCAGCCTTGAATGTCGCGTATTGGTCGCGATCCAGTTTAAACTTGTAGCCTGGCTTAAGCTCTCGCTTAGCATAGACATCAAGTAGCTCTGCAGCGACGTCTCGAACTTTCTCCGCGGCTTTGCGGCGCGCCTTCGCCCAAGCTTCACCACCGAGTTTGTGGAGCGGTGCGGACTCTTCAGCGCCACCTGAATAACGTCCTATAAGGTTCAGAGAGGCCACTGGTACGTAGAGCTTGGCGTCGTTTTGGTATTCTAACGTCACGTACTCGGTCGTCATGCCACCGGCTTCTAGGGTTTGTAAGCCCACATAGCGGCCGATGCCGTGGTCGATGTGTACCACCGGCTGTCCCGGTTTGAGCTCAGCGAGGTTACGTATGACAGTGTCACTGTTTATCGAGCGCTTTTCTTTTTTGCGACGCTGAATAACGCGATCGCCAAGCATGTCACTCTCACAGATGAATGCAAACTTATCTCGGAAGCTGAATCCGTGCTCACACTGTCCGATAATCAGGGTAAAGCGCTCATTGCTTTTTAGTGCATCGTGCAAGCTAGATTGCTCGACAGGACGAAGCTTGATTCGGTGCAACAGTTCTAAAAGCGCCTCACGTCGGCCTTCTGACTCAACAGAGAAGATGATCTTGCCCGTAAACTGCTCAGTGAACTGACGAATTTGCGCCATCGGCTCTTTTAACTGATGTTGAACCGTGATGTCAGGAAGAGCTTGAACTGGCGTATTGTCACGTCCTGCCTTTTGTTCAACTTCTTCGATATGGCATTGGAGTTGAGGGTATTGTTTTAGCTGAGCAAAGAACTCGTCTTTTTCGAGCCACAGCGCCTTAGGTTCGAGTAGCGGGCGCAGTGGGTCGACTTTTCTTTGTTCGAAACGCGTATCGACATCAGCCAAAAAGTGATCGACGGCACTTTCAATATCACCCACCATGACGATCTTAGATTCTTCGCTGATATAGTCGAACAAGGTCTCGGTATGGTCAAAAAACAGTGGTTGCCAATACTCAATACCAGCAGGCCACGTGCCTTTACTGACCTGCATATACACAGACTCTGGCTCACGTCTCGCATCAAATTGCTGACGCCAGCGGGTACGAAACTCTTCAATGGCATCTTTGGTTGTTGGGAACTCATGTGCCGGAAGAAGACGGATCTCTTCAATATCCTCGATGGAGCGCTGATTTTCTGGATCAAAGGTTCGAATCGTGTCGATTTCATCATCGAAAAAGTCGATACGATAGGGCGCTGAACTTCCCATCGGGAAAAGGTCGAGAATCGAACCTCGGCTGGCATATTCACCTGGTCCAAAGACTTGGTCAACATGGCGATATCCAGAGTTTTCAAGCTGCACTCTTAGCTTATCGAGAGAGAATAGATCGCCCGTTTTTACCATGAGTGTGTGTTGCAACAAAAAGTCTCTTGGACTCTGTCTTTGTAGCAAAGTGCTGACCGGAACTATCGTTATGCCCGCGCCCTGCTGAGGGAGGGAATACAAGCGAGCGATACGATCAGAGATAATATCTTGGTGTGGCGAGAAGTTGTCGTAAGGGAGCGTTTCCCAATCGGGGAATAGTGCTACATCGCCACAGTAGAACTGTTCGAGCTCACCTTGAAGCTTTAAGGCCATTTGTGGATCGGGGACCACCAATAAGGTGTGCTGCTTATGCGCACTGGCATGTTCACCGATCGATAGCGCAAGTGCGCCACCTATTAGGTTACCTAAGTGTTTTTTGTCACCTTTGCCTTGTGGGGCATTGAGTGGAAGTAGGGGAGAATAGCTCATAACGTATTAGTTTTTTTCTCTGTCTAGCGAGCGTTGACGCAGCAGTTTTTGTTGCTGGTGTAAGGCTGCTTTTATGAGTAGATCTTGGTGTTCTTCAAGAATACGAACGAATGAAAGTGTCACGAGATAACCTTCATCTTGATGTTCTATGTTGGTCACTTCACCGTAGCAGTAGACACCTGAAGGTGGGTGATCGAGAAACAGTTTGAGTCTAGTGTACTGTCCTAGTTGAAGTTCATCGCGACTAATGTAGGTCAACTGACTGGCACCGAAGCTTTTGGTAATGTGCCTTAGCGCAGGCTCATCTTGCTGAGCAATCATGTAATTGAGTAGAAGGTTCAGCTTGTTGTTTTGCTGCTCGATCAACTCTGCGACGTGTTTTAAATTGTGTTGGTTGAGTTCGTGCTGCGCGGCATCTGTTTTTTGGTCTAGTTGACTAAACTCACTCGATGCGACAAAAGAAGCGGGAATCTCGGCAATATAGTCCGTTAATTCAGGGAGTGCAGAGCCTACTTTGAGTGGCTCAATGTTCGCCTTAAGCGGTCCATTTACGGTGAAGAAGTCGTCTTGCTGCATAATTTTTCCCTAATTAACATCCATTAATTATCTCTGGGTATACGTGAGTTATCAAGAAAAGGGCAGATGAATTCCGCAAAAGTCAGTAATTTAAAAGGAAAATGACATCCAGGGCTACAACCCTGACACTTTTCTGGTTACATTAACTGGTAGATTTCTTTCTATGGCGAACACTATGTTTCACCCCTTGCCAATATTTATTGGACTGCGTTACCTCAGAGGTCGTTCTGGCGACCGATTCAGTCGATTTGTTTCCTATATGTCCACCGCCGGTATCACCATTGGTGTTTTATCGCTTGTGACTGTGCTATCAGTGATGAACGGGTTTGAAGCCCAACTCAAAGGTCGCATTTTAGGCGTATTGCCCCAAGCGGTAATCAGTCATGAATCGGGTCGTGTCGATCTTGATAACAAACCGACGGAGCTTCTGTCCGCTTATCCGTCCAGCCAACCGGAAGTACCTATTGTACGCAGTGAAGCTGTGCTGCAGAGTCATCAAGGGCTCTCTGCTGCACTCATGATCGGTATTGAGCCTAACAGCGACGATCCTATTCGTTCGAGAATTGTCAGCGGCAGTGTCGAGCGCTTAGCTGCGGGTAAATACCAGGTGTTGTTGGGTCATAGCCTTGCGCGTGAACTGGATGTACGGGTGGGTGACAAAGTCCGTTTGATGGTCACAAGCGCGAGCCAGTATACGCCACTTGGAAGAATACCGAGTCAGCGTATGTTTACGGTAGCGGGTTTATACAGTACCGGTTCGGATGTCGATAGTCAGTTGGTCGTGACGCATATTTCTGATGCCGCCAAGCTGATGCGCTATAAGTCGAATCAAGCGAGTGGCTGGAGATTGTTTTTCGATGACCCGTTTGTGGTTTCCCAGCTCAGTGAACAACCACTACCAGAAGGCTGGAGTTGGAGTGATTGGCGTGAGCAGCGCGGAGAGTTGTTCCAAGCGGTACGCATGGAGAAAAACATGATGGGACTGATGTTGGGGCTTATCATCGGAGTTGCCGCATTTAATATTATTTCAGCGCTCATTATGGTCGTCATGGAGAAGCAGTCAGAGGTTGCCATTCTTAAGACCCAAGGAATGAGTGACAGACAAGTGCTGTGTATCTTTATGGTTCAAGGCGCCAGCAGTGGCGCAGTTGGTGCGATTGTCGGTGGCGTGTTAGGTGTGATTTTGGCAAGCAATCTAAATAGCTTGCTTGATGCAATGGGCGTCGCACTGTTTAGTTTTGGCGGTCAGCTGCCAGTGGTCATCAACCCTTATCAAATTATTGTCGTCGTGGTGTGTGCCGTGTTGCTCAGCTTAGCCGCGACGTTATTCCCTTCTTACCGAGCATCGTCAGTGAAACCCGCAGAGGCCCTTAGATATGAGTAATCCGTTAATCGCGTGTCGTAATATTCGCAAAACCTACCACGACGGCGCTGTTGATACTGAGGTATTGAAAGGGGTCAGCTTTGACATCGCTAGTGGTGAACTGGTGTCCATTATTGGCTCGTCCGGTTCGGGTAAATCAACTCTGCTTCATGTATTGGGTGCATTGGATGAGGCAACAGAAGGCAGTGTTGAATTCCAAGGGCAGTCTCTTTTAGATATGGGAAGTAATCAGCAAGCTAAGCTTCGCAATCAGCATCTAGGGTTTGTCTATCAGTTCCATCATCTTTTAAGTGACTTTACCGCTGTAGAGAATGTTGCAATGCCACTACTTATCGGCGGTGCCAAAGTGAGCAGTGCGAAACAAGAAGCCAGAGAGCTTCTTGAAAGAGTAGGGTTACAGCATCGACTCGACCATAGACCGTCAGAGTTGTCTGGTGGTGAGCGTCAACGTGTGGCAATTGCGAGAGCCTTGGTCAACAAGCCCGATCTCGTGCTCGCAGATGAGCCGACTGGTAACTTGGATCATGCAACGGCGCTGTCTATTTACGATTTGATGAGAACTCTGAATCGCGAGTATGGCACTGCGTTTCTTGTTGTCACACACGATAATGAGCTCGCTTCGAAGATGGACAAACAACTACATATGCAAGATGGTCTGCTGGTGGATGCAGCGACAGTCAGCGCGTAAGACGAGGAGCAATCGTGTCACTATCGTTTTTCATTGGTAAGCGATTTAGCAAAGCCAAGCAGCGTAACAAAATGGTGTCGTTCATCTCCATGTCTTCAATCGTTGGCATCGCAGTTGGTGTAGCGGTTATTGTGATTGGTCTTTCTGCCATGAACGGCTTTGAACGTGAACTTAAAAACCGGGTACTGTCGGTTATCGCCCATGGTGAGTTTGAAGGTGTGAATGCACCGATTCAAAACTGGCAGAATGTCGTCGATGCCTCGCTCAACCACAAACGTGTTGAAGGCGCTGCGCCCTATGTCAGACTGACGGCTCTCGTTGAAAAGGGGAGTCAACTCAAAGCGGTTGAGCTAAGAGGCGTGACACCTGAGCTAGAAAGTCAGGTGTCGACGTTGCCTAGCTTCGTTTCAGAGCAGTCATGGAACGCGTTTAAACCGGGTGAGCAGCAAGTTATATTAGGGCAGGGCGTCGCGCAGCAAGTCGGGGTCTCCGTTGGTGATTATGTGACCTTGATGATCCCAACGACTGGAGATACCAGTAAGGTTCAGTCGCCAAGACGAGTGCGAGTAAAAGTCACGGGATTACTTGAGCTTAACGGACAGATCGATCACAGCCTAGCCATAGTCCCACTTGAGGATGCGCAAGGTTATGCGAGGCTTGGAGAAAGCGTCACTGGCGTCTCCATAAAGGTAGACAATGTGTTTGATGCACCGCTCATTGTCCGCGAAATCGGTAATACGCTAACGGAGTACGTTTACCTTCGTAGCTGGAAGCAGAAGTATGGATTTCTGTATCGCGATATCCAGTTAGTACGAACTATCATGTATTTAGTGATGGTTCTGGTTATCGGTGTCGCTTGCTTCAATATTGTGTCGACGCTCATGATGGCGGTAAAAGATCGCGCTTCCGAAATCGCTATTCTGCGTACTATGGGGGCGAGTGATGGCCTGATTAAGCGTATCTTTATTTGGCAAGGCGTATTCTCTGGCGTCGTTGGTAGTGTGATTGGAGGCATATTGGGCAGCCTCGTTGCACTTAATTTAACGCCAATTGTATCTGGATTAGAAAACTTGCTCGGGCATCAGTTCTTGTCTGGAGACATCTACTTTGTCGATTTTCTGCCGTCACAATTGATTTGGAATGACGTGCTCTTGGTTTCTGGGACTGCGACATTACTCAGCTTGATAGCAACCTGGTACCCTGCGATGAAAGCGAGTCAGCTTAATCCAGCCACAGTCCTGAGTGCCAAGTAGAGATTAGACGAAACGACGAGGTAGTGATTTCCCCTTGTCCAGATAGCAAAAAGGACCACTTGATGTGGTCCTTTTTTAATGCTTACAAACTTATCAGTTTCAGCCGAGTTGGTGGTTCATCGCACAACGGCTCGAGTGTTTTGTTTTGCCGCCAAGATACGTTTAACGTGTTGAGCGTTGTTGCCAGCTACGAACCACTGAATATCGCCAAAGTCCTCGTATTCCAAAGTAACCGGCTATGGCGGCCACGGTGCCACAGATCGCACAGCCCAGTAGGAAAGGGGGACCTATGGTGCTCATCTGGTCTGATAGATATTGCCACGATAGTTCAAAGTGAAAGGGCTGTGGCGGAGTGTTCATACAGAACGCGCCCACCTTATAGGCAAAGTAAAACAGTACCGGCATGGTAACAGGATTACTGATCCACACTAAAGCGACCGATAGCGGCAGGTTGACGCCGAAAAGAATAGCGAGTCCGGCTGCCATGATCATTTGGCTAGGAAGTGGTACGAAAGCCATAAAAAGACCGACAGCAAAAGCGCCTGCCGCAGAGCGACGGTTTAGACACCATAAGTTCGGGTTGTAGAGGAGGTTGCCGAACACTTTCAATGCCTTTTGTTTTTTGATCATCTCGTGATCAGGCATGAAACGTTTAATGAACTTTCTTGGCATAGGGAAATATGGCTCTGTTAACAGGTATCGCAGTCCCACTCAGCTACTCGTTAGTGATGATTAGCGCTGTATGGTGGCCTGAGATGCCGAGTATTTTCTGGTTAATTCCTACATGCTGTACATGCATCGCCTGTTTGCTAAAGCGTCGCTGGGTGCTGTCAGCAGTATTCGCCGCAATGTCCGTGGCTTTGATACAAGGGAATCTTTTCAAGTACCAATCCGAGGTACTTTTCCGATTTGGCACAGATATTACCATAAAAGCACGAGTTGACAGCTATTTTAAAAAATAAGTCATGGCTATGAAGTACATGCAACGATAACGGCTATTAACGGACACCCAATCCCTTCATTTAAGGCACCTAAAGTTCGCCTCAGAACGCCTTTTGCATTAGAAGCAGGGGCCACGTTCTTTGGACCTATTCAGCTTAAGCGCCTATCTGGCGTCCTTAATCAAGTAGGATTTGACCGCGAGAAACATGCTTTTTCTCAAGGTATAGTCGGTATTGCTACTTTAGCCAATAAAAAGCATAGTTTTTCTGTTTCTAAATATCACTGGCGAGCAAACGCTCATGACGCCGTGAAAGCAGCAACAGAAAACAGTCCTTTTCAAGGTTTGTATCTCGCGCTGGTGTTCGGCGATCGAAGCATGCTACCAATAGAGCAAAGAAAGTCCTTACAGCAAAGCGGCCTCTCGCACCTAATTGCGATATCTGGTTTGCATATTGGTGTCATTTTCGGAATGGGGTATTGGGTAGCGAAGTCGCTTATGTCGTTTCTCAAGTTGGTTCTGCCCTATAAGCTAGGTTCAAATCTGGTTCACAGTGGCCAATTCTGGTCATTGAGTATTGGTTTGCTATTCGCGTATTGGTACTGCGCACTCGGTTTTTTCGCAATCTCAACGGTTCGCGCCTTGATAATGCTTGGAATTTTATCGCTACTACTATTAACGCAAGTGCGAATTCATCGACTCATGGTGCTGTTGGTTAGCGCAGCTGTCGTCCTGACATTGGTTCCTTTTTCCGCTGCGAGCATGAGCTTTTGGCTCTCTTTTTTTGCAGTCGGCGCATTGCTACTGACGCTAACCCTACTAGGTAAAACGCGAGGTGTGATAGCGATTGTAAGCCTACACTTGGTGTTGTCGGGGCTTTTTATCCCATTAATCGGTTTCCTGTTTCATGGCATACCACTACTCAGTGCCGCATACAACTTTGTGTTTGTACCTTGGTTTAGTTTTTGTATTGTCCCGCTCACCCTATTAGCGGCTGCCATCAATATGATGGGTTTCAGTTCAGATTGTTTGTGGTTTTTACTCGATCAAGCGCTGCTACCCTTAGATTTATTACTTCCCTATGCGTCCTCGTTTTGGACCCCGATAGTTCACAATGACTTGATGTTCGTGGTTGTCTTGTTGGTGATCGTTCTGTGTTTCAAGTGGCTTTCTACTTCGATGATTACGGTAGTGTTTTTAGTGTCCGCAGTTCAATATTCTATGATGCATCGAGAAGAGAAAGTCAGTGTTCACTTTCTCGATGTGGGCCATGGATTGTCAGTAGCGATTGTTCAGGGTGACGAAGCGGTCGTTTACGACACAGGAAGGGCGACCCCTACCTTTTCGATGGCTGAAGTAGTGCTGATTCCAAATCTTAGGGCGTTAGGAGTAAAGAGACTGGAAGGCTTGATCTTGAGCCACGCCGACAATGACCATGCGGGTGGTGAAGCTGACCTAAAACAGAACATGGCCCCAAGGTGGATACGTCGTCCAGAGGGCGGTAGTCAGGTCAACTCTTGTATCAGAGGTGAACGATGGAAATGGGGCGCCGTTGACTTTGAGGTGTTGTGGCCTCCTGCAAAAGTGACACGCGCTTACAATCCTCATTCCTGTGTAATCTTAGTCACGTATCAAGAAACAGATCGAACATACCGTTTGCTGCTGACGGGCGATATAGAGAAGGTGAGTGAAATCCTTCTTTCTCGTGAACTTGAACCTCTATCTATTGATGTGATGAGCGTGCCTCACCATGGCAGCAAAACATCTTCTTCAAGATATCTTCATCAAACGATAGATGCTGACTATGCAGTGGCATCGAACCAGTTTGATTCAAGGTGGCAATTGCCCAGTCCAGTCGTTCGAGAACAATATCAAAACAATGGCAGTATTTGGTATGAAACTGGGCGAACCGGACAAGTCTCATTCCAGTTTATTGGTCAAGAAATCATCGTTTCCACCGCGAGGTCAGATTACCTAGCGCCTTGGTATAGGCAGATGTTACGAAGCAGAGTAGAATGAGAGGATAGATAAAGTAAATCGATAAAGAATTATGTCGCAAAATCAAGATGAAACAACGCTGCAGACGTTTAAGCGTTTATGGACTTACATTCGTGAGTATAAAACGGGTCTAGCCGTTGCGGTTGTCGCACTAATTATCAATGCGGTCGCAGATACGTACATGATATCGCTTTTAAAGCCGCTTTTGGATGAAGGCTTTGGTGATGTAGAGTCCAATTTCTTGAAGGTTCTACCTCTGATTATTCTCGGCATGATGTTTATCCGCGGACTATCTGGTTTTGTCTCGACGTACTGCTTAAGTTGGGTCTCTGGCAAGGTGGTTATGCACCTCAGAAGAGGGATATTTAACCACTTTATGCATATGCCGGTCTCCTTTTTCGACAAGGAGTCAACGGGTGGTTTGCTGTCTCGCATAACTTATGATTCAGAACAGGTTGCAGGGGCGACGAGTAGCTCGCTGGTTAGTATCGTTCGTGAGGGTGCGAGTATCATCGGCCTGCTAGTCTTGATGTTTTGGAGCAGTTGGCAGTTATCGCTCGTGCTGCTCGTCGTCGCGCCAGTTGTTGCGTGGGCGATTCAAGTGGTTTCCAAACGTTTTCGCAAGATCTCCGTCAACATGCAGACCTCAATGGGTCATATGACGACTTCGGCAGAGCAGATGCTAAAGGGACACAAGGTTGTTCTGAGTTACGGTGGTCAACAAATCGAGAAAACGCGTTTTGATGAAATGAGTAATCAAATGCGTCAGCAAACCATGAAAATGGTTGCTGCATCGGCGATTGCTAACCCTGTAATTCAAATGATCGCCTCATTGGCGTTAGTTGCCGTTCTTTTCCTAGCTAGTTTTGATGAAGTTCGTGAGCAGCTTACGGCGGGTACCTTTACTGTTATTTTCTCAGCAATGTTCTCATTGATGCGTCCTCTGAAAGCCCTAACCGGTGTGACGGCTGACTTCCAACGTGGTATGGCTGCGAGCCAAACTTTGTTCAATCTCATGGATTTGGACACTGAGCGCGATAATGGGACCAAAGAAATCACACGAGCTAAGGGTGAACTGTCGGTTAAAGATGTGACCTTCACTTATGAAGGTAGCGAAAAGCCCGCCCTGCGCAATGTAAGCTTCGATCTACCTGCTGGTAAGACGCTTGCACTGGTCGGTCGTTCGGGCTCTGGTAAGAGTACTATTGCTAACCTATTTACTCGTTTCTACGATGTCGATAGTGGCACTATCGAGCTGGATGGTCACAATATCGAAGATATTAAGCTAACCAATCTCCGTCAGCACTTTGCGCTGGTTTCTCAGAACGTTCACCTGTTCAACGATACGATTGCCAATAACATTGCGTACGCGACAGATGGTCAGTATTCTCGTGAGCAAATTGAGCATGCCGCAACCTTGGCCCATGCTATGGAGTTCATTAATAACCTTGATGACGGTTTAGATACCGTGATAGGCGAGAACGGTGCAAGCCTTTCGGGCGGTCAGCGTCAACGTATCGCTATCGCGCGTGCCTTGCTTCGAGATGCGCCTGTCCTTATTTTGGATGAGGCAACATCGGCGCTCGATACTGAATCTGAGCGAGCCATTCAGTCTGCTCTTGATGAGCTTCAGAAAGATAAAACAGTGCTGGTGATTGCGCACCGTCTATCCACTATTGAAGAAGCGGATGAAATTCTTGTCGTTGACGAAGGTGAAATTATCGAGCGAGGCGACCATAAGACCCTAATTGAGCATCAAGGTGCGTATGCGCAATTACACAAAATCCAGTTTGGTGATCACTAGTGATAGACAAACTGTGGTTCGGTAATCATCCACTTCGCTTTATATTGTGGCCGCTGCTGTGGCCACTAAGCCAACTGTACTTGTTGGTGAGTACTCGTCGACGTCGCGCTTACGAATCAGGGAGTAAACCTCGCTACAAAGCCAAGGTGCCCGTTATCGTTGTGGGTAATATTACTGCCGGTGGTAATGGAAAAACCCCCCATGGTTGTTTGGTTGGTTGAGCACTTGGTACGCCAAGGCAAGCGCCCCGGTGTTGTTTCTCGAGGCTATGGTGGTAAAGCAGCGCATTATCCATTAATGGTGACCTCTGAGACGTTACCCTCAGAGTGTGGCGATGAACCAAAGCTAATCTTCGAGCGCACTCAAGTTCCCGTTTGTGTCGACCCGGTTAGAGCGAATGCAACGAAACAGCTTGAGTCATTGGGTGTCGATGTCATTATCACCGATGATGGGCTCCAGCATTACGCACTCGACCGCGCTTTTGAAATCATCGTAATCGATGGGGTAAGGCGCTTTGGCAACCAGCAAGCCATCCCGTTGGGTCCGATGAGAGAGTCGCTTTCTAGGCTAGATGAGGTTGACCTTAAAGTCGTCAACGGCGGACCGAATTCGCAGCAATTACAAATAAACTCAGAAAAGCGTTTTGTCCTTTGTCCGGACACAGCCGTGAATCTAGTGACGGGAAAAACCGCATCCATTTCTGAGTTGGGTTCGTTAGCCGCATTCGCTGGCATCGGACACCCTCCACGTTTTTTTGACACCTTAGAAAAGTTGGGCGCAAGCTTGGCCAAAACACAAGGCTTTGCCGATCATCAAGCGTTTGATGCCCAGAAGCTCGCCGAACTCAGTGTGGGTGTCGATAATGTCATTATGACAGAGAAAGATGCGGTGAAATGCCGCTCGTTTTCAAAGGACAATTGGTGGTATTTGCCAGTGTCAGCTCAATTTACCGAGCAAGATAGCCAGCAAATACTTCTAGAAATCAATAAGGTAATAGAAAGTTATGGATCACAGACTGCTTGAGATCGTGGCATGCCCAGTATGTAAAGGGAAGCTAACATTCGACAAAGATAGACAGGAGCTTATCTGTAAGCTAGACCGATTGGCTTACCCAATCAAAGAAGGGATTCCAGTGTTGCTTGAACCTGAAGCAAGACAGATGAGCATGGAAGAGGGTCGATAGATGGCATTCACGGTTATCATCCCAGCTCGATATAGCTCCTCGCGTCTTCCAGGTAAGCCTTTGGCAGACATTTGCGGCAAACCAATGGTGCAGCATGTTTATGAGCGTGCTGTTGAGTCGGGTGCTGACCGAGTCATTGTTGCCACTGATGACGTGAGAATTGAATCAGCGGTTCAAGCATTTGGTGGAGAAGTCTGTATGACCTCCCCAGATCATCAATCGGGCACTGAACGCTTAGCGGAAGTGGTTGAGCTAATGGGCATTGAGCCTGAACACACTATCGTGAATGTTCAAGGCGATGAGCCGTTAATACCGGCAAGTATTATTAAGCAGGTCGCGGACAATCTGCAATCGAGCCAGGCGCCGATGGCGACGCTTGGTGTAACGATTGAGGATGAGGAAGAGGTATTCAACCCAAATGCTGTAAAGGTTGTCACCGACCAAAATGGCTTCGCCCTTTACTTCAGTCGTGCCACCATTCCCTGGGATCGTGATGCGTACGCCTCAGAGCCGAAGTCGACTGCGACAAGCCCTCTAATGCGCCATATTGGCATTTATGCGTATCGAGCAGGCTTTATCAACACCTACATCAATTGGGCGCCAAGTGCGCTTGAGAAGATTGAATCTCTAGAGCAGCTCCGTGTGCTTTGGTATGGTGAGCGTATTCACGTCGAACTAGCAAAAGAGGCTCCCCCTGCAGGTGTCGATACGCCAGAAGATCTTGATAAAGTGCGAGTACTTTTGTCGAAGTAATGTTTGAAAACGCCGCTGGAATCAACGGCGTTTTTTTAGTCTAGCTGCGTAACAGGGATCTCTTTCCATTCGCCAGGTTGCAACTCATCTAGGCTGAACCTCCCCATTTTCGCGCGAATTAATCTAAGCGTCGGGAAACCAATATGTGCGGTCATACGGCGCACCTGACGATTTCGCCCTTCAATGATAGTGACACTTAACCAAGTCGTTGGAATATTCGCACGAAAACGCACAGGAGGGTGTCGCTCCCAAACCATAGGGGCGTCCATGCGTTCGATTTTGGCAGGAAGTGTCGGCCCATCTTTCAGCGTCACGCCACTTCTTAGCTTGTCTAACTCTGTTTCGGATGGATCACCGTCGACTTGCACCCAATAGGTCTTTTCAGACTTTGATTGAGGTTGCGTGAGTCTTGCCTGCAAGACGCCATCGTTGGTCAGCACCATTAAACCTTCGCTATCGCGATCAAGTCGGCCTGCGGCGTAAACATCTTTTATCGGGATGTAGTCTGCGAGCGTTTTTCTTCCCTCCCCATCAGTAAACTGACTTAAGGTGTCGTAGGGCTTATTGAACAGAATCACTTTTCTTTCACTCGGGGCAGGTCGCTTCTTTTCGGTCCGCTTTGGGTTGCCTGAACGACGTTTTTGATTCGCCCTTTGACCATGACTTTTTTGTTTGAATTGACTCGATGAAGAACGCGAAACACGTTGGGAGCCCTTACGCGTTGTTTTAATCGTCATGTTAACTACCTTGCAAAAATGTAAACGAACTGTGTGGTTTAGTTTTGTCTACGGGTGTTTTGAGCTATCATGAGCGCGCTCAAAAACAGGAATAACGCACAAGATAATAGACTAATTGACCAATTTTGTTTAATTATAAGTGCTTAGGATTTCGTTTGACTGAACAAAACTACGCCAAAACGATGAGTTTTCATCTGCAGTTGTCTTAGGTTTGCTCTCGAGTTGGTGTCCAGTCAAAACGTTTACGCCGTCCAAATGGAGGCGTTAATTGATAAAGGGTGCTCAGCCCGATTAGAACGATAGGGAAATTTCATGCCTACAGAAAAGCCGACAATCATCTATACCATTACTGATGAAGCGCCAGCGCTGGCAACATATTCATTGCTACCGATCATTCAGTCATTCACCGCGTCTTCAGGTATTGATGTTGAAACAAGAGATATTTCACTAGCAGGGCGTATCATTGCCAACTTCCCTGACTATCTCAAAGAAGAACAACGCATTGGTGATGCGTTAGCAGAGCTTGGCGAACTAGCCAAAACACCAGAAGCAAACATCATTAAACTACCAAACATCTCTGCATCGATTCCTCAGCTACAAGCTGCTATCAAAGAACTTCAAGCGAATGGCTACGATCTTCCAGATTACCCGGAAGAGCCTGCAAATGCAGAGCAAGAAGCCGTTAAAGCGGTTTATGACAAAATTAAAGGCAGTGCTGTAAACCCAGTACTGCGTGAAGGTAACTCAGACCGTCGCGCGCCACTGTCTGTGAAAAATTACGCAAAGAAAAACCCTCACTCAATGGGCGCGTGGGCATCAGATTCTAAGTCTCATGTTTCGAGCATGTCTGATAGCGATTTCTTCGGTAGCGAAAAGTCAGTAACGACGACAAGCGCAACCGATGTGAAGATTCAGTTCACTTCATCAGCAGGTGAGACAAAAGTACTTAAAGAAAAAGTTGCATTACAAGCAGGCGAAATCATTGATGCTTCTGTAATGAATAAAAACGCGCTTGTTGCATTCTTCGAAGAGCAAATTGAAGACGCTAAGAAGCAAGACGTACTACTTTCTCTGCATATGAAAGCGACCATGATGAAGGTATCTGACCCGGTCATCTTTGGTCACGCCGTTAAGGTTTACTACAAAGCGGTATTTGACAAGCATGGCGCGCTTTTCAATGAGCTGGGCGTTGATGTCAATAACGGTATCGGTGATGTGTATGCGAAGATTGCATCATTGCCAGCAGCGCAGAAATCGGAAATTGAAGCTGATCTAGCAGCGGTATACGAGACACAGCCTCCACTGGCTATGGTTGACTCTGATCGTGGTATTACTAACCTGCACGTACCTAGTGACATCATTGTTGATGCATCGATGCCGGCAATGCTGCGCTCTTCTGGGCAGATGTGGGGCCCAGATGGTAAGCAAAAAAGACACGAAGGCGATGATCCCAGATCGCAGCTACGCAAGCATCTATCAAGCGGTTATCGACTTCTGTAAGCAGCACGGTGCGTTCGATCCAACGACGATGGGTAGCGTACCTAACGTGGGCTTGATGGCGCAAAAAGCAGAAGAGTACGGCTCTCACGATAAAACCTTTATTATGAGTGATGCGGGTACGGTTTCTGTCGTTGATGCCGAGGGCAACGTACTTATTGAACAATCCGTTGAGGAAGGCGATATCTTCCGTATGTGTCAGGTGAAAGACGCGCCGATTCAAGACTGGGTTAAGTTGGCGGTAACACGTGCACGCGCTTCAAGCACACCTGCCGTGTTCTGGCTAGACGAAAATCGTGCACACGATGCCGAGCTGATTAAGAAAGTAAATCAGTATCTTCCTCAGCACGACACTGCAGGCCTAGAGATCCACATTAAGGCGCCGCTAGAAGCAACACTATTCTCGCTTGAGCGCATCAAAGAAGGTCTAGACACTATCTCGGTA
Organism: Vibrio sp. KUL78; assembly: GCF_059725505.1. Lineage (NCBI taxonomy): Bacteria > Pseudomonadati > Pseudomonadota > Gammaproteobacteria > Vibrionales > Vibrionaceae > Vibrio > Vibrio sp. KUL78. The sequence continues at coordinate 2,419,950 of NZ_AP045837.1, read as the reverse complement.
ACAGGTAACGTACTTCGTGACTACCTAACCGATTTGTTCCCAATTCTAGAACTCGGTACGTCAGCAAAAATGCTGTCTATCGTTCCACTGATGAATGGTGGTGGTCTGTTTGAAACTGGTGCTGGTGGCTCTGCGCCTAAGCACGTTCAGCAAGTACAAAAAGAAAACCACCTACGTTGGGATTCTTTGGGTGAGTTCTTAGCCTTAGCAGCTTCTCTAGAGCACCTAGCGGTCGTTTCTGGCAAAGAGAAAGCAAATGTACTCGCGAAAGCTCTAGACTCAGCGACGGGTAAGTTCCTAGACGAAAACAAGTCACCTTCACGTAAAGTGGGTGAGTTAGACAACCGTGGTTCTCACTACTACCTAGCACTTTACTGGGCTCAAGCTCTCGCGGTTCAAACTGAAGATGCAGCATTAGCAGAAGAATTTGCACCGATTGCTGAGCAACTGGCGTCTAACGAAAGCATCATCGTTTCTGAATTGAATAACGCTCAAGGCGTTGCAGGTGATCTTGGCGGCTACTATCAACCGAATGACGCGAAGGCTTCTTCACTAATGCGCCCAAGCGCGACGCTGAATAGCATTATCGGCTAACAGTGACTAGACATAAAAAAACCACCTTCGGGTGGTTTTTTTAATCCTGTGGTCAGTACTTCTGTTGTAACGTTGGATTGGATTTGTTGTGCTTTACTACTTCGCTAAATCACCTTCTACCGGAGTGACCGAGCTCGCGTGGTAGCCCTTTGGCCCTTCTTCTACCTCGTAGTTGACTTGCTGCCCTGCTTTTAGAGTGCGGTAGCCATCCATTTTGATTGTTGAGTAGTGCGCGAAAATATCGCCGTCTTCACCCTCTGGACAAATAAAGCCAAATCCCTTGGCATTGTTAAACCATTTTACTGTACCTGTCGCCATGCTATACATCCCTCATGCATTTTGTAACTGAAGTTGTGGTAGAAGATACTGACCTTCGGTAAATCTACTGACTTCATGAGACTATTCGCTCTAAACCATCGTATTTAGCACCAGTGGCTAGCCAAAATCAGCGAGTTCACTGTGAGAAATTTCCCATACGCTGGGGAATACTGATTCAAAACTTGTTAAATTTTAGTCACTAGTTAACCACTCTAGTCAAACATTGAGCGTAGTCAATAGGAAACTAGTATAAATAACTACATATTCTATACATATGCGCTTTGGTTTTAACAAATGTGCAATGGAACGCTTCTGTTTACATAGGCTTACTGTATGCTAGAGGGGGGGGGAGGATAACTTTTTTCAACGTGGCTCATATGTGACACACACTAATAGCATTGTTTTGTTTGCAGCGATACAATTGGTGCATTAGTCTCTTAATAAGAGATGTTTTTCGAGTGGCAGATTGAAAGCAACTTAGCTGAGAAGCTCAGACTGGATACTGTCACATTGTGATGAATTTGTAAGAAAACTCTCGAACATCTGGCCATGAGTAAAAATTTTGAATGGGTGACTCCAGACTCAGATTTATTGGAGAAAGAAAAAACTAAGGTTGAGCCACCGGCGCTGTATAACGTTATCCTCAATAACGATGATTACACTCCGATGGACTTTGTTGTAGAAATCTTGGAACGCTTTTTTTCACTCAACGAGGACAAAGCAACGCAGGTGATGCTAGCTGTACACTATGAAGGTAAAGCCGTCTGTGGCACCTACACTGCTGAAGTTGCTGAAACGAAAGTTGCTCAAGTGACCATGTATTCAAGGGAACATGAACACCCACTTTTGTGTACCATGGAAAAAGCCTAATTTTCGCTTGAATGGCGCATGCCATTCCTTAGGAGGTACTTATGCTGAATAAAGAACTAGAATCGAGTCTGAACGGTGCATTTGCTCGTGCCCGCGACAAAAGACATGAATTCATGACCGTAGAGCATCTCCTTTTAGCTTTGTTGGAAAATGACTCGGCTAAAGAGGCCCTAACAGCATGCAACGCTAACCTAGAAACGTTGCGTAACGAGTTGGATATCTTCATCGATCAAACCACTCCGCTCATTCCAGACTCTGACGATACAAGAGAAACCCAGCCTACGCTTAGTTTCCAACGAGTACTTCAGCGTGCCGTCTTCCATGTTCAATCATCTGGTCGCAGTGAAGTGACAGGTGCCAACGTTCTGGTCGCCATTTTCAGCGAGCAGGAATCTCATGCGGCTTATCTTCTAAAGAAGAATGACATTAGCCGCCTAGACATTGTTAACTTTATCTCACACGGGATCACCAAGAATGCCGGCCCTTCAGGTGATGAGCCTTCTAGTGGTTCGTTAGGCGGTAGCAGCGAAAGCATTGAAGATGCGAACAGCGAAGACCGCTTAGAGAGCTTTGCAACCAACCTGAACCAAGTTGCAAAAGCGGGGAATATTGACCCTCTCATTGGCCGTGATAAAGAGCTAGAGCGTACAATCCAAGTCCTTTGTCGACGTCGTAAAAACAACCCGTTGTTAGTGGGTGAAGCGGGTGTTGGTAAGACGGCGATTGCAGAAGGGCTTGCGTGGAGAATCGTCGAAGGTCAAGTACCTGAAGTCATCAAAGACAGCGTTATCTATTCTCTGGATATTGGGTCGCTTCTCGCGGGCACCAAATATCGCGGTGACTTCGAGAAACGCTTCAAGGCAATCCTGAAACAGCTTGAGAAAGAAGACGATGCCATCCTATTCATCGATGAAATCCACACCATCATTGGAGCGGGAGCTGCGTCTGGTGGTCAAGTTGACGCCGCTAACTTGATTAAACCTCTATTGAGTAGTGGTAAATTGCGCTGTATCGGTTCGACGACCTACCAAGAGTACAGCAACATCTTCGACAAAGAGCGCGCGCTATCTCGTCGATTCCAGAAAATTGACGTGGTGGAACCATCTTTAGATGACACCACTAAGATTTTGATGGGTTTGAAACCTAAGTACGAAGAGCACCATGAAGTACGTTATACCAACAAAGCACTGCGAGCTGCGGTAGAGCTGTCGGCTAAATACATTAATGAGCGTCACCTTCCAGACAAAGCCATTGATGTAATCGATGAAGCTGGTGCTCGTAGCCGCTTGGTTCCTGCCAGCCGTCGCAAGAAAACTGTGGGTGTCGCGGACATCGAAGCTATGGTGGCTAAGATGGCTAGGATCCCAGAGAAATCAGTGTCTTCTTCTGACAAAGACATTCTTCAGAATCTTGATGAGAAGATGAAGATGTTGGTATTCGGACAAGACCAAGCGATCGATGTGCTTAGTGAAGCAATCAAGATGACTCGCGCAGGTCTTGGCAATGAGGATAAACCTGTAGGTTCGTTCTTGTTCGCAGGTCCTACTGGGGTAGGTAAAACTGAAGTGACCGTTCAGCTGTCGAAACTGCTGGGCATCGAATTGCTTCGCTTTGATATGTCTGAATATGGCGAAAGACATTCGGTCAGCCGTTTGATCGGTGCACCTCCGGGCTATGTAGGTTATGACCAAGGCGGTCTATTGACTGACGCTGTTATTAAGCATCCGCACTCTGTCGTTCTTCTCGATGAGATTGAGAAGGCTCACCCAGATATCTTCAACCTGCTGTTGCAAGTGATGGATAATGGTACGCTGACGGACAACAATGGCCGCAAAGCCGATTTCCGAAATGTTATTTTGGTCATGACCAGTAATGCCGGTGTAACCGAGACAGAGAAGAAATCGATTGGTCTTATCCAGCAAGACCACAAACCTGACGCGATGGGTGCGATTAAGCGTGTGTTCACGCCAGAGTTCCGTAACCGCCTTGACGGTATCATCTGGTTCAACAGCTTAGATGATGTTGTCATTCACCAAGTGGTCGACAAGTTTATTGTTGAGCTGCAAGCGCAGCTAGATTCACGCGGAGTGTCTTTAGAGGTGTCTGATGAAGCTCGTGACTGGTTAGCTGTCAAAGGTTACGACAAGACCATGGGGGCACGTCCAATGGGTCGTGTCATCCAAGACAAGCTCAAAAAGCCACTGGCCAACGAGCTGTTGTTTGGTAGCTTAGTTGATGGCGGTACGGTGCGTGTTTCTTTGGAAGAGGATGAGCTCGCATTCGAATATATCGGTTCAAAGGAAGCGGCTGAAGCGCATCACTAATAGTCGCGAAGAGTAATAAAAAAGCGTACCCAAATGGGTACGCTTTTTAGTATCTGATGTAGAGATCACAATAAAAAACGGAGCCGAGAGCTCCGTTTTTTATTGCATTCGACAATCGTAGATTAACGAGCGCGGAAGACGATGCGGCCTTTAGATAGGTCGTATGGAGTCATCTCTACAGTTACTTTGTCACCAGTAAGGATACGGATGTAGTTTTTACGCATCTTACCAGAGATGTGTGCAGTAACTACGTGACCGTTTTCTAGTTCAACACGGAACATTGTGTTTGGTAGAGTATCAAGAACAGTGCCTTGCATCTCAATTACGTCTTCTTTAGCCATTTAATCCTCTTTCGAAATGTGGCGTTTTTAACGGCGAGCATTGTGCCGCTAAAATCTCAATATGTAAAGTTGCGGTGTATTCTACCCTTGCCAACGCTGATTTACTAGCCTTTGATGACGTTGGAAGCGGGTTTTGTAGTTCATAGCGGAGCAATCATCGATTTGATAGCCCAAGTAGAGCCACTGCTTGTTGTACTGGCGACAGTATTCTAACTGGCACAACACCGCGTAAGTCCCTAATGACAGCTCATAGTCTGGGTCAAAAAAGGTGTAGAAAGCACTAGCGCTGTTTTCAAGTATATCCGTAATAGCGATGGCAACCAGATCTTCTCCGTCATAGATGTGAAGGTAATGCATGGTTAACCAAGTGCAATCGGCGAATTCAAAAAACTCTTTTTCACGAGGGGGATACATGCTTCCAGAAGCGTGCCTTCCTTCGATATATTTGGCATAGAGTTCAAACCACTTTTCGTCGAGTTGGCTACGGATTTCCCAACGCAGATGTTTGCCTTTTGACCATAGTCGTTTTTGACTTTTTGAAGGGCTGAAGTCTTGCACTGCTACCCTTAGAGCTTGACAGGCCTGGCACGTATCACACTGTGGCTTGTAGAGTGTATTGCCACTGCGGCGAAAGCCATTGGCGAGCAGCATTTCGAAGTTTTCCCCGCTGTGCATCTCCTTTTCAAGGACGATCGCGACACGTTCTTCCTTTGATGGAATATAACTGCAAGGTTGCTGTCGACTCAGTCCAATACGAATTTGTTGCAAGGCCATGTTCATCTACTCTCACTCCTCTCTATAGGCAATGATAGCGTCTGGTGCTCAAAACAGGAACGTTCTACAGCGGATTGTTGATATTGATACAGCTTTTCCAAGAATGAGACTCGATCCAATTCTGTCGCGCCGAGGGATTGCAGGTGAGAGTTCATGACTTGGCAGTCGATCAGCTTTCCTCCGTTCAAAGTAAAGTGTTCGCAGAAATACCAAAGGGCGATTTTGGACGCATTGGTTGCCAGAGAAAACATCGACTCGCCGCAAAATACCTGCCCGATAGAAAGACCATAGAGACCGCCCACTAACTCCTGGTTTTGCCATACTTCGACAGAGTGACAATGACCTTGGTTTGCGAGTTCAATGTATGCAGCTTGCATATCGTCATTTAGCCAGGTTTCCTCCAGTGGTCGAGTACTGGAGCAAAACCCAATCACCGAAGCCGTATCTTTATTTATCGTGACCTGATAACCGTGCTTACGTTGGAATTTTCGTAAGCTTTTCGAGGGTTGGAAAGATTCTGGGAAGAAAACGGCTCGCGGAGAAGGACTCCACCACAAAAGAGGTTCATTGGGTCCAAACCAAGGAAAAACGCCGCTCTTATAGGCACTAATGAGTCGTTGCGGACTCAGGTCACCACCAAAAGCGAGTAAACCGTTAGGTTCATCTAAAGCCTCAAATGGCGAAGGGAAGCTTAGGTCATGACTGTCTAGTTCTGGAAGATATATGGTCATACGGAATAGGCTCTGATTTCCTTTATTTTTCGCTGTACTAGCTGGCTAGTACCTGTTTGCCTGATTTTTAACCGCCGTTAGCAGTTTTAGGGGTGGCGCTCATTCTTTATTTTCGATAGTCTGCCAGTACGAAGAATTATAGAGGATACTTCACGTTAGGACCGAAGTATCAGCAAAGGATTAAACACCCCAATGGAAAGCTTAACATTACAACCAATTCAGAAAGTATCAGGAACGGTGAATCTTCCTGGTTCTAAAAGCGTTTCCAATCGTGCATTACTGCTGGCTGCGCTAGCCGAGGGTACAACTACCCTAACTAATTTGCTCGATAGTGATGACATTCGACACATGCTGAATGCCCTTACTAAACTGGGCGTCGAGTATCAGTTATCTGCGGATAAAACTCAATGTGTTGTCAAAGGTTTAGGTAAGGCTTTTTCTGTAGACTCTTCAACCGAGCTATTTCTGGGTAACGCAGGAACAGCAATGCGACCACTCGCCGCGGCACTTTGTCTAGGCAAAGGTGAGTTCGTCTTGACTGGCGAGCCTCGCATGAAAGAGCGTCCAATCGGTCACTTGGTTGATGCGCTTGTAGAGGCAGGGGCGGATATCACTTATCTAGAGAACGAAAACTACCCACCACTCAATATCAAAGGTACGGGCCTGAAAGGTGGTCACGTTAAAATAGATGGCTCAATCTCGAGTCAGTTTTTAACCGCGTTTTTGATGTCAGCGCCACTTGCTGAATCAGACGTTACCATTGAGATTGTTGGTGAGTTGGTTTCTAAGCCATATATTGATATCACCCTACACATCATGAAGCAGTTTGGTGTGGAAGTTGAAAACCAAGATTATCAGAACTTCGTTGTCAAAAGTGGTCAACAGTACCAATCACCGGGTCAATTCCTCGTTGAAGGCGATGCATCATCGGCCTCATATTTCCTAGCGGCAGCAGCCATCAAGGGCGGCGAGATTAAAGTGACGGGTATCGGGAAAAACAGCATTCAAGGCGATATCCATTTCGCAGACGCGCTTGAGAAGATGGGCGCTGATATTGAATGGGGTGATGACTATATCCTATGTCGCAAGGGTGAACTTGTCGGTATCGATATGGATTACAACCATATTCCGGATGCGGCGATGACAATTGCGACCACGGCACTTTTTGCCAAAGGGACGACGGCTATCCGTAATGTTTACAACTGGCGTGTAAAAGAGACGGATCGTTTGGCTGCGATGGCTACTGAACTGCGTAAAGTCGGTGCTACCGTAGAAGAAGGTGAAGACTATATCATTGTTGAGCCAACGAAAGATCTGAAGCACGCTGCGATTGATACATACGATGACCACCGCATGGCGATGTGTTTTTCACTGGTTGCGCTAAGTGACACTCCTGTGACTATCAATGACCCTAAGTGTACGTCAAAGACATTCCCAGATTACTTTGACAAGCTAGAAGCTCTAAGCCAGTCATAATAAAAAGCGCCCTCTCGTAAGATAGGGCGCTTTTTTTAATCTATTGAGTCGTTATTCGACAGTAAATTCTTTTGAAAGGTGGTGGGCTAAGTATTTGAACATGTTGAATACAGCCGTTGTTTTTTCAGTTGGAAGACCATTGTCATCTAAGAAATAATTGCCCTTAAATACTAATACACCGTCTTTTTCTTCAACGCTGTCAGCACGCATACCTTCGATGAAGTCTTCGTGCTCTTGAATGACCTGATTCGCAATCAACAAAAGGTCGAATTGAGAGATTGGCTTTCTTTGTGACATATTGATGTCCTCTATATATATGGCTTTTGCCGTAGTTTATGAGTGACAACACATTTTGCAAGGACAAATATCTCGGCTATAGTTAGCAGCAATTTGTGATTTGCCACAAATTTTGATTATTGTTGCTAGTCAACTTGGGTAAATGACGTTTAATATTGCGCCATTTTTTAAATAGCGAGCCCGTTTCAATCGGACATTTGTCGACCAATTAGCGTCTGATTGTAAAAAAACAGGTTGATCTTCTTTTGTTCTCGCTCAATAGTAAAAAAGAAGCATACATTTCGAACATCGTGCGATTAAATGTCGCAATGTGATATAGGACGTTAGTGTCATTATGGGAAAGTCACTAGTTATAGTGGAGTCACCTGCTAAAGCTAAAACCATTAATAAGTACCTCGGTAAAGACTTTATTGTTAAGTCGAGTGTGGGTCACGTACGTGATTTGCCGACAGCCGGTCAGAGTACAGGTAAAAAAGCAGCAGCGGTGTCTACCAAAGGCTTAAGTGCTGAAGAAAAAGCACGCATTAAAAAAGAAAAAGACCGTAAGGCACTCATTAAAAAGATGGGTATCAACCCATACGACGATTGGGCGGCAAATTATCAAGTACTACCTGGCAAAGAAAAGGTAGTGGCTGAGCTACAAAAGCTTGCAAAAGACGCTGACCACGTTTATCTCGCAACCGATTTGGACCGCGAAGGAGAAGCTATCGCATGGCACCTTCGTGAGATCATCGGTGGCGATGAAGAGCGATACAAGCGTGTGGTCTTTAACGAAATTACTAAAAATGCTATCCAGCAAGCGTTCCAGGATCCTGGCGAGCTGAATATGGATGGTGTTAATGCTCAGCAAGCTCGTCGTTTCCTCGACCGAGTAGTGGGCTTTATGGTGTCTCCTCTGCTATGGAAAAAAGTAGCGAGAGGCTTGTCTGCAGGTCGAGTACAGTCTGTGGCAGTAAAACTATTGGTTGAACGTGAGCGTGAAATCAATGCGTTTATTCCTGAAGAGTTCTGGGATATTCATGCCGACACCAAAACAACAGATAAAACAGACTTCCGTTTACTTGTTGCTCAAAAGCAAGGTAAAGCGTTTAAGCCTGCCAACGAAACCGAGGCGCAAGCCGCTGTCGCGACGTTAGATAAAGCGGTTTATGAAGTTTGTAAACGCGAAGATCGTCCGACGCAAAGCAAGCCTTCGGCACCGTACATCACGTCGACACTCCAGCAAGCGGCAAGTACACGCTTGGGTTATGGTGTTAAAAAGACCATGATGCTTGCTCAACGACTCTATGAAGCGGGTTACATCACCTACATGCGTACTGACTCAACAAACTTGAGTGCGGAAGCGGTAGACGCTGTACGCGGCTTTATCGATAGTGAGTTTGGCGGCGAATACCTACCGGAGAAACCAAACTTTTACGGTAGTAAAGAAGGTGCACAAGAAGCGCACGAAGCGATTCGTCCATCTGACGTGAATGTAAAAGTTGACGACTTAAATGGCGTGGAAGCGGACGCTCATAAGCTGTATGCGTTGATTTGGAATCAGTTTGTTGCGTGTCAAATGACACCAGCAAAATACGATTCAACGACAATCAGCGTTAAGGCAGATGATTACACGCTTAAAGCGAAAGGCCGTATTCTTAAGTTTGATGGTTGGACTCGTGTTCAACGTCCAATGGGCAAGAATGAAGACGCGATTCTTCCAGCAGTACAGTTAGGCGATAAGCTTGACCTTGTTGCACTGGATCCAAAACAGCACTTTACTAAGCCGCCAGCGCGCTTCACGGAAGCTGCTTTGGTTAAAGAGCTAGAGAAGCGCGGTATTGGTCGTCCTTCTACTTATGCTTCTATCATCTCTACGATCCAAGACCGTGGCTATGTGAAAGTGGAGCAGCGCCGTTTCTACGCCGAGAAAATGGGTGAGATTGTTACCGACCGTTTAGATGACAGCTTTACAGATTTGATGAACTACGACTTCACCGCTCGTATGGAGCAGAGGCTCGACCAAATCGCTGAAGGTGAGACCAACTGGAAGCAGGTTCTGAATGAGTTCTTCGAAGAGTTCACAACCGACCTTGGCAAAGCTGAGCTGGATGAAGACCACGGTGGTATGAAGCCAAACCATATTGTTGAGACTGATATTGAGTGTCCAACATGTGGTCGCCCTATGGGTATTCGCACGGCATCTACTGGTGTATTCCTTGGTTGTTCTGGTTACGCACTGCCGCCAAAAGAGCGCTGTAAAACAACGATCAACCTTGGCGATGAAGAAGGCATCATCAATGTTCTAGAAGAAGACGTTGAGACTGCGGCACTTCGCGCTAAGAAGCGCTGTCCTATCTGTGAAACTGCGATGGACGCGTACCTTATTGATGACAAGCGCAAACTTCACGTATGTGGTAATAACCCGAACTGTGAAGGCTATGTTGTTGAGCACGGCGAGTTTAAGGTTAAGGGCTATGATGGTCCGACGGTTGAGTGTGATAAATGTGGTTCTGAAATGGTTCTTAAAAATGGCCGTTTTGGTAAGTACATGGATTGCACAAACGAAAACTGTAAGAACACTCGTAAGATCCTAAAAAATGGTGAGATCGCTCCTCCGAAAGAAGATCCAGTGCACTTCCCTGAGTTGCCATGTGAAAACTCAGATGCGTACTTTGTATTGCGTGATGGTGCTTCTGGTCTGTTCATGGCGGCGAGTAACTTCCCTAAATCTCGCGAGACTCGTGCTCCGTTAGTGAGTGAGTTGGCACGCTTTAAAGAGCGTCTGTCGCCGAAGTTCGTCTATCTAGCAGAAGCACCTACAGAGGATCCTGATGGTCGTCCTACGGTCGTTCGTTTTAGCCGTAAGACGAAAGAGAACTACATTCGCTCAGAGATCGAAGGTAAGCCTTCAGGATGGACTGGCCTTTATGTTGACGGTAAGTGGGAAATTACCGACAAACGCAAAAAGCCTAAGAAAGAGTCTTAAGCACTAAACTCGTAAAGCCTGACTTGATGCTCAAGTCAGGCTTTTTTTGTACCTGTGAGACACAAAAAAATCGGGGCTGCGATACAATCGCAGCCCCGACTCAATAGATGCTGTACTTACTTGTCTTCAGACAGACCCACTAAAGCGGACTGAGTTTCCATGATGTGCGTATCAACGTCACTGATGTCGCTGATACCAAGTTGCTCACGAGCCTCATCTTCACTGATTCCCAAGTGGCAGCACAGTAGATCGATGGCCATTTGAAAGTTGTTGTTTTCTACCATGGTATTTTCCTTTTCAACATGGGCTTTGGACTATGTGGACTTTATCTTGTCGTTGCCATACTCACAATAAGACTAAAGTCTAAGACTTCACTGTCTCACGTTAGCTATAAAAATGTTCAACTGACGCACACTATGAAGCACGTTGGTCACGTCTTTGTAATAGCTTCACGATATCAAGATGTTATTCTCTATAAAGTAGTCAAAATATTAATGCTTTGTTGCAATTTAAAGCTTAAACTTGAATTTCAAAACTACGACACTATGTATATATTAGATTCGAAAAATGCCACTTGGATCTCAAACTCTTTGTAGAGTGATGAACCCGAAAACAACGACAAAGGCATTTGTACAATATAGAGCTTCTTAATCTGGAGAAATGTAAATGAAGCGTATAGCACTCTTTTTAGCGACTAACCTTGCCGTGGTATTGGTGTTGAGCATTGTGCTTAATATCGTCTACGCGACAACGGGCTTGCAGCCAGGCAGCCTGTCAGGGTTACTGATAATGGCCGCCGTGTTTGGCTTCGGTGGTTCATTTATCTCTTTGATGATGTCAAAGAGCATGGCTTTGCGCTCTGTAGGCGGCATGGTTATCGAAAGCCCTCGTAATGAAACTGAACATTGGTTGCTAGAAACGGTTGGGCGTCAGGCTCAGCAAGCTGGCATTGGCATGCCAACGGTCGCTATCTATGACTCACCTGACATCAATGCGTTTGCAACAGGTGCAAAACGCGATGATTCATTGGTTGCAGTTTCATCAGGGCTGTTGCACAGCATGACGAGAGACGAAGCAGAGGCGGTGCTTGCTCACGAAGTTAGCCACATCGCTAATGGTGACATGGTCACTATGACGCTAATGCAAGGTGTAGTGAACACTTTCGTTATCTTCCTATCGCGCTTTATTGCCAACATCGTTGCTTCAAACAACTCTAATGAAGAGGGAGAAGGTGGCACTAGTATGATGGTTTACTTCGGCGTATCTATGGTACTAGAGCTGGTATTTGGCTTCTTAGCGAGCTTTATCACTATGTGGTACAGCCGACACAGAGAATTCCATGCGGACGCTGGTGCAGCGCAGCTTGTTGGTAAACATAAGATGATTGCAGCGCTTGAGCGTTTGAAGATGAGCCAAGAGTCGCAACTGGAAGGCTCAATGATGGCATTTGGTATTAATGGTAAACGCTCTATGACTGAGCTTCTTATGAGCCACCCGCCACTAGAAAAGCGTATTGACGCGTTGCGTAGCCAACAGTACTAATACGACGTTAATTGAACCGAACCTATTAAAAAGCTTGGAAAATTTTCCAAGCTTTTTTTTGATCTTTTCAAAACGGCCCGCCGTAATAGTTATACAAAAATTGGAAATGCAAAAACTTGTATAACTTTTAAGGTGTACTAACTTGTACATTGAGAACAAATGTATAACTAACAAAGGGTTGTTATGAATATTGAAGCTGTCAGTGAGGTTTATGAAAAACTAAGCAAAGACAACCTGTATTTGCTCGAAGACCTCTATCACAAGGATGTGGTATTTGAAGATTCAGCGCATCGTTTCGAAGGCTGGGATCAACTGTCCGCATATTTTGATTCTCTCTACACTAACGTCATTCAATGTGACTTCTCCATTCAGCATCACCAACAGGTAGAAGACACAGGCTTTCTGACCTGGACGATGAAACTCAAGCACCCGAAGTTAAACGGGGGGCAACCTGTTGAGGTCAACGGTGTCAGTCATATTCGTTTTAAAGGTGATCGCGTTATTTATCACCGCGACTACTTTGACTTAGGAGAGATGCTGTACGAGAACATACCTCTTCTTGGCGCGGTGATAAAAAACATCAAGCAAAGGCTAGGGAAGTGATTCTATGACACACCAAGCAGTGTTTATCACGGGCGCATCATCCGGCATTGGGCGGCAGTTGGCTGAAGACTTTGCTGCCCAAGGTCACCACGTCTACGCATGCGGTCGTTCACAAACCAAGTTAGAGGAGGTCAAAGCAGGGCGAGAGAACGTAACGACGCTTAGCTTTGATGTCACAGACTCAGTTCAGGTCAAACAAGCTGTGAGCTCACTCGCAGTGCCGCCAACACTGTGGATTATCAACGCAGGAGACTGCGAATATATTGATGATGGCGTTTTGGATGCACAGCTTGTCGCTCGCGTAATGAACGTAAACGTGATAGGCAGCGTGAACGTTCTGGAAGCGATTCAAGATCGACTCGACGCGCAGCACCATGTCGTCGTGGTGAGTTCGATAGCGGGTGAACTCGCGCTCCCTAGAGCAGAGGCCTATGGTGCTTCTAAAGCGGCAATCACTTATATCACCCGCACACTTCAGTTAGATTGGAAATCAAAGGGAGTCATGCTGAGTTGCGTATTCCCGGGCTTTGTGAAAACACCGCTCACCGACAAAAACGATTTTGATATGCCGATGATAGTGACGCCCGAAGAGGCGTCATCGGCAATACGAAAAGGCATCGAAAAGCGCCAAAAAACCATCTATTTCCCAAAACGGTTTACCTCAATACTTAGGGTAATTGCAGCATTACCTTACAGTTGGCAAACAAGGTTGGTAGGTAAACTTCTTTAAGACGGTCAAGGATAATAACAATGAAAATAGCAATAGTAGGAACTGGAATTTCAGGCTTAACGTGTGGTTACTATCTACATAAAGACCATGACATTACCCTGTACGAAGCCAATGATTACATCGGTGGACATACAGCAACTGTTGATGTAGAGGTCGATGGCAAAGGCTATGCGGTAGACACAGGTTTCATTGTGTACAACGACAGAACCTACCCTAATTTCATTAAGATGATGAATGAGATTGGAGTGAGAGGCGTGCCGACCCAAATGAGCTTCAGCGTTAAAAATGCCTCGAATGGATTGGAGTACAACGGGCACACCATACCTACTTTGTTTGCTCAGAAGAGAAACTTACTCAGTCCAACCTTTTATCGGTTTATCTTCGAGATACTACGTTTTAATAAGCTCGCCAAAGCCTCCGCAGACAATACAAACTTGAGTGAGCAAACTCTCGGAGAGTTTTTAACGACCAACGATTTCTCAGATTATTTCACCCAAAACTATATCCTACCAATGGGCGCTGCAATTTGGTCATCGACGCTGGCCGACATGCGCTCATTTCCGCTTCGTTTCTTCTTGCGATTTTTCTTAAACCACGGACTACTTGACGTCGTAGACCGCCCTCAGTGGTATGTCATAGAAGGTGGCTCAAGAGCTTATATCGACCCGCTCACCAAAGGATTCGCGGATCGAATCCGTTTGAACTCTCCGGTAAGTAAAGTGGAACGTGACTCGTTGGGGGTTAAAGTGACATCTAATGGCGTCACGGAACAGTTCGATAGAGTTATCTTCGCTTGTCATAGCGACCAAGCGCTCAATATGCTTGAAGAGCACTCAGACGACGAGAAAGAGATTTTAGGGGCGATGGCATATCAGCAAAACGAAGTCGTCTTGCATCGCGATATTAGCTTGTTACCAAAACGCAAAGCAGCGTGGGCATCGTGGAATTACGCCTTGGATGGCGGCGATGATGAGCAGCAGCGATTACCGACACTCACTTACAACATGAACATTCTGCAGCATATTGAGTCAGAGTCTACCTTCTGTGTATCGCTAAACTCGGCAGCCAAGATCGAGCCTTCAAAAATCCTCAGGACTTTTAACTACAGCCATCCGGTATTCACAACCGAGAGCATTGCCGCCCAGGAGCGTCGCGAGGAGCTGTGGGGATGTCGAAATACATGGTTCTGTGGTGCCTATTGGTACAACGGATTCCATGAAGATGGCGTAAGAAGCGCGCTGGACGTTATACGTGGTATTCAAGAAGAGGCTTCGCTTCAAAATGAACAAGGTGCGCTGTCAAGAGGAGCTGCCTGATGGAGCTTGCTAGTCGCCTAATGATTGGAGAGGTTGAGCATCGTCGCTTTGTACCGACAAAACACAGCCTCTCTTATCCGCTGTTTATGCCTGCTATCGATCTTGATGAATTGGATATGCTGAGCAAAAACGTGTGGGGTTTCGGTGTGCGCTGGTGGCATTGGGCTAGGTTCAAGCGTGAGGACTACCTCGGGGAAGGTGACTTAAAAACAGCGGTACAAGAGAAAGTGCATGAACTCACCGGGGATAAAATTAACGGCAAGGTTATCGCTGTGTGCCACCTTCGCTACCTCGGGTTGTATTTTAGTCCGGTTAATTTCTACTATTTATATGACGAGCATGGGCTGTGGCGCTATTTATTGGCTGAGGTGAGTAATACACCGTGGAATGAGAGGCACTATTACGCAGTTAATGCCGAGCAAGGGCTAAATAGCGAGAACTGGCAGCATGAGAAAGCCTTTCATGTTTCTCCGTTTAACCCGATAGAACAAACATATCGATGGAAACTCAAGCCTTTGAAAGAAAAGCTTTTTGTTCATTTGGCTTGTCACAAAGACAATAAGGTGTTTGACGCAACGTTGCGGATGAAGGCACATCCGTTTAATTCGTCTTCGCTGATGAAGCAACTGGTCAAAACGCCGATTCTTACCGTAAAAATAGTGGTAGGCATTTATTGGCACGCGTTTAAGCTTTGGCGCAAAGGCGTACCAATATACGACCACCCAGGTAATAGAAATAAAGAATTTTCGCAGCAATCGAATTCTAAGAATTAGGGAGAATTCCAATGTTACAAACAACGTCACTAGACGTACCGAAAACGTTGACCGGCATCCAAAAAACAGCCAAGGGTGTCGCGTTTGGTTGTTTACAAAAACTAGAAATCGGTACGCTTACTATCATTGAAAGCTTCTCCACCAGTGGCGACAGCTGTCGAAAAGTTGAAGAACGCTTCGGAGCCCCTCGGTCAAATGAACCTGCTGCGGTTATCGAAGTCAAACACCCTGATTTCTACCGACGTTTGCTCCAAGGTGGGAGTATTGCTGCTGGTGAAGCGTATATGGATGACTGGTGGGACAGCCCTGATCTATCCGCCCTGATGGAGCTGATGGCCCTTAATCTCGCTGCTCTTGATTCCATCGAAGACAAATCGAGCATGCTCACTAAAATAATGTACAAACTTGGTCACTGGGTGAATAGAAATACCGTTACCAAGTCTAAAGAGAACATCGAAGCACACTACGACTTAGGCAACAGCCTTTACGAAACATTCTTGGATAACAGAATGTTATATTCTTCAGGCATTTACCAAGCAGACACCGATACGTTGGAGCAAGCACAGCTCAACAAAATGGAGCGTCTTTGTCAGCAACTAAAACTCAAGCCGAGTGATCAAGTGATCGAAGTAGGAACAGGCTGGGGCGGTATGGCGATTTATATGGCAAAGCATTACGGCTGCCACGTGACGACAACGACAATCTCGGAAGAGCAATACGCGTACGCTCAGCAACAAGTTGAGAAAGAGGGACTCGGAGATAAGATTACCTTGCTCAAGCAAGACTACCGCTTGCTTGAGGGGCAATACGACAAACTTGTTTCGATTGAAATGATCGAAGCCGTTGGTAAGCAATTCCTCGTATCGTATCTTAAGAAATGCCAATCGCTGCTAAAACCCAAGGGATTGATGGCGATTCAAGCCATAACCATCGCAGACCAGCGCTACGACTATTACTCTGATAATGTGGATTTCATCCAAAAGTACATCTTCCCTGGTGGCTTTTTACCATCGATAACGGCGCTCACTGCTAACAGCACAAAGCACACTGATCTTATTGTTCGAGACCTATTTGATATCGGGCAAGACTATGCCAAAACGCTTGTCGATTGGAGACTTCGTTTTGAGAACGCTCTCACTCGAGTGCGTGAGCTCGGCTATGACGAGCGCTTTATTAGAATGTGGCGCTATTACTTTTGTTACTGCGAAGGCGGGTTTAGAGCCAAGAGCATTAGCACAGTTCATATCACGTTTCAGCGTGGCTAATAGCGACAGCCAAGTGGAGTAAAGTGGCCATGACTCGAGGATGGAAGTTGTTGATAGTGAGTACCTGGTTCGAGTTGATGTGGGCGCTGTCCGTTTTTGGTCAAGAGCGCTTTCAGTGGCTCGCACTTGCTCTCGCCGTGATTACCGTTGCGACCACCTTCAACAAGCTCAATCTGTCTCTACCCATCTGGGGCGCCATTGTTGGGCTTGGTTTAGTTGTTGATAGTGCGAATGCACTCACGGGCGTTTTGGTATTTGATGCGGCGCTGCTTCCTATTTGGCTTGTGGCACTATGGCTTATTTTCGCTTGGTATGCGTACTTTCTTGCTAGCTTTCTGACTTCTTATCCGATTTCTATCGTAGTAATGATAGGTGGTGTGGCAGGAGCGCTCAGCTACTTTGCAGGGTTTAAGCTCGGCGCTGTGGATACACACCTTTCTATTTTTACAATGATGGCGCTACTGTTTCTGCAATGGGTTGCCATCGTGTTTGTTGTTCTACGATTGAGCACATACTCAGAGCGGAAGGTGAGTCATGAAAGCTAAAGGGTTACTTGGATTATGTTTAGCGTTGGCTGTAGGCAGCGCCTCTGCAACCAGCGATAGACCCGTGAGTTATGAAGGTTGGGGGCAGTGGAAGGTCGTTGGAGAGGCTCAGCTCTCTTGGCTCTTTTTTGATATATATCGCTCGCAGCTGCTTGCGCCGCAAGGCACGTATGCATTGAGTAGCGACGTGTCACCTCATCCAGTCGCTTTGCGCATTGAATACCAGCGTGACATTAGCCGAGAGCAACTACTCGAAGCCACGCTCGATCAATGGGAGAAAATGGGCATTGACAAGGAAACTCGCAGTCGATGGATAGCCAAACTGTATGACATTTTTCCGAGTGTCGCAGACGGCCATCAGCTTATTTATGTGACTGACGGTTCATCGGGCAGTTTCTACTATCTAAACAGTGACAAACCTATGCAGAAAGTTGGGCGTATTGAAGATGAGTCGCTTAATGATGGGTTTCTGTCAATTTGGTTGGGCAATAACACTCAATATCCCAAGCTGAGAGCACAGCTTATAGGTATGAACCGATAATAAGGAACAATAATGAAACGTGTGCAGTGGTTGGCTACATGCTTGATACTCCCTCTCGTCCTATTGCTAAGCGCTTGCAGTGCTGATTTAAAGGATTACCAAGCATCTACACCTGAGTTTAACTTGTTCGAGTACTTTGAGGGGGAAACTAAGGCTTGGGGCATGGTACAAGACTATACTGACAAACAAACTCGTCGCTTTGAGGTGGTGATTGTCGGAACTGTGCAAGGCGACCAGATTACGCTAGTGGAAGACTTTGTTTTTGACGACGGAGAACTCGATCAGCGTATTTGGACGATAGACAGATTAGCCGATGGAACATACAAAGGCCGCGCTGACGATATCATTGGAGAAGCCAAAGGAGAGGTGGTCGGCAATGCGCTTCGTTGGCAGTACGACTTTGAATTGGAAGTTGACGGCTCAACCTACACTGTAGCATTTGATGATTGGATGTACCGTCAAGACGACAAGCATCTATTTAACCTAACCAGCATTCGTAAGTTTGGTATGGAAGTCGGAACGATCACCCTTTTTTTTCAAAAGCAGTAGCTAGTCCAAAGTGGGCCGTATGTAACAGATACAAAAGCGGCGGCGATATTACTATCGCCGCCGCTTTACTTTGTCCTCAAATTAGCTTATCGCTAAGGAGAGCTATCGAGAATTACAGCTTGTCAGTTAGCTCAATCGCTTGACCGATATAGTTCGCCGGTGTCATCTCTTTTAGACGTGCTTTTTCGGCTTCAGGAAGCTCTAGACCGTCGATGAAGTTACGCATTGCTTCGCCGTCAACACGCTTACCACGAGTCAACTCTTTTAGCTTCTCGTATGGCTTCTCGATACCGTAACGACGCATGACTGTTTGTACAGGCTCTGCGAGTACTTCCCAGTTTTGATCAAGTTCAGCTAGAAGCGCTTCACGGTTCACTTCTAGTTTGCTGATACCCTTAAGTGTTGAAGTGTAAGCAATGATAGCGTAGCCACAGCCAACACCTAGGTTACGAAGAACCGTTGAATCTGTCAGGTCACGCTGCCAACGAGAGATAGGTAGCTTCTGTGCTAGGTGAGCAAATACAGCATTTGCTAGACCTAGGTTACCTTCTGAGTTTTCAAAGTCGATTGGGTTAACTTTGTGCGGCATCGTTGAAGAACCGATTTCACCAGCGATAGTTTTTTGCTTGAAGTGACCTAGAGCGATGTAACCCCAAACGTCACGGTCGAAGTCGATTAGAATCGTGTTGAAACGTGCAATCGCATCGAATAGCTCGGCGATGTAGTCGTGAGGTTCGATCTGAGTTGTGTATGGGTTCCAAGTTACGCCAAGAGACTCAGTGATGAACTCTTCGCTGAACTTGTGCCAGTCTAGCTCTGGGTAAGCAGATAGGTGAGCGTTGTAGTTACCAACCGCACCATTAATTTTGCCTAGGATCTCTACAGCTTCGATTTGCTTGTATTGACGCTCCATACGGTAAGCAACGTTTGCCATCTCTTTACCCATAGTAGAAGGAGATGCAGGCTGGCCGTGTGTACGAGAAAGCAGAGGAATATCACGGTACTCTTCAGCAAGCTTGCTGATAGCATCGATGATGTTGCGAATTTCAGGAAGAACGACAGTGTCACGAGCTTCTTTAAGCATTAGGGCGTGAGACGTGTTGTTGATGTCTTCAGAAGTACATGCGAAGTGAATGAACTCGTTTACCGCGTGAAGCTCAGGTACACCCGCTACTTTCTCTTTTAGGAAGTACTCAACCGCTTTAACATCGTGGTTAGTCGTACGCTCAATCTCTTTAATGCGTGCTGCGTCTTCTTCACTGAAGTTAGCTGCTAGCTCATCAAGAAACTGGTTAGCTTCTGCACTGAATGCTGGAACTTCTTTGATTGCATCCGTTGCTGCTAGTTTTTGCAACCAACGAATTTCAACGATAGAGCGGTACTTAAGTAGGCCAAACTCACTAAAGATGCTGCGAAGTGCAGTTGTCTTACTACCGTAACGGCCGTCTACTGGTGAAACAGCAGTCAATGCTGACAGTTCCATGATGTTCTCCTGAATTGAGTTTCTAAATTTCGTGAGCTTTATACCAATAACTGCGCCGTTTGTCACGAAGATTGCGCAAACGTTTGCGTTAATTTTATTTTGGTACAAAAGTAAACTCGCACACCGTGCGAGTTTGTATGTGTTTGTCGTTGATGCCTCTAATAGAGCATTCTTAAAGCACGCACCAAGCCTAGAGAAGATTCCTGCCTGCGTAGGCGCACGGCCAGTGGAATGCCAATAGTCTTGTATTGTACAAACCCCAAATAGTCGTCACCCCTGCGCAGGCAGGGGTCTACTTAAAGCGTGTACCAGTTCTAAATTGATACTAATTTCTCGGTAAAAGCTCGGTAACAAATTACTTCCGAGTTACATTCGAGCTAAAAGAATCTGAGCCTGCTCGACCATCTTCTTACGACCGAACACCAAGTGTCTGCGTTTGCCGCCAACTTGACGCCAAAGTACCGCACTACGAATACCGGATAGAAGCAACGCACGCACTTTTTGCTGTGTGGATGTTTGCTGCAACACAGCGGGTGTGCCTGTTACTTGGATTCGAGGACCAATAGGGCTGATAACATCTAGATAGACGCTTGCAAGGTTGCTAATCATTTGTTCATCGAGGAGCTCATAGTGCTCTAGCTGACGGTCAACCATTTGCAGGCGATCGCCAAGTTGCGCCATTGCGTCGTTTCGACTGTTTAGCTTACGCTCTAATGCCATAAGGCTAATGATGTAGCGCGTGATCTCGCTCCCTGTTGGGGTGCTATCGATCCCATTCACCAAACACTCAAGTCCGACTTTTAAGTCAGACTCGATACCGAACACGTCAAGCGTACTTGACGGGTTCATGTTGGTGATTGCTTTGATAGAGGTTTCAAACGCGTCTGAATCACAGTAACCGTCTTTAGCAACTCGTTGTACAAGGGCAACGGCTTGGCAAATCCCTGCAAACGCTATCGTACGGTCATAAAGTGTATTAGCCACGTAGTTCTCCTAAAAAATAATCTGCGAATTGTTTTTAGATGCGCTCTTCAATAATACCGCCACCAAGACATACGTTGTCACTGTAGAATACAGCAGACTGGCCTGGGGTGACTGCCACTTGTGGCTCATCAAAGATCACTTTAATGTTGTCATCGTCGATAGGAATAATAGTACAAGGGATATCCTGTTGACGATAGCGAGTTTTTACTGTGCATTGCAGTGGCGCAGTGATCGGTTGACGATCTACCCAGTGCAATTGTGCTGCGCGAAGGCCGTTTGACTTAAGCAGTGGGTGGTCTGCACCTTGCACTGCAATCAGTACATTACGCTTAAGATCTTTTTCAGCCACGTACCATGGGTCTTCGTTACCGCCGCCGCCTTTTTGGCCACCAATGTGTAGACCTTTACGTTGACCTAACGTGTGATACATAAGACCTTGGTGTTCGCCAATTTCTTTACCTTCTGGTGTTTCAATTTTACCTGGTTGAGCCGGTAAATAGCGAGACAAGAAGTCTGTAAATTTGCGCTCACCGATGAAACAGATACCAGTCGAGTCTTTTTTCTTCGCTGTGATAAGTCCTTGCTCTTCAGCAATGCGACGAACCTCGGGTTTTTCAAGCTCGCCAACAGGGAACAAGCTTCTTGCGATTTGCTCGTGACTCAAAGTGTATAGGAAATAGCTTTGGTCTTTATTGCTATCTAGACCACGTAGCATTTGTGGCTTTTCACCGTTCTCTGGGAAGGTGCGGCTCACGTAGTGACCCATCGCAATATAATCCGCGTCTAGCACTTCGTCTGCAAATTCTAAGAAGGCTTTAAACTTGATTTCTTTGTTACAAAGAATGTCTGGGTTAGGGGTACGACCCGCTTTGTATTCTGCTAAGAAATATTCAAACACGTTGTCCCAATATTCAGCGGCAAAATTGATCGTGTGCAGGTGGATACCAAGCTTGTCACACACCGCTTGTGCGTCAGCGAGATCCTCTGCTGCTGTGCAGTACTCTTCGTTATCATCTTCTTCCCAGTTCTTCATGAACAGGCCTTCAACTTGGTAGCCTTGCTGTTTCAGAAGATAGGCAGAAACAGAGGAGTCTACACCGCCGGACATACCGACAATCACTTTCTTTTGGCTGTTATCAGACATGTATAAATACCACCTAATTTAATTGGACGCAGATTCTAGCAGAAACGAAACCAGCAATACAGTTCCGCGAACTAAATCACACTTTCTAAGAGGAGGTAAGTGTGTTCCGAAATGGAGAAAATCAAGGGTAATAAGAAAAAAAAACGCTACGTAAACGTTTGCTAAGTTTGCCTATGTTGCCGAGGTAAACTATACAGAGGTAGAATCGCCGCCCTGATCCTCCTTAATTAATCTATTACGAAGACAACCGTATGAAATTCCCAGGCCAAAGAAAGTCAAAGCATTACTTCCCAGTTCATGAAAGAGATTTGCTTGTCAGTCAATCTCAAGACAGCAAAAAGATGTCGAGAACGCACATTATTGGTATTGACCAAACCTTGGTTGATATCGAAGCAAAAGTAGACAGTAGTGTGATCGAAAAATTTGGTCTGAGTAAAGGTCACTCTCTGGTCATTGATGATGTGGCGGCTGAAGCTCTATATAAAGAGCTTAAAGAGAAAGAACTTATTACCAACGAGTATGCAGGAGGAACAATTGGTAATACGCTTCATAATTACTCTGTACTCGCGGATGATAAATCGGTACTACTTGGTGTAATGAGTGAAGACATTAAAATAGGCAGCTACGGTTACCGATATCTATGTAACACGTCTAGCCGTATGGATTTGAACTATCTTCAAGGTGTCGATGGCGCGATCGGTCGATGCTTTACTTTAATTACAGAAGACGGTGAACGTACTTTCGCGATCAGCGAAGGTCAAATGAATCAGTTAGAAGCGGATAGTATCCCTGAAAAGATTTTCAAAAAAGGCATCAGCTTTAGTACTGACTGCTTATCTAGTTCGTTGTAAAGATGGCGACCCAATGCCAGAAGCGACGATGCGTGCCATCGAGTATGCAAAGAAGCATAACGTTCCTGTTGTACTTACTCTAGGTACACGCTTTGTTATTCAAGATGATCCGCAATATTGGCGTGATTTCCTAAAACAACATGTATCCGTTGTAGCCATGAACGAAGACGAGGCGGAAGCCTTAACTGGGGAAACTGATCCACTGGCTGCAGCAGATAAAGCACTAGAATGGGTTGACTTAGTACTGTGCACTGCCGGTCCGGTTGGACTATACATGGCGGGATATACAGAAGAAGAGGCAAAAAGAGAGACATCGCTGCCATTATTGCCGGGTTGTATTGCAGAGTTTAACCGTTTTGAATTTAGTCGCCCGGCTGTTAAAGAGGCGTGTGAAAATCCTATTAAAGTTTATTCACATATTGCGCCATATATGGGCGGTCCAGAAAAGATTAAAAATACCAATGGTGCAGGGGATGCGGCATTGTCGGCACTATTGCATGACATGGCAGCAAATAAATACCATAAAGAAAATGTGCCTAACTCGAGCAAGCATCAACATACTTTCTTGAGTTATTCGTCGTTTTCTCAAGTATGTAAGTACTCAAATAGAGCGAGTTATGAAGTATTAGTACAACATTCCCCACGCCTGTCTCGAGGGTTACCAGAGAGAGAGGACAGCCTAGAAGAGGCATATTGGGAAAGATAAAAAAAAGCGCCAATTATTGGCGCTTTTTTTATAAATCCACATTAAGACTGAAATTAAATTTCAAAATCTTCTAGTGATTTACCTTCGTCTAGTGCTGCTTGGATTACAGAAGGTGTACGACCTTGACCTGTCCAAGTTTTTTCAGCGCCAGTCGCGTCTACGTATTTGTACTTAGCTGGGCGTGGGGCGCGCTTAGCCTTAGTTTTGCCTTTTGATTCACCAGACAATGCTGCAATAAGATCTTCAACGTCGATACCGTCTTGTGCGATCATTTGAGCGTATTCGCTTAGTTTAGCTTCACGAGCTTCTTTAGCTGCGCGCTCTTCAGCTTCAGCTTCTTGTCTTTCACCGACAACAGTAGTTAACTTTTCTAGTGCTTCTTCTAGTTGCTCAAGAGTAAGTTCACGAGCAAATGCACGTAGGCTACGAATATTTAGTAGAGTTTTGGTTAATTCAGACATGACATTCCCATGAGATTATTTATTAGTTTCGGATTAATAATAAACACCAAACAACTAATTGACAATATTTTCGTGATATTAAAACTGTAAAAATAAGAAAACTTACAAAACTCTGATAATTCAACTCTTGAAAGTAACTTCAAAGTAGTAGTGCCACACCAAATCAAATCTGTTTTGAATCAATAATGAACTTTTCTCCATTATTGATGTATGAAAAGTGGATTTTGTTGCATATTGTACTAATACTCGGCTAAATCGAGTTTACTTGTCACGAATTGTTTCGAATTTCTAAGCAACTAAATAGTTCTTTAAATTAATAGCAATTAATGATGGATGCTGACAACAAGATATGTCATTGGTGGCATATATAATATCAAATACGGTATAGGGAAAGAAATTACCCTAACAAAGTCGACATAATCTTTACTCACTTGCAACATCATTCGTGTTGCATTTGGTGTTCTGATAAGTACAATGGCTCGCACCTAATGCAAGAGAAAGAACATTCTTTTAACTTGGCTTTAAATGCCAGTGAATGATTTTGCTCTTGATGTAGAGGCGCGATAGCGAAAAGTAACCATCGTTGGGGTGATACCAATGAACGATGATGAAAGGCTCTATCGCCGAAGTGAGAATAGACCATCAATCTCTCTCGCTGGGGTTGTCTTCGAAAGGAACAACACTGCCATAGTCTATTATATTGTTAAACTATGGAGCGCTACTGTGGGGTTGGGTGAAGTGTTCGCTTCCCTTTCGCTTAGTTCAACGTTTGCGTTTGGACTTCTCGTCCTTTTGCGCATGTCTGCAGTAGATCTCTAACCATAATAAAAAACTGGTTTTTGAAGATCATGAATTTAATCGATTTTGCTACATCACCACTTTCACTGCTACCGCCGATCGTAGCTCTGAGCTTGGCGATCATTACTCGTCGTGTACTACTCTCTCTTGGGGTAGGTATTGTACTGGGCGCTTTCCTTCTTAATGACTATTCTGTCGCAGGCGCGGCCAGTTACGTCTTTGATACTGTCTCTGGTGTTGTTATTGAAGATGGTGGTCTCAATACTTGGAACATGAGTATTGTTGGCTTCCTATTGCTACTTGGCATGATGACTGCTCTGTTAACACTGTCAGGCGGTACTAAAGCGTTTGCTGAGTGGGCTCAAGCTCGCGTTAAGAGCAAGCGTGGCTCTAAGCTCCTAGCCGCTTTCCTTGGTGTATTCATTTTTGTTGATGACTATTTTAATAGCCTAGCTGTAGGTGCGATCTCTCGTCCTGTTACTGACCGTTTTTATGTATCGCGCGCTAAGCTAGCTTATATTCTAGATTCTACAGCGGCTCCAATGTGTGTACTTATGCCTGCGTCAAGCTGGGGGGCGTACATCATGACTATCGTCAGCGGTATCCTAGTTGCCCACGGTATCACTGAGTACTCTGCGATTGGTGCATACGTTCGTCTTATTCCAATGAACTTCTATGCCGTGTTCGCGCTACTTATGGTGTTTGCTGTTGCATGGTTCCAATTGGATGTTGGCCCAATGCGCAAGCACGAGCTAAACGCGAAGCAAGGTCTAGGTTTTGATAAAGACAAAGAGAATGACGCGAAAGAAGCGCATGAACTCAACGAAGAGCTTGATATCAAAGAAAGCGACTTTGGTTCTGTCTCTGATCTAGTGCTTCCGATTCTAGTGCTTATCGGCGCAATGGTTGTGGCGATGATTTACACTGGCGGCCAAGCATTAGCTGCTGACGGTGTTGCATTCAACGTACTTGGCGCATTTGAAAACACAGATGTAGGCACGTCACTTATTTACGGTGGTTCAGCTGGTCTTCTAACAGCAGTGTTTACTGTGGTGAAACAGAAGCTATCAATCTCTGATATTGCGACGACCATGTGGATTGGTGCTAAGTCGATGTTTGGCGCTATCCTTATTCTGTTCTTCGCATGGTCGATTGGTTCTGTAATTGGTGACATGAAAACCGGTGCTTACCTCTCTTCAACCGTACAAGGCAATATTAACGTTCACTGGCTACCAGTTATTTTGTTCCTATTGTCTGGTCTAATGGCGTTCTCTACAGGTACTTCTTGGGGTACGTTTGGCATCATGCTACCGATTGCTGGTGATATGGCAGGTGCAACAGATATCGCGATGATGCTACCAATGCTAGGCGCTGTATTAGCTGGTTCAGTATTTGGTGACCACTGTTCACCAATCTCAGATACAACGATTTTGTCATCGACCGGTGCACGTTGTAATCACATTGACCACGTTGCGACTCAGTTGCCGTACGCGCTATCTGTAGCATTGGTGTCTTGTGTTGGCTTCATTACCTTGGGTATGACTACGTCAGTGTTCATCTCATTCGCCGCTGCATCAATGACATTTGTGATTGTTTGTTTTGTTCTGTCAGCACTCTCTAAAGCGAGAATGTCGCAAGAAGCAAACGTATAATCGAGAAAAGAGTCCGTAAGGGCTCTTTTTTTCACTAATTTTTGGTTTTTGGGCAAGTGACTCCCCGTTTTCTATGGTTTTCTCAGTCGAGAAGTTGGGCGTATCTTTCTGATAATTGACCGTTCAGTAAAAAAATTGTTTTCAATTGAAATTAGTGGTTGAAAATCGTCTTAACCTTAGTTAGTGTGAAGGTACAGACACAAAGGAACCTAAACATAAGTATGCTAAATTTTGATATGAACATTCATCATCACCATCACCCAGCTTAATCTTTCGGGAGATGAACGCATACCCGAGAGATAGGTAAAACTCTCGGAGGTTCGATTTAAGATTTCAAGAATTAAACCCTCGGGAGACCAAAGCTCCCGAGGGTTTTTTCGTTTTATATTTTAAAAATCAATATTTTGCACAGGGATACAGCAATGCAAACACAACGCCTAAGAATTGCGATTCAAAAAAAGGGTCGCTTAAGTAAAGAGAGCCAAGACCTACTTAAAAAGTGTGGTGTTAAGTTCAATGTAATGGGTGAGCGCCTTGTTGTTCATTCGCTAAATATGCCAATCGATCTTTTGCTCGTCCGCGATGATGACATCCCTGGTCTAATTATGGATGGCGTGGTTGACCTTGGCTTTATCGGTGAAAACGAACTAGAAGAAGTTCGTCTTGACCGTAAAGCGCTGGGAGAGGCAAACGAGTTTAAGACGCTTCGCCGTCTAGACTTCGGTGGTTGTCGCCTATCTATCGCTATCAATAAAGATGAGACTTACACGGGTCCTCAAGACCTGGCTGGTAAGCGTATTGCGACTACCTACCCACAACTTCTCAAAGCCTATATGGACGAGCAAGGTGTAGATTTTAGCGCTTGTATGCTAACAGGTTCGGTAGAAGTAGCGCCGCGTGCTGGTCTTGCTGATGCGATTGCTGATTTGGTTTCTACCGGTGCTACGCTAGAGGCGAACGGCCTAAAAGAAGCAGAAGTCATTTTCCGCTCTAAAGCGACGTTGATTCAGCGTATGGGTGAGTTTGATGCTGACAAACTAGCACTAATCGACAAACTGCTAACGCGTATGCAAGGTGTTCAACAGGCGAAAGAGTCAAAATACATCATGCTACACGCACCAGTTGAGAAACTTGAGCAAATCAAATCACTGCTTCCTGGTGCGGAAGACCCAACAGTATTACCTCTATCTATGGATACGGAGCGCGTTGCTGTTCACTTAGTAAGTACTGAGAATCTGTTCTGGGAAACCATGGAACAACTGAAAGAACTCGGCGCAAGCTCGATTCTTGTTCTACCTATTGAGAAGATGATGGGGTAAGTAATGAGAACCGTAGTTTGGCAACACTTAAGTCAATCTCAGCAAGAGTCTGTTCTTGAACGCCCTGCAATTACTGAAGGCGCAAATATTACAGCGGCAGTAACTGAGGTTATTAATCAAGTTCGTAGCGAAGGTGATAAAGCCCTTCTGGATCTTACCGAGAAGTTTGATCGCGTTCGTCCTGAGTCGATTCGAGTTTCTGCCGACGAGATTGAAGCGGCATCAGCGCGCCTTTCTGACAACATGAAGCAAGCGCTCGAGCAAGCGTACTCAAACATTGCTAAGTTTCACAAAGCGCAACGCCCAGAAGCATTGCGCGTAGAAACGCAGCCTGGCGTGGTGTGTGAGCAGGTCACTCGACCAATTAATAAAGTTGGTCTGTATATTCCAGGTGGCAGCGCTCCGCTTCCGTCTACAGTGCTAATGCTTGGTGTACCATCTCAAATTGCAGGTTGCCGTAAAGTTGTTCTGTGCTCGCCTCCGCCAATTGCGGACGAAATCTTGTATGTCGCTAAATTGTGTAAGATCGATGAGGTGTACAACGTCGGTGGTGGTCAAGCGGTAGCGGCTATGGCGTATGGAACAGAGACTGTTTCGAAAGTGGATAAAATCTTTGGTCCTGGTAATGCGTATGTCACAGAAGCTAAGCGCCAAGTGAGCAATGACTTCCGCGGCGCTGCGATTGATATGCCAGCGGGTCCTTCAGAAGTGCTCGTGATCGCTGATGAGAGCGCAGACCCTGACTTCGTAGCGTCTGATCTATTAAGCCAAGCTGAGCACGGTCCTGATTCTCAAGTGGTTCTCGTAACGCCTTCACCAGTGATTGCTGACCAAGTAACGGAAGCCGTCAAGAGACAGCTAAAACAGCTTTCACGCGCTGATATCGCAGAAAAAGCACTGGGCTCTAGCTTAATCATCATCGCTGAATCACTCACGCAATGCGTGTCTATCTCTAACTACTATGGTCCAGAGCACCTAATTGTTCAGACAAAGAGTCCACGTGAACTATTGCCGTTACTCGACAATGCTGGTTCTATCTTCTTGGGCGATTGGTCTCCTGAATCAGCGGGCGACTATGCGTCAGGTACAAACCACGTATTGCCGACTTACGGTTACACGCGCACCTATTCAAGCCTTGGTTTAGCGGATTTCTCAAAGCGTATGACAGTACAAGAGCTAAGTGCGGACGGTCTACTAGGTCTAGCACCAACGGTAGTGACCATGGCGGAAGCTGAAGGTCTTGATGCGCACAAACGTGCGGTAACCATCCGTGTTGAGAAACTCAACGCTCAAAAGGCGTAGACGGGAGAACAACTGATGGAAAAATTAGCTCGTAAACAGGTTCAAGAATTGACGCCGTATCTGTCTGCGCGTCGCATTGGTGGCAGCGGTGATATCTGGCTTAATGCTAACGAGTCACCATTCAACAATGAATACAAAACTGACTTTGCTCGTCTAAACCGATACAGCGAATGTCAGCCAAAACAGCTTATCGAAGCCTATGCCAATTATGCCGGTGTAAAGCCTGAGCAAACACTGACTTCACGCGGTGCAGATGAAGGTATTGAGCTGTTGATTCGCGCTTTCTGCGAGCCAGGCCAAGACAGTATCCTTTACTGTCCACCAACCTATGGTATGTATGCAATTAGCGCAGAAACGATTGGCGTCGAGCGCAAAACAGTGCCGCTGACAGCTGATTGGCAGCTTAACCTACCAGAGATTGAAGCGAACTTAGAGAGTGTGAAACTGGTTTTTGTTTGTAGTCCTAATAACCCTACAGGCAACTTAGTTAATCGTGATGACATCGTTTCTCTGCTAGAAATGACAAAAGACAAAGCCATTGTGGTTATGGATGAAGCGTATATTGACTTCTGTCCAGAAGCGTCAACGGTCGATCTCTTAGCTCAATACCCGAATTTAGCGATTCTACGTACGCTTTCTAAAGCGTTCGCACTGGCGGGTCTTCGCTGCGGTTTCACGTTGGCAAATGAAGAGTTAATTAACGTGCTGCTTAAGGTGATTGCTCCTTATCCAGTGCCTATCCCTGTTGCAGAAATTGCAACACAGGCATTGTCTGAGCAAGGTTTGGCAAGAGCGAAGTTCCAAGTACTCGATCTGAATGCGAATCGCGCGTACCTGCAAGCGGGTTTATCAACCCTACCGGGCGTGACTGTGTTTGAAGGGTGGGGTAACTATCTTTTGGTGAAATTCCAAAACGGTGACGAGCTATTTAAAGCCGCTTGGGACACAGGCATTATTTTACGTAACTCGCCAATTGAAGATTGCGTCCGAATTAGTGTGGGTAATCGTGATGAGTGTGAGAAGACCTTGTCATTTATCCGAAACCTATTAGAACAAAGTGCAGCTTAAGTACACCATCAAAAAGGATTTATAGAGTGAGCAACCAACAGAAAATTTTATTTATAGACCGTGATGGTACGTTAATCGTTGAGCCACCAGTCGACTTTCAAGTTGACCGTCTTGATAAACTAAAACTTGAGCCTTATGTCATTCCAAGCCTACTTGCGCTGCAAGATGCAGGCTATCGCCTAGTTATGGTGACAAACCAAGATGGTTTAGGTACAGACAGCTACCCTCAAGCGGATTTCGATGCACCACACACTATGATGATGGAGATCTTCGAATCTCAGGGTGTGAAGTTTGACGATGTACTTATTTGCCCTCACTTTGATGAAGACAATTGTTCGTGTCGTAAGCCGAAGCTAGGTCTTGTTAAAGAGTACCTACAAAGCGGTAAGGTGGACTTCAAAACCTCGGCAGTGATCGGTGATCGCCAAACGGATCTCCAATTGGCTGAAAATATGGCTATCCGTGGTATTCAGTACAACCCAGAAACAATGGGTTGGAAGCAGATCTTAAAAGATCTAACAGTCAAAGCTCGCACTGCAGAAGTGGTACGCACGACAAAAGAAACCGACATCAAGGTATTTGTAAACCTGGATGAAGCCGGTGGTAACGAAATCTCTACAGGTATGGGTTTCTTCGACCACATGCTGGACCAAATCGCGACTCACGGCGGTTTCCAAATGAAGTGTCTCGTCAAAGGTGATCTCCACATCGATGATCACCACACGGTCGAGGATACGGCGTTGGCGTTAGGTCAGGCGCTTAAAGAGGCGCTTGGAGATAAGCGCGGTATTGGTCGTTTTGGTTTCAGCCTTCCGATGGATGAATGTCTTGCGCAGTGTGGTCTTGACCTCTCTGGCCGTCCTTACCTTAAATTTGATGCGGAATTCTCTCGTGAACAAGTTGGCGACCTATCGACCGAGATGGTTGTGCATTTCTTCCGTTCACTGACAGACACACTCGCTTGCACTTTGCACCTGTCTTCAACAGGCGATAATGACCACCACATCATTGAGAGCTTATTTAAAGCATTTGGACGTACGCTTCGCCAAGCAGTTAAAGTCGAAGGCAATGAGCTTCCAAGCAGTAAAGGAGTACTGTAATGGCTACCTCTACTCAAAATGTTGTCATTATTGACACCGGCTGTGCCAATGTTTCATCGGTAAAGTTTGCGATTGAGCGCCTTGGCTATCAAGTGGTTATCTCAAAAGAGCCAGAAGTTGTACTGGCTGCGGACAAGCTATTTTTGCCGGGTGTTGGCACCGCAAGTGAAGCGATGAAAAACCTAGAAGAGCGTAACCTTATCGACCTCGTTAAGCAGGTAGAAAAGCCAGTTCTGGGTATCTGTCTTGGCATGCAACTGCTAGGCAAACTTTCTCAAGAGAAAGGTCAGAAGGCTGATGAGCTTGTTGAGTGTTTGGGTCTGTGTGACGGTGAAGTAAGACGTTTGGAAACTGGCGACCTGCCATTACCGCACATGGGTTGGAATACCGTGAAAGCCGTTGCTGGAAATCCGCTATTTGCGGGTATTGAAGAGGGTGAATACTTCTACTTCGTGCACAGCTTCGGTATGCCTGTTGGTGACTACACCATTGCTGAGTGTGATTACGGAAACCCATTTAGCGCTGCCATTCAAAGTGGCAATTATTATGGTGTTCAGTTCCACCCAGAGCGCTCGTCTAAAGCGGGCTCTAAGCTGATTCAGAACTTTTTGGAGCTGGTGTAACTCACCGCTTTGCTAAAAATTGATTATCGCCTCACAAGGTAGTGGGGCAAAAGGATTGAAACGTGATTATTCCTGCATTAGACCTTATTGAAGGACAAGTTGTTCGTCTATACCAAGGTGACTATGGTCAAGTTACCGAGTACAAAGTTGACCCGGTAGAGCAGTTTAACCTTTACCACCAAGCAGGCGCGAACTGGCTGCATCTTGTTGACCTTACTGGCGCAAAAGATACTACAGCGCGCCAGTTAGACCTTATTGCTACACTACTTGCTGGTACGCCTGCCAATATTCAGATTGGCGGTGGCGTGCGCAGCGAGCAAGATGTGGTTGATCTACTTGAAGCGGGTGCTCAGCGCGTTGTTGTGGGCTCGACAGCGGTTAAACAGCCGGAACTAGTGAAAGGCTGGATGGAGAAATACGGCGCTGAGCGCATTGTGCTAGCGCTGGATATTAATATCGACGAAAGCGGCACTCGCAAGGTGGCGATCTCTGGCTGGCAAGAAGATTCTGGCGTAACAATCGAGGCGCTGATTGATGATTACCTAACAGTGGGTCTCAAGCATGTGCTGTGTACTGACATCTCACGTGATGGCACATTGGCTGGCAGTAACGTTGAGCTGTATGTGGACCTTTGTAAGCAGTATCCTCAGGTGCAATTCCAGTCATCTGGTGGTATCGGCAGCTTAGCGGATATTGAAGCGCTCAAAGGTACTGGTGTGTCAGGTGTTATTGTTGGTCGAGCATTGCTAGACGGCAAGTTTACCGCAGAGGAGGCATTCCAATGCTGGCAAAGCGAATAATTCCATGTTTAGACGTCCGTGATGGGCAGGTGGTTAAAGGGGTTCAGTTCCGTAACCACGAAATCATCGGTGATATCGTTCCTCTTGCTGCACGTTATGCAGAAGAGGGTGCGGATGAGCTTGTGTTCTACGATATCACGGCATCGAGTGATGGGCGTGTTGTTGATAAAAGCTGGGTAGCCCGTGTTGCAGAGGTGATTGATATTCCTTTCTGCGTGGCTGGTGGTATCAAATCAGCAGAGGATGCGGCTCGAATTCTAGAGTTTGGTGCAGATAAAGTGTCGATCAACTCTCCTGCACTTGCTAACCCAGAGCTTATTACTGATCTTGCTGACAAGTTTGGTGTTCAGTGCATCGTAGTGGGCATCGACTCTTATTTTGATAAAGAGACAGGCAAATATCAGGTCTATCAGTTTACAGGCGATGAAGCACGCACCAAAGCGACAAAGTGGGAAACTCGTGACTGGGTTCAAGAGGTTCAAAAACGTGGTGCGGGCGAGATTGTCCTTAACATGATGAACCAAGATGGCGTGCGTAACGGTTATGATATTGAGCAGCTAAACATGGTTCGTGAAGTATGTAACGTACCATTGATTGCGTCAGGTGGAGCGGGTGCAATGGAGCACTTTGCTGAAGCATACAAGAAAACAAATGTTGATGGCGCGCTCGCGGCATCGGTATTCCACAAACAGATCATCAATATTGGTGAGCTGAAGCAGTATTTGAAACAAGAAGGTGTGGAGATCAGACTATGAGTCAAACAGCCGTTGATCTAAACCAACGAATCGATTGGGATAAAGTGGATGGTCTGGTACCAGCAATTGTTCAGGACTTCCAATCTAGCCAAGTACTAATGATGGGTTATATGACCCCTGCAGCGCTTGAAAAGACGCTTGAAACTGAACAAGTAACGTTTTTTTCGCGCACTAAATCCCGTCTCTGGACCAAAGGCGAAACATCAGGAAATGTGCTGCAGCTTAAAAACATCGCATTGGACTGTGACAACGACACCTTGCTCGTGAAGGTTGATCCAATTGGTCCAACTTGCCACACAGGCACAACGACTTGTTTTGATGGTGACTCTCAAGAGGAGTCGCAAATGGTGTGGCTTCATCAGCTTGAGCAACTGCTTGCCGCTCGAAAAGATGCGGATCCGGAATCTTCTTATACCGCGAGCCTCTATGCCCGTGGCACCAAGCGTATATCGCAAAAAGTGGGCGAAGAAGGCGTTGAAGTCGCGCTTGCGGCAACGTCGGGTGACAAGGCGGAGCTAGTGTGTGAGTCTGCAGACCTGATTTATCACCTGATGGTACTGCTACAAGACCAAGGTCTATCAATGAATGATGTGGTCAATAAGTTGAAAGAGCGCCACAAGTAATTGCATGTTATTGAGAAAGCGAGCCATTGGCTCGCTTTTTTTGTGCTTAATCCTGATGGGGGCGTTAAAACCTCATCGTCAAACCAACCTGTGTTTGAAATTGATTCATCCATTTGGTCTTAAACCCGATAAAACAGCTTTGATCGTCAGTGGGTAAGTTACAGATCGATATGGAGTCACTGCTTACCACTGTACCTTGCCATCTAATTTGGCCGTTGAGCGCGAAGTTTTTCGTTATGTGATACTCCATGCCACCAAAGATGCTTGCAGCAAACCCAGTATGAGAGTTTGTCCACTCACCGGAAGTATGTGACGCCCCAAGCCCAGCACCAATATAGCCGGAGGTTTTATCGGTCCAAGCATATTCGGCGCTACTTTGAAATTGTAAGTATTGAATACTTGAATCAAGATTTAAGGTATCGAGTGAAGAGTCTTGCTTGGAGTAGTAGACGCCCATCCTACCATTACGAAATGGGAATTCGACAGCAAGTGCTGCATTAGCGGATGGAGAAATATCATAGCTTTTTCCTTCTCCGTCCTTGGCTGCACCGCCAAGCGTATAACCGACAAACGGTGTAACAATGACGTTGCTTTGCGCCGAAAGACAGAACATTGCAGCAAAAGAACCTATCACGATTGGCGTTAGTTTCATCCTAATTTCCCCCAAGCCAAAGCTCGAAAATTACATTAGTTGTACTAGCATTAATTATAGTGTGACACTAACACCATAATTTTGAAGCGGTTATTTGTATAGTAGTAGTACATGTCACAATGGTAATGAAAAGTTACATCTGGAGGAGTTATGGAATACGACCTAAAAGTAGCATTGACGATTGTCACTATTGCGTTTAGCGCTATTATCGCTTTTGGCGTTATCGCGATCGGCGCTTAACGAGCAGCCCTAGCGCGGCATATTATGGCGAACTCAGGTATAGTCACTAACCGCCAGACTGTGCTCGATTACGAAC
This sequence comes from Vibrio sp. KUL78, assembly GCF_059725505.1. Taxonomy (NCBI): domain Bacteria; kingdom Pseudomonadati; phylum Pseudomonadota; class Gammaproteobacteria; order Vibrionales; family Vibrionaceae; genus Vibrio; species Vibrio sp. KUL78. The sequence continues at coordinate 2,384,756 of NZ_AP045837.1, read as the reverse complement.
AGTTTGGTAAATACCTTGACGGCAAAACCGCGCTCGTCGCGCAAGGTGGAGGACAAAGAGGTATCTTCACATCCGGTGTATTGGATGCCTTCTTAATGTCCAACTTTGATCCCTTTGATGAATTTTATGGGACATCTGCAGGTGCACTAAACATCTGTGCTTTTCTATCTCGTCAAGCCGAGCTGGGTAAATCTTTCATTCTCGACTTAACCACTGATCCCGAGTTCTTTCACCTCTTCAGCTTTATTCGCCGCAAGCAGTATCTCAATTTGAAGTGGGCTCTCGATAAAATCTGCGACTATCCCTATAAGTTGGACGTAGATATGGGCAGACGGGTGATTGGCAATAGGCGGGCGTTTGCCGCGACAACTGACATCGCGACCCTTAAAGATCACTATTTACCCATGTTGCAAGAAGACTGGTATCAAGTCTTGATGGCGACCAGTGCAATCCCTACCTTATTTGAGGGCTCTGTGCCGCACCTAGGTCGCGAGTTTATTGACGGGGGTGTTTCTGCGTCCATTCCTGTGCAAGAAGCATGGCGACAAGAGTGTCGCAGTATCATTGTGATACGCACCGAGCAATATGTATCAGAAGACCCTTTATCAGCAGAAGATGCGCCGATCGTTACTGAGTCACCCACTTGGTTTAGAGAGTCTTTGAATAGCCTCCAGCTCCAATGGCAGGAAAAAGTTGAGCAGTGGTCTAGCGATTGGGGCGCTTTTTTTGAAGGTCAGCGACTCAAAGCGAATGCCATCAAACAAGCCGATCACCTTAAGCTCATCAATGGTGGGCGTTGGTTATTTGGAGCAGGGGACATATATCGACTCAGTCACCTGTTTGGTGACCGTTTTGATTCTGGCTTGGCAGATATGCTTATGGTGCACTATCAGACCTACTCACTGACTAGCGAGTTTCTCAAGACCCCTCCAGACGATTGCTTTATATGGCAAATTGCACCAGACGAACCACTTAAAACCTCATCCTTATTGAGTGATGTCGATGATATTTTGCATGACTATCAAGTGGGTTTAGATGCCGGATATCGATTCGTTGAAAGCTATAATCTCGCCAAGCAACACAAGAAGATAAACTCTGCCAACAACGATCTTTGGCGCCCTAATCAAGCGAGTTAACCTTACTATCCTTACTTATTAATAATAGCTAAATAAGTCGCCATTTCGGTAACAAGGCGTTAAACAATTTTGGTTGAATTGTGAGCAAAACCTTACTGTGTCTGTGATGTAAGCCACAGGCGTAACTTGACGTGCCCCCCAAAGATCCATCTATATGCGTGATATTTGTCACGGCAATCCTATAAACTGCTTCACAATTACTTCGCAAAGTAAAAAAATTAATAGGTTGTTGTTTTTTGGAGTTCAAAATGTACATGGCTCAACCCGGGCACATTGATCATATTAAGCAGATCAATGCTGGTCGCGTGTATAAACTGATAGACCAATTTGGGCCTATTTCGCGTATCGACCTATCTAAACTCAGTAGTCTAGCACCGGCTAGTATCACCAAGATTACGCGAGAACTCATCGAAGCACATTTGATCCACGAAACAACGGTCCAAGAAGCGACCAGTCGTGGTCGACCTGCCGTTGGTTTGCAAACCAATAACCAAGGTTGGCAATTTCTCTCCATGCGTCTCGGAAGAGGCTATCTCGCGATTGCACTGCACGAACTGGGTGGTGATGTTCTTATCGACACCAAAATCGAAGTCCACGAAGTGGACCAAGATGACGTGATGGCTCGATTGCTTTATGAGATTGAAGAGTTTTTTGAAAGCTATAGCGAGCAGCTTGACCGTGTGACAAGTATCGCACTGACCCTGCCAGGGTTGGTGAATTCTGATCAAGGTGTTGTGTTGCAAATGCCGCACTACAATGTGAAGAATCTAAATGTTGCTGAAGAAATCTTTAAGGCAACAGGGCTACCGGTATTTGTGGCTAACGATACTCGCGCTTGGGCATTGGCAGAAAACCTTTTCGGTCACTCTCAAGACTGTGACAACTCTGTACTTATTTCCATTCACCACGGTCTAGGTGCAGGCATCATTCTTGATGGTCGTGTCTTACAAGGCCGACATGGCAACATCGGTGAGCTGGGTCATATTCAGATAAACCGCCAGGGTGAAGATTGCCACTGTGGCAATAAGGGTTGTCTTGAGACTGTCGCAAGCTCACAAGCTATTCGTGATGAGGTCACAAAGCGCTTGGCTCGCGGAGAGGCCTCAATTCTGTCAGAGTATGAGGGCATCTCTGTTGAAGCAATTTGCGAAGCCGCTGTTAAAGGGGATGCGCTTGCTATCAACGTCATTGAAAAGCTAGGCGAGCATCTTGGTAGCGCTATCGCTATCGTCATCAATTTATTTAACCCAGAAAAGGTGTTGATTGGTGGTGTGATAAACCAAGCGAAAGACATTCTCTACCCGGCAATAGAGCGCTGTATCTCTGAACAGAGCCTCCCTGTCTACACGGAAGATCTTCAGTTGGTCGAGTCTCGTTTCTACAAACAAGCGACTATGCCCGGTGCTGCTTTGGTTAAGCAAGCGCTTTATGATGGGCTTCTATTAATGAAAGTCATTGAAGGATAAAGCTTTTCACACTCTTTGCTGACGGTCATACTTTTGTTGTGAAAGTCAGTAAACTTCTTGTGCTTCCTGCCGATAACATGAGATAAGAAATCAGTTATTGTTTATGCCAAGGAAGCCTAATGTCGAGCGTATTGAGTTCTGTCGACCAGCGTACCCAACTTGTGGGTGAAAATAGACTTGAGCTGTTAATGTTTACCCTTAACAGCCGACAGACCTTGCTATTAATGTCTTTAAGGTCAAAGAGGTACTTAAGCTGCCACCTTTGACACAACTTCCTGGCTCACATCCTAGCATTCGCGGTGTTGCTTCATTACGTGGAGAATCACTGCCAGTCATCGACCTTCGACGTGCAATTGGATTTCCAACATTGAACGAAGAAGGCGATCAAAATCTTATCGTTACGGAATACAACCGCTCGGTTCAAGGGTTCTTGGTTGGTGAAGTAAAGAACATTGTTAATACTGCTTGGACAGAAATTCAGCCTCCTCCTCGAACTGTTGGGCGAGCTAACTATCTCACGGCAATCACTAAGGTTGAAGAAAATGATGCCGTCAGCCTAGTTGAAATCATCGATGTTGAAAAAGTGCTAGCAGAGATCATCGATTACGATATCGCTATCTCAGAAGAAACCTTAGACCGTTCATTACTCCCTCACCTGCAAGGTAAGAAGATCCTCATCGTAGACGACTCGTCTACCGCTCGTCATCAGGTGAAAGCAACGCTCGCTCAGCTAGGGGTTGAAATCATTGAATGTTTTGATGGTGCGATGGCTTATAACCTTCTAAAGCAATGGTGCGACGAAGGCATTGATGTTTGCAGCGAACTCTTGATGATGATTACTGACGCTGAAATGCCAGAGATGGACGGCTATAAGCTGACTCACGAGGTCCGCAGCGACCCTCGAATGAAAGATCTGTATATTACTCTCAACACCTCATTAAGTGGTAGCTTCAACGATGCTATGGTTGAGAAGGTGGGCTGTGACCGCTTTATCTCCAAGTTCCAGCCAGATTTGTTGGTCGATGTGGTTCAAGAGCGTATTCGACGCGATCTGTAATTAATTTGCGCTGTTAAATAAACTACACCGTACGCTAAAAAATAGGCTATAATTTGGTCGTATCTGTAGGCTTGATCTTATAGAGCATAAAAACTATTTTACTACCGACTAAAGGTTGTTCCATCAGAATGATTTGGTTAACTTCTAAGGTATTGATGGCCTTAAGTTTACTCATCTACAAGGAATGGAAGAAAAGACGTACGGAAGTGGCAGTAGAAGCGGATCTATGATTCATAGGATTAAAAGACGGGAACCTGGGTTCCCGTTTTTGTGTTTATGAGTCCCCTAAATGGCTGACTGACCGAGTTAATGAAACTCCCTTGATTGGACTTTGAGCTCGCCAAGGTGTTCGGTCATATCAATTAGGCGTCCGGCAATGACATGAGTGACCTCTCCCTCACGCTCTAGTATGCCTTTGACCTTAAGGATCTTTGAGGTGAGATAGGCCTTCTTCTGAGCCCTTGCGGTTGCTTGCCACACCACCACATTAATGTTCCCCGTGTCGTCCTCTAGAGTAAAAAAAGGTGACGCCAGCCGCAGTGCCAGGTGACTGCTTGCCTGTCACTGTACCCACCACAGTCACCAGCGATTTATGTTCTTTAGTCACAAGGTCTTTCATTCGAGTAAATCGTCCCAGTTTTCCCGCTCGGTCGAGTAGGGTGATAGGGTGCTGTTCGAGGGAGACATTCATTGATGAAAAGTCCTCAAGCATGTCTTCAATCGCTGAAGGTTTGTAAGGAAGTGCATGGTTTTCAATTGAATGAGACTCTGCGTCATTCTGGAACAGTGGCAGGTCTTGCAGATTATCCATCATCGCCCAGCGCGTCGCATAGCGATCGCCTGAAATGGCTTTTAGTGCATTTGCAGAAGCCAGTATTTCCAGCTCACGACGATTTAGTCCTAGCTGCTTAATCTGGGTCGGAGTACGAAAGCCTTGGGGTGGCCTATGTTGTAGCAGCTTCTGTATGCTTTGCTCACTGAGTCCGTTGACCTGCCTGAAGCCAAGCTGCAAGGTTAGCCCTTGGTCGGTTGGTCTTAGATAATGATGATAGGTTGAGCGATTGACACACACCGGAGCGATAGCAACCTGATGCCTTTTCGCATCTTGTATCAGTTGAGAGGCGCTATAAAAACCCATAGGAAGGCTATTGAGCAGCGAAGCGTAGAACGCTTCAGGGTAATAATGTTTGAGCCAGGCGCTGCAATAGGCAAGCACAGCGAAAGACGCAGAATGACTCTCTGGGAATCCATACTCCCCAAATCCACAGATTTGCTCAAATAGACGTTCTGCAAAGTCCGCTTGGTAGCCATTTTTCTGCATGCCATCGATAAGCTTAGAGCGAAACTTAACAAGATCGCCGTTTTTCTTCCATGCTGCCATTGCTCGCCTGAGCTGATCGGCTTCACCGCCAGTAAAGCCCGCTGCGACCATGGCAAGTTTGATCACTTGCTCCTGAAAAATAGGAACGCCAAGAGTACGAGACAGCACCGATTTCACCTCCTCAGACGGGTAGGAGATGGCTTCTTCGCCGTTGCGGCGTTTAAGAAACGGATGCACCATATCGCCCTGGATTGGTCCGGGGCGAACAATTGCAATCTGAATGACTAGGTCATAGTAGGTAGTTGGCTTTAGGCGTGGCAGCATACTCATTTGTGCTCGAGACTCAATCTGGAATACACCCACCGTGTCAGCACGCTGAATCATGCCGTAGACGTTTGGGTCATCTTGAAGTCGAGTAATATCAGCGATAGTGAGTTTGCGTCCATAATGCTTTTCAACCAATTGAAAGCACTTGCGAATCGCGGTAAGCATACCTAAAGCAAGCACATCCACTTTAAGTAGACCTAAGCTTTCTAAATCGTCTTTGTCCCATTGAATCACGGTGCGATCTGCCATCGCGGCATTCTCTACGGGAACAAGCTCATACAAAGGACCTGAGGCAATGACAAAGCCACCGACATGCTGTGATAAGTGCCTTGGGAAGCCAGTAATGTCGTTAACAAGCTCAATAAACTGTTGCCCTTTGAGTGAATCTGGCTTGAGTCCTAACTCAACCAATTGCGCCTGCCAGCCTTGCGAGCGATCGCGGCGGTTAATGTTCTTGATAAAGTAATCAAGCTGCGTTTCACTCACGCCAAGTGCTTTGCCGACATCGCGTACTGCACTTTTGAATCGATAAGAAATGACCGTAGCCGCAAGCGCGGCACGCTCACGACCGTATTTTTGATAGATATATTGGATCACCTCTTCACGTCGCTCGTGCTCAAAGTCGACGTCAATATCGGGCGGCTCATTACGCTCTTCACTAATAAAGCGTTCAAACAATACCGATATCTGCCGTGGGTCGACGGAAGTAATTTCTAGGCAATAACATACAACAGAGTTGGCGGCTGAGCCGCGTCCTTGGTAAAGAATACCTTGTCGCTTGGCAAACATGACGATGTCATGAATGGTTAAAAAGAAAAATGGGTAGTGTAGCTTTTCGATTAGAGTGAGCTCTTTTTCAATGGTCTGCTCAACATGCAAAGGCACCCCTTCAGGAAAGCGTAGCTGCTTGCCGTACTCGACTAACTCCCTCAAATAACTCATGGGTGTTTTTCCGTTGGGAATTAACTCACTAGGGTACTCATACTGCAGTGTCGATAATTTAAAGTCGCACAAATCCGCAATGTAGACGCTTTCGGCCAGCCACTCCTCACGATAGAGTTTTTCAAGCTTAGTCTTTGGGCGTAAGCTGCGCTCAGTATTTGCCAGTAAGTGACCACACACTTTATCAATAGAGGTATTGAGCTTTATTGCTGTTAGCGTGTGTTGTAATGGTAGGCGAGTTGCGGTGTGCATCAATACCCCACCACAGGCGGTAATCGGACGTTGAAGCTCGATAGAGAGTGATTCACAGTGGCTAATGTATCTGTGCTCCTGTGAGGTGAGGTGACGCTGTAAACCAATCCAGAGTCGATGACCATGGTATTGCTCGAGCCAGCGCCCCCATCGTAAATCATGCTCGTTACCGCAAGGCAGCCAAATAACAAGGCAGTGACGCAGTGACATCACATCCCATTCTGAGAGCTGATACTCGCCTTTTTCGCAGCGACGTCTGGCATTGGTAATGATGCGGCACAGTTCAGCGTAGGCCTCACGACTAGGGCACAACAACAAGAACTGACACTCACTATTGAGCCAAAACATACTGCCGACAATCTGCTTAATGGATAAGCCATGTTGTTTGATTGCAGTATGAGCGCGAACCACTCCTGCAACGGAACATTCATCGGTAATCGCTAAAGCGGAATACTGCAAAAAGTCGGCTTGCAGCATAAGCTCCTCAGCATGTGAGGCGCCAGTTAAGAAGGAAAAATTACTCTGACAAAAAAGCTCGGCGTACTTCATAGTGCTTAACTTAAAAATGGTTAACTAAATTGCCCGTGGATAAACCACTGCTTGTCTTCTGTGCGATAAACCCATAACCACTGCCCCTGTTCACTACGTGCGACATAGTAGTCACGCTTTACAGGGTTACCATCCCACCAACCGCTGACGATGCGTTCAGGGCCGAGAGCGACGGTTACCTTTTGCTCGAGAGCAAGAGGAGTGCTGTACAGTAAGCTCGGACGGAGTTTATGAGGTAAGTGGGCATTTACCTCTGATTTTTCGTTCGCGGTAGGGACTCTCGGCTGCGTGGCGAACTCAGGTCTTGGATCATCGGTGAGCGTCAACGAGGTTACATTGTTTTGACCAAGCTTTGCCTGCAATGTTGAGATGAGTTCAAGGGCTGTTTGGCTTCCTTTGACGCCACTAAACAGATCATGTTCATTGACTTGCACCTCATCGGCGCGCACGATTTCCAGCGTTAAACCATTCACGGGACCATCCAGCTTGATACTTTCGAGCGTGAGCGTAGAGAGGGCTTGCCATTTCTCAGCAAGATAATCCCCTTGTGCAGAATGGAAGCTTACCGACTTATCGCCATGATCACGCTGGTGGAGGATGAGTGATAGCTCAAACGCCACTTTGTCGCGTAGCTTAAGAAACACCTCGAGCTGGTTGAGGAGCCGCCTTAAAGGCTTTTGTAACCAGTCGATATTCTCGATATCAAATAACAGCTCCAAATACTGGCAAAAGTGCTCAGGTGGGTGATAGAAATCAACAGGGTGTTTGAATTGCCCGGTGAGCCTGCCGACATAGTTCACTAAGTCGATATCAAAGCGTTTGGCAATATCAGGTAAGGGGAGTGCTAAAAGGTCGGCAATAGTTTGAATGCCAACCCGCTGTAGCTTTTCGACCTGTTTGTTTGGTAGCTCAGAGCACGTTAATGAATAGCGAGCAACAGCATCATTGAGCGCCTTTCGATCGGATTCAATCCAGTTGCGCCCTTGCTTTGCCATTAGCATCGCTGAATATGGAGACACGCCCGTTGAATAGTAGGCTTGCACGTTCAGATGTTTGAGATGTGTTTGCAGCGCAGCCCAATAGTTACCAATACCCTCGTATAATGACAGCATATTGGTGACCTTAATCAAAAGACCATTGGGTGGGCAGAGGCAGATATCAGAGGTGATCATGTACAGCCACTGAGCAATATCGTGCAATCGCCGAGTCTCGACGTCATTGTCGTAAGGGTGCACCTGAAGATCTTGGCAAAGCGCAGCCGCGCTACCCAATCCCATACCTAAGGTTACACCTTGTTCGAGGGCGCAAGCGTTGGCTTGCACCACTTCATGTTTACGGCCATCAACAATCGCTACAGCGAGCGCTTCTTCTCCGCTAGTTGGCTCTGACGATGTGTCGTTCTCTTCTCGATGCCCAGCAAACAGCGTATCAAGCTGCAGGGTCGGGAAGTGCAAATATAACCACAGTAACATGCTTATCCTTGCTGACGCATTGGGAAGGCAACCACAGTAGAGGTGCTTGGTTTTTCGCTGGTGGTGAGCTCAGGCCAGCGGTCATGCATGTTGATCACAAATTGGTCGCGAACAAAACCACCTTTGCGTTTGGTAATTGCCACAGACAATCCCATCTCATGCGGGCTTAGGGTTAAGCTCAAAGAGACTGGGAGTGAAAATACCTGAGTATCGTTATTCGCGGGTGCTGGCTTAAAAAGGAACTGGAGACAGTGCCCCACCTCGCTCGCCACTTGAAGACGCTTTGCTTGATGAATTTCAATTCCACTATGCCAAAGACAAACCCCACAGCATGCGCCACTTTTTAAGCACTGCTCGGCGGCCCATAATGCGTGTTGCGGCGAATCAGGATAGAGCAGTAGCACTTGAGAGGGGCTAATACCTTGAGCATATAGGTACTCGGCACACAGATAACCGGGAGGGTTGATCAAAACAAACAATCTTTCAGAGGCCTGTTTTTGTACAAAAGGCATCAATAATCTCAGCTCCCCAATACCTTGAGGAGACTGAATATCAATTACGCCAGATGTAGGAAACCCGCCACCAAGCCTGTGGTCGAGTTCGGAGAAACCGGTACAATGAAACTCGCGAGGAACTTCAACTCGGTTTCCTTTCCATATCAATTGCTTACTGTGTAAATTCTGAATGAGTTCATGCATAATAAAATACCTGTATATACATACAGTATATAATAAAAAGGTCGGCTCGCAAGCCCTGAAAACAGCATCAATTCTTGAAAGGTGAGAGAGTGTTCAAAGACAAAGGACTAGAAACAAAGAGTTAGTGTATAGATTGGGGAAAGAGTGGTAACAAAAAACCGCGAAAAAGAGTGTAAAGACTAGAGTAAATATTTTAATCTCATTGAACTATGTTAAGGATTCCATGATGGTTGAGGGGCTCAGCGTGTTTAACCAGAAAGATAAATACTCGCTAATTGTACAAGGTGGCGGTCAAAAGGGGGCGTTTGCCTCGGGTGTGTTGGACAAGTTTATTGATGCCGGCTTTGACCCCTTCTCGTTGTACATAGGTACCTCGGCAGGTGCACTGAATGTCTCTTCCTTTGTGACCAAACAGCGTGGCATTGGTCTCGACTTTATCCTTAACTACACTACGCGCGAGCGTTTTTTCGATATGAATAAGTTTCTGCAAAAGCAGCAACCTATGGATCTCGATTGGGCGTTTGACTTCGTCAACAGTGGCGAGTTTCCCCTCGACTTATCTCTCGGTAAGCAGAACCTAGGCGATGATAAAGTGGCACTCGCCTGTATTACGGATGTGGAAGAGTTAAAGGATTACTACTATCCGATCTTCGCTGATAATTGGTTTGATGTGCTAAGAGCAACCTGTGCAATTCCAATGCTTTACTATCATGATATTGAGTTTGATGGGAAAAAATGGGTCGATGGCGGGGTATCGGCAACCATTCCTGTAGAAGAGTCGTATCGCCGCGGTATCAATAATATGGTCGTGATAAGTACCATCCCAAAACCGAAAGAAGCGCTAATGTTGCCAACTTCAGTCCGTGAGTCACTCGATAAATGGAAAAAAGAGTTAGAAGAAGGGTTAGAGATGCACATTCGTCACCTCAAAGTCTCAGGGACAAAAGAAAAACTCGCTGAGTTCCAAAAGCAGTTTTCCGCGAAAGTCGCTGAGATGAAGGTCGATTATCAGCGACTAACGGGCCCGCGCCTGGAGTCGTATCGCGACCAATATAAGTTGATGACAGCAGATAAGCTTAACTTAAAGCAATGGATTCAAGATAAAGAAAAACTGGCTCGCTTGATTGATATTCAAAACAAACGTACGCCATTTAGTCGAAGCAGCACAAGTCATCTGGATATGCTGGTTTCACACTATGCAAATCATGCAGAAGTGGAGCAGTTCCTGCTATCGCCACCGGATGATGTCAACCTATGGCACATACAGCCAGAACGCGAACTGTCGTCTAAAGGACTGCTGAGCCAAAAAGATCAGATCTTGGAAGACTATGAGCACGGCATTGCAACAGCCGCTGAGTTTTTAGCAAAACACCATCGCTGAACGCATGGAATAGTCTCCCATTTAAACCACACTCATCTCATTTTGATTAAGGGTTGCTTGCCCTTAGTCGCTGTTGCTCTCCCAAATAAACGCTTAATATTCAGGCCGGTAGCAGCATGCGGATAGTAACTAAATATAGTGAAAACCGAACCTTCCTCCAAATAACAAACTATATGTATATGATTTTAGTTGGATATTATTCCGTTGAGGGATGAGTCACAGATATTTACAAAAGGTTCTCATACACTCGCGATTAGTTTCGAACGAGCGTTTATGTCGTTCGATGTTTGTACTATTTCGCTCAAAATGAGGTCTTTATGTTCGGAATATTTAAGCCTAAGGCACATATCGAACGTTTGGCGTTCGACAAGGTTGATCGCACCTACTCTCGTCTAAGATGGCAACTGTTTATCGGTATTTTTGTTGGATATGCGGGCTACTACTTAGTGCGCAAAAACTTCAGCCTCGCCATGCCGTATTTAATAGAGCAAGGTTATAGCCGCGGTGACCTGGGGGTGGCATTGGCAGCGGTATCTATCGCTTACGGCTTGTCTAAGTTTCTTATGGGCAGTGTCTCGGATCGCTCAAACCCAAGGTATTTCTTAAGTGCCGGTCTACTAATGTCGGCAATCGTGATGTTCTGCTTCGGCTTTATGCCTTGGGCAACGGGAAGCATCACTGCCATGTTTATCTTGCTGTTCCTAAACGGCTGGTTCCAAGGTATGGGATGGCCTGCTTGTGGGCGTACCATGGTACATTGGTGGTCTCGCAAAGAGCGCGGCGAAATCGTATCAGTATGGAATGTCGCCCATAACGTGGGTGGTGGCTTAATTGGTCCACTGTTTATCCTTGGTCTCTGGGCTTTCAACGATGATTGGCGCACCGCTTTTTATGTTCCTGCCTTTTTTGCCACTCTCGTTGCACTCTTTGTTTGGGTGACTCTGCGTGATACGCCGCAGTCTTGTGGCTTGCCCCCAATTGAAGAGTACAAACAAGACTATCCAGACGATTACGACACCTCACACGAAAAAGAAATGACCGCGAAAGAGATCTTCTTTAAGTATGTATTCTCCAATAAGCTGCTGTGGTCTATCGCTATTGCCAATGCCTTTGTGTATCTAATCCGTTACGGCGTATTGGATTGGGCGCCAGTTTACTTGAAAGAGGCGAAAGACTTCTCGGTCGACAAATCATCGTGGGCATACTTCCTATATGAATGGGCAGGGATCCCAGGAACACTACTGTGTGGTTGGATTTCAGATAAGCTCTTTAAGGGACGTCGTGCACCAGCGGGCATTCTATTTATGGCATTGGTAACAGTAGCCGTCATGGTCTACTGGTTTAACCCAGCAGGTAACCCGGCAGTCGATATGATGGCGCTGGTGGCGATTGGCTTCTTGATTTATGGTCCGGTGATGCTGATTGGCTTGTACGCGCTCGAACTAGCACCGAAAAAAGCAGCGGGAACAGCTGCGGGGTTAACCGGATTATTTGGTTATCTAGGCGGCGCAGTAGCGGCAAACGCAGTGCTAGGCTATACCGTTGATCACTTTGGTTGGGATGGTGGCTTTATCCTGCTGGTGGGTTCGTGCATTGTTTCTATAATTTGTTTGACCTACGCATTGCTGGGTGAGCGTGCTCATCATGAGGCGAAGCAACTGGAAAAACAATTACAAGACGAGCAGTTAAAGAATAAAGAAGCGCTATCTTCGTAGCTCAATAAGGAAATCACGATGAAAACTTCAACGCTTATTCTTTCAGCTATGGCGTTAGCGGCATCGATGAACGCTATGGCTAAACCCTTGGTGATTGCTCACCGAGGAGCGTCAGGTTATTTGCCTGAACACACGCTGGAGGCAAAAGCTCTCGCGTATGCAATGAAGCCGGACTACATCGAGCAAGATGTGGTGATGACGAAAGACGATCGCCTAGTGGTGCTGCATGATCACTATCTTGATCGCGTCACCGATGTCGCGAGCCGTTTTCCGGACAGAGTGAGGGAGGATGGCCGCTTTTACGCGATTGATTTTACCTTAGCTGAAATTAAGACGTTGCGCGTGACAGAAGGCTTTAAGCTCGATGAGCAGGGTAACAAGGTGGCTGGGTATCCAGAACGCTTCCCAATGTGGAAATCAGATTTTACTGTGCCAACGTTGGAAGAAGAGATTGAGCTGATTCAAGGGTTAAATCAAACACTGGGTTATGACATTGGAATCTACCCAGAAATCAAAGCGCCCTGGTTTCATCGCCATGAAGGGAAAGATATCTCCAAAGCCGTACTCACTGTGCTTAAGCAATACGGCTACGACACAAAAGACGACAATATTTACCTGCAGTGCTTTGATGCCAATGAGTTACAGCGTATCAACGACCAATTACTGCCAGAAATGGGGATGGACCTGAAACTAGTTCAGCTTATCGCGTATACGGACTGGAACGAAACCATGGTCTATCAAGGCGATAAGAAGCAGCCTTATCGTTATGAATGGATGTTTGAGCCCAAAGGTATGGAGCAAGTCGCTCGCTATGCCGACGGAATTGGACCTTGGAAGCCGATGCTTGTGGATTCATCCTCCACCAAGGGCAATATTAAGGTGACCCCACTGATGGCGTCCGCGAAAGCAGCGGGTTTAGCGGTACATCCGTACACGTTCAGAGCAGATGAGGGGCGTATTCCTGCGTATGCCGAGGACTTTGATAACATGTTGAACATTTTCTATTATCAAGTGAAGGTCGATGGTGTATTCACGGATTTTCCGGATAAAGCCGTCGAGTTCTTGAACAGTAAGTAGTGACAGGTCCGGTAAACGAAAAAGCGGCGCAGATACTATTATCTGCGCCGCTTTATTGATTAGTGCGTCGACTATTTCGCTAAGTCAACGGATCAACGTTTAGGCTGAGCATCAATACATTGACCGTTCACTTCTGTCACGCTCGGATCCATCAGATGCAGATAGAGCGGGATGATGTCTTGTGGCGTCTTCAATGTATTGGCATCTTCACCCGGGTAGGCTTTTTCACGCATGCGAGTACGCGTTGCGCCAGGGTTAATCGCATTCACACGGATAGCCGTGTCGCTGAGTTCGTCGGCTAAAATTTGCATCATGCCTTCAACCGCAAACTTGGAAATCGCATAGGTGCCCCAGAATGCACGGCCTGAATGACCAACCGTCGATGATGTGAAGACAATGCGGCCAGCTTCTGCTTTCTTCAAGATAGGCAGCAGCGCTTGTGTCATCAAGAACTCCGCTTTTACGTTGATCTGCATAACATCATCAAACGTTTCTTCATCGATTTGATCGAATGGACTTAATGTACCGAGCACACCAGCATTGTGTAAAACACCATCCAGTTGACCAAATTGGTTTTCAATGGTTTCGGCCATATCAACGTAGTTTTGTTTGGTTGCCCCTTTCAAGTCGAGAGGGATGATGGCTGGCTGCGGGTAGCCTCGCTTCTCAATCTCGTCGTACACCAACTCTAGGTTGTTGACGTTGCGACCAAGCAAAATCACCGTCGCACCATGCTCGGCATAACTCAACGCAGCTTGGCGACCAATGCCGGCACCAGCGCCTGTAACTAAAATAACTTTACCTTGCAAAGCTTCAGGAGCGGTTGAATATTCCACGTAACACTTCCTTAGTTTTGAATAATTCTTATTGGTAATCGTGACAAGTTAGTTACAATACACCAATTCGTCGTATAGGGGATAAGACATTGGAATTTTTATTAGACTACGGATTATTTTTGGCCAAGATCGTGACAGTGGTCGTTGCGATTGTGGCGCTACTGATTGTTGCTAAATCAGTAGGTGGTCGTGCTGGTGGTGCGAAAGGTGAGTTGGAAATCACCAACTTGACTGAGCAGCGTAAACACACAGTAGAACAACTAGAGCATCATCTGCATGATGAAGCCTTTATCAAAGCGCGCGACAAAGCTGAAAAGAAAGCTGAAAAAGAGAAAGCAAAGCAGCGCGAAAAAGAAATCAAGAAGGCCGCAAAAGAGGGTGAGTTAGAGAGCAAACGTGAATCACACCTATTTGTACTGGACTTTATTGGTAGCATTGACGCAAAAGAAGTCGCGTCTCTGCGTGAAGAAGTCAGCGCGATTCTTGCTGTAGCGAAAGAGGGCGATGAGGTCCTAGTTCGACTAGAGTCGGGCGGTGGTATGGTTCACGCCTACGGACTGGCGTCATCGCAGCTTGATCGAATCAAAGCAGCTAACCTGCCTTTGACAATCGCAGTCGACAAAGTGGCGGCAAGCGGTGGCTATATGATGGCATGTATCGCAGATAAGATTGTATCAGCACCCTTTGCGGTTGTTGGCTCAATCGGCGTTATCGCTCAGCTTCCAAACTTCAATAAGCTTCTAAAGAAAAATGACATTGAATTTGAACAGCTAACCGCTGGTGAGTACAAGCGTACCCTAACCATGTTTGGTGAAAACACAGACAAGGCTCGTGACAAGTTCAAGCAAGAGCTAGAAGAGACGCACGGCCTGTTCAAAGACTTTATCCGCGATCACCGTCCTGATCTAGACCTCGATAAAGTCGCAACGGGCGAACACTGGTTTGGTACTCAAGCGAAAGAACTGGGCTTGGTCGATGAAATCAAAGCGTCCGATGACATCGTCATTGAGGCGTGCAAAGACAAAACAGTATTGTCGATTCGTTACGTTCAGAAGAAAAAACTCACTGATAAACTTTCTGGTGTAGCAGGTGATGCGGCAGACAATGTGTTTATGAAGCTGATAAGCCGTGGTCAGCGACCTATTGTTTGATTGTTTATATAGCCAATTGACAAAATAAGTGCCGCTGTGGTCTTAGGCTGAAAAACGATGAGGGATCTGATTTATGCAGATCCCTTTTTTACATCTTGCTTTTACTTGGTTTCGTAACTGATTTGCTTACTTACGTTCTTTAGCTGCACGCCAACTTTACTAAACGCCACCTGAATAGCTGTTGAGACATGCTGCTGACCGTCTCCCATTAAAAAGTGTGCTCTATCCTGATTCGTTTCAAATACGCAGATAATTTTTAGGCTTTGTGGGAAGGAGGCGTGTTTAACGATATGAGTCACCCAAAGAAAACCATCGTAGCTTTTTAGTGTCTCTTCACAAACGTCAGTTAACACGTCTCTAATTAAGTTCTCGATCTTCTTATCTGATTTACGCATTAAGAAAACTTCTTATTCATTGGCGAGTTTATTGGGGCTAGGAAAGCTTGTGTAATACGTCCGCTAAACGCTTCACCGCTACTCTCAATTCGTCTGGTGTTGCGTTGGTAAAGTTAAGACGCAGTGCGGCCTTTACCTCAGAGCCTTCAGGGTAGAACACTGGGCTTGGTACAACGGCCACACCGTTGGCAAGTAGTGTTTTTGCAAGCTCAAACGTATCGCACTCTGGGATTTCCACCCATACAAACATCCCGCCATTAACGGGTTTCAATACACAGCTTGTAGGAAGCCGTTGTTCTAGTTCCGCATACATAACGTCGTAGCGAGATTTGTAAAGCTCACAAATGGTGTTGATGTGGGTTTCAAAGTTGTCGTGTCTAAGCAGACCGTGCAGGAGTGCCTGCATCGGTACACTTGAGTGCAGATCTGCGCCTTGTTTGATTTTGATTAATGGTTCTAGGTAGTTCGTTTTACCTGTAACCACTCCGATGCGAAGACCTGGTGACGCGATCTTAGAGAATGAGCGCAGTAGGATTGAGTTCTGTGGACAGAAATCAGAAACCAAAGGCAGAGCCTCACCGGAGAAACGCAGTTCTCGGTATGGCGCATCTTCAATGAAAGCCACGTCATATTGAATACAAAGCTCAGCAACTTTTTGACGTGTTTCGAGCGACCAGCACACCCCTGTTGGGTTATGGAAGTCTGGCACCGCGTAGAACATTTTCGGCTTTTCCGTTTCGAAGCATCGCTCCAGCTCTTCAAGGTTTGGACCAAACTCGGTTTGAGAAACGGTAACGATATTGGCTTGGACTAAGCCAAATACCTGCATTGCGCCGAGGTAACTTGGCGCCTCCATCACCACCTTGTCACCTGGGTTCACGTAAGCCCGCGCAATCAAATCCAGACCTTGCTGAGAGCCGGTAGTTATCATTGCAGTGTGTGTTTCAGGGAGCTGGAAGTAATCATTGAGAAAATCTAACAGTGGCGTATAGCCTGCTGTTGAACCGTACTGAAACACTTCTGGCATGTTCGCTAAGTTCTCAAGCGTTGGCTTCATTAAGTCAATAGGGAAGGTCTTTTCGTCAGGTAAACCGCCTGCAAGTGAGATGACGTTTTTATCGCTGGCCGCAGCGAGGATCTCTCGAATGTATGATGACTTTACTTGTTGCAATGACTGTGCGATTTCCATCTGTTGTTTTTCTCTTGTTTATTAACTCTGGTTTTCTTCGAAAGATATTACATGTGAATTGCCAAACTTAGTGTGTCCATTTATGCTGTTAAACATGTCCATTTATGCTATTTCGATAGAGCGTTGAATTATGAGCCAACAACAGGTTTCTAGAATTAATGACGTATTGTTCTACATACACCAAGATATTAGTCGAGAGTTATCCGCTAAAGAGCTCGCTAATGTAGCGGCATATTCTGAGCAGCATTTTCACCGTATCTTCAAGAATGTAGTGGGAGAGTCGATTCATCAATACATCCGTCGCACGCGAATGGAGTACGCAGCAAACCAGTTGATGTTCGATACTAAGTCGTCAGTTTTGGAGATTGGCAATAAGTGTGGTTTCAGCTCAGTGTCATCGTTCAGTCGCGCCTTTAAAGCCACATTTGATATGTCACCTGGTACTTGGCGTAAGCATGATTTGCAGGTTGCGGAAAAGCCCTACCTAAAAGATCCTGAGGTGGCGGAGGGTTACCATCGAGTTGCTGAGCTTACATTACCTAAGCCCAAAATCGTTGAAGTGCCACAACGCTTTGCTGCTTACGTGCGTCATGAGGGGTACAACCGCTCTATCCGTAATGCATGGCTGGTGCTCAAGGCTTGGGCCAACTCCGAGAACCGTGATTTTTCAACCCAATACGGTTTGCATCACTCGAACCCCGCTTGGGTCGAATTGGATAAGTGCCGCTACGTAGCCTGCATCGCCATTGATAAGCCACTTAAATACCGTGGTGTTGTGAACCAAATGACGATACCTGGCGGTTTGCACGCGGTGTTTCGATTGACGGGTGTCTATGGTGAATTGCTGCCACAAATCAGTATTGTTTTAGAAAAATGGCTACCGGCTTCAGGCTTTAAACTGCGTTCGACACCAGCGTATGTGCATTACCATCAGAACCACTTTTTAAACGATGAAGAAGCGTTTGAACTAGATTTTTATTTACCTATTAGTTTTTTCTGAAACGTGCGCACCAAGCCTCAAGTAGATTCCTGTCTGCGCAGGCGCACGGCCAGTGGAATGACGGGAGTTTTAGGTTCTTTACACTCAAAATAATCGTCATCTCTGCGCAGGCAGAGATCTACCCAACGCGCGCACCAATCCTCAAGTAGATTCCTGTTTGCACAGGAATGACGGGAGTTGTTAGCCACTATACTCAAAGTAGCCGTCATCTCTGCGCAGGCAGAGATCTACTCAACGCGCGCACCAAGCCTCAAAAAAGATTCCTGTCTGCGCAGGCGCACGGCCAGTGGAATGACGGGAGTTTTAGGTTCTTTACACTCAAAATAATCGTCATCTCTGCGCAGGCAGAGATCTACCCAACGCGCGCACCAAACCTCAAAAAGATTCCTGTCTGTACAGGAATGACGAGAGTTTCAGGTTCTTCACACTCAAATAGTCGTCACTCCTGCGTTAGGCAGGAGCCTACCTAGCGTGCGCACCAAGCCTCAAGAAGATTCCTGTCTGCACAGGAATGACGGGAGTTTTAGGTTCTTTACACTCAAATAGTCGTCACTCCTGCGTTAGGCAGGAGCCTACCTAGCGTGCGCACCAAGCCTCAAGAAGATTCCTGTCTGCACAGGAATGACGGGAGTTTTAGGTTCTTTACACTCAAAATAATCGTCATCTCTGCGCAGGCAGAGATCTACCCAACGCGCGCACCAAGCCTCAAAAAGATTCCTGTCTGCGCAGGTGCACGGCCATTAGAATGACGTTCGTTTGGCTCGATGGTCGTGTCTCGTTGGTTTTAATTATCGAACATAATTAGCTTCAAGACTGACATACCAACGCCACAGTTGACCATTCTCTCGCTCAACCCAAAGGTCGTTATGAAACTGGTAAACTCTGCCATTAACCACGGCTTGCAATGTCTGTTCTCCAGTTACCGAAACCTTTGCAAACTGATCGGAAGTAACTAGAAACGGCTCTTGGTCCTCGACGCTTACAGCATCAGAAACAACAAAATACGCGAACTTACTCCCCGCATCGGGATCGGTAGAGACGATACGGTGAGCGGATATTGAGAACTCATCGTTGAGTTCGATTTCGTTGGTTTGTGGTCCAATTCGTTCATGCGTCGGTATAAACACCCAAGCGAGAAGAGCGACAATAGCGAGTAGGGCGGTGGCGAGAGCTAGCAGTATTTTTTTCATAGAAATGCTGTTCAGTTAAGCGTTGGCGTCACTTATCCTTTATTCGATTCGCGCCGTCAATCAATGTCGTTAAATAATCGTGGCGAACAAAATTAAGCGGATTACTGCCTAAACAGCAATCCGCTTAAGATCAGGTGACGTCCTAAGGGGAATAAGGGGTTACCTGATTCGTTAAATACTGGAGTTATATGGCTCCCGTTTAGGGCATGTACCCAGTATTTCTCGTCGGCCAGAATCTTTCACTTCCTCTAAGATGACATCAAAGCCCCAAAGTCGATACAGGTGCTTCAACACCTCTTCATGTCCACCGTCTAGAGGTATACGATTATGTGGAACATGCTGAAGGGTCAGTGAACGATCGCCTCTCACGTCTACGTTGTAGACCTGAATGTTTGGTTCTAAATTGCTTAGGTTATATTGAGCAGCTAACTTTTCTCGAATCTGACGATAGCCCAATTCGTCGTGAATAGCCGAGACCTCTACAAAGTTCTTACGGTCATCATCGAGGATGGAGAAGAACTTAAATTCACGCATCAAGCGTGGAGAAAGGTACTGGCTGATAAAGCTCTCATCTTTAAAGTTATGCATTGCGAAGTGAACCGCCTCGAGCCAATCGCTGCCTGCGAGATCTGGGAACCACTCCTTATCTTCATCGGTCGGGTCTTCGCAAATTCGCTTAATGTCTTGGAACATTGCAAAGCCC
This sequence comes from Vibrio sp. KUL78, assembly GCF_059725505.1. Classification (NCBI taxonomy): domain Bacteria; kingdom Pseudomonadati; phylum Pseudomonadota; class Gammaproteobacteria; order Vibrionales; family Vibrionaceae; genus Vibrio; species Vibrio sp. KUL78. Next base: position 2,364,899 of record NZ_AP045837.1, on the reverse strand, counting down.
AGTGCATATGGGTTAATCCCACTAAAGTAAGGGCTGTTGTAGGGGGGTTGAGCGACTACACTAGTGTGGCTGTGCAAGAACTCGAGAATAAACTTATCACTCACCAAGCCTTCATCATATAGATGATTCAAGATGGTGTAGTGCCAAAACGTAGCCCATCCCTCATTCATCACCTGAGTCTGTTTTTGCGGATAGAAGTATTGGCTTACCTTGCGCACGATGCGCACGATTTCACGCTGCCAAGGCTCCAGCAAAGGGGCATTTTTTTCAATAAAATAGAGAATGTTCTCTTGAGGCTCTGTTGGGAAACGTACCTTTTGCTGTTCCTCTTTTGCGCGGTTCTTAGGTACGGTTTTCCATAGCTCGTTGACTTGAGATTGCAGGTACGATTCACGCTCTTCCTGACGTGCTTTCTCTTCAGCGATTGAGATCTTCTCAGGTCGCTTATAGCGATCCACGCCATAGTTCATCAGTGCATGACAGGAGTCGAGGATTTGCTCAACTTCTTCGACACCATACTTCTGCTCGCAGTCAGCAATGTAGTTCTTCGCGAACAAGAGGTAGTCGATGATAGAGCTTGCATCCGTCCATGTTTGGAACAAGTAATTGCCCTTAAAGAAAGAGTTGTGACCGTAACAAGCGTGCGCCATAACCAGCGCTTGCATGGTGACGGAGTTCTCTTCCATTAGGTAGGCGATACATGGGTCAGAGTTGATCACAATCTCGTACGCCAGACCCATTTGTCCATGTTTGTAGCCTTGTTCGGTTTGAATAAACTTCTTACCAAACGACCAGTGGTTATAGTTGATGGGCATACCGATACTCGAGTAGGCGTCCATCATCTGTTCTGAGGTGATAACCTCGATTTGGTTTGGATAAGTGTCGAGTTTGTAATGCTGAGCAACACGTTTTATTTCGACGTGATAGCGCTCGAGCATGTCGAAGGTCCAGTCAGGACCATCAGGTAACACCTTAGATTCTGTCTTGGTCTCAGTGGTCATAGCACGTCTCCCTATGCTGTCTCTTTTTGAAACAACTCCCTAAACACAGGGAATATGTCTTCTACCGATCGGATGTTTTTCATCGCGAAGTTGTCAAAGTCATTCTCGAGTTTCTCGTACTCATGCCAGAGAGTCTGGTGAGTCCGGCGAGTGATCTCGATATATGAGTAGTACTGACATGCTGGTAGTAGTTTATTCACTAGCAAGTCACGGCATCGCGGTGAATCGTCGGCCCAGTTATCGCCATCAGAAGCCTGTGCAGCGTAGATATTCCACTCTCCGGTTGGATAACGGTCTTCCACTATCTCTTGCATGAGTTTTAATGCACTCGAGACAATGGTTCCACCCGTTTCTTGAGAGTAGAAGAACTCGTGCTCATCCACTTCTTTAGCTTGTGTATGGTGTCTAATAAACACCACTTCGACGTTTTCATAGGTTCGTGTAAGGAACAAGTACAACAAGACGTAAAAGCGCTTAGCAATGTCCTTGGTTGCTTGGTCCATGGAGCCAGATACATCCATCAAACAGAACATAACGGCTTGGCTGGAAGGTACTGGACGTTTTTCGTAGTTTTTGAAGCGTAAATCAAAGGTGTCGATAAAAGGAACACTATCGATTTTCTTGCGAAGCTCTGCGATCTCCTCTTTGAGCCTGTTCTCTTCAAGAGGCTGTGCAGGCTCACTGATTTTGATTGCATCAAGCTGTTTATTGAGCTCATCAAGCATCTTGCGCTTGCCTGCCGTCATAGCGGTACGGCGCGCTAAAGATTGTTGAAGTGAGCGTACGATAGCAATGTTCGAGGGCATGCCCGCGGTCTGGTAACCAGCACGATGGGTTTTCCACTCTTTTATCTTGTTGATTTGGTTCTTTTTCAGATTTGGAAGTGCGAGATCTTCGAACAAAATATCCAAGTACTCGTCTTTGGATATCTGGAACACAAATTCGTCTTCACCCTCTCCATCAGGGCTAGCTTCACCTTGCCCGGCGCCGCCGCCACCGCCACCTTTTGGTGGGCGTTCGATTTTGTCGCCAGTGATGAACTGATCGTTACCAGGATGGACGCGCTCTTTTACGCCCCCTTGGCCTTGATGGAAGATAGGCTCATTGAGGTCTTTGCTCGGAATCGAGACGTCTTCGCCGGTCTCGGTGTTCGTGATCGAGCGACGGTTAACGGCATCGGTCACCGACTCTTTGATCTTCTGCTTATGTCTGCGCAGAAAACGCTGCCTATTAACGGCACTTTTGTTCTTGCCGTTTAAGCGTCTATCAATAAATTGTGCCATGAGTTACTCCCTGTATTCCCCTCACCATACAGCACCCGAGCAAGCGCTCGGGGCTGCAACTAGACAGTCAGGTGTACTATGAGGATTTACGAACTCTCAAGTACCACTCAGACAGCAATCTGACTTGTTTCTCGGTGTAACCTTTCTCCATCATGCGATTGACGAAATCATCGTGTTTGCGTTGGTCTTCAGACGACGTTTTCGCATTGAACGAGATAACAGGAAGAAGCTCCTCTGTGTTCGAGAACATTTTCTTCTCGATAACGGTGCGAAGCTTCTCGTAGCTGGTCCAAACAGGGTTTGAGCCATTGTTGTTCGCACGTGCACGTAGCACGAAGTTCACAATCTCATTACGGAAGTCTTTCGGGTTGCTGATACCAGCGGTCTTCTCAATTTTTTCCAGTTCTTCATTGAGCGATGCACGGTCAAATAGCTGACCAGTTTCTGGATCACGGTACTCTTGGTCTTGGATCCAGAAATCGGCGTACGTGACATAACGGTCAAAGATGTTCTGGCCGTACTCAGAGTAAGACTCTAAATACGCAGTCTGGATTTCTTTACCGATAAACTCAACGTAGCGAGGAACTAGGTAGCCCTTCAAGAACTCCAGGTACTTCTCTCCAACTTCTTGAGGGAACTGCTCACGTTCAATCTGCTGTTCGATAACGTAGAACAGGTGAACCGGGTTCGCTGCCACTTCAGTTTGGTCGAAGTTAAACACACGAGATAAGATCTTGAACGCGAAACGAGTAGATAGACCAGACATGCCCTCATCAACACCAGCATAGTCACGGTATTCTTGATAGCTCTTCGCTTTAGGATCGGTGTCTTTCAGTGTTTCACCATCATAAACGCGCATCTTCGAGAACAGCGATGAGTTTTCTGGTTCTTTCAAGCGCGATAGAACACTAAATTGACCGAGTAATTCCAGCGTACTTGGTGAGCAAGGTGCTTTAGATAACTCACTGTTTTCAAGGAGCTTCTGGTAGATCTTCACTTCTTCTGAAACACGCAAGCAATATGGCACCTTCACAATGTAAACACGGTCTAGGAAGGCTTCGTTGTTTTTGTTGTTTCGGAATGTCTGCCACTCTGATTCATTCGAGTGCGCGAGGATCATGCCATCAAACGGCAGTGCAGAAAGACCTTCAGTACCGTTATAGTTACCTTCTTGGGTCGCAGTAAGTAGTGGGTGAAGGACCTTGATCGGCGCTTTAAACATCTCAACGAATTCCATCAAGCCCTGGTTAGCTCGACATAGTGCACCAGAGTAGCTGTAGGCATCTGGGTCGTCTTGAGAGTAGTGTTCTAATTGACGAATATCGACTTTACCTACCAATGCAGAAATGTCTTGGTTGTTTTCATCGCCTGGCTCAGTCTTCGCGATAGCGACTTGGTCAAGAATCGATGGTCTTACTTTAACGACTTTAAATTTGGTAATGTCACCACCGAACTCATGAAGGCGTTTCGCTGCCCATGGTGACATGATTGAGCGTAGGTAGCGCTTTTCGATGCCATATTCGCTCTTAAGAAGATCGCCATCTTCGTTTACGTCGAACAGACAGAATGGGTGATCGCTCACTGGACTGCGCTCACCGTTAGCGGAAAGCACATAAATAGGCATCTTCTGCATCAAAGCTTTGAGCTTTTCAGCGAGAGAAGATTTACCACCACCAACAGGACCGAGTAGATACAGAATCTGTTTGCGTTCTTCTAGTCCTTGAGCGGCGTGTTTTAGGTAAGAAACGATTTGTTCGATGGCATCTTCCATGCCGTAGAAGTCTTCGAACGTTTTGTAGCGAGAGATAATACGGTTTGAGAAAATACGACTCAAGCGCGGATCCTGTGCGGTGTCGATAACTTCCGGCTCGCCAATAGCGAGTAGAAGACGCTCGGCGGCGTTGGCATAGGCACTTTTATCGTCTTTACATAGAGCTAAGAATTCCTGGATTGATAACTCTTCATCTTTTGCGGCTTCATAACGCGTTTGATAATGATCGAAAATACTCATAGCTGATTCCCCTTAACCTGCAAAGCTGACTGTCAACACATATACAATGCGACTCCATGTCAATTTAAAGACTAGTAGGGTTTTCAGATTAATGCTTAACAATTATGCATTTATTTACAAAGTCCCTTTGTGATAGCAGGAAAAATCACCCTAGTCTCACTAATAGTACGTAAGTCCTAACTATGGGAGATGACCGTGCAATGAGAAAAAAAATCTCAAAAAAATACCCGCTCAAATTGGCGGGCATTCTTCATAAAATACGACTACAGTCGTTTCAAAAACGTCTTAAGCGTTAAAAATCTGGCGGAATTCTGCACTTGATAGGTGATATTGACGTGGGCAGTTTCTCCACGTAACCAGCATGCGACGATATTTGTCTAGCATTGGAACATGGCTATTGAAGTGGTGGTCACCCTTGTCGAACTGAGGGTACAGACCTTCAGAGTCCACTAAGAAGCGAACATAGTTCACTAACTGTGCTTCAGTTGCGATATCAAAGCCCAAGAACTGTAGACGGCGCTGATCGACGTCTTTACGATCTTCTTCAGACAGCATTTTGTTTGATTCTTGCATCGCGTGATACATTTCCATGATGTCGATAACTTCACGACACTCATCTTCTACAAGGCAACCGAACTCTTTGTTCATCTCACGCATTTGTAGCTCGTAGCCACGTTCTACGATGGTCTGAAGACGCTGGTATTTCGCTGCGTTTTCTGGCGTGAGTTTCGCCATCAGGTAGTACTGGTTAGATAGGATTAGACGTTGAGCGTTTGTCATTTCCATGTTGAGAGCCTCACTAAATACTTTCTAATAAGTTTATGTATGAATACGAATTATCGACAGATTAACAGTATATGTATGACTTATAACATGATCTCAACACATATTTATGACAAAAAACGCGCCTTCTAGCGCGTTTTTTTCGTGTCAAAGCTTTACAGATTGCAAGCTCTAGTATTTCACCGTATCCGTGTATTGAAGTAGGATGCTTTGGATTTCATCCATCACTTCTTTCTTCGGTGGCTCAACGCCTTCAAGCGGATAATCAAAGCCTAGTGCTTCCCATTTGTGCGCACCAAGTTTGTGGTACGGAAGCAGTTCAACTTTCTCGATGTTATCCATATCTTTGATGAATTCACCTAACATGTGAGCCGCTTCTGGATCGTCAGTATAACCGGGGACAACGACGTAGCGAATCCAGGTTTTTTGACCGATTTTGTGCAAGTAACGGGCAAAGTCGAGAACGCGACGGTTAGAAACTCCGATGAAGTCTTGGTGGATTTCATCTTTCATGTGTTTAAGATCAAGCATCACCAGATCGGTGGCTTCAAGCACTTCGTCTACTACGTCAGTATGCTTGCGAATGTAGCCGTTAGTATCAAGACAGGTGTGGATGCCTTCTGCCTGAGCTGCTCTAAAAAAGTCACGAACAAATTCTGGTTGAAGCATTGCTTCACCACCAGAGCAAGTCACACCGCCGCCAGACGCATTCATGAAGTGGCGGTAAGATTTCGCCTCTTTGATTAGCTCATCGACATTGATTTCTTTGCCGTCATGCGTATCCCAAGTATCGCGGTTGTGGCAATACTGGCAGCGCATAAGACAGCCTTGCATAAAGACAATAAAACGAATACCCGGTCCATCGACGGTACCGCAAGATTCGAATGAGTGAATGCGACCTGTTGTTGACATATGCTCTTCTCTACTAACTTATTTTTACCCGTCATTTTATTACAAAACCACACCCTACGACAGGAAAAGTGGACTCCCATTCATAGTCTGTATCGATCAGTAAACGGCTTCTGTTGCTCATGAGGTGATAATGTTATAGCGTTGTTAATTATATTATTAGTAAGTGGTACATAGATTGCTAGTTTGCTTAGTCTAGACCAAATTTATTGGTTGTGATTGTCGCAGTTTGTTTGGTCGAAAGACCAACACGCTTGTCGCTATAAGGGGAAAACATGGAAGTAGCTTTATCACAAAAACAAAAAACCTTATTTTCGATGCTCACTCTGTGGTCAGGGTTCATCATTTTGGTGCTGTTTATCTTTAATTCACTTGCTAGCCTGAACGAGAAATTCACCAGTAGTAGCGGAATGAACAAGGCCAGTGCTCACCTAGCCTCTACTCAAGTTCTATTGATGGATACGGTCAACCGTCGTACCACACTTTCCGCTGATGGAATGGACGCGTTTGAAAACAGTATGGATGAGCTAGAAACCAGTGCTGAGCAAGATCTGGCGGTACTGCAAAGTGCGGGTTTAATGATCGAGAGCGATTCAATCTCAGCAGCACTTGAGTCATTTATCTTTAACTTGAGCCCTTGGCTAACCTTAAAATCAGAACTCGGTTTTTCTGTCAACGATGGCCTGCTAGAGCAGCTTCAACAAAACAACGTTAAGATCGACGCCGCTATCAAAGAGACGGGTATGGTGACATTGACGTCGGACTTTCAGAAAGTTGTGACCAGCTTACAAGAGTATCTTATCGACCCGAATGAACAGAATGAGAAGGGTTTTAAGCGAGCTTTGGCAGGGTTTGTTAATGCGTCAAATTCCTATGCCATGCTTGAACTGTATGAGAAAGAAGTGAAAGCATTAGAGCTTGGTTTCGCGCGAGTCGTTGAGCTGTCTGGGACATTAGTCGGTCTTGAGAACAAGCTGGACCAGGCGCAAGCCACAACGCTTGCAGCATTCGATAACGCAGCGCTAGCTCTTAATCAACAAGCGCAAGCCTTAAACCAGGAGGCGAGCCAAGTTTCAAGCATGACCCAAATCTCAGTGGGTATTGCCTGTGCGCTTTTGGCACTATTTACCACCGCGATTTTCCTAACGATGAATATCTCCTTAGCTCGTTCGTTGAAGCAGACATTGAATGCGCTAAAACAAGTCGAAAAGGGCGACTTATCGACTCGACTCCCTGTAAGTAACAATACCCGTGACGAATTTAATCAATTGAAGAAGGCGATTAATGTTAGCTGCGAAAATCTGGGTACCTTGGTAGATGGTGTGAAAGTAAACAGCCAGCAGTTGTCGAATAACTCGGGCGAGCTAGATACGGGCATCAATCAATTGCGTCAGCATCAGAGCGAGGTTATAGAGCAAACACAACTGCTCGCCTCAGCCACTGAAGAGGTCAGTGTCACGACACAAGAAATCTCAGGGTCGCTGGAATATGTGGCAAGCATTAGTAAAACCTCGGCAGACTCAGCGCAAGCGGGCGGCGAGATTATCGTAGATACCATTGCCTCTTTTGAAAAAGTGGGTGCGATTCTTGAAGATGCCGCGACCCATATTGAGCAGCTAGAGCAAGCATCGCAAAAGATTGACTCAGTGATGGAAATCATCAACGGCATTGCAGAGCAGACCAATTTGCTGGCATTGAATGCCGCTATTGAAGCGGCACGAGCTGGCGAGCAAGGGCGCGGCTTTGCCGTGGTTGCCGATGAAGTACGAAGCCTCGCGGTAAGAACGGTGCAGGCGGTGGAAGAGATATCTGGCACTATCGACACCATGAAGCAAGAGAGTACGCAGGTGATACAGTTTATTGCTCAGTCTGATTCGTCAATGCAATCCGGACGAGAGCAGGGTAATCAGGCGAAAGCGGCGCTCGAAGAGATCATGAACAAAGCGCAAGAGGCAAGTTCACAGACAGAGGTGATTTTTGCCTCAGTGAAAGAGCTAGCCACGACCTCTCAATCAATGGCGAGCAATATGGCGCAAATCAATGAGTCCATGGGCGAGCTAGAAACAAGCAGCCAGAGCTTAAAGCAAACCAGTGATGGTGTGGATAAGCGTTCGACTGAGCTGTATCAGGAGTGTGAAAGGTTTAAAACGGCATAGCTAAGAAATATGACTAAGCGGATAGCAAAACAGGCACTTTAGAGTGCCTGTTTCATTTTTAAAAGAAGGCAAACAATGAGATGCCCCCGTTTCCGTACACATTTCTTGGTGCTTCTTTATATTCAGCCGACTTGGTGCCAGCAAAGAGGTTGATCCCCACATAAGCGTTGTACCATGTCGCGCCTAAGACCGCTTCACCTTGAATCGGCTGAAGGGTGACATCATAAGCATCGCTTGGCTCTGGTATGCCGGGGCGATCGCCCTCTATAGTGATGTCATTAAATCGATAGCGTGCTTTAACGCCAAAGTAAGTAAACCAGCCTTGATTCGACGCGCCAATCATACCGGCTTTAAATGGGTTCTCTGTGCCGATGTTTGCCGAACCGAAGTTGCCGCCTAATTCAGAGCCAAATCGAAACATCATCCCGGTAGAGATATCACTTCTAAAGTTGCCCAAGTTCGCTTCGGTGACATTAGAAACCTCCCAACCGGTGTTGCCAAACAAAGGCTCTCGCTGCAAATTAAGGTGTGTTAGGTAACCGACACTGCCAACGACTCTATCTTCTATTTGATACGCCCAGCCTTTGGGGTCGGCTGACCCGACTATGGAATGAACCAACTGCTGAGCTTTATCTGCAAAAGACCCTTCGCCGGTACTTCCCAACGTGACATTAAATCGCTGTGCCTGCTGTGGGTGCAAACTAATGTAATTTAGCTCACCGTGAAAATAGCCAGCATAAGGGCGGTCGTTGGCGATTGGGACTTCAGCTTCAATATCGGAGGGTGTCCACATCTTATGACCGAGTTGGAATTCAACCTTATCGAGCGAAGATGCTCCCCAGTAAGAGAGGCTCAGGGGTTTGAAAATCGTCCAAGGCGTGATGGCACCACTCGTGTAGGAGAGGAAGATTCCGTTCGTGTAGTCTTCGTCGGTACCCCATATACCGTCATTATCCAGTGAAAAGGAGAGGGTGGAACGCTCTGAAGCGAAGGCACAACTGCTTGCGATAAGCAGAGGTATTACAAATGGGATCTTCATTTTATATCAACTCTCTTCAAATACGGCTAGTAGAGATGTTTTCAGTTAAGACGAGTGTGACACGTTTGAGAAGGGCAAGTCAGTGATCAGTGAGTGATAAAGTATCTGCAATGTAGGGAAATTGTAAACATTCCTTAACCAATGAGAATCTTTTGTTCGCATTTTGGCCAGCTATAAAAAAACCTCGCCGAATGAAGTGACCCCATAAAGTTGGACATTTCTGTTATGCGGCTTGTAAGGCCTGATTTCGATATTCCATCGGAGTCAGGCCTTTTAGTTTCACTTTGATGCGCTTTGTATTGTAATACTCGATGTATTCATCAATTTGTTCGATTAAGTCATCCGCATCTTCAAAGTGCTGATTATGGTACATTTCTGTTTTCAGCAAGGCAAAGAAGTTCTCTGCCACCGCATTATCCAAACAGTTTCCTTTTCGCGACATACTTTGAGTTAACCCCCTGTCAGCGAGAGTTTTCTGATATTTCCTATGCCTATATTGCCACCCTTGATCGCTATGAACGATTGGCTTTGAGTTCTCATCTAAAGTCGCAACTGCCTCTGTCAGCATGTCTGTGACCAGAGGTAAGCACGCGTTTTTGCAACCTTATAAGCGACGACTTCCTGCGTAAACAGATCGACGATTGGTGATAAGTACACCTTCTGCTGCTTAACTTTAAACTCAGTAACATCCGTTACCCACTTTTCATCAGGCTTCGTTGCATTGAAGTCCCGCTCAAGCACATTTGGTGCGGTTGTTCCTGCCTCTCCCTTGTATGAGCTGTATCGCTTGGGCCTAACCGTTGATTTTAGGCCAAGTAACCTCATCAGACGTTGGACTGTCTTGTGGTTAAGAGTGACGTTACGCCTCCTTAACTCGAGGTGAATGCGACGATAGCCATATCTCCCTTTGTGGTCATGATATATTTTCTCGATCAACTGCTTCTCATCTTGATAGCTATCGGCGGCGTTGCTCGACTGCGCGTGATAATAGAAGCTACTTCTCGCTAACTTAAGGGTATGCAAGAGATGTTGTTGTAGATGTTGATTTCTAAGAGCTAGAACTACTTTCGTTTTTTCTGTGTTCGACGACGTTTCTCCTGTTCCAGCTCCTCTAACTTTTTTAAGACAGCGTTCTCTGCTCGCAAGTACGCTAACTCCTCTTTGAGTTCTTCCAATGTCTTCTCATCATCGTGCTTATCTTGAATAAAGGGGTGCTTACTCATTGTTGGTCGTCCTTTGCTACACTCAAGCCCCTGGATACCATCTCTTTCGTATTGTTTGAGCCAAACGGAGAGAGTGCCAGGAGACGAAAAATTCAGTACCGCACTAGTGTGGCCGACAGACCAACCATTCGTCCACATGTGTTTTAAGGCTTGCAGTTTGGTTTGTGCGTTCTTTTGCAAACCCATGAGGCATAAATGCTTGAGCACCATGAATATCAAGCACTTGAGCCCAGTAACGTATTTGACGTGATGGTATGGAATGAAGACGAGAAAGCTCACCGGATGAACTCTCGCCTTGTAGATATTGTTTTGCTATCGAGCATTTTAATGCTCTGCTGTACTTGGACATAAAAAAGACCCCCAATAATTGGTGTCCAACTATTGGGGGTCAGTTCAGAAGCGAGGTTTTTATCTAAATCAGTATAATTCTAGATTATAGAGATTCAGTGAACGTACGTGCGATTACGTCAGCTTGTTGCTCTGCAGTTAGAGAGTTAAAGCGAACAGCGTAACCAGATACACGGATTGTTAGCTGAGGGTATTTCTCAGGGTGCTTAACTGCGTCTTCTAGAGTTTCGCGGTTAAGAACGTTCACGTTTAGGTGTTGACCACCTTCGATGCCAGTTTCGTGGTGGAAGTAACCATCCATTAGACCAGCAAGGTTAGAACGTTGTGAATCTTCTTCTTTACCTAGTGCGTTTGGAACGATAGAGAAGGTGTAAGAGATACCATCTTTAGCGTCAGCAAACGGTAGTTTACCTACAGAAGTAAGAGAAGCTACAGCACCTTTCTCATCACGACCGTGCATTGGGTTTGCACCTGGAGCGAATGGAGCACCTGCTTTACGACCGTCTGGTGTAGTACCAGTCTTCTTACCGTATACCACGTTTGAAGTGATAGTCAGGATAGACTGTGTAGGTACTGCATCACGGTAAGTCTTAAGCTTACGGATCTTGTTCATGAAGATAGTAACAAGTTCACAAGCCATGTCATCAACGCGAGCGTCGTTGTTACCAAATTTCGGGTAGTCACCAGAGATGTCGAAGTCGATCGCGATGCCGTCTTCGTCACGGATTGGCTTAACTGTACCGTATTTGATTGCAGATAGAGAGTCAGCTGCAACAGATAGACCAGCGATACCACAAGCCATTGTACGACGTACGTCACGGTCATGTAGAGCCATAAGCGCTGCTTCGTAGCTGTACTTGTCGTGAGAGTAGTGGATTGCGTTTAGCGCAGTCACGTATTGCTTAGCTAGCCAATCCATGAAGTTGTCTAGACCAGCCCAAACTTTATCGAAGTCTAGAACTTCGTCAGTCATTGCTTCAGTCTTAGGACCAACTTGGATCTTAAGCTTCTCATCTACACCGCCGTTGATAACGTAAAGTAGAGTTTTAGCTAGGTTTGCACGAGCGCCGAAGAACTGCATGTGCTTACCGATAACCATTGGAGATACACAACAAGCGATAGCGTAGTCATCGTTGTTGAAATCTGGACGCATTAGGTCATCGTTCTCGTACTGGATAGAAGAAGTATCGATAGATACCTTCGCACAGAACTTCTTGAAGCCGTCAGGTAGCTGCTCAGACCAAAGTACAGTGATGTTTGGCTCTGGAGAAGGACCCATAGTGTATAGCGTGTTTAGGAAACGGAAGTTTGTACGCGTAACAAGCGTACGACCGTCAACACCCATACCACCCATAGATTCTGTTGCCCAGATTGGGTCGCCAGAGAATAGCTCATCGTACTCAGGAGTACGTAGGAAGCGAACCATACGTAGCTTCATTACGAAGTGGTCGATCATTTCCTGAGCTTGTTCTTCAGTGATGATGCCAGCAGCGATATCACGCTCAACGTATACGTCTAGGAAAGTAGAAGTACGACCTAGAGACATAGCCGCGCCGTTTTGAGATTTAACAGCAGCTAGGTAGCCGAAGTAAGTCCACTGGATTGCTTCTTGTGCAGTAGTCGCAGGACCAGAAATGTCGAAGCCGTAAGAAGCTGCCATTTCTTTCATTTGACCTAGCGCGCGGTGTTGCTCTTGAAGCTCTTCACGCAGCTGCATAGTCATTTGTAGATCGTCGCCAGCTTCTAGTTTCTCTTGAGTAGAGTGGAACTGAGCAACTTTGTCCTTCATTAGGAAGTCTACACCGTACAGTGCTACACGACGGTAGTCACCGATGATACGACCACGACCGTATGCATCTGGAAGACCAGTCAGAACACCAGACTTACGACATTTTAGGATGTCTGGAGAGTAAACATCGAAAACACCTTGGTTGTGTGTTTTACGGTACTCTGAGTAGATTTTAGAAACTTGTGGATCAAGCGTACGGCCGTATGCTTTACAAGAACCTTCGATCATGCGCACGCCGCCGTTAGGCATGATTGCACGCTTAAGAGGCGCTTCAGTTTGTAGACCAACGATTGTTTCTAGGTCTTTGTTGATGTAGCCCGCATCATGTGAAGTGATGGTAGAGATAACAGAAGTATCGAAATCAACAGGAGCGTGAGTGCTGTTTTCCTGCTTGATACCTTCCATTACTTTAGCCCAAAGCGTGTTAGTCGCTTCAGTACCTTCAGAAACTAGGAAAGACTCGTCGCCTTCATAAGGAGTGTAGTTCTTCTGAATGAAGTCACGTACGTTTACTTCGTTTTGCCAGTCACCTGCAGCAAAACCTTCCCAAGCTTTAGCAAATTGCTCTGCCATGACATACCTACCTTTTTAGTAGAAAAAACACGTACTGTGCGTCTTATACGCATGCTCCTCGGAGGAAGAGCCAGTACCATTGAATAAAAATATCGTATAACCACTTATGGTTAGTATGGTTATAGATATTGTCATTCCTGACGTTAAAATCAAGCCTACACTAAAAATAAATTGTAAAACTTAAACTAAATCAATAAATCTTAAAAAAGTGTGATAAAAATTTGGGCAGTGAATGTCACTGCCCAAATAATCAACTAGGTATTATAGGAAAGCTGGGATTCCATACTGTCCTTCAAGCATACCTACAGCGAGCATCGCTACTAGGCAGACTACGAATACGCCAACTGGGATGACAATCTTATCTACAAAAGATAGACGAGAAGCACGCTCTTTGTCACCAATTAGACCATTATTGTCTAAGAACATAGTTAGCGCCCAAGCTAGAACAGGGTTTGCAACTACTGATGCAAAGATACAGATACCTGCAGCTTGTGAATCTTTTGTCTCTTTAACCATCTGCATACCCGCTTCAAGTAGAGGAAGGAATACACCTACCAGAAGAGCAACACGCATTACTGGTGGCCATACCGCAACGTCCATTGGGAAGCCAAGAATAGCAACGATGATACATAGAGAACCAAGTAGAATCGCACCCGCTGGGATAGGACGCTTAGCGATTGCTGCTGGGATCATGTAAGTACCCCAAGAAGATGTGATGTTACCACCACCAACTGCAGTACCAACCATCTGACGTACAGAACACATAGTCATAGTGTCATCTACGTCCATCAGAACTTTTTCAGTCTTACGTGGGTAGTTCAGCTCTTGGAAGATACGGTGACCAAGGAAGTCTGGAGACCACATCGCAACCGCTAGGATTGCAAACGGTAGAGAAGCAATGAAGTGTTGAAGGTTAGGAAGACCAAGCATCCAACCTTGCTCTGTGCTGCCCCACCAGTAAACTGGGTTTAGGTTTGGAAGACCCATTTCAGTTTCGAACGTTAAGTCGAAACCAGCGCCTAGACCAAGAGCCAGAAGAAGCCCCGTTACTGCACACACAGGGATAGCCAACCAACGCATGTTGATTTTCGCTAGGTAAGCATAAACCGCGATGTTGATACCAAGCACGATAAGGCCAACATAACCCATGCTGCCTGCTTCAACGTTTGCAGATTGTAGACCTACTGCCCATTCTTGGATCGAGCCAATTTGGCTCATGGTGCCAGTAAAGCCTAGGAATATTAAGAGACCGCCCGCGGTACCTTGAGAGGTGAGGTTTACCAGCTTCGAGCCACCTTTAAAGTAACTTAGCAATAAACCGAATACACCAAGAAGGATTGCAAGAGCAAGAGGGTGAGCACCTGCAAGCGCGATAGAACCGATAAGTGGGATCATCGGGCCGTGGTTACCGGCAAGGTTAGCTCTAGGGTTGATGAAACCAGATGCAAGAACACAGAATAGAAGCGCTGGGATAAGCATTTCTACACGCGCTACCTCGATAGCAAACTCTTTACCAAGGTTTACGTGATCCCAAGCAGCGGTTAGACCGTCTGCCCATGACATCATTACCGCAGAGTACATTGCGATAATGCCGATAGTACCAGCAAGAGCAGGTACCAAATCTTCTAGTTCAAAACGGAAGTCGCGACCCGGTAGGTTTAAACCATAGCGGCGCGGTTTCATGATTTGAAGTTCGTGGTCTAGGTATTCAGAGCGGCTGGCAAACTCAGATGCTGGACGGTGAAGCTCTTGATAGCTCTTAGTCTCGATATCCGAATCAGAATGCGCTTTGTTAACTGCGTCTGACATAGATTCCTCATATATATAAAAGTTAGTCGTTTGGCTTGATATGCGAACTGAAGTCACCGATTACCTCGGCTAGGAGGTGCACGTGGTTAACGTGCTAAGGATAGACAACATTCTAAAAATCGGGTGAATAATTCGTGCTATATCAATGCAGCCGAGTCTAACAAGCAACAGTAAGACCTTGATTGATCTTGATCACTTTAAGAAAAATTGTGAAAGAAAACTACAACAGTTGTTTGAAATAGCGCACTTTATTAACAATCGCCGTAACTGACTTTCAGTAATTAAAACTACATTCCAATTACATTCAGAAGATGAATCCACATTTTGAATGGGAGTCAAAAAACTTGGCTTAGAGTTTGCAACATCTTCATCAATTGAGAGAGAGTGGCAACACTTTGCCGCCAGGACATGAATTAGGAATGTAACAATGAAAAAAGCAGTAATGTTGCCACTAGTAGCAGCAATTTCAGGTGCCATGATTGGTTGTGGTGGCGGCGGTGGTGGCGGTAGTTCTACTCCGCCTCCAGCAGTGAAATCATATACTTTTCAATTTATCCAAATGGAAGTGAATAAAGACCCAAGTGCTATATCATGTCCAAATACTAGTAGCCCGACAATCTTCAAATACTACGACAATGGAAATGTAGACTTTGCGAAGGTTGCCGCCGGTGCTATTGATATTCACACTTACAACGCTGATGGAAGTTTCAACAAAAACTTGTCTGGAAGCTTAGGGAGTGATGGAAAGTTAACACTAACTGTCAACGACGTTGAAGATGGTGGCTATGTGACCATTATCGATAACTTAGGTTCTAGCTCGAGCCCAATTCTGCATACACTATCAATCCAGAAAGAGCTTCTTTCTAACTTATTGATCAATGTTGAATCGCTACAAGGCAACCAAGCTAGTTGCTATGTCTCGAATAAAATGGTCAACAACGAGTTGGAGAAAAAGGTGTCATTGGGCTCCCAAGACCCGAGTATTTCAATAGATGAGTACTCGTATGAGACTTATGTTGAAGGGTACAATTCAAGCACGGCAACGATAAAGGCAGATATTCCGGCTACGAGCAACAGTGAACAGGTGTTGTTTACAGGTCTAAGCTCCGGAGAGGTTGTAGCCGCAACGTTGGTAAAAGCTTCTGATTTGACCGACAACTCTAGCTCAACCCCAGGTACTGTTGAATTAAATACTCTCGATAATACCTCTGATCTAGTTTGGGATATTTCAACCAGCCAGACAATCAACGATGCTTATGCATTAGCATATACAAGTAGCACTTCTTTCAAGTGGCAGGAGTTATCTCAGAGCTCGTCGAGCATTAAGACTCTAGGAGAGATGAACTTTAGTGTTTTGCTAGATGGTAGTGAAGCTGGTTGGAATGTAGTCTCGAATACTCGTTTAAATAGTAACCTCGTTAGTACGGATATCAAACTAACCGAAGCGACGATTTCATCAGGAATTACGCCTCAGGTAAATAGCTGTTCCTCTGGTTGTGTTGTTGATACGGCAAATGCGGTGTCTTCAAACTTGAATGGTTTCCAGCGTAGCTACTTCGAGGTCGCGGCAGACTCAAAGCATACTATCTACGCGAGTATTCCAGATAATAGTGAGACGGTGATCCCTGACTACAATATTGATTCTTCTTATAAGCCTACTGATGGTTTATTACCTGAAATTTCATTTTTCTATACTAAAGATAGTGTGAATGATGATTTTGTTCAGTTCGCTATGACTAAATACAATAGCCCAGGGTCGACAGACACCTTCGTTGATAAAGTCTCAGTAGTGGCTTTGCCTTCAGAATCACTATTAGATAAACAGAAGAACGCAAGCCTTCAGTATGAAGTTGTAGAGAAATAACCATACTTGTGTTTCTAAAAGCCCCTGATGCCATACATGAGGGGCTTTTTTGATCTAACTATCAAAAAACTCAACTAGCTCATTCTATTCACTAATGGTCTATAAGTTGGTCTTATTCACTGATAAGTCATCTTCAGCCAGAAGATCTAACTAAAATAGAGCCTGCGCTCGTAACAAAGATGCAATAAAGTGCACTAAAGAACAAAAAATCACCAATGACTAAATGTGCAGCATTCAGTAAAGTTTATTCACATTTTACAGCGATAAAAACTTCAAATTGCATAATTTGTCAGATACAATGCCTGCGTAGTCAACAAAAACAGGTTAATAGTTTGTTGCAAGTTATACTTTCTAGTGCTAGCTTGTATCGAACAAATAAAAGGTCGGAGTACCTTTTGCCTATCAAATAGGCTTAGCAGTCAATAATATACAGGGAGCACAAGCGCATGAATGATGTACCCGCGCTGGACATAAAAGAGCTGCACAAGACCTTTGGTCAAAATGAAGTTTTGAAGGGAATTTCCCTCGCTGCACACAAAGGTGATGTCATCTCAATTATTGGCTCATCTGGTTCTGGTAAAAGTACCTTTCTACGTTGTATCAACCTACTAGAAACGCCTACTGAGGGTGAAATTTGGGTCAATGGTGAATTGATCGAAATGAAGAAAAACCGTCAGGGTGAGTCGCTTCCTGCCAATGAAAAACAAGTCCAACGAATCCGTTCTCGTTTGGCCATGGTTTTTCAAGGGTTCAATCTTTGGTCGCACATGACGGTTCTAGAGAACATCATCGAAGCGCCAATTCACGTTCTTGGCGTGCCGAAGGCACAGGCTATCGAAAATGCAGAGCTTTTACTTAAGAAGGTGGGCTTGTACGAGCGCCGTGATTATTACCCTGGACACTTGTCTGGTGGTCAGCAGCAGCGAGCTGCTATTGCGCGAGCGCTGGCGGTTGAGCCTGAAGTGATGCTATTCGATGAACCAACATCTGCACTCGACCCTGAGTTGGTGGGTGAAGTTCTCGGTGTTATGCAAGATCTGGCCGAAGAGGGCAGAACGATGCTGGTGGTAACCCATGAAATGGCGTTCGCTAGAGACGTATC
This sequence comes from Vibrio sp. KUL78, assembly GCF_059725505.1. Lineage (NCBI taxonomy): Bacteria > Pseudomonadati > Pseudomonadota > Gammaproteobacteria > Vibrionales > Vibrionaceae > Vibrio > Vibrio sp. KUL78. The sequence goes on along the minus strand of NZ_AP045837.1, from coordinate 2,347,009 downwards.
TAATCATGTTATGTTCTTGCACCAAGGCCGAGTAGAAGAGCAGGGCGATCCTGCAAAACTGTTCACTAACCCAGAATCAGAACGTTTACAGCAATTTATCTCATCTATCTACTAATATAGTGGGTGGCTAACTGGGGTTTCGACCTTAGAAATCTAAAAACACAACATTCAAAAAAACAAAAATTTCAATCACAGGAGTATGGAAATGAAAAAGTGGTTAATGGTAGCAGCACTTGCTGCAACAGCGGCGACTGGAGTAGCACAGGCTAAGGAATGGAAGACAGTGCGCTTTGGTATTGAAGGTGCATACCCTCCATTTAGCTGGACAGAGGCAGACGGTTCTCTAAAAGGCTTCGATGTAGATATGGCTAACGCTCTTTGTGAAGAGCTAAAAGCGAAATGTGTGATCGTTCCTCAAGACTGGGATGGCATCATTCCTTCTCTTCTAGCGCGTAAATACGATGCAATCATCGCAGCGATGTCTATCACTGAAGAGCGTAAGAAGAAAGTTGACTTCACTGGTAAGTACGCTCAAATCCCTAACAAATTCATCGCTAAGAAAGGCGCAGGTCTAGACTTCGACAACCTAAGCGGTGCGAAGATCGGTGTACAACGTGCGACTACTCACGACAAATACCTAACTGATAACTACGGCGATCAAGTAGAAATCGTACGTTACGGTTCTTTCGACGAAGCGTACCTTGACCTAGCAAACGGCCGTATCGTAGCAGTACTTGGCGACGCATCAGCTCTAGAAGAGGGAGTGATCAACAAAGACGGTGGTGATGCATACGAGTTCGTTGGCCCTTCTCTAACTGATGCGAAATGGTTCGGTGAAGGTATGGGTATTGCGGTACGTAAGCAAGACAAAGACCTAACGAAGCAACTTGACGCTGCAATCACTTCACTACGTGCAAGCGGCAAGTACGACGAAATTGCGTCTAAGTACTTCAACTACGACGTTTACGGTCAATAATCTGATCGCTGAATGAAAACACGAGGGCTTGAGCTAGTCTCAAGCCCTTTTTACTAAAAGGCGGGTCACAGGTCTTTTGGTAAGACTGACCAACAATTTTGCTGTGCTGTTGGAAGGAACTATGCTCGATTTACAAGGATATGAAGCCTCAATTCTCAAAGGGGCCGTACTCACTATAGAAGTGGCGGTGTTATCACTGATCCTCGCTATGGTGCTTGGTATGTTAGGTGCGCTTGCAAAATTAGCACCCTACAAATGGGCTCGCGCGATTGCGACCCTCTATACGACTATCATTCGAGGCATTCCAGACCTCGTACTTATGATGCTGATCTTTTTCGGCGGACAGATTCTTCTCAACAACAGTTTGTACGCAACAAACGAGTGGTTGAATGAGTGGTTTGCTTCGAGCAACCCAAATCATGAATGGACATCTTACCTTCCAGACTACATTGATGTATCGCCATTTATTGCTGGTGTACTGACAATTGGTTTCATCTTCGGTGCATACATGGCAGAGACCTTCCGTGGCGCGATCATGGCCGTGGATAAAGGCGAGATGGAAGCGGCAAAAGCTTATGGTATGAGTTCAACGTTAGCGTTTCGTCGAATCTTGCTTCCGCAAATGATTCGTCATGCTCTACCAGGGTTTGGTAACAACTGGTTGGTACTGCTTAAAACAACCGCACTAGTGTCAATTATTGGCTTGGAAGATATGGTACGTGTAAGCTCTCTAGCCGCAGGCACGACTAAGATGCCATTTACCTTTTACATGGCGGTGTCCATTATCTTCTTGATCTTCACCAGTGTTTCAACCGGTTTACTTAAGCTTGTTGAACGCAAATTCAGTATTCATGTGAGGTAAGCTATGGATTTTTCACTGATTATAGATAGCTTACCCATCTACTTCGATGGCTTGTGGACGACGATGTGGTTAGTCGCGACCGCGCTTGTGATTGGTCTGTGTGTAGCGATACCACTAGCAGTTGCTCGTAACAGCACCAATTACCTGTTTAGTTTACCGTCGTGGGGCTTTATCTACTTTTTCCGTGGCACGCCTTTGCTGGTTCAGCTTTACCTTATTTACTACGGTATGGATCAGTTTTTCCCAGTAAAAGATACACTCTGGGAGAACGCTTGGTTCTGCGCGTTGGTGGCGTTTGTTCTCAATACCTCTGCGTATACCGCAGAGATCATACGCGGAGCGATCAACGGATTGCCAAAAGGCGAAGTTGAAGCCGCAAAAGCATTTGGCATGAGCACATGGAAAACCTACCGTCGCATCATACTTCCTTCTGCGCTCAGAAGGGCACTACCAGCCTACAGTAATGAAGTGATCTTCATGCTTCATGGCTCTGCTGTAGCGGGTATTGTCACCATTATGGATTTGACCGGTGCTGCGCGACTCGTTAACTCGCGATACTACGCACCCTTTGAGTCATTCCTAGCGGCAGGTCTGTTCTACATGGCACTCACATTCATAATACTGTGGTGCTTCAAGAAAGCCGAGAAGCGGTTCCTTGCTTATCTAAGGCCATTAAACGGATAAAACAAACCCCCTCTATAGCGAGGGGGTTTTTCGTTGTAGCAATGAAAACGAACCAATCATGGCTCCATTGAGAGAGTTAAATCACATGTAAATAGAGCAGTAATTTGGAAGCTCTTGGCCACGTCGCTTAGCTAGCTGGCAGTTACGCCTATCGTTGTGCTCGCCTGCATTACTGTTTAGCGTCGGTGGTGTGATGATAGTACTGTCAAAGGTATCGCTGCTAGCGTTTGCAGTACCCATTGCGAAAACAAGGCTCATTGCGCCTATAAATAATTTCACTTTCATTCGACATCCTCTCAAATCAATTAAGCCTCGAAAAGGCTACTTAAAATCTAGCTCACGAAAACCGAGCCGTCTAGTTTGACCATTTTCCACACTTTTTAGCCAGCTTAGTATACGAGTATCTCTATCGAAATCGATCATTTAAAGCTGAATTAAACGAAGCAGGGAAATAAAAACGCAATGGATTCAAGTCAAAATGGCCGTATAAAAGAGAGTCAAAAAACATAAACAGCGCAAATTTTGTTCGAAAGATCACATTGTTTATATTTTTTTAACCCAATAATTATTCGCTATTTTAACTAGTGATGAATTTCCAAAAAATCACCATGCTTATTTATTGTTGATTATTTAACCTTATGTTAAAAAATTCTGTAAATGTGTCTGTTTATAACATAATGAACGGGTATGTTGCTATGATGTTATATGTCAATTGTGGGGTGTTAAGTGGTATTTATCGCCAAATAGATGTAAAAATCGTCGTTATCATGCCAAATGTTAACTTTTGGCTAGTGTTATTCATCTGTCGTTTTTATTGTCTGCTGTCTTGTATAATTATTCACTTTTGCTGTGTTTTGTATGACTATTGTTCTAGCCAGTTTCATATTGACCTAAAAAAACATAAAAATTAGTATTTCATTGCGGTCCAGGGTTGGACCACAATGGATTGATAATTAATAAAGTGAATTATATGAAAAAGACATTATTGGCAGTGGTATTGCCGACTCTATTTGTTACAGGTGCAAACGCAGCAGAAATATTCAAGAATGAAGAAGGTTCTGCAGAATTCTATGGTCAGATTCGTACTGAAATTACTAGCATTAATTCAGATGACGTAAGAACTACGAAACTAAACACATCTGGTTCTCGTGGTGGTATTAACGCTAAATACAACGTTAACGATGATCTATACGTTCACGGTCTAGTTGAATTTGGTCTACCAGGCAACGGTGAAGTTGCAGGTCGTCTGCACTACGCAGGTTTTGGTGGTGACTGGGGTAAAGTATCTTTAGGTCGTCAGTACACTACTCAGGATGAATTCTACGGTGCGGACGTATCTTACTACTTTGGTGGTTCAGGTATTCGTTACCTAGCGAGCGCGTCATTCAAGCACGACAACTACATCAAATATCGCTTCGACGGTGAAAACTTCGCGATTGGTGCAGGTTACGGTCTAGACGAAAACAAAACAGCACCAAGCACAGCACAGCTATTTGGTAGCGCTAACTTTGGCAACTTCGATATCATCCTTGGTGTAGCCACTGATAAGCAAGAAGACATCGTTGTAGAAAACACAGACCTAGGTGATCTTGAGTCAACAGCATTCACAGGCTCTCTAGGTTACACTTTTGAAAAAGCTTACGTTCAAGGTACTTACTACAATATTGAGTACAAACTACAGAACCTAAAGGTTAAAGAAGATGCATTGAGTGTTGCGGGTACTTACTCTGTACTAGACAATGCGAAAGTGTATGGTGGTTTTGAATACGTTAAGCACGATGCGTTGACGCTTGCTCAAGCAATCGCTCCTGAAGCGACAGACAACAGTAAGAACCTATATGCAGGTATCGTGTACCACCTAAATGACTGGTCTCGTATCTGGATTGAAGGTCAATACGCTGATGGTACTACTCTAGGTGGTTACTCTAAGAGCGCTGACAAAGAATTCGACGCAACAATCGTTGACGGTGAATTCAACGGTGCTGTTGGTTTCCGCGTATACTGGTAATAACCCCGCAATAAGTCTTTAAATCTCATATCTAATAAGAAGGCCGACACTGTCCGGCCTTCTTTCTATTTATTGGAAACCAATTAATTCAAAAGAATAATTTGATTATTAATTGAACGTTGACCAAATCGGAGCGTGATCAGACGGCTTTTCAATACCGCGCAGTTCGTAATCAACATCAGATTCAATACACTTTTCAGCAAGCTTAGGCGTTGCCAAAATAACGTCAATACGAAGTCCGCGATTATCATCAAAGCCACGAGAGCGATAATCAAACCACGAGAATTTATCATCGACATCTGGGTGAAGTTGACGGAAGGTGTCAACGAAACCCCAGTCGAGTAGTGTTTTTAACCACTCGCGCTCTTCAGGTTGGAATGAACATTTACCTGTTTTCAGCCAGCGTTTACGGTTTGGCTCGCCGATACCGATGTCTAAGTCGATCGGGCTGATGTTGATGTCACCCATGACAATGATTTGCTCATCATTGGTATGATGCTCGTTAAGGTACGTCATCAAGTCTTGGTAGAACTCACGCTTGTATGGGTACTTAGTCTCGTGGGCGATATTGTCACCTTGAGGGAAGTAGCCGTTAAGTACCGTCACCTTTTCGCCGTTGTCATCTTCAAACGTCGCCATGATCATTCGCTTCTGATGGTCTTCGTTGTCGGTGGGAAAACCTTTTTGAACTGAGATAGGTTCTTTCTTGCAAAGCATGGCTACACCGTAGTGCGCCTTTTGTCCGTGGAAGTACACTTTGTATCCCATCTCTTCGACGGCTTCGACCGGGAAGGCTTCATCGTGAACTTTGATTTCTTGTAGACCAATGACATCCGGTTGATGCTTGTCGATAAGAGCTTGTAGTTGATGCAGACGTGCACGCAGACCATTGATATTAAAGCTGATGACTTTCATTTCTCACTAATCCTGTGATTTTTAAAATCGAAAGCAAAATACTAGCACTGTGTCTCAATTACATCCATCTATAACCCCAAGTTAGGGCAGATCTGGGTTGAGCGAAAGATGTAAAAATGATGTAATAAAACGCTCAATAATTACGACTTCTGGTCGATATAAAAACAATATGTGCTCTCTGTTTGCTAAAAGGATGTACTATGCGAACTCTCTCCGTGCAGTGGAAAATCACGGTACTGGCAGGCTGCTGCTTGCTGTTTACCTCTATCGCTTTAATAGGCTTTTCTCTTTATAACGCCGTCAATAGCCAGCAATCTATACAAGCGATGAGCTCTCAATCGGTTTCCGAAAAATCACAGTCGCTTTTAGAAGCTCAGGCTGAGATTAACGCTCGTGAAGTTAAAGCCTACTTTGATGAAGCGGTGTACCGTGCCGAGATGCTAATCGCCAACGCTAAGTTTCAAAAATACAATGCGGAAGAGAACTTCCTGCCAAGTGAAGACTTGCGTTTAGCGCTGGATGAAATGATGCGCCAAGCGGTGATTCAGTTTCCTTCGATTCAAGGTGCCTACCTAGTATTCAAGCCAAACATGCTCGATGGCGAAGATGGTAACTACCAAGGCGCTGATTACGTAGGCTCCAATGAGCAAGGGCAGTTTGCGACCTACTGGCAAATGTCTGCAACAGGCGAGAACGCAGTGAGAACTGTGTTATCCAAATCAATGCAAGATGCGATGGAAAACGGCGAACGTTTCTATTGCCCACTTGCCACAGAATCAGCCTGTGTGAGCACACCACGCCTGAGTCAGGTCGGCGAAGTTCAGCATCTCACGTCTTCACTTTCTATTCCTATCGAAGTCGACAGCACCATTATTGGTTTCTTGGGGATTGACCTACAGCTTACTGGACTTGCCAAAACGGTAATGGACTCTGACTCAAGCCTATTCAGTGGTGACGGTCATGTGAACATCATCAGTTTGGATGAGAGTGTTATCGCCAGTGACGATACCAGCGTATTGGCTGGCTCTCGTTACCAAAGCAAAGTTCTCTCTCAAGACCAAATTACCGATTTCATGTTCGGAGAAGAAGCGGCAACGCTTTGGAGTGCGGACAATCAATGGTTAACCGTGTTTAACCCAGTTAAGATCGCCAACCAGACCTGGGGCGTGTTCTTTGATATGCCGCGCGCAAGCGTGTTGAGTGATGCGATCACCTTAGATAGAATCATTTCACAGCAGCTTAGCGACGGTATTGTATTCGAGATTATCGTTGGCTCTGGCTTTGTTGTGGTCGGTCTTATCATTATCAGCGTGATGTCGTCACGCCTCGTAAAGCCAATTCGAGAAGTGGTAACCAGACTTGAAGATATTGCCAGCGGTGAGGGTGACCTGACTCAGCGTCTAGATGTGAAATCGAAAGATGAAATTGGACAGCTTGCCGAGCAGTTTAACGCCTTCTTAAGTAAGCTTCAGACCACCATTCAACAAGTTGCCAAGACCACGGAGCAAATCAGTGGCACTGCAGAGTCTGCTAGCCGCACGGCAATGGCGACTCGTGAAAGCAGCGAAGCACAGTTTAGAGAAGTAGACTTAGTCGCAACAGCCTCTGAAGAGATGACGCAAACGGCATCTCTCGTTGTGCAAAACGCGGAAGTTGCGGTAGAGGCTGCCTCTTCTGCGAACGAATCCGCGAGCCACGGTCAAGAAGTCGCGGAGCTGTCAGCTCACGAGATGGTTCGTTTGGTTGAGCAGATGAAGATGACAGTACCGGTTGTTGAAGAACTGGCGCAGAACAACGCAAACATCACAGAGATCTTGTCGGTAATTGAAGGGATCTCCGAGCAAACTAACTTACTCGCTCTTAATGCGGCGATTGAAGCGGCTCGAGCGGGTGAGCAAGGTCGAGGTTTTGCCGTGGTTGCTGATGAGGTTCGAAGTCTAGCAAGTCGCACCCAAGATTCTGTAGGTGAGATCCAGCAGGTGATTGAGCGAGTGCAAAAAGGCACGGCTGATGTTGTCGCCGCCATGCAAGAGAGCTCTAACCTAGCGGATTCGACCGCAGACCATGTTCAACAAGCCGTCGCTGCGCTGAGCCGAATCTTCGAGTCCATTTCAGCCATTAATGATATGAACTCTCAGATTGTTAAGGCAGCAGAAGAGCAGCAATCAGTTTCTTCGGAAGTGAATCAAAATGTTAGCAACATTCGAGATTTGAGTGCGAAGATCCTTGAAAACGCGGGTGACGCTGAGAAAGTAGGGCAGGAGATCAATGCGCTATCTAATACGCAGCAAACACTAATGAATCAATTCAAAGTCTAACGCTGGTTAAAGCCTAGGTTGAATATAAAAAACGCGCTCCAATGTGGAGCGCGTTTTTCTTTGGTAATTATGTACTTCAATAGCAGTATCGCTTATTGCGGCGCAAGTTAGGTAGAGCGTGAAACGGTTTGATAGCCCCAAAAAAAGAACTGAGCGCGTTTGGAAGAAGGCACTCAGTTCGTTGTTTCTATCTGCTATGTAACGACGGACGTTATTCGCTATCACCAGAGGCGTGACCAAACATCTTAGCCGCGTACTCTACGCGCTCTTCTGGGCTTGGATACTCGAACGGATTTGGTTCACCCAGTGATTCGATATGTTGAAGCCTTGGTAGCAGACCACAGCCATTTGCGATTTGAATCGCAAGGCCAGGACGAGCATTCAACTCAAGTACCATCGGACCTTCTTCTCTATCGAGCACCATGTCGGTACCCATGTAGCCAAGACCTGTCATTTCATAGGCGCTTGAAGCGAGAGTGAGTAGTCGTTTCCAGTGTGGTACTGCTAGTGTAGCGAGCTCTTTACCTGTGTCCGGGTGAAGCGTGACCGGACGGTCAAATTGGACCGCTCGAACCGCTTTGCCGGTTGCGATATCGATCCCGACACCGACCGCACCTTGGTGAAGGTTCGCTTTACCATCGGATGCAGAAGTCGATAGACGCATCATCGCCATGACAGGGTAGCCTTGGAATACGATAATACGAACATCTGGCACACCTTCGAAACTAAAGCCGTCAAAACAGTCGTCAAACTTAATCAAGTTTTCTACGACGGCAACATCGTTCTTACCACCGAGAGAAAACAGACCTGCCAGCGTGTTACTGATGTGACGCTCAACGTCTTCTTTATTGATGGTTGCTCCAGATGGCTTGGTGTAAACACCATCTTTGTGGCTAACCACCACAAGAATGCCTTTACCACCACTGCCTTGAGCAGGCTTAATTACAAACCCTGGCCAGTCTTTGACCATGTTGTGAATGCGCTTTGCTTCCGCCTGATTACTGACGACGCCGATAAGTGCTGGCGTGGTTGCACCAGCTTTCTCAGCAATGATCTTGGTCTTTAGTTTGTCATCCACAAGTGGATACTTTGAGCGGTCGTTGTACTTACCAATGTAACCATGGTTACGTTGGTTCATACCCATAATACCGCGCTCACGAAGTTTAAAAGGACTGGTTAGCTTTCCAAGCATAGATTAGTCCTCCGTCAATGGCTTAAAGCGACGCAGTTCAGTGAGTCGGTAACCTGTGTACGTACCAAGTAGCAAGATACCGCCAAGGATAACCAGCTGCAGACCGATAAAGTTAAATGTTAGGTGTTGAACGTAAGGGTTGGTCATGGCTAGGTAAACCAGTACCGCCGTTAATAGCGAACCGCCACCCTGCATAATGACTTCCTTCGCGCCTTCTTCTTCCCATAGAATCGACATACGTTCGATAGTCCAAGATAGGATGATCATTGGGAAGAAGGTAATAGAAAGACCTTCAGTCAGACCAATCTTGAACGCCACTACGGTGAAGACAGAAATAATCAGGATAACCGTAATGATAACCGCAGATATCCGCGCCACCAGCAGCAGGTTTAGCTTGGATAGATAACTACGTATAACCAGACCCGTACCGACAATAAGTAGGAAGCCCACAATACCCGTTACTAATTGGGTCTGTACAAAGGCAACCGCAATCAGAACTGGCATGAAGGTACCGGACGTTTTAAGACCGATGAGGATACGCAAGAATACAACAATCAAAGCGCCGATAGGGATCAGCATGATGGTCTTAAACATGGCTTGCTCTTCCAGCGGTAGGCTGTGAATAGAGAAATTTAGTAGACCGTCTGCATCAACTTTGCTGTTAGTCGCTTCTTGAGGTGATACCTCTTGAGCGATCATTGTAAAGTGCACTTTACTATCTTTGCCGCCAACTACGTCTAGCAAAGAAACATTGGATTCATCCCAAACCATTAGGTTTTGTTTCTTTTGACCTTCAGTCGTTTCAGGAGAGAAGATCTTCCATTTGGCACCATCCCACACTTGAAGCATCTGTTGAATCGACTGACGACGGCGACCATCTTCAAGTTCGATAACACCCACTACCTTACTAGGGACTTCAGCAAACGCGAGCAACTTCGCCGCCGCTTGCAGTTTAGTCATGTTGTTTAGGATAAGCGCTGAGTTCTGACTATCACCATCGTTTAGTGCTTTGATTAGCTCACGTGTAAAAGTAACGTTGTCAGAAGAGCGAGACTCTGCACGTTCCACAAGTGCAATCGCGGCAGCTTCTTCAGGACCATCAAAGGTTGGCTTAACGACGTCTTCTGAAGGAGGTGTTGAATTAGCGAGAGCTTGGTCATCCACAAGAAATTGGGTTTTGTAGTAGATGGTCTGTGGACCTTGCGCTTGGCGGATAGACCACTCTGCGCGGCGGCCTGCGTCAGAATCGACATAAGAAACACCGTAGCCAGGTGATGAGGCAGATTCGCCAATAAGAGTGAAGCCTTCTTGAGTATATGGTGCTGCGAGTGAAACCTTAGCCGGTTTACCAATCGCATTAAATTCGACGCGAGCCTCAATGTCCCAAACTTGGCGAGTTTCGCCTGGAGTCCATGGTACGCCATAGGTGTCGTGCCTTATGACACTTAACGCGATCCCTGCCGCAATAAGTAATCCTACAGATAGGAAAAATGGAATACGTGAAGTCATAAACAACCTTATTATTGTAATTGCTTCCCTGAAGGAGGTGTTATTTTAAAGAAAATTACTTGTTAGATGAAAGTATATATTGCTGACTAACATCAACTAAAGCAATATCTTTGATAAATTCTCTTCCTAGTAGTATAGGGTGGGTCATTTGTGAGCGATCTGCCAGTGTAAATTGTGCTTTTTCATGGATTTTTCCAACACGGATCCATAATTCCACCACAGCTCTGCGTTCCATTTTGTCGCTGGTGGATTGACGAATTTTAACATATCGAATAACCGGTGCTTCAATCCAACGGTTACTTTCTTTCTCGGCCTTTTCATCAACAAGTTTAAATTTCACCCATTGCTTGCCATCTCTTTCGAATGCTTGAATATCGCTCGCATTTAATGAAGAGGTGACTGCGCCAGTATCAACTCGAGCGTCAAACGTCTTATCGAGCGCATCTAAACGGACGCGTTCAACAGACCCAAGGACAACGGGAGTAGAGGAGAATGTAGTCGGTGCAATTACAGGGAGTGGCTTCGCTTGCTCTTCTTCTTGTTCTTCTTCACTGCCGTCTGCTTTGCGTAGCATCTCGACTTCTTTGGTAAGAGCGATAATTTCAGACTCTAAGCTATCGATATAGTCGGCGTTGTTGCTGATCTGAAGCGTTAGATTGGTCAGTCTATTGTCGAGGCGCTGCTCGGATTCCTGAATTGCGCTGATGGTGTTTTGATGAAGTTCTTGGTGATTGACGGTAGAACAACCTGAAAGTAGGCCGATGGCGACAAGAGGTGCCAAACGTTTGTACATCTTAAACCCTAAAAAACAATAAAGTGGAACTTGGAAGCGTTGATTTTATCGTAACCAATAGGGAGTGCGATACTCCCTATTGTCAGAGCTACGTCAGACTTATAAAAGTGATGTAAAAGCTGATGCATTAAACATCACTTTTTTTGACGTTAGGATTATTTGCTTGGATTTTCAGCCACTAAGATTGCGCGGCGTGGAGCAGGGTAACCTTCGACGGTTTTGCTAGGATCGTTCTGATCTAGGTACTCAGGAAGGGAGTTGTGTGTCATCCATCCTGTGGTGCGCTGCTCGTCTGTTGAGGTCACATTTTCATCGACAATACGTACGTTCACAAAGCCAACTTTCTCTAGCCACACTTTAAGTGCACGCGCTGAAGGGAAGAAGTAAACGTTACGCATTTGCGCGTAGCGATCAACTGGGACTAGCACTGCGTTCTCGTCACCTTCGATAACCAGTGTCTCAAGAACCAACTCACCACCTGCAACCAACTGGTTCTTAAGTTGAATCAGGTGATCTAAAGGAGAACGACGGTGGTAAAGCACACCCATGCTGAAAACAGTGTCAAACGCTTGAAGCTCAGGTAATTGCTCGATACCTAGTGGTAGAAGGTGGGCACGCTGGTCGCCACCCATCAGCTTACGAATTGCTTCAAACTGCACTAAAAATAGATGTGATGGGTCAATGCCGACACACAAGCGAGCGCCTTCACCCAGCATTCGCCACATGTGATAGCCGTTGCCACAACCAACATCCAATACTGAGCGGTTTTTTAGCGGAGAGATGTGTGGAAGCACGCGATCCCATTTCCAGTCAGAGCGCCACTCGGTATCGATATGGATATCGTGAACACGATAAGGGCCTTTGCGCCAAGGGTGGAAGGTACGAAGCAAGTTCTCAAGCTTCTTCATCTCACCGGTTGCCAGTGCGTCATTGTTTGCTAGAGAAACTTCACTTTTTAACTCAACGTTGTCCGGTTGACCTGCCGGAATTTTTGCAAGCGCGCGCAACCAACGATCAAAATCACCGTGCTCGGCATTCTGCCAGTCGGTCAGTTGCTGTGGCAGGATATTAAGCCAAGGCTGAAGCTTGGTATCTTGAGCGATAAGCTGATAGAAATTCGCAAAGTTAAACATGAAACTCTCTACTAATATTGGGTGTCGACGACTTGGAATACGGTGTCTAGCGCTGCTTAACTATCAGCAGCACTGAGATATTACTTAATGGCGAACATAGAGCCAAAGTTGAAGCATTGGAACCAGACTTCATAGCTAGTAAATCCAATCTCTTTAAATCGCTCTTTATGCACGTTGATCGAGTCTGGGCGCATAACATTTTCAATCGCGCTGCGCTTTTGGCTGATCTCGAGCTCGCTATAACCGTTGGCACGCTTGAAGTCGTGGTGAAGGTCGATAAGCAGTTCGTTTGAGCCTTCGTCTTCAAATACGTACTTCTCTGACAAGATCAAAATACCACCTGGGCGCAGACCCGCGTAGATTTTCTCTAGTAGTGTGCGGCGATCGTCTGGCGATAGAAATTGCAGAGTAAAGTTAAGCACAACCACGGAGGCGTCTTTGATCTCGATATCACGGATATCGGCTTCAACCACATTCACTGGTGTGTCTGAGCGATACGCGTTCACGTGTAGCTTGCAGCGCTCAACCATCGCCGAAGAGTTATCGACAGCGATAATCTGACAACCTTCTTGGGTGATATTGCGGCGCATCGATAAAGTAGCAGCACCGAGTGAGCAGCCAAGATCATAGATGGTTGAGTGGGGTTTTGCGAAACGCTCGGCGAGCATGCCAATTGCAGAAATGATGTTGCTGTATCCAGGCACACTGCGCTGAATCATATCTGGGAAGACTTCAGCTACTCGCTCATCGAAGGTGAAATCACCAATCTTGTCGATAGGAGCAGAGAATATAGTGTCTTTATTCTGCATGTTAAGGTTCCCCATTGCCGTTTATACGGACGCGATAAAAAAAGGCGCGCATTTTACGTCATTCGAGGAGAAATGTCATTACCGCGTTGAACCATACAAGATGACCTTGTTTTCGGGCCTAAAACATGGAGATCTGATGATCATCTCTAAGGCTCGGAAACGTCGGTATCTCAGCGAGTTCCAAATTCCCCAGTTGCGACTCTTTTAGCTGATTATAGAGCTTTATCGCCAGCTCTGGCGCTTCGACATTATCGGGCGTGTGGATCATTAAATAAGGTTGTTTACCTTCTGCTATCCATTGCGCGAGTTTTGTTTCCCATGGTTTAAAGAAAGCTAGGTTAGCGTCCATGTCTGGGTGCCCAATAAAACGAATCATTGGATGCGCCGCTGTAGAAATCGCATGTACAGGCACCTTCGGCTTTTTTTCATGGGCGTCTATGAGCGCTGGAGTATCTGGCTTGGCTGCAAAAACCGGACGTGAATCCATAATGATCCGGTCGATATGCTCTTCTATTAACCATTGATTAAACGCGCGCTCTTCATCGGATTTGTTGAAGAAGCCCAGATGACGAACCTCAACGCCTAACTTCATGTCTGAAGGGAATTTGGTACAAAACGCTTGCAGTGCGGGTAAATCGGCAGGAGAGAACTTGCTAGGCAACTGAATCGTCCACATACCAATCTTGTGATGCAGTGGCGCCATGACTTGCAAGAACGCCATTAACTCATCTTGGCATTGGTTTAGCATTCGCTCATGGGTTATCGCTTTTGGCAGCTTAAAGGTGAATCGAAAATCATCCGACGTGGCTTGATTCCAACTATTCACTGTTTTGGTACTAGGGGTGGCGTAAAACGTGGTGTTACCTTCAACCGTGTCAAACACAGAAGCGTATCGCTCGAGACGCTCAGCGGGCTTAGTTCCTTTGCCATAGAATGAGTGTTGCCAATCATTGTGTGACCACATGGTTAGCCCAAGTCGCAATTTCGGTTCACTCATTTCTAGTCCTTTAAAAGCCAATAAACAGAAGTCAGTAAATAATAGGATTTGTTGATATTTTATCCGTTTCAAGTGTTCTAGCGTAGCAACGGGCAATTAAACACAACAATTCTGTCAAATTAGGTCGATTTTAGACGATTTTCCGAGTATAAATGAACCTTTGATTTTGTGGGTGGATTTAGAATTGGCGACTTTTTTGTGCCATCACCCACAATATAGATTTCATATAAACAATCGGAAATTGGGAAATTCATTATGCGTAGCCATTACTGTGGTCACCTGAACAAGTCCCTTGCAGGACAAACTGTAGAACTGTGCGGCTGGGTAAACCGTCGTCGTGATTTAGGCGGTCTTATCTTTATTGATATGCGAGATCGTGAAGGTATCGTTCAGGTTGTTGTTGATCCAGATATGGCTGATGCTTATGAAGTAGCGAACCAACTTCGTAACGAATTCTGCATCAAGCTAACTGGTGAAGTTCGTGTACGTCCAGAGAGCCAAGTAAACAAAGACATGGCGACAGGTGAAGTAGAGATCCTTGCAAAAGGTCTTGAAATCATCAACCGTAGCGACGTGCTACCTTTAGACTTCAACCAAACGAATACCGAAGAGCAACGTCTTAAGTACCGTTACATCGACCTGCGTCGTCCAGAGATGAGCGATCGTATTAAACTGCGTGCAAAAGCATCTAGCTTTGTTCGTCGTTTCCTAGATGACAACGGCTTCCTAGACATCGAAACGCCAGTACTAACGAAAGCGACGCCAGAGGGTGCTCGTGACTACCTAGTACCAAGTCGTGTTCATAAAGGTTCGTTCTACGCGCTTCCTCAGTCTCCACAGCTATTCAAACAGCTACTGATGATGTCTGGTTTCGACCGTTACTACCAGATCGTTAAGTGTTTCCGTGATGAAGACTTGCGTGCTGACCGTCAACCAGAATTCACTCAGATCGATATCGAAACGTCATTCATGTCGGCTGACCAAGTACGTGAAGTGACTGAAAAAATGGTTCGCGACATGTGGCAAGAGCTACTGAACGTAGACCTAGGTCAGTTCCCAGTAATGCCATTCTCTGAAGCGATTCGCCGTTTCGGTAGCGACAAGCCAGATCTACGTAACCCACTAGAGCTAGTGGACGTTGCTGATCTCGTGAAAGACGTTGAGTTCAAAGTATTCTCTGGTCCTGCAAACGACGAGAAAGGTCGCGTAGCGGTTATCCGTGTACCAGGCGGCGCTAAATTGACTCGTAAGCAAATCGACAGCTATGCTGAGTACGTAGGTATCTACGGTGCTAAAGGTCTAGCATGGATGAAGGTTAACGACCGTGCTGCTGGCATGGAAGGTATCCAATCTCCAGTCGCTAAGTTCCTAAACGAAGACGTGATCAACGGTATTCTTGAGCGTACCAACGCAGAATCTGGTGACATCATCCTATTCGGCGCAGACAAAGCAAACACAGTTGCAGAAGCAATGGGCGCGCTACGTCTTAAGCTTGGTAAAGATCTTGAGCTTACTGATGAGTCTATGTGGGCGCCACTATGGGTTGTTGACTTCCCAATGTTTGAAGAAGATGACGAGGGTAACCTGCACGCAATGCACCACCCATTCACGTCTCCTCTTGGCATGACAGCGGAAGAGCTAAAAGCGAACCCAGCGGCAGCAAACTCTAACGCATACGACATGGTTCTAAACGGCTATGAAGTCGGTGGTGGTTCTGTTCGTATCCACAACGCAGAAATGCAAGCAGCGGTATTCGAGATCCTAGGTATCGATGCAGAAGAGCAACGCGAGAAGTTCGGCTTCCTACTAGACGCACTGAAGTTCGGTACGCCACCGCACGCAGGTCTAGCATTCGGTCTTGACCGTCTAGTGATGCTTCTATGTGGTACAGAGAACATCCGTGACGTTATCGCATTCCCGAAAACAACCGCAGCAGCGTGTCTACTAACAGACGCACCAAGCGCGGCAAACCCAGCAGCACTTGAAGAGCTTGCGATTGCTGTGACGGCGGCGAAAGAGAAGAAAGACGCTTAAGGTGTGACGTGGTCTTTTAGTTTGGTCGCGCGCTTTGAGTAGATTCCTGCCTGCGCAGGAATGACAAATCAACCATTGGCGTACTTAAAGTGGTCGTCATCCCTGCGCAGGCAGGGATCTTCTAACCACGAGCACCAAAACTCAATCCCAAGATCACAACATACCCAAAACTCCCGCACCCGCGGGAGTTTTTGTTTCTAAATTCTGTATAGTTATACCACTCTATAAATAGTCCAACTTCATAGAACTCAAAGGATTAACCATGGCAGGTCACAGTAAATGGGCGAACATTCGCCATCGTAAAGCAGCGCAAGATGCAAAGCGCGGCAAAATCTTCACCAAACTGATTCGCGAAATTGTCGTCGCGGCAAAAGAAGGCGGTGGTGAGGTTGATAACAACCCAAGACTTCGCGCGGCTATTGATAAAGCACTCTCAAACAACATGACTCGTGACACCGTCAATCGAGCAGTCTCGCGCGGTGCTGGTGGTGAAGGTGATGACAACATGGAGACCGTCATCTACGAAGGCTACGGACCGGGTGGCACAGCGGTGATGGTTGAATGTATGACAGACAATCGCAATCGCACGGTTTCTGGTGTGCGTCATGCTTTCTCTAAAGCGGGCGGTAACCTTGGCACTGACGGCAGCGTGAATTATCTATTCGATAAAAAAGGCGTCATTTCTTACGCTCCAGGTCTTGATGAAGACGAAGTAATGGAAGTGGCGCTAGAAGGCGGAGCAGACGATATCGAAACAGGCGATGACGGTGCCATTGACGTTTACACGACGCCAGCAGAGTTTGGTTCGGTAAAAGACGCACTCGATGAAGCGGGCTATGAAGCATCAAACGCTGAAGTGACGCTTGTTCCTTCAACGAAAGCTGATCTTGATGAATCCACAGCTCCCAAGTTACTGCGTCTTATCGATGCATTAGAAGATCTCGATGACGTCCAAGAGGTCTATCACAATGGTGATATCTCTGACGAAGTTGCAGCGACGTTAGAGTAATTAGCGAGAAACCATGTCTATTATTTTAGGAATTGACCCAGGTTCACGGATCACAGGTTACGGCGTCATTCGCCAGCAGGGTCGACATTTGCAATACCTTGGGAGTGGCTGTATCCGCACCTCAGAATCCGAGTTGCCGGGTCGATTAAAACAGATCTATGCGGGCGTGAGTGAGATCATTACTCAGTTTCAACCCGATGTGTTTGCCATTGAGCAGGTCTTTATGGCGAAAAACGCCGACTCTGCGCTTAAACTTGGGCAGGCTCGAGGCAGCGCAATTGTCGCAGCAGTGAATAATGACCTACCTGTCTATGAGTACGCGGCAAGGCTCATCAAGCAAGCGGTGGTGGGCACAGGTGGCGCGGACAAAGCTCAGGTTCAACACATGGTGATGGCCATGCTTAAGCTTCCCTCCAAACCACAGGCCGATGCTGCCGATGCTTTAGGTGTGGCAATTTGTCACGCCAACACCAATAAAACGCTCGTTGCTCTAGCAGGTAAGGCGACGGGTGCGAAGAAAGGGCGCTATCGTTAAGCGCGCGGATTTTGGTTTCAAGTGCTTACTGTCTTGGATACCGATAGTTTTAACGATAACCAGCCCACAGTTTTAGAGCCTTTTCTCTATTCTGCCTTGTTAATTATTTGTTAACTTCCTAATATTGGTCCGATGAGTGCGTCAAAGGACCAATAATAAGGAATAACAAGGGCATGTGGCATAACTTAATAAATACCCCTCAAGATCTCTCCCGAAACACATTACGCAAAGCGGAAATTACAGCTGTCTTCACCGTGGTTGCGTTAATCGTAGGCTTATACAGTGCCGTTAAATGGCAATCAAATGGACATGCGCTGCTGTTTCTTACTTCAGTACTGCTGGTTGCTATCGAGATAGTGGGTTTAGTTGTACTGCGCTTCACCAAGCAGATAACACTCGCGCTAAACATTGGCTTTCTTGGCATGGTGTTACATGCCGTCAACATCATCTATCAAAGCGGTGGCATCGTAGACTCAACTCAATCGTTTTGGGCGCCTTTGCTCATCGTTGCCTTTTACCTCTCTGCCTCTCGAGCGATGGCCCTGACTTGGAGCTTAGGGATATTAGTGGTCTCGGGTGTAATGACTTATCTCCACACGAGCGGTTATTCGTTTCCTACTATCTCGCTGTCTGAGTCAAAACAAAACGTTGAGATTTGGTCTGGAATGCTATTGCCGCTCTGTGTTATCTGCTTTGCCCAAAGCTTTACCGCGAAACAAAAAGAGAGCGCCATTAATCGCGCTGAAAAAGCGATGAAAGAAAGTGCTCTGCAAGCTGAAAAAGCGTCGCAAGGCGAAAAGCGCATGGATGGCATGCTGGTGGCAGTGAATGAGAGCGTTCAAGAGCTTGATGAAGTGATACACCAAGTGAACACCCAATCATCACAGCTCAACTCCAATGTTCAATCGCTGGGCATGAACAGCGCCTCGCAAGCAAGTGCAGCCGAAGAGATGAGCCAACAATTAGAGCAGCTCTCTTCGTTCACTCAAGAGTCGGTGAACTTTATGGTGCAGGTTATCGGACAAACCGACGCTATCAAACAGCAAGCCGAGAGCAGCTCAGAGATGTTGAACGCTTCCACCGAAGCCATTGCTAATATCGACAACAGTAACCAAAAAGTGGTGTCGGTGATTGAACTGATAACATCGGTTGCCGAGCAAACTAACTTGCTCGCTTTGAATGCGGCGATTGAGGCGGCTCGAGCAGGTGATCACGGTCGTGGTTTTGCTGTGGTGGCTGAACAGGTAAGAGAACTCTCTTCTAAGACCAGCAATTCCGTGGAAGAGATCCGCACGCTTATTAGTAATAGCCAGCAAGAGATCGACTCTGGTCAGCAGACGATTCAAACCACGGTGAAAGAGCTCAGCCAAATGATTGAACAGGTGCAAACCATCTCGACGGAAATCACCGATCTTAGCCATTTAGTGACTCAGCAGAATCAAGCTATCGGTGAACTTGACCAAGCAAGTAGCGATGTCGCGCGTTCTGTTACTGGCAGTAAATCCATCGCCGAAGATATCCAAACCATCAGTGAACAGCTCAATCAACAGATATCCGAAGGTACTGAGCTATCGGAGCGACTCCGCGCGGCAATGAGCTAATTTTTGCAGAGAATAACTGGATACCCATCCAGTTATTCTATATCCTAAGCCCTATTGCAACGAACAACGAGACATAGACTGTGATAGGACGACTGCGTGGCACGCTAATCGAAAAGCAACCCCCTGAACTACTGATAGAAGTTGGTGGAGTAGGGTATGAAGTGCAAATGCCGATGAGCTGTTTTTACGAGCTGCCAGAAATTGGTCAAGAAGCCATTATCTATACCCACTTTGTAGTGCGCGAAGATGCCCAACTACTTTATGGATTTAATACTGTTCGCGAACGTGCATTGTTCCGCGAAGTGATTAAAGCCAACGGCGTTGGTCCTAAGCTTGGTCTAGGTATCCTATCGGGCATGTCAGCAAGCCAATTTGTCTCTTGTGTTGAGCGCGAAGATATCTCTACTTTGGTCAAACTACCAGGCGTTGGTAAGAAAACGGCTGAACGTCTTGTCGTTGAGATGAAAGACCGCCTTAAAGGCTGGGGTGCAGGCGATCTGTTCACTCCTGCAACCGATGCAGCGCCAGTCGACAGTGTTGGTGCGATGGCAGCAGACAATGCTGAAGAAGAGGCGGTGAGTGCACTATTAGCACTTGGCTATAAGCCTACTCAAGCATCGAAAGTGGTTTCTCAAGTCGCGAAACCAGATATGACCAGCGAAGCGCTGATCCGTGAAGCACTGCGTGCTATGGTTTAATGACCAAGCGCTATTTTTAGAAAGACAGTGAGTGTAGAGAGACAGTTAGATGATTGAAGCCGATCGCTTAATCGCCCCAGAAAACCCAGTTTTCCGTGATGAAGACGTCATCGATAGAGCTATTCGTCCTAAGAAGCTGGCTGACTATGAAGGTCAGGAGCACGTTAGCGACCAGATGGAAATTTTCATCAAAGCCGCACAGCTGCGTAATGAAGCGCTCGACCACCTATTGATATTCGGGCCTCCAGGTTTGGGTAAAACCACGCTGGCGAATATCGTTGCTAACGAGATGGAAGTAAACATCCGTACCACGTCGGGCCCAGTACTCGAAAAAGCGGGTGACCTTGCGGCGCTGTTGACCAACCTCGAAGAGAACGATGTCTTATTTATCGACGAGATCCACCGCTTAAGCCCAATGGTTGAAGAGGTACTGTATCCAGCGATGGAAGACTACCAGTTGGATATCATGATTGGTGAAGGTCCCGCCGCTCGCTCGATCAAAATCGATCTACCTCCTTTTACGTTGATTGGTGCTACGACACGTGCAGGTTCACTAACCTCACCACTTCGTGACCGATTCGGTATTGTCCAACGCCTCGAGTACTACAAGATTGGCGACCTTCAAAACATCGTTCAGCGCAGCGCGCGTTGCTTGGGATTGTCTATGGACCCAGAAGGCGCGCTAGAAATCGCTCGACGTGCTCGCGGTACACCTCGTATTGCAAACCGTCTGCTGCGCCGAGTTCGTGACTATGCCGAAGTGAAAGGCAATGGCCATATCTGTGCCGAGATCGCGGACAAAGCTCTAAACATGCTCGATGTCGATAACCAAGGCTTCGACTACATGGATAGAAAGCTTCTGTTGGCGATTATGGAGAAGTTTTCTGGTGGCCCTGTAGGACTTGATAACCTCGCCGCCGCGATTGGTGAAGAGAAAGACACCATCGAGGATGTCATCGAGCCTTACCTCATTCAACAGGGCTACTTACAACGTACGCCTCGTGGTCGTATTGCATCCGACCGCGCTTATCTTCATTTTGGTATCGATAAGCAGTAATTCTCCTTATTTTTGAACGATTAATGAGCTGCATATTTGTAAAGTAATATTTCATCTATGCAGTGTCATATTCACGCCAGTTTTATTTCAATTTATTATCAAGTGGTGAATTCATTTTCACAACGCTGATGAAAAACGCTATAATCCATTGCCCCTAAAGGGGTATTGCCCTCCAAAGTGCCCGAAACTCACTCCCCAAATTAGTTACAAAAAACCACCAAACTTGATCTGCATCAATGTGATTAAAGATTGTACAATCGTCATTTCGTGTTTGTTGATATAAATCAAGGCAAAACCCTCAAATAAACCTTTTGAAACCGAATCAATTTACCAGTAATATTAGCCTCAGCTATATTAGCGCATGCTTAACAATTAACTAACCATTGAGGTACATTTTTGCAACAAGGATGACAATAAGCTCAACAATTTTAGCGGACGCTCAACAAGCTCAACCCCGCTTAAACATTGTTTCCTTTGCGCACTGATGTAGAGAGTGTCGTTTTGTCGGCACAAAAGGAGTTACCATGATAGACGTTGTTGATCTGTCGAGATTGCAGTTCGCAATTACGGCAATGTATCACTTCTTGTTCGTTCCATTGACTCTCGGTATGGCATTCCTACTTGCCATCATGGAGTCCCTCTACGTAATGACCAACAAGCAAATCTACAAGGACATGACCAAGTTCTGGGGTAAGCTGTTTGGTATTAACTTCGCACTTGGTGTTGCCACCGGTCTTACGATGGAATTCCAGTTTGGTACAAACTGGTCGTACTATTCCCATTATGTTGGTGATATCTTCGGCGCGCCTCTGGCGATCGAAGCCCTTGTTGCCTTCTTCCTCGAATCCACCTTTGTCGGACTTTTCTTCTTCGGATGGGATAGGCTTTCAAAACGTCAACACTTAGCGGTAACGTGGTTGGTTGCACTAGGTTCTAACTTCTCTGCACTTTGGATCCTTGTGGCGAACGGCTGGATGCAGCACCCAGTGGGCGCTGAGTTCAACTTCGAAACCATGCGTATGGAAATGGTCAGCTTCGCAGAAGTGGTACTAAACCCAGTAGCTCAGGTTAAGTTTGTTCACACAGTAGCATCAGGCTATACCACAGGTGCGATGTTCGTACTGGGTATCAGTGCTTACTACCTACTGAAAGGTCGTGACGTAGCATTTGCGCGTCGTTCTTTCGCGGTTGCGGCGTCTTTCGGTATGGCTTCCATCCTTTCTGTTATCGTTCTAGGTGACGAATCTGGTTACGAGCTTGGTGATGTACAGAAAGTGAAACTTGCAGCGATCGAAGCGGAATGGCACACAGAGCCAGCTCCAGCAGCGTTCACTGTGTTTGGTCTTCCAAACCAAGACAAGATGGAAACCGACTTCGCGCTTAAGATCCCATACGTAATGGG
This sequence comes from Vibrio sp. KUL78, assembly GCF_059725505.1. NCBI lineage: Bacteria > Pseudomonadati > Pseudomonadota > Gammaproteobacteria > Vibrionales > Vibrionaceae > Vibrio > Vibrio sp. KUL78. Next base: position 2,324,477 of record NZ_AP045837.1, on the reverse strand, counting down.
TATCATCGCAACACGCTCTATCGATACTCCAGTTCAGGGTCTACGCGACCTACGTGAAGAGCACGTTGATCGTATCCGTAACGGTATGTATGCGTACGAGCTTCTAGAAAAACTGCGTGCAGGTGAGCGTACAGATGCAAACCTTGCAGCGTTTGATGACGTGAAAGAAGACCTTGGTTACGGTCTACTGCTTAAGCGTTACACAGACAAAGTCGTCGATGCGACTGAAGATCAAATCCAAGCGGCTGCGGATGACTCTATCCCGACAGTTTGGCCACTATTCTGGTCGTTCCGTATCATGGTTGCGTGTGGCTTCATCATGCTATTCGTATTTGGTGCGGCATTCATTCAGACATGTCGTCAGAAAATTGAACAGAAAAAATGGATTCTTAAAGCTGCGCTATTCAGCATTCCACTTCCATGGATTGCAGTAGAAGCAGGTTGGTTCGTCGCTGAATTTGGTCGTCAGCCATGGGCCGTAGGTGAAATCCTGCCTGTACACGTCGCGGCATCAGCACTGACAGCAAGTCAGATCTGGACGTCACTATTCGCAATCATCGCTCTATACACGGTGTTCCTAATTGCAGAAGTTTACCTAATGGTGAAATTCGCGCGTAAAGGCCCAAGTAGCTTGAAGACAGGTCGCTACCACTTCGAACAAAACGTCGAAACGGTAGAGAACAAAGTTAGTCGTCAAGTAGAAGCGTAAGCAAGGAGAAAAAGAATGTTTGATTACGAAGTCTTACGATTCATCTGGTGGGTACTGATCGGCGTATTGTTTGCTGGTTTTGCTATCACCGATGGTTTTGACATGGGGGTAGGTGCGCTAGTACCTATCCTAGGTAAAACGGATACTCAACGTCGTGTGATGATTAACTCTATCGCACCACACTGGGACGGAAACCAAGTTTGGCTAATCACGGCTGGTGGTGCGCTATTTGCTGCTTGGCCACTGGTTTACGCAACGTCGTTCTCTGGATTCTACCTAGCCATGATCCTGACTCTAGCAGCGCTTTGGCTACGTCCAATCGGTCTAGATTACCGCTCTAAGCTAGAAGATAAAAAGTGGCGTAACGCTTGGGATATCGGTATCTCAATCAGTGGTTTCGTTCCACCGCTTATCTTCGGTGTGGCGTTTGGTAACCTGCTACAAGGTGTTCCATTCCAGCTAAGCGACTTTATGATGCCGACTTACCACGGTTCATTCTTCGGTCTGCTTAACCCGTTCGCACTATTGTGTGGTCTAGTGAGCTTGTTCATGATCCTGCTTCAAGGTTCCACATGGCTACAAATGAAGACCACAGGCGATATCCATACGCGTGCTCGTAATACAGCGCAGTTAATGGGTCTACTAACTGTTGTTGCTTTCGTTGGTGCGGGTTTCTGGATCCAAGGCATCGATGGCTACTTAGTAGTTAGCAGCATTGATGGCAACGCAGCGTCAAACCCTCTAGTTAAAGAAGTGGTTCGTGAAGCGGGTGCTTGGATGACGAACTTTGAGAAGTACCCACTGCTTTGGATTGCTCCAGCACTTGGCGTGGTAATGCCTCTTCTTGCGGTTCTTGCTTCTCGTCTTGAGAAATGTGCAGTGTCGTTCATTGCATCTTCTCTAGCAAACGGTGGCATCATCTTTACTGCTGGTTTTGCAATGTTCCCATTCGTAATGCCTAGCAGCATGAATCCAAACCACAGCTTGACCATGTGGGATGCGACTTCAAGTGAGTTGACTCTGAACCTAATGACAGCGGTAGCGTTTGTTATGGTTCCAGTAATTCTTAGCTACACAGCGTGGACTTACTACAAAATGTTTGGTCGTCTTGATGACAAGTTCATCGAAGAAAACAAGAATTCACTATACTAAGGAGCATTTAACATGTGGTATTTTGCTTGGATTTTAGGTGTTCTTCTGGCATGTGCATTCGGCATCATCAATGCACTTTGGCTTGAACACAGTGAGATGATGGACAAAGACAGTGAGTAAGCTTAACCAACAGTTAGAGCAGATTCACAAGCCGATGGATAAGGTGCTTTTACGCGCCTTATCACTGGTGCTTGGCTTTGCCAACGCGGGTCTATTCATGTGGAGTCCTGAGGACTATGACGCAGCCATCGGTGGCTTCGCCCCATGGTTAGGCTTAGTGTTCGTGCTATCGCTCTGTTCGAGTATGGTTTATGGCATCGGCTTCAAACCAAGGTTTTGGTTGTGGCAGTTGGTGTTCAGCCCATATTTATCGCTAACTGTGTTGAGTTACTTAACGTTAATGTACGTTTTCTAGGAAAAGCCCGAGCTATTGCTCGGGCTTTTTACTTTTTGAAACAATGAAATCCCCGTAATCGCTAATATCTTCATCAGTTAAGTGTAAATTTTGGCACTTTAATCAAAAATTCTTGTCAGCACTTATAACAATCACAATCACTTGCGTTATATTAGGGCGTAGATTTAATTAGGAAGTTATCAGTTTGTCTCAGTTATCATCGTATTTCGAATTCCCTGTGACCGTTTATTACGAAGACACGGATGCAGGTGGCGTCGTCTACCATTCGAACTATCTCAATTTCTTTGAACGCGCCCGTACCGAGCTACTTAGAAGCAAAGGTGTGAATCAGCGCGTGTTACTCGAAGAGCATACCGGCTTTGTGGTTCGCCATATGGATATTGATTTTGTCCGTGGTGCTCGCCTTGATGATCATCTCACGATAAAAACCTATATTTCTGAATTTAAAAAAGCATCGCTTACTTTTGCTCAAGAAATTGTTGACCAAGAGGGTGTGACAATTGCGAAAGCACTGGTTAAAGTGGCATGTATCGATAATGTTAAAATGAAGCCGAAGGCCATTCCTTCGTCTATCGTAGTGGAGTTAAAAGACAGTGACGGCTGATATTTCGTTTGTAGACCTCATATTAGAGGCGAGTCTACTGGTTCAATTAGTAATGCTGATTCTAATGGGGATGTCAGTCGTATCCTGGGCGATGATCATTAAACGCAGCAAAGTCCTGAAAGAAGCAACCAAAGAATCAGAAACCTTTGAAGACAAATTCTGGTCTGGTGCTGACCTTGCGCAGATCTACCAAGATGTGAAAAAGCGCAAAGACGATCTGTCTGGCACAGAAGAGATTTTTTACAGCGGCTTTACTGAGTTCCTACGCCTTCGAAAATCTAACGCGGATTCTCCAGCCTTTATCATGGAAGGGACAGGACGCTCGATGCGCGTTGCGGTTTCTCGCGAAGTAGAAGAGCTAGAAACTAACCTGCCATTTTTGGCAACCGTTGGCTCAATCAGTCCATACATCGGTCTGTTTGGTACCGTGTGGGGTATCATGCATGCGTTTATCGCTCTGGGCGAAGTGAAACAGGCAACGCTTGCCATGGTAGCACCAGGCATCGCAGAAGCACTGATCGCAACGGCAATGGGTCTATTCGCTGCAATTCCAGCAGTAATGGCTTACAACCGCCTAAGCAACAAAGTCAGTAAGCTTGAGCACAACTACGCGACCTTCTCAGAAGAGTTCCACAGCATCCTGCACCGACAAGCAATGGCAGGTAGGGAGCAGTAATGGCGGGCTACCAACCCAAAAAACGCAAGCTCACCTGTGAGATCAACGTCGTACCTTACATCGACGTTATGCTTGTGCTGCTTATTATCTTCATGGTGACGTCGCCTTTTATTACTCAAGGTGTCGATGTTGAGCTGCCAAAAACGTCTACCGCCAAGCCAGCCTCTGAGCTAGCAGGCGACACAGACGCAAGCTTCATCATCGTTGAAGTCGACCGTGATGGAAATTTAGGACTAAGCGTGAATAACGAAGACGTTCAACGCGGTCTTAGTCTGCAAGATATTATCGTACGAGTCCGTGCTGAGCTTTCTATTAATCCTGACTCGCCGGTCGCGGTGGGTGGTGATGCAGCGACCCCTTATGCTGAGGTGGTATTGCTGCTGGATGAATTAAGCCGCGCAGGTATTCCAAAGGTTGGCTTGTTAACGGACATAAGGGAATAGTCGTCGCAGCCGTATGAAAAGCAATAAGAACAACAGAAACAGCTACGGAAAGCCGATTGCGATCTCTTTGTTTGCTCACGCACTCTTGATCGTCGCTCTGCTGTGGGGCACTGATTTTAATATGACGAAATCAGAGCCTACTGGCATGGTGCAAGCCGTTGTGATTGATCCAGCGAAGGTGCGCCAGCAAGCAGCGGAAATTCGTAAGCAGCGTGAAACCGCTGCGAAGAAAGAGCAAGACCGCCTCGACAAGCTTCGTCGTGAAAGCGAGCAGCTTGAGAAAAACCGCAAGGCGGAAGAAGAGCGCATTCGCAAGCTGAAAGAGCAGCAAGCGAAAGATGCTCAAGCCGCACGTGAAGCGGAGCAGCGCCGCAAGGTTGAAAAAGAGCGTGCAGAGAAGGCAGAAGCAGAGCGTAAAGCGAAAGAAGAAGCCATCCGTATTGCTGAGCAAAAACGTGTTGCTCAGGAAGCGGCTATCGCCAAAGCAGAGCAAGAGCGCTTAGAGAAAGAGCGAGCAATTAAAGAAGCACAAGAAAAAGCGCAGCGCGAAAGAGAAGCAGCTGAGCGTGCAGAACAAGAGCGCATCGCCAAAGAGAAAGCAGCGGCAGAAGCGGCAGAGAAAGCACGCCAAGAGCAAGAGCGTCTTGAACGTATTGAGCGTGAACGTAAAGAACAAGAGGCGGCACTTAACGATATCTTTTCAGGACTAGAAAGCGAAGCGCAGAACAACTCTGCGGCGCGTTCGAGCCAGGTAGATATTGAGCTTGCGAAAATGGGTGAGATATATAAGCAGCTGATTCAGCAGCACATCCTCACTGATTCGAGCTTTCGCGGTAAAGAGTGCCGAGTCAATCTACAGCTGATCCCTGCTGGCGATGGCGCCATTGCAGGGGCAGTGAAAGTAATCGAGGGTGATTCGAGACTGTGTAACGCTACCAAGAGTGCGATATCACAGGTTCGTTCATTTCCTCTTTCAGAATTTCCTGAAGTTAATGCTCAGCTAAAGAACATTAACTTGACGTATAAGCCACAGTTATAAGGAAACACCTGTGATTAAGCGAATATTCCTAGGAATGGCGTTGGTGATGAGTATGCTTGCTCAAACGGCTAACGCTGCATTAGAACTTGTGATTACCGATGGTATCGATTCGGCTCGTCCAATCGCTATCGTTCCTTTCAAATGGGAAGGTGAGGGCAAACTGCCACACGATGTATCGGCAGTGATCTCATCAGACTTACAGCGCAGCGGTAAGTTTAGCCCTGTGGCGACCAGTAAAATGCCACAAACACCTTATGATGCATCAGCGATTAACTTCGAAGCTTGGACATCAATAGGCGTGGATTCACTGCTCACCGGTAGCATCGTAAAAACCGCTGAAGGCAACTACGAAATCAGCTACCAGTTGGTTGATGTGGTACGTGGTCAGTTGACGGGCGGCAAATCAAAAGCACTGAGCGACGATGGTCAACTTGTTCTATCGAACGACCATGTTCTGTTTAAGAAGAAAGCAACCGTCCCTGGTCCACGCATGCGTGAATACGCGCACCGTATCTCGGACTTAGTCTATGAAGAGCTAACAGGCGAGCGTGGCGCGTTCTTGACGCGTATCGCTTATGTCGTTGTAAAAGACAACGATGAGTTCCCGTATCAGATGCGTATCGCTGACTATGACGGCTACAACGAAAAGCTAGTACTTCGTTCAAAACAGCCGCTTATGTCACCAGCATGGTCACCAGATGGTAAGAAGCTCGCTTATGTAAGCTTCCAAAATGGCCAGGCTGAAATCTTCATCATGAATATCTACACAGGTAAACGTGAAAAGGTAACGTCATTCCCTCGTCACAATGGTGCGCCAAGATTCTCTCCTGATGGGAAGTCTCTCGCAATCACTTTGTCGAAGACTGGGCAACTGCATGTATATACGCTAAATCTGGAAACCAGAAAACTGCGTCAAATTACAAGTGGTCGATCAAATAATACGGAACCGTACTGGAAACCAGACGGCAATTCCCTTATTTTTACGTCGGATAGGGGTGGTAACCCTCAGATTTATGAAGTAAATTTGTCTGACGGTAAAACTAAACGAATCACGTGGCAAGGTAGCCAAAACCTCGGTGGGCAGATCACCCCTGATGGTCGCTACCTAGTGATGGTTAATCGTTCTAACTCGGGTTTTAATCTTGCTAAGCAAGATCTAGAAACTGGCTCGGTACAGATCCTCACGAAAACGCTGCTCGATGAATCACCAAGCATCGCACCGAATGGTGGCATGGTGATATACAGTTCCATTTATAACAAAACTAACGTCCTTTCTATGGTATCCATCGATGGGCGATTTAAAGCTAGATTACCGGCAACAAACGGTCGCGTTAGAGCACCGGCTTGGTCACCGTTTTTATAGCAATTAAATTTTTTAGGTTAAGGAAATAACAATGCAATTAAACAAAGTTTTTAAGGGGTTGCTAATCGCACTGCCAGTTCTTGCAATGACGGCATGTAGCTCAAGCGACGACGCTGCGTCATCTACAGGTGCAGAGACTAACAACCAAGCGCAACAAGAAACAACAGTTGCTACACCAATTGATGAGAATGCACAGCTATCTGAGCAAGAGCTAAAAGAAAAAGCACTTCGTGAAAACCAAACGATTTACTTTGCATTTGACAACTCTACTATCGCTGGCGACTACGAAGACATGCTTGCAGCACACGCAGCTTACCTAAGCAAAGACGTGTCTCTAAAAGTAACTATCGAAGGTCACGCTGATGAGCGCGGTACGCCTGAGTACAACATCGCACTAGGCGAGCGTCGTGCTAACGCTGTTGCTAAGTACATCCAAGCTCTTGGTGTACAAGCAGACCAAATCTCTATCGTAAGCTACGGTGAAGAGAAGCCACTAGTACTAGGTCAATCTGAAGACGCGTACGCGAAAAACCGTCGCGCAGTACTAGTTTACTAATCCAATCTGCCCAAGATTGAAATGTTGCAGCGTTCGCGCTGCAACATTGTCGTTTTAGGGCTCGGCAGTTAAGGACTCTACCTTTATGAAAAGTAACATTAAGCGCGTTGTTACGCTTACGTTACTAGCCGGAACGGCAAGTGCTGCACTTGCTGCACAAGCTCCGGGTTACCGACTTGAGTGCAACATCTTCTTCGGCAACCGCTGCCTCCATTACAGCGGCATCTGCTGCTAACGAAACCGACGTTCAGCGCCTAGAGCGCCTATTGCAAAACCGCAACCGAGTACAACTGCAAATGCAGCAACAACTCGACGAAATGACGCAAGAAATCGCGACATTACGTGGTCAGCTAGAACGCAATACTTATGACATGGAGCAAATGCTTCAGCGTCAACGCGAACTCTTTATTGAGATTGATAAACTTCGCTCTCAATCGGGTGCTGCCGCTGTTGCAGTTCCTGTCGCTAAAGAAGGCGGCAAAACAGACGGTAAGTTCACCACCAATGTCGATGAGCAAACTGCGTATCAAAACGCCGTTGACCTTATCCTTAAAAAGCGTGACTACCAAGGCGCTATCGCAGCCTTTAAACAGTTCCAAGTTGATTTCCCAGAGTCTACTTTCACACCGAACAGCCATTACTGGTTAGGTCAGCTTTACTTTGCGAAGCGTCAAGACGCTGAAGCAGAGAAGAGCTTTAAAGCGGTGCTAGAATTTAAAGACTCAAACAAGCGAGCAGATGCGCTAGTTAAGCTGGGTGACTTGGCGAAACGCGGCAATAAAGCGGATGTTGCTAAGCAGTATTACGAGCAAGTGATCAGCGAGTATCCTGGTAGCTCTTCTGCTAAGGTTGCGCAGTCTAATTTGTAAAGAAGTGGCGTTGGGGTAGGTGAGTCCTTAAGTTCCCAACGCGCTTTGAGAAGACCCCTGCGTGGGCAGGCGCACGGCTAGTGGGGTGACGATCCTTTATAGATTCAACGATCGCTTTAATCACCCTATTAGTACTACCAAGCTCAAAAGTATCGTCATTCCTGCGCAGGCAGGAATCTACCCCCCACGCGCACCAACACTAACCCTATAAAACCCCAAACTCCCACTTCCCGGGGCAAACTATCAACTCCTTCGCCCCTTTAGCCCACTTTCTATTCAACTTTGGTCGATTAAGTTGGCAGCGCCTTTGTTCTCATTGTCATATGAGTGTACAATGCTCGGACTATTTGGAAGTAGCATAGAGCAACCGCTATGAGCCACATCTTAGACTCAATTGATACGGTATATCCGTTTCCCCCTAAGCCTGTTCCGTTAACGAATGACGAGAAGCAGCAATACATTGCAAGTATCAAATCGCTATTAGAAGAAAAAGACGCGGTTCTGATTGCGCACTATTACACCGATCCAGAGATCCAAGCTCTTGCTGAAGAGACGGGCGGATTTGTGGGTGACTCGCTAGAAATGGCGAAGTTTGGTAATCGCCACGACGCATCTACACTTATCATTGCTGGTGTTCGCTTCATGGGCGAATCAGCAAAAATCCTAACGCCTGAAAAGCGCATTCTAATGCCAACGTTAGAAGCTGAGTGTTCACTTGACCTTGGTTGTCCAGCAGACAAGTTCTCTGAGTTTTGCGACGCGCACCCAGACCACACTGTCGTGGTTTACGCTAATACGTCTGCTGCGGTAAAAGCGCGTGCAGATTGGGTCGTAACGTCAAGTATTGCCCTTGAGATCGTTGAGCACCTAGACGCGGAAGATAAGCCAATCATTTGGGGTCCAGACCGTCACCTAGGTTCGTACATCGCTAACCAAACTGGCGCAGACATGCTGCTATGGCAAGGTGAGTGTATCGTACACGACGAGTTCTCCTCGAAAGCACTGCGTGACATGAAGTCTGTTTACCCTGATGCAGCGATTTTGGTGCACCCAGAATCACCAGCTAGCGTGGTAGAACTGGCAGACGCCGTAGGCTCTACCAGCCAGCTTATCAAGGCAGCAAAAGAGCTACCGAACAAACAGCTTATCGTAGCAACCGACAAAGGTATCTTCTTTAAGATGCAGCAGTTGGTTCCTGAGAAAGAGTTGATTGAAGCGCCAACAGCAGGCAACGGTGCGACGTGCCGCAGCTGCGCTCATTGTCCTTGGATGGCAATGAACGGTCTTAAAGCGATTGAGAAAGCGCTGAAAGATGGCGGCGAAAAGCATGAGATCTTCGTTGATGAAGCACTACGCGTGAAGTCACTGATTCCACTAAACCGCATGCTAGATTTTGCAGAGCAACTGCAAATCAAAGTAAAAGGTAACGCGTAAATCGCTGATTGATTAATAAATAATCCAGCGTAGAACACACAAAACCAGCCTTAGGGCTGGTTTTTTCGTATATGATTAATACAGAAAACAACAGGCACAAGGACAGTCGTGGTTATCTGGATTCAACTTCGGAAGTGGCTTCACAGCCATTTGTTTGAGCTCAAGTTTCGAACGCTGATGATAGCGTTGTTGCTCTATGCCGTGATCTCTTGGGCTCTGCTCTGGTTAAGTGGTGAAGCAAACCTCACTTTGCCTATCTCACAGTTCATCTACTTCATCGTGGTTACCGCCTCGACGGTTGGCTACGGCGATCTCTCTCCCTCGACAGAAGCAGGGCGATGGGTCGCGATTCTCTTTGTAATACCTGGTGGTTTAATGCTGTTCGCCGCGCTGTTAGGGCGAGTAGCGGCTCTAGGTTTGGATTCTTGGCGCGCCGGTCAACTCGGAAAAAGGAAAGTAAGAGTGGAAAACCATATTTTGATGTTGGGTTGGAATGGACAACGAACCATTCACCTTATCCGTATGCTTCAACACGAAGAGACTGGCAGACGTCCCATCGTTCTTTGCAGCCGCTCTGACATTGAGAACCCGCTGCCCGGAGAGATATCGTTCGTGAAGGTAAATAGCTACACAGACGGTCGCGAGATGGAGAAGACCAATATCGAGTCCGCGAGCTGCATTCTTATCGATAACCCCGAAGACGATATTACCTTGTCAGCAGCGCTCTACTGCGCGAATCGTAACCCAGACGCCCATTTACTGGTTTACTTTAAAGACGAAGCGCTTAGCGATTTACTGCATCAGCACTGTCCGAACTCTGAATGTATTCCAGCAGTGGGTGCCGAGATGCTCGCAAAAGCTGCGGTTGATCCCGGCTCTAGTGCGCTGCATCAAGAGCTACTCAGTTCCACACGTGGAATGACTCAGTATTCCGTTATCTATCCAACCAGTTCTAAAACCACAACAGTGAATGCTCTGTTCCAGTGGATGAAGGCTTATTACCAAGCCACTTTGATTGCCGTCGATGTGGGAGAAGGCATTGTACTCAACCCAGAACTTGATTTAGAGCTTAAACCAGGTGCTAAGCTTTTCTATATCGCAGACGAGCGCATTGATACGTTTCGTTGGGAAGAGGCATAAAGTGGGCAGCTCGAGCTTTTTGTACTGGAGCATCATTCGCCTCATCAATGAAGATTATCGTTACACTTAAAAATATTTATTGATACGGATGCTCATCCTGTATATTATGCGCGCGTTTTATAGCAATTGTGAATGAACGTTCATTCATTTTTTAAGGTAATCATGCCATGCGCGTTAGTCTGTTGTCGGTTTCCGTTGTCACTGCGATCTTCTCAAGTTCAGCGGTGTTTGCTGCCAATACATCAGTGTCAACCTCACACGCCTCTCTTCCTATCACTAAGGAAGCGATGCAGTATGAGAGCGATCTAGAGCAAGCCAATGCCCGACTCGAAGAATACGAGGTCGCCATTGATACGCTCAAAGATCAAGAAACCCGCGATCAAAAAGCGATTGACGATCTTCGCTATGCGAAAAAGTACTACCAAGAGATCAATGGACTACCGATGTTCAGCTTCTTGGGCGGACCTGCATATACACCAGAGCAAGGCTTGCTGGTAGCGGTTGGTGGTTTGTATTCGTTTAAAACCGATCGCTCACAGTCCGAGTTGCAGCGCTCTAGTGTATCTGCGTTTGTCATTGGTAACTACGTGGATTCCGAAGTGGGTTATGGCGTGCGTGCAAACCACGACTTGTACTGGAACAACAACGATATCCAGTTCAAGGGTAACTGGAATGCTGGTACACAAGGCAAACATTATTGGGGTATCGGCTACGACGCTGCTCAAGATTTTGAGTTTGGCGATGTCACCCAATACGAAGCAACAGTAAACAACTACCAAGGTAACTTGATCTATCGAATTGCAGGTAACTGGTTTGCAGGACCTGCGCTTAAGGTGAATTACTTTAACCCAACGAGCGAGCCAGACTCCGCGTTATTAGACGAGAACTTCAATAAGTTCAAAGACAAACCATTTACGTGGGGTATTGGTGGTAGCATTCAATACGATAGCCGCGATGTTGCCGTCAATGCTTGGAATGGCTCACTATTTCGCACAGAAGTACTGGCATTTAGTGAAGCGCTAGGTAGTCAGGCTGAATATCAGAAATTGGATGTAGAGTACCGTAAATTCCACAGCTTTGTGGAAGGTCGAGTGCTCGCAGTGTTAGCGCACTACCAACAAGCGTTTGGTGATATTCCTTATTACGACATGCCAGAGATAGGCGGCGCTAACTCAATGCGTGGTTACTACCAAGGTCAGTATCGTGACAAGGTTGCTGCTGAGGTCACCGCTGAGTACCGACATACTTTCCGTCGAGACTCAGGCGTTCTATCCAACCATGGTATGACGGCTTGGGCAGGCGTTGGCTCGATTGGTGACTCAGTTGAAGATCTCTCGGGTCATGCGATTCTTTCTTATGGTGTTGGCTACCGCTATGAGCTGCAACCAAGAATGAACATCCGTCTTGACCTAGGTATGGGAAGGCACGGGGCAGCGTTCTACTTCAACTTCACTGAAGCGTTTTAATCCTTGTAAACGCTCCAATTATGTTAAGTGGTCTCGTTAAGGAGACCACTTACACACATCCACCACACATCACAAACAAATAGGTAACTAGGTTTGAGAAAGGTTATTAGTCTTTGGGTATTACTACCGCTTCAAATGGTATGGAGTTCGGTTTGTGCGGCAGGAACTGATTACGGCACGGACAGTGAATTAATCCAGCAGGTAGAGCGCGAAAAGAATCAAGCGCACTGGAGTGGCTTGCCAATCTGGGGTGAGCAAGTTAGAGAGATGGGCTATGAGCTGCCTATTCCGGTGGGTTTTGGGATCTACATGAATACCCAAGATGTGGAATACGTCGCGACCGACGATTTTCATGTGAACGCCGTTGGTGGTGTGCTAGGTGGACTCGGGCATAGCCCGTTAAGCCAGTGCAAGCGTACTCCGGGTATGGATTGCAGTCAGCAATACAGTATTCCGGCAGAGGATGTTCGTATTACTGGTCAAGATAAAAGTATCCAATTGCGCCTAGATGCATGGGTGTTCCCTTTCTTAAACGTTTATGGATTGGCTGGCTATACTAAGGGCAGTAAAGAGATTTTGGCGGATCTGTCGAACGCGAAAATGGGTGACACTGCGTTTCCTATCCCAGCGACGTTGCCGCTTAACTTAGAGTATGAAGCGTACAACTTAGGTTTGGGCTCAGTATTGGCGACTCAGTTTGATGTGGCAAAGGGGATTAACCCAATCATCTTGACCGTTGCAGGTGCCGTAACTAACTCGTGGACAACGACAACCGATAGCACCATCCTAACTAAGATAGCCGCGGTACGCGTGGGTCAACGTTATGACGTGCCATACGGCAAGCTTGCGTTGTTGGTGGGTTATCAGTATCAGAGTATTGAACAGAACATTACGGGTAGCTTGTCAGACCTCGGTGTGCTCGCAAATGAGTTACAGTTTGATGTGGATTTGAAAAGTAAGCACACCTCCAACATGTCGCTTGCTGCAGTGTATGACTTTGGTTACGAAAAAGAATGGAACCTCATGGCGGAATATAGCTTCCTAAACTGGAATCAGCTGATTGTGTCCATGGGTTATCGTTTCTAACTTTATGGCTTCTAACTTTATTGATTCTAGCGAATGATTTAGCGCTTCTAAAAGAAAAACAACAACGTTGGCGAAAAAAGGCCCCTGCCAATCATGGTAGGGGCCCTTACTATTTAGGTCGTTATCTAGCGATGAGCTTATTGCTGCTCTGCCAATACCGCGCCTTTTTGAGTGATACCGCAAAGCATCATAGGAACAGCGGCGAAAATCTCATTAAACTGCTCTAGACCTTCGATACCTTGCGCTTGTAGTGTCGCGATAGATGTCTCTGGATCGAACAACATGCTCAGAGAAAGAAGCACACCGCCAAGCAGCGCGTTATCTTCGCTGTTCTCTGGCATTAGAGTTTCCCAGTCATCGCGAGCAAGCTGCCAACCTTGAAGCACACCTTCACAGAAATCTTTAGTCTCTTGAGTCACGATCTCTTCTTCATCCAAACCACAGCCTTCAGGCCATTGCCATTCGCCATCAAGAAGAGCAGGGCGGTATTCATTCCAGAGGGTAATGACCGCTTGAGCATAGCTCTCCAATTGCTCGCCCGAAGTAAACGGCGCAACTTCTTCTCCGCCCCATAAAAACGGTAGCCATTCTTCAGGTGGCAAAGTGTGAGGGGCAGATGCCATAGAAGCCACAAAGCCTTGAGTCTGCGCGTTATTTAGCAGTTTTCCTTCTAGCTCAGGAAGGGAAAGTATGTCTTTTAGTTCCAAAATGCTTTACCGTTAGGGCTGAATTGAGAATTACTTGGGTATAGTAACAAGCTAGACCATAATTACCTAGCATGGTCTTGTTCCACACGAAGAAAAGGACACACTTCGCACGCTATGGTTATTAAAGAGTCGCTGAAAAAGAAAAGCATCATCGCTCTGGCAGTTTACTTGGCCTTGTTTATTGCCATCTTTGGTAGCATTACCTATTGGGTTGTGGAGTCGCCTGTCCGCGCCAAGCTGGAGCAAAATCTCGATATCCGAAGTGAGTTCCTCGCCGCTGAAATCTCTTCTCCCTTGCATAGCTCTTTAGGCGTTCTAAAAAGTATCGTCGCTATGGGCGAGTCTATCGAAGATCGCAACGCCCTCGACCAAGCACTTCGTCAGGTATTTAAGCTCAACGATGGCATTGCCGTTAGTGGAGGCATTTGGCCAGAGCCGTACTCCATCGATCCCAACGAGAAGCTCTCGAGCCTGTTCTATAACCGAACCGCGGATGGAGAGGTCGATAAGATCGATCTCTGGAACAATCCAGAAGCTGCGGGTTATCACGTTGAACCTTGGTATACCTCGGTAAAAGATAAGCCTACCAACACCATCACTTGGTCAGAAGTTTATGTGGATCCTTATACTCACGTTCAGATGATCACAGCCTCGGCGCCTTATTATCTCGATAGCAAATTTGCTGGTGTTGCCACTGTCGACTTGTCCCTAGAGAACCTGATTAGCTTCGTAAAAAGCAAAGCTCGCGAGCATGACCTTGGTGTGATTGTTCGTGATGCCAACAACCAAGTCATTACCGAGCACAACTTTCGCGTCGAACGTGACATCTATATCAGTCAGCTAAACTTCGGTGACTTCAACTGGAGTCTAGAAGTTGTCAACGCCAGAAGGCTGGTGGCAGATGAGGTGTTTGATATCGTAATGGGCGTTGAATACGCCATCGTCCCGGTGATGATACTGTGTTTGATGTTTGGCTATTACCTCATCAACCAATACCTTATTAAGCCTATCGCCGTCATTGCCAAAGAAGTGGATGACTCGCGTCACAGTGGCAGTATCGATATTAATTACAAAAGCCCTGATGAGATTCGCTACCTCATAGACAGTTTCAACCAGAAAACCGTCTACCTCGACCAAGAACGGATGAAGGCGCAAGCGTCAACCAAAGCCAAAACCGCTTTCTTAGCGACGCTTTCTCACGAGATCCGAACGCCAATGAATGGGGTACTGGGCACCGCGCAGATCCTATTAAAAACCGATTTGTCTGTTGAACAGAGAAAGCATCTAAAAACCCTTTACGATTCAGGCGATCACATGATGTCGCTGCTCAATGAAATCCTCGACTACTCGAAGATTGAGCAAGGGCATATTGAGCTCGATAGCCACCCATTCCCGCTAAACTCCATTATAGGCAGTATGCACAGTGTGTATCACACCCTATGTAACGAGAAGGGTCTTAAGTTTAGCGTCTACTCAGAGGTGGACGATGAGCGTTGGTATATGGGCGACAAGGCGCGTCTGCGTCAGATTCTCTTTAACCTTCTTAATAACGCTGTGAAGTTTACCTCGCAAGGCACTATTGAGGTGTTCTTGTCTGAAGAAGTTAGACATAGTACTAATACACTGACCATCCGCGTGAGAGACACGGGAATCGGCATCTCACCAGAAGCGCAAGCACGTATCTTCAAGCCATTCGAGCAAGCCGAGTCGAGCACGACACGTCGATTTGGGGGAACTGGATTAGGTCTTGCTATCGTTAAAGAGATCGCGTCAGTAATGGGCGGAGATATCAAACTCAACAGTCAAGAAGGCATCGGCTCTGAGTTTGAAGTCACCGTGAAGCTCGAAAGCTGCGAGCCAAAACAGCTCGATGTCCATATTGAGCGCAAGCTTGATTATCGAGGTCTAAAAGCACTTATCGTTGAAGATAACCGTACCAACACCATCATCATCGACACCTTTATGAAGCGCAAAGGCTTTATCACATACTCGGTCGTCAATGGTGAAGAGGCGCTCACAGCAGTGGCCACGCAAAGCTATGATCTCATCCTCATGGATAACCATATGCCAGTTATGGATGGGGTAGAGGCGATCGCCGGTATTCGTAACATGCCTGGCAGAGAAAAAGACACCCTCATCTTTGGCTGTACCGCAGATGTCTTTAAAGAGACTCGCGAACGTATGATGGGCGCGGGTGCCGATTTCATCGTTGGTAAACCTATCGACGAACGCATCTTAGATGATGCTCTTTATCAGTTTGCCAATAAACTGTTCCAGTTTACCGATGGTAAACGCAGTAACGTGACTTCTATTGGCAGCTAACGCTTTAACCTTACATCAGCGCCTCTAAATCAAAGCCCTTACACCGAAGCATAGTGCTACAAAGCGAGCACTATGCGCTAATGAGCATCCTAACTTCTATTCTCACCCAGCTTCTCTTCTGACAACTTCAATTTATGTGTAGCAAACCTACAACTTTGAACCGATAACCCGCTGACTTTTAGGGCTTTAGGGTTATGTTTGTAATAAAACTACAACAAATAGCGAGTTTCACTACTTTGAATCCCAAAACTGGTGATTAATTTACTTCTTGGTTCAAAATACGGAATGTAAAACTGCTGATAAGGTGGTCTAATAGCGCCCTAATCTGGATGGTGAAAGATATCCAGTCATATGAGTCGATATTCGATTTAATGTTAGTTTATTGTCCTGTGAGATTGTAAGTGAAACCGAAAGCTCCTTTCTGTATTCGTAACGCGGCTGCTGATACCTTTGCAATGGTCGTGTTCTGTTTTGTGTCTGGTATGTTGATTGAAGTGCTTGTTTCAGGCATGACCTTCGAACAGTCATTGGCATCGCGTTTGTTGTCTATCCCTGTGAACATCGCCATCGCATGGCCATACGGAGTATTCCGCGACTGGGCGCTTCGCCAAGGTGCGAAAGTGTCAACGTCTGGTCCTATGAAAGCGTTCGCTGATCTAGTGGCTTACGTAGCATTCCAGTCACCAGTCTACGCAGCAATCTTGTTTACGGTTGGCGCATCAACAGACCAAATCATTACCGCAGTATCGAGTAACGCAGTCGTGTCTTGTGGTATGGGCGTACTATATGGCTACTTCCTAGACCTATGCCGCCGCTGGTTCCGCGTACCTGGTTACTACCAAAGCGCATGATTTGCCGATCATTTGATCGAATTAATCACAAAGTAAGCAAACAATTAAAAAAGCGCACCTTTTTTCCCTTTTAGGGTTGACCAAGCGGGGCGGAATCATTAAATTACCACCCCGTTAGCCAACAGCGCTAACAAAATTAAAATACGGTGAGTTGTCCGAGTGGCTGAAGGAGCACGCCTGGAAAGTGTGTATACGGCAACGTATCGAGAGTTCGAATCTCTCACTCACCGCCACATTCTAAAAGGTCTGATTTATCAGGCCTTTTTTCATATCTGAAGGTTTTAAAGATAGCAAGAGCCCACACTGGAGCTCACACAATGTTATCTAATCAACGCCTAACATCACGCAAAACGCTTTACCTTTTTACTAGTCGAACAGGTGTTTATGCCTTTCGATGGAATGTTAGGGTCAATGGGAAGCACCACCAGCCAAGCTTGAGTTTAAAAACCAGAGATTACATGACGGCTGTTCGCTTTGCCTCCGACCTAGCAAGTCGAATCCTTCAGCTTTCAAACCCTACCGTTGATGAAATCAAATCTATTTACAGTGACTTTTCAGGAAGGCAGAAGAAACAAAGCTTGTTGTTATCTTCCATTGATATCGTGGACTTTCTTCAAGACTTGAGTGCAAAAAGTCAGACAGAATACCGCAACTGTTGGAATGGTTTTGTTAATTGTCTTGCTCCTTCAACGACACTAGATAGCGTGAGGAGTGCTCACATTGAAAAGTGGAAGCAAACACAGACCTGTAGCGCCACTACTATGAAGAAAAAACTCCGTTTACTCTCTAGCTGTTTCAATCGCCTAGGGCATAAGGTTGAAACTGAATGGTTCAAAATCAGTGTAGAGAAGAAGCCAGTTCGACCAACTAGAGCTATTGCTGAAAGCGAGCTTAAAATGCTCCTACAAGCCACAGAGAGATACAAGAATGAAGTGGATAGATGGAAGTACTATCTACCTCGTATTGCAGCTCTAACAGGTTGTAGGCTCAATGAGTTAGCTCAACTAAGAGTTGGCGATATTGACTTAGGTAAGCAACCAAGTTTGAGTATCAATGATTCTCATATTGATAAGAAACTCAAGAACTCAGCCAGTGAACGTGAGATTCCAATAACCAACGAGTTAAATAAGTTGTTCGTTGAACTGGTGGAAGGTCGAGGGGGTGATGAGCGACTTTTTGAGCTGCCTTACAGTAAATACAACGGTTATGTTGGCAAGCCTAGTAAGTTCTTTTCCCAACTGCTGAAGCAATTAGATATCTACAATGTAACGTTCCATTCTCTGCGTCACTATGTGGTAACAGAACTCTTCAATCAAGGAGTAAAAGAAGAATTGATTGGTGCTCTTTTGGGGCACAGCGTAGGTAAATTAACCACTGGTAAGGTGTATTTATCAGGCTTTAGTTACAGAAATAAACACAACGCCATGCAAATGTTAGCATTAAAGCATGACGATAGTTTCGTGCGAGAGGAGCTCTTTAGCTCGTTGGCTTGCGACTAGCCTTATTTCTTTCCAGCTTCTTCTTCGCAGCATCGTGTTCAGCATTAATAACAGACGCCACTCTTCCGTTGATGCGTTTGAGTATGGAAGCTTTAAGGCTAAATGCTTTGAACTCTTTACTGTTTTTTACTTTTCTATAGCCTCTAGCGTATTTTTTAGCGCTTTTTTCATCAATGTGATGAACGGCCTCACGGAGTTCTTTTTTTGAGAGTCTTACTTTTGCCATAACCTTGCTGTTGTAGCGTGTTTATATGCCCTAAGATGCTTCGATATTGTTTTACTAAGGTTTCGATGTTACAGCCCGAAGATACACAATTATTGAAGTTAAACAATAAGTTGCGGACTTTAGAGACTCTCTTTCTTGATGGGGAAGTTTTATGAGAGTTAATGGTAACGTCGTGAACATCAAGTCTAGTGTTAGATAGCTTGATATTGCATTTCTTAGGGGAGCGATGCGGGCTAACTCCAACACGACCCATCATTCCGTATAACTGTTGCTTTAAGTCGTGCACTTCTTCATAGAATGGTTGGCACGAACTAATGTGAATGTCGTCGTAGTAGCGTGTGTAATGCAGCCCATGCTCGATACACGATGCAACAATGGAGTGTTCTTCTCTAAAGAAAACTAGGTTAGCAAGATAACCACTTAGTGGACTACCTTGTACTAGCTTACCATCCTTTGTGCAAAGCTCTGAAAGTAACAGGGATACATCAGGGGCAAATTTGAAGAAATATTTGTATACGTTTTCGACTTGGGACTGCGTAATCGATGGAAAGAAGTCTTTAATGTCTTCGGACATTAACATTTTTGCACCAATATGGGACTCTGCATTAGCCACGTAACTCTTACCTAGCTGACCAGCAGCAATGTAAGCAGGGAAGCTCACACAAGAGAACACTCTATCTTTTAGTGAGTCTAATATAGGGCGAAGCTTGGGGGGATGCTTTGTAAGTAACCCTTGGTTTAGAGCCACTCTTTTCCACTGTTTTTTTAAAATAATGAGAGTTGGATTTTTCCGCCAATGAAAGTAAGTCTCTTTGCTCTACTTGAAGTAGTCGGCAAAGTGCATCTATGCTGCTGATAGGTTTTTGCTTATAAACTGGAGAAAGGTTATGCACTAATTATTTCTCTTGCCAACTCTTTTAATTCATCGGTTAGTACGCTGAATGGCCCATCTTCATTTTCATCGCACATTAGTATCAATATGCTAAGCGGAATCTCTATTGCGGCACATATTTTTTCTAGGGAGGTTATCGAAGGGTCTCTTTTGTCGTTCTCTATCTTTGATAGGTACGATTTGTCCATGTCGGATAGCTGTGCGACTTGGCTTAAGGATAGTCCCTTAAGTAGTCTCAGCTCTTTTATGGTTTGTCCGATAGGTAACATAACTGGTTCGCTCTTTGTTGAAGGGAGGATTTATTTGGTCGGTTGCACATTCGAAAAGCATCTATCATCCTAAATCAATGTCACCGACCAGTAGTTTTAGAAGAGTTAATACCCTTACTGCACCTGCAAGCCACTGCATCTTATTTGGTTTTGATTCTACTTTCTCTAAAGACTCAAGTTGACGAATTGCTCCATCAATTTTGTCCAGTGTGCCTTTGTCTACTGTGTTAACGCATTTTTCTCTTGCCGCTTTTAGCGACGTGAGAGTTTCTTTCAATTTCATAAATAATACCTTTAGTTGAATTGTTGCCTAATCGGATACGGATGTACCCTGCCGCAATTGCACATCGTGACCGAATAGAAACACAGTAAACAAACCAACCAACACCTCCAGAGCAAATACTCTGGTATTTCCTGCCGCCAACATCATTATTCAACGATGCGATACGAGATATCCCGATAAGAAGATAAATTCGTATGTGGGCTGAAAACATAGTCCATTTTGAGTAAACAAATGAACGGCGGTTAAGCCAATTAACTAATCACGAATACTTAGGTATTTTGAAAGAGCGTTACAGACGGTTTCGTCTGCACATTTTTAGAATAGTGCAGGGTGGACTGAGAGTCAACACTTATTTTGCAGAATTACTGAGTTGTCATTTGAAAGGTCATGCCGTTGGTAGGGTTTAGTCGATAGGTATACATATGGTATTGAATCAGCGGTTTAATGTATGCACCGAACGGCCACATGTATTGACACTGAAAGGGGGGAAGTCTATTTGTGATTTCTCTCTTTTTCTTTCAGCGTACTTATTAATTGGTAGGATAAATAGTAGATTAACTAGTCTGTTCCTTAGTATGTTTGTGTCTACTCGATTAACATGGGGTGAAGCTTTATGCTACAAGGCCTGTAGCGAGATTGGATAGGGGTAGTATTCTGATGCTACATACTCTGTCAAAGAGAGAAGAAAGCCCCCGAAGGGGCCATCTCAGAACGGTGATTCATCTTCAGCGATTGCTTCTTCTAAATCGGCCCACCAGCCTGAAGTAGGCACTGATTCATGTCTACTTTCAGGTTGAAGGGAAGGTGTAGACTCCACGACTACTGGCGTTTCAGTAAGTGCTTCTTCTACTTCCGTTCTAGTTTCCACAACGTCAGACTCGCTTGGCTCGTCAGAGCTTTCGCTTTCCAGTTCTTCTGTTGTTGGAATACCAAGCCATGTATAGAGTTTTGAAGTGTTGCCACCTTCAGGTGTGCTGCGGTAGTTCGCCCTCAAGAACCCTAATCGCTCAAACTTTTGAAGTGCGCTGTTCACGGTTGGACGAGTACAACCTACTTCTCTAGCGATACGATTTTGGCTTGGGTAGCATGTGAACACGGAAGGGTTTTCTTGATTACCGAAGTAACTAGAAAGTGTAATCAAAACGCACTTTTCAGTGGCTGTGATTCCGTGCGCTTGCTTTAGATTCGATTCAATGATGGTTTTCGTTATAGAAAACTGATTGACCATTTTAGGCCTCCTTAGTATTCGATTAAGGAAGCAATGGACGCTCTAAACCTCTTCAGCGCGCATCTATTAACTTTCCACTGCCTTGTGTATTAAAAGTTAAGTAATGAATATTACATTAGGATGCAGAGATATGCTGTATCGAAAAAGTAAAATCGTGTAAAATCAGCCCACACAAACGCACACAATCAACAGTGGGTTTGCTATCTTACTGAAGATAAGTTATTGACCTATATACGGCACATCGCCGTTAGGTGATGGTGAAAGCGTAGCTTTACGTATCGAGAGTTCGAATCTCTCACTCACCGCCAAATTCGAAGCCCCAGCAGAAATGCTGGGGCTTTTTCGTTGTATCTATCTGTACTAGAGCAATTGTTCGACGCACAATTCGTGCGGCTGATTGTTTACCCTAGTGAGCGCGTTAGGGGCCGCTATGTCTCGGCCGATAGCGTATTTGCCTTCACAAGAGCAGAAACACATCCAATACACTAAACCGTGATTCAACTCAAAACCTCTAGTACTATCCTAGTACTTTCTAGTATTATGCAACTAAGCGATATACCATGGATCCAGTTCAATAGTGGGCTTGGAATATGTCTATAACATCCTCTTTTTATGAAGAAAATGCAGAAACACTTGCAGAGCAATACAATGCTTTAGATTCAACCGAAGTGCATAAAACTTGGTATCAATATTGGCCAAGGGGAAAAGCTGAAGTCCTTGATATTGGTGCGGGCTCTGGAAGAGATGCTCACTGGTTTGAGACTATGGGGTGTAACGTCATCGCGTGCGAGCCTTGCCATCAGCTTCGAGAGATTGGTATGAAGCAAACTGGTGCGGGAGTACGCTGGTTAGACGATAAGTTACCTGAGTTAACTAATGTGGCGAAGCAAAAGCGGTGTTTTGATGTCGTTTTGATCTCTGCCGTGTGGATGCACCTTCCATTAGAGTATCGCAAAGATGCGCTACAAAGAATTGCTGTTGTTATGAAAGATACTGGTACGCTTATTGTGACTTTGCGGCATGGCCCATTTATTGATGGCCGTGAGGCTTTTCCTGTGTCGGCAATAGAACTAAGCAGATTGGCGAGCGAACTCAATCTGGAAGTAGCAGATGTGTTTGACGGTAACGATCTGCAGCATCGACAGGATGTTAGTTGGCAGACTGTCGTAATGAAAAAGAAGTTAGCTTGTGAGAGCGAGGGAAAGTATGTCGCTTGAACTGTATCTGGATAAGTTCCGAAGCCTTAATATGAATAGCGCTGGTGGGAAGAAGAGTCCTCACAAGGTCTGTATGCTATTGGCCGTGATGGATCTCATTCATGTTGGTAGTATTGCTTCTAACAAGATAGTGCTTAACCAGGCTCTAAGGGACCAATTCACTCGTCATTTTAAGAGTTTTGCGCAAGGTAAAGATAGAAACACGCCAGAGAATCCTTTCTTTCACCTGAGAAGTGAGGGGTTTTGGCACCTTGAGTACAACGAAGGATTCGAAGAACAAAACGTCAAACGCTTTACATCGAAAGCGATCTCGCACGCCTATTTAGACGATGAACTTTTTGATTACATGCAGAGTCATATTGTTTCCAATGATATCAAAGATGCCTTGGTCACTAACTTAACCGATATGGGATCGCTGTACTATCGATGGTTGTTGGATATTGGCAAATCTGAAAAGACAGCCAGTAATTACCTTAGTGCGATTCGTGGTTCCATCTCAAATTGGTTGATGGATGCTGATGAGATATGTGAACCTTTGATCGAGGTGAAATCCCACAAGCATTTTGTTTCTCTGGAACAAAGAGTAAAGGCGCTGGAGATTTTTAAGTACCGTGACAGTAAAGGGAAAGGGATGTATAGCGCTGCGCTGGTTCACTATAATAACTTTCTGGCTGACTTGGCTCAGGTAGATGTGAACGCGGATATACGACAGGTGATGTCGGATAAAAAGCTTACCGAGACAGAAAAGACCATACTAATTAATACAAGAGTAGGGCAGGGAAACTTTCGTGCTCAACTGATCCAGATGTGGGGTGGCTGTGCGTTGACAGGGTATAAGAATACACAGTTGTTGCTAGCGTCCCATATTAAGCCTTGGCGAGACTCTAATAATGATGAGCGACTGGATAAGTACAATGGATTATTGTTGCTCGCGAACCTAGATAAGGCGTTCGACTTAGGATTTATTTCCTTCGATAACAAAGGAAAAGTGATGATATCTAAGTACTTAGAACGGCCAGATGTCATCGGCCTCGATGAAACCATGTCGTTTGCAATCGTAGGTCAACATAAGCGCTATTTGGATTTTCATCGAAAAGAATTATTCAAAGGATTTTGAGGCGGAATGAGTAAGGCCACGGAAATTTGTGGCCTTATAACTGCGATAGGTTTTGTGAATTTAATGCTGCGCGCGAAATCCACGAAATGGCGGGCTTACAGCAATCCAACTCTAGAACTCACTATCAACCTGAAATACTAACCGCTCTTTCGTATACGGATGGTCGAGTTTCAACTGCTCCGCATGCAAATGTAAGCGCTCAGCCTTCTCTCCATACAGCGTGTCTCCAACCATAGGCATGTTCAACCCAAGATGATGAGCACTATGAACGCGTAGTTGATGAGTTCGACCTGTTTTCGGGTACATGTACACCTTGCTTCGGCCATCACGGACTTCAATCAACTCCCAATGGGTCTCTGCAGACTTGCCATGTTCGTAACACACCAGTTGTCTTGGGCGATCATCGGGATCGCCACGCATTGGCAATGAAATATCACCTTCAGTTTGAGTCAGTACACCTTCTAACATTGCGACATAGCGCTTTTGGACACCACGGGTAATGAACTGCTTTTGCAGGCTCTTGTTGGCGCGTTTGGTGAAGGCGAACACGAGCAGTCCGGATGTGGCCATATCGAGGCGGTGAATCACATATGGGCCTTCTACATCGGGGAATAGCGCTTGTAAACGAGTATAAGCTGAGTCTTTAATGGTCTTGCCTGGCACTGAAAGTAGGCCAGGTGGTTTATTGATGACCACCATAGCCTCATCCTGGAACACGATTTCCAACTCTTTATCTTCCGCCCAGTTCTGTTCAAGCGGGTTAGGCTCGACGTTTAGTCCTTGCAGCATGTGCCCTAAGATAGGTTGGCATTTGTTGTTGCATGATGGGTAAAAACTGCCGTGTTTGCGGATCTCTGACTTTGGTGACGCGCCCCACCAAAACTCCGCCAGAGCCAAGGGCTTAAAGCCGTGCTTGTAGGCATATTGAAGCATTTTTGGCGCAGCGCATTCGCCTGCACCGGCTGGTGGAATCGGAGTTGTGGTCGCTGCGAAGATATCAACCAAGTCGCGTGTCTCGCCATGTTGATTTAAAAAGCGATACTGCTTGTGAAGTTTGTGCTGTAGAGCGTTTGATAGCGCTTTATGGTGCTCTCTAAGCTCCGCAAGATTAGTCTCAATCTCTTCTAGTCGCTGCTCTTTGACGGCGAGTTTATTTTCCCACTTAAGCTTTAGGTATTTGAGCGTATTTTTTTCTGCAACGCTTTGCTTGCCAAGCTCTTCGAGCAAGGTCTGAAGCTCTTCGCCATTGAGGGTTTGCTGCGCCTCTTTTCGCTGTTGCTTGCGACTGGCACGACCTTGAATCATAATATCGCGATGAGCTTGCTCTTCTTGTTGATAAGCGGCACGCTCGTCAGCGATTTGCTCTTTGAGGATTGCGATTTCTGGTGCGTTGGCAAAGGTCTTATAGGTCGCAAGCGCTTTCGTGATGGCGTTAGTTTCTTCTCGGAAAAAACCGTCTTCGGTAAGCATGTCGAAAACAGGTGGCACAAAACCGGGTAGGAGGTTTTGGTCTGCAATCTTGCCAGAAAAGGCGCTCAAAAATCCGATTTCGCCTTGTGGGCTTTGTACCAGCAAAACACCGAACATCTTGCCTCGACCTTGGCTTTCATCCTCTATTCCAAAATCATGAACGAAGTCGGTTTGTGTTTGCAGATACTGCTGAAGCTGATTTGCTGCTAGTACACACAGTGGATGCGGAGTGTAATAGAACGGAAACGTAAATTGTTCTGGTAACTCGTAGCCTTCGATAGCAACATCAAATCGGTTAAAGCAGTGTTGGGGTGAGTGCATATTAAAGGCCGTAGGGTCATAGAAATTTGAGCACGGATTGTACCTTGTTTGGGGGAATTTCCATTGGTAGTCGTGTCGGCTTTAGACACTCTTTGTTTAAGTCGAATAAGCCTTCACTTGCAGGCAGGACTAGCCGAAGCTGGTGTCATACGCGCTATCACAACTGAGGAAGTGATCATACAAACCCGATAAAGTTGAAATGTAGCGCCGTGATACCCTTCTTATTAGTATGACACCTACCACTTGGCTAATGACATGGCGCACCTTTTCACTAACCGAAAACGAATACATCATCTGACGGACAACGACGCTAGCGCTAAATCCCAGTTTAAATGGGAAACGCTCAATGCGGTCTTATACAAGTTTGGTGGATTATTCTTCCTAGTTGGTAGCGTATTACTGTTCCCAAGCTTTCAAAGCTACTCGACGCTCGGACAGTGGATCTTCTTTGCCGGTTCGCTTTGCTACCTGATCGTCAATGTCCACGACCTTTATGACGTCCACCGTTATTGGCGCAAAACATCCTCTGACTTATCGAGAAAACAGCTGGAATACACCGCTTCCTACATCTACCTGTTTGGTACCTTGATGTTTGTAGCGGGCCGAGTGTTTTCGTTTATCGATGACAGCTACTCTGCACACAGCGCATTGATGTTCATTATTGGTAGTACGCTTTTTGTTATCGGAGCCAGCGTCAACATCGTTGCTGATACCAGTAGTGCTGGTGGTACTGAGGGGCAGCTCACCAACTTGACAGCGGTGACGTTTATCGTGGGCAGTGTGCTATTTGCTGTTGGTTCATTTCCAGGGCTTTGGGAAGGCGGAGTGCCTGACGAGTCGATTCTGCTTGCTAATTATCTGACTTGGCAGTTTTTAGTTGGGAGTTTTCTGTTCTTTATTGGAGGAGTTTTTAATTACTGGCGGGCGTATCATTATATTCAAAGAAACTTAGGCGCTAGGATTGGCAAAATGAACGCTATAAATGAGTCGACCACGTAGCGAGCTAGTGACCGACGTAGATTACATTAACCGCCTCATATAGGACCTGAAGTTACTGTTTTCAAATGACTAAAAAGTAAACCCAACCAAAAAACTCAACGTCGTCCTTTCAAACCCAGACTTAACCGTTTCACCTTCGATCTCAATCGTATCAATACCCGCTAAGTTCGCGTGTACATTAAGTGAAATGCGCTCGCTGATGTGGTAGCCAAGACCGACGAAAGGTTGGTATTTGCTTTCGTTGATGTCATAGACCACGGCTGAATTACCCGAGGAGTTGTATGCATCTTCGCTGAGGTTGATACTGGTTTTGCTGATGCCTAGCTTTACGGTTAACCCGTCGAGCATGTTTTCTTTAAATCGGTAGCCAGTATAAAGCGAGTAGGCTTGGGAAGATTTCTTCTGGGTGAATGTCGCGTCAGGGACATCTGGGAGTGAACCGCCTTGGGATTGGGTTTCATCGGTTGAGCCGAGGTTGGCTTGTCCGCCGATAATGAAGTTGTCGTAGACCAAGGCTTCGATGCCGCCGGCAAAGCCTTTGTTGTTGTCGACGCCAACAAGAAATTGGACATTACTCGCGTGAGCGGTCGCGGTCATAAGGAGCGATAGTGCAAAAGTTGTACGAAGAAGGGACACTAGAATTCCTTTTGAGTGTATTGAACTGTTTATAGGCTAGAACGGCAAATACTTCGTTGCAATACAAAAAAGTGAGTTTTGTACGGTATCGCATAGAACAAAGCCAAATTGTTCAGATTACAGGCGATATCACTTGAAAATGAGTGGGTTAGATGGCGGCTTTTAGCGATTGTCTGTAGGCGCTCTTTAACTGCTTAGGTCTTGGCTGTTCCTAAACCCTTTTGGTGAGTGGCCACTCCATTTTTTGAAGGCGTGTCGAAAGTTGGCGCTATCAGAAAAGCCGACACGATCGGATATCTCTTCAATCGTAATCTGCGTGTTCAGAAGATAGTGCCTTGCTAGGCGATAACGGACATCATCAAGCAGTTGTTGGTAACTGGTACCTTCGTTCTTTAGGTGGCGACGCAGTGTGCGTGATGACATGCCGAGCTCTGACGAGAGCGCTTCAATGGATGGATAGTTGCCAAGTCGCTCGACAAACAACTGAGTGATCTTCTCATTGAGGCTGGTGGAGCCCTGTACTGTTGCGAGCAGCTCATCACATGACTTTAGACACATTTGCAGTGTCATGGTGTTGGCGGCTGGGAGTGGGTCATAGAGTGTGGTGGCGTCAAACTGCCACTCAAGATAGTCGGCATTGAACTCAACGGGGCAGTGGAATATCTCTTTGTAGAGCTCGCTGTGTTCTGGCTCGGGGTAAGGAAAGCGAATCAGTTTGGATGAGAACGGTTGCTGCATCACTTCTTCACAGAGGTTTTGAATAGCAGTAAACCAATATTCGCAAAAGAAGGGCAGTAAGTCTCTGAGGTCAACGAGCTGCTCTGCTCGAAAATACCCTAAGTTGTTTTCAACCCACATCTGCTTTTTTAAAACAGGTCCCGCTAAGCGCAAGTATTTAAAGCCCATCATTAGGGCATCCAACATAGTATTGCTGCTAAAAACGGCGTAACCCAATACACCAAAGTCGCTAAACCTTGCTTGTTGACCCACCTTTAAACCGAGACCAGGTTCATGAACATGGGAGAGGGCGTTGCTGAAAATCGCCATCTTTTGCGCCATCGTTACCTTAGTATCGGGTTGGTAGAGTTGGTCGGCGGTCAGTGGGGTGCCTTCAAACAAGGATTCGCACGGCATTTTACCCTCAAGGTATCGAGTCATAAGCTGAAGATCTAAAATCCCGCACGCTTGTAAATCGGGCTCGTAGACTGCCGTGTACTGCATTGCTGATTCTCCCGTTCCGAATTGACCTATTTTCAATAAGTTAGCGTCAACATAGCTCAAACTCGGACACCTCATGTCTGACGAATGTCCGAATATCACCGTTTTTTGTCTCTATGCAACCTGTGATTGATGTTATCAGAATGTTGTAATTGAGCAAAATGGCATGCGGGAAAAATAAATGAGCGAAATGATTGATTGGTCAAAAAGTAACTTGGTTGAATGTAATGCTCCAGAGTTGAGTGAATTATCGACGTGGTTTTCCGAGCTTAAACAGGCATATCAACAAGAGACGAACCCAAGTCTTGCGATAAGAAAGCAGCGTTTACAAGCTCTGAAAACGCAATTGACTCGCTATCAAGATGTGTTGGCAGAGGCGATGAGTGACGATTTTGGCGGACGTAGCCATACGGAGTCCTTCATGGCGGATGTGTTAGCGCCGGTTCTCGATATCAAACACGTGCTTAGCCACCTCAAAGGCTGGATGAAATCGCAGCGTCGCCCTACGGAATGGCTGTTCAAGGGTAACAAGCTAGAGGTCCGTTATCAGCCAAAAGGCGTGGTTGGCATTATCTGTCCGTGGAACTTCCCACTCTATCTATCGCTTGGTCCTATGATCACCGCTTTGGCGGCGGGTAATCGATGCATGATCAAGATGCCTCCAAACTGCCCAGCAACCACTAAGGTGCTGAAACGCATGTTGGCAGAGATCTACCCAACGGATCTGGTTCGAATCGTCGGTGGTACTCATCCTGAGGCCATGGAGATCTCTCACCTTCCTTTTGATCATCTGGTTTTCACCGGCTCGCCAGCTAGTGGAAAACTCATTATGGCCAATGCGGCTGCGAATCTAACGCCGGTCACGCTTGAGCTTGGCGGTAAATCTCCGGTTATTGTGTTTGACGATTACGATATTCAAACAGCAGCGAGCCGCATTGCTCATGGCAAAGGCTTTAACTCTGGCCAGATCTGTATTGCGCCTGATTACGCGTTTGTTCCCGAGTCTAAAGTGACCGAGTTTGTTGAGGCGCTAAAGCAGAGTCATATCGCGATGTACGGTGACATCAAGGGAAATGCTGACTACACCTCGCTGGTGGATGATGCTCAGCATCAAAGATTCAATGAGCTGCTTGACGACGCCAAGCAGAAAGGCGCAACCATCACTCAGTGCTTGCCGGATGGTGAAGGGCGTAAAACACCGCTTTATGTAGCGACCAATCTATCTCCCAACATGCGTATTTGTCAGGAAGAGATATTTGGTCCGCTACTGCCTGTCCACGGCTACCGAGACATCGATGATGTGATTGAGTACATCACAGAGCGCCCAAGACCACTCGCTTGTTACCTGTTTAGTCACGATAAAGCGTTGCGTGAGCATGTGTTAGAGCAGACTCATAGCGGCGGTGTCACTATCAATGATTGGGGCTGGCATGTGCTTAACCATTCTGTGCCGTTTGGCGGCGTGGGTAACTCTGGTATTGGTAACTATCATGGCGAAGAGGGCTTTCGGGAGTTAAGTCATGCCCGCTCAGTATTGCAGATGCGCGGTTGGTTCCCGATTCAACTGTTCTCTCCCCCTTACGGTACCTGGGTTCAGAGGCTGGTCGTACGCGTCTTTGTCGGCAAGCCAGATCCGAGTCTGAATAAACGCAGTTAGCGACAGCTCAGTTTTATCCAATAACACATTCAAACCTTCGTCTTACAAGAATCTTCGACACGCCAGCGAGGGCTGGCGTCGTACACCCCAAAAGGAGACCTAAGATGCACAACCTCGCCGTTAATCTAGAGCGAAGTGCTGCGCTTTTCCCTAGCAAAGCCGCACTTAAAATGGGCACCGATGACGTGAGTTATCAGCAGTTGGACGACTACGCAAACATTGTGGCTCACCACTTAGTAAAACTTGGCTTAGTACCGGGTGATAAAGTGGCGCTATCGTGCCCCAATATGACCTATTTCCCCATTGCGTATTACGGCATTTTGAAAGCTGGATGCGTGGTAGTCCCCCTCAATACTCTATTCAAGAGTCGAGAAATTGCTTATCACTTGAATGACTCAGATGCCAAAGCGTATTTCTGTTTTGAAGCGCCGCAAACCAGTGCCGAGGAGCAGTATGGAAGAATTGGCTTTGCTCAGGCACCGCACTGTGAGCACTTTATCCCTATGCTTGCATCAACCAATGCTGAGCATTCACTTGAGACCTGGCTAGAGGCATCATCGCAGCCGTTTGAATCCATCGCAAGGCAAGGCGATGACACCGCTGTTATTCTCTATACCTCTGGTACCACAGGGCAACCCAAGGGGGCAGAGCTTTCTCATACAAATATGCTGACCAATGCCATGGCGTCACAGTATTTGATGCGTCTTGAGTACAGCGACACCACGATGTTGACCCTACCTTTATTCCACAGTTTTGGTCAAACCGTGATGATGAACGCGAGTGTGTTAACCGGCTCGACCATGGTGTTGATCCCGCGCTTTGAGCCCAAGCTCGTAATAGAGCAGATCATCTCGCATAAGGTGAGTGTCTTTGCTGGCGTGCCAACCATGTACATTGCACTGCTTACCGCTGGCGAGCAGTCACCAGAGCAATCTGAGCAGGTTAAACATAGCTTGAGGTTAGGTGTTTCGGGTGGGGCATCTATGCCAGTGGAAGTGATTCGCCAGTTTGAATCACGATTTGAACTGCCTGTTTTGGAAGGCTATGGATTGTCGGAAACCGCACCTGTCGCCACCTTTAATCATATCGATGGCGATAGGCTGCCGGGCAGTGTTGGACAGCCTTTGTGTGGTCATATGATCAAGATTACCGATGTTCAGGGCAACACGTTAACCTGCGGCGAGCTAGGAGAGGTGTGCATTAAGAGCCCTAGTGTGATGAAGGGCTATTATGGACGAGCCGAAGCAACCGCGGAGTCGATCCGAGATGGTTGGTTTTTAACGGGTGATATTGGACGTTTGGATGAGCACGGTAATTTGTTCATTGTCGATCGCGTCAAAGACATGATTATACGCGGCGGCTACAACGTCTATCCGCGAGAAATCGAAGAGGTATTGATGTGCCACCCTGATGTCGAGATGGTTGCAGTGGTTGGGGAACATGATGAAAGGCTAGGGGGAAGAGATACACGCGCACGTGGTGCTCCATGAGACCTCAAGCTGCGATGGGGAAACTCTGGTCGCATGGTGCAAAAGCCAGTTGGCGGACTACAAGTATCCGCGCCGGGTCTTTATTCGCTCATCGCTTCCAATGACAGCGACTGGCAAGATCCTCAAGCGAGAGTTGCATCCACTTGATATCGCCAAAACCGTTGCAGAGGAGATCGGCAATGGATCGCTATGATTTTATTATTGTTGGCGGCGGCTCTGCTGGGTGTGTGCTTGCCTCACGTCTATCCGAAGACCCGTCTGTTTCAGTCTGCTTGCTAGAGGCGGGTGGCAAGGACTCAAGCCCATTTATTCACACACCTGTTGGCTGCGTGGTCATGATGCCGACCAAGATAAATAACTGGGGTTTTGAGACTGTGCCTCAGCCTGGATTGAATGGTCGCAAGGGCTATCAACCGCGAGGTAAAACCCTTGGTGGCTCGAGCTCGATCAATGCCATGATGTATGCACGTGGGCACCGTTACGATTACGACCTTTGGGCGTCATTAGGAAACAGCGGCTGGGACTATGAGCAATGTCTGCCTTACTTTAAAAAGGCAGAGAATAACGAAGTCTTGAACGATGAGTATCACGGTCAAGGTGGGCCGCTCAATGTAGCGAACCTGCGCTCACCGAGTGAGATGGTTGAGCGTTATCTCGATGCCTGTGAATCTATCGGGGTGCCTAGAAACCCAGATGTGAACGGTGAAGAGCAGCTTGGCGCGATGCAAACGCAAGTTACGCAGAGAAATGGCGAGCGATGCAGCGCAGCAAAAGCTTACCTGACGCCGAATCTTCACCGACCTAACCTAACCGTGCTGACCAAAGCGACCACCCACAAGGTTTTGTTTGAGGGCAAGCGCGCAGTGGGCGTTGAGTATGGATTGAAAGATCAGCGCTTTCAGATTTTCTGCGATCGAGAAGTGATTTTGAGCGCGGGCGCATTTGGCTCGCCGCAGATCCTCAAGCTGTCCGGTGTGGGCGCTAAAGCAGAACTCGATAAGCATGGCATTGAGCAGGTACACGAGCTACCGGGCGTTGGGGAGAACCTGCAAGACCACATCGATTTGGTGCACAGCTATAAATGTACCGCGAAGCGAGATACGTTTGGGGTCTCGCTGCAGATGGCGGCGGAAATGTCCAAAGCATTGCCGAAATGGCTCAGACAGCGTGAAGGCAAGCTGAGTAGTAACTTTGCTGAGGGCATCGGTTTTTTATGCTCAGATGATAGCGTGTCGGTACCGGATCTCGAGTTTGTGTTTGTGGTGGCGGTTGTAGACGATCACGCGCGAAAAATCCATGCCAGTCATGGCTTTAGCTCCCATGTCACCTTGCTAAGACCAAAAAGCACTGGGACGGTGAAACTCAATAGCGCCGACCCTTATGATGCTCCGCAGATTGATCCCGCTTTCTTTAAAGACCCTGACGATATGGCAGTCATGATTAAAGGATGGAAGAAGCAATATCAAATGCTCAATAGCGCGGCGTTTGATGAGGTTCGCGGGGATTGTTTTTATCCTGTTGACCCAAATGACGATGAGGCGATCGAGCAAGATATTCGCAATCGCGCTGATACCCAGTACCACCCAATTGGTACCTGTAAAATGGGTACTGAGAAAGACCCATTAGCCGTGGTGGACAATGAACTATCGGTTTATGGGCTAGAAAACCTAAGAGTGGTCGATGCGTCGGTGATGCCAACCTTGGTCGGGGGTAATACCAATGCGCCAACGATTATGATTGCAGAGAAGATAGCGGATGTGATCAAGAAAGCGTATGCGGATGCTCGTGAAACTGGGGCGTTTCATGCCTAGTCACTGAAGCATAGCTGATTTCGTGTAGCCACAAACTAAAACACCAACCGTACTGGTTGGTGTTTTCTAGCTTCATGACTAAGCGATCTCGCTAGCCATATTAGGCAACTTGATCTGGAAGATTAGTGACCGGCGAACTTAACGCGGATCTTGCTGCCACCAAACATGGTTAGGTTTAGCTCTTTAATTGCTACCTTTGCTTCTTCTGCGTCTGGCATGGTTACAAACGCGAAGCCCTTAGACTTTCCTGTCTCTTTGTCTAGTACTAGTGTGCATTCGGTAACTCGACCGTACTCACGGAACTGAAGACGTACATCGTGCTCTGTGGTTTCGCGAGATAGGTTGCGTACTAAGATTTGCATAATTGACCATCTGTAATCAAGGGTGAATAACGGGCGGATTGTCGCAGGTTATGCCTTTGAAACCAAGTGATTCCTGCCCGTTTCTTCGATTTTCTTAACTTATTTACATGACTTCAGCTCTTTTTTTGTAAAAGCTAAGGTGTGATGTCACTGAAGCTCACCGCCTGAACCTTGCCATTATTGAGCGATGTAGTCTTGTTCACTTTGCCTTGGTAATAGTATGGCGTGAAGCTCGGTTGTGACTCATCGTTAACCGCGTAATAAAGGGTCACTGGATTGTGATTGAGTGAACCGGATGCCAACGTGCCAATGAGCGCGTGTTCAAATTGGTGATAACCATTTCCCCAATGAAATGCTTTGGTCGATTTAGGGTTTAGACCCACACCACCATACTTATGGTCAACCCACACATCCATAAAGCCCGTGGTGGTATAACCAAGTGGCGCTTTGACTTTTCCGGCACCCATAGAGAGCGTCATAGCCGCTTGGTCAAGCTCCGCCCACTCCCATGAAGAGGCACCACCACTGTTAGGTCTGCTTTGCCATGTTGGGATGGTGGTTCCTTTTAACGCTGCTTGCTGCTCTTTCGGGAAGTAATCGGCGACATATTCAAATGGCATGTTGTATTGGGCTCTTTCTAGCGTCACTTCCATGCCTTGTTTAGCGAAGGTTTCCCAGTCTGGTTTATCGAGTAGCTGAGCGGTGAGGTATGTCATCCAGTACGCTTTAATCGTATGACCGAAGTCATTGTGTTTAGCGTTAGGCTGCATGACAGCTTTGTGGTGAATGGCTCCGTAGAATCGCTGCTCATCATCAGAGTGGTAATCATTGACCAAGATTTGCGTTAGCCACTCGAGATCCGCTAGCCACTTGGTTTTGTGGGGCTCAGGGAGTAGGGGAGCGACAAGGAGCATGTAGCCATTGATTTGATCAAGCTGTGCGACGAGTTCGTGTTGCTTGGCGCTTTGCTCATCACCATCTTCCAATACCCAGGCTAAGCCGACGTCGTTGTTGAGTTTGTATTTATCAAAGATGAATGCTTGCTGCTCGATGAGTGCTTTTTCTACCTTAGGATCGCGGGTTAGGTAGTAGTACATTGCAAGACCCACAAGGGCGTAAGCTTGGTCTTGAGAGGTGCGTTGCGTCCACTTTAGACCCGGCTTATCGTCTTCGGTAAACGAGATAAACCCACCGTTCTCGGTGTCTTGAAGTTGCTCGATGAGGTAATAAGCCCCGTCTTTGGCAAGTTCGAGTGCTTTAACATCGCCAGTAAGGTGAAATAGAACACCATAAGCGTACGTCTGGCGTGATTTCATGCGTGTGTATTCGCGCCCAAAGTGAGGGGTGATCCAGCCGTGTTGCAGCTCTGGACAGACATTTGATACGTCTAATAGCTCTCCGTTATCGCAGCGAAATGTTGGAAAGTTGCCGACTGGCACACCTTGCGCGGCTTCATGCATCCAGTAGGGAGCGAGCCCTTGTTTTGCGTGTGTGAGCCACGCTTGTGTGCTTGGAAAGGTATTTTCTGGTGTCACGGGCGCTTCTTGAGATGCGATGGCACTACTGGAGGCGGCGATAGAGATCGCTATGATTGAGGTACGAAGAGAATAAGACAACATGACGTATCCTTGTTTTTTATAAGTGTTTGAATTGCAGAAACTATAGCGCCATGACACCTATACAAACTGTTGTACAGTTCAAGAGTTTGAGAATGAAAAAAGCCAAGCTGGGGGTGCTTGGCTTGGAGGTCACGCTTTATCAAGCGCGGGCTTGGGGAGGCGGTTTAGTTTGCTGGTGGTGACATCTTTGATTTTGAGTATCAGTATGATTGACGCAAGTATCAGAGTAATCGCATTGGCAATGATGATAGGCAAGTCGACAACCAGCAGACCATAGATTAACCAAAGGGCGACTCCGGTGACAAAGATGGAATACATGGCAAGTGATATCGATTGTGTATCACGGGTTTTAAGAATGTGCAGCACTTGTGGGACAAAGGAACACGTTGTGCACAGCGCTGCGATGTAGCCGAGTGTGGTAATACTCAACATGGATGTTGCTCCGTAAAATGCCCAAATAATTGGTCGTTTGGGGTTAGAACCACTAACACCGTCATTCCTGTGTAGACAGGAATCTGCTTGAGGCCTGGTGCACGCTTGTAGAAGACCCCTGCCTACGCAGGGGTGACGACTATTTTGATTGCGATAACACTAAAAACCTCCGTCATTCCTGCGTAGGCAGGAATCTACTTAAGGCTTGGTGCGCGCTTACAGAAGCCCCTGCGTGAGCAGGCGCACGGCTAGTGGGGTGACGACTCTTTTAGGACAACAGAACCATCAACACCGTCATTCCTGCGCAGGCAGGAATCTAATCATGGCTTGGTGCACGCGTATAGAAGACCCCTGCGTGGGCAGGCGCACGGCTAGTGGGGTGACGACTCTTTTAGGACACCAGAACTACCCACGCCGTCATTCCTGCGCAGGCAGGAATCTACTCAGGCTTGGTGCGCGCTTAAAGAAGACCCCTGCCTGCGCAGGGGTGACGATGAGTATAAGTTGGTTTGTTAGTGAAGTTGGCTAAACACCAATTACTTCATTTCAACCCAATACTCTTTATTCGCTTCAATCAGGTCATTCAAAATCGCTTTTGCAACGGTCGCGCTTGGAATGGTTGCTGATAGAGTCAGTGCTTGCCAAAGTTTTTGGTAAGAGCCTTCTACGTGTGCTTCCACAACCAGCTTCTCCACCGAAACTTGTTGGCTCATCATGCCTTTTTGGAACTCAGGGATCGCGCCGATTTGCAGTGGTTTCGCACCTGTGTTGTCAACGATACATGGGATTTCTACCATGGCTGTTGGGTCGAAGTTACTGATAGCGCCGTTGTTTGGAACGATAAGCAGCATGCGCTCTTTGGTGTTGAAGGCGATAGCAGTGGCTAGGTCAACAATGTAAGAGGCGTGCTCTTCCACTTCGATAGTGGTATCCACGGCTGTACCTGCTGCGATAATGCGGTGACACTCAGTGAATACTTCTTTTTCACGACCTTCCATGACTTCGTTCGCGCGGGTGAACTCTTTGTTTGAGTGCTCAACCACATAGTCTGGGTACATGTAGTACTTGAGGTACGTGTTTGGAATGGTTTCTGGGTCGAGTGCGTATACATCGCGAACCTTGATAAAGGTTTCTTTCCAAGACTCATCAGTATGCTGAGCACCATTCATCGCGCTTGGTGGTAGGTAGCCGTTCTCTTTGATGTACTCTTTGATGCGTGGCATTAGGTCTTCTCCCGTTTTCGCATCTTTAAACTCTTTCCACCAACCGAAGTGGTTTAGGCCGTAGTACATGATGTCGAACTGTTTGCGATCGTCGTAACCAAGGATCTCAGCGATGCGAGTCTCAATGCCAATTGGCATGTCACAGATGTTCAGTACTTTAGAGTTTGGACGCATCACGCGGCACGCTTCAGCAACGATAGCGGCTGGGTTAGAGTAGTTCAGCATCCATGCGTTTGGAGAGTATTTTTCCATGTAGTCGATCATTTCGATCACAGCAGGGATTGAACGAAGACCGTAAGCCACACCACCCGCGCCACAGGTTTCTTGACCTACACAGCCGTGGCGTAGAGGGATTTTCTCATCTTGCTCACGCATTGCATAAAGACCTGCGCGAATGTGTGCCATACAGAAGTCGATGTCAGTGAATGCTTCTTCTGGGTCAGTGGTGTAAGAGAACTCGATATGAGGAGCGCGTTCTTTCAGTAAGATTCTGCATGCTTCAGCGATGGTTTCTTGGCGCTGAGCAAAGTTGTCATAGAATTTCAGCTTGCGGATTGGAAAACGCTCTTGGTTTTCAAGCAGCATCATTACGATACCTGGAGTGAAAGTTGAGCCGCCGCCTGCGATAACTACTGAGAATTCTTGTTTCATGATATGCCTCACTTGGACTAGGGCGGCAAACTTTCCGCCCTTTATTATTAAAAACGTTGTTAGTTGTGGAGTTGTTTAGGTTGCTGGACTGAGTGTCATGTCCACGGTCTTTGAAGCGCTGTAGATCTTTTCGCACTCTTCTCTAAGTTGTGGGACATTCAGACCGATAATCACTTGAAT
The DNA here is from genome assembly GCF_059725505.1 of Vibrio sp. KUL78. NCBI lineage: Bacteria > Pseudomonadati > Pseudomonadota > Gammaproteobacteria > Vibrionales > Vibrionaceae > Vibrio > Vibrio sp. KUL78. The sequence continues at coordinate 2,286,845 of NZ_AP045837.1, read as the reverse complement.
CGCTTTGCCATTTTTCACGATGTTCACGGCGCCGGTTTCCATAAAGTACTCTGCAGACATCACTTTGCTTGGGTCTTTGACCGTGACGCGAAGTCTTGTTGCGCAGTTACTTAGGTCTTCGATGTTGTGTACACCGCCCAAGCCTTCAATTGTCTCTACGGCTTGGATTTGTAGAGGTGTTGCACCTGCCGCCGCGCCTTTACCCGTAATACCGTGTTTTTCATTGAAGTCTTTCTTGGTATGCAGCTTCACTTCAGCCTCGCCACGACCAGCGATTGGCACGTCGAACTTGACAATAAGGTACTTGAAGGTCACGTAGTAGATGGCTGTGAAACATAGACCGATAGCAATTTGTGTAATGACCATGCTGGTGTGGTTGCCAAGCAGTGGAATCCAGTTGCCGGTTGCGAACTCAATCAGACCGCCACCCATGTTGCCGACAACGCCGAAGGTATACATCACCATTGCCATGGTACCTGCTAGAATCGCATGGATAGCAAACAGCCAAGGTGCAATGAATAGGAAGGTAAACTCTAGTGGTTCTGTAATACCCACCAATACCGCAGTAAGGGTTGCTGGAATAAGCAGCGCTGCTACTTTTTTACGGTTTTCAGGTTTCGCTGTGTGGTACATCGCTAGTGCAATACCTGTACAGCCGAAGATCTTAGAGTTGCCGTGCAGAGCGAAGCCGCCAGCAGGGAAGAGATCTTTCATCGATTGGGCAGATTGAGTAAAGGTCTCTAGGTTAGTAAACCAGTCAACAACGATGCCGTTTGGTGTAGCGACGTTACCGTAGACAAATGGGGCGTAAACAAAGTGGTGCAGACCTGTTGGAATCAAAATTCGTTCTAAGAATGTGTATAGCCAAACACCGAATGAACCTGAGCTTACTAAGAAGCCTTGTAGGTTTAAGATGCCATGCTGGATAGAAGGCCAGATGTAAAGCGTAAGCCAAGCCGCTGGTAGCATTGCGAAGAATGAGATCATCGCGACGAATGAAGCACCTTGGAAAATACCTAAGTACGCGGGTAGCTGTTTTTCAAACGTGCGGTTATGAATCCAGGTAACAAAGCCAGAGATAATGATGGCACCAAAGATACCGGTATCTAGTGTCTTAATACCTGCAATTTCAGTCAGTCCAGACGTGCCGCCAATGGCTTGAGAGAAGTCAACGCCAAAGAACTCGCCCCAGAATCCACCCATTGCGCCGACAAAGTAGTTGAAGGTGAGATAAGAGACCATGACGACCATAACTGCTCGAGCGTGAGCGGTTTTTGCAAGACCGATTGGCAGGCCAACTGCAAACAGAAGAGCCATGTTACGGAAGATAGTCCAGCCACCTTCTTCAATGACTTGCAGAATTTGATAGTACAGACCGTCTTTATCGGCGAGGTCGCCTACAAAGATGGGGTTTTTTAGAACAATGGTTAGTCCCACTAAAATCCCGACAAAAGGGAACAGCAAAACTGGGGTAAACATTGCTCCACCTAAGCGTTGGATAGCACTTAACATGGAAGGGTCCTTTTTGTTATTAGTGTTGTTATTTATTGATGTAATAACTTTTTGTTTCTCGTTGTCTTTCGACACCATTAACATTACGCCTGAAAAATAAGCATGACAAATATATAATGAATAAAGTGTGATTGAGTACAAATAAAGCACCAAATATGTGATTTGAGGCATAAAAAAAGACACCTATATAGGATGTTTCTAGTCTGTGGTGAGGAAGTTGTGACGGATATGGCTTAATTGGTTATTGATTTGTATTTATGGTGGTGATAGCTTGGCAGCTACGAGGTGAGAAAATGTTATATAAAAAGGTAATGCAGGACCTTAAGTCCCGCATTGATTCGGAAGAGTTTGCCATTGGCGACACGCTTCCTACCGAGCGAGACCTTATCGATGCGTATTCCGTGAGTCGCATTACGGTACGAAAAGCCATTGAAGAATTGGTTAAGCTCGGCTTGGTCGAAAAACGTCAGGGCGCAGGCTCGACAATTATCGGCAAAACCATGACAGGTTCTATGTCGAACCTACGCAGTACCAGTGAATATATGAGTGATGCAGGGTCGACGCTTGAGTATAAGGTGGTCGAGTTTACCCTAGCAGATCCTGATGAAGATGTGGCTGCTGCGCTAAAGATTGGTATGGATGAGAAGGTCTATTTCATTCGCCGCTTTAAGCTGATTAATGGTGTACCATCCATTTATGAAGACTCCTATATGCCGGTTGCGATGTTCCCACAAATGAACATCATGTCGCTACAAGGTTCTAAGTATCAGTATCTTGAAAAAGATCTCGGCCTACAGATCGACGGCGCGCTACAAGATTTTGAAGCGGTGATGCCAGATAGCCATTTATGCGAGGTATTTGAAATACCTTCTGATGTGCCGATCATTCGATTGCTCTCGACGGGTAAGCTGAAAGACGGCAGCATATTTGAGTACACCAAACTCTACTTCAAACCGAATACTTATTCATACAAGCACTATCTAAAACGATAAGTGATTGTCTAGTTCGAGGGGCACATCTCCCTCGAACTCCTTCAAACTCCCCACTTTCAATACAAAGCATTACACCCCTTGACGGATTAAATATATAGACTATTTCTTTCTATATTGGCGCTAATAATTCAAGCTTATGAATTATTTGGGATTTTACAGAGAATTGACGTAGCGGTCTTTTCTGCACCGCTTAACCTCAGTAGAGTTTGCCGCCAAACCCCCTGAAATTGACCGAGTCCAAGGGAGTCTATGCTGTCTACCATTCTTCACTTTGATCAATATCCAACGTCAACGAATGATGTTGCACGCTCACATCGAGCGGCCGCCATCTGGTGTTTCGTCTACGCAATCGCGTGGTCGTTGGTGTCCTATAATCTCGATCCTGCTGTGCCTTACGATGCTATCGAGGCATTGAACTGGGCAAGCAACGGTGAGTTGGGTAGTCCAAAGAACCCTTGGTTGGTTGGGGTTGTGGCTCGCATCCTTTTGTTGTCACCTTCGCCTGAGTTTTCTTCTGCGCATTGGTATGTTGGACACTTCTTCGTTGTCGCAGCGGGCATGCTTGGCTGCTATCGCCTGGCTTACAAGCTGACAGACTCCGTCGCGTTTGCCTGGCTTGGAATGCTGACGCTTAACTTGTCTGGTGTTATCAACTTTGATGCGATTCCTTATAACGACAACTTTTTGTTGTTTGGCTCTTGGTCTTGGATCTTGCTGCTGTTTGTCAAAGCAGTGTATGACGACTCAAGGTGGTGGATTGCGTTTGGTGTCTTGGCGGGCTTATCTGCCATGGCGAAGTACTCGACGTTTGCACCCGTAGCCATGGTCTTTATCTTAAGCCTGACTGTACCGAGCGTTCGTCGTTTTTGGCGTGACCGTAATTTCTATATTGGGATTGTCGCATTCCTTGCTTTGGTGACTCCGAACTTCTTTTGGATGTTCGCAAACAACTTTTCTTCGGTGAAGTGGGTAGGGAGCCAAGTCGCGGCTCAGCTTAGCCCGGGAAGTTGGTTAGCGTTGCTTTCGGTATTCTATCCGCTGATTCTTTTGGCTGGGCTATTGGGCAAACGTGGTTTGCGCTTTACGAAACAAGTGCCAGAGAAGGTGTGGCTAACGGCTTTTGTTTTGTTTGCACCCCTTGTCGTGATTATGGCTTGGTTTTCGTTCCATGCTGGTGGTCGACTAGTAGAGTGGCTTCACCCGTTCTTTATGCCAGCGCCAGCCGTACTGGTGGCGTTTTTAAAGAAAGAGGTGATTGGCTCGCTGTCTCGCGCTTTCAAGGTTCTGTTCTTCATGGGGCTTTTGATGATCGTCGGGTATAGCTCGGTGATGGTGTTTAACGTGCGGAATGCGGGTCAGTATTTCTCGGGCTTTAAGAAATTAAGTCATGAAGCTGAGCAGTATTGGTATGAGCACTCTGATAAGCCTTTGAAGTTGGTTGGGGGTTCTGGTTTGGCGGAATGGCTGACCTTCTATATCGCGCCTCACCCTATGGTGACCAACCCTTGGGATAATGAGACGCTGCCGAATATCTACAATCGCAACATCTCTGCAGAGCAAATCGAGGCGGAAGGCGCATTTATGCTTGGTGCTGAAGGTGCTGGGTGTAGTGAGAATGCGTTCTCGCACTTTACGAGTCACTGGCCAGAGTTTGAGGTAGAGAGTACGAAAGAAGTGGTTTACAAGAATAGTCCGGAAGAGCCAGAGGTGTTGGTTTGTTTTGGGGTTGTGAGTCCGTAGTTTGGCGATGCGAAGGTGGGAACTAGCCTTGTGTTCTCCCCCTTGATAAGGGGGAGTTAGAGGGGGTAAAGCGGACTAATAGTTAGCGCCTGAAGCTAGATTAAGCCTCCGCGTTTCACCCCTCCCAGCCTCCCCTTAGTAAGGGGAGGAGCCAGTGCTCGCTATCGCGCAGCATATTAAAAGGCGATGCGACGATAGGAGCTAGCCTTGTGTTCTCCCCCTAATATAGGGGGAGCTAGAGGGGGTAAAGCGGACTAACAGTTAGCGTCTGAAGCTAGATTCAGCCTCCGCGTTTCACCCCTCCCAGCTTCCCCTTAGTAAGGGGAGGAGCCAGTGCTCGCTATCGCGCAGCATATTAAAAGGCGATGCGACGATAGGAGCTAGCCTTGTGTTCTCCCCCTTGATAAGGGGGAGTTAGAAGGGGTAAAGCGGACCAACAGTTAGCGATTGAAGCTAGATTCAATCTCTGCGTTTCCACCCCTCCCAGCCTCCCCTTAGCAATGGGAGGAGCCATAGGCTCGCTATCGCGCAGCATATTAATAGGCGATGCGACGATAGGAGCTAGCCTTGTGTTCTCCCCCTAATATAGGGGGAGCTAGAGGGGGTAAAGCGGACTAACAGTTAGCGTCTGAAACTAGATTCAAGCTCTGCGTTTCCACCCATCCCGGCCTCCCGGCTACGCGCCCCGCTTACAAGGGGAGGAGCCAAAACGCCTCCCTTAAGCGACTTTAATCCCTTCCAAATGCTGCTGACACTGTGCTCGCGCAGTCCCAAAAAACGCTTGTAAATAGTGCTTATCTTTTTCACCATTGCGAACCGCGGCGAACAAGCGTCGCCACAAACCATCACCCAACGGCCGACTAGTAATTAATCCCTGACGTGAAAACTCATTCACCGCCCAATTCGGTAGCGCTGCAACCCCCTAAACCCGCGGAGACCATCTGAACCAGCATCAGTGTATTGTCTGCCTGTTTCCATCTGTTGGGCTCAATTCCTGCTGGCGTAAGAAAGTGTTTAACCACGTCGAGACGCTGCTTTTGAACCGGGTAGGTGAGTAAGGTTTGGTCCGCCAAGTCCTTTGGCTCTATGTATTCTTTTTCAGCTAATGGATGGGATAGGGAAGTAACCAATCGCATCTCGAAATCAAATAAAGGTTCATAATGCACTTCAGAGCGAGGTTGGATGTCTGAGGTGATCACGAGATCTAATTCACCACCGACTAACGCAGGTAGCGGTTCAAACCCAAAACCAGAAGAAAAGTCGAGTTCGACATGGGGCCATGCGAGTTGATATTCCTTAAGGGCAGGCATGAGCCATTGAAAACATGAGTGACAGTCTATCGCCATATGAAGTCTGCCATTCACATCCTCTTTTAACCCCGCAAGATCGCCCTCTGCTTGAGCGATTCTAGGCAGAACCTCATTGGCTAAGTTAAGAAGGATCTCACCCTCAGAAGTAAACTTCACCGGACGAGTTTTGCGAATAAAAAGTTGGGATCCGATACGAGCTTCAAGATCTTTTAATTGGTGCGACAACGCCGATTGCGTCAAGTGTAATGAAGTCGCCGTTGCTGTTAATGAACCAGTGTCCCGCAGCGACGCGAGCGTTTTTAAGTGCTTTAACTCAATCATGAAATTCCCTCATCCTTAATCCCTTTTCATTAACTTACCGTGATTTTTAGGATATGTAAACGTCTAGACGTCTAAATGAGAAATTCTTCTTTCATGAGAATCCTTCATATTTATGGTGAATGAATTGCGATTGTTCATGTTGTTCCATTGAGAGATGCTTTAGCCATCCAGACTGCTAACGAATAAAAAAGGACAACATCATGACAGCAACGCACATTCTTGGTTACCCCCGCATTGGTGAAAAACGTGAGCTTAAGTTCGCCCTAGAGAAATACTGGCGCGGTGAGTTGGACCAAAACGGCTTAAAGGAAGTTGCGGCGACAATCCGTAACGAGAACTGGGCACGCCAACAGCAAGATGGTCTCGACTTTGTAACAGCAGGGGACTTTGCTTGGTATGACCATGTATTAGGTACGAGTTTGTTACTCGGTCACGTGCCTAAACGCCATAATAAGGGTTTCCCGGACCTAGATACCCTGTTCCGAATCGGTCGTGGTCAGTCCCAATCAAATTGTGGCTGTGCAGGTGAAGCAGCGTCGGACATGACGAAGTGGTTCAACACCAACTACCACTACATAGTCCCTGAGTTCTCGTCTGATGATCAGTTTAAAGTGAGCTGGACACAGCTGTTTGATGAAATTAACGAGGCTCAGCAGCAAGGACACAAAGTAAAACCAGTACTACTAGGTCCACTGAGCTACTTGTATCTCGGGAAAGAGGTGGAAGAAGGGTTCGACCGTTTGTCACTGCTTCCAAGACTGCTTACTGCCTACCAAGCAATTTTCGCTAAGTTTGAAAAACTGGGCATCGAGTGGGTACAGGTTGATGAACCTATCTTGGCATTGGAGTTGGACAAAGCCTGGCTAGATAGCTTCAAACTCGCGTATCAAGTGATTCGCAGCGATGTGAAAGTACTGCTGGCAACCTACTTTGATTCCGTCGTCGATTCACTGGATAAAATTACTGAGCTCGACGTCGATGGTCTTCATATCGATATCGCTGCAGCGCCAGCACAGCTAGATTCTGTCGTGGAACAGCTACCAAGTGAGTGGGTGTTGTCTGCGGGTATCATTAATGGTCGTAATGTATGGCGTGCTAACCTGCACAGCGCACTGCAAACACTTAAGCCAATTAAGGAGCAGTTGGGTGAAAGGCTATGGGTTGCTTCGTCTTGTTCACTACTTCACAGCCCGGTGAATGTTGAGCATGAAACTAAGCTTCCAGAAGGCACGAAAAACTGGTTCTCGTTTGCGAAGCAAAAAGTATCGGAAGTGTCGTGGCTAGCAAAAGCTCTAGATGGTGACCGTGAAGCGATAGAATACTGCGCCCAATATAGTCAGCCAATTCTAGACCGCGCTCGCTCTACGTGGGTAAACAAGCCGCAAGTACAAAACCGAGTGGCTGCACTTACTGCGACGAGCGGCGACCGCAGCGCCCCTTACATTGAGCGTGCTCATCACCAACAAGAGGTGCTAAAACTTCCTAAGCTGCCAACGACGACTATTGGCTCGTTCCCTCAGACTGCTGAAGTGCGTAAGAGCCGTGCTGCGTTCAAGCGGGGTGATATCGGTGCCGCTGAATATGAGTCATTAATGAAAGGCTTTATCAAAGATACCGTTGAGCGCCAAGAAGCTACCGGTCTTGATGTTCTGGTTCATGGTGAAGCGGAGCGCAACGACATGGTGGAGTACTTTGCTGAAAACTTATCTGGCTTTCAAACTACGGAGTTTGGTTGGGTACAAAGTTATGGTTCACGCTGCGTGAAACCAGCGATTGTTGTTGCAGATATTGAGCGTGATAAGCCGATTACGGTTGATTGGTCGACTTATGCACAGTCTCTTACTGATAAGCCAATGAAGGGCATGCTGACAGGTCCTGTGACGATTCTCTGCTGGACCTTCCCTCGAGAAGATGTCACCCGAGAGACGATTGCGAACCAGTTGGCACTCGCGCTGCAAGACGAAGTGGACGCACTGCAAAACGCAAACATCAATATCATCCAGATTGATGAGCCAGCGATTCGTGAGGGTCTGCCTCTAAAACAACGAGATCACAAAGAGTACCTCGATTGGGCAGTGAACGCGTTCAAAGTCTCTGCAGCGAGTGCACGACCAGAAACGCAGATCCACACTCACATGTGTTACAGCGAGTTCAATGAGATTATTGAATCGGTCGCTGAGCTGGATGCGGATGTGATTACCATCGAAACCTCGCGCTCTAACATGGAGCTACTGAACGCGTTTGAAGAGTTTAACTATCCGAATGAGATTGGTCCTGGTGTGTATGACATCCATTCACCAAACATTCCTAAAGTGGAGTGGATAGAGCAGCTTATTGAGAAGGCGGCAAAACGTATTCCAGTAGAAAGACTCTGGGTGAATCCAGATTGTGGTCTTAAAACCCGTAACTGGGAAGAAACGGAAGCGTCGTTGACTAACCTAGTGCAAGCGGCAAAAAATTTACGTGAACGCTTACTGTAGTTGAGCAGGTATGAAGAGTTAGAAACGAAAAAGAGGCTTGCATCTGCAAGCCTCTTTTATCCAGTTATCGCTTTTAGTTAGGAAGCGGCTGACTACAGTACTGCTGAGTCACCATTTGATCTATCATCAACTGACCACGCGTGTTGCGGATCATGATGCGGTAAGCGAGCCCTAAATCGAGATTCGCTTTCACTTCGCGGTCTGTACAGTAATAGTTCATACTGTTGCGAAGAAGCTGATCTAATGACAAAGCGCCTTTAGCATCAGTATTGTAGAGCATCATAATTTCAACCACGCCTTTGCTTGCTGACGCTTTCATGATCGACAGCGGGCCTTGCTCAATAGGCAGACCAGAAGAAATCACACTAGCGCGACTTTGCGCTAAAAGTTCGAGTTTACGGCGCTCGTCTTCACCTGTGCTCGAACAACCCGCCAGCACCGTGAGTGCGGCAATTGCTAGCCAACTTAGTTTATTTTTCATTGTGCTATTTATCGCTATTAAAGTACTTTCTTGAATGGTTTGACGATGACATTTTCGTAAACGCCAGCTTCAATGTATGGATCAGCATCAGCCCAAGCCTGAGCCGCTGCAAGCGATTCAAACTCTGCGATTACGGTTGAGCCAGTGAAACCCGCTTCACCTGGGTTCTCACTATCAATAGCGGGCATTGGACCTGCGGTCAGAAGACGACCTTCATCACGTAGTGCTTGAAGTCTTTCTAGGTGTTGTGGGCGTACACTCAGACGCTTTTCTAGCGAGTTCTCGACATCTTGAGAAAAAATAACGTACCACATATTTGTATCCTTCAAATAGTTTATACCCAAGTGACCTCAATATGCAGAGTTCAGAGCACTAGCTTTGGCTTAAATCAAGGAAAATATCTGCAGAAATGGGCGTCCATTTCAAGGATATTTGACGCTGAGATAAGCCAAAGCTAGCGCTCCCTTCGGGCGAGTTTGCTTGGCAAGCAGCCTTTGTTGGCGAGTTTCAGCATAGACCCACTATGCATTCAACTCGCCGCCGCGGCTGCAACCCAAGTAAATCTCGCTGAATCAGCATCTTGAGGTTACTTGGGTATAGTAACTTAATTCGTTCTACTAAGATGTCATTTTTTCGATGAAAAGTCATCGTTAGGTGTCGCTTAATTTGCATTAATTGGACGTGGACGCCCATCTGCATCGATCGCAACGTAATTGAAGGTGGCTTCACAGACCTGATAGCGCTCACCAACACCTTCTACGCTGACTGGTTTCACCCAAACATCCAGATTGATGGACATTGATGTATTGCCGATGCGAGTACATTCGCCATAGCAGCACACTACGTCACCTACTTTAACCGGGTGCTTAAAGGTGATGCCTGAAACAGAAACGGTAACGATCCGTCCAAGTGAAATTTCTTTTGCAAGGATACCGCCAGCAAGGTCAAGCTGAGACATGATCCAACCACCAAAAATATCACCATTGGCATTGGTGTTTTCCGGCATCGCTAATGTACGAGTGATTAGTTGGCCTTTGGGAGTGTTCGATGTTGTATTTGTCATGATTATAATTTTCCAGAAACAGCACAGCGACCCGTAGGTCGCTGATTCTTAGTCTTTCGCGGAGTATACAAAAGATCTGCCGCTGATCAAGACGTATGATCTTGGTTCTCATTTATGTTGTCTTCGTCGGCTTGCTCTTTTGGCATGTGCTTATAGATGTAAATACCAGTAAAGACAGTGAAAAGTAGAGTCGCGATGAGCAGCCCAAACACTTTGAAGTTGACCCACACATCAAGCGGCAATGAATACGCGACGTAAATATTCAGACCAGCGCAAAATGAGAAGAAGCCGACCCATGCGTAATTCACTTTTGCCCAGACACTATCCGGTAAGGTTAGCTCTTTGCCTAACATACCTTTGATCAAGCCACGCCCCATTGCATGAGTCACTGCGAGTGCGATGGCGAACAGCGCATAAACAATGGTGACTTTCCACTTAATGAAGTTGTCATCATGGAAGAAGATGGTCATGCCGCCGAATACTGCCACCATAGCAAACGTAATGAGCTGCATTTTTTCTACCTTCTTGTATAGAAGGTAGGTCACACCTATTTGAACGGCAGTGGCTATGATAAGCGCCCCTGTTGCCACGTAAATATCCTGCATTTTGTACAAGACAAAGAAAATAATCAGGGGAATAAAGTCGAGTAGTTGCTTCATTGGTTGAGCTAAGCCTTTTTATAGAATATCGCTGTAGTGTATCGAAAAGTCCTCGCAGCATAAAACGGTAATAGGAGGCTGGAAGCAATAACACAGTTTTCATTATTACTATTATCTAGCACGTCAATTGCACCAGAATGCAGCAGCTATTGATAGAATAGCGCCTGTAAATGTTTACGAAATGTTAATGACTGAGTTTTTGCTCTATTCTTGTTTGTTACGGATATGTTGCATATGTTTTTACTTCAATCGGACCTGTGTTAACTGATTGAATTATAAGTATTAATCATATCAATAATATTCAAGGATTTCAGAATGAACAATGTAACACGTCAAGCTAGGTGGCTTATTGGAACATCGAGTATAGCCATGGCTATGTCGGTAAATGCAGCAGAGCTTGTTGAAATGACCGATGCGACTAAGGCACAAGCGCTTATCGACGCGCAGTTTAGTATCGTTCCTCAAGCCGATGCTTATACAGAGATCAAACGCGTCACCCTGCCAAATGGTAAAACCAAGGTGAAATATCAGCAGCTCTATCAGGGATTGCCGGTCTATGATGCAACAATCACATCGACCAAAGGAGAGCAGGGTATCTCTGAAGTATATGGTGTGATGGCTCAAGGGCTAGCGAGTGATTTACCTGTGGTCAAACCAAACATCTCAAGCGATGAAGCGTTAGAGCTTGCAGAGCGTCATCATTTTACACTGCATAGCGCAGTGACTAGCGATAAACCAGATATTGAAAACCGCCATTCGAAACTCATGGTGAGAGTCGGAGAGGACCAAGTTGCACGTATGGTGTATCTGGTCAATTTTTTTGTGGCAGGTGAGTCGCCAGAGCGACCGTTTATGTTTGTCGATGCAGAGTCTGGGGCGATCTTGGACTCTTGGGATGGCATTAACCACGCTCATGCAACTGGTCCCGGTGGAAACAGTAAAACTGGCGCGTATTACTTCGGACAGGACTTCCCGTCTATTTTAATGAGTAAGTCGGGTAACACCTGCACGATGTCGAATGAGAACGTAAAAACAGTCAACCTTAACGGTGCGACCTCAGGCTCGACAGCGTTCAGCTATACCTGTAACGATTCAACCAACTACAACGATTACAAGACAGTTAATGGTGCCTACTCGCCAATAAACGATGCTCAGTACTTCGGTAATGTGGTGTTTGATATGTTCCAAGACTGGATGCAAACGGCACCTTTGACCTTTCAGTTAACGATGCGCGTTCATTACGGAAGTAACTACGAGAATGCGTTCTGGAATGGATCGTCAATGACCTTCGGAGATGGACAGAATCGTTTCTACCCATTGGTGGATATAAACGTGAGTGCCCATGAGGTCAGTCATGGCTTCACCGAGCAGAACTCAGGTTTGGTTTACAAAGACATGTCAGGCGGTATGAATGAAGCTTACTCGGATATTGCGGGTGAAGCGGCTGAGTATTACATGCGTGGCAGCGTCGACTGGATTGTGGGTGCGGATATCTTCAAAGGCGATGGTGGCCTTCGTTACTTTGACCAACCTTCGAAGGACGGTAAGAGCATTGATGATGCTTCGCAATACTATGATGGCATTAATGTTCACTATTCGAGTGGCGTCTTCAATCGAGCGTTTTATTTGCTAAGCACCAAATACAACTGGGATATTAAATCGGGTTTTCAGGTGTTTACTCTGGCGAACCAAATGTATTGGGGAGCGAACAGTACCTTTGATCAAGGTGGTTGCGGTGTGGCGAAAGCTGCAGATGATTTGTCGTTAAACCGCGACGATGTTGTAAAAGCCTTTACTGAAGTAGGTGTGGATGCGAGCTGTGGAGTAACAACGCCAACACCAGACAATGAGCTCAAGCTTGGACAATCAATTACAGGTCTTAGCGGTGCATATAACAGTACCGACTACTACACCTTCAAACTTGAGAGTAGTGCAACTGTCACGGTTGCTATCGAAGGTGGTGCAGGAGATGCCGATCTCTACGTACAGAAAGGCAGTAAACCGACTACTTCAAGCTACGATTGTCGACCATATCGCAACGGTAACGCTGAAACGTGCTCAATCAACGCTGAAGCGAATACGACCTATCATGTAATGTTACGAGGCTATCGCGAATACTCGGGTGTCACACTGTCACTGAACTAGCGACTATCTTCGAAAAGCAATTGCCAACAAAAAAGGGCTGCACCGATTGGTGTCAGCCCTTTGATATTGAAAGCGTTATATTATGCTTGTTGTTTTTGAAGCTCAGCTTGCTCTTCTGCTGCTTCTTCTTCAACTAGTGCGTCAACGATAACTGCACAAGCCGCATCACCCGTGATGTTTAGTGCTGTACGAATCATGTCGAAGATACGGTCAAGAGCGAACAGTAGTGGTAGACCTTCGATTGGAATACCTGCCGCCAATAGTACTGCTACAACAAGGAACGAAGGACCAGGAACACCAGCTTGACCAACTGCGCCTAGGGTAGACGTCACGATGATAGCAATGTAAGCGCCCATTGAAAGATCGATGTTGAACAGCTGTGCAAAGAAGATAGCAACCAGACCGTAGTAGATCGCGTTACCAGACATGTTGATCGTCGCACCAAGTGGCAGAACGAATGATGTCGTTGAGTTTTTAACGCCTAGCTCTTTTTCTACCGTGTCCATTGTTACTGGTAGTGTTGCCATTGATGAAGCGGTTGATAGTGCAACTGCTTGAGGCTTTTTCATCGCACTAATGAACTTCTTCGCAGAGGTCTTAGTGAACAGTTGAATCATCAGTGGGTAGCCAACGAAACCGAAGATAAGGATTGCGGCGATGTAGACAACGAACAGCTTGAACACAACCATCAGTGCGCCAAAGCCGAATGTACCCACAGCCTCAGCCATAAGACCGAATACACCGATAGGTGCGATGATCATCACCTTATTGATCATCCATACCATGACGTCAACGATCGCGTTTACACCGTTTAGAAGTGGATCGCGACGAGTAGACTCAAGCTTAGATAGACCGATACCGAAGAACAGGCAGAACACTAGGATCTGGAGGATGTTAGCTTCATTAAGCGACTGGAAAACGTTAGTTGGGATCATACCAGTGACGGTAGCCCAGAAAGTGGGTAGTTCACCTTTTGAAGCGTACTCAGCTGAGAACATGCCTTCGATACCGGCTGTATCGATGTTCACACCTGGTTGGAAAACCTCGCCCATGATCAGAGCAAGCGCAACCGCAAGTGCTGATGTTAAACCGAAGTAAGCGAGCGTAGTCACGCCAACTTTACCGGCGTTACTGCTGTTGCCAAGACCTGCAGCACCAGAAATCAGTGCAACGGCAACCAAAGGAATCACCAACATCTTGATAAGATTGATGAAGATGGTACCCAGTGGAGCAAACATAGAAGCAGATTCACCCATCATGGCACCGATAAGGGTACCGAGGAACATTGCAATCACAACTTGGACGCCAATATTATTTAGCATCAACTTTTCTTTTAACACTTCCTTAACTCCTGTGCTATTTATTTGTCAAATCCTAGAATAGTCGTTTACTTGAACGGAAAATATCAGACTAATCTTCGGTGGCAATTTTTACACTTATTTAGCACTTGGCGCAACAGAAGAAATCGAAATCATGCAAAAAACCGCGAAAAAACCGAGCAAATGGTGAACAAATAATCGAAAGCAAACGTTTGCTATTGGTTGGGTGAATTATTGGTGGTTAAATCTTGGGCAGGGCTATCGATATTTAGAGCTTTAGGGAGGTTGAGATGTAAAAAAAAGGTTGCATGATAAGTGCAACCTTTTTGGGCAGTAAAGCAGTAATTAACGCTGTGTCGCTGCCTTCATAGATTTAACAAATTGAGACAGTTCATTCAGCATAGTCTCTGGTGCATCGACATTTTTCTCGATGATTTTCACAACCGCTGAGCCTGAAATTGCGCCTGCAGCGCCTGCGTCTAGAGCTTGCTTAACTTGCTCTGGTTCAGAAATACCAAAGCCAAGCAACGAAGGCGGTGCATCGAACTTGTTCAGCTTTTCTAGCTGAGTGTTCATCGGCATGTTTGCCTTGGTTTCAGTACCCGTTACACCCGCACGAGAAAGCAGGTAAGTGTAACCGCCGCCAAGTTTTGCAACTTGCTCGATGGTCTCTTCGCTTGCCGTTGGTGGTGCGATGAAGATTGGGTGTACACCGTGCTTGTGTGCTGCTTCTACGAACTCTTTGCTTTCGTTGGTTGGAACGTCTGCGATAAGCACCGAATCCACACCGACATCTGCACATTGCTTATAAAACGCATCGACACCCTTTGAGTAAACAAGGTTAGCGTACATAAGCAGGCCAATAGGCGTCTCTGGGTACTTTTCACGAATCTTCGCGAGCATATCGAAGCAGATAGCAGGGGTCGTTTTTGCGTCCAGCGCACGGATATTAGCGCCTTGGATTGTTGGACCGTCCGCTTGAGGATCTGAGAACGGCATACCTAGCTCCAGTGCGTCTGCACCAGACTCAATCAAGGTTTCCATGATCTGTAGCGACAGCTCTGGGCTTGGATCACCCATAGTGACGAAAGGAACGAATGCGCCCTGATTCTTCTCGCCCAAACGAGCGAACATCTCTTTATAACGATCTTGATTCAGGCTCATTACATTACTCCTTTTTCTTTTAGAATGTCGTGTACAGTAAAGATATCTTTGTCACCGCGACCTGATAGGTTCACGACAAGAAGCTGCTCTTTTTCTGGGTTTTCACGTGCCATTTTAAGCGCGTAAGCTAGGGCGTGAGAAGACTCTAGCGCAGGGATGATACCTTCATGCTTCGCTAGCTCTTGGAATGCATCCAATGCTTCGTCATCGGTAATTGCGCCGTATTCTGCACGACCAATCGCGTTAAGGTGCGCATGCTGAGGGCCCACTGATGGGAAGTCTAGACCTGCAGAAACAGAGTAAGACTCTTCAATCTGACCGTTAGGGTCTTGCATAAGTGGTGCCTTCATACCAAAGAAGATACCTGTTGTGCCGTGTTTAAGCGGTGCACCGTGCTGATCAGTATCAATACCAAGGCCTGCTGGCTCGACACCAATTAGGCGTACTGATTCTTCTTCGATGAAGTCTGCGAACATACCGATAGCGTTAGAACCGCCGCCTACACAAGCGATGACGGCATCTGGAAGCTTGCCTTCACGAGCCAGTACTTGGTTTTTGGTTTCTTCACCAATCATGCGTTGGAACTCACGCACGATGGTTGGGAATGGGTGAGGACCTGCCGCAGTACCCAGTAGGTAGTGCGCGTCTTCGTAGCTTGCTGACCAGTCACGTAGCGCTTCGTTACATGCATCTTTAAGTGTTGAAGAGCCAGAGTGTACAGGAATCACTTCCGCACCCATCAGACGCATACGGAATACGTTAGGGCTTTGACGTTCAACGTCTTTCGCACCCATGTAAACGCGACACTTAAGGTCAAGTAGAGCACACGCAAGAGCGGTTGCTACGCCGTGCTGACCAGCGCCAGTTTCGGCGATGATCTCTTTTTTTACCCATGCGCTTAGCAAGCAGTGCTTGACCAAGTACTTGGTTAGTTTTGTGCGCACCGCCGTGAAGGAGGTCTTCACGCTTTAGGTACAGCTTAGTTTTGGTGCCTTTTGTTAGGTTGCGAGTCAGCGTTAGCGCGGTTGGGCGGCCAGCGTATTCTTGCAATAGCTCCATGAACTCTGAGCGGAACTCAGCGTCGTCTTGAGCGTCGATGAAGGCTTGCTCTAGTTGATCCAGTGCAGGCACTAGGATCTGTGGTACAAACTGTCCACCGTATTCACCAAAGTAGGCATCTAATTTAGACATGGTTAATTCCTCAATAATCCACTTGCTCGAGCCTTTACAAACGATGATTCGTTGTCGAGCAAGTTTTAATAATTCTTAGTGTATGACCTTAACTCATTGGGTGTCGTTAATCTGGACGTTAGTAGTCTCGGATTAGCGCGAACGCTTGGTTTAACTTCTCAGCGTCTTTTTTACCCGGTGCTGACTCAACGCCTGAGTTTAAGTCTAGTCCGATGCAGCCAAGTGTACTGGCTTGCTTGATGTTGTCTGGAGACAAGCCGCCTGCCAACATCACATCGCTTGTGTTGTTTAACAGTTGCCAGTCAAAGCTTTGCCCCGTGCCGCCTGATTGCTCGCCAACTTTGGCATCCAATAGGTGACGGTCTGCTTTAATTGCAGTGAGGTCAGGAATAGCATCGGTCACGCCGTGCGCCTTCCAGATTTTTACGTCATCATTTAGAAGTGGGGTCAGCGTATCGATGTAGGCTTGGTCTTCGTCGCCATGAAGCTGTACGGCTGACAGTTTTAGCTCGTTAGCCGTGTTAGCAACAAACTCTGGGTTGTGGTTTTGGAACACACCCACAAACTCAAGAGGTGCGCCGCTCATCACCATGCGAGCCGATTCGGAATCAACAAAGCGAGGCGATTTTTCAACAAAGATCAGTCCGCCTTTTACTGCGCCCGCTTGATAAGCTTTCGCCGCGTCGTCAGCATGAGTTAGACCACACACTTTGTTTTCACCCAGTAGAACTTTACGTACTGCCAGTTCAAGATTGTCTTCTGCCATGAGCGAGCTACCGATCAGGAAGCCATTTGCATAGGCACAAAGGTCACGAACCTGCTGGTGGTTATAGATACCCGACTCAGAAATGATGATGGTGCCTTCAGGCAGTTTCGGTGCCAACTCTTTGGTGCGATCTAGGTTAACCGATAGGTCGCGAAGGTTGCGGTTGTTGATCCCGACTACCTTTGCGCCAAGCGCGATTGCGCGCTCTAGCTCTTCTTCGTTGCTCACCTCGGTCAAAATGCCTAGCTCAAGAGACTCTGCCACTTCTGCAAGCTCACGGTATTCGTCATCATTGAGTACTGACAGCATCAGCAAGATAGCATCTGCGTTGTAATGACGAGCTAGATACACTTGATAGGTATCAATCATGAAGTCTTTACATAGTACTGGCTGCTTAACTTGGCCGCGCACTTGAGGTAGGAAGTCGAAGTTTCCTTGGAAGTACTTTTCATCGGTCAGTACAGAAATCGCGCTAGCGTGATTGTTGTAAACCGAGGCGATGTAGTCGAGGTCAAAATCCTCACGGATCAAGCCTTTTGATGGTGATGCCTTTTTACATTCTAAAATGAACGCGGTTTTGCCCGTTGAGAGCGCACCATAGAAGCTGCGGTCTGATGGAACGAGATCCGCTTTGAAGCTCTCTAGTGGCTGAGCTTGCTTACGCTCTTCAACCCAAATCTTCTTATCATCGACGATTTTTGCTAATACTGTTTCCATTGTCTTTTCCTGTTAATTCGCCGAGTTACTTGCCGTGTGCTGCCAGTTTTTGAACGAGCTCGTACGCTTTACCTGAGTTCATCGCTTCGATGGCTTGTGCTGCGTTAGCTTTGAGGTCTTCATGACCAAATAGTTTCATTAGCAGAGCAACGTTTACCGCTACAGCGCCTAATTGCGCGTCCGAGCCTTTGCCCGTTAGCATGTTGGTAATGATGGCGCGGTTTTCTTCCGGCTCACCACCTTTGATCGCTTCTAGCGGGTAAGAATCCAAACCAAAGTCTGCTGGTGTTAGGGTGTATTCGGTGATCTTGCCGTCTTGGATTTCTGCTACCAGAGTTTCACCATGAATAGCTACCTCATCCAAGCCACTACCGTGAACTACAGCAGCTCGCTTCATACCCATTTGTAGCATGGTTTCTGCAATAGGACGAACCAGTTTTGCATCATAAACACCCATCAATTCGATGTTTGGGCGAGCTGGGTTGATTAGAGGGCCTAAGATGTTAAAGAGCGTACGAGTTTTCATCGTTTGACGCACTGGCATCGCATGGCGCACACCACCGTGATATTGCGGAGCAAAAAGGAAAGCAACGCCAATTTCATCTACGGCGCTACGAGTATCTTCCGCCGACATAGCCAAGTCGATACCAAATGAGTCCAGTAGATCTGAAGAGCCAGATTTGCTCGACACGCCACGGTTACCGTGTTTTGCGACTTTCAGGCCACACGCTGCTGCCACAAATGCAGCAGTCGTTGAGATGTTGATGGTGTTGGCACCGTCGCCACCTGTGCCTACGATATCGGCAAAGTCATAATCAGGACGAGGGAATGGGTTCGCGTTGGCAAGTAGTGCCTTTGCCGCGCCAGCGATCTCGTCTGGTGTTTCGCCTTTGATCTTTAGAGCCGTCAGAGCCGCTGACATTAGGATTGGATCAAGCTCACCTTTGATAATGGTGTCAAACAACGACTGGCTCTCTTCTTGAGTCAGATCCAGTTGGTCGTAAAGTTTGTTGATAATGGTTTCCATAATTACGATTCCTTAGTTGTTTGAATTTTTAAGCCGATTTGATTTCGTTAGATTTTTCTGTCGCCCAAGCGATGGCATTGCTCAGTAGTGTCGCACCGTAGGTAGTCATAATAGACTCTGGGTGGAACTGGAAGCCACAGATACGATCTTGTTCGTTCGCGACTGACATCACTAGACCATCAACTTGCGCAGTCACTTCCAATGAGTCAGGCACTTTCGTTGCCACGAGAGAGTGATAACGAGCAATGGCTAGCGGTGAAGGTAAGCCTTCGTAGATAGCGTGGTTATCGTGCGCCATCATCGATACCTTACCGTGAATGATTTCACCAGCGCCAGCAACAACACCACCGTAAGCTTCGACAATGGCTTGATGACCGAGACAAATACCGATCATTGGTACTTTGCCACGCAACGTTTTAATCAGCTCTGGCATACAACCCGCTTCTGAAGGCGCACCGGGACCCGGTGAAAGCACAACTACAGGGTTATCGAGCTCTAGTACAGCCTTAGCGATTTTATCTGCAGCAATGTGGTTGCGATAGATTTTAACGTTGTGACCTAGGCTTCGGAACTGATCCACTAGGTTGTAGGTAAACGAGTCAAAGTTATCGACAAATACGATATTCGCTAGCTCGTTATTTACTGAATTTGTAGTGTTAGACATCGTGATTACCCCTTGTGCGCCGTTTTGATTGCTGAAATAACGGCTTGCGCCTTACCACGAGTTTCATCTGCTTCGGATTGAGGGTCAGAGTCAAATACCACACCAGCACCCGCTTGAACTTGAGCAATTCCGTCTTCAACGTACGCTGAGCGGATGACGATACAGGTATCCAAATCACCAGCACCGTTCATGTAGCCAACAGCGCCACCGTAGCTGCCGCGAGTTTGGCCTTCGAACTGACGAATCAGCTGCATGGCACGAATCTTTGGTGCGCCGGTGAGCGTGCCCATGTTCATACAAGCTTGGTAGCCGTGCAGCGCATCTAGGTCACCACGAAGCTGACCGACGACGCGTGATACCAAGTGCATGACGTGACTGTAGCGGTCGGTTTTTAGAAGATCGGCTACATGGCGAGAGCCGGGCTCTGCAATGCGAGCCACGTCGTTACGTGCTAGGTCAACCAGCATCATGTGCTCCGCGTTCTCTTTCATGTCGCTGCGAAGCTCTAGCTCGATGCGGCTATCAAGGTCTTTGTTGATGCTGCCATCTGCATTCTTGCCACGGCGTCGAGTACCTGCGATAGGGTAGATCTCAATTTGGTTTGAGTCTTTGCCGTACTTGAGTGCACTCTCTGGAGAGGCTCCAAACAGAGTAAACAGCTCATCTTGCATATAGAACATGTAAGGGCTTGGGTTGCTCTGCTTCAGCTCTTTGTAGGCAGCAAGAGGTGAAGGGCATGGCAGTGTGAAACGGCGAGATGGTACAACTTGGAAGATGTCGCCACGAACTACGTACTCTTTTAAGTCGCGAACGATTTGGCAAAAGTCTTCATCTGAGATGCTGACGTCTTCTTGAATACCTTCGACTTTCGTTGCCGCTGGCACCATTTTTAGGTTTTCGCATTGCTGGCTGATCTCTGTGATTCGGCCGCGAATACGTGCTAGTTCGGCATCGTCGTGGTTAAACAGGGTCGTTTGTAGGTCGCAAGACTCTTTTTTGGTGGTCGACAACCAGAAGGCTTTCAGCAACATAGAATACAAAGTCAGGACACTGATTCGCTTGGCTTGCATCACCCAGAGGCTCAAAGTTCGCAACGATGTCGTAAGCAAATAGCCCGCCCATGAAAATGGCGTTTTTGTCTAAACCGCTTAGGTCAAAGCTGTGTTGAACGAGACGAAGCGCATCAAAAGACGAGGCTTCACGAAGTCGAGAGTCTTCATCGAGTGTGTCATCTGGCATCTCAAACTGAACGACGAGCTCTTTGTCTGTTAGCGTGTGTTCGATTTCCTCAGCAATATTCTGAGCAATAATGTTAAGAAGGTTAACACCATTGGTGGTTAGCGCTTCATAGCGTACCTTGTGACCTTCACACACAATACGAACGGCAGAATCAACGATAAGTAGGCTCTGTAGGTCTTGTTTTGAGTCGATTTCAGCAGACTCAAGTAGCAGACTATCGGTTTTGTTTTCACACAGGGTATGAAACAGTCTGGTTGGGTCTTGCGCGTATGGCACTTGGAGAGAAAGGACTTCCAATCGACCCTGTTTATTGATGCTAATGGCTTTATTCACAAAAGCTCCTTTTAATCTTGAATCTGCTGTTGCAACAATCTTGGTTCACCTAGCGGTCATTAAGCTATAGTCGCACAATTAAAACGTTTGCCCAACGCTCAATGTACCCAAATTGTTGCTAAAATAATCGTTTAAATTGAATTCTTTGTCAGATGAATCGAAAAACAAAAAAGCCCACTCGATTGAGTGGGCTTTAATCAAATTCGGGTTTGATTATGCACGCAAAAAAGCCCACTCGGATTGTGTCCAAGTGCACCACCAACCTACTAGAGCATTAACCCCAAGGTTTAAAGGTTTTTTGAATGTATGAATATCGAGTAACATACGTGCCTAATCTCAAAATCTGTATCTGCGTACTAGTTAACTAGTTCACGAGCTAAAAGTCAACCGAAAATGTGAAAAAATGAAGATAGATTTACACAGTCACACTACCGCCTCTGATGGCCGATTATCGGTTGCTGATCTCTTAGACAGAGCCATAAGCTTCGATGTAAAAGTTCTGGCGATTACTGACCACGACACCTTAGACGCGTTGCCTACCGCTCATCAGCTAATTGAAGATCAGTCTCTGCCTATTGAGTTGGTGAACGGCATTGAGATTTCGACGGTCTGGCAGAATAAAGACATTCATATTGTTGGGCTTGGCGTAGACATTAACTCCCCTGAATTAAATGCGCTGATCCGTGCTCAGCAAGCCAGACGAGTAGAGCGCTCTGAGCTCATCGCGCATAGACTGGAAAAAGCGACACGCGAGGGTTTGCTTGAAGAAGTGAAGGCGATAGCGGGCGATGCGCCGATCACTCGCGCCCACTTTGCGAAATGGCTGGTGGACAACGGCTACGCGAAAAACATGCAGCAGGTGTTCAAGAAGTTTATGACGCGCAATAATACTGGCTACGTGCCGCCTAACTGGTGCACCATGTCAGAAGCTGTAAATGCCATCCATCAAGCGGGTGGGGTAGCCGTGCTGGCGCATCCAGGCCGATATCAGTTAACAGCTAAGTGGCTAAAGCGTCTACTGACGGCGTTTGTTGAAGCTGATGGCGATGCCATGGAAGTCGCTCAGCCACAACAAAGTCAACAAGAAAGGCGCAACCTCGCAGATTATGCGATACAATACAATCTATTAGCTTCACAAGGGTCAGATTTCCACTATCCTTCCCCTTGGATGGAGTTGGGTAGAAACTTGTGGTTACCATCAGGCGTAGAACCGGTATGGGACCGCCTACCATTAAAGACAGCAACTTCGCTGACGACCACTACAATTGAGGGTGGTGCTGAAGATGGTGAAAAAGAATAACGAAGCCGATATCTTTTGGCCTTGGCGTTTGTCCAAATAGACATAAGCATCTTCACCTCACTTTCTTTTGATTCATTATCGTATTGAAGAGACAGCTCTTGAAGTCGAACGACAGGGAAGGTCGTACCGAGAGCGTCCTTAAGTTTGAAGGAATAACAATGAGCCAATTTTTTTATGTACACCCAGACAACCCGCAGGCACGCTTGATCACTCAAGCGGTGGCGATTATTCGTAACGGCGGTGTCATTATCTATCCAACCGATTCTGGTTATGCACTAGGCTGTCAGCTAGAAAACAAACAAGCGTTAGAGCGCATTTGCCAGATCCGCCGTCTCGATGACAAGCACAACTTCACTCTGTTGTGTCGTGACTTATCTGAGTTGTCTCTTTACGCACGTGTTGATAACACTGCATTCCGTCTGTTAAAGAACAACACGCCTGGTCCTTACACCTTTATCTTCAAGGGCACAAAAGAAGTGCCACGTCGTTTGATGAACCCAAAACGTAAAACGATTGGTATTCGTGTTCCAAACAATCAAATTGCTCTGGATTTGCTAGAGGCGCTTGGTGAGCCATTGATGTCAACATCGTTAATTTTGCCTGGTAACGAAGTGACAGAATCGGATCCTGAAGATATCCGTGACAAGCTAGAGCATGCGGTAGATTGCATCCTAAATGGTGGCTATTTAGGTGAGCAACCTACGACCGTGATTGACTTTAGTGATGACGAAGCCAAAGTTCTACGTGTTGGTGCAGGCGACCCAGAACCATTCGAGTAGAGTTTTGAATGTTTTCTTACTAAATTAGTGAAGAAACTTGATGCGTGAATCAGGTTTCTTTGCGATAATACGCGACCGCGATTTTTAGGTCGCATTATCTGGTTTCGACGTCTGTGAAGACGACATTATAGGTAGGTAAATGAGCGAAAAATTACAAAAAGTGCTTGCTCGCGCAGGCCACGGTTCTCGTCGTGAACTTGAAGCCCTGATTAAATCTGGGCGCGTGAGTGTGAATGGTCAGGTAGCAAGACTGGGCGAACGTCTGGAAGACGAAAATGCGGTCATCCGTATCGATGGTCATACTGTTTCTGCCAAAGCACAAGAAGAAGTGGTTTGTCGAGTTCTGGCCTACTACAAGCCGGAAGGTGAGCTGTGTACACGTCACGACCCTGAAGGTCGTCGTACCGTGTTCGACCGCTTGCCGAAGATCCGCGGCTCTCGCTGGATTTCTGTTGGTCGTCTTGACGCTAACACATCAGGTCTACTCCTTTTCACGACCGATGGTGAACTGGCTAACCGCCTAATGCACCCAAGCCGCCAAGTAGAGCGTGAATACCTTGTGCGTGTATTTGGTGAAGTGAACGAGCAAAAAGTTCGCAACGTGGTAAACGGTGTTGAGCTTGACGATGGTATGGCTCGCTTCGAAGACGTGGTTTACGCGGGTGGTGAAGGTATGAACCACACTTTCTACGTTGTTATCAACGAAGGCCGTAACCGTGAAGTACGTCGTCTGTGGGAATCTCAAGAGACGACAGTTAGTCGCCTTAAGCGTGTACGTTACGGCGACATCTACCTAGACAAGAAGTTGCCTCGTGGCGGTTGGATGGAACTCACTCTAAAAGAAGTAAACTACCTACGTGAGCTAGTTGAACTTCGCCCTGAGAAAGAGACCATGCTAGACCAAAGTCAGAACACCTCTCGTCAACGTGAGCGTTCTCGCAGCCAGAAAATCCGTCGCGCAGTACGTCGTCACGAAGAGCGTGCAAATGCACCAAAAGGTCGTAGCAATCAACAGCGCCGCAACAAAAAGTCTTCTGGTGAGCAAGGTGCTCGTAATAAGACGCGTCGCTAATCACGACAGTTATCGAATACTAAAAAAACCAGCGTGTGAACTGACCCCCCAATAGTTGGACACCAATTATTGGGGGTCTTTTTATGTCCAAGTACAGCAGAGCATTAAAATGCTCGATAGCAAAACAATATCTACAAGGCGAGAGTTCATCCGGTGAGCTTTCTCGTCTTCATTCCATACCATCACGTCAAATACGTTACTGGGCTCAAGTGCTTGATATTCATGGTGCTCAAGCATTTATGCCTCATGGGTTTGCAAAAGAACGCACAAACCAAACTGCAAGCCTTAAAACACATGTGGACGAATGGTTGGTCTGTCGGCCACACTAGTGCGGTACTGAATTTTTCGTCTCCTGGCACTCTCTCCGTTTGGCTCAAACAATACGAAAGAGATGGTATCCAGGGGCTTGAGTGTAGCAAAGGACGACCAACAATGAGTAAGCACCCCTTTATTCAAGATAAGCACGATGATGAGAAGACATTGGAAGAACTCAAAGAGGAGTTAGCGTACTTGCGAGCAGAGAACGCTGTCTTAAAAAAGTTAGAGGAGCTGGAACAGGAGAAACGTCGTCGAACACAGAAAAAACGAAAGTAGTTCTAGCTCTTAGAAATCAACATCTACAACAACATCTCTTGCATACCCTTAAGTTAGCGAGAAGTAGCTTCTATTATCACGCGCAGTCGAGCAACGCCGCCGATAGCTATCAAGATGAGAAGCAGTTGATCGAGAAAATATATCATGACCACAAAGGGAGATATGGCTATCGTCGCATTCACCTCGAGTTAAGGAGGCGTAACGTCACTCTTAACCACAAGACAGTCCAACGTCTGATGAGGTTACTTGGCCTAAAATCAACGGTTAGGCCCAAGCGATACAGCTCATACAAGGGAGAGGCAGGAACAACCGCACCAAATGTGCTTGAGCGGGACTTCAATGCAACGAAGCCTGATGAAAAGTGGGTAACGGATGTTACTGAGTTTAAAGTTAAGCAGCAGAAGGTGTACTTATCACCAATCGTCGATCTGTTTACGCAGGAAGTCGTCGCTTATAAGGTTGCAAAAAACGCGTGCTTACCTCTGGTCACAGACATGCTGACAGAGGCAGTTGCGACTTTAGATGAGAACTCAAAGCCAATCGTTCATAGCGATCAAGGGTGGCAATATAGGCATAGGAAATATCAGAAAACTCTCGCTGACAGGGGTTAACTCAAAGTATGTCGCGAAAAGGAAACTGTTTGGATAATGCGGTGGCAGAGAACTTCTTTGCCTTGCTGAAAACAGAAATGTACCATAATCAGCACTTTGAAGATGCGGATGACTTAATCGAACAAATTGATGAATACATCGAGTATTACAATACAAAGCGCATCAAAGTGAAACTAAAAGGCCTGACTCCGATGGAATATCGAAATCAGGCCTTACAAGCCGCATAACAGAAATGTCCAACTTTATGGGGTCACTTCATGAGCTGGTTTTTTTGTACTTGCGAATCGAACAAGAGTATTACTGAGCTTGTTCTGAGTTGAGAAATGCCTTAACCACAGAAGTAAGAGCTATCGTCCCAGTTGGGATTGCGCCTTGCTCAACCACAAAGTTTGGATTGTGGTTGGTGTATTTAGGGAAAGTGCCGTGTTCGACAAAGGTATCCCATGTGTTCTGTGTAGCGGCACCAACTTCGACAAACAATACCGGTACTTCCGGGTATTCGTAGGTCAACATGTGAAAATCTTCAGACCCCATTACTGGTGGAAACCCGAGTTTCACGTTCTCTTCTCCAAGAGATTCAATCATGGCCTGTTTGGCGATTTCCGATTCTTTGGTTGGATTAATGAGAGGTGTTGAGTAGCCTTTCATCTCATAGGTCGGCATGTTGTCTTCATCCACACCGTACATGCGAGCCACATTGTCGGTGACTTGCTTGATACCTTTAAGCATCACATCACGATCTTCAGTGCGGTACCAGCGAAGGTTGAGCTTGAGCGTCGCCGTATCAGGAATGATGTTGTTTTCACTGCCGGACTCAATCGCGCCGACAGACAGCACGGCCGGTTGTTGTTGGTCGACCATTCGCGACATGATAGTTTGGTAGCCAAGTACTGACATTGATGCCATCACAACGGGATCTTTGGTGACATGAGGTGTTGAACCATGACCACCGACACCTTGAATGAAGACGTCAATCTGGTCGGTACCCGCCATACGACGACCGTCGGAGATTGATACACTACCTTCTGGTAGAAGAGGGTGAACGTGACCTGCTATCAAAATATCCGGTACAGGCACCTTACTAAATAGTCCGTCTTTTGCCATCGCTGTTGCACCCATAATTAACTCTTCAGCAGGCTGGGCGATAAGGACGATGGTGCCGCTCCATTTCTCTTTCGCTTCAGTCAACTGCTTTGCCATGCCTAAAAGCCAAGTCATGTGGGCATCGTGACCGCACGCGTGCATTGCGTAAATCGGATTACCAAAGCGGTCTTTGGTTGGGTTTGTGGATTTGTAAGTCAGGTCCGTTTCTTCTTTAACAGGTAAAGCGTCCATGTCCGCACGGAACATGACCGTTGGTCCTTCACCATTTTTAAGTACTGCGGCTACGCCGGTTCGCGCTATGCCTTCGTGAACCTCGAAACCAAGCTGCTTGAGTTCATTAGCAATGATCCTAGCCGACTCAAATTCCATAAAGCCGATCTCTGGGTTGGCATGGAAGTGTTCAAACAGCTCAATCAGTCTTTCATTGTCCTCGTAGACGGACTGTTTCAACTCAGAGTCAGCAAACAGGGTTGGTGAGAATAGGAAGGCGGAAGAGGCTAGGGCAGTAAGCGTCATCTTTTTAATCATAATAGTGTTTCCGTAGTTGGGTTGTGATGAGTCAAACGGCGGTTTTCCCTATGCTATTCAACTCATTAGTATCGACAAACTCTTCTGTAGAGGACTCAGTCCTCACCCTCTCGCATTTTAACTAAAGTGAACTTTTGCCCGAGTAGTGCCCAGTTTGGTACCCCAATATTGAAGTAGATGGATAGCGAACGACCGGCAATGATGAGTAAGATACAGAGTGTCGAGCTCAGTACCGACCATTGTGGTGCGAGACTTAAAACCACGCAGTGCATGGCACAGCCCAATGCGATAGGAATCGCGTAAAGTTCGCTTTCAAAAAGTAGAGTAGGTCTTTGCATCAGCATATCTCTGACAATGCCGCCTCCCACTGCTGTTATTAGGCCCATGAACACGGGTGCGATTGGGAGACCAAACCCAAGTGCCCATGCCTTGTTGGTGGCTTGAATGGCAAACAAAGCAATGGCAAAGGCATCGATATGAAGATAAAACTCGTTTATCCAGCGCTTTTTCAGTAGACCAAAGAAGACGAAACCCAACAGGCTCGCACTGATCGAGATCCACACATAGCTAAGATCTTGAGACCAAAAGACAGGGACATCCAACATGAGGTCACGCATGGTTCCCCCGCCAATTGAAGTGATTAGACCCAAAATAATAAGTGAAAAAATATCGACACGTCTTTTACTTGCGGCCAGTACGGCTGACAGTGCGAAAGCGGCTGTTCCTAGTACAGTGACAACTTCACTGAAAATTTCTTGACCAGAGCTCATTTTTTGCCTCAATCATGTGTAGGTAGAAGGTTAGCAACAGGATTGGAAGGTCTGGTTTATCGACCTTTCGAATCTCAGCATCAAAAGGGTTACCACGCAGCCATCGGTTCCTCCGAAGAGACAACTGCGCGGTACGTCGCGTCGATGATTACATCCAAGTGATCATTGATGCCTGAGCTAGCTTGTCAGTCACATCACCGGCGATGAACTCAGGACCATTTAGCTCGATTGCCATAATTGGTGCACCTTGCTCAAGATTTAGGTTGTCTAGGTCAACCCAGATAAGTGCTGGTTGGCTCGCTGAGTCTAGGAAAAAGCGTTTTGCGTCATGGTCTGACATTGAGCGCCATAGCGTTGCAGAGATGTTTGGGTGTTCTGGATCTTCCATACCTAGAGGCACGCCTACAGAGCGCAATACTGATAGGGCAGCAGCCGTTGCTTCTTGACCGTCAGCGAAGTTAGGCGTGCTTTTTAGTAGGTAGTTAGCACGAACAAAACGGTCTGCCGCATTGATTGTGCCTGGTAGCATTTTGTCTCCACCAACAAGCTCCCAGTATTTGTTGATTGCAATTTGCTCGTCAAAAACTGGTGAGTTAGTCATAACACGGTAGTCATTGCTGTGGTGGATTTTAAGCTCACCATCGACATATTCTAGAATTGCGCTGTCGCCAGTGCTATCAGAAAGAGAAAGATGGACAGATGCTGCGCGGCCGTTAGGTAGTAGCGGAGCGACAATTACAAAAGGAGGCTCTTGCATTGCAGCTACTGCTTCTGCAACGGTGGCGAAGTTATCCAAGAAGTACTGGTTCCATGCGCCAATAGAAAGGCGAGGTTTGTTCGATAGCGTGTAGTCACCGTAATCTGCTTCAGCAAGATAAAGAGTGTTGGCAGCCAAACCCGCTTCATTTAGACCGTCAGAAGATGCTTTGCCGTAAAAAGAAGCGAAAACAGAACCATACTTAGAAGTCCAAGTCAGTGCATTTTCCATGCTACCACCAGTTTGTGCTAGGCCGCGTGGGTATACGATCATGCTGGTTTTTGCGGTTGGATCGTTCCAATCCATGCCACGTGCGGTAATGAATTTGCCAGTTTCTGTTTGATAGATAATACGAGTACACATAAGTGCTTTCTCCAAGTTGAGTTTTGATATTTCGTTGAGCGGTAACATGTTTGTCTCAACAACTGCGTTTATAGTACCCAGCTTGTCTCTAACCCTTGAATTCACTGAAGAGGATTCAATCATCACCTCTTAGTAATTCGAAATTGGGAAGATAGGGAACCTAAGCGCTTTGTGTCGCGACAAAAAAAAGCGAGGGCATTGATGCCCTCGCTTGGATGAGTTTGTGAGAATTACTTGTGGCTATGACCACAGGTCGGATTGTAGTTTTCGCCCAGTCCAAAATGTTCTAGAGCCGTATGTAGACAGCAGTCGTAGTTGGTCAACTGCTCGTCATTTAAGATGCCTCTAGGGTTATAGTCGGTATCATTTAATGAAACATATTCCTGGCCGTTTTTGTTTTTCTCAAACTCAGCCGTCACGTCTTTTAGTAGCTGAGGGTTTGTGAGTAACTCAAGTCCTTGCGCTGCCATAACATGAGCAGCTTGCAGGCCAGCTTTACGTCCAATACTCATACCGTTACACGCAGTGCAACCCCATTGATGTGGTGGGATATATTTAGGCCATGCGGCAAACATCACACCCATCGTTGGTACTTTCCAGCTGACATCACCAACGTCTGATGAGCCGCCAACTTCAACACCATGAGGTACATCCATCACGTCTGTAGCTAGGCCGTCTTCTGGTTTGCCCATTTCACGTTGAATAGATTTGGCAAACTCTTGCTCTTCCTCTGTCCAAGCGATCGGCAGATAACGATTCATATGAGTCGTGATTGCTTCGGCAAATGGGTTGTTAGGCAAAATGTCATAGATACCGCCTAGGTTAGTCACGACTTCAGTAGTTTGAGTCGACAATGAGGCACCCTTGGCCATGTCTTCTAGCCACGCCTTATACTTGCGCACATTCTCAGCAGATTTTCCGCGGTAACGAACCAGAACCTTAGCGTAGTCAGGGATGACATTAACTGCGTCACCGCCATTTAGAATCTGGTAATGTAGGCGACCTGTAGGTTCCATTTGCTCGCGCATCATATTCGCTGACATTAAGAAAATCTCAGCAGCATGGAGTGCACTTCGGCCTTCCCAAGGAGCTGCACCAGCGTGTGCAGTGACGCCTTTCCACTCGATTAGTAGGTCAATGGAAGCCGCAGAATGGAAGTTCAGTGCTGCATTCACCATCGCAGGGTGGTTGTGTAGGCAGACATCCAAATCGTCAAATGCGCCAGCAGAAACCATGTAGTTTTTACCGTTCAACGCTTCTTCTGCAGGACAACCGATAACCTTAATGGTGCCAGTGATACCTTCTTTTTCCATATGATTTTTCAGTGCGATCGCTGCGCCAATAGATGAAGAACCGATAAGGTTGTGCCCACAGCCGTGACCATTAGTATTGCCATTCTTAGCTGGAGTTTTGGTCGGTACCGTATCGTTGCCAAGACCTGGTAGCGCATCAAACTCTACTAAGTAGCCGATGACAGGCTTGCCAGTACCCCACTCAGCGATCCAAGAGGTCTCTAGGCCAGCGACAGCACGCTCAGTGATAGCAAAGCCATTGTTTGCAAGTACGGCGCTTTCTAGTGCAGAGCTTTTGAACTCTTCATAGCTTAGTTCTGCGTAGTCCCAAACCTTTTCTGCCATGTCCCAGATAACATTAGCTAGTTGTTCAACTTCGTTATCGATTTTTGAGTAATCTGTCATCATGTATGCCTTTAAATTTCACGAGTGGATTTTCGTTTAGAGAGGGACTCTCTCTAGGTCTGCGAAAATAATATGATGAGATTTCCAATCACCAAACATCACAGCGTAGGACGTAATCCTCACATCTACGCTATGGTGAAAAGCAATTAATAGAGAAGTACAGCCCTCACTACGCCGTCTGAGTTGTGTGACAAATGAAATAATTCGTCTATCATTGACAAGAAAAGTAACGTTTCGACAATAAGTTACATTTTAAATGGGTTTAGGAGGCGTGTGTGAATTTTAGCTTGGAACAGTTAGCGGCATTTGTCAGTGTCTATGAAGAGCGCTCTTTTAGTAAAGCGGGGAGCAGACTGGGTAAACATAGAACTACCGTGGGGCAGGTGATTGCCAACTTAGAAGATCAAGTCTCCGTTGAGCTTTTTGAGCGTAATACGCGCAGCGTTGACCCGACTCAAGATGGCCATTTTCTTTATCGCTATGCAAAACAGGCACTTGAGCAAGCAAAGACCTTTGATAAGGTAGCTCTGAGCTTATCGTTTGGAGAGCTTGATGCCGTCACCGTTGCTTACAGTAGCTTCTTACCACACCTTGCGATTGCGTTAATCCGTGAGCAGCTTATCGACGACTTTCCCGCGCTTCGTGTGAACTTGTTGGTGAGAACGCAAGAGCAGATTCGTGAAGGACTTGCTGATGAGTCGATTCAGTTTGGTATTGTCAATGTGACAAAAGCGAGCGCAATGAGCAATATCGACTACACCATGATTGGCAATATGCCGTTTGTTCCTTTTGCCAGTAAGTACAGTGATTTAGCGAGCTTACCTGAAGATCAAGTTTATGACGCATTGAAGACGACACGTCAGTTTGTCCTCAAATCGCTCGTCGATGAAGGGTTAGCCAATCATGTGGTTTTGTCAGCGAACCATGACCTGATTGATCAGTTGGCGATGACCATTAAACTCACTCAAAAAGGACTGGGCTGGACCTTAATGCCAAAGAACATTGAAACCAGCGACTACGTGGCGGATAACCTAACTGAGATAAAGTGTGAGAAGATACGTGGTGGGTTGTCGGTGCCGGTCGCGCTCTGGAGCCTGCAATCTAAGCCCCTTATGGAAATAAAAAAGTCGATACAAAAAGGTATCGACAGCTATATAGAGTTGATTGCTTAGTTGGCTTTTTAGCGCTTTCACCTGGCGATGCCGTCCACTAACGATGCATGGGCGTCTTGTGGAAGTGACTCTCTACCATGCGCTGCGTGACAATATGTTGTGGGTTGGTGAGCACTTCACTGGTCTTGCCATACTCCACAACGTCGCCTTCGTGCATCACCATCACCTTATCCGTAATGTGTTTCACTATGCCTAGATGCTGAGACACATAAACAAACGCAACACCCATCTCTTCCTGAAGCTCTAGAAACAGGTTAATGATCTGCGAGCGCATCGCCATATCCAATCCATTCAGCGCTTCATCGGCAACGATGATCGAAGGCTGCAAAATCAAAGCTCGAGCTAGACAGATACGCTGCTTCTGACCTGTCGCCAGCATTTGTGGATAGAAGTAAGCGTGCTCTGGTAGCAGGCCGACACGAATTAAGGTGTCTTTAACACGCTTCATACGAGCTTCGGGCGGCATATTGGTGTTTCGCTTGAGCGGACCTTCCAGGATACGACCAATCTGAATTCGAGGGTTCAGAGACGTGTTCGGGTCTTGGAAGATCATCCGAATCAGCTTACAGCGGGTCGAGTAGTCTTTATGTTCCAGTAAATCACCGTTAACTCGAATTTCGCCAGCGGTTGGCTCAACCACTCCGGCGAGCATGCGAGCCAACGTCGATTTACCGGAGCCGTTTTTGCCGATAAAGCCAATTGTTTGTCCCGCTTCGAGGCTGAAGCTCACAGGCTTAACCGCATGCTGCACTTTCTTCTGAAATAGCTTAGAGCGCGTGACAAAGTCTTTCTTTAGGTCGGAGACTTCTAACAAAGAACTCATGCTTTTTTCTCCGTGTTCAGAGGGAAGTGACAACTGAACTTATGATTCTTAATTCGTTTTGCTTCAGG
The DNA here is from genome assembly GCF_059725505.1 of Vibrio sp. KUL78. NCBI lineage: Bacteria > Pseudomonadati > Pseudomonadota > Gammaproteobacteria > Vibrionales > Vibrionaceae > Vibrio > Vibrio sp. KUL78. The sequence goes on along the minus strand of NZ_AP045837.1, from coordinate 2,254,084 downwards.
GATTTCAACGCATTGTCTCTGCGCATACGGGCATCTAGGTCCCAAACGACAACCAATAGGAAGATGCTGAAGTGGGGGAATTGATCCCGGTAGCGATTGCAGTTTCTCTTTATGAGGGATCCATTCACCAAAGTCTGGCATCGCCTTGAGCAGTGCAACCGTATAAGGGTGCTTCGGCTTAGCAAGAATCTTAGCTGTGTCCGCTGATTCCACCGATTGACCGCAATACATAACAGTAATACGCGTTGCCCATTGCGTGATCGTTGTTAAGTCGTGACCAATCAACACGATCGTGGTGTTGTTGAGCTGGTTCATACGACTCAATAGACGCAGGATTTGCGATTGAGTAATCGGGTCTAAGTCGTTAGTTGGCTCATCGGCAAGCAGCAGTTTCGGCTTGGCAGCGATAGCCATAGCGATCATGATCTTTTGACACTCACCATCGGTGAGCTCATAAGGATAGCTGTGCATGACACGCGTGTGTTCTTTAATGCCGACTTTATGAAGCAGGGCAATGGCTTGCTTCTTACGCCACTTAAAGCGCTCCCACCATTTACCTTCGAACGAGCGCGATGGGATGGATTCGATAAGCTGCTTACCAACCTGTTCAGAAGGGTCCAAACAAGTTGTTGGCTCTTGGAAGATCATCGCCACGTCACGAGCGATGACACGGCGACGTTCACGGGGAGTAAGCTGCAGCAGGTCAATGTTGCCAAGACGCATGCGGTCAGCCGTGACTTTCCAGTTGTCTTTGGTTACGCCAACGATGGCTTTAGCGACAAGACTTTTACCTGAACCAGATTCACCTACAAGACCGCGGATTTCTCCCTCGTTGATCGTGAAGCTCATACGGTCAACGGCTTTCACGAGCCCTTGAGGGGTTTCGATTTCGATGGTGAGATGTCGAATATCTAATACTGGCATTATTCAATCCCCGCACTTAATGCACTTCGGATGCCTTCACCCACAATGTTCACCGCTACTACTGTAAATAGAATGGCTAGACCTGGCAGAATAACAGTCCAAGGCGCCAGATAGAGAAGCTCAGCGGCGTCACCGAGTACCGCACCCCACTCACTGCTTGGTGCTTGAGCGCCTAAACCCAAAAAGCCTAGTGCAGTGATATCGAGAATTGCGATAGACAACGCAAAGGTGACCTCAGCGGCAATAACGGTGAGTAGGTTGGGCAAGATCGAGTTCCAAAGCAGATAAAATTCGTTCGCACCATCAAGTCTTGCCGCCATGATGTAGTCTTTCTCAACTTCGGTGTGCACCGCTACGTAGATAGAGCGAATAAATCGAGGGATCAGCGCGAGGCAGATCGCCAACATGATATTGAACTCACCTGGACCTAAGAAGGCGACAAAGATAATCGCTAGCAGCAGCGAAGGAATCGACATTACGGTATCGAGCAAGTGGTTTAGTGTACTGGACAGCAAACCGCGCGTCATACCCGCAAGGATACCAATTAAGCAGCCGACTAGCGTTGCAATCGCAGTGATGATCACCGCTGCGCCAAACGACAATCGAGAGCCGTCGATGATACGCGATAAAATATCACGTCCTAAGTCATCGGTACCGAAGAAGAAGTCGACAGTACCCTCAGGATCCCACGAAGGTGGCACCAGCAGATTGGAGCTTTGCGCCATCGGGTCGTAAGGCGTAATAAACGGAGAAAGCAGAGTAATTAGGATCAGAAACCCTAAGCACCACAACCCGAACATGGACAGGTTATTAGAGCGATAGCTGCGCCAAAATCGCTCTAGTTGGGTCGGAATGCGCTCTTCCTGGTAGACATTATCTGACAGCATACCATTCCTTCCTTACTAGCGGATTGATCATCGCACCAATCAAATCAGACACAATACTTGCCGCTAACACGATAGTGGCTACGACCAATACACCCGCTTGAATAGACGCGTAGTCTTGGTTTGATAGCGCGTCTAAAAGCCAACGACCGACACCCGGCCAGTTAAAAATGGACTCTGTCATAATCGCGAGCGTAATCATACTTGAGAGCTGAACACCGAGTTTAGGTATGATTGGTGGAATCGCATTCCGCAGCACGTGCTCGATGACGATTTCATAGTTAGACAAACCACGAATACGCGCAGCTCGGATATAGTTTTGCGACATCACCTCAGTCACCGAGGTTCTCATCATGCGGATAACCTGCATAGTGGGTGACAGTGCTAATACCAGACAAGGGAGAATCATATGTTCAATCACACTTTGCAGTGCTTCTTTGCGATAAGGTCCGTCTGAGAGCAATGCGTCGATAAGCGCAAACCCTGTGACATGATCGATCTCGTACAGAAGGTCATATCGACCAGCTACTGGAAACCATTGATAGTTGAGCGAGAAATACATGATCATCAACAGCGCAATCCAAAAGAGAGGCGCGGCGTAGCCAACCATTGAAGAAAACGAAATTACGTTGTCGAGCCATTTCCCTTTGCGCATCCCCGCAATAGTGCCCGCTGGAATACCCAGGAACACAGAGATAGTGAAGGCTGCAAAACAAAGTTCAAGTGTGGCCGGAAGAACTGACGCCAATTCTTGAGTGATAGGAACGCCAGCTTTGGTTAGACCAAAATCGAGTTCAATCAGTCGGCCCAAATACTCAAACCAGCCTGCCATCATTGGCTGCGTCGCCCAGTGAGACTGAGGCTCTAGTCGTACCAAGCTATAGCCGACAAACGTTAGGATCAGCAGTGTGATCACAAAGAGGTTGAGGCGGCGAATCGAATACCAAAACATCTACTTCAACCTCACAACTTGGTCAAAAGGCTGAGCATTAAACGGGCTGGTTCTAAAACCGGTTAGATTCTCGTTATGTGCTTGGTATTTCTGTCCATGAGCGATAGGCAGCACAGGTACTTCCTCGTTCAAAATGTTTTGTGCCTGGCGATAAAGATTCAGGCGATACCTTGGTTGATTCACTTCGAGTGCTAAGTCCAAAATGAAATCAAAGTCGTCGTTACACCACATTGAAAGGTTAAGACCTTCCCGCTTAGAGGTGCACGAAAGAAGGGGGCGCAAATAGTTATCTGGGTCACCGGTATTGCCGACCCAGCCGGTGAGCAACATATCGACGGACTCGATGTTAGATAACTCTTGGCGGTCAACACGATCATCAGTCAGTAGATTCAGGGTGATGCCAATGTCGGCAAAATTCGCCTGAATGAGCTCCGCGGTTTTACGAGGACTTGGATTGTATACGCGTGGCTCTAGAGGAACCGCCATTGTGAGCTCTAAGCCGTGAGCGTAGCCTGCTTCTCTAAGCAGCGCCATGGCGTAGTTACGGTCATAGCGCACTTGAACCGCATCTTTTTGATGTGCCCAAGAGCTCGGTGGGAGCAGGCTATATGCCTTCTCTCCGCTGCCGAAGTAAACGGCTTCTAAGATGTTGTCGCGATTGATAGCAAGATTTAACGCTTTGCGTACCCGAGCATCGCTAAGCGCTCGATGTTGTGTATTCATAGCAACAAACGCCACGTTCATCGCGGGTTTGGCTTGCAGTACGACAGAGTCTTCTTCAAGGATGACCGGGATCTGACTAGAGATTGGCGAGTTCAGCACATCGCACTCATTTCGAAGAAGCTTCGCCAGTGCGCCAGCGCCACGGTGCGAGATATCAAATACCACTTGCGACATCTGTACGGGACCACGCCAGTAATTATCGTGACGTTTTAGTCTAACCAAATCGGCAACTTGATACTCATCGAGGTAAAACGGTCCCGTGCCAACAGGCAACGTATCAATATCCAGCTTCTTGTCGCTAAACAATAGATTGCCTGCATACTCGGCTGAGTAAATAGGCGCATGCGCAGTCGAGATATTCGATAGGAAAGAGTTGTCTGGTCGGGACAAGGTAAACTTCACAGTAAGCTCATCAACCGCTTCGACACTCTGTACAAGATTGGCAAAATCTATACCCGCGAACCAAGGGTAGACACTACCACCAACCTGATGAAACGGGTTATTGGGGTCAATAATTCGATTGAAGCTAAAGACCACGTCATCCGCGTTTAGAGTTCGAGTGGGAGTAAACCAATCTGTGGTTTGAAACTGCACGCCTTGACGCAGATAAAAGGTATATTCAGTACCTGTTTTGTTGACCTGCCACGATTTTGCCAAGTTTGGTACAGGCTGATGGGTACCCGAATTTAGCGTGAGCAAGGTATCGAATATTTGCGGTGCTATTGATTCAACAGTGATACCACCGTCGACTAGCTGTGGGTTGAATGTACTTGGTCTGCCTTGGTCGCAGTAGACGAAACCGTCTTGTCTTATTTTGGAGTGGTCGACTTTGTCTTCACACCCTGCTAGCAGAACTAAGCCACATAGCCCAAGTGATAATTTGATTATTGCCTTCATAAACACGCTACATTCGTTGGCGAACGTAATATCTGTATTGAGATCAGGGTAATTTACCACTTTTTTACTCGCTAAACCAATAACGACAAGCACTTATCGTCGACTTTGTTAGATAGGTAGGCGAGTAATCCATCATTCTCAAACCAGTTTGTACTTTCGCACCAATCCTCTTAGCTGGTCATAACTCAAGCTTAGCAGTTTGGCAGCACCTCGTTGATTGTATTGAGCTTGCTTAAGTGCTTCATTAATCAACTTTATATTCTGTTCATCCTGCCAAGACTTAAAGTCTAGAGGGAATGCATAGTCCACTGGCGGTGCAGATGCATCAGAATCCTCTGACGCGGTGTCCTCTTCGCTGATAGTGCCCTCAAGATCATCCTTTCTTGCCATTGAACTGAGACTGCCAAAATCGCTCTCGAATGGATTGAATATGAGAGATTCAATAGGGTCTACATTGGTACCTTGCTGGTATACAGCGCGCTCTACAACATTTTTGAGTTCACGTACGTTGCCGGGCCATTGGTAATTGTGGATGCTTTGCCACGCCTGCTCGGTAAAGCCAACAAAGAAGGGTAACCCGAGCTCTCGGCACATTTTGATAGCAAAAAATTCCGCCAGCAGCGAGATGTCCTCTTGTCGGTGTCTTAATGGGGGAAGGTGAATAACGTCGAATGCCAGTCTATCGAGTAGATCGGGACGAAACTTACCTTTTTCAGCGAGCAAGGGTAAATCTTCATTGGTTGCGCATACAAGGCGAACGTTTGCCTCGAGTGCAGTAGCACCGCCGACTCGCTCATATTGACCATATTCGATCACCCTTAACAGTTTCTCTTGGACTGACAGTGGCGTAGTCGCGAGCTCATCTAAGAATAAAGTGCCATTCTCAGCGCGCTCAAAGCGTCCTTGGTGTCGACCTTTTGCACCCGTAAATGCGCCGGATTCATGGCCAAATAACTCTGAGTCAATCAAGCCTTCACTTAATGTTGAGCAGTTCAAAGAGACAAGCGGTTGGTCCCAGCGCTTAGACAGGTAATGTAAGCGCTGCGCAATGAGCTCTTTACCCGTTCCTCGTTCCCCGATCACCAGCACGGGTCTATCAATCGGAGCAAGTCGAGAAACCTTATCTAGAACGGCAAGAAACGCAGGAGATTCACCAATTAAGTTTTGAGCCATGATATTCCCTTTGATGTTGGTAAAAATTACCAATAGTTGGCTAATGCATCTTAGCACTGAGCCATGATAAATCGAGTGGAATTTATTAAGTTATTGAATTTTATTGAATATTAAAATTGGCACGGTACTTGGATTATCAATAACAACTACCAAAGAGTTCAATGGCGAACTCGTCCAGACAGGAGATGTATTATGGGTATTTTTTCTCGTTTTGCCGATATCGTAAACTCAAATATTAGTGCACTGCTTGATAAAGCAGAAGATCCAGAAAAAATGATTCGTCTAATCATTCAGGAAATGGAAGATACTTTGGTTGAGGTGCGCACTAACTCAGCAAAAGCCATTGCCGATAAAAAAGAACTGGCTCGTAAAGTGGTTGCAATTGAAGAGCAAATCGCTGAGTGGGCACAAAAAGCGACGTTGGCACTGACTAAGCAGCGTGAAGATCTTGCTCGCGCAGCTCTGATTGAAAAGCAAAAGCTTGAAAACGTTGTAAAAGGCTTGCACGATGAGCAAACCTTAGTGGAAGAAACCATTGAGAAATTGACCAACGAAATTGCTAAGCTTGAATCAAAGATCACTGAAACTCGTGCTAAGCAACAAGCCTTGATTATTCGCTCAGAAGCGGCAAGCAACCGTCGAGACGTGCAAAAACATCTGCACACAAGTCGCACAAATGAAGCGATGGCGAAGTTTGAGCAGTACTCTCGTAAGATCGATGAGCTGGAAGCTGAGGCAGATCTTTATTCAAAAACGGGTAACGCTAAGTCTTTAGACCAAGAGTTTGCAGAGCTGCAAGCGCAAGATGAGATCGACAAAGAACTTGCGAAACTCAAAGAGCAGATGAATAACGAAAAATAACGCGGAGTAGGAGAAAAACATGTCGTCTTTTTTAATTGCGGGTCCATTAATTGTCTTTCTGATTTTTGTTGCACCGCTGTGGCTTTTTCTCCACTACCGCAGCAAACGCAAGTCAGAGAATGGGTTGTCTGAACAAGACTTTCAAAAGCTGCAGACCTTGTCACAACGAGCAGAAAAAATGCAGGCTCGGGTTGATAATCTAGAGCGAATTCTAGATGCGGAAGCGCCGAACTGGAGACAAAATTATGACTCATAGAGAGCTGTATAAAGATCCTGTCAACGGTAAGCTCACCGGGGTTTGCGCAGGACTTGCAAACTACTTTGGACTGGAAGTGTGGCTGGTGCGGATTCTGTTCATCTCCGCCGCACTGTTCAGTGGCTTTTTCCTTGTGATGTTGGCGTATTTTGCGCTTAGCTTGATGCTAGAGAAGCAGCCAGATAATTTTGTCCAAGCGATGAAAAGCAAGAAAGAACACTCACTAAAGAGTAAACCTTGGCAGCAAGGACAAAACGCCAAGGATCTACTTTCTACATTGGAGCGCGATTTCGACTCAATGGAACACAAGGTACGTGATATGGAAGCGTATGTGACTTCTGAAGCGTTTAAAGTGAATCGTGAGTTCAGTAAGCTATAGCACTAGGTAACTGAACTAAGTCCAAACAGACAAAATGAAAAGAGGTCGCAAGACCTCTTTTCTTGTTTTAGCGCAGCAACAGCTCAGGAATACGTTTTGCGAGAATATCAGCAAACTTTGCATGTTGATCGACTTGCCAGTGTATCCCTTCTTTAGAACATGGCTCTATCTCTGAAGCTGCATCAAAAAAGTAGCAATCAAGTTCTTTGGCACGGCGTTCGTAGAAAAAACTAAGCTCTTTGGATTTAGCTTCCGCGCCATAAAAGCCTTCCTTTGAAGGATCGACTTCATAGACGTGCGTTGGTGACACTAATAGCACCTTTGGCGGGCTAGTCATAAAACCATGCTGGAAGTTTTGAATCGTCTGAACCAATCTAGCAGCGCCTTTGGAGATATCACTTGCTGTCAGGTTGAAGCGAGACTTTAAGTCATTGGTACCAAGCATCAGTACCACCAAGTCAGGGTGATGGCTTTCTAAGCAAGGTAAAAGATAGCTCAGTCCGTTTTTTCCATCTTCGTATGGATCATCGAGAACCGTAGTGCGGCTGTTCAAGCCTTCTTCAATAACGTTGTACTCTCCTGATAGCTTTGCTTTGAGCAGCATGGTCCAGCGCTCTTCGGGTGTGTATCGACGCGGTAAATCGGGAGAGCAACCCCAAGTATTGGAGTCTCCAAAGCATAGAATGGTTTTCATCGTTCATACTTACAAATTAATACAGAATCTAATTGTATGACAAATTTAACTGGTGGGTGTTAACTTAATGTCATAGGTGAGATGTTGATTAGACTTTGCTTTGGAAAGAGAGCTTAGGTTTAGTTTTTGTTATAAAATTTTTTTGCATTAAGCGGTTGATTTTGAATAGTAGACCTCACACTATGAATCCCAATCTATCCCTTTGATTGGCTGTTGCGAGGTAAAACATGAAGCTTATTGTGAATGCAGATGATTTTGGTCTAACGGAAGCGGTAAATTTGGGTATCGTTGAGTGCTTTCGTGCGGGTATCGTTAAGTCGACGACCATAATGATGAATCAACCTGGTACCGAGCACGCGATCGAGCTTTACCATAAAGGACAAGTACCTGAAGTTGGCCTTCATTTCACCGTAACCAGCGGTAAACCTGTTTTGCCTGCTGAGTACGTTTCTAGTCTGGTTGACGATAGTGGTTACTTTCTCAATAAGTCGGTGCTGCAAAACAAGGCAGACGTCAATCCTGCAGAGGTATCGGCCGAGCTCTATGCACAATATCAAGCAGCCATTGACGCCGGACTAAAAATTAATCACCTCGATAGCCACCATTTTGGTGGTGTGTTTGCTCCGCTCAAACAGGCTTTCACTCAGGTAGCCAATGAGATTGGGCTGCCCGTTCGACGAATAGACAATATCATTGCCGGTCAAGAAGGGTTAGAGGTGGCGACACCGACAAGATTTGATATGCGTTTTTTCGCCGAGGGTGTTTCACTCGCTCGGTTTCAAGAGTTGTTATTGGAGCACAGAGCATCATGCCCAGATGGCATTATTGAGTTCATGTGTCATCCTTCGAATGCAGTGACAAAGGAGCTAACTCAGCTATCAGGATATAGCGCTGAGCGAGTTGAAGAGCTAACTATCCTCACGGATCCAGAGTTAAAAGCTTGGCTGGATGAAAAGCAGATCCAGTGTGTAGGATTTGATGATTTGAACAATTAGCGAAAAGCGGTTGTTAATACACCAATAAGAGCAAGGTAAAACTATTAATTATTAATGACTTGGTGGCAAGTCCTTCATCTCTAGACTATGTTTTAAATTACAATTAAAACAAGGTAGTTAGAGAATGAATAGTAAGTTTACCTTGCTGGTGGTCGTCACTAGCCTTCTTAGTGGTTGCGGTAAGGAGCCGCCACCCGTTCCCGAGCCAGAATCTCGCCCAGCCAAACTTTTCTCTGTCGCCGTCGGCAATAGCCAGTTTGAACGAACCTTTCCAGCCACTTCTGAGGCGGGCGACCGAGCGGTATTAGCATTTCGAGTACCAGGACAACTAGAAAGTATTGCGGTTCGCGCAGGTCAACCCGTAACGAAAGGGGATCTTCTCGCTGAGCTTAATCCAGATGAATATCAACTGCTTGAAAAGCAAGCTCAAGCCAATTTCCGTCTTGCGGACGTGCAGTATCAGCGTGCATTAAGTCTTCGTAAGAGCCAAGTGGTGTCTGAGCAAGATTTTGACCAGGCCAAGGCTAATATGAACTCTGCCCGAGCTGACTGGTCACAAGCAAAAGCCAACCTTAGCTACACCCGCTTAATCGCGCCTTATGATGGAACTGTCTCTATTATCCCAGCCGATAACTATGAGTACATTCAAGCCAAAGAAGGCGTGATGAACATTCAGTCTAATCAACTTCTTAAGGTGATTTTCCAGCTTCCAGACCATCTTTTGAATCGTTTTCAAGGCGGTACCGAAGTCGAAGCAACGATGGCGTATGACGCCTATCCCTCAAACCAGTACGAGCTGACTTTTCAAGAAATTGATACCGAAGCGGACCCCAAAACCGGTAGCTACAAGGTAACCATGGTGATGGAAAGACCGACCGATATTGGGATCTTACCTGGAATGGCGGGACAAGTTCGCGTGATCGCTAAAAGTGGAGCCGCAACGGTTATTCCAACCTCAGCGCTCTTTATGGAGGGGGATACACAGTGTGTATGGCGTGTTAACGATCAAGGTCTAGTCGAGAAAGTGGCTGTTGAACTGAATGAAAAACGTCAAGTAGTGAGTGGACTGAATGATGGCGACCAAATCGTTATCTCCGGTGTTCAGGGTATTGAAGCTGGCATCAAGGTTCGCGAATGGATTAAAGAGAGGGGGCTCTAATATGACTTATCGTTATCTTATTGCCATCTTACTTGGCTCAACTCTTGTTGGTTGCGGTAAGCCAGAAGTTGGCGTCCGTGACGAAGTACCGAAAGTTCGAGTGTCTGCCATTGGCAAAACGGAACTTAAGAGCAGGCTTTACTTTCCTGCACTCGCAAGTGCTGCTGACCGTTCCCACTTAAGCTTTCGCGTCGCAGGAGAGATCAGCACTATCGATCTGAAGGAAGGGGATTTTGTAAATCGAGGAGATGTACTTGCGGTCTTAGAACCGACCGACTACAAACTCGCTGTAGATAACGCTCAGGCACGATTTAACGTTATCGATAGCCAATATCGCCGTTCTAGCCCGCTAGTGAAAAAAGGCTTACTTGCGCAGTCGCAGTTTGATGAGATAGCGGCTCAGCGAGCGTATGCAAGAGCTGAGTTGGAACTTGCTAAGTTGCGCCTTTCGTTTACTGAGTTGAAGGCACCGGTAGATGGCATTATTTCTCGCGTTTCTGCGGAAAAATTTGAGAACGTTCAGATTGGTCAGCAGATAGTGAACATTCACAGTATTGAAGAGGTCGAAGTAGTGGTTCAAATGCCGGACAGCTTCTCGCTTAATCAACCTAAACATCAAGATATCACCAACATTGAAGCTCTCGTTCGTGTGCCATCTGGCAATGAATATGTCGCGACCTTGAAGGAGTTTACTACCGAGCCAGACCCCGCGCTTGGTACATTTACCGCAACATTAGTACTGCCAATGCCTGAGAATGAATACATTCTCGACGGTATGGCCGTGGATGTGACCTCTAAAGCAGAAGACGTCGGTCTCAAGCTTGCTGCAGGCGTAAGTGTACCAATTGCCGCGGTGTTCAATCAGGATGGTGATTCACTTGCCGACGATGAGAAGTTTGTTTGGGTCCTCAACTCAGATAATACGGTGACCAAACAACAAGTGACGACAGGCAAGGTATCACAATCGACGATCCAGATACTGAAAGGGCTTGAGCAGTCACAGCAAATTGTCGTGGCAGGGATTGCACGACTTAGGGAAGGCATGAAGGTTGAAGTATTACCGCAGGAGGCGAAGTAATGAGCCAAGAACAACAAAAATCATTACCGCAATCCGATGATGAAATCACTGGCGTAGCGGCGTATTTTATCCGCAATCGCGTGATAAGTTGGATGGTCTCGCTGATCTTTTTGATCGGCGGCGTTTCAGCATTTTTTGGGTTAGGACGACTAGAAGACCCTGCTTTCACCATCAAAGATGCCATGGTCGTTACTTCTTATCCTGGTGCGACGCCTCAACAAGTGGAAGAGGAGGTGACTTATCCTATTGAGAAAGCGATCCAACAGCTAACGTATGTTGATGAGATCAATTCGATTTCAAGTAGAGGTCTTTCACAAATCACTGTGACGATGAAAAACAACTATGGTCCTGATGATCTGCCGCAGATCTGGGATGAGTTGCGTCGAAAAGTGAATGATGTGAAAGGCTCGCTCCCTCCAGGTGTGAACGAACCCTCGGTTATTGATGACTTTGGTGATGTTTATGGTGTGTTGTTTGCCTTAACGGGTGAGGGATATAACTACAAGGAACTTCTTGATTACGTGGACTATCTGCGGCGCGAACTCGAGCTTGTTGACGGTGTAAGTAAAGTCTCGGTGACGGGCGATCAACAACAGCAAGTCTTTATAGAGATTTCTATCAAACGCATTAGTGCATTGGGAATTGCACCGAGTACCATTTTTAACTTGCTACAAACTCAGAACATCGTTTCCAACGCCGGTGCAACGCGTATTGGGGATGAGTATATCCGTATACAGCCAACAGGCGAGTTTACGGATGTGTCTGAGCTTGGTGACTTGATTCTGACCGAAGGCGGGGCTCAGGGTCTTATCTATTTGAAAGACGTAGCGGATATTAAGCGCGGCTTTATAGAAGTACCAAGTAACATTATTACCTACAACGGTGATGTGGCACTTAACGTCGGTATCTCATTTGCTACAGGTGTTAACGTAGTGGAAGTTGGGGATCGCCTATATCGCAGGCTCGCAGAGCTTAAGTTCCAACAACCTGTAGGGATTGAGATAAACGAGGTCTACAGTCAACCGAAAGAGGTGGACAAATCGGTTCGAGGGTTTGTTGTCAGTCTTGGACAGGCGGTTGCGATCGTTATTATTGTACTGCTGTTCTTTATGGGGCTTCGCTCAGGGCTGTTGATTGGTCTGATATTGCTGCTCACGGTATTGGGCACTTTTATCTTCATGCAGTATATGGCGATCGACTTGCAACGTATCTCACTGGGTGCACTGGTTATAGCGTTGGGGATGCTGGTGGATAACGCCATTGTGGTGGTCGAAGGGATACTCATAGGGACGCAAAAAGGGCGAACGAGGCTGCAAGCGGCAACCGATATTGTCACCCAAACCAAGTGGCCGCTTCTTGGTGCAACCGTGATTGCGGTTACCGCATTTGCCCCTATCGGTCTCTCTGAGGACTCTACCGGTGAGTATTGTGGCACCTTATTCTCGGTACTTCTGATTTCTCTTATGCTCAGTTGGTTTACGGCAATCTCGCTGACCCCTTTCTTTGCCGATATCTTCTTTAAAGGGCAAAAGGTGAAAGAGGGCGAGGAAGGCAAGGACCCATACAATGGCTTTGTCTTCGTTGCATACAGAAAGTTTCTCGAGTTCTGTATGCACAGAGCGTGGTTGACGGTTGTCGTGCTAATCGCAGCACTAGTCGCGGCCCTTTATGGCTTTACTCAGGTGAAACAGTCATTCTTCCCAGCCTCAACGACGCCTATGTTCCAAGTGGATGTTTGGCTTCCTGAGGGAACCGATATTCGAGCAACCAACACCAAACTGAAAGCCATCGAAACGTGGATTGCCGATCAGCCAGAAACCGACCATATCACCACAACGGCGGGTAAGGGCTTACAACGTTTCATGCTCACTTACGCCCCAGAGAAAAGCTATGCCGCCTACGGTGAAATTACCACTCGTGTGCATAATTACGAAGAACTGGACTCCCTTATGGAGCGATTCCGTGAGTATTTGGATGCGACTTTCCCAGAGATTAACTACAAGCTGAAACAGATTGAGTTAGGTCCGGGTGGTGGTGCGAAGATTGAAGCGCGAATTATCGGCTCTGATCCAACGGTGTTACGCAGCATTGCATCTCAAGTGATGAATATTATGTATGCCGATCCCGGTGCTTATAACATCCGACACGACTGGCGCGAGCGTACCAAGGTACTAGAGCCAATCTTCAACGAGAGTCAGGCAAGACGTTACGGCATCACAAAATCCGATGTGGATGATGTGCTCATGATGTCTTTCTCTGGTAAGTCGGTTGGTCTGTATCGCGATGGTACCACTCTGATGCCTATCGTCGCGCGTCTTCCAGATGCCGAGCGTGTCGATATTCGTAATATCGAAGGCATGATGATTTGGAGTCCAGCGCTGAGTGAGTTCATCCCATTCCAACAAGTTACTCAGGGTTATGATACTCGATGGGAAGACCCGATTATTGTTCGTAAGAACCGTAAACGCATGCTAACCATTATGGCAGACCCGGACTTACTTGGTGAAGAGACGGCAGCTACGCTTCAAAAACGTCTGCAACCTCAGATTGAGGCCATAGAGCTTCCACCGGGTTACTCGTTGGAGTGGGGTGGCGAGTATGAGTCTTCTGGCGACGCGCAAGAGTCATTGTTCCAGACAATGCCACTTGGCTATCTGTTTATGTTCTTGATCACCATTTTCCTATTCAATGCGGTGAAAGAAGCGCTTATCGTCTGGCTGACCGTGCCGTTGGCTGTCATTGGTGTAACGACAGGCTTGCTTGCCTTAAATACACCATTTGGCTTTATGGCGCTGCTTGGCTTCTTAAGTCTATCGGGAATGCTGCTGAAAAACGGTATCGTACTCCTAGACCAGATTGAGATTGAGATGAAGTCAGGCAAAGAGCCCTATTTGGCGGTAGTTGATGCGGCTTTGAGTCGTGTTCGTCCGGTATGTATGGCGGCGATTACCACAATTCTTGGTATGATTCCGTTATTGCCTGATATCTTCTTTAAGCCAATGGCGGTAACCATCATGTTTGGTTTGGGTTTTGCGACAGTGCTGACGTTAATTGTTGTGCCAGTGCTGTATCGTATTTTCCATCGTGTGAAGGTGGTGTGAGGTTGAAGAGCATTACCCCTCCCAGCCTTAGCAAGGGAGGAGCCAAGCGCTCGCTATCGCATAGCGTATTAAAAAGGCGATGCGACGAAAGGAGCTAGCCAGTAGTTCTCCCCCTTAATAAGGGGGAGCTAGAGGGGGTAAAGCGGACTAACAACGACCGACTAACGCTCGATTCATACTCCGCGTCTCACGCCTCCCAGCCTCCCGTTAGCAAACGAAGGAGGCTTAACAGTACAAACCCAACAACAAGGAGCCAACCCCAATGTCCACCCGCTGCCCATGGCTAGACGAAACCAAACCAGACTACGTCGAATACCACGACAAAGAATGGGGTGTCCCCGTCCTTGATGACAAAACTCTGTTTGAGTTCCTGGTCCTAGAATCCGCTCAAGCCGGCCTTAGCTGGTACACCATTCTCAAAAGAAGAGAAGGATACCGAAACGCGTTTGCAGGCTTCGATGTTGAGAAAGTCGCAGCGTTTACTGAGCAAGATGAACTTCGATTGCAGCAAGACACGGGCATTATTCGCAACAAGCTCAAAATAAGCTCTACCATTACCAATGCTCAGCACTTTATAGCGATTCAAAAAGAGTTTGGCAGCTTTAGCAGTTATCTTTGGTCCTTTACCAATAACAAGGTAATAGTGAGCAGTCACGAAACGCTAGAAGACTACCCTGCGACTTCGCAGGTTTCCGATGCATTAAGCAAAGACCTGAAAAAACGCGGCTTTAAGTTTGTGGGCTCAACCATAGTCTATGCGTATCTACAGGCCGCTGGTCTTATCAATGACCACAGCCTAAACTGCTATCGACGCCAAGAAGTCATCGATAGCTACCAAGCATTAGGTCTGGAATACGAGTTAGTTTGAACTTTGGATGGTGTTGGTGACTTCACCAATACCTTCTATTGCTACGCTCACCACATCCCCAGCTTTAAGAGAGCGAGTTCTGCCAGGCGTGCCAGCGAAAATCAAGTCACCAGGATGTAGGGTGATATAGGTGCTAATGTAAGAGACGATAGCAGGAACATCATGAATCATGTTGGCGACACTCTCTTGCTGCATAACATTGCCGTTAAGTGTTGTTGTGATGACTTGGTCTTTAATGGCGATGTCACTCACGATAAAGTTAGAAACCGGCCCAAATCCTCGAGCTCCTTTCGCTCGCCACCATTGCAGATCTTGCCCTTGCCAGCTGCGCTCTGTGAGATCGTTACCCGCGAGATAGCCGAACACACATTCTAGTGCCGAAGATTTACTGACCTCTTGACACTCCTTACCAATCACAATGACGAGTTCACCTTCAAAGTGCACATTGCTGGCGCCCTTAGGGAAGGAAAGATCGCCGCTTACTCGCACTGAGTCGACGGATTTAAAGAATATCTCTGGCTTAGCCGCACCAGAGTTTCCAGCATGGCTTCTAAAGTTGAGCCCAACGGCGTAGACGCTGCCACTTGTCAGCGGGGCGATGAGCGTTGCTTCGGAGGCTTTGATGGTCTCTAGCGTTTTGGGGCTATCGAAAGGAGCATCAGACAAGATGTCGTAGAGTTTTTGGTTTTCTTCGGCGACTTTGATCCAATGCTGGCTGCCTTCATATTCAATCCGACCAAATTGTGCGGCTAGAACATTTAGCGGCAGTAGAACAAAAATTAAAAGCGCTCTCATAAAGGCTATCCTTAGCTAGATTCCAAGTGTCAGTAACGAGTATAGTTACGAAATGCATCTTTTTTGGTTCAATTTAGCCGTTTGCTATTTTGGCATTAGGTAATGGAAATATATGGAAAAGTTTGATTCGATTTATGCAAGAGCTGCAGAGCGTAAAGGGGGAGAGCAAGGACTTGAGTCTATTGTTTCTAAGCCGCTAACTCGCGACGAAGTTGCCGCTATTCCCGAGGACCGTTGGTTGTCGGCGTTTTCTATGAAGGTATTCCAAAGTGGTATCTCTTGGAAAGTCGTGCGCAACAAATGGCCGAACTTTGAGGAGCACTTTTTCCAGTTTCGTATCGACCCATTGTTGATGCTTTCAGAAGAACAATGGGAGCAGAAAGCGCAAGATCCAAAAATTATTCGCCATATGACCAAGGTGATGTCGATTCCAGCCAATGCTGCGATGATCCAACGTGCGCGATTTGAGCATGACTCTTTTGCTCAAATGGTGGCAGATTGGCCGAAGGAGTCGATAACGGATTTGTGGGCGCATCTTAAAAAACATGGAGCGCGCTTGGGTGGAAATACAGGGCCTTACGCCTTACGCCAATTGGGTGTTGACACCTTTATCTTATCGAATGATGTAGAAGGGTATTTGCGTAATACCAACATCATTGATTCTGGTAGAGGCACAAAGCGTGCGATGACAGCTGCAAACAAAGCGTTTATGGAGTGGCATCAAGAATCAGGTCGCTCGCTGTCTGAGATTAGTCAAATTATTGCTTATGGGTTTGGCGATAATCGCGTTTAGATTAAGTCGAGCGCGCTTTGAGAAGCCCACTGCCTGCGCAGGCGCGCGGCTAGTGGGGTGACGAAACTTTGAAGTGATGCTCTAAAGCATTGCAGGCTATAAAAGCCAGCTTGAAATTGAATTAAGACTCAAGAATTACCCGTGTGTCCTCACTCAGCGCTTCAAGTTCGCTTGCTACATCTTCAATTTGCATGGCTGACGGGATTTTCAGGGCCATGTTTGCAGTAAATAGACTTGAGCCAATACCACCGCCGCCAGCGATAAACACACGGTGGCAATCCATATCTAAAATACGGATATCTTGACCATCTAAGAACTGGGTAATTTCATTAACGATACCTGCTCTGTCATTGGCGTCGAGTCGGAGCTGGAAAACCGTTTCTTGGTCATGTCGATGCGGGTCAGTATCTGAAATCTGAACGAGCAAACCTTGTTGGTTGTTGAAGGCATCTTTGACAGTTTGCTCATTTTCGCTTGGAAGTTCGACTTTGATGACAGCTGCGACATTGTCTTCAATGAAGTTCACTTTACTCACCAGCCATTTCCCGCCATTTTCGTGGGTAACGGATGCAAGGTTTTTGATGGTGGCTGGGGTAGCTTGGCCAACGAAGTTGACGATAAAGGTACTACTGCTCATACGTTTCCCTCCACAGGTATAAAACCGATAACTAATTGATTAGTTAATTCCAGTTTAGATCTAAAACGGCAGTCTCGCATGACCGACCTCAAGGTTCACACCGAAAACAGCCATGAGTTTATTGAAGTGTAATTGGCCGCACAAAATTCAAGGTTTTTGCTTTGCTGACAACAAGTTATTGAGCCGATCTTGTATTTCGTGCTTTCAATTGACAGATCTCTGACATTTATTAACTGGACCGACCGGTTTGTTTTGTTTAATGTGTAATCACTTTCTGAGGAGGATTGACATGCAAACCATATTGAATGAACAACTTGTCGCGATTCACAAAAGACTGAAAATGCACTATCAATGTACGCCAATGCCAAGCTTTGAGCAGCGCGTAGCAAAACTCAAAGCGCTGAAAAGTGCTCTGCAGGAATTCAGTCAAGAGCTCTGCCTGGCACTCGACAAAGATTATGGAAGACGCAGTCATCAGGACACCTTGATTGCTGATGTACTGCCATGTATCGGCAATATTGATCACACCCTGTCTCAACTAGATAGCTGGATGGCACCTTGTAAACGCAATCCGGGGCCGCTGCTCTCAAGTTCGACGGTTGAAGTGGTTTATCAGCCTAAGGGTGTCGTGGGTATTGTGACACCTTGGAATTTTCCTGTGATGCTATCAATTGGTCCGCTTATCTCAGCTATCGCTGCGGGTAACCTAGCAATGATCAAGCTTAGCGAGTTTACGCCCCACACCAACCAAACCATTAAAAAGATGCTGGCGAGCTGCTTTAGTGAAAATGAAGTGGTTGTCATCGAGGGGGAGGCTGATATCGCAGCCAGCTTTACTAGCCTGCCTTTTGATCACTTGCTGTTTACTGGCTCTACTGGAGTTGGCCGCATGGTAATGAAGTCAGCCGCTGAGAACCTTACTCCACTGACGCTCGAACTGGGTGGCAAGTCCCCGGTGATTGTTGCTGATGATGTCGATATCGAGATGGCAGTTGAGAGAATCATTTACGGCAAGAGCCTCAATAATGGACAAGTTTGCGTCGCACCAGATTATGTGTTGCTTCCTGAGGGCAAAGAGCAAGCGTTCGTAGATGCATACTGCAGTCATTATCAAAAGCTGTACACCAACGGAATCGACTCAGACAACCTGACTGGGCTTATCAACAACCGACAGTTTGAACGCATTCAAACACTGCTAGAACACGAATTTGCGGTGAACAGCAAAGTCGTCGCGTGTCACAGCAACTCGATATCAACAGACAGACAAATAATGGTCACCCACCTAATTGTGAACCCAAAGGTGGACTCTCCGGTTATGAGCGAAGAAATTTTTGGTCCTCTGCTTCCAATTATTACCTATTCAACGGTTGAACAAGCCATAGCGTTTATCACGGCAAGACCGAGACCTCTTGCGTTGTACCTAATGTCTGAGAATGAATCGCTACAGCACAAAGTATCTACTCAGGTTCATTCTGGCGGAATGTGTATCAATGACTGCGTGTTCCATTTAGCTGTCGATGATGCTCCGTTTGGCGGCATCGGTGAATCAGGAAAAGGGGCTTACCACGGCAAAGAAGGATTTCTTACCTTTTCTCATGCAAAGACCGTGATGAAAACGGATGCCAAGGCTCACAACGTGAGTCAGCTACTAGGTCCCGAGGACAACGAATTCAAACGTGCAGTGCTCGCTTCACTGTGCGCCTAATTAATAGTTTGGAGATGAAATCATGAATAACAACTTTATGTTTAATATGCGTACCGTGGTCCTATCGGGTGAGGACTCAATCAGAGATATTCCGGCTCAGTTGGCAGCAAAAGGCGCACATCGCGTGTTGCTACTCAGCGATGTGGGACTTGAGAGCGTTGGTCTTGTTAACAAACTCATTGGTGTTTTCGAGGGCAACAAGCAAGTCGAACTCGTTGGTGTGTATACCGATATAAAACCTGATGCGAGTTGCGATGACATCAATACGGCCGTTCAATATGCCAACAAGGTTCAAGCGGACAGTATTGTGGCCCTCGGTGGTGGCAGCGTGATCGATGCATCGAAAGGCATCAAGTATTCGCTTGAGCACCAACTCGATGATATTCGCGACGCGATTCGTGGTGGTGGGCGTATCGATGTAGGCCCTCACGTTAAGCCATTTACTATCCCTCATATTGGTGTACCGACAACAGCGGGTACCGGCGCAGAAGCGTCGCCGATTGCAGTGTTCTTTAATGATGTCGAGCAAGTGAAAGCGAGCTTAGTGGTGTCTGGGCTTGAGTGTGATATTGCGGTACTAGACCCGACTTTGACACTTGGATTGCCGGTTTCACTTACGGTGTCTACAGCAATGGATGCATTGACTCACGCGATCGAAGCCGTTGCTTCTCCAATGAGTAACTGTTTTACCGATGCTTATGCTATTCAAGCCAGTCGTTTGATTCTAGACAACCTTCCAAAAGTGGTGTCAGACCCAAGCAACGTCAACGCGAGATCTGAACTGCTTCAAGCTAGCACCATGGCCATTTCGGCATTTTACTCCTCGTTAGGCGGTATACCGATTCACAACTGCGCGCATGCGTTTGGTGCCATTGCGCATATTCCGCATGGTGACGCAAACAGTGTATTGCTACCTGTAGTGATTGAGACTCTACCAGAGTTCTATCTGCCGAGTATCGATAAGCTTGCGGGGATTTTTGATGTATCTCAATCGCTATCGGCCGAGGAAAAACATCGCGAGGTTGTGCTGTCACTGCGTGCCTTCCAAGCCCAAGTGAAGGCTCACCAGACTTTCACTAATTGGAATCTAAGTGAAGACACGCAGTTCGAGATTGCGCAGGGCATCGAAAAAGACATGAGTTATCAGTTTTATGCCATTCCAAAGCAGAAAATCGAGCAGATCTTAGCGGCAGCATGCTAGGTCTTCCATAAATGCGGTGCCAAGGATGGCTAACTTAACTGGGTAATCAAAAAGTGCGTTCAACAACTCATTCCAACCACGCACCTAGCTCCTTGGAGATTAATTATGTTCTTTACTAAATACGTCGAAAAAATGTTGCTTATTACCGGTATCGGTACTGCCGCTGCACTCGCCTATGCGTTCTTCCCACAGTGGGCAGTGACCAATATCGGTCAGCTACCTTATCTAGAGCAAGATTTCGTTTTCTATCAGCACTGGGGAATCATGGTAGGCATGATGGGTGTCATGATGATCGGCGCCGCCTTTAAGCCGCAATGGCGTGAAAGCATCATGCTTTACTCAGCGATTGAGAAGGGCTTTATGGTGATATTGCTATTAGCTAATTTAGGTAACCCAGATATCAACGGCTTCATATTGGCAGGCGTCATGGATACCGTAGTTGTACTTTGGACTTTGGGCTATTGGTGGGAGCAAAAAAGGGCAGCAGACGTTTCTATAGCGATGCGTTAGGAGGCTGAAATGGAGAACGCTAACCGTATTTCAATACTCAGTATATTTGCATTGTTAGTAGTAGGCATGACCTTTTTTGTTCACGCAAGAGACGATACGCCTCCCATAGATTCAAGCCTTGGCGTCACATTTCAAAACGGATATCAAGGTGACGCGAAAGCCCAGTATCAAATTGGCATGCACTATCTAAATGGTGTCGATAGTGGCAGTGCGTACCTAGAGCAAAATAGTGAGCAAGCGAGGGCTTGGTTGTCCCAATCAGCTCACAATGGGTATGCGGATGCTCAGCTTCAACTCGGTTTGCTTTACGCTTCTGGTACGGGTGGTGAGCAAGATGCCTCAATGGCAGTCAGTTGGATCGGCAAGGCTGCAGATCAAAATCATCCACAAGCACTGGACTTGCTTCACTGGATGTCTCAAAGCGCTCATTAATTGAGAGCTTATATATCAAAGGTAACTCAATGAACAGTAACAAAACTCTATTGTGTACTGCCGTTGCTGCTGCGATTTCGCCAGCGGTGAACGCTTCTCAAGAACAGCCGAACATCTTACTGATTGTTGGTGATGATGTTGGTTTCGCTGATACTCAGCCGTATGGCTCTGAGGTTGATACACCGAACTTGGTTGAATTGGCAGAAGAAGGGGTCAAATTCACCAATTTTCACGCCTCGCCAACATCATCGGTAACCCGCTCTATGATGCTCACCGGCGCAAACAGCCATGAAGTGGGGCTTGGTACGTTTGACTATGCCGTCTATCCCCCTGCAATCGGTAAACCAGGTTATGAAGGTTACTTGACTCATAAAGGTGTCACCGTCGCCACATTATTGCGCGACAATGGTTATCACACTTATCTATCAGGTAAGTGGCATCTAGGACATGAGGATGGCTATCTACCTGATGATAGAGGCTTTGAAAGCAGCTACGGCATCTTGGCGGGTGGCTCAAATCACTTTAACCGCAATATGATGTTTCCTGCCAAAAATGAAGCGACGGCACTGGCGATTCAAGAGGGGAGAATGCCGGGTGTTGAACCTGAGCCTATTTATGAGAACGGGCAACGAGTGAAAGATAAGTACCCTGGGGAATACTCAGATCAAGGCTACACAGAAGAGTTGATCAGCATGATCGACAAGAATAAAGACTCTGGAAAACCCTTCTTTGCTTACCTTCCATTTACCGCGATTCACCTTCCACTTCAAGCGCCAAAAGAGTCGTTTGAAGAGAAGGTCGATTACTACGTCGAAAATGGTTGGGATGTGGTGAGAAAAGATAGATTCGAGCGTATGAAAGAGATGGGTGTGATCCCGGCAGATGCGCAGATTTCTCAACGAAACAGCCTAAGCCGACCATGGGATAAACTGACCGAAGAGGAGAAGGCGTGGTACGGCAAAAAAATGGCCGTTGCGATGGGGATGATGGAACTCCAAGACCAACAAATAGGTCAGGTCACTGACTATCTGAAGAAGATTGGTGAGTATGACAATACCTACATTATCTACCTTGCTGACAATGGCCCCGAGGCGACAGATATTACAGGAGAAAATGTGAGTGATTTGATTCGCTCTTGGACTCATCACCATTTCGACAACAGTACTGAAAACCTAGGTAATGCGAACTCTAGTGTGTCTTTAGGCCCAGAATGGGCGAGCGCTTCAACCGGCGGCCTCTCGTGGTTCAAGGCATATACTGCCGAAGGCGGCATCCGTGTACCACTGATTATCAAGCCGGCCAAAGATGTGTTGGACAGCGAAGGGACGTTGGAGTCAGGAACATCAACCAATGAACTTGCTCAAGTGAAAGATCTCGCAGCGACCATCCTTGACGTAGCTAACGTTAATCATCCTGGTACAGAATACAAAGGTAGAGAAGTTGCTCCAATGAGCGGGCAGAGCTTAATTCCGTACTTTAAGGGACAAAGCGACACCATTCATTCGGATGGCAATCCAATCCCGTTTGAACTCTTTGGTAGCGGCATCTTGCTGCAAGGTGATTACAAGATCATTCGAATCTCCGTTGGAATGGGTGGTGATAATCAATGGCATATGTACAACACGAAACTCGACCCAGCAGAGACAAACGACGTGAAGGCTCAGTATCCTGCTCTGTTCAAACAGATGCTGGCATCGTACAAGGAGTATGAAAAAGCGATGAATATCGTGCCAGTTGATGAACAATGGAACCCGTTTGAGAACGTGAAATAAAAATTTTACGTTGCCATCATACCGACCAGTAGGTCTAGAGCTTGGCAAGGACGCCATATTTTTAACAGGATGTCGATTCACTGTTTACTTGCAGGAGTGTTCTATGATTGAGCGCAACCATGTGTCGTTATCCGTACCCCAGTTTCGAGGCAAAGCGCACAGCAAATTTCAGGCGTTGGCTAAGCCGATTGGTGCTATCTGCAACATCAATTGCGACTACTGTTACTACCTTGATAAACAACAGCTGCTCGCCTATCCAAAAGGTGAAGCGTACCGAATGACGGATGAGTTACTAGAGCGATACGTTAGGCAGTACATTCAAGGACAAAATACTGAGGAGATTGTCTTCTCTTGGCATGGAGGCGAACCGACTCTTCTAGGGTTAGGCTACTTCGAGAGGATTGTTGAGCTGCAGGGAAAATACGCACCACAGGGCGTTAAGATCGTCAATGACATTCAAACCAACGGCGTTTTGGTTGATGACAAGTGGTGTCACTTTTTCAAACAACATGACTTCTTTGTGGGCTTGAGTATTGATGGTCCTGAGCAGCTTCACAACCACTACCGTAAGAATCGTGGTGGGCGAGGTACGTTTGAAAAGGTGATGCGGGCGGTTGAAAAGCTAAAGGCTCATAAGGTTAGATTTGCGACCTTAACCTGTGTGAATAACCTAAACGCGAACCATCCGCTCGAGGTGTATCGGTTTCTAAGGGATATTGTGGCGCCGTCTCAGATCCAGTTTATACCGGTTGTCGACTCCAACGAGGAGGCAAGTTGGCTTCGTTATTCAGAGGCTGCGATTATTCCCGTCCCTTCAGCTACCGCTCGATGGAGTGTTGAGCCCAAACAATGGGGAGCGTTCCTGACTAAGGTATTTGACGAGTGGATGGCACATGATTTTGGGCGCGTTCATGTTCCGTACTTTGAGAATTTCTTTGGGATGTGGATGGGTAAACCAAGCACCATGTGTACCCTTAATGACATCTGTGGAAAGGGCATTGCGGTTGAACCAAATGGTGATGTGTATGCTTGTGACCACTATGTACATCCTGACTTTAAAGTAGGCAATATCAATGATAAGTCGTTGGCTGATATTGCTTTCTCGAAACAGCAAATGGCCTTTGGTTTTGCAAAGCAAAAAGCATTGCCAAAGCAGTGTAACGAGTGCCAATATCGGTTTGCTTGCCATGGTGAGTGCCCAAAGAACAGAATAAAAAACGACCGGTACGGTAATCCAGGTCTGAACTATCTGTGTGAGGGCTGGCAACAAATATTTCATCATATCGACCCAATTATTACGCATATACTTGCGTTAAATGGGCTTGAAATCTCTGCTAACCGCTAAAGAGAAACTGTGATGGAAAGTTACCTGCTATTGGGTTTAGCCATGGCGCTATTGAGTATCTGGAAGACCTATTCCGGTCCAGCATTGGCAGCTTTTGTCGGCTTTAGCTACCCAGAAATGTTGCTGTTCAATGCGCTACCTGCACTTCTTGCGGGTTACTCTGGCTGGTTTGCAGGACGATATTCGTTTGTTCTTTACTCGCGCAAAAACTTACGCCCCTTTAGACCTAGGCTACGCCGCTTTGTCATGGCATGGAAGCGCTATGGCAATGTGACGATGGCGGTACTCGCTCCCGTTCTGGTTGGCATCCCTCTCTACACATTAATCGCTAAACGGCTGCGCCAATCCCACAGTGCTACCTTTGTCCTGCTAATCACATCCATAATTTGGTGGAGTGGTTTGAGTTATGGGTTGGTGAGTGCATTTGACCTTGGGCAGCAGCTAAATCTTCAGGGCTTACTCGACAAAGTTCGCCTTTAACCGACTGGTATGTATTTAAAAATTTGAATTTTTGGCTACAACTTCTAGTCTCTTAATTAACAGAGGAGGCGCAACATGACGCATACGCAAAAGTTCTTGTTACTAGCCGCTGCTGGACTTACGCCAATCGCACTTTCTTACGGTTTAATGCCTAATCTTTCTCTACCCTTTTTGTTCGACATTGATGCCAGTGCGACCAATGTTAGTCATATCTTCAGGGCGGTGATGGGGCTCTACTTAGCCTTGGTTATCTATTGGCTAATTGGGGCGTTTGGAAGTCAATTATTAGCCCAGTCAGCACTTCAAAGTCTGGTTGTCTTCATGCTGGGGCTTGGTATTGGGCGAGTAGTAAGCATAGTTGTTGATGGCATGCCACATTGGCTACTCGTGGTGTATTTATTGTTGGAGATCGGCTTTGGTGCAGTAGGTCTAATTCTTCTCAGAAGTAGCAAACCGGAAACACAGTACGCAGGATGAATGTATAAAGGAGGCAGGATGCATCGTCATATCATTAGGGTTCTATTGGTCACATTATTGGGGTTTAGTGCGCTAGCAAATGCAGAGGATAAGCCACCGAACATCTTTGTTATTTTTACTGATGACATTGGTATCTCAAATCTTAGCGCCTATCACCGTGGGGTGATGAGCAGTGAGACACCTAATATCGATAGTATTGCCGAAAAGGGCATGCTGCTCACCGACTACTACGCACAGCCATCTTGTACCGCAGGACGCTCGGCTTTTATTACCGGTCAGTTTCCTGTACGAACAGGTATGCACACTGTCGGTCTTCCGGGAAGCCCAGTAGGGCTTAACCCAGATACACCGACTTTACCAGAAATCCTCAAAACACTGGGCTATACGACAGGTCAGTTTGGTAAAAACCATCTTGGTGACCTAGATGCGGTATTGCCTACGATGAACGGTTTTGATGAGTATTGGGGGTGGTTGTATCACTTAAACGCAATGGAATACACCGAAGATCCGGACTGGCCTAAAGACGAGGCGTTTCAGAAGTTTGCCCCTCGAAATGTGATTCATGCGAAATCTGATGGCAAAGGTGGGCAAACCATCACGGATGACGGTCCATTAACCACAGATCGAATGCGCACTTTAGACGATGAAGTGAACAAACACGCCATCAACTTTATTGAGCGTGCCGTCAAAGAAGATAAGCCATTCTTTACTTGGTATTGCCCATCAAGGGGTCACGTATGGAC
The DNA here is from genome assembly GCF_059725505.1 of Vibrio sp. KUL78. Classification (NCBI taxonomy): domain Bacteria; kingdom Pseudomonadati; phylum Pseudomonadota; class Gammaproteobacteria; order Vibrionales; family Vibrionaceae; genus Vibrio; species Vibrio sp. KUL78. Next base: position 2,228,250 of record NZ_AP045837.1, on the reverse strand, counting down.
GCACTTATCACCCGAGTATGAGGCCATGCTTGGACAAAACGGCTGGGGATTGCAAGAAGTGGTGATGAAAGACCTTGATGATCACGTAGGGGAAATGCTCGCCAAGCTCGAAGAGTTGGGTGTCGCAGACAATACCATAGTGATTTTCACCGCAGACAATGGCCCAGAAATCATGACTTGGCCTGATGGTGGTATGACGCCATTTCATGGTGAAAAAGGCTCAACCTGGGAGGGGGGGGTAAGAGCGCCGCTGCTTGTCAGTTGGCCAGGAAAAATCCCAGCGGGTAAAGTTCACAACGGTATGTTTGATGGTATGGATTGGTTGCCCACGCTCGTTGAGGCTGCTGGTGGACCAAGTGACCTGAAAGAGCAGATGTTGACGGGCTATGAAGGCTACAAAGCGCACTTAGATGGCTACAATCAAATGTCGATGCTTACAGAACAGGGACCTTCAAATCGTAAAGAGATCATCTACTATGAGCGTGATAGGTTGCAGGCAGTGCGAGTTGGTGACTGGAAGGCGCACTTTGTGGTGCAAAATCACGGCTGGAGTGGACCAAAAGAAGAGCTTAACGCGCCATTGCTGTTTAATCTTCGACGAGACCCTTACGAGCGAGCTGCAGAAGAATCCGGGATGTACATTAACTGGATGGGTAAAAAAATGTGGGCATTTGGCCCTGCGCAAGCTGCGGTTAAGCAGCACTTAGAGACCTTCAAAGAGTGGCCGCCACTGACGTTTGAGCCTGAAGCTGTCGATGCATCGGGAATAGGGCGTTAAATGAACAAAGGGCTGGAAACAGCCCTTTTTTACGGCAAAAGTATGAGTGTTTAATAAAACTAGTTGCTACCGACCAACTGCGCGGTTTCACGCATCGCTTGCTCTAAATGAGTTCTATCCTTTTGGACCGCACAAAGTAAGGTCGCACCTAACCATTTAGCGTAAAGGGAGCGAGAGGCTGCATACGGTTCTGAGACAGACATAACACCTAGCGTATTCCCCTCAGTGAAGTAATCTGCCATTCGATTAATGACCTTTTCAGCCCCCTTATCGAGTTCGGCTTGCATGCTTGACGATGTCCCTGCGATCTCACCGGAAAGTTTGACCACTAAGCATTTAATTTGAAACGCGTCTGTAACTTTTGATTCAGACCAGAACTCGAAGTAATTCAAAACGCGATCGGCAAACGGCACATCTTTATCGCTGAGGTATGAGATGACAGTGGCGAGGTGATCCTCGAAGTAGTCCTCGAGCAGTTGGCGTCCGAAGTCTTCTTTCGATTTGAAGTGATGGTAGAAAGAGCCTTTGGTTGCGTTTGCTTGTTGGATAATCTTCATGATTCCGATACCAGCAAAGCCATGCTCGCTGATAAGCTCAAAACCTGCATCCAGTAGTGTTTGTTTTAAATCTGCCATAGTTCACTTCCCACGAGTAGATTGACCATTATAACCATGCCCATACCGACCGTACAGTATGGTTTGGTAAAGGTTCTGCTAATCCTATGATTTGCTTAGTTGTCGCTATTGCTATTTCTTTAACTCATGTCATTCTTAAAGAAAAACAAATAAGGAGAGATCATGCCTAAAATAGCGATGCTGAGTACTGGAGAAGAGGTTCTATATGGTGACATTGTGGACACCAATGCCGCTTGGCTCAGTCGTGTCTTTTATGAGCATGGGTTTTCTATGTATAAACGCTCGACGGTTGGTGACCAGCGAGCGTCTTTGCTGCAAGAGTTGGTGATGCTGAGTCTCAACCTAGATGTCGTCATTGTGAACGGTGGTTTAGGTCCTACATCGGATGATCTGAGTGCTGAAGTAGCGGCGGAAGCCGCGGACGAGCCTTTGGTATTGAATCAAGGTTGGCTCGATAACCTAAAATCCTTCTACGCAAAACGCGGTAAAATCATGCCTGAGAGCAACATCAAGCAGGCCATGTTGCCCGCTAATGCGTCGGTAGTGGATAACCCTATTGGCACCGCTTGTGGCTTTAAGATGATGATCAATGATTGCTTGTTTTATTTTACGCCGGGCGTGCCCAGTGAGTTTAAGAAGATGACCATTGAGCAGATCATCCCCGACCTAAAAGCTCAGTTCCCGAGTCAGCAGGGCCGAGTATGTCGACGTATTTATACCTTCGGTCTGTCTGAGTCTGGTATTGCTGACACGCTATCGAACTTACAGCTTCCCGCCGATTATGAGCTTGGCTACCGCTCTTACTTACCGTTCATTGAAGTAAAGCTATTTGGCCCGTCTGACGACTTAGAAACCGGTGCTCGCGTACTTGCCATGATAGAGAAACTGCTGCATAGCAATGTCGTCAGTGTCGATGAGCCTATGTTGGAGCGTATTGGACACCTAGTTGAAGTGCATAAGCCGACCATTGCCATCTCGGAACACTCCACCAAGGGTTGTTTAGCGTCTTGGTTGCAAGACAGTGAGAAGGTCTCCCAGTGTTGCGGGGCGACGTGGATATTAGGTTCCAAAACCGCATCTCCGCTAGATCGTGATAGCGAACAGTTGGGTGCAACATTGGCACTGGCAGGAGCAACAAAAGGAAACTGCTCGGCCGATATCGCTATCTCGACGGGCAAACTAGAAAATGAGCAGTTCTCTGTTGCGATCTCCACACCAAAAGGAGAGTGGGGGCAGACGCTTAAACTGGAAAGAAGCTATAACGAAAAGAGTGTCAAAACCGTGATCAGTACGGTTGCTGGCGACATGTTGCGTCGATATCTAGACAATCAACCGATGTTTCCTGACTACGGGTTCTTAACGAGAACTCAAGATATATTCTTACCGCTTGAGAAGTTATCTTGATTCATTTGCGTCGAAATGCGATTGGTTGAATATGCTTTTTAGTTATTTATATATGAAAATTGGATCTAGTTCACAATAATCTGATCTCTAAAGGGAATTTCAAATTCTCATTTTTGAGAGTAGCTGTTTTTCTCCAATTGATTAAAATCAATGTTCACCCGAAATATAGTGGTGTGCAGGAGGGGGGAGATATGATCCAACAATCTAAAATAAGAGTGTTTTATCAAGTAGCTAATGAGCAAATTATGCTTGGTGAAGCGTTCAGTAAAAAGTGCGGTGATATAGCAGCTATGTGGTTGAAGGCTCCTATGGAAGAGATCCTGTCTGACGATGGTTTCCGAATCTCGCTTTATGACGACGGTGGTCGTCATGTAGCTGATAAGAGCGTATCTATGGGTACCGCCGATTCAATATTGTCGACAGTCGATTAAACCAAAATATTCATTCCTTTTGGGCTGACCTATGCGTCAGCCCTTTCTTTTTGTGCCACATTTTTCACGTAGCTCTTAACGGACTTCACGTAGTTCTTAACGGAAATTATTGAAACTGTGATCGCTTTGGTGCTTTTGCTCTAACCTTCGTCGAGTCCATAAAATCTGATTCATACTTGTACAATCTATAATCACGCTATGGATGCCCGAGTATGGAACTCTCGTCAATTCAGCAAATTAAAACCTTAATCGATGAGACTGGGCGTCCGTTGCAGGGATATCTCACGTCTATACCAGAGCAGCTGGACGTAGAGAGTTTTCGCTATTTCTCGACCATGGACAAACAGCGCAGTTCGGTTGCCAAGTACTTCCACTACAAACAGTTCCAGTTCATTAGCGTGTTTACGCCAGATTATGTCATTGGTTTTGCGATCGCCGATATACGTTATGTAGGCAATAGCTTTTGCTACCTCTACGACATCAAGCGAAATGAGCTGCTAGAACAAAGCTGGCTTCGACCATTAGGGCTTGGCTATTTCATGACGCCGTCGCCTTGGCAAGGGAAAGCCGTGTTCAACGGCGGCGCACTGACGTTACAAATCGAAGAAGGTGTCTGGAGTGCTGCGGTTAAATCTAAGCACTTCTCTATGGATATTACACTGACGCCGCCGAGCCATGACAGTGCCCCTATTATGGTGAGCTCGCCTACTGGCTATTCGGGCTGGACCTATACTCAAAAGCATAATGCGCTCAATGTCTCTGGCAGTTTGAACGTTGCTGGTAAATCGGTTTCGCTCAGCAACGCGCGGGCAGGCTATGACTTTTCTGCGGGATTTATGCGCCGTGAGACAAGCTGGCGCTGGGCGAGCATCAGCGCAGATTCTAAAGGAACCCGAATAGGGTTAAATCTCGCGGCTGGCGTTAATGAAACTGGGGTGAGCGAGAATGCCTTATGGGTAGATGGGCAAAGAGTGCTTCTTCCGGCCGTGCTGTTTGAGTTTGATCGACACGATCCCGACTCTGCTTGGAGAATTTACGACTCTAACGGGCTGATTGATCTTCGATTTACTCCTAAAAATGTGCGCAAGGAGCGACTCAACCTTTGGCTACTTAAAAGTAACTTTCGCCAATTTGTGGGCACGTTTTCTGGGACGATTTCACTATCGAATGGACGTAGCTATACGCTGGAGAATGTACTGGGTCTGACGGAAGATCATTACGCCAAATGGTAAGCGATGACTAGGTAAAATAGGAACAAGGACAAGTATGGAAACCCTCGCGGATAAACCTGAATTACTACTGATTGCTTTAGCCCCTATTTTTCTGCTCATGATGGGGCTGGAATATTGGTTTGGGCAAAGAAGCAATAAACTACCTGCATCTGCGCGATACTCTTTCCAGGAGTTAGCCTGTAACTTTTCTCTTGCGGGATTGCATCAACTGTCTGATTTAGTGGCAGGTTTATTCATCGCTAAGCTTTATCTACTCGTGTTTGGATGGAAGCTATTTAACATTGAAATGTCGCTTCCGATGTTCCTGCTCCTCCTGCTGCTGCAAGATTTCTTTTATTATTGGTTCCATCGCGCCAGTCATAGAGTGCGTTGGATGTGGGCGGCACACGTTGTTCACCATAGCTCGGAGAACATGAATTTCAGCACTGCATTTCGCCAAAGCCTGATGTATCCGCTGGCTGGCATGTGGTTATTTTGGATGCCACTCGTCATTATTGGTTTTGAGCCCAAATGGGTGGTGTTTGTGGTGTTACTCAACCTGGGGCTTCAATTTTTTGTGCATACTCAGTGGATTCGAAAACTCGGCCCTTTGGAATGGGTGTTTAACACCCCCTCTCATCATCGTGTGCATCACGGGGTCAATGCCCAGTATATTGATAAGAATTACGCTGGAGTGCTTATCGTATGGGATAGGCTGTTTGGAACTTTTGAGCCTGAGGTGGAGACAGTGCGGTATGGTATCAGTAAGCCGGTTAATAGCTTTAATCCACTGATTGTGACCTTTGCTGAATGGCGAGAACTTGTTGGAGCGATGAAAAAAGAAACCAATTGCTATGAGCGGGCGAAAGTCGCTTTGAGACCACCTTCAGATGATAAGCTCTGAGGATAAAAAACGGCTCATAAGAGCCGTTTTTTTAGTTAGGAAAGAGTACTCTTTGAACAAAGAGCTACGCTCGCTTCTTTATTTGATGCGCAATATTATCGAGCTCAATATCGGTTTTCGCTCGACAAATACACGGCAAAATCTCATTTGCTTGTGTGTAGGCCATCGCAAACCCCACGTACTCCACTTCGCCTGAAACCAGTGTGCAGCGACAGGCACCGCAGTGACCATCTCGGCAGTTATATTCTGGCTCTAACCCAGCTTGCTCCATCGTCTCAAGGACGGTGTTAGAAGGGTTAGACTCGATCGTGGTGATAGAGTTTATCTTGATGGTTGGCATTAAAGTTCGAAGCCCTCAAAGTCGTCTGCGCTTACTTCGTTGTCGATCTGACCTACAAGGTAAGAACTGATTTCCGCTTCCTGTGGTGCAACCTGTACGTTATCTGAAGACAACCAAGCGTTGATCCAAGGAATTGGGTTCGATGTTGCTTCTGGGTAAGCCGCATCAAGACCAACCGCCTGCATACGAACGTTAGTGATGTACTCAACGTATTGGCACAGGATGTCTTTGTTTAGACCAATCATAGAGCCGTCTTTGAATAGGTATTCTGCCCACTCTTTTTCTTGCTCTGCCGCTTCTTTGAATAGGTCGAAACAGTCTTGCTTACATTCTTCAGCGATTTGCATGAATGAGAAATCGTCTTGACCGTTACGAAGCAGGTTAATCATGTGCTGAGTACCGGTTAGGTGTAGCGCTTCATCACGAGCAATCAGCTTGATGATTTTCGCGTTACCTTCCATCAACTCACGCTCTGCGAACGCAAACGAACAAGCGAAACTCACGTAGAAACGAATCGCTTCTAGTGCGTTTACGGACATTAGACATAGGTACAGCTTTTTCTTTAGGTCGTACAAGTTAACTTTAACTTCTTCGCCTTTGATGTTGTGCGTACCTTCGCCGAAGCGGTGGTAGTCGTTGGTCGCTTGAATCAGGTCATCGTAGTAGTGTGCAATGTCTTTCGCACGCTTAAGGATGTGCTCGTTTTCAACGATATCGTCAAAAACCACACCCGGATCGTTCACGATGTTACGGATGATGTGCGTGTATGAACGAGAGTGGATAGTCTCAGAGAATGACCATGTCTCGATCCATGTTTCTAGCTCAGGCAGTGACACAAGCGGTAGCAGGGCGACGTTCGGGCTACGACCTTGAATCGAGTCTAGAAGCGTTTGGTACTTCAGGTTACTGATGAAGATGTGCTTTTCATGCTCTGGAAGCTTGTTGTAGTCGATGCGGTCGCTTGACACGTCCACTTCTTCTGGACGCCAGAAGAACGAAAGCTGCTTTTCGATCAGCTTTTCAAAAATCTCAAATTTTTGTTGGTCGTAACGCGCAACGTTGACTGGTTGACCCAGGAACATTGGTTCTTTAAGCGCGTTATTCTTAGTTTGGGTAAAAGTACTGTAAGCCATGATGCTGCAATCCTTTTTAAGCCCTTCCTTCACAAGGAAGGGCAGAGAAATCTAATCTTAAATGCTGTATTGATAGTGTGCTTAGCACATTAGATCTTACAGCCACCGCCTGCACAATCGTCGTCTTGCTCTACAACTACTGCTTTGTCGTTCTGATCGTCTTTCGCGCCGTCACGAGTATTATGGTAGTAAAGTGTTTTCACACCAAATTTATACGCAGTTAGCAGGTCTTGAAGCAGTTTCTTCATTGGCACTTTGCCACTATCGTAGACGCTAGGGTCGTAGTTAGTATTCGCAGAGATAGCTTGGTCAACAAACTTCTGCATGATACCAACAAGGTGCAAGTAGCCATCGTTACTGCCGATGTTCCACAGTAGCTCGTAGTTCTCTTTTAGGTTGGCAAAGTCTGGCACAACCTGCTTCAGGATACCGTCTTTCGACGCTTTCACTGATACGTAACCACGTGGTGGCTCAATGCCGTTCGTTGCGTTAGAGATCTGTGAAGAAGTCTCAGAAGGCATTAGCGCAGTCAGTGTCGAGTTACGTAGACCGAATTCCATGATTTCTGCACGTAGCTCATCCCAATCGTAGTGAAGTGCTTCATCACAAACTAGGTCAATATCTTTCTTGTACGTGTCGATTGGCATCAAGCCTTTCGCGTAGTTTGTCTCGTGGAACGATGGGCAGCGACCTTGCTCTTTTGCAAGCTCTACAGATGCCTTCAGTAGATAGTACTGAATCGCTTCGAACGTGCGGTGAGTTAGGTTGTTTGCAGAACCATCTGAGTACTTAACACCATTTTTCGCTAGGTAGTAAGCGTAGTTAATCACGCCTACACCTAGAGTACGGCGGTTCATAGTAGAACGGTATGCCGCTGGTAGTGGGTAGTCTTGGTAATCAAGCAGCGCATCAAGGGCACGAACCACTAGGTCAGACAGATCTTTAAGGTCATCAAGCTCGTTAATGGCACCCAGGTTGAATGCAGACAGCGTACACAGTGCAATCTCACCAGACTCATCTTCAACATTCGCTAGTGGCTTAGTTGGAAGCGCGATTTCTAGACATAGGTTAGATTGACGAACTGGCGCAACCTTCGAGTCAAACGGACTGTGAGTGTTACAGTGGTCGACGTTCTGGATGTAGATACGACCTGTAGACGCACGCTCCTGCATCAGTAGTGAGAATAGCTCAACTGCTTTGACCGTCTCTTTCTTGATTGACGGATCGTTCTCGTACTTAACGTATAGACGCTCGAATTCGTCTTGGTCTTCGAAGAATGCATCGTAAAGACCAGGAACATCCGATGGTGAGAACAGCGTAATGTTGCCGCCTTGAACAAGACGTGCGTACATCAGTTTGTTTAGCTGAACACCATAGTCCATGTGACGTACACGGTTCTCTTCAACACCACGGTTGTTCTTAAGAACCATCAGTGACTGAACTTCGCCGTGCCACATCGGGTAGAACACAGTCGCTGCACCGCCACGTACACCACCTTGAGAACAGCATTTAACCGCTGTTTGGAAGTATTTGTAGAATGGGATACAGCCAGTGTGGAACGCTTCGCCGCCACGGATCTCAGAACCCAAGGCACGAATACGACCAGCATTGATACCGATACCTGCACGTTGAGAAACGTAGCGCACGATTGAGCTTGCTGTCGCGTTAATAGAATCTAGGCTGTCACCACACTCAATCAGAACACAAGAGCTGAACTGACGAGTAGGAGTACGTACACCAGACATGATTGGTGTAGGTAGAGAAATCTTAAATGTCGATGTCGCATCGTAGAAACGCTTGATGTAGTCAAGACGCGTCTCTTTTGGATACTTGGCAAATAGACAAGCTGCAACAAGGATGTATAGGAACTGTGCACTTTCGTAGATTTGACCGCTTACACGGTTCTGTACGAAGTACTTACCTTCCAGCTGTTTAACCGCAGCGTAAGAGAAGTCGTGATCACGAGTGTGGTCGATGTAGTCGTCCAACTCGTCTAGCTCAGCTTTTGTGTAGTCTTCAAGCAGGTGCGCGTCATACTTACCCATTTCAACCATTTTAGAGACATGGTCGAACAGCGCTGGTGGCTCATACTGACCGTACGCTTTTTTGCGCAGGTGGAAGATAGCCAAGCGAGCTGCTAGGTATTGGTAGTCTGGTGCGTCTTCAGAGATAAGGTCTGCTGCAGACTTGATGATAGTTTCATGGATGTCTGACGTTGTAATGCCATCATAAAACTGGATGTGAGCCTTAAGTTCCACCTGCGACACAGAAACGTTGTCTAGGCCTTCAGCAGCCCATGCGATAACGCGGTGGATTTTTTCGAGATCGATACTTTCTTTGCGGCCATTACGTTTAGTAACGGAAAGTTGCTGGTTCATTCTGAGGTGTTCCCTAACAAAACAATATGAAACCTCGCTTTTATGAAATTTTGTTGAGTCTTAGCGAAGGCTTCGTGATCAATGTCACCCTATAAAAATTGGCTTCCAACACAAGATATAGGGGTCATTTGGTTTACGGGTTACAAGATAGTGCTATAGGGCGAGATTTTCAAGTTCGGCGATTTGAGGAAACTGTGGATAACTAGGGGAAAGAAAAAAATCAGTTAGTGGATACTTACCATTGAAGTTAGACCCGACTTAGTTGTGAAAATTACGTGCTAGCAGATCGGTTTTCTTTTAAACAAAGAGAAAAAAAATTCCTTGATCTTTGGCAAGTTTTGGCAGTTATTGATGAGGTGATTAAAAGTGCGATATCAGCACACAAAACCGACGAAAGTGTCTTGTTTTTGTAAACAAATTGTGTGTGACAGTTAACGTGAGTTGTAGCACCAAATTGGCATGTTTGCGTGGCAAACCAGATTGGTGCTATCACTATATCTTGTGTTTCTACAGTGCTTTTTCTGTAAACACGATGTAGTTAACGTCTACGCGTTTGCCAAGCTTGTAGGTGTCGGTCAGTGGATTGTAGGAAAGACCTGTAATGCCTCTCTCAATCAAATCCGTCGCATCAATCATCTTAATAAGCTCAGATGGCTTGATAAACTTGTCGTGGGTGTGTGTCCCTTCAGGCACAATCTTAAGCAGTTTTTCTGCACCAACAATCGCGAACAGGTATGACTGAAGATTGCGGTTCAGGGTAGAGAAGAAGACTTGGCCTCCCGGTTTAACGAGTTTGGCACAAGATGCGATGACCGATGCGGGGTCCGGAACGTGTTCTAGCATCTCCATACAGGTCACGACATCGTATTTACCTGCATTTTCTGTCGCGTGCTCTTCGACCGTGCTTTGAACGTAATCGAGTTTGGTGCCAGTCTCTAGTGCATGCAGGCGTGCCACTTCCAATGGCTCTTTACCCATATCGAGACCCGTCACGTTAGCGCCTTGCTTCGCCATGCTTTCGGCTAAAATACCGCCGCCACAGCCTACATCAAGAACCGTTTTGCCAAACAAACCGTTCGCATTATCTAATACATAGTTAAGACGAAGTGGGTTGATTTGATGTAGGGGTTTGAACTCGCCCTCGAGATCCCACCAACGACTTGCCATCTCTTCAAATTTTTTGATTTCGTCTAAATCGACGTTCTGTTGCTTATCCATATTTGCCAATTCTTTGTTCCGACTTGTCTTCGTTCGACATTGGGCAGGAGTATACCGCAATTTAGAACGCGAAAACGCCTTCAGTGATCATTAATGGTGCATTTGTAACTTTTATCCTAGTTTCGTTCAATTGGTTGGGTGTTTTTTCGCCGCTTTTCAGAGTCATAGATTCAAAATGTGCAAATTGTGGACGTTTGAATCACAACCAAGGTCACAACATCATAAAAGGGCAGGGAAAGTGATGCCGAACCCACTATTCTTGTGTTATATTTTGTCACCTTATACGTATCAATATACGATCAAAATATAGAGGGATATTGGCTCTATGAGCGATCTAGCTAAAGAGATCACGCCCGTAAACATTGAAGATGAGCTGAGAGGCTCATATCTCGACTACGCGATGTCAGTCATCGTGGGTCGTGCTCTTCCAGATGTGCGTGATGGCCTAAAACCAGTACACCGCCGCGTTCTGTTCGCGATGAATGTACTAGGTAATGATTGGAATAAACCATATAAAAAGTCTGCCCGTGTTGTCGGCGACGTAATCGGTAAATATCACCCACACGGTGATAGTGCTGTATACGACACTATCGTTCGTATGGCTCAACCGTTCTCGCTTCGCTACATGTTGGTAGATGGTCAAGGTAACTTCGGTTCCATTGATGGCGATTCAGCGGCGGCAATGCGTTATACCGAAGTCCGCATGGCTAAAATCGCTCATGAGCTGTTAGCAGACCTAGACAAAGAAACCGTTGACTATGTTCCTAACTATGACGGAACAGAGCAAATTCCAGCGGTTCTGCCGACTAAGATTCCAAACCTACTAGTAAACGGTGCTTCTGGTATCGCGGTAGGTATGGCGACCAACATTCCACCGCATAACTTAAATGAAGTTATCGATGGCTGTTTGGCATACATCAAGAACGAAGACATCACGATTGATGAGCTCATGGATTACATCCCGGGCCCAGATTTCCCGACAGCGGCACTGATCAGTGGTCGTAAAGGCATCATCGATGCTTACAAGACGGGTCGTGGTAAAGTCTACATGCGTTCTAAAGCCGAGATCGAAGAAGACAAGAATGGCAAAGAAACCATCATTGTTACCGAGATCCCTTATCAGGTGAACAAAGCTCGCCTAATCGAAAAGATTGCAGAGCTTGTTAAAGATAAGAAAGTAGAAGGCATTAGCGCACTACGTGATGAGTCTGATAAAGACGGTATGCGCATTGTTATCGAATGTAAGCGTGACGCAGTCGGTGAAGTGGTTCTAAACAACCTGTACTCACAGACTCAGCTACAAACCACATTCGGTATCAACATGGTTGCCCTAAACAATGGTCAGCCACAGCTGTTCAACCTTAAGGACATGCTGAAGTGCTTCGTTGATCACCGCCGTGAGGTCGTGACTCGTCGTACTATCTTCGAACTTCGTAAAGCAAGAGACCGTGCTCATATCCTTGAAGCGCTATCTCTGGCACTGGCGAACATCGATGAAGTTATCGAACTTATTAAAAACGCACCAACACCTGCTGAAGCCAAGGTTGGTCTAGTTTCTCGTGGTTGGGAACTAGGTAGCGTTGCATCAATGCTAGAGCGTGCGGGTACTGACGCTGCTCGTCCAGATTGGCTTGAAGACCAATATGGCATCCGTGACGGTCTGTACTACCTAACTGAGCAACAAGCTCAAGCGATTCTAGAACTTCGCCTACACCGTCTAACCGGTCTAGAGCATGAGAAGATCCTAGATGAGTACAAAGCACTTCTAGAAGAGATCGCAGAATTAATGCACATCCTTGCAAGCACAGAGCGCTTGATGGAAGTGATCACCGAAGAGCTAGAAGAAGTTCAAGCGACTTACGGTGACGAGCGTCGCAGTGAAATTACTGCTGCCGTTCATGACATTGATATGGAAGAGCTGATCGCTCGTGAAGACGTAGTAGTCACTCTGTCTCACGAAGGTTACGTGAAGTATCAATACCTAAGCGATTACGAAGCTCAGCGTCGTGGTGGTAAAGGTAAGAGTGCGACTAAGATGAAGGATGAGGATTACATCGAGCGTCTGCTTGTTGCTAACACTCACGACAACATCTTGTGCTTCTCTACTCGCGGTAAGACTTACCGTCTGAAAGTATATCAATTGCCACAAGCGAGCCGTACAGCTCGTGGTAAGCCTATCGTTAACATTCTTCCACTAGAAGAAGGTGAGCGTATCACGGCTATCTTGCCAGTGTCTGAGTTCAGCGCTGACAAGTTCATCTTCATGGCAACTGGCGACGGTACTGTGAAGAAGACATCTCTAGACCAGTTCTCTAACGTACGTGCGAACGGCCTAATCGCTGTGAACCTGCGTGACGATGACTCGCTAATTGGTGTGGATATCACTAACGGCGACAGCGACGTGATGCTGTTCTCGAAGCAGGGTAAAGTGGTTCGCTTTAGCGAAGACAAAGTCCGTGCAATGGGTCGTACTGCGGCAGGTGTTCGCGGTATGAAGCTCGTTGAAGATGACCAAGTTGTGTCTCTGATTGTTCCTTCAAACGAAGGCGACATTCTAACCGTGACGCAAAACGGCTACGGTAAGCGTACTGAGCTTGAAGAGTACCCAACTAAGGGTCGTGCAACACAAGGTGTGGTTTCAATCAAAGTCTCTGAGCGAAACGGCCCTGTAGTTGGCGCTGTCCAAGTTGAAGAAGGCGACGAAATGATGATGATCACCGATGCAGGTACGCTAGTACGTACTCGCGTTGCAGAGGTGAGCCAAGTCGGTCGTAACACTCAAGGTGTCACGCTAATCCGTACCGCTTCTGATGAGTCTGTAGTGGGTCTACAACGCATCGATGAAGTGGAAGAGCTAGCGGAAGTTGAAGGTGAAGAGGGCGCAGAAGGCACAGTCGCTGATGCTACTGCAACTGATACTCCTGAAGCACCTGCAGCGGATGACGCTTCTGAAGAGTAATCTGATACTCGAATAATAGAAAACCTGCCTGATGGCAGGTTTTTTTTGCTTCAAGAAAGGTGCCAGATTATTAGTTTGATTTTAAACCCTCATACTCCGTCATCTCCTTGAAAAAGGGGATCTTATTTAGCGCGTGGTGTGCTAAAAAACATCATTCTACTTACAGTAATTGATTACCATCACTCACTCACTCGCTTCAGAAGATCCTCGATGTCTCGAGGATGACGACAATTTTTGGTTTGTTTGTGGAGCGATAAAATGAAAGATGGGCTCTAGCTCGCTGCTTTTTGCTCTCCTTTCGTCTGTTCAATCGAATCATTCAAAAGTCCCGCGTACAAGCCATTCTGTGCTACCAACTCACGATGGTTACCCCTTTCGACGACTTCCCCTTTATCGAGCACCAAAATAAGGTCGGAGTGTCGGACGGTACTTAATCTGTGCGCGATAGCAATGACGGTTTTCTCTTGGTAAAGTCGGCTCATCGCCTTTTGGATTAGGTCTTCGGTGATTGAGTCAACGGAGCTGGTGGCTTCATCGAGCATCATAATCTGCCCGCCTTGTGCGATGGCACGAGCAAATGAGATAAGCTGAGTTTGCCCAACAGACAGATTGGCGCCATTTTTGTCGAGCTGAAAGTCATAATCTCTTGGAAGCTGTTCTATAAAACGGTCTGCGTAAACATAACGCGCAGCTTCGACGACTTCTTTTCGGCCTACACCTTCTTTGCCTAGCGCGATGTTAAAGTGAATGCTCTGCTCAAAGAGATGAACATCTTGCATCATCATTGAGAAAAGGTGCGCGCAGTCATCGGCTGCAATTTGTGAAAGCTCGATACCGTTAAGCAAAATGCTGCCTTCATAGTATCGGTATGTCTTGGTGATCAGTCGCATAATCGTCGACTTACCAGAGCCAGTGGAGCCAACTAGCGCGACTTGATGACCTTTGTTAAGGGTGAATGACACATCTTTTATCACGTAAGGTGCGTCTTTCTTGTAGCGAAAGCTCACGTTACGAAACTCTAAACTTTTAAACACCCTAAGCTCTGGCTCAACTTGTTGTTTAGCGAGTAACTGATGACCTTCCTCTTCCAGAGGTTCAACAAATAGCTCTTCAATGTGGTCGAACGCAGCGAATGAGCTCTGAATCGACGCAATCTGTGAAGTAAAGTCACGTATCGGCACGAATACTTTTTCAAGCGTATTGATGAAGGCAATAAGCACACCGAGCGTCAAAGAGGCTTCCAGCACCTGACCAGAACCAAACCAGATCATCAGCGCGATGGTGATAGAGGTGACGCCGGAGATAAAGGCAAACAGAATAGCGTCGTATTTATTGACCTTCATTTGAGCCGCCAAAAACTCATCCGTGTAGCTTTTGTATCTCGCTTCTACTTCCCCTTCCGCGCGATAGAACTGCACGGTTTTTACGCCTAGTAGCACTTCTTGTAAGTAACCAATGCCTCTCGCGAGTGCCGAGCGTGTAATCTGATGCATTTGGCGAAGTTTATTACGGACAAAGACAGTCAAGTAAATGACTGGCGGCATGACCACAAGTACTACCATGGTTAACTTCCAATCGATGAACAGCATCATGATGAGCAGAGCGATGGTGTTTAACGAGTCCCGTACTAGCCCAACAACGGATTGCACAAACGAATCACCGATGGTTTCGAGATCGCTTGTTAAACGTGACAAGGTAATACCGATAGGCGTGTTATCGAAATAACTGCGAGGCAACTTAAGCACACGAGACACCAATACCGAGCGCATATCCGTGATGGTGTGCTGCCCAGTTTTTCTTAGGTTATAAGCATAAGTTGTATCGACGATATAACTGATGATAAGGACGATAACCAAATAGAAGACATGTTGCAGTAACCCATCCATGTTACCTTGCGATAGGTAGACATCGATGACTTGGATGATTAACCAAGGAAACAGTAAGCTGGTAGCAATGGAAAGAGGCAGCATAGCGATGCCTATTATTGCAGTTTGCTTGTACTTTTTCGCAAATTGGAAGAAGTGCTTGAGGTATTTTACATCCATACCTTTTAACATGAGCCCACCTCCGCTTCAGTTTGTTGCAGTTGCCAGGTCTCTTTGTAGTATGGCGATGTTTCTAACAGTGTTTGATGATCACCCTTGGCAATGACTTTGCCTTCATTGAGCACGATAATTTCGTCCATATATTCGAGCGCATTGACTCTATGAGAAACAACCAGTACTGACTGATTCTTTAGTCTTTCAAATAGTCCTTCGAGAATCTTGCGTTCGGTATCGTAATCGACGGCGGATAGCACGTTATCCATAATGATCAAATCGCAAGGTTCCAATAGAGCTCTGGCGATGCTCAAACGCTGTTTCTGACCTCCAGAAAGCATGACGCCTTTCTCACCAACGACCGTTTGGTCACCTTGTTCAAAGCGGTCAATGTCAGTGGCGAGCTGGCTGAGCGCCAAAACGGTTTTGACATCCTTCTCATCAATATCTGAATTGGCACTACCAAATCGAACGTTTTCCTCGATAGTGGCAGAAAACAGATAGGGGTCTTGAGTGATGGTTTTGACATAACGCCTTAAGTCACCTCGAGAAAATGCCGTTATATCTTCATTACCAAGAAAAACACTATCACTGGGGACGTCGAGGTGGTGATTTAGGCAGTTAACTAGCGTAGTTTTGCCTGCGCCAATGCTGCCCAATATGCCAACCTTTTTGCCAGGTAGAATATCAAAGCTGATGTTATCCAAAGTAAGCTTTTCGTCACCCGGGTAGCGATAACTTAGATTTCGAACGGATAAAGTCTGCCCTTTAAGTGATTCGATTTTTGAAGAGGGTAATGTTTGAGTGTCAATCTCCGGGATGTCTGCATTGAGGATGGTTTGCACACTTGTGATACCAACCATACCGCGTTGATAAATGGTTGCGATTCTGCCAAGCGCCATTAACGGCATCGACAGCAGCACTGAGTAGGTCAAAAAGGCCGTGATCTCACCCAAGGTTAGCTCTTGCTGCATCAGCATGTATCCGCCAAGGCCAAGTATGAGGATCTTCATGACGTTATTAGCGTAATCGAGTACCGGCATGTAGAATACCTGAATCCGTGTGAGCTTCATCTGACAGTTAAGTAGCTTTTTGTTGAGCTGGTCAGTTTCCGCTTGCACCCATGCGGACATTTGCTGGCTTTTGATCAAATCGATCGCTGATAGGTAGCTCATCAACTGGGCTGAATATTTTTGTAGACGACGCATATGTTCCATATGCAGATCTTTCATCCGCGTAAAACCAATGCGAAAAATCACGAAGGCAATCGCGATAGGAATGACGGAATAAAGGGTTAGCTCGGGCGAAATACGCCACATCCAAAGCGGTGTCATCGACAGTGCAAGCATAGTGTTGAAGAGCTGTAAAAAACCCACCCCAAACATGAGTCGAATACCCATCAAATCATTGTTTACTATGGAGATAAGACGACCGGAAGCGAACTTGCTATGAAATTGATTGGGTAAGCGATTGAGTCTATTCAGAAGAATGTTTTTTAGTTCTGCCTCGGTAATACGCCCAGGATTCAGTCCATAAATACGCGACAGGATGCGCGTGATGATCATAGCAATCGCCATTACGACGACAATTGAAACGTAGTACTGTAACTGGCTATGGCTCTCAGCGCTGATGTCATCGAGAAGGTCGATAGCCAATTGTATGTAGCGTGGGATCTCAACCTGAAGCCAGTTGACGAGAAAAATGAAGACAATCGCGAGTAAGTAAGAGGTGCGATTCATACGCAAAAAATGCGCGACAAACTGGGTTTTGGTCATTAGACACTTTCTTATTGGGTGAAACAGTAGTTCAAGGAAACCGTTTAATAAGTCGGTTTGTTTCCTGAATAAGTGTATACGGCAGCTTTATAAATAACAGTAAACCGTGAATATTTTAGCTACCAAGTAGAAACGTTTAACTAGTACGAGCTATTGAACGCACTTGAGAGAGGGTCACTTCAGGGCGCTGATAATCGACAGGTAACTCTATAACGGAGGTTCCTCTGACTAAAAACAGAGATGGGAAACTGTTTCCGCCGATACTGCGTGCAAAATTTATCTCTTGAAGTAGTGCTTCATGGGTCTCAGTAGCGGTGAGGTCCTGTTCGAACTTAACTTTATCAAGGCCAATGCTCTCGGCAAGCTGTATAAGTACCGGGTTGTCACTCGGGTTTTTAGCTTCAAGATAATAGGCACTTTGTATCGCCGCGTACATTTCCAACTCTGCACCTTGAGCTCGAGCGGCGACTACTGCGCGACACGCAGGATAAGTGGAGCGTCTCGGTTCGTTCAGCGTCCAAAAATCATGGTTAAACTCGGTACCAAGATAAGACTCGATCTTGCGCCAATATTCAGCAATCTGGGCTCGCATGGGTACCGGCATGGGTTGGTCAGTATCTTCGGCTAGACCACCTAACACATATTGGATCTCTATTTCATCACTGAGCGATGCTCGAATCGAATCCCAAACGGGTTTGTAGCCCCAACACCACGCACACATGGGGTCGTATACATAGTAGAGAGTAGGGGAGGTGGCATTCATATGATTTATCCTAATCGAGACATCCATGTTTTAATTCATAACTTTAGCATGGATGGCGTATTACCCAAAGGTACGTTCTTTGACGCAGATTATAGAATTTTCTTATTGATGATGTAAATTGTTCGCATTATCAAAGAGGGCGTTAAATGAAAGCAATTGTAATTTTTGGAGCGAGCAGCGGCTTAGGCCTCGCAGCGGTGCGCTATTTTTCAGACCAAGCTATTCCTGTCATCGGCGTGGCAAGAAACCCGGAAAAAGAACCAGATCTAAAGTCTTTGTGTCAGACTCTCATCACATGTGATGCGACCGATAAACAATCCGTAGAAGAGGCGGTTGGACAGTTGCCAAAAGATGCCATGGTGCTATCAACCATGGGCAGTTTCCGTTCAGATAACCCTGTTGATTACATCGGACATCGCTACCTAGTGGATGCGCTAGAGCTTAATGGCATTCGTCGCTTAGTTCTCGTGACATCGCTCGGTTGTGGTGATTCGTGGCAATATCTATCTGATAGGGCGAAAGCGGGCTTTGGTGGGGCTGTGCGTGAGAAGTCACTGGCAGAGGCTTGGTTATCAAGCAGTACTCTCGATTACACCATCTTACGACCTGGTGGTTTGAAAGATGGGGCCGTGACCGAACAGGGAGAGTTATCGCAACAGGTGGAAGTTCATGGTGCCATACACCGTAGCGAAGTTGCTCGTATTCTCCATCAGTTAATAACCAATGATGAGAGTATTGGTCAGCTCTACCAATGCGTGGACCCTACAGTCAGTTACTACTAATAACAAAGGCAGGTATAAACCTGCCTTACCACTTCGCTTCAACGTCAATTGATGCGTGTACTACTCAATTCGTGTGCTATTCAACGCGGGTATTATTCAAAGCATAGTTCCAGACGCGGTAGAAATAGAAGATATAGCCAATACCTAGCGTCAAAATTGAAATCACGAACCAGAGCAGCACGTGCCCAAGATCACTGAATAGATCGATGTCGCAATCCATTTTTCTCTCTCGTCCCATGTCATCGATGACGTAGGTTCGATTAAGGATGAACTTTGAAAACGAATAAGGGAAGAAGAACAGCGCGATACCAAAGGTAATGAAGCTCAGTATCAACCAAATTAGTAGATGCCCTAGGATATCTAGGATAGCGACGTCTGCTCTAAGTCTCATGTGTATGTCCTTATCTGATAAAAAATGGCTTTCATTTAGAAAGCCATTAAACGTTTATTGAGTAACGGTTTTTTCTTGTATAACCGAATTATAGCGCTCAAAACCCGTTTTCAAATCTTCAATCAAATCTTCGACACTCTCTAGTCCAATATGAAGTCGTACGAGTGTGCCTTCAAAGTTCGGGTTAGCGACGGTTCGGAGAGAGTTAAAACTCTTTGGCTCGTTCGCTAAGATCAAGCTTTCGAAGCCACCCCATGAGTAGCCCATGCTGAAGTGCTTCATCCCATCTAACAGGGCAGTCGTTGCTCGCGGGTAGCTGGTTTTTAGTACGAATGAGAATAGACCGTTGCCGCCAGTAAAGTCGCGGTGGAAATATTCGCTCCCCGGACAGGTTTCTAGGGCAGGGTGGCGAACATGATCGACTTCTGGTCGGGTAGCTAACCATTGTGCGACTTTTAGGCTGTTCTCGGCATGTTGACGGAGTCTCACGTCAAGGGTTCGGATGCCACGAAGACCTAAATACGCGTCGTCAGGCGACACGCATTGTCCCATTAGATAGCTCTGTTCGCGTAGTTGATCCCAGTACTTCTCATGCGTGACAGCCGTACCTAGCATCACATCCGAGTGGCCGACAATGTACTTAGTCGCTGCTTGAATTGAAATGTCGACACCGTGCTCAAATGGAGAGAAGTTCACGCCCGCTCCCCAAGTGTTGTCGAGCATCACGATGATGTCGTGTTCGTGAGCGATTTTCGCCATTCCAGGAACATCTTGGATTTCCATCGTAATAGAGCCAGGAGATTCCAAAAATAGGATTCTCGTGTTGGGTTGGATTAGCTCTTTAATGCCTTCACCAATCAGCGGGTCATAATAGGTGGTTTCTACACCCATTTTCTTCATGATGCTGTCACAGAAATCACGAGTCGGTTCGTAACAAGTATCCACCATAAGAATATGATCACCAGTCTCTACAAATGAAAGAATGGCATTAGAAATCGCAGCCGTGCCGCAAGGGTATAGCGCACACCCCACACCGCCTTCAATCTCTGTCATTGCATCTTGGAAAGCAAAGTGTGTGTTGGTGCCGCGACGGCCATAAAACAGAGTCTTGTTTGCTCGGTTGACGGTCGCGTGATGTTTTTCTGCCACGGTATCAAAGACGATAGTAGAGGCGCGCTGTACTGGCGGGTTAACGACACCATTGGTCCATTTTTTATCGCGACCAGCGGTGACAAATTTGGTGGTTTTGCTTTCTGACATCAAGAATCCCTGTCTGGACCCAAGCACGAATGTGGTTGAGGCTATAATTTTATTGAGTTGATAACAGCAATAAACCATGAAGGCCAAAGAGTTGCAAGTCTTTGGCCTTCATTAAATGGGTCAGTGTTTCGATATACGCTATGGTCAGAGCAGAGGATTGAACAAATAGAATAGTCGTTCAAAGAAACGATGATAAATGCTGCGCTGTTTCCATACGTTGGAGTCTACCAGGTCGCTGCTCTCGATATAGTGACTTTGTAATTGGTGCATCTTGTGGGTGAACTCTGGGTCTTCCACAGCGAGCGTCACCTCAAAGTTCAGCCATAGACTGCGCATATCCATATTCACGGTACCCACGAGGCAGAATAACTCGTCAATGACAACGGATTTGGTATGCAATAATCCGCCGTCAAACTCATGGATCTTAACCCCAGAGGCAAGTAGCTCAGAATAGAAGGCGCGCGATGCCCATTTCACCATCACTGAGTCATTGTGCTTAGGGATAATCAGCTCAACATCTACGCCACGCTGTGCTGTTGTCTTGATGGTTTCCAAGAGGTCAGCACTTGGTACAAAGTAAGGCGTTGTTATTCTTACTGACTTTTCCGCTTGGTGCATGGCAATGGTGAGCACTTGACCTATCAACTGGTCCGGCATACCAGGCCCAGACGGTACCACTTGAACGGGTTTTGAGTCCTCTGGAATACTAATTTGGCATTCTGGTTGGGCGGGTAGCTGTCTGTCACCGGTCTCTACTTCCCAGTCCCAGCAGTGAATGGCAGATAGCACGTTGACTGTTGGCCCTTCTACTCGGACCATGATATCGATCCATTGACCAACCCCTGAGTTTTGTTTGAAGTATGCGGGGTCTACCATATTCATAGAGCCTGTATAGGCAACGTCGTCATCAATAACGATGATTTTGCGGTGCTGTCTTAGATCCAGCCTTCTTAGGAAGATACGCCAAGGAGAGACTTCGAGCCCTTCAACCAACTCAATACCCGCATCTCGCATCATGGTTGCCCAATGGCTTCGAAAGAATGTAGGGCTGCCAGCGGAATCTAGCAACACCTTCACGTTTACACCACGCTTCGATGCCTGTATTAACGCTGATGCGACAGAGTCGGCAAGACCACCTGGATACCAAATGTAAAATACCATGCGAATGCTGTGTTTGGCGTTTTCGATATCTTCAATGACGGATAGGAGAATTTCTTGAGGCGTGGTCTGTAGTTGCAGTTCGTTACCGCATAGCGCGGGGATCCCCATGCGTTTGTTGCACAGGTTATCGATCTTTGAAATGTGAGTACCCATATTGTCGGGAACGTGGGCATTACAGTCGTTTAATTGGTGAAACCACTTCTCAAAAGGGTGGTACATGACCCGCGCTCTTTCAGCTCGTTTTCTACCGAGATTGAGCTCGCCAAACATGAAATAACAGATCACCCCGACGACAGGGATGATATAAATCACCATAAGCCAGGCAAGTGACACGCTAACGGCACGCCTTTTAAGCACGACTCGAAGTGTGACACCAGCTACCAGAACCCAGTATAAACCGATGCCCGCGAGCGTTAGAAAGTGATAGACCTTGTCCATTTAGCCTCAATAGAAAGACGATTTCGCAAATAATAATCTCAGAATCAAGTATTTGGAATAGTTAAGTGTCTGTCAAATACAAAGAGATACAGATGTGAGCGAAAGGCGCGACACTTAGGCAGACTGACACTAAGTTGAACGAGATTATAGCGACTAGAAGGCGTGAAATACCGAATAGAATAGGTTTACAATTGCTGATAAGTGCAGCAAATCATGGGTAAATTGAATGGAAAATAATCAGCCAAGAGTTTTGGGCTTCCAATTGTAAAGATAACCTGTTTTACTTGCCACCCGCTTGTGAAACTCTCCTTGTTTTTGGTGTGTAAATTTAAATATACACTTCTATTCTAGAGTCACATGACTTCGCACATGGAATAACGGTTCAACATTGAATGGCCGTTTGCGTTGATATTGGTATCAGGGAAAGCCATTTTCAACACAGCGTCGAACATCGACGTGCTGGTACAAAATAATGACAAGTTCCGATAGAGGACAATTTACTTCCCGCTTTGGCTTTATTATGGCTGCCGCTGGTAGTGCAGTTGGCTTAGGTAATGTTTGGGGTTTCCCAACTCAAACTGCAACAAATGGTGGTGCTGCTTTTCTTTTGGTCTATCTGTTAATGATGGGCTTACTTGCCTTTCCTATGTTGATTGCTGAGCTGACGATTGGTCGCTACGGTCAATCCAACCCGATTTCATCGTTACGTAAGATTTGGACTAAGAATAAATCGCTTGCCGCTACATTTGGTGTGATTGCCTTGCTTACCGCGTCAATGATACTGAGTTTTTACGCTATTCTAGCAGGTTGGTTGATCGGGTTTGGTGCAGCACCGATTGCTAAGTTTATCGGTCTAGATTCTGTCGCTGAATGGTTGGTGACCTTTAGTAACGGACGCAATGTGAGCTTAACGGTTATCTTTATGCTTATGACGGTGTTCGTCGTTAAGCGCGGGGTCTCAGATGGTATTGAGAAATGGTCATCTCGACTTATGCCTGTGCTGTTTGCGCTATTCATCCTTCTTATCGCTTATATCTTCACGCAAGATGGGGCGATGGATGGGCTTGAAATGTACTTAGTCCCTGACTGGAACCATGTTGATGCAAGTCTAGTCGTGAACGCCATGGGGCAAGCATTCTTCTCACTCTCTCTTGGTGTGGGCGCGATGATGGTGTACGGCTCTTATCTAAGTAAAGACATCAACATTCCTAAGACAGCCGGACAGGTCGCTATTATAGATACCGGTGTCGCTTTCATGGCTGGTTTGTTGATCCTACCTGCGATGTTTGTTGCTAAACAAAACGGGGTGCAAATCTTTAACGAGCTGGGCGAGCTTATCAGTTCAGGTAACTTGGTGTTTGTCGTACTACCTAGCTTATTTGACTCTATGGGGTTAGCGGGAGAGCTTATTGGTATCGCGTTCTTTGCTCTTATGGTGATTGCCGCTCTAACCTCATCTATCGCAATGCTCGAAGTCCCTGTTTCGTGTTTACAAGAAGAAACCAAGATGTCACGTGATAAGGCGACGCTGATATTAGGCGGGACTATTCTCCTTTGTAGCGTATTGATTGCGGCAAACTTTGATACCTTGTTTGACCTAGTAGCGACTGCGTCAACCGTTTACATGCAGCCTTTGCTTGGTGTGGTTTGGGCAATCTTTATCGGTTGGATTTGGAGTCGTAACTCTCTACTGAACGAAATTAAGCAAGGTAATCCAGAAATTGAACAATCTTGGTTCTGGAAGATATGGCCTTGGTATGTGAAGTTTGTTTGTCCAGCCGCGATTCTTATCGTATTTGCCTATCCATTCCTGTAACGCTTAACCTTATTTAGATGAACCAAAGTTTAAGCCAACCAAAAGCTGCCCTTGAGGCGGCTTTTGTGTATCATCCAGTCCACAAATTCTAATCTAGCGCTTTTCATGTTCGATATTCACTTTGAAAACGATGATTTCGTGGTCATCAATAAACATCCAGGGGTAAGCGTCCACAAAGACGATGGCGATACCATGCTGGTTCAAGATGTGGCGGGTCATCTTGGCGTTGAGTCACTGTATCTGGTTCACCGCCTCGACAAAATGACATCAGGTTTGCTGATTCTAGCGAAGCGATCAGACGTCGCCGCGGAGTTTGCTCGATTATTTAAAAACCGAGAGATTGAAAAGTACTATTTAGCGATTGGTTGTAAAAAGCCCAAGAAAAAACAGGGTACGGTTTCTGGAGATATGGAGCGTTCGCGCCGCTCATCTTGGAAGTTGGTTGCGACGAAACAGAACCCAGCGATTACTCAGTTCTTCTCTCTAGCCGGTGAAAACGGTGAGCGAGCATTTTTGTGTAAGCCTTTAACAGGTAAAACCCACCAGATCCGAGTGGCATTGAAATCCGTCGGATCGGCTATCGTTGGCGACCCTATTTATGGGCAAAATGCTAACGAAGATAGAGGGTATCTGCACGCATATGCATTGAGGTTTTCACTCCTTGGTCACGATTATGAGTTTAAGTGTGACCCGCGAATGCCATCCCTAGGATGTAAATGGAACAGCGCAGCATTGAGCAGTGCATTAGAACAATGGTCTCAACCTTGGGAGTTAACATGGCCGAAGAAATAATCTCAGAAAGCCCAATGATGCAAGCCAGTCAACTTGCGGTGTTTTTTCAACAAATCGAGACCAAGCTTGATCATAAGCCAACGGAGGTTTGTCGTCTGTTTCACGGGCGCGGTAAGTGCTGGCCCGGATTAGAGCAACTGACTTGTGATTGGGCAGCAAACCAGTTACTGGTTAATTTGTTTAAGCCTGTGGATGAGGCTTTTCTCAGCACTCTAAAACAAGGCTTGGCCGAGCTCGCACAATCTAACCGATGGGAACAAGCTGGTGGTAAAGCCATCGTTCTTCAGCATCGTTATAGTGACGGCGCTCCTTCAGAAGTTATTTACGGTGAGTTGGATGCGAAACCCGTCGTGGAAGAACTGGGGTGTAAGTATCAACTTGATATTGGTCGTAATCAGAACTTCGGCTTGTTTTTAGATATGCGCAATGGGCGCGAATGGGTGAAATCCAAGTCGCAAGACAAGCGGGTGCTTAATTTATTCGCGTACACCTGTGGCTTCTCTGTCGCTGCAATAGAAGGCGGTGCTGAGCATGTTGTCAACGTTGATATGGCACGAGCGTCCCTCAACAAGGGCCGCGACAACCACAGATTGAATGGTCACGATCTGGGCAGTGTTAGCTTTCTGGCCCATGACATCTTCAAGTCTTGGGGCAAAATTAAGAAATATGGACCGTACGACATTATCGTTATCGATCCGCCTTCATTCCAAAAGGGCAGTTTTGCGTTGACCAAAGACTACAAGAAGATCTTACGACGCTTGGGTGATCTAATGACCGACGATGGTGAAGTAATGGCGTGTGTTAACTCGCCGACGGTGACACCAAACTTTCTTATCGAGAGTATGGCGGAAGAAGCTCCGCAGTTAACCTTTGTTGAGAGGTTAGATAACCCAGCAGAGTTTGCCGATATTGATCCAGAGGCAAGCTTGAAAGTTCTACTCTTTAAGTAATGACACGGCACTCATCGAGTGCCGTTTTCTTTTCGATATATTCGTTCTTGAGAGAGAAAGGATTACTCAACAGAAGTGACACTCTTCCTGCTGATATAATGACTCTCCTTTTATCCTACGCACATGCTGACGGCCTTCCTCAACCCCCATCTGATAACCGATATCAAGTAATGCTTTCTCCATCGTGAGTCTTTGGACTGGAAAGCTTTCCTGCGGTGTAATAACACGCACAACGCCGTCTTTGGGCGGGTTACGAATAAACGCCAAAGACTCATTATAGTTTTTCGCGCGCTGTGCCATCGCTCGCCCAACGTTGGGGTGTTTTATGAATAGCTTTTTCATCAGCCACCCCGCTTTAGGTTTTGGCATCTCATAACTCAGCGGGTGAGAAAGAATAACGGTGATATCACGAGCTCCGCGCCGGTATGCCTCACGGACAGGAATAGAGTCGGCGACGCCGCCATCTGTATAACATCCGCCATCAAAACAAGGAGTATCTTTATACGCCAACGGTAAAGATGCCGTCGCTTCAATCGCCTTCGCGATGTTGTCTGGTGTCACCTCGTAATAGTCTGGTCGACCGGTGGCAACATTCGTTGCGGCGGCAATAAATGGAGTGGAACTAAAGAGGGTGTCTAAATCGAGCGGAAAGCGACGATTGGATTCCTCAAAAAGCCACTTAACATCGACTAGGTGACCTCCTGCGACAAACCGACGAGGATTGTAAAATACTTGGCTGGTCGCGAGTTCCGTGATGACTTGATAACTTCGTCTTGGCGCATTACCCAAATACCCAAGTAGGTTGGAGGCCCCGGCGGATACACCAAGCACAAAGTCATAGGGTTTATGGTTTTGCTCTAGAAATGCATCGAGCACCCCGGCCGCAAATATACCTCGCATTGCGCCGCCTTCTACGATAAGTGCTTTGCTGGTCATGCTAGTTTCTCTTGTGTTTTAACTTGGTGTTACGATAACGGGAATTCACAATAGAGAAAATGGGAAGTGTTTATTTCATTAATAGGCAAAAGCTATGTGGATTGCTCTGATGAGGCGGCGGCTGGCTACAAAAAAACGACACTCATTGAGTGCCGTTTATAAACTTGATAGCGCCAGTCGCTAGACTAGGGGATTAGTTAACCCAATCTTTCAGCTCAAACGTTAGCGTGTGTGTTTCACCTTTAAGCTCAAGGCCGTTTTGAGTCACAGTGATTTCACTCCAGTCTGAAAGCGTTTGCGATACGGTACGTTCAATATCCATCGCTTCGCCAGGGCACATCTTCATCGTCATGCCCATTTTTTCGATGCGGAACTGACCGTCTTTTAGCTCACCTTGACCGAAGAAGTTATTACAACCTGCGTTGCCGTTCGCTGTCATTTTCTCGCCGATCTCTAGGCGCGGCACTTGGTTCTGTTCAGTCACGGTGATTGGGTTACCGTCAATCTGTATTAGATTCCAATTGTGGTGTTGAAGATCCTGAGCAGTTACTGCTTTCATCGGCTCCTCCTGTTTTGCGTCATTAGCGGCACATGCCGTCATAAGAACCGGAAGCGCAACTGCTGCGAGTACCTTCTTAGAAAAAATCTTCATATACATTGCTCCAACTGAATGAAATTATTGCCAAGCCTAACTAATAAAACACTGTTTTTTGTCAGGAGTAGGTTATCTTTAGTATAGTGGGATTTCAACACAGGATGTGGAAGTTATTGCGTAACACCTTCAATAAGTACCATTAATTTGGTCGACTCAGACTATTCTTACTCAGTTGCGCTTGTCACTGGGAGTGGAAAGTAGAGTAGGTCTGTGAAGTTTAATTCAAGCTCATTGTATAAGATTGAATTATTTGCAAGGGGAGCCAATGGAACAATTAGAATTTTTTACCGTGCCCAGCCCTTGTGTCAGGGTGTGCACTGTGGACGAAAAAGGCTATTGCCAGGGATGCATGCGTAAACGGGAAGAGCGCTTTAATTGGTTGTCATACACTGCCGCCCAACAACTGCACATTATTAAGCTTTGTCGTATGCGTTATCGACGCAAACTTGCTCAAGGCAAGGCAACCGTGCCCAATGAAGTATTACAAGAAGAGTCTAGCCCACAGCAGGATTTGTTTTGATACTCCGCCCGAAGGCGGAGTATGTTGATTGAAGTTACTCTATTCTGTTATTGGTGTTTCGGGAATGTAAGCATCATCTTTACCGGCGAAGTAAGTGCTCCAGATTTCGCTTTCATCACTCTCTCCACTGTCAAAGACTAGAACGCCTGCTCCATATTCGCCTTTACTATAGGCCGCGATAACACGAGTGAAGTCGCCGACTTGAAGTACCAGGTGTCCATCATCATTTATCGACCAAGAGTCCCACTCACCTTGTTTAATGCCGTCAACAGTCCAAGTCTCTTGTAGCGGTGGTTCACCCTCATTGAGTGTCCAATAACGAACTTCGGTACCGCTGTTTTTACGTCTCATAATCGTAGAGTCGGTTAGGTCATCTGAGGTGAAGGCTTGCGTTCCACCACACTGAGTCAAAGCAGTCGAGAACGCGGCGGCTGTCGCTCCGTCACCAATGATGTCGACTTCACAATATTCATAGTCGTGTTGTGTACCTCGAATAGACTCACCGATAACCCTTAGCCAAATAGCTTGTTTGCCAAGATCCTCGTCAACGAGTTCATCGACCACCGTTGGTAAATCATCGATGAACTGTCCCCAATATTCAGGGAAGGTTACCAACTCATCGTTAACTGTAGTTTGATATTTCTGCCCAGATTCTTCACGAGTGAACTCATATCCATCCAATGGGTAGTGATTCCACATCGTATGAACCCTAACATCGTCGTCACTGTATACAACCGTTGTCTCTAGCCAGTCGTTAAAGACCATAACCTCATCGTCATCGTCCGTTACAGGCATTGCGGTATCTTCATTCAAGATAGCTTTTTCACCGCCGCTGATGGTTTCTTTGTAGCCATCTGCATTGGTCGATTTCTCGACGTACGACGCTTGCCAATAGTTCAGTTGATACTCGTCACTCACTGAGCCATCCCAATTCCAGACAGGCTCTTCTGTCGTAGCATACGATTCGCCATCAAGCGTTGATGCATTGGAAACGACGCGGTTATAGCTGCCATCTGCTTCCCAGTCACTTGAGATGACTTCTTCTGTGCTA
The DNA here is from genome assembly GCF_059725505.1 of Vibrio sp. KUL78. Taxonomy (NCBI): domain Bacteria; kingdom Pseudomonadati; phylum Pseudomonadota; class Gammaproteobacteria; order Vibrionales; family Vibrionaceae; genus Vibrio; species Vibrio sp. KUL78. The sequence goes on along the minus strand of NZ_AP045837.1, from coordinate 2,199,530 downwards.
CCGTCGCTATTCTGCCAATATTCTCTTAGCTCTATATAAGTGGCGAAGTCTTTTGGCGAGGCTTGAGTATGGTCGTAGATGGTAAGATGTCTCGAATCATACATATACTCGCTAGTTTCTTTAGAGGTTTCAGTTAGCTTTTGTAAGCTATCTATACCTGAATAATCTTCAGCCTTTATGGCTGTAACAAACTCTTCAGCGGTATCGTAGTCAAGCTCAATACCCGTGTATTCAGCGATAATATGGTCGCCTTGTTCTAAAATCTGCTCGTCAAGGTAGCGTTCAAATGTTCGGCTGCTACCCGATTCGGTATCGGAGAAGGTACCCACATCGTAAGCATGATTAATAAATGTAAAGCTCTTATCGAAGTTGAGGTCAGCTTGGTAGGTGCCGTAGGAATAGAAACTGCTATCTGAACTATCTTCCACGTAGGTGCCGGAATACTTGCTGTATTCTTGTTTTTCTCCTTCGTCATTAATGAAGTAAGTGGTTGACGTGTTTTCTATTGTGGTGATTGTGCCTTCTACAGATTCAACACTCGACCATACTTCCGTCACTGTAATGGGTAGGTTTGTGTTGTCTGGAGTGAAGAATTTAGAACTAGTGCCACCTTTTACGGTAGCGCCAGCATTGTCTTCAATGAGTTTTTGAATTTCTACTTCTTGATCAACTTTGGTTTGCACATCTCGTTCAGCGATTTTACCGAGGTCATCCTGAATATTAGCCAGCGACTGAGGTACGTTTTCGGAGTCGAAGAAGTCTTGTTGTAGCAAGTCAGCTAACTCATCTGAGTCTAATTCTGAGCTGTCGCCGAGCTCGCTGAGTATTTGAGTTGCGACGTCATCAAACGCTTGCTGAATGAGCTCATCGATGCGAGCAAGACTTTCGGCATCGTCTGAGGTATCGAGCGCCTCTAGAGTCTCAGCAATAGACTCATTGGCACGTGTGGTAAAGGGGGTAATGACTTGACCTGAAACGGATTCATTGGTTTTGAGTGACTCGATATCGCTGGATCCTAGTGGCGGCATACTTAATGTGATTTTGTGAGCAGTGTTAGCTTCATCGAACACGCGTGACAATGCACCACTCTCGAGATCTTGAGTGAGCGTTTCAACATCTGAATAGGCATCTGGGTCGGCGCCAACATCGACAGAATCCTTGGTCAATTCAGCCAAAATAGGAAGACCGACGATCGCATCTACTTGCTCACTGGTGAGCTCTAAATCATATGAGCCATCCAAGTTGGAATAGGTGCTAGGTTCTCCATCGTCTAAGGTGCCATTTTGGTTTATGTCTATCCAAACTAACGCGTTATAGATATAGCCATCGACCACTTCACCACCGACTGAATAGGTCGTGGATTGTTGAGTGGAGTCGGTTCCATCATCGCTGCCTCCACAGGCAGCGAGTGTGACCGCGATGGAAGCAGCAAGTGCGGTTTTGCAAAGTTTCATTGTTAAGCCTCATTTCCTTTGAAGGTATAATTGTTTGCTATCTAGCCAGACGTTGTAGTGAACGTATGTGCAACGGCTTACTAACAATTAAGTTACCTATCAATATTCGGCAACGCTGAGACTAGTTTTCCCCCCAAGTGGGGGGGGAGGGTAAATTGGTTGTTGTGAGAATTGTCACGATCAGTTCAGATTGTCGCCTTGTGCCAGTTTTGGTGAAAATCGACTTCAGGTGATCCTTGATGGTGTAAGGCGAGCGGTTAAGCTTATCGGCGATCTCTTGGCGATTGAGTCCACGTAAACAGCACTCGCAGACTTTTATTTCCATATCTGAGAGATGGTATAGCTCTTTTAGGAGAGCGGTATTGGGTTGGTTCGCGATGTGGTTGGTGAGTATATAAACCAATGCGCCTTTGTTTTCATGGTTGATTGCGATAGGTGTGATAATAAATTTAACTTCACCCTCTGCATCGTCACTTAGCGACACAATTTCAAAGCTCTGTTGCTCTGTAAAATCTAAGCAGCAAGCTTTGAGCATCTTTACAATAAATTGACGGGCAACTAGAGGGGATTTGAACTTCAGTTCTTGGTCAACTATCTCGATTCCACTATGTTTGGCGATGGCGCGTTGAGCATCTAGATTAGCATCGAGTAACTCTCCGCGCGCACCAAAGAGCATAGTAGCGTGAGGGATATGATTAATCACCTTGCTCCAACCATCAATAGTACCGTGTTGTTCTTTTTGTCGATACAACAGATAGGCTTGCTTAATATGGGGCATCAAGTTATCTAGAATGAGTAACTCTCTTTGTTGGAAAGGGCCTTGCTCAATCAACCTATGGGCAACAATGCTTGCCATACTTTCATTGTCATGGTGAATAACAGCACCACACATATCCCGGTATCCGTGACCGTCAAACCACTCTTCTGACTCAAGGACGACACCAGTTCGAGTTTCCGGATTGCTGCGCCCTATATCTTGATCGAGTGAATAAAATCGACTCATTGGATGACTATGTACGTAATCCATCACGTAGTTAGCGCTATCAAGTTTACGGTCAACAAATTCGATGAGCGCAGGAGCCTTGGGACCAGAAAGCCAGGCAGAATATACCTCCAGTGTTGCCTTTTTGGTGAAGTAAATAGAGATATCTGCCAAATCAAAGGTCTCTACCATTTTATCGAGAAAGGCTTGAAACCCTGTAGGAGATAGGCTCGACGAGTAAAGTAACTCAAGGAGAACGCTATATTGTGAGAATAGGTTTTCTATATCCGCAGTAATTTCTTGATCCTGATTGGGAGCGAGTAGTGACTTATCCATGTCTTACCTAGCCATTATTGTTAATGTTGTAAGTAAGGTTAGTAAATATCTATGCGAAAACAACACGAAGTATGGTTAAGTCACCTCATCTTATTTTTGTGAGCGCAAGACCATGTTTTTACGAACAAAAGGGAGTGGGGTTTAACAGTTCTAAACAGGAACGGAGGCTAACTCGCAATTAACGATGAAAGTGTGATGTCGGTTCAGACTTTCTCTAGCTTCCGGAATGAAATTCTGTTTATATGGCGTAGGGTAATTTATCAATAAGCTGAATGGGTTCATGCGGATATTAATATGTGATGACTCGAAAGTCGCGCGAAAGAGTATAGCAAACTGTATCGACGCAAGTTTTGCGGGGGATATTCTGTTTGCAACAAACGGACATGAAGCCATTGAAATTATTGCTCTTCAGCCCGTAGACATCGTGTTCCTTGATATTACGATGCATGAAATGGATGGTTTTGAAGTGTTATCCATTTTGCAGCAAAGACGATGCACGGCAAAGATCGTAATGGTCTCCGGTGATATTCAAGAATTAGCACAAGCCCGTTGTTTTGAATTAGGTGCTTATGCATTTGTTCAAAAACCTCTCACATCTGAAGTTGCGATTCCGCTATTCAACGATTTAAGTATTCCTTATAAGCGCACTTCGACAGATCGCCAGCACTACTCTAAAGCTCAGATGTTTGAGCGCTTTCAAGAAACATCCAATATTGCTTTAGGGGCGGGTGCGGCAACCATATCAATGTTGCTAAAAGAATTCATTCTGCTGCCAGTACCGACTGTTGGGGAGTTGTCTTTTAGTGAACTGACTATGATGATTCAAGATACCTTAACCCGAGAAAATAGCTGCGCTGCCGCTCAGCGCTTTGTAGGCGGCGGACTGCATGGCGAAGCGCTGGTTTGCATTGAAGGCGACTCTATTGCTCAGGTAGGTGAGCGCTTGGGTTTCGCCAGCGGTGAGGTGTCTAATGATGAAGTCGTGGTCAATCTGGTCAACGTTTTAGTCTCTTCATTCTTGGTATCGCTTTCCGAGCAATTGTGCTTAGAGTTTTCATTACGTGAGCCTCTGAGAATTAATGACTTTAGCCCAGAAAACTCGATGCTCAAGGATAACGAGCATGTATTCACCGTTGAATATACTTACGATGCAGAGGCGTTGGACTTGTTTTGTTCAGTTCTGTTTATGTTCGACGAGGAGTCAGTCGATATTATTCGTCGCCAAATGGAGTTATTGCAATGACGACCATGACACTGGATTTGTCAGACTTTCACTGGACCATGCAGCTACTGGATACCCTAGATGCTGGACTTGTTGTTATTGACCGCGAATATAACGTATGCGCATGGAATAGCTTCATGCAGAATTACAGTGGCATCAACGCCGAGTCAATCATGGGGAAAAGCCTATTTGATAGCTATCCTGAGCTACCAGAGAGTTGGCTGCGAGCAAAACTGGAATCTGCAAGTAAGCTAAAGACCAGAGGGTTCTCTAACTGGGAAGACAGACCCATCATCTTTGAGTTCAAGAACTTCTCTCCGGTTTCACAGGGGCTTATTAAGATGTACCAGAACATGGTCATCACACCTCTTAAATCTCCGAAGGGCGAGGTGACCCACTTTGCCATCATGTTGCAGGATGTGAGCGACGTTGCTAAGAGCAAAATGCACCTCAAGCGCTCTAACGAGAAACTTACCGAAATAGGGCGTACTGATGGTCTGACAGGTCTCTTTAATCGCGCATTTTGGGAAACGAATTTTATCGATGAGTTTCATCATGTTCAAACTACAGGACAAACATCTTCATTAGTCATGTTTGATATCGACCACTTTAAAAAGGTCAACGATACCTATGGTCACGCCTGGGGAGATAAGGTTATCAAAGAGACTGCACGTCAGTTGATGAAGGCGGCTCGTGGGACCGACGTGTGTGGTCGCTATGGCGGCGAAGAGTTTGCAGTATTGTTAGCTGATACGTCAGCAGATCAGGCGACGTATTTTGCTGAGCGCTTACGCAAAAAGATAGAAGAGATGGTTATTGTCATTGACGGAGAGGAACTCAAGTACACTATCAGTTTGGGCATTACAGAGGGACGAACCGATGATGCCAACCACCTTGAGTGGCTTAAGAGGGCGGATAAGGCGCTCTACCAGTCGAAGGAACTGGGACGAAATAGAACGTCTGTACTTTAATCTTCCGCAGCAAGTTGGGTTTGTTGATACTCAACTTGCTCTCTTCTCCGGACCAATGCGAGTCAATTCGCTTTTTCTACTTTTAGCTGTCGCGTTAATTGATACTGGTGCAGTTTAATGATCACTACGGCAATGACTGAAACCGCTATGCCACTTACCGCCAAGAAGTTTACTACGCCTGCCACATTCTGATTATCGATAAGATACCCGACACAGTATGTCCCAACCGAAAACCCTAATGAGACCGCCGCAGCCATGTAGCCTTGTGACGTGGCGGGAGAATAGGGGCTTATTTGATCCGCAAGTGCAGCGATAGAGATATCATTCCATGCACCATTGATGATTGACATGAGAATGAGTGATAACGGCAATAGCGCTACGACTTCTTGTCCATACATGACCCACATTGCTGCAGCGACGATGAGATTGATCCCTATCGTTACTAGCCAGAGCGATTGAGGGCCGTGCTTCTCCATCCATTTCCCAGCAGGGGCTAGCGATACAAGTGTAGCTAAAGCCGCTATCGCCATACCAAATGCTGAGCTTGCGACCGAGACGCCAAACGCGTGTTCGATAATAACGGGCCCGAACTCAACCATGTTTGAGCCGATAAACATCGATAAAGCCACACAGATGACGAATCCAAACCAAATTGACGGTGAAGAGCGTCGACGATCTCCCGAGAGAGCATCTTTGAGACTATCATCTTTTTGTATTTCAGCTGGTGGAGCAATAAGAGTAAGAACAAGTAGGCTCATATCTAGGATGATAAGCGCAACTATCTGAAATGTGTCTGTAAAGCCAAAGTGGCTAAGTGTGCCGACAGCAATGCCAGCGACTGCAACACCAAGCATCTGCAGCTGGAACAGACGTTTTAGCGATCTTGTTTGCTCTGCTGGATTGTGATTGAGCTTTAACGCAAATGTTGGGTTGAGGATGAGGATTAAATTACTTCCAAGACCCACCAGGATCGCAATCCCCCAGTAGTGCCAAGCGGTATGTTCGACCAGCAGTAACATTATTAGTGCAAAGCAATGGCAACCCAGAGCAAAGCAATGCAGCTGACGATGCAATGAGTAGCGGTCAGCAAGCGCACCAAGCAGAGGAGCAATGAGTCCGATCAGCCCCAAGATTAACATCACCTGACCAACTAATATGGCACTACCCGTACGAGATATGATCACTGGAGCAATGATGATGGCGACGCCTATCCATTGCACAATACCCATGGAGGCTTGAGAGAACTGCCAAAGATTGTTGTTTTTCATAGTGATCACGACTGGACAAATAAGCCGTGATTATAAAGAAAAAGCGAGCACAGTTAGTGCTCGCTCAGTGTCAATAAAGCTTAACGCATTACATTCGCTAGATTGCGCTATCTCTTGCTACGCTACAGCCAAACGAGGATTGCTCACCATAGCGTTCCAACGTTTTTTTTGTTCCTTCAAACTAATATCTAATTGCTCTAACTTGACGCGCAGCAGTGCAAGTTCGTACTTCTCTTTTACGCTGGATTTCGCGGAGTCAATAAGCTGGCTCCTAACCTCGTCGTACTCGGTGAGTTTAGCTAACAGTTGCTGAAGCTCGTGCTCTAATGCAGTTTGGATTTGCTCAGCATTAGGAAGCTTGAAAATTCTATCTTTAGCGTTTGCCATGGTTTGCTGCAGACGTGCCTTCTCAATTCTATAGGCAGAAACACGTTTCAAGTTTGAAGCTAAGCCAATACTCGCGCTACCTCGAATTAACCACTTTGTCGGGTCGAACTGCCACCAACGAATACCATTACGGTAGTCGTGCTCAAAAATATGGTGGAAGTTATGATAACCCTCACCAAAAGTGAAGAAAGCGAGGATTCCATTATCACGAGCGGTATTTTTGCTGGTGTAAGGCTGTGAACCCCAGATGTGAGCCAGTGAATTGATAAAGAAAGTAGTGTGATGGCTCAGCACCAATCTCAGTGCCCCCACGACAAGCACAAAGCCAATCAGATCGCCGTAGAGTAGGCCAAGAGCAATCGGGATACCAAAGTTGGTCAATAGCGCGAGAAGTACATAGTGTTTGTGTTGCCACATGACCACAGGATCTTTTTGGAGATCGCGACAATTACGATAATCATCATAACGCTGAGCCTGATACTCTCTTAACATCCAACCAATGTGCGAGTACCAGAATCCGCGCTTAGCAGAGTAGGGATCTTTGTCGTTGTTATCGACATGCTTGTGATGAACACGATGGTCTGAAGACCAATGTAACGCGCTGTTTTGTAACGCAAAAGCACCGCCAATCGCAAAGAGATATCTCAAAGCCTTGTGGGCTTCATAGGTTTTGTGGGACCAAAGACGATGGTAACCCGCCGTAATAGACATCCCGCAAAATACAAAAGCAATTACCAGCCATACCCAGTGGGCCACGCTATAGCCTTCGACCATGCCATACCATGCGACACCGACGGTTGCCAAAATAAAAGTGCCTAGAAAAATCGCTACATTTAGCCAAATTACCGGAGGCTTTTTCGCCGTATCCATCAATAAACTCCATTTAAGCTTACAACTGTTCGCTAGAATATCAGCGTACACCTGTAAGTCAAAGAGGAAGTTGTTAATTTGTTTGTCCATATTTGCATCAATTGAGAAAAGAGTTGCTACTTTTCGGTGCGTAGAGTCGAACGCAATATTACTAAAGTATTGAATTTAAGGGGTTTAAATTAGTGGTATACATATTGCTTACTATCGATGGTTAGGTTTGTATACAATTAAAAATACAGAAAGGAAGTCACATGGAACACGACAAAGAAGATCTCATCTACGGACTCGATGACAAACCCTCGGCAAAATCTGCGAGCTATGCTGCCTTGCAGCACGTACTTGCGAGCTTTGTCGGCATCATCACACCGACGCTTATCATTGGCGGTGTGCTTGGGCTCGGAGAGCATATTCCTTACTTGATTAGCATGGCGCTCATGGTATCGGGGGTAGGGACGTTCATTCAGGCAAAACGCATTGGCCCTGTTGGGGCGGGGATGATTTGTGTACAAGGCACAAGCTTTGCGTTTCTTGGCTCGGTATTGGGCGCAGGCTTTCTGGTTAAAGCCAACGGTGGCGGTCCGGAGGAGATGCTGGCCACCATCTTCGGTGTTTGCTTTTTTGGTGCGTTTGTCGAGATCATTTTGTCGCGTTTCATCGATAAACTTAAAGTCGTCATAACTCCTGTTGTCACAGGGATAGTCATTACAACCATAGGTATTTCGCTTATTAAAGTTGGGGTGACTGATATTGCAGGTGGAGTCGGTGCCGAGGATTTTGGTTCGGGAAGCAACCTATTACTAGGTAGCATTGTTCTAGCAACCATCGTTGTGCTAAACCTTAGCCGTAATACTATGATTCGTCTGTCGTCGATTCTTGTTGGGTTGCTAGTGGGCTGGCTTGTTGCCTCGATGATGGGTAAAGCTTCTATGGCGGACTTTAGCGCGCAGCCTCTTCTGAGTATTCCAGTTCCGTTTAAGTATGGATTCGCATTCGACTGGCAGGCATTTTTGCCGATTGCCTTTATCTATTTAATTACGGCTATTGAGTCTACGGGCGATCTCACCGCAAATTGCATGTTCTCGAAACTGCCTATTGAAGGGAAGGGGTATTTACAACGAGTTAAAGGTGGCGTTTTAGCTGATGGTGTTAATTCACTGATCGCAGCGACCTTTAACACCTTCCCGAATACAACTTTCAGCCAAAACAACGGTGTGATTCACTTAACGGGGATCGCGAGTCGATACATAGGTTATTTCATTGCTGCGATTCTTTTTGTTCTCGGTATGTTTCCGATCCTCGGTGCCGTATTGATGACTATTCCTAAGCCTGTACTCGGTGGTGCAACACTAGTGATGTTTGGCACCGTCGCAGCAGCCGGCATCAAGATTATTGCTAATGAAGAGCTAGATAGACGCAAAATCATGACGATTGCTATCTCATTTGGTTTGGGTTTGGGAGTGATGTTAGTACCAGATTTACTAAAAGAGGCGCCTAAGCTAGTACAGACCGTGTTTGGTTCTCCAGTTACGATGTCTGGTCTTGTTGCTCTGGGGCTTACCGCGTTATTGGCATTGGTTCCGCAGACATTACCGACTAAGGTCAGTAAAACGCCCAAGTCTGAAGCTATGGAAGCGACCAAAGCGTAAAAACAAAGCGTAAGCGGTTCGCAAAAACAAAAAAGAGACATTCTTTTCAGGATGTCTCTTTTTCGTGTAGTAGAGTGCGTCAACGCATGCTAATGAGCAAGTCAGCTAATTCGGCAAATCCATAACCACCATTGCCTCGAGTCACATACTTAGGTTTAGCATTTAGCTTGCCTAACAGCGGAGTGATGTTATTGACCCCAAATGTGGTTGGCAACCACTCAAACATCGCTTCGTCATTAAGCGAGTCGCCGATATAAGCGAAGTTTGCAAGGTTAAGGCTCTCAAAATCAGAGTTTTGCTTAAGATAGAGTTCACTTGCGATACGCTTGTTGTGCTCTCCAACCCAAACGTTGATATGGATAGAGCTCTGTGTTGCTTTTACTGGCTGTCCGTTCAATGTAAGTTGTCGGATTGCAGTCAGCAGTGTTTCAGCCACTATAGGATCGACAGGCTCACGATCCTGCCCTAGGTTAATGGCGACATCGCAAAAACGAAAACCTTGGTCGCTTGCAAAGTCGATGCCTGGATAATCGACAAGTACCTCGTTCAAGAGGTCAATCAATGCTTCCTGCTGAGCTCTCATTTCACTCATAGGGATCTGCGAGTGAGTATAAAACCCAGACGGGTTTTTCTGCATCCAGAATGCACCGTTTTCCCCAATGACACCATTCACTGGCCAAAGCTTGGCAATTTGGTCACACCAACCAGCGCATGCTCCGGTCACCGCAACGACCTTAATTCCAGCATTGTTGAGTTTCGATAGAGCGCTCAATGTTTCTGACGGGAGCTTTCCCTCCCATGTCAGTGTGTCATCGACATCCGTTAGTAACCATTGAATCTCATTTGCCTGAGCGTGAGATATCGCTGCTAAAGGCTTAGGCATTAATAACCTCTTGTTGTTCTGCATTGGCGTCAAAGTGAATACGTTTTGATGTTTTACTATCAAAAAGATGGACGTGCTCTAGGTCAATATCAATACCCAGTTGTTCGCCGATGGCAATCTTAGAGTGTCCTTCGACGCGAACAACCAGTTTTTGGTCTTCTGAACCAAGAGTTTTACAGTAAAGCAATAGGTCTGCTCCCAGAGCCTCAATCAGTTCGACTTCAACATGGAACCACGGGTTGTCTTCAGTAAGCTTTAAATGCTCTGGTCTTAGACCCAGTTTAATGTCACCAAGCCCCAATGAAGAGGTGTTTAGCTTAAGAAGCGAGTGGTCAAGTTCAATACCTTCGATAGAAACAATGGCGTCAAGAATGTTCATAGATGGCGAGCCAATGAAAGTCGCAACAAACAAAGATGCGGGGTTATCGTAAATCTCGAGCGGCGTGCCCACCTGCTCTACGTTGCCCTTGTTAAGAACAACCAACTTGTCCGCTAGCGTCATGGCTTCGACTTGATCGTGTGTGACGTACACCGATGTAGTACCCAAACGGCGTTGTAGACGTTTGATCTCAAGGCGCATCTGGACACGCAGTTTCGCATCAAGGTTTGACAATGGTTCGTCAAACAAGAACACCTTTGGTTCACGCACGATTGCACGTCCCATCGCCACACGTTGTCTTTGGCCCCCGGATAACTGCTTAGGTTTACGGTCAAGTAGGCCGTTGAGTTCTAGCATCTCTGCCGCCTCTGAAACTAAGCGCTTGATTTCGGCCTTCGGTGTCTTACGGTTTCTGAGTCCATACGCCATGTTGTCATAGACCGTCATGTGAGGATAAAGCGCATAGTTTTGGAATACCATCGCAATATCTCGCTCACCAGGTTCTAGGTTATTCACCACTTTATCGTCGATTTGCAAGGTTCCAGAGGTGATTTCCTCAAGGCCTGCAAGCATGCGTAACAGCGTTGACTTACCGCAGCCACTCGGACCAACAAGGACAACCATTTCGCCGTCTTCAATGTTTAAGTTGATGTTTGGGATCGCTTGGTAGCCATTTGGGTAACATTTAGCGATGTTTGAAAGAGTAAGTGTAGACATTTATTTCTCCGAATCTACCAAGCCTTTAACGAATGCTTTTTGCATACCGATGACAACAATGACCGGTGGCAACATAGCTATGATGGTGGTCGCCATAATCTTGTTCCATTCAATGACGCCATCAACCACACCAAGCATCTGTTTAATGCCCATGACGATGGTGTAGTACTGCACGTCAGTCGTGATAAGAAGTGGCCACAGGTATTGGTTCCAACCATAGATAAAGGTAATAACGAATAGGGCGGCGATATTGGTGCGCGATAGCGGCAACAAAATATCGAAAAAGAACTTAATCGGGCCCGCACCATCAATTCTTGCGGCTTCGACTAGTTCATTGGGTACCGTCATAAAGAATTGACGGAACAAGAATGTAGCGGTGGCACTGGCAATCAATGGAATCGTGAGTCCATAGAACGAATTCAGCATGTTGAGGTTCGTGATGACCTCAAACGTCGGCATGATTCTGACCTCAACAGGTAGCATTAGGGTGAAGAAGATCATCCAGAATGCAATCATGCGACCTCTAAATCGAAAGAACACCACGGCATACGCTGACATGATTGAGATGATGAGTTTGCCGAATGTAATACACAACGCCATGATCAGAGAGTTAGTCAACATGTGCGTAATTGGTAAGGCGCTGTTGTTAAATGAACTCTGATTGCTGAGAAGCTCGCCAAACACGCTAAAGCCAAGGTCGCCAAACCACAGGGGTGTGCCGGTCGCAAACGCAGTGTTGTCGTGAGTGGTCGCGACTAGTGCGATCCATACTGGAAGCGCAATAGAGATGATGCCGAGCGCCAAAATAACGTGGCAAAAAATCGTAAATAGGGGTCTTCTTTCAACCATTAGTATGCCACCTTTTTCTCAACATACTTAAACTGAATCACCGTGAGCAGGGCGACGAGAATCATTAGGATGACCGACTGAGCGGCAGATGAGCCGAGATCCAGACCGATAAATCCATCGTTATATACTTTGTAAACTAAAGTCGACGTGCTGTTACTTGGTCCGCCTTGTGTCATTGCATGGATAATGGCGAACGTATCAAAGAAGGCGTAGACAAAGTTCACGACTAGCAAGAAGAAACTGGTAGGTGAAATAAGTGGGAAGCTGATAGTCAAGAATCGCTTCACAGGGCCACTGCCATCAATCGCTGCCGCCTCATGGAGTGACTTCGGAACAGATTGAAGGGCGGCAAGAAAGAACAGGAAGTTGTAACTGATCTGCTTCCACGTCGAGGTAATGACGACCATCCACATAGCATGCGACCCATTGAGCGTTGGGTTCCATTGAACGCCAAACCACTTAAGCACATCGGTGATAACACCAATTGTTGGGTCGAAGAGGAATAACCATAGTGAACCCGCGACGACTGGGGCAACGGCGTATGGCCAAATTAAGAAGGTGCGATACATGGTCGCGCCGCGTACGATGTGTTCAGCAAACGCAGACAAAATCAGTGCGCTGACTAGCGCTAATACCGCGACACTGACGCTGAACTGTAGGGTAGTGAAAAGAGAATCTAGGTAGTAACTGTCATTGAGCAGTTTGCTAAAGTTCTCCAGTCCAACAAACTCTCGGCTGATGCCGAAAGCGTCTTCCAATTGAGACGATTGGAAGACGGCCTGACCTGCGGGCCAGATAAAAAACACGATAGTGATGACCAACTGCGGCGCGATAAGCGCGTAGGGTAACCACTTGTTTTTGAATACAACTTGTGAAGACATAAAAAATACCGAAATGCCGCCACATCAAAAACCGTGGCGGCGTAGAATGGACAACGGGTTACTTCTGTGTGCGCTCAAAGCGACGAAGCTGCTCGTCACCACGGCGAACTGCGTTGTTTAGCGCTGATTTAGCAGAAGCTTTGCCTGCCCAAACGGCTTCTAGCTCTTCATTGATAATGTCGCGAGTTTGTAGGAAGTTACCAAAACGAATGCCTTTTGAGTTCGCTGTCGGCTCTGTCGACGTCATCTGAACAACAGCCGTGTCAGTCCCTGGATTTGCTTGGTAGAAGCCTTGTTGCTTAGTTAGCTCGTAAGCTTGCTTAGTGATTGGCAGGTAACCTGTAAACTGGTGCCAGTCAGCTTGGACTTCTGAGCTTGAAAGGTAGCTAAAGAACTTAGCCACACCTTTGTACTCTTCTGATGAATGACCACGAAGAACCCAAAGAGATGCGCCGCCGATGATGGTGTTTTGTGGCTTAGCAATCAGTTCATCGTCGTACGGAAGTTGAGCAACGCCAACGTTGATGCCCTTCATGTTCTCTTGAATACCAGCCAAGCCTGCAGACGAGCCCATTGTCATTGCACACTCTTGGGTATAGAAAAGTGGCATGCCATCCGACTGGCGACCACCGTACTTATAGATGCCTTCTTTCGACCACTCGCCCAGCTTCTCAATGTGCTTCACATACGGAGCGGCGTTAAACTTAAACTCGGTATCAAATCCACCAAAACCATTGTTTTGAGTTGCAACAGGGATGTTGTTACGAGCACCAAAGTTTTCGATCTGAGTCCAAGATTGCCATGTGGTTGTGAAGCCGCACTTTGCACCTGAAGCGAGTAACTTACGAGATACCTCTTCCATCTCTTTCCAAGTCTCAGGAGCAGACTCGATGCCGGCTTTAGCAAACATGTCTTTGTTGTAGTACATCACTGGCGTCGAGCTATTAAACGGCATTGAAAGCATTTGACCGTCGTTCGTTGTGTAGTAACCCGTCACAGCCGCAAGGTAGTTGTCAGGATTAAACGGTTCTTTGGTGTCTTCCATCAACTCATAAACAGGGTAGATGGCTTGCTTTGCACCCATCATGGTTGCCGTACCCACCTCAAACACCTGAACAATTGCAGGCTGCTCTTTAGCACGAAAAGCAGCGATAGCACTGGTCATGGTTTCAGCGTAGCTACCCTTATAAACAGGTTTGATCTCGTATTCTGATTGGCTAGCATTGAAGTCAGCGGCAATTTCGTTGACTTTTTGACCCAAAGCGCCACCCATAGCGTGCCACCATTCAACCTCTGTTTTGGCTTGAGCGCCTGTGCTGATAAGCGCGGCTGTAACAGCAATGCTTGTTAGGTGCTTAATAGACATATCCTTTCCCTTCATTCATTGAGTATTGGTGTTAGTTCACATGAGCAGATGTTCATTTATGTGGTGTTATCCGCTCTAAATGTTCAAATGAAAATTAAACTAGGAAAATGACGATTCGGTGACAGTTAAATGAACTTAATTGAAAGGTTTTGTTTTCATCATTTGTTGTTTTTACTGCAATACTTGTGTCATATTTGGTTGAGATGCTTCAGGTGAACATAAATGAACATTTAGAGGTATCAAATGAAAACGACAGCACACCGTGGCTTATCTAGTCTTGCCCCTGAAAACACGATGGCGGCCTTCGAGCTTGCCATTAAACACGGGGCCGAGTGGATTGAAATTGATGTTCAGCTTAGCCAAGAAAAAGTGCCTGTGGTTATTCATGACCAAACGGTAAACCGTTGCACTAATGGCAGTGGTAAAGTGTCACAACTGACCATTAATGAACTTAAAGCACTTGATGCTGGGTTATGGTTTGGTGAAGTCTATCGCGATGAGCCTATTCCAACACTGGCAGAGACCTTACTTTTCGCACAGCGTAATAGAGTGAAGCTAAATATTGAGCTTAAGGTTTATGAAGGTGACAACGTTGAACTGCTTTGCCAGCAAGTCAAAACTGTGATGGAAGAGGTCGATACAGCACCTGAACAAGTGTTGTTTTCTAGCTTCTCTACGGACGCCTTGCTGCAAATGAAACGCCAGATGCCAAATATTCGCCGAGGACAGCTTTGGCAGAAAGTACCAGAAGACGCACTGTCTATATTAGATAACTTGTCAGCGTACAGCGTTCACTGCGACTATCGTTTTCTAGATGAAGCCACGGCTCGAGTGGTCAAATCTTCCGGCTACCAACTCTATTGCTATACGCCAAATTTTCCCGAGCTAGTGACGCAATTATGGGGCTGGGGAGTCGATATGATGATTACTGACGTGCCGCAAAACTATTTGGAACCCGCGGACGCACTTGTGTAGTATTTGCTGAGATAAAATAAAAGGTAACAACCACCACTATGACTAACCTAAGCCTGCGACAACAGAGCATTATCGATCTAATCCAGCTTCAAGAGTACTGTACCATTGATGCGCTTTCGGGACATTTTAATGTCACTACGCAGACGATTCGTAGAGACATCAATGAACTATGCGCACTCGGGCTTGCTAGGCGACATCATGGTGGTGTGAGTTTGCCGACAACATTGAGTAATCGAAGTTTTGCTTCACGAAGCGCTACTAACTTAGACGAAAAGCAGCTTATCGCTAAACAAGTGGTGGCTGAAATCCCTGACGGTTGTACCTTATTTTTGGGCATTGGCACCACGATTGCGACTATTGCGGAAAAGCTCGCCAATCATCAGCAGCTTCGTGTTGTGACCAACAATTTTCAAGCTGCTCATATTCTCTCTCAGCACGACCATATCGAGACCTGGATTCCAGGTGGCAGGCTACGCACCAATGACGGCGATGTGGTAGGTGATAACATTAGCCAGTTCTTTGGTCAGTTTTCTGCTGATATTGGTATTGTTTGTTGCGCCGCAGTTTGCCTTGCATCTGCAGTGCCAAGCCCACAAGAACTCTCACCTCTAGGCTTGAATCAAGAAGAATATGCCATGGAACACGAACTGCGTGAGGCAACGGTGAGTCAAGCGATAGTTGCAGGCTCACAACAAAAGTGGCTAGTCGCAAACAGTACCAAATGGCAGAGAACGGCGAGTGCACGTGTCGCACCTATCAGCTATTTCGATCGCGTGTTCGGCAGTGCAGAGGGCGTTTAACCTTTTTACACACCCTCGCTAAGCAAAAGGTACTCAGCAAAATGCACTCAGCAACAGTCACTACGCAACATCACCCTCGGATATAGGCTCCGGAGGAAACTCGTCGTAGATGGCTTGAAAGCGATCAAGATTATCCATCAACGTCGTGACCAGTAATGGGTCGAACGCGAGACCTGCCTCTTGCTCAATATAACGTTGAGTGTCACCCATACTCCACGCACGCTTGTAAGTGCGTTTACTTAACAGTGCATCAAACACATCCGCTATGGTGATGATACGCGCCTCGAGAGGGATGTCTATTCCGCCTATTCTTGATGGATATCCGTGTCCATCGAAGCGCTCGTGATGGTAGTAGATGATGTTTTTTAAGAAGGAAACCTCGGCACTTGATGCGGTCATCACATCAATATTGTCGAGAACATCGTCGATAATATCTACGCCATAATCAACGTGCTTATTCATTATTGCCCGCTCTTCAGGTGTATATCGATGTGGGCTAAACAGAATATGATCGGGAATACGATACTTACCAATGTCATGAAATGGCGAATAGAGCTCTATCCATTGGATGAAGCGATGATCGACGGGAATCTTCACCGCAAGTAACTCTGCCAATAGTTTGCTGTATCTACTCATCCTTTGCAGGTGGTCTGCTGTTTCAGGGTCACGCTTGTGACTGATCCGGAGAGCGAGCTTCAAGGCTTGCAAAAACATCTGGTGTTTATAGCGATCGTGACACAGTAAGCTCACGATGACTTCTCGCACAAACAGTAAATCCGCGTGTAACGTCCCGTCATTGAAGTAGTCGGGCTTAGTGGCGTTAAAAAACAGCACAGCACCGTGTTTATGATCGACTTTTAAGCCCATGGTGAAGCTACTGCGATGGCCTAGCATGCGAAGTCGGCTGTTCCTCAGATTATCACTGAGCTCGGTCAGGTCGGAGACGACACGGATCTCTTGATTCTCAATGATCTTGATAAGGGGTTGGCAGTTCGAGGATGACATTGAGATGACGTCATACCGATCGCTATCATCCTGATGGTCGATAACGTGGAAGTTTTCAAGGTGGTCGCCTGATGTGACAGACACACATAACCTGGAAAGAAAAGGGTGTTTCTTTCTTAGACTGTTGAACAGTTCATCGATGCCATTTCGGCAACTAAGCGCTCTATTGGTGCTAGCTATGCAGTTTATATAGTCCATATGTTTCTTATCATTAGTTTTTATATGGGTATTGTCATATTAGCGAGCTTAACTTTGAGTCAGCAAGTGACTTATTTCACACATAGAAGTGCAAGTGAATGAATATAAATGGCGATATAATGAACTGTGATCGCCCTATCAAGTCTAGAAATTGAACAAGTTAATCGTTTGCTTTCTGTTCATTATCGCCTAGTATCCAAACATATGTTTGGATGTGCGGACAAATGTTTATGACGGAACGTGAGCAGCAGATACTAGATTTGATAAAGCAAGATCCTATGATTCCCCAAAATACGCTGGCAGAGTTGTTGGATCTGAGTCGCAGCGCGGTTGCGGGACATATCATGAATCTTACCAAGAAGGGATTTATCCAAGGCAAGGGCTATGTAATCGCGCCTGAGCGTTATGTCGCTGTTATCGGTGGCGCTAACATGGATTTGTGCGGTCGCTCTACCTCTGATCTCGTCATAGGGGACTCAAACCCGGGCGTGTTAACTTCAGGAGCTGGTGGCGTAGCACGCAACATTGCGGACAATCTAGCGCGTTTGGGTGGCAAGGTGCAGTTTGTTGGCGCGATTGGCGACGACTTGTGGGGCGAACAGCTTCTAGATGCTTGTCGAAATGCCTCAGTAGGCATCGATCATTGTTTGATAGTACCTGGCCGAGCCACAAGCACTTACTTGTCTATTCACGACCCAAAAGGCGAGTTACAACTGGCACTTAATGACATGGCGCTTATCGACGAGCTCAATGTCGACCAGTTAGCGAAGCGTGCAGCCGTATTCAACCGTGCCTCCGCGATAGTGTTAGACGCTAACTTGAGTGACAGCGCACTCGATTATCTGTTCCATGCACACGGTAACAAGCCCATATTTGTTGACCCTGTATCGTCCGTAAAAGCGGGCAAGATAAAACCTTACCTCGAACATGTTCATACTCTTAAGCCTAATCTCGCAGAGGCAGAGCTTTTATGTGGTTATAAGCTGCAGGGTTTAGACCAGCTTCCTGAACTCGCTGGTCAACTGCATAAAATGGGGATTAAGCGGTTACTGATCAGTCTTGGAAAACAAGGCGCTTATGCCAGTGATGACGGGCAAGGGCAGTTTATTCCCGCATCACAAACGCAAGTTAACAACGTCACAGGCGCCGGTGATGCCTTAATGGCCGGTCTTGCACACGGATATATCCAGAGTTGGGATTGGCAAACCAGTGTGGACTTTGCACTCGCTGCTGCGAGGCTAGCCTTACAGTCCAACTCAACAATCAATTCAATTATGTCTGAAAGGGCGGTCTCGCGCCTAATAGAGGAATCCACATGTTAGAGAAGTACCTAGATATTCAACCAGAAGTTGCACAAGCATTGGCTGAGAATAAACCTGTCGTTGCACTGGAATCGACGATTATTTCTCACGGCATGCCTTACCCGCGTAATGTTGAAACAGCACTGACGGTAGAAGCAACGATACGTGAATCTGGTGCGATCCCTGCGACAATTGCCATTATCAAAGGTCGCCTAAAAGTCGGTTTAGATAAAGAACAAATCGAATACTTGGGTAAGGCAGGCACAGCGGTAACAAAAGTGAGTCGTCGAGATATTCCGTTTATGGTAGCTGGACAAAAAGATGGCGCTACAACCGTGGCAGCAACCATGATTCTGGCTGAAATGGCAGGGATTCGAGTATTTGCAACCGGCGGTATTGGTGGCGTGCATCGCGGTGCTCAAGAGACATTTGATATCTCAGCTGACCTACAAGAGTTAGCGAACACAAACGTTGCGGTTGTTTGTGCTGGCGCTAAATCCATTCTCGATCTTGCGTTAACTCGTGAATATCTCGAAACACAGGGTGTTCCCGTCATTGGTTATCAAACCGATAGCCTACCTGCGTTTTATACTCGTGAAAGCGAACATGGTATCGATTATCGCTTAGATACTGCTGAAGAAATCGCTATTGCGCTCAAGGCAAAATGGGAGATGAATCTTGCTGGTGGTGCTGTGGTAGCAAACCCGATTCCAGAGCAGTTCGCAATGCCTGTAGAGGCGATCAATAGTGCGATAGAGCAGGCATTGGCTGAAGCGGATGAGCAAGGTATCGCTGGTAAAGAATCCACACCTTTCTTGCTTGCGCGAGTCTGTGAATTGACGGGCGGGAACAGTCTAGACTCTAATATTCAGCTTGTGTTGAACAATGCAAGACTTGGAGCAGCGATTGCGGCGGAGTACTGCAACGCCTAACCCTTGCTCACCTGTTATTTTAAGCCCCGCTCTAGTTAGGCTCATTTGCTAGGCGGGGTTTCTTCATTTTGCAGATCATAATGTTGCAAATATAGTTATTGGCATATGCTAAAAATGGACGTACTCTTTTGAAACATGTTCAACAGGAGGAACCTATAATGCTTATCGCCATTCCGGTTAGAAACGAGCGCGTCAGTGGCCACTTCTCAAAGGCTCAATCCATCGCTTTGCTGGATACAGGCCAGCACTCTACAACTATGATCGATCTCACGGACCACGTGCAGGGTTGTCACGGTAAGAAACAGTGGAAGCAGCTAATAGAATCCAAGCAAGTCGATATGGTTTTGGTGCGAAATATTGGTAAGAAAATGCTTCAATCTCTGTTCGATCTTGGCGTAGAGGTACGGGCAGCGAAGTCAATGCAAACCCTATCAGAGCTAAATATCGAACAATTAGAAACAGTTAACGATATTAGTTATGGTCGGGATAACCCTGCTAAGAAGATGTCGTGTTGCTCTTCTTCACTGCCACCTCGAAATAAACTCTCACCCAGTACGGTCCGTAATATAAGGATGAGGCTCACGAAAATAGAGTGAAGGGGATAAGAGTATGGATATATTACTTGCTATTGTTGTGTTTACGTCCGCGATTGCACTGATGTCCATCGGTGTTATGTTTAAGCGTAAAGCGATACGAGGCAGTTGCGGAGGTCTTTCTAAGGTTGGTATCGAAAGTGATTGTGACTGTAAGAAACAAGCGAAAAGCAGCGAGAAGTCGCTCTATAAGATTCAGGAGCCCGCTCGCCGCTAAGCTCAGCTAATCCAACTCAGAGGTCGACATCATCAGTGCTTGACCCTCTATCAGGCACTGTGCCACCTTTTTGCGGGCAGACTTAACGATGTTAGCAAAGGTCTGTCTAGACACATCCATTTCTCTGGCTGCATCAATCTGGTTCATCCCTTGAAGGTCCGCCAAGCGCAATGCTTCAAGCTCGTCAGGTAATAACTCTACCTTTTTAAGTTGTTTTGTTGGTACACCATTGGGTTTGAAACACTCATAGGGTGCTCGGCTACATACTTTTCGAAGCTTTTTCGGTCTTGCCATGATTTACATCTTACTCAATCTTTGGAGTGGGTTTTTTAGTGCGACGGGCATCATATACAACATCATCAATCGCATCACGTGGTTAATGGCAACAAATGCAGGCTCCAAGCCGAGCAATAGGGCTACTGCAGTCATTGCCTCAACACTACCCGGTACCCATGCTAGAAGTAATACCTCCCAATCGGTACCTGTTAAGTAGCTAAATCCAAACGCATAGAGAAGGGTCACTGTGACACCTAACACTGTGACGATCAATCCTGCTTTCGAATAGCTGAGTGCCTCTCGTAGCGTTGTTGGCGCTAACCGGCTTCCGATCAACACTCCCAAAATAGCCGTGGCAAACATGATGAGTACTTCGGGTACCGCCAGAGCTAGCGAGGCAAATTGAACATTATAGATAGCGGCAACAATCAGGCTGGTTAATAGGTAAGGGGCAGGCACACCGACTTTGCCTACTAATTTGCCTAACGCATAGCTGATAACAGCCAGTATCAACAAATGTATTGTTTGAGACACCGTTAAAGTTTGGCTTAACTGCGAGCCACCGTCTTCGCCTGTTGACGCAATAACACCAGCGAGGACGACCAGTAGTAATAAGCGAATAGAGTGCGAGAATATGATCTTTGGTGAGGGTTTTTCCTGCTCCTCACTGATAACGAGAATGGCAGCCATTGCACCAGGAATGGCGCCTAATAAAGACTCGAAAGGCGTCCAACGCTCACGTTTATACAGCCAAAAGAAGTTGACTGTGGTCTGCGATAACATGCACAAGACGAGCCCTGTGAACAAAGGAAGTGAAAAAGAGCCAACGAGATCAGAAAAGTGCACGGTAATTCCGATACTGACTCCCAAAATGATCTGAATGACGGTGATCACCGCATCGGGCAGTCTGACGTTTTGGCGGGTAAAGCGAAGGTAAATGATGGTTGCAAACGCCGCAGCAAACAACTCACCCAACGGAATGGGGAGAAGGCTTCCAAGCAAAGCGCCGGCTAATCCAAACAGGATTGTTTTTAATGCGACCATCTTATTCCTTTGATTCAATGGATATTTTGAGGGCTCGATTATACACCAAACAGAGTAAGTATTGGCTTTTGCCGTAGCAAAGCGTGTCAACTTACGGCACAATGCGCTCTGATTTGACCGCGGTAATGATGAGAGAACGATGAATTTTAAAGCTGCAATTTTTGATATGGATGGGTTGCTTCTAGATACAGAGAATGTCTGCAAAGGCATTTTTGAAAAGGCATGCGAGACGCTAGGTGTCCCTTTCTTAGAAGAGAGTTATCTGTCTATCATTGGTTGCAATTCAAAGACCATTCACGCCAAATTGGGTGCTGCTTATGATGGCATTATCGATTATCAAACGATTAATGAAGAGTGGCGTAAACATTACAATGATGTGGTGTTTCATCAAGCTATTCCCAAAAAGCATGGTGTTGTAGAGCTACTCGATTGGCTCAAATCTCTCAATATTCCTCTCGCGGTTGCAACGTCTACTCACCGCGAAGTCGCGGAAAGCAAACTCAGACTCGCGGGGCTGGATAGCTATTTCGATAACATCACGACAGGGTGTGAGGTCACTCGCGGTAAACCCGACCCTGAAATCTATCATCTTGCGGCACAGCGCTTAGGCGTTCCTTCAGAACATTGCTTGGCGTTTGAAGACTCTAACAACGGTGTGAAAGCGGCTATGGCAGCTTCGATGAATACTTATCAGATCCCAGACCTAGTGGCGCCTTGCGAGGACGTAAAAGCACTAAATCCCAACACGCGTCAATCCTTGATGGAGGTCTATGTCGAGCTATCCAATCAAAACGATAAATAGTCGACATAGAGTTTAAAGAGGCTAGCTGCTAGAGCTAGTCTTTAGTTCGCTCAACCGCATCAAGCCAACCTGCATAAAGCTGGTCACGTTTCTCTCGTTCAATTTGAGGTGAGAATGTTCGTTCCACCTGTTTTTTCTCTGCAAGCTCTTCTTGGCTTTGCCAATAGCCAACCGCTAAACCAGCTAACATCGCGGCACCAAGTGCCGTGGATTCACGAACGGTAGGCCTCAACACTTTACTGCCCATCACATCCGCTTGGAACTGCATCAAAAAGTCATTCGCTACTGCGCCACCATCGACGCGTATCTGGTTAAGTTTGATGCCAGAGTCCTCTTCCATCGCCATCAATACGTCTTTACTTTGGTAGGCAATGGCCTCGAGTGCGGCTCGGATGATGTGGTTTCGGTTCGTGCCTCGCGTTAAGCCCACGAGCGTACCGCGTGCATGCGGATCCCAATAAGGCGCACCAAGCCCGACAAAGGCAGGCACCATGTACACGCCGTTGGCACTATCGACTTGCTCTGCAAAGTAGGCGGTATCTTTGGCATCGCGAATAAGCCCAAGTTCATCCCTGAGCCATTGAATCGTGGCGCCGCCCATGAAAACGCTACCTTCTAAAGCGTACGTCACCTCGTCACCGATTTTAAAACCAACCGTCGTTAATAGACCATGTTGAGAAGTGACTGGACTGTGACCCGTGTTCATCAGTAAAAAACAACCAGTGCCGTAGGTGTTTTTTACCATGCCTTTCTTAACGCACTGCTGCCCAAAAAGCGCAGCTTGCTGGTCTCCGGCGATTCCGCTAATAGGGATTGCCTTCGCACCGCCGCCGATTTGAGTATGCCCATAGGTTTCGCTGGATGATTTGACGCTAGGTAGCATGTTACGAGGGATATTAAATAGCTCAAGCAGAGCATCATCCCACTCGAGAGTGTGGATGTTAAAGAGCATGGTTCGTGATGCATTACTGACATCGGTTACGTGCGTTTTGCCGTGAGTTAGCTTCCATATCAACCAAGTATCGACAGTACCGAATAGCAGCTCACTGTTTTCTGCTTTTTCTCGTGCGCCTTCTACGTTATCAAGGATCCAGGCCACCTTAGAGGCAGAGAAGTAGGCGTCAATGACGAGACCAGTCTTGTCTCGAATCATGGCTTCGTGACCATCGGCTTTTAATTGGTCGCAATAGTTCGCTGTTCTGCGGCATTGCCAGACAATCGCATTATAAATCGGCAGCCCAGTTTCTTTGTCCCAAACCACAGTGGTTTCGCGTTGGTTGGTAATGCCTATTGCAGAGACCTCTTCACTAGAAATATCTGCTTGTGCCAAGGCTTCGGTGAGTGATGAGCGCTGCGTCGCCCATATCTCCATTGGATCATGCTCAACCCAGCCGGGTTGAGGGTATATCTGGGTAAATTCACGTTGAGCAGTGGTAACGATGTTCGCATCGTGATCAAAGACGATCGCTCGTGAACTTGTGGTTCCTTGGTCTAGAGCGATGATGACGTTTTTGTTGTTCATAGATTGTCCGTCAGTCGATAGTAATGGTATCAATGGGCGTTAGTGTTCGTTTTCGACCATAGTGAAGAACGGTCAACTAAGCACCACAGTGTTTCATCTTAGTGTCGTTGATAATAATGTTCAAAGACGATAATGAAATCTGTGAGCAAAACAGTAACTACAAAAAAATTTAACAAAATAGCATCAAAATGCTCGCAATGTTCGTATTCGCGCATTATATTGTTCGTATGCTCATTTGAAGGTTGCGAGTTAATGGAGGTCAGTGGCAATGAGTCAAGCGAACAAAGCTTACGATGTAGTAGTAATAGGTGGTGGTATCAATGGCGTGGCTGTGGCTGCAGATGCGGCGGGACGTGGATTAAATGTGGCACTATTTGAAATGAATGACCTTGCCTCTGCAACTTCATCAGCGAGCAGTAAATTGATACATGGCGGTCTTCGTTATCTAGAACACTATGAGTTTCGTTTGGTCTCTGAAGCATTAGCAGAGCGTGAAGTGCTACTGAAAAATGCACCGCATTTAGTGTCTCCACTACGCTTTCAATTGCCTCATCGCCCCCACTTGCGCCCTGCTTGGATGATTCGTGCTGGGTTGTTCCTTTACGATCACCTTGGAAAGCGCGTGTCCTTAATGGGCAGCAGCAGTGTTAAGTTTGGCAGTGATAACAGCCCGCTACAGCCTGAGATGCAGATTGGTTTCGAATACTCTGATTGTGCAGTGGATGATGCGAGATTGGTTGTAACTAACGCGCTATTGGCAAAGGAGAAGGGGGCAGACATTTTTGCTCGAACCAAGTGTATTGGCGCGCAGCGAGCAGAAGACGGTTGGTTGGTAGAGGTTGAAAGCACCTTAACGGGTGAGCGGTCTACGTTCAAAGCGAAAACGCTGGTCAATGCTGCTGGTCCTTGGGTGGATCGTTTCTTTGACGAGCAATTAGAGCTGCGCTCACCAAGACATATTCGCTTGGTTAAAGGCAGTCATATTGTTGTCCCTAGAATGTATGAGGGCGATCATGCTTACATTCTTCAAAATGAAGATAAGCGTATTGTGTTTGTGATCCCGTATATGGATAGCTATTCAGTCGTAGGGACGACCGATGTGGACTATCAAGGTGACCCAAGTGAAGTCGCGATTGATGACAACGAAGTCGACTACCTGTGTGCAATCGTCAACCAGCACTTCAAAAGCAAAATCTCAAAAGAGGACATTGTTTCCGATTGGTCAGGTGTAAGGCCACTATGTGAAGATGAGTCTGATGATCCGCAAGCGGTGACACGCGATTACACTATCGAGCTAGATGATGAACTCGATGATGCTCCACTTCTTTCTATCTTTGGTGGCAAGCTGACAACCTATCGAAAGCTAGGGCAAGCTGCAGTGAATAAATTAGTGCCGTTCTTCCCACACATGGGACCAGATTGGACTAAAGAAGCCACACTGCCTGGTGGTAATTTCTCAAACAGAGAGGCGCTCGCAGAGCAAATGGCGAAACGTTATCCATGGTTGGATTCGGCAATCATTCGTCGTTGGGTCCGCTCGTATGGAACGCGAATCGAGGCTGTGTTAGCGGGAATTTCCAGTCTAGAGTCAATGGGAGAACACTTTGGACACGGGTTGTATCAAACCGAAGTTGATTACCTGATGGAGAGCGAATGGGCTGTGTCCACCGACGACATTTTGTGGCGAAGAAGCAAACTGGGATTAGAATTTAACGAGCTTCAAACTGAAAAGCTTAATGCTTACATGCAAAGCAAACTATTAGCCGCCAAATCGACAGTGCTAAAGTGTGTGGGCAACTAAGTAGAGATAACAATGAGGAAAAGAGCGCATAGTAATGCGCTCTTTTCGTTTATTTTCTGCGGATAATTACCATGGAGCTTAAGCGATAGAATATCAGCGATGCGAGCAAGCACAGACAGCCAAGGATTTTGTTTAGTGGCATAGACTCATCGTAAATGAGCACACTGAGTATCAGAGTCCAAACCGGTTCTAACAGCATCAATAGTGCAGCATTGGTCGGATTAGCGAGCTTCTGACCGGTCGTTTGCATCAGATAGCGTAAGCTGGTGGCGAGAATTACGCTTAAAGTAAACCATTTCCACGTCACGACTGAGATTTCGCTCGGCCAGGTTTCGGTAAACCATGAGAGAAGTAAACCCAAACAGCCAGTAGAGAACAGCTGGAGGGTAGTCAACAACATCGGCGATAGGCTCGCTGAGTATTTGCTATTGAAGTTGAAGTGCACGGCAAGACCTACGGCCGACACTAAGAACCAAAGCTGACTGGCATTGAACGACCAGCTTCCTTTCCAAGAAAGCAAGAACAGACCCACGACAGCAAGAGGCAAAGACAACCAGAATGCTCGAATGGGTTTGGACTTGAACAGCACCCATGCAACTAAAGGTACGAACAACATCGACAGGCTCATAATAAATGCGCCTTCACCTAATGTGTCGCTGATAGAAATTGCATGGATCCAGCAAAATATAGCGCCCCCCCAAAAAGCCACCTACGCTAAGTGCGCGCAGGCAATCTGAGAGAGAAGCCGCCTTTAGTGCCTTGTAGCAAAAAGGAGCAATATGAGTGATGCGGCGAGAAATCTTAGTCCGATAAAGCCAAATGGCGGTAGACCTTGTATGGCTTCTTTCGAAAATACCCATCCAGCACCGGCAAGCAAAGTGGTGAAAACCAGAATAAGTTCAGCGCGATAGTTCAATGTCGGGGATGTCTTGTTGTTTTTTGTCTATTCTGCTTCAAATAGTTTAACTTAGCCATATAATTAGTGATGAATTACGAGTACTTTAGTAAACTCTAAACTATTTTCCCATAAGATCTGTACGTTTATTGAAATGCGTCTATATTCATATAAAGAATAGACAACAATACACACATCTTGGCTAGAGGTGTTTATGGCTTTCGCAACGTACAGTAATGACTCACTCACCGTAATTGAAGTCGAGTCGGCTTCATTTGATTCAAAAATGGTGACTCAGTTTAGGCAGTTTATTGATGAATTGCCTGAAACGGGTGACAAACCCATTCTGCTCGATCTCTCTCACGTCAGTTTTATGGACAGTAGTGCTTTGGGGGTTCTAATGGCTTTCAAAAAACACCATATGACATCGGAGATTTCCGTGGTTACAGAGAGTGCCCCCGTATTACAGCTACTTAAGGTCACAAAAGTTGACCAGATCGTCCGAGTATACAGTGATATAGAGCAGGCTATTCTGGCAAGCTAAGCCTAGTTGTATAAAAACGACGCAATTCATATCGGCAACTTTCTGTTTTTGTTGACGACTCACGTTGAGTCATACACACTTAGTGTCAACATTTCGTGACACTTTCGACAGGAACATAAAGTGCGTTTAGAAGTCCTCTGTGAAGACAGGCTCGGTTTAACTCGAGAACTGTTAGATATCTTGGCGTCCAACAGTATCGACTTACGTGGTATTGAAATTGATACTACGGGCATTATTTACCTCAACTGTCCAGACATAGACTTTGAGACGTTTCGTGACTTAATGGCAGAGATTCGAAGAATCTCTGGCGTAAAAGACGTCCGCAAAATCCAGTTCATGCCTAGCGAAAGGCACAACACAGAGCTTGTCTCTCTACTAACTAACTTACCTTATCCAGTACTTTCTATCGATCTGAAAGGCGCGATTGACATGGCTAACCATGCCGCGTTGAAGCTGTTGGCAAAAAGCGAAGAAGAGGCCATTGGTCAATTAATCTCGCAGCTATTGCCAAGTTTCAATTTCGCCAAGTGGATTGAAGGCGATATCACCAGACAGAAACAAGCGATTGTCGTCGATGGGCTGGATTACACAATGGAAATCTTGCCTGTTTACATCACTGGTGAATCGAACGAGACCGTTCTCGCCAGTGCCGTAATGAGTATTCACCCTACGACTCACTCTGTCAGCACTGAATCTCTGGCAGATAGCAATACACTGGGCTTTGAGCACTTTGTGGGCTTGTCCAACCGTCACAAGGCGTTAATGAGCCAAGCTAAAAAGCTCGCGATGCTTGACCAGCCCTTGCTTATCGAAGGTGAGACGGGCACTGGCAAAGAGATGCTAGCGAAAGCCTGCCATAATCGCTCTAATCGCGCTTCTCAGCCATTTCTGGTATTGAGCTGTGCGTCGATGCCAGATGATGTCGCGGAGACGGAACTATTTGGTCATGCTCCTGGTTCGTTTAATCACGAACATGGGCACAAAGGCATTTTTGAACAAGCTAATGGTGGCACGGTACTGCTTGATGAAATCGGTGAGATGAGTCCACACCTGCAAATCAAGCTGCTTCGTTTCCTTCAAGATGGCACATTCCGTCGTGTAGGCGAAGAACACGAAGTGCATGTTGATGTGAGAATCATTGCGTCAACGCGCCACAACCTTGCCGACCTAGCGGAGCAGGGGGCATTCCGTGAGGATCTTTATTATCGCCTCAATGTATTGACGCTGACTATTCCACCGCTTAGAGAGCGTGCTAGCGACATTACGCCATTGCTAGAATTATTTGTAGCGAAGCACAGCAATAAACTGGGCATTAGCAAACCAGAAGCGGATGAGGAGCTTTTGGATGCGCTAAGCAACTATCCTTGGCCAGGTAACATGCGTCAGCTCGATAACATGGTACTCAGAGCACTGACACAAACGACAGGCGCAAGGCTGAAGCTAGAAGATTTTAATTTACCTAAACTAGAGTCAGTTAGCTCAGGCAGT
This sequence comes from Vibrio sp. KUL78, assembly GCF_059725505.1. Taxonomy (NCBI): domain Bacteria; kingdom Pseudomonadati; phylum Pseudomonadota; class Gammaproteobacteria; order Vibrionales; family Vibrionaceae; genus Vibrio; species Vibrio sp. KUL78. The sequence continues at coordinate 2,170,926 of NZ_AP045837.1, read as the reverse complement.
GTCAATCTCAACATCGACGGCTCACTGGACGACATTATGAAAGACTACGAGTCTAAGGTGTTGGAGAAGCTATACCAATCCTTCCCATCGAGTCGTAAGCTAGCGAAGCGTTTGAATGTCTCGCATACCTCTATCGCTAATAAACTGCGTGATTACAACATCAGGAAGAATTAATGGAAGACAGAAGCTCGGCGGTGCAATTGCATCGTCGTGATGGCAATGTGTTGGTGAGAACCTCTTCTCCGTCCGATGCTTATACTGTGTCTCAGTACTTTCAAGATAATCGTCGCTTTCTACAGCCTTGGGAGCCTAAGCGAGATGAAGGTTTTTTCCAGGTAGATACATGGGCAAGCAAACTGCTTAAGTTAGAAGAGCTACATCGTCTTGGCTTGGCGTATTACTGTTTGATTTTTGACGCCGATACCAAAGAGATGAAAGGTACGGTGTCATTTAGTAATTTGGTTCGTTTTCCGTTCCATTCTTGTAATTTGGGTTATTCACTTGCTGAAGATGCACAAGGTCAAGGATACATGCGACGTGCGCTGTCTATGGCTATCCCTTACATGTTCGAATACCAAAATATGCATCGAATAGCGGCTAGCTATATGCCTCACAATAAGCGAAGTGAAGCCGTATTAGAGAACATGGGCTTTGAACGAGAAGGGCTTGCCAAAGATTACCTACTGATAAATGGGAAGTGGGAAGATCACATCCTGACTTCTCTTCATAACCCGAACTGGAAGCAAGCATGAACCAGAGATTAGAGCAGCAATTATCGCTTTTAATTGAATTAGACAGGCTGAAAAGCGTGCTGAGAAGGACACGCGTTCGCAGCGCTGAAGGTCGTCTTGAAAACAGTGCAGAGCACAGCTGGCATGTCGCTATGATGGCGCTTCTCATGCAAGAACATGCCAACGAACCTGTAGAGATCACCAAAGTCGTCAAGATGTTGCTGCTTCACGATATTGTTGAAATCGATGCTGGCGATACCTTTGTGTACGATGCACAAGCTTCAAAGGAACAAGAAGAGAAAGAACTGGCAGCCGCGCATCGTCTGTTTGGGATGCTTCCTCAAGATCAAGGCCAAGAGCTGTTTGATGTTTGGCAGGAGTTCGAGTTAGCGCAATCTCCCGAAGCAAAGTTTGCCAAAGCTCTAGATAGACTTGTTCCGATGCTGCTGAACTATCACAATGATGGTCAAAGCTGGGTAGAAAACGAGGTTTCAAAATCTCAGGTCATGCAGGTGAATCAAAAGATAGAAAAAGGTTCACAAGTGCTCTGGGATAAAGCAAAATCGCTCATTGAAGAAGCCGTTGAAAATGGCTGGTTAAAGAATTAGGAAACTGAATGTCGTACACAACTTTGGATGAATACCAAAGAAAATGGATTTTTACCCATCAATCAATGCCTGTGCCTGAAGCGGATTGGCCACAGATCAAACCGATGACGCAAGCCCGTGCCGCACAGTTTTGGAAAGAAAACATCAGTGCGCAAAGTCCGGATGCAGAGCGCCTAAGTAGCCAAGACTGGCCAATGAAAGACAACAATTGGTGGGACGAAGTGGATTGGATGCAGGCGTGGGAAGCCGATGAAAATGATTTACCAGAAGCGGTAGCGCAATTCATTGACTGGCAGGATGACGTGACAGTGTACTTCTGCTACGAAAAGTACAACGTGATTGAGACCAAATGGTCGACCTTCAAACGCTATTGGAAGAACTTCCTATTTTACGATGACGGCCCTATTTTGTTAGGCCGCCGCCGCTCAGAAGCGCTTTGGTTCTCGACCAATGGTACGGTAAAACTCGGTAAACGTAAGTAATCAAAAACGCCAGCATCTGCTGGCGTTCTTCTGTCTAGAAGGTAAGTCCCAGCTCTCTAAGTGCTTCCGAGGCTTGCTCCGCATCGGCAAACTGAATGGCGTGCATGCCGTTGTTTTTCGCCCCTTCTACGTTATAAGGCATATCATCAAGAAACACGGTTTCTTCGGCAACTAAGTCGTTGTGGGTCAACAGCGACTGATAAATGTTGTTACTCGGTTTCAAGAAACCAAGTTCAGATGAAATGGTGGCATGTTCAAACAGTGGCCAAAAATCGTATCTCTGTTTTAAGTGCGCGACAATCTCATTCACATTGTCGGTGAGTGCGAAGATCCGATACCCGGCTTGTTTTAGTGCATTAATCAGGTCGAGCGTACCAAACAGCAAGATTTGCGTTTCTTTAACGTAGTAAAACAGTCTATCGCACTCTGTAGTACTCAAGCCCAATGTCGTCTGATACAGCGCTTTAGCTTGCTGCTCGGTGAGCAAGCCTTTGTTGATATTAAGCCAAGTTTCAGACTGGAAAATGCGTGTAGCTAACTCTTTCGATTCATCACCTAGAGTCCCGAAAGTCAGGTTGACGATTTCAATTGGTGACCAGCGAACAATGACGTTGCCGACGTCGAAGACTACGTTTTTTATAGATACAGAGTTCACGACATTTCCTTATAGGTTATTGTGTATGTAGGCTTAAGGTTTAGCCTACCTCAATCTCGTTATTGTCTCATTACAAGTGCTGTGTTTTTTCCGTCAAAAAATCGATCAGCACCCGAACGCGCTTCGCCTTTTGTGTATTGCGGTGAAAGTACACATAGAGCCCTGAATAGGGGAACCAGTACTCAGGCAGCACAGGGATAAGCTCGCCTTGTGCAAGGTCTTCTTGAATCATGGGCTCAATCAAGCGTCCAATCCCCAAACCTTTTCGCGCTGCGTTGACCATAAGTGTGGTGTCATTGACCACCATAGCGGTCGGCATCTCTACGATGAGGTTTTCTCCGCCGTTATTGAGGATAAGAGGGGCGATTTGATTCGAAGAGATGAAACGATATTGGATCATCTTGTGCGCTTTTAGATCGTCCGGCTTGCTCGGTAGCCCAAATTTCTGCACGTAGTCCTTTGAGGCAAAAAAGGCTTCTTTGGTTGGGGAGGTGAGTTTTTTAGCCACCATGCCTTCCTCAACCCTATCTCCAAACCTTACCCCTAAATCAAAGCCTTCATTGAGGATATCAATAGCGGCGTCAGAGATGGAAATCTCTAACTCAATATGGGGGTAGCGATGACAAAATTCGGCATAGATGTGCTCGAGTACATATTGGTAGACGAACCTAGGTACGGTTATGCGTACCTTTCCTGTGGGCACGCGGCTTAGGTCACTTATGCTTTCAACGGCTAGATTTAAGTCGGATATAGAGTGATAGGTTCTATCGTGAAGTAATTTGCCTGCTTCCGTCACCTCGATACGTCTCGTTGTACGTGTAAACAAAGGCAGTCCGATGTGCTGCTCAAGTGCCTTCAGTGCATTGCTGACAGACGGCGCGGCCATCTCAAGCTTTTGTGCCGCCTTAGTGATACTGCCTTCCTGAACTATGGTGTTGAAAATCACCAGTTGATTAAACGTCGTTCCATTCATACAAAACCTCTTTGGTTATTAGCTAAAGACTAATAATGAATTAGATAAAAGTCATCTAATCTTTATTAATTGTTGGCGCTACAATTCTCAGCAAGTTAAGTCACCACGAACCAACAGAATTACTAAGAGAGAAAGACTATGAGCCAAGTACTTGTTATTTCTGGTCACCCAGAGCTTGAATCGTCATACACCAACAAAGTTATCCTTAACCAGCTTAGTGATAACATTTCTGACATCGAAGTACGTCGCCTTGATGCCTTGTACCCGGACTACAAGATTGATGTTGAAGCGGAACAGCAAGCGATGATTAAAGCCGATGTTATCGTCCTTCAGTTCCCTTTCTACTGGTATTCAATGCCAGCTTTGTTGAAGAAGTGGATGGACGACGTGTTTAGCTTCAACTTCGCGTATGGTCCAGAAGGTGACAAGCTCAAAGGTAAAGATTTCATTCTCTCGTTTACGGTGGGTGGTCCTGAGGAGTCCTACGATCCGCTTGGGTATAATCACTTCACTATTGAAGAGATGCTTCGTCCGATGCAGCAAACGGCTTATCTTGCGGGCATGAATTACATCAAGCCAATCTATACTCATCGTATGGTGTACATTCCGGGTGTGTACAACAAGCTTGAAGAAGTGGAAGCTAGTGCGCGTGACCATGCAACCCGAGTCGAAGCGCAAATTGAGGATTTGATTTACTCGCCAGAGAATCGTATTCAGAAGTTTGTTGCGAACTGGTTTGCTAAGTTCGACCGCCTTGAAGAGTCGACAGAACAGTTTACGCGCTATTTGGCCGAGGATGTTAAGTGGACAGTACCAGAAGGTGAGTTCATTGGACATGAAGGCTTCAGAGATTGGTATGCGATGGTTCGCAAGGTCTTTAAACCGGATTGTGACCATGTGGTGGAACAAGTCGAGGTGAAGGAGTCGGAGTTGGGTTATGTCGCTGAACTTAGAATCCGATTGATCGCGGAGACGTTTGATGACTCTCCAATGAAGGGCGATGACATTAACTTGTTAGTCAATGAAACTTGGCAAGTGAGTTTTGATAGCAATGGCGATGTTCATATCCATAGCTACGAAGTGATACCCGTTAACTCTTAATTAGCTTGTCGCTGCGTCGTCAGTTCTTTGGAATTGACGGCGCGCAAATCATAGCTGGAGGACAGAATGAACGAGAACAAAGTAGCGTTAGTAACTGGTGGTAATCGCGGGATTGGACTGGCGATCGTCAAAGGGTTAGCTGAGCACGGCTTTGACGTTGTTCTTGGTTGTCGAGAGCTCAGTCAAGGAGACGCAGTTGCGAGTGCCATCGGGGCTAATGTTGTTGCGGTGGAACTTGACTTATCAACCCATGAATCGCGACAGCGAGCGCTAGCACACCTATCTGAGCGTTTCTCTAAGATAGACGTTTTAGTCAACAACGCGGGTGTGCTTGAGGAAACGCCTTTTGCACAGCTTTCAAATGAAGCGCTAATGTCGTCCATGCAAACCAATGCTTTTGCAGCGTTTGAGTTAACTCAGTACTTTGCCAACCAAATGACGAGCAATGGTTATGGACGGATTGTTAATATCTCGTCGGGTTGGGGTGCATTTTCTGATGGCCTAACGGGGCCGGCAGCATACTCAATCAGCAAGGCGACGCTTAACGCGATGACGAAAGTCGCAGCAAACAGCTACAGCGGAGACATTAAGATTAATGCGATGTGTCCGGGTTGGGTACGGACTGACATGGGCGGAATGAGCGCCACTCGTTCACCGGAAGAGGGTGCTGAGACAGCTATTTGGCTCGCGATGCTGGGTAGCGATGCCCCAACAGGCCAGTTCTTCCGAGATAAAAAGCAGATTGATTGGTAATAAAAACGGCAGCTCAATGAGCTGCCGTTTTTGATCGACGACCGATTATTCACAAGGTGGAGCAAGGTGAATCAGTGCTAAACCGCCTTGAGACGTCTCACGATATTTCTTATTCATATCTTTACCAGTTTGGTACATGGTATCAATGACTTTATCGAGAGAGATTAGGCATTTGCTTGTACGCTTAAGCGCCATACGTGAGGCGTTGATGGCTTTCATCGCACCCATTGCGTTGCGCTCGATACATGGAACCTGCACCAAACCACCGATAGGGTCACAAGTCATACCGAGAGAGTGCTCCATAGCGATTTCTGCAGCGATACACATCTGCTCGTTACTGCCGCCACGAAGCGCCGTGAGACCCGCTGCTGCCATTGAAGAAGACACACCAACTTCACCCTGACAACCTACCTCAGCACCTGAAATCGAAGCATTGGTCTTGTACAAGATACCGATAGCGCCGGACACAGCAAGGAAGTCTTTAAGCTGTTTGGTATCCAGTTCTTTGATGAATCTGTGGTAGTACATCAAGACGGCAGGAATAACGCCAGCCGCACCATTAGTCGGTGAGGTCACCACTTGACCGCCCGCTGCGTTTTCTTCGCTGACAGCAAATGCGAACAGGTTAATCCAATCCATGATTTCCATTGGATCGTTTTCGACTGCTGCGTTAGCTTCCAGCTTCTTAAGAAGGTTAGGGGCACGGCGAGTCACGTTTAGACCGCCATCTAAGATACCTTCCGTCTCAAAGCCACGTTCCATACAGCGCGTCATCACGCGCCAAATCTGCTCAGCTTTCTCGTTGATATCTTCGATGTCTTTAAACGCAAGTTCGTTACGAAGCACCATACCGCCAAGACTCATGCCGTTCTTCTCGGCAAGCGCTAACATCTCATCTGCGCTAGTGAATGGATACTCAACGCTGACTTCTTCTTCGTCTTTGCCGTGTTGCAACTCGTGTTCCGTCGCGATGAAACCGCCACCGATTGAGTAATAGGTTTCGAAACCAACACGATTGCCTTCTTTATCGAAAGCGGAGATCGTCATGCCGTTTTCATGGAGAGGGAGGTTTTCTTCATGGAACAGCATGTCGGTTTTGTAGTCGAATGAGATGGTATGCTTACCAGCAAGAGGCAGTTCGCCCTCATCAATCGCTTTCTTCATAGCTTGGTTAGCACTAGAAATCTTGATGGTGTCTGGCTTATTGCCAAGTAGACCTAAGATAGTCGCTCTATCGGTATGGTGACCAATACCCGTTAAAGAGAGCGAACCATAGAGGTCAACCTGTACACGATTTACCTTATCAAGGTTGTCAGCAATGAGCTTTGTGAACTGATAGCCAGCGATCATTGGGCCATTCGTATGGGAACTTGAAGGGCCGACACCAACTTTATATATGTCGAAGATGGACAACATAACTTATTACCTTATTACCTTATTACAGCAGTACTGAACCAAGCCAGTCGGGGATATATAGACAAATAACCACAGTGAACGCTGCGAAGACAAATAGCCCGTAGTGGCTGGCTTTTGGCTTAGCGATCAAGTGCTTCTGTTTATGAATAAAGTCTAGCTGTTCGGGCGTTACTTCGCCCCATTTATAGCTAGTGGTCAATCCTACGACCAAAAATACCAAAGTCCCTATTGGTGCAAACCACGGCCACGCGATGTCCATTCCTTTGGCAGCAAATACGGCGACTATGCTAACAATACTTCCGAGAATAATGCCTTTTTCGTTGGCTTTCTTAGATGCTATTCCTAACACAAAAGAGCCAAGACGAATACCTACAAAAATTGAGGTCAGACTAGCGATCGTTTTTAATACGGATTCGTTAGATACCGCCAAAATTGCCGGTACGACTACCGAAGCCGCCGCAACCAAACTCATTTTTCTCGCGGTACTTTCATAATGCGTACCTTCAGCATCGGTTTTAATGAAGCGCTTATAAATATCAAATGTCGCTACGGTTGCCATTGAGTTGTAAGTTGAATCCAGTGTCGACATCGCCGCAGCTGCTAATGCTGAAATGATCAAACCAATAATAATCGGATTGGTGTGGTTAAACACAAAATCTAAGATGACTTCATTTTGGTTATCAAAGACTTGACCATCGTAAAACAGGTTGAGTAGTACACCTAAGACTGCGAACAGTAGATAGATAAAAAACGCGCCGTATCCGCAAAGCAGCATCGACTTTTGGGCTGTATTGACGTCTTTCGTGGCCAGAGTTCGCTGGATAATAAGCTGGTTAGTGCCGTAAACACTTAGATGCAGAAACGCAACGGCAACTAACCCTGCCCAGAGTGTTGTATCGACACTTGGATCCATACTCAGGTTGATGACGTTGAGCATCTCAGGTGTCGATTTCACGCCGCTATCTATGTCGAAAATTAAAATAAAGAAGATAGCGATAGTACCAATGACTAGGATCAGCGACTGAAGCATATCTGTCCAAATGACCGTCGAAATACCGCCGGCATAGGTGTAAATAGCGGTGAATACGCTTATACACAAAATCGCTTGGGTAATGGTGATGGGTAACACCTGAACCAGAATTAGCGACACCGCATACAAGATGACACCTGCGGAGATACATTGCACCACAAGAAAAACGATCGAGTTGATGGTTCTAGCATAGATACCAAAACGCATCTCTAGATACTCATAGATAGAAGTCAGCTTGAGCTTGTAGAAGATAGGAACGAAAAACACCACGGTGAAAAAGATCACCAAAGGGTAGTTGAGGTGGATCGCCATCGCTTCCATCCCTGTTCCATAAACCCAACCGGGCATTCCGATAAAGGTCATTGCACTTATATAAGTCGCGAGAATGGATACTCCCGCTGTAAACCAACCGAATTGACGTCCACCTGTCGAAAAGTCTCCACCCGTTTTCAGCTTCCTATTTACTAAGTAGCTGATAAATATGGTTGTTGTAATGTATAGGGCGATTACAACGAGGCTTGAGTACGTAACCATTCTTGATTATTCCAAAACATCTTTTGCTTCAAATTCGAGTGGATTCTATCGTCATTGTAGGCGAATGATACAGTTCTGAGTCAATAAATGTGAGATCTATCGACTAAACTGGCTATAAATACATCAAAATGGCGAATTTTGCGTGTTAGTGTGATCGTTGTCACTAAAACCTGCGCTTTGGGTGCGTATTCATTGGTTTTTGATATGGATCACGGATCTTTAAACCACAAAAAAAGTAAGATTCATCTCGCAGGACGGGGGCAGTCAAACAAAGTTTAGAAACACTGTGCTCGCCATTAAAAATACTATACCTAATTAAAATAAGGGTTTAACGGCTATGACCGCTAAAAAACACATGAGCGAAGTTCCAATGATCCAAAGGGTAGCTGCCTATTTAGCTATCTTGGTTGGTTACTTCTTTTACTGTTATAACTTTGTAATTATTGACTACGTACGCCCCTACATCGTTGAAGCGTACGACGGAATTAGCTTGTCGGACACGGCTCAGTTCTACACATGGCAGTCCGTTGGTGCCCTGATTGGTGCATTAAGCTGTGCTTGGTTCGCAACCAAGTTTGGTAAAAAGAACACCTTGATTGCTATTACTGCACTAAACGGTGGCGCAACCATCATCAATATGATGTTTACCGACTACGCAACATGGGCGGCAATGCGTTTCATCATCGGTCTATCGTTGGGTGGCTACTTCACGGTTGCTGTTTCATTGATGATTGGTCTATTCACACCAACAGTGCGCGGTAAGTTGACGGCCTTTGCATCTTCTATGTTCTCTGTCGCTTTGATGGTAATGGGTGCGTATGCAGCATTTATCACAAGCATCGATGCTCCATGGCAAAGCCTCATGTGGGTTGGCGGTGTGCCACCACTAGCAGCAGCTGTACTAATGATCTTCGTTTTACCAAGCGACAAGAAAGTGATTGCTTACGGCGAAGAAGAGCAAGCGAAGGCTGAAGCTTCAACAGACTCTAACGTGACAGCGAAGAAAGGTTCTTGGGGCGAGATGCTAAGCAAGCCTTACCGCACTATCACTATTACGTGTTTGCTACTTGCAGGTCTGAACTTCTACGGCTTCCAGTTCTTCGGTGGTTTCGTAACGACTTACCTACGTGAAGTTCGTATGTTTGACGGTGCAACAATCGGTCTTATCTTCTCCATCTCAGCATTTGGCTCGCTATTTGGTGCTTGGTTCTGGGGTTGGGCGGCAGACAAGTTTGGTCGTAAGGTGAACGCATTTGGTTTCATCCTAGCCGGTATCATGGTGTCAATCTTCTTCATCGCACCGGGTGACAAGGTTATTGGCGGTCTGAACATGCTCGCTATCCTTGGCCTGATTTATAACTTCGGTCTGTCTTCATCAGCGGTATGGGGTGGTTACTTCTCAGAGCTATTCCCAGCCCACCTTCGTAGCTACGGTGCGGCACTGTTCCACGGTGGTCGTATCCTAGGTATGTGGGCGCCAATGGTACTTATCTTTATCCAAGAGCGTACCGACCTACAAACGGCAATGTGGGGTTCACCAATCGTATGGATCATCGCAGGTCTTCTATGGCTAACACTGCCAGAGACACTAAAAGGCGGCGTGTTCCACAAAGAGAAGAAAGTAGAAAAAGCGAGCGCTTAATTCAAGAGCTTAGTCTTTAACAAACCTCAGTCTTTAAAGAACTTAGTCGACGGGTAGATTCTCTCCGGTATCTGAAGATACCTGTCGACAACCTAACTTAATTACGAGTCCTGTTCCAACAATGACTCATCATTAATAAGAGAGATGATTATGTCTAAATATCAAGAAGCAAAACGCGTTGTACGTGAATACTTCGACGCAATGGAAAACGCAACGCACGAAAACGTTGCTGAAGTACTAAAAGCTCACACTTCAGAAGATTACCTATGGCGTGGTGTTTACCCATTCCGTGAGCAAGAAGGTGCGGAAGCAGCTGCAGAAGTTTTCTGGGCTCCTTTGATGAAATCTATGACTCGCATGCAACGTCGCCAAGATATCTTTATCGGCGGTGAAAACGAAGTAACGTCAGGTGAAATCTGGGTTATGAGCATGGGTCACTTCATGGGTCTATTCGATGCTGAATACCTAGGTATGCGTCCAACAGGCAAAATCATGAACATCCGTTACGCTGAATTCAACTGCGTAGAGAACGGTAAAATTACTAAAACAGGTCTTTTCCTAGACCTACTAGGTGTGATGGATCAAGCAGGCTGCTACCCACTTCCACCGTCAACAGGTAAGCACTTCACTTACCCTGGTCCTCGTAACCACGACGGTCTACTGTTTGAAGATGCAGCGCCTGAAGAAGGTCAAGCGACTCTAGATCTAGTAAACAAGATGGTTGCTGACCTTTCTGCACTTAATGACAGCGGCGCAATGGGTTGCCCACCAGAAGTACTAGCGAAGAGCTGGTCTGAAGACATGATCTGGTACGGTCCATGTGGTATCGGTGCATCTTACACTATCCCTCGCTACCAGCAGCAGCACCAGCTTCCGTTCCGTAATAACCTAAAAGACAAGAAGTTTAACGGCCACGTATGTCGTTTCGCAGAAGGCAGCTTCTCTTGTTTCTTTGGTTGGCCAAACCTATCTAACACGCCAATCGGTGGTTTCCTAGGTATGACTGGCGGCGAAGTTCGTGCGGACATGCAAGTAGTAGACGTTTACTACCGTGACGGCGACAAGCTATCTGAGAACTGGGTACTGATCGACCTACCTTACTGGCTAAAACAGCAAGGTCTAGACGTGTTCGAGCGTACTTCAAGCATCCTTAACCCTTCTCTATAAGAGCAATACCTACGGCTTGAGCGTCCTCTCAACCTCAAGCCTGCTCCCAACCGATGCCACAGGATGTGGCATCGTTTTTCCTGATTATTATTTTTAACGGGCTGTTAGGCACGGAGGCTTTCTATTGCCTGTAAAGTAGGAAGCAAATGAAAAAGTCTGTATTAAGTGTACTAGTGGTAACTGCACTTACTTCTGCCTCTGCAATGGCCGCACACACTTTTACCAATGAAAATGGTGACTCTTTAACTATTGACGGTCGTTTTGAAGTTCGCTACCAAAACAAGGCACGTAATTTTGATGACAACGCTGGTGAGTATGAAGCTCGCACTGATGAATTCAACAGCGGCAGTTCTCGTTTCGGATTCAAAGGCGTTAAGCAACTTGAAAATGGTTGGCAAGGCTTTGGTCACGCAGAGTGGGGTTATAACTCTTCTTCGACTGCCAATGACATCTACAGCCGTCTTCTATACGCAGGTGTAGAACACGAAAAGTGGGGTAAAATCGCTGCAGGTACTAAGCAGTGGAGTACTTTCTATGATGTGGCTTGGTACACCGACTTAGGTCGTACCTATGGTTCACGTGGTACTGGCTATTACAATCTAGCGGATTGGGGTATTGCTTCAGGCACAGGTCGTGCTGAAAACTCTATTACTTATCGTAACAACGTGGGTGGTGACTGGAAAAACGGCTTCACTTACCAAACAACACGTAACGATGTTGCTCTAGCTGGCAATGCAACTGCAACATTGAAAAACGGTATGGGCGCTTCTACCTCTTACTCGTTTGAAAATGGTCTAACGCTTGGTTTGGCGTATCACCAGAATGAGCTTACAGATATCGAGAATGCATCTAATATCAACGATGGCGACATTCAACGTATCGCGCTGCTTGGTGCAAACTATTCATTAGGCGGTTTCTATGTTGGTGCGACATACAGCGAAGGCTCTAACTGGGAAGTAAACGACAACGCTGAATTTTATGATTCGCGTGGCGCAGAGCTATACACTTACTACCATTTCGAAAATGGTCTTCGTCCAACGCTTAACGTTAACTACTTAACTAGCAAAGATGACAATGGTAATGGCTACGAGCGTCAAACCATCATTCCAGGTCTAGAGTATCACTTTACAAAGAACACCTTCCTTCTTTGGGCTGAATACCAGTTTGACCAAGGTAATGACCAATACGTGCAAGACCACTACGATAACCGCGATAACCAGTTCTCTGCGGGTATCCGCTACTACTTCTAATAACTTGTTCCCTCAACCTGTTGCAATTTGGGAACAGGTAATTGCTGCAGGTTGATGGGTACAACCCATTTTAGATGGTATTTATGTGCTAAAGCCTTACATTTAAACGATGTAAGGCTTTTCTGTTTATGCATACGTACCAATTTATGCTACATTTAGCGCCATTGGCTCGGTGAATTAGACAAAATAAATGAATATTCCAAAACAGACGGTCACGTCAAAAGATGTCGCTAAACTCGCAGGGGTGTCACAATCGACGGTATCCCGTGTGTTTGTTGAAGGGAGCTCTGTCGCAGAAAAGACCAAACAAAAGGTGTTTGAGGCAGCAAAAGCACTCAACTACCGCCCCAATGCGTTCGCGCGAAGTCTGACGACCAATCAGTCTAAACTTATCGGCTTAGTCTTCCCAGATGCGGATTATCCCATCCATATGAAAACGCTGCAGCTCATTAGTAGCGAGTTGCAAAAAATTGGTTACTCAGCGGTGCTCATTCCATGGCAAGTTGATGGAGAGAACCAACACTCGATTCCCAACATTTTCCAGTATCGCGTTGACGGTGTTATTGCCGCTTCCGCGACGTTCAATACCGCGCTCTACGATGAGTGCGAAGAGTTTAATATTCCTATCGTGCAATACGCCCGTGTCGTCGAAGGAACTAAGAGTAGCTATGTGATCAGTGATAACTATTCGGCAGGGCAAATCGCTGCACAGCGCTTTGCGGATAGCAAGTTGTCCGACGTCGTTTATCTAACGGGTGAAGTTCCTACCTTGACCAACCAAGAGCGCGTCAATGGTTTTTGCGATGAGTTTCAATCGCTAACTGGCAAGATCCCAAAAGTCGTTGAAGCCAACTACGATTATGGTGGCGCGCTAGAAGAGATCCGTGCATTGCTCAAGAGTGGGGCAAAACCACAAGGTGTGTTCTGCGCGACTGACAATCTTGCCATGGCTTTTATGGACATCGCTCGTTTTGAGTTTGATTTGAAGATCCCTGAAGATGTTCAGGTGATTGGCTTTGATGATATTCCACAGGCGACTTGGCTAAGCTACGAGCTGTCGACCTTCCGCCAAGACTTCACTCGTCTTGCCAGAGAATCGGTAAAAATCATTTCAAATCAAATCAAAGAGAAGGACTCAAGTTTGGTTCGCTTGATGGTCCCGGTACGCTTTATTGAGCGAAATAGCACTAACTAGCTTCTAACATCTCTAAACTGACTATAATAGTCGTGGTCAGACCTTATCATTTGAGTGAATTTGCCTATCCTTTGGATAGGCAAAACTTATTTTCTTTTTATCTAGCACGCTGTTAACATTGGCGTCCGCTAAACAATTGCCCCCATTGTCTAAGGAAAAAAGATGGTAATACCTGAAAATAGTAGCATCGTGATCTTTGGTGCTTCAGGCGACCTTACGTACCGTAAGTTGATCCCTGCTCTTTACCATTTGTATGCCAGCGACCAGCTGCCAAAATCATTTGCTATTCTTGGTGTGAGCCGCACTCAATACAGTGACGAATCATACAGAGAGAAACTCAAAGCTTCTCTTCAAGAGATGGAGAAGACAGAGCCAGAAACGCTAGAAGCATTCTGTAACCATCTTCATTATCAAGCGATTGATACCTCTGATACTCAAGATTACGCGAAACTCGCAACCCGCCTAGATGACGTTGCAAACCAATACGGCTTTGAACAACGCAACACGCTATTCTATTTGGCGACACCGCCAAGCCTTTACAGCATTATTCCAGCGAGCCTAGCGGCTCACGGTCTTAATGATGAAAGCCAAGGCTGGAAGCGTCTAATCATCGAGAAGCCATTTGGTTATGACTTAGCGTCAGCGCGACAGCTCGACAAAGAGATCCACGAGCACTTCCAAGAGCATCAAATCTATCGTATTGACCACTACCTAGGTAAAGAGACGGTTCAGAACCTACTTGTTCTGCGTTTCTCGAACGCGATGTTTGAGCCACTCTGGAACCATCAGTACGTTGATTATGTAGAAATCACGGGTGCTGAGTTCTTAGGTGTTGAGGAGCGTGGCGGCTACTACGATGGTTCGGGTGCAATGCGTGACATGTTCCAAAACCACTTGCTACAAGTACTCGCAATGGTAGGCATGGAATCTCCGGCACAAATTAACGCGGACGCAATTCGTAACGAAGTAGTTAAAGTACTGCAATGTCTGCGCCCGCTTTCTGAAGATGATTTGCGTAACAACCTAGTGCTGGGTCAGTACACAGAATCTAATGTGCGTGGACAGTTCCTACCGGGCTACCGTGATGAGCACGGTGTAGCGGACGATTCTCGTACAGAGACTTATGTTGGTTTGAAGATGTTTATCGATAACTGGCGCTGGAATGGTGTTCCTTTTTATGTCCGCACAGGTAAACGTTTGCCGACTCGTGTCACCGAGGTGGTGATTCACTTTAAACAAACGCCGCATCCAGTATTTGGTAAAGACGCACCTGAAAACAAGCTTATCATCCGAATTCAACCTGATGAAGGCATTCAGATGAGCTTTGGGTTGAAGGAGCCAGGAGCGGGCTTTAACGCCAAAGAAGTGAAGATGAACTTCCACTACGCGTCACTTCAAGAAACGCAAATGCTAACTGCATACGAGCGTCTTCTACTAGATGCACTTAATGGTGACGCGACACTATTTGCGCGTAGTGATGCAGTAGAAGCGTGTTGGGAGTTTGTACAACCGATTCTAGACTTCAAACAAGATCCACAAGCGCTATTTGGCTATGCATGTGGTACTTGGGGTCCTAAAGAGTCTGATCAACTGCTTCATAACGATGGTCGCGCTTGGCGCTTCCCTTGCAAGAACCTGACAGACACAGATTACTGCGAACTGTAATCACAAGATTATGTCGCGTTGGGAGAGCTGCACAACTTGGCGCGACCAAAAATTTCAAAGCAGCAAGTTAAGTTGCCGAATTGATGGAGAGAATGATGAAAGGTGATATTGGTGTAATTGGTCTGGCGGTAATGGGTCAGAACCTTATCCTAAACATGAATGACCACGGCTTTAAAGTTGTGGCTCACAACCGTACTGCTGCAAAAGTTGACGAGTTCCTAGAAGGTCCAGCAAAAGGCACAAACATTGTTGGCGCATACTCACTAGAAGAGCTAGTTGAGAAGCTAGAATCGCCACGTAAAGTGATGCTAATGGTACGTGCCGGTGACGTTGTTGATAAATTCATCGAAGCACTCGTACCACTACTAGACAAAGGCGACATCATCATTGATGGTGGTAACACAAACTACCCAGATACAAACCGCCGCGTTGCTGCGCTTCGTGAGAAAGGCATCCACTTCATC
Organism: Vibrio sp. KUL78; assembly: GCF_059725505.1. Taxonomy (NCBI): domain Bacteria; kingdom Pseudomonadati; phylum Pseudomonadota; class Gammaproteobacteria; order Vibrionales; family Vibrionaceae; genus Vibrio; species Vibrio sp. KUL78. Next base: position 2,155,260 of record NZ_AP045837.1, on the reverse strand, counting down.
GGTACCGGTGTTTCTGGTGGTGAAGAAGGCGCACGTTTTGGACCTTCAATCATGCCTGGTGGCGCTTCAGAAGCTTGGGAAGCGGTTAAGCCTATCTTCCAAGGTATCTCTGCAAAAACTGACGCTGGCGAGCCTTGCTGTGACTGGGTTGGTAACGATGGTGCAGGTCACTTCGTTAAGATGGTACACAACGGTATCGAATACGGCGACATGCAGCTGATCACTGAAGCGTATCAGTTCATGAAAGACGGTCTAGGCATGTCTGCTGACGAAATGCAGGCTGTATTCGCAGACTGGAACAAAACAGAACTAGACAGCTACCTAGTAGAAATCACTGCTGACATTCTTGGCTACAAAGATGAAGACGGCGAGCCACTAGTAGAGAAGATCCTTGATACTGCGGGCCAAAAAGGCACAGGTAAATGGACAGGTATCAACGCACTTGACCTAGGTATTCCGCTAACGCTTATCTCTGAGTCTGTATTCTCTCGTTGTCTGTCTGCTCTAAAAGACCAACGCGTTGAAGCTGAGTCTCTATTCGGTAAGACAATCACGCCAGTAGAAGGTGACAAGCAAGAGTGGGTTGATGCACTTCGTCAAGCGCTACTCGCTTCTAAGATCATTTCTTACGCTCAAGGTTTCATGCTAATGCGTGAAGCATCAAACGAGAACGGTTGGGATCTAAACTACGGTAACGTAGCACTAATGTGGCGTGGTGGTTGTATCATCCGCTCTGCATTCCTAGGCAACATTCGTGATGCATACGAAGCGAACCCAGATATCGCATTCCTAGGTTCAGATGAGTACTTCAAAAACATCCTACAAAGCAGCCTAGCGGCATGGCGTAAAGTAGCAGCGAAATCTCTAGAAGCTGGCATCCCAATGCCATGTACGATTTCTGCGCTATCTTTCCTAGACGGCTACACAACAGCGCGTCTGCCAGCGAACCTGCTTCAAGCTCAACGTGACTACTTCGGTGCTCACACATACGAGCGTACTGACCGTCCACGTGGTGAATTCTTCCACACAAACTGGACTGGTACGGGCGGCGACACTGCGTCTACAACTTACGACGTGTAAGCGGTTTAAGATACAAAGTTAATTCGAGCCTCGCTATCTAGCGAGGCTTTTTTTGCGCATTATACAACCGTCAAGGCTGGTGGAGCTTGATCTATTCGAATCCGATATAACTTCTAACTTAGGCGGAAATAAGCCGTCTGTCATAATGTGCCATGACAATGATGTTTACATTGGTTCGTCCGTTTCTCGGTCAACCTATAAGGATATTTTATGAGCACATACCTCAACATACTCTCTGCGGAACCAGAGTTGATGAGCAAATTAACTCGCTCTCCTCTTCTAGATTTATCAACGGCAATTGAACTCACGCCACTGGATGGTCGACCTACTTATGCGTTCTACGGGGATAAGATTGAAAACCACTCTTCGTTAGAAAGACTATCTCGTGAGCAACCGGGAGAGGGCATTTACTATCGCTATACCAATACCGAACTCAATGGTGCCGATAGTGGTTTGGTAAACTACCGCGAAGGCATAACTCGTGTTTTACTTAAATACCTCAATGATCAGTCGGATTCGCTAAGCTATCAAAGAGAGTTACTCGATGAAACGCAAGCAATCATACCGATACCGAAATAAGTTACCTTTGCACCTAGCGCAACAAACATTTGTGATTTTAGTAGTAAATCGAACGTACACATACTGCTAGACTGACGGGACAACAATCAAAACTAAGGAGAAGTTATGTCCCTTTCTATTCCAACGCTTGGTGCGGGTACATTTCGCTTAAAGGGTGATGACGCTTACAACTCAGTAAAAATGGCTCTTGAGGCTGGCTACCGTCACATCGATACCGCTCAAATCTACGGAAACGAGAAAGAAGTAGGGCAAGCGATTGCTGACTCGGGTATCGCACGTGATGAGCTTTTTGTAACAACAAAGATCTGGATGGATAAGCTTGGCAAAGACTCTTTCATCCCAAGCCTTGATGAGAGTTTGAAAGATCTGCAACTCGAACACGTTGATCTCCTTCTTATTCACTGGCCGCTAAAAGATGAGGCAGTGCCAATGGAGGAGTACCTTCAAGAGCTCAAGCGTGCTCAAGATTCGGGCTTGGCACGACATATCGGCGTGTCGAATTTTACGGTAGCGCAAATGAAGCAGGCGATTGAGATTCTTGGTGAAGGCGTGCTTTACACCAATCAGGTGGAAGTGCACCCATACTTGCAGAACGCTCAAGTCGTTGATTTCTGTAAGCAGAACGAGATGATTGTGACAGGCTACATGCCATTCGCCTATGGTGATGTATTGAAAGATGGCTCGATTAAGCACATCGCTGAAAAACATGGTGCGACACCTGCACAAGTTGTGCTGGCTTGGATGGCTAAGTCAGGTTTTGTCACTATCCCATCGTCGACGAAAAAGGCAAACATTGAGAGTAACTTAGGTTATGTTGATGTTTTGCTAAACGATGAAGATATGGCAACAATTGCTAACCTAGAGCGCGGTCACCGCTTAGCGAACCCTGATTTCGCACCAGAGTGGGACTAGATTTAGTATTTTAATCACAGCGATTCTAATGAAAAACGTCAGGTATTTGCCTGACGTTTTTTTATCACTACTTCTTTTTCATCATATTGGCGAGATCGGCAAAAGGGTTGTGAGTCGCCGCTTGGTGATTATCTTCGCCGGGCTTCACTTCGCTGCCGTAGAGCTCATGCTCTGTATATTTTGAATGCTCATGGTCGTGACAGTACAAGCACAAGAGCTCCCAGTTACTCCCATCTTCAGGGTTATTTGTGTGGTCATGGTCTTTGTGATGAACCGTGAGTTCGCGTAGGTTTGAATAGACAAACTCACGAGCGCAGCTACCACAAACCCAAGGGTATAACTTAAGTGCCTTTTCGCGATAGTCGCTCTCTTTACGCGCGTAGGCGGCACTGGTACCGAAATAGTCAGAAGACATGCTGTTCCTTACTCTTTTAACGTGTGAAAGCCTGAGTAAATGCGAGTGAATGTGGTAAACCAGCAAGCGGTACCAAATACAAACGCAATCGCCGCAAAGTGTTGCGGGAACAAGCAAAGTAGCACAAAACACCCTATGGTTTCTGTGCCTTCAGTCAAACCGCTCATGTAATAGAGCGACTTGTGTTGATAAACCGGATTTTCAATGCCTCGCTTTCCCGCCATAACGGCAAAGGCCAAGAAGCTAGTGCCAGTGCCAATGAAAGAGAAAATCAGAAACGCTCCGGCAATGGCATTTTGTTCTGGGTTGGCGATAACAAAGCCAAACGGGATCAAAGAATAAAACAAGAAGTCGAGACTGATGTCGAGAAAACCGCCAGCATCACTGATACCCTGAATTCTCGCAAGCGCGCCATCTAATCCATCGCAAATACGATTAAGAACGATAAGAACAAGGGCGAGTGAGTACTGCTCATAAGCGAGAGCAGGGAAGGCTAAACAGCCAAGAGCAAATCCAAATAATGTGGTTTGATTGGCAGTAACCCCAGCTTGATTTAATACTCTTGCCGATTTCGCCAGTGGCCAACGAATGACTTTGATACTTAGTCGATCAAGCATGTGCGCTCTCCCATGGCCATTTGAGTACCTGGCTCCCTTGAGGGATATCATCTTCATCGTGCGTCACCATTAGGGTAGGGATGTTAGCCTGCTTTAATTGCTCCATTACCCAGTCGCGAAACTGTACTCGTAGTTCCTTATCAAGTTTGCTAAATGGTTCATCTAATAAAGCAACCTCGGGCTCTGCGAGCAGCATACGGGTTAAGCTTATTCGCGCTCGTTGACCTCCAGAGAGTTGCTCTGGATATTGCTCAGCAAGTTTCGAAAGCCTGACTTTACTGAGCGCCTCCATGGCTTGTGATTTGCGATTCGACCCTTTGACCTCATTGGGCAAAGCGAACGCTAAATTCTCCCAAACATTCAGATGAGGAAACAGCAAGTCATCTTGGAACAGTATGCCAACACGACGCTTGTGAGGAGCTAAGGTGTCGATTCGCTGTCCGTTAAGTTGAACCTGCCCAGAGTAGGTGAACTCAGGTGCAAGGTGACCGGCGACAACATCGAGCAAGGTCGATTTACCGCACCCACTGGGTCCCATCAAAGTCAGAATTGCTCCTGAGTCGATAGAGAAGTTGCAATTAGAAAACAGCACCTCACCATCACGCTTACGGATGGCGAGGTTTTCTAGCAAGAGCGTCATTAACTAACAATCCTTTAAATTTAATTCGGCGATAACGGGTGTGAAGGCGATTAACCAGCACCGCAATGGTGAAAAAGAGCAGAGGTAATAGAGCTTGGAATAGCGCATATATCGCGGTAACACGTCTATCAAACCCGCTCGAAAGAGCCACCGCTTCGGTGGTAATGGTGGCGATACGCCCTGCACCAAGCACGAGTGTTGGAAGGTACTGAGCCAGACTCACGCTGATACCAATCGCCCATGCAAAGATGATGGCAGGAAGTAGCAATGGCAGTTTGATGTGAAACCAAGTGTAAAGAGGGCTTTTACCCAGACTCATGGAAGCCTTAGTCAGTTGGTCGTTGAACCCTCGCCAAGGCCCATCCAGTGATAAATAAACGAATGGAAATGCGAAGAAGACGTGAGACCAACACACCCAGAATAGATAAGCGTTGTCATTGAGTATCAGGGTCGCGACTTGCAAACCAAATAGAATACTCAGTTGCGGAAGTAGCATCGGAATCGCAATGACATATCCAGGGATTTGCAGACGATACTTGCTTCGATACTCATGCCCAACGATGGCAAGTATTAGTGCAATCGAAGCAGATATTATCGCGATGGTTAGACTCTGGCTGATTACGCTAGTCATCCCTTCCCATTCGTACTCCCAAAATCGCATTGTATAGCGTGATGGCAACAGATCAGGGAATCGCCAGCGCTGAGCAAACGTCCAGATAATAGTAAGCGGTACCATGGCGGTGACGATGCCGGCAATAACTATAAATAGTGATTTTCCCGGAAGGCGAATTGCGTAGCGTCCAGAATATTGCCATTGATTCGCGTATTTGACGACGACAAACTCAATCAGTCTAGCCAAGCCGATGAGTAGTGTTGCAATGACAAACAAAATAACGGCACCCGCACTGGCTCTTGGAAGTAGGTTGAGGTCTGGATCGTTGAACCACTGCCATACAAGAACGGCAAACGTAGGCGGGTTGGTCGGGCCAATAATTAAGGCAACATCAACGACAGATAAGCTATACGCGATGACAGCGAGCATCGGAAAGCGGATCTTTGCAAACCATTGAGGCAGGATGATTTTCCACCATGCCGCCGCCTCCGAGTAACCAAGCGACGAAGCGATCTTCAATGATTCACACACTTTCAGTTGGCGTAATATTGGAATACTCATCAGCAGAAGAAAGGGCACTTCTTTGATGGCAAGCATCAAGGTCAGTCCGATGCCGTAGGGATCTTTTACTAACCAAGGCGCATCACTAAGGCCGGATTGGCTACTGACTCCAAAGAGCTCAACAAGTGCCCGTGCCCCAAACCCTGTTGGAGAGAACAGAAACGCAAAGCCGATGGCAAACGCAACGTGTGGCAACGCCAGAAGTGGCGATAGTGCCAGTTCAATCTTTTTCCACCAACGACTGTTCCAACTCGCCGCGATAATGGCAAAAGCGAGGAAGCATGCAAAGTAGCTGCTCACAATGGCTGTGGTAAAGGTGAGCGCGATGGACTTTTCGACACCTTGCCACGCGAAAACATCGGTAAATCCAGTGACGCTAAACTCATTCAGGTTGAGCGGAGGAATGTAACCGAGTGATGCCACTACCACACCCGCAAGGCCGGGTATGGTAGGGAGAATGCAGACAACAACCAATATGGCGTACAACAGTCTTAGCATAATCGTTAACTCTAGTCTCGGTTAGCTGCCGTAACGTTTGAGCCATTCTTGCTCAAGCGCACTTTGCCAGCTTGGATGAGGTTCGGCAACGGATTTGAATTGTTGAGTCTTAGCTGCGCTACCTTTTAGATATTGCTTGTTCAACACAGAAGGGTCACCCCAGACGTTGATGTCGCCCTTGCGCGATTGCGCCTCTGGGCTTAACAAGAAGTTTATGGCAACGAGTGCGCCTTCTTTAGCGTTAGCATTCCATGGTACAGCTAAGAAATGGATGTTGGACAGAGCGCCGCTTTCCATAGCATAGGCTGTTGTGGTGTCGCTAAGATTGCCACTTGCTTGCGCCGAATACACCGCATTTGGATTAAATGTAATCGCAAGATCAATCTGTCCATCATCAAGTAGTTGGATAGTTTCTGCCGTGCCAGCAGGGAATTGTTTACCACCGCGCCATGCAACTTTGTGGAACTCATCAAGGTAGTTCCATAGAGGCTGAGTGACACCTGCAAAGTCTGCTTGGTCTACAGGTTTAGCTAATGAAGGGTCGTTATCAGTAAGTTCGATAAGCAGTGACTTTAGAAAACTGGTGCCATGGAACTCCGGTGGCTTTGGATAGCTGAGTTTATTTGGATAGGCTTTTGCATAGTTCAGCATCTCCATGTAAGACACGGGTGGATTATTTAGGCTTTGCGTATCATGAATAAAGACTAACTGACCTACACCCCAAGGCGCTTCCAGACCTTCAGTAGGTTCTGAGAAGTCACTATCGACGGGAAGCGACTTATCAACATATTGCCAATTCGGAAGGTCTGAAACAAACGGTCCATAAAGCAGCGCATTGTCTTTCATTGACTTAAAGTTTTCGCCGTTGATCCAAACCATATCGACACTACCGCCGCTGTTTTTGCCAGCGGCTTTCTCTGCCAGTAGACGCGAACCCGTCTCAGCAATATCGGTGACCTTAACATGATTAAAGTTCACGCCGTATTGTGCTTTCAGCTCTTTGCCTGCCCACTGCAAGTAGCGGTTGATCTCTTGGCTTCCACCCCAAGCGTGGAAGTAAACTGACTGTCCCTCTGCTTTCTTAACAACGTCGTCCCAGTTCACATCTTCCGCGAAAGCACTTGATGCTGAAAGTGCGCTTGCAACCATCGCGAGTGAAGAGATGAGCGACGTCTTAAACAATTTATTTTTCATTCTGTTATCCATTTTATGTCGTATGTGGCTAACCTTGCCTAGTTGTTAATAAATGATAGTAAAGGTTGCCGAGCGATAATCAATAGCCTTGGTGCTAACAGTAGAGTTATCACTAGATTCTTATCAGCCAACATGACCGAGACGACACGAAAAAAATTTCAATGCCGTTGAATAAATTAGGATTTTGGAAAGCGAATACAAACGTCTTGTAAGACGTATCGCTGTTTGGGTGGAGTAGAGGGAGCGAGTATCAGTTAAAAACGAGCAATCATACTTTTTAATCTGGCATCGATACAGGTATTGAATGAACGAGTTAGATGCCCCTGCTCGAAGATTTCCACTCTCGCTAACTGAGCGGTCTGATTCGGGCAATCGCTTCCGAGTTCATCAAGGAGCATTCCTATCTGATAAAACTCTAATCGTGCTTCCGTGGTCGGTGTCGCGCTGTCCATTGAGTGGATTCTGACTAGGGCTTTCATAACATGCTCCTCAATTCACGTAGGTGATAAGCGCTCTTACGCTGTCATGAGGAACAAGACCAATGGTGATAGATATAAATTTCATTAGTTGAGGCTGATTCCAAAAAAATGGGCACTCTTGCTCTGAAATTGTTGGCTAGCTGACCAAGCCGTTGCGGACGAGCCCGCGTTTTACGCTTTTGCATAGTTTGCCAAAACGACGCAGTTCTTCAAAGTTTGGAGCGATACCACGATCAAGTGCCGACTCCCAATAGCTGACTTCTGTTTCGACAAGCTCCATCAGCTTTTTTGGGCAGCCGATGCAAGAATTATCGGGCCCACACACAAACGTTTCTTCACTGTAGAGGGGAAGCTCTGCTTTGACTGAATCTATTAGTTCTAGTGTTGCGACCGTAAGGCTGGGTTTAGCGCTCATGTAGATTGGTTCTGGAGTATGTGGGCGTTGATGATAGGCGATGTATGACAGGCTGAACACTGTACAAAATAGGTATATCGAACGATCGTTTCATACTGTCTCAAAATTGAGTAATACATTAATAACGTAAAAATAATACTCTCAAGGTAACCAAGCTTGATTCACTATTAGAGAGCTTCTGTACGAATTTGAACGAGAAAGCCGCATGTCGACGGCGTTAGTGACAATCTAAAAAACTAGAACAAGAAGCCGCCCGTTGGCAAACAGGGAAGTGTTGTTGATTAAGCGGAAAGTGAGTTTAGTATGGAGAATGAGTCCACACAGCTGAGCATATCGATTCGGCGTCTATTTGATGTGACCCCGGTACCCACTGCAATCAGTGGACCGTCGGGTAAACTCGAGTATGTGAATCCCGCTTTCACCAAGATGCTGGGTTACACGCAAGATGAATTGTTTACTGAGGGGGTCATTATTACCCACCCAGATGATCTTGCACTTAATCTAGACATTCGTGCTCAGCTTCTTGCTAACCCCTCAAAGCCATTAAAGATCCATAAGCGCTACCGCCATAAAGATGGTCACCCGATTTTAGCGGAGCTCAATATGGCAGCAGAAGTAGACAATGGTGGCAATGTAACTCGACTCATTTCCCAAATCGTTGATCTATCGGGCTCGCGTCAATTTCAAGCGGCTGAACTTCTTCTAAATCAGCTTGTGAGAAAGTCTAATGATGCGATATATGTTGTTGACGCCGAATTTGGTCACATCCTGAATTGCAATGAACTTGCTTACAAGAGACTTGGCTACTCAAAAGAAGAGTTATTGCGGCTCTCTGTTCCTGACATTAATCCATTATTTCGAAACAGTATGACTTGGCGAGATCACGTTAAATCGATGCGTATGCATGAGAAAAAACTGATTGAATCGACACATATCAGAAAGGATGGGAGTGAGTTCCCCATTGAGGCGAGCGTCAATATGGTGGAACACAATGGCGAGACCTACTTTGTTGCCATTGTTAGAGATATTTCCGAGCGAAAAGAAAAAGAACTGAGACTATTGGAGGCTCAAAACCTAGATCCTCTAACCGACTTACCTAACCGACGCCTATTGGAGTCCAAGCTGCACGACTTATTGTGCGAGAGCTGCACTCGGTCTGAAAAAGTTGCGTTTATGTATCTCGATATCGACAACTTTAAGCACATCAATGACACTTATGGGCATGTAGTGGGTGATAAGGTATTGCTGGCACTCGCCAACAAGCTCAAAGACTTCACAAGGCAATCGGATATTGTCTCTAGGCTAGGTGGTGATGAGTTCCTAGTCGTTCTTCCTGGCCTCAATAGTCGTGCACATGTACTTAGTCTTGCCGATCATATACTTCAAGTTACGTCACATCCTTTTCATATCGATGACTCTTTGAGTCTAGAAGTAAAGCTAAGCCTAGGGGCGACACTCTGTGAAAGTAAGGCTCTTGATGTTGCGAAAGCAGTATCTAGTGCTGATAGGGCAAATGTACTTGTCGAAAAAAGCCGGGGGTGGGCAGAGCGCCTTTATTGAATGTGATGATGCTTAAGGCAATTTCTGACACTAATCGCTGCTCATAATATGTCATCTTTGTTACAAGGTGTAGACGTGCAATTCTATGATAAATGACGTTGGAGCCTTGCTACGCGTGCGTTGATCTTTTTGCTTTGAAGGAGGAGCGAGAATAGGTTTCTCGCTATGGCTGGTAAAACGCAATAAATCTTACAAAAAAACTAAGCCAAGTGACCGATATTATTCTAGTTTGTGGGTAGAGGTTAAATAAATTTCAGCTTCGCGTTCAAATGGCGTCACAAACGCTCATTATCCAGAATTTGCGGGGCTCTCACAGAATAAGGAGTCCGTGAGATGAAAAAACCAATGTCTGCTTTGTTCGCGTCGATTGCACTTTGCTCGTCGGCGACAGCTTTTGCGTTGGTCACACCAAATCCACCTGCACTGAATGCTAAGGGCTACGTCCTTATGGATTACCAGTCAGGGTCTATTATTGTTGGCGGTAATCAAGATGCGGCACTTGCACCAGCGAGTTTGACAAAATTGATGACAGCTTACGTCGTGGGTAAAGAGATCGAAACTGGCAGAACGACATGGGACAGTAAAGTCGCCGTGAGCGAGAATGCTTGGTCAGTTAAATTCCCCGATTCTTCGAAAATGTTCATTAAGCCAGGTGACAACGTCACGGTTGCGGATTTGATGCGTGGATTGATTATCCAATCGGGTAATGACTCCGCTGTCGCTTTGGCAGAGCATGTTGCTGGTACCGAAAGTGGCTTCGTGGCGCTGATGAACCAGTGGGCTGCCAATTTGGGCATGACAAGTACACAATTTATCAACTCACACGGCCTAGATGGACAGGGCATTCACACGACACCAAATGATATGGCGATTCTGATGCGCCACATCATCGAGGATGTGCCAGATGTCTACAAATTGTATTCAGAAAAACGATTCGTTTGGGCTGATATCCAGCAGTACAACCGCAATAGACTTCTTTGGGACAACTCGCTAAACGTAGATGGTGGTAAAACCGGATATACCTCAGAAGCGGGCTACAGCTTGGTTAGCTCGGCGACACAAGGTCAGATGCGTCTTATCTCCGTTGTAATGGGGACACCAAGTGCACAAACTCGTGTAGAAGCATCAAGGCAGCTACTCAACTATGGATTCCGATTTTATGAGACAGATCAGCTCGCGGAATCTGACGCAACCGAAGTGACGGCGAAAGTATGGAAAGGGGCGAGTAGCGCTATCCCGCTAGGGTTTGAGCAAGACGTTTACGCAACATACCTCCGTGGTAACAGTCGCGGCGTGTCAAAAGAAGTCGAAGTCTTCGCTCCATTGATCGCGCCAATTAATCAAGGTGACATCATCGGCAGTGTGACCTGGAAAGTCGGCAACGACGAAATTGCCACTGAACCTCTCGTCGCTAAATCGAGCGTTGAGCAAGGCTCTATCTTTAAGCGTGCTTGGGATACAGTGGTGCTGTGGTTTAAGTCGCTATTTACTGATGCTAAGGATCTCTGGGAGCAGTAAGCCAGACAAGTAGAGTTAACACTACAAATTCCGTCATCCCCGCGCAGGCGGGGATCTATCCGAAGCGCGTTGTGAAATTAATGTTTATGACTGACTTCATTGGTTCTTTATTTAATGGATTCTTTATTTCATCTCTTTGCATCGCTAGAATAACGCGCTCTTTGATAGTAACTCCGCATCGGTTATGAGCCCACATCTCAAGTACATCTCTGGTTACCCTCAACATCTCGTCGATCAAATCGATGCTATGGTGTCGTCGGGTCGATTTATTCAATGGTTTGAAAAGCGTTTCCCAGACCGTCACCAACTCAAGAGTGAAAAAGCACTCTTCGAATACACCATGGACATCAAGCAGCGTTACATGAAAAAAACGCCGCCTATCTCGAAAGTCATTTGGGATAATAAAATCCACCTGATCAACAATGCGCTTGGTCTTCATACCTATATCTCACGTGCTCATGGTGGCAAACTCAAAGCAAAGAACGAGATCCGAATCGCGAGCGTGTTTAAAGACGCGCCTGAACCGCTGCTTCGGATGCTGGTGGTTCATGAACTGGCTCATATCAAAGAAAAGAACCACGACAAAGCGTTTTATCAACTATGTTGTCATATGGAACCTGACTACCATCAGCTTGAGTTCGATGCTCGCCTTTTTATGATCTACAAAGAATTACTCAATGACTCGTCAAAATAAATCTAACCAACGACCTCGCAAGCAAGACAAGCCGTCAACAATGGTTGTCGATAAGCGAAAAGCGAGTGGACTTCATGCGAACAACAAGCACCAAGGGCGCTACGATTTTAAATGTCTGATTGAAGCTGAACCTGGTTTGGATAACCATGTTGTGAAAAATCCACATGGCGACATGAGCATTGCGTTTTCCAATCCCGAGTCGGTAAAAGTGCTCAATCGCGCTTTGCTAAAAGCGTATTACGGTTTGAGTCATTGGGATATTCCAGACGGGTATTTGTGTCCCCCAATCCCAGGGCGTGCGGATTACATTCACAGGCTCAACGAATGGCTGCAACATGACTTGATGAAAGACCGTCCGGCAAAAGCACGGCTCAAGGTGACCGCACTTGATATCGGTGTTGGTGCGAACTGCATTTATCCAATTGTCGGTGCAACGCAGTATCACTGGAACTGGGTCGGGAGCGATGTCGATGAAGGCTCGTTAGCGAGTGCTGCTAACAATGTTAAGCAGAATACTAAGCTCACGCGAAAGATTGAGTTAAGACACCAGACCCAGAGTGAACACATTTTTGAAGGTGTGATTCAACATGGCGATGTGTTTGTTGCGACAACCTGTAATCCACCGTTCCATAAGTCCGCAGAAGAGGCGCAAAAGGGCACGGAGCGGAAGAACGCGAATCTGACTAAGAACAGACAGCAGCGCGGTGATCTGTTACAGGGAAAAGCGCAGCCAGAGAAAAAGAGCGACGGACTCAACTTTGGTGGGAAAAATGCAGAGCTATGGTGTCCGGGCGGTGAAGAAGCTTTCGTTCTGAGCATGGCAAATGAGAGTAAACAGTTTGCGCACCAAGTCATTTGGTTCTCGACACTGCTTTCTAAGAAGGACAACATTCGCCCACTGCAAAAACGCCTAGAGAAGCTTGGTGCAACGCATGTACTCATTCAAGAGATGGCACAAGGTCAGAAGAAAAGCCGCTTTGTGGCCTGGTCGTTTATGACGCATGAGCAGCGTTTGGTATTGAGTGGACATTTATTGTAGTTAAAATTTGGGCTGGGAATATTTAAAGTTGTTCGTTTAACACTTTTTGATATTTCTCGGCCATGGCTTTATTGCCAGCTTGCACTTCTAGCTGATGTAGTACAGATAGGCTAGGCCTCTGATAACCATATTTTTGATGGAACTGCAGTAACCTTAACCTCGCAACCTGATAGTCACCGTTTCTGACTTCCAAAGCTGACAATTGAATTGTGGCGTTGGGGCGAAGTGGTTCATGCTCGAGGGATTTTTCAAAGTAGCGTTGAGCGCTTTTAAACTGCTTATCCTTCAAGGCACACAAGCCAGCATTTTCATAACTTTCTGCGATTTGGTAGTAATCCGGCCGAGTAACCGCGTCGAGAAAATACTGATGTGCCTTTTCATACTCCCCTTGCTTGCAAAGGTAAGTGCCATAATTGTGATAGACATGACCGTTGTTCGGGGCAACTTTGAGTGCAGCTCTGTATCTTGATTCTGCCATTTTGTACTCCCCAACAACTTCGTAATAATGTGCCATTGAAAGTTGGCTACGATAGTAGTTGGGCGCAAACTCGAGTGCTTTTTCAAAGTCCTGTTTGGCGCGGCTGAATTGGCCTCTTTGAATGTAGGCTAAACCGAGTTCGATGCGCGTTTCGGCAGCAGCAATGGGGTCGACTTTGGTTTCAGTAGAATCACTGACGGTGACGCAACCTCCTATTAGAAAGGAGATTGCTACCATGGTGAGTTGGGTTTGTAAGTTTGCAGAACGGTGGTCTTTGGTGCGAGGAGTCATTTACTATCCGCTGTATTTTTGTCGATCGTCCGCTTATCTTAAAATGCGGTTTAAAGTGATTGGGAGTTGGCATGCGTTAGTGCGAGTGATTGCACATTCAAACACATGTTGTGACAAAACTTTGTATAGAAAACAAGCGAATGGGTTGGAATGGTGACGCTAGTAATAGAGTCATTGCTCCAACTTGGATAAAGTAGACCAGTCCAACAACTAAGGTATCAAACTTGATGAGCAACGCAGACAAACCCTGGCTACAAACCTACCCAAATGATGTACCGGCAACCGTAGATGTTGACCAGTATGACAACATCAACGATATGTTTAAAAAGCCCTTTGAACAGTTCGCTGATAATACGGCGTTTGTGAACATGGGTCATTCGCTAACCTATCGTGAACTTAACGAGAAAAGTGAGGCGTTTGCTGCGTACTTGCAAACTGAGCTGCATGCCAAAAAAGGTGATCGCATCGCCCTAATGATGCCGAACTTACTGCAGTATCCAATTGCTATTTTAGGAGCGCTTAAAGCAGGTTTGGTGGTTGTGAATGTTAATCCACTTTATACTCCTCGTGAGCTTGAGCATCAGCTTAGAGACTCTGGCGCAACCATTATTGTCGCCGTCACCAACTTTGGTAATAGCCTCCAGCAGGTTATCGATAAGACAAGCCTCAAGCACGTCATCTTAACCAGCATTGGTGATGCTTTAGCGCCTCACAAACGTACCTTGGTGAATTTTGTTGTGAAGTACGTAAAAAAGATGGTGCCGAAGTATAGCCTTCCAGGCGCTATCTCGATGCGTCGTGCTCTGACCGATGGCAAGAGAATGACGTTTGCCGAGCCGACAATCGCAAACGATGATCTTGCTTACCTTCAATACACGGGAGGTACAACAGGTCTAGCGAAAGGTGCGATGCTGACTCACCGCAATGTCATTGCCAACGTATTACAGGTATTTGGTCACTTTGGCCCTCGTACAGCGAAAGATAAAGAGCGTGCTGTTACACCACTTCCTCTGTACCACATCTTTGCGAACTCAGTGAGTATGATGCTGATGATGTATATGGGTGGCAGTAACTTGCTGATTACGAATCCACGCGATCTGAATAGCTTTATTAATGACTTAAGCAAATACCCATTCACCATGATCTTCGGTCTCAATACCTTGTTTGCTGCGTTAAACAAGAATGAGAAATTCAAAGCACTCGACTTCTCTCATGCCGAATTCACAATCGCTGGTGGCATGGCAACTCAGCAGCACGTCGCCGACGAATGGCAAAAAATCACTGGCATGCCAATCATTGAAGGCTATGGTTTGACGGAGTGTTCGCCAGTTGTAGCGGGTGGTGTTCATACCCAGCAGAAATATGTCCCAGCGGTCGGTGTTCCTTTACCGAGTACTGAACTGCGTATTGTCGATGAAAGCGGCGCGCCACTCGGTGTTGGTGAGGTTGGCGAGATTCAGATCCGCGGACCTCAAGTGATGAAAGGGTACTGGAAGCAAGACGCGGAGACGAACGCAATTCTCACTGCAGATGGTTGGCTCTATTCAGGCGATATCGGCCGTATGGACGAGGACGGCATCTTCTATATTGAAGACCGCAAGAAAGACATGATTCTTGTCTCTGGCTTCAATGTCTTCCCAAGTGAAGTCGAAGAAGTTGCAACGCTACATCCAAAAATTATCGAGGCAGCTGCAGTTGGCGTGCCAGATGACATAGCAGGTGAGCGAGTTAAACTGTTTGTCGTGGCTAATGGCGCGGTTACGGCCGATGAAGTAAAACAACACTGCCGTAAGCATCTAACAGGCTATAAGAGACCGACGATAATTGAGTTTAGAGACGAACTGCCGAAAACCAACGTCGGTAAAATCCTAAGAAGAGAGCTTCGTGACCAGTAACGCGCTTTGATGCGTATCTACTATCGAACATAAACTGGCGCAAATCGCCCATCTAAGCCACACTTTATGTGTGGCTTTTCGTTAGTAGGAGACTGCGATGAAAAACGAACTTGATCCTAACAAAGTTCTCAAGGCTTACGATACGATTATGTCTAATGGCACCGAGACTGAACTGGGAAAGATCTACGAAGGGGTAGAGGCCTATTCGGATTATGACGGTTACAACGTTTATATGCGAGGTAATGGCGTAGAACTCTCTATGGGCTTTCACAACACCTATCATCTGGAGTATGACCAAGAGCACCTGCGCGATAGTTTCCTGCGCAAGGTAGCGATGTTATCTAAATAAACAGCTTGGTATCACTCTTCATTGCTGGAGCAGCTCATAGTATTGGTTGCTCTAGCTTTGCTCCTAAATCTCGCCTGAATTACGGCATTATGCGCTTCCAAACGATATCACCATCCTCGCTTAATCCATGTTGTTGTTTTGTTATAAATGTTAATTATATCTTGGTGTTAGCTCAATCTAAATGAGCGGCTGCTTCCATTTTACCCCTACAGTTAGTGCTCCAGCTCTATATTCCACATATTTAATGTGGTTATTTGATAAAAGAGCCTGGCAAGTGACAATTCAGACACTAACCTTCGAGATGAATGTGTGTCAAATTGTAACAAGGAAGGGAGTTATGAATTTTACAAGAACGTTACTTGCAATCACCATTTCCTCTGTTTTGTTCGCATGTGGTGGAAGTGATGATGGAGGAAGTACGCCAGCAGATCCTTCGGTACAAAGCGTGTCTGTGACGGGTAAGGTAATTGATGGTTATATTCAAGGTGCGACGGTTTACGTGGACCTCAACTTAAACCGCAAACTGGATGAGGGCGAACCCTATGCCACTTCCGATGATACGGGCGGCTATTCTATTCAAGTGTTGGAGTCACTGATTGAACAAGCGCAGACTGCACCGATCAGAGCGTATATTGGTGAGGGAGCGATCGATCTCGACACGGGTGAAGAATTTGATGACACACCGGTGATACTATCGGCGCCGCCTATTCTTGACCTTGCTTTGGATACAGCGCCACCGGCGGCAGCTGTGACGCCGTTCACTACCGAACTTGCAGATCGCATAGAGTCTAGTTTAGAGCAAGTACAAAAAGGTACTGCCGATAAAGCCCAAGTTGAGGCTATTATGAATGCTGCGACGAAAGAAATTGCAGCTGGATATGGCATTGAAGACACCGATGCGTTGATGGGTGATTTTCTTGATGAGACCACAGTGCCAACGGAGACAATGGAAGAGCTAAAAGTGGTTGCTGTCAAACGCGTCGATGAGTTGCAAGCGGACTATAAGCGTCAGCAAGAAGCCGAAGAGGAAGCTGAAGAAGGTCAAACGGTCAAAGTTGGTTCGTCTCGAGAAAGCTTTGTTGAGTGGCATACAGGTGAGTTGCTGCATCTACTGGAAGAATGGAAAGAAGTTACCACGACAAATGATGATGACAGCAGTACAGTCGTCACAACAGCGACGCGTTATTTCACCGATTCTAACTACGAACTTATTAAAGACGGTTCTGGGAACCCTATCGCTTACGAAACCTATCAAGTCACCGAAAACTTTGATGGTACAGGTGCGTTTACCGCGCTAACCAAATACAACATCGATAAGAATGGTGATGGAGACGCTCGTTTCTTTGGTCAATCTTATAAGATGGGTACAGTATCGGACGATAAGGCAACCTGGGAGTTCATTGAGTACTTTGATGAGGGCAGTCCATCAGACGATGACCCTTCGCTTGTTGATCTTGGAAGAACCTATGACGACATCAATCTCGTCGAAGCGGTGCAAAATGGCGATATGTCTGGTATGGATATGATTCAGACGAAGGTGGATAAAACGGAGTTCACTGATGCTGGAGACTTAGTCTATCGATATAACTTTGTTGAATATGATGCGCAAGGATTTGAGTCTGTTGAGGCAACAGAGCCAAGTTATGCTGAAAATCGAACAACCACGGTCATGGCTGAGAGTACCATTCATGTCGTTGAAAAAGACTGGGATGCGGATGGCTCAGTGAATGAACGTAGTCAGCAAGTGAGCTATGCATCAGGAAAGAGCACAGTTATAGAAGCCCGCCCAGTTTGGGCTTGGCGAGGCGACGATGTTTGGGAAGAGTATGCAGATTATCGTTACGGCTGGAATGATGAGCGGGTCAACTACTGGTATGAGACCGAGGTAACCGTTGAGATGGTTGATGGTGTGAAAACTGAATCCACAAGCGGTAAGCGATATGTGTTGGATTCTAAAACCAACACCGCTGGTGAAGATAAAGTGCTGTTCCACGAATATACCGCGACTTACCACTATGTTAGTGATGAGCTGACTATAGAGGTCGCAGACTGGAAACACCACGCCTTAGAGAGCCACGACTTTACTGTAGATCAAGATGACATCGGTCAGAAAGTAACGTACTGGCAACTTGACGCGCCGAAGTTTGGTCTATGGGTTGGTCATGAGTTCGCGGAGTGGGGTACTAAAGATGTAGCAGACCTCGCTGATAAGATTGCGAGCGTGTTGGAAAGCGGTGTCGCTATTGAGGACATCGATGAGACTCACATCGCAGGTCTGAGTTCCTACAATGGTGAGCTATTCACCGAGAGCTTTATTTACGACGAAGACGATAAAGCACGCACTTGGTACAACGTGTACTCGGAAAATGCGCTGGATGATAACCCTACGTGGGAAATGGAAACCATGACATTAACCGTCGAGGATACAGGATTGGTATTCCTTGCTGCTCCAGGGGCGTTGTTTGCGCTGACTCCTGACAACGGGGATATGATTTGCTTTGGCGATTATTGTACCGACACCGTCACAATGCCGCTGGCTGAGTTTGATGCGGCAACCGGTAGCTTTAAAACGTACTTCGGATGGCGTGAGAATGAACCGAATTACTTCTTCCAAACCGAGGCAGAAGCAAAAGCCAAATTTGATGAACTCACCAAATAATTAATGCGTTATTTCAATAAAACAAAGCCCCTCGCTAATGAGGGGCTTTTTAACACTAGAAAGCTTATCGCTAACGAAGGTTACTCTTCAGTCGTAAACGCATCTTCACTAAAGTGGTCAAGATCGTAAGGTGTTTGTTGGTAAACACAGTAGTTTAGCCAGTTAGCAAACAATAAGTGACCGTGACTACGCCAGCTCGCATTCGGCTTGTTGTCTGGATTGTTGTTTGGGTAGTAGTTAATTGGAATAGCAGGCTCCATGCCTTCACCCAAGTCTCTCACGTATTCGTTATGTAAAGTATGAGAGTCGTATTCAGGGTGACCTGTCACGAATACGTTTCGTTTGTCTTTCGTTGCCGCGAGATATACGCCGGCGACATCCGAGGTTGCCAGAATATCGAGATCTGTGTGTGATTCTAAATACTCTGGTGAAAAGTCAGCGTAACGAGAATGCGGTGCTAAGAAGGTGTCATCAAAACCGCGCAGGATAGGGTGGTGCGGGTCATGAATTTCATGGTGATACACACCTGACAGCTTCTCTTTGCGAGTGCGTTTGGGAAGATCGAATAAGAGCTTTAGGCCCGCTTGTGCCGCCCAACAGACATACAGCGTCGAGGTAACATGCTTGCTTGCCCAGTTCATGATGGTTTGTAGGTGATCCCAATAGATCACATCTTCAAACTGAACCAAACCAAGTGGTGCACCTGTGATAATGAGTCCATCAAAGTTACGGTTTTTAATAGTTTCAAACTGGCGGTAGAAAGTATCAAGGTGCTCAGTTGGCGTGTTCTTACTTGGTCTGTCGTCGATACGAAGAAGTTCGACATCAACCTGAAGTGGGCTGTTTGAAAGCAGTCTTAAAAACTGGGTTTCCGTTTCAATTTTCTTTGGCATCAAATTGAGAATCAATACCTTAAGCGGACGGATTTCCTGAGTCGAGGCGCGAGACTCTGACATCACAAAGATGTTCTCTTCACGCAGGACGTTAGAGGCAGGTAGTTGATCGGGAATCTTAATTGGCACAGCTTTCTCCCTAAGCTCTGTTTGGTCTTCTGGACGTCTATACTTCTAAAGTTAACGCAAACGTTTTTGCTTGTCGATAGTTAATTTTAGCTTAGGTGTAATCGGTTTAATGCAATACGTCATGACGTACATGGGTGAGACAGGGTACAATCACAGCACTTTCTATATTTTGCGGTGATCTTGTTTGAAACTCACGTTAATTCGCGGTCTTCCAGGTTCTGGAAAGAGTACCTTGGCGAAAACCCTCGACGCGCTGCACTTCGAAGCTGATATGTATTTTATCAATGAAAAAGGTGAATATTGTTACGACGGGGACAAGATTGGCGAAGCACACGAATGGTGTCAGCAGCAGGTCGAGAAAGCACTGGCGGCTAACCAAGACGTGGTCGTTGCCAATACCTTCGTTCGCCTGTGGGAAATGAAGGCATATAAAAATTTGGCTAAACGCTACAAGGCCGAGTTGGACGTCATCGTTTGTCACGAGCGTTACCCGAACGTACATGGCGTGAGTGACAGCGTCATCGCCAAGATGCGAAAACGTTGGCAAGACTAACCTTATTCACTTTAAAACAGAAAAATCTAATTATGGCAAAACGCTCTCCAGTCATCGAAATGACGTCGTACGGCATCTATTCTACATGGGACTCTGGCTCAAAAGATCTTCCAAAAATACAAGACTTTACAACCATAGTCCCAGCGGATGAACATATTGAGTTTGGTTTTATCGTCAATATCAAAAAGGCCAAAGGAGAAAAGGTGCGCTATTGCATCTATCATCCGGGTGTTCTTAGCAAAAAAGGACAGGTCCTTGCTCCATTTGACGGTGAAGAGCACGTAGGCAGCAATGATTGGGATTTCTACCTAGGCGATACGATTCAGTTGCTTCATCCTGTTGACGGATTGGAAAGTAACCTAGGTGAATGGCACATGGTCATTGAGATGCAAGGCAAAGTGATTGCTGAGAAAAAATTCAAAGTGACGGCGAGAGATGAAGGTCAGTTTTGGAAAAATCGCGGTTTCTAATCACAATTCGCCTTAATAGCTTTGTTCACCGCGTTGAAGACAAATCGACGGTTTTGGCGTGTGCTGCGGATAGTGGTTGCACGCTAAAACGTATACGTCGCTCTCGCAATTGGACGTTGACCGGAGAAGCTACCCAGCTTACGAAGTTTGCGCTTGAGGCTAACGTTGGGTGGATATCCGTTGCGGTTGATAAAGCCCTTGAAGGCTATAAATCACCGATTCAAGAAGTGCTGGAAAAAGACCCAGAAATAACCGTTGCGGACCTGATGTTTCAATCTGGTTGCACACTTGCCGAAGCGCGCGCTGCAATCGATGAGTTTGAGGACTTATAAAAAAACCGCGTTGTTCCTATTGGGCATAAGTACAACACGGTTTTGAGCTTTCTACTGCTTTGGCAATTACGCAGTCACGTAAGAAATCACAAAGTCAGTGATCTTAACCATGTCTTCTACTGAGATAAACTCTTCAGTCGTGTGAACTTTCGACATACCAGTAGATAGGTTAACTGTTGTTAGACCTTTCTCGTTGAAGTTGTTTGCATCGCTACCACCGCCAGTGTGTTTGGTGTTTGCTTCAATACCGTTAGCTGCAAATACTTCTTTGATCTTCAGTACATGCGCGTCATCTTCTGCAATCACGAATGCGTCATAGGCACGTGTTGATTCGATTTCAACTTCGGCGCCGAACTTCTCTGCCGATGCCTGGAATGTTTCTACCATGTGGTTGACTTGAGCTGTAAGTTTGTCGCTGTTAAGAGAGCGTGCTTCTGCAACTACCGTCAGTTCTGGCATTACGATGTTTGTCGCTTGACCACCGTTCACAGAGCCGATGTTTGCTGTTGTTTGCTCATCGATTCGCAGTAGCTTCATGTTCGCGATAGCATCTGCTGCAACCATAGCTGCGCTGATACCTTCTTCTGGTGCTAGACCCGCGTGAGCTGGACGGCCTTTGATCTTAGCTACAATTTTTTGCTGACCAGGAGCGCCTGTTACGATAGTGCCGATTGGGCCGCCTGTATCGAGTACGATTGCGTTCTTAGACTGAATGTAAGACATGTCGAAGTACTCAGAGCCGAATAGACCGCCTTCTTCATGCACAGTGAACGCAACTTCAATTGTTTTGTGCTCACGGTTTTGCTCTTGTAGGCAGCGCACAGCTTCCATGACTGCTACGATACCTGATTTGTCGTCGCCACCAAGGATGGTGTCACCTTTTGAACGGATAATACCGTCTTCAATAATTGGCTCGATACCGATGCCTGGCGTTACTGTGTCCATGTGAGCACTGAATACGATGCTGCCTTCTTGTTTACCTTCAAGACGACCGTATACGTTAAAGCCATTTGTGTACTGCTCAGGTACAGGTAGTTTACTTACTACGAAACCTAGCTCACCAAGTTGCTCAGCAATCGCTTCTGCGACGGCTTTTTCATTGCCAGATTCGCTATCGATTTTTACGAGGTCACAAAAATGGTTTACTAGGCGTTCTGTATTTACTTGAGTCATGGGATCACTTCACGTTAGTGGAACAGGGGAAGACCACTTTACACGCTAGTTGGAGACCAAAGACCTGAGATAAATCAAAGAAAGGTCCGCAATTTAGAGAATATGACTGTCTTTTGACCTAGTTTTGTTTGGAAAATTTGTAACAAGCTGCAATGGTGGTGCATATGACGATAAAACATCCAATCCATTGAAATAAAGACATCGTCTCTTGAAGAAATACTGTCGCAAATATTAGGCCAAACAAAGGCTCTGTTCCCATCAATAAAGACGCTTGGCTCGCTGGCAGGTGCTTCACGGCATAGTTCTGGATAAAAAACGCCATGAGCGTGCAGCAAAGCGCGAGATAGAGAAGGCTGGTCCATCCGTGCGTATCAAGACTTCTGAGCACGGTGATCATTGAAGGTGAATTTTTATCAAGTATGAGAAGCCCTAGGCTCATTACTGTGACCGTGGCAAGCTGAACTAAGGTAATCAACTCAACATGGAAGGTAGTGCTCGTAAACGCTTTTCTACAGGCAACGACCATTACGCCCCTCAGAAAGGCTGCGACTAGCACCAAGCCTACCCCCAAGTCTAAGCGAAGCGCGACTTGGTGTGGTTCTGCTATCAGCATCATTCCGGTCACACCGACAGTGCAAAGAAGGAAAATCCCCTTTGGTAGCTGAACCTTAAGCCAGAGTTTCTCTAGGATTGGTGTAAACAGCACACACAAGCTTATTAGAACGGCTACTTGCCCAGCTTGAGCCAGTTTGACCGCCCAGGTTTCAGTAACAAAGATGCAGCTTAGAATCAGTCCCGTTGAGACGCCCACCTGCAAATACTGTTTTTGATTGTCAATATAGTGGCTTATTTGTCCTTTATTGACAGCGATAGTGAATAAAATTGAGCAGCTAATCAAAAACCGAAGAAACAGTAGCTGTGGCACAGATACATGGCTAAGTATCTGTTTTGAAACTCCATAACTGGTTCCCCAAACGATGGCGACCGCAAGAAGCCCTAAAATAGCCCAGTGAAATGAGACCTTGTTAACGAAATTCCTTTCCATTTAGCTGTTACCTAAAAGTTAATTATTAGTGTCGGTCTACCTATGCTAACTTATGAATATGGATGTGATAATACTCCCAATTCTCATAGGACTTGTGACTAATGGACACAAATAAGCTCATGGCAATGCTTCCCGACATCGCAGCGTTCGTGACCGTTGTAGAGTCAGGCAGTTTTACTGCTGCTTCACAGCGCTTAGGCGTCACGCCTTCGGGTGTCAGTCGCCAGATTAGTCGCTTGGAGTCAGCATTGAATGCGGATTTGTTAGAACGGACTACTCGTAAGCAAGTGACCACCGAAACGGGAAAAATTGTTTACGAGTACAGCAAAAAGATAATGGAGTCAGCCGCAGACATAGTGCATGTTACAAGCCAAGATTTAGGTGAGGTAACGGGTGAGCTGCGCATCGCGGCACCTAAAGCATTCAGCCGCCGGATTTTGCAGCCACTCATGCTCGAGTTTTTAGCGAAATACCCTGAGGTGAAGCTTCGCTTGATCGTAAGCGATGAGTTTATCGATCCGTTCGGCCATAACCTCGACTTTGTCTTCGAGTTAACGCATTTCCCAAGAGAGAATTTAGTTGCTAAATCGCTGGGTGAAATCAAAGCGGTGCTGTGTGCCAATAAGGCGTATCTTCAAGAACATGGCATCCCATTTCACCCTAATAACTTACTCGATCATGATTGTTTGTACCTTAATGAGCAACCTAACGACAATGTCTGGCTGTTCTCAAAAGATGAAGATAACGTCAAAGTTCAGGTGCATGGGCGTTACTCTGTGAATCATTCTGAGATGCGGCTCAATGCCGTGAAAGAGGGGTTAGGAATAGGCATTTTTCCAGAGTTTGTTGTCGATGAATCGATAGACAACGGAGAGGTATTGCAAGTATTGCCTGAGTGGCGGGTAAACTCTCGTTATCAAGGGGAAATCATCATGCAATTTCCCCAATCTAAGTTCACCCCGGCGAGACGAAGGGCGTTTATCGATTTTATGGTTGAGTCGATGTCTCGAGGTTCGTCGCACCTTCAAAACGAGTAGGGAAGTCGGTAAAGACGGCATCGACGCTATCTAAGTGCTTAAATGATTTTGGATTATTGACGGTATAGCACCAAATCTCAACGTCGAGCTCTCGCAATATGTTGATATGGTTGGCGGTGAGCCATTTGTAATTTAGGTGACAACTAAAAGCATTGACATCGAGTATGGTTGCCAGCGTTTTGCGGTTGACGCGCTTTGCTAACACGCCTAGTCGAATTCCGAGTTCTGCTTGGTGGAGTTCGCGCATCACGTCGTTACTGAAACTCGAGATAATGAGATTACTCTTGTTAAAAGCGCTTTTCTCAAGCTCAGTCTTAAGCAATGAAACAACGTAGGCTGGGTCGTGACTGTCGACCTTAACTTCTAGGTTTATCGACATGTCATTAGCACCACAGAACTCTAGAAGAGCCTCAAGGGTGATAATAGACTCACCTTGAAACTCCGCTGATTTCCAAGAACCAAAATCTAGGGCTTGAAGCTCTTTCAGTGTCAGTTCATCGACTCGTCCTTTGCCGTTACTGCAACGATTGACGGTGTGGTCATGGCATACAACCAAAACATTGTCTTTGGTTGGTTGCACATCAACTTCAACCCATTTTATGCCCAGCTGTTTTGCAGCCTGTATACTGACCATAGTGTTTTCTGGATGCGTTCCCGCGACACCACGATGACCGACAAAAATAACGCTCATAAGCAAACCTCAAAAAAAGCGATGGCTATCGCTACAAAGAATAGGTGTTGTTGCAATGTTGTTAACATCAAGTTATCTTGCAATAAGGTTGTCTGACCAGTTAGCAGGGCTTATGAAAATTCACCAGATCTCAGGATATATCCAACAAATCTATCTCGCAGAGTACCCAGAGAAGTTGTTACTACTGGATGGTGCTAGCCGCGCTGATGTCGGCACGATATTACGCTATATTCGCGACGAACTGAATCGTCCGATATCGGATCTTAAAGCCATTGTGGTTACCCACATGCATCCCGACCACGCAGGGGCTGCGCACAGGTTAAAAAAACTGACAGGTGCGAAAATTGTGTCTCGTTCACATCATAAAGCATGGTACTCCGGGGCTGATGGCATTCTCATGCATCTTACCGATCTGTTTCTTGCTCGATACATGGCGAATCGAATGGGTAAACCGAAGAGAAACCTTTGGTATCAGAGAAAGCTTAAGGTCGACCACGCGGTTACTGATGGTGATGCTGTTCCAATGTTTGAAGACTGGCAGGTGATCGATACTCCAGGGCACACAGATCGTGATATTTCCGTTTACAACGCCAAGCACTCGACAGTGTATGTCGCAGACTTAATGGTTGAAGTGAAAAAGCACTTAATAGCTCCTTTTCCAGTATTTCACCCAAACCAATATCGACGCTCAGTGGATAAGGTGTATAACTTGAACGCGAAAAGTGTATTGTTGGCGCATCGAGGGCCTGTAG
Organism: Vibrio sp. KUL78; assembly: GCF_059725505.1. NCBI lineage: Bacteria > Pseudomonadati > Pseudomonadota > Gammaproteobacteria > Vibrionales > Vibrionaceae > Vibrio > Vibrio sp. KUL78. The sequence continues at coordinate 2,129,699 of NZ_AP045837.1, read as the reverse complement.
AATTCGACGAGGTAGCAAAGAATCATATCCTCGACACCGCACCAAGAAGACCTGTGACTCATTGGCGGGTGACGAAGATAAAGCTCAATAGTGTATTGAAATCAATGTGGTCTAAGCGTTAATTGGTTTGCGCTTTGTCATGGTTAGGGTAGATAAGCGACGCAGTATCAAAGCCCGCGTTTTTGGCCAGTTCGACATACTGTTCTAGTTTTTTGCTCTCAATCGTCGGAGTTCTGGACAGGATCCAGAAATAATCCGAGTTATAGCCACTCACTAGGGCTACTGAGTAGTCTTCTTCCAGATAGTAAACCACATAGCTACCGTAGAAAGGTCCGAAGAACGACACTTTGAGGTGAGCGATATCTTGCGCTTCAACAAACTTCGCTTTACCAATCGCCTCTGACCATTCTTTATCCTCGGTATCCCAGCCTCGGTTGAGTACTTTCACCGACCCATCGTCATTCATAGAGTAGGTCGCAGAGACGTTGTCGAGACCACGCTCAAAGCTGTGGTCGAGTCGAGCGACTTCGTACCACTTACCGAGATATCGATCGAGGTCGAAGCCTGTTACAGGTTTCACCGTATCTGGCATCCCAGTACAACCCAATAGCATCAAACTCAAAGAAAACAGCATAAATTGTCGAATCAGTTTCATCCTAAAACCTCTTTTTTGGTTTGGTTACCTATTGAATATACGTCACTTTATTAGGATAACACCACAAAGATTGCATCTATTGGTTATTGAGCTTAATCTGGGCACGTACTCTGTCTATTTTTGTTAGGTATCACTAAAAACATGTTTGAGATTTTTATTGTTCTTGCCTTGTTGGTTGGCTTCTCCATGGTTGCACTTAAATACTTTGTGAAACAGGAAGATACCAAGTCATATCAATACAAAGTGAAAGGACCAATCTTGTCGTCAGCTCAGACCGCGTTTTATAACGCATTAAAAGAGGCAGTAGGCGAGCACGGTGTGATCTTAACTAAGGTGAGCATGGCGAATGTTGTGACGCCACAGCAGATGAAGAGCAAGAAGCAATGGTTTATCGCAAATAACGTGATAGCAAAAAGCTACTTTGATTTTGTAGTGTGTGACCCACGAACGATGCAGCCTCGCGTCATTATCGAATATGACAATGGACAAAAGCTTCACAAAGGCAAAATAGAACGCCAGAAGCTGATTATGCAGGTATGTAAATCTGCCAATATTCCGCTTATTGGTGCATCGGTCAAACTGAGCTACCAAGTGGGTAAAATTCGCCGTTTGCTTGCCGCTCACATTGATTTGATTGAGCCAGACAAAGAAGTTCGCTTTTGTAAGCGCTGCGGCAGCCCAATGAACATCAAAACGGCGATGCAAGGGGAGTTCAAAGGACGACGCTTTTTCACATGTAGCCGCCAGCCGTTGTGCCAGTACACAGAAAACTACAATGTGGTATTTGATGACGAAGAATCGGCATAATCAGTCAGTTCCAACGCAGGTAAGTGAGAGCAACGATCTGATAGCCTTCACGTTTTTCGGCAGTAGCGCATAAAAAAGAGTCGAATTGATGGCGAATGCGTCAAACGACACCAAAAACACAAAAATGTACTTGCACAGCTAAGTTACTCTGGTTAATATCCTTCTCGTTCCAGAGAGATGGGTCCGTAGCTCAGTTGGTTAGAGTACTACCTTGACATGGTAGGGGTCGGCGATTCGAGTTCGCCCGGACCCACCATCCTTCTCTGAATGTTTATTCAGAATGGAACACAAATTTGGGTCCGTAGCTCAGTTGGTTAGAGTACCGCCTTGACATGGCGGGGGTCGGCGATTCGAGTTCGCCCGGACCCACCAAATTTAGCAAAAAAGCCAAGCGTTTAGCTTGGCTTTTTTGTGTATGGCGTTTAGTGATTTCTATCTACCGCCAATAAGCCGAATCTTCTCGGCTAAGTCCTTTATGTCAGTATACAAAAGTGAATAGATAGGCATACTCTATTCATTGGCTAGCTGTTGACTACTATGCTGGTGGGCACAAGTGGGCACAACCGTGCCCACTTGTGCCCAAAATATTTCATCCAACCCACAGATTTTTACGTTTCTGTTTGTGCCCAAAATCATGATGGGAGTCATGTTTTTTAAAGGCTCTAAAGCTACGTGTAATGTTTCTTCTCTACTTGCGTTCAGTAATGTACGCATGTAACGCGTCATTAATCTCACTTGACTAAGTCAGATTCGATCTTAGTCGAAATTTACCTCATGACCCCAAAGTAAGAGTGTAATAGTTATGCAGTAAAAGCGAGGTTAGGATCGGATGTCTTACACATCGACGTGGCAAATTGTTTTGGCTCCGATAAGAACACTCATTCATAGTGTGTCTGTGACTACTAAAACACTTTTGCCCCTTTTCGAGCTTGAACTGGGTGCTTTCACATTTACCTAAACCTTGAGTTGACCAACTTTTTCTTACGCATGTAAAGTACCTATAGAATCGTTCTATCACCGAGTAAGGACACGTGAGATGTCAAAAATAAATCAAATCCAGCAGGCTCTACTAGAAATGGATGGAGGAGAGTTTCAAAAGTTAGCTGACGCTTATTTGGTGGAAAAAGGACTTGGACACGTTAATTCGATAGGCTCTGTAGCCGCAGCCAATAAGGTGAGAACAGGTACGCCCGATAGCCTTCTAACAACTCCGCAGGGTAAGTATATATTTGCTGAACATACTACCCAGCAAGCTAACTTGCGGGAAAAAATGAATGAAGACCTCAAAAAGTGCTTTAATGAATCAAAAACTGGGGTTCCTGTTAAAAAAATTGAACAAGTAGCCTTCTGTTATACAGGAAAGATTAGTGCTAAAGATGAATATGAATTATCGAGCGTCTGTGATAGTAAAGATGTAAGAATCAGTCTTTACGGTATTGATGCAATTGCATTTGATATCTACGGAAAATATCCAGGCCTAGCTCGTGATTTTTTAGGTATTGAAATTGATAGTGGTCAGATAGTATCCCCAGAGCGGTTTGTTTCGCTCTACAATAGTAGCAAACTTTCAACACCTCTTGACCTTCGCTTTCACTTCCGCGAAAAGGAGCTAAATAACCTTTTATCCTCACTTGAAACCGAAGAGCTTACCTTTCTTACTGGTAAAGCTGGGGTAGGAAAATCGAGGTTGGCCTTAGAAGCGTGCAGAAGGTTTAATGAACTCCATCCGGAGTATGAGATATTTTGCATTTTAGGCCGTAATCGTGACTTATGGAATGATCTTCAAACTCGGTTCCGTCGCCCAGGACACTATTTAATATTTGTTGATGACGCCAATAGAGTCAGCAGTTTTGATTATGTCGTTGATCTTATTCAGTATCAGAGTGATGAACAACATATAAAGGTTGTCGCTACAGTTAGGGACTACGCTATCACGAAGGTTGAAGATGCATCTCGTCATCTCGAAAGATACGCAAAAATTGAATTAGAATCATTCAAAGAAGAGCAAATCAAGACATTGATTGGCAATGAATTCGGCATCAGCAACTACCATTATCTCGAACGGATCGCAGAAATTTCACAAGGTAACCCACGATTAGCTGTAATGTCTGCCGAGGTTGCGAAAGAAGGCCCTCTTAGTAGCATTCACGACGTTTCTGCACTTTACGACAACTACTTTTATTCTATTCGGAAAGACCTTCAGGTCGATGATACTGACCTAAAGAGTGCTGATATCCTCAAAGTAGCAGCCATTATTTCTTTCTTCAAAGCAGTGGATCGTAGTAACCACGAAATGATGACGCTAATCGAAACTGTACTAAACATTACTCCAGGTGTTTTCTGGGAAGCAACTGTTCATCTTCATGAACTGGAGTTGCTTGATATGTACGAAGACGAAGTTGTTCGGGTGTCAGATCAAGTACTTGGAACATACCTTTTCTATTTGGCTGTATTTAAAGAGAAAACTCTCGATTTTGGAGTCCTTTTTGATAGCTTCTTTCCTAAATACCAGCACCGTCTTATCGACTCTATCAATCCTGTTATGAGTGCTTTCGATAGTGAATTTATTGAGGAATCAATGCGTCCTCATATCGAACGAGTGTGGGTACAACTGGAAGACATAGGTAATGATGATGATTTACTACAACTTATTAATGTATTTGGGTTATTCAAACGTACTGATACGCTGTTGTGGCTAAATAGTCGAATTGAAGAACTGGAGTTATCAAATGTCGAACAAGCAAGTATCACTTTTGAAAAGAGTTCTCAGGCAATACCTTCACCTTCTATATTAAGCGTTTTAAGGTCTTTCGCTTTCGCAGAAGAGCAGGAAGTCCGAATGGCTCTGGAGCTTTTAATGCGCTACCTAATCAAGAGACCTTGTGAAGCTCCTAAGCTACTTTTGATTCTTATAGATGACTTTGGCTTCAGGCCCGAATCATATCAATGGGGATATAATATTCAACACGCAGTTGTAGATGCTATTTGCAGCAATGTAAATAATGAAGAAACCCTGTTCTCGCGGTTTTTTCTGGCTTTAGCAAGTAGTTATTTGGACTGCAATTTCGAAAACTCTAAAATGAAAGGAATGGTGTTTTACACCTGTCGATTTTCTCTTGTAGCTACGCCAGAACTTGCCAGCCTTCGAAAGGCTATCTGGCAAAAGTTACTTACTCTATACGAAGACGAGATAATCCGTGAAGAAGTACTAAGGGTTTTACGAAAGTATAATGAGTCCATAAGCAGAGCCGCAAACATGGACATAGTAAAAGATGATGCTGAGTATCTATTGTCTTTCATTGAGAACAAGCTTGATCCAGACTGTTACTCACATTGTGTTATTGTTCACAATTACTTAGACATAATGAAGAGACTTGAAATTGATGTCTCAGAAGAATTGCGAGATCAATATAATAATGATGTTTTTTCTATTGCGGAACTACTATTCCCTAAGAGGTGGGAAAAGAGTAACTTGGAACTGACTCATGAGGAATATGAAAAGTACAAGCAAAACCGCTGGAGAACGTACATTGCAAACTATGAGCTTCATGATTACGTCAAATTTTTTGCGTCCTGTAGTGAAATACGTGAAGGCCTAGAAGAAAGTCATCAAAATCTATTTCGACTGCAAAATGGCATTGAAGGCGTTTTACTCGTATTAGCGAACCTGAACATCGATCTTTTCGTATCTGTTCTCGAGTACTATATCGAACTTAAAGACCCGTTTCAGTTATCTGGTTATCCCCTTGTTAAGAAACTCCTTGAGCAACGAGGATTTGATGGTGCGATTGAGTTGTTGAGCAGGCAGGATTATCCTACTAAGAGAAAATGGCAGTTCCATACTTATGAAGCGATTTCAGAAGACTCTTTGAATAATGAAATGCTTGAGCGGCTTTTGCTACTCTATGAAACAGCAGAGTGGTGGGCTCTTCCTCGTCATTTAGACTATTTATTGAAGTATACTTCATTGGACTCAAGGATCATTGCAAGAGTTGTATCTACTGTTCTATCTAGAACCGCGGAAGACTCTAACTTTGTACATGCCTTAACTATGTTGTTCAATCCGTACACTCAAACATTTAAAAGGGCAAGCGACCTATTTTCCTTAGACTTTGATGTCCTTAAAAAGGCATATTTTGTACTGGATGGTGCAGGAGAAAATGTAGACCATGACGGTAAAATGTTTGGTCTCCTTCTCAATACTGACCTTAACTTCAGTACAGGGTATATCAATTGGAAATATACCAACGCTAAATACGGTAGTCTTAGTAGTCACGATGACAACAGAGATTATTCCTTCATTTGGGCCCGTTCAGACTACAGTAAAGTAATGGATAGTTTGTTTGAAAGTATTTTTCAAAATGAAAAAGACCGACACTACAGAATTTCCCCGTATATTGAAGTTTTCTTTAAAACTAAGGGTATTGACAGTGGCTCAGGTATACAAGAAAAACAAGATAAGTACCTCCTGAATCTTATTGAAGAGCACCATCAGGATGTAGGTTTGTTGGAATACGTGTTTGTACTTATTACTACATTTCCTGAAGAGCGTAGACTGCAATTCGTACAAAGATTTGTTGAGCTCAATCAGAGTATTGATATGTTCAAAAAACTGCCGATAGAGCCCAATAGCTGGTCATCAAATGGTTCTTGGGTACCTGTTCTTCAGAAGCGTCTGGAGTACTTCGAATCGCTACTTCCTATCATGAACAAGGTTAGTCTTTTGAGACAAAAGCGTCATATTGAACAATTAATGGATGGGCTTCGTGCAGAACTGGAAAGTGAAAAAAAGAGAGATTTCCTTAGGGATTGACTTGAGGGGTGAATAAGTCAGCTCTTTTTTGCTTAGCTTTCCCCAAACTCAACTTATCCGAAATGCCTAATTTAGAGTGCCAACTCTAAATCGTTTATGTCGAGTAGACGACACTTGTTACCAAGTGCCGTCCCTCTAAGAACCGTACGTGCAACTTTCACTGCATACGGCTCAAGCCTCCGCTAAGGCATCGTTTGATACCCAGCAACTCATAAAGCAGTTGGAACAGGTTCAACCCAAGAGTTTCGTGCTTGTCTCTTTGATTTCCGCTTAGCCAAGTATTCTTGGTAATCGGGGTCATAAGGAGTCGCGGCGCTTCGGATTTTCACATGTCGCTCTATTGGCACTTTTGCGATTTGGAACAAGTTGAAGTGACAGTCCATGTTCATAATTTTCTGCCAACCATGAAATTGCCATTGGCCTTTTCGGTTGAGGAAATATTTGTGAACAACCCAGTCTTTAGACTTGGTTGGATGACGTCTAACTGCCCAGTGCCATAGCGCTTGGAATAGTTTGTGACCTACATACCCAAATACTTGTTTAGCAACGCAATGGCGATAGTAATTCGCCCACCCTCTAAGTTTTGGATTTATCATCCTGATAAGATCATTAACGGGGATAGTGGCGTGCTTTTTGACAAGTTCACGTAGATTCCTCAAGAATAACAGCGTGTTGGACTTGCTCGGTTTAATGAGCAATTTCCCTTTATACTTCCTATGGTTGAAGCCCAGAAAGTCAAAGCCATCATCAATATGAGTGATCTTCGTTTTTTCTTCGGATAGGGTTAACCCTTTTTCAGCCAAAAAGTCAGCAATCAACGGTTTGATATCGTTCACTAGCACTTCCTTTGAAGAGCAAGTGACCACGAAATCGTCAGCGTAACCAATGAAGTTAGCCCTAGCTCCTTTTCTGAGTGTTGTGGATTTTATACGTTGCTCTAGCCCTGCGAGAGTCATTAGCATCAAGGTTGGGGATATTATCCCTCCTTGTGGCGTACCCTCGTCGGTGTCGTAGAACAGGCCTTTATCCACAAAACCAGACTTTAGCCATTGCTCTAACATACGTTTATCTACAGTGATATTTTCCATAAGCCATTGATGCCCGATTTTATCGAAGCAAGCTTTAATATCGCCCTCAAGAACCCATTTTGCTGATTTCTTCTGTGCCAAACATATAAAGCACTGGCTGATGGCGTCAGCGGTGCTGCGGTTTGGTCTAAATCCATAGCTGTTAAGGTCGGCAATTGTTTCAGAGACAGGCTCTAGTGCCAACAGATGGAGCGCTTGTTGCGCTCTGTCTATCATGCACGGAATACCTAGAGGTCTGAGTTTGCCATTCTTTTTGGGGATGTAGATACGTTTAAGTGGTTTGGCTTTGTAAGTCTTACGACTCAATTGATTCACTGCTTTCATACGGCGCGTATCTGTATTCCAGATAACGCCGTCTATTCCAGGCGTTTTACTGCCTCTATTTTGAGAGACTCGTTTAACAGCAAGAAGCTTTGCTGAGCGAGAATGAGTTAAGAGCCACTGTAAGGACTTCACCTTACCGTATTTCTTTTCTCTCGTTGCTTTTGCGATACGCTTTTGAAGCTTTAATACGTGCGCTTCAGCGGATTTCCAGTTGATAGACTGCCACTGAGCACCGTCAGAAGATGCACTAATCTCTTTCGAGATCATCATTTGCTTTATATGAACGTTTCCCCATTTGCTAGGTCATCATAAAATAACTTCAAACTCGGTTAGGTGGCAGTTTTATATTCGGTCTACATTGGCAGACTTAGACTTCCTGCCGACCCTAATGATTTCCGCAGCCCTATTCCTCATTTCTCCTGCGAGCTTATGGCTCTAACGCAAATTCAGGTTTTATAAGGCTTGGTCTTACCTTGTTTGTCATTACTCTTTGATGCACCTTGGCAAACTTTTTAGTGAACATCCAGTGTTAATTAAATTTTGTGACCTGCCTTCCCCTTAACAAGGTTGATACTCTGTTTGGTTGGCAACCAATGCCCAAACAGTTCGAGCAGTCTTGTTGGCTAATGCAACGGTCGCAATATTTTTCGGTCTTCGTGCTTGTAAAGATTGAAGCCATTCACTCTTATCTTTGCTGCGACTTATTACCGATCTAGCTCCATGGATAAGTAGCGTACGTAAATAAATATCTCCTCTTTTACTTATACCATGCAAATGGATTCTGCCTCCTGTTCCCGTTTGTCTTGGAACCATGCCTATCCAAGCGGCAAATTCTCGACTTGATTTAAATGCTGATGCATCTCCCATGGAAGCAATAAGTGCTGTTGCTGTTAGTGGCCCAATCCCTGGAATCTTGCCGATACGCTGACAATCAACACTGTGTTTAAACCAGATTTGTATTTGCATTTCCAATCGTTTGATATCGTCATCCAAATGAGACAACTGTTCTATTTGAACTTGCAAAGCATGCATAAAGGCACTCGGTACTTTACCTTCCAATTTTGCTAAGCAGTTAGGTAATTGCTCTTTAAGTGCTTTTTTTCCTTTTGGCATGACAAGCCCAAACTCTGTTAAAAGTCCACGTATTGAATTGATTTGTGCCGTTCTGTGCTTGACTAGTAGCTCTCTCATCCGATGTATACTAAGGATTGATTGCTGCTCTTCGGTTTTGACAGCAATAAACTTCATGCCTGGTTGCTGCATAGCCGTCCAAATCGCACGAGCATCAACCATATCGTTTTTATTACCAACAACGAATGGCTTCACCTTATTCGCAGGCAACAATTTCACCGTGTGACCCAATTTCTTGAACAACCTTCCCCAGTGATGAGCACCACCACAAGCTTCCATACCAATTACCGAAGGCTGCTGATTTACAAAATAGTTTACAAAATCTTTTCGCTTTACTTTGTCAGAGTGTATTTCTCCTGTTTCTTGATCGACCCAGTGAATTTGAAATACTTGCTTTGCGATATCAATGCCAAATACGCTAGTGTTCATGGTGGATACTCCCAATGTCGATGGTAATTAGATGGTACGCCCCACACCCAAGCACCTAGACTTTAGGTCTATCTACTAAAGGAGTGTCATTATGGCTATCACAACGACTATCGGTATTGATCTAGGCAAATCCTCATTTCATGTAATTGGGCATGATTCATCTGGTAAAGAAACATTTCGTAAGAAGTTGAGTAGAACGAAATTACTTCAAATGCTTTCGGTACATGAACCAGTGAACGTAGCAATGGAGTCTTGTGGAGGTTCTCACTGGTTAGCAAGGAAGTGTAAATCTTATGGTCATGTAGTTAAGTTGATTCCTGCACAATATGTTAAACCTTATGTGAAGACTAATAAGAATGATTTTATAGATGCTGACGCGATTGCTGAAGCATCTACTAGGCCTTCAATGAGATTCACGTCTCCTAAAGCTGAAGAGGCACAAGTGGCTTCGATGATTAGGAAAATTAGGTCTTCGTTTATGAAAGAAAGAACAGCCTGTATGAACAGGGTTGGGGCTATGCTTTTGGAGTTTGGCCTAAGTTTACCTCGTGGCCATAGTCACCTAAAAAAAATATTTGCGTGGATAGAACTTCAAAATGAGGTTTTACCAAACTCCTTGATTTGTGAACTTAAAACTCAGGTTGAATACTATCAATACCTTAGCGAGAAGATTGAATCCCAAGAGAAAAAGCTACAACTGATTAATAAAGAGAATATCCGTTATCACCTGTTACAGACTATCCCTGGTGTAGGACCTTTGACAGCTGCATGCTGTGTAGCCAATGTTGCTGACCCAAAGGACTTTTCTAATGGACGGAACTTTGCTGCGTGGATTGGCTTAGTTCCTCATCAACATTCTACAGGTGGTAAAAGTCGACTGTTAGGTATATCAAAACGCGGAAATAGTGATCTAAGAGAGCTATTTATCCATGCTGCTCGATCAATATTAAAAAGAACAGAAACCGCTGAAAAGCATTTTGGGGAGTGGGTAGTAAATCTAAAACGCACAAAACCATTTAATGTGGTTGTTGTTGCTCTAGCTAATAAGCTCGCAAGAATAGCGTGGTCTATTATGGTCACAAATAAAGAATTCTCACTAAAAATTTAAACCAGATTTGCAATGATGATAAGTGATGACAAAACGGTTAGACCACCAGATTGAAACCTGTTGAGTGAACAAGCAAATTAAAATGCTTTGATGGTTATGAGGACAATCTGGCGCGGATCTCATCGTAGAGCGAAGTTGCGTAGTGACTTCATAAAGACTCTGAATACATTGGCGCAAATCAGCTCGTTGTTATTTATTTACTTGCAAATGCGGGGCGTACCATACATTCACTCTTAAAGCGGTGAACAGCGCTTCATACGACTTCACGTCGCACGTCCAAAAATGAGTTTCAAAGACACGTTGAGTGTTGTGATCACCTAACGATTCTATAGCATTTTGTCTATGGCAGGATACGGTTAAAATTCAGATGGGACGATGCCCTTATGAATAGTTACTCAGAATATGTCATACCCTAATCAGGCACATACTCGACTAGATCTTCAATTTTACAGTCAAAATAGGCACACAAAGCATTCAACGTTGTCGTCGTTGTTACATAGTCTTTACTTGTCACCAGCTTATTTATCGCAGACCTTTGAACTCCAATCTCTCTAGCAATTGCTGCCTGGGAGATTTTTTTTCCTTCAATTTTTTCTTTTAATTCAATGAGTTCTTTAAGCTTATAACGGATAGTCAAAATTACGCACCACTTGTATCTTGACAGGGGACATTAATGAGCTAAAGTAAATAATGTATCTTGTCAGGGGACAAAAAAGGAGGTCGCATGGACCAAACCCTCTTAACGGCTAGAGAACTCGCAGAGCGTATCAAATTTAGCGCCAACTACATTAATTCGTCACTGCGAGACTCTATATTCATCGAAGGTAAACACTACATTCGACCATTCAATGGTAGAAAAATTCTTTACATTTGGGAAGCGATAGAAGCGGATTTGTATCAATCCGCTACGAGAAATATGCACTATATCCCAATGGCTTCGGGGAGAATTTGTCATGGCTAGTGTAAGAAGTAGAGCTGGAAAGCTCTTTATGGACTTTCGTTACAAAGGCGTTCGTTGTCGAGAGCAGACGTTGTTAGCGGACACGTCAGCCAATGAACTCAAGCTCAATCGCTTACTCAAACAAATCGATGCCGATATTCGCTTAGGCTGCTTTGTTTACAGTGAGTACTTTCCTGACTCACCCCGCGCTAAAAAATTCATTAAAGACGATATCGCTGCCCAGCAGAAGAAAGAAGCGATGCTAGGGAGCTACAAGTCGGCGAGCCAAGAGGTACAGGGTATTAGCACCATCCCTTTTTCTGAGTTCGCGGTTGAGTGGTATCACGAAAACGAAGTGCGTTGGAAAGACAGCTACAAAGACAGTATGAAGATTTATCTTCACAACTACCTGATACCTGAATTTGGCGAGGTCGAGGTGGACAAAATCACTCGCCCCGACATTTTGAAATACCGTGCTCGCTTGATGCAGCCTAAAGAGGGTAAGCAGTTGTCCGCTGATTTTGTAAACCATGTGATGACGCCGCTTCGCATGATTTTAAATGAAGCTGCTGACCGATATGGATTTCGCTCAAGCTTTGAAAACATCAAGCAGCTTCGCATTGAAAAGCGCGATGTTCATCCTTTTAGTCTGCAAGAGGTGATGACGTTCATCGATGCGGTGCGTGAAGAATATCGAAACTATTTCATCGTCCGATTTTTTACGGGCATGCGAACGTCTGAAATCGATGGCCTCAAATGGAAGTACGTTGATTTTGACCTTGAGAAAATCAGTATTCGAGAGACGTATGTTCATCGTCGAACCCAAACGGTAAAAACCATTGGCTCGGCACGAGACATCGACATGTCGAGCATGGTGCTCAAAGCCTTGCGGGAGCAATATGAGGTGACTGGCCGTGGAGAGTATGTGTTTACCAATGCACAGGGGAATCCAGTCGATAAGACGAATCTTCGAGAGCGTATCTGGAAGCCGACATTAGAAGCTATTGGAATGGAGTACCGCCGTCCCTACGAAACACGCCACACAGCCGCGACCTTGTGGCTAGCAGCAGGGGAGGCACCAGAGTGGATAGCTAAGCAGATGGGCCACAGCACGACCAAGATGCTGTTTGAAATCTACAGTCGTTTTGTTCCGAACCTAACCCGCCAAGATGGCAGTGCGTTTGAAAAGCTTCTGTCAAAAGCTCAAGACGAGCACAAAGGAGGCCAAGCATTACAATGAAAGTGGATGTGTTAACTGTGCACTGCGCCAGCGTGTGCTTATCGATTATTCATCAAGAAGGGTTCTTTAACCTAACGCTTGATGAGCTGTTTGAACTACGTGAGCCATGTACTAAGCGAGTCGGGCATCACTTACTTCGAATGAATCGCTCCACGGATTGTTTGTATATTCGTCAGTTGGTGAACTCGATGATGCAAATCTTAATATTTTGTCGAAGCAAAAAGCTCAAGTACGAACCGGATGAAGTTTTGGAAAAGCTTCAGTTCAGATTTAATCAAACCGAACTCCCTCGAACTTATCATTAATCCTTAAAGTGCCCAGAGTCGTCTGGGCGCTTAAACGTTTGTGACTTTTCATACCATCATTTTGTCAAACAAATTCTACCAACATCTCCACCAATAAAATCTATGCTTTAATACCACAATATTCACATTGATAGGTAGAGTGTCATGAACGAGAGACTCTCAACTCGCCCGGCGTTGATAATCATTGATTTACAGCACGGCATAGTAGAGCGTGCAGAGCCACAACAGGCTCAAGCTGCAGTTGATAACAGTATTACTTTAAGTAAAGTCTTCCTGGAAAAACAGTGTCCGGTGTTTATTGTTAATGTCGCAGGTCGTCCAAAAGGGGTGACCGAATTGCAAATATCCTCGACAGCACCAGCCAGCGTCACTGTGTGGGGAGAGCTCATTGCTGAGCTCAGTGATAACCTTGATTTTCATTACATCACTAAATATTCTTGGGGTGCCTTCACCAACACTTCACTGAAAGCACAGTTACAACAACAGGGAATCACCGATGTTTACCTTACTGGTATCGCGACTAGTATTGGCGTTGAATCAACTGCAAGACAAGCCTTCGAACTTGATTATAATGTGGTGATTGTTGAGGATGCTATCGCAGATATGAATGAAACTTGCCACCGATACGCCTGTGAACGTATTTTTCCAAAAATGGCGCAGCTCAAATCTTTTAAAAATATTATTGATGAGCTTTATGAGTAATAAGGGTCTGATGTGATGGACGCAAATAGCTTCTAGCGTCGTTGTACCAAACCAATATTGGAACCATTGAGAGCCGGCCCTTCAAGCTCTATGCTTTGTACATTTTTAAAAATATCAAATTTAGCATCAGTCAATTGAACTATGACATTCGTAAGTAGTTTAAACGCATCGTTTATGTCTTTATCTGTGGGGCCATGAAGAAGCAGGTTATCAAACGACATATGCTTTAACTTTGATCTTTCAACAAAACTAAACAATTTCTCTAGGTGTGCCGCAGGAAGGAGACTTTCGACTGGCAAGTTTCTAGAGCCATCGGTGGTCTTGAGCAATCGATATTTGTTGGGCCTGATATGTAGGGTATGGTGTTCATTGCTTTCGTTGTGAAAATCCTTGAACTGTATCCCTTTGATTTCATTAGTCTCCTAGAAGGTTGAAACCACCGACTTTAGTCGGTCAGCTTTAGCTATGATACTTTACAGTTCTGTATATAGCTGGAGTTGGTCATGGACTATCGTTATGGAAGCCATACGGTATTTAAAATTCAATATCATTTTGTATTCGTTACAAAATATCGTTATCAGGTTTTATCTGGTGATGTCGGCTTGAAAGCACGTGAGTTAATCAGGCAAACATGTCAAATGTTTGAAATCGACATACTCAAAGGGGTAGTCAGTAAAGATCATGTGCATCTTTTGGTATCAGCACCACCAAAGATGGCTCCAAGTGAAATAATGCGACGAATCAAAGGACGTTCTTCTAGCAAATTGTTTGAGAGTTTCCCTGATCTCAAAAGAAGGTATTGGGGCCGCTACTTCTGGGCAAGAGGTTACTTTTGCGTTACTTCGGGTGAGCTAACTCAAACAATGATCGAAGAATACCTAGAGCATCATTTTGAGCCGAAGGTCGAAGATAACTTTCGAACTGAAAGCGATTAACAACGGGTCTTTGACCGTATCCGGACTTTCAGTCCGTAATACTAACCCACCTACTTCAGTAGGTGGTTGTTAAGTTCGGCGCAATCCGAGGAAGAAACCAAAGAAAAATAACGTTTGGGCAAGCTCAGCTCTCGGATGTTTGGACTTTTCCAGTGCTGAGATGATGCTGTCTGCCTCAAGATGGGAAATAATATTCGCGTCGACATTGTGCTCCGAAGCCGGCACATCGATGTCGGATAAACATAGGTTGGGTACTAAATTACTGTCAATCAGGAACTCTGCAAAATAGGCGACATACGCTTTACGCTGTGGTGAGGCGATAGACTCAATGACGATACTGAGCTTTTCTGCCCAGTCGATTTCATTCATCTTTTCCGGATCGCAGCCATAAAACTCAGAAATAAATGGCGAGGAAACGGCTGAAACGTAATCCTTGACGGTGTTTAGTCTCAGTGTAGATTTGAATTTTCCGCCATTTTTAAGCAAGTGATACAACCATGAAAGTACTAGCCAACAAAATGGCATGGCGCGGATTTTATGTTTGTCTTCTAACCGTATTTGGAGAGTGGCGAGTACCTTAGTCGATACCTTACTGGCTTCCTTTGGCGAGGTACTAGCTAACTTGCTAGTAAAATAAGACACAATCTCGATTTGCTCTTTCGCTGTGAGTTGGGCAATGTCTTGATCGACTCGTTTTCGAATCTTACCTTCGCCAACGCTAAAGCCAGATAACCAATGCCTTTGCTGGCGAACAGTCGTTTTTAGTTCGGTGTTATCTTCTTGGGAATGATGTATCCGGTGACCTGTGAATAAGCGGGCAAGGGTGTGGTCACTCAATTGCGAATTGGGGAGGAGCTGATTGTAGAGCTTAAATTCGATGTTACTTCGTATCATTACATACTCGAGTTTGAGCATCTGTCGTAGCGAGACGATACCCAGAGAGTGGTGAGGAGAAAGTAGGTGGTGAGTCACCAAATATTCTTGAATTATTTTTGTAGCGCTATGAGAGTAGGAGTGGGCTGATTGATACCAAACCTGGAGCAAAAATTCCGCTTTCTTGGATAGCAAGAATCGACGTGTTTTTGTCTCATAAAAACAATGGCTTTCAATAAAGTATAGCGGTTCATGACTGCGTAATATGGGTAAAATATCCTTTTCTTTGCTTAAGCCTTCTTTTAGTATCAGCCACAGAATAAGGAACCCTGAGTTTCGCGTGGGTTCACTGATATAGGCTTTCAGTGCACTTTTGGACTCGATGAGGTCATAGATTGACGCAGCAAGCTCTGAATTTAGAAAGGTGTCAGGTGTCAATACTGGTACCTCTTGCTTGAGTGACCTTTTTCAGTTTTTAGACAACCCCTCTCTTCTCTGTGAGGCTAAATGAGCTTCGAGGGGCCCCCGGAGAGGGGGCCCTCAAGTTTACTTCAGGTCGCCGTAGCGGCGGTCGTAGAGAGAGGGAATGGAATTGCTTTGCAGCGTTGACGAGTTCTTTATACGGTGTATCAGTTACCGTCACAAAACCATTATTGTAGTTTTCGCCATCCCAAGCTCGTCCCGTTACAGGCGAATCTAAGTATTGGAACCAATGTGCTCCGACAAAATATGGGTTGTCGACGATACTTTGCATGTAATGCTTAAACATATCACCACGCCATTTTTGTGATTCGCCACTGATTGGGCCTGGATGGAACATACCACTATCCATCGCGCCAAAGGCAAACTCTCCGATAAAGCTAGGCTTATCGAGTTCTTCTAATCGGCTCCAATCCCCTTTAGATTGAAGGTCATAGGCGTATAGGTTGTAAGACATGACATCTACATAAGGTGCTGCCGCTTTTGCAGCTTCAGGTGTTACTCCCCAGTCTGCGAAACGCGAACCTAAATAAAGATGGTTAGGCAATTCTTTCTTCACTTCTTCACTGACTATTTTGAAGAATTCGTTAGCGTGTAGTGTTAAAAACATCGAGAAGTCAGATTTGATCGCATTTGTATAGGTTCCGGAGAATTGGAAACTCTTAGATAGGTCGTCCCATGAGGACAAGTTCTCATTCCACGCAGTGTTAAGTGCGCTGATGTTAGTGTATTTTTCTTTGAGTGCGGCAACGTACGCTTGTTTCGCAAAACTGTCTTTTGCATCCAGACGTAAAGCCCCAATTGCCAACGAATAGTGATTCGCGTCAAGCTGCATGTTACCCCAGGATAGCTCGTTGTCGACAAAGACTCCGATACACCAAGGTGACTCATTTACATCTTCGGCAACACCTTTAGCCATTGTTGTGACGGATGTTCTAAACGCCGGATCAAATGGGTCGTGCATTGCACCCCAGTAGTCATTCCCCGTTGCAATTTTTTGGTGGTCTCCAACGATCCATCCATGTGCAGTGTAAGGGACTTTTGTATTGCTATAGTATCCTGTTTCCGACCAGTTCCCCAGTGATGTAAAGCCCCAATCCATCATTCGTGATAGAACGACTTCACGCCATGTTGACAGTGTGTCATCTAGATTATTGGTTTCAAATTTACGTTGTAAGTTTGCGGCGTAAAAAGAGAAGACTTCGCCATGATCTAGAGGGCCGTCGTGGATCATTTTACTGTATTGATATGATTGCGCGAGAGAGTCGTTATAGTCTGGTAACCAGCTAAACATGTTGCGTCTCAAACTGGATAGTTCCGCTTTTTCTCCTTTCTGCTCGAGATATGGAACACCCGAAATCTCACTTGGACGGTAGTTTGCTGTATCGGGCTTCTCTATTTTGGTGAAACCAATACCTGTAGTGGTGAACGTGTCGTCCAATCTTATGTTATCAAGACCGGTCGCGAAATAAAGGTAACCCTCAGGGTCAACAAGGGCCCATTTCCCTTTCACCTTCTCCGTTCGGAAGAAGCCTGTCGCCTCGAGTTGCGGACCTTTTTTCCAGCCACCAAACGTCGATCTATCTGGCATCAAACTTACGTTCTTTAGGAGTTCGATGTCCTCTTTAGCTCTTTGTGCAAGCTGCTTGTCATCGGTGACTTTCTCTTTCCAATTCTCTTCTTTGTACTGACCATATTGGTCAATTAGATTTTCAAAGCGTGTAGAATCTGCTGCTAGATTGGGAAGTAGGGATACAGACGCTATTTCAAGCGTTGCCTCATTTTGAGGATTCATTTGGTATAGCTGAATACTTACAATGTTACTCGTATCCAGCTCATCCTCACCCCAACCAAAGCCCATTTGCTGAGCCTGATAAGCTTTTCTCGGTGGAAGACCGCGCATGCCTGCATCGAAAGTCTGGTCTAGATTTTTTAGTGTGAAATAGTAGGTTCCTTCATCATTGGGTGAGAGTTGTACATAGCCCGTACGACTGTGTTTAGAACCATTTGCCTTGCCCCCAAGATTAACATCAACATCATCGTCAACTCGGATATACAGCTGTATCGGTGCCTCACCTGTGTATTTTAGATCAAAGCCCAACGTAATATCGTTATACTGACTCCAATCCCACGGTTTATCGCCAGAAAACTTAACCGTCGGGTAACTCTCATCGGTACCATATTTCACTTCGAGTGCTTTATTACCGTTACGCTCAACAATATGAACTTCAGAACCGGTATGTCGCTCAATCATATCAAGGTTTGAGTTTTCGAATGATAGAACGGGCGCAATGACTTCTATTGGCGCGTCAATCATTTTAGTTTCGCGAACCTCTGATTGCACTAAATCACCAGTTCCTTCGAGGAAGTCAAAGCTGTGGATGAGTAGTGTTTGTTTTTCAACTGGGCCAATGGTGTAGAGCGTCATTTCATATAACTGACGCAGATTGAGCTCTTTACCACCTCGGTAACCCGGCATTTCCATATCAGAACCATTGAAATAAAATTCAATGGTTCGCTTCTCATTGGGTTCAAGGTCAATAGGTAAATCGAGTTGATGTTCTGCAGCACCCATAATACCAATGGTGTCTGCAAGTTTAATTTCAAAGTGTAAAGGCGCATCGGTCGGGTTTTCTACTTCCATAGAAAAACCACCCTGAGTGTTCCAATCCCATTTGTCATCCGGTGCGAATATTTTGAGCCCTGGCCACTTAGAGTTGGCTTCACTCTCACTCACCGCGTCAAAATCGACAACCAAAGTGTGATCTTTTTTATGAAAAGTCACATCGCTTGGTTGCATTTTCTCCATGATTTCATTGGATGTTAGATCAAGTTTTTCTGCTGTATTTAGAGTCGTTTCGCTGACTTTATTTCCCTGAGCTTGAGTGTGCTGTGTGTAAGCCAGGCCACCAAATAAAGTACTCGCTATCAAAAGTGATAGGGCAGATCTTTGAAGATTCAAGAGAGGCTCCTTGTTCTCAATTAGTATTGGTTTGTTGATATTGAAGTAAAGTTCAACCAAAAAATATATAGGTAAACCTATATTGAGGTGAAAAGTGTGATTAGCGCGACTAAAACCCGATTTTTTTTGAGTGAATGTTTGAAGTTGACCAAGTATTAACCAAAATTAGAAGTCGTTTCTAGAACGTTTCTTACATAAACAACAGTGATGGGGAGGTTTTTAACCCTTATTCAGAAAGAAAATAGCTTTTGCGATACTGATCAAGGATTGGTTTGTTATGTTGAGTTAGATTGGTTGATAAATTTATTAAATGCAGCATTGAATCAATTTTGCTGCCAGCTTTGAGGTAACTATTCATATGTTAGTGTTAGCTAAGGACGCGATTACGTTTTCTGAACACGATAGGTCAATACCATTATTTGACTTTTCAGAAGAGAGCATTCCAAACCAGTTTTCTTTTGAAAACATAGAGGCCACCCTCGTATCTAGTGGAAAAGGAATTACGGTCGGTGAACATGCACTAAAGGTTCATACTCACAGCAAAGATAACTTCCATACTGCGATTTTGTTAGAACCAAACGAAGGCGAAGTCTGGGACTGGAGCCAGTTACCCGCATTTAGCTTTGCATTTGATGCAACTAATATAGGCCATCGTTCGACACAGCTTTTTATTAATCTATTTGATCACAAAGGACAAATGCATAGCCGCTGTGTAAATATTCCTGGTCACTCAACGGATACTTATCTAGTTGAATTAAAGGGGGAGTTTCTTAAAGGAAAGACTAACTTTGATTCAGGTTTGCGATCAAATCCCGCATCGTTCGATACGCCATTTACTTATGCAACGTGGATGTGGGGGTTGATGAATGTTGACTTGACTAGCATCGCCAAAATTGAGTTGAGCATCCATGGTACGTTGATTGACCATGACATTGTTTTCGATCATTTCCGTTTAATGTTAAACCCAGAACCAAATCCAGCCTTTCTAGACGGTGTTATTGACCAGTATGGTCAAAATCGAGACGCATCATACTCAGAAAAAGTGACATCCGATGATGATTTACTCGCTCGTACTGACAAGGAGTTACAACAGCTGAAAGAAGGAGCGATGCCAGATCGAGGTAAATTTGGTGGATTCACAGAGGGTCAGCGATTAGAAGCCACGGGATTCTTTAGAACGGAAAAGATCGATGGGAAATGGTCCTTAGTTGACCCAGAAGGGTATCCTTACTTTGCAACAGGCATAGATATTATTCGCCTTGCTAATGCCTACACAATCACTGGCGTTGATTACGACCATAGTAAAGTTGAGTCTCGAGAATCCGATGATGTCACGCCTGAAGATTCAAAAGAAAAAGTAACGGTTCCATTTGCGGCCAAAGAGAGCGCTTATGTTGCTAACCAAGCTCGCCGTGATATTTTCCAATGGTTGCCAAGTTATGATGAACCATTAGGTGAACACTACGCATACATGCGGGAACTGTTTGAAGGCCCGGTAGACCGTGGTGAAACGTTCAGTTTCTATGCGGCAAACTTGCAGCGTAAATACGGCGAAAATTATTTGCAAAAATGGCGTGAAGTTACCGTCGACAGAATGTTGAACTGGGGCTTTACTTCGTTAGGTAATTGGACAAACCCAGAGTTTTATAGCAATGAAAAAATCCCTTTCTTTGCTAATGGATGGATTATTGGTGACTTTAAGACTGTAAGTAGTGGTGACGATTTCTGGTCAGCACTGCCTGATCCGTTTGACCCAGTATTTCGAGAACGAGCTAGGGCCACAGTAACGCAAGTTCGACAAGAGATAAAAGATACACCATGGTGTGTAGGTATTTTCATTGATAATGAAAAGAGCTGGGGACGAATGGGTACGATTGAGGGGCACCATGGGATCGCCATTCACACCTTAGGCCGTGATGTGACCGATTGCCCAACCAAAGCTGTATTCGTTGATACCTTGAAAGAAAAGTATGCCACCATTGATGCGTTGAATGCACGTTGGGGAACTGAGATTGGTTCTTGGGACGTATTGGCTTCAGGTGTTAAATCACTTGAGCACAATGAAGCGCAACTAGAAGACTATGGAATGTTGCTTGAAGTGTTCGCCTCTGAGTACTTCCGTGTGGTTAACGAAGAGCTAAAAGCACAATTGCCAAATCATTTATATCTAGGTGTGCGATTTGCTGATTGGGGAATGACGCCAGACGTTATTCGCGCAGCGGCCAAGCATTGTGACGTCATCAGCTACAACTATTACAAGGAAGGCTTACACCCAGAACCATGGTCATTCCTACCTGAAATTGATATGCCAAGTATCATTGGCGAATACCATGTTGGTTCTAAGGATGTTGGTTTCTACCATCCAGGCTTGGTATGTGCGGCGAACCAGCAAGAGCGCAGTGAGATGTATGAGAGCTACATGCACACCGTTATTGATAACCCATATTTTGTTGGGGCACATTGGTTTCAATATATTGATTCGCCAATCGCTGGTCGCTCGTTCGATGGAGAAAACTACAACGTAGGGTTTGTGTCTACCGCTGATGTGCCATATGAGCCAATGGTTGAAGCTGCACGGAGACTACATAGTCAAATGTATAAGCGCCGTTATCAAAAATAAACCACACACTTGGTCATAACGATAGGGCTGATAGATTTATCGGCCCTTTATTTGGGGAACACCATGTCATTGATTCGGAAAGCTCTTGTATTTTCATTGGTTAATATGATGCTGTCGCCATCGTTATTAGCTTGTGCATTCCATGATCTCGATACAGACAACCTAACACAAGAATTGTCGTATACCGTGGGTTACTATATTAAGGCAGGGCGTACCCAAGGCAAGATAGAACAGCCAAGCAACGATAGTATGGCCATGTACTTATTTTTGAATTCATTGAATACGAGCTCTGTGCAATCCACGACGTTCGACTTTCGCCAACCCATCGATGGCCATATGTCGACGATTGAAGTCACGCAGAAAGCAAGGTTACTTGACTATGTTCCCGGGCGCGAGTTGCCAACGTTAATAACTGAAATGGACATATTATTGGGCTTAGCGCAGGGAAGGTTTTCTTGGAAGTGGGTGAAATCGGAAGGTTTGGCCACGATTAACGGCACAGCTGAGCAACGCTCTGCATTGGATCAAGTATTAAGTGACAGATATATTTAGTCCATCGCGTACATGATGGAAGGTGTTTATCGAAGCAAGTAGCGTAGCAACACTATTTATCGATATATATTTAAGTGAGGAGATTATAAAGAACTGCAGTGTTATGATTGAGTTCCGTTTTTTGATCCAGAAAGGAAAATTGATTTTAGATTCACAATCTAGGTGATGTGAAGTCGAATGATTTTGTGTGATGGATACCTATCATTTAATGGATTGCCTTTTATACGTCGCGACTTCTTTTTCGCAACTTTCACTATTGTTGAATATATATTTTTATATTGACTTTTATTATTTACATAAGAAAAGTCATTTGTATTTTTTATTAGTATTTGCATATAGGAAGAGTAATGAAGGAAAATAGAATAAGGTCCCGAACTTTACTGGCGCTCAGTTTGGCGTGTGTATTACCCACCACGTCCCTTGCAAGTGATGATACTGTGCTTATCGACCCGGTAACGCCTGCATTTTTTAAAGAGAATGTGGATCATACTATTAAACGCATAGTTCTGGATCTTGATAACATCGGTGAGTATTCAACAATTAGTATCTTTTCTGGTGAAGAGCTAATTGTTGACAATCTGAATGTGCCATCAAAAGGAAAACAAACAATATCAGCGTTGGTTAGGTTTTCCGAACTTGGTCCCGTCACATTAAAGGTGAAGTCATCAACATCATCATTAATCATTAATCGTTTAGAATTAGAAACGGTGGCTGACTTGATTGTCCCGTATTATGAAGATATTTCAGTAAAAGCTGGGCTTGATAAAGTCAATTCTCTTAAATATGGCGGACCCACGGTTGCTGATATTAATAATAATGGTTATTACGACTTTGTAGTTAATAACCACAATGAGGAGAGTAGTAAACTCTATTGGAACAACGGTGATGGCACTGTCACAAAGCATCATAAAGATCTATCACGTTGGCATATGCATGATCTACATGGCACGTCGTTTGCGGATTACGACAATGACGGTCAATTAGATATGATATTAGCGCAAGGCGGTGGTAACGGGCGAAATCCATCGAGAAATAACTTTTACCGTAATAATAATGGTGAGTTTGTACTTTATACAGGTGATGTCGGTATTGAGCGAGGTGCTCGCGGTCGAGGTTCTAAATGGGCGGACTTTAACGGTAACGGCAAGCTAGACTTCGTAATGATAAACGAGCGCGGCCTATATAAAGAAACACCGCAACATCATTTCTATGAAAATTTGGGTGATGGTAAGTTTAAACTACGCTCAGTAGAGGGTATCGAAAATGAAGCACCGGAAAGAGCTCTAATTACTGACTTAAATAATGATGGTATTGATGACATCATTCTTTATGGTCATCGCGATACAATGTCGGTATGGCAGGGAAATGGTGATTTTACATTTACAAATATTACTTCAAAGTTTCCAAAAGAACTGCGTGATGCAAAGCAGATTTCCGCCGTTGTAGATCTGGATATAAATAATAATGGAAAAACCGATTTGTACTTTGCTCGTGGCAAGGAGTTCGAGCATGGGCGAGGGGAAGCTCCTTCCGTAGACTTCGATCCAGAAACTAAGCAATTCTCAATTAAACCTCGGCCTTACTTTGGTAAAGAACAGTGGCAATTTACCGCTGATGGTCCTTTAAAACTCGATAACTATTACTTCCTTGGCCAAAATGGATTCAGAAACAAAGATTATCCAATATTTCTAGGCAAAGACAAAAATGCCACAGCAGTGCCTTCTGGTGGCGAATTTGAGTTTTCTGCCGAGGACGCGCAGGGTTGGCCTGATGATATTAGTAAGAGTGGTGTTTACTTCGGGCATGTGGGTAACGGTCAATGGAAGGCCGCACTGGTGCGCAAGGGAGACATATTCTGGGCGTATAAATTCAATCTCACAGGTGTTACTTCATATGAGTTAGATTTTATGCCAGAGAACAGAAATCTGAGAGACTTCTTGCTCCGAAATGATGGTGATAAGTTTGTCGATGTTTCGGAAGAATGGCGAATTCCACGTGGGGGTAATGCACAGGGTGTTACTACGGGCGATTTCAACAACAATGGTAGACAAGATCTTTTGGTCTACCGGTGGGGGAATGTGAATCATCGTATTTCTGATTTGATGCTGCTTAATAATAATGGTCATTTCGAAACATTAACCATGCATGGTGCGTCGGATGTCGGTGGTCCCGGCTATGGAGACATGGGGCAAGCATTTGATTTCGATATGAATGGTCGTACCGATATACTTAGTGGTAGTGAGTTTGGTGAGTGGTACTTGTACAGCAATCAAACGAAGGGTATTGGTAATTATGTATCCGTTAGAGTGGGTTATTCGCCAAAAGATAATATTGATCCTATTTCAGCTAGAGTCACGGTGAAAACGTCGGATAAAGCATGGCATAAACGAGTGGGCTCGGCGGGTGAAATTTTTTCTCAAAGCTTATTGAATATTGTTCACTTTGGTGTGGGTGATGCGACAGAAATTGAATCAGTCGTAGTTACATGGCGCAATGGCGAGTCTGTAGAGTTTAATACTAAAGCAGTAAATCAACAGTTATATACTGAACAATTAGACCCGACCCTTATATCGATTGAGTCTGACTATGAAGCAATTAGGAAAGGTACCGATGCTGCTCTCTCCTTGAAGTTTTCGCCACCTAATTCAAACCAAGCAGTGGTTTGGTCAAGTAGCAATAATAAGGTATTGACCGTCGATCAGGCTGGATTGGTCTCTGCTGTCGGAGAGGTTGGACAATCAGCAGTGATTACGGCTACCAGTAAAGTGACGGACTTAAGTGCTGAGCGTTCATTTGAACTGGCCGACTGGTATCCTAATCCTCTAAAATCATTAGAAATATCAATGCCGAAGCCGTCGTTAATCGTTGGTGATAGCGAGAAACTTGATATCGTAATGGACCCTGCGAGGCCGGATGATGCGACATTGACTTGGTCGAGTAGTGACAGTCGGGTAGCCACGGTTACATCAGACGGCGTTGTTAATGCCATCAAAGAGGGTACTGTGGTCATTACGGCAAAATCTGAAGCTAATGAGGTTGTAGAAAGTAGCACAAAATTCACAATCGAGCCGAATGTTGCAGGGTTTGTTCGCATCCTCGACAGTGATACCTTTGCGAACAAGCCGATAGTCATTGGTGACAATATGACGGTCCACATTGAGTATCATGCAGGGACCAACAATAAAGTGATCTCCGCTGATGAGGGTGGACTAAGGATCTGGCTTCGCCACTTTCAACGTAAGTGGCTCCCACAGCGTGATATCGTCTTAGTCGAAGAGGAAGCAGTGAACACAGAAGCGGGAGGCTTTAGTTTTTCTGTTCCTTTAGAGGGAGTCATTCCTACAGAAGAATTACCAGAGGGGCACTTCTACTCATTACGAGCAACATTTACGGCAAGTGACGGTACGATGCATGACCATGAGATCTATCCATTGAACTTTGTTTCACAGTAAAAGTAGTAAGCACGATCTAGTCAGCTTTATATAGAAAACTGCGTTAAACGAAAGGCCCAAACTGAATATCCAGTTTGGGCCTTTATGTGTTTTCTAACCCTAAACCACCTTCTAGGAAGGTGTTGATCGTCCATTAGGGCTTTGCCCGAAGGACGCTCATGTTCAAGATATCCAAGTTTGTAACCAGCAAATCAAGGAGAAAAAGAACATGAGCAGATATGAATCCGCTTCGCACGTATATTACAGGTGCCAGTACCACATAGTTTGGACACCGAAGTACCGACTCAAAATACTTAAGGGTAACTTGGGCAAAGAGCTGTACCGAAGTATCTACATCTACAGCAACATGAAGAACTGCAAGGTTGTAGAGTTGAATGTACAAGTAGATCACGTCCACTTAGTCGTGAGAATGCCCCTAAGTTTGAGCATTTCAAAGTATATGGGATTTGTTAAAGGACGGACAGCGATAAGGCTGTTCAACAAATTTCCGTATTTAAGCCCGAATTCAGATAATAAGTGCGACACTTCATTGGTAGGATTGAGGAAGACAGCCAATTGTTGAGATTCGTATGCTCTTCTGACCAAAGAAACGAGCAGTTCCAACATGAAGTATCAACAATTGACTGAAGGGAAAAGATACCAGATTTCAGCCCTTTTAGAACAAGGGTGTATCAATAAAAAACATTGCCCTTGCCAATGACTGCCATAGAAGCTCAGTTTATAGAGAACTTAGCCGTAATAGTGGAGAAACAAACTACTGCCCTCAAACCGCTCATCAAGCTTGCATTGAGAGAAGAAGTCAGACTCCAAAGTATAAAATACCCTCAGAACGAGCGGAGTTTATCCGTTTGTTGATAGAACATGATTGGAGTCCTGAGCAGGTTTCAGAAGTATTGACGGCTTCGGGTATGCAATGGATTTACAAATTTATTGCGAATGACAAAGCAATGGGAGGGAAGCTTTATCGGCATTTGAGACAGGGTCATAAGCGATACCGCAAAGGCAAGAGAATCAAGGCTGAAGCCATTAAGAATGCAGTCACAATCGATGACAGGCCAGCCATTGTAGATAGTCGTAAACGCTTCGGTGATTGGGAAATCGATACGGTGTTAGGCAAGCATGGAACAGGCGCTATCGTTACCCTACTTGAGCGTAAAAGTCGCTTCTTCTTGATAAAGAAAGTGAACTCAAAATCAGCGAAAGATGTCACAGCAGCCACAATAGAATTGCTCATGCCATATAAAGCACATGTACATACAATCACTGCTGACAATGGTAAGGAGTTCGCTAATCATGAAGAAATTGCGCAGGCGTTAGAGGCAGATGTTTACTTTGCCCATCCGTACAGTTCATGGGAGCGCGGAGCAAATGAGAATGCTAACGGTCCACTTCGTCAATATGTGCCGAAAGGTTCTGATTTACGTGAAGTTAGTGAGGACGTGATATCCCTCGCTATGGTGAGAATAAATTACAGGCCAAAGAAGTGTTAAGGTTTTAAACAGCCCGCCGTGATATTCAAAGAAATGTGCATGGCTGCTTAAATGGGGAAGTGTCGCACTTCGGACTTGAATTCGGGAGAAAGCAGAAGTTATGGGGCAATAAGTTTTGGCAGCGTGGCTATTTTGTTGATTCGGTAGGAATGAACGAGGAAATAATCCGAAGATATGTCAGGCATCAAGATCGTGTGGGAAAGGAAGAGGAAGAGCGTCAGATGCATCTAGGGTTGAGTAACTAAAAGTTAGCCCCCTTCTAGGGGGCCATTCAAAGCCACCTGCTCTGCAGGTGGATTATTTACACTTACTTGATAGCTGGGTGCTTCTTTTCGATGGGCATCTCAAGAATACCCAAGAGGGTTGAAAGGAAAACTAGTTTGCAACAGGTTTAAATACGCGAATCCAATCGACCAGCATAGTTGTTCGACCAGACGTATCGGCTAACTCTTTATCGGTTGGATCGGATGTCCACCAGCTTTGTAGTTCATTGTTAATAATAATGTCCATCGGTTTGTCGAACCCGTTACCATCCTGATAGTTGTATGGGTCGATCACTGACGCGGGTGAACGTTCGCTTGCTTGCTTTAAGAGAGCGAAATCAAAGTCACCTTGCTCTTTTTTGTAGATATCTACCGCTTGGTAACCACTGCCGTCGTCCGATAGCTTCTTATTTCCATTTACTTTTGGATAGCTATAAGTCCAAGTCCACTCACCGCGATTGAACATTTTGGTCGCAAACGCATTATTGTATACAACGCGAACTAACTCGCCATTGATATAGTATTCAAAGTGAAAAGGGTTGACCCAATTCACGCCAATCTGAATATATTGTCGCTCACCATTGTTCCATGTGTAGTCACCCCAACTAGCATGTCCTTCACGGTCACCAAGCCACCAGCTGTTTGTGTCTTTAGGCTGGTAATCAGTAAATGGGTCTCGAATAAATGAATGATGGCTAAGGTGAATATATTGGGAAAAGTGACCGTTATTATTGTCTTTGCCAGGATAAGCTTCAAGGATATCAATTTCTTGCGTATCATCAGGGCTCAGCAACCAGACAGCGGTTGCTAAAGAAATATCAGCAAGACTTACGCTCGCTTCAACAAAAACAGGGTATTCAACTTGGGTATTCGATGTAATACAGCCTGCATTTACGCCTGGCTTTCCCTGTTTATCTGTGCTTGGATTACGTGATAGGTAAAATTCAAGGTTATTGTTTTGTACACCGACATGGTCGTGCTTCCAATACGTTGCTCCAGGACCATCCCAGCTATTATGATAAAAGTTATACCATTTTCCGTCTCCGAAGTCAGAGCGTTCAGACGTACGATCGAACGTGTACTTAAAGTCATCTGAAACATCTGTTTGCGCTTGCCATTTTTGGCTATCACCGGCTGATGCTGGTACATCAAGCGCTAAGTAGTCACCTTTTGTAGGGTCAAGTCCAATGGACTTGTAGCCGCCTTTAGAGACTGCTGTTAGATCCGTTTTGCTGTCTGGACCAGGTTTTGGAGCAACAACGCGCTCATAGCCTGTTAATTGAGGTTTGGGTGTTGTCGACGCACACCCAATTAGAGCCAACGCGATCGACGTAACTATTAAAGTGTTCTTATTCATTGAAATAAAATCTCTATAAATAGGTCATAAATAAAAACGCTAAAGCTTGTTATTCTTGAACAAAGCTTCGGCGTTTAGTCGTGATAAATTGCTATTGATTTACTGGTTTGAATACACGAACCCAGTCAACCAGCATAACGTTCTTTCCTGATTCATCAGCTAGATCAGCGTCGGTTGGATCATGAGTCCACCAACTTTGGAGTTCATTGTTAATGATAATATCCATTGGCTTGTAGAAGCCTTTTCCTTGCTGATAGTTGTATGGATCAATCACTGAAGCCGGAGACAGTTCGCTCGCCTTTTTCAGGTAGGCGAAGTCGAAATCATCACTGTTTTTCTCGTAGATTTCTACCGCCTGGTAACCTGTGTTGTCATTCACTAAGTCGTTATTACTATCAACTTTTGGATAGCTGTAAGTCCAAGTTGGTGAGGTGCCAGAGTACATTTTTGTTGCAAATGCGTTGTTGTATAGCACTCGCACTAACTCGCCATTAATATAGTATTCAAAATGATAAGGGTTTACCCAGTGGACACCAATTTGAATATACTGTCGATCACCATCATTCCAAGTATATTCCCCCCAGCTGCTACGGCCACCCATGTGATGGTCGTCGCTTGACCCTTGCCACCAACTGTTTCTATCGCGAGGTTGATAGTCAGTAAATGGCTGTCGAATAAACGAGTGATGGCTTAGGTGAATAAATTTTGAAAAATACGTATTACCATTCCCACTACCTGCGTATGACTCAAGAATATCAATTTCTTGTGTATCATCAGGGCTGAGTAGCCAGACAGCAGCAGCTAAAGATATATCTGACATGCTAACGCTAGCTTCAACAAAAACAGGGTATTCCACTTGATTATTGGAAGAAATACATGCAGCATTCACGCCCGGTTTATCTTGCTTGTCTGTTCGATCACTCCGAGAAACGTGAAACTCTGCTTTACCGTTCTTAACCGTGACATGGTCATGTTGCCAATAAGTCGCGCCTGGACCGTCCCAGCTGGACGAATGATAGAAGTTGTACCAACGCCCGTCACCAAAATCCTGTCTTTCAGATGTCGCTTCAAACTCGTATTGAAAGTCATCAGACATATCAGTCAGTTCTTGCCATTTTTTCCAACACCTGCAAATGCGGGCACGCGTAGTCGATGGACGTCTTCAGGGTCTTCGGAAACAGAACCGTAACCAAGAGTGGAAATATCAGTCAATGTGGTTGAACTTTCAGGACCAGCCTGAGGAGGTGCTACGCCATTTTGTCCGCCTGGGTCTGTGGGGCCGTCACCTGAACCACCGGAACCACCGCCGCAACCGGCCAAAACAAGAGCTGTCGCTATCGTCGCCAGAGTAAATGTATGTTTCATTCCTTTAATCCCTTCAAAATACGCTGCTAAACAAAAAGAAGCATACACATTTCAACCAATAGGTTTTGTGATCAACCAATTGTATTTAACTGGCAGCCCAATGATTGATATTATTCGTATCATTAATGTGATTTATGCGACAATTTGTACAGAAAGAAGTAAGGCCAACAGCGTGTTGTTGGCCTTAAGTTCCTAATAGCTATTGCTTTGTTCTAATCTCTTTTGGGGTTTTCGATTGGCTGACAACAACACCTCTATCTGTTCAATCGATTTGTCTTTAGTTTCAGGTAGTAGTTTGCCAATCAGCACTAATCCGAGGCCACTGAACACTGCATACATTAAGAACGTGTTTGCTGCGCCAAAGTTGGCCAATTGCCATGGGAAGAATTGTTGAATTAGGTAACTCGCAATACTAGTAACGATGGCACATATAGGGATAGCAGCACTACGGACTGAGTTAGGAAATATTTCTGAAAACAGAACCCACATGATCGGTCCAATGGAAATATGAAACGCTGCGATAAAGCCGAGAATACCAAACAGCACTAAGTATGGATTAACTACAATCGTTTTCTCGATAATGGTCGCTTCATATTGAATCAATTCGCTTGTTGAATAGACGGTTGACAGTGCCTCTTTAAACGCTACATCACTTTTAAATACTTTACCCTCGAGTCCTTGGAGAGGCGCGACATTTATGGTTTCCGCGAGTTGCTCAACATTGGCGCTACTCAGTTCATATTTAGCGCTTTGGAAGCCATACCAACAGGCGACATGGCTAAGAACAGCAAATGATAAACCAATTAGTAGTAATGGACGACGACCCAATTTGTCGATAAACATAATGGCTAAAACGGTAAAGACTACACTCGTCAAGCCAATGTAGATAGCTTGTTGAAAGGCTGCGTTACCACCGAACCCAACCTGCTCAAAAACAGTAGGTGCGTAAAATAGAATGGCATTCATCCCGGTAATTCCCTGCACTATCGCGATCGTTACTCCAATAATCAACGCGGTACTGTGTTTTGATGTAATAAGACTTTTTAATTGATGACTAAAGGCTGGCTGTTTGTCCTCTTGCATCGTTGCATTAACTTCTTTTACCGTGTCGAGGAGTTCATCAGGGGCATACAATTTGCTAAGTACGTCTTTTGCTTCCTGAACTTTGCCTCTTGTGATCAACCAGCGAGGTGATTCTGGAACGGAAAATAACAGCGCAAACCAAAGAATGGCAGGAACAAGCTCGGAGGCTAGCATGGTTCTCCATACTCCCTCTGATGAGAGTAGGTAGATGCTATCGGAGATGTTGATGACGAGATAGTAGTTGATAAAGTAGGCCATTGATAAGCCAATAACGATGTTAAACTGATTACAGGAAACCAACTTACCCCGCAGTTTCGAAGGTGCTACTTCGCCAATGTACATCGATGCCAGAGACAAGGAGCTAAAGGCAAGACCGCCAATAAAGCGAGCACCTACTAACATCTCGTAACTGGTAGCTAACGCAGAGGCGATAGCGGAAAAAATATAGAGCCCCGCAATAAGAATGAGTGCTTTTTTGCGCCCCCAAGCATCGGCAATTTTTCCAGCGAAGAACAAAGCTATTATTGCTCCAAGGCTCGGAGCTCCAACAATAGTGCCTATCTGTAAGTCGGATAGACCGAACTCTAGACTGATAAAACGAATAGTTCCGGATATGATCGCGGCATCGAGGCCGAAGACAAATCCACCGAGCGCGACGATTAGCGCGTATCGAATGGCATTTTTAGTGTGATGGTTCATTGGATAGTACCTACTTCATAAAGATTATCCAATACTTGCCTATAGGTGAGCCAAAGTATGCATAACTGATCACAATTGGCTGATCAATTATGTATTTTTAGGTTTTTTAGTTAACCAGTTTGAGGTGGCTCGCAAAAATAGCCACTAGGGCGATTTTTGCGAGGGGGTTATTTTACTGCTCCGGCGGTCATGCCAGAAACGATTTGCTTGGAAAGTGCAAAAAAGACGCAGAGTAGAGGAAGTGACGCTAGAACTGCAGCAGGGAATAGTTGAGTCGGATCGACGGAGTAAGTGCCCAGAAACCTGAGTACTGCGGGCATAATAGTCAGTTTGCTTTCTGTTGTGATGAATAGAAGTGGATTCACAACGTCATTCCAGACGGATAATGTAACGAAAATAGCAAGTGTACCCGTGATGGGTTTAAGCATAGGAAAAATGATATACCAATAGGTTTTTAGAAACGATGCACCATCGAGCCTAGCCGCTTCTTCGAGTTCTTTGGGTATCGCTTTCATAAAGCTCGTGTAAAAAAATACGCCAAGTGGAAGGTTGCCCACAGTGTAGACCAAAATAAGACCGATATAAGAATCAAGCAACCCCAAGTCTCGCATAAATAGATAAAGAGGTGTGAGTGCCGCAAAGGGTGGAATTATCATACCGATAACAAAAAAGATATAGACTATGCTGGTCATTCGATTTCGTATCCTAGCAAGTGGATAGGCAGCTAGGGATGAAATTAATGACACACATAAGATAGAGGCGATAGTTATCCCTATCGTGTTCAGAACAGTACCATAATAATTCATGTCTTCGATAACACCTGCGTAATTGGACAGGTGCAGGGTGGTTGGGAGCCCAAGTGGGTCGAGCATGATTTCTTTTCGAGAACGAAAGGACATCGCTATCATATAAAATACAGGTGATAGTATTAGGACTACGACGGCAACCATAAAACTACTGAGAAGTGTTTTATTGAGCTTTCGCATCGGGAATCGTCTCAATTGTCTATGTTTTTGAGAACGATTCATTTGTGGACTATTGGCGTCATTTACGATCAACTTTTCCATTATATCCGGTCCTCCCTAGACCTTAAGTAACTGTTTTGAATGATTGTGATGAGCGCTACCAAGATGATCATCACAACGGAAAGAGCCGCTGCCATGCCGTATTTAAAGTCTTGAAAAATAAGCGTAAATATTTTCAAACCTAGCGTCATCGTCGCATAGTCTGGACCGCCTAAGGTCATGATGTAAGGGAATTCAAATGACTTAAGAGTCCCTATGGTTGCGAGAGTCATATTCACGGTAATGGCTGGTGCGAGTAATGGAATATCGATGTAGAAGAAAGACTTAATTGGTGACACGCCATCAACACGTGCCGCATCTTTGATCTCTGAAGAAATGCCGGCATAGCCCGCTAGAAATATTGCAGTAGAGTACCCAACAAACATCCAAACATGCACAGCTGCAACTGAAAAAAGGGCAATGTTTGAATCCCCTAACCATACCTGTTGTAAGTTTGATAGCCCTAACAAAGACAATAGTTCGTTAAGTCCGCCGCCCATTGGAGCATAGAGATATTGCCACACATATCCCGCTATGACCAGAGATAGCATTGAAGGAACGAGAAGAGCAGTTCGCAACATGTTTCGTATTTGTGGCAAGCTATTGAGCAGCGCAGCAAATATTAAGCCAATACCATTTTGAAAGATGACTACGAATAAACCGTACATCAAGGTATTTTTAAGTACCTTTAAATAACGATGATCAGAAAAAATCTCATGATAGTTATCAAAACCAACCCATGAACTCTCGCCAACTCCTGCATACTCAGTCAAAGACAAGGAGATGCCTTTAAATAGTGGATAGATTGAAAAAAGAATGTATATGATTAGTGCAGGTAAAATAAAATACAAGCGTCTATCTAGTCTCATTATAGTACTCCAATGAAGGTCCACTTGAGACAAGTGGACCGTGGTCTTGTTACTTTTTAGCTCTTTCTTTTTCCATAATCGCATCCCAGCTTGCCAGTATAGGAGCGTAGTCTTGATCCGAATTTAACATGAATGCGGTAATATCATTTCGCATGTCTGGCGTTAGACTGACAGGAAAAGAACCGTCTGGGTAGGTGACAAAGTGGCCACTTTCTCTTGCCTCAATATAGCTAGATGCAATGTTGAGCGGCAATCCAGAATCACCGTTGACAAGTGGCGAAATCGCAGTGTCTGCTTCAAGAAATAGCTTCAAGTTTTCATTTACTGTCCAGAAATCGATCCATTTCATTGCCGCTTCTTTGTGAGTGGCATCGTTAGGAATCGCCCACCCTGGGCCAATATAATCAACAACGACACCATGATTGCCGTTCGCAGACGGAAAAGGATGCAGAGTGAATTTTTCTGGTAGTTCGTCGTTCATGAAGGGGGTGATATTCCACAGACCCTGTGGAAGCATTGCTATTCGTCCCGACTGGAATGTTGTTAATGCGACAGACCAAGGGTCGGTACCGGCACTAATTTTAGGGTTGAAGCAGTTTGCATCGATCATCTTGCGGAATGATTCAAATGCGTTCTTAACATATTTATCATCGCTAAATTTCAATTCGCCGGAGTTAAACTTCGAAATCCTATCTTGGCTAGGCTTGTCACCATCGGTAAGAGCCAAACTGATAAAGAAAAGATATGGGCCCCAGTCACCGTTATTTCCTGGTAATACCGTTGGAATAATGCCCTGTTCATTTAGCGTACGGCATGTTTCAGTGAACTCTTCTAGCGTATTTGGAAAGTCAGTGATACCAGCCTTAGCAAGTAGGGCGTCATTCGCATACATGCCCATCCCCGAGACTTGAAGCATCGAGTAATACACATCATCACCTAGGCCTAAATAGGGTTGCAAAGCAGGCTGGAATTGATTGATAAATGGCTGTTCGTTCAGTTTCATTAACTGACCATTTTCGCCCCAATGGGTCATAAACTCGCGGTCAACCATAACAACATCGGGTGGAGAGCCTGCTTGAAATCGAGCTGGAATACTCGTCACCATGTCATTCCTTGCCATAAAGTTCAGTTTAACTTTAATGTTTGGGTTCTCTTTTTCAAATCGCTCGATGATGGTGGGGAAGTTAGCTATTTCAGTTCCGGAACCTTTCCAGCTTGCGACTTCGAGCTCGATAATATTGTCTGCGAGCGCACTACCGAAAGTGAGAGACATTGCTAGCCCGGTACAGAGTGATAGTGTTGTTTTTTTCATAACTCGGATCTCTTTGTATTTTTATTTTTACACATGTTGATCAATTCCGACGTAAAGAAGCACCACTTAGAAGACTTGAAACAGAATTGGACAACCAAGATGATTAAAAATGTAGCAACTGGTTTGCTGAATGTATGTGATTGGCCTCAAATACAAACAATGATACATAATTGTTAATGGTGTTAATGCTATTTTTTAGACAATGGTCACATACCCGTGTAAACCTCTGAACTTTTGATTAACCAATGGTGTGGAATTGAGTTACTTTGGTTGACAAATGTTCAGTGGGGATGGAATGGTATGTCGGCGATTAAATTAAAAGGTGTGAAAAAAAGGTTTGGTAAGGTTCAGACAATCCATGGGGTAGATTTAGACATTGCACACGGTGAGTTTGTTGTTTTTGTTGGCCCTTCTGGGTGCGGAAAGTCGACGCTACTTCGGCTAATTGCGGGACTTGAGGATATTTCTGAGGGTGACATTTACATTGACCAACAGCAAGTCAATGATGTTGAGCCAGCGGAGCGGGGAATATCCATGGTCTTTCAGTCTTATGCACTCTATCCGCATATGACGGTTGAACAAAACATGGGGTTTAGCCTCAAGATGAGTGGAGTTGGTAAGTCGGAAGTCAGCCGGCTCGTGAGCCTAGCGGCGAAGAGCTTACAACTCGAGCACTTATTAAAAAGAAAGCCAAAAGAGCTGTCTGGTGGTCAGCGACAGCGGGTGGCGATTGGTCGCGCGATTGTTCGTAACCCAAATGCATTCTTATTTGATGAACCACTTTCTAACCTTGATGCTGAACTTCGCGTTGAAATGCGACTGCAAATCGCAAAGCTGCACCAAGAAATTGATACCACGATGATCTATGTTACGCATGACCAAGTGGAAGCAATGACACTGGCAGATAAAATCGTAGTACTTAAAGATGGAAGCATTGAACAAGTTGGAACGCCACTGGATCTCTATAACAAACCCGCGAATATGTTTGTGGCTGGGTTTATTGGTTCCCCAAAAATGAATTTTTTTGATGTCGACGTCGTCGAGTGCAAAGAAGATACCTTGAGAATAAGATTCGCCGATAACCAAGAGATTCAACTACAATGCCAAAATGATAGTTCGGTTAGGGTGGGGCAAACCCTTAAACTAGGAGTGCGGCCTGAGCATTTGTATATGGAAAAGGGAGTCGGAGATATTACTTTTAGCTTTCAAAGCGAAGTTGTTGAGCGACTTGGTAATAGTACATATATGTTTGGCCAAGTGTCGGGACAAGATAGAGTCGTTGTTCATTGTCCTGGCGACAAAGAGGTTGGGCCGTTTGAAAAAATCGCTGTGACCGCGAACTTGAATGACTGTCACCTTTTCGGTGAAAATGGCACCAGAATTAGTCACTAAAAAAATAGCATCGCAGTAGCGATGCTATTTAATTAATGCTTGGCTTGATGGCCGACCCAATATTTATTGGTAATTAACGTACACGGTCTTTTTCTGAAGGTAACCTTCTAGGCCGTGTTTGCCATCTTCTCCACCGATTCCCGAACGTTTAAAACCAGTGTGGAAGCCGTTGAATAACTCACCATTCGGACGGTTGACATATATTTCACCGACTTCAAGCTCGTTGACCGCCTGCATGATCTTACGCATATCGTTGGTATAAACGTAACCAGAAAGGCCAAGGTCGATATCATTGGCGTACTCAAGTGCTTGTTCAAAGCTCTTAACTGGCATCGCTGCGACAATCGGTCCAAATGTTTCTTCTCTCATGATGTCCATGTCATTGGTAACATTCGTGATGACCGTAGGTGCAAACCAAAAACCTTGGTCAAACTCTTCCCCATCAGGTCTTCCACCGCCAAGTTCAATCACCGCGCCTTGTTCTTTTGCACGCTCAACCATACGTGTAAGGTTTTGAATCTCTCTTGCGTTAACTTTAGGGCCAATATCGGTGTCATCTAGAAGCGGGTTACCAACTTTTAGTTGCTTTGTTTTCGCAATGAATTTTGTCATAAACTCAGCGTAAATTGCTTCATGAATGTACATACGCTCGTTAGATGTACAAATTTGACCGCAATTTCCAAAACCAGACTTCACGGCTAGGTCGACGACATGATCAACATCGACATCGTCAAGCACAATAAATGGCGCCTTACCACCAAGTTCTAAATTCAGCGCGGTGATATTCTCAGAGGCTGAACGATAAAGTATTGAGCCAACCTCAGAGCTTCCTGTTAGTGTTACTAACTTAGTTAATGGGTTTCGAACTAATTCGTCACCGACAACGCCACCTTCACCTGAAATAATGTTA
The DNA here is from genome assembly GCF_059725505.1 of Vibrio sp. KUL78. Taxonomy (NCBI): domain Bacteria; kingdom Pseudomonadati; phylum Pseudomonadota; class Gammaproteobacteria; order Vibrionales; family Vibrionaceae; genus Vibrio; species Vibrio sp. KUL78. The sequence continues at coordinate 2,092,479 of NZ_AP045837.1, read as the reverse complement.
ACGACACCTTTAGGAAAATCACACTCAGCGATTAGCTTTGAAAACTCTAAAACCGCTAGTGGCGTATCTGCAGGAGGCATAATCACCATGGTATTGCCCGCAACTAATGCATTGCCGAGTTTTCTCGCTGCAAGTGCTAACGGATAGTTCCATGCAAGTAGACCAACAGTAACGCCAAAAGGCACACGTTGAATCCAGATTTGCTCATTTGGGTTTTCGCTTGTCACTATCTCTCCCTCGATACGACGAGCTGATTCAGCTGCGTAACGAAGAAAACCAACTGAACCTGCGACCTCACCACGAGCGTCCGAAAGTGTTTTCCCTTGTTCGGTGGTTAACAGCTTTGCGAATGATTCTGTGTTCGCTTCGAGTTTGTCGGCGAGTTTAGAGACATAGTTAGCACGAGTCTGGGCAGGGAGCTTTGCCCATGCCTTTGACGCTTTATCACTCGACACAAGTGCTTTTTGAGCATCTTCTCTCGTCGCTTTTGGTGCATAACCCACGATGGTTTCATTACTTGGGTTAATAACTTCAATAGTCTCTGAGCTAGAGGCTTTTAGCCATTGACCATCGATGTAAAGATTGCTGTGTAAAGTAGACATAGTTTCCTCAGCGAGTACATATAATATGGCGTTAATATAACCCAATTAGCATCATTGGCAAACCAAAATGTTGCATTGGTGAACGTATATGTGATTTGATCTGCGTATTTGTATTTTTTAATTATCTAATGATACAGCATGATTAATTGTCAGGCTTTTGTCACAAACTCTGAATATTCAACACTGTAACCTTATTGTATTGCAAAAATCGTGATGCTGATAGCATAGCTATGCTGTATTTGGTGGTAAAATTGGTTACATTAAAGTAAAATCGGTTGACCGAATTATGCCGACTACCTCTGGAAGACTGAATGATTGAATCAAATAACACTAAACGACGATACTATGACATTGGGCTTCAAATCGAAGAGCTGCTCCACTCTGGAGTATTTAAAGCTGGTGAACGGTTACCCTCTGAACGCGAACTGAGTGACCGCTTTGAGACGAGTCGCGCGACGATCCGTGAAGCTATCATCATGCTTGAGCTCAAAGGTCTAGTGATTGTACGACAAGGCGCAGGTATCTATTTCATTGATTCTCCTGATAAAGCATCTAGTAGAGCATTTATCCCTAAAAGTGATATTGGTCCTTTTGAGCTTCTTCAGGCTAGACAGATTATTGAAAGTAACATCGCAGGGTTCGCCGCGACGCAGATCAAGTTCAATGAACTTAGAGACCTTAAAAAGGTGCTTATACAGCAAGAGAATGAAATTAACGGTGATAGTGAAAAGTTCGAACAACTTGATGAACAGTTTCACCACTTGATCTCTGAGTCGACCCAAAATCGTGTATTGATTCGTCAAGCGGCAGAGATGTGGAACACGGTACGTATTAAAAACCCTCTTTGGCGTGAGTTAAACCACAAGTATCTTCATGAAGAGCGACTACAAACTCAGTGGATTAACGACCACAAACGTATTTTGATGGCTTTACAAAAACGCTCTGCGGAAGAAGCGAAGCAGGCCGTTTGGCAGCACATTGAGAACAGTAAGGTCGAGTTGTTAAAGATAGCATCGTCAGAAGGGGTTGATGAGGAACTCGATGACTTTTTCTTCGCTCTTGATTTAGATATCGAGAACAGTTGATATAAGGCTAGTCCAAATAGCTTATTGTCATTAAAAATAAGTATGAATGAGACATTTCCTGACTCTCTAGAAAAAATCGGATACCTGTTTCAGGTTCCGATTTTTTTCGTTTTGAACGCTTTCATTTTGAACGCTATTGTCTAGCCAAACCAATGTCGCGCCAAACCAAGTTCTTCAAAAAAAACCGGAAACCTATGGGTAGGTTTCCGGTTGCTTGGTACTACGATTTAATTACTATTTAGCATGGATTATTATCGCCAGCTTCTGTAATACAGACTGGTTGAGTCCCCCAATCACTCTTCTCACCTCGATCATTTAAGAACTCTACGTACAAGTAGTAGAAATCACCATTTTCTAAGTGTTTCGTTGGTACCAATCCATTATCTTGGTAAGACGGAAGATCAAGAGAGTAAGTTGCCGTTCCACTTTGACTACCTACTGTTCCAGGTACGATATCGTACTGATTACCTGTTCCCTGACCAGCAAAATCATAGACAAGGCCCCAGCTTGGGCTTTGGAGACGACGTAAGTAAATTTTCACGCCTTCGGGTATAACGCTATTAGAACCAGCGTGATAGTCGAATGTAACCTCCATTGGGGTGTCGATTGGGTTTGCACGAGTTTTGTATTTCCAATCGTTGTCAAACTTAATGCTATTTCCTACAAAATCCTCGGAGTCAAAAGTAATTGAGTCTTGAACAGCATCTGGTGTTTCACTTCCATTTGCAGTCGCGGTAATCGTGACTTCACCAACGCCAGTACCTGATACGACACCCATCTCAGTTACGGTTGCGACGGCTGAGTCAGAAGTCGTCCACGTGATGGATACATCGTCGGGTTTTTCAGTTGGGTCGCTTGATTCCAATGTGGTGTCTAGTGTTACCTCCTGACCAACGTATAGGGGAGTACCATCATGTTCGATCGTGATATCAGTGACATAGATTGGGTCAAAGTCTCCTACTGAAATATCGATTGTTTGGCTTACGCTACTTGCTATTGAAGAAGTCACGGTAATGACGGCATCACCGTTTGCTTCAGCAGTGATAACACCAGAGGCATTGACACTGGCAACCGCTTCATTGCTACTAGTGTATACAACATCCGGTGTAGCGTTTAATGGAGTGAAGGTAGGTGTCAACTCATAGGTCTCATCAACACGAAGCTTTTTATCTTCACGATCCAATGTAATGCCAGTTGGTGTTGGCGCCATACCGTCTTCAGAGTCCAAGGTGCCATTAAGCGCTGGTTTATCAAACGAGACCGTTTCACCATTTCGCCAGATGATGGTTGCTTTGTTTACTTGCTCACTGTTGCCCAAACCGAAATGGGTTAGGTTCATGACGCCTTGGGAGAACGCTTCACCACGAGAACCAACTCGGTGCGAAGGTTTGGTACCGGACGCTGTTTCTAAAACAATGCGAGCGCCCAGTGGATCAATGTTTGCAAATGGGCTGTAGCCAACATCGACATTGAGGTAGTTGTTCGAACTCGTGGTTGTGTTTTTATACAAGTACCACTTACCTTCTTCATTACTACCATTGAGCAAGTCAACTTGACCGTTGCGGTCAAAGTCGAATGCTTGTCCCATATCCCCGTGTCCAGGATCCGTTACATCGTGTGCACCATGAATCGTAGTGGTTTCAAATTGCCCTTTGCCGTTGTTAACCAACAAAAGGTCAGAAACACGTTCTGTTAAGAAGCCATAACGATGGATAAATAGATCGTTCCAACCGCTGTTGTTAAAGTCTCCAAACGTAACACCCCAGTGGTTACCACCTGCAGGTACATTCCACTCTTGTGTTGCATCAACAAACTTATCGCCCTCGTTGATAAGAAGCATATCACTAACGTTGCGGTTCGTTGGTGGCCAATCCGTTTCAACCCCTAAAACGTTTTCTAGAGAGAACGAAACGTTCCAATAAACATCTTGAGTTCTTACCCACTCAACTTTCCATTTTCCGTTGCCAGTGTAGCCAATATAAATACCATTTTGATCTCGGTTTTCTGGGAAACCAGTGGCATCTTCTGGCTTAATATCAAGCTCGTGTGGTGCATCTTTCATATCTGGGTGAAGTTGGCTGTCTTGGAAGCCTGTGGCATAAACCCATTTTTTCTCTTTTGCATCACCAAGGTAAATTGGATAACCATCATCATACTGACGATAGGTAAGGTTTAGTTCATTGAGTGTTAACGTTGCCCCTTCTTCTGTCATAATATCGACGAGTGTCTCACCTTTCTCACCATCATCACGGACATCAAATTTTTCTGTGACCGGGTTGTAATCGTAAGACTTACGAGACATCTGATATTCAGGGAGACCACGTGATAGGTAGATATCGAATAGCCCATCATTGTTTAAGTCCACCTCTGCAGCTGCTTGAACCTGGTATAGGTTTTGAGCGCTGGCAGGCAAACGTTCACTCGTCACGTTGGTAAAAGAGAAGTTACCATTGTTTTTCCATAGAGAAAGAGGGGAAAACAACAGCAGATCTTGTTGGCCATCGTTGTCAAAATCAACAATCAACACGCGTTCAGATGGCGTCGACTCAATGCCAGGGATACGCACTTGCTCGAAGGTACCGTCGCCGTTATTGCGATAAAACAACTGGATAGGACCATCGTAATTAGGTGTCGTCGCGTTAATGAGTACCAGATCTAATAGACCGTTATTGTTTAGGTCAACCCAACGTGGAGCACGTCCGCGAGCGGGGGTATTGATACCACCGTTGTTGTCAACTTGAACATATCCACCTTTACCGTCGTTTTTGAAGAGGATGTAGGAAGATGGACTTGTACCGTTAGCCCCACCCATAGCAAGCATAAGATCTAGGTTACCATCGTTGGTGAAATCACCGAGCGCGGTACCGTGATAATCTTGAGCATAAGGGAAAATAGGTTCAACAGTAACAGTTGCACCTGAGGTGTTAGTTACTACTTGCGGAGCGATGAAGTTGTGGTTGTTTAGAATAGCATCGTAGAAGCCATTGCCCTCTATATCACCAATGGAAGGACCCCCGTATTTAAACGTGACCTCCGTCTCCAATCCAACGTCTTGAGAGGCATCCGTAAATTGAGGCAAAGCGACATCAACCAGTGGTGCAGCGGTCATCGACTTGACCCTTACAGAACCAGTTCTGACAGCGATGGTAAAAGGTACATCACTATCAGATTGTGCAGCAGTATCATTTAGCTGAGTAATCAATCGCAAAGAATGATCGCCGGAACTTGGAATATCGACCTGATCTAAAAGTACTTGTTTTCCCTGCAATACAGAAATAGATGCGTAAGCAGAGTCAATAGTAACTTCTAGCTCAATAGCTTGAAGTGAATCTGGCGAAGTAATATCAACATCAACATCAATATTTTTGCCCACTTCAACAGTAGCAGGTAATGGCGTGGTTGGGTTTTGGCCTCCTGGAGGGATTTCACCGCTATCTGAGCTACTGTTGCATCCGACTGCGGTGGCAATAGCCAAAGCTAAGACGCTGTAGCCTATTTTACTAAATGACATACTGTTTCCTTTTTGGTGTCATACAATTTTCAGCAGATAGATTAGCGCTTAGTTTTAAAACGATTTGTGATCCTTGCCTTTTGGTCCTCCAAATTGTTTATTTATTTTCCAGTTTTATGAAATAGATCAACCCATTTGGCTCGGGGTTCATTTTTTTTAAGGTATTTTCGGTAATGTGACTTAGATTATTTGGAATTGGCAAAGGTGCTGTTATCTTTTGTTCAACCAATTTTATTATTTAATTTAGAGGTAAGACCAAGATGAAACGTTATCAAATGTATGTCGGTGGTGAGTGGGTTGATGCCAAAAGCAAGCAAATAGAGAGTGTAATTAGTCCATCAACGGAAGAAGTGATTGCGGAAATCCAAAATGCTGACGAGAGTGATGCTGACTGGGTTTTAGACGTAGCGAAAAAAGCCCAAGCCTCTTGGGCTCGCAAGCCTGCCAGACAACGCGCAGACATCATGCGTACCTTTGCACAACTAATTAGAGACAATAAAGAACACTTAGCCGAGTTAATCGTTAAAGAACAAGGGAAAATGCATCGTGTTGCACTGGGTGAGGTAGAGGTAACCAGTTCATTTATCGAGTATGCGTGCGACTGGGCGAGGCAGATGGATGGCGATATCGTTCAGTCTGATAATGAGAATGAACAAATTATGATCCATAAAGTGCCGCGCGGCGTCGTAGTTGCGATAACGGCATGGAACTTTCCACTCGCGTTAGCAGGTCGCAAAATTGGGCCTGCGTTGGTTGCTGGTAATGCCATCGTGGTAAAACCGACATCAGAAACGCCTTTAGCAACACTTGAGTTAGGTTATCTAGCCGAGCAGGCGGGTATTCCCGCAGGCATATTGAACATTGTAACGGGTGGGGGAAGAACACTCGGGAATGCGTTAGTTGGACATAGATCAACCAATATGGTCTCGATGACAGGAAGTACTCCAGCAGGCCAGTCGATTATTAAAGCGTCTGCCAATAATATGGCGCACGTTCAGCTTGAATTAGGCGGTAAGGCTCCTTTTATTGTTATGGAAGATGCAGATCTTAACCAGGCAGCAGCGGCTGCCTTGCATTCTCGTTTCGATAACTGTGGGCAAGTATGTACTTGTAACGAAAGGATGTATGTACACAGTAAGGTTTATGACGATTTTATGCGTATATTCCTAGATAAAGTAGCGTCGATTCGAGTGGGAGACCCTATGGACCCAACGAGTGACATGGGGCCTAAAGTGAACGCACGTGAACTGCTTCATATGGAAGAGCTTGTTCAACAAGCCGTCGAAGAAGGCGCGACTATCGCCTATGGCGGTCAACGTGTTCAAGGGCCAGGGTTTGAAAAAGGCTTTTGGTTCCAACCGACCGTGCTGACAGACGTTAAACAAACGATGACGATTGTTCATGAGGAGGCGTTTGGACCGATTCTGCCTGTTATTCGATTCGATTCATTTGAGGAAGTCATTGAGTATGCGAATGACAGTGACTATGGCCTCGCTGCGATGGTATGCACTAAAAACATGAAATACATCAACAGATTACTTTCTGAATTGGAGTCGGGTGAAATTTACATTAATCGCGGTCATGGTGAGCAACACCAAGGTTTCCACAATGGTTATAAGTTGAGTGGTACTGGCGGAGAAGATGGTAAATATGGCTTTGAGCAATACTTAGAGAAAAAGACGTTCTATGTAAACTTTGATTAATAACATCGTTCCTGCATAACTAATGAACCGATTATGATGATTCAATTGTAATCGGTTCACTCTTCTTAAATTCCCCTCATTATTGGCGCAAGAATCACGGTTGTATAAAATTTGGTCTAAACAATCATGAGCTTTGTTACACCTTTGTGCGAACGTTATTCTTTGCGTCATGCTATAACGTGTGCTACAAAACTGTTCGAAATTAAAATACCTAAAATTCAACTAGTTGCATGATAATTTTTGCTGGATTTGAGTTTCCTTTTTTGTGATTTGTGGCGCTTTTTTGTATGGCATTTTTTTATAAAAAACCGATTTTGATCAAGTTTTTACCTCAAAAATAGATTGTGAAAGCGAAATGCTACATTCATCACGTTAAATTGGGCAACCAATCTTTAAACTTATCAACATTAGAGCTCCATTGGTTAAGCAAAGTTGGGGGTTGTTTAACGCAAAGTTCTATTTGTTTCTACTTACAGTAATTGATGAATTAACGACTTAAACGGGTAAATAAAAAAATGAAAAGGAAAATTCTTTCACTCTCTCTTGTTGCTGCTGCAGTAAGTAGTGTATGCGCACCAGCCATTGCGGCAGATGCTACTTATCTCGATGGTTTCAAGTTTTCGGGTTATGGTCGCGGTGTTGTAGGTGTGACTCAGGACCAGTTAGTGAGTAAAGAGGCAGAGCGTGCTCATAACGGTGTCAACATTATTCAAACAGCAGGTAACCCATACAAACCAACGGGTAAACTAGGAAACGAAGGCAGTCAGGCGGAGCTCCATTTCGATTATGGTGTGAGCCAGAATGATATGAACTGGGTAACGCATGTGAACCTGTTTACCGGTGCGAGTGATTACAACGATCCATCAAAACCACCTTCAAGCTATGTCTATTTGGACGAGTGGTGGGTACATGGTACAGGTATTTTTGATAGCAACCCTAACGCCGCGGTGTGGATGGGTAAGCGTTACTACGGCCGTTATGAAGCGTCACTCAACGCATACCAACACGTAAACCAGGATGGCATTGGTGGTGGTGTTGATAACTATGATGTTGGTTTCGGCATGTTGGACCTTGGTGCGGTGAAAGACGGGTTTGGTGGTACGACTCATGAGTTCTGTGAAAAAGACTCATCAAATCAATGCAAGCCTGATTCGGTTCAGGGTTACAGCGGTGGCAACGTTTCATTCCACGCTAAATTGCATAGCATGCCAATCGTTGACAACGTGAAAGGCGACGTGTTTGTTAACTATGGCCGTTATTTCGGCTCTGATGCAGATATGAAGTCACACATTTCAAATGGTGATTACAGTCGCTCTGCACGTGACGATAACCCAGACTCTTACCAAGTTGGTTTCTCTATTAAGCAAGGTGAGTGGGCTGACTTTAATCGATTACTAGTTCGTTATAGCAGCAAAACCAGTTCTTCAATGACGCAATCATGGCTGCACCGTCCTAGCTATCAGGTAGGTGGTTTCTTTGACGGCATGCAAGAGATTACAGATTCAATCCGTTTAGAGTACTTGCTTTCTCACGAGACCGCGTCTTATGGCGATGATGTTAAAGATCTAGCGATCAACTGGGATCTACCTTACGAAAAAACCACTTGGAATCAAGCAGTGGTTCGAGGCACCTATAAGTGGAACAACAAGTTCTCAACCAAGCTTGAAATGGCTTATGACCAAATGGACTTCGAAGTTAATGGCTTGGGTAGCATGAGCGGTTCAGATGGCACGAACTCTTCTGCAAAAATCACTCTTGCTCAAGACATCCATCTAGGTAGTGGTTACTGGGACCGCCCTACTATTCGTTTGTTTGTTACCTACGGTCAGCTAGACACCAATACATTAGCATTCCAAAGCTTTGACAATGGTTACAGTGACTGGCAGGCAGGCTACAACCCATACATTACTGAACTGGGCAAGAAGAATGCGACAACCTTTGGTCTGATGTTTGAAACTTGGTGGTAATTTTTTGTGTGGCAGTCTCTTTAGATTGCCACCACTTTTCTTTTTAGGATTATAACGATGAATACAAATAAAACGAAAATAGCAGTATTGCTATCTACGGTTTTAGTTGCGGGTTACGGTTGTAAATCAACACCAACCGACGATGTTAATACGGGTGACAATGCCGCAGAAGTCGCGGCGGTTTATCCTGATTTTGAATCGGATAGTTTCTTTAACTCTGCACGTGCAGAGCATGCCAAAACAAAAATCACCAGCGAAAGCGGTGTAACAGCTGGAAGCAAGGCATTACAAATCGACTTTGATGCCGTTTCAGATGCCAACAAATACAAGTACTGGCCAAACGTGAAATTCTTCCCTGCATCCGGTGAGTGGAACTGGAATGCAAAAGGTAGTTTTAAGGTTGATGTGACTAACCCTCTAGACACGCCAGCGAACGTGATTTTTAAATTGGTTGATAACGTCGGTCAAATGGGCGCGGAAACTAATCAGTTAAATTACGCGGTCAATATTGGTGCGGGCGAAACTCAAACTATTGAAATGTTATTTAATGGTGGTGTCCGTAAGCTAGATGGTTATTGGAATGGTGATAACCTTAATCTAAGAAAATTAGTTGAACTTCAAGTGTTTGTTCAAGGGCCAGCAGATGCCCAGAGCATTATTTTAGACAATTTAGAGTTGGTGAATTCGACCGGTGATTTTGTTGCAGCTGAAGAAAAAATTGTTGCAGCTGGTCCGGTACCAACCGTTGCTGCTATCACCAGTTTCGAAAGTGGTGAAGAGACGTTTGTAAGTGCAGAGCGCAGCAACTCGACTCAAACGCGCGTTGTTGACACCGCTGATGGTAAGGGTTTGGAGGTTAAATTCTCGGCGACAAACGCGTACCCAAATGTAACGTTTATGCCGAAAACACCATGGAATTGGTCTGATAAAGGGGACTTTAACTTAGCGTTTGATATTGAGAACCCAACAGACGACGCTATTCAAATGTTTGTCCGTGTCGACCAAGCTGAAAATGCAAACTGGGGCGGAACTGCGGACGGCGTTACTGACAGTATGTCTAGTTATATGACAATCCTACCTGGCAAGAAGTCTACGTACTACATGTCTTTGCGCGAGCTTGAAGGTCACGTTGTCTCTGGTATGAGAAGTGAACCGCCAAAGCTATCTTATGATGCGCAGGCCATCAGTTATGGCTGGGGTGAAACGGGTCTTGATGTCTCAAACATTGATAATGTTCAGCTGTACCTACAAAACCCGACTAAGGATGCAAAAATCGTTGTCGATTCCATTCGACTAGTTCCAAACCTTGATGCAGATACGTCGCGCTATTCCGGTATCGTTGACCAATATGGTCAGTTCACGGGTGATGAATGGGAAGAAAAAGTCCATACCGATGAAGAGCTAAGAGAGGCCGGTAAAGAAGCGTTAGCCCAACTTGGTAATGTTAAGCCAATGGCAGATCGCTGTAAATTCGGTGGTTGGAAAGACGGCCCACGTCTTGAAGCGACAGGCTTTTTCCGTACAGAAAAAGTGGATGGCAAATGGACGATGGTTGACCCTGAGGGATGTATGTTCTTCATGACAGGGCTTGATAACGTTCGAATGGATGACACGGTAACAATTACCGGTATTGATTTTGCCAATGTTGATACTAAAGAAGGCCGTGTTGTTGCTTCTGAACTGCGCAACTCGATGTTTGAGTGGTTACCAGAAGAAAACGATCCTTTGGCGGTCAATTACGATTATGCGGGATGGATTCACTCTGGCGCACTGAAAAAGGCGAAGTGTTCAGTTTCTATCGTGCGAACCTAATGCGTAAGTACGATACAGACCAAGCCGAAGCAATGAAGATCTGGAAAGACGTGACGCTTGACAGAATGGTTGATTGGGGTTTCACCACACTTGGAAACTGGATTGATCCAATGTTCTTTGGTTCAGATCGTGTTGCTTATGAAGCGCATGGTTGGATTCATGGTGATCATAAACGAATCAGCACTGGTAACGATTACTGGGGACCGATTCACGACCCATTCGATCCTGAGTTCAAAAACAGCGCTCGTGACATGGCAGACGAAGTCGCTTCACGAGTAAAAGACGATGATCAATGGCTTGTGGGTGTTTTCGTTGATAACGAAATCAGCTGGGGCAATGTCATGAACGAAGCAAATCACTACGGTTTGGTCGTCAATGCATTGGCTTATGACGCGAAAGATAGCCCAGCGAAAAAAGTGTTTGCTGACCATCTAAAAGCGAAATATAAAACAGTAGAAAAGCTTAACTCTGCTTGGGGTAGTAAGGTGGCGTCTTGGGATTCATTCAATCGCTCCTTTGACCACCGTTCAGCATTGACTGCGGGAATGAAAACGGATTACTCCGAGTTGCTGCAAATGCTGTCTGAGAAGTACTTCTCAGTAGTACGAGGAGAAGTGAAACGTGTCCTACCTAACCACCTTTACCTAGGTGCGCGTTTTGCCGATTGGGGTGTTACACCAGAGATCGCACGAGGTGCAGCGAAGTATGTTGACGTAATGAGCTACAACCTGTACGCCAACGATCTCAATGACGGCAAAAAAGCGCATTGGAAGAAACTACTTCCTGAGCTAGATAAGCCAAGTGTCATTGGTGAATTCCATTTCGGCGCGACAGACACTGGCCTGTTCCATGGCGGTATTGTAACGGTATCGAATCAAACTGAGCGTGCAGAAATGTACACCCAATATATGGATAGCATTGTTAAAGACCCATATTTTGTTGGTGCACATTGGTTCCAATATTTGGATTCGCCAGCGACAGGACGAGCTTGGGATGGTGAGAACTATAACATTGGTTTTGTAACGATTGCCGATGAGCCGTATGTCGAACTTATCGATGCAGCTAAGCAATTCAACGCAGATCTTTACAATAAGAGATTTGGGAAATAATGAGATAGGACCCGCGATGTTGTGTCGCGGGTTCTACTCAAAGTAGAAGGATTTATAGAATGAAAAAACTAGTATTAGCCACATTGGTTGCGAGCGTGTTTTCAGCTCAGGCTCTTGCGGAAGATGTCTTAATTAATGGTTTTGAAGGTACTCTTGAAAACCCAGAAGATTCGGTTGCATATTACGCAAACGAAGGTGCAGTACATGACTTGGTGACGAGTGACTTTGCGTCTTCAGATGGCGGCAAAGTATGGGATATTGCATTCGCTCCAAGCGGAGCGGCTGACTACGAGAAAGTATCTTTCGGTGGTCCTGATGGAACTGCACTCGACTTAAGCGATTACCATACTATTAAATATAGCATTCAAAATACAGGTGATAATGCGGCTGTGTATGCGATGCGCTTAGAAGATAGTACAGGTGCCGCCTGCGATTTCTACCAAGAAGATCTTGCTACAGCAACGGACAGAACCGATACGTTAGATATGACGACGTGTACTGACAAAATTAATGCGTCCGATGTGATGTATTTTGCGATGTTTGCTCGTCCTTGGGACACAACCAATGCAATCAATGTTCAGGTTGAAGATGTCATAGGTGTAAAAGAAGACACGACTGAGCCGCCGGTTGGTGATGTGACGGTGGTGGAATCTTTCAGTGATATCGATGTTGGTACGGTTATTGACAACGACGCTGCGTCGTTAAGCAATATGGTGTCTAGTGACTATTCCAGTGATGGTGATGGTAAGTCGTGGAAGATTGATTTCGATGCTAGCCATCAAGGTACGAGTCTGTGGGGAGAGTGGGACTGGAGTGCTCGCGACACTTTTGAATTCGATGTTATCAACAACTCTGGACAAGACCTTGCTATTACGGTGAAATTGATCGCTCAGAATACAGATTGGGGCGAGAGCTATAACCTATATGGTGGAGAGACTCTTCCTTCATCTGAAGAGCCTCAGACGATCAAAGTAGACCTAGATTCTTCTGAAGCAGGTGCTAACTTTACCAAAGGCGCAGTTGGCGGAATCCAGTTTATGCTTGATATTAATCCAACGGCTGATGTGGCTGTTTACTTCGATAACATTCTTGTTTCAGGTCAGGATAGCGGAACGACTCCTCCAAACCCAGGTCCAGATCCAGAATACCCAGAGATCATCGGTGAAGGTGGTAGCTTTGGTAGCTTAGGTCTATTCATTGTTTCTGCACTGGCATTCTGGCGTCGCAGAAAGTAGTACTCGATAAGGCAGTCGTACGGCTGCCTTTTTCCAATATGCCAATTCAAAGCGCCAATTGACTCAGTACGTTCGTGTGTTAATGACTTTGTTGTTCGTTGGTGTCTAAAAATCGCATTCTTCAAGAAGTATAAAAGCGGTGCGTTACATGAAGATATATCAAAGCAAAAACATATTCTTAATGCTTGTTGCCATCAGTACGACATTCATGGCTCATGCAGAGATAAAAACACCGATGGTATTTCCGGGGCGAGATACTCTCATTCTCGAGTTGATTGATTTAGCGCTTGAAAAAAGTGCAGCATCTCACGATATTACTCATGCCGATGAATATTTATCTGATGCGAGACTTGTAGAAGAAGTCCGAAATGGAAATATCGATGTTATGTGGGCTGGTGCTTCTCAAGATCTACAAAATCAACTTGAAGCAATTAAAATTCCCATTTTTAAAGGCCTTGCCGGTTACCGTACTTTTGTGATTGAAAAAAACAGTCAAAACAAGTTCTTTGGTGTTAAAAATATTGATGATCTTCGGAAACTAAAAGCAGGTCTAGGCCGGTTTTGGTCTGATACTAAGATTCTAGAATCAGCGAATTTAGACGTCGTGAAACCGGTAAAGGCAGAGAGTCTTTTTCATATGGTCGAGGGAGATCGCTTTGACTACTTACCTCTCGGTGTTCATGAATCCCATGGTGTCGTTCGAGACCAGCATGAGCTTGAGCTAGCGGTTGAAGAAAATATTCTTCTTGTTTACCCATCAGCCATGTATTTCTATGTGTCTAAAGAAAATAAGCAGCTGTACCATTCATTGAACTCCGGATTAGAAATGGCGATAGCCGATGGCAGTTTTGATGAGGTTTTCTATAACTCTCAGCTTATTAAAGAGACATTTAAATCAAGCCGAATAGCTGAAAGAAACATCATTAACATTAAAAATCCATATTTACCTCTAGATGCACCAATTAATAGAAAAGAGCTTTGGCTTGATATTAATCGATAGAATAGGTTCGAGAAAATGAATAATAGTTTAAGTAAATCACTCTCAATTTTCCTTATCTTAGTCGGGCTTGTTGGGATCGCTATCGGTGGTGGCGCCAGCTATTTCACGGTTAAAGACCGACTGAACACGGCGTACACGCAAGATCTAGAGTCTACAATCGGCTTGGCAGATGCGGCATTAGTAGAGGCAATATTTGCCTATGATTTTGAGCAAGCTCAGGCGGTTACGGATGCATTGTTAAACTCTGAAATACTGCATTCTGTCGTAGTCGTTGACCAGCGTGGTAAAGCGATCGCTAGTTCAGGTACTCAACATACAGAACTAAGCACACGAGCGCATTCGGTAGAACGCGGTGGTTCGAAGATTGGTACAATTACCTTCCAGTTTGACCCTGCAATTATTGCTCAAAGTATGCAAAATGAAATGCTGCTGATGATGTTTGGCATAGTGTTGGTTTTGGTACTCGTTATTGTCAGTGTCTATTTCTTCATGCGCAAACTTGTTATTCAGCCTATTGATGATGTTACAACGTCACTTTATCGCTTATCAAAAGGTGATGCGGACTTGTCGCAGCGTATTGCTGTTAAAAGTGAGAATGAAATTGGGCGGTTAACCAAGAACTTTAATAACTTGATGGATAACCTAATGGATATGATTGCTGGTGTTGTGAATAATAGCAATCATATAAGAGAGATATCGAATACGCTGACTACTGCGGCGCAGCAATCGCAGGATGATTCTCACGCTCAGCAAATTTCAATGCAAACCGCTGCTTCATCGTTAGAGGAGATCAGTGTCTCTGCTGAAGATGTTTACCGAAACGCAGAAACGACATTGGCCAAAACTCAAGATGCAATCGAATGTGTTGAGGAAGGTGGTCGTCTGGTTGAGCAAAACGGGACACTGGCTACGAATCTATCTGACCAAATTAGTGAAACATCCCGAAGAATTGATAATCTGATTCAGTCCTCGTCTGATATAGGTTCAGTCGTAGAGGTGATTTTAAATATTGCAGAGCAAACGAATTTATTAGCACTAAATGCAGCGATAGAAGCGGCTAGGGCAGGCGATCAGGGACGCGGTTTTGCCGTGGTCGCTGATGAGGTAAGAGCACTGGCACAGAAAACCCAGAATTCAACATCGGAAATTGAGAGTATTGTTTCAGGCTTACAAGCTAACGCTAAAAGCGCTGCGGATTCTATGGTGGCGAGTTTAGGGTCATCTCAGGAGGTCACTGCAGCAGCAAATAGCCTATCTCAAAATTTGAAGCAGATTTCTGCGAATATTGATTCAATTAACAGTATGAATAGTGAAGTTGCTGTTTCGACCAAGCAACAAAGTGAAGTAACAAAGACGATTGCTGTGAATATTGATGAGCTAAATCAGTTATCTGCATCTTTATCAGCAAATGCAACGGAAGTAAATGCCAAAGTCGAAGAGCTTCAGGGAGTGAATCATAGTTTAACGGCGAATATCGGACGTTTTAATATGTAACGTTGATAACTTTTCGATATAGTTGTTCCTAGAAAGTGGCGTTTACGCCACTTTTTTATTAGGTGTTCTATTGGAGTGGTATATTGAAGAGAAGGAGCCGATGAACAAGAAAGATGTACATTCATTTAATAAAAAGTCATTAAATGAATGTACTAATTAGATTAGGTTGCAAGCGATTTACTTGAATTTAATCCGTTGGTTGTTTCCTCCATCACAAGACGCTTGGATAATGCTACCGCCGTTAGTTGCTTGGTTGTTAGCAACCTCAAGACACTTACCCGTCTTCTTATTTCTTAACTCAAAAGTGTTACTGCCTTTGTCGAATAACGTCCACAACTGATTTTCTTCTGCTGAATTACAAATATACTGCTGGATAGTAGCACCATCTTTCCATTGAGATGCGTCTGGTTTTAACTCAACGCAGAGTTGACTTTTATCTGATTGAATTAAATACTCACTGTTTGATACTGGAGTGAAAGTGAAACGTTGATTGCTATTTGACGTGTTGCAACTCCATTGTTGATAGGTACTACCATTCCACGTTGCTCCATCTTTTACATCGAGACATCTATTACTATGAATAAACTGTAAACTAGTTGCATCACTCGGAGGGACAACGCCGTTATTATCGTTGTCTCGAACTGGTTTATAAACACGAATCCAGTCAACGTACATTTTATTTTTCGAGCTATCGGCTAGATCCGCATCAGAAGCAACGATACCAGCCTCTGAACGCCACGAATGGTCTTCAGTGTCAAGTATAATGAACATCTCTTCATCCATGTTAAACTGGCTCTTATCTAGAGTTTGTCCAGTGTAATCCTTGTCTTTCATCAACACTTGTTCCCACGAACCTTTCGGTGTCTTTACACCATCTATATAGAACGTCACTTCTGTAGGACTTTTCCAATAGGCAGCAAAGCGGTGGAAACCATCTCTCCAATACGTCCCCCAACTTGGTTCGTTGTGTGTTTGGTCGTTGAAATCACTTTTAATTGTGTTATCAGAGTTTCTAAGGAAAACATGGAAGTTAGTCGACATGTTTTTCGCAAACCAGGTATCCTTCGCTCCACCATATACCTCGAGAATATCAATCTCGCGCTCGTCATTTTCACTCAATAACCAAAAATTTGATGAAAGCTCTAGATTACTAACTTTAATTCTAGCTTCCATGAAAATTGGATATTTTACTTTCGTCTTAGAGGTTACAACGCCAGCATTAACTTGTTCTGTACCTTGACGACGAGATGCGCTGATAATTAGGTTTCCATCCGAAACCCATGACTCGTTCGACTGCCAATAAGTTAAACCTGGACCGGTCCATCCATGAAAATAGGTGTCGTTCCACTTGCTCGTGAAAGTGGTGTTTTTACCCGAGTAGTTAAAAGAGTCGGAATAAGCTTCTTGTAACTCCCACTGTTGACCGTCGTCTAACTCTGCAGGAATTGGAATAGAATCCCAATCATTTGCGAAAGCAGGATTTATGGCAATGGTGAGTAGAGTGAGTATTAGTAATTTCATTATTCATCCTTAAATATGTGGATATAAAAAATAGTTTGGATGTAGTGCAAACCTTGTATTTGCACTGTAATATTATAGTTCAACAAATGTTATTATTCATTGCTGTTTTTGTGAATTTGGAAAATGTGTTGCTATCGATTAGTGTTTATTATAAAAGTGAGACGTGGCGCTTGTTATATTGTGATTGTTTATATGGTTCAGGCAATTTTCTGGAAGTCGTTTTTCGTTGGTTGGCTTATTTTGTTGAAACGGTTATGAGAGGGTTTGTTCGGGGGTGAGAGGTGATACAAACTATTAAAATAGATATGAGAGCTCATCAACAAGGTGAGCTCTCATATGGTTTTTTATATCCCTTACTTAGCTAATGATATTTTCTCCACGGTTTTCTTTTTGTTCTATTGTTACAGGCCAGCCTTCATAAATATTATCGAGGTTAGGATTATTGACATCAGCCAAGAAACGATAGGCAGTACAACGATAAGTAAGTTTATCGGTATCAAACTCGATAACACCAAATCCACTACCTTTTTCTTGTGCTCTGACATATCGGTTGTCAGATTGGCCTACAACGGGATTCGCGACCGCATAGACGTAGTTTTTTGTTCCAAATGCATCCAGAGATTCTCCTGTATGAGGAAGCCCATGTGAGGGACGGTTATCTGTAGCAATTCCAACAGACTCTGGGATCCAAAATCGTTGCCATCCGGCAGCAATTGCAGGTACTGCGAAAGCCCAGTTTGCATCACGTTGTTTCTCAACACCATATTGAGATATGGAAGCGAGGTGTGTGTCGCCACAAATATGAAGTGCCATGGAGTCTTTGATAATGTTGACTGCTCGGTCTCTACTTGATGCAGGCCATCCGTTACTATCAAAATCATACTTGAGATACTTATCTGGACCTCCATTGTGTGTCGCTAGACTTGCAAACACAGTCTGACTGAGTACTGCTTTTAACGCATGCTGATCCCACTGTTGAGCCCATTCTGTTAGGAACGCCTCTTGTGTTGCCCCTAGCATTTCGAGTTTTTCGTTGTCGAGTGAAGGGTTGAAATAAAGAGGTTCTTCATCTCGTCCTGTGATGCCAACTAGTGCGTCTACACGATCAGGACCGCTTTTAAACTGTCTGTCAGAGAGCACAGCAAAGCTAACATTGCCATACAGTATTTCACCGAAGTAGGCTTTAATGCCATTTTGAGCCTCCGCAGGTGCAACGTTGTAAGGTGCCGGATGGTGGGAGGTGTGAGTGTCATGTACAACGTTAACAAATCGCGGTGATTGGATGTATCCAGTCAACACTGAAGCACTAGGGTCTTTTTCAGGGTTAGCCATAATCGCGCCACCTTCACCCCACATGTTCCCTTGTAGGATATCGTGGTCATCTGGGATACAAATTGTGGGTGCGCGACTCATTGATTCTCTAAACACCCAGCCAAACTGATAGTATTTTCTCAAGTAGTTGAGAATCGCTTTGTCGTCGGGAGATCGAATGACACCAAACCCACCGTGGCTTTCATAAAGCTGATCACCCGAAAAGAACAATAGGTCAGGGTTCAGGCTTTCGACGTTCTTTCTCAATGGCTCATAAGGGTAAGCGTAGTCATTCTGGCAAGTAAATGCCGCCATATTTAACTGACGTCCCTTGGGCTCAGCTTGAATCTCACCTGGCCAAACATCAAGTGTTTCCGTTCCGTCTTTATGTTGCTCAGCGTATACGACACGATAAGATGTAGATTTGCTTTCATCCCAGTTTTCTATTTCGAACGTAGCGAACCAACTTTCTTGGTTTAGAGGTGCTTTAGCAGCGGTTTTCCACTCATTGTCAACAAACAGTTGAAGGGTCGCGTTTTGTTCGTCTTTGTTCCCCATTGGGCCGACGAATGCCGTCATCTTCATCACATGTCCACGGTCGCTTCGGGAGTTGTTGACCGTATACATGGTCCACAATATTGGGCCAAAGCGATGAGTATCATCAACAGAGAACGCCGCGCCTTTTACTTGCCATTTCTCGAAACGATAGCGGCAACCCTGGTCCTCTTTTGCAATGATATTGCCATATGTGGACTCTATGTTCGCGTTGCTAACGACGGCAATATTACCAAGTAATTCATCATTAGATGCAATAGCATTTATTGTACCTAGTACTTTTTTACTCTTAAGCTCGGTAGCCGTTAACGTCACCGTTACTGCACCTGCGACAGTCGTTGCCTTCAGATATAACTGGATGGGCTCATCAGTCGTCGATGAACTCATTTTTACGGACTTGTTACCCAGAATGAGAGTGTCTTTAGTATACAAAGCATCAAAGCCGCGCTGTACGAAACAGTTGCTTCGGTAGTCATTTAGTTCGCTTCGAGCACCGAGACGAAGGCCTGCGCCACCATCCTGTGGTTGTATATCGATACGCTTTACAACGACCGACATCTCAAATCCTGCAGTAGGGTTGGTTATTTGATGAGTTAGTAGATGAACGCTTCTGTTACCGCCGAGGCTTAACACCTCAACACCGCCATCTTTTATCATCCAGTCTTCCATTGGATTAGCCCAGTAATTGCCGCCAATCCAAATTCGGTCATGAGTATTTTGCCAACTATCATTTAGGTCAACCAAAATATTGTCGCTAGTTTCCAATGTAGACGCAAAGCTACTACTGCTTTGTCCATAAAGGCCACCAACCACCAATCCGGCACCTGCAGCTTTGAGAATATTGCGCCTTGAGACCCCAATGCTCATATTGAATAATCCTTTTGGTAAATATGTTTTCATGATTACATTAACCAATATTTGCTTTGGTGGACATGCTGAAAAATGGATTTTGTGACTGAAGAGGAGTGCTAAATGATAAGAATTGCAGATATGTGATCTTGCTTGAATAATGTACGAACTGAGTTAGTGCGTTTGCTGCCTGTCGAGACTAAGAAAAGAGTTCACAGGTAACGGCATCTATATGAAATGCTGGCAGAATCAAAAAAAGCCCCTCAGTATTGAGGGGCAAAGGTCTTTAAGGTCAATGAAAAACTAGATACTGGATCGAACCAGATTAAACTTGATACTGAGCAATCTTATCCCAATCGAATTCAACTCCGATCCCCGGAGTTTCTGGGGCAACAGCGCGATGGTTATCGACAACAAGTGGGCGTTTTGTATATTGGTCAATAGGAAAACTATGAACTTCCAGCCATCCGGTATCAAAAGCCGAGACCAAACTTACATGCAGTTCTTGCATCCCATGAGTACAAACTGGTACACCATGTTTAGTCGCTAGGTTTGCTGCTTGCAGCCAACCTGTAATGCCGCCGCAGTTTGATGCATCTGGTTGGACGAAGCCTAATTTAGCCTGGTCCATCGCATAACCAAATTCATGAATGGTGTGCAGGTTTTCGCCCATAGCAAGTGGGATAGAGGTATTATCAGCAATCTCTGCATAACCCAGGTAGTTATCAGGTATCGTTGGTTCTTCAAACCACGTGATGTCGTATTGTTCAACGGCTTTCGACAATGTTATCGCTTGCTCGACTGATAATGAGTAGTTTGCATCAATCATAAAGGTGACGTCAGGACCGATAAACTCACGTACGGCTTTGATACGGTCAATATCTTCCTGCATGTTTTCTCGGCCGATTTTTATTTTAACGGCGTTGAACCCATCTGAAAGATAGCCTTTGATATTGTTTAGCAGTTTTTCTAACGGAAACTGAAGATCGATACCACCACAATAGGCTTGGCAAGTATGATTTTTGCCACCAGCCATTTTCCAAAGTGGTTGGTTTTCACGTTTACCTTTTAAATCCCAAAGTGCAATGTCAACACATGACATCGCAAAACTAGAAATACCACCGCGGCCTACGTAATGAATGTGCCATTCCATGAAATCATAAATTTCATCAATTTTAGATCCATCTTTGCCTAGTAGAGCTGGTTGGATATCATGTTCAAGCATCGCTTTGATAGAAAAACCGCCTTTACCACCAGTGTATGTGTAACCGGTACCTTTGCTTCCGTCTTCTAGAGTTACTGTAGTGGTAACCAATTCAAAGTGGTCGTGATCGCCATGTTTAGCGTCAGAAAGCACTTCTGCTAGAGGGATCTTAAACAACTTTGTTTCAATATTTTTAATTGCCGTATTCATACTGTTTTCTATTCCTGTTTGTGCTTAAGCGACAGATCTTACAACGTCTTGAACTAGTCTGCCGATTTCAGTCCAGTTACCAGCATTGACCAGTTCTTTATCTACCATCCACGTTCCTCCACAGGCGAGTACTGCCGATAGTGATAAGTAATCGTGAACGTTATCTGGGTTAATGCCCCCAGTTGGCATTACTTTAATTTGTTGATAGGGACCAAGCAGCGACTTGAGCATATTCAATCCACCCGACGCCTCAGCTGGGAAAAACTTAAGTGTGGTAATGCCAAGTTCGAGGGCTTGCTCGACCAATGATGGGTTATTCACACCTGGAATGATATCAATATTGTGTTTTATACAAGCTTTGATTGTCGTCGGGTTTAGTCCAGGTGAGACGATAAAGTCAGCGCCAGCTTGTTTTGCCGCAATGACTTGGTCTTCATTCAAGATTGTCCCAGCACCGATTAACATGTCTGGATACGCTGAGCGAAGCAATCTAATTGCTTCTTCTGCCGCATCGGATCGGAAGGTAATCTCAGCAACTGGGAGACCATTGACCACCAATTGCTCACCCAGTGGCAAAATATCTTCCGCTCGATCAATCGCTATAACGGGGATAACTTTATATTGAGCCAATCGCTCGTTTAGTAATGACATTATTATTCCCTTTTATTTTGAGCCAAGGCGAGATTTCACCTGCGCAAGAGTGGGCAATGGTGCAACAGCACCGTAACCGGTGATTGTGATTGAAGCGGTAGCATTAGCGTGAGCAAGACATTCTTCCAGGCTTAGTCCATTAACATAATGAGTACAGAAAGAACCTGCAAAAGAATCGCCTGCCGCCGTAGCATCTACAGGGGTTACTTGATGAGGTTTTATATGATGACGAGTGTGTTCGTTTGCCACGGTTGCACCGTCACTACCTTGTTTCAAGACCACGACCTTCGCGCCTAGTTTAAGGTAGTGGTCGATGATGTCGTCGGGTTGTTCAAGCCCTGTAAGCAACTGTGCTTCGTCAACACTAGGGAAGCAAATGTCGACGCTTGAGATTGTTTCTTCGATAATCGCTTTTGCTCTTTTCAGAGACCAGAGTTTAAGACGCAAGTTTGTGTCAAATGATACTAATGTGTCATTGCTTTTGGCAATGTCGATTGCACTAAATACCGAGTCACAACTGGTGGAGCTTATCGCTTGGGTTATGGCTGTCGTGTGAAATAATTTGGCGTGGCGAATCGCCTCTACAGGCAAGCGTGCAGGCGTGATTAATGATGCGGCTGAGCCCTTTCTCATAAATGAAAAATGATGACCTTCTTGGTCATGAGTAATAAAGTAAACACCAGTGTGAGCGTCCGGATTTGAAATAACATGGTCGGCAGATACTTGTTCTTGTTTCCACAAGTCTAGGAATCGCTTACCAAATTCATCATCGCCTAGATGCGTTAGCATACCTACGTCGGCACCTTGCCTAGCTGCTGCGATGGCGAAGTTAGACGCATCACCACCATAACCACTCAAAAAGTCCCCCTGTGTATCATCTACTTCCTTTAGTTGACTAAACTCGAACATCGGTTCACCAAAGCTCAATATTTTAGGGTATTTTGGACTGTTGTCTTTCATTTTTACACTCACAGATTGAATTTAGGTAACAGATAGAGGGCTGTTTGCCATATCACGTAGAATTGGTTTAACTTGTCCCTATACTAAATGCAGTCTCTTTTCTGGTCAACCAATCTATTGGCCATTTAAAAGCGTAATATCACAGTTCCAGTAATTGTATGTATATTACCGTATAGTAAGTTTTTCTGGTGGTTTGAGAGTGGTTATAGGTATGGTTGATACTAAAATATGTTATTTCAATCACTATTTTTTATAAAAATTGGTTGTCCAATGGCCTTGTATTGGTTCTTTATTTGTGTCTATAATTGTTTAGGGACGGCAGGATTAGGCCGATTCTTCACATAATGGTCAATCAATCGGGCTTGAAATATGACATCAACAACAAAAATTTCTGACGCTAAATATACGTCTCAAACTACTTACGATAGAGCTGAGTTAAAAACAGATATTGTTCACCTTGGTTTCGGCGCATTCCATAGAGGACACCAAGCGGTTTATAACGACCTTAGCAATGAAGCTACAGGCAAGCTTTGGGGAATCTGCGAGGTCAATCTATTTGGTCCTGAAGACCTTATTGGTAACCTTCAGCAGCAAAAAAGGGTTGTTCACTGTTGTTGAGAAGTCTGCAAGCAACACACATACCCGATTGATCAGAACGATCTCAGAGTCGATTCATACGCCAGTCGATGGTATTGAGCGTGCAATTGCTAAAATGGTGGAACCTCAGGTAAAAATAGTTTCCTTGACGATCACGGAAAAGGGCTACTGCACAGACCCGCAATCCGGTCGCCTAGATTTAAGCAATGACTTGATTCAATTTGATTTAAAGAACCCTCGTTTACCAAAATCTGCGATAGGGTGCATCACCGAAGCACTACGTCAGCGTCGTGAACTTAGCTTGATGCCTTTTAGTGTGTTGTCGTGTGACAACATTCCAGAGAATGGCTTGCTGACGAAGGATGCGGTCGTTTCATTTGCTCAAGCGTTAGATCCGGTACTTGCACACTGGATTGAAGAGCACGTGACATTCCCAAGTACTATGGTCGACAGAATCGTCCCAGCAATGACTGACGATCAATTCGATGTTATTGAACAAGAAACTGGCTATCGAGATCCTTGCGGAATTGTCTGTGAAGACTTTAGGCAGTGGGTTGTAGAAGACAATTTTGTTGCAGGCCGCCCGGATTGGGATGCTGCTGGGGCGATGTTCGTCGGTGATGTGTTGCCTTACGAAGAAATGAAACTTCGTATGTTGAATGGTAGCCACTCATTTCTTGCTTACAACGGTAGCCTAGCGGGCCACGAATTTATCTACGAATGTATGCAAGATGAAGCACTGAAAGCGGCAACGCTTCGCTTAATGACCCAAGAGCAGGCCAAATCATTACAAGAAGGGTTAGAGGTCAATCTAGAAACCTATGCCAACCTTTTGATTCAACGTTTTAGTAATACAAATATCAAACATAAAACAGGTCAAATTGCGATGGACGGTTCTCAAAAACTGCCACAACGCTCGATCGACCCATTTATGACACTGCAACGCCGCGGTATCGACAGAGTTTGTCTACCGGTCGCGATTGCGGGTTGGATGCACTACACCATTAACCAAGCGCTGCATGGTGAAACAATTTTTGATCCACTTGAGGCTATCTATAAAGAAATTGCCTTGAGTGATGCTCCTTCAGTGGAGAAAGCGAATGCACTGCTATCAATCGAAAAAATCTTTGGTTCACACAAATCCGAGAACCCAGAGTTTCACGAAAAAGTGATTGAAGCATTTATGTCTATTGAATCTAAAGGAATCAATGCTGTCATTGATTCTATTGCCGAGAATTAAGGAAACACCCATGAAAACACTTATTTGCCATGAACCAAATAGCATCGAATATATCGAACGTGATATTCCGTCGATCTTAGATAATGAAGTACTTATTAAGATTAACTCTGTAGGTATTTGTGGTACTGACATTCACGCGTACGCGGGCAGACAGCCATTTTTTTCCTACCCAAGAGTACTTGGACATGAGATCTGTGGTACAGCGGAAAAAGTAGGTCAAGCTTGTCAGTCGGCAACGCCGGGTAAGCGCTATTCTGTAATCCCTTGCGTACCTTGTGGAACGTGTTCTGCATGTAATGAAGGCAAAACAAACTGTTGTGAAAATGTATCGCTATATGGTGTTCATCGTGATGGTGGCTTTTCAGAATATTTAGCGGTTTACGAAGATAACTTAGTTGAACTTCCTGAGAACGTTAGCAGCTCAGAGGGCGCTCTGGTTGAGTGCTTCGCTATCAGTGCTCACGCTGTGCGTCGTGCTGAGATTAACGCTCGCAACAATGTCGTTGTAGTGGGTGCTGGTCCGATAGGCCTTGCCGCTGCGGCAATTGCAAAAGCGGAAGGTGCTAATGTCGTTGTGGTTGATGTTGATGCTGGCCGACGCGACCAAGTGGTTACCAAATTAGGCGTTAAATCCCTCAACCCGCTTGAGGACGAGTACGTTCAAAACTTGAAAGCAGCTTTTGGCGGTGAGTTAGCGTGTGTGTTAATGGATGCAACCGGTAATAAAGGTTCTATGTCACGCAGTGTAGATTTGATTCGCCATGGCGGAAAAATTGTATTTATCGGCCTTTATATCGGTGACTTAGTTATAGATGATCCAACATTCCATAAAAAAGAAACAACACTGTTGAGCAGTCGCAACGCAACTCGAGTGGATTTTGAACGCGTTATTGAGTTGATGGCTTCAGGCGCTATTAACCAAGATATCATGAAAAATAAAGACTATGACTTCCACACCTTCGGCAATAACTACAAGCAAGATGTTGTTGAGAATAAAGAGCTAGTCAAAGGCGTAATCAATTTTTAAAGGGAAGTAACATGTCTACAATCAACGTTAAATCAGAAGAGCTTAAATCTCTTGCGCTTGGCAAACTCCTTGCAGCAGGACTTGATGAAAAAACGGCAAATGAAGTGACGGATGTGTTAGTTCATGCCGACATCACAGGCGTGCACTCACATGGTGTAATGCGAGTTGAACACTATTGCAATAGACTTGCTGCTGGTGGTCTTAACGCAAACGCGAAGTTTACTATTGAACAAGTATCTCCTTCGGTAGCCATTTTAGACTCCGATGATGGTATGGGACATTCAGGTCTTATCGCGGCAACCAATCATGGTATTGAACTTGCCAAAGAGACTGGATTAGGTTTTGTCAGTGTTAAGAATACCTCTCATTGTGGCGCGTTGTCTTACTTCATGGAGCAAGCGACCAGTCAAGGTATGATTGCGATTGGCATGACTCAAACTGATACTTGTGTAGCGCCTCACGGTGGAGCAGAGCGATTTTTGGGCACTAACCCAATAGCGTTTGGTTTCCCTGTTGAGGGTGGCTCGCCAATGATCTTAGACATGGCAACCAGTGCAACCGCTTTTGGCAAACTATTGCACGCAAAAGAGACCAACCAATCAATAGGCGAAGGCCTAGCAATCGATGTCGAAGGCAATGTGACAACAGACCCTCATAAAGTTGAAAACCTGTTGACGTTTGGTGGTCACAAAGGGTCTGGTATCGCATTGGCAATTGATGCTTTGACTGGAGCATTGATGGGAGCAAACTTCAGCAATCACGTCGTACGCATGTACGGTGATTACGACAAGATGCGTAAACTGGCTAGCTTGGTGATTGTGATTAACCCTGAGAAGCTAGGTAATGCATTGTTCGCAGTGACTATGGCGGCGATGGTGTCTGAGCTGAGAGCCGTCGCACCAGTACCAGGTACAGAAAAAGTACTCGCGCCTAACGACCCACAAGTTGCTTACAAAGCCAAGTGTGAAGTTGAGGGCATCCCAGTCGCGAAAAGCGTCTATGCATACTTAACAAGTTAAAATAGTTCTCCAAAGTAGTGTTAACCGCCTTTTGATTTGATAGTCTCATTAGGCGGTTTAATTATATGGTCCGCCTCACTCTTAAGCCCCTACGCTTAGAGTAGGCTCTCAGAACGAGGTGAACCATATGTCTACCATCCACATTTTAGGAATCGATTTAGGTAAGCACTGCTTTCATGCAGTAGGTAATAGTTATTCTGGAAAGGAAGTTATTCGCCGTAAGTTTAATCGAAGCCAACTCCTGCGTTTCTTATCCGCACTCGAACACATAACGATTGCTTTCGAAGCCTGCGGTGGTGCACACTGGCTCGCAAGAAAGTGCCAAGCCTTTGGGCATCGAGTTCGTCTCATCCCGCCTCAATATGTAAAGCCTTATGTCAAAGGCAATAAGAACGACTTCATCGACGCAGCTGCGATAGCCGAAGCCGCCAGTCGACCAACCATGAGATTTGTCTCGGTTAAATCAGAAGAAGCTCAAGTCATCTCTGCTATTCATCGTGTACGAGAAGGCTATGTAAAAGAGCGAACCGCGTGTATGAGTCGTATTGGTGCAGTGCTACTCGAATTTGGACTCAGCTTCCCTAAAGGGCATGCGAAGATGAAAGCACTGTTTCAATGGTTAGCGGAGCAAGGTGTTGAATTGCCACAAAGTCTTATTGCTGAACTTCTCTCGATTCATGAACACTACAAGTACTTAAATGACCGAGTCTCTGAGCAAGACCAAAAGTTGAAAAGCATCGCTATAAGTAATGAAAGTGCAGAGTTGCTGAAGACCATCCCAGGGGTCGGTGATTTAACGGCAACGTTGTGCGTAGCGAACATCAGTTCAGCTTCTAATTTTGACGGAGGGCGAGAGATGGCAGCATGGCTTGGGTTAGTCCCTAGACAATTCTCAACAGGGGGGAAGTCTAAGCTGTTAGGCATGAGTAAACGAGGGAATAAACACCTAAGGACTCTATTTATTCATGGCGCTCGGGCCGTACTTTCTAGGATAGAAACTACAGGAAAGGTGTTTGGAGATTGGCTAGTGAATCTTCGAGCAACGAAACCTTTTAACGTGGTTTTAGTAGCACTTGCCAACAAGCTGGCAAGAATAGCTTGGGCGGTGTTGTACCACCGCCAAGCTTTTCAGGCTGCATAGCCATAACCAAGTTTGCAACGCCAATGAACGTGATGACAAAAACGGTCAATCGGCCAGATTAGTAACCTGTCATAAAAAATAGCATTAAATGCTTTCGGTTTTTTAAGGATAATCTGGCGCGGATATCATCGTGGAGCGGGGAAGTTAGTGTTCCCAACGTGGACTCCGAATACATTAGCGCAAACCAACTCCGTTATTACTAAATTGTAGTTGCAATAACGGGGCGGACCATACATTTTTATGGGTGGTATTTTGGTGTACAAAATTGGTTGATGGTCTCGAGACAGCCATGCTATCCATGAGTTATTTCTAGTGAAATCTGTCTCGCCGTGTTCATCATGGCATTTTTAAGCGCTTCACTTGATTCTTCTTTTGCTTTGGTTGGCAACACTGGAACCGTCAGTGCTCCAATTATTTCCCCCCTCAGACTCCCCGATTAATGTTGAAATCTCTGTTATTCCAGGAAGGAAAGGGGATTCTGCCGTAGAAAATTGGCGTTGTTTAGTTTGCGTCAGCATTGCTCGAAAAGCGCTTTTTTTTCCTTTTGTTAGTGCGCTAAAATCTTCATCTCTATCTAAAATCATCGTTTGGACGGACGCTTTACTGTTGGCTAGAAGTATATGACCTGCTGCGGATTGAGAGGGGGTTGAAAGAACACCTTCCGCGACAGCGAGAGTGATAGGACCATGGTTATTTGCATTGACGATAACCATAGACTGGCTTTGATACAACATAGACAGGTAACAAGACTGCCCACAGCTAAACGCCAAGTCTTCCATTAGAGGCAGGGCATGCCTTCGAATTCGATCTAACGGTGATATCTGCCTAGACAGAGTATAAAGCTTAAGAGACATCAGGTACTTACCTGAATCAGGATCTCGATTCAGATAACCGCGAGCCTCAAGTCCTATCAGTACGCGATAGATTTCGTTGCTACTACGATCAAGGGCAGAGGCAATTTCCGCCTGAGACAGTGGGGATTCTTGGGTAGCAAGAAGCTCAAGAATATCCAATCCTTTATCTAATGCTGGAACCGCATATTTGTTCGTCATCTTCGATACTTAGTTAGGTTAATTACACTTTATGTACTTTACTGTATTGGGATCAAAATGAGGAGCTTGAAAGCTCCTCAATCTACAACCCTTTGTCTTAAGTTAATCTATATGCCACATTTCTGGCCAATATCGATACACTCCGTGCCCGTGCTTTTCGAGTCTTTTCTTTGCGTCAGCTAAGTAACTCAGACTTTGTTTTTTAGCTTGGTCTTGATTGCCGACGAGAAGCTTGTAGCTATTTGTCGAAACTGTGTCTCCGTTTTCGTTACGAATGATACATTCGACGTCAAATGTGCCATCAGCATCCTGTGGCAACACCCAGCTTACGTTGGTAAAGAACGCCGATGAATCTGGGTCTACAGTGATTTGTATCTGATCTTCTCTGCCTGTCGGCTGTCTTTGATAATTGACCTGCCACTCTAAAACCAAATTACTGAACTCATGTTGATAGTCATTGACAACCCACAGCTCTGCGTTGAATTCCTCACCAGCTTCCCAGCGTCTCTTTTTGAAAGCAAGACTTGGTAAAAGCGGCTGATAGGTGCGTTTTAGGTATTCAAATGAGCGTTTCTTCTCACCATAATAGTCGACCACACCCCATTTGATATCAGGCACATGGGTAATAAAGTGACAAATCGCGATACCGCTCATTTTTGGTTTTTGTCGGCGATAGTGTTCTAGGGCAAATTGAATCACGGTACCCTGTGCAATTTGTGTTGC
The DNA here is from genome assembly GCF_059725505.1 of Vibrio sp. KUL78. Lineage (NCBI taxonomy): Bacteria > Pseudomonadati > Pseudomonadota > Gammaproteobacteria > Vibrionales > Vibrionaceae > Vibrio > Vibrio sp. KUL78. The sequence continues at coordinate 2,062,901 of NZ_AP045837.1, read as the reverse complement.
TTCGACAAACTGCTCGAGTGAGTCCATTTTGTAGTCGTTGAAGACTTCAAAGTTGAGATTTTTTAGAATATCAATATCAGCCCAATGATAGGCCCAGCTAGGTCCCATTGGCCATAGTTCTTGTTCCGGAATAAACCGTTTTAAGCTACTGACATTTGGCGATGACGCTGCAGTTAATTCTGGGATGATCGCACAGTCAAGTGACGGGTAATACTCCTCCATGAACCCCGCGCCACCCTGGTAGTAATGTTCGTTTGCATGCATCGACTCTTTGGGTTTGAACCCCATATTGATTGCTGACTCTGAGCTCAACGGAGACGCAAGTCCGTAGGGAATATTAGTGGCCGCATTGACCACTTCACCGATTCGCTCCATCAATATTTTATTGCCACTTTCTTCATGCGCACCAGAGAAGAAGACTTCCTCTCCACCCATCCAAAAAATTTGTGACGGATGATTCCTGCGTTGCGTAACGGTTTGATGGCACTCGTGTAGGACACCCTCTATAAACTCTTCATCCTTTGGATAGGCTTGTGTTGCAAGAGAGAAGTTTGTCCATACTGTGATTCCGAGTTCATCGCAAAGACGATAAAATTCAGGCACTTCTGGCGGATGCCAGCCAAAGATTCGCAAGTTATTGATATTGGCGTCTTTGACGAGGTTCAATCGATGCTGGTATTTCTCGTTATTATTGCGTCCATAGAAGAACGAGGGCTGACCACCCCAACAAGCTGAGCGAAGAAAGTGGCGTTTACCATTGATCTTGAATGTCCATGGGAACTCAACTTCTTCAGCTGTGAACCCTGGATTCATTTCCATCTCGACTTCTCTTAGTCCTATGGTTTCCGAAAATGTATCCAGAGTAGAAGTGTCTGCTTCTAACAAAGATACGTCCAGCTGATAGAGGTTAGGTTTCCCCATATCCCACGGCCACCATAGTTGAGCATTTTCTACGACGATGGTGGTTTTTACTATGTTCTGGCCCGGAGAGAGTGACACTGATAGCAGGTCAGTGTATGTCGCAGTCTCACAGTTTTTTCCGTTCACTACGGATGACAAAGACAGGCTTTTGAGATCATTACTACCATTTTTAATAACAGCTTCAATGTGTACTGTTGCGGTGTTGTCATCAAGCAAAGTTACATCGGTACGAACGTCATCAATGTGGACCGGATTCGTAGCCACTATTTTTACGGGGCGCCAGATACCAAAAGGAATTAAACCTGAGAAGTAATCCCCGGAAAAATTGACTTTTTTACCACCACAATTACGGTAGTTTTTTGGTGGTGGATCCAATTTTATCATCAGGTTATTAGAACCGTCTCTCCAATCTTCGTAACTTACGATGTCAGTAATATCAAAGTCGAAAGATGAGAACATGCCTTCGTGCCTACCGAGAAACTGGCCGTTGAGCCAAACTTCACAACTGTAATCTACACCCTCAAAAATTAGCCTTATTTGCTGACCTTTCATCGCGCTATCGATAGCGAAGCGGCGTTGATACCACCATTCGTATTCTTGAACCCACTTAGCTCGATGCATGTTTCGGCCAAAATTAGGGTCTTCAAGTTCGCCAACTCGATAAAGATCAGTGTAAACATCTCCGGGTACAGATGCGAAATTCCAACTAAAAGTCGTACCTTGGTACTCGGCAGGCAAAAGATGCAACCCTTCCTCTTTACCTTGTCCAGGTCTCATTCGCTCCATTTGCCATCGGCATCCGCTTAGGTCTTGAACTCGTCTAGTCATTATCATTCCTTCATATATAAATTCTTAATTCAAGTATAAATTTTGGAATATACAAAGGTAGGTTTTTTTGATGGTTATGTGAGGAGTAGCAAAACAAAAGATCAACAGAGTGGTTAGGGGTGATCTTTGGATCCTAAAAACGATTAAAGTCAGGTTATGAAAAAGATATTGCCGGTATTGTAATTAGGGGGGAATGTGCTGAAATCTGGGGAAGCGGGTATGGATGAGCATACATCACGCCAGAATGGCTTGCTGCATCCAATGAATGGGAGTACCTATAATTATTGTGTTCGATGATTATAGTTTTTGGTATTGAGAGCAGATCCTTCCGTAGTGGTCGTTCATGTACTTTCTTTTCACTACGGGCGCGCAACTACAGTAGTCTGTACGTCCAATGTTGTACCCTTCTTTGTAAGCTGCCTTGTTAGCCTCTGAAAGCGTGCTTATCTGTTCGCTTGACATAGGATAGAGCCCTACAACAGATTGATCATATCCGTATTGCTTCCATGTCTCTTCGTTCGCAGCCATATCAGGTGATGCTGAGCACCCACCAAGTACCAAAGCAGCAAATAACCATGTTATTCTCATTGTGACACTCCAATTGTTATGCTCACCTGTGGTCGGGTGCGACCCGTAGGTGACTGATGGCAGGCCTAGATAATGTCTATAGACAAAACTCCCGAGCCTCTAAAACCACTGCGAAAACTATTTATTTTTGGTATGACTAAAGTATCGAACAAAAACATGATAGTTCAAGTTGTTGATTAATATGTACTTTAGTTCGATATTGATACGCCAAAACGACTGATGGTGCGAACAAGTTGGTAATAGTTATTAAACTATCAATAAAAGAGGAAAACCAGTAACTTGGATTTATGCAGGTGCTAGGTGAAAGGCGAATGCTACGTGTGGAGATAATCTATCGTTAATTCAGGACGTTGCGAAAATGCGGAAAAGTTGGTGGATGAATATAGTCAAGTAGCAAGAGACTTGAGTACTTTTCCGCATGTTCTTTAGTGATTGTTTTTTGTTGATGAGTTTGAATGATAAGTATAACGACCAAGAACTGGATGTCGTACTGACAAGGACCAATCTTCGTTTGGAACTTGAGTGCGTACTAATAACAACGTTTTACCTTGGTACGTGTTTAGTTTTTTATCCGAGAAGCACGTCTGACTCTGCACATTACCATTATCACTGCCTAACCAATCGAGGTTATTTGTTTGGTCGAGTGTAAAGCTCGTATCTTTATGCACAATTGGCACACCGTTTTGATCAATGAGTGATACCACTAGGTGTTTTACTTGATCGCTGCTGGAAACCACGTCCTCTGTGATTTTAATGGAATGTGGTTCATGAGCCGTGGCGATGGTGTTAACGCATATCGAGTTGTCACTGTTTTTGCCGATCGCTTTAATAACGCCAGACGAGAAAGGTACAGCCCAACGCAACATGCGATCATTCTGTTTGTCTAAGCGACGTACACCATATGAGATATCGTTCACCCAAAGCTCAACACTAGGACAGTTGGAAATAACCTCAATAATGACCCATTCATTGTCATCGTAGTTCCAGTGTTGTTTTACTTCATGCCACGACCATAATTTTTGCTCCCACTGATGGGGATCACCTTCATACGCCGAGTAACTCGCCTTATCTATCTTAAGGTGGCTGTCTTTGGATCGGTGGGTGTAAATTTTGGTTAGAGGTGTCTTGGTCCAGAGCGATTGAAACAAAAAAGTAACCTGGTTTTTTAAATCCCGCAGTATCGAGCAACCCACTGTTGGTCGTTGTTGTAGGCCATTGATTGTGTGACTCGCCTAAGTAATTAATTCCTGTCCATAGAAAAAGCCCGGAAACAAATGGACGTTCAATAACAGCTTTCCATTCATGCCATTGTGGTAGGTTTTCGTTACCAATAATTGGCAGGTGAGGGTAGTGCTGGTGACCATAATCGTAAATGACACGTCGATAGCTATAGCCTATTACATCGAGAGCATCAGCATAGCCAGAAAGGTAACTGACTGATGGGAAAATACAGTTGGCGGTGATTGGTCGATTAGGGTCTATGGCTTTAACCCAACGAGCAAGACGCTGAGCGGTCTGACCAATGTCATATTGATGCTTGGGTAACGTATTTAGCTCATGCGCGATCTGAGATGGAGAGTTCGGTGGAAGACTCCAAAAGTAGTTACCATCCCATTTTGGATCGAAAAATCCTGTTGCTTCAACATTTCTAGGGTATGCCCATTCAATTTCGTTGCCAATACTCCACATAAACACGGATGGATGGTTGTGGTGGCACAATATGGTGTTCTCTACATCCTTTTTTGCATCTTCTTGAAAATACTCATAGGAGCCGCGAGAATAATAGTCACTGTGTTGTTCGCCCATGTTGAGGCGTTTATCTTTAGGGTAATCCCACTCATCGAAAAGTTCATCTTGTACGAGTAAACCTAGTTCGTCACAGAGATTTAGCAGTTCATTTGATGCGGGGTTATGCGCAATTCGGATAGCATTAACACCTGCACTTTTGAGAGCGAGCAATCTACGATGCCAGACTTCTCGTGGTACAGCTGCTCCTACAATACCGCCATCATGATGCAAGCATACTCCCTGAATTTTCATTGGTTTCGTGTTTAATGAAAACCCTTCAACCGGGTCAAAGTTGAAGCTTCGTATGCCGAATCTTTCTTCGGTGGTATCGCGCAAGACACCATCAACATAAAGCTCTGATAACACGGTGTAGAGATAGGGCGATTCTGTACTCCAGAGTCTAGGTCTCTCTACGGGTAGGGTGAGATTGTATTCTTCGGACTCGGTTTCAATAATCGCTTGATGTCTGCACACCGATACGGGTTCTTGTCCGTCTACTGCAAATACTTTTGAGACCAATGTCGCCGTTTTATCAATGTCTGATAATGAAAAATCAATCGCGACATTTTGATTAACTTCAGCAGAATCATATTTAATTAATGGCGTCGTGATTCTATTTTGCCATAAAGCGATATGAGACTCTTCAGTGACCACTAAATGCACATCTCTGTATATGCCTGATCCGGTATACCAACGGCTGTCGATGTAACGCGTTCGGTCGACTTTTATTAGTAGCTCATTGTCACCCTCTAAGTGTTTTGTGATGTCAATAATAAACGGAGAATAACCGTAGCGTTGAATATGGAGATGTGTACCATTTAACCATAATTGTGCATGGTTGTAGATCCCGTCGAAAACTAGGAAGGCTTTTTGTTGTTGGCTTGATTTTGGATTTATGAACTGTTTTTTGTACCAACCAATTCCACCTGGAAGATAACCTGTTGCACCATCTAATTCCGCTGAAAATGGTAAGGTGATACTCCAATCGTGCGGTAATCGAACCGATTGCCAGTCATCTGCTAAGAAGTTTGGTGTACTCTTTAAGAGAAATTGCCAATTATCATTAAATAAAACTTCTTTCCTTGGCATAATAATAGCCTTATATTTGGTCAATATTCCCTTTACGCTTGGAGTAAGCGTAATGATATTAAATAGTTAATGGCAATTGACAAAAAACGTATCATCTCCAAGCTGTCAGGAGATGATACGATGTAGCTGCTATAATTTTTAGATTAATTGCTGTTCTGGAATGTGCCTGCGTCGAGTATCTGTCGTTTAACACGGTAACGGCAAATGAAATTCCAATTCCATGATGGATCGTACTTATGGCACAAGCCCCATTCTAGTCCAGGCGTCAAGGCATCTTCTTGTTCTTCTGAGCGGAAAATGCCTAATGCTTCCGGTGCTCCCTTTATATAAGACATGATTTCAAAGTTAATACCGTCTTTTGCCCATTGAATCGTGTTTTTCTCTGGACCGTCTGTCGTAATCAAAGAAGCGATTCCGCCATTATGATGCCATACCGCGACTTCGTGGCCACTGTTCGTTATTGGGTTGTACTCTGACTTAATATATGGACCTAGAATGTGGTCTGCAATCGCAACACCATGCTTTATCTCTCGCCCACCCATATTCATCTCTTCGCCCATTGTTTCACCCTTGTAATATAGGTAAAACTTATCGTTGAAGAACATTAAACACGGATCGTGAACTTTATGACTATCAAAACTTCCCTTTGACTTCACGATAAATCGATTATCTTCGTCACCGAGCCACTCGCCATCTTTCGAAGGGCTCAGAATCGGTGCTTCAGACTTAGTCCAAGGACCAAATGGACTGTCTGACCAGGCCATTGCAATCTCTTCGTATTGGCGATTGGTATAAGGAGATTTTACAGTTTGATATACGAGATAGTATTTATTGTCGTGGACAAGCACTTCTGGCGTAAACACGGCGCGGTCGTCGTATTGACCGGCTTCTCCCGCTTGTATGGCAGGTCTTTGCTCCTTCCACGTGATGCCATCTTCAGACGTTGCATGCCAGACTTCCGTGAGATCCCATGGAAACACTTTATCGGCGATATTGCCTGTGAAACCGAGTGTTTCGCCTTCGCCCTTCGTGTACCAACAGTGATATAGTCCGTCAGCTTTAATGACGGCCGTTGGGTCTCGTCTAATCACACCATCTTCAAACTCAAAGTCACCTTTCAAATCGATAACGTCGAACTCTACCATCCATTCCGGGCCTTTCTTGTCATAGCCCAATTCGATAGCGCGACGGCTAGCGAGGCTGAGCTTTTTCCCTGAATTGTCCATATTTACCTCTGAGAATCATGTTATTTTTTAGAAAGGTAAACCAATTTTAATTTTGGTGCAATAAGTCGTATCTTAAACTGATGCATTGCGTGACAGTGCGCACGAAATTAGTGTTTTAGAAAGTGATAGGCAGCAGCCTGGTAAGGGATTAAAAGTGAGCATCGGCGATAAAATGGCAGGAGGCGGCATATTCCAGATTAGCGTTACCCCACAAAAATGCCTACACTTCGATGCTCGTATAAAGTGTTGAACATATTTCGATCAATTGGTTGGCCATATGCGTTGCATTCTTGTTGTTTGTGATTACTATCACTGAAATTAGTTCAACTATTCATTATAAATAGAAGGTATTGGTCAACCAGGTGTGGGTTTGGCCCGTGGAAAGACATGAATAGTTCTAAAAACGTTTAGGCGATCCCAACATCAGGTTTAAGAGGTAAATATGACGACAGTTAGGGTAAAAGAAAAAGAGTTGAGAGCAATGGCAACTCAAAAACTTTTAGAAGCAGGTTTTACCGCTGCGGACGCACGTTGCGTTGCAGATGTGCTGATATATGCTGACCTAACAGGTGTTCATTCTCATGGTGTAATGCGTGTAGAGCATTACTGCCAGCGAGTTAACGCTGGTGGCTTAAACCCAATGACGACTCATCATTTTGAAAAAATTTCACCTTCTGTTGGTATATTCGATGCCGACGATGGGTTAGGGCATCCTGCACTCGCTGCTGCCACGCAATACGCGATCGATATGGCCAGGGATACTGGGCTTGGGTTTGTCAGTATAAAAAAAGCCTCACATTGTGGTGCACTTTCTTATTTTATGAATATGGTAACTGAAGCAGGAATGATTGGCATTGGCATGACCCAAACGGATGCTTGTATGGCCCCTCATGGTGGCGTTGGTCGGTTTCTCGGAACTAACCCAATAGCGTTTGGTTTTCCCGTTCAGGATAGTCATCCTATGATTATTGACATGGCGACCAGCGCCACTGCCTTTGGTAAGTTGTTGCATGCAAAAGAAACGGGTAGTTCAATTCCGTTAGGTGTCGCGATTGATGCTGAAGGTAATCAAACAACTGATCCGCACAAGGTAGAAAACTTACTGCCTTTTGGTGGTCACAAAGGCTCTGGTATCGCTTTAGCTATTGATGCATTGACTGGGATCCTTATGGGCGCTAAATATGGTAACAACATTACTGGAATGTACAGTGATTACGATAAGATGCGTGAGTTGGCTAGTTTGGTTATTGTGATCAATCCTGAACAATTCGGAACGCCTTTGTTTGCTCAATCGATGGCCTCTATGGTGAGTGAGTTAAGACAAGTTAAGCCAGCGCCGGGATTTGACAAGGTGCTTGCGCCAAACGATCCGCAAGTTGCATACAAATCTGAATGTCTGGAGAGTGGAATTCCTGTCGCACCGGGGGTATACGAGTTTCTCAATAGTTAGAATCCGTTATTATTGCGACGAGGCGAACTTTGTATTTCATGGTTCGCCTTTTTTTATGTAATGTCATTAGTGTTCAGCTTTTTAATTCTTCCAGGGTGCGTCGGTTACCAATACAAAAGGTCACCCGTTGAGTTGGCTATAAATTGTCTTTTCTCGAGTTGCTCTCAATAAACTCAAAATAGGTAAACTTCTTTGCATGTTTGGTTCACCAAATATGAGTTTAGTGTGGTCCAATGTTCCAAAGTGTTACACCTGTCACTGTCTGCTTGTGTTTAACACTATAAAATTGGCTTTAGAAATTTTTGACAAGTCGAAGTAGTGACTGTTTGGGTATATGACGGAGTAAATATGAAAACCGATTCGAATAAAGTAGCAATGGGCAAAGTTTGTCTTATGTACTTTTTTTACAACTTTTTTTGGTCTTTGAGTTCAGGTTCGCTATTCGCGGTATGGCTGAATGATAGAGTTGGTATTGATGGTTCACAAATAGGTGTATTATTTGGACTACAAACAGGTATAGCGGTTTTATTTAAACCTGTCATGGGCTATATCATGGATAAACTAGGTCTTAAGAAAAACCTACTGTACTTTATTTCAGTTCTCAGTGTTTTAATTGGGCCATTCTATATCTACGTATATGGTCCGTTATTAAGTAATGAAGCTACGTTTGTACCTGGGATTATCGTTGGTTCGATTTATTTAGGAATGTTGTTCCAAGCAGGTAGTGGGGTTATTGCTTCTTATTCAGACCGATTTGCACGTTGCCACAACAATGACTTTGGTTTGGTAAATGGTTTTGGTATTGCTGCTTGGGGTGCATCTGCGATTCTAGCGGGATACCTATATAACATTAACCCAGACCTTATCTTTGTTGCATGTAGTGTTGCGGCATTGCTAATGTTGTTCTTTGCTTTCTCATTGCGAGTGCGTCACTTGGACGAAGTCGACAATGACGTTCTATCGGCTGAGAAAATCAAGAAAGAAGATGTTATTAAGCTTTTGAAAAACAAAAAGATGTGGGCATTCATGACTTATGCCGGAACGATTTCTGTTGTTTTTTGGACATCAATGTCACAATTTACTCGCTACTTCATCAGTTTCTTCCCAACGCAAGAAGAGGGTATTACGTTTAGCTCAAATATGGATGGTATTACCGCAATATTCTTGTTTGCAGTTAGTGCTGGCGTACCATTTATTATTAAGAAAATCGGTGCAAAAGGAAGCCTAATACTAACTGCGGTTGGCATCACATCATTCTTGTTGATGATTGGCTTCGCTGGCTTAGGTGAGAAAAATCTCTACCTCGCTATAGTAGCAAAACTACTGTTTGGTATTGTCAATCCGCTACTTATCGTGTCAGTTTTTGCTTATATTGCGGAACAGTTTGATAAGAAAGTTAACTCCTTCACCTATATGTTCGGTTTCCAAGTAATCAATAACTTAATGACTGCGATTGCTGCACCAGTGATGGGCACGATGTACGACTCGTATGGCTTCCCAATGAGTTATATCTACTTTGGTGTATTCTCTGCTGCCGCGACTATTCTTGCACTATTTACATTAAGTGGGCCGAAGAAAGCAAAAAATCAAGAAGCAAATGAAGAACCTATCACAGCGTAAATCATAATCATGGAGGAGTAATTATGAAAATTCTATATATTGTTCGTGGTCCATTTGGTACCGGTAAAACTGAGTTTGCCAATACGATTAGTGATAATGTTGTTTCTTGTTGGGATTATTATGCAAGATATGGTCAAAACAAATATGACGAGAAACTAAAAGTTCATGCTGATGAGTATTGTAGGGAGTCTGTGTTGAATTTAATGCGAGATGGTATAGAAACTATCGCTGTAACCAACTCGTTTTCAAAAAATAGTGATTTGGATTATTTTTATCAAGCAGCTACAAATCATGGATATGAAGTGTTTAGTCTGTTTATGGATGCAAAAGATTCAGTTAAATATAAGAGAGATGCTCCAGAAGATGTTGTTCTGAAACAGATAATTAATCTTAAAAACAACGTTGCATTTCATCAAAGTTTCTAACTTGTTCATAACTGGGGACACGATTCCCCTTTTATTGTCATTCCTAAACAACCGCCTATGGCGGCTGCCTCTTGTACACTAGTCTTGTCCAAGAGGCAGAGTGAGCTCTTTCAAAAATTGCTCGAAACGCTAAGAATCCCAACCAGAACGTCTTCATTGACGCTCTTTTTAAATTGTTTTTTCAGTGCATACTTCATATCCCAATTTGATTTTTCGAGCTCAGTGAAGACCTATGTTGTCACACTGAATTTGACTCTGCGCCACATGCCTACTCCCGCTTTGATTGAACTATGGTCGCAGGTTTAGGTTGTAGGGTTTTACTATGGCGAAAATGACGGAGAAGGGATGTTACTTAGTCATTTCTATTTTTATGTAAACGTTATCACCTTCTTCTAGGGGTTTTCATACTTTTGTAATAAAAAGCACTTAAAGGCGCAGTGAAGGCTAGTGTTAGCTTCATAATTTTGCATATCAATGTGTAAACGTTTACACTGATGTGCGGTGGATCACGGTATTACAGACGGTTCAACGGTAAGATTAGACCTAGTTTGAACATGGTCGTTTAAGAGTTGGCTCTATTGTGGCCTTGTCATAGTTTATGCATATTGATGTGTCGGAGGTGGAAAATGAAAGTACTAGTCACGGGTGGTTTAGGTTATATCGGGAGTCATACCTGTGTACAAATGATTAAATCGGGATTTGAGCCGATAATAATTGACAATTTGTGTAACTCAAAATTGAATGTGTTAGACAGAATAGAAGAGTTAACGAGCTGTAAGCCTATTTTTTATCAAGGTGATGTACGTGACGAATCAGTTCTTAAGTCTATTTTTACTGACCATAATATCCATGCCGTAATTCACTTCGCTGGTTTAAAAGCAGTGGGAGAATCTGTAGCTAAACCTCTCGATTATTATGACAATAACGTTAACGGTTCCATTGCACTGGCTCGCTGTATGCGTGAAGCTGGTGTGAAAAAGTTGGTATTTAGTTCATCTGCAACCGTTTACGGTGATCCAGAGACTGTACCAATTACAGAGAAGAGCCCAACAGGAAAAACGACCAATCCATATGGTCGTAGTAAATATATGGTTGAAGAGTGCTTAGCCGATCTTTTCCACTCCGATAATGACTGGAGCATCACACTATTGCGATATTTCAATCCGGTAGGTGCACATCCATCTGGTTTAATTGGTGAGGATCCGCAAGGTATTCCTAATAATTTGATGCCATTTATTGCCCAAGTTGCGGTAGGTCGTCGTGACAAGCTCTCTGTATATGGCAGTAATTATCCAACGAAAGATGGAACAGGTGTACGTGATTATATTCATGTTATGGATCTCGCCGACGGTCATATTGCAGCACTTAATTCAGCTAGCCCTAAAAATGGTTTGCATGTCTATAACCTTGGTACCGGTAAAGGTTCAAGTGTTTTAGAAATGATTGAAGCATTTGGGAATGCTTGTGGTAACCCAATCCCATATCAACTGTGCGAACGTCGTGATGGTGATATTGCGGAGTGTTGGTCTAGTTCTGAAAAAGCAGAGTTAGAGCTTGGATGGAAGGCAAAATTCAGTGTTTCTGATATGGCAATTGATACCTGGAATTGGCAATCAAAGAACCCTCAAGGTTACTAACTAATTAGTTAGAACAAAACCCCTCTATTAATAAGATATGAGTATAAAAATGTCGAACGTTGAATTTAATCCCGCAGATCACCCACATCGTCGTTATAACCCTTTGACCGGGCAGTGGGTTCTAGTCTCTCCTCATCGTGCCAAACGTCCTTGGAGTGGCGCAGATGAAAAACCGTCGACGGAATCATTAGTACACTATGACGAAGGGTGTTTTCTTTGTCCAAAAAATGAGCGTATTTCCGGGGATGTTAATCCCGATTACAAAGGAACATACGTATTCGAAAATGACTTTGCAGCGCTAAAGACCAATTCACCTGATGCGCCTGAGAGTGAGAACCCTCTGTTCAGAACTCAGGGAGTTCGTGGACTTAGTCGTGTGATCTGCTTTTCGCCAGATCATAGTAAGACGTTGCCAGAATTATCAGTGAATCAGATCCGTGGTGTCGTAGACACATGGAATGAGCAGATTGAAGCTCTAGGTAAGGAGTACGTTTGGGTTCAAGCTTTCGAAAATAAAGGCGAAGCAATGGGTTGTTCACAACCTCACCCACATGGGCAGGTTTGGGCTAACAGTTTCTTACCGAACGAGATCGAAAGGAAAGAAGCGAACTTAAAGGCTTATTACCAAGAACATGGAAGTAACTTACTGGTCGACTATGTCGATGCAGAGTTGAAAGATGGTTCTCGCATCGTAGTAGAGACTGAGCATTGGGTTGCTCTCGTACCGTACTGGGCTGCATGGCCATTTGAAACAATGTTGTTGCCTAAAAAACACATCCGTCGAATGAACGAATTGGACGATGAACAGCGAGATGACCTAGCGATTGCTATTAAAAAGCTGACGAGTCGTTATGACAATCTTTTTAAGTGTTCATTCCCATATTCCATGGGCTGGCACTATGCACCATTTTTTGAACAAGGCACTGACATCGAACATTGGCAGCTTCACGCTTTGTTCTACCCACCGCTGTTGCGCAGTGCAACAGTACGTAAGTTCATGGTCGGGTACGAAATGCTTGCAGAGAGCCAACGCGATTTAACTGCTGAGCAAGCCGCGCAGCGTCTACGTGATTTAAGTGATATCCACTATAAAGAGCAACCGTAATTTTTGGCTCTTAGGGTTGTAAACCCTTTGCACTATATTGAATAAACAAGGAATACCTCATGTCAGAACTCGTACAAAACGTTATGACTTCATTTGAAGCGGTTCTAGGTTACAAGCCGAGCCACATTATCCAAGCTCCTGGACGTGTTAACCTTATTGGTGAGCATACAGACTATAACGATGGCTTTGTTCTACCGTGTGCTATTGATTATCAGGCTGTTGTGGCGGCAACCAAACGTGACGACAACTTAGTCCGTGTTGTCTCGGCTGATTATGGTAATGCCATCGATGAATTTGACCTAAGTCAAGCCATCACCTTCCAACAAGATAAGATGTGGACTAATTACATCAGAGGCGTAGTTAGTTGTTTGATTACAAGAGGCTACGAGTTTACCGGCGCAGATATAGCCGTTAGTGGAAACGTACCTCAGGGAGCGGGTTTGAGTTCTTCCGCTGCGCTTGAAGTTGTAATTGGACAAACATTTAAGGTTCTACACAACCTGGAAATTAGCCAGGCGGATATTGCTTTAATCGGTCAGCAGGCAGAGAATGATTTTGTTGGCTGTAAGTGTGGAATTATGGATCAGATGATCTCGGCGGAAGGTCGCGAGAATCATGCGATGTTGCTTGATTGCCGAACGCTTGAAACCGAGTTGGTATCAATGCCAGAAGATATGGTAGTGATGATCATCAACTCGAACAAGAAGCGTGGATTGGTTGACAGTGAATATAACACACGTCGCGAGCAGTGTGAGGAAGCGGCACGCCTATTTGGTGTCAGTGCACTTCGTGATGTCACCATTGAGCAGTTTAATGATAAGCGCTCAACGTTAGATGACATGGTGGCTAAACGCGCTCGACATGTGATTACCGAAAATGATCGTACTTTACAAGCTGCTAAAGCACTTCGCGATCATGACATGAAACGCATGGGGGAGTTGATGGCAGCGTCTCATGCCTCGATGCGTGATGATTTTGAAATCACAGTGACTGAAATCGATCTTTTAGTAGAGATGGTCAAAGAGGTGATTGGTGAAGAGGGCGGCGTACGCATGACTGGTGGCGGCTTCGGAGGTTGTATTGTTGCGTTAGTACCGCCAACATTAGTGGAACGAGTTACTGCCGTGGTGCAAGAAAGATATCAACGCGAGACCGGCCTGAAAGAGTCTATTTATGTCTGCAAAGCTAAAGATGGTGCAGGATTGGTTGAGGCTCTATAAACAACAGTTGGTGTAGTTATGAAGGAATCTCTAGAAGCAAGGATAACTCAACAGGTTGCGGCTGATGGTATGCCAGCGAGGTTTGTCGAGTTACAGAATAGCCACGGCATGACAGTGGGCTTTATGGATATCGGTGCAACTTGGTTGAGTTGTCGATTGCCATTACCCGAGGGGGAGTTGCGTGAGGTACTGTTGGGCGTTGGTACGATGGCGCAGTTTAACCAACATACTAGTTATATGGGTGCGACGGTTGGCCGTTACGCTAATCGAATTGCCAATGGTCAGTTTTCGATTGCCGGCAAAACCTATCAGTTAAGTCAAAATCAGGCGGGAAACTGCTTACATGGAGGCTCCGACGGATTTGATAAGCGGCGGTGGGCGATCCAACATCAATCCCAGCAGCAGGTCACGTTTACTCTTGATTCTAAAGATGATGATCAGGGGTTCCCTGGTAATGTTTCCGTGAGCGTGACATATTCCTTAACGGAAGAAAATCAAGTTGAAGTGGCGTACCGTGCAATGACCGATCAGGCTACGCCGATAGGTTTAACCAATCACGCGTATTTCAACTTGTCGTCACAGCAAAGCGATTGCTTGGCACACCTACTGACGATAGATGCAGACTACTATGTGCCGACAACCGATAAAGGGATCCCCCTAGGGATGTTATCTGCAGTGTCGGGGACCAGTTTTGATTTCCGCGTTGCGAAAAAGATCGGTGACGATCTGTTGCAAGATGAGCAACAGCGTATGGCAAAGGGGTATGACCATAGCTATTTATTGAACCCTGAGCGTGATACAACCATGCCGGTCGCGACATTGGTTGCTCCGGATGGCTTGGTAAGACTATCGATAGTCACCGATAAACCAGGATTGCAGCTCTACACGGGTAACTGGTTAGCTGGTCAACCGTGTCGCGAAGGTGGCTGTTATGAGGACTATGCTGGGTTGGCGTTGGAGACTCAGTTTTTACCAGACTCGCCTAACCAACCAGAATGGCCACAGCCCAGCTGTATCCTGCAACCAGAAAAAGAGTACCGCTATCAGACGACGTTTGGTTTTGACTTTTAGCGTGATTGTGCCAATCCAATAATCCTATATGAGTTGGGGCTTCGATGAACATGATATTAAAGCTCTACTAGGTTTCGGCAGAGCTTTGTTGTTTCTGGATCTGATAGCAAGGACCATTACCTTGGCGTGACGACTGAGTGTCGAGATACTAAGGTAGGGCTAAATATAATCGCGCCCTCATCAGACTCTTCATTGCGCGATAGCGCTAACGCTAGGCGAGTAGCGTGCTCTGCCATCAATTCGATAGGGTAGCGCACTGTGGTTAGGCTTGGCGTAACAAAACGCGCGATCAATCCATCATCAAAGCCCACAATCGATGATTGCTCGGGTACTGAGATGCCGTTCTGTCTCAGTGCAGTCATTGCCCCAGCGGCCATGTAGTCGTTATAGGCGACCACGGCAGAAAACGGCAGCGATTTGCTTAGGATCTCGGTCATTGCCGCTTCGCCGCCATCGCTGTTGGGTTCACCAAATGCGACATAGCTATTTGCAAGGGTGATGTTGTTGTCTCGCAGTGCGCTGCGGTAGCCTTGTAAGCGTTCATCGGTATCATTGATGTCGGATTTGGAGGCGATACAAGCAATGTGTTGATGCCCTTGGCGGATCAAGTGTTCGGTCGCAAGATATGCCCCTTTGCTGTTATCCAATGACACGCAACGTTCAGCAAGTTGTGGGATATGACGGTTGATGATGACCAGCCCTTTCACCTCTTCAGCGTAGCGAATAAGTTCTTCATCTTGTATGGCTTTAGCGTGCACTATAATCGCATCGCAGCGGCTATTGATGAGCAGCTCAAGGGTGGTTCGCTCATCTTGCATATTATGATAGCCATTGCCAATTAGAAGGTGTTTTCCATGTTGGCGCGCAACGCTATCAACCGATTTCACAAGCGTGCCAAAAAACGGGTCAGAAACATCGCCTACTAACACCCCAATGGTATTGCTGCTTTGGCTCACCAAGGCTCGCGCTGCGGCGTTAGGTCGGTAGCCTAACATCTCCATTGCTTGCGTCACCGCATCAATGGAAGATTGGCTCGCTTTAGGGGATTTGTTGAACACACGGGAAACCGTCGCTGTTGACACTCCAGCCGCTTTGGCGACATCTTTGATTGTTGGCATTTAGGACTCAGTGATTGGTTATGATCAGTCGGGTTAAAGTTGACTCGATGCTTCGCTAATTCCATTTATTAAGCGCTATTTATTACTTTTATGTCAACCTTTGAAAGGTGATTAAATGGTACATAATTATCGCAAAATATGCCGCTGCAATCATCATTTCAAATGGTGGGATAAAAGGAAAAGTGACTTGACTGCTGAGAATATGATGTTGGTAAAAACGCAACGTAGCACCGGATAAAGTAGCAACGATTTTAACTGCCAAAGCAGATCAATTTTCTATAAAATAATAAGATAACACATATATTGAGAGACTTGTAATGACGACCTTCAATCGGGGGAAAGTAGTAGCATTTATTGGTATCATGTTTTTGGCTCTGAATCTTAGGGCACCGTTTACCAGCTTGGCACCGGTACTCAGTCAGATCATGGATGGGCTTTCCCTTAGCGGTGCCGCCGCTGGGCTATTGACAGCGCTGCCTTTACTCTCATTTGCCATGGTATCACCCATCGCTGCAACCATTTCACACCGCTTGGGCTTGTATCCTAGTTTGTTGCTTGCGGTATTGCTTATTGGTTTGGGCGTGATATTACGATCGATCGGTTCATTGTTGCCACTACACATAGGTACTATGTTAATTGGGGCCGGAATTGCCACTGGGAATGTGTTATTGCCCGTCGTGGTTAAAGTGAACTTTCCAACACGCATACCGATGATCACCTCCCTTTACGTATTTATCATGGGGGCTGGCGCGACACTCAGTTCAAGTCTTATGGTACCGATATCAAATATCGATGTGGCGAGCCTTACTGGTTGGCAACTCGCACTGTTGTTTAATTTAATATTTCCTATCTTAGCGCTGTTTATATGGCTACCAAACGTGCTCAAGGGAACGAAGAGGGGAGTAGAAACAAAACAAGACAATCACGTTGGAGTGACAACCTGGCAGCTCATCAAGTGTCCAGTCGCTTGGCAAGTAACCTTAGGCATCGGATTGAACTCGTTTACCTTTTATTCATTGGCAGGATGGTTACCGACAATGTTGGGCGATCTTGGCTACAGTGACACAGAAGCGGGGTATTTATATGGATTGTTGCAGCTATCGACCATGCTTCCTGGGCTGATATTATTGCCATTTCTTTCAAGGTCTAACAATCAACGTGGGTTGATCTCACTCTGCGCATTTACGGTATTTGTCGCGGTTATTGGTTTGGCTAGTTACTCACAGCTCGCACCTATTTGGGTCGTGCTGTTCGGATTAGCAAACTGTGCCACATTTATCATTGGTATGTCATTCATCGGCCTGAGAACGACGACACCAGGGCAGGCCGCAACTCTCTCTGGTCTATCTCAGAGTATTGGCTACGCCTTAGCAGCCACAGGGCCGTCGCTTATTGGTTATTTGCACTCAACAACACAAGCATGGTTGGTGCCGTTATACCTTATTGCTGGAGTGGCACTATTCTGTGCGCTGTTCGCTAATTTGGCCGCTAGGGAAAATAAGATATTGAACCAGAGCACATAGTGTGATGAGTAACTAGAATATAAGTGATGTACGTGCTTGGTTTTGTATCTGTGTTAATGTGCTTAGTTTTATTAGGATGTAGCACTGAAATCTAAAATGATTTTTGCAGCCCCTTAATGGCATTGAACATACTCGTTTAAGAATAAGAGTCGTCGATTAGCTAAGTTAATAAACAAACGAGGCCTTCCCCGCTTGCATTGCTTGATTTGTTTTCATGCCTGGATAACTTCTTCATCAATCCAAAATGTCAGTGAATCGCGATTGATGA
Source organism: Vibrio sp. KUL78 (assembly GCF_059725505.1). NCBI lineage: Bacteria > Pseudomonadati > Pseudomonadota > Gammaproteobacteria > Vibrionales > Vibrionaceae > Vibrio > Vibrio sp. KUL78. Next base: position 2,045,024 of record NZ_AP045837.1, on the reverse strand, counting down.
AAGCTTGGTTATAGAGTTTCCAATTGGTTAATTTGTTGCGAGACTTGGCCATTAGTCTAAGCATTTGGATGAACTTAGCTGATCTGATCGTAGATTGTGATTTAGTTCCCTGATTTAGGAAACAAAGCCAAAATGATGACTTAGATAACTGACAACATCTCCTAGCATAAATGACTCGGTACAGGGCTCTTGGTGTTCGCTACGGTTTTGGTTTGCACTCTCGTTGATAAGGCTTTCGATCAATTGATTGAACGCGTCTAAATCGCCAATGAAAACCGACAAGCTAACTACGACGCTTTGTAAACGCCCCATAAACCCACCGGGCGATATTGCTAATGTTTGAAGTTCCAAGGTAGGAGTGCATCGATGTCTGGCTCTGCTTTAGCCAGCTCGTTCATGCACTTGACCATGTAATCGTAGAGGATTAGGCCGTTGGCTTTAGCCGTCTCGACGATACTGTAAAGCATCGCACTCGCGTCAGCACCACTTGGTGTGTTCGAGAACAACCAGTTCTTTCTCCCAATGACTAGCGGTTTTATTGCTCGTTCAGCATGGTTATTGTCTATCGATAAGTGACCGTCATCGATATAACGGATGAGCTTCGGCCATTGGCCGAGCGTGTATTTTATCGCTTTACCCAGTGGGCTAGACTCAAGCACTTGTTGCGTTGTCATCCACTCGTACAACTCATCCAGTATCGGTTTGGTATGCTGTTGACGTTCTGCTTTTCGCTTCTCGGCAGACGCATCTTTTAAGCGGGATTCTATCCCATAGAGCTTCTGGATTTTGGCCAACGCTTTATCTGCTTTGCCTGACTTACCTTTACCTTGAACCTTCTTAGCCTCCATGAACTTACGCCGTGCATGCGCCAAGCAGCCGACATTAGTTACTTGATGAAGGCCATCATAAGCACCATAGCCATCGGTTTGCAGATAACCACTGTAATCCCCCAAGAAGGCAACAGAGCACGCCCTCGCGCGACTGTTTTGATAGTCGTACAAGGCGATATTTTTCACGTTGGGAAGTGCGGCTTCTGGCGAGTCTGCTCCCGAGCAGTAAAGCCACATGTAACATTGCTTATCTTCCTTGAGGACATTGAGCGGCGTTTCATCCGCCTGAACCACCACTTGTTCAAGTAGGTGTGTTTTCAAGGCCACGTAAAGCGATGCGAACTTCTCACTGACTTGGATAACCCATCTTGCCATAGTCGTGCGCGATAGTTCGATACCCGATTGGGTAAAGAGCGACTCTTGGCGATACAGTGGCATCGTGTATTGGTATTTACCAAGAATGATATTGGCCAGCAAGCTTTCTGTCGCGAAGCTTTTAGGGATAATGCTTTGCGGCGCTGGCTCTTGAACGATGTGGCTTTTGTCTTTAGTTTGCTCGCACTGACGACAAGCATACTTAGGACGAACATATTCCAGCACTTTGAGTACCGCTGGCGAGAACTCTAGCTTTTCACTGCGGTCTTCACCGATTTTATGCAGGCTATTATACTTGCAGCACGCGCACTGCTTTTCGTTGTCATCTAAATCGAGTTCGATTACCTTACGAGGCAAGGTTTTTGGAAGTGGCTTACGCTTACCACGTTTCTTCGTTGTGGTGGTCGTCGTGACCTCAACTTCATCTTCCTTAGCGGCTTCACATTCCACTTCGTTGAAGAGGTCACCTTGAGATGCATCGTAAGGCTTTAACGCCTCCGAGCGTTTAGCGAACTGGCGGTCGAAGGCAAGCTTGAGTTGTTCAAGTAAAGACTGACGCTCTTGTTTCAATCGGCTTTCTGACGCCTTGAGCTCTTTCACCATCGCTTGTAGCTCGGCAACATCTTGACTTTCTGGGTTGATATTTGGCGTCTTTTTCATGGCTTTCATTATACTAAAATCATGCCGCTAACGCTTGGTAGATAAGGCTTTATTATCGTTTAAGTCATTGTGAAATCGTTTATTCGAACGGGTTTGTGGCCGATAATCGTGAAGCCAGAAAGCAACCTATCAAGCTCGAATTGAGTTAGGCTAAACACCTCATTTTTCTCTTTTGATGGCCACTTGTACTTGGCTTTTTCAAGGCGTTTGTACCAAAGAGCAAAGCCTGTTTTATCCCAGTACAACACTTTGATTTTATCGCGCTGTTTATTGGTGAATAGGAACAGAGCACCACTTCCTAGAGGCAAATCGGTGTCACTTTCGATAATCGCCGCGAGGCCGTTGATGGACTTTCTAAAATCGACACTCTCACGATAGAGATAAATCTCTGGAGCGTTGAGCATACGTTTCATGATAGTGCACCGATGAGTTCTGCTAGATAAGTGGCAGGCGTGCCTTGGGGAATGTTCAACTCAACATCATTGACGAGAAGTGTCATGTTAGCCGTTGCTATTTGAGCTTGAAACTTGGTTGTCTTTTCGACGACTTCAGCTTTAACGAAGCCGACAGACGCTAATTGACTTGTCGAATGAAGTTGACGGCGTTTCGCGAAAAACGTCGATAAGCTCAGTCCGTGCTGCTCGCAAAAAACACGTTGAGTCACATTACTGCTTTCATATTGTTGAAAGAGAGCTTGCCATTCTTGGTTAGAACGTCGTTTTGCCATTTCAAATCTCCTCATAGTTGGAGACTTGATCTTAATATTCGTGATGAACGATTAGAATGCGGGGTTTATGACGCGCCTACGATACTAGAAACGACAAGAGCCACTTATAGTGACTCTGTTACGCGCTACCTGCGGTCAATACTCTGCGAGCGGAAGAGAACAGGGCTATTGAAAGGCGGAGGTCTTTGGTTATCGCGGCGCGGCCAGCGTCTCAGCAGAGTAGACATCAATGTACTAACATAGTCCCGCTGTCATTGATGACGCCTAGTCTATACCAGAATTCGATAACAAAGCAAACTGAGCATTCGTTCATTAAAGGGTTTGAATAACTCGATAGGTCTTTATGTTCCCCTCCGCCATAGCCTTCAAGTAAGCACCTTTTATTGCTTTCATACGCTCAATTTTAGCATTTCGAGCTTTTGTAACGTGCTTCTTGGACTTCATCGTTGTGCCTCTAGTTTTTAACCGCCGCTTATAGCAAACCACACTGCCAGCATTAGTGATATAGAAAGTCGACCAGAGTTAACTTGACCCACCTATGCCTTAAGATTGGTTTTAAGTCACTAGTCTATAAGAAGTCTAGCTGATTTTGCTATACTGCAACTAATCTAAACATCCTGACAGGTTGTATGCAATGAGCAAGAAGAAGTTGACTGAAAAAGAGCTGTTAGAAGGAATGACTGGTTATAATTCCCATAGTGATTTGATTGCTAAGAGTGAAAAAAGCCCGATTGGGTTTCTTTCGCCGATGGGGAAGATCGAGTTACAGATGATTTCATGGCTAGTCGAAATGAGCTTTTCGATGATCCCGGTTCAGGTTTGGTGAACCCAGATATTTTTCTTTCCAACCTTAAGTCAGCGCTTAATTGCCTTCCAGATGGTGATGTCGAACTTAGCGATTTGGGCAATGAAATTGGCCGAGTAATTGCAAGCTTAAACTCACCACATCAGTGTCATCTTCGGGACGTACTGTATGGCATAGAGCATGGTTTTGACTTGATTGCTAGAACTAGAGGTGTTGGAGATGAGTAATTCCGCTAGAAAGCCACATCTTCGAACCGAAGGTGAGCTTAAACGAGAAGTTTCTGAGTTGAGACAGTTGAGTAAGCAGCTCAAGCTATTAACTCTTTATTTATTTGTGCCAGTAACTGCGATTTCAGTCTTTTACCTCTTGTTTTTGTGATGGGTTACACCTGTGCAGCAGCTTGTTGCACAAACTCTTTCGCCCGATTGCAAAACAGTTTCTCGTCAATTATTTCGGTCCAGAAGTGGGCCAACAACTTGTCTGTCAAGTATACTTTTGAATCATTGATATTTGTGAGGTTAGCCAGTATGGCAAACATGGTTCCGTCTAAAGATAATGACATTCGAACACTAGCCTTTGACGTTTTTGGCAGCCACTCTTTGGTTGAAGAGTGGTTCCAAACACCCATTCCAGCGTTGTCTGGGCGTAAACCTCTAGATTTGCTTGATGATGTAAATGGTTATGAGCAAGTGAGACAGCTACTAACCCGACTCAAATGCGGCGAATTTAGCTAACAAGTAAAGTTGTCGGTTATTCAGGTTGACGTAAGGCGCCAAGAGCGACACCAGCGGAAAAGCCGAAAGAGTACATAGACTCTAACAGAGTGCTCAATGGTAACCCACTGTTAATATTTGATGCTTTTGCACGTGCTGGGTTAATACGTAAAGTTAGCGACTAGGGTAAAGAGAATGACAATTGGAACCCCAACGTAGGCTATTTCAACGATATTACTGTCAAGCCAACTCACGTAATCATCAAGTTTTTGAACTAGAAAATTCAACACATCTGGAATCTCTTGATTATTAAACCTAAAGATATAATAGGGCTTTCACGGTATACCAGCAAGCTGTCGGCTTTCTAACCACCTCAAACGCACCAAAAAGGAAAGGAATATTTGGAGCTTTAATAAGCTTTTGACCTAATCTATCATTCTGAATTTTTTGGGCTTTTTTTCAAGCTCTAAATAAATTGCTACTAATCTCAAAAAGCTCACAAAAGACTTTCTTCGCCTTGGACGACTGGGCAGAGCTTCAGCATCTTTTCTTTTGTCTGAGTGAAAATGGATTTGTTTTACTTCTATCGCCACGTGCCCAGGTGCTATGTACTTAAAGTATTTCCCGTCTTCGCTGACGGTGGTTTTGGCGTATCTTTCGAAATCTGCTTTAAACGTGCTTAGCCTCGCGGGAAGGACAATGGAAAAACAGCTTTTATCGAGCCCTGTCTTGTTTTTTAACGCACGTAGCCAAAAGTCAATATGTGGGAAGTAAGGCTGGATTTGATTTAAGTTAGAGAAAGGAGCATCGTGCATATACCACTTAATTTCGATGATTTGACTCGGAACAGCAAGGATCTCAACGAATTTGATGAGTGTAAGGGCAAGGTCTTTGTTCGATGTGCGGATTTTGGCATCTTTTGCCCCAACTAAATCAATAATGACTCCTCGAATGAGCTTTAGATTGATATTGCTTGTTAATTCGTTTTGCTTGTCATCAAAGGCCGAAACCCACTTTCCTATCTCAGCAATATTAGGCTTAAGTTGCGAACCATAGTTAATGTGAGGCTTAGCTTTATGCTTCGAGCGGCGTTGCGTGCGGGGGAGTAAGTTCTCTTCTGTTAAGATGATTTGTTTGACGATATCAAACGACATGCTCATTTCGTTTGAAATGGTGCGTGCACTTTGGCCTTCTGCATTCCTGCGAATAACACGCCAAATGATTTTTAGAGATAATGCTCCGATAGCATGTTCGATTTGTGGTGGATCAAATTCGCTGATATCAAATGGTGACTGAGGCGCTGAGAACAACTTAACTTCTGGCCGGCATCGCTTAGCAACGCTCTGCTGGTTTGGCTTTAGTTTAACATTTCCATCACTGTCGAGAGCGGTGCCTTGTCCCCAGAATTGACGTATTGCATAGAGCTCAGGCAAGTAGCTGGCATAGTATGTGCGATGAAATATATCAGAGAGATGAAAGTAAGAGGACGTCGTCGCGCCGGGGCTTGCATGCCCTAATAGCTGAGCCACTGCCCAAAACTGCTTACGAGTATTTTGTCTTATCTCTAGTCGGCGGCGAAGTTGTTCAGCTCGCTCCGAAGAAAAATAATTGTGTTCAAGAAATGGCCAAGAGTGCGTTTGCTTCAACTTATAAAGTAGGCAAAGGGTCCAGTTTGCAAAGGAGTGGCGACAATGGTGAAAGCGCAGCGCCTCATCACCGGTAACGCTTTTCATGACATTCGTAAGGAGTTTAAACGCATCGTTTATGTCTTTATCTTTGGAGCCATGAAGAAGCAGGTTATCAAACGACATGTGCTTTAACTTTGATCTTTCAACAAAACTAAGCAATTTCTCTAGGTGTGCCGCAGGAAGGAGACTTTCGACTGGCAAGTTTCTAGAGCCATCGGTGGTCTTGAGCAATCGATATTTGTTGGGCCTGATATGTAGGGTATGGTGTTCATTGCTTTCGTTGTGAAAATCCTTGAACTGTAACCCTTTGATTTCATTTCGGCGCAATCCGAGGAAGAAACCAAAGAAAAATAACGTTTGGGCAAGCTCAGCTCTCGGATGCTTGGACTTTTCCAGTGCTGAGATGATGCTGTTTGCCTCAAGATGGGAAATAATATTCGCGTCGACATTGTGCTCCGAAGCCGGCACATCGATGTCGGATAAACATAGGTTGGGTACTAAATTACTGTCAATCAGGAACTCTGCAAAATAGGCGACATACGCTTTACGCTGTGGTGAGGCGATAGACTCAATGACGATATTGAGCTTTTCTGCCCAGTCGATTTCATTCATCTTTTCCGGATCGCAGCCATAGAACTCAGAAATAAATGGCGAGGAAACGGCTGAAACGTAATCCTTGACGGTGTTTAGTCTCAGTGTGGATTTGAATTTTCCGCCATTTTTAAGCAAGTGATACAACCATGAAAGTACTAGCCAACAAAATGGCATGGCGCGGATTTTATGTTTGTCTTCTAACCGTATTTGGAGAGTGGCGAGTACCTTAGTCGATACCTTACTGGCTTCCTTTGGCGAGGTACTAGCTAACTTGCTAGTAAAATAAGACACAATCTCGATTTGCTCTTTCGCTGTGAGTTGGGCAATGTCTTGATCGACTCGTTTTCGAATCTTACCTTCGCCAACGCTAAAGCCAGATAACCAATGCCTTTGCTGGCGAACAGTCGTTTTTAGTTCGGTGTTATCTTCTTGGGAATGATGTATCCGGTGACCTGTGAATAAGCGGGCAAGGGTGTGGTCACTCAATTGCGAATTGGGGAGGAGCTGATTGTAGAGCTTAAATTCGATGTTACTTCGTATCATTACATACTCGAGTTTGAGCATCTGTCGTAGCGAGACGATACCCAGAGAGTGGTGAGGAGAAAGTAGGTGGTGAGTCACCAAATATTCTTGAATTATTTTTGTAGCGCTATGAGAGTAGGAGTGGGCTGATTGATACCAAACCTGGAGCAAAAATTCCGCTTTCTTGGATAGCAAGAATCGACGTGTTTTTGTCTCATAAAAACAATGACTTTCAATAAAGTATAGCGGTTCATGACTGCGTAATATGGGTAAAATATCCTTTTCTTTGCTTAAGCCTTCTTTGAGTATCAGCCACAGAATAAGGAACCCTGAGTTTCGCGTGGGTTCACTGATATAGGCTTTCAGTGCACTTTTGGACTCGATGAGGTCATAGATTGACGCAGCAAGCTCTGAATTTAGAAAGGTGTCAGGTGTCAATACTGGTACCTCTTGCTTGAGCGTCGTGGTCATCGCCAGTTCCGGCGCGCGTATGCCTGTTTTGCGTTCTATGTAGAAAATCAGAAGGTTGAGGACCGAATGAAATATTGATAAATAGGGCTCTTCATTGGGCAGCTTCTTTTGAATGCTAGCTAGGGATTTTTGCGTGATGCAACCGTCTTTGTGTCGAGCTAGTGAGACGGTGTGGTCATACACTTTGTCGATTATCCTAATTCTTTCTGCTTCACTGTCTTTGGTCAGTGGGTGTCGTTCGACATAATAGTTGAACTCTTGCAAAGCTTGATCTTTGAACTCGGCTTTCATTCCGTCCATTCGTAATTTTGCTGTGCGAGATGTTGTCATTGGCGCTTCCTTGTCAATGCCGATGGAATGGACTCCCAGCCTATCTCGTTCATCATCTTATCAAGTGTGGGTAGTAGGTCATTAATGGCCTCAGCCATGCAAAGCGAAGAGAAACCTTCAAGCGGGTTTTCACCTGAGACCCAGTGCCCCATTTGGAGCTTGATGAGTTCTTGGGGGACATCAGTTATCTGAAGGTACCGCCTCAGGTAATGACGACCAAAGTTCAGTGGAAGTTGGGGTAACTGACGAGACTGTCGTCGTATGGTCGTTGGATAAGCATTGATCGACTTGATCTCTCCATTGTCACCCTGTTCAAAAAACAAGAAGAGTCCGTCATTCTTCTGAGAGTTTTTGGCTGAGAAGTGCCAGTCTAACCTCGCATTTTTTGATGTCATTTCGATAAAGCGCAATGCTGAGCGGTGCCAGCGAAGTTGATTCGATTCATAAGTGCGATTGTGCGAGAGCAAGCGTGCGACTGCGTCTAGGTGGTGTTGATAATGTTTGAGTTGAGTTTGTAACGTTGTTGGGCAGGAGATAACGCGCATATGAGAGAAGGTGAGCGCGCTGTCTTTGTCTGAAATACAAATAGCGTTGTATCGCATCAGTGCAAAGCTAAAGCTGGGTAAAGGGTTAGATACAGCTCGGTAACCAGTCCCACACAGAAGCATGTAGATGGTATGTAAGGTGTAGGCGTTGTGGTAGTTAATGATGCTATTGAGTGAGCTAGACGCATCAAATGACTTCCACTTGCTCAGTTCCAGTCTGAGAGTTGAGGCTAATTTCTTTAGCACTGATAGCTTAGGTGTAAATTCTGACCCAAAGCCGGTGATATCGTCATCGCTCGCATCTGTAAACGCGAACTCAGCTTGGTATATGAATGGCAATGTTGGAAATGCTTGTTGCCAAAGTTGCTGAACAAACTGATTCAATTCTGAATTACAGTACCACGAATAGTGACGCGGGGAACGAGTGTAATAGATTTCTTTACCTATGAGTGGCTCTAGTAGGACTGGGTCGAACTGTTCGCTGGCAATCACATAGTTCTTAAGATGATTTTCGATGCGCTTCAAGCTGATTTGGCAGTGATGTTTCCGGTTAAGCGTTTCAATGAGTTTTTGTATTGCCTTTAACACTTTTTCTTTCGTGCCTGAACTGTCTCGAATAGTGCCGTCTTGTAGATCCGCTGATTTAAGTCTTTGTACTAGTTCAGGAGGAAGCGAAACGGCTAACAACGTTCGGGCTTTATGCAGATAGGGACTTTCACTGTATTCAGTGCGAAGTGTTGTTGACTTGAAATAGGTATTAAATGCCCAAGTTTTCGGAGAGCGAAGACTAAAGCCTGTTTTTGGAGCGGCACCTTTGGTTGATATCTGGAGGTTTAGTACGTCTTCGAGCTCTCGAGAAAACAATAAGCAGACCAGTGTAATACAACGCAACTTATTCTCATCTATGCTATCGATATGACCCGCTCTTGAGGAGAAAAGCTCGTGTAGAAGGTAACCGAGTTCATGTGGTTGTAAAACATTTCGTGATAATACGGTGATGTTGTGGGACTGCGTAACCGACTTGTTAATGCTTCGATTCTTGTCTTTGTTCTTCTGACCGTCCCTTATTACTGATATATCCGGGATTTCGTGAGTAGGCCTCGGAGTTTCAAGTATCTCGTTATTGACAATCGAGAGTGAGGGGAGGTCCTCAAACGGTGAGATGCCGTTGGTCAGATACTCTTCGGAAAATGTGAGTTTCTTTAACGAGTAGGTTGTTAAATGATCACTTCCAATGAGTCGTTCAGGCTTATTGCGACGATAAGAGCCTCGGAGCGCTTGCTTGGACTTTCTGGACCGCTTATACCGGTCTGACCAATTGACTTGGTAAAAATGAATGAGGTTCCAAATACGCCCACGCATGTTCTTGTTCCAGTTCTCTTCATGTCTATCACCGGATAACAGTTCATTCTTCAAATGCAGAAGTTGATTTGCAATTTGGTCGGGGTTTCGACCAGCAAGGTAAGATGGGGTGAATTTCTGATCTGGGTACAGGAGGCGGAGGGAACTAAATGTAGGCTCAGCTTTATTTCGCAAAGTAATTTCTGCTTCATGGTGTGCGTAGTGGTCGAGAAAAACGAGCAAGATTTCGGCAAGTTGAGCATCGATGAACCGATGAAACTCAAACAGTAATGAGTAGATGGGCTTATCGCCTTTAGACCCATGCGCTAGCGTTGTGTTGGAGTATTCTACAAATTCCTTTGTGTTGGGCTCTGAGGTGATGGAGAACAACGTGTTAATCAAGTCGTACGGAACACCGAATGTTTGGCTAAAGAGCTTAGGTTCAAGTTGAGCACTGATATCGAGCGTATGAATGACAAACCGAAGAGAGCGAAAATTGGAAGGGCACTCTATGGCTTCCAAAACCGGCAACCACAACCTTACGATTTCAAGAGCCGCTGTTGGAAAAAGTTGTGCAATTTTGCTTTCGGTTAACTCATCCATTGGTCACCTCAAAGATCTTTTTTTGATATAGATAAGTACGCTGCAGTTTTCTCTGCAGTGTTCAAATAGGGATACAGATTTAGCCACTCATGTGACTGAAAAATGCTCCGCTTACCTTCGTCTTTTTGAAACCAATTTCGCAACAAAAAGCTGATTTTTTTCGTGTCACTGATGAAGCATTTATCGATGAGATTATTGGTTAAGTCGAACTGAATGATCTGCTTTCGAAGTTCGGTATTTGGTTTTTTATGGAGCACAAAAACTGGGATTTCTTTACCGGCGGGAAGCTCATTTTTGGCGATGGCATCACGCAGTTTTTCGATAGTAAACGAGCCTGCAAGGTAGCGATAGTGACGGCGAAATGAGTAGCAAATTATGGGTGACTGTAGCGCGAGCAAGTTGAATAAATATGTCGGATGATGCTGATGGTTTGGTTGATTGCGAAGCAAAGAAATTGGATTGGCTTTTTCGTAGAAGCTAGCAAGAACTTCGTCAGCAACAAGCTGTTCGACGCTTACCTCTTGCCATGTTGTTTGCTTAAATAAATCACGGTGAAACTTCTCTTGCATGTCCATGCTGCACGTCCATTCAAATTGCTTTATTGAAAAAAGCAGGTCAGAATATGTCCGATATAGGAACTTTAAAGATTGTGACCATGTTGTGCCCATATATCAGCTGGTTAGATATTAACCTATAACAGGTAGAGGTCATTTTCAAGCTAACATGTTGATTTAGCGTGTTTACAGTGACTTACATTTTTTATGACTAATAATCAGCTGTCTTGACATGGTAGGGGTCGGCGATTCGAGTTCGCCCGGACCCACCAAATTTTCGAAAAAGCCCGCTTTTATAGCGGGCTTTTTTGTATCTGGCCGTTTGGAAATTCCTTTCCACGTTTATGAAGCCTATCCTTCATTTCCCAGCTTGATGACCATTGTTCTCCATTTATCCTCAGATAGAGCGTTTCACGCTCCCTATATACCGCTCGTCGCATGCACAAAGGCTTCAGAACTCATCTCTTTATCATAGAACTCAGGACCACAGCAGAAGGAAAGCGTCATGAATGGTAAGAACATAAGAATAGTATTGAGGTGGGCACACATAGTATTAGCGCTACTTGTAGGTGCAGCATTCTACTCACCTTTAGCAAGCAATGAAGCCTACATGGCAGTGACACTGTGGGGACTCATTCCAGCGCTTGCTTTGACAGGTATTGGTATGTGGAAGCAGTCATCGTTTATGAAGCTTTTAAAGCCAGTGAACAAGAGGGCGCACCAATAGAGGAAAAATTGCGCGAGAATTCATAGATCTCGCGTTTACTTCCTTTTGTTTTAGGCACTAAAACGAAGCTAGATGAGTTCGGAGTAATTATCCCACCCAATAACAATGAACTTTTGATATTTACAACGTAAATATCAGAAATAGATTTTGCCCTATAGTTTGTGTGAGTCGAGGCGGTTAGGATTTGCACATTACAAAACATGAAGGCAAAACATCATGAAATTAACCTCGATTCAAAAAACTAAACTCCTTTGCTCTGCACTTGCTGTCGCTCTACTTGCCGGTTGCTCATCAAGTGGCGGAAGCTCATCTCCGACAGACCCGATGCCAGAGTTTGATGGTGACCTAGGCTTTGAAAATGTGGATTCTGGCTATGGTAACAGTGCGCCAGAGGGCTCAGAACCAACAGATCCGGATTTTGGTTTTGACCTAGGTTATGTTTATATTCCAGATCTAGGTCTAGATGTGCCCGTACATCTTCCGGAGTATGAATCACCGGTTAATCCGAATGCGAAGATCTCTACGGTCAAAGAGCGTGAAACGGAGGGTGAGACCCTGTACTCCATTACATACAATGGTCACCGTATCGGAGAAATCTTAGTTCAAGACGATGTGATTACTATCTCTTCGCTGAAAACGGATCATACGATTACGGGTAGCAAGAACGATAATGGCACGTGGACTGTTCGAGACTCTGATGGCAATGTTCGCGGTGATGTGAAGCGTATCGATGACGGTAAGTGGGTGGTACGTGAGGAAATCAGCCGCGCTTCTTATATCGTTGTTTATCATGAGAGTGAATGGAAAGCCGTTCCAGTGGCAGACATTAAGCCTAAGTTAAAAGAACAGGTTAACAAAGAGCGTATCGATCGCGTTAAACAACGCGTCAAGATGAGTCGTCCGAGTTAATTTATCTTTTATTTATAAATAAAAAGAGGTCGAACCCTTGCTGCCGCTTATGTTGGGATGGTTCGACCTTAAAACCCCGCAAAAGGGGTGGGGGTTATTGCTGTTGCTAGCAATGAAAAAAAAACACTAGAAACTGATACGTCTATCGAAATTGCTCACCTCCTTCCATTGAGATAATGCTGCCCCTTCAAAAGCGAAGGGGCAAACAATCGGTTACCACCACATGTCCACTTGAACACCTACGATAAAATCGTGGTCGTCTTCACCAGCGTTTGAAGAAACGCCTGGGTTACCTTTAAGGTATGTCGCCAATAGACGGATTTCTGGAGCTGGACCGAAACCAGTTCCTACAGTCCATGTTGGAGCGATGGTTGCTTTATAAGTCGCATTGCCGCCATTGTCGCGGTTCGCACTGTTGTCGGTGTAGCCAAATTCAGCGGCGATTGCGAAGTCATCAATAGAAGGCATGGTGTAAACAGGGCGAACCATTGCATACCAGTATGAGAAGTCATCTACGTTGTCTTCATACGATGTTTGTTCGTAACCCACAGCAGGGAAGAACAACCAGTTTTCACCGATATAGCCACCGTATGCTTGCGCGCGAACTGTTCTATCACCGTCTTTTACTGCAGACATCAATGTTTGCTCAGTCGAACCATCAATGAAGCCAACGCCGCCTGGACTGTATGCGTTATAGTTGGTAAATGTACGACCTAGCATGGTTGAACCACCTAGACCTTGACCGTATTGAACACCGACTTTAGAGAAGCCGTTTCCAAAGCCAAAGAAGTTAGAAGGAGAGTATTGAACGTGACCTTCGAAACCAGATTTCGCGAACTCATCGCCGTTCACGTTTTCACCCATCTGTTTTGCCATACCTTCGATACGCCATTGACCATAGTCTGCACGAACGTGGAAAGCATTTAGCATCTCGTTGTCACCAACTGAGTTGTTACTAGCGATATAGGCAAAATCCCATAGACCACCACCTAACTCAGTACCTTTAACACCGATACCAGTGCCAGAATAATCAGTGTAGAAGAAGTCAGTCATGAAGATATAGTTGTCACGACCGTAGTAACGCTGACCGCCCCATAGCGTACCAGTGTTCGTTACACCATCAAATTCAACGAATGATTCGATCAAACCTGTCGCTTTACCATCGATATTCGCATAGCCGTTACTGCCATTACCGTTAGGGTTGTCCTGACCTAGACGTGCGTTGATTCGAACACTTTTACCGTCTGAGTCTTCCGTTTTTTCCCAGTCCCAGCGCTGCATAAACGCCAGCTCCCAGAAATCGTCAGCTTCTAAGCCTAAACGCCCCAATGTCTCCTTTTGCCCACCCCATCGGTGCTGTTTGAAATTTTCTTTGGCACTAGTGAAGGCACCTGCACGGAAATAACCGTGAAATTCAAAATCTGAGGTTGGTTTTTCTGCTAAAGCTGGCATTGAAGATATTGCAGCCACTCCTGCAATAAATAGAGCTTTGCTTAATGCTGTTTTTTCCATGTTGTTCTCCAACTAATTATATGAATAGCATTGAGTACTTATCGTGTATGGTAAGAGATAAGTTGCCATTGATAATAAGTAGAGAATCTATATATTTAGGTGATATTGATCACTTGTGAATAATGAATTTTGTTGACATTTGTCACGATAAAAAAAGAATGAAAAATATGAAAACTGGAATGAGATATTACGTAATAGTTACGTTTTTTGATTATGGTGTTTATCTATCTATTACCATCTGTATTGGTGCTTTTTTACAAGATTTATTAATTGAATTTCGAAATTTATCATTTTAAATGAAACCCGGTTTACCTCACATAACGACCATGGATTAAAGTGATGTCGTTAATTAGAATTAGGAGGCGAATATATAAAGAATAAACAAGTTATGTGATGGTTTTATTGCTTCTACTAAAATATGACGTGATAGATTTAACCTGAGTTATTTAGCTTGATTAGTTTCCACATGGAGGAGTTCAATGAAACGTGTGTTTTTAGCTGCCGTCGTCGCGTCTTTGATAGGATGTACGTCTTCACAAGTTCAAACTAGTGAACCTAGCCCTTTAGGCATTACCGAGCTAAGTAGTCAAAAGGATTGTTGTACCACGCTGAGTAAAGTAAGTTATGAACCGATTACCAAAGCGGGTGATCTCACCGCGGTGATTGATACTAACTCACAGAAAATAGGTTTAGTAAGTGGAGTCAGTTACGTGAAAGGCTATGAACTCCCAGTTTTTGATGGAGAGGCGAACTTAGGGGTTATCTCTCTGGTTGGTAATCAAGTCTTTGTCCCATCGATCCTTATTTTAGACAATGAATACAAAGCACTGGATGTGCTCTCTAGTTCGGATTTGAACTATCGCAACAGTGGAATTATGTACTCCACACACTACGCGATGGAAAAAACGATTTCCCAAAAATACCCGAATGGGAAGTCACCCCGTTACTTGGTCATTTTCACGACGAATAAAGACCTCAAGGACTCGACACTAATTAAACCTTCAAGTGACTCTGCGATTCGATCTGGGAGTGTAGAGGCAAATCTCGCGGCTAACACGGAGTGGAATATCCCACATGCAGCCGTTGGAACAGTGGAGCTTGAGCTCGACTATTCTGGTCCTGCAGTAAGACAAGAGTCAAAACAACAGCAGCAAGACCGAGAAGCGGCACTCGCTGCCGTGGTGGTTACAGATCAGCAATCAGTGATGGATACAGAGTTCGTTGAGTTGTTCGATGATAGAATTCGCGCCGCCGTTCGAGCCGGTGAGTTTGATCGTGCTTTGGATATAATGAAGCAAGCCGAAAAGCAGGGATCGCCCACAGCAAGAGAGACGTTTGTTGAAGCGATGAAGAATTTTGAAGGCTAGGCATATTGTTTTAGTGCTTCTGACTCCACTCTTTTTTTAGAACTAAAAGCCCGCAATATCAATTGCGGGCTTTCTTCTTGGTTAATTACCAATACTAACGAAAACCCTAAAGCGCCATTAGATATTCAACCAGTTCGTTTCGAGCTTGTTGACTCGCATTGAAGTAGTTATCTGATTGAGTCTGGGCATCACCGCCGTGTCTTTGCAATACGGCATCAACGCTGGTTGCTTGTCCATCATGCATCAGCGTCAGCGCATTGGCATCGCCACTTTTTACATAGCCGCTCAAACCGATTCCCCAGAGTGGGGCAGTACGGAATGCGCCCTCACCAAGGTCGTGAAGGAGTAGGTCGGTATACGGATGAATCGTCTGATTCGATAGCTCTGGAAATTCACTGTCAGTACCAGTTTGCACCGTCATTTTATGGCAAGAGTTACACCCAAATTCTTGGAAACGGTTATGTCCAGGCATGGTCGTTAGGTTTTGACGAGGCGTGGGTACGGCCACAAGCTTTGTATACACTACCATATCTTGAACATGATTATCTGCGAGCTCCATGGGGCCAAAGCCCTCGAAACTGGTGCCAATACCCATATCGTCATGCAGCGCCTTAGCGATTTGATGCTCAACGCTAATAGTCTCTGCTCGCCAGCCAAAGCGACCAACATACTGTTGTCCTTCTACCGTCACGTAGTTAACCGTTCCTCCATTTTCCTGAGCCCATTGTTCAATAGTTTCTTGAGGGATGTTCTCAAGTAAACCTAAACCAAACATCTTAGGAGGGACAACATCCTGTCTTGCTTGCATATCTCCCACACCATTGAGCGTGTGACATTGGGTACAGCTTGGTTGAATGGGGTCAGTGGTTAATCCTGCCATTTCAGGGAAAGGTAGATTACCGTTGATGGCTTGTGGACCCGGTAGGAACTCCTCGACGTGATCACCCGTTGTAAAGTTAGTGTGGATCAGGCGACGTCCGTCTAGCCATGATTGTACGTTTCCTCTATCAAGATTATATGCATGTTGCATAAAACTTAAGCGTTGCTGTGCACCACCGCTTGCAGAGAGCTGCGGTACAGTCGTATTTCCACCGAGCTGAGCGAAGCTGTCATTAATGTTGAGTGGTCCTACTGCACTATCGCGATTGTTTACGGTCAACCCCTGTCCCAAGACGTATCTAAAAGTTTGTCCGTAGTAATTGACGTTATCGCCTGTTGTTTGAGCTCGGTCGAAGCTGATAGTGGTCTCAAACTCAATCTGCTCGCCAGCTTCAAATGGTCGATTGATATGAGGCCAACGTTGCATAATGGCGCGCCATGTCGTGGCTGTCGCTCGTTGGTCACGAGTTGCTTGGCACGCAGGGACAACTGATCCATCGTTTAACACCACATCCATAACATAGCCGTAGGAGAAGTTTGTCTCATCACCATAAATCTTGTGGTAACGCCAGTTAGGTGCTTGTTGGTTGCAAGACTTTTCATTGCCAAAAACATCGGTCATTGCGAGCGGTATTGCGCTGTTTAATGTTACAACAACACAAGGTTCAGTCGTGCCACAGGCTGATTGCCTTAAATCACTCGCGCTTGGCTGAGTATAGTCCTCTAATACAAAGGAACCGAAGCGACCTTCCCAATACTCCACATTAAAGTTGTTGAAGTCATTACCCGAAAGTTCATGTCGGACACGATATCGTTCCGCGATTTCGTTAATTACGACGCCATCACCGCCCGAAACGGGATTTCGAGCGAACACAGAGTCCGTGAACTGACCCGTTTCACCTTGGTTATCAGTAGCTTGGTAGGTAACCTGATAAGCCCCTTGCAATGAAGGTGTGAACTGCCATGCACCTTGTGCTTGTGAAATAGTTTCGCTTAATACGATTTGATTATCTGGCGCGGTTACGCGAACTGAAAGTGTTGTGATTGAAGCCTGTTCACTAGTAGCAGTTGCAGAAATAGAAACGACTTCGCCGACGGTTGCATTGCTCGGTGAAGCGCTTGCGCTGACTGTAGGAGCGTCGGGTTCAATTGGGGGCGGTGTTGTACCGCCTCCATCACCATCTGCGTCTGCAGTAATGGTGTATTCAGGTGAAATGTACTGTGAGAGCACGTTGTCTTGGACTTTTAGCTGCAATCGATAGGATTCGCCGGTAACAATGGCTTGCTCTGCCACCGTCCTTTGCCAAAACCCATCGACGAGCTGCGCACTACCGCAGTAATCGTCGACACACAAATAGGCCCATTGGCCTGTCCAACCACCATCTTCCGCATACGCTATTGAAGGGCTGCCTGATTCTATGCGGGTGTTGATTTCCGCGTAAGAGAGTGGACTGTATAAGGCGACAAATAAAGAGCTTAACCCCAATGCCTTTAGGCATTTGTAGTTAGGAGGAAAGTATTCGCTTTTATGCATAACATTAACTTCCATATTAATTGATGTTATTGGTTTGGTTTCCCTATTATCTCTAGCAGCTGATGAGATGAAGGGTATTACGAAAACTCACTTGTCGTTTACCGAATTTAATTAACTTGAGATGAATTTGTTTTTCTTGTTACGCAGATGACAATTGTCACATTTTGCTTTGTTAGTAAATTATTTTTGAACTTTTCATAACTAACGTATTTTTGTGATGTGAGTCATTGCTGCTAGGTGTTTTTCGTTGGTTGGATCAACTTTGTTATTATCTTCGTAGTCAATATCAATTATGATTTTTTCTGATTATATTTTCATATTTTTCTTGTGTGATTTTGTTCAAATAATATGTCGACATTTTTAATCTATGCTCTTTCTCGATTCGTCATACATGGAGAAAAGTAATGAAACGAACCTATTTGTCATTAATCGCTGCAGGAGCAATGTCACTATCTGCGTCAGTATGGAGTTTGGACGGAGTGCTAGTGCCAGAGAGTGGTATTTTAGTTTCTGTCGGTCAAGACGTGGACAGCGTAAACGATTATGCAAGTGCTTTGGGAAGTATACCGGCGGGTGTGACAAACTACGTCGGAATCGTTAATTTGGATGGTCTGAATTCCGATGCGGACGCTGGCGCTGGTCGCAACAATATTGCTGAACTTGCTAACGCTTACCCAACAAGTGCGCTAGTGGTTGGCGTGTCGATGAATGGTGAAGTTGATGCGGTTGCTAGCGGGCAATATAACGCTAATATCGATACGTTATTAAATACCCTTGCTGGTTACGATAGGCCTGTTTATCTTCGCTGGGCATATGAGGTTGATGGACCATGGAATGGCCATTCACCGAGTGGTATTGTGACTAGCTTCCAGTATGTCCATGATCGCATCATTGCTCTGGGACATCAGGCGAAAATTTCCTTAGTGTGGCAAGTTGCTTCGTACTGTCCGACTCCAGGTGGTCAACTTGATCAATGGTGGCCGGGCTCTGAATACGTAGACTGGGTAGGGCTATCTTATTTTGCTCCTCAAGATTGTAACTGGGATCGTATTAATGAAGCAGCTCAGTTTGCTCGAAGTAAAGGCAAACCTCTTTTCTTAAATGAATCGACGCCTCAGCGTTACCAAGTTGCGGATCTTACCTATTCAGCAGATCCAGCTAAGGGTACTAATCGACAAAGTAAAACCTCTCAGCAGCTTTGGGATGAATGGTTTGCGCCTTACTTCCAGTTTATGAGTGATAACTCAGATATTGTAAAAGGTTTCACCTACATCAATGCGGACTGGGATAGCCAGTGGCGTTGGGCCGCTCCTTATAATGAGGGATATTGGGGTGATAGCCGGGTTCAGGCGAATGCACTGATCAAATCGAACTGGCAGCAGGAGATTGCGAAAGGACAATATATCAACCACTCAGAGACACTGTTCGAGACATTAGGCTATGGCTCAACTGGCGGTGGAGATAACGGTGGTGGTGATAATGGAGGAACGAATCCACCAGAGCCTTGCAATGAAGAGTTTGGGTACCGATACGTGAGCGATTCAACCATAGAAGTTTTCCACAAAAATAATGGTTGGTCAGCGGAATGGAACTACGTCTGTCTGAACGGACTCTGCTTGCAAGGAGAACTCAAGAATGGCGAGTACGTCAAACAGTTTGATGCGCAGCTGGGCTCGACATACGGTATCGAGTTTAAAGTCGCAGATGGAGGATCGCAGTTCATAGCCGATAAGTCTGTCACCTTTGAAAACAAACAATGCGGCTCTACTGGTACACCAGGTGGTGGCGATAACGGCTCTGGCGGTGATAATGGAGGTGACAACGGAAGTGGTGGTGACAATGGTTCAGGTGGCGGCACCGACCCCAGTCAATGTAGCGCTGATTTTGGTTACAATTATCGCTCGGACACAGAGATTGAGGTATTTCATAAAGATCTTGGTTGGTCTGCAAGTTGGAACTATATCTGCTTAGATGACTATTGTGTACCAGGTGATAAGTCTGGAGATAGCTATAGTCGTAGTTTTAATGCAACTTTAGGTAGTGACTATAAAATTACATTTAAAGTAGAAGATAGCGCCTCTCAGTTTATTACTGAAAAGAGCATCACGTTCGGAAATACTAGTTGTGCTCAATAAGTAACCACTACAAATAGAGGGGTTAATAGCCTCTCTATTTTTATTTAAATAAGACAATATAATCTTACAGCTATGGTTTCATATGGTGTGTCATGAGGCTTAGCTTATTTGTACTACTACATTTTGTTGTCAGTTCTTAATTCCAACTTACAACATTTCATACTCTTCATTCACGATGTGATCTCGCACATCGTTATCATTTTACATCAACCTAGAGCTAAATATCATAATAGCGCAATGCTATCCGCTTTCTAAAATCGTAATAAAAAAGGAGTGGATATGGACCATAAAACAACATTAGTCGAGCCTTCTGCCTGGGGCGACTACTCACTGTATTGTTTAGAAAACAGTAACGGTGTCCGCGTCGAAATTAGTGACTTAGGCGCATCCATAGTGAGCTTCAAACTCAAAGATAGATACCATAGAGAAAGAAACATAGTTCTTGGTTACAACCGTCCAGAGCATTACCTAGCGGGACAAGCGTACGTGGGCGGTGTTGTTGGACCTTGGGGTAATCGTATTGAAAATGGTCGCTATGATCACGCTGGAAATCCTATTCAGTTGTGCCAGAACGAAGGGAGTAACCATTTACATGGTGGTGACTGTGAACTTCACAAACGTCGCTGGGACGTTACTATCATGGCCGCTCAGGGGGTTACGCTTGAGACGCAGGTAAACAAAGGAGAGGGTGGTTATCCTGCAAATTTGAGGATTTGCGTCACCTATCGTTTAAGTGACGCTAATGAACTGACGGTTCACTATTGGGTTGAATCGGACGATGATTGTCCCGTTAATCTGACGCATCACGCTTACTTCAATCTAAGTGGAGGCAAGCATGATGTTCAGGGGCATATAGTGGCGATTGATGCTGACGAGTACTGGGATACTAATGCTGAGCAAATCCCTACGCAATCACGTTCAGTGATGGGCACTGCGATGGACTTCCTTCAACCGAAACGAATTGCTTTGGGCTTTGCCACAGAAGAAGCGGCGCTTGTCTCCGCTGGTGGCTACGATCATTGCTTTATTCTGAATGGTGAGGGGTTGAGACCCGTAGGGTGGGCATTTGAGCAGTCGGGTGGGATTGTCCTCGAGGTGATGTCAGATAGACCCGCAATGCAGTTCTACACTGGAAATCACTTGGGTGACCATAAAGATTCATTCGGCAAACCGTTTGGTACACATATGGGATTTTGTTTCGAGACCCAAAGTTACCCAAATCAAGTCAATATGCCAGATATCGCTGATCAAGTACTAGTAACACCTAATCGTCCTTTTAACTCTACAACGGTGTTTAAAGCGAGCGTGGAGGGTCAAGCGTAACATTCTGTTTTAAGGCAACAAATAAAAAGGACAGTCAATAAACTGTCCTTTTTTGTGGTCAATAATAAATGCTCAAGTTAGGTGGGTTTGATGTCTGTACTCGTGCTGATATCGAACCTTTGAATAATGTGAGTATTAATCTGTACGACGTTCTCTAGCTCTTGGCACTGCGTTTCTGTCTTCTGGCACATGTCGCTGATTTGGACAGATTCGTCTTTTAGTTCATTCATGCTTTCAACGAGTTGTCGTGCCACTATGCTTTGTTCTTCGGCGGATGCGCTGACTTGAATGCTCATGCCGTTAACAATATTAATGTCTTCAAGTACCTTGGAATAACTGTTTCCAACTAACGTAGCATCGTCAGCGTTTTGTTGTGAATGACTCACACATTCACGCACTTCTGTAGCGATATCAGCAATCTCAGCGTTTAAATCACCCAAAATAGATTGAATCGTCAAGGTTGAGTTTTGAGTTTTCTCTGCCAATTGTCGAATTTCATTCGCGACCACAGAGAACCCTCTACCGTGTTCACCTGCGCGAGCTGATTCGATGGCTGCGTTCAGTGCGAGAAGGTTAGTTTGCTCAGCAATGTTTTGAATAACTTGTAAGACGGACTCAACCGATTGACTGCGTTCTAGCAAGCTGTCCATCTTTTTATCACATTGTCCAAGCTGTTCGGCAAGCGACAATATAGAGCTGATGCTGTTGTTAGTAACTCCAGCGCACTCATCACCGTTAAGCTTCGCACGACCAATGGCATCTTGAGTCGAGGTTGCGGCCGAAGCGACTTCTTGAATGGCGAGATTCATTTGCTCTAGAGAAACAGACATAGCCTCGATGTTTAGATTCTGCTTGTTAGTGACTTTCGCAGTGTGTTCTGTGCGTGTCGCAATAGTATGACTCGCTGACAATAGAGATTCAGAACCAGATTGGAGCTGAGACACGATATCAAGTAAGTGGCTCTGCACTTGGTTCGTTGCCGAACTAAGTTGCCCAAACTCATCTTTACTGACGGGAATATCTTCGTTAGTTAAACGCCCATTAGCGATACGCGTTAAAGAAGTGATGAGTTTGGACATAGCAGAGCGAATGCGAAGCGTAAGCAGCGAGCTCGCGCCTATAGCGATAACCAATGCCATTGCTAGCAAACCTAATGTCACCTGTGTCGCCGTCGTGGCGGATTGGCGTGAGCTATCTATCTTGTTTTGTGTCATCAGAACGAGCTGAGCTTCCACTTCATTAAGCTGACTCTTAAGGGAGCTGTTGGCTTGCATTAACAGTGCCTGCTGCTCAACAGTAACGTTCTGTTGTTCCAAATTATTTAGGTGTAGTGTCAGTACACCATCAGCGGAATTTATGGCTGTAAAAAGCGGTTCAAGTATGGATGCTGCTTCGAGAGAAAATGCGGGGTTTTTCTTGGCGATGAAGTCGATTTTCTTTTCAAGCATACGGTTGTGTCGGTCTAGTCCGGATTTAACCACCCAAACTTCATCTGCCGTAGTAAGTAATAGTATCTGACGGATCAGTTTATCGGCGGAATTAAAATGAAACTGCAAAAATTGGATGTCTCGTTCTCTTACCCCTTCTGTTGCTTGCAGTTTATTAAGGTTATTTCCTATGGTGTCTGCCGATTGACTGTATAAAACCGCACTAAGCTGAGCACCGATCGAGGCTTGCGCCGAGATATCCTTACTTGCGAGCTGTGCCTCCATCAGAGGTACGAAGTCGGCTAGGGTGGTCGACAGCGTGTCGAGTTTAACTTGATCAAGAGTTGGCAACCAACTCACGATATCGAGCGCTGACAGCCAAGTGGCGAGCGCCTCCAGCTCATTAATGAGTTCACTGCTGTCTACTGCTGTAGTTTCATTTTGTCGTACGCTTTCATCTCGGCGTGAGGTGTCTGGGTTGTATAGCGCGACTAAGTTAGACGCTTCTAAAAGACGATTCCTTAATTGGTTAAACTGATTGAGAGGGTCGATAACTTGAGATTCAACACTGTCGATTTGCTCGGTCGTGTGTTGTGCATTTCGGTATGCGCTGGCAGACAATAAGAATACACTGAGAGAGATAAGCGCGAAGACAAATATAATTTGTTTTATTATAGAATTTAGCATCTGATTCCTTCCTATTATTGTCCTTTAATTGTAGTTTTGGTTCGATAATACCAAGTGTGATGTGAAGCATGATTAATTGATAATAATATTGATGGATGTCTCATATTCGACCAGTCTAAATTATGAATATATTTTCAAGGATTGAAACAAAAACTATGGCAAGTGTTATTATATCTCTCACCACATTTATTCTATTTATTTCCAGTGAATAACAATATTTAGTAATGTCATTATGAAAAGTGATATTTATTATCTGGTGTTACGCTGGTCACATTTCAAAGCTTGCCAAAGTTTCCATAACAACAAAAATAATATGTAACTCTCACGTGAAGCTTACCCAGTTCGAGAGTCATATTGGATAAAAATTAAAAAATGGAGTAATACCATGCTAAGAAACCACAAACTTAGTAAAGTGTTTAGTGCTACAGCGATTTCCCTATTTCTTTCTTCTACAGCATTCGCTGACACCACGGTTCGAATGATGCACATCGAAACGGACCCGAACGTGCTTGGTGTATGGGAAGAGATTGCCAAAGACTTTGAAGCAAAGAACCCAGACATCAAGGTTAACCTCGAGTTTCTAGAGAACGAAGCGTTCAAAGCAAAACTGCCAACGCTACTTCAGTCACAACAAAAACCTGACCTTTTCTATAGCTGGGGCGGTGGTAACTTCCAAGTTCGCGCCGAGTCTGGTTTGTTGGAAGACATGGAAGGTTACTCTGCAACTCTTAATCAAGAGCTGTCTGCTGCGGGCATGAATGCCTTCAAAATTGACGGCAAGCAGTACGGCGCGCCATACATGGTTAGCCAAGTGGGTTTTTGGTACAACAAGAAATTGTTCAAGCAAGCAGGAATCGATGGCGAAAGCATCCAAACATGGGATGAGTTCCTATCCGCTATTGAGAAACTAAAAGCAGCGGGTATTACTCCTATCGCAGTCGGTGGCGCAGATAAGTGGCCAATGCACTTTTACTGGAGCTACCTAGTAATGCGTGCGGGTGGTCAAGAAGCGTTTGCCGCAGCAATGCAAGACCAAGGCGATGGATTTGCTGGTGAAGCCTTTGTTCGTGCAGGTGAAGAACTTAAGCGCCTGGCTGCGCTAGAGCCGTTCCAGCCTGGCTTTATGGCAGCGGGTTATGGTGAATCTGCAGGTTTATTTGGTGACTACAAAGCCGCTATCCACCTAATGGGTGACTGGGACTATAACTTCCAAGCTCAACAGGCGGTTGATAAGAAAGGTGTGGTTGATTCAGACCTTGGCTTTATGAACTTCCCTGTACTTAAAGGTGGTGCTGGTGCGGGTAGTGATACGCTAGGTGGCATCAATGGTTTTGCATTCGCTAAAGGCGCTAAACCAGAAGCTGCAAAATGGCTCGAATTCTTCCTAAACGAAAACAGTCAAACCAAACTTGCTGAAATTGACCAAATCATTCCAGTTGCAAAAGGTGCAGACAAAGGTCTGCAAAATCCATTCAAGCAAAAAATTTCCCAAACAATTTCAAGCGCGCAATGGCACCAAGTGTTCTTTGATCAAGCTCTAGGTGCAGATGTTGGCGGTGTTGTTAATGACATCTCTGTTGGCATCGTTAACGGCGACGTAACCCCGAAAGAGGCTGCTGAGCAAGTGCAAGAAGCGTGGGAGATGCGTTAATTCAACGTAATGGATGACGTTTAACGTTATTTAGCGTTCGTAAAAGCTGGCTATACCGACCTTGTCGGACTTCGTTCACCTATTAGCCAGCTTTACCTCATAAATTAAGGAGTATGTATGAGTGAGAAGTTAGCAGCCATGGTTGACGATCCTCAAGAAAGTAAATCCGCTGGTTTTGGCCACTGGCTCAAAGAAAGAAATCACGGAAATCGATTGTTAACCCTAGTGTTTTTCCTGCCGCCCGCACTATTGCTGTTTACTGTTTTTGTCATGTTACCACTCGGAGAAGCTGCCTATTACAGTTTTTTCAAGTGGAACGGTTATGGTGAACCAACACAGTTCGTCGAGTTTAAAAACTATGCACGAATTCTAAAGCACAGTGCGTTTGAAACCGCTGCGTGGAACACAGTAAAAATCATTTTAGTTTCATTGGTCATTCAGTTGCCTTTGGCATTGATTGTCGCCTTGAGTATTTACAAACAAAGCTGGTCAAACAGCGTCTTTCGCTTGATCTTCTTTTTGCCTTACATTCTTGCAGAAGTTGTCGCGGGTCTGATCTGGCGTTTCGTTTTCGACGGTGACTACGGAATGATGGCAGGTATTGCCGAATCATTGGGCACAGACCCTTGGTACATTCTCGCTGACAGAGATTGGGCATTTACCGCTATTTTGGTGGTCATTGTTTGGAAGTATTTTGGTTTCCACATGATGATCTATATCGCCGCACTTCAAGGTGTGCCTAAAGATCTGATCGAAGCCTCCAAGCTCGATGGAGCGTCAAAACTGCAAGCAATCTGGCATGTAAAAATCCCACTTATTATGTCGGGGATAAAAGTTTCCATATTTTTCAGTATCTTGGGTGCTTTGCAAACCTTCGATCTCATAATGCCATTAACAGGTGGTGGCCCATCGCATAGCAGTCATTCATTGGTGAGTTATCTATATACCTTCGGTATTACACGAATGAATGTTGGTTTTGGTAGTGCGGTTGGTGTCGTGTTGTTCATAGCCTGTGTCGTGTTCGCATTCACTTATCAGAACACAATCATGAAAGAAGACAAGAAGTAGGGGCTCATCATGGAAAAGATTAAGAATATTCAGTGGGTCAGGATGTCCTTCTTGATGTTGGTAGCCGGGTTTGTACTTTTGCCGATGGTGGCAACGCTATTCGGTGGTTTTAAAAGCCTCGGCGAGCTTCGTACTAACCCATTTGGTATCCCTGAAGTGTGGGAACTCGAACACTACGCGACGGTATTTGCTGATGGCAGCATTTGGATTCTGATGAAGAACTCTCTCATTATCGCTGCATTATCGGTCATTCTCACGCTACTCGTTGGAACAATGACGGCGTTTACGTTCTCGCATATTAAATTTGCTGGTTACAAGTACGTCTATAGCTACTTTCTAATGGGGATGATGTTCCCAGCGGCAGCGGCAATATTACCTCTGTTTCTGCGTATTCGAGACTTAGCGCTGCTTGATACTTTACCAGGTATCGTCATTCCGCAAGTCGCGTTTGGGCTTGGGTTTAGCATCCTTTTATTTAGAACCTTCTTTGAACAGCTTCCAGCTGAGTTATTTGACGCGGCACGTGTCGATGGTTGTAGTTATGCCAAGTTCTACCTACACATCATTCTTCCGCTATCGACGCCAATACTTGCAACCGTTGGGGTATTTGTCTTGGTGGGCAGTTGGAACAACTATCTACTTCCACTGCTCGTTTTGAATACTGAAGATATGTATCCATGGACCCTCGGAATTATGAAGTATCGCGGAGAGTACGGTATCGCATGGAACAAGATCCTAGCATATGTATCGGTGACGATTACCCCAGCGATCGTATTCTTCTTGCTGGCACAAAAATACATAGTTGCGGGTTTGACCGGCGGCGCGGTGAAAGGTTAATTAGGAAAGGAATTATCAAAAATGGCTTCAGTTTCATTTAAGAATTTAGAGAAAGTGTATTCTGGCGACGTTCGTATAGTAAAGGACTTCAACCTAGATATTAAAGATGGCGAATTCATCGTATTTCTTGGTCCATCAGGCTGTGGTAAGTCCACAACATTGAGAATGCTTGCAGGACTCGAGGACATCACCGGTGGGGAGATTTCGATTGGTGGTCAGGTAGTAAACAACCTAGAGCCAAAGGATCGTAATATCGCAATGGTATTCCAAAGCTACGCGCTTTATCCGCACATGACAGTGTATGAAAACATTGCCTTTGCGCTCAAACTTGCGGGCGCTAGCAAAGAGGAAATAGCAAATAAGGTTCGTCCTGTAGCAGACATGCTTCAGCTCACACCACTACTGGATCGTAAGCCTAAAGCGTTATCCGGTGGTCAACGCCAACGCGTGGCAATGGGCCGTGCAATGGTTCGTACGCCAGAGGTATTCTTGTTTGATGAACCATTATCAAACTTGGATGCAAAACTGCGTAACGCGATGCGAAGCGAAATTAAGGCACTTCACAAGAAACTCCAGAAGACCACCATCTATGTGACGCACGACCAAGTAGAGGCGATGACCTTAGCTGATCGCATTGTCATTCTTCGTGATGGTCGTATAGAGCAAGTCGGTACACCGAAAGAGATTTACCAAAACCCTGCGAATAAATTTGTCGCTGGTTTTATCGGCAGCCCAACAATGAATCTATTGCCAGCTGAACTTGCGAATGACGATAGTGGCTGGCACCTAGAGCTAGCAGGTCAGAAGTTATCTCTAGCAGGCGATGTTGATGCACAAGTGGACAGAGAGAAAGTCACTATGGGGATTCGCCCAAGCGATGTTCATTTAACACCAGAGCTTCTTGAGCACCCAATAAAAGTGTCAGCAACAGTGGAAAGCTATGAGTTATTGGGTTCAACCATTCAGGTAATGAACCGATTTGGAGACCATAGTCTGGTAGTTGAATCACCTTCGACACAGGCAGTCAAAGAGGGTGATCAAATTGATTTATATCTAGATGGCTCACAGCTGCATGTGTTTGACACAAGCAAAGAAAAATCAGTGTATGTCGCACATTAGATGCCATTAAGCAGGCATTAAATCTCAAGACTCGATAAGCAAACACTCATCGGATACCAAAGGCCCTCCGGGGCCTTTTTTTACCTCAAAGAAAGGATTTTATATGAGAAAACTCATTACTCCTGTTATTGCCTCTATGGCCAGTGCAGCCATCATTGCGGGGTGTAGCAGTCAGCCAAGCACAGTGGCTGTAGACACGATACCGAAAGCTTTACCTGCGGATATCGCAGAGAAACCCATCGAGCTATTTGTGGGTCAAGACCTCGGCGCGGTCGGCGGATTAGAAGACTACGACCAAGGCTATGTTGACTATTTTGGCATCCCAAGCGGTGTAACGGTTTATACCAGTCTAAAAGATCTTGAAGGTCTCGAGCAGAAGGTGAACTACGGCGCGGGTGATAACCACGCAAATCTCTACTTAGAAAGTGACGCGTTTAAAGGCGTTGATATTGCGATGGGGCTCTACTTGGTAGACCAACTTGATGCTATCAACGCGGGTAAGTTAGACAATAACATTTCCAAATTGGCTAACTGGATCAGTCAATCAGAAAGAACGGTTTACCTGCGAATCGGTTATGAGTTTGAGGGTAGTTGGAATGGTTACGCTTCTGATGATTATAAAGCGGCATACCGACGTATTGTTGATGGTCTAAACAAACTTAATGTTGATAACGTTGAGTACGTGTGGCAATCCAGTGGCTATGAAGAGGATAGAGAGGAACTATTGAGCTACTATCCAGGCGATGGTTATGTAGACTGGGTAGCCTATTCATACTTCAACCACGACCCAAAACTAGCGGGACAAGAAATGCTGCGCATTGCTCGTGAACGTGGCAAACCAGTCATGATTGCAGAGCTTACTCCGCGCGGTTATAACCTGATGCTGGATGATGGTAAAAAAACATGGGATAGCTGGTTCAAGCCTTTTTTGAATCATCTAAAAGAAAACCAAGACGTTATCAAAATCATCGCGTACATCAATGCCGACTGGGATGTACAGCCGATGTGGAAAGGTCAAGGTTGGGGTGACACACGCCTTCAATCGAACTTATACATCGCGAATAAATGGCGCAGAACCATCAAGAGAGAAGAGTGGTTGGTTACGTCAACGGTTGCCATTCCACCAATCTTCTTGCTTCCAGACGACTACGATGAGTTGAAACAAGCACGAAACAAAGCCGCTGAAGACACTGTACCACAAGAAAACCAATGGCAGGCTGAAGATGCGACGCCAACCGGCAATGTACGTATCTACCCAGATGGCGCTGCAGCAGGCGGCAAGGGGATGGCATATATGTATCAGCTGGGTGACTCTTTGACCTTTAAAGGTGTCCCTCAGTCTAACTATTTTGTGATTCGCTATGCGTCGGAACGGTCAGGCAAAATTGGCCTGTTTGTCAACGGTCAACGATCTTATGACATAGAGTTCGATTCGACAGGCTCTTGGGTTGGAACGTACAACAAAGTAGAGATGCGAGTTGATATCCCAGAAGGGGCTGATGTAGCCATCAAGTGGGAAACCGGTGATACGGCATTAAACACAGACTATGTGGTTTTTGACAGACGATAATTGTCGAAAGGTCTCAGAAACACTGATTTATAAGGCGCTGCGTTTACGTGGCGCTTTTTTGTTTTTTCGCAGTAAGGTCGGGGCTTGGGGAGGATTAGAGCTGATCTAAGGTGGACGACACCGCCCACCCTGATTGATTTAGAATTGATAGATTATTATGCAGCACGTTTTGATACCTCGTGACGATAAACGCGCATTCCCGTCTTTGTATTTTCATACACGGCTGATTCGTTTAGGTACGACCAAGCGTGGACATCTGTGTTGGTTTGCGCTGCTAGTCGTTCGATCACTAAATCAATGTTACGGCCTGCGTAGTCTTTTGTTGGTACGAATAGATTCTTAATTACTGATAGCATATTAGCATTCCTTGTAATTTTGTTACCGAAGTTGGTGTAATAACTATACAATGAAATAAAAATGTGATCAATGTCCGTAATAAACTTTCATAAAATTTTAATGCTCGTAATTAATAGATCAGAACAAGAGCTTAGTTTACGGACGTGCAACATAAAAAATGGCTATCGAACAGAAGCTCGATAGCCATGGTTTAGTAAAGAGATGCTATTGGTGTTTCAATCTATCGCAACAATCTGGGAACTAAGGCTTACGCTTCGTGTTCCTGATAGCTGAAGTAGTCAAAATCCGCCGGCTGCATTCTGCCTGTAATGTCGCAAGCAAACAGCGCTGCAAAGCTACCTGTAAATCTAAAGATATCGGGTCCACCTTCGTCAGATAAAGGGGTACTGTTGAGCGCAGGACCAATAGTTAGCCAGTTTTCACCATCAAGTGAATAAGAGAACTGATACCACTGGCACTTAAGCTCTAGGCGAAGATAGACCGCATCGCAATCACCAATGCGGACCTCTTCGCTATACTCGCCATAAACATCGTTAATGTTTCCCGCAATCTGTAGCACTTTCTCGCACACATCGTTAGCAGTCATCTTTAAGAAATAGTGACCATTTCGAGCATAATAAGCGCTTAAGCCCGCCATTTCGTAAGGCGTTGTTGGATTAAACTCCAACTTAGTTTCTACCGTTGCATAGTGGCTTTGGAATCGGCGTGCAACCAAGCTATTTTGATAACGAGAACTTAAATAGTGACGTCCTTTAAGTCTCAGGTAACCTGGCTTCTCAGTAAGTGAAGCCCAAGATTCATCTAACGGCTCTCTGAGTGTTTGGAAGTTGATATCCAGTTCTGGTGAATCGAAGTTGTCGATTTTGGGTAGTTCTGGCCAAGGGCAAGGTTCGAGTTCTGGTGCAGTAACCTCAACGACGGGCGTTTTGCCTGTTGTTACATACGGCCACCCATTTTCCCAATGCGCTTTTTGGATTGCACTTTCACGTCCAAGAATCGAAAAGCCATTGTCATACTTTGGAATGAACTGATAGCCCTCAGGATTTGGAATACGTCGACCACAGAGGTGGCTTAAGTACCATTCGCCTTGTTGAGTTTCGACTAAAAATCCGTGACCAGCGCGAGATAATTCAGCGTCCTCTTGGAAACGACTTGTTAGAATTGGGTTATCTGGATGCACCTCGTAAGGTCCCCAAACATTCTTTGAACGGCAAATTGTCACTGCATGGTTGCGTTCAGTGCCACCCTCTGCAGTGATGAGATAATAGTAACCATCTTTCTTGAGCATCTGTGGACCTTCTGTACAGCCCAGATACGTGCCTTCAAAGATATTTCGAGGTTCACCCACGAGCTCACCACGTTCAGCATCGAACTCTTGCATGACGATGCCGCCGAAGAAGTTGGTTTTTGCTCGCCCATCCCAGATCATGTTTAGCATGTATTTCTTGCCATCGTCATCATGGAAAAGCGATGGGTCAAAACCGTAATTGCCGATAGGTGTTGGCTCACTCCAGGGACCCTCAATATTGTCTGCGGTCACCACAAAGCTTGGTGTTGCCATCCAGTTACCACCACGGCAAGAGTGTACATTCGAAAAACACACCCAGAATTTACCATCCGCATAGGTTAGGGCAGGAGCGTACACACCCTCTGAGTTGTCCATACCAGTCATGTCAAGTTGAGAGGTTCGAGTAAGGACATGGCTGAGTAGACGCCAATTGACTAAGTCTTTTGAATGATGAATTTGAATGCCAGGAAACCATTCAAATGTTGACGTCGCAATGTAATAGTCATCACCAACACGAACAATTGATGGATCAGGATTAAAACCTTTTAGTACAGGATTTTGAATAGTTTGCGTCATTGGAAAATACTCACAAAGAAAGGGCATTGAAAAAGGTGCTGAGAAAACTCAACACGCACGCAATAAAAAAGCCCAAGCACATCCCCCGATTATACTTGGGCTTGAAGCAAATGTTCACACAAGGATTACTTGTAGATGAACCCGTTCACAATGTTTTCTAGATGTTCTTGACGGCCAGATTCTTTCACTGGAGATAGGTTATTATCCATCGCGTAATTAGCCACCTGTTCTAGGTTTAGATCGCCCGTTAGGATTTTCTTACCAAGATCTTCGTTCCAACCAGAATAGCGCTGTGCAATATTCTTAGATAGAACGTCGTTTTCAATCATGTCAGCTGCACGCTCAAGTGATAGAGCCATTACGTCCATACCACCGATGTGACCATGGAAGAAATCCTCTAGGTCGATAGAAGGGCGACGAACGCGTGCGTCGAAGTTGAAGCCACCTGTAGTGAAACCGCCTGCTTTTAGGATTTCGTACATCACTAGCGTGTTTTCTTCAACACTGTTAGGGAACTGGTCAGTATCCCAGCCTAGTTGCGCGTCACCGCGGTTAGCATCGATAGAGCCGAATAGACCTAGTGATGTAGCTGTTGCTACTTCGTGGTGGAAGCTGTGACCTGCTAGCGTAGCGTGGTTCGCTTCGATGTTTACTTTAACTTCGTTCTCAAGACCAAACTGCTTCAAGAAACCGTAAACTGTTGCAGTATCGTAATCGTACTGGTGCTTAGTTGGTTCTTGCGGCTTAGGTTCAATTAGGATTGCGCCTTTAAAGCCAATCTTGTGCTTATGTTCTACAACCATTTGCATCAAGCGACCTAGCTGCTCACGCTCTTGACGTAGGTCAGTGTTTAGCAGTGTCTCATAGCCTTCACGACCACCCCAAAGTACGTAGTTTTCACCACCAAGGCGCTTAGTTGCGCCCATAGCGTTGAAAATTTGGGTTGCAGCATAAGCAAATACTTTAGGATCTGGGTTTGTGCCTGCACCTGACATATAACGCGGATGTGAGAATGCGTTAGCCGTACCCCAAAGAAGTTTAAGACCTGTTTCTTCTTGCTTCTGCTCTAATACATCAACCATTGTTTGGAAGTTGTTTACGTACTCTTTGATAGAAGCGCCTTCCGGTGCAACATCAGTATCGTGGAAACAGTAATATGGGACATCTAGCTTTGAGAAGAACTCAAATGCAGCATCCGCTTTAACGCGAGCGTGTTCCATTGGGTCTGATACCTTTAACCACTCGTGGTCGAAAGTACCGTCACCAAATACGTCAGAACCAGGCCAGCGGAAGTTATGCCAGTAGCAAGCAGCGAAACGAAGATGCTCTTTCATCGACTTACCGAGAATCATGCGGTCCGCATCGTAATGACGAAACGCTAAAGGATTCGTCGATTCTTTTCCTTCAAATTTGATTTTATTAATGTTCTTAAAAAATTCAGTCATAGCCTAATTTCCAATTTTCTGGTTGTGGACTTCGTTCGTATTTAATATTCAACCTTTTCGACCAAGCCATCAATTATGATTTTTGATACCAAATTTCACCTATTTACTAAATGTGCCCTAGTTCTCAAAAATAAGGTTTGTTTTTCCATTTCATGCTCGATGTATTTATGTAAGTTATTGATTTATAATAAAACTAAGATTCTATGATATGAGATTAGGCGATTTGAATCACATATGAAAAATATCGTAAATTAGTAACCAGATTGGGTAAATTGAATTAACTTATCGATGCGTCAAGAATGTGAGACAGACACATTAGGTACCCGGAGAATTAAAATGAACACTATCAAGTTATCCGTAAAAGAGAAGATAGCTTATGGGTTAGGCGATACTGGCTGTAACTTTGTATGGCAGACAGTAATGCTATTTCTTGCATATTTTTATACCGATATTTACGGTTTGTCGCCTGCCCATATGGGAACCATGTTTTTGTTAGTCCGCTTTATCGATGCGGTAACTGACCCAATCATGGGCTCTATTGTAGATAGAACGAAATCGAAACATGGTCGCTATCGCCCTTATCTGTTATGGATGGCGATTCCGTTTGGGGGAGCTTGTATGGCAGCCTTCTTTACCCCAGACTTCGGCGAGACAGGTAAGATTGTCTATGCCTATGTTTCTTATATATTTTTAACGTTAATGTATACGGCAATTAATGTTCCGTATTGTGCTATGGCGAACGCGATGACTAACGACTCGAAAGAGCGTACTTCTCTTCAGTCTTATCGTTTCGCACTGAGTACTGCTGGTGGCTTGGTCGTGGCTATGGTTGCGCTACCGCTAGTGGATGTTATTGGTCAAGGGGACGTGCAAAAAGGCTACATGGGTGCGATGGCAGTTATGGGCTTGGGCGCGATTGCATTGTTCTTTTTCAGCTTTGCTAACACCACCGAGCGTTGCGTTCCAGAGATTGAAGAAAAGCAGTCTGTATGGGATGACTTAAAGCTTCTAATGAAGAATAACCAGTGGCGCGTATTGTTTATCGTCAATGTTGTCCTTCTGACCGGTATCGTTCTTAAAGGTGCTTCCACCATGTACTACGTGAACACGGTTATGGGACGAGCGGACCTTGCTACTGCCTTTATGGTTACCGGTATGCTAGCTAACATCGTCGGTGCGATATTCTCTGCGCCAGTGCTTGGCAAATACGACAAGCCAAAGGTATATCGTGCACTGATTGTTGCTTCAGGTTTCTTATCAGCGGTTCTGTTCTTAGTCGACCCTCAGAATGTCTTTATGGTGTTTGCCCTAGTGATTATTCTTGGTGTGGTTCAAATGAGTACAACGCCAATTCTATGGAGCATGATGTCGGACGTTGTCGATTATGAGAAAACGCGCAGCAATCGCTCACTAAGCGGTATGGTTTTCTCAACCAATTTATTTGCGATTAAGCTCGGTATTGCGATTGGTGGCGCAGCAGTAGGTTGGATTCTTGCTTGGTCAGGTTATGTGGGCGGTGCGGAGACGCAAACTGCTGAGGCAGTCACAGCGATTAACTTACTTTACACAGTAATACCTGGCGTATTCTTCGCTTCAATTGCGGTATTTATGATGTTCTACAAACTAGACAATGAACATCTAGAGAAGATCAAAGCACTCCTTGTTCTTGATGCGAAAGAGAACGAACAACGTAAACCTGTTGCTCACAATGCAGAGCTCGGTTAATGAGAACCCCCTAAACGTCTTGTCGCTCCTGATGAGCCGTTATAAGCCCTACTCACCAGTAGGGCTTTTTTTAGCACTAATCTTAGGAAGTAAGTTATGAAAAAGCTGCTTATTCTTCTCGACAGCATGGTCTATTTTGACCGCCAAGTGCTTAAGGGTATCAAAGCTCGCTCTGATGAGTCTGATCTCAAGCTTAGTCTTTATTTAGAATGTGCGAGTAACTTAGACTACATACTCAGCGAAAGCTGGGATTACGTTATTGCGGATTACAATAAACCAGCAGTAAAACACCTTGTTGATACGTTGGGCGCAAAGCGTGTAGTGTATGCTAATCATTCGCCGGTTGATCTCCCTGATACTTTGTCTTCCGTCATTCTCGACAATGAAGGGCTTGCTCGCTTAGCGATCCGCACTTTTGCAAAAAGCGGTTTTATGCATGTCGGGTACTTCGCAAACCAGCAAGATCTTGTTACGCCATGGAGTCAAGAGCGACACAAAGCGTTTCAAAGAGCAGCCCCTAAACACTCTCTTAACTATTGTGACAATGTACATGATGCCATTAAAAGTCGGATGTTTCCTTTAGGTGTTTATTGTTCGTCAGACAGGTCGGCTCGTCGCATAGCAGAGGTATGCGAGTTAGAAAGCATCAATGTACCAGAGCAAGTTGCGATTATTGGCACCGACTATGACGACACTGAACGTTTGCTGTCCCCTATGCCGTTAAGCTCGGTAGAGCTTGATCCTTTTGAACTTGGGCGTAGCTGCATGGAGACGCTAGAACAGGTAATTCGTTACAAGCGGTCTGTATCTAAGCTGTTCTCATCAAACACAGTCATTCATGCGAAAACTACTGCAAGTGAAGGGGATGAAGATAAGGTCGTGGTAAAAGCCGAGCTTTATATGCGAAATCATTTCCATTCTAATATAAAGATCAAACAGGTCACGGATTTCTGCCGAATCTCACGCAAGACATTGGATACTCGGTTTCTAATTGTTCACGGTGTCACTGCTCATCAATATTTAACCAATCTCCGTGTAGAGCGTGCTAAACATCTGCTAGAGACCACAAATGACCGTATGGAGAGTATTGCAAAACAGTGTGGTTACCCCAGTCAGTCTTACCTATCTCAGGTTTTTATTAAGCAGCTAGGCTTGTCACCGGCGAAGTACCGTCAACACAATGCGAAGCATGCCGTGGTTGTGTTGTAAATCATGCAGTCGTTGAGTTGTAAATAAGGATCAAAAGGACGTTATCTGGTAACTGAATGTACGAATTTGGTAATTAGATCGAGTCGCCCATAATCCAATGCAGGATTGATACATAGTACGGATATCAAGAACGAAACAGGTATCAGACTATGCTTTACAAAGACCTTTACAAGAATCCAAATGTTGACACGGCAGAGCGCGTTAACGACCTTCTATCACGAATGACCCTGCTGGAGAAATTGGCGCAGTTAGGTGCTCAATGGCTTATCCTCGACGAGCATGGTGACCACCAAGACCGAGATTTAGAGATGGGATCTCATGAGTCGAAAAAGCCCATTCATGAACGCCTTAAACATGGTATTGGACAAATTACTCGTCCTCTAGGTACTCACTCTGTCTCGCCTGTCGAAGGAGTAAAAGCTCTTAACGCGTTGCAAGATTATTTGGTTAATCAAACGCGGCTTGGAATACCAGCACTTTCTCATGAAGAATGTCTGGTTGGCTTGATGTCAAAAGATGCAACGCTGTACCCATCGTCACTTAACTACGGCCATACTTGGAACCCTGCACTTATCGAAGAAATGGCATCCGACATTGGTAGACAAGTCAGGGCAGTGGGTGCCCATCAGGGGTTAGCGCCTGTTCTGGATGTATCTCGAGATGTAAGATGGGGGCGAACCGAGGAAACCTTAGGAGAAGACCCTTATCATGTCGGCTTGCTCGCGACCGCTTATGTCAAAGGCTTACAAAGTGAGAAGCGCGATGTATTGGCAACACTCAAGCATTACGTTGGACATTCATTTAGTGAAGGGGCGCGCAATCATGCGCCGGTCCACATTGGTTTTAAAGAGTTAAATGACACTTTTCTTTTACCTTTCGAGATGGCGGTTAAGCTTGGTAACGCGGGATCTATTATGCCTGCTTACCATG
Source organism: Vibrio sp. KUL78 (assembly GCF_059725505.1). NCBI lineage: Bacteria > Pseudomonadati > Pseudomonadota > Gammaproteobacteria > Vibrionales > Vibrionaceae > Vibrio > Vibrio sp. KUL78. The sequence continues at coordinate 2,007,991 of NZ_AP045837.1, read as the reverse complement.
ACATTGATGGCGAACCTTGTCATTCTTCTGAATACCTACTGACCGAAGTGCTTCGTCATCGCTGGGGATTTGATGGGTTGTTGGTTGCTGATTATGGTGGTGTTGACTTATTGTGCTCTCATCACGGTATAGCCTCGGACTCAGCGGGTGCTGCGGCTCTATCGTTTAATGCCGGTCTTGATATCGAACTGCCTGATGATGCGTGCTCAACTAAGCTGGAACTTGCCATGGAGCGAGGAGAGTTCTCAATCACCAAGTTAGACGAAATTGTGACACGCATTCTAACGATGAAATTTGAACTAGGACTGTTTGAGAATCCGTACTGTGAGTTACATACTGAGCCTTTGCATAATGAAGATTCAGAGCGACTTGCGTACCAAGTCGCTGCGGAGTCTGTAGTGCTGCTCAAAAACGACGGACTGCTTCCTTTGTCTAATCAAACAAAAGTTGCCTTATTAGGGGCGACGGCGGATGATCAACTCGCTCTATTAGGGGGGTATAGCTTCCCTGTCCATCTAATTCTTAGCAGTGAAGAGAGTGATACGCGAGTTGCGGCAACCTTGCGCGAAACATTTGAGCAAGCTTTTGATAGTGTGTGCCTTGCAAAGGGCTGCAATATCCTGACAGAAAGACATGCGAATGCCCCTGTATTTCCAGGAGATGTCGACCTTGCGCTATCGCAGTGCTTAGATTCTCCAATCGATATGGATACATCAGGATTTATCGAAGCTGGTGGTGTCATTCAAGATTCAGAGGTTGCTGTTGTCTGCGTGGGTGACCTCGCAGGGCTTTTCCAAACGGGAACGGTTGGAGAGGGGTCTGATGCTGATAGCCTTGATCTACCGGGCGTACAACAGGGGCTTATCGATATGGCGTTAGACTCTGGTAAACCCGTTGTTGTGATTGTGACTGGCGGTCGTCCATACAACTTAGGGCGAGCTGAGAGTGAAGCCGCGGCTATTTTGTACGGCTGGGCTCCAGGACAATGTGGCGCGCAAGCTATTACCGATATGCTGCTTGGCAAGGTAAACCCGAGTGGTCGTCTGACGGTTTCTATTCCGAAGAATGTAGGCGCTGTGCCTTATTACTATAATCATAAGCTAAAGAGCGGCGGTACTCCGATTGCCTATCACTTTGGTTCGAACTACCCCTTCGGATACGGTCTGAGCTACACGACGTTTGAGTACGATGAGATTAACATCAAAGCTCATGAGGTGGAGCACGACGAATGTATCGAGGTTACCATGAGCGTGCGGAATACAGGTCAGTTGGCAGGGTACGAGGTTGTTCAGTTGTACGTGAGAGACTTAATTAGTTCACTAGTTCGTCCGATTCGAGAATTAAAAGGGTTTGGTAAGGTGTTTTTGGAGCCAGGAGAACAGAAAACGTTATGCTTCTCGTTACCTGTCGATATGCTCAACTTGACCAACCATCTTCATCAGAGAATTGTGGAAGCGGGTGACTTTGACATTATGATTGGAAAGTCATCAACCGATATTGTGTTTAAAGAGACTATTACCGTGAAGGGTAAGACACGAATTCTGCCGCAACAGTGGCGTATGGTGTGTGAAACTTCGATTTCATAGCATCAAAAAGGAGAGGGGTGCCTCTCCTTTTCAATTTGGTTGGGTAAATGCAGTCTGATTAGTCAGCAGTGTTAACAGACGCCTCTCGGTATTCTTTTGGGGTTTGGTCCAAGTTCTTTTTGAAAACTGTGTACATATACTGCAATGAAGGGTAACCGCACAATTCGGCAATCTCGACTATCGGCAGTTCAGTGTTACCAAGCAGGTTACATGCGCGCTTGAGCTTGGAGTTGTGAATTTCTTGATGGATTGAGTGTCCACGCTCAGCTTTGAATCTCGCTTCCATATTAGAGCGAGAGATACCAACATAACTTAGCACTTGATCAACTTTAATCCCCTTGCAGGCATTGTGGCGAATAAAGTGCATGGCTTGAATAACGTAGGTATCTTTTAGCGCTTGATAGTCAGTACTTTGACGTTCGAATACCTGAGTCGGTGGAACCATAACTCGGGCATGTTTCAATACTTGGTTTGGGTTAACTGTCTCGTCTTTGTCTTTGGCATCAAGCAGACGATGAAGCATCTTAGCCGCACGATAACCCATCTGTTTGGTGCCTTGCCCTACAGAGCTCAATGATACTCGCGTAAGGTATCGCGCAAGTTCCTCGTTGTCGATGCCAATAACTGAAACCTTGTCTGGCACCATGATGTTGAGGTGCTGACATACCTGTAACAGGTGACGCGCTCGCGAGTCAGTAACGGCAATAATTCCTGTAGGGGTGGGTAAGCGCTGTAGCCAATCCGCCAACCGATTCATATCGTAGGTCCAGGTTCTAGAGTTGGTCTCACTACCTCGATAAATTGAACCTGTATAGCCCTCTTTTTTAACAATGTTTGAGAAGGCTTTCTCACGCTCGTGCGCCCAACGGTTGCACTTGTCATGTGGCTTTCCGTAAAAGGCGAAGTTTTCTAACCCTTTTTCCCGTAAATGTTGGTATGCCAGTTCAACGAGTGCTTGGTTATCGGTAGCAACATAAGGGATGTCTGGGTAGTCTTCATCTTTCTCATAAGATCCGCCTACACCAACAACCGGTATATCTGAATCTTTTAGCAGTTCAGCAATTTTAGGATTGTCGAAGTCAGCGATGACGCCATCGCCTTTCCAGTTATGAAAGTTATCTAGGTGAGTTGTGAATTCCTCCTCAAGAAAAATATCCCAATCGCATTGAGATGCTTGTAGGTATTCACCAATACCTTCGATGACCTCTCGGTCATAGACCTTATTGGCATTAAATAGCAGCGTAATTCGAAAACGTTTATCCATGGTGCCCTGATTTTTATTAATGGTGTTATCAGTTTCGAAATTGAGTTTATCAGCGACTCGCTGCGCGTGGTGTGATCTCAGACTCACTCGTGAAATCCGTGAATTCACCTGTAAAAAAACATAATTGTTTGACACGCTTACTAGGCAGATACTGAATACAGATTAGACGCAGTAGGCTATGCGGAAAAATGCAAGTCTGATCGCGTAACGAAATATGAGAAATTAAAGGAAACAAATATGTATATAGGTATCGACTTAGGCACTTCGGGAGTTAAGTCTATCGCGATGACAGAGCATGGTGAAATCATTGCTTCTTGTACCGTCTCTTTGGAGGTATCTCGCCCTAAGCCATTATGGTCGGAGCAAGATCCTAGCGCTTGGTGGGAAGCGACATGTGAATCTATTAATGGTCTCAAAGCCTCAGTGAATCTGAGTGATGTTATTGCGATTGGTCTTTCTGGGCAAATGCACGGTGCGACGCTTCTTGATAAAAATGGTGACGTATTAAGACCAGCCATCTTATGGAACGATGGACGCTGTGAGGCGGAATGTAATGAGCTTGAAGCGGCAGTGCCAAACTCTCGTGATATTACCGGCAATATTATGATGCCCGGCTTTACTGCACCCAAGCTAAAATGGGTGGCAAACCACGAGCCTGATGTGTTTGCAAAAGTCGATAAGGTACTGCTGCCTAAAGATTACTTGCGTTTCAAAATGACCGGAGACTTCGCGTCGGACATGTCTGATTCTGCGGGTACTTGTTGGTTAGATGTAGAAAAGCGTGTGTGGAGTGAGGAGCTTCTTGCAGCAACAGGTTTATCTATCTCTCAGATGCCAGAGCTTTTTGAAGGCAGCGCTGTAACCGGTATTTTAAGTCCTGAGATCGCGAATGCATGGGAAATGCCTCAGGTAGCTGTGATCGCTGGTGGCGGAGACAATGCTGCGGGTGCGGTTGGCGTCGGGATTACTCAACCAGGGCAAGCTATGCTATCGCTGGGCACATCTGGTGTCTATTTTGCGGTAAGTGACGGCTTTGTCTCGAATCCTGAGTCAGCGCTGCACAGTTTTTGTCATGCGCTGCCGAATACCTGGCATACCATGTCAGTGATTCTTAGCGCAGCTTCTTGTCTAAGTTGGGTCGCTGAGCTGACTGGGTTTGAAGACGTTGGTGAGATGATCGCAGACGTTGCCGAAAACGCAGATGAGTCGTCACAGGTGGTGTTCTTACCTTATCTATCGGGTGAAAGAACCCCCCATAACAACCCCAATGCAAAGGGCGTATTCTTCGGAATGACTCACTCAACAACCAAGCTTGAACTGGCGCAAGCAGTCCTTGAAGGCGTTGGTTTTGCATTTGCAGATGGATTCGATGCCTTGCACGTAACCAAGAATATTCCAGACGAAGTGTCGCTGATTGGTGGCGGTGCTAGAAGTGAGTATTGGCGTCAAATGCTTGCCGATATTGTTGAAATGCCGCTGGTTTACAGAAAAGGTGGTGAAGTTGGTCCTGCGCTTGGTGCTGCAAGACTTGCTGTACTTGGTACAAAAGAGGGGGCCACTTTATCTGACGTGTGCCCAGTACCTGAACTAGTACAGAGCCACACGCCAAACCCAGACAAGCAAGCTTACTATCAAAGTAAACGAGCAACTTATCAAACACTGTACAAACAACTAAAAGGTCTGTTTTAAAACAGTCTAAGTCAAACCATTGCCACCCACTCGGGTGGCATTTTTCAAGGAAGATAACGATGATTGAATCTCGCAAATTAGGCGACATTGAAGTAAGCGCGCTCGGTATGGGCTGCTGGGCTATTGGCGGCCCATTCTGGGAAGGGGATACGCCTCTTGGCTGGGGAGAAGTTGATGACAGAGAATCTATTCGAGCTATACACGAGGGGCTCGATAACGGCATCAACTTGATTGACACTGCGAATATTTACGGGGCAGGGCACAGTGAGTATGTCATTGGTAAGGCAATCGCAGGTCGCAGAGACAAGGTTGTGCTTAGCAGCAAATTTGGCTTCGATGCCAACGAAGAGACCAAGCAAGTGCTGGGCGCATTTCATCAACCCGGTGAGATTAGAGCCATGCTAGAAAACAGCCTTCGTCGCCTAAAAACGGATTACCTAGACATATTCTATTTCCACATCGGTGACCACCCAGTAGAGCATGTTGATTGCGTGGCTAACACGCTAGATGTCTTAGTAGCAGAAGGTAAAATTCGCAGTTATGGTTGGAGCACGGATGACATAGAGCGAGCTGAGTCACTCACTGACCGCAACGCTTATACCTCTGTTCAGTTTGAAAGTAATGTGTTCAATCGAAATCATGCCATGATGGCTGTCTGCGAAAAACATAAATTAGCGGGTCTGAACCGAAGCCCTCTTGCAATGGGACTCTTGACTGGTAAATACACCGATGGCTCAAGCTTGTCGTCGTCAGACATTCGAAAGATCTCTCCGGAGTGGATGACCTATTTTAAAGATGGCAAACCAGCGCCAGAGCTTCTGACGAAACTTGAACAACTCAAGGCAATTTTGACTAGTGATGAGAGAACATTAACTCAAGGTGCATTGGCATGGCTTTGGGCTGCAAGCCCAAATAATGTTCCCATCCCGGGATTTAGAACGGTAGAGCAGGTGCGTGGACATATTGGTGCGTTGGAGAAAGGAGCACTGACTCAGTCACAATTGTCTGAGATAGACCTACTGCTGTCGAAGTAGTTGATCTTTGTTGTTACGGTAGAGTCAGCGTTGGCTGAAAGGCAGTGAGACAACTGGCACTGTTGTCTCACTGTGTTGATACAATTAACCAAACATAAAGCTATATAGATAACCTGCGCTGATAGCCATACCTAGGATAACCACCAGGAATGCTGCAATCATCTGATTTTTAAAGATAGACTTTAGCAAGATGACTTCCGTTAGACTTGCACCAGCACTACCAATGATCAAAGCCATTACTGAGCCTAGCGCCATGCCTTTCTGCACAAGTGCCGCGCTCAATGGGATTACCGCTTCAGCACGAATGTAGAGTGGAATACCAATTACTGCTGCAATAGGAATCGCATACCAAACACCTTCGCCTGCGTATTGCGCGATAAGGTCAGTTGGAATAAATCCATAAATAAATGACCCTAGCAGGATACCAACCATTAGATAAGGGAAAACCTGTTTAAAGTCTTTCCACGTTGATTTCCAAATGCGAACCCAGCGGTTGTCTTCTTTTGGTGTTGCAGCCGTTGTGTCACAGCAAGCCGTCCCGTCAGCATTGATGTTAGTAATAGTCGGCTCTGGCGTTTTCTCCGAGCAGCAAGATGTCGCAGGAGCTGGCGCTGAGCAAGAGCTGTCTGCGGTACAACTAGCTGCTACAGGCTTTAATGACTCAATCTTCGGTGAACCACAACTTGTTGATGTTGCACAAGATGCTTGTTCATCTTTGACAGGTTTGCTGTCACCACATGATGTGCCGCATGAACTCGCAGCTTGTGCCTCATACGCCTCAGGTTTTACATAACGTTCAAAGCCTAGTTTCTCTAGTACATAGCCTGCAGTCACAGAAACAAACATAGCAATCGCAAAATAGAAGACCGCGACCTTGATACCAAACGTCACCACAAATAGGCCAATGATGACAGGGTTAAGTAGTGGGCTTGCAAACAAGAACACCATCATAGGTCCAAACCCTGCACGAGCGCGAAGCAGTCCTTTTAAGAAAGGAATGGTCGAGCATGAGCAAAACGGGGTAATAGAACCAAGCAAGGCTGCGACAAAATAGCCTCTGCCGTTTTTTGAGCTCAGGATAGACTGGATCTTTTCCGGAGTCAGAAATTCTTGTAGTACACCGACGATGTAGCTAATTGCCAAAAACAGAATGATTAACTCAGTTGCGAGAAAAGCGAACATGTTCGCTGTCTCGGTCGCCATGGAAAGGAATTCAGGGCTCATATTAGTTTCTCCTAATAATTCGATATGTTTCGAATTATAGAAATAACCAGGCATAGATCAAGCTTTTATTTCGATAAAATTCGAAATAAATATTAACTCGTTGAATACAAACATAAACAGCGCCATCAGGCGCTGTTTTACTAGAAGGGTTTGTTAAGCGGTTTAAGCTTTCGCCTCTTCGAGTGATGCTTCTTTCTTTTTGAGCAATCGACTTGTAATAGTACCCGCTGTCATTGCACCAGACACATTTAGTGCAGTGCGCGCCATATCAATAAGAGGCTCGATAGAAATCAACAATGCAGCGATCGTAACAGGCAGTCCCATTGCCGGTAATACGATTAGGGCCGCAAACGTTGCACCACCACCAACACCAGCAATACCGAATGAACTGATGGTAATGATAGCAATCAAAGATAGGATGAAGTTGATGTCCATAGGGTCGATACCTACGGAAGGAGCAACCATTACCGCGAGCATTGCTGGGTAGATGCCCGCACAACCGTTTTGACCGATTGTCGCGCCAAAAGAAGCTGATAGGTTAGCAATCGCTGGTGGTACGTTAAGTTTCGTTACCTGAGCTTCTACGTTAAGCGGAATAGTCGCTGCTGAGCTACGAGATGAGAATGCGAACGTCAACACAGGCCAGATCTTCTGGAAGTACTCTTTTGGGCTAACGCCAACTAGTGACACAAGCACACCGTGTACTACAAACATTAGGAAGATGGCTAGATAAGATGCAACGATAAATCCAAGTAGGTTTAAAATATCACCAGCGCTGGATGTCGCGACGACTTTTGCCATTAGAGCTGCGATGCCGTATGGAGTAAGCGCCATAATCATCTTAACAAGACGCATCACAACAGATTGAGTCGCTTCCACAAATGTGCGGATTGGCGATTCGAGTTCTTCTTTTTCTGCCATGACTTTACGGGCTGCAATACCCGTTAGCACGCCGAAGATAACCACTGCAATAATAGAAGTAGAACGAGCGCCAGTTAGGTCAGCAAATGGGTTAGTAGGGATAAAGCTTACTAGCATTTGCGGAATCGTTAGGTCGCTGACACGGTCAACTCGGTTTTCAAGTACAGCAATGCGAGCCGTTTCACGAGCACCTTCTGTGAGCCCCTCGGCACTTAAGCCAAACGCTTGAGTAACGACAATACCAATGAGTGCAGAAATCGCCGTAGTAGCGAGTAGGACAGATATTGTTAATCCGCTGATTTTGCCTAGTGAACCGCCTTTTTCAAGCTTCACTACCGCGGCGATCATAGATACCAATACGAGCGGCATGATGATCATCTTCAGAAGACCAACATAACCACTGCCGACAACGTTGACCCACTCTAACGTACCACCGATTGCTGCGTGTCCTTCACCAAAAATTAGCTGAAGCGTTAAACCAAAGGCACTGCCTAATACAAGACCAAATAGCACGAGACGGGATAGAGTATGTTTTTTTTGTTGCTGCCCATACAAGAAATAGAGAATGCCTAAAAATACCGCTAGCGATGCGATAACTGCAATTGACATGTAAATATCCTTTTTTATTTCAACTGACGTAATCCCTATAAAGAATATGGGGATTGGATGTGTAGACGGCTAAAATACCGTTTGATGAAAAACGTTCACAATAAGTAAATGTTATGAAATAGAACTGAAAGTTATATTAATGGACGTAGTTCGTTGGTTTTTGCGAGTTACTTTGCATATCGGTTAAGAAGGTCGCGCATGTTTGCAGAGTTATATGCGACTGACTTAGCATCACTCGTCTCTAACACACTGTAGAGCATTGCTTTTGCGACATAGTCTGCGGGGATAGGAGCGATAGCACGCAGAGGACCACGCATTAAAGGTGAAAGTACGGTAAATAGCTTCTGTACAAATACCTCATCTGATCGGATCTCTTCTTCACGCCCTGCCAAAGGACCGGGACGCATAAATACCACTTTCTCGAAGCCCATTTGATTGATTCGGCTTTCAACTCGGCCTTTACATTTGAGGTAATGTGAAAGAGAGCGAGCTGATGCTCCTAGACTTGAGACTACGGCGATACGTTTAACACCAACCATCTTCATGGTTTGTGCCACGTCGCAAACAAGATCAACATCGACTTTTTCAAGTGCTTGCTTGCTGCCCGCTTTTTTAAGCGTGGTGCCTAAACAGATAAAGCCAAGCGTTGGAGTAGGGCGACTGTCATCCCATTGAGTGACTCTAAGCGCGCCATCCATGATCTGAGTGGTTTTGCTATGTTGATGGTTTAGAGGTGAGCGACAAAGTGCGTAGATAGACTCGATGTGGTCAGTTTGCTCTAGTAAAGTCAGCAGTTTGCTGCCTACCAGACCAGAAGCGCCAGCGATCATTACTCTAAAGTCATTGTGCATTAAAAAGTCCCACTCATCGAGATGTAGTGGGACTATAGTCAATTATTCGCTAACGTGTTGTGATAGAGGCAAAATTAATCAATTTCCGCGGCGGTGAGATTCTGCTTTCTGAGCTGATCGCGCAATGCTTCCATCGCCACTTTTTGAATCTGCCTTACACGCTCTCTTGTCACACCAACGATCAATCCGACTTCCTCAAGCGTTTTGGGCTCATCATCGAGAAGACCAAAACGATGGTATAGGATAGTTTTATGCTTATCCGGCAAGCCGTCGACAAGATTAACCAATGCCTTGTTCATATTTTGCGTGACAATGTCACGTTCAGGCAGTTCGAACACATCATCGTCATCGATAGTTTGAAGGTGGTCTTTCTTGTCCCCGTCGTCATCCCAGCCATTATCTAGAGATAATGATTGCTCAGAGAGTTTAAGTAGTTTGCTTACTTCTTCTGGTGAGCGTCCGGTTTTTTCTGCGATTTCGGCAGACGTGGGTTCGTGTTTGCCTTCTTTACGAAGTTGGTGCGCCGCTTTACTGCACTCACGAATTTGCTTAGTCACGTGTACTGGAACACGAATCGTACGACCTTGATTCATGATGGCACGATCAATAGATTGCTGAATCCACCACACTGCATAGGTGGAAAAGCGATATCCAAGCTCAGGATCAAATTTGTCCACGGCTTGTATTAATCCGATGTTACCTTCATTAATAAGGTCGTAGAAATCGAGACCGCGATTAGAATAACGTTTGGCAGTTCTAATAACTAAACGTAAATTCGCGTTAATTAAGCCTTGTCTCGCTTGTGTATCACCCGCACGAGCCTTGCGTGCTAGTAATTTCTCTTCTTCAGCTGTTAACAGGTTGTGGTTAGAAACCTGTTTAAAATAGCTAGTACCAATATTGGCAGCGTCTTCCCTGCTCGTTGAACTATGGTGAGTATGCTTCTCTACTACTTTCAAAATACCCCCTTACCAACTGCTTAATTGGTTATTATTAGATTTATAAACGACATGAATTTCGTTTCCTGTCGAAATATCAAATTACTATATTTTTTTATCGAATGACAGCCCGTGTTAATGAAAATCAAACACTGCGTTAACATTTTTAAAAGCAGCTATTTAGATTAAAGACTCAATAGAAACTGAGTCAGGTGGCAGTTATAGCAGTTAGGAGAATTTATAAAATTGGATGCATATTTATCCTATTGATAAATAAGGATTAATATTATTGATAATGATAATTAATATTGAGGCTAATAATAAGGAGGGAATATAACGATCGCTTGTAAACCATAATGAAAATGCAAGGTTTACAATAATGCGTTAATTGACTAATTGGTCACTAATGCTTGTTCGTTCGCTTTGGGTAACCAAAAGTTCTAGAAACCTATCCTAATTTTGTATTATCTACTTTTTGTTTGTAACGGATTGGAAGGATTTGTCGTATTTTTGTAATGACGGAAAAATGTGACATTGTGCCCAAAATACCTTGTAAGAGAGAAAAGTGTAGGGGGTTGTTTTACAAGAATATTACATAAGTGAGTGACTTTATATAATTTATATAAATATGTAGGATATGATAAACCTATCACTTTTGGTTAAGTTATATGTCGAAACGGCACAACGACTTAAACTTTAGTCTAAGCTAACGATAGAATGCTTAGTTTCTAGTTTGGATACAGTTACAATGAATGAACAATTACAACAAAAACTCGAAGAGCTACTACTGCTCGCTAAATCACAAGGTGTTTCTATCGTAGGGGTCGTAGATATTCCAGGCGCAGAAGAATGCCATATATTTAAGAACATAGAAGCTGACTGCAAGGCAGGGACACGCAACTTAGACAGCGTGTTGATGAGTCAGCATTGCAGTCAAGGCCAAAAAAACTGTCAATCTTGTCATCTATCTAAGTCAGGAGTCTCTGATGATGGACTGGCACTTCTGTTTACTGAGTTGAATGCAAGCGAACCCGCTTAATCGGGTTCAAACCCTCTCCTGTAATCTATTGCGGCACATCTACTGTTGGTTTGTCGCACTGACATGCGTACACTACGTCTTAAGGATAAAATACATGCAGAAGTGCATGTATCTTTGTAAGTATTGCCACCTGGCACTCTTTAAGAATGGAAACCATGTTAGACACACAATTCGATGCTCAAATTCAAAACCATATCGACCAAAAAACCAAACCTCTGGGCGCGCTTGGGCAACTCGAGACGATTGCTGCTCAGCTTGCTCGTATCCAGAGCCAAGCATCAGGCTCTTTTCCCACGTCGATAGATATCTCTTCTCCAAAAGTTATCGTTTTTGCTGGTGACCATGGCATCAGTGAGCAGGGTGTGAGTATCGCTCCGAGCGCAGTTACCCAGCAGATGGTAATGAACTTCTTAGCGGGTGGGGCGGCTATCAACTGTTTTTGCCGTGCCAATGATATTGACTTTCAAGTAGTGGATTGTGGCATGGTTGCTGCGGTTGAATCTGATTCTGACCAGTTAGTATTGAGTAGGCTTGGAGAAGGCACGAAGGATTTTTCAGCCTACCCAGCGATGACTGCGGCTCAATTGGAACAAGGACTGAACGCTGGCTCAAAGATTGCTACTCAAGCGATTAAAAACGGAACGAACGTTTTGATGTTGGGTGAGATGGGGATCGGTAATACCAGTTCAGCCTCTGCCATACTGTCCGCTTTGACACCGTTAGCTATCGAACAAAGTGTTGGTCGCGGCACAGGCATAGATGCGCAGCAATTGACTAAGAAACAAGATCTAATTGCTATGGCATTAAATCGATTTGACCAACGCGATGTAAAAACGGTTTTGCAGCAGGTAGGTGGTTTTGAAATCGTTCATATGGTTGGCGCGTTTTTAGCCGCTTATGAGCAGAGAGTGCCGGTACTAGTAGATGGATTTATTGTGTCTATCGCTGCGCTTGCTGCCTGCCAAATCGAGCCAAACGTCAGAGATTATTTGATATTTGCCCACGTCTCCAACGAGGGTGCCCATCACTTTGTTCTAGAGACACTCAATGCGACCCCGTTGCTCGATTTGTCGCTGCGTCTAGGTGAAGGAACGGGTGCGGCGTTGGCGTTTCCACTTCTGAAAAGTGCTGCTGAGTTCTATAACTCAATGGCGAGTTTTGAAAGCGCTGGAGTCACCGTGTGATTAATTCGGAATCAACATCAGGCTGGCGATATCAGTGGCAGCTATTCTGCCTTGCCGTGAGTTTTTTCTCTCGTCTACCGATTCCAAGTAATACGCCATACTCATTAGAACGAATGAACCGTGCCGGGCGGTATTTTGCTCTTGTCGGTTTATTACTCGGAGCACTGTGTGGCGCCGTCTTCACTGTTGCTGACTGGATGCTACCAACCAGCGTTGCTGTCATTCTTACAATGATCTTCAGCTTACTGTTAACTGGCGCATTCCATGAGGATGGGCTAGCAGATATGGCGGATGGGATCGGCGGTGGAATGACTCAAGAAAAACGCCTGTTGATCATGAAAGATAGTCGACTTGGTACCTATGGCGTCGTCACTATTGTATCCGCGTTATTACTAAAGTATGCAGCGCTTACTGAGCTTGCTGTTGGCAAACCCCTGTTTCTAATTTTCATCATCGCCTATTCATTTAGTCGAGCGGTTGCCGCATCGTTGATATCTGCAATGCCCTATGTCTCCGACCCTGAAGGTAGCAAAAGTAAGCCACTAGCCAACACCCAAACCCAAACGGAGCTTGTGATCTTGGCAATGTGTGGCCTTGCACCTGCTTTGCTTTTGGGGCTTGATTTCACCATCGCCTTGATAGTGACAGGTTTGATATTTCGCGTGTTTTTTACGAAGTGGCTTACTGCTCGTCTTGGTGGGTTCACCGGAGATTGTTTGGGCGCAGCTCAGCAAATTGTCGAGTTGTTAACTTATCTCCTTATGCTTGTTTTCGTAGTGAATTAATAGGGTGGCGGAATGTCGATTGAATTGGTATTAGGGGGAGCACGTTCAGGCAAGTCCCGGTTTGCTGAGCAGCGCATCAAAGAGCTTTGCGACGCGCTCCCAAACGTAACCAAGCACTATGTCGCCACATCGGAGCCTCTTGATGATGAAATGAGAGCGCGTATTTCTCATCATCGTCAACAAAGAGGTGACGGCTGGAACGAGTGGGAAGTGCCTGTTGAGCTAGTCGATACTTTGTCCAAGTTTGATAAGTCAGATGTCGTATTAGTCGATTGCTTAACTCTTTGGTTGAATAACGTGATTTATTATTTGGGTGACTCAGCTGGTAACGATGACATTGAGCAGGCAGTGTCGAAGCTAGCAAATGAGTTAAGTCACAGCGACGCGCACATCGTGCTGGTGTCTAATGAGGTGGGGCTTGGTGTCGTCCCTTTAGGTGAGGTCTCTCGTATGTTTGTTGACAACGCGGGGCGCATGAACCAAGAAATCGCAAAAGTTTCTGATAACGTCACCTTAGTTGCAGCGGGATTACCTCTGGTGCTCAAGAGGAGCGAGCGATGAAAGTGAACATCTTGCTTCTTCGTCACGGTAAAGTTAACGAACCTGCCGCGCTATACGGTCATACCAATGTGCTTGTTGAACCGAAGTTGGATAACCAAACAACCGCTGCTTTGGTTTCCAAGACGCTGCGTCTTAGCAAGATTGTGAGCTCACCTTTATCGCGATGCTCTAATCTCGCCAAGCAACTGAGTTGTGAGCTTGGGATAACACTAAATATCAACCCTGACCTAGCCGAAATGAATTTTGGCAGATTTGATGGTGTGGCATTCGATTCAATGTCTTCGGAGGATTGGCAGCAGCTTGCGCCTTTTTGGGATAGTCCCGCAGAGTGTGCGTTGCAAGGTGGTGAGCGATTGGTTGATTTTCACCAGCGAGTTATTTCGGGATGGAGAAAAGTACTCAAAACCGAACAAAATACCCTAGTGGTTTGCCATGGAGGTGTGATCCGTCAAATATTGGCGGATGTCCTCGGCCTTGATTGGAGAAACCCAAAACTCTATTCGTCATTAGCGATCAGCAACTCGACCATTACACAGATCCAATTTGATACCGACTACCCAGAAAACCTAGTGGTTAAAGTTATCGGGCAGCCTGCGCAAGATTTTAACTTAGTACCATAACGCGATAAGCAAAAGTACCGACAACACGAGAGAGATTCGTTGCCAAAACAGCACGGGGTTTCTCTCGGCAATCGGTAATTTGCCACGCTTTTGACTTTTTGGATTGGGTACTTTTAGGTCGAAGAGAAACTCTGAGACTTCTTGATAACGTTTTTCAGGTTCAATTCTGACCGCATTTTTAAGAGCATAGTCGATCCAGTGCGGTACCTTTTGATTGATACTCGGAGCGGGGATATAACGAAGTTTGCCTTGTGCTTTTACAGTGAGTGATTTCGCAACATCTGTACCATACGGAAAGCGCCCAGTTAGCATGAAGTAGGTCATGACGCCCAGAGAATAAATATCAGACCGAGTGGTTCCGAAGTAGCCAAGAAGATACTCGGGCGCGGTAAACAGCGCAGTGCCGGGGACCATTTGATCCATAGGCGCCATTTCCTCTAACCCTTTTACCTGTGTTGCCCCAAAGTCAATGATGGTGACGTGTTCATTCGCGTCTATCATGACGTTTTCTGGGCGCAGATCTTGATGAATCATTTCATGTCGATGCATGGTCTGCAGACCCTTACATAGCTGACCAATTATATGCCGAATCTTGCTAAGTGGTGGGTTTGGGTTATCTTTCACCCATTGCGCCAGTGTTATCCCTTCGACAAAAGAAGCCACACTGTATGTATAAGAGTGACGTAAACTCGGTTTGTAGGCTTTGAGCAGGTGAGGGCTGTTTAGTCGGCTCGCTATCCAGCTTTCCATCAAAATAGATTCAACGTGTTGGGGATCATGGCGACTCTCGGCGGAAGGCGTCTTTAAAGCAACTTGCTCATTATTGTTGAGGTCTTTTGCCAAGAATACGTGGCTTCGGCTGGTGATTTGAAGAGGGCGAAGGATTTCAAAATTGTCGATGCAACGACCTTCTTCAAGCTCTGGTGGCAGCGGCAGCGTAAACAGTGACTCTTTCCAATCTTGGAGTGGATTATCTGGCAGAGCCTCGATACCTAAAACGATAGCAGAGACATTATCGTGACTACCGTTTTCCAATGCTCGCTTAACCAGGACATCTGCTTTTGTCTGTTCACAAATCGACTCTTGGTCGAGGATCTCAGATATTTCGTGTTCGGTGACGTAGTCATAAAGCCCGTCGGTGGCCAGAAGTAATTTGTCTCCAACTGACAGTTCTATCGCAATATGCTCTATATCAACAGACGTATCCATACCAAGAGCGCGAGTGAGGTAACTCGTCGTTGGGTCGATGAAATGTTGATGGTCGTGGGTGAGTTGTTCAAAGTCATTATTGCTTTGGCAATAAACCCGCGAATCACCGCAATGAAACACATAGGCAGTGTGGGATTTGATAATGACAGCGCTGGCGGTGCACACGTACCCCTCGTTGAAATCAAATCGATATTCGCTGTTTTTGGTTTGTGCGAACAGCCAATGGTTTATCGATTTCAATACACGCGTTGCCGAGTTCTTTACTGACCAAGCATCTGAGGTAGCGTAATAGTCTTTGATGAATCCGGTGACCGTTGCTTCGCTGGCAACTTGGCTCACTGAACTTGAGCTTATGCCATCACAGATAATGGCAGCAAGCCCTTTACTTTCCAGCTCTAGATTAGGTGGAATAAAGCATCCGATAGCGTCTTGATTAACTGGCTTCCGTCCCGCGACGGAAGCCTGACTAACGCTCACTTTGAGTTTGCGTTGCACAGTAATTAATCCGAGCTAATTAGTTAGCTGTGCTTTTAGATAGCGACATCTTACGCTCTGGGTTGGTACGGACGTGTGTTAGGTAAAGCGGGAGACCAACCATCAAGAAACCACCAACTAAGTTACCTAATGCTGTTGGAATTTCGTTCCAGATCATGTAATCCATAATCGTGAATTCACCACCCATGATCATTGAAAATGGGAACAGGAACATATTAACGATCGAGTGCTCAAAGCCCATAAAGAAGAACAGCATAATTGGCATCCACATTGCCATCATTTTGCCACTTGCAGACGTCGAGATCATCGCGCCAACCACACCCATAGATACCATCCAGTTACATAGCATGCCGCGAATGAAAATAGTAAACCAACCCGCGGTGCCATGCTCTTGATAACCCAAGGTACGTGACTCACCTATGGTGCTTACTTTCGCAGCGAGCGTGCCGCCATCAGTGTTATATCCGTAGGTCAGAATAAACGAAGCGAAGAAAGCGACGGTCAGCGCGCCAGCAAAGTTACCAACGAAGACGAGTCCCCAATTTCGGAAAAGCTGGTCCATGGTACAACCGCGTCGTTTATCTATTACTGCGAGAGGAACGAGCGTGAACACACCAGTAAGAAGGTCAAACTTCATTAAGTAAAGCATGATAAAGCCGACAGGGAAAAGAATGGATCCAATTAAAGGGCTACCTGTCTTCACGATGACCGTGATAGCAAAAAAGGCAGCAAGTGCCAAAATTGCACCTGCCATGAAGGCTCGTACTAGAGTATCTTTTGTCGACATAAAGACTTTTTGCTCTCCAGCATCGACCATTTTTGTTACGAACTCTTTAGGTTCTACATATGACATACTTTCTCTCCTTAGAATAAAAGTCATTATCGTTTTAGCGAGTTTCGTGCCATGTCGATAAAGTTGTTAACAATCAGTGTCTTGAAATATTTTGATACATTCTGTGAGTTAGTAAGTCATTGATTATGATGCAAGGTGCACAACTCAGGTGCGCCCTGGTATACCACTAAAGTAGTATTTGGAGGTTATTCTTGAGAAGTTAGTGAATTAGAAGTCATTGATTTTTATCTGGTCTAGCCCCATGTTATCGATATAGATGGTTTGTCCATCAGTCTTTTCGTCAATCTATTACGCTTGAGTGGCGACTACAGAATTAGGGAAAGCATATGAAAAACGCGGTTTGGGATTTATCTATTGCCTACAAGGGATTGAATGACCCAAAAGTCGAGCAAGACATCGAGCTTATCCAACGCTCTATCTCTCTTCTTAACCTTCACAAAGACGAGCGCCAACATGTTGTCGCGATGCAGAATGCGATACAGACTATGGAAGCGGCTGGTACCTTGTTAGCGACGGTGAACACACTCGCCAACTGCTACGCTTCGACCAATGCTCAAAACTCACAAGCGAAGCAACTGATTGGTCGTATTGCCCAGCTTAGTTCTGAGCTTGAACAGGCATTCAGTCCTTATGAGGACACGCTGTCTTTTGCGGATGTTTCGTTCATAGAGCAAGTGCTAGATCATGACAATCCGTCAGTTGCAGGGCAGGGGTTTCAAATTGAGTTGTTGCAGCGTAAGGCGCAAACACAGCTTTCAATTGGCGAAGAGCAGCTTTTGTCAGCCATGCAAGTTGATGGTCGAGACGCGTGGGGTCGTTTATATGACAACATCACGGGTTCATTATTGATCGACATTGAAAGCGAAGATGGCATCGAGCAAGTGGGCTTTTCAACCGCCGCGAGTCTTCTTTATGGTGGAGAGTTCACCAAACAAGAAGCCGCTTGGAAGGGCATTCAAGCAGCAATGAGAGCGAATGAGACTTCGTTTGCGGCGATTGTGAATGCTTTAGCGGGCTGGCGACATAACGAAGGCAAAAAGCGTTCATTACAGCAAGAAGAGCACTTTTTGGATTCAAGCCTACGTGCAAACCGAATCCAGCGCGATACCTTAGATGCCATGATGAATGTGGCAAAGACTAACAAGCATATAGGACAAAAAGCGGGACGCTTAATGGCTAAGGTTCACGGTTTGGAGAGCATGACTCCGTGGAATCACCTCGCTGCGATGCCGCCAATGAACAACAGTGAAGCCAAAGTTTACGAATTTGCCGAAGGTATCGAGGTCATCAAGCAGGCTTTCGAGCAAGTAAACCCAGAAATGGCAGAGTTTGTACAAACCATGGTTGATAATGGCTGGATAGATGCTGCACCTTCTGAGAACCGCCGTTTAGGGGCTTATTGTACCAAGCTCGCCGCAACGCGAACGCCACTTGTGTTTATGACGTGGGGCGGGAGTCGTTCGGATCTGCTGACGTTGGCTCATGAGTTGGGGCACGCTTTCCACAACTGGGTAATGCGCGACTTGCCGCTGTGCCGAACTGAATACCCAATGACGTTAGCGGAGACTGCATCTATCTTTGCAGAAAACATTGTCCGAGACTTCCTGTTAGAGCAAGCTCAAACACCGGAAGAAAAGTTAGAGATGCTGTGGGAAGAGCTGTCTTCAGCGTATGCGTTAACGATCAACATTCCAGTACGATTTGAGTTTGAAAAGGCCTTCTATGAGGCGCGTAAAGAGAGCGAGTTGGATGCGAGCCAGTTGTGTGACTTGATGTCGACCACATGGGCTGATTGGTATGGGGATTCCATGAAGGGGACCGACCCGTATTTTTGGGCTAGTAAACTTCACTTTAGTATCTCTGAGTTGAGCTTCTATAACTATCCGTACCTGTTCGGCTACCTGTTTAGCCAAGGCGTTTATGCCCAACGCGAGCAAAAAGGTGAGCAGTTCTATGCAGATTATGTTGCTCTGTTGCGTGATACTGGCTCGTATTTAGCTGAGGATGTCGTGGTCAAACATATGAATAAAGACCTGACCGTAGCGATGTTTTGGCAAGAGAGTATGGAGAGACTGTCAGACAAAGTCGATGAGTTTGAAAACCTATTCAATCAATTGAGTAGTTAGGGTTTTCGCCTCTCTGGGTCGTGAGAAATCATGACCCAGAGAAGGGTGTCAGAGCACCAAAGTTGTGGGTTTTTCAACCAGATTGGAGTTTTTATCTCAAAGAAGCGCGACTTACTTCGATAAACGCGATCATATCCGTATAATTTTCTGTCTTGTTTCATTACCATACCGCTGTTAGATAGGGAGCAGCGCATGACGAAATCGTTTTTTCGCCAATCATTTCTGAAAGATACTTTAGAAACCGAAACTGAATTCACCGCAACATCAATAACCACACCAGACGGTGTGAAGTTAGATCATCGTTACCGTGGCGTTCTTGAAGTCACGCCGAGTCACATGGACGAGGACAGCGAGCACATCATCATTTCTTGTGGCATCCACGGCGATGAAACCGCGCCCATGGAACTGGTTGATAAAATGGTCGATGACATCGCATCGGGCTTTTTGAAGCTTAAAGCGCGCTGTCTTTTTATTATTGCTCATCCTGAGGCGACCAACCGCCATACTCGTTTTATCGATGAAAACCTCAACCGACTATTTGGTAACAAAGAGCGTGCGGTTAATCGAGAGGTTGCGATAGCAAAACATCTCAAGCAACTTGTAGAGGCTTTCTATCAAGATACGGCAGTAGCGCGTCGCTGGCACCTTGACCTTCACTGTGCGATTCGTGAGTCTAAGCACTACTCATTTGTTGTGAGCCCTAAAACGCGCCACGCAGTTCGTAGCAAAGCATTATTTGACTATGTAGCAAGCGCTCATATGGATGCTGTTTTGCTCTCTAACGCACCTTCAAGCACGTTTAGTTGGTTCTCTGCAGAAAACTACGGCGCTCAAGCATTAACTATGGAACTTGGTCGTGTGGCGAGAATTGGTGAGAACGATCTAGAGAAACTGCTTGCCTTTGACTTAGCAACGCGCGATTTGCTTGCAGCGGAGCAGCCAGAGCACCTAGCAAAAGCACCAATTATGTATCGCGTCTCTCGCACGATTGTGCGTCATCACGATGACTTCGACTTCCTATTTGATGATAACGTTGAGAACTTCACCGAGTTTAAACATGGTGAAGTTTTTGGTCACGATGGTGATAAACCTCTAATGGCGAAGAATGATCACGAGGCGATCGTATTCCCAAATCGTAAAGTTACGATTGGTCAACGGGCTGCACTTATGGTGGTTAATGTCGCAACTCGCTATGAGGATGACCAGCTGGTCTACGATTAATCGAAAAGCAGTGGCGTTCTCTCGCGCTGCTGTTATGCTTCTCTAATGGAATTCAATCAGTTACTGAATCAAAACCAGAGGCGCTGGCACACGCTTATGCTCGTGATGTTTGGCGTCTTAATAGGTTGCGCTTTTCTTCATCTCTCCGTGGGTGAGATATTCATCAATCCTTTCTCACCGCAAACTGCACTCGAGTCTCGGCTTCTTTACGACTTGCGTTTACCAAGGTTACTCGCAGCGGCTGCAATTGGCGCGGCGCTTGCTCTTTCGGGGGCATCTTTGCAAGTGCTGTTAGGTAACGTCCTTGCCGAGCCTGGTGTACTTGGTATTTCGGGAGGGGCAAGCCTAGGTATGGTATTGATCCTATTCGCCTTTCCCGCCGCCGCAACTCCGCTAGGGTTTATGCTGTCTGGCGTGGCAGGTGCGTTAGGCTTTACTTTAATTTTGGTGTCGATGGCGAGAACCCTCAGGTTGACAACGACTCGTTTGCTGCTGGTGGGCGTGGCGCTTGGGATACTATCGGGAGCAGTGGTCACTTGGGCATTTTACTTTAGTGATGATTTGAGTATTCGTCAGCTCATGTACTGGCTAATGGGAAGCGTCGGGGGCGTCAGTTGGTATCAACATATTCTCACTCTGGTGATGATACCCGTTGGGATTTGGCTGTGTCTGAAGGGGACGATACTCGATAAACTCATGGTTGGCGAGATCCATGCGAAACAGCTTGGCGTCGATGTTATGCGCATACGGTGGCAACTGATTTTAGCGGTTTCATTGCTCGTGGGCGGCTCCGTTGCTCTTGGCGGAGTGATTAGTTTTGTTGGTCTTGTTGTGCCACATTTGCTTCGTTTGTCTTTTGGAACAGAGAATCGGTATTTGCTGCCGCTGTCTGCATTGACGGGCGCAGCACTGCTAGTTGTTTCAGATATCTTGGCGCGCACTGTTCTTGATTCAGCTGAACTCCCTGTTGGCGTTATGACGACGACTATCGGTGCGCCCGTGTTTATATGGATGCTATTGAGAAGCCATGATACAAGCTCATAACTTATCGGTTGGAACTCGCTTATTACCTGTAAGCCTCTCACTACCCGAGGGGAAGCTTACTCACATCATTGGCCCGAACGGCAGCGGAAAAAGCACCTTGCTCGCTGCATTATCCGGCGTGATGAGCTACCAAGGGTCCATCAAAGTGGGCGACCTGGATTTGGCTCAAATGTCACTCCCCGATATTGCTTTGCTACGTGCTTATCTTGCTCAGTCCGCGAGACCTGCGTTTAACATGCCCGTCTACCAGTTTTTGTCGTTGTCGATTCCTAATAATAAGCAGTGTTCAGATGAGACACTCAATCAAGCGATAGCAGAGATCACAGAGCTACTTAATATCAACACTATGCTGTCTAGAACGGTCCATCACTTATCGGGTGGTGAATGGCAACGAGTTAGGCTAGCCGCATGTTGTTTACAGGTTTGGCGCTCGATCAACCCATTGGCTCGAGTTCTGATTCTAGACGAACCGGCAGCGCCGTTGGATATAGGGCAAGAGAAATACTTAAATGAGCTGATAGATATCGTTACTCGCCAAGGAACATCGGTCATTGTGGCGAATCACGACCTTAATACCACTCTGAGACGTGCCGATTACGTAGTATTGCTCGCAAATGGGGTAATGAAGGCAGTAGGGACGAGCGAAGAAGTGCTGACGGAAGAGAACATCAGTTCGGTTTACAAGACCACGGTCAAAAAGATTGAGTTTGAGGGAAAGCCCTTGCTTATCTTCAATGAATAGAAATGAAAAACGGTCTCTAATATAGAGACCGTTTTGCTATTTTTTGTTTAGCTGATTCGCTGAATGCAGCTTAACTCACTCTAGCAATTAAACTAGTGGAGAAAGGTCGGCAGGACGGTAATAGACCGACTTCAAAACCTTACCTTTGCGAATAGTCTTCGCTTCAGACACAAAGTCTTCTGCACACTTCGCGATGATGTACTCACCCTTTGTCACCGCCATCAGTTTGATACCTTGCTCAGCGTAGTGCTCTTCTGTTTCTTGGTATTCGCTTTCGTTACGGCATACTTTACTCATGTTGCTAGAGTGAATCTCATCCCAGCATTTGATGAAGTCGATATCGCGGTTGGCAGCTACGTGCAAAAGCAGTTCAATCAGATAGCTAATTGCAACGTTATCTTCGACTTTGCTATCGCCTAGGTGAACCAAACGACCCATCAAAACATAGACTGAATCGATGATAGCGTCCGCTTGTTCTACTTTACTGTCCGCTTCTGCCAGTTCGGTCATTTCTTCGATAGCCAGTGAGCTGTGTAGAGTGTCAGCGGCATCATCTAGCGACTCTGCATCATTCACAGGCAAATCAAATGTAGTACGGAACTCAGTAATGTCGCGGTATAGGTGATCGAAGATCGGTTGGGTAAGTTTGGTTAGTTTCATCGATTTTGCTGTTTGATAGTTGGTGACAAGATCCTATCAGAGCGGGAAGCCATTCGCTACACCGATGAGCATTTTCTTGGCGTTAGGATATTGAACTACACTGATTAGCGATGTCAGATATTGTTTTAAAGTCGGAATACGGTTAACATTTCTAAACAATTCAAGTGGTTGAGTGGTTATTAGCTCACCATTGATACGAATATTGATGAGATGAGCGGTTTTAGGGCTAACCATCTTATTCCCAGTTTCAAAAGGTACACGTACTTTTTGGAAAACGACGTTTCGGATTAGGGTCCCGAGTCGTCGTATTTAAAGGCCACCTTTCGAGGTGGCCTTTTAACCTTCTTGGAACTCTTGATAAAAGCTATCAAAATTTCCCCACATCTCCAGTAGCTGCCCAACGTATTTAGCGTCGATAAACTTACTATCTATATGATCGTTATCTTCCAAAAGAACAAGGTAGTGCAGTGTGACTTCTTTTGCGCGAGGGATCTTGTCCCATACTTCAAGTACATGTGATGAAGATGGGGCTTGGTAACTCGCCAACTCAACACCGTTGTCACCGATATTAGTAAAAATAGTGAGCGCTAGACTCATTGGTTATTCTTATTAATGGCTATTAATGATTTGTGAAGGTTATCAATTGAACTGGCGTTAGGGAAGGAAAGGAATGTAAGAGTTCCGTCTGCACCCTGAAGCCAGATAGATAATCCCCACAATTAATCGAAATTACTTTGTTTGCTCGATGACAGTTTGCTGTGAAGCGGGTTGACTGTGATTGTACTGGTCGACAACGTCATAAATAATCACGTAGCTAACCAAAAGGCAAAGCGGAATAAACTTGATCCAAGGTTTCATAATGATGCTCATAGTCGGACAGATGCCACTACCTTAGCAGTGGCATTGCCTATTGAGTATCTACATTATCGCAACCTAATATTGACGCTATTTATTGCAAGTAGAAGATAAACGCAACTATGACGGATCGTGCCTAGGAGAATAAGTAAGGGAACAATCGTTTTCGCTCGTGTTCGTCGAGTTCACTGACACGTGCAATGTTGTTGTCAGGGATCGCCTCTGGGTCGGGATAGTGTTTAAGTACTCGCTCCATACTTTCTTCGCGAATAAGGTGGAAAATGGGGTATGGTGAACGGTTGGTGAGGTTTTCTGGATCCTCAGGTTCAGCACCACCAAAACAGTAGTTAGGATGGAAGGTCGCGACTTGATAAATGCCTTCCCAGCCATTTTGTTTTATCAACGCCTCAACCCAGTCGATGAAGAAGTTGTAATCGACAAAATCATGCAGCATCTTAGGCACGACAACTAATGTGGTTTCTAGATCTCGCGCATCTGTTTGCTCTAGCAGCATCAGTTCACTAAGAATGTCTTCTAGTAACCCTTCCTCTTTGTCTGCAAGGCTAACAAAGGTCTTAATTTGCTTATTGCGTTCAGGTTTAGCGGCGAAAGGGCATAGGTTTAACCCGATCACGACCTCTTTTAACCATTGCTGAACTTGTTGCTCGATCTTTACTACTTCTTCACGTAACGACATAACACTTACCACTCTTAACACTATGGCAATTATATGCTGCTAAGCGGTCGATAGCGAACGTTTCTCGCGGCTGGCGCCATGATCAAGCGTGCTTGATGGGCTTCTCTGAGAGCGTATTACGTTGATCGACTTGATATAACTTGTAGCAGAGCCCGAACAATGCGGCGTAGAGTAAAGCACCTCCCTCAACGACGCTTGGCCAGCGACCGACTTGCCAGCAATAGAGTAGGAAAAATCCGCCTAAGCTTCCGCCGATGTAGTAGTGGACCAAGTAAAGCGCTGTTGCTGTCGCTTTCGCATGCGTCGCCTTTTGGCTTACCCATGCATAAGCAAGGGTGTGAGTAAAGAATGCACCCCCACTAATGAGGAGTAACCCTAACAACATGGCAGGAATGGATTCAAATAAAGCGACCAGCATACCCAGCATGCTTAATAATGTACCCAATACCATCCCAGGAATAGGTAGGTACCGCTTGCGCCAGTTTGCGCTTAGTTTTGATGATAGCGTTCCGGCCAAATAGCACAGAAAAATTAACGAACTTAGGGCGAGAGGAAGGTTGTGTGGAGCCTCAACCAAGCGGAATCCCATAACTGAATACAGGTTAACGAACAAAGCGAAGTTGATGCCTCCAATCAGCATGGCTATCCATACCGTAGGATTAGAGATATGCACGACTAGACTTCGATTGTGATGATAGAAAAGCCCTCTGGTCGGCTTAAAGTGCTGCTGTTTTGGCAGTATCGCGACGACAATTAACGCCGACACTAAGGTAAACGTAGCGATAACAAACACCGCGGTTTTCCAGTCAAAGTAACCGGTTAACACGCCACCAGCGACCCTTCCGGCAATGCCACCAAGGGAATTTGCTGCGATGTAACCGCCAATAGCTTTGGTGAAGGCATCGGGTGAGAGTTCTTCTACCATGTAGGCAACGGCGACTGACGCAAATGCCGCTAAAGCGACCCCCATTGCCGCTCTCAAAAAGACTATCGCAGTCAGGCTTTCAGTCAGCATCATCGCATAACCGATGACAGGCAGAGCCAGTAATCCCCCTAGCATTACCGAGCGACGCCCGATACTTTCAGAGGTGATTGCCCAAGGCACAAGGTATAAAGATAGTGCGAGCGTAGAGGCTGCAAATACCCAGTTGATCTCGGTTTCAGACACACCGAAATGAACACTTAACTGTGGCAAGATTGGCTGGAAAACATACAGATTGCAAAACACCAGAAACGAACCCAAAGCGAGTGCGAGAGTAATTCGTCGATATTGAGGGGAGTGCAATTCAATCACGGTGAAGCCTTACTGCTAAATGGTGAACTATGTGATCAAATTAGCATTGCAGTTTGGATTAATGAAATATACTAAAAATATGGTTTGAATATATTTTATCAATAATGGACGTTAAGCAGCTCACGCATTTCCTCGCCGTTGTCGATCATCAGAACTTTACCCGCGCTGCGCAAGCTGTGATGATTGCCCAGCCTGCACTGAGTATTTCAATTCGCAAGTTCGAGCAGCAACTCGGTATTCAATTATTTACCCGACTCGACAAACAAGTTCGCCTGACACAAGAAGGTCGAGCACTTGAACCACATGCAAGAAAGATCTTGCAGCAGGTCGAAGATGCGAAGCTTGCAGTGGATGAGATGAAGGGACTCTTGAAAGGTGAAGTACGCCTAGGCACGCCCAGTATGATGGGGTCGTACTTTTTCCCAGAGCTAGTGATGGCATTTAAGACGGCTTATCCTCATCTTAAAATGACGGTTGTCGAAGCGGGTACGCAAGATATACGCAGAATGCTACTCAGTGGTGAGATTGACCTTGGGGTGATTAGAAACAAAGAGGTGCCTGATGATTTAGAAGTTGATCAGATATTTCGTTCCGAAATGGTTGCAGTCGTGAGCCAACATCATGCCTTTGCTCAAAGAGGTTCGTTGGATTTTGATGAGTTTTTTGACGAAGAACTAGTGATGTTTAAACCAGGTTATTTCCATCGAGACTTTATTGATGAAGAGTGTAAAAGAAGGCAAATAGAAGCAAAGTTCTCTTTTGAAACCAATCTACTACCTATGATTCTCTCGATTGTAAAACATGAGTACGCGATCACCGCTTTGCTGGAACTGGTCACCGAGCATGAGCCTGAAACTCGCGGTATTTCATTTGAGCCGCCAGTTTTTGTCGATTTGGCGCTAGCGTGGCGAAAAGACGGTTATTTGTCTCGTGCCGACCGAAGCTTTATCGACTTTATTAAAAAGCAGATGTAGCGCAGAGCTGCTGGGGTGTTAATCGTCGTAAAGCGGGCTCTATTGATGTCACCTGATAGCGTATGAGTCCATCGGCGTGGCCTTGGTCTGTAACTAATCCAACTAACGTCGTTTTCGCTCCTATTAAGCTAAGAACTGGGGTTCCAGAGACAATCTCACTCAGCTCATCGCATTCGGTTAGCCAAAGCTTCCCATTGCTTTCGGAATCCAATAAGCACGTCTCAACAGACAGTACATCGCGTGCTGTATCTAGAACAGCGATTTGAACGGGCTCAGCGTCCCATTTCTTGCTTACCATATTGATTAAGGTTGGCAGGTTCTGGTGGCAGCCTAACTCAGCGTCTACTTCTATAATAGCCCAGTCTTCGTCTGCGCTGACGTTAGATAGCTTCTGATGATCAGTTGTTACGGATACAGCAGATGCGTAGGTGTATCTGTCGTCCTGCGAAAATAGCGGTGTAAGTCTTAGGTGTCGCAATGGGTAGAATGTTGAGTCAGAGCTTGAAAACACACAATGAGCGGGCACGAGTAAGGTTTGATTGCCTACCTGTGTCGCTAAGCAGTTTAATGGTGGGTACTCGGCCTCTGTGAGCTGTAGATTGTAAAGTCGCTGATTGGTAATTCTTGCTTCGTCGAGAGGGAGGGTTGCGTTTGCTGTCTTGCTTATTAGTAGCGCCGATATGACGGCAGTGAAGGTGACGACTAAGCGTCCGTAAAAGCAGTTTGGCATAGTCCGCCCCCATCTCAGTTAAGGATAACTATCACGTGATAGGGGCAGTATAGGAAATAAAGCGTTAATTGCTGTTATACATACGCTCAAAGTTTTTTGGATTCCAGCCGATCATATAGCGGTCACCAATTTTAAGGACAGGTAATGAGCGAGCGCCGATAGCGTCAAGTTCTTTTCTGCCACGCTGCATCTTGGCGTTAGTGAGGCGATATTTATAGCCTTTGCTATCAAGATAGCGCTGTGCATCTTTGCAATGCGGGCATTTGTCTTTTACATAGAGAACAAGTCGTTTCATGTTGATCGCACTGTAATGAATAAGTGGCCGTATGGTACGTAGTTAACTCTAGAACCTCAAGCCACTTTCGATCCCAATGGTTTTAATCAAGAACCATTTTTCGCTAAGTTTTGCAGTCTATGGTGTTTGGCGGCTTGAATGGTCTGAGGAACGAGTGACATTACGATCATACCCATCATTAGCGCGTATTGGGTTTGAGTAAACGACTCACCAAGCAGAACCATACCGCAAAGGATACCTGCAATAGGATTTGCAATACCGCCAAAGGTGAAATCAACCACACTCATGCGTTGCAGTAACCAAACGTACATACCATAGCTGAGTGCTGTATTCAGACCGACAACCCAAAGCAGACCAATGAGGTTTTGTGTTGAGAAGTTAGCAACCACCGATTGATAAACCTGTGGCTCAAACGATGCATGAACGCCTGATATTATGCCTAGTACGGCACCGCCTAAAATCAACTGCCAAGTGAGAATGGTCCACCAGTGAATACGACTGCCCAATGCCTTAGTAATTCCGCTGCCCGCTACGATACACATTATGGCGGCGAGCATAGCCCCTAAGCCAATAGGATTGAGCGAAATAGTACCCGGTGAAAACAAGAAGAACGCAAACAATACTAGCGCCAATCCACTTAGCGTTTGTACCCAACTTGGACGTTTTTTATTGACTAACCATTGGTACAACATAGCGAATACAGGAACAGACACCATACCGACGCCGGATATGGTAGAAGGTAGAGTCTGCGCCATAACGAAGATAAGACCGAAGAAGGTCGCGATGTTGACCGTCCCTAAGATGAACAAGACTTGCCATTCACCTTTTTTAGGTAACGACGGTCTAACTAATAGCAATAGCAAGCCAGCCGGAAGTGCTCGGAGCGCTCCCAGTAGGATTGGTGGCCAGTCTGGAAGCGTGAACTTCGTGACGGCGTAAGTTGTACCCCAGAAAAATGCAGGGATCATTGCTAGAAGTATGTTCATATAATTTATCTTTACATTAAGATATCTGCCGCCACTTTAACGATCTTTGGGCTGTCTGTAAAGTATCTTTATGTTAAGCTAGTTTGAATAGACATAAGACAGTGGGAAATTATTGGAATGGATGCGATTGATCGAGTGGTCGAGCAGTGGGCAAAACAGAAGCCAGAGTTGGATACCGACCCAATGGCGATGATGGGACGACTCATGCGGATCGCTAAGTACATGGAAACGAAAGTTGCTGATTTGCATAAGAAGTATGACTTAAAACTTGGCGAGTTTGACGTACTTGCGACGCTACGTCGTAGTGGTAAACCATATCGATTAACACCATCAGAACTTATTGACACCATGATGTTGACCTCGGGTGCAATGACAAACCGCCTTGATAAGCTTGAAACTAAGGGCCTTATTTTGCGCGAGCACAGTAAAGAGGACCGTCGTAGCGTTACCGTGCAACTCACCAAAGATGGACTCATACTGATTGATAAGTTGATTGAAGAGCATGCGGATGTGCAAAAAAGTCTCGTTAAATCTATGACGTCTGCACAAAAAAAGCAGGCAAATCAGTTACTGAAGGTGTGGTTAAGTCAATACGAGTAGTTTCGGTCAAGAGAAATAGTGGTTGTGCCTCGTTTCCTAGAATAGCGCTCGTGCCTGTCTAGGAAACGAAGAGGTACATCCGTTATGCGGCTAGCTCATCACTAAATAGATCGGCAGCAGCAATACCTATCAATGCGCAGCGTTCGTCAGCATCGGAGAGATCTCCACTCACGCCAATTGCACCGATCACCTGTTGCTCTTTGTCCCGAATGAGCAAACCTCCTGGTACTGGTACCATATTTCCATGTGCCAATACATTGACTGCTGAGATAAACGCAGGTCTTGCATCGGCATCTTGTGCTAATTTCCTAGACGAGCAACCAAGCGCTAGCGCTCCCCATGCCTTTGCGATGGCAATATCGGGTCTCATCATACTCGAACCATCTTGGCGCTGAAGAGAGATGAGCTTGCCACCGCTATCGAGAACCGCTGCAGTTAACGGCGCGCATTCGTCGGTTTTTCCTGCCTGGAAGGTGGCGTCAATAATAGTAAGTGCTTGGTTAAGAGTTAAACTTCCCATGTTGTTTCCTCGTCGTCTAGTCGCTTGCGCTAAATCTTCTAGGAGGATTAGCCAACGTTGTTTACGTTGGCTAAACGGCAAAACCTATAGAAGGGAATAGCTTGGAAGGGTCAGGAAGCTAGCAAACTGTTTCGATGTAGACAGCTCGTAGAAAAGGTCAGCGGTTTCGTCAAAGCGTCCAGCAAAGTAACGAGTATCACCCACTTCCTGTTGAATAGTATTAAGCTCTTCGTAGAGCCAAGTGTGAAAGAGTTCGGCAGTAAATACCTGACCGTCATCGAGCGTGACACCATGATGTATCCATTGCCAGATATTGGCTCGAGAGATCTCTGCCGTCGCGGCATCTTCCATCAATCCGTAAATAGGCACGCAGCCGTGACCTTGGATCCATGCTTCAATGTAGTAAAGCGCGATACGTATGTTCTTGCGAACGCCCGCTTCATCGCGAGTTCCATCACATGGTTTTAGCAGGGTTTCAGCAGTAATCTCAGTGTCCGGACTAACAAAGTCGAGCTGATTCGTTTTGCCACCAAGATGCTTATCAAAGGTAGACATTGCCAAGTCGACAAGTGCAGGGTGCGCGACCCAAGTGCCATCATGACCGTTTTGGGACTCACGTTGCTTGTCTTCAATAACTTTTGCTTTAACGCGTGCCATTTCTTGCGGATCTTTCGCTGGGATAAACGCAGACATGCCACCCATCGCCAGTGCACCTCGAGCGTGGCACGTTTTAACCAGAAGTTGGCTGTACGCATTGAGGAAAGCTTTATCCATGCCTACACCGTGGCGATCGGGCAGGATACGATCTTTATGATTCTTTAGGGTTTTGATGTAGCTAAAGATGTAATCCCAACGACCGCAGTTCATGGCAACAATATGGTCTTTCATTGCATACAGGATTTCATCCATTTGAAATACAGCGGGCAACGTCTCGATGAGTACCGTCGCTCGAATCGTCCCTGTTGGTACACTAAAGTAGTTTTCAGTGAAGGAGAATACATCATCCCACCACTTAGCCTCTTCCATACTCTCTAGCTTTGGAATGTAGTAATAAACGCCGAGACCTCTGTCTGCACGTGATTGGTAGTTATGGAAGAAGTACAGCGCGAAGTCCATCAAACACCCGGCGATAGGCTGGCCATTAATAAGAATCGATTTTTCAGGTAGGTGAAGCCCCCTAGGGCGAGCGATAAGCAATGCAGGGTTTGCATTCAGCGTGTAGTGCTTGTCTTTATTTTCATCATAATGGCTGATAGTACCTTGATTGGCATCTCTTAGGTTTATTTGGCCATCAACCATATTGCTCCAGGTCGGCGCAGACGCGTCTTCAAAACAACACATGAATACTTTAGCACCAGAGTTTAGTGCGTTTATCACCATCTTACGGTCTACAGGACCGGTAATCTCGACACGGCGATCCAGCAACGGTTCTGGAATCGGACGCACTCGCCAGTTTTTGTCGTCCCGAATTGATTGCGTGTCTGTGCGAAAGTCAGGTAATTCTCCAGCATCAAAAGCGGCTTGTTTGATTTCTCTCTGCTTTAACAACGCGTCTCTTCGGCTGCTGAATTGATTGACTAGCGCATTGAGGAAAGCCAACGCCTCTTTGCTTAATATTGATTCGTAGTCACTGTTGCATATTGAGCCGATGATATTCAATTGATTCGCCGATGCGATTTTCGTTCCTTCGATTACGGTCATTACCTGTCTCCTTTATACAATATTTTTATTGTTTGTATACAAAACTGTATTGCATATCTACTTATATGAGAAAAAATACAAATGATCAAAGACTATTTATCATTAATTTAACGAAGAGAAATTTGAAAATTATTTTTACGTAAAGATAGTTTATGTAAAGTATTTGTTTTCAGTGTTTATGGGGTTAGTGGTTGCTTAGTGCATCTGCTCTATGTGAATGAATTGTGAAATTATTGCTTGCCAATGCTCCATTTTGGTTCATAGTACACAAAGTGATCGAAAATTGTACACAATCTAGTGGAGGGGTTGGAATGGCAAGAATGAAAGCAATAGAAGCAGCAGTAGCAGTACTAAAAAAAGAAGGGGTTCACATTGCGTTTGGTGTCCCAGGGGCGGCAATCAATCCTATGTACGCGGCAATGAAGGCACTGGGTGGCATTGAGCATGTACTCGCCCGCCACGTCGAGGGTGCTTCCCACATGGCAGAAGGATTTACACGCACAGAACAAGATAGCATTGGAGTATGTATAGGAACATCGGGTCCTGCTGGTACGGATATGATCACTGGCCTTTATTCCGCATCGGCGGACTCGATCCCTATTTTATGTATTACAGGCCAAGCGCCGCGAGCTCGTCTTCATAAAGAAGATTTTCAAGCGGTTGATATAGAGTCAATTGCCAAGCCTGTCACTAAATGGGCGACGACCGTATTAGAACCCGCTCAAGTACCGCGTGCGTTTCAAAAGGCGTTTCATATCATGCGCTCGGGACGTCCGGGTCCAGTATTGATTGATTTGCCACTCGATGTGCAGTTGGCAGAAATTGAGTTTGATATTGATACTTACGAACCCTTGGATGCTTATAAGCCGTCAGCAAGTCGTGAGCAAATAGAGAAAGCGCTCGATATGTTAAGTGCTGCGGAAAAGCCGGTCATTGTTTCTGGTGGTGGTGTCATTAACGCAGGGGCTTCTGAGTTGCTTCAGCAATTTGCGGAAATCACTGGGGTACCCGTTATCCCGACTTTGATGGGGTGGGGTTCTATTCCTGACGACCACGAGCTAATGGCTGGCATGGTAGGTCTGCAAACGGCGCACCGCTACGGTAATGAAACCTTACTTGATTCCGACTTTGTATTTGGTGTCGGAAATCGATTCGCTAATCGACACACCGGTTCGCTCGACGTCTATACCCAAGGTCGAAAGTTCGTTCATATTGATATTGAACCCACACAGATTGGTCGAGTGTTCTGCCCTGATCTTGGCATTGTTTCAGACGCTAAAGCGGCACTAGAGTTAATGGTAGAGGTGGCGAAAGAGCGAGCTGCGAAAGATCTGCTACCTGATAGAGCTCAATGGGTAGGCACATGTCAGCAACGCAAAGCAACCATGCTTCGCAAAACCCACTTTACCGACACTCCTATTAAACCAATGCGCGTTTATGAAGAAATGAACAAGGCATTTGGTCCAGAGACATGCTACGTCAGCACGATTGGGCTATCGCAAATCGCGGCGGCTCAGTTCCTCCATGTCTATAAACCAAGACATTGGATTAACTGCGGACAGGCAGGCCCATTAGGTTGGACGATACCTGCTGCCCTTGGTGTGAAAGTCGCCGACCCGCAACGTGATGTGGTGGCCATCTCTGGTGACTACGACTTCCAATTCATGATTGAAGAGTTGGCGGTTGGGGCTCAGTTTAATCTTCCTTACATACACGTAGTCGTGAATAACTCTTACCTAGGCCTCATTCGTCAAGCCCAGCGCCAATTTGACATTGACTACTGTGTGCAATTGGCATTTGAAAACCAGAATTCGCCGGAGGTTGAAGGCTATGGCGTCGACCATGTGAAGGTCGTTGAAGGATTGGGTTGTAAGGCGATTCGCGTTACCGATCCTTCCAATATTC
This sequence comes from Vibrio sp. KUL78, assembly GCF_059725505.1. NCBI lineage: Bacteria > Pseudomonadati > Pseudomonadota > Gammaproteobacteria > Vibrionales > Vibrionaceae > Vibrio > Vibrio sp. KUL78. The sequence continues at coordinate 1,974,779 of NZ_AP045837.1, read as the reverse complement.
AAAGTGCATTTTCTGAGGCGCGAGCATTGATGGCGGCGCACAGAGTGCCCGTCGTGGTTGAAGTGATTCTGGAGCGCGTGACCAATATATCCATGGGTACTGAGATCAATGCCATTAATGAGTTTGAGCCGCTCGCAGACACTGATAGTGATGCCCCGACGGCGATGGCACACCTTAACCCACAACAGCAATAGCACTCACAACAGCAATAGTGTTTTCAATTTAAGGTTATCAAGGAGAGTCAAATGCCAAAGTTCGCTGCCAATTTGTCGATGCTGTTTACCGAGTTCGACTTTTTAGAACGTTTTGAACAAGCCGCGCAGGCTGGATTTCAGGGGGTCGAGTACCTATTCCCTTATGAGTTTAGTGCGCAAGCGATCAAGGAAAAGTTACAGGAGAATCGGATAGAGCAAGTCCTTTTTAATTTGCCTGCTGGCGATTGGGAACGCGGAGATCGAGGCATCGCTGTTGACCCAAATCGCATTGAGGAGTTTCAACGCGGCGTCGCTACTGCAATCGACTACGCAAAGGTCTTGGGAAACACTCAAGTGAATTGCCTTGCTGGGATTGTACCCGAAGGAGTGACCACGCAGGATGCACACACAACGTTAGTCATCAATCTTCGCTATGCGGCGCAGCAGCTTCGTGCCTCCGGCATTAAGTTGGTAATTGAAGCCATCAATACCAGAGATATTCCCGGATTCTTTTTGAACACCACCGAACAAGCCCAGTCTGTGATTGAGGAAGTGGGAAGCGACAATTTGTTTCTTCAGTACGATATCTACCATATGCAGATTATGGAAGGTGACTTGGCACCCACGATATCAAAGAATCTTGCGAGTATTGCACACATTCAACTGGCGGATAACCCAGGACGTCATGAGCCGGGTACAGGGGAAATCAACTATGACTTCTTACTACCGTATATCGAAGAACTTGGTTATCAAGGTTGGGTTGGATGTGAGTACAAACCAAAGGCGAGCACACATCAAGGCCTCTCATGGCTGCACAAATTTCAGTAGCTGAATTTTAAATTATTAGGTTGTCAGGAACGAGGAACATTAAGGAGAATATTCTATGAAAGTTGCATTTATCGGTACGGGAATCATGGGTCTGCCTATGGCTAAAAACCTACAGAGCGCGGGCTATGAGTTGGTGTTATCTGATCACTTTACACCGCCTCCTGCAGAGCTAGTGACCCGTGGAGCGACCGTTTGTCATTCGCCAAAAGAGGCTACGAAAATCGCAGATGTTACGATTCTAATGTTGCCTAATACTCCGCAAGTTGAAGAAGTGCTGTTTGACGCTGACGGTGTTGAACAAGGTTTAGCAAACGGTAACAGCAAGCTGGTTATTGACATGAGTTCTATCTCGCCGATGGCTACTCAGTCATTTGCTAAGCGTATCAAAGAAAGTGGTGCTCAGTACCTCGATGCTCCGGTGTCGGGCGGAGAAGTTGGAGCGGTGAACGCGACACTCAGCATTATGGTGGGTGGTGAACAGAAGGCGTTTGATACAGCTAGACCATTGTTTGAAGTGTTAGGCAAAAACATCACGCTGGTGGGTGATAGCGGGGCAGGACAAACTTGTAAAGTCGCCAACCAGATTATCGTAGCACTTAATATTGAAGCGGTATCAGAGGCATTGGTATTTGCATCGAAGGCTGGTGCTGATCCTGCACGTGTGCGTCAGGCACTGCTCGGAGGCTTTGCGAGCTCAAAGATACTCGAAGTACACGGAGAGAGAATGATCGAAGGCAGTTTCAATCCTGGCTTTAAGATTGCGCTTCACCAGAAGGATCTCAACCTAGCCTTAACTGGCGCAAAAGAGTTGGGTGTTGCGTTGCCAAATACAGAAAATGCACAGAACTTGTTTGACGAGTGTGCTGACCAAGGTGGTGAGAATTGGGACCATTCCGCGCTAATTAAAGCGCTTGAAATGCGTTCTAGTCACTCGATTCGCAATGATTGAATCTCATTTAGTTAGAGGCCACTGTTACCTTTAGTTTCCGCATAAATCGCGTAGTTTTGTCTCCTTTTATACGCGTTCCCGAAGTTATACAAACTGCGCAGAAGTTTTCGGCTTCAAACTTCAATAACCAGGCGTAGAGCGTATTGGCTTCGGGATTTTTTATCTCTTGCGCTTGCTCAGAATTCAACACCTCACGCTTTGTACTTAGTGTTTAAATTCATTAAGATGAACCAAGCATGAGTAACGACAGTAAGGACAAGCATGTCGCGCATTAGACGGAAGAATCAAGATCTTATCATTGAAGTCGCCAGTGAGCAGTTTGCTACACATGGCTATGCTGCCACCAAGATGGTAGATATCGCTAAGGCGGCAGACATTCCTAAACCTAATGTGTTCTATTACTTCAGTTCAAAAGATAAGTTGTACTATGCGGTTCTTGAAACCGTAACCCAGCCGCTGCTAGAAGCATCATTGCCTATTGAAGAGCTTGATGACCCTGTTGAAGCACTCACACAGTACATTCGAACAAAACTCATGATTTCCAGAGATCACCCTCACGCATCTCGCGTGTTCGCCAGTGAAGTGATGTCTGGAGCCAAAGTGCTGCCCGAGGGTATTCGAACTAAACTATTTCAACAGTCACAGCTCATATTAGAAAAGTTTGCGAACTGGGCAGAGCAGGGGTTAATGGACGATGTGCCACCACATCATTTGATGTTTGCCATATGGTCTGCAACTCAAACCTACGCCGATTTTAGTTGGCAGATCTGCAGTGTAATGGATAAGCCAGAGTTAACAGACAGTGATTTTGATGAAGCTGCAGCGTTTCTGACCAAGATGGTGATTCAAGGGTGTGGTGTAAAGAGTCGGGTATAAGCTCATGTTTGAAAGGAAATAGTGATACACAGCTGCTCTATTGGTGTGAATAGAATAGGAGCAGCGGTGTCCTTATATTTATCGTTTTAACTCTATGAGTAAGCTACATACTTAGTGCTTTTTGTCTTAAGCGAAGTGCGGCGGCTTTATGGCGCTCAATGAGCTGTGGCATATCCACGCCCATGACAGCACCATCGTGAACTCGCCATTGACCAGCCACCATCACTCGGTCTGCCTGTTGAGCTCCACACAATAGAAGAGCAGCGAGTGGATCGTGACTGCCAGAAAAACGAATGTCATCGAGCTTAAACATAGCGACGTCCGCTTGCTTGCCGACAGCGAGTTCGCCTATATCTGTGCGGCCCATAGCGCGAGCAGAACCTGACGTAGCCCAGCGAAGCGCGTCAAAGTGCGTTACGTTGTTAGAGCCATAGCGAAGGCGTTGCAAATACATCGCCATACGAACTTCCGCTATTAGGTTGGAACCGTCGTTGGAGGCTGAACCGTCTACACCCAAGCCTACTTTCACGCCAGCTTTCTCAAGCTCGTTATTTTTACAGATACCGGAAGCTAGCATCATATTAGAAGTAGGGCAGTGACTTATTCCTACCTCTGCTTTACCAAGTCTGCGGATCTCTTCACTGTTAAAATGGATACCGTGAGCTAACCAGGTGCGCTCATTAAGCCAACCTACGTCCTCTAGGTAATCTACCGGACGCATACCAAATTTCTCAAGACAGAAATCTTCCTCGTCCAACGTTTCGCAGAGATGTGTGTGCGTCATCACCGATTCATTTTTGGCAATTCGCGCCGTTTCTTTCATTAAATCCGTGGTCACAGAAAATGGGGAACAAGGCGCGAGGGCGATTTGAGTCATCGCGCCATCCTCTCGTTGATGATAGCTATTGATCAAGCGTAAGCTGTCGTCAACGATGACCTGTTCCGTTTGTATTGTGTGACGCGGTGGCAGTCCGCCATCATCTTCCCCTAAACTCATCGAGCCGCGAGTAAATATGGATCGTATCCCAAGCTTTTGCGCGGCTTCAACTTGCAAATCTATCGCATGCTCAAGCCCTGTAGGGATTAAATAGTGATGATCCGAGGCTGTCGTACAACCCGAGAGCAATAGCTCAACGAGTGCCAGTTCGGTGGCGACACTCATCATCTCTTGGTCGAGATTTGCCCATACTGGATACAAGCTTTTCAACCAATGAAACAGCTCTTTGTTAAGTGCATCGGGGTAAGCTCTGGTTAGCGTTTGATAAAAGTGATGATGGGCATTGACAAGCCCTGGAGTGACGACATGTTGTGACGCGTCGATAACTGAAGTAATGGTTGTGGTGGGTTCTTGGTTGCTTGCTACTAGCTCGACAATTCGACTGCCCATTACGACGATACCGCCGCCAGCGTCTTCTGAAGTGCCAGTGTAAATAGCAAGTGGATTCTTAATCCATACGGTTTCCATTCATAATAATCCTTAGCCATCTCAGCCTTTTCAGGGAAGAGGGTCTTTTTTGAGTTTTTAGTTGATGAAAAGTGCTCTATATCATTGATTAAGCCATGTATTTGAGCACAAGGGTTATAGCCACTTTGTTGTTAGTAAGCGTTAATTATTGCCTTTTGCAGACAGCTCTGTCTGTGATACTTCTTGGTTTTCTTCTTGTTGCTGAAGCTCATGAATTTCTTGCTTAACCATAGCGCGGCTCTCTTCGTGCGCTTCTTGCTCTTCAAGCTTGCTTGATTTTGGTAAGAACTGATGCAAAAGCACGGTAACGATCGTTCCGGTAGTAATCCCTGAATGAAGGAAATTCGAGAGCTCATGAGGGAAGTGTTGAAGCAAGCGAGGTTCAAACGTGACCGCCAGACCTGATGCCAAACCAACGCAGATGACGAGGGCGTTACGTTTAGTATCAGCCGCTTTAATGAGCATACGAATACCCGCGTAAGCTATCATGCCAAACATGACAAAACCTACACCACCTAATACTGGTTTTGGGATTGTGACTGCAATGGCCGCCAATTTCGGAAACAATCCGCCCAAGATGAGTAATCCACCCGTTGCTGCTACAACGTAACGGCTAGCGACACCGGTAATGCCAACGATGCCCACGTTTTGACTGAATGATGCCAACGGCATTGCCGTTAAACAGGATGCTAGCGTGCTGCCCAGGCCATCGCCAAGCAATCCGCGCTTGAGGTCTTTACCATCGATTTTAGTGTGACAGTTGTTTGCGAGTGCCATAAAGTCACCCGTTGCTTCCGCGATGACAACAATATAAACCAAACTCATACTGACAATGGCGCTGGCTGAAAACGTGAGGCCATACTTAAATGGCTCTGGACCGCCTACCCATGCCGCCGTGCTTATTTGGTTGAGGTCGACCATACCCATGGAAAGAGCGACGATGTATCCACCTGCAAGGCCAATGACAATAGCAGAAGCCGCAACTGCACCTTTACAATAAACAGACACCGCAATCACAATGCCAAGTGATACAGCGGCAAGAAACAGTTTAGGCAAGGTGGCAAACTCACTGCTAACGGCGGGGGCATCACCAACCCAGTTCATGGCAACGGGGAGTATGGTCAGTCCGATCAAGGTAACCACAACACCACTCACAACCGTTGGAAAGAGTTTGCGTACTTTGTCCATGTAGAAGCTCGCCAATATGACGACAAACGAGCCAACCAAGGCAGCCCCCATAATGCCTGATACGCCAGAGTCTTTTCCGATGGAGATAGCAACGCCAAGAAAGGCAAAGCTTGATCCCATAACAACAGGTAGCTTAATTCCGATAGGACCGAAACCGACGCATTGAGCGATGGTGACGATACCAGATGCAAGTAGGGCGGCATTAATGAGTGAGACGATTTCGTCATTCGGTAAGCCAATGGAGGCGCCAACAATGAGTGGTACAGCGACGATACCACCGATAGAGGCCAGCATATGTTGGACGGCCAGTAAAAAGGTCATGCCGTGAGGCGGTTTTTGATTCAGGGTGTACAGAAGTTTCATACTTATTCCTTTAGAGAGCGATGAATCGACTCTTCCTTGGTGGTGACATGGTGACTTCTACAAACTGCGTAGTGATAGTTATCCTGCTCGTCATTTGCGCTGACCTAAACGACAGGTATGAAAGCAAGCAGTAACCGTTAAGCACGATTACCGCTTGAGATTGGTTTAGCCAATGAATACCAGTTTGGCGACGAAAATGGCGCTGAGTAGGTACATTGAAATAGATACGTCTTTGGTTTTACCCGTTGCAACTTTAAGAACGGTGTAAGTGATAAAACCAAGGGCGATACCATTAGCGATAGAGAAAGTAAGCGGCATCATTAGCGCTGTAATGGCTGCTGGGGCACCATTGGTAAAGTCTTTCCAATCGACGTGCTGCATACTGCTCATCATAACGAACGCGACGTAGATAAGAGCGCCAGCGGTAGCGTAAGATGGGATCATACCGGCCAATGGAGAAAGGAAGATTGCCGCAAGGAATAGGGCAGCAACGACAATCGCGGATAGTCCGGTTCTAGCACCTGCTGCTACACCCGCCGCGCTTTCTACATAACTGGTCACAGGTGGACAACCCACACATGCGCCGGCAACACTAGAAATACTGTCGGCTTTAAGTGCCTTACTCAATCCTTCAATTTTGCCTGTCTCTTTGTTGATTAGGTGAGCTCGTTCAGCGACACCCATCAGAGTACCTGCTGTGTCAAACATGTTCACAAAAAGGAAAGCAAGAATCACACTGACCATAGAAACGTTAAGTGCGCCTGAAATGTCCATCGCCAAAAAGGTTGGAGCGATGCTTGGTGGTGCAGAGAAGAAGCCATTATATTGAACAAGTCCCAACATCATGCCAACAATAGTGACGCTCAGAATACCGATCAATACCGCTCCGAACACGCGACGCTCGCTGAGCACCGCGATAATCAAGAAGGCAATAGCTGCTAACAGCGCATCGGGCTTAGTGAAGTCACCTAGAGAGACCAATGTTGCTGGGTTTTCAACAACAATACCTGCGGTTTTCAGGCCGATAAGACCCAAGAAGAGACCGACACCTGCCGTCATCGAGTAGCGTAAACTTTCAGGAATACTCTCAATGATCCACTGTCGTATCTTGTAGAAACTCATACCCACGAAGAGTACACCTGAAATAAACACTGCCCCGAGTGCGACTTCCCAGCTATAGCCCATCTCACTGACAACAGTAAAAGAGAAAAAAGCATTAAGCCCCATACCAGGTGCTAAGCCTACTGGCCAGTTCGCGAACAGTCCCATGAGTAAACAGCCGATGGCTGCACCGATACATGTCGCAACAAAGACGGCGCCTTGGTCCATTCCGGAAGCAGCCATGATGCTAGGGTTAACAAAGATGATATACGCCATAGTAGCGAAGGTAGTGACGCCACCTATTAATTCATTTTTAACGCTAGAACCATGTTGTTTTATCTTAAAAAAGCGCTCTAAGAGGCTGTTTTGGGATGCTTCATTGAGCACTTCTGCTTTGGTTTCATTCATTTTGAGTAAGTCCTTTTCGCATTACCCTGTTTAGTTGAGTGGGTAAAATTTCTATTGCTTATCCTTAAATTGAAAACAGCAGTTCCCATGACTCGACGCGTACCCAAAAGAACGAGTTAAGAGCCATTCCTCACTTGAGGTGGTTCATTTCAATTTGTTGGTGATGCGCGATAACGCGCGGCTCATTTAAAGCTGCATGTGACAACTTCTAAGAGATGGTGAACACCGAGCTAACTGCCTCGGTATGTCGAGAAACTGTATGGCGAGACCAACAGTGGAACGTGATAGTGAGCGTCTTCATCATTGAGGCCAAATCGAATCACAACGTCGTCTAAGAATGGTACATCGTCGAGTTCAACCCCTTTAGCTTGATAGTAGGAGGCGACATGAAACACCAGCTGATACTTGCCAGACAGAAACTGTTCACCCTCTAGGATAGGGGTGTCGGTGCGTCCGTCTGAGTTAGTTACTACTTCTTTGATGAACTGGATGTCGTTTCCTTCTACTCGAAATAGCTCTAATCGAATCTCTGCACCTGGAACACCGTTGGTCGTATCCAAAACATGTGTAGTCAGTCTTCCCATATTGCTTTCGTACCTAGGTACGCTCCTTGATTAGCTGATTCAATCTTGTATACAACGAGGTCGTATCAAGAACTTTATTGATATTAATATGTACACAATTAAATCGATTAGTAAAGTTTTACGTTACAAGTATGTTGAATTAATTCTCTGCTTTGTGATGGTGCAAAGCGCACTAAAATGTAGCTAGGCTAGAGGTTTTTGACTTTAAATTATTGATTTTATTTGCATTAAATGTAGAAAATAATTCAACAAACAAAATCTTTACATTAAGATAAATTATTGTATACAATTAAGTTAACGAAATGAGTCATGAACTTGCGGTGGCAGGTTCATTCAGATGGTTAAGGAGTCTGTGGATGAATAAGGATTATTCACGTAACCTCGTCGGCTATGGAGCCAACCCTCCAAACCCTAAATGGCCGAACAACGCGCGAGTTGCGGTCTCTTTTGTATTGAATTACGAAGAAGGGGGAGAGCGTTGTGTCTTGCACGGAGACGATGAGTCGGAAGCGTTTCTCTCAGAAATTCCATCGGCGGCACCGATCAAAGGTGAGCGTCATATCAGCATGGAATCCATCTATGAGTATGGTAGCCGTGCAGGTGTATGGCGTGTTCTGCGTCTATTCGAACAATACGATATCCCTCTAACGATATTTGCTGTAGCGATGGCGGTCGAGCGTTATCCGGAGGTGGCGAAAGCCATGAAGGAAGCGGGTCATGAGATATGTAGTCATGGCTATCGTTGGATTGACTATCAGTATATGGATGAATCACAAGAGCGTGATCACATGACGAAGGCCATCTCTATCATTAAAGAGATCACGGGTGAACGACCACTTGGCTGGTATACAGGACGCACCGGTCCTAACACTCGTCGCTTAGTTGCTGAAGAAGGCGGCTTCTTGTATGACTCTGACGCCTACGACGATGACCTGCCGTATTGGCATACAGAAACAGGTCGACCACAGTTGGTTATTCCGTACACATTAGACGTTAACGATATGCGATTTGCTACCACACAAGGTTTCAACTCTGGTGAGCAGTTCTATCAGTACCTAAAAGACACTTTTGACACCTTATACGAAGAGGGCGAACACGCACCTAAGATGATGTCAGTAGGGCTTCACTGTCGTTTGATTGGTCGCCCTGGAAGAATCGCTTCTCTTCGACGTTTCTTAGACTACGTCAAACAACATGAAGATGTATGGCTTTGTCGAAGAGTGGATATTGCGAAGCACTGGCACGAGCATCATCCATACGACCCGAATCAATAATAACAATCACAAGGAGCAAAGTGATGACGCAATTTAAACACTGTAAGCCAACGGAAATGGTTCGAGACGAGTTTGTCTCTTGCTTTGCTGATATCTATGAACACAGCCCTTGGGTTGCAGAATCGGTGTTTGATTCAGGAATTGAACCTGATGATGACCACATTGAGAGCCTGCATTTGAAAATGTCGATGACACTGTTAAATGCTACGGAAACCAAGCAACTCGATTTGATTAATGCTCACCCTGATTTGGCAGGGCGCGCCGCTATTAATGGCGAACTAACGGCAGCCTCGACGGCTGAACAAGCTGGTGCCGGTATAGACCAGTGTTCAGAGGAAGAGTTTGCCAAATTTACCACCTACAACAACGAATACAAAAGTCGCTTCAACTTCCCTTTTATCATGGCAGTAAAGGGGGCCAATCGTTACCAAATTCTTGAATCGTTCGAGATGCGATTAGGCAATGATAGTGAAACTGAGTTTGTTACAGCACTTAACGAGATCAACAAGATAGCGTTATTTCGCTTAAGAGATATGTAAGTCAGGGAAACGGCAGCTATCTCTCTCATTTTATTATTAATTGAATAATTGAACTGGATGACAAGAAATGTCTTTGAAAATTGAACAATACATTAATCTAGCAGATGACAAATTGGGCGCTGAAGCGCTCTACGCCACGGATGACTTTTTCGCGGATAAGAGCCGCTTGCTCAGCCGATTAGATCCGGTATGGAAAGATGACGTCTATGATGACAACGGTAAGTGGATGGACGGCTGGGAAAGTCGTCGTAAGCGTGGAGAAGGTTACGACTACTGCATCGTTAAACTAGGTTTGGCGGGAACAATAGCTGGCGTTGATATCGATACGTCCTTCTTTACGGGCAACTACCCACCATCAGCTTCTATTGATGCTATTTATAGTCCAGAGGTTGACCCAACAAACTCAGAAGAATGGGAAGAAATTCTACCCTCTCAGAGTTTATCTGGAGATCAGCACCACATCAGTGAGATCGATAGTGACAAAGTTTACACCCACGTAAGACTCAACATCTATCCCGACGGTGGTGTTGCACGTTTACGCGTCTATGGCACGCCAAGTGTCGATTGGGATGCCATCGACGAGCTGCAGCAAATTGACCTCGCCGCCGTAGAACATGGTGGAAGAGCGTTAGCGTGTAGCGATGAGCACTACGGAAACAAGTCCAACATATTAGGACCAGGTCGTGGTGAAAACATGGGTGATGGCTGGGAAACCGCGCGCCGCAGAACGCCAGGTAATGACTGGGTTATCGTTGCGCTAGGCCATGCGGGTAATGTGGGTCGAGTCGTTGTTGATACTGCACACTTTAAAGGTAATTACCCTGACAGCTGCTCGATTCAAGCTGCTTATGTGAAGGGTGGCACAGATGATCAGGTCGCAACTCAAAGCTTATTCTGGAAAGAGTTGCTACCGTCTCAAAAGCTCAATGCACACTCGATTCATGAGTTCGTATCAGAGGTTAATGAGATCGGACCGATCACCCATGTACGATTGAACATCTTCCCTGACGGCGGTGTTAGTCGCTTGCGCCTATTTGGCACCAAGGCGGACTAAACTTAGTAGAGGGAATTGATATGAGTACTGGTATACGCCGAATTGAAATAGAGCCTCTCAACAAGCATGCGTTTGCTGAGTTTGGTGATGTCATCGAGGTGGAAAATAGCGACTATTTTATGATCAATAACGGATCAACGCGTCGTTATCACAAGCTAGCAGAGGCTGACGTGGAAGAGCAGGGTGGCAGAGCCATCATGAGTATCTTTCAGGCGACGCCTTTGCAATATCCGCTGACTATCAAAATGTTAGAAAGGCACCCACTTGGCTCACAAGCGTTTATACCATTACTCGGGAAACCGTATCTTATCGTCGTTGCTCCCAAAGGAGACAACCCTTCTTTGGAGCACTGCAGAGCATTTTTGAGCAATGGTCAGCAAGGTGTGAACTATCACAAGGGCGTTTGGCATCATCCAGTTTTAGCGTTAACCGACCAAGACCAGTTTCTAATTGTAGATAGAGCTGGCGATGGGAATAACTGTGATGAGGTGTTCTTTAGTGAGGGACTGGTTCAGCTAAGCCTGGAAGGTCTGCCCATTGACCTAGATGAGATACAAAAAGATAAGGATGAGCAGCGAGTCTCTGTCTAAGCTGCTGACGAGGAGTGTGTTATGGATCCACACGTAACAGAATGGCTGAACCTGATTATTCGTTGGGTTCACATGATAGTAGGTATCGCATGGATTGGTGCGTCATTCTACTTTGTATGGTTAGAGAATAACCTTAATCGCACAAATCCCCGCGATGGTCTTTCCGGCGATCTGTGGGCGATTCATGGTGGTGGGATTTACCACCTTGAGAAATACAAGCTTGCACCACCTAAGATGCCAGAAAACTTGCATTGGTTTAAGTGGGAAGCGTATTTCACTTGGATAACCGGTGTATTGCTTTTAGGCGTGGTGTATTACCTCAACGCTGAGATTTACTTGGTTGCTCCGGGCTCTGGTATTGATTCCACCACCGCGATAATGATAGGTGTGGCGTCTCTAGTAGCAGGTTGGGTCATTTATAACGTGCTTTGTAACTCAGCCCTAGGTAAAACGCCAATAGTCTTAGGTATTGTGTTGTTTGTCGGCTTAGTGGCTGCAGCGTATGGGTTGACTCAAGTGTTCAGTGGTCGCGGGGCCTACATCCATGTCGGTGCTATTATCGGGACCATTATGGTAGGTAATGTGTTCTTCGTTATCATGCCAGCTCAGCGTAACTTAGTGAAAGCGATTGAAAACAATCAAGAGCCTGATCCTGCGTTACCAGCGAAAGGGTTGCTGCGCTCAAGACACAATAACTATCTGACGTTGCCTGTGCTGTTCATTATGATCAGTAATCACTTTCCAAGTACCTATGGCCACGAATATAACTGGGCGATCTTAGCGGGTTTATCAGTGTTCAGCATCTTAGTGAGACACTATTTCAATACACGTCACGGTAGCCAAAAATTTGCTTGGACGATTCCTGCTGCTGCTTTAGGCATGGTGACTCTTGCTTTTGTCTCGTCTCCGTATGCGAACAGACCATCGACGCCAGTCGCTAAAGCACCAGTGACACAAGCTCAGGCTAGCTCTGAAGAAATGCAAACGGGCAATGACCAGATTGCTCAGTCTCAAGGTCATGATGGCTCGATTCCGTTTTCACAGATTAATCAGGTCATTCAAGAGCGATGCTCTGTGTGTCATTCCGCAACGCCAACACACGCTGCATTTCAGACTGCGCCTGGTGGAGTCGTGTTGGATACGCCAGAAGAGATCAAAGTGAATGTCCCGCGTATTGTCGCGCAGACAGTAACAACAAAAGTGATGCCACTTGGCAACCTCACTCAAATGACCGATGAAGAGCGTACTCTAATTGGAGAGTGGGTAGAGCAAGGTGCTCAGATTCAGTAGCATGTTTATCTAACATAGTTATTTAACATAGTTAATGAGCGTCGTTCATAACAAAAGCCGTCCGAACTGGGACGGCTTTTGTCTTTGGAACTACCCAGAATGTTGCGCTTCAGAGCTTAAGCAGCGATCTCGTACTCTTTGTCTTTATATTGCTTCGCTATGTCGATGAATTGTTGTTCAACAGCCAAAAATGCATCCACAACTTCAGGGTCGAAATGCTGCCCGCGCCCTTCGACGATAATGGCCTTGGCCTTGTCGTGACTAAAGGCGGGTTTATAGACGCGTTTCGAAATAAGAGCATCATAGACATCGGCCAATGCCATTAGTCGTCCTGATAAAGGAATATCCTCTTCGGTAAGCCCTTTAGGATAGCCACTGCCGTCCCACTTTTCATGATGGGTCAGAGAAATTTCTTTCGCTACTCGCAGGAAGGAGCTGCTGCCAAGTTGCTGCTCAGCGATAGAGAGTGCTTCCGCACCGATCACTGGGTGCGATTTCATGATGTCGAACTCCTCATCAGTCAGTTTTCCTGGTTTAAGTAGAACATCATCGGGGACGCCAACTTTGCCAATATCGTGCAAAGGAGCCGACTTGTAGAGAAGATCTATATAGCTAGGTGAAAGCAGGGTGTTGTGCTTCGGGTGCGCTGAGAGCTCGACCGCTAACGCCTTAACATATTCTTGTGTGCGCAGAATATGCGCACCGGTTTCGTTGTCGCGAGACTCCGCAAGTGCCGATAAGCTAACAATCGCCACATCGCGAGTGACAGCCACTTCGTCTTGGCTATCTTGTAGAGTATCGATCATCGCATTGGTCATGCGAGCTACAGCACCAAACTCATCGTTATTGTAGATCGGCAACCTAGTGTCTATGTGACCCGCGGCAACTTTCTTAAGCGCAGCTTCTTGGTCTGCTAGGATGCGCTTCATTAATTGACTCCACAGTTTCATGATGTAAATAGAGTAGCCAATGAGCACGGAAGCAACGTAGGCGAATTCTTTAATTATGCTGATCTTGCCACTGCCGTCGAGCACACGTTCTGGATTGTGCTCCAACCAGAACACGTCTTTTAAAGCGACCATGCTTAAGGTAATAGTTAGAGTCACTAGCAGCAGCAAAACAAGTGCGATAGCCTGTCCCATCATTGACTGACGTTCATTGGTTTGTAATGTGATAGGAGATGAATCCTGATCGAATTGTTCGACGTTCTCTAACTGTGCTCGAAGGTTGAGAATAAACCCAGTGAGAAACCCGAACATGGTCAAACCAAACACGACCTTGAGGTTACTATCGATCGGAAACTCATAACTGAGGGAATAAAACATCGCTAGAGGAATGCTCGCTATCAGGAACAAGCCAGCATCCAACTTAGCAAGGTTTGAAAAGCCTAGGTGCTCTAATCTCGAAGAGATTATGTGTCGCGCCGCGAACAACGCAGTAAAAGTAATTCCAGTATGTATTAAGACCTCTGAAAGTGTCAGCGTCTCTAACATAGGACACACGCGCCCGCCATAAATGCCAAACAAAGTGCCAGCTAACAGGTACAGCCAAAAGGTAAAGGAAAGGTCGTATCGTGGAGTGTTCATTAACGCGCTTTTATAAAGTCCATTTTGAGGCGAATATCAATAACACAAAATTTAACAATTAGTAAGCGGAGTGGTCACAACCCATTGAATTTTTGGAAACTAAACACTCCATTGGGTTGGAGGTTGAAAGATAGAAATACAATGAAAAGCGACCTAGCCAGGGTCGCAGAGTAGATTAAACGCTCTTGATTTGATTATTAATGAAGCACAGTTGCTCGTAAAGCGCAGTTGTTTTTGGCATCGTGACGCCATGACTAGCGGCTAAATCAATGGCGTTTTTGTACATATATTGAATCTCAAGCTCTCGATTATTGCGCCTATCTAGCAGCATACTGGTCAAGTAGGGCTTCATTTTAGCGGTGTTGCGTAGCATGGTGTCAATGAGTGACATCGGGATCTCTGTGTCAGTAGTTTGGGCGGCATGCTGAACTTCGATCATAATTGCCTTTGATAAACCTACTAACTCAGCGCAATCCATCATTGTTGCAGTATCTGAATCCAGAACTGCAGACAAGCCGTTGAATGGCACATTCCAAAGTAACTTTTTCCAACGCGCATCGATGATTTTGGGGTCTACATCGACTTCGACGCCACTTTGGGTCAAATCACTTGCGAATGCGTGTAATGCGTCGATTCCACTTTGGCCGTATACGCCAATAGTAATGCGTCCGTAATCAATGTGGTCAATATGTCCAGGGCCCACCTTGTTCGAGCAAATAAAACACAAACCACCACCAACGAAAGGCAGGTCGAACGCCTCTGCTATCTCTTGTTCTGCACCGATTCCGTTTTGGAGCAGCATGACTAATGTGTTTGGTTTTAGCAATGGTTGAATGAGGCTTTCGAGTAGATGATTCTGGGTAGTTTTGAGCGCGACGAGTACGACGTCTGCTTTTGGCATGTCAGTAGGCGTGCTGTATGCGTTGAGGTCACATGAAGGAATAGAAAAATCGCCATAGTGCGAGTCGATACGTAAACCGTTATCAACAACATGTTGGTAGTCACTGTTTAATAGGAAGTGGACGTCATGACCTCCATGATGGAGTCTTGCACCGTAGTAACCTCCAATCGCGCCTGTTCCAATTACTGCGAATACCTTTTTGCTCATGTCCAGTCCCTATTTCTAATATGTACTCGTATTACTGTACAGGAAAATAGTTGGGAATGAAGTGCTACGCTTGAAAGAGTGCAGCAATAAGGAAATAAACAGTGGCGAATTTTACGGGCGTGATTTTGGTGTTGCTCAGTGTCATAGTCGGCACCACGTTAGCTTCACAGGCAGGCGTTAATGCACAGCTTCGAACCGGGCTAAGTTCTCCACTTCAGGCAGCGTTTATTTCGTTTGTGATTGGGACCATCGTACTCGGTACATTAGTCGTGCTGGAAGGAAAGCCTTGGTTTCCTACAGGAAGTTTAAAGAATCTTCCTTGGTGGGCGTGGTTGGGTGGTTTTTTAGGGGCCTTTAATATTGCAATGTCGATCTATCTAGCACCTAAGTTAGGGGCTTTAGCGCTTGCGATCTCGATTGTTTGTGGGCAGGTCATCGCGTCTCTTTTTTACGATCAGTACGGGCTTTTGGGCTACCCTAAGATCGAACTATCGCCCCACCGGATCGGAGGGGCGATCTTGATAGTGATCGGCGTGATTCTTGTCGCTAATCACCCTAGCAAAGGCAATTGACTCTTAAGTCAGATTAGCCTGCAATTGCTACGCGTTTAATGTCCAGCTTAGTGTCTTCGAATGTGTCTTTGTCGACCTTACCAGAGATAATCACTGTATCGGTTGGAGACACTTCAACACCACGCCAGTCTTCGTTCTCAACCTCGATAACAATGGTGTTTTGACCGTCAGTGAATTGGTACTTTTCATCACCTAGAGAGTGGGTAATGTTGCCAGTGATTTGAACCGCAGTGTCGTCTTTTGCTTCCAACGCTTGTGCAACAGTCGTTTGCGCGCCAAGGGTAGGACCGTTAAAACCGCCTTGAGCAGGCATTGATTTAGCTGCTGCGAAACCAGACGTTAGGATTAGTGCTGTAGCGATGATAACTTTTTTCATAATAACCTCGATTTAGACATCTTTGTTTAGTTGACGATGTCAGTATGCATCCGTCTAGATTAACTAACCTTGAAATGAATATTCAGAATTCGTTCATGTTTGAAAAAGGTGAAAAAAGTTGTTGTTTGAGGGAGGAGTTGAGGATGGGCGTGGTTTGTACTGATGGTCACATAGGTAACACTTTAAACCGGCCACATAGGTAACACCCTATGTTGGCCGAATTACTTTTCCAACAACTTCATCGACAATCCCTAATCTCATTTCTCCAAATCGAAGCAACCAACATCGATTGTCGATATATTCCAAACTGACGTACTCGCCTAATAGTCTTCTAGTGACATAAATGGCTTGCCCGTTAAGTTTAATATAGCCGCCACATTTCACCTTTCTGACTTCATGTTCGCTAGGATATTCCAGCGGTGGTAATTGATTGGGGAATGGTCGAGGAGACTTTCTATAAACATCTGCAGGACACTTCCCTAACCCAAGAGATTGATGAGGACGCTCTTCATTGTATTGCAATTTGAAGCGATTAAGAGCCCGTTGCTGAGCCGATAAATTGCCCTTCGGTGGTTTGGCTACCTCAGCCTTCAAGGTTCTATGCATCCTTTCATGCCGGCCATTCTGTTGTGGGCACCCCGCCTTAATTCTCTCAGGATAGATACCAAGACGAACTAGCCAGATTGATAGCGGAGTAAGCCCTCCTAAGGTTACACAGGCAAATGGCCAGCCATTGTCCGTTCGAATCATTCTAGGTAAGCCATACTCCCGAAAAGCCGCTTCATAAGCACTTTGTACAGCGGGCAGTTTGGTGTTGTAGAGTCCTTTACACACCAGGAGCATACGACTGCAATTGTCAGTGAGAGTGAGTGGGTAACACCACCTATCGTTCCCCATTTTAAACTGACCTTTAAAGTCGGCACTCCAAACATCATTTGGCTCCATCGCATGAGCAAGAGGCTGAGTTTGAGGTGGCGTCGTCAGTCTTCTTCTCTTGGGTTTGACAAGGTTGTGGCGCTTAAGGATTTCACCAATGGTACTTGGCGCAGGCCAATGCTGAGAAGGGTTAGAACGATAGAGGGCGGAGTGTATTTTG
Organism: Vibrio sp. KUL78; assembly: GCF_059725505.1. Classification (NCBI taxonomy): domain Bacteria; kingdom Pseudomonadati; phylum Pseudomonadota; class Gammaproteobacteria; order Vibrionales; family Vibrionaceae; genus Vibrio; species Vibrio sp. KUL78. The sequence goes on along the minus strand of NZ_AP045837.1, from coordinate 1,957,338 downwards.
ACAGGCCCCCAGTTTGGATAACGAACCTTTAAATCAAGTATCCGTTTCACAACCCAGTCCGGCGTTTGATTGGAATGGGTATGTCTAGCTCGACTCAAGTCAGCTAAACCAGTCATTCCTTGCTCGCGGAAACGGTTGATCCATTTGTAGCCTGTTTTACGAGCTATGCCATAACGCTGGCACAGCTCGCTAATAGAAAATCGATGGCTAAGCCAATCTTCAATGAAAAGTTCTCTTTGGCTCATGATACAAGTCTCTTCCCATGGCATAAGCTTCTCCTCTTCGAAGCTTACACATTAGCACTTGTTACCCATGTGCCCGGTTAGAACTGTTACCTATGAGCCCGGTCAATACCCGTTTGTAGAAGACCCCTGCCTGCGCAGGGGTGACGACAATTTGGGTTCGGATAAACTATAACCCCGTCATTCCACTGGCAGTGCGCCTGCGCAGAGATGACTACTATTTGGAATGTGAGGAAGTTACAACTCGCGTCATTCCTGCGCAGGCAGGAATCTTCTTGCGGCTAGGTGGACGCTTTGAGAAGACCTCTGCCTGCGCACGCGCACGGCTAGTGGGTTGACGACTGTTTAATGTAATACAGTTGACTACCCTTAACTCACCATTCTCTTATCACGTTCACCTTTCGCGTCATACGCTAAGTCACCATAGATATAAGTTTCACAAACCGTTCGGTCATCACCGAGGCTCATTAACACAAACAGCTTTTCTTCAAGCGTTGTTGCTTGATTCATCCTAAAGCGCATCAGTTGCGTCGCGTGGAGATCCAGAACCACAAAGTCAGCTTCTTTGCCTATTTCTAAGTTGCCGATTTTATCTTCTAAGTGCAGAGCCTTCGCACCGCCCAGTGTGGCAAGAAACAGTGATTTGATTGGGTGCAGCTTTTCTTGCTGTAGCTGCATAATCTTATACGCCTCACTCATGGTCTGTAGTATGGAAAAACTGGTGCCTGCTCCAACGTCCGTACCCATGCCAACGCGTATGCCTTTATCTTCCATCTTGTTGAGCTTAAATAAGCCAGAACCTAGGAATAGGTTTGAGGTTGGACAAAAAGCAATGGCGGACTCGGTATCCGCTAGACGTTGACATTCGCAATCTGAAAGATGAATACCATGGGCGAATACCGAGCGCTTGTGAAGCAAGCCGTAGTGGTCGTAAACATCTAAATAGCTTTTTCGCTCTGGAAATAGATCCAGCACCCACTCGATCTCTTTTTTGTTTTCTGAAAGGTGAGTGTGCATATAGACGTCAGGGTATTCCTCAAGCAGCTTTCCAACCATAGCGAGTTGCTCAGGTGTGCTAGTAGGAGCAAACCGCGGTGTGACAGCGTAATGTAGGCGTCCGCGATGGTGCCACTTCTCGATAAGCTCTTTTGATGCTTGGTAGCCAGATTCTGGTGTATCAGTAAGGTAATCCGGAGCATTGCGATCCATTAACACTTTACCGCAAATCATTCGCAGGTTTCGACGTTCAGCTTCTCCAAAGAAGACATCCACAGACTCTTTGTGCACGGTACCAAACACCAACGCGGTTGTCGTGCCGTTGCTGGCAAGTTCATCCAGAAACAGCTTCGCCACTTTGAGTGCATAAATAGGGTTTTGAAAGCGTCGCTCTTCTGGGAAGGTATAGTTTTCCAGCCAATCAAGAAGCTGCTCACCATAAGAGGCAATCATGCCTGTCTGAGGGTAGTGGATATGAGTATCGATAAAGCCGGAGGTGATGAGCTTATCTTTATAAGTCTTAATCTTCATTGGCTTTGTGTGTCTGGCCAATATATCGGTTGCGCTGCCGATGTCGACGATGTGACCGTTTTCCACCACGATCATGCCGTCTTCAAAAAATTGATATGAGTTCTCTAGACCCACATCTTTGGGGTCAGCAATGCTATGTAAAATGCTGGCACGGTAGGCCTTGCGTTGTGTTGTCATGACACTTCCTTTCTCTGCCCGAATTCTTCAGGCAGTATTATTATTTTAATCCTTTAGCGGCCTTTTAGCCTGCTTGGTATAGCTCTTGGCGTGATTGCTCTTGGCGCGTGTTCGCGGGGCGCTTTTGCTCTATCGGGTTGCCTTGGTAATGCGAAATCAGCTCACCCGCAACCGAGACAGCAATCTCTGCCGGGTGCTTGCCAGTGACCGCTCCGATACCTATCGGGCAGGTCATGGTGTTGATTTCATCTTGATTAAAGCCACGTTGTGCCAAACGGAAGTCAAACTTCTTACGCTTGGTCAGAGATCCAATCATCCCAAAGTAGTTGCTGTCACCGCGCTTGATAATCGCTTTTGCCAGATCGAAATCGAGTTGATGATTGTGAGTCATCACGAGGTAGTAACTGTTTGGTGGCATTTGAGCGATTTCACCAACTGGGTCGTCACTCACAAGCTTGTTGACGCCTTGTGGCAAAGTTTCTGGGAATTCAGCCTCACGTTCATCAATCCACGTTACTCTGAAGGGCAGGGTAGCGACAATATGAACCAACGCTTTTGCCACATGACCTGCACCAAAAAGTACCAAATGCTTTTGCGAAGTGCCAATAGGTTCAAAGCTGAGCGTTGCCATACCACCACAGCATTGTCCTAATCGAGCACCCAAATTAAATCTTTCTACTTTTAGGCTTTGCTCTCCAGAAAGAAGCATTTCTCGTGCCATTTTAGAAGCGACATGCTCTAAATGACCGCCTCCAATGGTCGCGATGATGTTGTCTCGCGTTACCAGCATTTTTGTACCTGCATCTCGCGGCACGGAGCCGCGATCTTCAAGTACGGTCACCATGACACAAGGTTCGTGTTGTTCTTCGAGCCTAGCAAGCTCATGAATCCAGTTATCCTTAAACATAGTGACCTCCTGTTAATGGGTTTCCGTGAAGGGTGCCGTGTTAACACTCTGTCCTTGTGTCACGGCTTGTACCGCCATTAACACACGCTCTGGTGTTGCAGGGGTATCCAGTTTGGGAATCGCACCATCAACGGCGACATAAGAGATGGCGTCTTTTAGCGCACTCCAAACGGACATGCCGAGCATGAAAGGCGGTTCACCCACAGCTTTGGAGTTGAACACGGTGTCTTCAGGGTTACTTCGGTTTTCAAGAAGATGCGTTCTAAAATCGATCGGCATGTCTGCAATGGCTGGTATCTTGTAGCTTGCAGGGCCATTCGTCATCAAACGTCCTTGCTCATTCCAGACGAGCTCTTCGGTTGTCAACCAACCCACGCCTTGAACGAAGCCACCTTCCACCTGACCAATGTCGATAGCCGGGTTAAGCGACGCGCCTACATCATGCAAGATATCCACGCGTAAGATTTTGTACTCGCCAGTGAGAGTATCGATGATGACTTCGGAACACGAAGCGCCATAAGCGTAGTAATAGAACGGGCGGCCACGTGCTTTTTCATGGTCGTAGTAGATTTTAGGCGTGCGATAAAAACCTGTGCTCGATAGTGAGATTTGGTTCATCCACGCTAGTTGTGCAAAGTCTGCAAACGTCATGATCTGTTCGCGTATTTGGACCATGCCATTTTTGAACAGTACTTCTTCAGGGGTGACTTTAAAGTGAGCAGAAGCAAATTCAATCAGACGCTGTTTAATGGTTATTGCGGCGTTTTGTGCAGCTTTACCGTTGAGATCGGCGCCCGATGAGGCCGCCGTGGGCGAGGTGTTCGGTACCTTGTCGGTGTTGGTAGCGGTGATTTGGATACGGTCAACATCTACTTGAAACTCCTCTGCAACGATTTGCGCCACTTTGATATTCAGACCTTGCCCCATCTCAGTACCGCCGTGGTTTAGGTGAATACTGCCATCGGTATAGATATGAATCAGTGCGCCTGCTTGGTTTAGGAAGGTGGCGGTAAACGAGATACCAAATTTGACGGGTGTGATAGACAAACCCTTTTTCAAAATCGGACTGTTTTTGTTGAACTCAGCGATCTCTTTACGCCTTGCGTGGTAATCACTGCTTTGTTCTAACTGCTCAGTGATTTCAGGAAGGAAGTTATCTTCCACTGTTTGGTAGTAGTGGGTAACGTTTCGACCCTCTTCACCGTAGTAGTTGGCTTTGCGAACTTCTAACGGGTCTTTATTTAGGTAGCGGGCGATCTCATCCATGATGTGTTCAATGGTCATCATCCCCTGAGGACCACCAAAACCACGGTAAGCTGTGTTCGAAGCGGTATTGGTTTTGCAGCGGTGTCCGGTAACGGTCGCATCACCCAAATAGTAAGCATTGTCAGAGTGGAACATGGCACGGTCGACAATCGAGCTCGACAGATCTGGCGAGTAGCCACAGTTACCGGCGACAACAATATCGGCACCTTGAATCACACCGTTATCATCAAACCCAATCTTATATTGGTTGTAGAATGGGTGACGTTTACCGGTCATGGTCATATCTTCATTGCGAAGCAGACGCATCTTGGTTGGTCGACCGGTTAAATGAGCGATCACTGCCGCCATACAAGCAGGCGCTGCCGCTTGCGTTTCTTTACCACCGAAACCACCGCCCATGCGGCGCATGTCGATTACCACTTTGTGCATTGCAACTCCGAGTACTTCAGAGACCAGTTTTTGCACTTCTGTTGGGTTTTGCGTAGAGGTATAAACAATCATGCCGCCGTCTTCGGTTGGCATCACGCTGCTCACCTGAGTTTCGAGATAGAAGTGCTCTTGCCCGCCAATTTCGATTTCACCCTCGATGACGTGCTTAGCGTTTGCGAGTGCTTTGGCGGAGTCACCGCGCTTTTGCTGGTGGCTTTCCGTCACGAAATGCTTTTTCGCGAGTGCTTCTTTGACATCCAGAATGGCAGGTAGTGGCTCGTATTCAACGATGGCTGCGTGTGCTGCTTTTCTTGCAGTTTCAAGATCGCTCGCCGCCACTGCAATGACAGGCTGACCGTAGTACTCGACGATGCCATCGGCAAGCAGAGGATCACCGGGAAGGATAGCGCCAATATCAAGCTGTCCTGGCACGTCTTTGGACGTAATCGCAATAGCAACGCCAGCGAAATCATAACAAGGAGAGACGTCTATCTTCGTGATTTTTGCGTGTGCTTGTGTGCTTAGTAGTGCGTAGACATGAAGTTGGTTTGGGAACTCAAGTCTGTCATCGATATAGACAGCCTCACCCGTCACTTGTTTTGGCGCACTATCGTGCTTAACACTTTTTCCAACACCTGTTTTAAGATCTTGTTTGACGATAGCAACCATCTCTTCGTGAGTCAGCTGCTGATGATTCACATTAGACATAAGATGTTACCCTCGTTTCAATCAGATTGTTGGTGTTATTGGTTTCAATGTAATAGCGTTTGAGCATATTGGCTGCGGTGAGGCTCCGGTAAGTTTGGCTTGCGCGAAAATCTGATAGGGGCTCAAAGTCGTTACTCAGTGCTTCCATTGCGTTACTAATAGTCTCTTCATTCCAAGGCTGTCCGACTAGCGTCTTCTCACAAGAGATTGCTCGTTTCGGTGTTGCTGCCATGCCGCCAAAGGCAATACGAGCACTCACTACATGGTTATCTTCCACCTCAATGCTGAAAGCACCACAAACTGCTGAAATATCGTCATCTAAACGTTTAGAGAGCTTGTAAGCGCGGAATGTGCTTGATGATGGTTTAGGTATAAAGATTTTTTCAATGAACTCGCTAGGCTGCTGCGCGGTGACTTTGTAGCTGATGAAGTAGTCCTCAATAGGCATAACACGTGTTTCATCACCACAGCGTAGTTGGATTTTTGCGTCAAGAGCGATGAGCAGCGGTGGGGTGTCTCCGATAGGCGAAGCGTTAGCAATATTGCCACCTATAGTGCCTTGATTTCTAACTTGCAAAGAGGCGAAGCGGTGCAACAGTTCACCAAAATCGGGGTAGTGCTTGTTTAGTAGTGTATAGGCATCGCTGATTGGAAGGTTTGCGCCGATCTCTAGGCTGTCTTCGGTCTCTTGGCAAACTTTCATCTCTTCGACAAGATTTACACTGATAAGGGTTTCTATCTCGCGATGGAACTGGGTAACTTCGAGCGCCAAATCTGTACCACCGGCAACCAGTTTGGCTTGTGGATGAGCTTTGTATAGTTTGGCAAGCTCTTCAGTGTTCTTTGGAGAAAATGCGGTAAGGTGTCCAAGACGAAGACTTGCTTCTTCATTTTGGATTTTTTCAAGCTTAGCGATGGTTGCTCGCTCAAGCTCTGAAAATTGGTCAACGATTTGTTGTTCCGAACACAGTGACAACGCAGAATCGACGATGGGTCGGTAACCCGTGCAGCGGCAAAGGTTGCCAGCCAGAGACTCCATCACATCGGCTTTGTTAGCATTCGGCTTGTTCTTAGTCAGTGCGAACATTGACATGATAAATCCAGGCGTACAGTAGCCGCACTGAGAGCCATGAAACTCGACAATGGCTTGTTGAACTGGGTGAAGTGACTTATCGCGGGCTTGCAGATCTTCTACCGTGATAAGTTGCTTGCCGTGAAGAGCAGAAATAAAAGTGAGGCAGGAGTTAACGCTGCGATACTCGAGCTTGCCATCGACGAGCTCACCAAGCACTACGGTACATGCACCGCAATCACCAGAACCACATCCTTCCTTGGTGCCTGTTTTTTTAACATGAGTGCGCAGATAGTTCAGCACCGTCATGTTTGGGGAGACATTTACTTCCTGTCTGATTTCTTGATTGAGTAAAAAAGTAATCAAGAGACCTCCTTGTACAGTGTATTCATGAAATTATTTTTTCTGACCTTCGGGTCAATAATTGGCTAAATTGACCACAAGGTCAACTATTAATTTACAAGTTGGCAACATTTCTAATGGGTTGAGATCAAGGTCAAATTGGGAGTTGTGGCTAGGTTGTTGGTTTGGAAAGTGTTGTATGGTGGAGAATACCGCTGTGTGCGATACAAAAAATCATCGTTGAAAAAGTAGGGGTTTTTGGCATCTATGTCGTCATCCCCTTGTAAAAGGGGATCTTTTGCAGCGCGTTGACAAATCGATTTGGCAAGGTATGTATGTGTTTGAGATGAGTCACTCGCGTCAGGAGATCCTCACTTGCGTGAGGATGACGAGCTTTCTTTGGGCATACAACTTAGTTTTAGAGAGGTTTTAAGTTAACTCGCTTTGTTCTTCAAAACATCTGAGAACACGACATGCAAGTCGTTGGAGGCCATACTGTCATCGAGGTTGAGCTTAGAGCGAATATGGTCAAGGTGCTCGCTCATCAACGCGAGTGCTTTCTCTCTATTACCTGCTTCTATGGCGTCTAGTAACTCGCTATGTTCATCTTGGGAGCAGTTGGAGTGATTGCCCGTCTCATACATAGCGATGAGAAGAGATGATTGAGATACGATGCTTCTTTGGAAGGCCAAAAGGGGAGCATTATCTGCCATCTCGGCAAGTTTGATATGAAACTCACCAGAGAGCCTTAGCCCCTTACCGTAGTCATCTTGGGCGAAGGCTTGGTTTTCCTGTTCTACCAACTTGCGGCACTCGGCAATTTGCAGTTTCGTCGCATGTTCCACTGCAAGCTCTATGATAGCGATTTCAAGTATTTCTCGCGCTTTGAATATTTGCTTCGCCTCTTCAACAGATGGGGCTGAAACGGTCGCGCCTCGGTTGGGTTTGATATCGATGACTTTTTCAATGGATAGTCTCAGTAGCGCACGACGTATTATGGTTCTGCTCACGCCAAAGATCTCAGCTAATGCTTCTTCGCTAAGTTTTGTCGCGGGTGGCAGTCTTTGTTCGAGAATAGCGTCGAAAATATGGCAATAAACCACGTCGTCTTGGGTCTGTCCTGCGACTTTGGTCTTCACGCCTTTGTTTACTGAGTTTTTCAGGTTTCCCATTTGGATACAGCACTCTACAGTTTTCATTCCTTGTTAAGACAATAATACTTCACTTTGTATACAAATAGCCACTACGACCAGATTTTGTGAAACAACCTGCAATAATAAGAACAATAAAGGTTAAGAGTCGACTTGCGTTGGTGAGAAGGAGGAACATTTCCTCCTTCGATCGATGAGAAGTAAGTTCGAGTTAGATCCCGAAGTCATAGCCTTTGTAGATATCAGAGAGTGTTTTCGGCTTTTTACTGCGTTTTGACTGCGCAGTGTGTTGTTGACTCTGTAGCGCTTCAGCATGAGCTTGCGCAGATTTCATGAATTCAGGATTGGCCATCGCTTTTTTACGCAGCTCGTTGATGCGTTCTAGTCTTTCTTGCAACATAACTACACCTCATGAATTACTGTATGTACAAACAGTATATGTAGTAACTGTATAAAGATCCAGTATTGATGTGCAATCGTTAGATTTTCTGTTTTTTAGTCAATTGTTGATGAGTTGATGAGGGAATACTTGGTGGAAATTGACGTAGAAGTTACCAATCTTGACTTAAGTATGTGATTTAGATCAAACAATTGTGATTGTCTTGGGGTACAAAATTTGCGCGCTTTAACATAAGGGGTGCGCTTGGTTGCATTTGTTTGGTTATTGAAAGGGAGGTAAAGATTTCTAGGGTTAGCAAGATGTTAAAATCACAAGGCTACGTGCTAACTTGATGTAAATTAACAAAAACATAGAGATTAGCTTGTTTTTTGAACATTGTTTTTCATGGTTTATCGTTATGGCTCTGGTATTGCTAATGATGATGAATGTTTAATTATTCATGCGCTGTGCGTAAAGATTGTTAAAATTTGTGACAGGCGAGGGTTGTGGGTATAGTCTCGGCCAACTAACAAAATGTGTCTAATTGTTTCAATAAGACATCAGTTAAGGAGATTTATCGACATGATCACTAATGATGCTGTCATCATGGGTTTGCTAGCCGTAATCCTCGGCGCTGTGTTTATCACAGAAAGCAGTAAAAACCCATTCTGGAAAAAATTCTATTCCGTCGTTCCTGGTCTTTTGCTGTGTTACTTTCTGCCGTCGCTACTCAATACGACTGGTTTGATTGATGGCTCAGCCTCTAACTTGTATTTCGTTGCAAGTCGTTATCTGCTTCCAGGTGCGTTAGTACTACTTATCGTATCTGCTGATCTGAAGAAGATCTTCGGTCTAGGCTCTAAAGCCGTCATCATGTTTTTAACAGGTACCCTTGGTATTATCATTGGCGGCCCAGCGGCGATTATTATTCTAAATTTCGTCAATCCTGACCTTGTCTCTGGTGACGTATGGCGAGGGCTAACCACGGTAGCGGGTTCTTGGATCGGTGGTGGTGCAAACCAAGCGGCGATGAAGGAAGTATTTGGTGTTGGTGACCAGCTGTTCTCCGCAATGATCACTGTTGATGTTATCTGCGCCAACATTTGGATGGCCGTGCTACTTATCATGGCGGGTCGTCAAAAGAAAATGGATGCTTGGCTCAAAGCCGATACAACGTCTATCGACGAACTTAAAGAGACGGTGGCGAAATACGAAGAGGAAAACTCTCGCCCGATCACGACAACAGATATGATGAAAGTCGTTGCGATTGCGTTTGGTTTGACAGGCTTGGCACACTTTGGCGCAGATTTAATTGCACCATGGATTGCAACCAACGCACCTGAGCTTGAAAAGTACAGCCTGACTTCAGGATTCTTCTGGCTAATCGTATTGGTTACGACATTCGCTCTTATCGCTTCAATGTTTAAACCTGCTCGCACCCTAGAGCACGCTGGCGCATCAAAAATCGGTTCGGCATTCATCTATATTTTGGTCGCGACGATTGGTATGCAAATGGATGTGACTGCGATTCTAGATAACCCAGGTTACTTCTTTATTGGTATTACATGGTTAACGATTCATGCACTGCTGATGATTGGTGTCGCGAAGCTTATTAGAGCGCCACTATTCTTTATGGCGGTAGGTAGCCAAGCAAACGTGGGTGGCGCAGCATCGGCTCCAGTTGTAGCGGCAGCATTCCACCCATCACTGGCACCCGTTGGTATTTTGATGGCGGTTCTCGGCTATGCATTGGGTACTTATGGCGCGTATATTTGCGGCATATTGATGCAAAGTGTTGTTGGCTTCTAAAACTAGCTGAATACACTCAAAAGAAAGGCATGGTTTTTACACCATGCCTTTTTTACGCTTTTAACATCTGCTTCAGTTATTCTGTTGCTTGTTGAAGCTTTTGCCGTTTTTTCATACGCAAAGTTGAGTACACAGAGAACACCGCCAATACGATGAACGCGAGTGCGATTGGTCTTTCATATAAGAATGACCAGCTGTTATCGTACATAAGCAACGCTTTACGCAGGTTGGTCTCTGCCATCGGTCCCAAGATTATTGCGAGTAGAATTGGTGACGAAGGTATCTCTAGCTTGCCCAGAACGAAACCAAGGAAACCAAAGCCAATCGCAATGCCTACATCAAACATTGAGTTGTTAATGGCATAAGCACCAACGACGGACAAGAAGATGATGATTGGAATCATGAGTATCTTCGGCACCTCAATGATGCGGCAGAAGAAGCGAATACCGATCAACCCGACGATGAGCATGACCAGATTAGCCACTAACATTGAACTGAACACGCCATAAACGACTTCTGGGCTTTGCGCGAACAGCAGAGGACCAGGCGTTAATCCTTGAACAATCAGAGCGCCAAGCAAGACCGCGGCCACTGCGTCTCCCGGAACGCCGAGAGTAAGCAGAGGGACAAGTGAACCGCCTGTCACACCGTTATTGCCAGCTTCTGCGGCAGCAAGCCCGCGTACAGACCCGTTACCAAACTCTTCTGGATTCTTTGACGAACGCTTCGCTTCGTTGTAGCAAACAAACGCTGAGATATCCGCGCCAGCACCGGGCACTGAACCAATAGAAGTTCCTAATAAGCCGCTTTTGACTGCCGTTGGCATCATCTCTTTGAGATCTTGCTTGCTCATTAGGCTTCGATCGAACTTCGGCTTCGCCATTTTCTTTTCTGACGTAATTTTTTCGATTTGATTGAGCGCTTCGGACAGAGCAAATAAACCAATCAGTACAGGAATGACGTTGATACCGCTGTATAGATCCATTACGCCAAAGGTAAACCTAGGCACGCTACTAATAGGGTCTAAACCGACCGTTGAAATAAGAAGTCCAATCGCACCAGCGAGCAGGCCCTTGAGAATATTTTGAGCTGAGACGCTAGCAATGATGGTTAAGCCAAACACAGCCAATGCAAAATATTCAGGAGCGTTAAATCTCAGAGCGAAGTCTGCTAAGAGCGGCGAGATACCGATGAGAACTATGGTACTGATTAAGCCACCCGTAAACGAGGCCACAGCAGAGATACTCAACGCACGAGCCGCTTGCCCCTTAGCAGCGAGTGTATGTCCATCTAAAACGGTTGCAGCAGAAGCAGGCGTGCCGGGAGTTTTTAGCAAAATAGCAGCAATAGAGCCGCCGTATATTCCGCCGATATAAACACCGATGAGCATCACGAGTGCAGCCGTTGGCTCCATACCAAAGGTAAACGGCAGCAAGATGGCCACACCCATAGTTGCCGTTAAGCCGGGTAGGGCTCCAAGAATAATTCCCCCAAGAACACCAAACACGAGAACTGGAAGAACAGAGAAACTGAATGCGACCGCTAGGCCATTGACTAAATGTTCAAACATAGCGGTTCCTTAATATAGTAAACCTTCTGGTAAAGCGATGATAAACACCTCACCAAACAGATAGTAAATTCCATAAACGAATGCCCACGCGACGGCGTAGTAGAGCGGCTTTTTGACTTTGAATATGATGAGATAAATGGTGAATGCGATAAATGACGCAATGAGATATCCCACTACATTGATCAACAAAGCGTAGCCACCCAAAAATGCGTGACCAAACACCGATAATTTAGTGAAAATTGGCAGCTCTTCTTTAGTGAGCTTGTTTTGCATGACATGTTGGAAGATCAGTAAACCGGATAGAAGAATGATGGCTATGGCAACAACGCTAGGAAAAAATTTGGCATCTACACTCGCGTCTTGAAAGCGAGGCTCTGCAAACTGACTTATGAAATAAAGGCTTAGAGCGCCAAAGATGATCATAAGCGAAGGGAAAATAACATGACGACTTTTCATAGACTCACCTCAACTGCGTGAGAGATGCGGGGGAGAGAAACACCCCCGCAGGTAATACATACTAGATAATTGAATTAGTTAATAAGTTGACCGAGTGCTTTCGTGTCTTGCTCTACGAACGAGGTGAACTCTTCGGCATTTAGGTTATGAATTGTCATGGCACCTTTTTCCATGAACTCGATAAACTCAGGCGATGCCATAGCTTGGTCAAATGCTTTGCCAAGTGTTTCGATAACTTCATCTGGCGTGTTCTTAGGAGCGCCAATGCCACGCCATGTACCTGTTTGCACGTCTACACCTTGCTCTTTAAGCGTTGGAACGTCAGGAATGTAAGCAATGCGCTCTTCAGACATAACACCTAGCGCTTTTAGTTGACCTGAGCGTAGTTGAGCAATGGCTTCTCCCGGCGTAACCATAGTCACATCAGTATGTTTACCAAGAACCGCAGGGATCGCTTCAGAAGCGCCGTTGTAAGGAATGGCATTGAGCTTAATGCCTTGGTCTTTCTCTAACGCCATCAGATAGAAGTTAGGCGCTGCTGTTGATGCGAACTTAACCGCGCCATCTTCTTTCTTCGCCTCAGCGATCAGATCGTTAATGGTGTTATATGGGCTGTCAGCGGAAACAAGTACAACAGCTGGGTCAAGGTTGACCATACGAATAAGTTTGAAATCATCAGCCGTATGCTGCATCAATCCCATTTGTGGAAGAGAGGCAATCTCGCGAGTGACAACCGTTAGTGTATAGCCATCTGCACGTTGCTGAGCGCCAAAGCTCATACCAACCGCGCCAGCACCACCTGTACGGTTCATTACCGCAATGTTTTGTCCAAGAACGTCTTTCGCTGAGTTTGCTAGTGTACGACCGACTGCATCGGTACCACCACCTGCACCAAATGGAACAACAAGGCGAATATTCTTAGCTGGGTAGTCGGCAGCGATGACCGATGTCGAAAGGAGAATACCAGCGGTAACAAGTAGTTTTTTAAGTAAGTTGCTCATAGTTTTGACCTTAATTATCTAAATTGTTGTGTAGGGGTAGTGTTTTTTATTGATTGATATTCACTGATAGTGAGTTGCTCTATAGCTAGAGCAATCCAACTGCTAATTAGCATGTCGTACCATTGTTCAACGCCACTACATGCGACGACGATATCGCCATAAACAAAGGAGCCATAAAATAAGACGTCGCCTTCACGCAGTGAGGAAGGGTGAACAGACTGCTGATGAATATTTGGAGTGTTATTCCTCCATGCCTGCTGAGCTTTCTTTCTTGCCAACTTATCGAATTCAATCGTCCATTGAGATGGATTGCCTAATGAAGACTCGATCAAAATAGACTCTTCAAAGCTGCCTTCCCAAGGCTTGATGGATGGGTCCATAACGACGATGTGTAGCTCTTTGCGATTCGTACGCTCAAACAGTTTTTCAATTGCGGGTTTCACTAATTCGATAGCATCTAATGCGATCTCTTTATTGCTTTTCATAACACCTCCAATGGCAATGAATTTACTATATTGTAAGACAATAATCGCTCGCCACTTGTCGTCGAACAAAATGATAGAGAGGTCACGGTAGATAGAATTTATTTGCCACTAAGATCAATTAAATTAATTAAAATAGCTATTTAAGTGTGATTTGGAATAGGTTTTTACAATTCAAATAAACTGCTAGTTATTAAAATATATTTGTACTAATAAATTACAAAAATATGACGAAATTACCGCCAAAATATTCCATGTTCTGAACTGTTTATTAGACTGATATTCGTCACTAGCTCTCAAAACCTGCAAGTCGATGATGAGGGGGCTTGCCTTAACTGGTGTGTTTGTGACAATCTTTTGAATAGTTATTCATTTTTAGGCAGGAAGCCCATGAAACCCATAATTAAACCAAGCAATCCTAACTTCTCTTCAGGACCTTGTAGCAAGCGCCCAGGCTATCAACTATCGAATCTCGATACGGCATCTTTGGGGCGTAGCCACCGTTCCTCACTTGGCAAAGCCGTTTTAGCTGAGTCTATCGACAAGACTAAGGCGATTTTAGGCATCCCGGACGACTATCGCGTCGGTATTGTCGCAGGTTCAGATACCGGTGCGATGGAAATGGTGATGTGGTCAATGCTAGGCGCACGACCTGTTGATGTATTTCATTGGGAGTCGTTCGGTTCTGGTTGGTTAACCGATATCACCAAGCAGCTAAAGTTGGATGAGGTAAATAGCTATCTTGCGGAATACGGCGAGTTGCCTGATCTCTCTCAGGCTAATCCAAGTCATGATGCGGTGTTTACGTGGAACGGTACTACCTCTGGTGTGAAAGTCCCTAACGGTGATTGGATCAGTGATGAGCGTGAAGGACTGACTATTTGTGACGCGACTTCGGCAGTATTTGCAATGGATATGCCTTGGGAGAAACTCGATGTTGTGACCTACAGCTGGCAGAAAGTACTTGGTGGAGAGGGTGGTCATGGCGTGATTGTTCTAAGTCCAAAAGCGGTTGAGCGTCTAGAAAGTTACACTCCATCGTGGCCGCTACCGAAGATCTTCCGAATGACGAAAGGCGGTAAGCTGATCGAAGGCATTTTTAAAGGGGCAACCATCAATACTCCTTCTATGCTGTGTGTGGTGGATTACATTGACGCCCTAGATTGGGTGGATGGTTTAGGCGGGGTCGATGTGGCAATAGAGAAATCTCAAGCGAACTTAGCCGTGTTAACGAACTTCGTTGATTCTCGTGACTGGATTCACTTCTTAGCGAAGAAGCCGGAGCAGCGCTCAAATACCAGTGTGTGCTTAACCTTAGATGCGACGGAAGAGCAGGTTAAAGCCATGATTAAGCTTCTTGATGAAGAGCAAGTTGCGTTTGATATCGGTGCTTATCGTGATGCCCCCGCTGGTTTGAGGATATGGGCGGGAGCGACCGTCGAGGCAACAGACATAGAAGCATTGTTGCCGTGGCTAGATTGGGCTTACGCAGAAGTCACTAAATAAAGAACAAAGCACCTGCTTATCAGGTGCTTTGTTGTCTCTGGCACAACATAAAAAAGCCAGCATTGGGACGAATAAAGTGCACTGATGGGTAGAAAAGGATTTTCAACTTAAAGTGGAACCAATAATGAAACAAATAAAAACCTACAACGCGATTGCTAATAAAGGACTCGATAAGTTTTCACGTGATCAATACGAAGTATCAAGCGAGTTTAGTGCGCCAGATGCAATTCTTCTTAGAAGTCAAAAACTGCATGACGAACCGATAGCTCCAAGCGTAAAAGCCATCGCTCGCTGTGGAGCTGGGGTGAATAATATTCCGATTCAAGCCTGCACAGAAAATGGCATTGTGGTATTCAACACACCTGGCGCTAATGCGAATGCTGTAAAGGAGTTAGTATTAACAGGGCTGTTACTCTCGGCGCGCGATGTTTTTGGTGGGATGCAGTACTCCCAGTCGCTTACCGAACTTTCGGATGCTGCTGCGATGGACAAACTACTGGAGAAAGAGAAGAAACGTTTCTCAGGATCGGAAATCAAAGGTAAAACGCTGGGCGTTATTGGTCTTGGAGCGATTGGTGCGTCAGTCGCGAATACCGCTATCGATTTAGGTATGGAAGTCATCGGGTTCGACTCGGCGCTGAGTGTCGAGGCAGCATGGCGCCTTTCAAGTCGTATCCAGCGAGCAGAGAACTTGCAGTCGCTAATCAGTAAGTGTGATTTTGTTACGGTTCATGTTCCAGCACTTCCGGCGACCATCGGACTTATCAGCAGTGAACTGCTCGCATCCGCTAAGCCGGGTCTGGTACTACTTAACTTTGCTCGCAAAGAGATTGTCGATACTGACGCCGTGGTTACGGCACTAGAAAATGGTCAAGTAGGTCAGTATGTGACGGATTTTCCAACCCCTTCTTTAATCGGCAGAGAGGGCGTTATTCTCATGCCACACATCGGCGCGTCTACGGCAGAAGCAGAAGAAAACTGCGCGGTGATGGGAGCCATGCAGCTTATAGATTTCCTCGAAAACGGCAATATTACCAACTCGGTTAACTTTCCTCAGATCACATTAGAACGCGCCGAGGGCTATCGAATCACGTTTGCCAACGACAACGTTCCTAAAGTGCTTGGTACGGTTCTTTCTTTACTTGCTGATCTCAACATCAATGTACTTGATATGCTCAATAAGAGTCGGGATGAAGTGGCATACACCATCTTAGATATCGAACAAGAGCCGAATGCAGAGCTATTGTCTGCGATAAGCGGCGTGGAGCACGTATTCAACGTCAGGGCGCTCTAGGCTCGTCGTCCGTTATTGAGTCGTGATACTCAGCGTTACATTAATGTGACGCTGAGTGAAAAAAGATACAGGACGTAAATAGGTAAGTTTGTTATTATTTCCCCATCAAAGGATGCTCATAACACTATGGATGGCGCACTCAACTAAAAGGTGTAGCTATGCAAACGTATCAAGTCGGTTCTTCACTCGTTGGTTCTTCAGTTTTTTCATCTAACTTCGAGACCAGAAGTCATTCACTCTTATCTCTTCCTTCGTCCGTCCGTGTTGAAGGCAATCCATTAGACGCACATAGCGTGATAATTTTTTCATCCCATTGCTCTGATAGCGAACTAAAGCAGTTTGCAAACATCAAATCTGTGTTTTGTGAGTCATACTCATTCCTTGATATCTATTGCGACGAAAGCCTATCAAATGTTGGTTTGGTGTCGTCTGTACGTCCCAACACGATAGCGATGGATAGCAATGATTCTCACTGTGATACCGCCAGACAAGTACTCGAGCATGCCATCGGGCGAAATGTTGTCGTTGTAGCCAACAACAGTAATCTGGAACTATGCAAACAAGCTTGTGAACTTGAGGGTCTGAAAGTCGTCAGTACTGTGTCACTTTGCACGACGCGTGAGGAATTAATCGCGCTTCAATGATGGCGCGACTCATGTTGTTTTTTTGCTTGCGCCTTCTAAGCTTAGAGTAGTTATGCTACTGAAATAGGGGGCAATATTTCCCAATCCACGTTAGTTTCTTCACCGCATGAATACACCATATTACTGGTCGAAGATGATGCGGTTATGCAAACAAGAATGCGCATGCTTTTGCAAAGGCGTGGGTATGGTGTTGTTGTCGCTAATGATGGCGTGGATGCGCTATCACTGCTCGAGGCTTACCCTAACATTCAGTTTGTACTGAGTGATTGGGTGATGCCGAATATGGATGGCGTCGCACTATGCAAGGCGGTCAAAGCTCAAAACTTTAATCGCTACCTGTTTTTGTTCTCCTTTCTTCTCAAGATGATCATGATTCGATTACGCTGGGTATTAACGCCGGTGCCGATGACTTTGTCGCAAAAAACACACCATTGGAAGAGCTTGATGCTCGAATCAAAGCGGGGTTTAGAACCCTCGCTTTGCATAATGAACTGGTGGAGAAAAACACCGCGCTGAATCAGGCGTATGCCCAGATAAACAGTGACCTGCTCGCGGCGAGTGATTTAATGTCTCGAATGTTGCCAGTTAAGCGTTCTTATCCGGGAGTCGAGCTGGCTTATTGTTATCAACCCTCCGCCGCTATTGGAGGTGATATGTTAGGTTGTATTGAGCTAGATGAGCGCAAGCTCGCCTTTTACATGCTGGATGTTTCTGGACACGGTGTTGCTTCGGCCTTGCTTTCATTTTCGATACAGCAAACGCTGAACGCCGTTTCTACTGATAGCGTGACCGTTGACGTGAACTCGGAAGGTGTGCGAACTGCCAAGCCTGCAAAGGATGTTCTACATTCCCTAAACACAACCTATAGCGGTAGCGACAATCACTCTCTTTACGCCACTATGGTGTATGCCGTTTTAGATACCGTCTCTGGAGAGCTTGATGTCGCTTTTGCAGGGCATCCGCCGTTATTTAGAATCAATAAGCAAATGGCTAAAACAAGTGTTGTCGGAGATAGCGGCTTTGTCATTGGGATGTTTGACTTTGCAACCTACGATTCAACAATATTGCAGCTAGAGCCGGGTGAAGAAATTTGGCTGTATACCGATGGCATAACCGAAGCGAAATTAGGTAATGATCTGTTGGGAGAAGAGCGTCTACTTGAATTGATTACGTCTAATCAAAGTGAGCCAATTGAAAACAAACCTCAATGCGTATTGAACGTCGTAAAAGCGGCTCAGAAAAATAATGAATTTGAAGACGATGTCAGTTTGATGGTCGTGCAGTGGAATGGCAGAGAATAGTTGGAGGAGGGAACATTGAATAATTTCGAGAAGACATATACATCGTCGCTGGATACGGCTCGAGATATTGCAGCGGACCTCACCGACTATTGGTCGCAGTGTGATGTGGCTTCTTCTGATATTGAGGATTTGAAACTATGCGTGGTCGAGCTGGCAAACAATGTGTTTGAGCATGCCTATCAAGAGCAAGAGGGCAAAGCTATCGACGTTCAATGCCGATTCAGTGACCAAAACCTAGTCGTTACGGTGGCTCACTTTGGCTTGCCTCTCGATGAACATAGTCTTGAAACGATGTTGAGTTCAGATTTGCCATCACTTGACCCCAACGACCCCCTCAGCTGGGCCACTTCTGGAAGAGGGTTCTATATAATGAATGCGCTACTCGATGACGTGAACGTGCAAGAAAGTGAGGGTATGACTACATTTACGCTGTCTAAGTTTAATGTCCTAAAACCGTGCAGATAAAATTGCGATTGTTATTTTATACACTTTGGTTAAAATGACCGCTTGCTCTGGATGAGGCATCCGTATTTGCTTCAAAAAAGAACAGTTAATGATATGACATCGCGGCAATTTGTTTTCTATAAAGTTGCCAGACATTAATGCATGTCTTGCTTGGTGTGCAAGACCACTGTAAATAGGACTATACATGCCTGTAATTACTCTTCCTGACGGTAGCCAACGTCAATTTGATAACCCAGTATCCACTATGGATGTCGCACTATCTATCGGCCCTGGTCTTGCGAAAGCAACCATCGCTGGTCGTGTAGATGGTGAGCGCGTTGATGCGTGTGATCTGATTGAAAACGACGCAAGCCTAGAAATCATCACGGCGAAAGACGATGACGGTCTTGAGATTGTTCGCCACTCTTGCGCTCACTTGCTTGGTCATGCGATTAAGCAGCTTTACCCAGACGTTAAAATGGCTATCGGTCCAACGATCGACAGCGGTTTCTATTATGACGTTGATTTAGACCAGTCTTTGACAATGGAAGACGTGGAAAAAATCGAAAAGCGCATGAAAGAGCTAGCGAAAACCAAGTATCAAGTTATCAAGAAAAAGGTTAGCTGGCAGGAAGCTCGCGACACATTTGAAAGTCGCGGCGAAACGTACAAGATGGAAATCCTAGACGAGAACGTATCTAAAGACGATCGTCCAGGTCTTTACCATCACGAAGAATACATCGATATGTGTCGTGGCCCTCACGTGCCAAACATGAGCTTCTGTCAGCACTTTAAACTGCTGAACGTAGCGGGCGCATATTGGCGTGGTAACAGTGACAACAAGATGCTTCAACGTATCTACGGTACTGCATTCCACGATAAGAAAGCTCTTAAGGCGCACCTAACTCGCCTAGAAGAAGCAGCAAAGCGTGACCACCGTAAAATTGGTAAGCAACTGGATCTATTCCACATGCAGCAAGAAGCACCGGGTATGGTGTTCTGGCACCATAACGGTTGGTCTGTATTCCGTGACCTAGAAGTATTCATCCGTGAAAAACTGACAGAATACGGTTACCAAGAAGTAAAAGGTCCACTAATGATGGACCGCGTTCTTTGGGAACGTTCTGGTCACTGGGACAAATACGCAGATGCGATGTTCACGACGTCTTCAGAGAACCGTGAGTACGCTATCAAGCCAATGAACTGCCCAGGTCACGTTCAGATCTTTAACCAAGGTCTGAAGTCTTACCGTGATCTACCACTACGTATGGCAGAGTTCGGTTCATGTCACCGTAACGAGCCATCAGGTGCGCTTCACGGTATTATGCGTGTTCGTGGCTTTACTCAAGATGACGCTCACGTGTTCTGTACAGAGAGCCAAATTCAGGACGAAGTAACGTCTTGCATCAAGATGGTTTACGATACGTACAACACGTTCGGCTTTGACAACATCGTAGTGAAACTATCGACTCGCCCAGAAAAGCGTGTTGGTAGCGATGAAATTTGGGATCGCTCTGAAGAAGCACTTAAACAATCTCTTGAAGCAATGGGCATCGCTTATGAAATTCAAGAAGGTGAGGGTGCGTTCTACGGTCCTAAGATCGAATTCACACTATATGACTGCCTAGATCGTGCATGGCAATGTGGTACAGTTCAGCTAGACTTCAACCTACCGGGTCGTCTAGGTGCAACTTACGTGGATGAAAACAACGAACGTCAAGTTCCTGTTATGATTCACCGCGCAATCCTAGGTTCTCTTGAGCGATTCATCGGTATTCTTATCGAAGAATACGCTGGCTTCTTCCCAACGTGGTTGTCGCCAGAACAGGCTGTTATCATGAATATCACTGACAAACAGTCGGATTATGTTCAAGAAGTAACACAAAAACTGCAAAAAAGTGGAATTAGAGCCAAAGCGGACTTGAGAAATGAGAAGATTGGCTTTAAAATCCGCGAACATACTTTGAAGCGTATCCCGTACATGCTTGTTTGTGGCGACCAAGAAATGGAAGCTGGCGAAATCGCAGTACGTACACGCAAAGGTAAAGACCTCGGCAAATTTAAAGTGGATGACCTCATTTCATACATCCAAGACGAGGTTTCAAGCCGTAAGCTCAATCTGGAGGAATAAGCTATTAAAGGCGGAAGACGTGGCCAACAACCGGCCAAACAAAACCAGCATCGTTTAAACGGTGAAATTCGTGGCGTTCGTGAAGTTCGTCTAACAGGTGCAGATGGTGAATCTGTTGGTGTTGTTTCTATTCAAGAAGCACTAGATGCAGCTGCAGAAGCTGGTATGGATCTCGTAGAGATCAGCCCTAACGCCGAGCCACCAGTTTGTCGTGTGATGGACTATGGCAAGTTCCTCTTCGAGAAGAGCAAAGCTGCGAAAGAGCAGAAGAAGAAGCAAAAGCAGATCCAGATTAAGGAAGTAAAATTCCGTCCTGGAACTGATATTGGAGACTATCAGGTAAAACTACGCAACCTGACGCGTTTCCTAGAAGACGGCAACAAAGTGAAGGTAACAATTCGCTTCCGTGGCCGTGAAATGGCTCACCAAGACATTGGTGTCGACGTTCTTAACCGTCTGAAAGAAGATACTGTAGATTTAGCTGTAGTAGAATCTTTCCCGACTAAGATCGAAGGCCGCCAAATGATCATGGTATTGGCCCCTAAGAAGAAGTAATTAACGGCTTTACAAGTAAGAAAACCTAGCCGTTCTCGAATGGCTGGGTTTTGTTCGCCCTAATTACTATTGTTTAACAACTCAACAATGCGGAGTTATTCATCATGCCTAAGATGAAAACCAACAAAGGTGCTGCTAAGCGTTTTAAGAAAACTGCTGGTGGTATTAAATTTAAGCACGCTACAAAACGTCACATTCTGACTAAGCGTACTACTAAGAACAAGCGTCAGCTTCGTCCAAATGCAATCCTTCCTAAGTGTGAAGTGGCTGCAGTTGTTCGTATGATGCCATACGCTTAATTCTTTTTAGTTTATCAATCGTTTAGTTTAGGAGAGACATAATGCCTCGCGTAAAACGTGGTGTACAAGCTCGTGCACGTCATAAGAAAGTTCTAAAACAAGCTAAAGGTTACTACGGTGCACGTTCACGTGTTTACCGCGTAGCTTTCCAAGCAGTTACTAAAGCTGGTCAATACGCTTACCGTGACCGTCGCAACAAGAAACGTCAATTCCGTCAACTGTGGATTGCACGTATCAACGCGGCATCTCGTCAAAATGGTCTATCTTACAGCCGTTTCATCAACGGTCTTAAGAAAGCATCTATCGAGATCGATCGTAAGATCCTTGCTGATATCGCGGTATTCGACAAAGCTGCATTCGCAGTTCTAGTTGAAAAAGCGAAAGCTGCTCTTTAATTAGCAGTTTAGGTCTATGTAAAAGGGGAGCGTAAGCTCTCCTTTTTTGTATCTAAAGAATGTTCGACAGCGGACTTTTTACGCCACTTGCACCTCGATCACCTCGATTAATGACGTGAGTGTAGATCTGAGTGGTTTTAATGTCCGTGTGACCTAGTTGCTCTTGTACTGTTCGAATATCAGCGCCACTTTCCAATAAGTGAGTCGCGAAAGAGTGCCTTAGCGCGTGACAACTAACACTCTTGGTAATTCCCGCTTTCTTCACCGCAACTTTTAAGGCTTTTTGTACACTGGTCTCGTTTATATGATGACGTCTTGTCAGTGTTGACTGAGGGTCAATTGACAGCCGAATTGATGGAAAAAGATATTGCCAGTTTAGCGCCTTATTCGAATTCGGGTATTTCTTCTCTAAAGCATCAGGAAGCCAAACTCCAGCGTAATCGTCATGTTTTACGTCTTGCCTCCATATCTTCTCAACTTGCTCTTGCTGAAGCTTCAAAGACGGTAAAAGCTCTCTTGCAAGGGTGACTACTCGGTTCTTATTGCCTTTCGCTCTCCAAATTCTTAGCGCACCATAATCAAAGTCGATATCGTGATAACGAAGCCGTAAGCATTCCATCAGTCGTAAGCCAGAACCATACATCAGTTGAGCG
Source organism: Vibrio sp. KUL78 (assembly GCF_059725505.1). Taxonomy (NCBI): domain Bacteria; kingdom Pseudomonadati; phylum Pseudomonadota; class Gammaproteobacteria; order Vibrionales; family Vibrionaceae; genus Vibrio; species Vibrio sp. KUL78. Next base: position 1,934,598 of record NZ_AP045837.1, on the reverse strand, counting down.
GGTAACAGGAAATGCGGCGGCATATTGGAGAGCAAATTTGTTACCTCCTTGACGGTGAGTACTGTTGGTAACTTTTTGTTCTTGTTTGACTTCTTAAAGCGCATGTTTACATCGATAGGTTTGTGTATCACGTGCTTGTACAGAAACACCAGCGCATTAAGCGCTTGGTTTTGAGAACGCATAGCCAGGTTTCGATCAGTCACTAAATGTGAGAGAAACTCTTCTACTTCTCTAGTACCCATTTCACTAGGGTGGCGCTTATTGTGATAAACAATGTACTGAAGTATCCAAGATAAGTACGCCTCAATAGTTTTCTTGGCGTAGTGCCTAGCCTGCATAAACTCCCGAATGTAGCTTAAAAATGGCGATTTCATACCTAATCTCACTGCTGTTTTTATGTACAGTAGATAGAGCCTAGCGACAGAATTCGAACTTATACGGAAAAATTCCGCTTTTTGTGATATGCAACAAATTTAATTGTTGCTAAATGTATGATTTTCATCATGTAATCATCTAACATGGTCAGATTCTATAGATTTAGAAGGCGGTAGCGTGGAAGGAAGTACGGAAAAAGTCCGTCTATAAAGCGTTATAAAGCAGAGGAACATCAGTGAAACTTGGAAGAAATGAGCCATGTTGGTGTGGCTCAAAGAAAAATACAAACGTTGTCATTTAGGGCGTGATAAACAAGCTCCTGTTGATAAAGGTACGATAATGAAGGAGATGAATAGCTTCAACTCAAAAAAATTTTGTAGCGTACCAGAATCGATGAAATCTGAATGTTCAAAGAAAATCATCAAAGCGCATTCAGTATCAAAAAGCTCCTCCCTAAAATCTATAGCAGCAGATGGACATGTTTATACTACCTTCAAAACAAATCATGACTTCTCTATGTCTAAAAGAGTCCGTCCAAAGAAAGTAGGTATTAACCAAGCCTCAGTGTTTACTGGTTTCTGCTCAACTCACGACAAAAACATATTCGCTCCGATTGAAGACAATGCGTTTAATAAAAGTCCATACCATTGTTTTCTCGTGGCATATCGATCTTTATGCCGAGAACTTTTTGTAAAAGAGAGCGCTGCAAATACATTTAGCTTTGCCCAAGAGTTAGATAAAGGTAAATCTCTTAGTGAACAAGTCATGATACAACAAATGGCGAAATACTATGGTTCAAATAATGATCTTACAATGGGAGACCTGCGGTACCTGAAGCAGAAGCTTGATCACATGTTTACGGCTGCTGCCTTTGATGACTTACATCACTTAGTCGTGGAACTTGAATTACCTCCGAGGGTTATGACCAGTGCGGTACTGGGGTATACGGTTGGCTTCGATGGTGAACTGCTTCAAACGATATCTAATGATCCCAAGGATGTACCAGATTATGTGTTCATTAACTCTTTTGCTTCTGAAAACAAAGGGTACATTGTCTTGTCGTGGTTGAAAGAGCATTCAAGAAGCAATTTAAAATTTGTTAACCAACTCCTTCAGACAGGTTCTGTTTCAAACTCACTTTCTATTTTCACTTTCGCAATGGTTGAAAATATTTACATATCACCAGAATGGTGGGAAAGTCTAAACGAAGCAGAGCAAGAAAAAATTTGTGCTATTTATGCTCAAGGCGCTACCGAGCATACAGACAATAATGTGTTAGTTGGAATTCCGGTCTTGGATGAAAACCCTTTAATAAACACGGTCACAGTTGGGGAGTTTGCTTTATAACAAGCAATTCAAGCTGATTCGCAACGCTCGGCGCTTTCGGTTTCAATTAGTTAGGTGATTACGGCAAAATGTTTGAATATGGTGGCAGTGTTGCTCACAACTTAATTGGGCGTTAGGTTTTATTAGAACTTTGGAGTAGCGAGAAGATAGATGGGTAAATTGCTAACTGAAAATGAATATGCAGCAGAAGCCAAGAAACACGTAGATTGGCTCAATTGGATATTTGGTATCACAACATTTTTATTGACTTTGACATCTTTGCAATTTAATACACCTTGGAAGGTTTGCATGGTTGGAGCTTTTCTTATTGTCCCTATGTATATCTATGGTTTCCGCTCCTTTCCTCCTTCTTTGGTAGCATTGAGGGAGTTGTGCAAGGAACATCCGGAAAATACGGAGCTATTAAGTCTAAAAACCAAGCTAGAGAAGAAGTATCATGGTATTAAAGCTATTGTATCAACTGCACCATTTATTATTTCAATGACTTTCTACGTTTTTGTATTGGGTACAAGTATTGATTTCTTTCACTTTGTACTACCTTGGATTGAATGGATTAAAACCTAACAAATTGTTCAAGCAGACAGCTAACAGTCGGCGATTTTGGTTTGGTTGAGTTTAGTGATTACGGTGGCTTTGTTTGGGTGCAGTGGTAGTTAGCTGCTACTTAACAAGGCGTTATGTTTTATTGAGTATTTTCACATATGACCTTGAGTGATACTTTGGTCCCTTTGGATAAACTAAAGGACTAATTATGAAGGCTTTTTTACCTATTGTTTCAGTGCTAGCGATGGCAGGCTGTAGTTCTACTCCAAACGTGGACTTCAATGAGTATTATGGAAGTTCGTGGACAAATAAAGCTAGTGAAACAACTTATGCGGATTGCTCTGTTGTTTGGTTAGACAAGGATTTGATGTCATCTCACAACCTTCAGAGACTAGTTGAAAACGGAAGGCTTACTACTGAACAAGCAGCTAGAGCGGCCAAGTCTTATCCTAAGGTTGGGGACCCTGAATGTATGGCTTATGCATCATATGGACTCCATCGAAAGACTATCACTTTTACCCGAGATAAGAATGAGCAGCTTATTCGAAAAGGTGCAACTTACCTTTGTGAAAACAGTAATGTTCCTTGTGCTGGCGTCAAAGTAGAGATAGAGAATGGTTTGATCTCTAGTGTTGAACCATTGGCAAAATAAAACATAACAATCTGTTTAAGAGTGATTCGCAACGCTTGGCATTTTTGCTATGCGTTGCGTTTTGTGTTTAAGGTTATATGCGGGAGCATCGGTATTGCGTTGCTCACACCTTAACAGGGCTACATGGATTCCCCCGGCTGTCAAACATCCGCTAAACTTCAAGTGATGGGTTTTGGACTGCCGCTCTACATTCGGTCTACTTATCGATGATTCGCAGCATCGTGACCCTGATGACTTTGCGCGACTGCGGTGCCTTATTCGTTAGATGACATTTTAATGTCCGCCGCATTAACAGGCTCTCCGCACGTGGTCTTAACCTATCTCCATCCATTGCGTCTGCTATGACCCGGTTGGTGTAATACTCTCGCTGCTTGGGCTCGTTAGAGCTTAAGCAGTGTAGTTCTCATACTCTGTTTGATTGTGTAACAGTGACCAGATAATACGTGCATTCTTAGCTGCTAAAGCGACAACCGCTAGGTTCATACCTCGTCGTTCTAATACATTTCGACACCATTGGCTTAGCCTATCTTGTTTATCACCAAGGTTGGCTATGACGGTTCTTGCTCCGTGGACGAGTAGTGTACGAAGGTACTTGTCACCATGTTTGGTGATTCTACCTAGTTTAGGTTTACCGCCCGTAGAGTATTGCTTGGGAACTAAGCCGAGCCAGGCAGAGAAGTCCCGGCTCTTATCAAACTGAGCGCCATTACCTATCGAGGCTAATATGGCGGTCGCGGTTTGAGGGCCGATCCCTCGAACTTTCATAATGCGTTGAACGTTATCGCTGATCTTAGCGAAGGACTCGAATGTCTGTTCGGTATCCGCAATGCGTTGGTTGAGAGCATCAAGGTGTTGGTATGCGTCATGGAGGACGACTCTAGCCAGTTGAGGCAGTTCGTTTTCTGCATCTTCGAGAATAAGTGGAACCTGCTTCATCAATGACGAGCGCCCGACGGGTATAACAAGCCCAAACTCAGAAAGCAAAGCTCGAATGCGGTTCATGATAGCTGTTCGTTCGCGAACCCAGTGCTCATGCATACGATGTACCGACAAGATAGCCTGCTGCTCAGGTGATTTTGTTGGAACAAAACGAGTCGCAGGACGTTGAACTGCCTCACTAATCGCGACGGCATCATTGAGGTCGTTCTTTCCTTTAGTTCTGTATGGAGCCACATATTTAGCCGCCATGATGCGCGTATCGTGGCCAAGTTTATTGAGTATTCTTGCCCAGTAATGTGCACCACCGCACGCTTCCAAGCCTATACGCATATGCGGAAGGTTTGATATGGTAGTCAACAACTTAGAGCGTGTAACTGACTTATGTAGATTAAATTTGCCTTTTTGGTCAACGACATTAAGACTGAAGTGGTTCTTAGCTAAGTCGATACCGCCAAAATACGAATAATCAGACATGGTGCCTCCGGTTCTAACAAGTACCACAAGAGCGTGGCAGATCCTCGGGAGGGGGAATCCATGTCATTCGTTATATGCATTCACTTGTGATATCACTGCTCATCGAATTCTGAATTGTGAATGAAAGCGATATGAACGAACCCTATAGTATGTTCACAGTTGCCTTCTAAAACTTTAACTTTTTGCCACATTTGGGCTTTTTGGGCCATTTCTTCACCATCAGGTACAAAGTCAAGTTTATCTACTTTAACCCCGTTCTCTGAAATACATATAGTCTTGCCTGGCCCCCAAGCCGGTTCCTTGATTATGCCTACTTTACTAAACTCCGTATTCTTAATGTAATCGAAATCAGGAGTAAACATATTCATTAACTGCATTATCACTAATGGTGTAGGTAAGATTATTGTAGTTACAAATGTGATGCTTCTATGCCGTTTACTCCAAGATCTAAGATTGAAACGCATGGACACTTCCCCGAGGCAAATTATTAAGATAGTCTACGGAAAGCATATAACAAGAAATTTAAGAGTGATTTACAACGCTTGGTACTTTTGCCTTAGTTAAGTTTAGTGTTTATGGAACAATGGTTTAGCTAAGGTGTTAGCGTTTTTCACACCTTAATTTGGCGTTAGTTGCTTTGAGATTGTGAAGGCTTCATAGGAAAATCAGGTTGGTTCAAATGTATGGTACCGAGCAAACAAAAGCGTTTTGTTGCAATTGCAAAGAGGTCACCCTCCACAAATATGAAAGCTTCTCACAACCCCAAAAATCCAATGAGTCAAAAGTAACAGGTTTTTTCTCAGGTTTTTTCGCATTAATAGCTAGTGCCTTGATGGAGGGTGAGGCGACAGGTGATTACAAGTGCACAGTTTGTGGTACTAATCTTCATACACCAGACAACTTGGATTAACTCTGACCATTAGTAGCAAAGTGCGAAATTGCAAAGCTTCGCAACAAACAAATTGTTCAAGCAAACAGCTAGCAGTCGGTGACTTTGGTTTGATCTGGGTTTAGTGATTACGATAGCTTTGTTTAAGTGTGGTGGCAGTTAGCTATTACTTAACAAGGCGATAAGTTATTTAGGAGTTCTATTCGTAAATGGAAGTAAATTGTTCAAGCTGTAAAACAAAAATAAATTCTGAAAATATAAATATTTCAAGAGATATAGCATACTGTGAAAGCTGCGAGAGTCTCACATCTCTGTCTTCATTATTAGAATCTATACCGATTAGTAACTTTGATGCCACTCAATCTGTTAAAGGAGTTCGAGTTTCAGACAATGGCTATAAATGGTCTATTGAAGCTTCAAATCGAAGTTTAATGGCTCTTTTTCTACTTCCTTTTACGCTTGTTTGGGCTGGAGGTTCGCTGTCTGGTATTTATGGCACTCAATTGGAAAATGGCGAATTTGATCCGAGTCTATCTCTCTTGGGGCTGCCTTTCCTTATCGGTAGTATCGTTTTAATAAGTATTACGCTAATGAGCCTTTTTGGTAGAACATATGTTTCTAATGAAAATGGAAAGGCTCTTATTTTTATTGGAATAGGTTCTGTTGGCTGGTATAGAAGGTTTGACTGGAAAAATATAGATAGAGTGAAAGAGAGCGAATCAAGGCAACACACACTTATATCATTGGAAGGCAATAAGAGGTTAAGTTTAGGCTGGGGACTAAGTAGTGAAAAGCTCTACTATATGTCTAACTTCTTAAAAACCAAGTTGAAAAAGTAACTTAACAAGGCATTATTTCTCTAGAGGAAGCAATCAATCCGTAGGAAATTTTTGTTTCTGGTGGAGTACACGCATAACTCGGATGATATCGCCTTCGATCCAGTAAGAGACAATCATCGAAATCTCAGGAATAATGAGCAATCGTCCGCGGATACCATCTCGTTGTACACCCATTAAAGGTTGTTCAAGCAAGTTTTCTATTTTTGCTTCAATGAGGTTGTCAGTTTTTTCTGCCACATCAGGGTTGAAGTCATAGAGAAACTCGAAGATCTTTTCACGATCATTAAGTGACTCTTCTTCCCATAAAATCATTGCTTACCTCGATTACGGATTTTGGCTTTGCGCTCTTCCATTCGAGATTTAGCATTTTGGTGCTCAACGAAAACGGATTCTCCTGAGTCAAACTTCTCAAATGCAAGGTTTACTTGTTCAGTTAGCCATGCATCGTGAGATAATGTTTTTCTTTGTTGTTCAGCGAGTTGCTCAGTAAGTTCTCGGCATGCGTCACTCAAAGTGCGACCTTGGCTCTCAGCCATTTGTTGAGCTAGGCGTTTTGTTTCTTCATCAACACGAAATTGAATTCTAGTGTCCATGATCTATTCCTCTGTTGGTGTGTGTACAAATGTTAGCACTAGCCTTTAAGGTGGGCAACTAAGCATTTAAGAGTGATTCGCTACGCTTGGCACTTTTACTATGCGTTGCGGTTAGTGTTTGAGCTGGTGTTCGGCTACTTCGGTATTACGTTGCCCCCACCTCAAGAAAGCGTTCTGCGACCTAAAGGAAATTGAGATTTATGGATAAATTTTCAATGCTTCAGAAAATTGGTGCAGGAGACTTTCAGCACCTAAACGGCTCATTGGAGGCGCACCTAAAAGGCACTGAACAAATTCTAATTAACTGGGGTATTAGCGAGTTACTTCAAATCGCTGGTCTTTTCCATGCTGCTTATGGAACCGCGGGGTTCGATGAAAGTATGGTGTCGCTGAGCCAGCTTCAAGAAATTACAAGAATTATTGGCACTGATGAAGAAGCATTGGTTTACTTGTATTGCTCATGTGACCGAGACTATGTATTCCCTCAATTTGGCAAAGAGCTACAAATCCAATTTAAAGACAGATTTACTGGTTCAACATTCAAGCTCGACAATGCAACGGTGAAATTGTTTTGTGAGTTAACGGTCGCTAATGAGTTGGAGTTTGTTTATGGCAGTGAAGAGTTCAAGCTCAAGTATGGTGCTGAGCTATTTGAACTATTCCAAGGTATGAACAGCTATTTAAGTACCGAGGCTAGGGTGGCGTACAAATCAGCATTGTCCAATTTCGCATAATATGTTGCTAAGGCCGACAGCTAACACTTTGCATTTGAGAGTAGGTTGAGTTTAGTGATTAAGGCAGCTTTGCTTGCTTTTCGTGGTTGCTAGCTGAAACTTAGAGAGGCATTTTGGACTAGGAGAAATTATGTTTCAGTGGACGAAAAAAAACATTATCAAATCTGTCGCAAGAGAGCTTCCACCAAGACTTGCGGTTAAGTATGGAAAAAAAGAATCCTACAGCCCCGAGGAAATTGATTGGGCTCTGGGGGCTGTTGGAAAGTCAAAAGACCTTAAATATACAAACTACGCCTACGGTATGTTAACTAGCCATAGTTTCTTTATGTCTTTGGGCTTATCGACATCTTTCGGTACACATCCAGAGTTTCACCGTGAAATAGGGAACATTTTGTTTAAACAAGAGGTTGCCCCAGATTTTGAAGCCTACTTGGAATACGCCTCAGGTCATGGTTCTACACTCCAATTCGAAGGTAACTCTACCCAAGGGGAACTAAGCGGCGGGGACTTAGGTGGAAGTGATGATGATGGTGGTTTGTAGTGACTTAACGATCAAGTTACGCAGACCTTCGACGCGTGGTATTTCGGGCTACTCACTCGGGCGTTGTATGTTTTCTAACTAGTAAGATAATATCTGGAGTTGAAATGACGACTTGTCCACATTGCAATAAAACTTGTAACCCTATTAGGTTCATTTGGGTGTCTAGATGGACACCATATAAGTGCCATCACTGTAAGGGTAAATCCCAGTTTTCTGGCTATAGTAGTGGCATTCTAGGTGGTTTATTTGGGTTGCTTGGTTATGCTGTATATACCTTTCTATCCTCTACGTTCGATAACTCTTTGTATTTAAATTTGTGTATAACAATATTGCCTCTTACCAGTATTGCCATATTGCTACAATGGTTATTCTTCAAGTTAGAAGCCGTGTAATCCACATATAACAAATTGTTTAACAAAAACTCCGAACGTTTGACGATCTCAGTCGAAACTTGGCTTCTGTGTTTACGGCACAAATTTCAAGTTGGGTAGTATAACGTTATCGCTCGTTGGCAAAGCGTAATGAGCCAATACCTCATGGTGATATAAATGCTAGATAAGGTTAGGGATATACTGGAACTTAACGATATTCCATATGATGATCACAAAGACGTAGTTTACTGCAAGTTTCTTCGTGCTGGTTCAAAGGTGAAGATCTCGTACGATAGTTCGATCAGCAGCTGTAAGGTATCTGGTAACGAGTTTATTCACGCAATCACCACCGCCTTTTCTTTTGCTTTCGCCTTTGCTGTTCCACATGTTTTTGTTGATGTTGAATTGAACTGGGTAATCTCTGCGCTATCAATCTTTACGGGGACAATTGCGTTCACACAATTAATTTTCACTCAGTTCAAACTGTTAGATTTAAAACAGCAACTGAGACAGTCTGGCGTTTACTTGCGCTAGGGGCCTAACAGGTTTTATTTACTTTTACAGAAAATCAGAAGCTTATGGATGATAATTCTGAAATTTGGCGTCAGTACTACGAAAAAGCTCTTTCTCGCTCGCATTCAAAACGTACTGAGTTTGCCGTCCAACTCAATGAATCAAAGCTCAAAGTAGCCACTGACTGCGGTTGTGGAACAGGTAGTGATATCGAGTATCTAGAGCAGCAAGGCTTTAACGTTCATGGCTTCGATATCAACCCTGACTCGGTCGCTATTTGTAGAGACAGGTTTGGGTCAAAGTCATTAGTCGATATTACTGAGTCTTCGTTTGAGACATTCGACTACCCAAAATCTGGAGTAGTAATCGCAAACTCAAGCTTGTTCTTTGCAGACCCAAAACAATTTGAAGCGACATGGAACAAGATTAAATCTTCAATCGAAATCGGCGGAGTGTTTGCTGGCGACTTCATGGGTTTCAAAGACAGTTGGGCTAACGACTATCGAGATCCAACAACACCTTTATCGGAATCAGAGGTAAAGGCTTTGTTCTCAGATTTTGAAATAGTCAGGTTCTTTGAACGTGATGAAGAAGCGCAAACTTCATTGGGAAGAATGAAGCATTGGCATACATATTCAGTGGTCGCGGTGAAGCGTACATAGCATGCAGTTCAAGCAAGCGGCGAGCAGTTGATGGTTTTAGCTTAGTGATTACGGTTGCTTTGTTGGGGTACTGTGGTCGGTCACTGCTACTTAACTGGGTGTTAGCTAATATGGGGGAAGAGTGTTTCTATTAAGTAATAAGGACTCCAAGTTAGTTTATTGCTTGAAAGCATCCCTTATGTCATTTTCCGTCGCAGCTGCACTAGTTCTGCTTGTCGACTTTATTTGGGGCCTTCCATTTGATGGTCCTGATATAGAACTTTCAATTGTCGATAGCTTTGGTTCGATTTTATTTGGCCCTGCTTTAGAGACATTATTGATGGTCGCGCTGCTATTATTCATTACAGAGTTTACAGACAGGATTATTCTTCCTGCTTTTCTATGCGCATTCATGTTTTCGTTAATGCATTCAATGAGCTACCCTCTTTGGGGCGTATTTACGTTCATTCCTTTTGTCATTTTTAGTATCGCATTTCTAGTTTGGCGGCAAAATTCAACAAAAACAGGCTTTACAGTCGCTTTCTCTACTCATGCACTGCACAACAGCTTTATGGTTCTCATAGGCTTCTTGACAAAGTAAGCTAACAAGACGTTACAAAGATGCTTCTCACGCTCGACTATTTTCATTCAAAATGGGCTCAGTGTTTAGGGTACAAGTGAACTTGTAGTGGTTTGAAGTTGAGTGCGCTAGGTAGAGAGAATAGTTTTCTCCTATCGGCAGTGTGCTATGTGCTTGCAAGGAAATGGGAATGGAAATTACAACGGGAAAGTCTATTGAACTCATCGAAAAGGCTCAGGCTATTCGTTATCAGGTATTCACGGTGGAGCAAAGCATTCCGAATGAATTGGACTTTGATGGCTTAGATTGTGTTGCGGAACATGTTCTTGTTACAGAGACAAATCAAGCTGTAGCGACTGCTCGTCTAGTTATCAATGCTGATGGCTCTTCAGTTATGGCTAGAGTCGCTGTCCTTGAAGCTTATCGAGGTCGTGGCATTGCCTCCATTGTTGTTAACAAGTTAATTGAGTATGCCAAAGAGCAAGGAGTGAGTTCTATAGAGATTCATGCCCACAGTTATTTGCGTGATTACTATGAAAGATTTGGATTTGAGTTTATCCAAGAAGTAGAGATAGTTGGAGAGCATCAACTCATCGAAATGCGCTATCAATTAGTACTCAAATAAGAGGCGGTACATGGTTGGAGAGTCTAATGCACCTAAAGTACAAAATTACCGACCCCGGATGTGAAGAGTTTTCAGCGTTGGTGCAAGAGCTAAATGCCACTCTAAAAGCGATCACGACCGACACTGGCGAAAGTTCATTTGTTCGTGACGAGTTCTGTCCAAGTACGGATGGATGTATAGTGATTTATGACCAAGATATAGCGGTAGCTTGTGGGCTATTCAGAAAACATCAAAATGGCTCATGTGAACTAAAGCGTATGTTTTCCAAAGTAAAAGGCGCAGGTAGTTATCTGATTTCACAGCTTGAGTCTTATGCTCTCCAAAAAGGTTATGAGCGTGCGGTGCTATCGACACGAAGAGTAAATGGGCTAGCAATCAAATTCTACAAACGACATGGTTACAGTGAGATCGAGGCATATGGAAAGTATGTGCATACGGATAGATCGATCTGTTTAGGCAAGGCCTTATGTAACTAGGAGACAATATGGATATAGCGGTTGTAACATTTGATGGATTTAATGAATTAGATTCTTTTATTGCATCGGCAATTTTAAATCGCATGAAAGACCAAGGCTGGAATGTTCAGATAACCTGCCCGACAAAGTCGGTGACGTCAATGAATGGTCTGGAGATTGTTGCTCAGCAACCACTAGAGTTTGCTAACAAAGCTGACGCAGTACTTTTTGGTAGCGGAATGCTGACAAGACAAATAGCTCGGGATGAAGCAATTCTATCGCGATTTTCCTTAGATTCGTCCAAGCAGGTTATAGGGGCGCAGTGCTCAGGAACGCTACTCTTATCTGCGTTAGGACTGCTCAACGATGTTCCCGCTTGCACCGACTTAACGACGAAACCTTGGGTGCAGGAGTTAGGGATCGACGTTCTTGACCAACCATTGTATGCCAGCGGGAATATCGCGACATCGGGTGGTTGTTTATCGTCAACGTACTTAGCTGCGTGGACTATTTGTAAGTTGGCCAGCAAAGAAGACGCAATGGCAGCCATCCGCTATGTTGCACCGGTAGGTGAAAAAGAAGCGTCACTCGATCATTGTATGTCTGTGATATCAGCTTACATTTAGAACACCGTCTAGCACAGCACTATAGGCATTCAGAGTTTTACCAACGGAAGGGAATCGATGAAGTTAGCACAATTAAACATAGCATTGTCCAAATATCCATTGGACGCACCGGAAATCAAAGATTTTGTTGATAATTTGGATTTGGTCAATGGCATCGCGGAAGAAAGTGGCGGCTTTGTTTGGCGCTTAAAAGATGAAAGTGGTGATGCGACCACAATCCAGCTATTTGATGATCCCAACATGATTGTCAACATGTCCGTTTGGGAGTCCGTCGATACGTTGAAAAACTTTATGTTCAGAACGCATCATAGAGACTTTATGCGACGTAAGAGCGAATGGTTTCATCGTCTTGATGAAGACAGTTACGTTCTTTGGTGGGTCACTGATGACCATGTTCCTACCACAGAAGAGGCTCTAGAGCGATTAGAGCATCTGCGTAAGAATGGTGATAGCCCTTATGCGTTTACTTTTAAAAGTTACTACACACCTGATGATGTATAAGTGAACTTTCTATGGTACGAATTCGCATATGCAATACAACTTGGATTAAAAGCTAATGGAAGAGGCGATATCATCAATTTTTAGAGTTCTGGGTTCTGCTTTGAGGTCCATCGTTCAGTCAATCATTGTTGAGCGTATTGGCTACAGTGTAGGTTGGATGGTCTCTAAGATTTCTACATTTGGACGTTTTCCTTCTGACAAACCTTCGAACTCAGAGCGCTCCAAAGTCAGTTATATTGGTCTCATAAGTATCGTGCTGATTCTGTTAGCCATTGCCTATTTTAATGGTGTCTAGACAGGTTAATAGACTAGGACAGGCTGTTAGTGCTCATATCTTTATATGTGCCCTTATGAGTCTGGAGTGTGTACCGCTATTCATTCCGTGCATTAGACTATGTGAACAGACTCGCAACGCTTTTGAGTAACAGATTTCAATTTTAGCCTTCTATAGAACAATGAAATAGGAGGTTCTATGAAGCGTAAAATTGAGTTCGTGAAGCATCCCCATGCACTAGATGCCTGTAAGTCTTCAGTGATTGTGGGAATAGCTGTACTACTAGCACTACAGTTTGTTTTTTCTTTGGAGCAAAGTGCGTTCACTTATGGAGGTGTGATCGTCGGCGCTGTATTCCAATACATAGCCATTATGCGAAAAAGTGAAAGCAACCTAACTGTAGATACGACTGAAGTGTATTTGTTTGGTATTCCCGCGGCATTGAGATGTCAAAAGTCGATTCTTGGTAAACCGTATATTCGTGTCACGTCTTTAACGCGTCATGGCTATCATAGAGTAAAGGTTTACGAAGACTGGGTAACAGAGTGTGACTGGCAGTTTATGTTGACTAAGTGCTCATGAGATGGCGATGAAGCATAGAGTTTTCATGGTTCAGTACATTTATGTGTAATTCGGATGACAAGTTTGGTGAAATCTATGATTAGCTGTGAACAATATGATTACATTGAAATAGTTTGCTTATATCACTATCCAATAGAATTAACGATGAAATCTGGAGAGCGAATTAACGGTGTTGCTTTGGATACAAAGCGCAACGACCAAAAGCAAGAGTGTATCGAGATGAAGATCGACGAAACTAAGCAGTTAGTTATTCTAGAGGACATCTCTAAACTTACAGTTAGTGTGAAAAATCCACATTTTAGTGAGGTTACGTTTCGGTAGCACTGACGCGTAGCGCCGTGCCAGGGAGGGGTTAAGGGGACTATGATAGTCGATACAGCCACCAAAAAGGATTTAAGTAGTATTGTTTCCTTAGTGAAACAAGTGGCAGGCTGTGATGTTTTGCCATTGTTAAGCATACAAGGACAAACGGAGTTTACTACAAGAGTACTTAGCGATATTGAGACTACGTTGGATACGACAGCTTTCTGTACACTCAAAGTTGTCATTGATAAGGAAATTGTCGGTTACGGAGCGCTTCGTAACGGTAACTATCTTACTCACCTTTTCATATCTAAACATTGCCAAGGTAAAGGTATAGGCAAAGCCTTGCTTACTCGTCTTCTAGAGACTTCAACAGAGTCTGAAATTGATCTGCGCTCTTCAATCAATGCAGCAAGCTTCTACGAAAACTATGGTTTTAACCGAATAGGCGAAGAGACTGAGTTTAATGGTATTCGGTTTGTGCCTATGCGTTTTATTCGATTCTAGACACCTCACCAGTCATAGAGGATGACATGACATTTAGCGAGATAAAAGCTGGAGACACACAGCTTCAAAATGAACTGCTTCTTATTGCATTATGGACACCAGACGATGAAGCAGACCATAGTCCAGAGGTATTAGAGCTTCCTCATATCAAAGCATATTATGAAAACTGGGGTAGGGAGGGTGATATTGGTTTCTTTGCAATGTCTCCAGGTTCAACGCCAATGGGCGTCGTGCAGGCACGCTACAAGTCCAGTCAAACGAAAGCCTACTCTGATTACCCCGAAGTCGCGATAGCGGTTCATCCGAACTATCGAGGACGAGGGATTGCGTCTGCGCTAATGGAGCAACTTATCAAATCTGTTCCGTCGGGTCTAAGACTCGGTGTTCATCCAAAAAATACGTCCGCAATCAAGCTGTATGAGAAATATGGTTTTAGAACGTATGAAGTTGCCGAAAGTGGCTATGCACAGATGGTTCGTGAAAATTAAATATCTTAGTGCAGACTTACTGGCGTTGACGCCGTTGCTCTGCGCGAAATAGAGACAAGTTATCAAATGTAATGAGAAGGGAAAGACGATGCCTATGACTATCAAAGGTAGATGCTTATGTGGTTCTGTTGAGTTTGAATTAGAAGATAGATTCGAGAACTTCTATTTTTGCTACTGCGAGCAATGTCGAAAAGTGACGGGGTCGTCTCATGCCTCCAACGCGATTACGGACAAGCATAACTTAACTTGGTTAAAGGGAGAGGATTTAGTTGTGCGCTTCGAGCATCCTGAAGGAAATTTTTCCAAGGTATTCTGCTCTCGTTGTGGTTCAGGTTTACCCCATGAATCTCAGAATGGTACCGATCTTATTGTGCCAGTGGGAAGCCTTGATAGCGCACCCTCATTGTCGCCTACAGCCCAAATCTTTAGTGCAGAGAAGACCAAATGGTTCAAAGAAGGCATTACAGCCCCAGAGTATATAGGGTTTAAGACTGACATAGAGTGACTCATTGAAGGGTTGTCTTCCAAGATAGCGTAACTTGCCTCCTGTGGTTTTCAAAAAGATAACAAGTAAGAATGGAAATGGATATTGCAACAAGCCTTAAACGCCTGCGTAGAATGACTTAGGTAAGAGCTAGTGAATCAAATAATACAACTTATTGAAAATGACAGCGCCAGGCTAGAAGCCATCCATCAGGTCTATCTTCTTGCGCTACCTCAGTGTTATTTAGCGGCGGGGTTTGTTCGAAATCTGGTTTGGGACTATCTGCATAACAAGAAAGACTCGACACCATTGAATGACATCGATGTTGTGTATTTTGATCCAAATGAAACCGATGACTCCACATACCTTGTTTACGAAAACATGCTGAGCGAGGTAATGCCTCAGTATCATTGGCAAGTTCGAAACCAAGCCATTATGCATACCCGAAATGGGGATACGCCTTATACCAGCACCCTAGACGCTATGAGTTATTGGCCAGAAAAAGAGACAGCGGTGGGGATCCGCCAAGTCGCTTTTGGACAGTTTGAATGTATATCTGCATTTGGTTTCGATTCTCTGTTCCAAGCTAAGCTATCGCCTAATCCGAAAAGACCATTGAGCGTTTTCCATAAGCGAGTAGAGTCAAAGCAGTGGTTGAGGCAGTGGCCTTTACTGACTGTTGTAGAGCCAAGCTAAAAGTAGTCACTATATGCCCATCCACTATAAACATTTAAAAGTGAAATGAATTTTCTGTTGACCTCAACTTAACATGAGGTTTTAAGCTTACTCTTAGCAGTCAACGGAGGATAAGCTATGCAGAATAATTATGAACCTTTGCTTTGGAAGAAAACGTTTCAAGAAGAAGTGGCTAGAGAAGTAGTACAAGCACAAAAGCGAGGGCTTCATTGGCCGAGCTTTTCTTTTGGCGTGTTGTTCGCCGTGTTGATGACGAATCTGATGTGGTGACTCATTTTTGAAGTAGACCACATCAGATTATAGGTATCACGAGTCTAGGTTATAGTTCCGCTAGAATGGCTTCTGCGGTACTGACCTCAAATTGACTTGGCGCTTCTACATTGAGCTGAGTAACCACGCCATTATCGATAATCATGGCGTAGCGTTGAGAGCGCACGCCACCGAAAGATGCGGTGTCCATATCCAATCCGATCGCTTTGGTAAACGCCGCATCGCCGTCACCTAACATGAGTAATTCGCTGGCGTTGTGGACCTCTCCCCAAGCTTTCATCACGAACGCATCGTTCACTGACACGCAGCAAATAAGGTCTACGCCTTTTGCCTTGATAGTATCAGCATTGACGACAAATCCAGGTAGGTGAGCTTCTGAGCAGGTCGGTGTGAATGCGCCGGGAACCGCAAATAACACTACTTTTTTATCAGCAAAAAGTTCAGCCACATTGTGATTTACCATGCCGTCTGCAGTGAGTTGGCTAAGGGTTACATTAGGTAGAGCTTGCCCTTGTTGAATCATGTTTCTTCCTTATTAATTAGCGAATTGACTTACCTACTCAAAGATAGACTATCTGATCGAAGCTTGGCACTAAGGTCGACAGATTTCACGCTTTGGTGCAAAATAGCCCTCAATATTAATAGAAAATTGATGAAGTTATGTCACTCCCTCCTTGCCCAAATTGTCAATCTGAATACGTTTATCAAGATCAGTCTCAATTAATCTGCCCAGAGTGTGCCTATGAGTGGAATCCTGTTGAGGCGGAAGAAAATAGTACGCTGAACATCAAGGATGCCAATGGAACTCGCCTGGAAGAAGGGGATCGTATTACATTGGCAAAAGACCTTAAAGTTAAGGGCAGCTCAATGGTTATGAAGATCGGGACCAAAGCGGTGATCAGAAGAATAGTTGATGGAAAGGACCATCAACTAGACTGCAAGGTCGATGGCGCCGGTGAAATGATGATCACCGCAAAGTTCGTTAAGAAAGCGAACGTATAAATCTTGTCAGGCAAGGGGAGAAGTATGAAGTTAGAAAGCCTTGCCCCTTGTCATTTCGACATGCTGTTCGAGTTTGAACGCGATAACAAAGCTTGGTTCGAACAGTATGTTCCTGCTAGACCCGCGAGTTACTCCCAAAACGCGTCTTTTGTCACCGCTCAACACGCTTTGCTCGAAGAGCAGTGTTGTGAAACTAGCCTTTTTTTCGTTCTAATCGATGAAAATCGTATTGCCGCACGTGTTAACTTCACCAACATCGAAGAAGCTGAATGTGAGTTGGGGTATAGAGTCGGGCATGCTTATGTGAATAGCGGAATTGCGACTCAAGCCGTTCATGATTCGTTACTACTCGCACAGCAAAAGCTCGATCTTCGTTTAGTCTACGCAAAAGCCGCTACTAATAATCCAGCATCGATTCGTGTTCTTGAAAAATCGGGATTTTCCCGCACTAAGCAGCGACCTGAATTGATGCGCCTCAATGAGGATGTATTAAAACTGGCGCATTTTGAACTTTCCCTTAAGTGATAATCAACTATGCCTGCATCTAGCCACTCTTACTTGTTCTCTCTTTACTCTGTCCTCAAAAGCTCCCGTTATGAAGAACAGCTGGTGGCTTTGTTTCAACAAGAATGGTCCGATTTCACTCATGAGTCACTCAATATGGCGAATACTCCTGAAGCGATTGTTGTGGAGCGTAACAATGAGGTCGTGGCAGGTATTGCTTTTACTCGTTATCCAGCACCCGATGACCCGAATGTACAGGCACTATGGTTAAACGCGGTGTATGTAAAGTCAAAATACAGAGGATTGGGGCTGGCAAGGCGGCTAGTGTTGGCAGCTATACAAGAAGCGTACAAAATTAATGAGCCTGCTTTGTATGCTTATACCAACGTGGGCGGCATGTATGAAACGTTGAGTTGGGAAAAAGTCGCAAAGGAAGAGGACAATGAAGTAGGGCACAGCGTTTATCGTTATAAGCTCGACGCTATGCCCTGTTCTGTGCCCTAAGTTCTAAACTCGGTGTTATCTACTCGCCGATTGCGATGCCTTCTCTGCGAGGGTCAGCGGCACCTTCTAAACCACTTTCCGTAAATCGAATAGCATGCAGCCCTGAGTTCAACTCACGAGCGTTAACTTTATAGCCCATCTTCTCAAATTGCTGTGCATAGCCTTCTAGTGGTGTATTCACCTCAATATCCATCTCCCCAAAACGGTTGATCATGCGTGGTTGATCGATGGCTTCTTGAATGTTCATTCCCCAATCTAAATGAGCGACGAGCGTTTGTGCGACGTAGCCAATAATGCGACTGCCACCTGGTGAGCCAATTGCCATATAAGGCTTGTCTTCTTTCATTACAATCGTTGGTGACATAGAGGAACGAGGACGCTTGTTAGCTTCTATACGGTTGGCAACAAGTTTATCTCCTTGCTTGGGAACGAATGAGAAGTCAGTAAGCTCATTATTGAGTAGGAATCCGCTTGCCATTACGCGCGAACCAAACACGTTTTCAATAGAGGATGTCATGGAGATGACATTGCCTTTGCCATCGACAACGTTGAAATGCGTCGTTGAAGGAAGCTCAATGGCTTGATCTTTCGCGAGGCGAGCGCTGTTACTTGAAGGAGGATTGCCTGCTGACACTTCAGTCAACGCCTTGTTAGGTGTGATGAGTTGACTGCGCTCACGCATATAACTTGAGTCGAGTAGACCACCAGTCGGAACGTTATAGAAATCGCTGTCTGCCATGTACAGTCCACGGTCGGCAAAGGCTAATCTTGACGCGTCCGCTAACACTTGCCAACTAACAGGGTTGTCCTTTCCAAGCTTATCGAGTTCAAAGGGTTCAGAAAGCATCATGATTTGACCGAGAGTCAAAGCACCACTGCTCGGTGGACCCATTCCGCATACCTCATACTGCTTGTATGGGGCGCAAACCGCCTCTCGCTCAACGACTTGATAGCGAGTGAGATCCTCTAGTGACAGCTTACCTGGGTTAGTCTTGGATTCATTACGTACCGCATCGACAATCGATTGAGCCACTGCACCTTTATAGAAGCCATCGCTGCCTTGTTCTGCCATTAGCCTCAGTGTTGCTGCGTACTCTGGATTTTTCAGCAATGTTCCTTGTGTTTTGGGTGAGCCATCTGCTTGCAGTAAATAGCTTGCAGTGGTTGGGTGCTTTGCTAGAAATTTAGTGTCGTTGGCAATCAGTTTGGCAAGGCGCGCGCTTATGACAAATCCAGATTCGGCTTTAGCTGCGATTGGTTCGACGATCTTAGCCCAATCGAGCTGTCCGTATTTTTGATGGACATCCCAAAGCAATTTGACTGTTCCCGGAGTGCCGACAGAACGACCGCCGACGACAGCGTCATAAAACTTCATTGGCTTTCCGTCTTTACCAATAAAGAGATTTTCATCGGCTGCAGAAGGTGCCGTTTCACGTCCGTCAAAGGTGGTCAGTTTTTTGGTTTCATTGTCCCAATAAACTAGAAAGGAGCCTCCTCCAATACCGCTTGATTGCGGTTCTACCAAGCCAAGCATTAATTGCACAGCGACCATGGCGTCGACAGCGTTACCACCTTGTTTAAGAACATCTGCGCCTGCTTGAGTGGCAGTTGGGTTGGCGGCGGTAACCATCCAGTTTTCTGCTGTGACTAGCGGTTTTGAGGTAAAGCCTGTGGCAATTTCGGGCGCAAAAGCGTCGGTGGCTTGTTGATTCGCTAAGACCGGTATTGAACTGATTAGGGAGATAAATGGGATAAGCCGAAGCAACGGTGTTGTCATGGGGATTCCTTATTATTTTTCTGCTTTTTTAATATGAGAGGCTAGGCTGATTATCTAAACATGGACATCTATTTGCCAACTAAATGCAACACATATGTAACATATCATCCTCATTATTAGGAGCGAAATATGACAAGCAATGTGTCAATTGCGAAGTTTAGTATAAAAGGAAGTCAAGGTGAGCAATTTCAATAATAACGATGATCAGCGTCCACTTGATCACGAACCAGAGTTCAACAAATTTGTCGACGCAGCGATGTCACGTCGTCGTTTCCTGAAAGGTACGGGAGCGGCAGCAACTGTTGGCTTCTTTGCTGCGACGCCGGTCAGTCAAGCGGTAGCCAACGTAAAGGCGGCGAAATCTGACTTGATGGGCTTCAATGCGATACCTATTTCAACGGCAGATACTGTTCAAGTTCCAGATGGCTATCAGGCGGACGTGCTTATTTCTTGGGGCGACGCAATCAAAAAAGGCGCGCCTGCGTTTAGTCAAAATAACGATTCTAAAGCGCAAGAGATGCAGTTTGGCGATAACAACGACGGCATGACTTTCTTCTTGATTGAAGATGATCGCGCTGTCTTAGTGGTGAACAACGAATACACTAACAACGAATACCTGTACACGCACCAAGGCAAAAACATATCAGCAGATGACGTTCGTAAAGCACAAGCAGCGCATGGCGTATCTGTGGTTGAACTGAAAAAGAACTTTGGGCAATGGCAGGTAAATCTAGATGGGCGTCTCAATCGACGCGTTACGGCTTTTACTGAGATGGAAATGACGGGTGTTGCTGCTGGTCATGATTTGCTAAAAACAGCGGCTGACAAGTCTGGTAGTAAGATCCTCGGTACCTTTAACAACTGTGCAAATGGTCAGACACCTTGGGGTACATATCTTACTTGTGAAGAGAACTTTAACGGCTACTTTGCCGATACCTCTGGTTCAGAACTGCCAGTAAGCTATGCACGTTATGGTCTAAATAAAAAGGACCGCGGATACGACTGGTACAAGCACGATGCTCGTTTTGATATGGCGAAAGATCCGAACGAACCACATCGTCACGGTTGGGTTGTTGAAATCGATCCGATGAACCCTAACTCGACCCCGAAAAAACGCAGTGCGCTTGGACGCTTCAAGCACGAAAATGCAGCACTGACTATCAATGGTGATGGTCATGTCGTGGTGTATCTTGGTGATGATGAGCGTGGCGAGCACCTCTACAAATTTGTGTCTAAGAACAAGTATGTTGAGGGTGCAGACTCTAACCGAGATCTCCTAGAAGAGGGCACGCTTTACGTTGCCAAATTCGATGGAGTACAGGGTGAGCTAAAAGGCAAAGGTGAATGGCTTGAGCTCACTTGGGGTAAAAATGGACTGACGCCAGAAAATGGCTTCCCAGATGCGGCGTCAGTGATGATTTTTGCCCGTATGGCGGCAACTCAAGTCGGTGCGACAACCATGGACCGTCCAGAGTGGGTTGCAGTGCATCCAGACAACAAATCGGTGTTCTGCACACTCACAAACAACAAGTATCGTGGCGTCAGAGAGAATCAGCCAATCAACGCGGTCAATCCACGTGAGAAAAACCCTTATGGGCATATCGTTCGTTGGAATCCAACAAGTGGTAATCACACATCAGACACCTTCGAATGGGATATCTATGTCATCGCAGGCAACCCTGAGGTACATGAATCTGGTTTGATGGCGGGTACGGAGAACATCAACAAAGATAATATGTTCAATAGCCCAGATGGTATCGGCTTTGATGTCGCAGGTCGCTTGTGGATTCAAACCGATGGTAAATACTCAAACAAAGGCGATTTTGCCGGTATGGGTAATAACCAAATGCTGTGTAGTGACCCTGAGACGGGAGAGATACGTCGATTCCTAACGGGACCTATCGCATGTGAAATCACTGGCCTTACATTCTCGCCTGACCACAAAACGATGTTTGTCGGCGTTCAGCACCCAGGTGAAGACCTTGCGCCTTCTCACTTCCCTGAAGGTGGTGATGCGGTGCCTCGCTCATCGGTTATCATGATCAGTCGTAAAGATGGCGGTGTGATCGGCGCTTAGTCGACTGAACTACCAAAACTGAAAAGGGAGACCGCTTGGTCTCCCTTTTGTCATCTGAGCATCGAGTGATTACGCGTTTTGAAAACGAGCATCGAGCTTTTCCATCAAAATATCACGCTTGAAGGGTTTAGGTAGGTAGTCATCCATACCGCTGTCATAACATTTCTTAATATCGTCATCGAGTACAGACGCTGTTAGAGCAATAATATGGGTCTGCTTTATTTCCTGCGACTTTTCAAACTCACGGATTGCTTTGGTCGCCTCAAATCCATCAAGAACCGGCATCATGCAGTCCATAAGCACCAATCCAATGGAACTATGTTGTTGTTGATAGATGTCGACGGCTTCTTGTCCATTGTTGGCTATGACAAAGTCGATGGAGAGCTTTTTCAAGTTTAAGCTCACAATCTGCTGGTTTACTTTATTGTCCTCGACCACGAGGATTTTAAAGTGCTTACGATCAGCGTTATCTTCCACTTTGATATCAAAAGTTTCCTCGCTCTGCTCAACGTTGCTTTGTTTTAGGGTATTGATGAGTCGATTACCAAATAGCGGACTGGTGATAAAAGCGGATACATCTATATTGCTGCAATCGAGTGCTGCTTTGTTGTCTCGCAGTAACACGTGAGGCAGATGGTTAGCACATCGTTTTAGTGATGGTAGTATGCTTGCGTCATCGAAAACCACAATCGTATTTTCGTTGAACTCGTTAAAGCTCTCATCGACATCATGTCGAGTGAATACCTCTAACTTGTAACGCTTGAACTCATCCATAAGAAGCAGGTTAGGGGAGTGAGTGACGTAGCAGATAGATTTATTGATTTCATTTTTAACCGAATGGCTATCGCGCTCAAAAGTGAGCTCGAAGCTAAATGTCGATCCTTTCCCTTTAGCTGAAGTCAGCGTTATTTTGCCGCCCATCATTTCTACCATCTTTGAACAGATAGCAAGTCCCAGGCCAGTGCCTCCATAATCCTTGGAGGTATCGGAATTCTCTTGTTTAAACTCCTCAAACACGCGCTTTTGTTTTTCTTGGTCAATGCCGATACCAGTATCAGCCACCACAAAACCGAGAGTGACTGTATCTTGGTTTGTGTCACTGGCTTTCAGTTTAAAGGCAATATGACCAGCCTCAGTGAATTTAATAGCATTGGACGCCAAGTTCATAAGTGTCTGGCGCACCTTCTGCTCATCGGCTTGCACGTAATCAGGCACATCGGGGTCAATTTCGATCAGAATATCTAATGACTTTTGTTGAGCTTTTGGCGCGATTAACGCTGCGGTATCGTAGATAGTCTCTTTAATAGCAGTCGTATGTGGGCAAATCTCAAGGTGACCCGATTCTATTTTTGATAGGTCGAGAATGTCATTAATGAGCATCAACAGAGTCTGGGAAGAGGCATTAATCGTTGCAAGGTGGTCCTTTTGACTCGCAGTTAGACGCGTGTCGCCGAGGATCTCTGTCATGCCCAAGATGCCGTTAAGCGGTGTGCGGATTTCGTGGGACATATTCGCAAGGAATGCACTTTTCGCTCTATTGGCTTGGATTTCGTGTTCCCTAGCGTTGATAAGCTGTTTCTCAAGCGCAGATATCTGACGAATGATGTATAGCAGAACGAGCAGCACGGTAGTGACAAAAGCAATGGTCGCTAACACGCGGTTGTTCTCTACGTCACTCAATTTCTGGGCAATGAGAGGTGGCAGCTCATTAAAGAGAGTGTTGAGTGCCCCTTCAAGCTGATGGATGTTTGCTCTAAGTTCACCAAGCTCCCCTTGGTTATGGGAGTAACCAAACTCCTCATAAGCGCCTTGAAGCCCATAAAACGCCAAGCGAAACTCTTGAAAACGACTAAACATCTCAAAGCTGAGTTGCTGGTCCGTAATCTCTTGTTCTAGCTGAGACAGATTACGTTCGATTCTTGGTAGGATTTCTGGGTCGAAGGTTGAGAAGAACTGGTACAGGAGATCTTTTGTCGATAATGCGACAAAATCCATGCTTCTTGAGTCAGCGTCGATAAGCGCGCGCTCAAAAGCCAGGGCCTTGTTTTTGAAGTGTTCAATCAAGCCTTCTTGCTGGTTATCACCGTGAATCAGTAGCACCAGTTCAGAGAGTTTGAAAAAGCGCTGTGTGTAGTCGTCTACACGAGAGAGGGCTGTTTGACCGTCGTAATCTATTTCAATGCCCGATGTTGCGACGCCAATATTAATCTGTCCAATTTGAGACAATATGGTCAGGTATTCGTCTTCCATTCTTTCTAGATATTTGGTGTCGACACGAGCAATAAAGTCTTTCTCATGACGTCGCATCATCAGCATAGTGTTCGCTGACGCCAATATGTCTTTTTGTAACCCAATCAGTTGTTCTTTGGTGTTATCTACGGTTCGCTCGGTATAGAAGAATACGGCGAGCAAGCCTAGTATCGTGCATGCACCTATTAAGAGTATCTTTCGAATGGTGCGAGAGTGATTTGATTGGGTCGAAGGCATAGCTCAACATCCTGTTTTTACGGCTAATGGTGTCAAGTTTAACGCATAAAGCTCTGTAACCAAAATGAAACATTATTGTAATGCGAGCCTTTGGCGAGAGGGGTAACTGTGGGAAAGTAGGGGGTATTTTAAGGTTAGGGTGGTACCCCCTCTAGCTCCCCCCTATATAGGGGGAGAACTACGGGCTAGCTCCTATCGTCGCATCGCCTAATACAATAGGCTACACGATAGCGAGCATGGGCTCCTCCCCTTGCTAAGGGGAGGTTGGGAGGGGTCAAGCCGGGCTAGAACACGAGCTACATAGTCAACCTTTCCTGCTGCAACATCAACCCTAGCGACCCTTTATCAAGGTGTGGAACTATGTCCTAGCTCATGTCGTCGCATCGCCTTGTAGAATAGGCCACGCGATAGCGAGCCTTGAGGCTGGGCGGGGGCAGCCGCAGTCAAACAAAATTCTAAGCTTCCTAAACTACCAACTCAAACCCACCATCGCTCCCACGAACCACCACACCCATCGGCGCATCCACATACCCGTCCGCCTTCGGCAGTTCTTCTCTCTTAGCATGACTCAGCACCGCAATCGTCATACAGCCAGCTGCTATCCCTGAGTTCAACCCAGCGACAGCATCTTCAAAACAGACACAATCTTTGGCTTCTAGACCAAGCTCTTTAGCTCCGCGAAGGTATGGTTCAGGGTGTGGCTTACCTTGGGAGAGAACTTCAGGTGTGATCAGCACTTTTGGCCTAGGTAAATTTGCAGCTTTGATACGCGCCGTGGCAACTGGCAAAGTGCCTGACGTCACAATCGCCCACGGGATATTCAGCTCATTAAGTCCATTGAGAAGCTCGACGGTGCCTGCAAGCGCGACAGTGCCTTCAGTGTTGGTTGCTTCATAGTGTTCGAGATAATCGAACTCCGCTTTGACTACGTCGGAGGTTACTGGGGCATTCATGAGCTCTGCAATAGAGTCGATAGCGGGTCTGCCATGGATGCGAGATATCACGTAGTCGGGGTCGAGTCCTTTAGATTCTGCCCACTTTGACCATGCGCGAGTAACGCAGGGGATGGAGTCGACTAAGGTACCATCAAGGTCGAAGAGTAATCCTTTAAAAGAAAGCGTAGTCACAATAAGTGTTCCTATTTTAAATACTGAGAAAGTACATCCACGATTAGCTGGTGGTCCTCGTGTTGAGGCAGACCTGAAACAGTAATCGTACCAATCATACCGGTGTTGATGACACGAATCGGGAATGAGCCGCCGAAAGGGCTGTAATCCTTAGCATCGACGAAAGAGGCTTGGTCAATGGTTTTGCCTTTCATCTCTAGGTAATGTTTCATGTACCAAGAGCTGCGCTGAAATCGCTGAACCACGTTGGATTTGCGCCGAACCCACTCTTGATTATCTAATGTCGCGCCATCTAACGCAGTGTAAAATAGACATTGGTTGCCGACTGTGATGTCGATAGCGACTTTAGCTTGCTTACCTGCCGCAAGAGCACGAAGTGCAGTACCAATCTGCCAAGCTGTCTCTTTGTTAAAGTGGGGGAATTGCAGTTCCTCTTCTTGAGAAATTAAAGAGGCTAAAAGATCTTGAAGTTCAGATGAGGTAGAGGTTGTCATTATCCGGTCCTTATAAACGAAAAAGGGCGAAGTAACACTGGACACGAATGAAGGTTACTTCGCCAAAACTTGGAACCGAACTAGAGCATCAGTCCAAGCCCGAGGTGAGAAGGTTTTAATTCCTTCCTACTTCCATTTGGAGTGATGGACTAGAGTTCTAACTCTGCCATCAGTTTTTGTTCAATCTCACTGCTGGATTTGGCATTGAAGAGCGCATCACGGAAGTCGGCATGCATGATTTTGCGTGCGAGCTTCGAGAAAATCTTCATATGCTGGTCGCCAGCAGCGTGCTTATTTAACGTCAGCATGATGACGAATTGTGCTTCTTCATCGCCCCATTGAATCGGCTTAGCGAGACGACACACGCTCACCGCTGACTGCTCGATGTGTTCACTCTTGGTATGTGGAATCGCAAAACCAAACCCAAGCCCGGTAGAGAACACATCTTCGCGCGCCCACAAATCATCCGCAAGTTTATTCGGATAACGGCAACGACCTGTAAGGAAGAGGTTATCTGACAGTGTTTTAATCACTTCTTCTTTGCTGCGAAGGTCTAAGTCGAGCTTGATGCAATCCTCTGAAATAAGCGGCGCTTCAGTTTGGGCCATTCGGAACTGCGCAAGCAGGTGCTCTACTTCAAGAGGTGTGCGGCATTGCATCGCTTTATTGAGTAACTGACGGCATTCGCGACTATCTAGGTTTGAGATACGCTCTTTAGTTGCAGCAATACTTGGCGCACTCATGCTAATTTCATCCAGACCAAGACCAACCAACAGTGGTAGCACTGAGCCTTTCGCACCTAGTTCTCCACAAAGGCCAACCCACTTACCATGGCGATGTACTTCGCTCACTACGTGATCCAGTGTTCTTAGGAACGCCGGATTTAAGCTGTTGTAGTGTTTGGTGACTTTAGCGTTGTCACGATCCACCGCCATCAGATACTGGGTTAGGTCATTAGAGCCAATAGAGAAGAAGTCGACTTCTTCACAGCATTGATCGATGATAAATGCGACGGATGGGACTTCCATCATGATGCCGAGTGGGATCTTCTCATCAAACGGCACTTGCTCTTTACGAAGGTCTTGGCGAACTTCTGCGAGAATGTCTTTAACCCACAAGATCTCTTCCATTGATGAAATCATCGGGATCATGATTTTTAATGGACCATGCGCAGAGGCTCTTAGAATCGCTCTAAGCTGTGTTTTGAACAGTTCAATAAACTCTTCGTAGATACGAACCGCGCGGTAGCCAAGGAATGGGTTGTTCTCTTTCGGGATGTTGAGGTAATCAACGGGCTTGTCACCACCGATATCAATAGTGCGGACGATGATAGCTCGACCCGCCGCTGCATCGAGAGCTTGGCAGAAGATATTGTATAGCTCGTCTTCTTTAGGTGCACTCTTGCGATCCATATACAGCATTTCTGTACGGAATAAGCCAATGGCTTCAGCGCCGGATTCAAAGGCGGATTTGGCCTCTACTGAGTGAGCGATGTTGGCTGCCACTTCGAGCTTTTTGCCATCTTCTGTCATGCCTTGCGTGTCTTTAAATGCTGCTTGTCGCTCTCGAACCGTGTTAATGACACGCTGCTCTTGCTCGTAATAGCGAACAACGGGCTCACTTAAGTCGGTCACAATGGCGCCAAGGTTAGCGTCTAGGTAGACCTCACTGCCAATGTTGGCATCCAATGATCCGTCTTTAACGCCGACGACCGTAGGAATGCCAAACGAGCGAGCGAGAATAACGGTATGGGAGGTGCTGCCGCCATGAGTCAGGACAAGACCTTTTTAGAAGCGCTTTGTCTAGCTCTAGAAACTGGCTAGGAGTGAGGTCATCAGCCATGCAAATCGAGGCTTCAGTCAGTGCGAGTTGGCTGGTGTAGTGCTCGTCACCATAGATAGTTTGCAGCAGTTGGAAACATACGTCGCGGATGTCGAGTTCACGCTCGCGCAGATACTGGCTTGATGATTTTTGCAATTGCTCCGCGTAGTGTTTGGCAGTGGCAATAACAGACTGAGCGCTGCTTCGACCTTCAACTAGGTTAGTGTTCAGCTGCTTGGCAAACTCTTCATCATTAAGAATAGACAAGTGCGCCGCGAGGACTTCACTTTCGGTGTCGACCGAGGTTTTCGCTTGCACCTCGATTGATTTCGCCAAGTGGGCGACGCCTGATTTCAATGCTGATTGCTCTTGAACTAGCGGTTTGGCTTCTGGCATATAAGGGAGCTGGTCAAAATTGATTGCGCCAACTTTTACCACCACACCGCGTCCGACACCAGAACTGACGGAAGTCGCTCTAACCACACCTGAGGTTAGGTTTGCCAGGTTACGAGGCAGTGGTTGCTGTTCTTCATCGGCCTGCGTTTGTTCTAGAGGCGCATCGCAGTGCGGGAACTCATTAGCAATAAAGCTTTGTAGTGCCTCTAATGCTGTTTCTTCGTCCTCACCCTCAATAGTGATCACGCATTTGTCGCCAAGCAAGGTATCGGTACCGATAAGAGATAAAACGCTTTTCGCATTTCCAGAAAGCCCGGTACGCTCGTTCTGCCATTCAATGCTCGATTGATATTGATTACAAAGGGTTTCTACATGACCCGCTGGTCTCGCGTGAACACCATTCGGCAATTCACAAGAAAACGTAAAACTTCTCATAGGGGCTCATTCCTTAGGTTCGAAATTGTTATTGGTTGTTTATGACTACAACTTTAACAGTTCCAAAAATCGGGGCTATTGGATAAAAGTGCTAAAAACTGGATATTTGTTAGATGCTGGATTAACTGTGATAGCGCTCAAAAATACAGTTAATCTTGTGACTTCTGTCATGTTGATCGTTGTGTTAATAGTGGTTGATATTACGGAAAATCATTCCAAAACAATGCATTATAAATAAATTGCGTCCTCTCTATCTTGCTGTTACTCAAAGTGTGCTCAAGATCAACATTCATCTCACACCTAACAAATATCCAGTAAAAAGCAGTTTTGTCCTCTAACTGGATAGCACAAATGCTCACTATTATAACCCTGTGCGATAGAGATGGAGTTTCTCTGAAGCTTAATCAAAAACGTGAGCCAATAAATATAAAAGAAGTACTTCCTTTAATAAAAAATTTTAATACTTATGTACTCTAAGGAGAGGTCAATGAATGACTTAATCTCAATTCTTAAAAACACAAGACAACATCTAATGACGGGTGTGTCTCATATGATTCCTTTCGTGGTTGCGGGCGGTATCTTACTTGCGGCTTCGGTCATGCTTTATGGTGAGGGCGCAGTACCAGAAGAGGGAACCTGGCTGCATGACTTGTTCTTCATCGGTGTTGCTGGCTTCCAACTTATGGTTCCCATTCTTGCTGCTTACATCGGTTATTCCATTGCGGACCGTTCGGCGCTAGCCCCTTCTGCTATTGCCGCTTTCATCGGCGCTAATATGTACAACACGGGTTTCTTTGGCGCGATTTTCGCGGGTCTCCTAGGTGGTATCGTTGTCTTCTACCTCAAAAAGATCAAAGTGCCTGCATTTGCTCGCTCTATCATGCCAATCTTTGTCATTCCTATCATAGGTACGTTTATCACTGCAGGCGCCATTGTATGGGGTATCGGTGAGCCAATTGGTGCGGCAACTGAAGGTCTAACTAGCTTCCTTAAAGGCATGCAAGACTCAAGCATTGTGGTACTCGCTATCATCATGGGTCTAATGATTGCCTTCGATATGGGTGGTCCGGTCAACAAAGTGGCTTATGCATTCGTCATTCTTTGTGTCGGTGAAGGTATCTACAACGTTGCCGGTATCAGTGCAGTAGCGGTTGCTACGCCATCAGTAGGCATGGGTCTTGCGACTTTCCTAAACAAAAAACTATATGGCTCTGACGAGCAAGAAGCAGGCCGCGCATCAATCCTAATGGGCACCATGGGTATCACTGAGGGTGCGATTCCTTTCGCAGCTGCAGACCCACTGCGTGTTCTACCGTCAATCATGATCGGTACGGCAACAGGCGCCGCAACGGCAGCTGTCTTGGGTGTTGAGTGTTTCGCGGCATGGGGTGGCTTGATTGTACTGCCAGTGGTTGAGGGACGATTTGGCTTCCTGATTGCACTCGCTGTGGGCTCTCTTGTTACCGCACTAATGGTTAACTTCCTAAAAGCACGTCGCAAGGTCGAAGAGCCAAAGAAAGAAGAATCCGATGATTTAGACCTAGATATCACTATCGGTTAGTTCGAGATTTCACGGTTAGTTCGAGATATCACGGTTAACTCTTAGAAATTGAAAGATATATCCAATAAAAACAGAACGTTAAAAATAAAAGGTGAGAATTATGACTAGTATCGTAGCAGTAACAGCATGCCCATCTGGCGTAGCACATACCTACATGGCAGCAGAAGCGGTTGAAGCAGCAGCAAAAGCAAAAGGCTGGGACTGTAAAGTTGAAACTCAAGGCTCTATCGGTATCGAGAATGAGCTAAGTGCACAAGACATTGCTGGCGCTGACATCGTTATCTTGACCAAGGACATTGGTATCAAGAACGAAGATCGATTCAAAGGTAAGACGATTGTTCGTATCGGTGTGAGCGACGCAGTTAAGCGCTCTGAAGCAGTAATGGACAAGATTGCCGCGCATCTAGAGAAAGCGACGGCATAAATAATGACGGCATAAATAAATATGGCTCCTTCATTCGGAGGAGCCTTCATACCACAGTCACTTGTTCTGCCGGTTTAGCAAAGGTGACTCTGATATGAACTCAATCAGTACCCACATATAAAAATAATGGAGCCTATTGTGAGCACCGAAAGAATAACTCGATTAAAGTCTGCCCTGTTTGAAGCCCAACGAGAAATTTCCCTAGAGCGCGCTCTTCTGTACACCGAGAGTCATCAACAAACGGAAGGCGAGCACACCTTGATCCGCCGTGCTAAGGCCACCGCTCATGTTATGGACAATGTCGCGATATCTATTCGTGATGATGAGCTCATTGCAGGTAACCGAACCGTGAAACCTCGCGCTGGTATTGTGTCCCCAGAAATGGACCCGTACTGGATTGAGAAAGAGCTCGATATTTTCGAGTCACGTTCGCAGGATAAATTCTTTATCTCTGAGGATGATAAGGCGGTCTACAAGGAGACGTTATTACCTTATTGGTCTGAACGTTCGATGAAAGATTTCATCAATGGGCAGATCCCTGACAACGTCAAAGAGGCTGTTGCTGAGAAAGTCTTTAGTGTTAACCAGACTGATAAAGGCCAAGGGCACATCATCATCGATTTTGATCGATTGCTAGAAAAAGGTCTTGGTGCGTTAACCGATGAAATGTCGACACTGGCGACGGTCAATGCTGATAACGAGTTTTATCAATCGGTTTTGATCCTCTTAGAGGCGTCCATACGTCACATTCGCCGATATGAGGCCCTTGCTAATCAAATGGCAGCAGAGTGTGAGTGCCCAGTACGCGCCGCTGAACTAACCCGTATTGCAAACATTTCGGCAAACATCGCGACCCAAAAGCCGCAAGGTTTCTATGAAGCGTGCCAGTTGTTCTGGTATATGAACATTATTTTGCAATATGAATCTAATGCGAGCTCGCTTTCACTGGGTCGCTTTGATCAATACATGATGCCGTTCTATCAAGCGTCTATTGAACAAGGTGAATCACCTGCATTTTTGCAAGAACTACTCGAGAGTTTGTGGGTTAAGACCAATGACATCGTTCTGCTGCGCTCATCTAGCAGTGCTAAGTTCTTTGCGGGCTTCCCAACGGGATACACCATTTTGCTTGGCGGCTTGACCGAGAATGGACGCAGCGCTGTAAACACCTTGTCTTCCCTCTGTTTGGATGCGTATCAAAGCGTTCAACTACCGCAGCCTAACCTTGGTGTGCGCGTGAATGAGTTTATCGATAGAGCGTTCTTGAATAAAACCGCAGAGACGATTCGCCTCGGAACGGGTATTCCACAGATCTTCAACGATGAAGTCGTGGTGCCAGCGTTTTTAAACCGTGGCGTGTCGTTAGAAGATGCTCGTGATTACTCCGTTGTCGGCTGCGTCGAATTGTCTATTCCAGGCAAAACCTATGGATTGCACGATATTGCCATGTTTAACCTGCTCAAAGTGATGGAGCTGGTTCTAAAACGCAATAAAGACAATCAAGAAGTCTCGTTTGACGCTTTAATGTCTGAGATCCGCAGTGATATCTGTGACTACGTTAAGTTAATGGTCGAAGGCTCGAATATTTGCGATGTGGGTCATCGTGATTGGGCACCGGTACCGCTTCTATCTTCGTTCATCAATGATTGCATCGAGAATGGCAAAGACATCACTTACGGTGGTGGACGCTATAACTTCTCTGGTGTGCAAGGCATTGGTATTGCTAACCTGTCTGACTCTCTTATGGCGCTCAAACGTTTTGTGTTTGAAGAGAAGCGCATGAGCTTTGCTGAGTTTATTGAGGTGCTGGAATCTAACTTTGAAGGCAAAGAAGGTGAGCGCGTTAGAGCTCGCTTGATGAACCGATACGAGAAGTATGGCAACGATATCGATGAGGTCGATGCTATGGGGGCAGACTTACTTCGTTTGTTCTGCAAAGAAGTCGAGACTTACGAAAACCCTCGTGGTGGCTACTTTACACCTGGCTCTTACACGGTGTCAGCACACGTGCCACTCGGAGCGGTCGTTGGTGCAACGCCTGATGGTCGTCTGGCAGGTGAGCAGTTGGCTGATGGTGGTCTATCGCCGATGTTAGGTAAAGATCAACAGGGTCCAACCGCCGTGCTTAAGTCAGTCAGCAAACTGGATAATTACTTGCTCTCGAATGGCAGCTTGTTGAATGTGAAGTTTACCCCTTCAACGCTTGAGGGCGAACAAGGCATTACTAAACTGGGCGACTTTTTGCGTGCTTTTATGAAGCTCAAACTGCAGCACATCCAATTTAACGTGCTTAATGCAGAAACCCTTCGCAAAGCACAGGAAAAACCAGAGGACTATGCTGGGTTGGTAGTTCGAGTAGCGGGTTACAGTGCGTTTTTCGTCGAGCTGTCTAAAGAGATTCAAGACGACATCATTCGAAGAACTGCCCATGAGCTGTGAGTGCAACACTAGCGGTTCACGCTGCGGAGAACACAAAGGAGAGCTGGGCTCTCCTTCACCAACCGCTCGAGTGTTCAATGTTCAACGCTACTCGCTCAATGATGGTGAGGGGATACGTACTGTCGTGTTTTTTAAAGGGTGTCCATTGAAGTGCCCGTGGTGTGCGAACCCCGAATCTCGCTCTATTGAACAAGTAAACATTCGTAGGGAGTCAAAATGTCTTCACTGTGATGTGTGTGAACAAGATGTTGACGAATGTCCTAGCGGTGCTTACGAACAAGTCGGTTACGACGTCACGGTTGAAGAGTTAATTGCAGAAATCGCCAAAGACGATGTGTTTTATCAAACCTCTGGAGGCGGGGTGACATTATCCGGTGGCGAGGTTTTGGTTCACGGTAAGTTCTGTATTGAACTCCTTAAACAACTTAAAAAGCTTGGTTACAAAACGGCTATCGAGACCTCTGGGCATGGGAACAGCAACCACCTTGTTGAGATGGCGAAATACTGTGACGAGATTTTATTTGATTTCAAAATGATGAACAGAGAGCAAGCCAAAGACGTCATTGGTATTAACTTGGATAGAGTGCTCAAGAGTTTTGATGCTCTAAAGTTGGCACCTTGTAAGTTGATCCCAAGGTTGCCACTGATTCCAGGGTACACACTCGACCTGATCAATGTCGATAAGGTGCTGAAGTTTTTAGCACCTTATTCGTTAGAAGAATTACACCTGCTGCCGTTCCATCAATTTGGTTCCAGCAAATACGAAACACTAGGGATGACGTATTCGATGAAGGATACCCCGGTACCTACAAAACAAGAAGTTGATGCTATTCAGCGCCATGTCGAAGCACATGGATACAAAGTAGTCATAGGAGGCTAGACATGAGCAAGAAGCGAATTTTAATTACTGGTGCGGGTGGTTTCTTCGGAACACGATTTATTAACCGCTATCAAGGTGAGTTCGAGGTTCGAGGCACTGACGTTGCCCAATTAGACATCACGGACGCTGATGCAGTGAACCGCATCTTAGGTGAGTTCAAGCCTGATTTTGTCATCCATGCCGCTGCTATCGCCGTCACCGATTTTTGCAACAAGCATCCAGATGTGGCTCATAAGGTGAACGTCCAAGGAGCGATTAATGTCGCTAAAGCTTGTAAAGATGTGGGGGCGAAACTGGTGTTTATATCCACTGAGCAAGTGTTCAATGGCAATCCAGAAGCAGGACCATACACAGAAGAAT
This sequence comes from Vibrio sp. KUL78, assembly GCF_059725505.1. Classification (NCBI taxonomy): domain Bacteria; kingdom Pseudomonadati; phylum Pseudomonadota; class Gammaproteobacteria; order Vibrionales; family Vibrionaceae; genus Vibrio; species Vibrio sp. KUL78. The sequence goes on along the minus strand of NZ_AP045837.1, from coordinate 1,900,468 downwards.
CAACACCAGTACCGGATACGGTCTACGGTCAAAATAAACTGGAGGCCGAGCGAGAGTTAGCGACGATCTTGCCTGAGATGTGGGTGTTGAGATTCACCTGGTTGTTTGGTCTTCCAGAGCGCAATACAACGATCAATCCGAATGTGGTTTGGAATGCGACTCAAGCGTTATTTAACGGTGAGACCATGCACGAACGAGGCAATGAGTTTCGTGGTTTAACGTATGTTCATGAGCTTATTGAGCAGTTTCCAAAAATATTCGAAATTCCTTATGGAACTTACCACACTGGCGCGCACAACGACGCAAGCCGCTATGAGATAGCAAAACATATTTTAACTGAGCTTAAGCTCGGAAAACGCATCCAAGAGGTTCTGGTGCAAAGTGACGCGCCAAAGACACGTGATGTGAGACTTGATACCAGCAAGCTTGCTGCTCAGGGCATTCAGTTTACTGAGAGCAAACAAGCGATTACTAAGTGTTTGAAAGAATTCGGCTACTAAACATTTGTCTTTAAAAAAACGGTCTTTAAAGAACCAGTCTTTGAAAACAGGCCACACAGTAGCGACCCAAATTACCATTGGAGATGTACCCATGATTTATATGCTTGATACCGCCAACCTAGATGCAATTAAAAAAGCGGTAGACTTGTACCCAATAGTCGGTGTCACAACCAACCCGACCATCATAGCTAAAGAGAATCGTCCTTTACGCGATATCATTTTAGATATCCGTGAAATTATTGGTCCAGATCGCATGTTGCATGCGCAAGTCGTTAGCGATAGCGCGGAAGTCATGTTGGAAGAAGCGAAGGCGTTGCGTAAGCTTGATTCAGAAATCATCGTTAAGGTACCCGTGACGCCTCAAGGTATTAAAGCTATGAAGCTAATCAGTGCCGAAGGTATACGAATTACGGCGACTGCGATTTTAACGCCACAACAAGCTTTGATGGCTGCGATGGCTGGAGCTGAATTTTTAGCACCCTATGTAAACCGACTGGATAATATCTGTGGTGATGGTACTCAAGTGGCTGCGCAGATGGCACATCTTATCGATGTCTATCAGCTGGATGCGAAAGTACTCGCCGCGTCGTTTAAGAACGTCCAACAAGTACATGAAGTTGCCAAAGCAGGGGTACAGTCGGTCACAATCGCACCGGATGTATTTGATCAGTTGCTGGCTCATCCGCTGACTGATTCCGGTGTCGCGGGCTTTATGAGCGATTGGAATCAAGCGTATGGTGAGGGCAAAACGGTTCTTGATTTACTATGATCATGATTAGGAACAAGTTTACATAGAATAGACAAAGACAGGGATGCCTAGTGAGATTATACTCACTAGGCTTTTTGCTATAGAAAGATCTTAGGATTAGAATGAAGTTAGTTGGAGTTACGGCGTGTATTAGCGGTGTTGCGCACACCTATATGGCCGCAGAATTATTAGAGAAGTCTGCTAAGAAAGCTGGCTATAAGATTCAGGTTGAGACTCAAGGTGCTCTAGGGGCAGAGAACGCTATCGAACAAGCATCCATTGACGAAGCTGACGTTGCTTTCATTATTGCGGATATCAACATTGAGGGTGTGGAGCGATTCGCGCAATCACGATTGATTAAAATGTCGATTTCAGACTTTCTGCGCAACCCAGAATTGGCGATGAGTGCAATAGAGCGCGCGAAACGCGCCCCAGCAGGAACCGTTATCAACGTATAGATCTATTCTACCGTTCCGCTTTGATAGTGCGCTCGATACTGTGAAGGGGAACGGTCAGTTTGTTGTTTGAACACTCGGCAAAAGTAATTACTATCATTGAATCCGCAGCGATGTGCGACTTCCTTAACTTTCGTATCGTATTGTTTTAATAGATACTTTGCTCTTTCCAATCGAATCCTAGTCAGATACTCATTAAACTTAACATTGCCTTCTTTATTAAAAAGCTGTGACAAGTAATTCGGTGAGACATAAAAGTGTTTAGCGACCGATTCGCGAGTAAGTGGCTCGTGGTAGTTCTGCTCTAAGTAATCCCTAACCGCATCGAAAAGGGCTTTACTCTTAGATGGTGTTTCTGGTGGGTTATGAATCAGGTCATGGATATGACTAAACAAGCTGCTCGCGAGCAATCTCAGCGTATTTTGATCTTGTGAGTGCCATGCCAGCTCCTCGATCGCTTGCAGTATAAATGAGCCAGTTCTTGGTCCACGTCTGGCGACGTTTTCTTTGATGGCAGAATCAAACTTTTCTCCATCCCAACTGAGCAAGCTCATGCCAAAGCTTTGTTTGCCGACCAATATGGTCATGGTGACAACCGGTTTATCCCAATTAGGTTTGTTCCAGCTCTCCGCGGGTAGGTAAAGAACATCTCCTTGCTTTAATACGACACCAGTATCCGTTCCTACGTTACTACCTACGTCCATTTCCAACTCTCCAATAAGTACCATTTCAATGCGTGGGAAATGAACCTGGTAGGCAAGGGGAGGTGGACTTGGCAGATTGCCCGCGAACTGCAGGGAATGTATTTCTGCGGTTTGCGTAGCATAGTGGTGAAGCGCTTCAATAAGGTATGTTCTGTCTAACATGCTTTTATAACATTCTTCTAGAAAATAGTGATGTATTGATTCGAGTTGGCATTATACGTCACTTGATATTTCAAGCGGTTTGAGGTGGTTCACATTTAGATGACGATCTAACAAATGTCCAGTCTATCGTAGATTTTCCCTACAGGATTTAGACGAAAAGAGCAGTAAATTGAGAGGTGAAAAGTCAGCCAATAAGGATAATAAAATGAGTCACGAAACAACACTGACAGGGCTCTACTCCCTCGATGGATTAACGCCACGCCAATACGATGAATTAGACACTCACGGTTTTACGATTATCCCAGATGTCATTGACCCAGAGTGGTTGCAAGATCTTAGAGATAAATTCGACCAGCTCGTTGAAAAAGAGGGTGACCAGCTCGCGATTGAGCATCACCAAGAAGAGACAGTTACACGTATCGCGAACCTGATTAATAAGGGCACGGTATGGGAGAAAGTGTGGTCTCATCCATTGGTACTCGATGCGTGCCAACATATTTTCAAAGGCGAGTTCAAGGTCTCTAGCCTAAATGGGAGAGAGGCTCATCCAGGCGGTGGTATGCAGCCACTCCACGGAGACTGGAAAAAACCAAGACCTGATTTTCCAAAAGTCCATTTGGTAAACTCGATTTGGGCACTGGATGATCTGTGTAAAGAGAATGGAGCACCTAGAATCATTCCTGGCACGCACCTAAGACCCGAGTTGCCTGAGGATGTGTTGGAAGACACCGAGGCGACACATCCCCAAGAAGTGTATTTAGAATGCCCAGCCGGTAGCATTATGATATTCAATGCCCACACATGGCATGGAGGTACCATCAATTACATCGGCTCTCGCCGACGTGTTTTGCATGGCTTGTATGTTTCAGCTGATGGTATACAACAACAAGATCAGAAAAAGTGGTTACACCCAGAAACAGCACTTAGATTAAATCAAGCTCAGAGAAAGTTGCTTGGGGTATAGTTTTAACCGAAAACTGTACCATATTGAAAATTGCGACTATTCTCAAAGTTTTTCCCTTCGCATCACCTTGTCTTTTGTAGGTGAATCTGCTCACGTTATTTTGCAAATCCCTATGATGAGTCGTGCCTTGACTCATTATAGGGAGGTTGTTTTACTTGTGTTAACTGTTGTTATTATTGTGTTAAATAATAGGTATCTTGCACTATTTTAATATTGAGTAAATTCAGCAAGTTAATACGATATATATATCATTTAGCTCTGGACATATTTGTAATTGTAACCCCTTATTTCCTATTGTGTTGCACCTAAATAGTGCGCGTAAATAAGTGTGAAATTAATAACAAAACTATTATTTAACGGATTAATATAAAATATTCAGTTAGTTACGGGTTTGTTATTGGGGTTTTTTGCAAAAATAAGTCAATAAACATGATTACATACCACTTTGTGATAGTGATCAACATTATAACGCCTTCCTGAAATATTCGATGGTCAAATATTAAGATTCCTTTAAATTTGTATTTAAAACTTAAAGCGTAACAAAAGCTGTGTAATATCAATAATAAGAGTCAGCTACGGATAGAAGCGCACTAGGTCGTCAAGTTTTAATTTTAATAAAATAGCTAATAAAGCTAGTTGCTAGGAATGGAGTCACCAATGAAAAAGCTCGCAATAATCACAGGATCGAAAGGCGGAATTGGATCTGCTATCTCTTCTAAACTCGTTGAGGAAAACTATCGTCTAATTGCTACGTACAGCACAGGTAATTACGAGTGTGCTAAACGTTGGTTTGATGAAAAGGGCTTCACCGAAGATCAGGTTCGTCTATTTGAACTTGATGTTACTGATACTGAAGAGTGCAGAGAAAAGCTAGGTTTATTACAGCAAGAGGAAGGCACGTTTGACCTAGTGGTAAACAATGCCGGAATTACTCGAGACGGCCAATTTAAGAAAATGTCATCGAACAACTGGTTCGATGTTATTAATACCAACCTAAATAGTGTGTTCAACGTGACACAACCTCTCTTCGCGGCAATGTGTGAAAAAGGCAATGGCCGCGTCATCAATATCTCATCAGTCAATGGCCAGAAAGGTCAGTTTGGTCAAACCAACTACGCAGCAGCGAAAGCAGGCATGATTGGATTCACTAAAGCTTTGGCAGCAGAAGGTGCACGTTCTGGGGTTACGGCTAACGTTGTTGCTCCTGGTTATACTGGTACGCCAATGGTTGAAGCGATGCGTGAAGATGTACTGGATTCAATCAAAAGCACAATTCCACTGAAACGTTTAGCTAAACCAGAAGAGATTGCATCGTCGGTCGCTTTCTTGGCTAGTGAAGAGGCGGGATATATTACAGGCGAAACGATCGCTATTAACGGCGGTTTATACATGGCTTAACAGCTCAAAGGGATAACGATGGAAAAAGTATTTATTGTTGCAGCGAAGCGAACTGCAATTGGTAGTTTTGGTGGTACCCTTAAGAATATTTCAGCAGGTGATTTAGCTGCCACAGCAATTAAAGGCGCGTTAGATTCAACACCTATTTCAGTTGAAGATATTGATGAAGTTATTGTTGGTAATGTTGTCAGTGCAAATCAAGGCATGGGCATCGGTCGTCAAGCTTCAATTAAAGCGGGTATCCCTGCAGAAGTCCCAGCCTATACACTCAATATGGTGTGTGGTAGTGGTATGAAAACGTTAATGGATGCCGCGTCACATATTAAGGCGGGCGAAGCGGAAATAGTCGTTGCTGCGGGCGTTGAAGTCATGTCGCAAATTCCATTCGCAATGCCAGCTACAGCACGTAGTGGACATAAAATGGGTGACATGACCGCGAAAGACTTATTAGTCGCTGATGGTTTGACCGATGTATTTAATGCTTACCATATGGGTGTGACCGCAGAGAATATTGCTAAACAAGTCGATATCTCTCGCGATGACCAGGATGCTTATGCCTTGAGCAGCCAACAGAAAGCAGTTGCTGCGATTGAAGCAGGTAAGTTCAAAGAAGAAATCGTTCCTGTAGAAGTCAAGGTTCGTCGTAATGTTGTTGAGTTTGCGACTGATGAGTATCCAAAAGTGGATGCAACAATGGAAGGTTTAGCGAAGCTGCGCCCAGCATTTGACCGAGAAGGTAGTGTGACCGCTGGTAATGCATCTGGGATCAATGATGGTGCAAGTGCTTTGATTGTTGCGTCAGAATCAGCCGTTACTCGACTTGGCTTGACGCCACTTTGTGAGTTGGTGGCGAGTGCTCAGACTGGTCTTGATCCTCAAATCATGGGTCTTGGTCCTGTTCAAGCTGTCACTAATGCTTTATCTAAAGCTGAAGTCGCGATTTCTGATGTGAATGTATTTGAGTTAAACGAAGCGTTTGCTGCGCAAGCCCTTGGTGTAATTCGTAATTTAGCCTCTGAGCATGGCGTATCTGCAGAGTCAATTCTGCAAAAAGCCAACCCTAATGGTGGTGCTATTGCTCTGGGTCATCCTCTAGGTGCATCAGGTAACCGAATCATCGTTACCCTGATTCACGAAATGCTTCGAGAGAAGAAAGACCTAGGTGTCGCCTCACTGTGTGTCGGTGGTGGCATGGGAACTGCAGTCGTTGTTAAGCGCTGTTAATTGAGTTGTCGGAAGCCCAAGTAACTGGGATAGATTTTAGTTAGAAACTGGAATGTTTATTTCTTAGGAGAAATGATTATGTACACGGATATTTTCAAAGTGATCAACGAGCAGTCTGAAAAAACGTTTGAACCGTACACTAAGTTCAACAAACTGATGACAAAGAACGTAGAGACGTTGACGGATCTTCAACTTAACGCAATGCGCGCATACAGCGAGCTTGGTGTAAATCAAATGAAAGCGGCAACAGAGATCAAAGATGTTTCTTCTCTAGCTGTTTTCAATAGCCAACAGCTGAATACGCTATCTCGTCTGTCTCAACAGATGATGGATGATAGCAATAAGCTTCAGCAAGTAGCGAAAGAGTTCAAAGAAGACCTAGAAGCGATCACGACTGAAGCTGTTAAAGCAAGTACACCTGCTTAACTTCGGCAATACTTTATATATAGAGGGTTGCGGGGGCACTCGTTCCCGCAACCTTTTTTTGTTTCCAAGAAAAGGGTTTTAGCTATGTTCCAAAACTTCTTTTCGGACTACCTTGTGAAACTGCAGGAGAGCAACCAGCAATGGTGGAAAGACTTCGAGCAAGGCAAGGCAGCCGTAAATAGCCCACTGACAAAAGCGATGCAGGAACTCAATGCTGAGGATACTGCAGAGTTTATGGACAAGGCATCCAAGCAACCCGCCGCTATGTTAGATATGCAAACTAAGTGGTGGATGCAACAACTAGAAATTTGGCAACGTGTTGCTTTGCAAGCGAGCAATGAACAAGTTGTCGACGTTGAGAAAGGCGACCGTCGCTTTGAAGACGATGCATGGAAAGAAGAAGCGTTTTACAACTTTATTAAGCAGTCGTATGTGCTGTTCAGTAAAACCTATCTAGACACGATTAATTCCGTTGAGGGTGTCGATGAAAAAATCAAAGAACGATTGACCTTCTTTTCTCGCCAGACGCTAAATGCGCTATCTCCAACCAACTTCATTGCGACCAACCCTGAGCTTCTAAAGCTGACATTAGAGCAAAATGGTGAAAACTTGCTCGCCGGATTGCAGCAGTTCCAAGAAGACATGGAAGCAAGTGCGGATGTATTAAAAATCCGTATGACCAATACCGAAGCGTTCCAAATTGGTGAGCATGTCGCTAACACTCCTGGCGATGTCGTGTTTAAGAATGAGTTATTCGAGCTGATTCAATATCGACCTGTGACAGAAAAAGTAAACGCTACACCATTACTCATCGTCCCGCCATTTATCAATAAGTATTACATCCTTGATCTGAGAGAGAAAAACTCAATGGTTAAGTGGCTGCTTGAGCAAGGACACTCAGTGTTCATGATGTCTTGGCGCAACCCAGGACCATCTCAAGCTAAAGTAGAGTTTGGCGACTATGTTACCGAAGGCGTTGTTAAAGCAGTTGCGGCGATCGAGTCGATTACTGGCAAAGATCAGATCAACGCAGCAGGTTACTGTATTGGTGGTACGGTACTCGCCTCGACAGTTGCGTATTATGCCGCGAAGCGAATGAAGAAGCGTATCGTTTCTGCTTCCTTCTTTACTACACTGCTCGATTTTAGTCAGCCGGGTGAGGTAGGGGCGTATATTAACGACACTATTATCCGCGCTATCGAGGTTCAGAACAACTCGCTAGGTTATATGGATGGTCGCTCACTCAGTGTGACATTCAGCCTACTGCGTGAGAACAGCCTGTACTGGAACTACTACATCGATAACTACCTCAAAGGTAATAGCCCAGTAGACTTCGATTTACTCTACTGGAACAGTGACAGTACGAACGTTGCAGCAGCGACACACAACTTCTTACTGCGTCAACTGTATCTAGAGAACAAGCTAGTTCAGGATAAGGGCGTTAAGATTGGTGGTGTTTGGATTGATCTCGATAAGATTCGTATTCCAAGCTACTTTATCTCTACTAAAGAAGATCATATTGCACTCTGGCAAGGCACTTACCGCGGCGCATTGAAGATGGGCGGTAATAAGACTTTCGTTCTTGGTGAGTCGGGCCACATAGCAGGTATCGTTAATCATCCTGCTAAAGAGAAATATGGTTTCTGGACTAACTCAACGCTTGATGAGTCTGCTGAAGAGTGGATTAACAATGCAGACCACAACAAAGGTTCGTGGTGGCTGCATTGGAACGAGTGGTTGCAGCAATATATTGCAGACGAACAGGTAGATCCGTTCCCAGTTGGAAATGAGGATTACCCTGTACTGTCTCAAGCTCCAGGGGAGTTTGTGTTGCAGACTTTGCCGGTCATAGAGTCGATGGACGTTGCACCTCAACCAGAGTCTGAATCCAAAGAATCAGCGTAAATAATCTCAAGGGCCATTCATTGGCCCTTTTTTTCAACCATCCACACTTTTAGCCGAAGTATCAACGCACTTCGAGTATCCGTAACATACTTTTTTTTTCTCTAATGATACGTATGATGAATCCATAGCTAGAATCCAAGAGGTTGTTATGGAAATTGAAACACTAGAACAAAAAGTTAGCTACATCTACGGGCGAGAAATCGCTAAAGAGTTGGCACAAAAGTCATTTCCAAAAATGAACATCAAGATTATTCAAGAGGCGATCATGGATACGTTTATGCAAAAACCATGGCCCTTTGACCCAAGTGAAGCTGAAGAACTTAAGAAAGAGATGGAAGAGCAGCGTAAACGAGCGCAAGCAGAGCATATAGAACAGAAACAACAGTTCGAAGCGACCTTTTTTGAGCGAAACGGCGCTCGAGAGGAAGTGAATATTCATAGCTCTGGTATCCAATATGAGATTATTCATGCCGGAGAGGGCGAGAGCAAATCGGATGCCAATAGCCAGTTTGTTGTGCGTCATAAAACATGGCTGTTGAATGGTCAGCAAGTGGATGGTTCGGCCCACTTACCTGAACCGATGCGAGTAACTTTGCACCAAGCTCCTGTCTCATGGTTAGTCGCTCTTAAAGAAATGCCAATCGGAGCAACGTGGCGTTTATACGTCCCTGCACATCTTGCTTACAAAGAAGACGCTCACCCTACCGTTCCAGCAGAAACTGCGGTGATCTTTGACCTCAAGCTTGAGGCCGTTGAATCCAAGTAGTCGTAAATACTTAGTATTACGAAAAGACCAGCATTTAATGCTGGTCTTTTTGGTTTGGGTGATATCGTATTTGGATGTTGCGAACAGCCATTAATAAAACTTATCTGAAGCTTAAAAGAATATAATGCTCAAATAATCACCTAAAGTTTATATCTATGCTTTTATGTGTCGTTTTTGTGGCTTATTTGTTTTTATGAACAGTGTTTTAATAACATTTGGGGTGATCTCCGTCACGTCACGGGATCGGGAAACAAATTTGTGATTCTAATCAACTAGTTTGTGCTGCTAATCTGCTCCGGCTTTTGATGACTCCATCAAGAAGCGTTATAAAAATAAGGAGTAATTATGACTAACGCCAAGAAACCAATGTCACTGACATCTCGAGTGATCATCGGTATGGTTGCAGGTATTTTGACAGGCTTCGCTATTCGAGGTCTATTTGCTGAGAACGGATTTGTAGACGCATACATTGTAAACGGTCTTTTCGAGGTTGGTGGTCAAGTCTTTATCGCCAGCTTGAAAATGCTCGTTGTCCCACTGGTATTTGTTTCACTAGTTTGCGGTACCAGCTCTCTTAAAGACGTCACCACACTCGGCCGTTTAGGTGGTAAAACCGTTCTGTTCTATGTCGCGACAACTGCAGTCGCTATCACACTAGCCCTAACTATGGGTACTGTGTTCCAACCAGGTGCAGGTGCTGACCTAACTGCGGCAAGTTCATTCGCTGCTGCTGAAGCCCCATCTCTGGGACAAGTTATTATCGATATGTTCCCAACCAACCCGATCAGTGCGATGGCAGAGGGCAAAACCCTTCAGGTAATCGTGTTCGCGGTTCTGTTTGGTATCGCTATTAGCGCAGCAGGTGAGCCTGGTGAGCGCATCGCATCAGTTTTCCGTGACCTCAATGAAGTGATCATGAAACTGGTCGCTTTGCTGATGAACATCGCGCCTTACGGTGTGTTCTTCCTAATGGCGAAGCTATTCACAGGTCTTGGTCTAAGTGCCATCTTTAACCTAGCAGAGTACTTCTTAGTACTTACAGCAACGCTGCTTCTACACGGTCTAGTAACATACAGCGTGATGCTTAAGTCTTTCACAGGTCTAAGCCCAATTACGTTCCTGAAGAAGATGGAAGATGCAGTAATGTTTGCTTTCTCAACGGCTTCTTCAAACGCGACAATTCCAGTGACGATGGAAACGGCTCAAAACCGTCTTGGTGTTGATAACAAGGTTTCTTCGTTCACTATCCCACTCGGTGCGACCATCAACATGGATGGTACGGCTATCATGCAGGGTGTCGCGACGGCGTTTATTGCTCAAGCATTTAACATCGACCTCACTATGGGTGATTACCTGACGGTTATCTTGACCGCTACGTTGGCGTCTATCGGTACAGCGGGCGTTCCTGGTGTTGGTCTAATCATGCTGGCGATGGTACTAAACCAAGTAGGTCTGCCACTAGAAGGTATCGCTCTTATCATGGGTGTTGACCGTCTACTAGATATGATCCGTACTGCGGTTAACATCACTGGTGACAGCGCGGTAACGTGTATCGTGGCTAAGTCTGAGGGTTCTCTAGATGTAGAGAAGTTCAACGACCCAGCAGCTGGTGAGAAAGAAGAAAAAGTTGAGCTAGTGCACAGCTAATTTAGACTTCTAGTTAGCAGATAACAAATCAGCAGATAAAGAAAGGGCCAGTGGATATCCACTGGCCCTTTTTCATTCTATTTTCAATTGTTGTTCACGTCTCTTTGAGCGCGCTATCAATCTAGTGCACTGTACCGGTATTTCTTGAAACACCAAGCTGCAAGTGCTCCCCAAACAACGGTAAGTACCCAAAGCTGCGTCCAATCACTTCGAATCTGAGTCCAATCTGCTCCCATTTGATTTAGCTTCAAGAACCCGCTGATAGCCGCTTGAGTAGGGAAGGCTGCTGCGAACCATTGCATTGGTGCTGGAAGCATTTCAGTGGGCCAGATAAAGCCTGCAGAAAAGATTAAAGGCATAGAGCTAATCAACACAACGACCGTGACTAGCTCTCTTCGAGGCGTTAGCGCTCCTAGGAAAATCCCAATAAAGCACGACGTTAAAAAGAACGGTAGCATTAAAGTGAGAATTTCAAATGGATTGGCGAGCGTGCTAATCCCATACATACTAAAACTGGCACCAAAATAGAACATACCTAGCAGATAGTAGATGGCGGTAAGTACAAAGCTTCTAACTGCGATAACAGACATTACAGACTGTGAACTCCAATAGCCTTTGCCTTGACGTTGCGTCCCACCAACCAGTCCAGATGCCATGGCCAGCGTCTGTTGCAGTATCAACACAAATACCGCAGGGACGACATAATCTACATACCCCATTCGAGGGTTAAATGTGGGTTTTGCATTAAGTCGAGTTGCCGAGTATTGCTGACTCGCTAACTCAAGCGGTACACCATCAATCAAAAGCTTTGAAACTTTGGCCTTGGCCGCTAATGTCCCGCCCGCTTGCGCTAATCCTTCGACCACAGTGCCGTAAACCAAGAACAACGATGCATCGCCTGCGTAAGCTAATACCGGACTCTTACCCAACATAAGATCTTTGTAGAAATGCTCAGGGATAACCAGAAATCCTGTGATTTCACCGTTGATGAAAGCTTGCTTTGCTTGTTCGATAGTGTGATCGCGCTGTACCACTTGGACATTCGGCGTCGCGTCGACCATGCGCTCGAGTTGGAAACTCGTTTGGCTTTGGTCGAGATTGACGACTGAAATTGGTTGCTCTCTTGGCGTCTGCTGACTGTATGGAAGAGGGTAGAGAAACGAATAGAATATGACTCCACCAAATACCGTCAAAACAACCACGGGATTAGTGAGAACTGCTTTGAGTTCAAGTTTAATGTGTTCTAACAAGGTCATGCTGATAACTCCTTAGCTAAATGCTTTTTGATCAGCATAACGGTGAGCGCCAGTGGAATAATGTAGCCAATTAAAGGCATTAGATGGGCCAGCGATTGCGCCGCATGAACACCGTAACTTGCTTGACTCACCTGAACCTCAATGTAGTGACTAATAGGCAACAGCTCGCGCCAAAAAACAGCAAGCGGCCCCATATCAGTGGCAGGGAAGGTGATACCCATAAACGCAAAACTTGGTGCGGTGAAGGCGCCAGCGAAGCTCATTGCCCTAGCAGCATCGCAAGTTAAGAAAAAGAACAGCGCCCCCATGATCATACAAGCTACGGTCGTGACTAGCTGAGCAAAAATCAGAACCGTCCAGCTGCCCTCCATGGGCCAGCCGATCAAGTCGTAAAACCAGATTAGAAACGCCAATCCAAGTAATGCAAACCATACAAAGTAGGGGAACAACGTATTGCTGAGGTTTCTAACAATGCTCCCTTTACCTAACCACGGAGCAATGCCTGCTACTCGATAGTTGGCACTTAACGCGAGCACGGTAAATGACACGATGGCTATCTGCCAAATGGCAGGGACAATCGCGGTCACCAGAAACTGAGCGTAGTTGGTACCCTTGTTAAACAGGGGCGTTATCTGTGTTCTAACGGAAACGGCTTTGCCGACGGCAGCCGCGCCCGTCGTGTTGCCTTTTGAGAGTGCTTTCACAACTTCTACTTGGGCATTAAATGTCCCTTGGGCTTGCAATGCTGCAGAGTTAATCAGTCGTCCGACAAGTATGTACTGACTGTTGTAGAACAGAGTGACCTGAGGAGATACGGATCTCACTATCGCCTTATCGAAACCCGGTGGCACGTACAAAATGGCATAGATGTCACCTTCGACTAAAGCCTGCCTTGCCTGACCAATATCTTCATATTGGTGGTCAACACTGAGCATTGATGTCGCATCATAATCTCGAATCAGCTTTTGCGACAAGGTGCTTTTGCTTTGATCGACAACACCAATCGGAAGGTTGCTCGCTATCCCTTGAGAGAAGATCCAGTAAATAGACAAGCAGAGCAAAATGGGTACCCATGTCAGACATGACAATAGCCATTTGTCATGTCTGAGTAGGTGCCACTGGCTACGAAAGTGACTCTTTACTAGCTTTCTACGAGAAGCAATAGAGAGAGTAGGTGAAGTTTGAGACATAACCGCGCCTTACAGTTCTACGACCAAACTCATACCCATACGAAGCTTCACGTCATCCAGTGGCCTCGCTTCAACCTCAAATGTGCGCAGATCAAAGCCTTGCGTCGCATCAGTAGAACGCCAAGTTGCAAAATCACCCATTACCGCTACGTGTGTGACTTTGAACGTGACTGACTCATCGAGTGCTGGGACGTACGCTTCAAACTCGCTGCCTTTCTCGAAGCGGTTTAATGCGTCTTCACGAACATTCAGCACGGCCCAGGTATCTTTCGTATCAATAACAGTCACAACAGGGAATCCTTGTGGAGCTAGTTCACCGCTGTGAAGTAGTACTTGAGATACTTCACCATCAAACCAAGAATGGATTTGGGTATCGGCAGCATACGCTTCTACTTCTGCTACGGCACCCGCGGCCATACGTGCTTTTTCTGCAGCTGCTAGCTTAGTTTCGTCACGTGCACCTTCTTTCGTCATCTGGAACATTTGATATGCTGCGCTTTCGGTATACTTTGCGGCTTGCCACTGCGTTAGTGCTTCGTCACGCTTTTGCTCAGCAACGACGCCGTCTTTATAGAGGTTATTGACGCGAAGATAAGTTTTTTCCATCAATGCCGCAGCCGCTTTCGCTTTGCGCCATTGATCTTCTGCCGCTTGAATCTGCTGTTGTCTTGCGCCAATTTCTGCCTCTTTCGCTAATGCGCCAGCTGCTTTTTGGCCAGCAACCGCTTGCTCAAGCTTGGCTTCAATCTCAGGACTGTGAATCGTAAAGATGAGCTGTCCTTCAGACACATTATCGCCTTTACGTACCATCACCTCATCGATACGACCAGGTACCTTAGATGAGATGCTGTACTGCTGTGATTCTATTTGACCTTGAATACGAAGAGGTGGTGTTTGGTAAGCATCAAAGAACTTGTAGCCAACCCAGCCAATTACAGCTACAGCGCCTAATGTCACTAGTGCCGGTTTTACCTTGTTCATGATGCGTCCTCAGTTCTTAGTTGTGCAGGGGTAACTGCGTTATGTTTGTACGTAGCAAAGTTGTTCATCTCACTAGAAAGTGCGAGAAGTTTGTTGAGTGATAATAGGTATTGGAAGCTTGCTGCATCCTGCTGAGTTTTTATACTGGCGAGATACAGCTCGGCATCAACTACGTCGAGCGAGCGGCCTAGGCCTTGTGAGAAGGCCTTTTGACGCAGTTTTAGGTTTTCCTGAGCCAGTTGGATGCTTGAGTTTAACCCCTGAACTTCGTCTAAAGCTTGCTGCGCTTCTAGGTAGGTTTTCTCAACGAGCACGCTAAGATCCTGACGTGCTTGTTTACGCAAAAACTGCACTTGAGAGACCGCGCTGTTTGCCGCTTTCATTTGTTCGCTGCGACCCGTGTTTTCAAGCAGAGGAACGCTAACGCCAATACCTACAAGCCAATCTGGTTTAAGCTGACTGGTTAGGGAGTCTCCGTGATATAGACTGTAGTCACCGTAGGCATAGACTTCAGGATAGTATTTGCCTTTCTCTGCCTTCATCAAGCTGCTTGCTTGTTTCTCTTTTGCATCAAGAATGGCAAGACCAGGGTAGGTGTCCAGAGTTTGATCGACGAATGCATCAAGAGGTGGCAGGTTTCGATTGATAAATAACTCATCACGGGGTTCAACGGTTTCGGTCTGGCCCAAAACTTGTGTAAGCGCGGCCTGTGCGATGTTTAGGCTGTGTTCAGCTTTTTTACGCTCGACTACCGCCTTATCAAGGGATGCCTCGGCTTGTAAACGCTCGACACGTGCGATTTGACCTTGCTCTTCAAGCTTGATGGCGAAATCACGGTGCTTAGTCAGTCCATTTTCCACCGCCATACGAGTATCGACGACGTTTTTTGCCAAGATGACACTGAAGTAGTATTTGCTGAGGTCTTCATAGCGCGCTTGTACTTCCATCGCGAGTTGGCTTTGCGCCTCTTCTTTTTTACCTTCAGCCGCGGTTTGAGCTGCAGTAATACGACCACCAGTGAAGATAGGCCAAACAGCACGAATAGAGGAACTGAAAATATCTTTATTTTCCAGAGTTGAGCTTATGCTACCTAGGCCGGGCAATATACTACCGATTGCGTTCAGAAGAGCAGGATCCACGCCGTTTAGGCTGTCGGCAAATTGTTTACCACTCAAAGTGACGTCTTGATCGAGGCGAGTATAGTTTGCCCCTACCGTTACTTTAGGCAGGTTGAGACTGCTTGAAGCGTCTTTTAAGTGGCCATATCGCTCTACGTTTGCGCGCTGCGCTGCTAGTGAATTGTTGTTCTGCTGAAGCAGTTGCCATGCTTCATCAAAAGAGACTTCTGCAGCTAAGCTGCTAAGTGAAAGCGTTCCTAGCAAAGCGCCCAAAGCCAATGGCAGGGACTTGATCTTCATGAATGCTCCAAATCGATGTTAAAAAATTATCTAGAGTATATGCTCTAATAAAATGGCGTGCAATAACCTAAATATAGTTGGTATTTCGTTAATAGCGTGTGTATGTGTCTGTTTTTTTCGAATTTATTGAAGCAATAGATGGGAACACGAAAAAAGCAAAGCCGGGAGAGACTTTGCTTTTTGCTAGCGAATTAAACAATTAATCGTGGGAGGGGCATACATAACCGGCCCGCCACAATAAGTGTTTTGATTTAAGAAGTGCTTTTAACACTTCGCTACCCGACATTTGAGGAGAAGCGAACGAGACTTGAACGTCTTGGTCTAATTCGTCCTCAGGCGAGTTAGTGGTTTGGTAAGCCCTCACATGCGTAAAGGTTGCACGTCGATTGCGCGACAGCAAAGCCCTATCTAGGCAAATTCCAAAACAGTCACGTTCCATAATCTATTCCCTTATCATAGTTCTAGTAATTATTGGTTACGGTTATTACTGCTTCATTGCTATTTTATTTTTATTGTCTGGCTCGATGGCCTACGACTAGTTACATCTTATTAACGTGTCGAGAATCTCAGAATTCGGGGCAGCCGAGATTCAACCTAGTCAACTGACACTTAATACTATACGAAAGTGGTAGGTGAGAGTTCTAAAATTAATCTAAAAATGATGTGATCTTGATCAGGTTAAAGAGTGAACAGCGATGCAACGATTTGAGTGTGTAAACTGATGTTAACGTACGTTGATAATCGTTAATCATTCGAAAATAGCCTAGGAGTTCACAGAACCACATTCACAGAGATGCCGTTATGTTACGGCACTGTTACAGTGTTTGTCTCAGGGAGAGTGAACATGAAATGGAACCAGATAAGTTTTCGATACCGAATGCTGCTCATCATGACAGTGTCGGGATTGCTGCAGTTGCTTGTCTTGACGTTAGCGGGATTTAGTTACATTAAACAATCTCAAGAAGAGGAAATGGGGCTTAAGGCTAAAGGCGTTGCCACATTTCTCGCCCAATCTTCTTCCGTAATTCATATGATTCAGTACGACACATCGTCCCTCATGCAGGCACGCTATAGAGGTCTTACCGAGATGATTGGTGCGGCCTTTATTGTGATTGGTGACAAAGATGGTATTCGTCTAATTCACCCTATTGATGAGCGAATTGGTCTACCGATGAAAGGGGGAGATAATGATCTCGCGCTTATCCATGGAAAGTCTTACGTCTCGTTCGCAGAAGGCTCCCTTGGTAAATCGGTTAGAGGCAAAGCCGCCGTTTTCGACGAAGATGGTAATGTTATCGGTGTTGTCTCTGTAGGTTATTTGCTCGACCGATTGCAAGATAGAATCGAGCCATATCTGCTGTTCTTGATAGGCATGGCAATACTCGTTTTGATTGCCAACGCTATCATCTCTTATTTCATCTCACGACGTTTCCAGAAAGCGATTCTTGGTTTCGAACCAGAGGAGATTGGTCGACTCTATGGTGAGCTTGATGTCACCATGAGCACCATTAAAGAGGGGGTGATCAGTATTGATACCCATGGTGTACTTCGTTCCATTAATACCAGTGCTTGTGAGATCTTGGGACTCACAAAAGAAAAGGTGATGAATCAGCCTTTAACCCGCGTTCTACCGAACTCAGACCTTCAGTCTTTGATCGACAGTCAAGAAACTGACCACGATATTGAGTTGTACTTAAATCAGCAGCGAATTGTTGCGAACCGCAGTCCGATACTTGTTGACGGTAAAGTAATAGGAGCCGTGTCGAGCTTCCGACTAAGAGATGAGATTAGCGAACTAACCGACCAGCTCTCTCAGACTAAAGCCTATGCAGAGATGCTGCGTTCACAAACGCACGAACATCGCAATAAGCTCAATACCATTAGTGGGCTGGTACAAATGGGTGAAGTCGAAGCGGTTCAAAGCTTGATAGGTCAAGAAACTGAACACTATCAACAGCTTATTGGGTTTTTGAGAGAAACAGTAAAAGACCCGCTTATTGCAGGTATGTTGCTTGGTAAAACAGAGCGGGCTCGAGAGATTGGCTTGTCAATGCTTGTTGACGAAGAATCTAGGCTAGAGCCTTTACCAGAAAATATTAATGCTGATGACCTCGTCACTATTTTGGGTAACTTGATCGACAATGCGTTCGACGCCACACAATCGGCAATAAAAGCCGCGCCTAATGAGCGTTTTGAGCGCGCCCAAATAGATGTATCGATCAGTGATTTTGGCAACGAGATTATATTAGAAGTATCAGACAAGGGATGCGGCTTACCCAAACACCTTGATGTTGATGCATTGACGACGCGGGGTGTATCGAGTAAATCGGCACACAATCGTGGTGTAGGGCTGTTCTTGGTCAAACAACTCACAGAACGATACCAAGGGCAGCTGGAAATGATAGAAAACGACACCATGGGTACGCGCGTGACCATTTATATTCCGAAGGATGGATTAGCATGAATGACTTAACTCGAGTCATGATAATAGAAGACGATCTTAAGATCGCAGAACTACATCGCCGTTATCTAGAACAGATGGGTGGTTTTGAAGTGGTTGGTATTGCGACCTCGAAAGCCGACGCAGAAATGCAACTAGAGGTTCTAGAACCCGAACTTGTGATGTTAGACGTCTATTTACCAGATGGAACAGGCATTGAAATTTTGACCCATATTCGTTCGCTGAACCAAGAGTGCGATGTGATACTGATTACCGCTGCACGCGATGTCGAGACATTGCAACATGCTATGCGTGGTGGTGTGATTGATTATCTACTGAAACCAGTGATGTTCCCACGGTTAGAAGCTGCTCTTAAAAAATACCAGAAGAGGACGGCAAAGCTGCATGACGCTGACGGTCTTAACCAGTCCTTAGTTGATGAGATGATGCAAGCGAATAGCTCTGAATCGAGCTCCGAGCAGCGTTTACCAAAAGGGATCGACGGCGTTACGTTGGAAAAAATACGTGCACTTTTTAAAGAGGACAGCCTATATACAGCTGATGAAGCAGGGGAGCGTATTGGTGCTAGCCGCACTACCGCAAGGCGTTACCTGGAGTTCTTAATTGGTACTGGGGAGCTTGAAGCTGACGTAAATTACGGGTCGGTAGGTAGGCCGGAGCGTTGTTATCGAAGGCAAAGTCGCCAGTAGCAAATAAGCCCCCAACCTAGTTTGGGGGCTTTTGTTTTGTTTGTAATCTTTACGTTAGGACTCAACCTTCTTCGGCTGATTGAACCACTTCTTAACCACCGACAGCAGCGCTGGCCCCACAAGCACCAATACCGCGAGTACCGTAAACGTCATTGTTATAGGACGTTCCCATAAGAAGCTAAGCTCACCATCACTAATCATAAGCGCACGTCGAAGGTTCTCTTCCATCAAACCACCGAGAATAAAGCCGAGCAGTAGCGGGGCAAGTGGGAAGTTTGCGAGTCGTAATGCTATCGCGCCCATTGCAATCAACAGCATGATAAACACATCCATAGTGTTGAATGAAACTAGGTAAACACCCGTTATCGAGAAGAACAAAATCATTGGTAGCAGAACAGTTCTCGGAACCGCCAACAGTTTAGAGATATAAGGAATCAGCGGTAGATTCAAAATCACTAGGACAATGTTACCAAAGTACATCGAAATGATGACCGACCAAAAGACATCAGGGTGTTCGACAAACAGACGTGGACCAGGCTGGATGCCGTAGGCGATCAACGCACCCAGCATGATTGCAGTAGTACCGGAACCCGGAATACCCAGTGTTAGCAGTGGTACGAATGATCCGCTTGATGCGGCATTATTCGCCGATTCAGGGGCAACAAGACCTCGAATGCTACCCTTACCAAACTCTTCACGCTTATCTTTTGGTGCGAGGTTGCGCTCCATACCATAAGAGAGGAAAGCGGCAATCGTCGCACCCGCACCAGGGAGTACGCCAGTGAAGAAACCAAGAATAGAAGAGCGAATAGAAACAGGCGCCACTTCTTTGACTTCTTCTTTGGTTACTTTCATGCTGCCGATGTCACTTAGCTTTTTCTGTTCATCTTGGCGAGTATCTTGTTGCGGCTTGAGTATGCCCATTAAGGTTTCACCCAGAGCAAAGGTAGCCATCGCTAATAGTAGGAAGCTAAATCCGTCCATTAAGTCAGTGAGACCAAAGGTGAATCGCTCAACGCCAACCCCTTTATCAATACCAACGGTTGAGAGCATGAGCCCAAGTACCACCATCATCCAAGCTTTCAATACCTGACCTTTACCTGCAAAAGCGGCGACCGCAGATAAACCAAGAAGCATCAGTGCAAAATAGTCAGAAGATTGGAAGCTAAGCGATACTTTTGCCAGTGCTGGAGCAGCAAACAACAACATGATCGCTGATAACGTACCACCGGTAAACGAAGAGTAAGCAGCGAGGGCTAGGGCTTTACCCGCTTGACCTTTCTGAGCCATAGGGTAGCCATCAAAAGCGGTCACAACTGTTGAAGAACAGCCCGGCGCATTAATTAGAATTGATGAGGTCGAGCCTCCAAAAACGGCACCGTAATACACACCTGCCATCAAGATAAGACCTGATGAAGGATCTAGCCCGTATGTAATAGGGATCATGAGTGCAATAGCTGAAATAGGACCAAGCCCTGGAAGCATGCCGATAAATGTACCTACAAAGCAACCAACGATGACCATCATGATGTTCATCGGCATGACCGCCGTCGAGAGACCTTGTAAAATTCCGTCTAACATAATGGTGTCCTACCAAATCGTGAAGATGAGCCCAGGTTCTAGATAGATATCCAGACCTTGAGTGAGTAATAGATAAAAACCGATGACAAATGGGAACGATGCGCCAAACAAGATGGGTTTTCTGCGCTCACCCAATAAATAGAATCCCGCCAATAGGAAAAAGCTGGTTGCCAATACAAAGCCAAGGTAGGTGAGACCTAATCCATAACCTGCCATCAGCACCAAGAAACCAATGAGGAGTTTCCAGTTAAAAGAGGCTTTGACCGCACTTTTCTGATCAGGCTGACCAGTAATCAATAACAAAACAGACAGACCGATACCAACAAAGGTCAATATGGTTGGTAGGGTTCGAGCAGTAAAGGGTTCGTACTCATCCCCAGGGAACATGGGAATTAACGATGTTTGGTATCCATAGCACAAGCACAGAATTAAAAATATCATCGCACCTACACGATCACGAGACAGCAGGTTCTCTTTCGTGAACAGCTTTGAGGTGAAATCAGACATAACTCACTCCAAATAGTGAATAGAGAAAAGACCGTATATAAGGGGTCGTTGAGTGGCGACCAAGCGGATAAACAAACTCAGGACAAAGTGGGTCTACCCAGATAAACCTATCCCCAGGAGATTAAGGGGGCAGTACTGCAAGTGTGGACAATCGTGAACTGAAAGATTCAAAACTGCCTCTTATATACGGCAAAATTGGTAATAGGAGGAGCTATGCTCCTCCACTAAGCTTAAGTACTTAAGCGGTTTACTTGTTTAAGAAGCCAAGCTCAGTCATCAATGCACCCATCTGTTTCTCTTGGTCTTCGAGGAACTTATAGAAATCTTGATCAGGCTTGTAGTTGTCGATCCAGCCATTGCGGTCACGAACAACAGCCCATTCATCAGTGGTGTACATTTTCGACAGTGCGGCAGTCCACTCTTTCACTTTCTCTTCGCTAGCGTTAGGCGCTGCGAAGAAACCACGCCAGTTGGCAAATACGGTTTCATTGCCGTATTCCGTTAGCGTTGGAATATCTGGAGCTGCTTCTAAACGTTTAGGAGCGGTAACCGCAAGAACTTTAACTTGTCCAGATTTCGACATCTCTAGAACTTCACCCAGACCTGTCGACAGTAGTTGAGTCTCGCCAGATAGTAGAGCAGCCATCGCTTTGCCGCCCGCATCATAGGCAATGTAGCGAACTTTTTTAGCGTCAAATCCTTCGCCTTTAAAGGCTGCTGCGACAACAAGGTGGTCCATACTACCTCGAGCTGAGCCACCAGCGATCTTCACTTTACGTGGGTTCTCTTTGAAATCTGCAACCACATCTTCCCATGTGTTATACGGGGAATCTGCAGGCGCAACGATCGCACCATAGTCCGCAATAGTAGCGGCTACTGGAGTTAGATCTCGGAACGACTGTGGAAATACACCAGTCAGAGAGCGAACGACGATAGGAGTAGAGTTGACCATTAGCGTGTCTTCTTGACGCTCGGCCGTTTCAATAAGGTGAGCAATAGCTTTACCGCCGCCGCCACCAGATAGATTTTGGAAGGAGACATTGTCGACAATATCTGCTTTCACCAAAACGTCACCAGTACCGCGTGCAGTCATATCCCAACCACCACCAGCGCCACCCGGAATCAAAAAGTGAATCTTCTCAAGATCAGCGGCATAGCTGCCAAATGAAAGGGTAGCTGCAACGATTGACGCTGCAAGGGTAGGTTTTAGTGCCTTAAACATGTTCACGTTCCTTATGTTGACTTTGTTGTCTACCAGTATGAGGGAGCTGGCGTGACCTCTATGGGTTAGTCAAAGGTTACGCAAATGTTAACGCTACCTCAATAAAGTGCAGATATTGAGGATAATGCGCATTAGCTGAATATTGTTCATAAAGTTCACAGGTTGACGTTTACGTTAGACATTAGTCTATATTGTCGACAATGTGGTTGAATTTCGAACTTGGGGCTGCTTAAATAGTCATCAGTTAGTGATTATTGTCAACAATGTTGTTGGCGGCGTAGGTAAGTGTCGAAATGAGCGTTGAACTAGCAATGAATGATGAACTCCCGCTAAAAGAGGGGACGAAGTCAGAAAATTTAACAGAACGATTGATTGAAGAGATCGTAGAGGGACGCATTGAGTCAGGCAGCAAAATCTCTGAGCCTGAGCTTGCAAAGCGATTTGAGGTAAGTCGTGGTCCTTTGCGCGAGGCAATCATGAGATTGGAAGGGCTCGGGTTGATAGAGCGAATCCCGCATGTTGGAGCTCGAGTGATTACCCTCTCGCAGCAAAAGTTGGTCGAGCTTTACTCTGTGCGCGAGGCCCTTGAGGGAATGGCGGCAAGATTAGCTGCGACGCATATCAGTGACGAGGAAGTCGCCGAGCTAGAAAAGCTCCTTGGCCGACACTCTGAACATATTGATGAAGTGTCAGGTGCTTCTTATTTTCATCAACACGGCGATTTTGACTTCCATTATCGAATTATTAAAGCCAGTCAAAATAGCCAGTTGGTTCATTTGTTGTGTAATGAGCTCTATCACTTGCTTCGAATGTATCGCTATCAATCACCTAGGACTCAATCGAGACCAGAGGCCGCTTTAAAAGAGCACTTATTCATCTTGGATGCGATAAAAAACCGTGACCAAGAGTTGGCAGAGCTACTAATGAGAAGACATATCTCACGCAGCAAAGCCTTGATAGAACAAAACCTTAACTAGATAACGTGAATGTCGACATACGTGAAATGAATGCCGACAACAAAAAGGACAAGGAGACAAGCATGTCAGCTTCACCAGGTCAATTATTTCGTGACGCCGTCACTAATGGAAGCCCTTTACAAGTTGTAGGTACAGTCAATCCGTACTGCGCCATGATGGCTAAAAACGTCGGTCATCAAGCCATTTACCTCTCTGGGGGTGGCATCGCCAATGCTTCGTACGGTTTGCCAGATTTAGGTATTACAACTCTCAACGATGTACTGGTAGATGTAGAGCGAATTACTAATGCTTGCGATTTACCACTACTTGTTGATATCGACACCGGATTTGGTGGTGCTTTTAATATTGCACGCACGATCAAAGCGATGGAGAAAGCAGGGGCGGCCGCTGTCCATATTGAAGACCAGGTCGCTCAGAAACGATGTGGTCATCGACCAAATAAAGCCATCGTGTCGCAGCAGGAAATGGTCGACCGTGTAAAAGCGGCGGTCGATGCGAAAACCGATCAGAGTTTTGTGATCATGGCACGTACAGATGCGCTTGCCGTCGAAGGGATGGATAAAGCGATTGAGCGTGCTATTGCCTGCGTTGAAGCAGGGGCAGATATGATTTTCCCAGAAGCTATGACCTCGCTCGACCATTACAAGCAGTTCAAATCGGCATTGTCACAAGCGACGGGCAAAGACGTTCCTATTCTCGCCAACATCACTGAGTTTGGTCAGACGCCGCTATTTGGCTGTGAAGAATTAGCAAGTGTTGGTGTTGATATGGTGCTCTATCCATTGTCAGCGTTTAGAGCAATGAATAAAGCAGCAGAAAATGTGTATCAACACCTTTTATCTGAGGGAAATCAAGAAGCATTGACGCCACAAATGCAGACGCGAGCCGAGCTTTATGAACATCTCAACTATCACAGCTACGAGGATAAATTGGATCAGCTCTTCGCTGATAACAAGTCCTAATTAGCTGATTTCAAAAATGAGCTACAAGTCGGAAGTCCAAGAAAAATAATTCAAACCTACTTTTTAATCCAATAACGAAACACCGCATTAAAAGACCCAAGAAGGGCAAACGCGGGAAAAGGAGTTCAACATGCCTAATTCAGCCATCGGTGGAGCAGGTCTACGAGGTCAAAGTGCAGGTACGACATCACTGTGTACTGTGGGTAAATCTGGAACGGGGTTAACCTATCGTGGTTACGATATTACTGATCTTGCCAACAACGCGCAGTTTGAAGAGGTTGCGCACTTGCTACTGCGCGGACATCTCCCCAACCAAAAAGAACTGGACGATTACAAGACGATTCTAGTCGGATTGCGTGGCTTACCTGAGCCGCTTAAACAAGCACTGGAGTTGATTCCTGCTGACGCGCATCCGATGGATGTAATGCGAACGGGTTGTTCGGTGTTGGGTAATCTAGAGCAGGAGCTTGATTTCTCAGACCAAGAGAAAGCAACTGAGCGCATGTTGGCGCTGTTTCCTGCCATTATCTGTTATTGGTACCGTTTTAGTCATGACGGGGTGCGTATTGATACCGCTGACCAAAGTGAAGATTGTATTGGTGGTTATTTTCTAAAAATGCTGACAGACAAAGCACCTTCAGAAACGCACAAGAAGGTGATGCACTGTTCACTGATCTTGTATGCGGAGCATGAGTTTAATGCCTCCACATTCGCGGCGCGCGTTTGTGCATCTACCTTGTCTGATATTCACTCTTGTATCACAGCTGCTATTGGCACTTTGCGTGGTCCTTTGCATGGTGGAGCAAACGAAGCGGCAATGGATATGATTCAAGATTGGCGAAGCGCGGATGAAGCAGAAGCGAATATCATGCAGATGCTTGCCAACAAAGACAAAATCATGGGATTCGGACACGCTATCTACCGTGAGAGCGATCCCCGAAATGCTCTAATTAAGCGTTGGTCAAAAGAACTATCCCAAGAAGTCGGCGATACTTATCTGTATGACGTTTCTGTGCGCGTAGAAGCCGTGATGAAACGTGAGAAAGGGCTGTTTTGTAACGCGGATTTCTTCCACGCTTCTGCTTATCACTTCATGGATATCCCAACTAAGTTGTTTACGCCGATTTTCGTGATGAGTCGACTCACAGGTTGGGCTGCGCATGTTTACGAGCAGCGTGCGAACAATCGAATCATTCGTCCGAGTGCAGACTATGATGGTCCAGAAGCAAGAGAGTGGACACCAATCGAGGCGCGTGACTAGCACGGTGTGAGGATGTGAGCATGTCGAAAAACACTATAAATTACCAATATCGAAAACCGCTACCTGGTACGCAACTCGATTACTTTGATGCCCAGGCTGCCGTTAATGATATAGAAGCAGGCGCGTATGAACGCCTGCCTTACACGGCGAAAGTCCTTGCTGAAAACTTAGTTCATCGCTGTGAACCGTCTGAGCTTGAGGCATGCTTGTCTCAGCTCATCTATAGGAAAAGAGACAAGGATTTTCCTTGGTATCCGGCGCGAGTCGTTTGTCACGATATTTTAGGACAAACCGCACTGGTTGATTTAGCTGGCCTGCGTGATGCCATAGCAGGTCAAGGCGGCGATCCAGCTGCCGTAAACCCAGTGGTTGAAACGCAGCTAATCGTAGACCATTCGCTAGCGGTCGAGTACGCGGGTTTTGATCCCGATGCGTTTGAGAAAAACCGAGCGGTAGAAGAGCGTCGAAACGAAGACCGATTCCACTTTATTGAGTGGTGTAAAACCGCGTTTGAAAACGTGAGTGTTGTACCAGCGGGTAACGGCATCATGCACCAGATTAATTTAGAAAGGCTCTCGCCAGTGGTTCAGGTCAAAAATGGGGTCGCATACCCAGATACGTGTGTCGGCACCGACAGCCATACGCCTCACGTAGACGCGCTTGGTGTTATCGCAATTGGTGTTGGTGGGCTAGAAGCTGAAACCGTGATGTTGGGTAGACCTTCAATGATGCGCTTGCCTGATATTGTGGGGGTAAAACTCACCGGCGAACGTCAACCGGGTATCACGGCGACCGATATCGTTTTGGCGCTGACAGAGTTTTTGAGAACCCAGAAAGTCGTCTCCAGTTACTTGGAGTTCTTTGGAGAAGGCACTAAGCAGCTCACGATTGGTGACCGAGCAACAATTTCTAATATGACGCCTGAGTATGGCGCGTCAGCGGGTATGTTCTATATCGACGAGCAAACTATTAACTATCTGAAGTTAACGGGTAGAGATGACGAACAAGTTAAACTTGTCGAGCAATACGCAAAGCAAACTGGGTTGTGGGCTGATGAGTTAGAAAACGCTGAGTATGAGCGAGTCCTAGAGTTTGATTTGTCTAAGGTAGAGCGCACTTTAGCTGGTCCGTCTAATCCTCATCGACGATTGCCAACCGCTCAGCTCAATCAACAAGGTATCGCGGGCGAGTGGCAGCTGCAAGACGATAAGATGCCAGACGGCGCGGTGATTATCGCAGCCATTACGTCATGCACAAATACCAGTAATCCTCGCAACGTTGTCGCTGCTGGATTGATTGCGAAGAAGGCAAATCAGCTCGGCTTGCTACGCAAACCTTGGGTTAAATCGTCCTTTGCTCCGGGCTCTAAGGTGGCAAAACTTTACTTACAAGAGTCTGGTTTGTTGCCTGAATTAGAGAAGCTAGGCTTTGGGATAGTCGCTTATGCCTGCACAACATGTAATGGCATGAGCGGTGCATTGGACCCGAAAATTCAGCAAGAAATCATAGATAACGACCTATATACGACGGCCGTCCTCTCTGGCAACCGTAACTTTGATGGACGCATTCACCCTTACGCAAAACAAGCGTTTTTAGCGTCGCCACCTTTGGTTGTGGCCTATGCCATTGCGGGCACCATACGCTTTGACATCGAACGCGATGCGCTCGGTTTCGATTCTTCGGGTAAGCCGATATACCTCAATGATATTTGGCCAAGCGATGAAGAGATTGACGCTGTTGTGAATACTCACGTTAAGCCTGAGCAGTTTAACCAAGTCTACTTACAGATGTTTAAGGTTAATGATGAGCAAACCAACTCAAACCCACTATACGACTGGCGTGAAAAGAGCACCTATATTCGCCGCCCACCATACTGGGAAGGGGCACTTGCCAAGCCTAGAACGTTAAGTGGCATGAGACCGCTGGCCATCCTTGGAGATAATATTACCACTGACCATTTGTCGCCATCTAACGCTATCTTAGCGTCCAGTGCAGCGGGTGAATATCTCACGAGTATGGGGGTGCCTGAAGAAGACTATAACTCTTATGCTACTCACCGAGGGGACCACTTGACTGCACAGCGAGCAACGTTCGCTAACCCGAAACTGTTTAATGAAATGGTCCGTGAGAATGGTGAGACCGTCCAAGGCTCTTTAGCTCGTGTTGAACCTGAGGGTAAAGTGACGCGGATGTGGGAAGCGATAGAAACCTATATGACTCGCAAGCAACCACTCATCATTGTTGCGGGCGCAGACTACGGTCAGGGCTCCTCAAGAGATTGGGCTGCCAAAGGTGTACGGCTGGCTGGCGTAGAAGCGATAGTCGCCGAAGGCTTTGAACGTATCCATCGCACCAATCTAGTCGGCATGGGTGTGCTCCCTCTGCAATTTAAAGATGGTACGGATCGCAATACCCTAGGGTTAGACGGAACTGAAACCTACGATGTGGTTGGTGATATCGCTCCTGGCTGTGATTTAGCGCTGGTCGTTACAAGATCTAACGGTGAAAAGTTAGATATCGCCGTCACTTGTCGCCTTGATACAGCAGATGAAGTAGCGGTGTATTCATCTGGCGGCGTACTGCAGCGTTTCGCGCAAGACTTTCTCGCGAAATAGGAGGGACTTAATGATGACTAAACAAATCAGAGTTCCTGCGACTTACATGCGAGGTGGCACCAGCAAAGGGGTCTTCTTCAATCTATCGGACTTACCTGAAGAGGCGCAAGTATCAGGAGCGGCGAGAGACCAGTTACTCATGCGCATCGTTGGTAGTCCGGATCCTTATGCAAAACAGATTGATGGCATGGGCGGCGCGACCTCTAGTACTAGCAAAACTGTGATCGTCTCAAAAAGCAATAAAGAGGGTCACGATATTGATTATCTGTTTGGGCAGGTTGCCATCGACAAAGCCTTTGTTGATTGGAGCGGTAACTGCGGCAATCTATCCGCCGCAGTAGGTCCTTTTGCGATACACAGCGGCCTTATTAGTAAAGACAAGCTCCCGGAAAACGGGTTAGCCGAAGTGAGAATCTGGCAGGCGAACATTGAGAAGACCATAGTCGCGAAAGTCCCTATGGTTGATGGTGAGGTGCAAGAGCTTGGTGATTTCTTGCTAGATGGTGTGACATTTCCTGCAGCAGAAATTGCCGTAGAGTTTGTCGACCCAAGTAGCAGTGAAGGTTCCATGTTCCCGACGGGTAATTTAATCGATGATCTAGATGTGCCAGATATTGGGACGTTTAATGCCACCATGATAAGTGCAGGTATCCCAACTATTTTCATTGATGCATCTGAGTTGGGTCTTAAAGGCACAGAGCTACAAGAAGATATCAATGGTTCGGATGATTGGCTTAAAAAGTTTGAAACCATCCGTGCTCATGGAGCGTTGAAAATGGGGCTAATCGATTCACTGGAGGAGGCGGCAACAAGGCAACATACACCAAAAATTGCGTTTGTGTCTAAGCCGAAAAATTACACATCCTCAAGTAATAAACCTATCCAAGTAGACGACGTCGACCTATTAGTAAGAGCCATGTCGATGGGTAAATTACACCATGCCATGATGGGTACCGCGGCGGTTGCCATTGCCTGTGCCGCTGCTGTCGAGGGCACGGTGGTTAATATCGCTGCTGGTGGCGGTGTACGTGATGGTGTCACGTTTGGGCATCCCTCTGGGACACTTAAAGTAGGTGCGGTGGCATCGAAGTCTAATGGCAGTTGGTCAGTAGACAGAGCAATCATGAGCAGAAGTGCAAGGATCCTTATGGAAGGTTGGGTTCGTGTACCGTCAGATACGTTTTGAGTGAAAAGACGTTTACTAATTTAGAGACATACTGGAGGACGCATTATGTCTGCATACCAAAAAGAGTATCAATGGGCAGAGCAGCAACCTGAGTCATTTTGGGAGCACCAAGCAAGCAAAATTGATTGGTTTGAAGCGCCAAAAACGATCTTAGCGAAAGATGATAACGGTATCGAGCGTTGGTATCCCGATGGCGTTATGAATACGTCTTGGCTAGCACTTGACTATCACTGTGAGCAGGGGCGAGGTGATAACACTGCACTCATTTATGATTCACCGGTAACAGGGACGAAACAGAGCTATAGCTACCAAGAAATGCGCGATAAGGTCGCCAAAATAGCGGGTATGCTTGCTGCTCAAGGTGTGGTGAAAGGTGACCGAGTTATTATATACATGCCTATGATTCCAGAAGCGGCGATGGCGATGCTGGCATGTGCACGCCTGGGGGCTATCCACTCTGTTGTGTTTGGAGGCTTTGCTCCGAACGAACTCGCGGTGCGAATCGAAGATGCGGAGCCGAAGGTCATCATGACGGCGTCTTGTGGTATCGAAATTAATAAGGTGCTGCCCTACAAGCCTCTTGTCGACCAAGCCATTATGGACAGTCGATGGAAGCCAGAAAAAGTGTTTGTCTTGCAAAGACCTCAATGTGTTGCTGAGCTAAATCAAGAGCGCGATCTAGATTGGGGAGACAAATATCAAAAGGCACTTCCACACGATTGTGTACCCGTGTTGGCAACCGATCCACTCTACATACTCTACACTTCTGGCACCACAGGCAAGCCGAAAGGCGTGGTGCGTGATAACGGTGGCCACGCTGTTGCTATGAAGTACTCCATGAGTGCTATTTACAATATGCCGACTGATGGTGTGTTTTGGGCAGCGTCGGATGTCGGTTGGGTAGTAGGGCACTCATACATTGTTTACGCCCCCTTGATTCATGGTTGTACTTCAATTCTGTTTGAAGGTAAGCCGGTTCGAACGCCCGATCCCGGCGCTTTCTGGCGAGTGTGTGAAGAATACAAGGTAAAGGTACTTTTCTCTGCACCAACCGCATTTCGAGCCATCAAGAAAGAGGACCCTGAGGGTACCGAGCTAGATAAGTACGACCTAAGCTCTCTAGAAAGTATCTTTATGGCGGGTGAAAGGCTCGACCCTCCAACGCTTGAATGGGTTCAGCATCACACCCAAAAACCGGTTATTGACCACTGGTGGCAAACAGAAACGGGTTGGGCCATTTCTTCTAACCCGGTAGGTATCGAGTCAATGCCAATTAAAGCAGGTTCTTCAACGAAACCGAGCCCAGGCTTTAAAGTGGAGATCTTGAACGAGTTAGGGGAGCCAGTCGGACCTAACCAGCAGGGCTTTGTCTCGCTTAAGCGACCATTGCCACCGAGTTGTTTAACTACGGTGTGGCGCAACCACGATCGATTTGAATCCGGATATCTAAGCCAATTTGAAGGCTACTACGTTTCGGGTGACGGTGGTTACCTCGATGAACAAGGTTATCTGTTTATTATGGGGCGCGTCGACGACGTCATTAACGTGGCAGGGCATCGCCTATCGACTGGTGAAATGGAAGAAATTGTTGGTGGGCACCCCGCAATTGCCGAGTGTGCCGTAGTGGGTGTTCATGATGACCTCAAAGGACAACTTCCACTTGGTTTAGTGGTGCTTAAAGATGGTGTGAAAGTAGATAGTCATGACCTAGAGAATGAACTGGTTGGTAAAGTTCGTTCTGAAATTGGTGCCGTTGCTTGCTTTAAACATGCTCTAGTGGTGGATAGGTTACCGAAAACACGTTCAGGTAAGATATTGCGCCGCGTAATCAGGCAGATTGCCGATGGTGAAAGCTACACCGTACCGTCGACAATCGATGATCCAGCGAGTCTATCTGAAATAGAAAAAGCGCTGCATACCAATTAGCGCTGGTCCATCTCAACCGAACTCATGTGCCACATTTTGAGCACATGGTTCGGTTCCTCGCAGGTACCAAACAACATCTGATATTTCGGAATGAATGGTTCACCGATATAAGTGGTACGACTAAACTTACCTGTCTTAAGATCGACTTGTGTAACGACTCTGCCTTTGAAGTTTTGAAAAATGACAAACTGACTGCTTTTAAACACCAATTGCTCTTGGTAGAACCAAAACTGGTCGGCAGTGGTATTCAGTTGGCATTTTAGCGGGAGCTCAGCGTGAGCATTACCACTTCCGAATGTTGCGACGAAAATCAATAAAGACAAAGGCATAAAGCGCAGAAACTTCATAACAATCCCCTATAATTTTCTTTAAGTATAGTGATATTTTCCCCAAGGTTTTTTTCAGACGATATCCTTAGGTTTTTTTATTTGCACATCCCTGACAAAACCCTCACACTATGCGCACATTTGTGACTGGCATATTAATCAAGTTAACTCGAGCGTGTGGCTATGGATTCCAACAGCATTACTCTTCGATCTGCGACGGAAAAAGACCTTTATACGCTCAATGATCTGATGTTCGAATTACACGACCATCACCATAAAGCAGTCCCTAATGACTTTAAGTCTGCCAATGAAGTCCAAGAAGAAAAGAGTATTGCTCGTTACCTAGATTCCCCGGAGTGCTTGGTGCTGGTAGCGACGATTACCTCCGATAATAATCAAATCATTGTCGGCTTTGTCACGGCTCAGTTTTGTGAATTAACATCTCCAATTAGCAAGCCCAGTCTAGTGGGGAATGTTGATGAGTTATATGTCTTGCCCAAGTGGCGTCAACATGGTGTCGCAGCTGCCTTGCTAACAGAAGCCGAAACAAGGTTACAGCAGCTCGGAGCAACCCAGATTATGGTAGAAGTTTGGGACTTTAACCAATCAGCGCTGAATCTGTATAAGAAGCAGGGATTTTTCCCTCATATTCACTGTCTTAGAAAAAAAATATAAATTAGGAATGTTTGTGACTCAGTTTTTGAGCCATTGGTTTTATTTGTGCTTGCTTGCGCTTTTTACTGCAAACCTAAGTTTTGCATCACAACCTAAGGTTAATTCAAATACCTCACAGGAGGTGACGTCGAAAGATCTCGCAGCCTCTGTACAAAATCAGAGTGATACGGCACTCAAACCACTCGATCCTTCAATTCGAGGATCGCTATGTGTTGTGCGCAGCGATAATCGAATCTTACTGGTTCATGAAATTATTACGGGTAAATGGTCACTTCCTGGCGGCACAATCGAAAACAACGAAGACCCCAGACTCACTGCACAGCGCGAAACGTGGGAAGAAGCCGGACTTGTCGTCGATGTAGGGCAAGAGCTTGGCAGAACAGACAAAGCGGTCTTTTTCGAATGTCATGTCGAGTCGGCGATTATTGCCTACGAGGCGAGTAGCTACACTAACGGCCTCGAACTTCCCATATACTTTGCACCACATTTTGGCGTGGAAGTAAGAAGTGCCTCTCTTGTGCAGCCTAAAGCGGTTCCGATTAGCGAATATCGTTATCCTAGTCAGTGGCCCCTCGTGCAAGAGATGTATAGCCATGCATCCAATCAACCGCTGCAGTTTGTAGATAATCTCATTGATGCCGCACCACAGATTCACCAAATAGAACTAGGCTGGTTAGCAAGTGCTCAAGATATGATGGCTCAAACATCCGACAGTGTTCGAGATGTGGTTATCTTTGGCGGAAGAATACTGTATGTACTTGTTCAGCCGCTATTCTTGATTGCATTTTTACCCCTGTTTATTTGGTTGTGGGGACGCCATTTTACCGCTCAGTTAATGTTCGCTGTTACGGCAACTTCTCTGTTCATACTGGTAGCCAAGCAAGGGTTTGGGTTCCCGGTACCTCATGCGTATTTGCCGTCAATCAATTATACCGAACGAAGTGGTTATAGCTTCCCAGATCTACTTATCGCAAACTGGGTGTCGATTTCTGCCATCGTGATCAGCCAAATTCAAGCGCGGTATCGAGCAGCTTTTATTACTGTATTCGTCGTAATTAGCTTCATTTTGGTGTTCTACCAGTTTATCAGTGGCGGAGCGTTTCTATCCGACATGTTGGCTGGCGCATTCCTTGGCTCACTTGTGGGCTGGCACTTTATTCGTCATGCACTGAGCCTTGCTGTGAGCGAAGACTATACATTTACGCGCACTAGGGTGTGGTTCATTTTGACGGTGGTAGCAGTGGCTCTTGTGCTTATTTGGCCTTTCCCTTCATTTTTAAGCTGGTTAGCTCTGTGTCTCGGCATGCTGTTGTTTGCTTTGGCGAGCAGTGTCTGTTCTCCTCGCTCAAAGATGTGTTTGCGAGAATTACTAACGTCATTGTTTATTATTCTCGGCGTGTTGTTGGTCTATTTTCAGTTAGAAGCTGCGGTATCACACAGTGGGATCGGATCTCTGCTTTTGCACGTTCTCGTTATCCCAGTACTGATTATTGTGCCTGCGGTCGTGATGATTTTGTTTAGAAAAAGAGAAAGCGTTTCTGGCGTAAAAAGGTAACTAGTAGAGCGAGTTGAGGCTTAACATAGTAGCGTCCAACTAACGGAGTTCATTATGATTATTGCTATGATCGCAGCGTGTTCTGCTTTTCTTTCTAGTTTAGGCATGCAGCTCAATGGTGCTGTCGATGCAGCGATGGATACCATCGCCGATATTATGTTTATCTAGCCCACAATCGAGATACGAAAAAGGTCTGCATCTGCAGACCTTTTTCGTTTAATGGAGAGGTATTAAGCGTTACGCTGCGGTAGCGACACTAGATGTGTTCGACTTCGCTGCGAAGTAAAGCTTAGTCTCTTCAATGACGACGCCGCGCAACAGCACAAGACCAATCAGGTTTGGTACCGCCATGAGACCATTAACGATATCGGCAATCAGCCAAATCATATCTAGGTGTAAGAAAGCGCCTGATGCGACAAGACCGACGAAGATGATCTTGTACGGCAGTACCGCTTTGGTACCCATTAGGAATACTACACATCGCTCGCCATAGTAGTTCCAGCCCAAGATAGTGGTGAATGCGAAAAAGATAAGGCCAATCGATACCAACATAGGACCGAAGTACTCTGCGTTAAGACCTGTCGCAAATGCATGTGTAGTCATGGCTGCACCAGCAAACTCACTCTGCCACGCACCTGTAAGGATTAACGCGAGGCCTGTCATAGTACAGATAATGATGGTATCGATAAATGTACCTGTCATCGAGATCAGGCCTTGACGTACACAGCTATCCGTTTTCGCTGCAGCTGCTGCCATTGGCGCACTACCAAGACCGCTCTCGTTTGAGAATACGCCGCGTGCAATACCAGATTGAATCGCGAGCATAATGCTTGCGCCAACAAAACCACCCGTTGCAGCTGTGCTCGTGAAGGCAGACACGACAACAAGCTGAACCGCGTCTGCGAGTTTATCCGCGTTCATGATAATAACGCTTAAACACGCCAGCACATAGAACACCGCCATAGTCGGTACTACTTTGCCCGCGACTTTCGCAATGGACTTGATGCCTCCCAGTGTTACAAAAGCAACAAGCAGAGTCAGAACGGCAGCGGAAAGTTCGCGTGACACACCAAATGAAATTTCACTCGCATCAAGGATGGCATTGACCTGTGGGAAAGTACCGATACCAAAGCAAGCGACACCCAGAGCGAAGACTGCAAACATAGTTGCAAGGAACTTAGACCCAACACCATCACGCAAGTAATACATTGGCCCGCCAAGCATCTGACCTTTGTCGTCAACTTTACGGTACTTAACCGCTAACAAGCACTCTGCGTATTTGGTCGCCATTCCAAACAAAGCGGCAAGCCACATCCAGAATAAAGCACCTGGACCACCAAGTTTGATTGCTGTAGCTACACCTACGATATTACCTGTACCTATGGTCGCAGATAGTGCAGTACATAAGGCTGCAAAGCTAGAAACATCACCGTGCCCTGATTTGTCTTTGGTAAAGACAAGCTTTAGTGCAGTTGGAAGATGGCGGAACTGCAAAAGTCCAAGCTTAAAAGTAAAGTAAACACCCGTACCGACGAGCAAAATGAGCAGCGGTGGACCCCAAACGAATGAGTCGATGGTTTGCAGTAAAGATTGAAGATTGTTCATGATTTCCCCTTAATAAAACAAAACTTAAGGAGAAGAGAGAAAGGGCAGTTTGTCTCCAACGCATTCGCAGACGAAATGCATTAATGACGGTAACTAATCCGTGTCGCTAAACCTGGCAAAAAGCCAGATACTGAATTTAATGTTTTCAATGTTGCTATTCTCTCCTCTGTCCTTTTGCCTGAGAGTTTCACTCATCATTAGAAATGAGCTTGCTCCTTCGGCGACCGCTATCTACAAAAGTAGTGCGATTCTCTCCAGAGGTTCCTCCAACTACAGTCCTCACTTTATCCTTATCGACGATAAGGTCTGATTTCTCAGAATAAAGCACCTGAAAGATTTACTTCTTCGGCGGGTAGTTTTAACCAAACGTTAAATTTTGGTTAATTACCACTCTCCTGCAGTCTTCATCGGAACAAATATCTAGTTACTAGATAATCTGTGACGGCAATCCTAGCGTAATTAATTAGCGATGTCATGAATAATTTTACAATTTTATTTGAGTAAATAGGGTAGCAAAGTCAACCATTTGGTATATTTGAAGTGTTTCTGACTTTAAACCTGTCGTTATGGGGTAGAGTAGTGATTTGTACAGTGCATTTTTGGAACACGTACCTTCCTACCTACTGGATTACCCTTAGTGCAAGGAGGTATCTATGACTCGATTACTAGCAATCGCTTTTCTTGTGGTATTAGCGTTTATGCTATTTCGTTATCGAACTAACGAGAAAGTACAGAAAGGTGTCGTCATCACCGTCGTGTCGGCGTTTCTGATATACACAGCAACGCTCGTTGTTTCCGAATTGATTCGATAAAAAGATTTCGCTCCCAGGAGTATAAGTGGATAAGCAATCAGAAAACCAACAGGTTGATAACGAAGAAGTAGTCGTTATCGAGCAAAAAGATAATAAAGCTCGTCTGTACATAGGGATCGCCGCGGTACTTGGTATTGCAACTGGCGGGCTTATTGGTGCATCGATTACGCAGAGTGATTGGCAAAAGCGTTACACTGAGCTTGAAACGCGCTATCAGCAAACCCTAACACAGACTCAAAACCATGAGGCAACGCTTTCAGAGCAGCTATCGATGGCGGAGTCTGAATCTCAGCTTAAGCTTCGTAAAGCTGTAGAAGAGAAGGTTGCTGAACATCAAGAGCAAGTCGAAGAGTTAAACTCACAAATTGCTCAGCTAGAGCAGGACAAAACAGATCTCGCAAACCAACTCTCGAATCAAAAGAAGCAATTGGTAAAAGAAGAGAAAAAGAATACTCAGTTGGCTCGAACGAATGATATTCAAAGCTCCATGTTTGAGCAGTCCCAAGAACTGTTCAAACGTGAAGCTGAATTAAAGGCAGAGGTCGCGAAGTTAGAACAAGAGCGCGCCCAGATTACCCCTAACCTTGATAGACTTAAAAAAGACTGCGACTTGTACCTCGAAGGGACATCTTGGGACGCTAAGTCTGACTCTTGCGAACGATACGACTCTGCAACGGCATCATTAAGTCAAATCGAACAAATGCTCAAGGTTCACAATATGGATCTTAACCATATCGCAACGCTCAAAACAGAGCTTGGTATTCAATAAGTATTGCCTCTTACACTCCTCTTTACTCAATTTATCAATAGGTTGATGAACTTGATATAAAGGGGAGTCGTTTGGCATAACCTCGATTTACATCAAACCTAGATGTAACTGATACGTCACTCTGTGGATCTTCTTTTCTCCTAACTCGAAGATCTCATCTCAATATCTACTTCTCTAAATCTCTCGATCTAGACTGGTCATAACCGTGAAGAGAGAGGGGATAACCGTGTCTATAACACTTAACCGGGTATCGACCATTATTGCGCTCATGGCAATATCCGCCACCGCAAACGCAGAGGGTCATCAATATCTACCGAAGCCGCCAAGTGTGACTAACGCTCTGGAGTACGATCAAGACGTTGATTTAGAGAACTACTACGTCAGTGAGAAGTTAGACGGAGTGCGAGCAATCTGGACGGGAAAACAGCTAGTAACGCGTTCAGGGCGAGTATTGAACGCGCCCAACTGGTTTATTCAAGCTTTACCAAACATATCGGTAGAGGGAGAACTTTGGGCTGGGAGAGGTGCTTTTAGTCAAGTTCAAAAGACGGTGCTGGATAAAGCACCAAACGATGAGCAGTGGCAAGGCATTACGTTTATGTTGTTTGATGTGCCGGGTCACTTGGGTACTTTTGAACAGCGTTACGAATATCTCACAACTTTCTGTGACTCATTACCATACACACACATCCAATGTGTCGAGCAAATGCTTATCGCCAC
The DNA here is from genome assembly GCF_059725505.1 of Vibrio sp. KUL78. Taxonomy (NCBI): domain Bacteria; kingdom Pseudomonadati; phylum Pseudomonadota; class Gammaproteobacteria; order Vibrionales; family Vibrionaceae; genus Vibrio; species Vibrio sp. KUL78. The sequence goes on along the minus strand of NZ_AP045837.1, from coordinate 1,862,875 downwards.
ACATAAAGAGTTGGCATCGCTCCTCGCGGATGTTACTGAGCAGGAAGCAGAAGGTTTGATGTTAAAGGCGCGGCAAGAAATCTACCATCCCGGAAGAAATAGCTCGTTAATCAAGGTCAAAACGGTTCAAGATACTGAAGGCGTTGTTGTCGGATACAAGCCCGGGAAGGGGAAGTTTAATGGCGTAATGGGCGCACTGCTTATTGAGATAAAGGGTGGCGTACGACTATACGTAGGAACGGGATTCACTGATGAAGAGAGAAAGCAGCCTCCAGAAATTGGTAAAATCGTTACTATCAAACACAATGGATGGACTGATAATGGCGTACCTAGGTTTGCTAGATTTCATCGCATTAGAGAGCAAGAGTAGCTGGAGCTAGTTATTTCGAATGGATGACAGAGAGCGCCCGCAGCGTTCAAACAACCCTTTCCAATATTTAACGTGCTCTCTACTGGTCTCCTTAAATTCAAGGTGTCGCTGGTGAAGGCTATAGACATTAGCGTCGCTTTGAGAGAGCAAGGCGGAAACGAACTGCGTTTCCTGAGCGATAGCTTGATACTCAGAGTCAACATAGGATAAATACGGCTGTACTTCTTCGACAAACACATTGTTGAAAACATTAACAAGGTATTTAAATCGAGATGAATCTCTGTTCTTACCACAAATAATCTGGTCATCGTATGTGTTGAGCTGGTTGGTAATGGTGCGCATCCAATGTGCGCTCGCTTCCAATGAAAAAGCTAGGCGACCGATGACATTACTTTTCTCTAATTGTTCTTGGTAAGGTGTGAGCAGCGGAGGTCGCTCAATCGTTGCCCGGTCGCTTGTCGCAATGAACTGAGCCACTTGGTTAAATGCAGTTAATGACTCGCGCACTTGGAGCGCCGCACTCCCTTTATTGGCTACTAGCCAATCGTGCCCGTTGAGTTGTGAGCGCATTGCATCACTTGTATAAACGAGGTTGAAGAAATAGTCCGGCAGGTACTGATACTTAACGCTCAAAATATCCTGTAAGCTCGTTTTGAGCTCTAATTCGATTTGGTTCGAGGCTAGGCATCGTTCTAATCCATCAATGAGCTTTAATTGATAATCAAAATTTCGAAACTGGTCCTGCACCTTACCTAATACGGAGTTTCGCTCCGCAATAAGTCCGAACAGCTGACATTTACGAAGTTGGTAGCTATCAACAAGTCCCAGCGTTGTCCTAGGTATCTCTTTAGTTAGCTCTCTTTTCGATGGGAGTTCGACCAGAGTTAACTCGGGAGGAGGGAGTAAGTCACTCTCTTGAACATTCGCTATTCTCTCTTGATAGTCAATAAACTTAGCTGATGGGCTATCGTTGAAACAACCAGCGAGCATAACCGGTGCAAGCAAAAGGCTTGCGCGCGTCATAATGTTAGCTGAAAGAGAGTAGCGTTCAGGTCTCATAATGGCTTCTAATTGAACTCTAGCAGTTGTATGTTTTTACAAGGGTTTGTACGTAAGGATAGAGCATTTATGGTCATACCAGGCGTTGAATAACTCAGTTGTAGCATTGGGCAAACTGCATTACCTCTCACAACCCCAAGAATGAATATCCGCTACTATGATAAACAGAATGAAGAAATAAGGAGCCGTGATGAGCGATGAAGTAAAGTTAGACTATGTAGAGTTTGCAGCCAAAGACCTAATAAAGACAAAGCAGTTCTTCACCGATGCGTTTGGATGGGACTTTCAAGATTATGGCGATGAATACAGCGCGTTTTCTAATCAGGGACTTAATGGCGGTTTTTATAAAGCAGACATGTGCTCTGTGGCAAGCAAAGGCGGCGCGCTGTTGGTCTTTTACAGCCCCTCGATTGAAACAACCTACGATAAGGTCGTAAAGAGCGGCGGTGTGATTGTGAGAGAGATCTTTGACTTTCCAGGTGGGTGCCGCTTCCACTTTAGTGAGCCAAGCGGTAATGAATTTGCCGTTTGGTCGGAGTCGCGATAACAAAAAGGCTCTGGCGATAAACCAGAGCCTTGCCATTTTGAGTGTTTATAAAGCTAGTAAACGACTTTTACCTTCTTTGCACACTCTACCGCTTCGTCGATAGCGGTCTCTAAAGATTTACGCTTTGTCAAAATGACACCTAGGCGACGGCGACCATCGATGTCTGGTTTACCGAACAAACGAATCTGTGTTTGTGGCAGTGATACTGCGTCTTCAATGCCCTCAAAGCGAATGTTGTTTGAAGTCCCTTGACCCAAGATAACGGCTGATGCTGCTGGACCATATTGGGTGATACCATTTACCGGTAAACCAGTAAACGCACGTACGTGAAGCGCGAACTCAGACATATCTTGAGAAATCAGTGTGACCAATCCCGTGTCGTGTGGGCGAGGAGACACTTCATTGAAGATAACCTTGTCACCTTTAACGAACAGTTCAACACCAAAGATACCGTAACCACCCAGTGCGTTTACAACTTGCTCAGCGGTGTATTCTGCCGCTTTTCGCGCGTTATCAGACATGACTTGTGGCTGCCATGACTCGCGGTAGTCACCGTCTTCTTGACGATGCCCTACCGGTGCACAGAAATGAACGCCATCAACCGCTCGAACGGTAAGCAAGGTGATTTCGTAGTCGAAGTCGATAAAGCCTTCAACGATAACGCGTCCTGCGCCAGTACGGCCGCCTTCTTGAGCATAAGTCCATGCAGACTCAATATCCGCCTCAGTCTTGATGACACTTTGCCCTTTGCCAGAAGAACTCATCACCGGCTTCACAACACATGGTACGCCAACGTGAGCAACTGCCGCTTTAAAGTCGTCATAGTTGTCGGCAAATTGGTAAGGTGATGTATTAAGTCCCAGCTCTTCTGCTGCTAGACGACGGATACCTTCACGGTTCATCGTCAGCTTGGTTGCATTAGCCGTTGGTACGACATTCAGGCCTTTTTTCTCAAGTTCAACTAGCTTGTCAGTCGCGATGGCTTCGATTTCTGGTACGACGTACGCAGGCTGCTCTTTTTCGATGATAGCTTCGAGTGCTTCCCCGTCGAGCATATCCAGTACATAGCTGCGGTGAGCAACTTGCATAGCAGGGGCATCTGCATAGCGGTCACAAGCAATGACTTCGAGACCGAGACGCTGACATTCGATGGCAACTTCTTTTACCAAGTTCACCTGAGCCCAACAGTAATACACGCGTAGCATTTTCACGAGTAGCAGTACCAAACATATAATATCCTTGATCGTTCATGAGGAAGAATTGCGGTGGATCATACTGGAATTAACCAAGAAAGCAATCGTTTGCGCGGCAAATTGCCATTCCTTTTCAATAGACATAAAAAAAACAGCCCCGCTACTAAGCGGGGCCGATAAAAAGGTTCGAATTCATATCATTACAACGAGATGTACTCGAGTGGAATGTCTGGATCAATGGCCTCAAGAGTTGCTTGAGTGTCTGCAAGGTGGCTAATTTTCCCAGATGCCATCTCAGCAAGTGCGACTAAACGAATAGATTCGAATGATTCACCATCAAGTAATAACTGCATAAACGCTACTTGAAGTGGAGGAAGGCTCGGGTTGAACGCCGCGTTTTCAGCATAAGCACCCTGGTATACCTTTCCGCTTTCAGTCGCAATAGCAACGCCACTTAAGTTTTGTGTGTAAGGAGAGTGGCTTCTATTGAGGGCATCAACTGCCGACAAGATCAATGCGTCTGTCTCTTCAGTCGATAAACCGTGTTGCTTTGGGCTCATTAGCGCATCAGTAATGCCAAGATCTTTAGGACCAAAAGACTCAGGTAGATACTCTTGAAGTGTCATCGCGTCACGTTGAGGCAATTGAACAACTAAGGTATCTGCTGTCGTAAGTTCATTCATAAACTGACGACAGTGACCACATGGACTGTAGTTAATGGTGATGTCTTTAAGACCAGTTTCACCCTTCATCCAAGCGTGGCTAATCGCAGACTGTTCAGCGTGAACAGTTTGACCCAATTGCGCGCCAATGATTTCCATGTTGGCACCGAAATATAACCGACCCGACAAACCGCGAACGATGGCACCGACATAAAACTCTGAAATTGGTGCGTAGGAGTAAGCGGCAGCAAACGGGAGTAGAGCGACACGAAGTTCATCGTCTTCGAGTCCTGAGATTGCCAATAACTCTTCAAATTGCGACTTAGAAATCGTAGCGTCGAAGTCGGACGCAGTAATAATAGGCTTTAGAAAGTTTGCAATATGTTCTGGGATTTCGGCCAACTCAGAATCAAAACGATCTGTCATGCGGTTTCCTATGTAATTGGACGTTTTCTTACATTCTAAGCAAGTTTTGAAGAAGTAAAGGTGATCTTTGTCACATATTAAAGTGCAATGAGTGTAACGTTATCATAATAAGAGTGATGTCACACAAATTATGGATTGGTGGGATCCACCAATCCACAATCGTGCTTAGGTAAGTCTAGGTTAAGAGATGAGGTGTGTAAGCCAAATTGAAAATGCGAACATTGATGGCGCTAGAATAGAAGTAATGACACCACATATAACCAATGCTAATGAACTAAAAGCAGCGTCTCGCGGGTCTTTCTCCGCACTTGTCGCGGTCCCAAGTGCGTGTGATACCGTCCCCATCGTTAAACCTTTGGCGATTGGGTGGGTGACACCAAAGATGTTGTAAATTGGGTATGCCATTATGGCGCCAAATAGTCCGACAAGGAGTACTAAGATAGCCGCAATAGAGGGCTCTCCGCCCAAGTGACTGGAGACTTCCATAGCAATTGGTGTGGTTACAGATTTACCAAGTAAACTCGCAATTAGGTCCATATCTGCACCTAGCAAGACTGCGATGATTGATGCTGTAAACATTGAGGCAATACTACCTACACCACAAGCAAGCGCGATGATACGCCAGTTTTGACGAATCTGGGGAAGTTGTTCATAAAGTGGGTAAGCCAGCGCGACTACGGCAGGTTGCAGTAAATAACTGATCCATTCGTTATCGGCGTAATAGGTATCAAACGATACGTCGAACCAGACTAGAACGGGGATCAATATTGCGATACTAATGAGTAGTGGGTTGAAGATCGGGTTTTTCACTTTCATTGCAACGAAGCGTGCGAAGAAAAATACCGCAACGGTAATAGGAAGCCACATATTATTTGTCTCCCTTTTTTAAGAAGCGATCGAGAAATACCGAAAGCGCGATCAATACGATAAAAGACCCACCAACGGCACTTGCCAAAATAGGTAGGGCATTCTCTACTAACATTTCAAAATGGTTCATTAATCCCACACTGATAGGCACGAACAGCAGGATCATATAACGAATAAACACGTGAGCACCTGGCTGAACGATGGAGGCAGGTATGGCGCCAGTGGCTAGTGCAGTGAATAGGATGAGCATTCCGAAAACACTGCCAGGGATTGAAACACCTAACAAGCTTTGAATCGCATTGCCTAGCCATAGAGAAAAGAAAATGACAGCAAAAGACAGTAAATAGCGAAGCACGGTTTTGAGCATGGCTTCCTCTTAGTGATGAATAGTATCGCAAAACATGTCGCAGCCACACAGGTAAAGAGTCGGTGGCTGCTTTTTAACTACGAGGATGGAGCAGTTAAGAAACGAGACGCTCCACGTAGCGGTAGACGGATTTTAGTATGGCGAGCTTCTTCTCGTCAGACTCATGTTCGTGAACTAAGTTTTCCATATTTAGCATGTAGTCTTCAATACGACTTTCGAAAAATTCACGACAATGATTTGCCCACTTCTGCTGCTCAGCCTCATCAAGGGTCCACGCAAAATGGCGGGCTCGGTATCTAAACAACAGAGGTTCAATTCGAGAGTCGCTAAAACTAATGTCTAATGCGGATAGATTGTTCGGGTCGGTATCTCGAATAATATCCATCGCACTGCGATCTGCAGGTGTAAAGAAACCACTGTAGAGCTGAGTATCAACGTCATCATCGTTTTCAAACTCTCTTTCAATGCCATATAGCCCAATTAGCTTTTCTCGTATTTCTGGGTTCTGCTTGATGAGGGCAAGATTCTTCAAACATTGTTCTCTATCGATGCCGATCACACCTGCATTTTCTGCGGTTAGCGTTTTAGCTGGAGCAAGAATAGGGCATTTGTTTAGATGAATAAGTTTAAGTGGAACGGGCAGTTCACCTTCTGCTAGATCATCGTGTCTAGTGTAGAGCCTTTTGTGAAGTGCTTCGACATCTAAATCGAGTAACGGCTGAGGATCTTTGGCGAGATCGGCAACAATCACGGCATTTTGGTTTGTTGGGTGCCATGCAATTGGTACTACCCAGCTCGTGTATTGGCACTCTTTACCGAGCATTCCAGACACGTGCATAAGTGGCGTCATATTGACGATATCCACGAGCTCATTGAGTTTGCGTTTGGTTCGCATTGAATAAAAGTAGTCGAACAGCTTAGGTTGTGCTGCTTTAACTTTCTTAGCAAGCTCGATGGTTGCAATGACGTCTGCCATCGCATCGTGTGCGTTTTCGTGCTCAATACCATTCGCGACAGAAAGGTGTTCTAACTTGAAACTGGTAAAGCCTTCCTCGTTTTCAGGCCACTCAATACCTTCAGGGCGAAGAGCATGGCAGGCTCTCATTACATCGAGCAAGTCCCAGCGTGAATTGCCATTTTGCCAGCTCCATGCATATGGGTCGATGAAGTTGCGATAGCAGGTATATCGAGTGACTTCATCGTCGAAGCGAATACTGTTATAGCCAAGACTTGTGGTATTTGGCGCCGCTAATTGCTCATGGATCTTCGCGATAAATTCAGGTTCTGGAAGCCCTTTTTCCTGACAAAGTTGAGGTGTGATTCCGGTAATCAGCGCTGCTTCTGGCGAAGGCAGATAATCAGCAGGTGGCTGGCAATAAATGACTAAAGGGTCGCCAATGATATTGAAGTCAGCATCTGTCCTAACGCCCGCAAATTGACAAGGTCTGTCTTTCGCTGGGCTAACACCCCAAGTCTCGTAATCAAAGAAGAAAAAAGTGGGTTGGTGTCGGGACATTCGAAGTGCTTCCTTAAGTCGTAAAGTCAGCCGTGTAATCAAGGCTTTCCAGTAATCTCTTATTAGACCATTGCTGCTATTACAAGGCAATGAACAAACAAAAATACCCCGACACACGCTGCTTTAATCGCCAAACCACCATCAAATTCGAATAAAGATACAATACGGCGATTTGTTTACTATATTGAAAAGAAAATGCCGAGGTAGATCGCATGGTTAGAGTGCCATTTATCATCGCTTGCGTATCCTTGCTTTTTTGGTTGCGGCGACAAAGACGTTAAGTCAAATTTAACAGAAGAGATGTTGGTTGTGACAGGCTTACAGCCTGGCGCGGGGCTTTTACACCTAGCAAACGGTACAAGTGAGTTTGAGAACCATAGCCTAAAGGTTTCTATTGAATCAAAACCAAGTGGCAAGCTGGCTATTAAATCTGTAATTAATAATCACGTAGATGCGGATGTCATCTTAGCCGCTGATATTGCTTACCTGGCTCATCAACATTTGCTACCTAGTTATCGCGTTGTTGCAACTGTGTTTGACTCTGACAACGCCAACGGAATTGCTAGCCTCGAACCCTTCTTAGATATTTCAAATATCGAAAATAAAGTCCTTTGTACTCAATACTTATCTGCCCTGCATTTTTTCGGACAGACCCTTGTCGAGCGAAGTGGAGCTAAAAACGTTAGTTTCGAATTTGTAAATGTTGCAGAACTAAACGAACGGCTCATCGATGGAGATTGTGATTACATTACTACTCGTGAACCTTTCATTACCGACCTAGCAGCAAAACGGGATGGGGCGGCATATGTGAAGTACTTCCCTGGTACTTACCTTCAGTATGAACTTGTACTAGTACACAACCGTGTACCAGATGAAGTCGTGACCCGATTTTTAGAGGCATTGATTAGGGCGGAGTCTGTTATTGAAGAGCGATCAGACTATGCGCAAGCCGTACTCATAGAAAACCTGAAAACCGATCCTAAGCAACTTGAGAAACTTCTTGAGGAGAGTGTTCTTTCTGTATCTCTATATCAGCCGTTGGTGACGCTTTTTAATCGAGAACTTGTGTGGCTCAAATCTCATGGTTTGTATGAAGAAGCTATTGTAAACACACGTGACATGTTGCGCCCAGAACCTCTCCGAGATGCAGCTCCTTTGAGGCAAACGATAATCGACTATGAAAATTAGCATTAAACAAATACTGACGCTTTTTGTTGTCATCGTGGCTGGTTTCATGGTCGCGATGTTTTATCTGTCAGAGAAACAAGATGATGTAAAAGATGCGGTGCTCAAACTCGATGAAAAAGCGTTTAAAATTGGGCAACAGGCATCGCAGTTGAACGTAATCGTCGCTGATTACAACTTATACCGTTCGCCAACATCACTTGTTCAATGGTCAGCGACTTTAGATAAAATCGAACGTCAGTCGGTCCATCTTCTCAATATCACACACCTTGAGGAGAAAGTGCTGGCGAAACGACTGGACACGGATATATCTCGAATAAGAATGCAGTTTGAGTTACTGCGAGATGCGACGATTGACACGGATATTCAATGGATAACGATTAATCTCAATACGTACAGTCAAAACTTAATAACACAGTTACATAACTTGAGCCATGAAGCGAGGCAGATTGCGTCACAAGACCTATCTAAGCTTTCTTACTATCAGTATATCGTCGTGACCATTACCGCAGTGTTCTCGATTGTGTTACTGGTCATTTTATATAGTGCTTTAATACTGCCTTTAAAGGCTGTGAAGTCTGAGCTAAAAAGAATTGGTGAGTGTTATGATCAATACGATCATCACTCATTTAAGAAATCACGTATCAACGAATGGCACGAGTTGACGCTTGATTTAGAGGAAATGTATCAGCAACTAAAAACAACAACGGTTAGTAAAAAGGCTCTCTTAGACGAAGTAGAAATGAGAAAGGAGGCCGAAGGTAATGCAAACTTGCAAGCTAGGACTGACTTTCTTACCGGGCTACCTAATCGAAGAAGTTTTTTTGAGCACTTTGAAGCCCTGTTGGAGCGACGAAATAAGCGAGCGTTCCTATTGTTTTTGGACATCGATAATTTTAAATCTTACAACGATAACCTAGGTCACATTGCCGGTGATGCGATTCTCAATAAGGTGAGCGCTGCTGTCTCAGAAGTAATTAGTGTCAATGATAAAGTTGCCAGACTCGGCGGTGATGAGTTTGCTATTTTGCATTTTGCGGACTCTGACGAAGGGGCACATGAGTTTGCTCGCTCGTTGCAACTAAAGATTCGAATGCCTATCGATTTGGGATCTACCCAATTACGCATCGATTGCTCAATAGGCATAGCCTGTTTCCCCGATGATAGCCTTGAGTTAAAACAGCTTCTATCTTGCGCTGACACGGCTATGTACTTTGCTAAGCGAAACCCTGTGACAACGTCCGGAATTCAACGCTTTACTCGTGAAATTGGAACGGAAAGCAAGACCAACTTTAATTTGTACCAGCAATTGAGAAAGTCAGTAGAACAGAAAGACTTTGAAGTATGGTTTCAGCCTCAGATTGATATGACAACATTATCGGTAAGTGGCTTTGAAGCGTTGCTCCGTTGGAAAAAAGCTGACGGCAGCTATGTTAGTCCTAGTGAGTTCGTTCCTATGTTAGAGCGGACCGTCGATATAGTGAGAGTTGGGGAGTTAGTGTTTGAAAAGAGTATTGCGTTTCAGAGAAAGCTAGCAGCTCTTGGAATGGATCACTACGTATCAGTGAACATCTCAGCGGTTCAACTGGAACGGTCAGATTTTGTTGATTATCTACGAGCGCTGATCATAAATCAGGGGTTAGAAGCGAGTAAGTTCCCTTTAGAGCTTACTGAAACCGCCATATTTCAAAATAAGTCCGCTACTTTAAATTCTCTCAATAAACTTAATGAGCTGGGCTTCTCCTTACAACTGGATGATTTTGGAACCGGTAATGCATCGTTGGACCTTCTGAAGAACTTTCCATTCTCCATTGTAAAAATAGACAAGTCTTTTACTCGGGAGGCACTAAACAAACCGGAAACCCGTGCGGTTGTCAAAGCTATCACTGGATTATCAAAAGACTTAAACTTCGATGTGATTATTGAAGGCGTTGAGACAGCCAAACAGCAAGCTCTGGCAAGAGAGTTCGGGATAAAGTTTGCTCAAGGCTATTTCTATGCGCAAGCCATGCCAATGGATGAGGCGATCGAATGGCGTGAAAATTATCAGCAGTATTCGGCAGCCTTATAGCATCAATTTTCTCTAAAATAGACATTTAGACGTCTAGAAATTGACAAGTCTGGACGATCTCTTTAGTCTGCACGCCTTCCTGTTATCCACACTGCTGTTCAAATGTTAGAAAACAATAAAAACCATCAATCTGTTTCGCCATCTATAGTCGCACTGTTGCCTTTAGCGCTGTTCCTACTCCTATTTATTGGAGTAGGTAGTTACCTTACGTATCAAGGTGTCGATTTTGCGTTTTATCAACTGCCAGCTCCAATCGCAGCGTTACCTGCAGTTGTGTTGGCGGTTCTATTAAGTAAAGAGAAACTGAATAAAGCCATCGAACAGTTCTTGCGTGGTGTGGGTCATCAAGACATCGTTGCCATGTGTATGATCTACTTGCTTGCCGGTGCATTTGCAGCAGTCGCAAAAGCATCAGGTGGCGTTGATGCGACGGTCAACTTGGGACTTTCCTCAATCCCAACCAGTATGATTCTTCCTGGCATCTTTTTGATTTCGGCGTTCATTGCTACGGCAATGGGCACATCAATGGGAACAATTGCTGCTGTCGCGCCTGTCGCATTGGGTATTGCTCAGTCAGCAGGAATGAGCATTCCTATCACCGCAGGTGTTGTGCTTAGTGGCGCAATGTTTGGTGATAACTTATCGATCATTTCAGATACAACGATTGCTGCAACTCGCTCTCAAGGTTGCGAGATGAAAGACAAGTTCAAAGAGAATGTACGAATTGCGATTCCTGCTGCACTGGTTGCTATTGTGATTTTTGCTTTTAACAGCTCAGCGACACAGTTGCCGGAAACGGGTCCTATCGAATGGTTTAAAGTCATGCCTTATCTTGCCATTCTTGTTTTGGCTGTTTCGGGTTTGAACGTGTTTGTCGTGTTGACAGTCGGAATTTTGCTAGCAGGTTTAGTTAGCCTTACATCAGTCGCAGATTATGAACTAACTAACTTTGGTCAGGATATATACGCGGGTTTCGGAAACATGCAGGAAATCTTTTTGCTCTCGATGCTCATCGGTGGTTTGAGCGAGCTGATGCGTCAGCAGGGTGGTTTGGCTTACTTAACCAAGTTAGTGAGCAAGATGATTCGCACCTTTGGTTCCAATCATGATAAAACTTCGACTCGTCGAGCGAGTCAATTTGGTATCGCTGGTCTGGTTTCAATGGTAAACCTATGTACTGCTAACAACACGGTCGCGATTATCGTATCAGGTAGCGTGGCAAAAGAGGTCGCAGATGAATATCAGGTAGCGCCACGTCGTTCCGCCAGCCTTCTAGATATTTACTCCTGTGTAATTCAGGGCATCTTACCTTATGGTGCTCAAGTGCTGTTGTTAGGCTCAGTATTTGAGTTGTCACCTTTTGAGGTTGTTGGTCATTCCTACTACTGCTTTGCATTAGCCATAACCGCCGTTTTAGCCATCATGATTAAGCAGCAGAGTGGGACTCAATCAGCAGTAGAGAGCGCTGATGCCTAACTTCGATTAGGTTTGTTGGGCGATGTTCAAGCCTACTGCATATGTTTGATTGCTTTGGATTAGTATTAATGTTACTTACTATCTACATCAATTTAATGTACTTAAATTGGGTGATAGTACGTAAGAACGGATGGTGTCCATTTGTTTGCAATGAGGAAGTAGTATGTCAGAACTGAAAATCATAAAAGCGGATTACTCAGCAGTACCAGAACTGTGCGCGATGTTTCTAGATGCTTATGCCGACAACGAGGCGATGCAAGCCGCATTAAGACAAGATGACGTTGCAGACTTTGCCCACGATTGCTACTGGCGCTGGGCAGTAGGCGAGTGGGGTTTGGGCGGCGGTGAAGTATACACGACGCCAGAAAGAGATGGTTGCGTTATTATGCGCGCACCTGGTCAACACCAGCCAGATGTGATGCAAAAAATGGAAATCCTATCTATTGTGACTAGAATGATGGGCTCTAATCGAATCGAGATTGCTAAAGAAGTCTGTGAACAGATGCTCGCGGTTCCACCATTGCAAGACTGCTACTGGTTGTGGGGCTTAGGCGTATCGCCAAAAGCAGGCGGGAAAGGTCTAGCGAGTGCGTTAATTAAGACGGTGACTGACCAAGCTGATGCCGCAGGTAAGCCGACTTATGTAGTCGCTTCCAGTGAAAAAGTCGTGAAGACGTTCGAGCGTCGTGGCTTTGAAGTGCTTTCGAAGAGTGAGAACTTCCCGTACTGGTTCATGCTGCGCCCTGCACAAGGTTAATCCTATCATCGAAAAAACGCGCTAGAGCATGCTCTAGCGCGTTTTTTATAGCTCGTTTTCGATGTTGATTGCTCGATACAACTTATCAAATACTTTGCTTGCGCCACCATAGTTTGGTTCTTTGTTTTTAAGCTGGTTTCCTCGACGCCATTCTAGTTTACCATCGTCATTTCTTTCGACGTTCCAATACAAACTCTTGTCTCCAAGCAGATAGTGTTGCAATTGCTGAGCAAACGCTTCACTTTCGATCATAATGCCGAACTCGAGATTCAAGAAGTCTGAGCGTGGGTCAAAGTTAGATGAACCGATATAGCTCAACTTACCATCTAGAATAAATGCCTTGTTATGGTAGTGCCCCTTCCGGGTATTCACATTCTTCAAGTGTATCGCGTGAGTATCGTATTCGTAGATGCTCACGCCTTTATCAAGAAGCTCATCTCTGTGTTTTTCATAGTATGCTGGCACAAAACCTGAATCATTTGATGCCATCGAGTTAGTCACTAGCGTTATGTCTGCGTCGTGGTTTGCAAAGTCAGTGACAACTTTAAAACCGTCTTCATTTGGCAGCATGTAAGGCGTCGAAATCACCAGCTCCTTTTTCGCGCTCGGGTAGCGGTATACGAAATGCTCGATACGATGACGAAAGTAGGGCATTGAGTCATGCAGCTTTTCCGCTGAGTCAAAAACCGGTGTCAGCTTGGCTGAGATATAGCTTGGCTCTTGTAATGCTCTGACTCTACTTTCAATATCTCCGATTACGTCCTGTTTACTCTTGGTCACCTTTTCAAAGGTGCGGTGAAACGATTGCAATGGCTTTTTATCTTTAAACTCGATAAGAAACTCGATATCTGTGGTGTAGTAAGCGATCCAATGTTCTTCGAAGTTTCTTTCGAAATCCTCAGTAACCTCGCCTTGAACTAGTATGTCTAGGTCGAAAAAGTTGTTTTTAGGCTTGTAACTGAAGTAATCGTCACCAATATTTCGTCCTCCAAGTACCAGTGTTTCACCATCGATGTTCATGTATTTTTCGTGCAAGCGATGGTCGAGGTCTTTTTGATGTTTTTGAAAATCGAAGGCTCGCGTCAACCAACCCGCTTTTCGCGAATTAAATGGATTAAAGATCTGGATGTCCAAGTTTTCGTGCGTTGCCGCAGATGCCAGCCACTTTTCATTGAAAACGAGCAAATCGTCTAGAATGATTCTAACCTTTACGCCGCGATCGGCGGCTAATACCAGTTCGTTTAAAAATAGAAGACCCGTCGTGTCTTTATTCCAAGAGAAATATTCGATGTCGATACTGGTTTTCGCGTTGCGGACCAGTTCTATACGTCTAGCGATAGCTTCTGGCGCACTTTCAACCAAAGCGACTTGGCCTTTGACGGTCTTAAATTCCCAATCATTTTGGAACTGCTCAGATACCTCTGGCTGGGGGGCCGCACAGCCCGCTAGGGCGAGTAATGTGAGGGTAATAAACGCGAGTTTCGATTTGAAAAGTGGCATGGTTCAATACCTATATTAAGGTTGAATCCATTCAACGTTCGATGAATTATTGGATGTCAGTCCACTTTCTAGGGACCTTTAGTGATGGTTTTTTGACCTGTTTAGGTGGCTCGATGTCACCAACCGCTTCTTTATCACAAGGCTCTGCGCTGCGCTGAACTATGTAGAATCGAGTGTCCCCGCTTTGATATGTGCAGTACCTAAGCTTGTCTTTGATATACCAATCTTTTAAAGGTGCATGGATACGCCAGGCGGCATCGCTGCCAGCGTAGACCGACAAAGGAAATCCAATCGCCAAAATAATGAAGAGTTTTGTATAAAATTGAGTATTCATTTTGGGTCGGATAACCCCGCTTTAGCGGGGCTACAGCTATATATCGATTATTTGTACTCGATAACTTTTGCTACATACTCAACCATGTCTGAGTTACCAACCATATTTTGGTAAAAATCAACAGAGAAGTATTTTGGTGCATCGCGCTCAATGTGTTTCGCGATGTTTTTTGATAGCTGGTTAGGGTTCATTGCGCTGTAAACGTGAAACTTTTTAGTTTGCTCAAGGCCCATTTCTTTTGCTTCTTCACGGGTGATATAAACTTCTTTGAAGTCTTGTGCTAGCGTGCCTGTATATGTCACATATTCAAAATTTGGTGTTTCATCAGTAACGACATACATATCTACAGTGCTGTCAATTTGTTGAAGTTGACTCATTTGGTGGTTGATAATATCTAGGTTAGTTTCGTGAGATTGGTGTGGCTGAGCAAATGCAGTTGCAGAAACGGCAGCGATCATTGCAGGGATTAGTAGTTTTTTCATGTTGTCCTCTCGAAGGGGTGTGTTGTTTCGTTGGAGAGGATATTAACGGTAGAGAATTGAAACGTTTAATCGCGTTTGAAGGATAGAACCCTCTAATGAGGGCTCTTAACTGTCTTGCGAAATCCTAATTAGACTTTCCATATTTTTCGAGTGCCTCTTTGTTAACCTTCTCTACATAAGACACAAGAGTACTAACGATTTCCGAATGTAAAGTTCGAAGGTGTTTAGAGTGTGGTGAACAAACAGCCATCGGAACTCTAAACTTTTCTTTCATCACAGAGAGTTCAACTTCTACGAGGTCGTCAGCATTATAGTCAGTATAAGTTACCAATCTAGGAAGTAATCCCCAACCGACGTTGTCGCGAACCAACTCCAGCGCTAGTGATAATTGATCGACCACTTCATAATCTGATGAAGATATGGTTTTATTTTCCATATTATCTTCAATCATACTTTTGATGACGATTTGCTTTTGAGATTTTAGCGACGACCAGCGCTGTTCCTCCGGCAATTTGAGGACCTCATGGTCTTTTGACACGAAAACACTAAAGGTAATGTTGTTGACCAGAGTAGAGTCTATGCTACTCATGAGAGAGCGGTCGTCTATATTTATGAGCCCAAATTGTATCGTGTCTTCTTTTATTCCTTCTAAAATGTCGATCCGGTTGCGAATGATAAAGTTGACCTTCATATTTGGGTGCAACTCGAGCAATTTTCTGCGGACGTGACTTATTGCGCGCGGAGGAAGAAAACTGTTGTAAGCAATTGTTATCGATTCCAGTTCGCCGTAGGACAAGCTCAGAGCGAGCATATCAAAAGAGCGGGCTTGCTCAATGACTTGTTTGGCATATCTATAAAGAAGCGTCGCATCTTCTGTTGGTTGCGCAGTTCTTCCCACTCGTTCAAAGAGTTCAACCGCCAACTCATCTTCTAAGTTACTGATTACTTGTCCAATTGTGGTTCTGTGCTTGTCGAGCGCCTGAGCTGCTTTGCTGAACGATCCCTGTTCGTACACCGCAACGAAACTCTGTAGTTGTTCAATGCTGAAGTTCATATACATCTCAATCTAGTTGTTGTGCCGGTGGAGATTAGCATCTGAATCAAGAGAATAGATGTGTAAACCACCGATAATATTGTAATTGTTTGTTTCAGTATAGATGTGAGGGTTGGGTCCTTCAAACGCGATTAATTGAATATTCAAATCTGGTTAATAATTCTCCTCGTTGAGACAGCAAGCCCAGAAAATTTAGCACGCAGTTTAGTTATCTTTTTGTGCCTCTGGTATTAAGCCGCTCAACCGTTCCCGTGAAAACAAGGAGTTACACACGCAATCTGAATACTGGCGACGGTTTATAGACTTGGACCCGCCGAACTAGGTTATTCACAATGCTAAAGCTAAAAACACTTTCTCGCGCTACTGCGATGTTATTACTGCCTCTTGCTATTACAACGAATGCCTTTGCCGCAGAGCAAGCTTCAACAGTAGATAATAGCGAAGTCGATATTCTAGAGCAGTATGGCGTACCAAAATATCTACCAAAGCTTGCGATTAGTTCAATGCTTCAAGGCGACCATGTTGTTGAGCATGCTCGTAAAACCGAAGTATTAGACGGTGTTCGCGTTGATAATGAAGTGTATTTGGTACAGACAACAGATACGAAAGGCAACATCGACCTGCGTATTAAATATGACCCTTCTAAGGTTGATGAGAATACGGATCTTATCGAGAATATTGAGAACATCACTAAGGCTGAGTATAAGTTACGTCAGTACGCGGAGATGTATGATAAAAACTCTGTGGTTGTTACTGAATTAGATAATGGCGATCTTGAGATCGAGTTTAATTACTCAAAATATACTTTGCCTCAAGATATTGCGTACTTTCGTTTCATGCGAGGCAAACTACTACTTTCTGATGGCCAGCCTGTATCGTTAATTGTCACTAACAACTCGCCTTTTAATCAGGGTGACAATGCGATTGAAACCTACAAGCAGGTTACATTTTTCGACAACCTTCCAAATGGTCGTGTAGTGGTAAACAAAAAGATCATCACTGCTGAAGGCAAGAAAAAGAAGAAAGACCTTAGCCTAGAGATCGAGCTAACACCGGTCGTTTATTACGATGAAGACCTTGGTGCTGTCGTTCAAGACCAGCCTTTGCTTTCAGAAGTGTCTGATCCGCGAATGCGTGAAGAGTACGTAAAGCTGGACCGAACTTTTCCACTGATGGCTGATATGGTTCGCCGTCAAGGCATTGATGTGCCGCTTCCATTTGGTATTTCTGCAGCGTACCGACGTCAGGATATGGATTTTAATTTTAGAGATTTCAACATTGGTGGCGTGCCGTTAGAAGGTATTGTTAACCCAGAAAATACGATTGCTCACGTGACGGCTGAGTCATATACCGTCCGTGGTGATGTGAATATCTTACCTTTCTGGAATGTGTTTGGTTATGTCGGTCAAATTGATGTAGATGCGATTGTGGATGCGCAAACACAACCAATCAATATTGGTCCAATTGGATTTGACCCAATCAATTTTAGCGTACCGGTCAAACTTCAGTATGACTTGATAGGTGTTGGTACAACGTTGTCTATGGGGTATAAGCAATTATTTGCTTCAGTTACAGCAAGTTACTCAAAGACTCGCCTAAAAGGCTCTACCGCCGACTGGGGTGATGGCATAGTCACCGCTCAGCCAATGCTGGGCTACCAATTTGCAGACTGGCGTGCTCAATTTTTTGTAGGTGCGGAATACCAAGCCTTAAAACCGAGTATGACTGGTGATTTGGGACCTGCCCTTGGATTGGATACAAGCATTGAATATGACGTAGGTGTAAACCTAAACAAATGGGCATACATGGTCGGTTTCAACAAGCAGATCGGTAAACACTACAACATGACTTTCCTTTACAACAAAGGTGAGACCCGTGATTCATTCACAGTTAACCTCGGTTACCGTTTCTAATCGAGCCTAGACCAACGTTTATTTAAGAGATATCGCAATGACAACTAAAAAATATTCGATTGTGCTTCTAGCACTGGTTTTGAGCGCCTGCTCTTCACAGCATGCTTTAGAAGACCGAGTAACAAAAGAGAATTACACCGAGGTTAACCTTCAGCACTCAGAGCAATTTAAAGGTGAAGAACCTTATCGATTTTGGGGTAACGAAGGCCCAGAGTTTTTATTAGAGAGCAAATACCACCCATCATCAATTACCGTGAGCGGAGAGCGAATGAATATTCTCGCGCTATCAGGCGGTGGTGCTAATGGAGCGTTTGGTGCTGGTGTAATTAATGGCCTTTATGATGCGGGTAAGCTTCCAGATTATTCGATTGTCACCGGCGTTAGTGCTGGTGCGCTTATTGCGCCGTTTGTTTTCACTGGCGGTGAAGATATTCATAAACTTCGTGACGTAATGCTAAGCCTTGATGATCGAGAAGTTTTGGGCAAAAAGAACTTTCTGAATACGATTTTTAAAGATGCCTTTACTAACGGCAAAAGCTTGTTCGAGCTGATGGAAACGACCTACGGCGATGACATGATTGCAAAGATCGCAGAGCAGCATCGCTTGGGTAAGCGCCTATTCATTGGCACGACTCACTTCGACTCGGGTAAGCAGATTACTTGGAACTTAGGTCAAATTGCTGCAAGTGATTTACCGAACAAGACTGAGTTAATTCACCAAATCTTGGCAGCTAGTGCTTCGATACCAGGAGTGTTTCCTCCACAGTTCATTAATGTGGAGTACGAAGGCGAAACGCTCGAGGAGTTGCATGTTGATGGTGGTCTAACGTTCCAAATGTTCTTTGATCCATCAAACTTTGACTACGGCCAGTTGAGTGAGGCTATGGGTTTAGAACAGCCACCTCAAGTTCACGTAATTCGAAACGGTACGCTTGAACCAGGTTACAAGCAAGTAAAAGACAAAGGCATGGATCTGTTGTCGCGTAGTATTAGCAACCTGACGCTTCAACAAACGCGTGGAGACATGTATCGCATGCTTTATATGAGTGAGCGCAATGATTATGACATCGCGTTTACCTATGTGGATACATCGTTTAAAGCTCATAAAAAAGGCAAAAAGATGTTTGATGCTGAATACATGAACAACCTTTACAACTATGGCTACCGCAAAGCACAAGGGGAAACCTTGTGGGTAACAGAAGCACCTTAGCGGACAAAAAATAACAACACTTCAATTTTGGCTCGATTAATACCAGACGGGAACAGTTTGAGCGGTATTAATCGGGTCTTTTTTATTTGGCGATTTTCCCATGATTAAAATCAATACATCTTCTTCGACAGCAGCACTATTTGCATTTTCCATTTTTGCCAGTCCTTTCAGTAGTGCGATGATTGATCCGCAAGACGGATATCTGGATATGGGCGATTACCTGGCGAACAATGCCTATGGTTTTTTGCCAGTTCCCATTGTGATTACCGAACCTGCAATTGGTGTGGGGGGCGGTATGCTTGGTATGTTCCTTCACGAATCAGACGATGAACGCGAAAAGCGCAAGCAGCATGCATTGACATCACTCGATGGGGGTGCACAACTACTGGCTCCAGCGATTACCGTGGCTGGTGGTGCGTATACCGACAATGGTACCTGGATGGCACTCATTGGCCACCGACATACTTGGAATGAAGACAGTATTCGTTATATCGGTGGAGCAGGTTATGGCCATGCCAACATCGATGTCTATAAAAGATTTCAGGGAGATGGTTTACCCGGCTTTATTGACCCTTATTCTGGCACCCTAGGTATGGGAACCGAAAGTGAAGGCTTTTTGATGAAGCAGCGTGTATCGTTTCGAGTTCCAAACAGTGATCTGTTTTTGGGGGTGTCGCAAACCTATTCGAGCTTCAGTACCACCATCGATTCTCTCTCGTTGGATATCAATGATCGTAACCTAGAGATGTCTAATCTCGGAGCAAAATTTGATAGCTCACTATCCGCTTTGGGGTTAGTGGCCGAATACGATACGAGAAACAATCTGTTTTTTCCAACTAAGGGCTCGTCCGTGGTTGCAGAATATCTGGTTTATGACTCGGCCCTAGGTAGCGATTTTGATTACGCGACGTTTGAGGTTGATGCTTACCAATACGTGCCAGTAAACAAGCATTTAACCTTGGCGTTTGCCGGTTCATATAGCTCTCTAAACACCGATGAAAGTTACCTACCACCTTTGGCAAAACCTTATATCAATATGCGTGGTGTAGCAGCATATAAATATCAAGGTGATGAAGTAAGTACATTACAAGCTCAGGCGATGTGGCATTTGAACCATCGTTGGACCATCAACGCTTTTTATGGCGTTGGCTCAACAGCAGAAGAACATAATGAACTGTTTGAAGATACGGTCGATGCTTATGGTGTCGGTTTTCGCTACCAGATCGCGAGGCGTTACGGTATCCATGTGGGCGTCGATGTGGCATTTAGTGAAGATCAAGGTACGGCTTACTTTCAAGTTGGCACGGGGTTCTAAACCATGGATATGAATAGCTTCTTAATGACGGCCGCATTAGCGTTTCTGATCATTGGCTGCTGCGTTGCAGTTTCTGTAAGGCTTAATATTGGTTCGGTAGTGGGTTTTATCATTGCGGGTGTGATTTTAGGTCCGAACACACCTGGGCTTGTCGCGTCGAATAATGTCGAAACACTGCAATCCATTGCCGATTTTGGTGTGGTGCTATTCCTGTTTACCCTGGGGCTTGAGATGCGCCCAAAACAACTCTGGAGCATGCGTAAAACGCTGTTACTTCAGGGCATGGGTCAAGTCGCGCTCACGGGGGCATGCTTTACCATTGTTGCGGTACTTTTTGATATGTCATGGGAAGTCGGTCTGGTATTAGGCTTGATCCTCGCTCAGTCATCGACCGCGGTAGTGGTGAGTATGCTTGCCGACAAACGGGAATTGGGCACTTCGCATGGGAAGAATATCTTTGCCAACTTAATGGGGCAGGATATGAGTATTGTGCTGGTTATGGGGGTAATTCCCATTCTTGCCCATAGCAAAGTCGAAGCTCAGGTGGGGCTTCTCGAAAAAAGCTTAGTGTTTGTAGGCGTCATAACCCTGATAGTGTTGTTGGCAAGATTTGTGTTGCCCAAGTTACTCGTATGGAGTGCAAAACTGCGAAGTAAAGAGGCCTTTGTACTCATGTTAGCAAGCGCCATCCTCCTGACAGTTTTGTGTTCACAACAAGCGGGGCTATCTGAAACCTTAGGCGTCTTCTTACTGGGTATGCTGCTCTCTGATTCGGAGTTTAAACACATACTGGAGGAGGTTGTTGCGCCGATAAAGGGTATTTTAATGTCTCTGTTCTTCTTGGCGGTAGGCATGTCGATTGACCCAAATATCATCGCCGGCCACCCCATTCTGATCTTGGGACTACTGGTCGCAGCCATCCTAATTAAGTTCTCAGTGTTCTTCGGGCTCGCACTCTTGGATCGCAAAGGCAAATTAGTAGCAACCAAAACCGCTTTCGCCCTTGCTCAAGTTGGTGAGTTTGCGTTTGTATTGTTTGGCGTCGCGCAAGCTTTTGAGCTTCTGTCTCCACAAACGGTCTCAATTGGTTTTGTTGTGATTAGTTTAAGTATGATAGCGACACCTTGGTTGTACGAGTTTGGCAAGAAAATCTGTGACGCGCTAATAACCAAGCAAGAGCGACAGAATGAAGATGGTTCACCGAATTGCGAACTTGTTGTCATCGGTTTAGATGAGGTAGGTAGGCTCGTTTGTATGATGGCTGAAAAAGCGGGTATCAGTTACGTGGGTTATGATTTGGACTATGACCGTGTCAGCCGCGCTAAGTCACTGAATCTCAATGCGCACTTCGGTGATATTTTATCAACCAAAACGCAGCAACTCGCTGGAATGGGTTTAGCAAAAGGGGCGTTTATTTCAGTTACTGAGTCATCTAGGTTGAGAAAGATAGCTAAAGTGTTGTGCAAGTATAAAAATGTGGAAGTCTACGCGAGAACAAATTCAAGGTTAGATGAGGTGTTTTTGAGAGATCTTGGCGTCAATCATGCAAGTTCCGTCTATATAGAAAGTACCCTCAGCAAAGGACGTGAATTGTTGAATGATTTTGGCGTAGAGGAGCACAGGGTGACGGAAATTGCGAACGAGTTGCGCACAGAACTAATCCATTAATCTCTAATAAAGGAGCGTAATTTAGGACACAAATAATACGTCACATCATCATCCAAGCTGGTGATGATTGCGTCCTTCAAACGCGATTAACGACAAATTCCACCTGCTTATAAAATGACCGCACTTAACTGAGGGAAGGAACAAATAGTCCCTCTGTCGAATGATTTTCAGAATGATATTAAGTAAGGTCAATTATGCGTAAGTCTGTTCGTACTGTTCTATCTCTAGCGATTCCTTTGGCGCTTGCTGCTTGTGGCGGCAGCAACAACTCTACAACCAAACCGAGCGAGCCTAAACCTGTAGAACCAGGTCTAAGCTATCCAGTTGAAGCTGAAATTGGCGATGTCACTTTGGTCGGCACTAGCGAGTCTGTTGTTGTACGCGATACTGCGGGTACACAACAAAAGGTTCGAATTGAGAGCTTTAAGGGTATCCCTTATGCAGAAGCGACTCGCTTTAATCACAGTGATACGGTTGCTCTAGAAGATGGTTATGCCACAGAGTTTGGTGCCGTATGTCCGCAAACGGCGTTAACCGAAATTCGTCAATCAGAAGACTGCCTAAATCTTAATATTTGGCGACCAAGTAACCTAGTGGCAGATCAAGTTTTACCTGTATACGTGTTCATTCATGGTGGTAACTTTGAAAACGGCTCTGGTTCGGATCCTCACATTCACGGTGACAACGTTGTCGCTCAAGGACAACTCGACGGAAAGCCTTTTATCGCAGTCACATTTAATTACCGTCTGGGTTTACTTGGCTCGACTTACAAAGATGACAGCAAAGGCGGAAACTTTGGTATTGGTGATCAAAAGCGCGCATTAGAGTGGGTTAACAACAATATTTATAAGTTTGGCGGTGATGCAGGTAACGTAACAGTTATGGGGCAGGGCGCAGGCGCTATGTCGATAGGTATCCTGCAGCAAGACAGCAGCGATGAGTTTATTGCTGGCGAGTATTTCCAGCGCGCAATCATGCAAAGTAATCCATATGGCTTTGAATATAAAAGCAGCAGCAATGCTGAATCCTTCGCGTCTGTCTCTGAGATGGAGAACATGTCGCTGAAAGAAATTATGGACAAGCAACAATCAATGTCTAAGGCAACGTCTAAGATTGTGGATTGGGTAGTTACTAGCGCTGCAACAATAAACCCAATCAGCTCAAACGCGACTCCAATAGCGACGTTGATGCCATTTGCGCCTTACATTGAGTACCGTAAAAAACTGATTGGGTCAGACAAAGGTTATCACCTAAAATCTCAACCTTTTGATACTGAACTTACAGTACCAACGGTTGCAGGTTATAACGCTGCGGATGAGAGAGCGTTTGGTTCACTGGCGGACATTACCTTCTTGATTCCTATGGTAGTGGATTTGATCATGAACAATGACCCAGATCTTTTGACTGAAGAAAATGGGGCACAAGCACCCGAAGTCATCGCTACTTGGTTAACAGAAGATGACAATGTTGAATTGCTGCGAGCTGAGCTAGCGAGTATTGATGGCAATGATGTAAACACCCAGTTAGAGTTGGGTGACATCATCAACCTTCTACCGGAGACCGCTTACGAAGCTGTAAATACACTGTTCTATGGTCTAGGTAATACTGATCAGACAAGCACCTTACTTGGCTTTGAGGATTATGCGGCTAACTCTGAAAAGGAGCTTAGCGGTGCGTTTGATAACATGAAGCAGTTTAACCAAATGACCAGCGATATGATGTTTGCGGGCCCTATTCGAGCCAAGGTCGCGTCAGCTGATGATTCTCAAATTCAAGCGACTATGTATGAGTTTAACTATCGTGGTAGCTTTAACTCAGTACCAAAAGGTAACTTATTTAATGAGAAAGAAACCGATCTCATTCAAGTGGTTAAATCGTTGAGCTGTAGTTTCGGAACGCCATGTTTTGGCTCAGAGCTTCCTTTCGTTTTTAACAAAGCCGTGCGCTCAGATGGGACAACGTTTAGTGTGTCTAGTCAAGATGAAGCCATGATGAGTAAGATGTCTCGCGTTTGGTTTAGCGATGAACTGTTCGAAAAAGAACAGTACCAGAAAGGGTCGGACAGCGTTTGGGTTATTGATGGCAATGAGACAGACGGTCCAACGTATGATTGGGATCGAATGACGAAAACTGGCAAAGATGAATTACTCCAGGATGGTCGTCTACAAGGTCTTGAAACACAGAACCTTATTGGTTACTACTTAGTTGATTAATTCGATATACTAAACACATGATCTTATAGGAAAAGGATGTCCTAATGACCACTCTAATCTGGTGTCTACTCGTCGCCACGATTCTCCCTTACATTGCTAAGATACCCGTGGCCATCGCGATGAATAAAGCTGGTGGCTACGACAATCGTCATCCAAGAAGTCAGCAAACCGGTCTAACCGGTTTTGGGGCGAGGGCATTAGCAGCACATCAAAATGCGTTTGAGTCGCTGATTGTATTTACACCTGCAGTTCTGGTTGCTCTGGTGACTGAATCGACATCTGAGACGATACAATATCTCGCCCTAGCTCACATTGGGGCGCAAGTTGTCTACCATGTTTTGTATTTGCTGGATGTCGATAAGTTGCGTTCTGTGTCCTGGGCGGTTGCTATAGGTTGTTCATTTGCGATTATATGGCACTCTATGCCAATGTAATCTGTGAGTTTTGAGTATTAGAAAATGCCGATGTTTTCCTGTGAAGACTATGAAGAAGCAATGATCAATTTTATTGCTAAAGAAATGAATCAAGATCTAGCTCACGACATGAATCATGTCTATCGTGTAGTAAAGACTGCCAAACAGTTGTGCAAGGCAGAAGGAGCAATGCTAGAGATCGTGTTACCCGCTGCTTATCTTCATGATTGTTTCTCATTTCCTAAAAATCACCCAGAGCGCTCTAAGAGCTCGACTATCGCTGCGGACAAAGCACTGAGCTTTCTTGAGGGACTGTGCTATCCGTCTGAATATTTCGATGCAATACACCACAGTATCCTAGCGCATAGTTACAGCGCTAATATTACTCCCAAAACACTCGAAGCTAAGGTAGTACAAGATGCCGACAGGCTTGATGCTCTTGGTGCGATCGGTATAGCAAGGTGTCTGCAGGTAAGTACCCAATTAGGTGTAACCCTATACAGTGCTGAAGACCCATTTTGTGAAAAGCGCCACCCAGAAGATCAGAAATACTCCATAGACCATTACCATACCAAACTCTTCCGACTGCCTGGCATGATGCAAACGGCTTCTGCAAGAGAAGAAGCTAAGAGGAGAGTAGAGTATATGCGTTCGTTTTTGGCTCAATTGAGACATGAAATATTATCCTGATTAACTGGCCCTGCCTCCTTAAACTCGAAGGTGACGATGAACTGCTTTACATCGCGTCGGAAACTTCTTTAACTGACGAACTTAATTCACTTATTCACAGTGATGAAGACATCTTGGTTGACTCTAACGGACAAGTGTATGGGGTAAGGACAGATTCTAGAGGCATAGTGGTACTGGAATATAAACATGAGACTCTCAGTCTTGAAGATGTCACTTTACTTGTTCAAGCTCATGAATTTTCATTGGCACAAGTATGCCTTACTAAAATTCAGTTCAACTCGATAGCTGAAGCGATATACGCTTTGTATTCTGCCCAATAAAAGGACTAGACAGGAAACGGTTTTGGTTGATATAAAAGTTGTTGGTCTGTTTATGACGACCGCTGTGGCAGAGATTTTAGGCTGCTATTTGCCTTATTTGTGGCTTAGAGAAGGAAAATCGATCTGGCTGTTAGTCCCAGCTGCGTTCCTTCTTGGTTTATTCGCGTGGTTACTTTCTTTACACCCTACGGCAGCAGGCAGAGTTTATGCGGCTTACGGCGGGGTATACATATTTGTCGCCATCCTTTGGCTCTGGCTAGTTGATGGTATCAAACCAACTACGTGGGATATTGTCGGCACATTAGTTGCGTTGCTAGGCATGGCTATAATTATGTTTGCACCCAGAGGCGCCTGACGGATCAATTAACCAGAGGTCGATGGATGCTTAATCTGGTACACTGCGCGGGTTGAACAAATTTTAGGTATAAGACATGAGTCAAGAGCAGCCAAACAATCCACTACACGGCCTGACACTAGAAAAAATCCTTGTACGCCTTCAAGAGCACTATGGTTGGGAAGGCTTAGACGCGGAAATTCAGATCAATTGTTTTTACAACAACCCTTCTATCAAATCTTCTCTTAAATTCTTGCGCCGCACTCAGTGGGCGAGAGACAAGGTAGAGGCTCTCTATATCGATACCTTCTGTCGATAATTCAATCATTGCTCAGCCAAAGCGGTACGAGTAAACTGTCAAAAAATCAATATGTTAATGGAGTGCGTGTTGAAAGTATATCTATCAGGTGAAATACATACCGATTGGCGAGAGCAGATCATCGAGGGCTGCAAAGCCAAGGATCTTGATATCAGTTTTACGTCTGCCAACACTGATCATGAATCAAGTGATGCTGCAGGCGATGGTTTAGGCGCTGAGCCTCAACAGTTTTGGCGCGACCACAAATCCGCAAAAGTAAACGCGATTAGAATTCAAACGGCTATCAAAGCATGTGACGTAGCGATCATTCGTTTTGGCGACAAATATAAGCAGTGGAATGCTGCCTTTGATGCTGGCTATTGTGCGGCACTGGGCAAGCCTTACATCACTCTACATGATGAAACTTTAGTGCACGCGCTGAAAGAGGTCGATGGTGCTGCACAGGCTTGGGCGACAACATCGGAACAAGTTGTTGATTTGTTGGCTTACGTTATCTCTTAATACCGTTAAACATATCTAAAGCAAGAGCAAGTATGCAGTACATAGTAGTAAAGGATTATACAGATATACCCGAAGATCCTATCATCATTACACTAGGTGACCAACTCAAAGTCGTTGAAGAATCTGACCCGCAAGGCGATTGGCCAAATTGGGTGCTTTGTCTCGGTAGTGGTAAAAAAGGCTGGGTACCTAAACAGATACTAACGATAGAGAGTGACGCAGCAATAGTTCAAAGTGACTACCGTGCTGTGGAGCACTCATTGTCGGTAGGTGAGATATTGATTGCTGAGTTTGAACTTAATGGTTGGATTTGGTGCGAAAAATCAAGCGACAAAGGTGTTATGGGTTGGTCGCCTTTAAATCACCTTGCGCGAGTTTGATTAACCGTTTCTATCAACTTATAACCATATCCGCTTGGGTTATTTAGATAGCTTTGTGATTTATAAAGGGTTGGTGGAAGAGTAGAAAAAATTGGGAATCCCTTCCCAAAGCTGGGTTTCCCCATACGCCATGTTAATCCTTTTGAGTTCAATTACAGTACCAAGGAGCATTACGCCTTGACGGAGAGATACTATCTTGTTGTGCTGAATCTCCACAATCGCGTTTGAAGGATCCAATCCTACAAGAACCGATTCAGTTTAGTACGTAGTAGCCACGGCCTTGCATGCAGTGACGGACAACTTGGTCTTTCTGCACCTGATATTCTTCTGCTTGATGTCTCTTTTCCGCGCCGTGTTTTAGTGCGCCACCAATCAAGCCAATTCCGGCACCTACTTGAGCGCCCTTAGTACCGCTTCCACCGGAAATTGCACCGCCAGCGGCACCCAATGCCGCACCTTTAGCGGTTGAGCCCAACATGTCGGAGCCCAGAGAGTTAGACTGTCCACTCTCTACGTTCTCGCTATATTGTTGACATTCATACATATCCGCGTGGTACTGCTCTTGGTCAACATTTTTAGTATCAATAATGATGTTGGCGCTAGCGACACCGCTCAAGCAAAGTAATGTCGCTGTAATAATGGCTTTTTTCATGAGTTTTTCCTTACGCTAGTTGAGTTGCACAGAAGCGATCTTTCGGGTCGACAAGGCTTTGTTGAGCCGCCACAGTTTGAAGTTCCCACTCGTCACGTCGGTGGGTCTCACGAAGTACGCCATAACAAGCGTTGTTTGCATGTTCAAACGCTTTAACCGGCGACAGTTCGCTGAGAAGGCCAGCCGTAAATAGTGCGGAAATTAAATCGCCAACACCAACAGGCTCTCGTTCAAAATCTAGGAAAGGACGCTGAACCATGTAGCAATGGCCTTCAGTCGCTAGCATCATGGTAAAGATGTTATTTGATATGCCGTGCAAGTGTTTCACCAATACAACCTTCGGCCCCATTGTGAGTGCTTTTTTACAGGCTGCAACCGCGTCTCCGAGCGAGGTTATCTCGATCCCGGTGAACTGAGTGAGCTCAAATTGATTCGGAATAATCACATCTGCTGCTGGCATCAGGTGCGTAACTAGTTCGTCAGTAATTTCCGGATCTAAGATGCAGCCTTTTTCCGAATCGCCCATGACTGGATCGCAAACGTAGAGTGCATTTGGATTTTCTTTCTTTACTTTGTTAACAAGCTTTAATACTTCGTGCGCCTGCGCTGCACTTCCCATGTACCCAGACAAAATCGCTTCACAGTCTTTGAGAGCACCAATCTTATTTAGGCCAAGCGTAAGCTCCCCGATGATGCTCGGGTGAAATGCGTATCCAGTCCAACCTTGTTGGTATTGTGTATGGTTTGAGAACTGAACCGTGTGAATTGGCCATACTTCAAAGCCAAGTCTTTGTAGTGGGAATACAGCTGAGCTGTTTCCAGCACGTCCATAAACGACGTGTGATTGAATAGAAATAATACCTTTCATAGCGTACTTCTTCTTTTAATCGAAAAGCCAACTGAGTGCTTTTCATGTAAAGGGAAAAATTAAGCCTCGCAGAGCGAGGCTTAAGGCTGTTTATTGAGCCATGAACTCTTGGAAGTACTCATCAAGTACGCGGCGAGTTTCACGACCAATCAACTCATACTCGTGATGAGTTAGGTTAGCGAGTGACACACGTACTGATGCGTGTACCACATCGAAGCCTTTACCAGGAAGCAAGATAACACCGGTTTCGTGAGCAAGGCGGAACAAGAAGTCTTTACCTTTGTTGCTTGCTTTGAACCACTCAACGAACTCGTCGCCGTAAAGCTTGCCACCTAGGGTGTCTAGCTCTAGTAGTGTGTAGTAATCCACACGGTCTTTGTCTTCTTCGACAGTAATGCCCATGTTTTCGTAAAGCGTGTTGAAGCGCTCACGGATGATGCGTTTACAAGCGTCTTTGTACTTGTCTTCTAAATCCATTAGGCAGTTTAGAGAGAACATCGCCATTTGAACTTGTTGTGGTAGCGATAGACCCGCAGTGTGGTTTAGTGCTACGGCACGGCTGTCTGCAACGATGCGGTCGATGAACTTAATGTCGCGCGGTGTTGGAGTCAGTGTTTTGTAACGGTCATCAAGCTGAAGCTGCTGTGCTTCTGGTAGTGCACGCATCGCATCATCAAACACGTTGTTGTCTTGAATTGCGATAGTGCCTAGACGCCAGCCTGTTGCACCGAAGTATTTTGAGAATGAGTACACACAAAGCGTGTTGTATGGCAGTTTTGCAAATAGCGATACAAAGTTATCTGCGAATGTGCCGTACACGTCATCAGTAATGATGAATAGGTCTTTACGCTTCTCTTCAACAAATGAAGTTAGGCGGTCTAGCGTGTCGTCAGAGAACTTCACAGACGCTGGGTTTGCAGGGTTTACCACACAAAGTAGTTTGATTTGCTCGTCAGCTAGCTTTTCAATCTCAGATTGAGGAAGCTGCCATGTTTTTTCGTCTAGACGGATTTCTACGATTTCCAGTTCGTACTCAGAAAGCTCTGGGATTTCTAGGTACGGAGTGAAGATAGGTGTAGTCAGTGCAACCTTGTCACCTTTTTTCAACAGACCATTGTGGAACATGGTTTGGAAGGTGTAGGTCATTGACGCCGTGCCGCCTTCAGTTGCGAATAGGTCAAAGTTAGTCGTGGTTGGCATAGGGCCGTACATCTCTTCTGCGATGTATTGCTTAACCACTTTTTCGATGTTCACAAGCATGCGAGGAGGAACAGGGTAGTTACAACCTAGGAACGCTAGAACGAGTTCGTTTAGGAACTCTTGCTTGTCGATACCGAGACGGTCTTTCGCGTAGCTCAGTGCTTTTTCTAGGAAACGAACGCCTTCAGAGTCGCCTGCGTTACCTACGAACGTATCGAAACGCTCAACGATGCCTTTACCATCTGGGATGCCGCCGAAGCCTGCATCAAGGTATGCGTAGTTACGCTCAGCTTCTTGCATTGCGAAGTCCCCTAAGCGAAGGAAAGCGTGACGAGGTAGCGTAGCTAGGAAGTTAGGGTTACCACGGCCAGCATCCATCAGCATGCGGTCTGGAGTCGTTTTTGCCACTTCGATGAGTTTGTCTTTAAGTTCAAATGGGCTTAGGTTTTCGAATTGTGAGAAGTCGATGTTAGACATAATAAATTACCTTAAATTTTTCGATTCGTTAGCAAACGAACAGGTTCGTTTGGCTGAAATTGGGTTGAAAAGGCGGGACAGAACACTCCCGCTCATTTCAATTAATGCGTTACATTGGGGCTTGATTACATTGGAACATTGGTAGTAATGATGCCAACGATGATTGGTCCCCATAGTGTGAGCAGTACGTTTGCTACTGCGTAAGTCACGGTGAAGGCGAATACTGGAGATGAGTTACCTGCTTTCTCTAGTAGCGCAGCAAATGCTGGGTTTGCGCTTCGACCACCACTTACGGCTGCTAGGCCTTCAATTGGGTTGCGAATTTTCAGTACGTAGTAAGACACGAAGAAACCGATGAACTGAGGAATCAATGTCACACCAAATCCTAGGAATAGAAGTGACAAGCCGTGTTCTTGGATTGTGCTTACTGCTTGTGGACCTGCTTCTAGACCTACGATGCCGACGAAGATAGCCAGACCGAAGTCACGAAGGAAGTTAGATGCACCTACTGGGAACGAAGCCACACTTGGTTTTTTGCTTCGTAGCCAGCCCATCATTAGACCAGAGATCAAACAGCCAGCACCTGAGCCGATAGTGACCGGAATGCCTGCAATCTTGAAGCTGATCATGCCGATAAGAACACCAAGCGCCATACCAAGACCGAACATGACGTAGTCAGTCACAACGCTTGAGCCAAGGCGTTTACCAATGTTGCTTTCAACTTTGTTGATGTCTGTTGGTTTACCAGTCAACTGAATGATGTCGTTTTTCTGAACAACAAGTTTTTCAGTCACGTCAATAGAGTTGCCGCCACGGATGTAGTCTGTAACGTAAACACCGCGAAGAGCGTCTGCATTTGACTCTTGTTTAACCTGTTTAAGCGTTTTACCAATAAGCTTTTTGTCTGTTGCAATTAGCTGACGGTTTTCTTCGATAAGAGTGAATTTCTCGTCTAGGTCGACAACTTCTTGGCCTAGGTGTTTCGCGAACTTGTTCACTGCTTTACGACGACCAGTGACAACAATAACGTCACCTTCATTGATAGCTGTGAATTTCTCTAGTTCAATCTCTTTGCCGTCACGTTCGATAACTTCAATCGCAACGTCTACAAGCTTTTCGTTTACTTGAGCGATGGTTTTGCCATATACGCTGCAAGAGTTAGTCACTTGGAATGCACGAGACTCTAGTTGTGAAATCGCATTAAACTCACCTGGGTTGAGCTCAGGTTTGCCGCCAGACATCTTCTCAGCAAGCTTGATAGCTTCGCCGCGGATGTCCCATTTCATCATGGTTGGGATAATCCAAGTCACCATTAGGATTGGACCTAGAGAACCGAAGATGTATGTTACCGCGTAACCTACTGCAACGTTGGTTTGCATGATGTGCTTCGCTTCTTCAGTCACACCAGCTAACTTGCTGATTGCGTCACCAGCGGTACCGATGATTGCTGACTGAGTTAGACCACCTGCTGCAAGACCTGCTGCTGTACCACGGTCAAGGTCGAAGAACCACGCTGCCGCCAGAACACATAGAAGGCCTGAGACCGTCATTACAACAGCCGACATCAAAATGTTGATGGTTCTGAAGTTCAGTGCGCTAAAGAATTGCGGACCGCCTTGGAAACCTACGGCATAAATAAATAGTGCGAAGAAAATACTCTTAACACCTGGGTCGATATGAACACCAAATTGACCAATTAATACGCCCATTAATAGTGTGCCTGCGACACCACCAAGAACAAAGCGACCAATTGTTATTTTACCCACCAAATAACCTAGTGATAGGGTAATGAATAATGCAATAAATGGTGAGCTTTGAATTAAAGTATGAACAAAGTCCATAATATAGCTCCAGTTGAGTTTACATAATTAATTAAGAGTCTTCCGTGAAAGCTGAGTTGCAATCTTTGCTAATCAAGCATCATTGTTGTCTTGATGCGGTAATAATAAGTTGATTCGTCAGATTTAATAAATCACGTTTGTAGGATGAAGTCATCGTCAGTAGAGTTATAGTGGTTTCTTAATGATCGATTTTTCCTAAGTCGTTGATTTTTTTGTTGTTAAATTGACCGCCTGACAGTGGGGTTGATTCTTGATAAATATAAATTTTATTTAAAAAGCTAGTACGTGTTGTTTGTGTAGGGAATAATCCAAGTGTATGTGTGCTAGCTGGAAGTGAGTTGGCTATATATTATTAATGCGCTAGAAATAAAAACGCCTCGCTAAATAGCGAGGCGTTTTCTGTTGGGTTAAATTAGTTTGCAATAAACTCTGCATAGTACTCATCAAGTACGCGGCGAGTTTCGCGGCCAATCAACTCATACTCGTGGTGAGTTAGGTTAGCAAGTGACACACGTACTGATGCGTGTACCACATCGAAGCCTTTACCAGGAAGCAAGATAACACCGGTTTCGTGAGCAAGGCGGAACAAGAAGTCTTTACCTTTGTTGCTTGCTTTGAACCACTCAACGAACTCGTCGCCGTAAAGCTTGCCACCTAGAGTGTCTAGCTCAAGTAGCGTGTAGTAATCCACACGGTCTTTGTCTTCTTCGACAGTAATGCCCATGTTTTCGTAAAGCGTGTTGAAGCGCTCACGGATGATGCGTTTACAAGCGTCTTTGTACTTGTCTTCTAGGTCCATTAGGCAGTTTAGAGAGAACATCGCCATTTGAACTTGTTGTGGTAGCGATAGACCAGCAGTGTGGTTTAGTGCTACGGCACGGCTGTCTGCAACGATGCGGTCGATGAATTTAATGTCGCGCGGTGTTGGAGTCAGTGTTTTGTAACGGTCATCAAGCTGAAGCTGCTGTGCTTCTGGTAGTGCACGCATCGCATCATCAAACACGTTGTTGTCTTGAATTGCGATAGTGCCTAGACGCCAGCCTGTTGCACCGAAGTATTTTGAGAATGAGTACACACAAAGTGTGTTGTATGGCAGTTTTGCAAATAGCGATACAAAGTTATCTGCGAATGTGCCGTACACGTCATCAGTAATGATGAATAGGTCTTTACGCTTCTCTTCAACAAATGAAGTTAGGCGGTCTAGCGTGTCGTCAGAGAACTTCACAGACGCTGGGTTTGCAGGGTTTACCACACAAAGTAGTTTGATTTGCTCGTCAGCTAGCTTTTCAATCTCAGATTGAGGAAGCTGCCATGTTTTTTCGTCTAGACGGATTTCTACGATTTCCAGTTCGTACTCAGAAAGCTCTGGGATTTCTAGGTACGGAGTGAAGATAGGTGTAGTCAGTGCAACCTTGTCACCTTTTTTTCAACAGACCATTGTGGAACATGGTTTGGAAGGTGTAGGTCATTGACGCAGTGCCGCCTTCAGTCGCGAATAGGTCAAAGTTAGTCGTGGTTGGCATAGGGCCGTACATCTCTTCTGCGATGTATTGCTTAACCACTTTTTCGATGTTCACAAGCATGCGAGGAGGAACAGGGTAGTTACAACCTAGGAATGCTAGTACTAGTTCGTTTAGGAACTCTTGCTTGTCGATACCTAGACGGTCTTTTGCGTAGCTCAGTGCTTTTTCTAGGAAACGAACACCTTCAGAGTCACCCGCTTTGCCTACGAACGTATCAAAGCGCTCAACGATGCCTTTACCATCTGGGATGCCGCCGAAGCCTGCATCTAGGTAAGCGTAGTTACGCTCAGCTTCTTGCATTGCGAAGTCACCTAAGCGAAGGAAAGCGTGACGAGGTAGCGTAGCTAGGAAGTTAGGGTTACCACGGCCAGCATCCATCAGCATGCGGTCTGGAGTCGTTTTAGCCACTTCGATAAGTTTGTCTTTAAGTTCAAATGGGCTTAGGTTTTCGAATTGTGAGAAGTCGATGTTAGACATAGTAAATAACCTTTAATTCAGTCTGTACGTAGATAGTTAATCTTGATGATGATGGCAATATTGATCTCACCAACCTTTGTTACATTCCTATG
The DNA here is from genome assembly GCF_059725505.1 of Vibrio sp. KUL78. Classification (NCBI taxonomy): domain Bacteria; kingdom Pseudomonadati; phylum Pseudomonadota; class Gammaproteobacteria; order Vibrionales; family Vibrionaceae; genus Vibrio; species Vibrio sp. KUL78. The sequence goes on along the minus strand of NZ_AP045837.1, from coordinate 1,828,603 downwards.
CGGGTAACGAGTACCTTGTCCTGATGAGAAAATATTAAGGTAAGAGTGGGAAATGAATAAATCGCTTTTGTAGGGTGAGTCCATCGGGTACGTGAAAATGAAAAAAGCTGCCATATGGCAGCTTCTTAATATTAATCGATATGTATTAGGTCTATATAAAACTTAGCGAGTGCTAAAGATAGAAAAACAAAAATCACCATGATGAGCGGCGTTTGTATATCGAAGCTAGGCGTTAAATGCAGTGGTCCGTTGGTAAGAACAACAAGCATCTGTGGTCCTATCATTTTTTGCAGAGGTTGTTTAAAGAAGTCACAACCAATCGACATAACCATCAAGTTAGCAAAATAGAAAATGGCTATCTGCCATGCTTCCGTGAGTGAAGGTAGAATCAACACAAACTGAAGCAAGACGAAAGTTGCAAAAATAATGAATCCTAAAATGACATTATTAATATAGGCTTTCGGCATCGAGGTCATCGCATTAGCCATGACGCAGGCAAGCATCGGGAAGATAGTTCCCCCGGGAATTGCTAAATATATCCAAAGCAGAAACGCCGAGATGATCACGCAAACATTTTGAGCGACGACCACTAGCCTTTGCTGATAGTTAGTGAATAACGTTAGACTACGTTTAGTCTCTTTATAAAGAGTTTCGTCATCCCATGTAGAGTCTAGCAATAAAGTATGCAAATCGTCGCGACTTAGCTCATCAATACTGTTTTTGTTGACAGTATTACCCAGCTCAGCGCATCGATGGCTGTGCCAATCTAAGTCAAACAACTCTGGTTGTTCTAATCTATCTGCCGACTCGATAAAAGACGCTAATACGATGCGATATTTATCGATGTTGCTTTTCAGGTCGTAACTCCCGTGGAGTGGCAGCGCAAGCAGCGATTTTGCTCGTTCAATGTCCGCTCTAAGAGAATTGAGTTCGAGTTTCTTATCGTGGTCAAATCGATAGTCGACGATAATTTTTCGGTATTGTTTTACCAAAGTGGCAAACTGCTCAAAAATTAAGTCTTCCGTTTTTTCTGGCCATAGAAAGCTATAGACAAAGGTGAACACCAATACACCGAGAATCGTCTCTTGTACTCGGGTAATTGCCATATTGAATGTCGTGACATTGTCAAAGTTGCCGACAAAAGCAATCAGAGTACATACGACGAATGCCATTTTGAATAGGTAACCGTGATGCAGACAACCACCTAAATAGATAAGGATCGCGGCGACGGCTACGAAGGCTGTCACAAAGAGGGCTGGGTCTTGAGGAAACAAAGACACCAATATGAACGCTAGAATGGCACCAATACCAGCCCCTAGAATACGTTCTCGCCCCGTTTTCAAGGAGTGGCCAAAGGACTCGTGGGTAGAGAGAATGATAACGGTGGTCGCAGCCCAGTAGGGCTTTTCCCAACCAAACGATAACGCTAGCAAGAGTGCTAGCGGTACCGAAATAGCTAGTTTTAGAGCATTATGCATATCAATCTTCATGTTCTACTCAGCTTGTTGATGTTTACTCACTAAAACGGATGCCGTTGCGCCGACGATAAGTTGAATGTCTTCCGGTGGCTTATCCAGTTTGATTTGCACCGGAATACGCTGCGCTAGACGGATCCATTGGAAGTTAGGGTTAACGTTCGGTAATAAAAATGAACCGGTGCTGCCATCGGCTTTGGAAATGCCGTACCCCATGCTTCTTACATGACCCGCCAAAGGGCGATCAGGGTGAGACATAAGCGTGACTTGAGCGAGCGAGCCAGTTCGAATGTGGCGAAGATCGGTCTCTTCAAAAAAGCCTTCAACCCAAAAACTGTCATCATCAATTAACGCCACAACCGGTTGGTTGGCTACCACCTGAGAACCTTCTTGAAGGTTTAAGTTAGTGATGTAACCGTCAGTGGGAGCAGTCACCGTTGTGAACTCAAGATTTAATGACGCTGACTCGTATCCAGCTTCAGCAGCTTTTACATTTGCGCGAGAAGTCTGCACGTCGTTGGCGAGGTTGTTGAGAGTCAAAACAGGTACTGCGCCAGGTTTGCGACGTTCAAGTTCTGCAGAACGCTTCTCTTCGTTAATAGCGCGTTCAAGAAGCGCTTTAGCTTGAAGTAGGTTCGCGTATGCTTGATCTTTTGCTGCCTCAAAGGTGCTTGGGTCGATTTTAAACAGCACGTCACCTTTTTTGATGTGACTGTTGTCTTCAACATTGAGCTCGATTACTGGGCCGGTAACGCGTGGTGTGATCTGAATAATATCAGCGCGAACCTGACCATCCCGTGTCCATGGGTTCTCGATGTAACTTGCGTAGTTGTCATAGGTGAAATAACCAGCAATGGCCAAAACAGCAATAGTAGTGATGAGTTTCTTTAACACGGGAAAACCTTTCTTTGAATTACGACCAAACGATATATTTGTTGAGCAGAACCACGTAAACGGCTGCAATAGCAATCTCGACCAACGCATAACCAGCGAAGTATCGGTGCCATTTTCTGCGCACGATGAACTTACTTGTTATTAGGGCTAGTAAATAACCGCATGCGCAGGTGAGCAGAAGAGGGGGGAAATAAATCCCGGCAAACTCAAGCTCGTGGGGCATGCTGAACGACAGTTCATTCATAGTGTGATTCGCCTTTTTCAAATAGTAATTTCGTATCAGAAAAGGAAACGGAGAAGGAGCTGATACGTTGATGAAGTCAAGGTTACATGGGATGTGTCTTTTCAATAAATCGGTTATGTAGGATCGTACCCTCTGTTTTAGCTAACACTCTGTTCAACAAAGGTTAGTTTGAGACGAATAAGTTGAAATTTTCGCGGGAACTGAATAGTGTTGATAACAGGGTATTAACAAAGGACGGTTGAGATGAACATTGGAATTTATATCTACAAAGACGTCGAGGTATTGGATTTCGCAGGTCCGTTCGAGGTGTTTTCTACGGCAAATCGATTTTTGCCTGATGAAGATAAGTGGAATGTGAGTTTACTGTCTAGCAGTCATGGTGAAGTAAGTGCCCGTGGAGGTTTTAATGTTCAGTCGGATTACTCAATCCTCAGCCACCCAAAGTTGGATGTGGTAGTCATCCCCGGCGGTATACATGAGCCAGAGATGACCAATGTGAAATCTATGGACTGGATCGCGAAAGTTTCCAAAGAGGCTGATTTAGTCTCTTCAGTGTGCACAGGTGTCTTTTTGTTGGCCCAAGCTGGGGTTATTACCGATCAAACCGTTACCACCCATTGGGAAGATCAAGGTGATTTGAAAGCACAATTTCCTAACTTAACGGTCAAACCCGACGTTCGTTGGGTTGATCTCGGTCGCTTAGTAACATCTGGCGGAATATCAGCCGGTATAGATATGAGCTTGAGGCTCGTGGAAAAACTAAAAGGTAGGGAGATAGCACTAAAAACGGCAAAGCAGATGGAGTTTGATTGGAATGAGGACGGGGTTGTTTTATGACTTTAGTTATCAGAAAAGTTGAGATTCCCGTTACCGAGGAGTTAGTTAACCTCTCTGTTGACGAAAGCCAACTCTCTTTTGTCGGCATTACTTCAGAAATTGTCCACGCGAGCTTATCTAAACCCCTAGAGACACAATGGGTCGTCTATTCCAATGAAATAGCTGTAGGTTTCTTTTTACTCGACCAAGATTATGCCAACACGATGAAGGATGCGCCCGCTGGTGCGGTCGGCTTACGTGCATACTTTATAGACCAACGCTATCAGGGGCTTGGCCTTGCGAAGTCGTCACTGAGTTTAATTACTGAGGAGTTCGATTCTTGGCTTAGCATAGCCCCGTGTGACCTGTATTTAACAGTAAATTGCAAGAACACGATTGCCTATCAGCTGTACCAAAAGGTAGGTTTTGTGGACACAGGCGAACTGTATTTAGGCGGTGAGGCTGGTCCGCAGCACATTATGTGCTTCAAATCAAAGAAACCACGCTAGATAGGACTATGATGCACGCTTCGTCTTTGACGGTGTGAACTATTTTGTCGTCGTTAACCTGCTTTTTTTGTCGTGAGGTACTCACTTGATTTCTAAATTGCCACGTTGGATTGAGTCAGGCGCTTTCATTCTTGCGCTACTTGCAGGGACGGTAAACGCGGTAGGATTGATGGGATTTCAGCATCAAGCGATCTCTCATCTATCGGGAACGGCAACATTGCTTGGTACGCAGCTTTTTAATGATTGGTCGGCGGCAGGGTATTTGTTTGCGATCGTCTTAAGCTTTTTAGCTGGTTCCGCTATCTCCGGGCTTTTCATCTCTAATGTATCGCTAAAGCTTGGCCGTCAATACGAATGGCTACTTTGTATCGAGAGCTTGTTTTTATTTATTGCTGCCTATTTTCTCTTCCAAGGTTCGCACATGGGAACCTATTTCGCTTCGGCTGCGTGTGGACTACAAAATGCGCTTGCGACAACTTTCAGCGGCGCAGTTGTCAGGACGACCCATGTAACTGGGATCGTGACTGACTTGGGCATCATGATTGGTTCTTCACTGCGTGGTGAACCCTTCGATAAACGAAAAGCGAAATTGTTTGTGACCATCGTTTTTGGTTTTGTTTTAGGGGGCATCGTAGGGGCTATGTTGTTCTATAAGCTGGCTTTTCTTTCACTTGCCGTACCTGCAACGGCTTGTATACTACTGGCTATCGTGTACCGAATTTACCGTAAGCGCATTGCTTACACGAACAGAGCGAATTAAGGAAAGAGAATGGCGCTTGAACAATGGATTGTCGATGCTTTTACCGATATACCTTTTCGAGGTAACAGTGCTGCTGTCGTGATTGTAGACAACTACGATGACGTGCAGTGGATGCAAAACGTCGCGATTGAAAATAATCTCTCGGAGACCGCATTCCTAAGAAAGTGTGCTGACAATCATTACTTTATTCGTTGGTTTTCGCCGATAACCGAAATTGATTTTTGTGGTCATGCAACCTTGGCTTCGTCTCATGTTTTGTTCGAGCAACTTGGACTAACTGGCGAGATCAAATTCTCGACGCAATCGGTAGGGGATTTACTGGTATCCAAAGATGAAAGTGGAAGGGTAGAAATGAGCTTCCCTATTCGTAAACCACTTAATGTTACTGATATTCCCCAGCAGTTACTCAATGGATTATCGATCACACCGAAACAGGTTTTGCGTAGCGAACAAGCCTATTTTGCCATTTATGACGATGCGAAACACGTTACTGAATTGGTCACAAACAATGCGGCACTAAAAGAACTTTCCCCTTATGATGTGGTTGCTACGGCGCCAAGTAATGTTTCGGAGTATGACTTTGTCTCTCGTTATTTTTGGCCAGCGAATGGTGGAGATGAAGACCCCGTTACGGGTTCAATTCATGCTGGACTCATGCCTTATTGGTCAGAGCGACTTGGTAAACTCAATTTGACGGCCTTTCAGGCGTCAAAGCGCACAGGTGTTTTATACGGTTTACTAAAAAATGACAGAGTTTTGATATCAGGTGATGCCGTATTATTTGCTAAGTCACTACTATTTGTTTAGTGTGGCGAGCAAAACATAGTCAGGACAATAACAGCGCGTTAGAACCTGCATAGATGAGTAGAAGAGTCATTAAATGAAGCTTTCAAAACGAGAGAGTCGCGTAGTCAATAATGCTATTGATACGTGGCTGGAAGAGGGGGTCATCGATCAAGAAGACCACAATAAGCTCAAAGGCAGCTATGATGTCGCGACGATAGATTGGTCGCTCATTGCGAAATACTCTTTTTTGGGTAGCAGTACTGTGTATTGTGCTCAGTGTGCTGTCAGTACTTCTGGATAAATGGCTGATCGAACTCATCCAAAATATTTTCAGTGCTCCAGACATCGCCAAAAGCGTCTTTTTTGCCATTGTGTCTGCAGCATTTTACCTTTTTGGAGTGAGAAGAAAAAAACAATCACCAGACAAAACCTTTAGTAACGAGGCGTTTTTTGTACTCGGAATTGTCAGCACGGCGATATCGATCTATTTCATTGGACAAGTCATTGAAACAGACAGTCTCTCCAAGCTTATTTTGCTTGCGTCCATTGTTTATGGGTTATTGGGGCTCTGGATTCCATCGCTCTTAGTTTGGGTTTGCTCGCTGTTTAGCTTGGGAACCTGGTTTGGTTTCGAAACCTATCAATGGAGTGACAACGGCTATTTTCTTGCGATGAGCATGCCTTTACGATTTGTCGTATTTAGCGCTTTCCTTATTGCTTTGGGAATGTTCGCATCGACCCGATTCAAGTCGAAGGAAGATTTTGCTCTAACCACTCGAGCGTTTGGCTTGATCCTATTTTTCTTGTCGCTTTGGGTTGTTTCCATCTTCGGTAATTATGCAGACTTTGCAGATTGGGGAGATGTGAGCCAGTTCTCATTGATACATTGGTCGCTGTTGTTACTAATCGCCTCAATCGCTGCTCTTTATCATGGAATCAAGTTTGATGATGAGTTGAATCGAGGGTTCGGTCTTATTTTTATCTTCGTCAATTTGTACACTCGTTTTATTGAGTACTTTTGGGAAGGGACGCATAAAGCTTTGTTCTTTGCAGTTTTGGCCGCCAGTTTCTGGCTCTTTGGCACCAGAGCAGAGCAAATCTATCGTTTAGGTCAAAAATCACGAACAGAAGAAAGCCCAGCAGAGTAGCAGGCTCGTTCGAACTCCATAACCTCAGGCTAGTAAGAGGTTATGGAGACCTGTGGTTGCTGTTAAGGCTTAGAATCGTGCGTTGATAGAGTTTTGGGGTTAGACCGCTGATACGTTTAAAAGATCTAGAAAAGTGAGATATATCAGAAAAGCCAAGTTGGCTTGCAATATGAGTGAGCGATAGGTCTTCTCCCATCATCTCTACAGCGACAGTAAACACAAGATTGTCTTTTATGTGCCGGAAGTTGGTGCGTTCTTCGTTTAAACGTCTTTGCAAAGTCCTAGGCGACATCTTTAGTAGTTTAGCAGCGTTGTCCAGTGTGAGGTTATGCTCCCTGACATAGGGCATAAGGGCTGTAAACACTTGGTCGGTAAAGTTAGCATGCCATGTAACTAGTGGTGCTTTCGGAGCAGAGTCATTCGACGATATTATTGGTCGTTGTTCTAGAATCTCATCTTCGATTAGCCACTCAATTCGCTCGTTACTCACGAAGTATTGAGTAGAATTACCGATTATTGCCTTATATAGCTCGATTTCATCATGCTGGACCTTAAGTTGTTTTGGTGTCCAGTTGGTTTTCGTTAATGCCCTAATCATTTCTATCGCATAAACTACCGCCCATACCTCCGACCAAACGAAAGGCTGCGAGGCATCATAATCTCGTTTGCACCAATACCATGTTCGACCGTGCGTAGTTTCTAGGCCGACGCGTACATTTGTTGAGTCGAAGGCGAAAACATCACGCGAGCATTCTAGCGCTTCTCTAACTGTCTCACACTCCGCAAATTCACCAAGAAGTCTTGGCAAGGCCTTCTGTTTGATGGCTGTTCTGATGAGTTCACCAAAGTTATTCATCCCCAGCTGATTGCCAAGTAGATACAACAAACGCTTCACGGGTTCTTGAGGCAAAAACTCTTGGTCGAGCTCAAATAAGTCAGGGGGTAAGCCTGAGTCACGAATCGCTTTGTGTGGGTCTTCGTTATATTCACGAAATAGCTCGAGTAATATTCGAGCATAACCTGACTTAATCAGGCTCGTCATGGGTTCTGGATTGCTTGACATGGTTTAGCTTTATCAGTGGTTGTTATCTTAGATTAGTATTTTGGCGTGAAATGGCAACTTTTGGCGAACGACTAATATACCCTTATCACTGGATGAGAAGTGTTCATCTACTTATGGTTTACGTCGCTAATCTACTAATTTTTAAAGCAATTAATTTTAAATTACTAGCGATATAGTCTATACCTAAAAGGGTCTAAGTCTCAGAGTTGTAAACAAGGGCTGTGTAATGAGCGACAAAACAGAATTAGAAAAAAAATCAGACGAGAGTGCAGAGCAAGCCGAAATGGATAGGCAGCAAGCTGATGCAAAACAAAACAAGGTTAAAAAAGTCACCAACGGATTGATAGTGCTAATCCTAGCCAGCCTTGGGTTAAGTATTGCATCTGATCGCATCATACCGTCAACTGACAATGCTCGTGTTCAAGGATATGTGGTTCCGGTAAAACCTCAGGTATCGGGTCAGGTTATTGATATACAGGTTCAACCAAACCAACTTGTTTCTGAAGGCGATGTACTTGTTAGTCTCAACCCCGTTGATTACCAAATAGCGGTAAAAAAAGCAGAGCAAGATCTTGAGATTGCCGGACAAAACGTAGGTGCACAAACGGCAAGCATAGCATCCGCTCAAGCGAGGTTGACGAGTGCGACCGTTGAACGTGATAACGTCGAGCTACAAACAAGGCGCGTTTTAGGTCTTGCAGAGAAGGGCGTAGTGTCAGTATCTGAGGCAGATAAAGCACGTGCTAGCCTTGCCACTGCGCGTGCAAATGTAGCAAACGCACAAGCCGACCTAGATCGCGCGAACAAGCAGCTTGGTGCAGAAGGTGAAGAGAATAGCCAGATCAAAGCGGCACTGTTGGCTTTAGAAAAAGCGCAATTGGATCTCGAGCGTACCGTTGTTCGCGCGCCAACCAATGGTGGTGTCTCAAACTTCAGCCTGTCAGAAGGCTTTTACGCGAGTGCGGGTCAGCCCATCATGACATTTGTCTCGACTGACAGTATTTGGATTGAGGCATATTTTCGAGAAAACAGCTTGGGTAACATTCAGCCAGGTAATGAAGTTGAGATCGCTCTGGATTTTGCTCCCGGTAAAGTGGTGAAGGGGACGATATCTAGTGTTGACTGGGGCGTTGACTGGGGGCAGAGCAACCAGGCAGGCAAGCTAGCTCAAGCTAATAATCAAACAGGTTGGTTACGACAAACGCAGATGCTGCCGGTTAGTATTGAGTTTGATACAGCGGATACCACTGGGCTATTAAGAATTGGCGGGCAAGCAGATGTCGTCGTATATACAGATGACAGCACAGTGTTCAATTTGTTAGGAAAGCTTTGGATTCGAGTTGTAAGTTGGATGTCGTATGTCAGGTAAAATACTGAGCGGCCAAGCAACGAAGGTATTGCCAGCAGCGGTTCAAACGCGGATATTGCGTTTCACACTCGGTGTTGCACTCGCTACATTTCTGGCTGCTTGGATAGATTGGCCACTTGCTTTTGTAGCGCCGATTTTCACGGCGAAGTTCTTGTTTGAAAAACGGGTACTTCATGTCGATATCGTTTATGAGTTGCTACTAGCAATGATCGTCACTGTGGCGATTGGCGTGGCACTAAGTCTTGGTTTTTCGCAGTATCCAGTGCCTATGTTAGCGAGTGTCGCCGGTTTGATGATGATCGGTTACTTCTTGTTCTTAGATCCAAAGTGGAACTTGTTCGCAACCATCCTTTTAATGTCTACTTTAATGCTGCCATTTATGGCTATTCAAAGTACTGGGACAACCATCTTTCTCGCCATAGGACTGAGCTTATCTGGGGCTATTTCCGTCGGCATTTTTGCTCTACTCCACATTTACTTACCTGAGCGAGAAGAGCAGCACGCCAGTTATCAAGCGGTGTCACTATCGGATGAATTTCGATGGTTCTCTGCGCTGCGCGCTTTGATTATCGCGTTTCCAGTGGTTAGTGTGTTTTTTATTTTTCAAATCTCCGAAGCCTTGTTATCGATGATTTTTATCGCGCTGCTTTCCCTGATGATCACAGGTGAAAAGTCGGTAAAACTGAGTGCTTTTCTTCTTATCAGTAACGCGATTGGTGGCGTGATTGCGATTGTCGTATTTGGGGTTTTAGCCTTAGTGCCTAATATTGCCTTCTATACATTGTTCATCGCTTTATTGGCGATCACGTTAGGCACCAAAATGTACACAGAGTCAGCAAAAGCGCCGATTTACGCGACAGCCCTCAATACGGCTCTTGTATTGATTGGTACCACGCTCATGAGCTCTGGCGTCATCGATGAAAAAATGTGGATACGTTTGGGTTTGCTCGCACTAGTCGCTGTTTACATGGTCGTTGCTGCCTTCTTTATCGAGACTAGGCAGTGGAAAATACTGGAATTTAAAGGCCAGATGACCAAGACCTAGGTTTTGTCATTTGGTAATAGATAGATAATTCAGGTCATATTTGACCTTCTAAAATCAAACTCAGGAAAATGATATGTGGAAAGGGATTTCAGTCGCAATTTCATTATTCATCATTGGAGGTTGTGCCTCCAATGCTCACCCGCCCGTTACCTCAAATGACGCGTGGACATCAGAGCTTATGGAGTCTCGACGTTGGCGTGATTCTGATGAGCTAGATCAAGACTATCTGAAGCTTGCCTCCGAAAGTCTATTACCAGTGCAGCCCGCCAAAGTTAAAGTGTTAGGTACTGAGCAAAAGGATGCTATACAGAGCTTAGCAACGAAAATCTATCTGATTGAAAACGCTAAACACACTATTGATATGACGTATTACATTTTTGCTGACGATTTAGCGGGTAAGGCGACGCTTGGTGCATTGTGTAAAGCGGTAGAGCGTGGCGTAGATGTTCGCATCATGGTGGACAGTTTAGGTTCATATAGTCTGAATAATGGAAACTTAAAAGGCTTAATGCAATGTGAAGAGGATGCAGGCTATATCCTAGATAGAGCAGGGATGAAGACAAACCAGAAAGCCCGAGTACAAGCGGTAATATTTAACGCATTAACTGAGGGCGATTCTCGTTGGAACCATCGTTCACATGACAAGCTTTTTATCGTTGATGGGTTTTATAACGAAGATGCTTATGTGATTACCGGTGGCCGCAACATGTCACTGCATTATTATGGGATCAATAGCGATGGCGAGAAGGATCTCTCAGCATTCCGCGATATCGAAATTATGCTCAGACCTTTATCGGATGCCAAAGTCAACGAAAGTCCAAGTCGCTTGAGTGAATACTACTTCACGGTTTTGTTTACTAAACCAGGCAATAAGAAGCTCGATACTTGGTCATCTTACAACCGAGATCGTGAGCTATTGCTACAAGCCTATGCACAATTGAAATCCAACTCGGAGTTCAACCAAGCCTACAGCTCGGTGTCTAGCTTTGTCCAAGAAGGGTATCGAACATCAGATACGAAGTTTGCTCATGAACTGGATAACCTAAACGCGGATGATGTTGTTGAGCGCTACAGCACGAATAAAAGCGCTAATGCGAACTCTATTAGTGGAATATTGGCAAAAGCCGCTTATACCGACACCAGTTTAAAAACGATTAAAGTGGTGTCGCCGTATCTCTTTTTACAGTCAGAGCTTTTAAAAGATGAAGGTGTCATTGACAGAGATCTAAACACTGCGCTTCGATGGTTGGAGCAAGATCCTGAGCGAAACATTGAAATCATCACTAACTCAGTACTGACAAGCGACAATTTCTTCACTCAAGCAGTTATAGACATGCACACTGTGCCAACGCTTATCATGTATGACGATGAGCTTAAAAAAACTTGGCTTGAAGATGACTTAACGAATAACGAACTGAACGCGTCTTTCTTGAACTCAGAAGCTTGGCAAACGGCGATTAATCATCCAAGGATAAAGTTCTATCAACTGGGTAAGCCAGACTCTGTATTACTCGGTGGTGACCAATTTTATGGAAAACTACACGCTAAATTTCTTATCATCGACGACAGTGCATTCGTAGGGACGACAAACCTCGATTTTCGCTCTCTGCTGTACAACAACGAAGTGGGTTTTTTCTTGACTGGCGATGAGATTATCAATGATCTCAATCAGCAGTTTGAGCTTCTTAAACAAGACTCTCTTCGATGGGGAAGCGAAGAATGGATTTCAATGCGAAATAAACTGCGCGAAGTAGGTGGGACAAAAGGGCGAACATCGGATAGTCAACGAGAAATCTATGAGCTATTAGAGTCTACAGGGCTTAAATATCAGTTCTAAATTCGTTGCTGTTTAATTTATTTCACTACTTATCCATCGTTGTGGCGTGTTTTGGCAAACAGAGACCTATCAGAACCTGTATGTTCAAAAACCATACAACGATGGAGATAAACATGATTGTCCACTTTAGAGTCCAAGATATCGAAACGCTCTGGCTACATATTGATTTGGCCACGCATTTACAAACTAGACTGAGATATGTACGGTTTTAAAAACTAAACGCCCAACCTACCATCGGGCCCTGCTGAGTGACATCCACTTGTGTAGTGCCCGAATCATTTTGAATGTTTAAGTAGCGATATCCAAACCAAATATTATTCAACTCACTTAAACGGTACATGCCAGCAAGGTTTATACCTCGGTTCACATCGTTGTCACCAGCAATACTGCTGTCTACCGTCAGGCTTAGGCCCCAGTCTTGATTAAACCAATGCGCGTATTTGAGACCGACTAACCAATCAAACTGATGACCAGAGGACTTGATGGGGGCAATGGGTGTACCATTGATATTGACTCCAACGTTAAAACGACTGTAGGTGTGTCTAACGCCAGTTAAGAGCACTAAGCCGCCAGCCACTTCATATCCTCCAAACAAATCGTTTAATGACATGGTCGCGTCTACATCTATATTAGCGGTGATATCGGGTATAAACGGGGTATTAGGACTATAGGTAGATGATGTATCGCTCTTGATGTGAAGATAATTGGTTCTGAAACCGAATAACCACTTATTCTTTTGCGCGTAAAAATCTCCCATGATGCCAAAATTCAAGTTCTTAACGATATTTGAGAAAGGGATGTCGATATCGGCACGACCATCTGCGTCACCCGCGGTGCCAGAGATACTGGGAGTCCAAATCATTGGGAATACCAAAAGAAACTCCCATTCATCGTCACTACTTGCCCTGTCGTTAGCAGACAAGGGAGGGCAGATAATACTAGATAGTAGGATAGGGTATAGATACTTGGCCTTCATCGTAATTCCTTTACTCAAGCAAGTTTCGATATCGAAAAGTTCACTGAATCAGCAGGTTAACTTAAAGGATAGATTATCCATTAAAGAGTAGGAATTGGTGGAGGCATAAAAAAACGAGCTCAGAGCTCGTTTTTCTTTCCATTAAATATGTAACTGTAAACCCTCACCGGCCAGCCGTATTCTGTGTATTCTTTAGCCAGGACTTCGGCAACTTCTGGGGTCACCTCAACTCGTATCCAATCGCCAATACCAAGAGGTTGGAACTCTATAACTCTGCTCTTCATTGGCTTCTCCGCGCAATTTATAAATAGTATTTCGTGAGAAATCTAACTGCTATTTAAGAAATTAGCTTGGAATAAAGGTTATTACTTACCTTAAAATGCCAACTAACGAAGCAAAGCTATAGAATCGATTAATCCTTCAACAAATGTAACCCAGCAGGCAAGGCATCACCGAATAGCTTTTTCGAGTCGGATTCTGAAAGCTCTTTCACCTCGGATACTAGTTCGAGCCAGTTAGTAGGTGCCTTTGAGGTCTTCAACTTGTCCATAACTTGTGTCCGATAATCATCAGAAACGTCTAATGAACGATCTCCTGTCTTGCGGCACATAAGAACGCAAGCAAACGCCGCCATTGGCTCTTTAATCCAGTTTTGCTCAAGAAGTTTTGGCAGCCATTGCTCGACCTGCTCTCGAGCTATCACGTTATGTTGGCTACCATAAAGCGGTGTTCGTGATGCAAGACGGCCAAGAGCCCACCAGTGCGCTTGTTCGAATTGAGACTGATTAATCGCTTTGCTTAAGTACCAAGTCGCTAGCAGAACTTTGTCGTCAACGTAGAGGTTTTCTAAGCTTGCTGACAGCCTAACCATTGCCTCGTAACCCTTATCCTTGGCACCTTGGAACGTCTTAGCATTCTTCATCGCTCCTGGGTGAAGGTACTTAGCAATGTCACCTAGGATAACCTCTTGCTGTTCTTCGTTCAGTCCTCCGGACACGCGACGCCAAAATGTCCACCACTCACTCCAGCCTTGAGCATTTTGGAATTGGATGCCTTGCTGATACAAACCCCATATTTGTTCCATTCTCCAAGAGTCAGTTGCGTCACCAAACCCCGGACGCATACAGAAACCAGTAAGTCGAAGCCAGTTCTTTTCATGCTGCTCCGAGCGACGGCGACGTTTGCGGCCTAATGAAAAGCTGTCGACGAGTGAGCGAAGGGTGTGAAAATCCCACTCATCTTTTTTGCCTAAGCTCTTTTCTAGCGACTTCGCGAGAATCTTAATCTCTTTACTGTCGGCACTATTCTTATTACCACTGTATAGGCGTGAGATAAGCTCTTTACTGGGCTCTAGACCAGGATGAGCTTGAATGGTTTCTTCTTGGGCTTGTTGATTCCTAACCTCAAACTCTAACTCCCATCGCTGCTGCTCATCCTCGACGCTTACACTTCGATCTTTAGTGTCCCGACTTCCGTTAACTGACACGCGAGTTGCACTTCAACACGCTCTTTTTGGTTAGCGTTGAGTTGTTTTTCGTTACCTTGTAACGTACTGATGTAAGGTGGTAGCGGGTTGAACTGATCCGGGTCGATATGGGTCATCAAGCCATTCTGAACCTTTTGATGCTCACCAAAGTAATCATGCGTCGAAGTCAGTAGATTGAATCGGACAGGTTCACCTAAAGTAAGTGCGAAGCGACGGCCTGTAAGTCGAATCTCTTGTCCTTCTTCCGTACCTTTTGATAGTAAACATAGTGCTTGGCCAAGCTTGTTCTTTTCTTGCAGATGAAGGAAGTAGGAGCGCGCACTGCCACCACCAATCTTTAATTGAGCCCCACGGCGTGCTTTGGCAAAGGCCACGGCTCCAAGAGCCACTGACCAATCCGGATGTGGGTTGGAGAGCAGTGAAATAGGAGATCCTTTCCAGTTCTCTACGATATCAACGATACGGCGTGTGACGAGTTCACTATTGAAGACACCGCCATTGAGCAGGAGACCCACAGGGATCGCTGGCTCTGAACCATCGTTTAATGCTTCTTTAGACACTTCTTGATGTAAATGCAGGAACTCGGAGACATGTTTGCTAACGGCTGGATCGGAGACATACGGCAAGCCGAACTCCACGACTGCGCTACGCTTCTTATCTGGCAACTCTCCGAATTCGGTTTGAGGGAAGAAACCTTCGAGCGCAATCTGGTGAACTTCGGACTTACTGAGCGCGATGCTTTTGGTGCCGCCAATCAGTCGCGAACCACTACCAAGCATAGTAATTTTCATTTCTGATGGTGCACCTTCAGACAGCAGTGCTTCTTTTGCTTTTCTGGTTTGCTGAATAAGTTTAGTGAGACTGGCAGCGTTCAGTTTCTTCGACTCATTGAATCGTTGCTCAGCCATATGGGCGAGCGCCAAATCGAGGTTGTCGCCACCTAGCATTAAGTGCTCACCCACGCCGATACGGTTCAGCACTAGCTCTTCGTCGTCGTGTTTTGCTTCGATTAAACTGAGGTCAGTAGTACCACCACCTACATCACAGACTAAAATCAATGGCACTTGCGAAAGCTCTTGTGACGCTGTTTCTTTGTGTCGAGCATACCAGTCGTAGCAAACTGCTTGAGGCTCTTCCAGTAAGTGAACTTTTGGAAGGCCGGCAAGCTTTGCCGCTTGAAGTGTGAGTTTTCGAGCTGTTTCATCAAACGAAGCGGGTACTGTGATTACGACGTCTTGGTCTTCAAGCTTGTTGTAATGGTGTCTATGGTTCCACGCCTGACGGATATGATTGAGATAACTTGCACTTGCGATAACGGGAGAGACTTTTTCAACATCTTGAGCACCTGCCCAAGGAAGGATGTCGTCTTCACGATCCACGGCAGTGTGTGACAACCAACTTTTTGCACTAGAGACCTGACGACCCTCTACTTTTGCACCTAGCTCTCGCGCCCATTCACCAATGATTAGGTTTTGGATGTCCCCTTTAACTGGTTCGTTTTCCCACGGGAGTGTCAGATCGGAATCCGAAACTTGTTGCTGCGCAGCATGATAGCGGAAGGACGGCAAGAGCGGTTTCCTTACTACTTCGCCCGGACCAACAAGCTGGTCTATTTCAAAGAGTTCAACAGGGGAGTTAGAAAGGTCGTCTTGAATTTCACAGTATGCAACAACCGTGTTGGTTGTCCCTAAATCGATGCCGACCAAATATTGTGCGGATGCCATGACACGCTCCAGTTAGGGTTTTGAAAAGGGAGAGAGTGGAGATAAAAAACGGCACATAGCGTGCCGTTTCATCATAGTTATTATTAAGCGTCTTCGCGAACGTCGAACTCAACGTGCCATTTTTGACCGTTGTCTGAAGCGATTGCCTCAAGATAGAGAGTACCGAGCTCAGTTACACGTGATGATAGCGTCACTGGAACAACGTCTCCAATATTGCGCCCTTCAGATACTGGCAGAGTCACTTGAATCTCTGGCAGTTCTTCAAGTTCTTCTGGTCTCCAGTAATCTAGGTGGACACCTGCTTCGTCTTCGCGGCGAGTTGTCGAACCAAAGAATTGGAAGTGAACAGGCTGACCGATGACTAAACCAAACTCTTGGCTCGGTACCTGCACGCTGCTGCCTTCTTCCATGCCAAAAGGAGCCACGCATAGAGCTTCCATTGGAGGAGCCATGCCTGGGATCGCAGGCATAGCGCTCTCGATACCGATATAGTAGCTAGACGCGATACCACCGCGAATACGAACGCCTTGGCCGCGACGTACGCTTCCGTAATAGGCTGCACCGCTCGCAACCGCAAGGTCAAGATCGAGGCCTGAAAGCATTTTCGCTTTTTCTGCATTGGCTGATTCTAACCAGCTGTTAATCGTATTGAACAGGCGATCAGAGAGTAGCTTAGACTTCAGTACACCACCGTTAAACAGCAATGCTGTTGGTTTGACAAACTCGGGTGCAGCTTCCATTCCTGGAATACCTGCAAATGCGTTCTCGGTCGCGTTACTTTGACGGCTTAAAAACGCGGCAATGTGACGAGTAATCGCGGCATCTTGAGCGTAGGGTAGACCCATTTGAGTCAGTGCACCCCGAGCACGTTGTACAGGATGCTCTTGAACACCTACCTGTGGGAAGAAGCCGTCAACCAGAGTTTGTTGCACTTCTTGCTGAGTCAATTCAGTTTTTAATGTCGCGCCGAGTAGCTTAGAACCACGGCTTGGAACAACAATTGGTACAGCTTGAAGTTCAGCATCATTGAGCAGCGCTTCTTTTGCGTCACGACAAGCGTGTGTCATCGCCTGTACTTGCCATGGTTGAAGTTCTTTACCATCTTGCGCGAGCTTCATCTTAAGACGATACGCAAGCGCAAGGTCCATGTTGTCGCCACCAAGAAGAATATGCTCACCAACCGCTACTCGTTCTAAGTTTAAGTTACCGTCTTCTTCGGTAACGGCAACAAGAGACAAGTCGGTAGTACCACCACCTACATCGACAACCAAAACAACATCACCGACGTTGACTTCATCACGCCATTTATCGTTACTGTTATCAATCCAGCTATAAAGTGCAGCTTGTGGCTCTTCCAAGAGAGTAAGGTGCGCAAGACCAACATTGCGTGCCGCTTCTGCTGTTAGATCGCGAGCTGCAGGATCAAATGATGCTGGTACCGTGATGGTCACATCTTGCTGTTCTAGAGCATTATCTGGATGCATGTGATTCCATGCATCTTTCAGGTGCTCTAGATAGAGTTCTGTTGCTCGAAGAGGTGACACTTTGCTCACTTCTTCAGGGCTACCTTGTGGCAGAAAACTATCACGACGGTTCACACCACCATGGCATAGCCAAGATTTAGCGCTTGCTACCAAGCGAATAGGTGTTTTTGAGCCAAGGTTACGTGCTACTGCACCAACCAATGCTTTTGGCTCGCTCGTCCAAGGCAGCGTGCGAGAGCCGTGACCCATCTCGTGTTCATGTGGTTGATACAAGAACGAGCCAAGCTGTTTATATGACTCAACTGTCCCTGGGGCGGTTAGCTGAGGAATGGCGACGACTTCAACTTGAGCGTCTTCGTTTTGAGTGTCGATAAACGACATAACACAGTGTGTCGTACCGAGGTCGATACCTACACTGTATTTTGCAATAGTTTGGTCTTGAGTTTGCACTGAAGGTTCCATTATAGCTCCACCTCTGCAGGTGCGATGATTGATGCGTTGTAGTTCTCAGAAAGCTTAGGCAGAGTGACTTTATCTGCCTTCCAGCCTTTATGGACAAGCGTACCATTGAATGGTGCATTGCCCGTGACATTGCCGGTCAGACGCACAGACTGAGGGTCGAAGCCTTCTTCGATTGAAATGCGAGTCTCTTCTTCTTCATTGCGAATCGGAGATAGCTCGAAGTACTCAGTGATAACCTTTTTACCACCAGAGTGAACCACACGTGCCGCAGCGCCAACTTCTTCATCTGAGAATGATGTTAGGTCTTCTTGAAGGAAGTCGACCATACGTGCTTCTTGTTGCATCAGCGAAAGTAACTGCATCGCAGAATCGGTTGAAGCGGTTGCAAGTTTGGATTCTACTTCCACAACTTTCTCTACCACTTTTTCGACTTCTACGACTTTTTCAATTTCTACGATTTTTTCTACTGGCTTTTCAACCTCGACAATCTTCTCTACTGGCTTTTCTACCACTTTCTCGACAACTTTGCTCTTACGAGACACAGCAATAGCGAGTAGTAGGACGCTTGAAGCGGCTAGGCCAGCGTGCAGCATGTCGAAAGTCGTTGGGATAACATTTAGGTCGAAGTTCATAGGGGTTTCTCTATGTGTCAGTCATTAGTAGTTAATTTTGGGGCGAAGTCTAGCATAATCAAGGCTCTTAGCGCGATGCTTTCGCAGCTTTGTCATTACAAAGTGAGTTTTTCGGTGGATAAATCAGCAGATGATGGTGTTTTGCTAATTTAAAGTGATCTGTGTTTCATTAATTGAAACTGTAACTTCTTGATAATTTGAGTGTGTGTAGAATCGATTTTGCTACCATTAAAAATTAAAATTATCAATGCAAATAATACGTTAGTTATATATCAGTTTCACAAATGAGAAAGCTGGCACTTTAGTAGTCAGTCAGGACAAAAAATGGTTACAGGCTTAAATCAAAAGGATCGTGGTGTTAAGCGATATGCCGTTTTGGTATTCGTATTTGGCGTTGTGCTTACCGCATTTATTACACATATCGTCTATGGAGGACAAAAACAGCTAGCCGACTCAAATTTTGAATTTTTAACGGAGAATCAAACCGAAAATATAAAAGAGCTCGTCATGCTCGATGTAAGCTTTATAGGAGCAGGAGCTAGCTTTTATCATGCGACCCAACCCAGTGCGTGGGATAATTTCTCGAGTTTCGCGGAGCCTTTGGTAGACAGTTCAAAAAGTCTCATTGCTATGCAATGGATGAAAAAGGTCTATCCAGAGCAGCTAGACACTCATATCAAACGAGTGCGAGAGCGCTTTCCTAGTTATCAAGTGTATACCGTTCCCAAAGATCAACCACGTGTTGAGGGTTACATACTAGAAAATGATGAACCTATCTATGTAGCGAGTGATGTCTATCCCGTCAACGAGTCGAATCTCAGAGCTTTAGGTTATTACTCTTCCCGAGAGCGTGTTCGTCGCGTTATAAGAAATACTATGGAGACCGGAGAGCCAAGTCTCTCGGACAAGATCCGACTACTCCAGGATGGATTCGATCGCTCTTTGCCCAAAGAGGGGATGTTAGTTTATGTACCGGTATTTGATGCCGGCACACGATCACTGCGTGGTGTCGTGATTGGGGTAATCAGAATCACAGTATATTTTGAGCAGATTGTTAGTCGTACAGCAATAGGTAAAGAGGTAGGGATTCGCGTTGTTGATCTTGGATTTGACGCAGAGGATGACCCGATACTCTATCAAAACAGCCTTTGGGATGCGTTGGATGAACCTTCAAAAGATGTCATCATCGACCTTTACGATCGTCAGTGGCGTATTCAGTTTAAACACGATGCTGGAATTTCAAAGAACGACAAGTTAATTCTTTTCTTCGTGATGACGGGTGGTTTGTTGATTTCACTGTTGCTTGCTTACGTTGTTTATCTGATGCTTAGAGAGCAGCGCAGACTCGCGGTGATTGTAAACCGCCGTACGAGAGATCTTCAATACCTTGTAGAGCGAGACCCGTTAACAGAGGTCTATAACCGACGCGCATTCAATCGCTTGACTGACTACCACGTCTCTTGTAACAAGCCGTTCTCACTGGTGATTATCGATGTCGATCAGTTTAAAGGAATCAATGACAAATATGGTCATGTAGCGGGTGACGAGATACTTATGCAGGTTGCAGCGTATATCAAAGATAAGCTGTATCCGGATGACATGTTATTCCGTTTAGGCGGCGATGAGTTTGCGGTTATCAGTCGATGCATCGATTATACGACTCTACAAAGCTATATTGCAGATATCTGCGTCGAAGCTTCTCAGCTTACGTGGCCTTCAATCGACCCATCTTTTACTTGTACGTTAAGTATTGGAGCTGCCGTCTATCGTGGTGAAACTATCGAACAGTTGCTCAATAGGGCAGACGAGCAGCTGTACATTAGTAAGGCTAATGGTAGAAATCGAGCCAATGTTGCTTGAATAAAGAGCGATCGGTAATGTGCCTGTCGAGCTTTTGTTTTGAATACGCTACAATTTCGCGGTGTTAATTACTGTTTACTAAGTCGCTATGAATTATAACCGAGTCGTTTGTTTTGATCTTGAAATGTGTTGCTGGAACGTCGATGGCGTTGGTACTACAGGTGAAATCATCGAAGTTGGCTTGGCTGAGATCGATTTGGTGAAGCAAGAAGTCGTAAAGCGTGCTCAGTACTATGTAAAACCCGAGAAAGATGAAGTATCGTTGTTCTGCACAGAGCTGACAGGTATTACCCCGAGAAAAGTTGAGAAACAAGGGCGACCACTTGAGTCAGTGATACAGTCAATGGTTAAGAACTTTGGTGGTCCCAATAAGATCTATGCTTCTTGGGGACGCGATGATGATATTTTGCGTCTTGAGTGTGAAGCTAAAGGGATTGAAATGCCTTTCAAGGAGTTTGTTAACTTAGCCACGTTGTACCGCATTCAAAACCGACTAAAAGACAAGCGTATAGGTCATAAGGCCGCTCAAGAGCAGAAAGGAATTGAGTGGGAGGGGCGTCAGCATTCAGGATACGTTGATGCCTATAATCTCGCCAAGCTTGCTCTGACGATGCTTTAATTTTGTTAGCCTCGTCCTAGCTTTGCAGAAGAGGCTAATCATTAAAATCTTAGTCTTTATCGACAACCTGTATTTTGGCGCGTATGAACTCGCTATGGTCAACATAAAGCAGCTCCGCAACTTTTCTGATAACTGAATCCTCCAACGGATCAATCACACCGTCTGCATTAGCCACTTCCCACATCGCTTTAATCAATTCAAAACGTCGTTCTTGGCTAAGCTCTCTTAAGCTAGAGGTAAAATCATAAAGTGACGCCGAGTTTTGGGCTTGCTCTTGAGCTTGGTCGAGCAGGGTGACGGCTTCGGCATCCGTCAAGCCGAGCATACGTACTACCAACTGACGCTTCGCTTTTTCTTCCTCTGCATCTACTTGATAGTCAGCCTTAGAGACTTCGCACAGCAAGGAAGCGATAGCGAGGTTGGGGCTGACACCCTGAGCTTTGGACAGATCATCCCCTTCAATAAGCTGTTTAAATAAAGAAGTAATTGAGTTGAACATTGGCGTACCTACTTTTAACGGTGTTACTTAACTACATAGTGCTACGTGTGCGAGATCACAAGTAGTTAGAGTCTAATCTTCTGAATTAGTTTCAGGAAATACCGTTTCTGAGCCATCCCCATGAAGTACGGCGACGTAAGCAGGTTTGCCGAAAGGGTCAAGCTTCACCAAGCCAACACCAGACTTATTCACTAATCGATTGTGGTCACTTGGCTCTGGCTTACGCTTAAATATCTTTAAGCGTTTACGTTTAGTAAACCAGTTGAGCGGAGAGCGTGGCGTATATAGCCATTTATCTAGGGTGTCACAGATTGTCAGTAGGGGTTCTGGGAACTCGCTCTTGATACCACTGCATGTAATCTGATAGATATGAGAATCAGTTTGTTTGAATCTGAGCTTTACGTCATAGACGAATGAATAGTGCACATCGCCAGACAGAATGACAAAATTCTCGGGCGTTTTACTGTGAGTAAAAATCGACAGCAATGTGTTGGCACTTCCTGGGTGCGCCATCCAGTTCTCAGCATCAATGATCAGTGGATTGCCAAGCTTGGTCGCCATAGCTTGTAGCGTCTCAATAAATTTCACACCAAACATTGGGGCTGGAGAAACGACAACGACAGAGTCAAACCCAATCAACTCTTGTTGAAACTCAACCATCGCCTCCCAATCCATAAGCCCTGACGGTTTGTTCATCTTAGACTCGGAGCGCCAGCGCCGAGTACGGGTGTCAAGAACGATCACTTTTGGGTGGCTTTCTAAGGTGTAGTGCCATTTTTCGTATCTTAGAAGCTGCTGTATCAATTCATCATGCTGATCGTTATCCAGCATTGCCTCGCTAACCGGATTGTTTGGGAATAAGGTGATTAATTCTTGTTTCCAGTCGGAATGCATCTGTTCTGGATGATTTCCCCAAGCTTGGAAAATCAGATAACTCACTAAAGCATTACCTATGATTCGCTTAGAGAAAGCATTTTCGTACGCGGCTTTTTCCCAGCCAACCGTTAGGTTCCAATCATCCGTGACGTCATGGTCGTCGAAAATCATGTAAGTAGGAACATGAGCAAGTAGTCGTCGAACCTTTGATAAATCGGCGACGAACCCCTCTAGTGCTTGTTGCTCTGATAGCCACTGTTCGCGATGCGAGGGGCTGATGTCATTGGCGCTTAACTTTTCGAAACCAACGAGATGCCATAACTCTGGGGACCAAGTAAGAAGGTACATTGCGATGAACTCAGACAGAGTAACCAAATGGTTATCACATTCTCGTGAACTGAAAATGGCGGTTTGTTGTGAGTTTAATAAGTTCTTGAGTCGACTACTGGTATCCTGATACTTAGGTAAGAGTTTATCTCTTTCATAAAGTCCAACTTCGCCACTGTGAAGCAACGAACTGTCTGCAAGCGAGCTTTGGAGAAATTCTTCGTTAGGTAATTCCAGAAGCTTAATGACTTTATGAATACACTGAAGAGTCGGCCCGGCGATGTGGTCAGCGTATATTTGATCACCAGTGAGTAGCAGGATATCGGGACGATCAGTCAATTGACCGTCTTTTACTTTACTTTCAATGCGCTCGTCTAACTTTGCAAGACTATCTGGACTTGGGTGGTGTGGGTTTCTACAGGAGCCATGAATGATATAGTCTGCGGTGTCCGTGAGTTGAACATCGACGCGTTGGTTATCGGCATAAAACATATTCTTGGGGAGAACGGAACGATTTGATGCCAAGTCGACGATGTCGTAGTGAAGCTTCTCGTGCGTTTCAAAAGAGTGTTGTAAATAGAATTGGACTATCCAAAGCTTAGGACTAAGCTGCAATATCTGAGACTCAGGTATCGAGTAGGAATGCTTACCGAACTCACCAGATACAGAAACAGACAAAGACTGCGGTGAAACTGACGTCGCAAACCAAAGTGTCAGCTCACGTTTGTTTGTTCGGCGAAGAACTGGACCTGCAAGAAGATGGGGTAGTGTCGTCATGACTATCCTTGTTACCTTTTGTTTTCTATTTGCGGCTATGCACTTTTGTCGAGTACAGCTTCCTCATTTTCCATTTACTCTAGCAATTCTATAAAGTCAGAGCTACTTGCTTCATGCCCAATCACAAAGAAACCTGTCAGTGCGTCTAGTAGTTGAGACGTGTTACTACTTTGTTCAACGATTTCTTCCAATCTGCGGCGAAGCAGTTCAACCTCATGCTCAACAAAACCACGCGCTTCTTCATCAGAAGATGCTTCATCAGGAGCATTGTCAAACTCTAGAAATAACAGTTCGTTATCGAGTTCTGTATTGACTAATCGTTCAGGAAGCCACTTTTCACCAGTAACGACATGAATATCACTGTCAACAGGCAGACTATTAAGGATGTTTTTTAATTTTTCTACTTTCACGATTGGTCTAAATAGTGGAAACTATGCCATTGATAACTGTTGGTTATTTATTGAGCTGTATCGGATAATCACAGTTAGGTGACATAATAAGTGTAATAACAACATAATATAACAACTCTTCTCTTAAGAGATAGCGTTGTAAGCGAAATTGGCATTAGCCTTACAAGTTAGGCTATTTACCATCCCAAACACGTGCTCTCGACCCTTTTTTTACTGATTGATAACATTTCCAGTTGGAGAAACTGCAAGACATGATTAAGAAAAATCTCGCGCTAGCGATTACGGCAACCATGATGGCAACGTCCGTCGCACAAGCCGAAGAGTCTGCGCAAGAAGCGGAGTGGGGTATTGCAGCAGTTTGGCGTACAGCCAACATCCCTTTTGATACAAAAGGCGGTGATGCTACTGTAAGTACTTTCATTCCCATGATGTTCTTTAAGAACGACTATGTCTTTCTTGACGGTACCATGGCAGGTGCCCACCTCTATAAAACGGATGATAAACAATTAGAGTTCAACGCGATAACGCGTATGCGATTCATCGATATCCCTGAAGATGAACAAAATGCCGTTGGTGGTGATACCGCTGATTACGGTCTGCAAATGCGTTATAACTTTGACCCTGTGTGGCATTATGACGCGGAGTTGATGACGGATGGTGACAATCGTTTCCATGCTAACTTCCGCCTACAAGGTTTGTTGGACTACGGCGACCTCGAAGTTCGTCCTAATGTCACTTTGCGTTTCAAAGATGCTGACTTTAATACTCAGTACTACGGCACTTACCGTGATACGGTCGACAACCTATCTGGTGGCGTCGATTACGCGATGGGTGTTGATGCGCGTTACCACGTCACATCAAATTTGTACCTATTAGGTGCAACGAATATTCGCATGCTGGATAACGCGGCGTATCACTCCTCAGTGGTCAAAGAGCGATTTGAAGGCGAAGTCTATGTCGGTTTCGGTTTCTTTAACGAGAAGAAAAAGAGCACGTCTAAAGCCAAGCAAGTAAGCCGTGACATCAGCACTAAGCCTTATGTGAGAGTAGCACACGGTTGGGCTTCACCGTCAGACATGGGTGACATTCTTACTTTCAAAGGCAAACGCGACCCATATAACAACCAAGTGACGTCGGTGTTCTATGGACACCCACTTACTGATGAACTGTTTGGTTTACCTCTTGATATCTACTTGAGTCCGGGTATTGCCCATCACTGGAACTCGGAAGTACAAGACTCAGGTACCGAATTTGTTACGCTTATCAAAGCCTACTACACCATTAACTGGCCAGTGAAGATGCGCTTGGGTGTAGGTAATGGTTTATCGTACATCGATAATATTACGTATATCGAACAGTCAGAGATGGATAAGAAAGAGAAGCGTGCAAGTCATCTGATGAACTACATCGATATTTCCTACGATCTCAGCATTGGTTCTCTGATTCGTAAGCCAGAACTCGAAGACTTGTGGCTTGGTTACTCTTTGCACCACCGCAGCGCTATCTTTGAAGCGTCTTCGCAGTTTGGTCGTATCAAGGGTGGCAGTAACTACAGTACGGTTTACCTGCAGTACCACTTTTAAGAATTATTGAACAAAAGCTCCGCGAAATGCGGAGCTTTTTGTATCCGCTCGAGTTAACCCACATCTACTACCTGTGCTACAATCGCGCCAGTTTTAATAAGAAAAAATACTAGGGAATGTTTTGACTTCCTCTCACGATTCCAATCAGCCAGCACAAGCGAAAGCCAACAATGCACAGTCTCTAAAACGAGCACTAAAAGACTGCATGATCCGCGATCGTTTTCGTTTAAGTAAGCGCATCGCTGGCGCATCAAAAATTAAGAAACCAGAAGCTCAAGCCGCCGTATTCGATGAGATCGCGGCGGACATTGCTAAGTCGATGATGGACGCGGAGCAGCGTGCCGTTCAATCACGCCATATCGAATACCCTGAATTACTTCCGGTCAGCCAGAAAAAGACGATATCGCAAAAGCGATTGAAGAAAATCAGGTTGTTATCGTAGCGGGTGAGACGGGTTCAGGTAAAACCACCCAGTTACCGAAAATTTGTTCAGAACTTGGTCGTGGTAAATTCGGGCTTATCGGTCATACACAGCCACGACGACTGGCAGCACGCTCAGTTGCCAACCGTATCGCGGAAGAGATGGAAACCTCGCTAGGCGAGTTTGTTGGCTATAAAGTTCGATTTAACGATCAGATCTCAGACAATACACAAATTAAACTGATGACGGACGGTATTCTGCTGGCCGAAATTCAGCACGACCGTTTTCTCAATCAATATGACACCATCATTATCGATGAGGCGCACGAACGCAGTCTAAACATCGATTTTATACTTGGTTATTTGCGAGAGCTGTTACCTAAGCGTCCCGATCTTAAAGTCATCATTACCTCGGCAACAATTGACCCAGAACGATTCTCAAAACACTTCAACGATGCACCAATTATTGAAGTGTCTGGTCGTACTTATCCCGTTGAAACTCGCTATCGTCCACTTCGCGGCGATGATGACAGTGACCGAGATCAGTTAGAAGGCATCTTTGAAGCAGTCGACGAGCTGTGTGACGAAGGGCTAGGCGATATCTTGATCTTTATGAATGGTGAACGAGAGATTCGCGATACCGCCGATGCCTTGGGTAAGCGCAACCTTCGTGATACGGAAATCGTACCGCTCTACGCGCGCTTGTCTGCTGGCGAGCAAAACAAGATCTTCCAGCCTCATGCGGGTCGACGAATTGTCCTTGCGACAAACGTGGCTGAAACCTCGTTAACGGTGCCTGGGATTAAATATGTGATTGACCCTGGTACTGCACGTATAAGTCGTTATAGCTACCGTACTAAGGTACAACGTCTTCCAATCGAGCCTGTATCACAAGCAAGCGCAAATCAGCGTAAAGGTCGTTGTGGGCGTGTGGAAGAGGGTATCTGTATTCGCTTGTACTCAGAAGAAGATTTTGAGTCTCGCCCAGAGTTTACCGACCCAGAAATTCTGCGTACTAACTTAGCCTCTGTTATTTTGCAGATGACGGCACTTGGATTAGGCGACATCGAGGCGTTTCCTTTTGTGGAAGCACCTGACAAGCGTAACATCCAAGACGGTGTTCGCTTGCTTGAAGAGCTCGGCGCGATTAACGATAAAGCCAAAGATCCTAAAAAGCGTCTAACGCAGATTGGTCGCAAGCTAGCTCGCCTGCCTATTGATCCTCGTCTGGCGCGAATGGTCATTGAAGCACCGCGTTTGGGTTGCTTGAAAGAAGTCATGGTAATCGCGTCAGCTCTGTCGATTCAGGACCCACGTGAGCGTCCGAGTGACAAACAGCAGTCCTCTGATGATAAACATCGTCGTTTCTTCGACAAAGAGTCGGATTTCCTAACGTTTGTAAATCTATGGGACTACATCCAAAAACAGCAAAAAGCGTTATCAGGCAATCAGTTCCGTAAGCAGTGCAAACAAGATTTTTTAAACTACTTACGTGTCCGTGAGTGGCAGGATGTCTATTTCCAAATTCATCAAGCGATGCGTGAAATGGATGCTAAGCTAAACCAAGAACCGGGTAGCTACCAAGCAGTACATAGCGCATTACTGGTTGGCTTGTTATCGCATATTGGTGTTAAAGACCAAGAGAAGAATGAGTATCAAGGCGCTCGTAATGCGCGTTTTCACATCTTCCCTGCTTCTGGTTTGTTTAAGAAGCAGCCGAAGTGGATTATGTCTGCGGAATTGGTGGAGACCTCTAAGCTTTGGGGCCGAATTATTGCCAAGATCCAACCGGAATGGATTGAGCCTTTAGCAAAACACTTAATTAAGCGAAGCTACAGCGAACCTCATTGGTCTAAAAAACGTGCCGCGGTCATGGCTCACGAAAAAGTGATGCTTTATGGAGTGCCAATTGTGCCGAAGCGCTTAGTCAGCTATGGCGCGATTGATCCTGTCATCAGTCGTGAGCTGTTTGTGCGCAGTGCTCTGGTAGAAGGTGACTGGGAAACAAAACACGCATTCTTCAAACAAAACCGAAAACTTTTACAAGAAGTTGAAGAGCTAGAACATAAGTCTCGCCGTCGCGATATTTTGGTCGATGACGACGAGCTATTTGATTTTTACGATCAGCGTGTTGGAACCGAAGTGGTATCCGGGCGACACTTTGATACTTGGTGGAAGAAAGCGAGCCAAGCTAATAAAGAGCTGCTTAATTTCGAGAAAGAGATGCTGTTTAAAGGTGACGCTAGCCATGTTACCGATCTCGACTATCCAAACTTCTGGCATCAAGCTGGTTTCAAACTCAAGCTGAGTTATCAGTTTGAGCCTGGAGAAGATAACGATGGTGTTACTGTTCACATACCATTGCCGATTTTGAATCAGATCGATCAAGACGGATTTGACTGGCAGATCCCTGGTCTGCGCCATGAGTTGGTGGTCAGTCTTATCAAAGCGCTACCGAAGACACTTCGTAAGAACTTCGTTCCAGCACCAAACTACGCCGACGCGTTTTTGGCAAGAGCAAAGCCAATGGAAGCGCCACTGCTTGACTCTCTAGAGAAAGAGCTTCGTCGAATGACAGGTGTTGAAGTGTTACGCGATGACTGGAATCTAGACCAGTTACCTGAACACTTGCGCATTACGTTCAGAGCGGTCGATCACCGTAACCGCAAGCTTAAGGAAAATCGCGATCTTTACGAGCTCAAAGAGAGTTTGAAAGACAAGGTTCAAGCGACGCTTTCTAAAGTTGCTGATGACGATATCGAACAACAAGGTCTGCACACATGGAGTTTTGGTGAACTGCCGAAAGTGTATTCTCAAAAGCGTGGTGGGTTTGATGTTAAAGCTTATCCCGCGCTTGTAGATAATAAAGACAGTGTTGAGATCAAGCTGTTTGAAACAGAAGCAGAGCAAGAGCATGTGATGAAAGAAGGGCAACGTAGGTTGTTGCTTCTGAACGTGCCATCACCGATAAAGTACCTGCACACCAACTTACCGAATAAGTCGAAGCTCGGTCTGTATTTTAACCCTTACGGCAAAGTGCTCGACCTGATTGATGACTGCATAGCTTGCGGTATTGATAAGCTTATAGAAGGTCAGGGTGGACTTGTTTGGGATTCAGATAAGTTTGAAGCACTAAAAGAGCATGTAAGAGGTGAGTTAGGTGATACGGTGGTTGATATTGCTCAGCAAGTTGAAACCATTCTTACTACCGCATTCAACATAAATAAAAAGCTTAAAGGTCGTGTGGACTTCTCGATGGCGTTTGCACTGTCTGACATTAAGGCGCAGATAGAAGGCTTGATCTTCAAAGGCTTTGCTACTGAATGTGGTTGGAAACGACTTCCAGACATCTTGCGTTACCTAAAAGCGATTGAAAAACGCATGGAAAAACTTCCGATCGACCCGAATCGAGATCGCATGCACATGCTTAAAGTTGAATCGGTAACACAAGATTACAAAGAATTGCTGAACAAGATCCCTAAAGGTATGAAAATACCAGAGAACGTCAAAGAGATTCGCTGGATGCTCGAAGAGTTGCGTGTCAGTTATTTCGCTCAACAACTCGGTACCCCGTACCCGGTATCAGACAAGCGTGTACTAAATGCGATAGACGCGTGTTAAGCCGGAATTGTTGAGTTTACTCAAAATTTTTGATCTATGTCTCTGAGAAACATGAAGGTTTTACCAAAAATTAAAACTTATCGGTTTCTCACGAGATATAGTGTGTGATATATAAGGCTCCGCGGTGGCTTTGATTGGATTCGCCGCATTCTATTAAACAAGAAGGTTACAAATGAAAAAGACACTTTTAGCGCTTGCGCTTGTTGGTGCCTCAACATCTGCGTTCGCTGATGCTTGGTTGTACGGTGGTGTTTCAGCTGGTCGTGCTGAATACAATGGTAATAGCGATACACCAATGGGTTTCCACGTTGGTACTGGTATCCTACCAATCATCGGTATTGAAGGTGGTTACTGGAAGCACGGTAATTACGATATGACAGCTAACGACGGTGCGACTGGTTACGCTGAACTGGGTTCTTGGTACGCAGCGCTTAAGCCAAGTATCGATATTGGTCCAATCCAGCTTTATGCGAAAGGTGGTCTTCACTACTACAACGCAGACTACAAAGGCAGCTTGAACGGCAGCGATAGCGGTACTGACATCATGTACGGTGTGGGCGCTGAGTACTTTGTAACTGACATGCTTTCTATCGGTGCAAGCTGGCAGCGTTTCAACGGCGTTAAAACGACGTTCTCTGGCGACAAAGATCTAGATAGCTTTACTATTAACGCGACTCTTCACATCTTCTAATCGTTGTCAGATGAGTTATTGAAAGCGACCTTTTAGGTCGCTTTTTTCGTTTTGGAGCAATTATTTGCTTGTGTTAGTTGGAATCATGAGTGGCACCAAATAAGCCACTACAGATAGCGCGAACGCAGATGCGCCTCGAAGAATTTGGCGTCCAAGACGTCTCCGGTCGCTTGTTTGACCAATGCGTCGGTTGATAACAAGCTCGCTTTACTCCAGATGTTTTCAGACAACCAAGTAAATATCGGTGTGAGGTCTCCAGATTTAATGGCGTCATCAACATTCACAGTTTGTTTCATCGCTGCCATAAATTGAGCAGCATACATCGCACCCAGTGTGTATGACGGGAAGTAACCGAACGCGCCATCTGTCCAGTGGATATCTTGCATGCAGCCATCTTTGTAATTGCCTTTAGTAGAAAGACCAAGATATTGCTGCATCTTTTGATCCCATAGCTCTGGAATATCTTTGAAGGAAATCTTGCCGTTCATAAGATCACGTTCAATTTCATAACGAAGAATAACGTGAGCAGGGTAGGTCAACTCATCCGCATCTACACGAATGTAGCCCGGTTGTACGCGAGTGTAGACCTTTTGAAGGTTTTCTGGTTGAAACACCTTAGCATCATTCGACGTAAAGTGTTTTTGTGCGAGTGGAGAAAGGTGAGCAATGAAGCCCTTACTACGACCTAATTGCATTTCAAAAAATAGCGATTGAGATTCATGAATACCCATCGAGCGCGCTTCACCTGCAGGTAATCCAGAAAGCTCGGCTGGTAGCCCTTGCTCATAACGCGCGTGACCGGTTTCGTGTACGATTCCCATTAGTGATTGAACGAAATCAGATTCATCGTATCGAGTTGTTATTCTTACATCTTGCGGGACACCTCCGCAGAATGGGTGTGAGCTAATATCGAGGCGACCATGGTCGAAATCGAAGTTAAGCAACTTCATTACATCCAAACCGAGCGCGTTCTGTTCTGCCGTCGCGTAGCGCTCGTTTGGCAAATAGACGGACTCAGATTGTTGTTTCTCAATGACTTCTTGGGTAAGGCTAGGCAGCCATGATATCAAGTCACCAAACAAGGTATCGAGCTGTTTAGAATTGACTCCGGGCTCATAAATATCAAGCATGGCATCATAAGGCGTTAATCCAGACTGCTCAGCGCGAATCTGCGCTTCTTGCTGAGATAGATTGACGACTTCTTCAAAGTTAGTACAAAACCCCGTCCAGTCGTTCTCACCACGCTGCGTCCGCCATGCATGCTCGCATTTCGAGCCAGCGAGAGACTTTGCTTTCACTAGATCTTCCGGGACAACTGTTTTTAAGCGCCACTGACGTTTCATCTCTGCCAAGCTTGCCTGCTGCTTGGCATCTAAGTTGTCTGATTCTGCTTTATCAAACCATTCGCCTAATTGTGGCGCAGTCGATAATTGATGGATATGAAGAGAAAGTTGCGCCATCGCTTCTGAACGTGCCTGGTTGCCACCTGATGGCATCATCGCGGCAGCGTCCCAGCCGCAGATAGCCGAAAGATGACCAAAATTGGCAATGGTTTTAAAGTGCTCAACGAGTTTATTGTAGTTTTCCATGTCTGTGACCTTTCGCATGAACGAGGGCTATACGTTAACATTAACAATAGGTTGCGAAAAGAATAATGCTATCAAGTTGTAAAATGTTGATGGCTTTTTAATACGCATTGGAGCAGAATCAGACTATTGTTCTACTTTTGCCCTTATCCATATGCATATTCTCAACTTCGAAGCCTTTTTAATCGCGATCACTATTCTTACTCTCACCCCCGGTCTTGATACGGCTTTGGTGATCAGAAATACCACAAGAGGTGGTTTTCATGATGGTGCGGTGACGAGCTTAGGGATTTGTCTCGGTCTATTTGTCCACGCAAGCTTTTCGGCGCTCGGAATCTCGGTGATTCTGACTCAGTCTGCGGAGTTATTCACCTTGGTGAAAAGTGTAGGGGCGGCATACCTAATTTGGTTGGGTATTTCGAGTCTTCGATCGTTAAAAAATGCCTCTGCAATGTCAATCAGCGAAGGGCGTGAGCAACGAGTTCAAGGAAAGCGTTCTTTGAGAGAGGGTTTTCTTTCTAATGTTTTGAACCCGAAAACAGCCGTGTTCTACTTAGCGTTCTTGCCGCAGTTCATTAACCCGGAGTACTCGCCGCTTGTCCAATCAATGGTTATGGCGAGTATTCATTTTATCATCGCGATGGCATGGCAGTGTGGTCTGTCAGGAATGCTTAATTCAGCGAAGTCGTTATTGAAAAGCTCTAAATTCATCCGTTGGATGGAAGCAACGACGGGCTTGGTTTTGGTTGGACTAGGGGTAAAATTGTTGTTGGAAGAGCCGACTATCTAATCTTTAGTTAGTCGGCTACGAAACTTAGCTTGAGCGAGTATCGATAGCCTGCTCAAGTGAGCGTTTGGTACGCAAAAATTGATGCATGGTGACAGAAGAGCCTTTTAACAGGTATCTATCGAAACATTGATAGTAGTGGTCGGCATCTTCCATTTGCTTACAGAAGTTTCTCGCTTCTGTGTTGTGATGGTGTAGGTCTTTTTCAGATGCAAACTGATTATGAGACGCGCAGCCTGCCAAGATAAGTAGCATCGCTAGTGAACAAGTGATTCGAAACATTTTAATCCAATAGAAGTTAAACGCTTGTTGTATTGTAAGAATCCAATGATTGTTTAGTTACCATTTCACGACACAAGTTCCATTAAGCCTCAACTTTTTTTAGCCAATGGAGCAAATATAGTGCTAATTCTGTGGGCGAGTCCGCTGGAAGATCATGCGCGTCACTATCAAAGGGAATATGGGCGACTTTCCAAGCTTCAGCGATACGTTTTCCCGCTAAACTATTCACTAATTTATCGTCATTGCTTGTGATAACTTGAGTAGGGCATGACGGAGAGTTTTCCGGTCCCGCAAACCGAGCAGCGGCGAAAAGCTGTCTGAGCGCGTTGGAGAATTTAACGGGATGCTTTTCATTTAAAGCCAGGTGATACGAAAGTATGCTCGGATTGAGAACGTGGTTTGGATAGGTGAGATTTAGTATGGTTTTTTCGAATGCCTGAGAACCGCGAAGCTTTGAAATTAAGAGTCTAGGTATCTCTTTTAGATTAAAGCGTTCGTTAATTGGGCTGTATCGAGCAAAACTTGGATTGATGAGAGTCAAGCTAGCTACCTTGTGAGGTACTTGGTGTGCCCAGTATGAACCCAGCATTGAGCCCATTGAAATTGCAATGATATGGTAACTGCCTATATCAGGTGGCAATTGCTCTATGACGGCGTCCAACATTTGCTCTATTTGTAGAGGGCTTATTTCCTTATACAGGTCTCCGTTACCGGGTACGTTAGGTGTGTAAATGTGCAAATCCGGCTCAAGCTCCTTTAATGCTCCAACCAAAAAATGCCAGTGCCCTGCTTCCCTTAGCAGGCCTCTAACTAAGACGATGGGTACCATAAATTCGTCGCTTTCCTTGTTAATTTCTCTTGCTGTATATCTGTAATATTGATTAAAAGGTCGTTGTTGAGCACCTGCATCAAGTAGCTAAGCAAGGTACTGTGTCGCCTCTCGACACGTTTTATTCTGTGTGGTTTGGTGGGGTGAAATAACTGACTAAAGCTCAGTAATTGCATAGGGTTTTTCTTAACCCACAGCCAAGACCCTAACTCTAGCGTCAGTGGCACAAAGGGAGAGCAGGAGTCTTTATAATGCTCTAAATGCATCCAATCCCAAAAATCTCCGTGTGTGGTGTATTGATGCCACTGAGGCTCAAATTGATAGAGTTTGTAATGTGGGTAGCTCTTTCTGAACACTGAATAGAGCAGATAAAACTCATGGAGGTTGTTAGGTGGCCGTTTGTGATGCGCAAAAGGAAACCATAAGCGATCTCTGGTACCAAAACCGCTGTGTAGGTCTAGTACGATGGTCGCTGACGACTGTTTTGCAAGGTTGAGTATGCATGTTGATACGGCAGTGAGTTCCTGTTCCATCTCTATTGGATTACCTCGAAACCAAGGAAGCTTAGAGCTTATAGATTGCCCCGCATACAACTGATAGCGAGGGTTGGTAGAGTGAACAGGGGCATTGCGCATCAAGTCTACGCCTCTATGGTTTGAGCGATTTTTCAATGCTACGCCCCATGGGTTGACGACTGGGATAGAGATGATTTTTATAGTGTTTAAGGTTTCCTGTAGTTGCATATCCCACTCGACACGCCTCAACAAGCTTTTCAGAAAAGACAGGATGATTTGGCTTCCAATTCGCTCAACACCGTGAATAGCACCAGTTAAAACAAGGCAAGGAGCAGAAGGCTTGTCTGTGCCCAATGAAAGCATTTGCACTGGAAACTCATGTTGACCATGCTTGATGTACGTGAGCGTTTTCAGCGACAATTCATCGTAGCGCTCAGCGTACGTTTCAATGTGTTCTAGTTCTTTGGGCGTTGCGACAAACATAAATAAACTCAGTGTTTTAAGCTAAGTTTAGAGAGTTTAATCGACACTAATGTGAACTATTCATTTCAATCGAGTTCAATTACATTCGTCCAAATAGAAAAACACCGAGCGTGATGCTCGGTGCTTTTCTATTCAGTGTTTTTACATTGGCTTTTTACCAACGCCAAAATTCTCTTTTGGTTTAAGCGTGATCTTACCAAAACCAAGCTTTTTGAAGTGATTGTCGCGATAGTTGCGAACTGCCTTGGTGTCAGAAATGGCTTCGATTTGCTGTTCCATTTTCAGGAACTCTGTCAGGTCGATACCTTCTGCTTCTGCGACCGCCTCATGGATATTACGGTGCTGCTGATAAGAAAACGTTAGTGTTTTCTCTTCGTTTTTGTATTCGTAGATGATGGTACGCGCCATGGTGTTACCTATTGTATTTGATGCCTGACAAATCTAAGCGCTAGATTCTGCCTTGAAGCGGGATGATTGTCACGCTTTCACCGGGTTTTACGGTATCGATGTGTGGAGCTATCTCTATCAGACAGTTTGCTTCACTCATTGAACGTAAGATACCTGAGCCTTGCTTGCCTGTCGTTTTAACCGAGAGTTGGCCGCTTTCTTGGTCCACTTCGTACACCCCACGACTGAACTCAGTTCGACCTTGACGGGAGCGCAATGATTCTGTCGCAATGGCTTGAACTTTGAGTGGAGCGAAGTTTTGTACACCTTGCATCTTCTTAATTGCAGGTTCAACAAAGTTAATAAATGAAACCATTACCGCAACAGGATTACCTGGAAGGCCGAAGAACGGAACCCCATTAATATCGCCAAACGCGAGAGGACGACCTGGGCGCATATTGATTCGCCAAAAATCTACGCTGCCGCGCTTCTCTAATACGTTCTTAATAAAGTCCGCGTCACCAACAGACACGCCACCAGAGGTAATCACTAAATCAGCGCTCTCACTGGCTTCGACAATAGCACGTTCCATCACACTCTCGTCATCCTCTAAAATGCCGAGATCAACAATGTCACAGCCTAGCTTTTTAAGCATAGCCATGATGGTGAATCGGTTCGAGTCGTAGATAGAGTTTGCCTGTAACGGTGTACCTGGTGCTTGAACTTCATCTCCAGTAGAAAAAACAGCGACACGAAGCGCTCGTTTAACCGTCACAGAATCCATACCCAAAGAGGCTATCATGCCTAATTCAGGTGCTTGAAGTAAGGTTCCGGAGGTAAACACAGCTTGTCCAACGGCTAAGTCTTCACCAGCTTGTCTCACGTTCTGACCTGTTTTGATCGCTGCATCGCCAAAGCCGACTGAATTACCATCTACCAGTGCTTGTTCTCTCATCACGACCGTGTCTGCGCCAACTGGCATAGGAGCACCTGTCATGATCTGCACTGCTTGACCTGGCTCTAACGCTTTGTCATATCCGTGTCCTGCCATCACACTTGCTACAACATCGAACTGGGTACGATGGTTGTCAGCGCCAATAATCGCATAGCCATCCATCGCCGAGTTGGTATAAGCCGGTACATTGATTGGTGAACTAATGTCATCGAGCAAGACTCGTCCGTATGCCTCTGTGATTGTCACTGTTTCCGACGCACTAATCGCTTCGACTGCATTTAGGACTTTCTCTTGCCCTTGTACAACGGAAAGAAACGCTGGAGATAAAGTATCGCAACATGCGGCAGCATTTGCTTTTGGTGTTTCTTGCTTTTGCACATAACCCAGAATGAAGGTCTTAATCGCATTGAGATCATTGATACTCATGGTTGGAAGTTCAACATCGAGTTCACTGTCTGATGCAATAGCAATAATGTTGTCGTCACTAGGGTAAAGCCAAGGTTTACCCACTTCTTGTCGGTTTAATTCAATCTTTGGAAACGCGATGTTTTTGCATCCTTCCACTAGGATCAAATCGAGTGCCTTATGGTCAAATCGAGATAATAAGTATTCGAAGCCAGCTTCGGAATCTGGCGTTTCCGTCATAAGCGCGTGGCGATAGCGAGAAGAGATCAACATTTGGCTCGCGCCCGCTTTGCGAAGGCGGTAACTGTCTTTACCCGGTTTATCTACGTCAAAGTTGTGATGAGCGTGTTTTAGTACGCCAATACGTATTCCTGTCTCAGTTAACATGGGTAGCAACGCTTCGAGTAAGGTCGTTTTTCCGGTACCACTGTATGCAGCAAAGCCGAGTAGGGGGACGTTGTTGATGGACTTGATAGTCATAAATAGGCTCTTTACTGTTGATCGTTGGCAATCGCTAATTTAGCGAGTTCTTCTGGCGTATTCAGGTTTACAAAGCATTCTGGATTATCAGAGAAATCGACGTACTCTGTATGACATTCTCTATAGAGCAGAATGATCTTACGATCTCCTCGCTCGAGAAACGCTTCTAGCGTTGGTAACACCCGCTTGTGGAACATAGTAAACACTGGTTGATGGAAGTCTCCATCGTGAGCGACCAGTATGTCACTGTCTTGTTTGGCCGCTTGGCAGAATTTTTCAACCACAGACTCGTCTACGAAAGGACTATCGCAAGGGACAAATCCGACCCAGTCTGTTTTTGCTGAGGCAAGACCCGCATGGATACCACCAAGTGGACCCGGAAAATCCGGGTAAGTATCACTGATCACAGGGGCATAGTGCCCATATTTATCTTGATTGCGGTTGGCATTGATGGTGATGGATTGAGTTTGTGTAGCCAATCGCTCTAACACATGTTCAATGAGTGGCTTACCATTAAACTCGATAAGACCTTTATCATTGCCACCCATACGAGAGGCTTGCCCTCCAGCAAGAATGACCCAACTAGTCTGAGTTGGATGCAACATAGTTATTCTCTTTATCTTTTTTGTTTTTTATCGATGATTTGTAGCAATGGTGATTCTATCAAGGTGCAGTCTTTAATCCACCATTGTTTTCGACACAACCGAGTTAATGCGTTGGTTTGGTGGCTTGTAATGACGATACTTGAGCCATGCTCTAGTAAATCTTGAGCCATAAAGACAAGACGCTCGATAGACTCTTGGTCGAGAGAGGCGCTTGGTTCGTCCATTAGTAAAATCGAAGGTTTTAGCACCCATGCTCGCGCCATCGCAACGCGCTGCTTTTCACCACCAGACAGTACAGAGACGTGCTCGTCAGCGAGCGTTTCAAGCCCGACAAGGCGTAAGGCTGAGATCACCTCAGCACGTTTGTCATGAAGATCTAAATTCTTGTGTTTGATGCCGTACACA
Organism: Vibrio sp. KUL78; assembly: GCF_059725505.1. NCBI lineage: Bacteria > Pseudomonadati > Pseudomonadota > Gammaproteobacteria > Vibrionales > Vibrionaceae > Vibrio > Vibrio sp. KUL78. Next base: position 1,790,491 of record NZ_AP045837.1, on the reverse strand, counting down.
ACATTCTGAAATACTGAACCATCGAACAGATAAGGCGATTGGTGCAAATAAATAACGTCTTTGCGTCCTGGCCCGCGAAACAAGCCAGTAAACAGCGATTGATGGCGAGGCAGCACATCGCCTGATGTGGGCTTGAGCAGTCCGGCAAGTATTTTCAGTAATGTTGTCTTACCAACGCCATTGTCTCCCTTCAGATAAACGGCTTCATTTGGACCAATTGTAAGGCTGGGGATATGAAAAAGGACGCGATCCTTGAATCGCATTGAAACCTGCTTTGCTTGTAGCTGTATTGTCATTGTTGTCCCTTAAGCAGAGTCTTGGATTAATTATAGTGGTTAGTATCAAAAACAGTGGAGCTATATCAGGTTCTCAGTACACCCTTACCGCGCATTGATGAAAGAAGGAAGTTGAGCACGAGTGCTAACACAAGTAGAACGATTCCAAGGGCGACACCTTGAGCGAATGCGCCTTTATGGCTCTCCATTGCGATAGCGGTTGGGATATTTCGAGTTAAACCCATAATGTTGCCGCCGACCATCATTGAACAGCCAACCTCTGTCACGATTCTAGAGAAGCCAGCGACGACAGCGGCCATAAGAGGGAAGCGAGACTCCCAAATCAATGTCATTAGAGTTCGAAAGCGTGATACACCGAGGGTGACAGACGTTTCCAGTGCACGTCTATCGGTACTTTGCAGTGCGCCATGCATCATTGAAACGAGCACAGGAAAGCAGATCAGTATTTGACCTACAATCATTGCGCGTTGCGTGAACAGCATCTCCCAATTACCAAGTGGTCCCGAGCGAGACAGCAGCATGTAAAGCAACAAACCAATGACGACCGTCGGAATGGCTTGCATCGTGTTAACCAATGATAGTAAAAACCACTTTCCGGGAAAGTTCGTGTAGGCGAGAAGATAGGAGACGATGATCGCGGGCAGCACAACCAGTGAGACAGCAGATATCGAAACGCTGAAGGAAACCGCCACAATGCGCCATAGATCTTTATCTAAGCTAAATAGGAGGCCAAGGGCCTCCATTGTCGTTTCGGTGATACTCATTAACTGTTGTTTTTCTCTGCATCCGCAACAAACAACTGCTCACCCATTTTACGGTAGCTGTTAATCATCGATTGACCTTTCTCCGATACAAGCCAGTCACTCAGGGCACGAGCGCCTTTAGTATTAAGAGTAGGGTAACGCTGTGGATTCACCACGATAACTTGGTATGGGTTGAACAGCTGCTTGTCACCCTCAAATAACACTTTGAGGTCAAGCTTCGCTTGGTAAGCGAGCCAAGTACCACGGTCAGTCATCGTGTAACCTTGCATCTCTGATGCCATATTCAGTGTCGGCCCCATACCTTGACCTACTGAGCGGTAGCCACCGAAATCAGGCTCAATCTTGGTTTGCTTCCAGATCTGCAGCTCTTTCTTGTGTGTTCCCGAGTCATCTCCGCGCGAAATGAAGATAGCGTTTGTCTTTGCAATATGATCAAAAACTTGTTCGATGCTTTTTTGATCGTGGATGTGAGCAGGATCTTTGTCTGGGCCAACAATCACAAAATCGTTGTACATCACACTGCGTGGTTCGATGCCGTAGCCTGCTTCAACGAAGCTAGCTTCGGCTTTAGGCGCGTGCGTCATTACTACGTCCACATCGCCATTTTCGCCCATTTTTAGCGATTTACCGGTACCCGCTGCGATGATATCAACTTGATAACCAGTTTCTTGGGTAAATTCTGGGAGAAGGTAATCGAGTAAGCCTGAATGGTACGTGCTAGTAGTCGTTGCAAGTCTGACGCGCGGTTGCTCCGTGCTGTCTGCATAAGCCGAAACAGATAGCGTAGCTAGGGATACCGCCGTCACCATTAATCGAGGGAATGTCATAGTAATTTCCATTTTTGTTTTTATCGTAAAACCATGTGCTCTTTGCGAGCTCTATCCTTAAGCAAAGACAATGCCATAATTTCCTTAGGAAAAAAGAGGCAAAGTGCGACATTTTGCTAAAAAATTCAGAGAGTAAACTACAATTAATTTGAGCTGGGACAAAATGTCGCAATATTACCCATGATGTTTCGCCACAGATTGGTACACTCTGTCTCAAATAGGAACAATAACAATTATTTATGACTTTCTTCCAAACATCAGATATCCCAAATCAACAGTCTTCTCCCTATCTTGCGTTTTCTGTGCTTGTCGTCGATGACGAAGTCGGAATGCAAACCGTCCTGAAAAAAGCGCTTAGCAAAGGCTTCGGTCATGTTGAAACCGCAAGCAGTGTCGAGCAGGCGGAAGAGATGCGTCTAGCTAACCATTACGATCTGATTATTCTCGATATCAACCTTCCTGGTCGCTCAGGTATCGAATGGGAGGAGGCGTTTAATGATCAAGAGCGAAAAGCCGACATTATCTTCATGACTGGCTACGCAGACCTAGAAGTAGCAATCAGTGCGTTAAAACTGGGAGCATCAGACTTTATCCTTAAGCCATTTAACCTTGAGCAAATGCTACAAGCCGTTAAGCGCTGTATGGATAAACGCCTTGCTGAAAGAATGAATCTCGCGCTAAGTCACGATATCAGTCGCAGGGTAAGTAAAGATCTCATCGGCAATTCTGAAAAAACAAAGCAGTTAAAACAACTCATTGCTCAGTTCGCACCGTCACGAGCGTCTGTTCTTATCGAAGGCGAATCAGGGACAGGTAAGGAGCTGGTGGCTAGAGGTATTCATGCGGCGAGCAAAAGGCAGGGACCTTTTGTCGCAGTGAACTGCGGAGCACTAGCTCCTGAACTATTAGAAAGTGAGTTGTTTGGCCATTCAGCAGGCGCTTTTACTGGAGCTAAGAAAAACCGAGAAGGGCTGTTTCGAGTGGCGAGCGGCGGAACACTATTTTTAGATGAGATAGGCGAAATGCCACTGGCGATGCAAGCGTCACTGCTTCGAGTTCTTGAGCAACGTACTGTTCGTCCCGTAGGCACAGAAAAAGAGATCAGTATCGATGTAAGAGTCGTTGCCGCCACGAATCGAAATTTACGAGACCAAGTAAACAAAGGAGAGTTTCGAGAGGATTTGTTCTATCGGCTGAACGTGCTAAAAATTGATGTGCCCGCACTACGAGAACGATTGGCGGATCTTTCTGACTTAGTCCCGTTTTTCACGCGTTATCTTTCTAAAGAACTCGGTGTTCCAGAGCCTAAATGGGCGCACGAAGATATGCACATGATGCAAGACTATGACTGGCCAGGCAACGTTCGTGAGCTTAAGAACATGCTGGAGCGCTGTATCTTGCTCAATAAACCACCAGCACACCATTTTGTTGAGATGAAAGGTGGTGCAGTCAATACAGCGATCACTATGTCGGTCAATGATCTTACTATCATGCCAAGTACCACAACGCCGATTGAAGCAGAGTTTGGCTATCCAAATTCCTGGTCGTTAAAAGATGTAGAAAAGTCTCATATTCAACAGGTGGTTGACTATCACTCAGGTAACAAGTCTGCTGCATCACGAGACCTTGGTGTCGCCCGTAAAACGCTAGAACGCAAGTACAAAGAGTGGGACGAGAACGGGTCTGATGAATAAGGAAAATCGTTTTATTAGCAAATGGCGATATCGAATGTCATCGATGGTTCGCTATCGCCTGCTGTTTCTCACGTCCGCGCCAATTGTACTTACGTTAATTGCCTTGTTTGGCATTACGGCCTATTGGTCAATACATTACACGTGGCAGAGCGCGCTGGTAGATGTGTCTGAACGCCTAAATATCGTCGAAGATAAGATCCATCGCCTACAGGAGCGGCAGTACGAACATTTGGAAGCGTTTTCTTCGTCTTATGAGTTCCGAACACGTCTTGATCATCTTCAGACCCATGACGAGTTTGACACTTGGATAAGCTCACAGAGGGCGAGATACGGCTTAGACTTTCTGCGTTGGAACCCAAAATCTCAAATAGCGGATCTGGGTCGTTATCAAGAAATGGCGGGCGCTCGAAGCTTTTTTGACGTGTTAACCAGTTCAGAAGCGACCGACATCGAACCTACGCTTACTGATCACTCAGAAGTATGGCATCAAGACAGACAAATCGTAGAGACTCGCTCATTAGTCAGCCGTTCAGTCATCCCAGTTTTCGATCGTGAAAGTCATCTACTTGGTTATCTCGACGGTGGGGTATTGATGAACAATAACCTTCAACTCGTCGATGAAATCAAAAGCACGATTTACCCTAGCGGCACCCACCAACGTACAGTGTCGGGAACCGTCACTCTGTTTTTGGATGATTTACGTATCGCCACTAATGTACCTATGGATGACTCCTACGAAGGTCGACGTGCTATCGGAACGGTAGTTTCAGACGAAGTTAAGCAGGCGGTTCTCGTTAAGGGAGAAAGCTGGATAGACAAGGCCTTTGTCTATGACTCTTGGTACATTGCTGGCTACAATCCCATCGTCGACCTTCATGGTAAGACGGTGGGTATTACTTATACCGGTTACTTAATTTGGCCACTTATCAAAACCTATATCACTAACCTCGGTGAAGTAACGGCTATAATACTGACGCTGTTACTTATCTCCGGACTAATCGTTTATCGTGGTGCTCGAGATCTGTTTCGCCCAGTTGAGCAGATTCACCGCGTAGTAAAAATGGTGCAACTGGGTAAAGACGAAGAGCGTATAGGTGGACTTGGGCTGAATGCCAATCATGAACTGAGTCAGCTGGCCACTCAGTTCGATAACATGCTAAACCAACTTCAATACCGGAATGAGCAAATTCAAGAGGCTGCGCATGAGCTTGAGGCTAAGGTTCATTCTCGAACGGCAAGTCTAAAGGAGAAAACCGAGCAGCTTGAATTACATATTCAGCTCTTAAACCAAACTCGCGATAAACTCGTCACCAATGAAAAGCTCGCTGCTCTCGGTGAGTTAACAGCCGGTATTGCTCATGAGATCAACAACCCAACAGCAGTAATACTCGGAAACGTCGAACTGATCAAATTTGAGCTCGGCTCAGATATGACGCGTGTAGAGGAAGAAGTCGATACCATACTTGCTCAAATCGATCGTATTCGAAACATCACACGAAGCCTACTGCAATACAGTCGCCAGGGCGGAGTACAAGATGAGATAACGTGGCAGCATGTTAATCCTATTGTGGACGAGAGCGTCACCTTAGTTAGAACAGGTTCTAAGAAACGTGATATTGAATTTATCGTCGACTTGCATGCTAAAACACCGGTCGAGGTCAATCGCCATCAGCTATTGCAGATCCTTGTGAACCTGCAAATGAATGCCATTCATGCCATGAGCGGTAAGGGCAGGTTAACCGTACTGACCGAAGATTGGATTGAGGGCAAAGAGAGCATCGGTGCTCTGGTGCATGTTATCGATGAAGGGTGTGGTATCTCTGAACTCAATCTGAAACGTATCTTTGACCCGTTTTTTACGACAAAGCGTGATGGAACCGGACTCGGTCTATCAGTCTCACAGAGTATTCTCAGCCAAACTGGTGGCGAGATTAAGGTTCAATCTACGGTAGGTAAAGGGAGCCAATTTACGTTGTATCTTCCTAATAAAGCTGATCATCATTTACTCGTAAGTGCATAAAAACGTTAAGAAGAGTTTGTCCCAAACTTGCATCTAATGAAGTAAGGCTGTCATTTCACATAACAAACGCTTCGTGTTGACTAAGATTAAGTTAGATTAATTTGGTCATAAAAAAGAGGGAAGTAGGATGAAATCAATGACATGTAAACAGCTCGGAGGGGCTTGTGACTTTGAATTTCAGGCAGATACGTTCGAAGAGATTGCTGAGCTCAGTAAACAACACGGTATGGAGATGTACCAACAGCAAGAGCCTGCTCATCTCGATGCTATGGCGAAGATGCAAGAGTTGATGAAAGATCCTGCTGCAATGCAGGTTTGGTACAACAATAAAAAGCGCGAATTTGACGAAAGTTAAACTCGCGCTACTCATCACAGGTAGGCATCACGCCATGCAGATGCAGATAGTACCTAGGACCATGACAGAAATAAGACCGTACCAAATCTTTTGGGAGCGAGTATCTGCGACATTCACGCGGATGTAGTTCATCTCCTCGTTAGCCATCACCTCAAAATCGGCAAAACTTAGTGTAAATTCTTTACTTGCTGCAGAGATGTCTTTTTGCAGTTTATTGAAGGTCGCTTCTACAAACTGTTTAGCTTCTCCTAGTGGCGCGCTTGCGAGAGATATCGCATCCCAGATTGCCATTCTTGATTCAAATTCACGGTCAGTTACGCGGTTGAGCATTAGCAAATCATGCTCACGTTTCAAACGTTCTTTGCCCAATTTATTGGAATTCATATCAGAGAACTTATTCAAGTTTACTACTCCAGAGTTTTCATAGTTACGCCGCCTCAGGGGAATGAGAGCGGCGTTATGTGCCGAAGATAGTAGGTAGGGCTCGAACGCCCTTCAACTTGATGTTTTTGTTTGAACGACAAATTTTTTGGTTAGTAAAACCAATAATAGTGTGCCGTGGATTACTGTTGCGATCTTTCTAGACTAGGGTAGCCGCCTAATTGAGTACACTTGGTAATCAGCATGTTGCCCTCGTAATTGCCATCCACCCAACAAGGAACGGTGGGTGTTCCCCCCGTATTTCCTCCGGCAAAAGCGAGGCTACTTACGCCGAGCGCTAAAATACATAACAATTTCATAGGAACCTCCAAAAATAGACTATGTATTTAAAAGGACTGAAAGATTCTACTTAGATGTCCTGTCTACTATTGCTGTTACGTATCCAAAACAAGGAGAGACCATGAAACTATTTAGATTAGCGCTACCAGTATTTTTATGGCTCGCATTGACGGCAACTGCACATGCAGTAGAGCCTGTTTACAGTGATTTCTTTGGAAAGGCTATTCGAGGCTATGATCCTGTCGCTTATTTTACTGAGGGAAAACCAGTAAAAGGCGATAGCGACTATACCTACAGCTGGAACGATGCTGAATGGTACTTTTCATCGCAAGAAAATCTCTCTTTGTTTACCGCAAACCCAGAAAAGTATGCCCCCCAGTATGGAGGATACTGTGCATGGGCCGTGAGCAAGGGCTATACCGCGAAAATCGATCCCAATGCATGGTACATACATAACGACAAACTGTACCTTAATTATAGTCGTTCTGTTCAAAGTACATGGCAGCAGGACATTCCCGGCAACATAGCAAGCGCCGACAAAAACTGGCCGCAACTATTAAATAACTGATTACGACAAAGACATTACTCTTAACTTGAGTGCACAGCGATTTGCGGTGGATTAATACCGTGTTTCTTGAACTCACTCATAACACGAAGGGTAATGTCAGTCTCAAACAGTTTTTCATACGCGGTGTCCACCACATATGCTTTACACGTTAACTGAATCGCCAAGTAGTTATCGGTGATGGTTTGCTTAACCAAAACGGTAACGGGTTTCGGTAGGTGAATATAGCGGCTCGATGACGCTGCTTCTTGTATAAGATTACGAGCTAAAACAATATCTTCGTTCATTCCTACATAGAAAGGGATAACGACCTGCATATCGAGTGCCCCATAGTTACCACTAACCGTTACCTCGTTTAGAAACTTGTTATTAGGAATGGTGATAATGTCATCGTTTAGGGTGCGCATACGAACTGAGCGTAAACCTATGGTTAGTATGTCACCATAGTTACCTTCAAACGTGACTCGGTCACCCACCTGAAACGGCCTATCGATCATGACAGTAAGGCCAGCGATAAACGAAGCAGCGAGATCCTTCATCGCGAAACCGACAGAGACGGCGAGGGTGCCGCCAATTAAAGCTAAGATATGGTCGTTGATTCGAAAGCTGAGCATGAATACCACAATACCAGCGGTCATATAGATGAAGAACTGCAAAAATGACTGAAGCTTTTGAAGCAGCATTCGATACTGAACAAACTGACCGCCAATACTCTCGACCATCGAGTTCATAAATTTTATGAGCAGCCAAGTACCCATAATGATAAAGATACTGAGCAGTACACCGGACCAACGAATCAGTGTTGCAAACTGAGTGATGCTATCGACGTTGGCAATCTCCTCGCTCGCCAATGAACAGAGAGGGAACAACAAAAGCAGAGTGAAAGCGAAAAACTTTGTCATTTCGGCTCCTTACTTAACGAGTAAATGTTGGCGATCTAGAACGTTGGTGATGTGCCTAAACCAGTGGTCTGAAATACGAGCTTTATCCTCGTTCCAATCAATGTAGCCGCGACTTTGGAAGTATCTTAGCGTGCCGATCACTTCGGAGATGGTCAACTGAGTGCAATCAGACACATCCTCTGGAGACGCTGATTCAAGCTGAACGATGGAGCGAAGTATGGCGAGCATGGGTTTAGGCATCTTGTCTAGCTCTTCAGATTCTGGCGCATGGAACAACCTTACAACGACATTGTCTGTTTCTTTGTTACGCTTGAGAGAGAATCGAAAGAATCGCAGCGCAACCGTTGGGTTACCATCTGAATAGTGCCAAAGGATTCGATAAAAGCCTTGCTTGGCACGGTCTTCTTCCGATTCACTGTCATTATCCCACTGCTTTGGTACGGTGAGCCCTTCAAAGCTGACAGTGTAGTTTTCATCCTGATTAATTCTGCTATCCAGCAGCCCAGCAATTTGCTCTTCACTCCATCTAGGGAGAAATGCGACCCAATCGAATAGCAGACGTTCTCCTCGCGCTCTGTCTACAAAGCGCCAACTGGCTTTTTCTATAGAGAATACCGCACGATGGCTTTGTTTCGAACGGCGCAATAGGTTGGTAAAGCGAATAAGGTCATTCAGTCCGCCTACTTTTGGTTTCACCAACCTCTGACAGTTATCGATGGCAATTAAATAATGGGTGTCACTTTTTCTGAGGTGGTTAAGAATTTTGACCTCACTTGTTTCTTCCTCGAGACCTAAGCTGACAGCGAGGTGGACAAGGAGTTCTTGATATCCCGCAATTGGGCAGTTTATATAAATAGGCTCAGCGTTTTTCGCTTTGTGAAGTATTTGCGTGAGCAACCTCGTCGCACCAACACCACGCTCACCAGTGACGACGCAAATTGCCGGGCTGTTGGTAAGAAGATATTTTGAAAGCTGCTGCATTTCATCTTTTGCGTATGAAATCAATGGGCTTGAATCATCACCTGGCTGAACATAATCAAACGTGGAATCGCCTTTTACTCTCACGAGGTTGTCATCGGCATTACTACCAGTTTGTTTAGCAACCTCAATCTTAAACAAGTAAGTTAGGGCCTGATTAAAGAAGGTGTAATTGGATAAAAGCCCAATAAGGCGATTCTTAAGATGGTGGAAAGCGATCCACATTGTTGCGATCGCGGTCGCGATAAGACCAACAATAAACACATCTTTTTTGGTCGAAGCCCAATGGATGAGCATAGGCTTGTCTGAGATCTTATCGAGCGATTCAAACACCACCTTTTTCCACATAATAATCACGCTTAGCGTAATGAGCGCAAACCAAAGGGAGAATAAGGTGGTTATCCAGTAGTAAATGGTGCCTTTTCCTAGGGTTTGAGAGGCGATTTGCAGCACTAACCCAACAACAATAAAACTCCAGACGTAACGACGCACCGTAGAGAGTCTTAGGGCCGCTACCGTTTTATTGGTCGCTAAACTGTTACGTTGGACGAACTCGAGAATGAAAGAGATGGCAATCGAACCGCCCAGTATCCACCACGTAAAGAGCTCGATGTAATAGAGCTGAGAAAGGGCGTCAATGCTGCTTAACACCCGTAACGAGACGGTAATTGCAACTAACCACGCAATCGCCTTGCTCGCGCGCCCTATATACCAAATTAAACGAACCCAAATAGGTGGTTTCGTCATTGCAGCGGCGACGTGCGCTTTGAACTGTTCAAATAGCCTTGTTTCATTCGCTAACCACCACATTAGAATTGAGTAGATAAAGAAGACTTGCACACCAACCCAGATAACGGGAACAGGGGAGATAAAGATCTCCTTGATTAAGGTTTTTAAGCTTCTTAGCTGGAAGAACACAAAGTATTCAGCGTTAAGCCGTGTTATTTCGAATTCTTGTTTAAATTGGGTAACGCCGTCGGGGCCAAATCCGGTCAATTGCTCGAAGGTTTTATCAGATGCAAGTTCCAACAGCGTCTGTTTACTTAGGCTTAGGCTGTTCAACGTCAAGTATTGAGTTTGAACATCAAACCAATGCTGTTCATCTGCCTCATCACGATAGACCGCCAACGCTTCGTTAAAGGCAATAATTTCACGGTCTTGCTGATCCAAGGTATAAGAGAGCAACCGACGAACCTTGTTGGAATCTGATGGTGTCATAAACAGCTTGGATGGAAGTCGACTAATCTCTGACTCCAGAGATAGAGCATCTTCAGATGGAGTTGGCAGGTCGTCATCTTGATAGTCCCAACGAGCGGATGCCGGGAAACTAAGAATGAGAGTTACCACCACTAACCAGAAAGTGTGTCTAATCATTGTTGTCATACTGTCCGTAACTGGTTGAGTCTATTTGATTTCTTATTTAGTGTAGTTGCACTCTTTACACCCTGCCGCCATCAAACGAAAAAAGCCCACTTTGGCAAACCAAAATGGGCTAGGGCGTCATAGTATACGGAGCTATGAACAGGGCGTTAATGGGCTTGGCAAGCCATTAACTATTTTCAGCTATTGGAGTAGCTTAAAAACTGTAAACAAAACCAACTTTAACTTCGTTTTCTGGATTAAGTTTAACGCTGTTAATCTTATACTCTGGCTTATATGTGTATTGAGCGTAAGGCGCGACAGCACCAAAGTCTGTCAGTGTCGCTTTAAATTCAAATTCATTAGGCGTGTAGTCTATTATGCCTACAGAGCCCAGACCACTTAAAACGACTTCTTCGTTGGTCGATTTACGAACCCAATTGACACTCAAGTCAACCGCGTCCATTGCATACCCAAACTTAAGATCTGTACGATGTACTTTTACATTGTGATCACCTGACTCTTTGCGATTACCAGCAATGTCATCAAACTTGGCACTAACATTTGTCGTTTCATAGCGATAACGACCTGCTAAATAGAGTCCACTCTCGAATTCATAACCCGTTTCCAGTCCAAGTTTATAAGTAGGGTTGATCGTCGTGTTAAAACTGAAATCTTTTGGCTGGTGAATGGATACTGTTTCTCCATGATCAAACTTAACTTCTGCTTGTGGCTTTACATACCAGCCATCTGTGATAGAAACAGCCCAAGCACCAGAAAGGGTTGTCTCTTTAGACTTGCTTAAGCCTTTTTTACGTACGTGTTCTAGGCTTGTCGAAATTCCATTTTCAAAAGCGTAGCCAACTTTCGCACTAGTGTCGCCGTTTGATTTCTGGCTCAGATCGGTATAAACACCTGCGTGTGCTCCAAACGTTGCTACTATTGCCAATGCTACTAACTTTTTCATTGTTTACTCTACTCCAATAGTTATAAATGATTCGTCAACAACCTAAGGTTGGTTAGCAGTTAAGACCGCCTTTGTTGACGGTGCGGATTATTCAATTGGGTGCGAAATACGGTCAATTTCAACGGAAGTAGAAATCAATAGAAACTAAAGAGAATTGCTTTTAGAAAGTGGTTCTTGCTTGCATCTCAGACCAAGAGACTGTAGGGTTGCGCAGTTTTGTTAATTCACAAAGGTAACGCTCGTGCTATCGACCGCAAATATCACTCAACAGTTTGGTGCTAAACCACTGTTTGAAAACATCTCTATTAAGTTTGGCGAAGGCAACCGTTATGGCCTTATTGGCGCAAACGGCTGTGGTAAATCGACCTTCATGAAGATTTTGAGCGGTGAGTTAGAACCTACGAGCGGTAACGTTTCTTACGATCCGAACGAGCGCGTTGCAAAACTGAACCAGGACCAGTTCGCTTATGAAGAGTTTACGGTAGTAGACACTGTTATCATGGGCCACAAAGAGCTATGGGCTATCAAGCAAGAGCGTGACCGTATCTACTCACTGCCTGAAATGAGTGAAGAAGATGGCATGAAAGTAGCGGATCTTGAAGTTCAGTTCGCAGAACTTGATGGTTACATGGCGGAAGCGAAAGCAGGTGAATTACTGCTTGCGGTAGGTATCCCAGAAGAGCAGCACTTTGGCTTGATGAGTGAAGTCGCTCCAGGTTGGAAACTGCGTGTGCTATTGGCTCAGGTTCTTTTCGCTGACCCGCACATCATGCTACTCGACGAACCAACCAACAACTTGGACATGGACACCATTCGTTGGCTAGAAGAAACGTTGAACCAGCGTAACTGCACCATGATTATCATCTCGCACGACCGTCACTTCCTAAACTCAGTGTGTACCCACATGGCTGACCTCGATTACGGTGAGCTTCGTTTATTCCCTGGTAACTATGATGAGTACATGGTTGCGGCAACTCAGGCACGCGAACGTCTACTAGCAGACAACGCGAAGAAGAAAGCTCAGATTGCTGAGCTAAACACCTTCGTAGCGCGATTCTCTGCAAACGCATCTAAAGCGAAGCAAGCAACATCTCGTGCTAAGCAAATCGATAAGATTCAGCTAGAAGAAGTTAAGCCTTCAAGCCGTCAAAACCCATTTATCCGTTTTGACCAAGAAAAAGAACTCTTCCGTAACGCGCTTAACGTAGAAAACCTAAGCCAAGGTTTTGAAGATGATTTGTTTTCAGGCTTTAACGCAATTTTCGAAGTCGGTGAGCGTGTTGCGATCATCGGTGAAAACGGTGTGGGTAAAACAACACTGCTTAACACGCTTGCTGGTGTGCTAGAGCCTCGTACTGGTGAATACAAGTGGTCTGAAAATAGCAACATTGGCTACTATGCACAGGACCATGCTCATGACTTCGAAGAAGACATGAATCTTATGGACTGGATGGGTCAATGGCGCCAAGAAGGTGATGACGAGCAAGTTATCCGTAGCTTCCTAGGTCGCATGCTATTTGGTCAGGACGACATTAAGAAGTCAGTAAAAGTCCTCTCTGGTGGTGAGCAAGGTCGTATGCTGCTAGGCAAGATCATGATGCATAAGCCAAACATGCTATTGATGGACGAACCGACGAACCACATGGACATGGAATCTATCGAGTCATTGAACAGCGCGCTAGAACAGTACAAAGGTACATTGTTCTTCGTGTCTCATGACCGCGTGTTCGTAGATTCTCTTGCAACTCGAATTCTAGAGATCAAAGACGGTAAGATTAATGACTTCCGTGGTACATACGCTGAGTTCTTGAGATCGAAAGGGATTGATGGATAATCGGTTAGATACCTGAATGAAGCCTCGCGTAAGCGGGGCTTTTTTGTATGTGAGAGAAAACTAGTATTTAAAAGTGGGCGATGCGACGTTAGGAGCTAGCCTGCAGTTCTCCCCATTTATAAGGGGGAGTTAGAGGGGGTAAATGCGGTGAAATCACGACAAATGGAGAGTCGAATCTTGCTTTAGATTTTTTAACCCAATCTTGTTTTGAGCTTGCTTTGAGTCCAACGCATTCACCCCTCCCAGCCTCCCCTTAGCAAGGGGAGGAGCAAAATATTCGCTTAGCGGTACCACTAAACCACAACCACATTTCGTACCCAAACCATCAACAACAAATACGCAAACATCACCCACACCAACACTGCCGACAGTAGCGTACCCATTACAGACAAATGATAACTAAAATAATAAACAGCAATCAGATAAGCGGCATAAGGCATTAACGAGTACAGTCCAAACAGTGCGGTCATGCGAAGCGCCTCCATGTTTCGTTCGGTTGCCACAATATAGTGTGCAATCAGCGCAAAACTCGGGAACAGTGGAACAAGACCGGCGATAAAAAAGTTCTTACTCTTGGATAGAATCGCAATCAACATCACGGCTGCTGCGCCAATCAAACACTTGAGAAAAAGAGTGACCATCTCAACCGCTACGCCAAGTTGAACAGCAGTTCGTCGTCCGTCATGTATTTATGTTTGCTACCCAGATTGCGAACATGCATAAACATAAAACTCGGAAACGCGGGGGCTAAAAGGTTGTTGGGTTCCCACATCTCACCACCGACAAACACATAACGACCTTGTTTTTCGTCATCATGATAAGGGTTATTGATCTCAGTCGAAAGCTCAGCTCGGACACCTTCTATTACGCAAACAATCTGACCTTTGGCGACCCCAACAACACGTGTAACAAGGTTTGCTTTCATTCCACATTTCCAGGCTTGACGTGTTGCCCATTCAAACCCGAGTTTGCGAACGCCTTTGTGCACATTAACAATAAGATTCATGGTGACTCTGCAGTGGTTAGGTATTAACCGAGAGAGTAGTTGGTAATACAGAGTGACACGAGCAATCAATAACGATGAATTCTTACTTGGTGAAAAAACAATGAAAAAAGCCTCCCATTAATAGAGAGGCTCAAGAACTCGTTCAGAGGTGGCAAAGGCTAGCTGTTACCTTTGACATCGAAATCGACTTTCTCACCGCCAGTAAACACTTGAAAACGTAGCCCCTTGGCTCGCGCAATAGTAGTGATACCAAACTGTTTCGCTAAGTCTAAGCCCATTTGAGTCACCCCAGAGCGTGATAAAAGTACTGGGATACCCATCTGGGCAACTTTGATAACCATTTCTGACGTTAATCGTCCGGTGGTGTAGAAGATCTTGTCGTCACCTGTTTCCTCGTTGATCCACATTTCACCTGCGAGCGTGTCGACCGCATTGTGGCGACCGACATCTTCCACGAACGATAATACCTCATCGCCTTTACAGATAGCGCAACCATGGACTGCACCGGCTTTTTTGTAGGTACCGTTATAGTGAGTTAATGCCTCAAGTGTTGCATAAATCTGAGATTGTTTAAGTGGCGTTTGTGGGACCTGATAGCCTTCTAACTGCTTCATCACATTGCCATACATGGTGCCTTGGCCGCAGCCAGATGTGACGGTTTTCTTTTTTAACGCCTCTTCAAGGAAATCAGTGTTTTCTTTAGTGATAACCGCAGCAGAATGGGTTTCCCAATCGATAATTAGTGACTCGATGGCAGCAGGGTCTGAGAGAAACCCTTGGTTTTTTAGATAGCCCAAGACTAATGAGTCGGGTCTGGAGCCTAATGTCATCAGAGTAACGATTTCTTTCCAGTTGAGCATCACCGTTAAAGGTCGCTCGCAAGCAATTTGTTTGGTTAGTTTTTCACCGTACTCGTCATAGACGTCAACTTCGATAGTTTGAAGGGGATTTTCGCTTGTTCTAATAATGTTGGGTTTAACCACGCGTATATCCTTTTGGTCGGGCAGTAGCACTGGGCTATTGGCTTGATAATTGCTTAGTTTTCACTAATGCTTAAACGATTATTACCAATAAAGTTTTGGCACGCAAATAACTTACGCTAATTTAGGGATATGAAATGCAGTCAGAAACTCCTGAATCCATTCCTACTCAAACTTCTAATTTTGATGTCCTCCAAGTTGAGAAAAACGAACATCAATGGCCAATTCAAATCGACTTGTCTATCGTTGACAAGCAGGTAGGGCGCTGGACGAGCACTCAGCGCGAGCTTGAAGGCTTTGAATTAGAAGTGACTGATCAGAGCAAACCCCATGCCATCTTAGAGCTTTATAGAGATGAGCGTACCGACTATAGATTCAACCTAAGTTCGCAAAACCCTATGCTGTTCGTTGTGTTAGATAACCACGACGAGCTCAACTTAAAACCAATAATGGTGACAGCGTCACAGGCTGTTGCTGGTTCTTTTATGGATGGAGATTACCTCGTGCTCTCAAAGCCTATTCCGCTGCCTATTCAAGCATGGATGGAGGCTTTTATAGGTCGACATGGTGAACTTCTTGAAGTAAGGCGTAAGAAACGTAAAGGGGCGGGACGATCGAGTGGCAAATAGTTTTTTATCTCGCTGGTCACAGCGGAAATTAGAGGAGCAATCTCTAGACAAAACGGAGCAGGAAAGTGTTTCGCTAGAGAAGGTGCAGGAAGAAGAACACTCCCTCGACGAAAGCGTTGCTGAACTAGAAGGTGAACAAGAGGACACGGCTTCTGAATCAGAACCAGAGGTAGAGGGTGAAGAACTTTCTATATCTCAGCTGCTTGCAAATACAGAAGTCGATAAGGCGGTAAAAAAAGCAGCACTACGAAAGCTTTTTATGCAACCCGAGTTTAATGTTGTCGATGGTCTAAATGATTACGACCACGACTACTCAGCCGTCAAGCCACTTGCTACAGAGGTAGCGGAAACACTCAGAGGTTGGGTCAAGGACGTCGAAGAACATCTTGAAGAATCCGAGGGTTCTGCCGATTCGGCTCTAGCAGCTTCGATTCCAGACGAAACTCAGGTTGAAGAAGAGCAAACAGAAAGAAATGAAACGCTCAGTGGAGATGAAGAGTCTGACTCAAAATTATCGTAATAGATTGATATAGGGACAAAATTTACCACATAGAAAGTAGGTACATTTTGTCCCAAGTTCTTTTCCCAGCGAATGAGACAAAATGTCTCACGAGACAAATAGCCCCAAATAACTGAGGGTAATTTGTGATAACTATCTAATAGTTAAACTTTTTTTCCAGTATTTATAGTTGGAACAATTATTGCAAAACGTGTGTAAATGGTTCAAACGAAACCAAAAACGGAGCGTGAAGACTCCAACACTGGAAATAGGCGATGATAAAACAACTATTACAACAAGCGACATCTCAAAATGGACGTGCACGCTCATACGCGTTTGAAAATACCGTTGAGTTATCCAACTTAATACCGCCAACTGTAAGCTACGAAAGTCATGGCGACACCCTAATAGTCGGCCCTACCGCGATTATCACCAGTACTGCCGAGCAATTGACAAGCATGCATTCCGTTACTTTGCTGTCCACCGATGGTGAACCTTCTGAGCATGACAACCTTTATTACGCTGATAGTATTGAAATCACTGGTTTCTTGGGGACCTTCAGTGTCCATATCAATAATAAGAATACTCACAGCAATCTAGCTGAAGTCTCAGTGGGTAGGGACTGTTTCGATATTGTTCTCGACCATTCTCTTAATGGTTGTATGTCTGAGGAAGTACCCGTCCCTGGTTATTATCCTGTTGGTCGTGGCTATCCTACGCTTGCCGATGCGCTAGAAGAAATACCCGGTTTAATGGGTACCTTCGATAAACCTAAATTCTTTCGTCTAGACAATGATATGTGTGCTCACAGTTCGCGTGGTGTTAAAGGGTGCGAGCGCTGTGTGGATGCATGTCCTGCAGGTGCACTGAGTAGCCAAGGCAATGACAAAATCGGACACAAAATCGAGATAAATCCATACCTTTGTCAGGGTGTGGGCACTTGTGCGACCGCTTGTCCGACAGAGGCTATTCACTATGCATTGCCGACACCACAAGAAACGCAAAAGTTTATTGAGCGTACGCTTGCGAATTATCATCAACAAGGTGGCGAAAATGCCACCATTTTGATCTGTAGCTCGCGTCACGAGAGTTATAACGCCATGGCACTTAATGCTCTCCCAGAAAACGTCATTCCTGTCGTGGTTGAAGAGCTTCCTTCAGTGGGTATCGATACTTGGTTCGCAGCCTTAGTCAACGGCGCAACTCAAGTTTTGTTTGCTGCCAGCCGTCATATGCCTGAGACCATCCAAACGGTTCTTAATAGTGAAGTCGGTATGGCACAGCAGCTTTTAGAGAATCTCGGTCTAGCTCGTGAAACGATAGATATTTTGTACCTAGAGTCGCTTCGCGAAGGCTTACCAACGTTAGTTGAAAAAGACCTTGAACTTCGTATTGGCGACGTAGAGGGAAGCAAGCGGGAGCGCCTTTTCCATTCATTAGATGTGTTGTCTGCCAAGCAGGGCGTCACTGACACAATCCAGTCACTACCAACGACGGCGCCATACGGCACAGTTACTTGTCATACTGACAAATGCACGTTGTGCATGGGTTGTGTTGCGGTGTGTCCAACAAAAGCGCTGTATAACAAAGGTGACAGACCCGCGCTAGATTTTGTCGAGCAAGACTGTGTGCAATGTGGCATGTGTGAAAAAGCGTGCCCCGAATCTGCACTGTCTCTCACACAACAAATCAACTGGGACAAAGAATCTCGAACCCAAGTCATTGCACTTCATGAAGAGAAAGCTGCGGAGTGTCTAAGCTGTGGCAAGCCTTTCGCACCCCAATCTATGATCACTATGCTGCAAGATAAGTTACGCGGTCACTCTCATTTTGACAACGAAGCGGCACTGCGTCGTATCGCGATGTGTGAAGACTGCCGTGTCGTCGATATGTTTGAAAACATGGCAGAAAACCCAGAGCAGCAACTCAAGTATTAGGAACGTATGTCAATGGAAAACGAGAACAACGAACTACGAAGTGACATCTACCTGCTTATTTCAACTCTGTGCCGTGGAGCCCCTGAACGAGAGCTTCTCGATTTTCTATCTTCTCTCGAAATCGAGTCCGGCATTAATCAAATGACAAGTGCATGGCAGGATCTTGCTGCAGCTGCAAACGTTGCTGAGGTCAGCGCGCTAGAAGACGAGTACCAAGATTTGTTTATAGGTATTGGCAAAGGGGAAGTGATTCCGTTTGCATCTTGGCACTTAACAGGATCGCTAATGGATAAACCGCTCGCTGCACTTCGACATGACCTAAGCCACTTGGGTCTAGAGCGCGAGGAGTCGGTGAAAGAACCTGAAGATCATATTTCCGCAGTGTGTGAAGTTCTCGCGCACTTAATAGATCAACAAAAGGAGAGCGAAGCGAAAGCTTTCTTTAATCAGCACCTCTCTCCTTGGTACTCAGATTTGTGTCGTCAGATTGAAACCGCACCAAGTGCGCAGTTTTATCCTTCTGTCGCGGCACTAATGCAAGCATTTTTCGATGTGGAGCAGGTGAGCTATGCGCAAAACCCAGGCTCTACGCAGACGAAAATGAAAATAGACGTAAAAAACATAACCACTAAGTAATGTCAGCTAACTAGAGATGCCACCAAAAGGATAGGTATCCACTCAGGGAGCAAACTATGAGTAAACAAACCAAACGTGACGATAAAAGTGAATTTAACGAGAATCGTCGAAACCTACTAAAGGGCTTGACCACCGCTGCTGTTGCCGGAGCGGTTATTTCAGGTACCGCACATGCTGCTACTAACACCGAATTAGTTGATGTGAAACCCGATGACGAGAAGAAAACAGGTTATCGCGAAACCCAGCATGTTAAAGACTATTACGACACACTCTAGGAGCAAAGTATGAAACTAACTAAACGCTCCGACAATGTGAGCAAAAACGAAAACAAGCTAGGACTCAGCCGCCGTGCATTTATGCGCAACTCCTCTATTGCGGCGGGTGGTCTGGCAGCAGGTGCGTATACGTTCGCGCCCGGAATGATCAAAAAGGCACAGGCAGAATCTGTACCGGTTGATGCCAAAACTGAAGTAAAACGTACCATCTGTTCTCACTGTTCAGTGGGTTGCGGTATTTATGCTGAAGTACAAAACGGTGTATGGACGGGGCAAGAGCCTGCGTTCGACCATCCTTTTAATGCTGGTGGGCACTGCGCGAAAGGTGCCGCTTTGCGTGAGCATGGTCATGGTGAACGTCGTCTTAAATATCCAATGAAGCTCGAAGGCGGTAAGTGGAAGAAACTGAGTTGGGAAGATGCGATTGAAGAGATCGGCAACAAGGTTTTAGAGATCCGCAAAGAGTCAGGTCCAGATTCTGTTTACTGGTTGGGTAGTGCGAAGCACAGTAACGAACAGGCGTACATGTTCCGTAAGATGGCGTCGCTTTGGGGCACTAACAACGTAGACCACCAAGCACGTATTTGTCACTCAACCACGGTTTCTGGTGTAGCGAACACTTGGGGCTATGGTGCGATGACAAACTCTTTCAATGACATGCACAACTGTAAGTCGATGCTGTTCATCGGCTCTAACCCGGCAGAAGCGCACCCAGTTGCTATGCAACATATCTTAATTGCTAAAGAAAAGAACC
The DNA here is from genome assembly GCF_059725505.1 of Vibrio sp. KUL78. Classification (NCBI taxonomy): domain Bacteria; kingdom Pseudomonadati; phylum Pseudomonadota; class Gammaproteobacteria; order Vibrionales; family Vibrionaceae; genus Vibrio; species Vibrio sp. KUL78. The sequence goes on along the minus strand of NZ_AP045837.1, from coordinate 1,770,494 downwards.
GTTGCCAAATTGTTGTGGCGGATCCTCGTCGAACTCGCACAGCAGCAAAAGCAAACCACTACTGTTCATTGCGCCCTGGTACTGACGTTGCCTTTATCTGGGGTCTACTATGGCACATCTTCGCAAATAAATGGGAAGATCAAGAGTTCATTCGTCAGCGTGTTTACGGTATGGATGAGATCCGTGCTGAAGTTGCCAAATGGAATCCAGAGGAAGTGGAGCGCGTAACTGGCGTTAGTGAAGCTGACGTATACAAAGCGGCTAAGATCCTATCTGAGAATCGCCCAGGCAGTATCATTTGGTGTATGGGTGGTACGCAACACACCACTGGTAACAACAATACTCGTGCATACTGTGTACTTGAACTTGCATTGGGTAACATCGGTAAGTCGGGCGGTGGTGCAAACATCTTCCGTGGACACGACAACGTGCAGGGTGCAACTGACCTTGGCGTACTATCTCATACATTACCTGGTTATTATGGTCTGGCAGACGGCTCATGGAAGCACTGGGCAAAAGTATGGGATGTCGACTATGAGTGGATCAAAGAGCGATTTGACCAAAACGAGTATCGTGGCAAGAAACCAATGAACAACATGGGTATTCCTGTCTCACGTTGGATTGATGGGGTTTTAGAAAACAAAGACAACATCGAGCAGAACGATAACATTCGTGCCATGTTCTACTGGGGTCACGCGGTTAACTCGCAAACGCGTGGCGTTGAAATGCAAAAAGCGATGCAGAAACTGGACATGATGGTCATCGTCGATCCATATCCAACCCACGCTGCGGTAATGAACAACCGTACTGATGGCGTGTATCTACTGCCAGCAACCACGCAATTCGAAACCTACGGTTCGGTAACAGCTTCGAATCGCTCTCTTCAATGGCGAGACAAAGTCGTTGAACCATTGTTCGATTCAAAACCTGACCACGAGATCATGTATCTTCTTACTAAGAAGCTTGGTTTTGAGAAAGAGTTGTTTAAGAACATTAAAGTTGAGAACAACGAGCCAAATATCGAAGACATTACTCGCGAGTTCAACAAGGGCATGTGGACGATTGGTTACACTGGTCAAAGCCCAGAGCGTATCAAAGCGCACCAACAGAACTGGCATACCTTTCACAAGACCTCTTTGGTTGCCGAAGGCGGTCCAATCAATGGTGAAACCTACGGTCTACCTTGGCCATGCTGGGGCACACCTGAGATGAAACATCCAGGCACACACATTCTCTACGATACATCAAAAACTGTTGCTGATGGTGGAGGTAACTTCCGAGCTCGTTTTGGTGTTGAGTTTGAAGGTGACAACATTCTCGCTGAAGACAGTTACTCATTGGGCTGTGAACTGGAAGACGGTTACCCAGAGTTCACCGACAAGCTTTTGAAACAGCTTGGATGGTGGGATGACCTCACTGCAGAAGAAAAAGCCTCTGCCGAAGGTAAAAACTGGAAGACCGATCTATCGGGTGGTATCCAGCGTGTGGCAATCAAGCACGGCTGTATCCCATTTGGTAATGCGAAAGCACGCGCTATTGTTTGGACATTCCCAGACAGAGTACCGCTGCACCGCGAGCCGCTTTACACGCCGAGACGTGATCTAGTCGCAGACTATCCAACATGGGATGACAGCGAGTCGATTTATCGCCTGCCAACTATGTACAAGTCAATCCAGGATAAAGACGTATCTGGCGAGTACCCAATCGTTCTTACTTCTGGCCGATTAGTGGAGTACGAGGGTGGTGGTGAAGAGACCCGTTCTAACCCTTGGCTTGCTGAACTACAACGCGAAATGTTCGTTGAAGTTAACCCGAAAGACGCTAATGACATCGGCTTTAAAGACGGCGACATGGTCTGGGTTGAGGGTGCAGAGAAAGGGCGCATTAAAGTGAAGGCTATGGTGACACCTCGTGTGAAACCGGGTCTAGCGTTTATCCCATTCCACTTTGGCGGAAAGTTCCAAGGTGAGGATCTCACCAACAAGTATCCGGAGGGCACAGTGCCTTACGTTATTGGTGAAGCGGCGAACACTGCGACCACTTATGGTTATGACCCAGTGACCCAGATGCAGGAAACCAAAGTCACTCTCTGTAACATTAAGAAAGCGTAAGGAGTCACCTAATGGCTAATATGAAATTCCTATGTGACACCAAGCGTTGTATTGAATGTAACGGCTGTGTGACTGCATGTAAAAATGAAAATGACGATGCGCTGCAATGGGGTATCCAACGCCGTCGCGTCGTCACGTTAAACGACGGTCTTCCGGGTGAGAACTCGATCTCCGTGGCTTGTATGCACTGTACCGATGCACCTTGTATGGCAGTATGTCCAGCAGACTGTTTCGAGCGCACGGAGGATGGCATTGTGCTTCACAACAAAGATCTTTGTATCGGTTGTGGTTACTGCTTATTTGCGTGTCCGTTTGGAGCTCCTCAGTTCCCGAAACAGGCAGCATTTGGTGAGCGCGGCAAAATGGACAAATGTACTTTCTGTGCTGGCGGCCCTGAAACTGAAGACAATTCAGAAGAAGAGCGTGCTAAATACGGTGCGAATCGTATTGCAGAAGGTAAATTGCCGATGTGTGCCGAGCTTTGCTCAACCAAGGCTCTTCTAGCAGGTGATGCAGCGAAAGTGTCGGATATATTCCGCCAACGCGTTGTGGAACGTGGTGCTAAAGATGCCGGCTGGACAGATGGTAATGACCTAGCGTATGACGCAACGAAAAGCTAATGGAGAGAGCAATGGCTATTTTGTCTAAACAACAAGGTTTGCTTGGCTCTATCTTCCAATTACTGCTGCCGCTATTGGCAGCAGTGGTTCTAGTGATGTCGTTTGGTGTTCACGCTGAAGAAAGCAAGAGCAATAAAGTTGTTCAAGGTGAGATGACACAGCTCGCTGGAGCGGACTATTGGCGCATGGTAAAGGAAGGAGTAGAGGGTACAACGACCTCCGCTTCTCCTGAACACGGTGTGTTGATTAGTACTCCGGGTGAGACGTGGTACATCTTAAAAGAGAAGTGGATGTCGCCTGCGGGAGCAGTTGCCATTTTTGGTAGCATTACCCTCGTTATGCTGGCGTATTTCATCGGTGGCCCGATGAAATTGTCAGGTGCTAGAACGGGACGTAAACTGCAAAGATGGAGTCGAATGGACCGAGCGCTTCACTGGAGTATGGCGTTTGTATTTCTGACGCTTGCATTTAGTGGTCTTATGCTGGTTTATGGTAAGCACTTTATGAAACCTTATGTCCCAACTGACCTATGGGGCTGGACCGTATACCTAGCGAAACAATACCACAACTACATGGGACCTATGTTCCTCGTACTGCTAGTTGCACTATTAATCAAATGGTGGAGTAAATCTATTTTCACCAAAGTGGATGTACAGTGGTTTATGAAGCTTGGTGGCATGGCTGGGAAACACAAAGGCAGTCACCCGTCTGCGGGCTTCTCCAATGCCGGGGAAAAAGTACTGTTCTGGATGTTGATCATTGTTGGCGCTGTTGTTGCAGCGAGTGGGTTGATTCTTGATTTCCCTATCTTTGGTCAGACCCGTCGAGATATGGAATGGTCAAACCTAATCCACATGCTCGCCGCGCTGATCCTTATTTGTGGCTTTATCTTCCACATTTATATCGGTCTATTCGGTATGGAAGGGGCGCTTGAAGGTATGGTAACGGGTGAGGTTGATGAGACTTGGGCTAAAGAGCATCATGACTTATGGTATGAGGAAGTCAAACACGAGTTAGACAACCCTAAGCCTAAGGAAGAGAAAGCCCAACCCAGTGTTGACGCCAAAACACGTAGCGACCTGACTTAAGGAGAGTATTAGGATATGCAAGAACAACACAAAGGTATTTGGATAGCATATATTCTCAGCCTCTTTACGCCTTTCACTCTACTGATTTCAGGCGTGATTGCTATCGTCTATGCGGGCTATCGCCTTGATAAAGGCGAAGATAGTGACGTAGTCAATTCGCACTACTACGGGTTGATTAGGACCTTCTTCCTGAATCTAACTTTCTTTGTCGTTTTAATCGTAACAGTAGCGACTTCTAACGGACTACTAAAAGGCGTAACGCACTACTGGTATCAGGCGACTTGGATAGATCAGATTGCTAACTTTATCCCGTACGTGGGGATGTTGTTCGCATCAGTAGCGATTGTAGTCTGGATCATTCGAATGTTTGCCGGTATGAGTAAGCTTAAGCAAGACATCCCGATGACATTTGGTAAAGACGCGAAGCCAATTCAACAGCTTCCTTAATCCGTTTGAAGATCGACCAAAAGGGTTTGCAGTGTTTCTGCAAACCCTTTTTTATTGTTTTAATTACACATGGTTACATTTTTGCAACATAGTGGTGCACACCAATTTGGTGCGACTTCACTTATATGGTGCATTTCTGGGCTGGCTTGACTTTACTTACAAATAGCGACTTAAAATAAAAGCATTATTAATCAATAAAATAGACTAATTCTTCTCTCAATAAATAAATTGGAACGTTCTTTGCTCTATCAGTCGTTCAGATAAAAACGCATTCACCAAAATGGTGTATCGCAAAATGATGTAGCACGATTTTGGTGCGCACATTCAATCATCGATAAAGGAGTGATCGACACATGACCCCCTCGGTAGAGCACGTACACGGTGCCGTACAAACACTAACTCAAAGCTCAGATACGCTTTTCTTATTGCTGGGCGCCATTATGGTGTTCTTAATGCACGCTGGTTTTGCATTTCTTGAAGTGGGGACTGTCAGGCATAAAAACCAAGTAAACGCTTTGGTTAAAATATTAGCTGATTTCGGCGTGTCCGCTATCGCTTATTTCTTTATCGGATATTGGGTCGCTTACGGAGGCACCTTCTTCGCAGACGCAGAAACGCTTTCTCAAGGAAATGGCTACGAACTCGTTAAATTCTTCTTCTTGCTTACCTTTGCAGCGGCTATACCAGCTATTGTCTCTGGTGGTATTGCAGAACGCGCTCGATTTTATCCCATTCTTCTTGCAACGTTTTTCACCGTTGGATTAGTTTATCCATTATTTGAGGGTATGATTTGGAACGGTAACTTCGGGTTCCAAGGTTGGTTAGAATCGACATTTGGTGCGGGCTTCCACGACTTTGCCGGCTCAATCGTTGTTCACGGTGTGGGTGGCTGGATTGCATTAGTGGCGGTTGTCTTTCTTGGTATGAGAAAAGGGCGCATTCGTGCCGGTAAACACACTAACTTTGCTCCTTCGAATATTCCATTCTTAGCTCTAGGTGCGTGGATTCTGAGTGTAGGTTGGTTTGGTTTTAATGTCATGTCAGCCCAAACGTTAGAAGGTATTAGTGGTTTAGTTGCCATGAACTCGCTGATGGCGATGGTAGGCGGTATTCTTGCTTCTCTCGTCGTTGGTCGTAATGACCCAGGGTTTATTCACAATGGACCATTGGCTGGCCTAGTTGCGGTATGTGCGGGCTCTGATCTCATGCATCCAATTGGAGCTCTAATTACCGGCGGTGTTGCAGGTGCATTGTTTGTTTGGGTATTTACCTATCTTCAAAACAAAACCAAGATTGATGACGTGTTAGGTGTTTGGCCTTTACACGGTTTGTGTGGTGCTTGGGGTGGTATTGCCGCAGGTATCTTTGGTCAACAGGCATTGGGCGGTTTAGGTGGTGTTAGCCTTATGTCTCAAATTGTGGGCACAATTGCGGGCATCTCAGTAGCGGTTATTGGTGCGGGTCTTGTATACGGCATTCTCGATAAGCTAACAGGATTGCGCCTATCAGAAGAAGATGAGTTCAAAGGTGCTGATTTAGCAATTCATAAAATCTCTTCAACAAACGAAGACTGATTGATTACAAGAGCTAGCGATGAGTTCGTTAGCTCTTGTTCCTTTTACCTATTAACCTATTGAAGAACCGAAACTTCTTCCCAATTAGACTATCGTCTAATCCCCAAAACTATTGATGTTATTCGTTACGTGTTACTCTTGTGATAACAATAATAAGTTAGCACAAGGAAGGTCTATGAAGTTTCCCTACAAAAATGTCGTTGTTTTGACTGGTGCTGGTATCTCTGCGGAATCAGGCATTCAAACATTCCGCGCTCAGGATGGTCTTTGGGAAAACCACAGGATTGAAGATGTCGCTACGCCAGAGGGTTTTGTTCGTGATCCTGATCTGGTGCAACACTTTTACAATCAACGTCGCCGAAAACTGCAGCAAGAAAACATCTTGCCCAATGCAGCACATATCGCCCTAGGTCAATTAGAGAAAGAACTAGAGGGGAGTGTCACTGTTATCACTCAAAATATCGATAACTTGCATGAGAGAGGTGGTAGTGAAAACATCATCCACATGCACGGCGAACTGCTTAAAGCACGCTGTGAAGAGTCTGGGCAGGTTGTAGAAATGAAAGACGACATTATGACGGGTGATCTTTGCCATTGTTGCCAAATCCCTTCGCAAATGCGCCCTCATATTGTTTGGTTCGGTGAAATGCCTTTACGCATGGGCGATATCTACGCTGCCATTGAGCAAGCAGATCTGTTTATTTCTATCGGTACGTCGGGTGTTGTATATCCAGCAGCCGGATTTGTTCATGATGCCAAAATGCATGGTGCTCATACCATAGAAATTAACCTAGAACCGAGTGCAGTAGAAAGTGAATTTGAAGAAAAACGATATGGCAAAGCGAGTCTTGAAGTGCCAAAGCTAGTTAAGGAAATACTCGCTCTGCAAACACAAGACCACGCGGTATAACCTATAAATTTCATCGATTGACAAAAAAATAAGCCCTCCACTGGAGGGCTTATTTGTGTATGAAACAGTAGTTGGATTAGTTATCTACTTTTAGCTTTTGGAAGTACTCTTCATAAAGCGTACCTGCCTCGCCAACTTCATCTTGCCATGTGCCTGAATCCATGACTTCTTGAGGAGGGAAGACGTTAGGATCTTCAGCAAACTCTTTCGGTAGTAATGGATATGCGGATTTAACAGGAGTTGGGTAACCAATCTCTAAAGCAATCTTTGCAGCGTTTTCTGGGCGAAGTAGAAAGTCAATCATCTTGTGTGCCGCTTCAATGTTCTTAGCACCAGAAGGAATCGCTAGGCTGTCCATCCAGAAGATCGCACCTTTCTCAGGCCATACGATATCAATTGAAGCGCCTTCCTGACGAGCCATGTACGCAGAGCCATTCCAAAGCATACCAAGTGACACTTCACCAGCGAGGTAAGGGTTAGCAGGGAAATCTGAGTTAAATACTAGAACGTTAGGTACTAGTTTTCTCAGCTCTTCATAAGCGGCTTTGATTTCTTCAGGATTAGTTGTGTTTGGAGAGTAACCCAGCTTCGTCAATGCGATATGGAATACTTCACGAGAGTCGTCCATCATCATCAACTGACCTTCCCATTGCGGGTCCCAGAGGTCGCCCCAAGAGCTAACTGCTGAACGGTCGAGCATGTCAGTATTAATACCGATGCCCGTCGCACCCCAGATGTATGGGATTGAATATTTATTGTCTGGATCAAAAGGTTTGTCTAGATAGTTAGGATCCAAATCTTGGTAGTGTGATAGCTTCTCTTTGTCGATTTCTTGAAGCATACCTTCTTTACGCATTTTAGAGACAAAGTACGTAGAAGGTACCACTAAGTCGTAACCAGAGCCTTGCGTCTTAAGTTTCGCATACATGCTCTCGTTCGATTCGTAAGTGGAGTAGATGACTTTAATACCAGTTTCTTTGGTAAAGTCTTCTAGTACTTCGTTAGGAATGTATTCAGACCAGTTGTAGAAGTAAAGTTCTTCGTTGGCTGCAAACGCCGGGGTAGTGAAGAGAGTCGCCGCACAAAGTGCGCCTGCATACAATTTGCTTTTCATTACTTTTCCGTTTGTATTGGTAAACAAAGAGTCTCTTAGAGACATGACAATATGAGAACGTAGGGTTTCTCACACTACTTTGCACGCCACCATTATTTGATGTGCATCACAACATTATATCAGTCATTGATTAAATACTCTATGTAGGAATTTACAAAAATTAAACGTTTAGAATGATATAGGGTGACAGCCATAAAAAAAGGTGGCAATTGCCACCTTTAAAAATATCAATAAAACGAGTTACTGACCTGCTTTTAGCTTCAAGAAATAATCTTCGTAGATAACTGTACTATCGCCTACAGCATCTTGCCACTCCACGCGGTCTAGATCTTCTTGTGACGGGAACAAAGCTGGGCTGTCTTTAAACTTCTCATTCGATTCTTTAACCGCAGTTAAATAACCCGTGTCACGAGAAATTTGTTCAGCAATTTCCGGGCGCAGTAAGAAATCAATCATCTTGTGCGCCGCATCAACGTTTTTTGCACCAGAGCTAATAGCAAAGTTGTCTACCCAACCAATACCACCTTCTTTAGGGAAGACAAGTTTAATTGGCAAGCCCTCGTTTTGCGCTGCTGCAGCTGAGCCGTTCCAAAGCATACCTAGACCAACTTCACCAGACATATAAGGTGCACCTGGGTTGTCAGAATTGAAAACTAACACGTTTGGCATAAGTTTTTGAAGCTCGGCGTATGCTTCATCAATTTGAGCTTTGTCCGTCGTATTACCAGAGTAGCCAAGTTTGCGAAGTGCGATATGGAATACTTCTCGAGTATCGTCCATCATCATCAATTGACCTTCTAGCTCAGGCTTCCATAGATCAGCCCAGCTTGTGAACTCGTCTGGGTCATACATATCGGTATTGACAGCGAGACCTGTAATAGCAACAACGTGTGGAATAGAGTAGTCATTGTTTGGATCGTAAGGCTTATCCAAGTAGTTTGGGTCTAGATTGCTGAAGTTTGATAGTTTTGATTTATCAATTTTCTGAAGCATGCCTTCATCACGCATCTTTGCGACAAAGTAAGTTGACGGCACAACAAGGTCATAACCTTTATTGTGAGTCTTTAGCTTTGCATACAAGGTTTCGTTCGACTCATAAGTAGAGTAGATAACCTTGATACCGGTCTCTTTGGTGAACTGCTCAAGGAGATTACTGTTGATGTAAGGTCCCCAGTTCATGAACACGAGTTCTTTATCTTCTTCCGCACTAACTGCTCCAGAGAGAAGAGAAAGTGCACATGCACTACCAGCTAAAAAAGTAGCCCATTTTTTCATTGACGTTAGCTCCAAAACAAACGCTGCCGTTATGGCATAGATATAAAAAGAGCAGAATGACAACGCCATTCTGCTCCAGTCGGTAAAATAGCGGATTATTTCACTTTTTCTCTGGCAACTAGCTGTGATGCAACCACAAGTACCAAAGATACAATCAACATAAGTGTAGCCAATGCATTCACTTCTGGCGAAATGCCGACCTTAACCATCGAATAAATCTTCAATGGAAGGATTTCATAAGTAGGCCCGGTTACGAAAGAGCTCACAATGACATCGTCTAGAGATAGCGTAAACGAAAGCAACCAACCTGCTGCTACAGCGGGTTTTGCTAGTGGCAGGATAATCTGTTTCAAGATCGTCCATTCACCTGCGCCCAAGTCTTTTGCTGCCTCAAGCATCTTCACATCAAAGCCTTTCAAGCGGCTATATACTGTGACTACCACGAAAGGTAGACAGAAAGTGATGTGGGCAATTAGCAAACTAAAGAAGCCAAGCTGAGCACCAAGTACCAAGAAAATCGCGAGCAGTGAAATTGCCATCACGATATCTGGTGACATCATCACGATGAACAGCAAACCACTGACCGCTCCTTTGCCTTTAAACTGATAGCGGAATAGGGCAACTGCCGTCAAACTACCAATAATTGTCGCCGCGGTGGCCGAGAAAACCGCCACGTTGAGAGAATGCCATGCAGCTTGCATCAAACTGTCGTTGTTAACGAGTGCGTCGTACCACTTGGTTGTAAATCCGCCCCATTTCATACCAAATTTGTTGGCATTAAAGGAGTTAGCAATCAAAACAATGATTGGTAGATACAAGAACGCGTACACTACCGTCATAAAACTAAATCTTACAGCGCGACCCATTATTCGAGCTCCACTTTACGGTTTAAGAGCTTGCCTGCTCGGTAGTAGGCGTACAGCATGACAGCCATCGCTGCCGTAAGCGCGATACTTGTCGCAGCACCGAACGGCCAATCTCGAGCATTGAGTATTTGACTCTTAATCACGTTACCAATGAGAAGGTTCTTCGCGCCGCCCAATAGGTCAGCAATGTAGAACATTCCAAGTGCAGGTAGTAGCACTAACAAACAGCCACCGATGATTCCAGGCATGGTCAATGGCAGAATGACTCGAGTCAATGTTTGCCATTTGTTCGCTCCTAGATCCCTAGCAGCTTCGATATACGTGCCATCGAGTTTCTCAATCGCTGAATAAAGCGGAAGGATCATAAATGGCAACAGAATATAGACCAAACCGATCATAACCGCTGTTTCTGTGTACATGATACGCAGTGGCTTATCGATAATATCGAGTGCTAATAAGCTCTTATTTAGGATGCCTTGTGTACCCAGAACAATCTTTAATCCGTAGGTGCGGATTAAAGAGTTGGTCCAAAATGGCACAATAACCAAGAACAGCATAAATGGTCGCCACTTTTCAGGCATTTTTGCCACGATATACGCGAATGGGTAACCAACTACCAAGCAGATAAGCGTCGCCACGATCGCCATATAGAACGAGTGGAACAACACTTTCGCATAAAGAGGGTCGAGTAAACGCGCATAGTTCTCGAGTGTAAACGTCATCTCAATTAAGTTAGCTTCATCTCGAGTTAGGAAGCTAGTGCCGATGATCATCACGTTAGGAATTAGCACAAACAGTACTAGCCAACCGACAATCAGCGTAATGATGGCGTTCTGTAGATTAAATTTCTTGCTCATCTTTTAGCACCACTTCCCAGCTTTCAACCCAAGTTACGGCTACTTTTTGACCTAGCGAGTGGTCTACATCTGGATCATCTTCATTGAAGAATTCGCTGACCATAACACGCATGCCAGACTCAAGTTCCACAACAGAGTCCAAAGTCATGCCTTTATAAGTGCGCTCTGCCACGTGACCAACGATACCTTTATTTTCAGACTCTTTGATCTCTTCGATACGCAAGTCTTCTGGGCGAAGTAGAACTTGTAGTTTCTCGCCAGACTCAAAGGCTTTATCGTAGTAAACAATACTCTTCTGACCTTCGATTTCTGCATTGATACGTTTGTCATCGATACGGTCGATCGCAGTCGCGTTAAACACGTTAATTTCGCCAATGAAGCGAGCAACAAACAAGTTTTTAGGCTCTTCGTAGATCTCACGAGGAGAACCATCTTGCTCAATAACACCATCACGCATGACGATGATACGGTCAGACATGGACAAAGCTTCTTCTTGATCGTGCGTTACGAAGATAAAGGTGATGCCTAGCTGTCTTTGTAACTGCTTGAGCTCGATCTGCATCTGCTTACGGAGTTTGTAGTCCAGCGCAGACAGTGATTCGTCCAAAAGCAGAACCTTTGGTTTATTAACAACTGCACGAGCGATAGCGATACGCTGTTGTTGACCGCCCGAAAGTTGGTGCGGTTTACGTTGAGCCATTTTCTCTAGGCGAACCATCTTCAACGCTTCCAGAACACGTGGTTCTATTTCTGCATTTGGTACTTTTTGCATACGCAAACCAAATGCCACGTTTTCGAAAACGGTCATATGAGGGAATAGGGCATAGCTCTGGAAAACTGTGTTGACGTGTCTCTGTTCAGCAGGGACTTCCGTTACATCTTGACCGTCGAGGTTGAGTCTTCCACTGTCGACGGTTTCGAAACCGGCGATCATTCTAAGTACTGTGGTTTTTCCGCAACCTGAAGGACCCAATATAGTGAGAAACTCACCATGATTAACGTTTAAGTTAAGATTTGCGATGATTTCCTTACCATCGAAACTTTTACTCACACCAGCTAGCTGTACGACTGGTGTTCCTTCTGAATGTTTAGCGTTCAACGTCTGTTTTTCTCCACCTTGGCCAAAAATATAGCGGCCAGTTGCTATACACATTTAAGGCGCGCATCATAATCACCAATTGAGTGAAATCAAAGCATTTTCTTATCTCGAAACAGAAAAATTTTTGCAGGTAAAACTAAACATTATTTACCATACTAGGTTTATAGTGTAACGAGTTGAATGTTTTGCCTTATCAATTGGTTAATTATCACCCAAAAAGACTAGAAAGCAAGGTGATAACAGTGATAAAACAATCTCGTTACCGCTATAATGTCGCAGCCTTTTCAACGAAGAACACACGTTAGCAAAACGTGTAACTTGGAAAACTTATGAATAAAGACTTTGAAAGAGACTTCAATTTAGGTGGGACAATAGAGCGCGCCATTTCAGGGAAATACGAACTCAAAGCGGGTGCTGTGTTTCGAAGCATGGCAACAAACGATGAAGCATTTTTTATCTTTCTCACCTGCGATTGTAGCTCTGATTGTTGTACAGCTTGGTATTTTTTATATCGCTCTCAAGCTGCAACTTGGTGACCCTTCCGTAATATTGCAAGGGTTCCAAGACCCAAGCTTGCTTAACGAGGGTATTTTTCAAGCTATTTTCGTCGCGAACTTCAGCTATGAAGTTGTCAGCGCTCCGGTTTATGCCGGTATCTCTTTAATGGCGATGAGCCATGCCGCTGGCCTTACGACCAAACCAAGACATATCGCGAAAGGGCTTCAGTATACGGTTCCCGTGATCATCGCGACTCTATTTAGCCTTATGTTGCAAGGCATCGTTAGCATGATTTTACCATTCTTGTCGATGTACCTTTCTTTTGGCGTTCAGTCAGTCTATTCTGCTTATCTGTGAGAAGAAAGTGCCACCGCTGCAATCTTTGTTGCTATCGCTTCGCGCAGTAAATAAGAAGATTTTCGTGCTTTCGGGTATTTATCTACTCCTCGTACTCATGTTTATCGTCGGTGCTATGTTCTACGGAATCGGTTTGATTTTCGTTTTGCCATTCTTCTTCCACGTCAAAGGTATCCTATATCGTGAAATGTTTGGCATTACGTTGAAAATCGTTGCTACCGAAGACAATGGCTCTAGCGACCAAGATGGGGATGATAACGACCCAACGCCACCAAGTAATGACGACAAGCCAAACAAAAACCCAGAGGTATTTGATGCGTAAGTCGCATAAGTTTCTGTCTCTAGCCGCTCTCCTCACGGGGAGCGCTTTTTTATTCTTCTACGAAAAACACTCTGACGATGCTGATGACGAGGTGATATCGCTACCCGCGATCACCGAAGATAAACCCGATATCGCAAGCATCACAGACGTGAACGTGAAAAAAGAGACCTTTTTTAATTATCTACGTCCTGGCATTGCCATTGAAAATGCACGAATTGAAAAAGAAAGAAGACGTTTGCTTGCCATTAAAAACGCCCTGGATGAACAAGCTTTGACGAGCGAACAAGAGGCGACAGCGAAGCGACTAGGTAAGCTATATAATCTAGAACCTACAAACGTTGATTATGAGTGGCTAGACGCAATTCTAGCGCGCGTTGATGTTCTTCCTGAAGCACTTGTGTTGACTCAAGCAGCTAACGAGTCTGCATGGGGAACATCGCGATTCGCGAAAGAAGCAAATAACTACTTTGGTCAGTGGTGTTACACCAAAGGTTGCGGGCTGGTACCACTTCAACGTACAGAAGGCATGACACACGAAGTTGCCAAATTTAGCTCTCCACAAGGGTCTATTCACGGCTATTTTATGAATGTTAATCGTAATAGAGCGTATCAAGAACTTAGAGACATACGCGCATCTATTCGTGAGAAAGGAGCAGATCCGACCTCGGAGAAAGCTGCATTAGAGTTAACGAATGGATTACTTCGATATTCAGAGCGAGGTGAGGCATATGTCAAAGATCTACAAGCGATGATTCGACATAATGAGCGATTCTGGACAACACAATAATAATCAAAGCATAAGCACAATATGAAAGTAGTAAAATTAGCCCTTTTAGGACTGGCCGCATCAACCTTTGCGATTCCGACTCTAGCTCAAGAGTATATGTTCACCTATTCAAAGTTGTATTCTCAAATGAAGAACAACGCCAAAGAAGGTCATGAAGATGTCAAAGTGGCCTTCTTCTTCGTTGATGCCGACTCAAAAAACCTTTGTCCTATCGAAAAAGCTTGGATGGAGAAAGAGGAGCATTATGAAGAATTGCCACCAAGTCCAATCAACGAACTTGTTGTGCCATTAGATAACAACCTTAAATCTGCGAATCCGTTAGTGTTTGTTCATACTCCTGAAGACCTTCGCTGTGATTTTTCAATGGTAGTCATGACCACCGAACCTATGTCTGGCGAGGTGTCGTATGGCGAAGTTGAAACACTGTTACCCCAAATGCAAGTTATGCTAGAAGACTTAGGTGGCATGTTCGCTAGCTGGTTCACTCCGGATGTCGAAGGTATTACTTTAGAGTTTGCGCCTAATATAGAGGGTAAGGTTTCGTTTTCAAATGGTGGCTCTGTAGCATTACAAAATGGTAAAGCTCAAGTTCGCCTTAGCGACATAGGAGAGGGCGGTTATATGACCCTACCAGGAGAAACGATTCGAATCCTTCCTTATCTACCTGGCGCTGAGTAAACCATACGCTTATCTCATCATACACCTATCTCATATTGTTTGACTCCCAACCTAAAGGGGTCAAACAACCATTTAATCTTTTTCAAAAAGCTCGTATAATCCACGCCCCAGATAATTCCCAGTAGGAAATCCTATCGTCGACTTTGTCGGCAATGTGAGAGCACGTGATGAATCAGACAGATACAAGAAAAGAAACCCTAGAGTTCAACAAGCTTCAGAAGCGTCTTAGAAGAAATGTTGGCAACGCAATTATCGACTACAACATGATTGAAGAAAATGATGTGGTGATGGCGTGTATCAGTGGTGGTAAAGATTCGTTCGCGATGCTCGATATCCTATTGAACCTTCAAAAAGCAGCACCGATCAAGTTTGATGTAGTTGCCGTAAACCTTGACCAAAAACAACCAGGTTTCCCAGAGCACATTCTGCCAGACTATTTCGAAACTCTGAACATTCCTTACTACATCGTAGACAAGGACACCTACTCAGTGGTCAAAGAGAAAATTCCAGAAGGTAAAACGACGTGCGGCCTCTGTTCGCGACTTCGTCGTGGTACGCTTTATTCTTTTGCTGAGAAGATTGGCGCTACAAAAATTGCCCTTGGTCATCACCTAGATGATATTGTCGAAACCATGTTCCTAAACATGTTCCACGGCTCTCGCCTAAAAGCGATGCCACCGAAACTTCGTTCAGATGATGGTCGTAACGTGGTCATTCGCCCGCTTACGTACTGCCGTGAAAAAGATCTG
This sequence comes from Vibrio sp. KUL78, assembly GCF_059725505.1. Taxonomy (NCBI): domain Bacteria; kingdom Pseudomonadati; phylum Pseudomonadota; class Gammaproteobacteria; order Vibrionales; family Vibrionaceae; genus Vibrio; species Vibrio sp. KUL78. The sequence continues at coordinate 1,755,142 of NZ_AP045837.1, read as the reverse complement.
ATTAAATACGGAGAGCACAAAGAATTCCCAATCATTCCATGTAACCTATGTGGTTCTCAAGAGAACCTGCAGCGTCAGTCAATTAAAGCGATGCTGATCGATTGGGATAAGAAGACGCCAGGGCGTGTTGAAGCTATCTTTAAATCTATTCAAAACGTGAGCCCAAGCCAATTGGCTGACCGTGAACTGTTCGATTTCGTGAACCTTCCATTGGATCGTGAAGGCTCACGTGAAGAGTATGAGTTTAGTGAGGCGACGGTTTCTTCGACAAACATCGATGAGTCTATGTTTATTGATGTGACTAACGTTTAGTGCACAGCTAGATTGACGAAAACGCCCCTCATTGAGGGGCGATTTTTTATGCAGGTAACACAGCACTTAAGCTTAGTTTACCGTGGCTTGCCGGATTCTCGTGTCATTCCTGCGCAGGCAGGAATCTACTTGAGGCTTGGTGCGTGCGTTAAGTAGATCCCTGCGGCCAGTGGGGTGACGGAGTTATGGAGCTCAGTGAATCCTATCAGGCTTCACTTGGGTCGAGCGGGCTAATATAACCGTCTGGCTTAAGTGCCATTACATCACAGTTAATTTTATCGATTACATGCTCTGCTGTATTACCAATGAATACTGCGGATAAGCCAGTTCGTCCAGTCGTCCCAAGGATCACCATACCCGCGTCGAGTTGTCGGGCGACATCTGGGATGATGTCTTCGGGCAGACCCTGCTCAACAATGGTTTGCTCTTCTGAATAACCGTGTTTTTGACGCAGTGCTTTCATCGCCGTTAAATGGTGTCCTCTAACAGCATCTGTATAGGTCGCTGGGTCAAATTCAGGAAGCTCAATAGTGATGTTTGCAGGGGTAACAGGGTAGGCATTGACCAAATAGCCAGTCGCTCCCAAACGCTCGGTTAAACTATCAAGCTGTTTGACCATGCAGTCATTGAGATCAATGTGTGTTGGGTTTTCGGAACCGACATGCACAGAGGCAACAATGTTTGCTTTCTCTGGCCAGTCTGCATTTTTAACTAGAAGGACGGGCACTGGACATTTACGAAGTAAGTGCCAATCTGTTGGGGTGAAGATAACCGACTCCAAAATATCGTGCTTGCGTGTCGCTTTGATCACGATATCTTTTTTGACCCTCAAACACCTCTTCAACAATCGCCACATAAGGACGATTGTGCCAAACAACTTTGACATCAAGATCGAAACTGTCATCGAGGAATGGCTTCGCCACGTTCCTCATCCACTCTTCCCGCTGGTGAATTACGCCACGTCTCATTGCGTCACGCTCTTCATGAGACAACATAGAGGTCATGTCATAGGAAAAGTCGTAGATAGATAAGAAGAAAGAAATGTGGCTCCTAGATTTACTCTTCTTAGCAAGTTGAACCGCACGAGCAAGGGCAGGTTGCTCATCGCTATTAAGGTTCGCAACGACGAGGATTTTACTGTAGATGCTCATAGATACTCCCTACCTATATGGGCTATTACCTATAGATAACTTTAGCGCAAATCTATGAATCTTTGAATCTTTTTAGAAAAATTCGAAAACAGGGAGGGAGAAATTTGAAGTGGCTCATTATAGAGCCACTTAGGAAAGGATTATGAGTTTGAAATGAATAACGTATCTATTCTTTAGAAACGCCAGCCATTTCCATCAAAGCATCATGATCAATGATAGTGATGTATTTACCTTTTACACTCAGCACTTCTGACTTTTGGAAGCGACCCAGTAGGCGGCTGATAGTTTCAACCGTTAAACCTAGATAGTTACCGATATCACCACGTGTCATCGTTAAGCGGAACTCTCTTGGGCTGAAACCGCGCTGAGAGAAACGCGTTGAAAGGTTGTATAGGAATGCCGCTAAACGTTCTTCTGCATTCTTCTTAGAAAGAAGCAGAATCATTTCTTGGTCACCCTTAATCTCATTCGACATCAGACGCATGATCTGTTGGCGAAGCTTTGGCATTTTTCCAGATAGGTCGTCTAAAATCTCGTAAGGGATTTCACATACCATCGATGTCTCAAGCGCTTGAGCGAAGCTAGGGTGCTCATCACCAGTAATTGCGTCGAAGCCCACTAAATCACCTGCCAGGTGGAATGCAGTAATCTGCTCATCACCTTGCTCTGTGATTGTGTAACTCTTAATTGTCCCTGAGCGAATGGCGTACAAAGATTTTAGTTCATCACCAGCTTTAAATAGCTCCTGACCTTTTTGAATTGGTTTCTTACGCTCAATGATCTGATCGAGTTGATCAAGTTCAGATTCGTTGAGAGTAAAGGGGATGCAAAGCTGACTGATACTACAATCTTGGCAATGAATGGCACAACCACCAGACTGAATACGTTTTGCTACAGGCTTTTCAGAAATCATAACAACCTTTCACTATTTGATGTACATCAAGATTTTATCATTCATTACCCCCAAAGGGTAGCTAAAAAATCAATGATAAAACAATCATCTATTAGTTTGCGCTAAAAATCATCACTGATTCGTAACCTGTATATATGCCATAAACAAGTATCGAAACAGCAGCGATGTTGCGAAAAATGAGTGAATTTTGCAGGGATTTTAATTTTGTAGCGCTTGTTCCAACAAGCAGCATCGCGGGTAGGGTACCCAAGCCAAACGCCAGCATTGTGGCAGCTCCACCGAACGCGCTTCCCGACACCGCGGCCCAAGTTAAAACCGAGTATACAAGGCCGCAAGGCAGCCAGCCCCACAGAAAACCAAACGGTATCGCGTAGGCACTATGTTTTAGAGGAAGTAGTTTGTTCGCAATAGGTGAGACTCGCTTCCATAGCGACTGTCCCAGTTTTTCAACCATGAGCAAACCGTTCCACCATCGTCCGACATAAAATGCGAGCAGCACCATAAAGAATGCGGCGATGATACGAACAAATGCAAGTGCATGATTAAACTGAGAAAGCGATGCAATCCCTGCAATCGTTCCACCTACCACACTACCTATGAATGCATAACTTAGCAAACGGCCAAGGTTGTAATTCACAATAAGTGCAGCAGGGGTTTTATTCGATTGTCCTATGGAAAGTAGCGAAGCTATACCACCACACATCCCCATACAATGACCAGCACCGAGAAGGCCGACAGTAAATGCACCGAGGAGGTCAAGATTCACTCTCGTTTCCTTCTTTGGTCTTCTCTTTCTTACGCTGTTGATGCGTAGCCTCAGTCTCTTCATCAAACAAGATGTTGTGACCCTGGCGTTCTAAATCTTCAAACTGCTCGCTTTTCACTGCCCACAAGAAGATCGCGACCGCTACGCACACTAGTACAATAGCAATGGGGATGAGGATATAGATACTTTCCACGTTACTTACCTTCTTCTTTTAGCAAGCGTAGCGAGTTTGACACCACGATAATTGAACTACCAGACATGCCGACTACGGCAATGTAAGGTGCAACCAGGCCGGCAACCGCGAGCGGTAGAATGAGAAGATTATACCCTAAAGACCATGCGAGGTTCTCTCGAATAATCTTGCGAGTTCTTAAAGCAAGTTCGCGGGCTGTCAAAATCTTATCGAGTCGGTCGCCTAGCAGTACCAAATCGGCAGACGCTTTTGCTACGTCCGTACCACCACCCATCGCAATAGAGAGGTGAGCCCCGGCTAAAGTAGGCGCATCGTTAATGCCATCACCAATCATCATTGTTACGTCTGAGCTATCCAAAGACTTCAAATAATCAAGCTTGTCGCTCGGAGAAGCGCTAGCAACTACGTTATCAATACCAACACTATCAGCTACAGGCTTGGCATTTGCTAACGTGTCGCCGGTTAATAGCGTTGTCTTAACGCCAGCTGCACGCATTTTGTTGATAAAGTCTGCCGCTTCTTTACGAATGGGATCGCGATACTCGAAGGTTGCAACGTGTGTGTTATTTATTGACATATAAACACTGTTTCGAGCGTCATCTTCTCTGCCTAATACAAAAAGCGCATTACCTATCTTCACAGAGTCAGAATCCACCATTCCTTTAAGACCTGAGCCGATAACATTCTCGACATCGCTGACTTCTACATTTCGGTCTAGATAAGGTTTGAATGCACGCGCAATAGGGTGGTTTGCATGGCTCTCAATGGAGGCGGCAATTTTCAGTAACTGACTTTCTTCAAACTCACCTAGAACAGTCGTTTTAGCAATCTCAATATCACCATGCGTCAATGTACCGGTTTTATCGACTACCAAATGATTTACTTTACACAGCGTTTCGAAGACATGACCGCGTCGCGACAAGATCCCTAAGGTGCCCATTCTCGAGCTCGAACACGTAATTGCGGTAGGGGTCGCAAGAGATAAGGCACAAGGGCACGTCGCGACCAATACAGATAGCATTATCCAGAATGCATCATCTGGTTTGCTTTGATGCCAGAAGAACCAGGTGCCGGCCGCTATGATTAGAATAATGGCAACGAAGTAGCGGGCAACAATGTCCGCGATCTCAGCGATTTTAGGCTTACTGAGCTGAGCTTCATCTTGCAAGCGAACGATGCTGGAGATCATCGAATCTGCTTTAGTCGAACGCACCTCTAAATCAAATGCTTCGTCTCCATTGAGCGTACCTGCATAAACAAAGTCGTCTTTGTTTTTTACGACAGGTAACGACTCACCCGTAAGCATAGATTCATCAATATGAATACGACCATTAAGCACAACGCCGTCTGCTGGAATATGTTCTCCGGGTAGGACTTTAATCTGATCACCAATCTGTAGAGATTTTACCGGAACTTGGTCGCCATTAAGTTTATTGGCGATAGCGGGAATAAGCTTTAATAAGTTCCCACTTGCCGCCGCAGCTTTACGGCGAGCACGCATTTCCAAATAACGTCCAACCAATAAGAAAAAGGTGAACATAGAAATCGATTCAAAGAACACTTCGCCTTTTTCTGCCACCGTCGCAACAAGGCTAGCGACGTAAGCGAGGATCAACGCAATGGAGACGGGGACATCCATCCCAAGCGTACGGCCTTTAATACTGCGCCAAGCATTGATGTAGAAGGGTAGCGCAGAATACAAAAGAACCGGCGTAGCAAAGATCAAACTTACCCAACGGAAGTAGTTTTTGAATTCAGGCTCTAAATCACCGAATACTTCAAGGTACAGGGCAACGGCAAGCATCATGACCTGCATGGTTGCAAGGCCCGCAATACCTAATCGATATAGATATTGCTTCATAGTTGCATGATAAGCCGCTTCTTGCTTATCTGCCTCGAAAGGTGCGGCTTTATAGCCAAGGGCGTGAATAGAAGAGAGGAGTTGGCTAAGTTGCGTCTTGGTTTTATCCCACTGAAGCAAAGCCCGATTAGTCGTGGTGTTTACGCGTATAGAGACAACACCCGGCTCTACTGTCATTCGTTTTTCAATCAACCAAGCACAGGCCGCACAAGAAACGCCCTCCAGTGACAGCGTCACTTCTTTTGTGTCCTCGTGGTTCCTCACAAACTCGGCTTGTACGTCCTCGTTGTCGTAATGAATTAATGACCGTAATTGTTCTGGAACGAGATCTGCTTTCTCGGCAGGTGCCGTTCGATATTGATAGTAGGACACTAGGCCGCTATCAACGATGGTTTGAGCCACGCTTTCGCAGCCAGGACAACACATGTCCCGCTGCTCTCCTAAGATATCTACGCTGAAGTTCGTGTTGGCTGGTACATCTTCACCGCAGTGATAACACGTCTTACACATAATCTAATCTAACAACACTACATCGGTTTCAGTTGGGAAAGTGACTCGTCCTTGCACCATCCATGCTTGATCATGAGGCTGGAGCTCTACAAACCATGGCCCTTGCACTTCATGATCAAGCACAAGACGATACGTACCTCGAGCATCGGCAGTAAGCAGTTTTTCGAAGTCTCTATCTGGTAATGTGCGGTGTGTAAAGGTAGCAGTTAGGGCTGGAAAGTGGGGCAGCTGACCTTTTTGAAGGGTAATAAGAATCGTGTCGCCAGAGGATGAAACGGTCGCATTTAACCCCATTTCTTTAGCGACATTAATCTTGGTTAGGTCGACGTTAATTCCCTTACCTTTTTTATAATAATCCTCAGCAACAAGGTTAACTTTGTTGTCCAGCAACAGGGAAATTCTGTAGAAGGTAGCAATCACAACGACTAGTGGCAACGCGATCAGGAACCACGGCCAAAATTGTTTATACCAAGGCTTTATCATAAAAAAAGTTCTCAACAACTGACTAAGAAAGAAATTATAATTTTTCTAGAAAAGACAGCCCCTTACAAGGGGCTGTTATTGAAATGTTACTTATTTGTCGGAATTACTTAGGCTCCAAACGTACGCTGATACTAGCTGTACTTTTTCTTCACCTAAAATGTCTTTCCATGCTGGCATTACACCAGAACGACCGTTCATTACAGTCTCTGTAACGGCGGCACGTGAATCACCAAACAACCAAACTTGGTCAGTAAGGTCAGGCGCACCAACAGCAGGGTTACCCTTACCATCAGTACCGTGACACGCAGCACAAACGACAAAGCGTGCTTTACCCGCTTCTGCTTCACGCGCGTTCACTTTACGACCAGATAGGCTTAGTGTGTAGCTAACTACTTCACGAACACCATCTTCACCTAGCGCTTCTTTCCACGCAGGCATCTGACCAATGCGACCTTGCATAACCGTAGTGACGATAGCTTCAGGCTCACCGCCGTATAACCAAGCGTCATCCGTTAGGTTAGGGAAGCCAGTTTGACCACGAGCATCAGAACCGTGACATTGTGAACAGTTTTGTAAGAACAAACGTTGACCTACTTTAATTGCTTCACTGTCAGCTGCAATTTCAGGGATAGGGCGCAGTGCTCCATCCGATGTCTTCGCTAGACGGTTAAATGCTTCGCCAAAGTACGCTTCTGCATCATCAAGCTCTTTCGCATACTGGACAAGCGTTTTGTTTTGCTGCGCAGCGGCGATTGAGGCTTTTGACTCTTCAATTGAGCGTACTGTTTGGTCAGAACTTTGCCAACCTAGTAAGCCTTTATAGTTGCCCAGTCCTGGGTACATTGCAAGGTATATGGCTGCGAAGATAAATGTACCAACGAACAAATAAGTCCACCACTTAGGTAGTGGGTTGTTCAGTTCACGAATACCATCGTACTCGTGCCCCATATCTTCACCTTCTTCGACACCCATTTTGTCGCGAACACACCAATACAGGATGGCTGCACAACCAAGCAACGTACCGACTGTGATGACAATAATCCATAGACTCCAGAATGTAGTCATTACTTAGTCACTCCTTTTTCTTCGGAGGTAGGTTCCTTTTGCTCATCTGCAAAAACTAAGTTTGCATCTTCCTCAAATCGTGCTTTGCGGCTTTTGCCAAAGGCCCACCACACAACACCAAAAAAGCTAACGAACAAAACTATGGTCCAAATACTGTGAATAGTACCGATATCCATAAGCCCCTCCTTATTTCATCGCATGGCCTAAAGATTGAAGATAAGCAATGATGGCGTCCATCTCTGTCTTACCTTCTACGTCTTTAGATGCGTTTGCGATTTGCTCATCCGTGTATGGAACGCCAAACTGGTTACGGAAGATCTCAAGTTTCTTCTGTGTCAATTTGCCATCCAGTACGTTTTCCTCTAGCCAAGGGAAACCTGGCATGTTTGATTCAGGAACCAATTCACGAGGATCGATCAGGTGAACACGATGCCATTCATCAGAGTAACGTCCACCAACACGGGCGAGGTCTGGACCAGTACGCTTAGAACCCCATAGGAATGGGTGTTCCCAAACGCTTTCACCGGCGACAGAGTAGTGACCGTAACGCTCAGTTTCTGAACGGAAAGGACGAATCATTTGGCTGTGACATACGTTACAACCTTCACGAATGTAAATATCGCGGCCTTCCATTTCTAGTGCACTGTACGCACGTAGGTTTTTCACAGGTTCAGTGGTTTGCTTTTGGAAAATCAACGGTGTGATTTCAACAAGTGCACCCAAGCTGATTGCGAATACGATTAAAATAGCCAGTAAGCCAACGTTACGTTCAACGACTTCATGGCGATTGTTAGAGTTTGAGCTCATCTTTAATCTCCTTAAGCCGGTTGAGGGATAGCTTTCAAGCTACCTTTGGTTGCTGTCACTGTCTTATACGTGTTGTATGCCATTAAGAACATACCCGCCAAGAAGATGAAACCACCAACGAAACGAACGAAGTAGAACGGGTAAGACGCTTGTACAGACTCAACGAAGCTGTAAGTTAGCGTACCGTCCGAGTTAACCGCACGCCACATCAGACCTTGCATTACACCAGAAATCCACATCGCAACGATGTACAGAACGGTACCGATAGTTGCTAGCCAGAAGTGGGTGTTAATAAGGCCTACAGAGTACATACGTTCTTGACCGAATAGACGAGGTACTAGGTGGTAAACCGAACCGATAGATACCATCGCAACCCAACCTAGAGCACCCGAGTGCACGTGACCGATTGTCCAGTCTGTGTAGTGAGATAGTGCGTTAACTGTCTTAATAGACATCATCGGACCTTCAAACGTTGACATACCGTAGAACGATAGAGAAACGATCAAGAAACGAAGAATTGGGTCGTAACGCAGCTTATGCCAAGCACCAGACAATGTCATGATACCGTTGATCATACCACCCCAAGAAGGCGCGAATAGAACCAAAGACATCACCATGCCTAGAGACTGAGTCCAGTCTGGTAGAGCTGTATAGTGTAGGTGGTGAGGACCAGCCCAGATATACAGAGAGACAAGCGCCCAGAAGTGAACGATCGATAGACGGTAAGAGTAAACAGGACGTTCAGCTTGCTTCGGTACGAAGTAGTACATCATACCCAAGAAACCGGCTGTAAGAAGGAAACCTACCGCGTTATGGCCGTACCACCATTGAACCATCGCGTCGACAGCCCCTGAATAGACGGAGTAAGATTTACCCATCGATACAGGAATTGCCATGCTGTTCACAATGTGAAGAACAGCGACGGTGATGATGAACGCACCAAAGAACCAGTTCGCTACATAGATATGTGACGTTTTACGCTTGATGAGCGTTCCGAAGAACACAATAGCGTAAGACACCCATACCACTGCAATAGCGATATCGATTGGCCATTCTAATTCTGCATACTCTTTACCAGAGGTAAAACCTAACGGCAGAGTAATTGCAGCGGCTAAAATAATTGCTTGCCATCCCCAAAAGGTGAATGCGACAAGAGGGCCTCCAAATAATCTCGTTTGACAGGTACGCTGCACAACATAATAAGACGTTGCAAACAGAGCACTGGTACCAAACGCAAAGATTACCGCATTAGTATGCAAAGGACGTAAACGACTGTACGTCAACCACGGCGTATCAAAGTTGAGCTGTGGCCAAACTAATTGAGCGGCAATCAAAACACCTACTGCCATACCAACAATACCCCAGAGAATCGTCACTAATGTGAACTGGCGTACGACGGTATAGTTGTAGACTTGTTCAAGCTGCTTTTCTTGGCTCATTAACATGCTTCCAATTTTCTAATTAACTACACTTTACTTCCAACACGACACATGTCGTAATGCTACCCAACCCATCAAAAGAACTAACGCTTAATCAAAACGTTACTTCTCTTGCCGGATTTAACAAAAAGTAGCATTTTCAAGCGACAATAATACTTCAATTAACAAATCAAGAACAGGGTAGTAACCTTACCCTTGGTTGGGTTTTTGACCATTTATTTCAAAACTTTGAAGTTTGTTACACGGAGAACTCGTAACAATGGCAACTCAGAAGCTAACAAAAGCAAGGCTTGTACAAATAATCGTCATGATGACGGTGTTAATTACAGCATTTAGCTACCGCACCATGACCCACTCTGATGGGAAAGTAGTCAACTGTGAGGCAAATGAGCCTTGCGCGGTAAGTGTTGGGGAAAAAACCATCACATTTTTGTATCAAGGTGATTCAAAAGTGCTAAGCGTCACAAAATCAAAAGATTTAACAATTGACGTCCAAAATATTGAGACTGTGTTAAATGAATCGTCTAAAGAATCGACAATTCATGGGGTAAATCTTCCAGCAGAGATCAAAGTTACCGACAGAAATGGCGAATCCGTTCTAGTTCAATATCAGTAACCTTAGTTGGATATCTACTGCAATTTTTAGCCCATGGTAGCCATAACTTTGTCTGGGAGGCCAAAGTATTTTTGGTTACCATCGGGTTCAAGTAGCAGACAATGAGTAGAGCTTGTGATCAACGCCGGATCCATTGTGGTATAAACCACCGTCTTGTCCTTGAGTGCACCACTAAATAGCCTATTCAGATAGCTCGCATGTTCATTCTCTACACCGACAAAAGGCTCATCGATAATGAACAAGTTCTGAGACATATCTCCTAGTCCTATCGCAATTCTCAGACGCTGAATAACGCCGCTCGGCATATTCTTTAGTACTTCGGTATTGAGGTTGCTATCTAGTCCATCTGGGAACCATTTATGAAGTTCTAATAACTTAAAGGTGTAGAGCATCTGGTCAGTAGAGACGACGCCGTTATGCAGAACATAGTTAGAGCGAATTGACCCCTCGAACAAATGCATATCAAATGGTATGAAGTTGATGGCTTTTCGATATCGAAAGTTGTTGAACTGCTTGATGTTGTAGCCATCGATGTAGACAGCACCTTGATAACGCTCTTCTAATCCAGCGATAACCATAAGTAAGGTGGTTTTTCCGCTACCGGCAGGACCCGAGATGGCGGTTTTGCTGCCAGGCGCAAGCTTGAAACCAAGATTCGTCAAACCTGTCTGGGCACCTTGATAACGATGGGTAATCCCGCTGCCAACCACCTCACCATAAAATTTGCGAATCGGTGGGCTTTTCTCAAGAGAAGTCTTGTCGTCGTTTAATGACATCAACGCATTAATCTGCGCTGCAGATGATTTAATTGTTTGGAACTTGGTGATTGAGTTGTATATACCCATGATAGGTCCTAGCGCCTTCCAAACCAGTATGACAGTCGCCAGCATAGCACCAGCATCTGAATTCCCATCCATCACTGTGATAACGGCAGTCACGATAGAGGCGGTACCGATTGCTTGAATAAGCCCGCCACCAATAGCTTGAATCTTACTGTTGGTCATCGCGACGTGAGCGGCGTCATTTGAGCTTTGCTCGTGCGACGCGTTAAAGCGCGACTGGATAACTCTCAGAAGCGGAAGACCTTGAATTGTATTGATGCCTCTTAGTAACTCATTCCACTGATAAGAGACCATCGCATTGGCTCGAGAACTATTCGCGGTTGCTTGAGAGTAGATGTAACGTGAATAGATACAGAACACGATCATTAACAATATGCCCGCAAGCACTGTTAGCGCGGCATAACCTGATAGGATCGTCACGGCCAATATGAATATGACGATAAACGGCATATCAAAGTAACTTAATGTTGCCTCTGCTGTGACCAATTTTCGGAACTGGTCTATATCCTTAAGACGCGCTAACTGGGACGATACGCCGGCAGAGGAAGTCATAGAGTAGGGAAGCCACAATAGTTTAGATATGACGTTACGTGATATGTGTACTGCTAAGTCTTGTCCTGAAGTGGCAAGGATATTCATCCGTACCTTTTTAACCGCATATTCAGCAAAGCCGAGAAACACAGCAAATAAAGTTAGCCAATAAAGCGTTGGCTCAGAGCTAGACGCTAGAGCGAAATTGTATACGCTCATGATAAAGAAGGGCTGCAACGCACCAAATATATTGATCACCAAGGAGAGAAAGACAAGACTCTTAAACTCATCGTTATAGCGATAGAAAGCGTACTTTATCCAGTTCGACTTATCTTGAGACTCCGGCGGTGGTTCACGGAACAGTTTTGAGTACTCAGAGATCACCGTTGTAGAGAACGCTTTTCCCTCCAAAGGGATGGTCACACTATTATTGTTTTTATAATCGAAAAGGGTGCCTTGACCATTTTCAACAGACATCAACACAGCTTCAAGTTTATCTAGCTCTATAAAGCAAGGCAGATGAAGGGAGCCGATATCCTCCAACGTCGCTTTATCTTGCTTTGTGGTCCTGCATTGGTAACCCAATCTAGTTAGTGTCGACTCAAAGCCCTCTACATCCTTCTCTCCTGGTATAAACGCATCAGATAACAGCTCGGGCGTGCCTTCCCATTCCATCGCGATCAGGGTGTAGGCCAAACCTCTTAATAGAGGGGAATGACTGTATCGTTCCTGAAATTGAGCAGACTCAAAATCATGTAAACGCTCAGAGATGTTGTTAAAGTCGACAAGTATACTCATGCAGCCACCATCTCGTTGGTCAGACGAATCGATTTGAGACCGTACTTCTTACTGTCTAGTTTATTACTGACAATCAGAAGAAATTGCTGATTCGCTTTCGGTACCAGACTTGATATCACTCGCTCTCCGAATGCAGAGTCGAACACGGTGTCGATATCATCAAGAATCAAGACTTGCTTTTGGCTCAGCATGGCGCGGACAATGAGTAAAGCGTACTGAACCTGACGAGAGACTGGGGCATTCTTATGACCCGTTAACTGGGTATAGAAACCGTCGGTCAATGCATCAATTTCACTCTTGATACCGAGGTTTTTACACAAGGTGAACGCTGCGCTATTTAGGATAGGTCGAAAACAAGTGAGGTTATCTATGATGGTTCCCTCAACAAATGTGCTGTGTGAATCGACACGATGCACTGCCTCTCGCCATAGGTGATAGTGAAGGCTTTCCAGTGGTCTGCCACTCACCAATATTTGCGAAGAGTCGCAAACAATATCACGCGTCAGGCACCGAGTAATATGACTCTTGCCTGTTCCAGAGTTACCTTTAATGACCGTTGGTTTTCCCAACTCGAACAGCATCCGCTGCCCAGAGGCAAGCTTGACCTCAATATTATCTCCAACGCCTTGAATAGGAATGAGCTTAGAATCCGACTCAGTAGGGGTGTTCACATCTCTTTGCTGTTTGTACTCTAGCTCTAACAGCTCAGTGACATTCTCTATGTGTAGTTTGTTGAGTTTCCAACGACCTATGGTTCTCATTACTTGCTGATAGGGAGCGAAATATCGGTTAGTCAGCATAATGATGGCGGCCATCACACCTTGACTTGCCTCAAGGTTTATCACGGAAACCGCGAGTAGGACGACGACACAGGCTATAGAAAGCTGTTGAATAAGCGCGAGCACTAGGTTGAACTCAGACTCTAAGTTTTCATACTCGATGTTTTTCTTTTCTCGAACCCGAACCATTTCTGTCATCAGGCTTTCGAGGCGGTATTCCATGGTGCGACTTTTGTTGTCCAATGGGCTAGAGACAATCTCAATGATCTTTGAGTTGGTGAGTCCTTCTATTTCTGACTTTTCTTCCAAAGTCTGTATCTTTTTGTCTGAGATTCGACGTGCAGCGTAGTAGAGCACAAGAGATGCCACTATAAGAGTTAAACCGGCCCCGAAATTAATGAGTCCAATAATGACGATTGTGATAATACTGACAACCGCATTGATAGCAGCTCGAACAGTTTCGCCACCAAAGAAGCTTTTTATCTCAGGAATCGTTGAAATACGCTCAAGATACTGACCTGGCTCTAAACGATTAAACTTGCTAATTTCGGCTAAACAGACAGATTTAAAGACTCGATTCGTTAAATCACTTTCAAAGTCTTTCATTAACGTTGAGGTAATCACTTCCTCTTGTTTTTTGAGCAAATAATCAAGAAATATCGCTACGAGTATTATCGCGAATAGCAGGGATAGGGTGTCCTTGGCTTGATTGGGAAGCACTCGGTCGAAAATAATCAATATTGAGAAAGGCAACACTAATGCAAACAGTGTCGACATTATCGTCGAAAACGTTAGATACAAGGTATCGGCTGCGGTAATTCTCTGTTTGAAGTGTTCATTGCTCATGCTAGTCGTTTCCTAAATCAGTTCTTTAGGTGCTCGGGTATTACGTCGCTCTCACGAATTGTCGAGGCGTTGACCATAAGATCCATGATTTTCTCAATACTTAATGGAGATAGATTCCCAACGGTCTTGTCCAACCGTATCGACTCAATAACATAGTCATACTTTGCACTCTCATAATCCCTTATGGCATTAAATAGCTTACTCTCCGCTGCTAGAAGGTCGGTTAGGGTGCGAGTCCCTAATTCGTAAGCTCTCTTGATCCCATTGTAGGAAGAATAATTAGCGCGAATAATATTTTCGAAGGTGAAGATGGATTGAGAAAAGTCGTTAATGTTAAGAACAGACGTTTCTAGATCGTTCTTAACGGTATTTCTGGTATCTAACAGAAGTAACTCATTCCGCTCTATCGTCTTTTCGTTCTTTTTATAGGCATAGTAATCCGAACCGCCCGTTGTAATCGGCACAGTAAGTGTCAAACCGAGTGATTTAGAATCACTGATACCCGTTGCACCTGGTGTAGTGATCGGATCGAAGTTGTTGGTATCATCATGTCGGTAACTGGCATTGGCTGCTACGCTAGGGGCGAAATTAGAACCTGTTTCTTTTAAGGTTCTGAAACTACGCTCCAGCGTTTTTTCTGACACAATGATGTCGTTGTTGTATTGCATTGCTTGAGTGAGCAGGTCATCTCGCTTATCGAGCGTAATTTCTGCCAACAATAGACTGCGCTGCAGATCTTGTGTTGGGATGACAGGATACTGAGTTAATAGCTCTAGCGTATTCAATATCACATCTTTATCTTTGCCGAGAGTTCGAAGTCGGTTAGCAATCCCTTCCTTTTGTGCAACCACTTCATACAACTCACTCGCTGCTACATTTCCTAACTCAACGTTTCGTTGCATTTGTTTGAGTCTTGCAAGAGAGGAGTCTAGCTCTGCTTTGGTAGCACGAGTTTGGGCACCGTTTTTTAAAAACTCAAAGTACTGAATGGCGATCTCTTGGATGATTTCTTGCGTTTTTGCCTCGTTTTTTATCTCTTCGATATTAAAGTCTAGCTTCGCTGTACCGTATTTATAGATGTCGGCTAGGTTGAACAGACTTTGACTAAGCGAGACACTATAGCCGTGATCGTTATAGCTATTCGTAGTGTCATCAGTGCCACTCAATACAGTACGATTCCCACTCCAGGTGCTTGTCGCGTTCGCAGAGATTGTAGGAAGAAACTTCGAACGACTAACATCAATGTTGTACTCGTTCTCTTCAACGCCTTTTCGACTAGCGATAAGAGACACATTATTATTGAGGCCAATCTGAACAGCCTCTAAAAGGGTTAGCGCATATCCATTAAAGGGTAAGAGACTAACCAGAGCGACATTAACTAATCTTCTGATAGGCCACATACTTCTTGATCACCTTCAATATTTCATCACTTTTATATGGCTTACTAATAACGTAATCCATACCTGCTTCAATACACGCCTTGTGTTCTGCCACACTGGTTAATGCAGTCGCACCAATAATGGTAGAAGGCGTTGATACATCGGTTTCTTTTTCATGTTCACGTATAAGCTTGGTAGCTTGAATGCCTCCCATGCCGGGCATGATACAGTCCATAAAGATGATATCGGCACGCTGGCTTTTAACCCATTCGACCGCTTCTGAGCCATCGCCGACCGTGTCCGCGTTGTACTCTTGCTTCATCAAGATACGTTTCAGCAAGAACTGTTGAACCTTGTCATCCTCAACGATCAAGAATGAGCTGTTCTCTAAGGTCTCCTCCACGGACTCTGCTTCAAGGGCTTCACGAAGGTTAGGGATAAATTCATGAGGCAGGATTGGACTAAAGAAGACCTTGTCGACAAACTCATGTGTGCTCTGGGCGAGCTCAGAGGTACTCGATAGCAAAAACAGTTTGGTGCTAGTCGATTTGAGGCGAGAGCTCAGTGTTTTGCTGAATGGCGCTATTTGAATACCTTCGATTGCATCGGTGATAATAATCCCGTCGACTTTGCTTTCTTTCGGATTGAGTCTGAATAAGTCATTCGGATCTTCACTGATTTCAAATGTCGCACCAGCCTTGGTTAAGGTCGTAGAAAGAATATCGAGCGATAGGGCACCGGAACTACAAATCACCAAGTGTTTCCCCTCTAATGTACTTGAATTAGGGGCGTAGTAGCTCTGCGCCTCTAAATCAATATCAACTTGAAACAGACGCTGTTTACCAGATTCAAACCATCTGGAAGTAAAGTGACCGACATTTCCAAGAATAGACTTGGTCCACTCATCATTGCTCCCCACAGAATCCGCACGCTCTGTCCAATGAAGCGAGTCAACCTTTATCATTTTTACATTAGTGGTAGTCAGAAAGAATAGTGACAACGTAACTCTAGATTTATCAACATCTTCAGAATTTCCCGTCTCGATTTTCAAAAGAACGTTGCGCCCACTTTGAACTTGAATCGCATTTGAGAGTTTTAGGAACAACATCCAAAACAGACTCGTTTGGTGACCAAGAACTAAGTTTGGGATACTGCCAATAAAGGCACATTCCAAAGAGAGGTCCTCGCGCTGCAGTTTAGATTTAACATGAATCGTTAACTCAGACACAACATCAAGAAAGGAGAAAGCGCTACTGCTCTTGTCACGCCCCTGAGACAGCAATCTATTGTAGTTCTCAGCTAACTCAGAAAGCGTATTGGCAGCAGAAGTGATATCTTGCGCAAGCACTGCTGTATTCTCATCTGCATCTTGCACTAGGTAATGAATACCGCCTTTGATGGTATTGGTAATGCCGCGAATCTCATAACCGATGAGACCGTAAAGCTGCTGATTTAGGTCGGCATCTTGTTGCTGTTTGTCTACTTTCTCATGCAAAACACGCAGTTTCGAATAAATGCTTCTTTCGACAGGGTCGATATCGGTGGTATTAAGTATTTGGTCAATTCTAGGGGAGTCTAACTCGTCAAGCCTGTCGGCTAACGACTCAAAACTGTCATTCACAGACTTACGGGCTCGCATCGTCTTCTTGAGTCGATTCCACCCGCCAAGGACGACTGAGATCGCGATAACAGAGAGCAGAGGGAAAATAGCGATGATCACGTTGACCGACGTTTTCATTGTGTCTAGAACGTGTTGATGTTCCACAAAAAATAGATCATCGAATCGGTTACGGATTTCCACATAATTCGTATTTAGAGCTTGCTTTAGTTGTCTATACTCGAGCTCACCAACATCCAATTTAGAGAAGAAACGATTAATCGCCACTTGCAAATTACTATACTCAACAGCGCCCACAAGGCTCACTTGCTTTTTATCTAGCGCTGCTATCGCTTTGAATGAATTCAGCTCTAACAGGACATCATTTAGGTTTGCGCGTACCTCTTCACATTGCTGAGTATCAAGGCAAGAATCTAGTATCAAAATAGTACGCTCTAGCTGCAAATTAAGCTGTTCGGTCTGACGAATGAGAGGAGTTGAAAAAATGGATTCGTTGTTCGAGGCGGTCAAATATTGAAAAGAGAACCAAGCCCCAATGGCAGAAAGGCATAGTAAGAATACTATGCCGAGTTTAATGATTGGGAAAGTATAAACTTTATATGGCTTCTTCATGCATCACCGCTCATCGAATGCATCCTCAATGGCTGACATCACTGGCTTAGCCGCATATTCAATGACTCGCCGATCGCCGGTTTTAATGTCGGCCGTAAACTCCATAAAGGGCGATAGGCTATATTTTGTTCCTGAACGCTCTAAGAAGTCATGCTCAATGGTTATTTTTGCGAGATAGTATTCTGTTTCCTCTTCCTCATAAGACGATCGACTAATCGAAGTAATCGTACCTGGCATAAAGCCATACTTAGCAAAGTTGTAGGTATCAAACTTCAGCTTCACCTCTTGTCCTACTTCAACAAACCCCATTTCCTTTCTAGGTATTTTCGCTTCACCATGCAGGCGATTATTGAGTGGGGCGATATCAGCGATACTCTCACCAGGAGGGACTACCGCTGAGCGAAAGTTAAAATGCACCTTATCTACAACGCCATCCACTGGAGAATAAACGATCAAACGATCAACTTTGTCAGAGTGCTGAGGTTGTTGGATTCTTTTAATTTCTAGGTCTTTGTTCGCCTGAATGATCTGAGACTGGTACTCGGAGTTTCGATTGACGATAAGGTCAGTGAGTTGCTTACTTAGTCGAGCGAGTTGAAAGTCTTCATTCATTAAAGACTCATCTAAGTTCTCAATCTCACGAACCATATTAGATTCCTGTACTTTCATATTCAGCACATCAACATATGACGCCATTTCTTCTTTGTAGAGCGTTTCTTTGATTTCTAGCTGCTTTCTGATGAGCTTCAATTGATTAAGAGAGCTTACACGCCGCTTTTTCATCGACGCGATTAACGTCTCTTTGTGCTCAATGTCATGCTGAATCAATACTTCAGCAGATACGTTCTTATCATTTTCATGTCTCCACGTAGTTTGGTTTACACGCACCAAATCAGGAAAATTACTGTACTCACTAAAATCAGGCTCTGTTTGCGATATAAGATGCTGATACCGTAAACGATCCATCTCAAGTTGGGCTATTTCTGTGTTGGCAGTCGTTAACTGAGAGTTGCGCTCGATAGCTCTGAGTCGAGCAATAGGCTGACCTTCATAAACAATATCTCCTGGTTTAACGAGCATAGAATCTAAGATCCCACCCTCAAGGTGTTGCACCTTCTCAATATCGGACTCAAGAAGCAGTTCCCCTCGCGAAGAAACGACGATGTCGATCCTAGCCTGAGATGCGATGATAAGTAGCACTAGAACAATGACGAATGTGAGCAGTAAGGTCTTATGCACCGTCGTCATTGCACTTTTGATTTCAACAGCTTCAACGTAATCTGACTCAGACTTTTCGCTGTTTTTTATCAGCGCGTTCTTAATGTGATGCTCGATGTTACTTTTACTCACGATCGCCCCCCCGCTGATAGAAAACTAAACTTTCCTACTAGAATATACGCTGGATCAGTTGGTTAGATTAGTTTTGTGTACAAATATCGTTCATCAATAGCTAAGTATATAAATGGTCACTTTTCAAAAAAATTTCCTTGTTTATCTGTAGTTTGTAGGGCCATCCCAAAAGCCTTAAAGAAGCTTAAATATGAGGTTCGTGATCAACGTCTAAACTTTTCTCTAATTTTTACCTCAGAAATTCTTGTCTTTTGTTTCTCATCTCCTTTACTGCCTAACATGAAAGTGTCTGATTTATAAGCTCGCGTGGCAATGGAGGCAACATGGCTGACAATAACGAAAACAACCCTCTCAATGATGCAGTCGAACAGGTCGAGACGGGTAATGATGGAACAGAGCAGCAGCAGGCTCAACAAAACCAACAAAACACTATTGCAACAACTATCGCGACAGGGGCAGATGCAGCGGACGCTGCCGACGATGCGAATCAGGCCATGGAAGATAACCCGAGCGGAGCAGGGTCATCAGACGATCCCGATGCCACCGGGGGAGCTCAGTCAGCACAGCCAGTAGATAGTGAAGCAGCTTCTTCCGAGGGAGCTCAATCAGGTGTTGTCGATAGCCAAATGGCAGACTCCGGAGTAGGTGCTGATTCTGGAGCTGGCGGCGGAGCGGCCTCTGGAGCCGGAGCACAAAGCGTTGGCGGGCAACAATCTGAGGGGTCTGATGGTGGCGCTGATGCAGAGGGACAAACACAACAGGCAGGATCCGCACCGCAAGCAGCTGCCGCGTCTCCTGCTGCTGGTGGCGGAGCAGATGATGGATTCGACACTCAAACAGATAGCGAAACTTTTGAAGTCAATGTCTTAGATGATGCCGAGCAAGCAAACCTAGCTCAAGAACGTCAAGATGATGATTTCGACTCAGAAACAGTTTCTCAAACCTTCGAAATTCAAGTAGAAGACGTCAATGATGATGCAGAAGTCGAAGACGTTGCTTATACGATCCAAGAAGATGGCTCATTAACCTTTACTGACGAGCAGCTTCTCGCAGGTGCTTCTGACATCGACGGGGATGATCTATCTGTCGCGGATGTCAGCTACTCAGGCACAGATGGTGTATTTACCGACAATGGCGATGGCACCTACACATTTTCACCAAACGAGAACTTCAATGGCGAAGTCGACATCAGTTTTTCCGTGAGCGATGGTACTTCGACAACAGAAGCAAATATTGATGTTACGGTCGAAGAAGTTAACGACATTCCTGTAGCGGGTTCAACCACTTACTCAGTAAACGAAGATGGCATCATCACCATTTCTGACGACCAATTGCTTGCTAACTCAAGTGACGTCGAAGGCGAGGTGAGTGTTAGCGATGTATCTTACTCAGGCACGGATGGTATCTTCACTGATAATGGTGACGGTACCTACAGCTTCGCTCCAAACGAAAACTTCAACGGTAACGTATCGCTTGATGTGACTGTTGTTGATGAAGACGGTGCAACAGCGGATACCACTGCGGGTATTGATGTCATCGCAGTGAACGACGCACCAGTCTCTGGTGGCCTGGCTTACTCAGTTGACGAAGATGGGTCGATTACACTGTCTCAAGAGCAATTGCTATCACAAGCCACTGATGTAGATGGCGATGATCTCACTGCAGCTAACCTAAGCGCAGGTGATAACGCAACGGTTACGGCTAACGAAGACGGCTCATTCACCATCACACCGGATGCAGACTTCAATGGTGACATTGACCTCAGCTTCGACATCTCTGATGGCACCGACACCATTGTCGCGAATGCTGACCTGACTGTTAATCCAGTGAATGACGCCGCGGTTGTCGAAGATGTGGGTTACACCATTCAAGAAGATGGTTCGTTGACCTTTACTGATGAGCAGCTTCTTGCAGGCGCGTCAGATATTGATGGCGACGACCTATCGGTAGCGAATGTCAGCTACTCAGGTACAGAAGGTGTGTTCACCGACAACGGTGATGGCACGTATACCTTCGCGCCAAACGAGAACTTCAACGGTGAAGTGGACTTGAGCTTCTCAGTAAGTGACGGTACAACCACCACAGAAGCTAACATTGATGTGACGGTTGAGTCGGTTAACGACATTCCTGTTGCGGGTTCTACTACTTACTCAGTGAATGAAGACGGTATTATTACCATCTCTGACGAGCAACTTCTAGCGAACAGCTCGGATGTAGAAGGTGAAGTCGCTGTTGATGATGTGTCTTACTCAGGTACAGACGGTATCTTCACTGATAACGGCGATGGTACTTACAGCTTCGCACCAAATGAAAACTTCAACGGCAATGTATCGCTTGATGTGACGGTTGTTGACGAAGACGGTGCAACGGCAGGCACCACTGCAGGCATTGACGTTATTGCAGTCAACGATGCTCCAGTCTCAGGTGATTTAGCTTACTCAGTCGACGAAGATGGTTCGATTACTCTGACTCAAGAGCAACTTCTGTCTCAAGCGAGTGATGTGGACGGAGATGATCTAACAGCAGCTAACCTAAGCGCGGGTGATAACGCCACAGTCACTGCTAACGAAAATGGTTCATTCACTATTACGCCTGACGCGGACTTCAATGGTGACATTGACCTCAGCTTCGATATCTCTGATGGCACCGACACCATCGTGGCTAATGCTGACCTCACTGTTAACCCAGTGAATGACGCAGCAGTCGTCGAAGATGTGGGTTACACCATCCAGGAAGATGGCTCATTGACCTTCACTGATGAGCAGCTTCTTGCTGGCGCCTCTGACATTGACGGGGATGACCTGTCAGTCGCTGACGTGAGCTACTCAGGCACGGAAGGGGTGTTCACTGATAACGGTGATGGCACCTATACCTTCGCACCAAATGAGAACTTCAATGGTGACGTCGACCTAAGCTTCTCAGTAAGTGATGGTACCATCACAACGGAAGCCAGCATTGATGTGACTGTAGAGTCGGTCAACGATATCCCAGTGGCAGGTTCTACCACATACTCAGTCGATGAAGACGGCATCATCACTATCTCCGACGAGCAGCTTCTAGCGAATAGCTCTGATGTGGAAGGTGAAGTTACGGTAGATGATGTGTCTTACTCAGGCACGGACGGTATCTTCACTGATAATGGTGATGGTACCTACAGCTTCGCTCCAAACGAAAACTTCAACGGTAACGTATCGCTTGATGTGACTGTTGTTGATGAAGACGGTGCAACAGCGGATACCACTGCGGGTATTGACGTCATCGCAGTGAACGACGCACCAGTCTCTGGTGACCTAGCTTACTCAGTTGACGAAGATGGGTCGATTACTCTGACTCAAGAGCAATTGCTATCGCAAGCAAGTGATGTGGACGGCGATGATCTCACTGCGGCTAACCTAAGCGCGGGTGACAACGCTACGGTAACAGCAAACGAAGATGGTTCATTCACCATAACACCGGATGCTGACTTCAATGGCGACATTGAGCTCAGCTTCGACATCTCTGATGGCACCGACACCATCGTGGCCAACGCAGACCTGACTGTAAATCCAGTCAATGATGCCGCGGTTGTGGAAGATGTGGGTTACACCATCCAAGAAGACGGTTCGTTAACCTTTACTGATGAACAGCTTCTTGCAGGCGCGTCAGATATTGATGGCGACGACCTATCGGTAGCGAATGTCAGCTACTCAGGTACAGAAGGTGTGTTCACCGACAACGGTGATGGCACGTATACCTTCGCGCCAAACGAGAACTTCAACGGTGAAGTGGACTTGAGCTTCTCAGTAAGTGACGGTACAACCACCACAGAAGCTAACATTGATGTGACGGTTGAGTCGGTTAACGACATTCCTGTTGCGGGTTCTACTACTTACTCAGTGAATGAAGACGGTATTATTACCATCTCTGACGAGCAACTTCTAGCGAACAGCTCGGATGTAGAAGGTGAAGTCGCTGTTGATGATGTGTCTTACTCAGGTACAGACGGTATCTTCACTGATAACGGCGATGGTACTTACAGCTTCGCACCAAATGAAAACTTCAACGGCAATGTATCGCTTGATGTGACGGTTGTTGACGAAGACGGTGCAACGGCAGGCACCACTGCAGGCATTGACGTTATTGCAGTCAACGATGCTCCAGTCTCAGGTGATTTAGCTTACTCAGTCGACGAAGATGGTTCGATTACTCTGACTCAAGAGCAACTTCTGTCTCAAGCGAGTGATGTGGACGGAGATGATCTAACAGCAGCTAACCTAAGCGCGGGTGATAACGCCACAGTCACTGCCAACGAAGACGGCTCATTCACCATCACACCAGATGCGGACTTCAATGGTGACATTGACCTCAGCTTCGACATCTCTGATGGCACTGACACCATCGTGGCTAATGCTGACCTCACTGTAAACCCAGTGAATGACGCAGCAGCCGTGGAAGATGTCGGTTACACCATCCAAGAAGATGGCTCACTAACCTTTACTGACGAACAGCTTCTCGCTGGCGCATCAGATATTGATGGCGACGACCTGTCTGTTGCCGACGTGAGCTACTCAGGTACAGAAGGTGTGTTCACCGACAATGGTGACGGCACGTATACCTTTGCGCCAAACGAAAACTTTAATGGAGAAGTCGATTTAAGCTTCTCTGTGAGCGACGGTACAACCACCACAGAAGCCAATATTGATGTGACGGTTGAGTCGGTCAACGACATTCCAGTTGCAGGCTCAACCACGTACTCAGTCGATGAAGATGGCATTATCACTATCTCTGACGAACAGCTTCTTGCTAACAGCTCAGACGTTGAAGGTGAGGTTGCCATTGACGATGTCTCTTACTCAGGCACCGACGGTATCTTTACTGACAATGGTGATGGTACTTACAGCTTTGCACCAAATGAAAACTTTAACGGCAACGTATCGCTTGATGTCACTGTTGTTGATGAAGATGGTGCAACGGCCGAAACAACAGCTGGCATCGACGTCATCGCTGTTAATGATGCACCCGTGTCGGGTGACCTAGCTTATTCCGTTGATGAAGATGGTTCTATTACTCTTACCCAAGAGCAACTTCTGTCCCAAGCTAGTGATGTGGACGGTGATGGTCTGACTGCGGCTAACCTAAGCGCGGGTGATAACGCCACAGTGACTGCTAACGAAAATGGTTCATTCACTATTACGCCTGACGCGGACTTCAATGGTGACATTGACCTCAGCTTCGATATCTCTGATGGCACCGACACCATCGTGGCTAATGCTGACCTCACTGTTAACCCAGTGAATGACGCAGCAGTCGTCGAAGATGTGGGTTACACCATCCAGGAAGATGGCTCATTGACCTTCACTGATGAGCAGCTTCTTGCTGGCGCCTCTGACATTGACGGGGATGACCTGTCAGTCGCTGACGTGAGCTACTCAGGCACGGAAGGGGTGTTCACTGATAACGGTGATGGCACCTATACCTTCGCACCAAATGAGAACTTCAATGGTGACGTCGACCTAAGCTTCTCAGTAAGTGATGGTACCACCACAACGGAAGCCAGCATTGATGTGACTGTAGAGTCGGTCAACGATATCCCAGTGGCAGGTTCTACCACATACTCAGTCGATGAAGACGGCATCATCACTATCTCCGACGAGCAGCTTCTAGCGAATAGCTCTGATGTGGAAGGTGAAGTTACGGTAGATGATGTGTCTTACTCAGGCACGGACGGTATCTTCACTGATAATGGTGACGGTACTTACAGCTTCGCGCCAAACGAGAACTTCAACGGCAACGTTTCTCTTGACGTGACCGTTGCTGATGAAGATGGCGCTACAGCAGAAACCACTGCAGGCATTGACGTCATCGCAGTCAACGATGCCCCAGTCTCAGGTGACTTGGCTTACTCAGTTGACGAAGATGGTTCGATTACGCTGACTCAAGAACAACTATTGTCTCAAGCGTCAGATGTTGATGGCGATGATCTGACAGCGGCTAATCTAAGCGCAGGCGACAATGCCACAGTGACTGCTAATGAAGATGGTTCATTCACTATCACGCCAGATGCAGACTTCAATGGCGACATTGACCTCAGCTTCGATATTTCCGATGGCACCGACACTATCGTCGCGAATGCAGATTTGACTGTGAACCCAGTGAATGATGCAGCAGTTGTGGAAGATGTGGGTTACACCATCCAAGAAGATGGCTCGTTGACCTTTACTGATGAACAGCTTCTTGCGGGTGCGTCAGATATTGATGGCGATGACTTGTCAGTAGCCGATGTCAGCTACTCTGGCACTGAAGGGGTGTTCACTGATAACGGTGATGGCACCTATACCTTTGCGCCAAATGAGAACTTCAATGGTGAAGTGGATCTAAGCTTCTCGGTAAGTGATGGTACGACCACAACAGAAGCTAACATTGATGTGACTGTAGAGTCTGTTAACGACATCCCAGTGGCCGGTTCAACGACTTACTCAGTCGATGAAGATGGCATCATCACCATCTCGGACGACCAATTGCTTGCTAACTCAAGTGATGTTGAAGGCGAGGTGAGTGTCAGTGATGTGTCTTACTCAGGCACTGACGGTATCTTCACTGATAACGGCGATGGTACTTACAGCTTCGCACCAAATGAAAACTTCAACGGAAACGTGTCGCTTGATGTGACTGTTGTGGATGAGGACGGTGCGACCGCAGAGACCACTGCAGGCATTGACGTTATTGCAGTCAACGATGCGCCAGTCTCAGGTGATCTAGCATACTCCGTTGACGAAGACGGTTCGATTACTCTGACTCAAGAGCAGTTGCTGTCTCAAGCTAACGATGTAGATGGCGATGATCTGACAGCTGCTAACCTAAGCGCAGGTGACAATGCTACGGTAACGGCCAACGAAGACGGTTCATTCACCATCACACCAGACGCAGACTTCAATGGCGACATTGACCTCAGCTTCGATATCTCTGATGGCACCGACACCATCGTGGCCAACGCAGACCTGACTGTAAACCCTGTCAACGATGCAGCAGTTGTGGAAGATGTGGGTTACACCATCCAAGAAGATGGCTCGTTGACCTTTACTGATGAGCAACTTCTAGCAGGTGCATCCGATATTGATGGTGACGACCTATCAGTTGCTGATGTTAGCTACTCAGGCACAGAAGGTGTGTTCACCGACAATGGTGATGGCACTTATACCTTTGCGCCAAACGAGAACTTTAATGGTGACGTAGACCTAAGCTTCTCAGTAAGCGATGGTACGACCACCACAGAAGCTAATATTGATGTGACGGTTGAGTCGGTCAACGACATTCCTGTTGCCGGTTCTACCACATACTCAGTCGATGAAGACGGTATCATCACTATCTCTGATGAGCAGCTTCTTGCAAACAGCTCAGATGTGGAAGATGAAGTCGCGGTTGAGGATGTGACTTATTCAGGCACGGACGGTATCTTCACTGACAACGGTGATGGAACTTACAGCTTTGCGCCAAACGAAAACTTCAACGGTAACGTATCGCTTGATGTAACGGTTGTAGATGAAGACGGTGCAACGGCAGAGACCACTGCAGGCATTGATGTCATTGCAGTCAACGATGCGCCAGTTTCAGGTGACTTGGCTTACTCAGTTGACGAAGATGGTTCGATTACTCTGACTCAAGAGCAATTACTATCACAAGCATCGGATGTGGAAGGTGATGACCTCACGGCCGCTAACGTGTCAGCAGGTGACAATGCTACAGTGACCGCCAACGAAGATGGCTCATTCACTATCACGCCAGATGCGGACTTCAATGGCGACATTGACCTCAGCTTCGACATCTCTGATGGTACCGACACCATCGTGGCCAATGCTGATCTCACTGTGAATCCAGTGAATGATGCAGCAGTAGTAGAAGATGTGGGTTACACCATCCAAGAAGATGGATCGTTGACCTTTACTGACGAACAACTTCTTGCAGGTGCATCGGATATTGATGGCGACGAGCTATCTGTTGCGGATGTTAGCTACTCAGGTACAGAAGGTGTGTTCACCGATAATGGTGATGGTACCTATACCTTCGCACCGAACGAGAACTTTAATGGAGAAGTCGACTTAAGCTTCTCAGTAAGTGATGGCACGACCACCACAGAAGCCAATATTGATGTCACTGTAGAGTCTGTTAATGATATTCCAGTGGCCGGCTCAACCACATACTCAGTCGATGAAGATGGCATCATCACCATCTCTGACGACCAATTGCTTACTAACTCAAGTGATGTCGAAGGCGAGGTGAGTGTCAGTGATGTGTCTTACTCAGGCACGGACGGTATCTTCACTGACAATGGTGATGGTACTTACAGCTTCGCACCAAATGAAAACTTCAACGGCAATGTATCGCTTGATGTGACGGTTGTTGATGAAGACGGTGCAACGGCAGAGACTACGGCAGGCATTGACGTCATCGCAGTCAACGATGCCCCAGTCTCAGGTGATTTAGCTTACTCAGTCGACGAAGATGGTTCAATTACACTGACTCAAGAGCAGTTGCTATCACAAGCTTCAGACGTAGAAGGTGATGACCTCACAGCAGCCAACCTAAGTGCGGGCGATAACGCCACCGTTACTGCCAATGAAGATGGTTCTTTCACCATCACACCAGATGCAGACTTCAATGGTGACATTGACCTAAGCTTCGACATCTCAGATGGTACCGACACCATCATCGCGAATGCAGACCTCACTGTTAATCCTGTAAATGACGCAGCAGTAGTAGAAGATGTGGGCTACACCATTCAAGAAGACGGCTCATTGACCTTCACTGATGAGCAGCTTCTTGCTGGCGCCTCTGACATTGACGGGGATGACCTGTCAGTCGCTGACGTGAGCTACTCAGGCACGGAAGGGGTGTTCACTGATAACGGTGATGGCACCTATACCTTCGCTCCAAATGAGAACTTCAATGGTGAAGTGGATCTAAGCTTCTCTGTAAGTGATGGTACCACCACCACAGAAGCCAACATTGATGTGACCGTTGAGTCGGTCAACGATATCCCTGTTGCTGGCTCAACAACATACTCCGTCAATGAAGACGGCATCATCACTATCTCTGACGACCAATTGCTTGCTAACTCAAGTGATGTGGAAGGCGAGGTGAGTGTCAGCGATGTGTCTTACTCGGGTACAGACGGCATCTTTACCGATAACGGTGATGGAACCTACAGCTTCGCTCCGAACGAAAACTTCAACGGTAACGTATCTCTAGATGTGACTGTCGCTGACGAAGATGGTGCAACAGCAGAGACCACCGCTGGTATTGATGTTATCGCGGTTAACGATGCACCGGTTTCAGGTGACCTGGCTTACTCAGTTGATGAAGATGGCTCGATTACTCTGACTCAAGAGCAATTGTTATCGCAAGCGAGTGATGCGGACGGCGATGATCTCACTGCGGCTAACCTAAGCGCGGGTGATAACGCCACAGTCACTGCCAACGAAGACGGCTCATTCACCATTACGCCTGACGCGGACTTCAATGGCGACATTGACCTCAGCTTCGACATCTCTGATGGCACCGATACCATCGTCGCCAATGCAGACCTTACTGTAAATCCAGTGAATGACGCCGCGGTTGTGGAAGATGTTGGTTACACCATCCAAGAAGACGGTTCGTTGACCTTTACTGACGAACAACTTCTTGCAGGTGCATCGGATATTGATGGCGACGAACTATCTGTTGCGGATGTTAGCTACTCAGGTACAGAAGGTGTGTTCACCGATAATGGTGATGGTACGTATACCTTCGCTCCAAACGAGAACTTCAACGGTGGAGTCGACTTAAGCTTCTCAGTAAGCGACGGTACAACCACCACAGAAGCTAACATTGATGTGACGGTTGAGTCGGTTAACGACATTCCTGTTGCGGGTTCTACTACTTACTCAGTGAATGAAGACGGTATTATTACCATCTCTGACGAGCAACTTCTAGCGAACAGCTCGGATGTAGAAGGTGAAGTCGCTGTTGATGATGTGTCTTACTCAGGTACAGACGGTATCTTCACTGATAACGGCGATGGTACTTACAGCTTCGCACCAAATGAAAACTTCAACGGCAATGTATCGCTTGATGTGACGGTTGTTGATGAAGACGGTGCAACGGCAGAAACTACGGCAGGCATTGACGTTATTGCTGTGAACGATGCGCCAGTCTCAGGTGATCTAGCATACTCCGTTGACGAAGACGGTTCGATTACTCTGACTCAAGAGCAGTTGCTGTCTCAAGCTAACGATGTAGATGGCGATGATCTGACACCTGCTAACCTAAGCGCAGGTGACAATGCTACGGTAACGGCCAACGAAGACGGTTCATTCACCATCACACCAGACGCAGACTTCAATGGCGACATTGACCTCAGCTTCGATATCTCTGATGGCACCGACACCATCGTGGCCAACGCAGACCTGACTGTAAACCCTGTCAACGATGCAGCAGTTGTGGAAGATGTGGGTTACACCATCCAAGAAGATGGTTCATTAACCTTCACTGATGAGCAGCTTCTTGCGGGTGCGTCTGATATTGATGGTGACGACCTATCGGTAGCGAATGTCAGCTACTCAGGCACAGAAGGTGTGTTCACCGACAATGGTGACGGCACTTATACCTTTGCGCCAAACGAGAACTTCAATGGTGAAGTTGATTTGAGCTTCTCAGTAAGCGACGGTACGACCACCACAGAAGCCAATATTGATGTCACTGTAGAGTCTGTTAATGATATTCCAGTGGCCGGCTCAACCACATACTCAGTCGATGAAGATGGCATCATCACCATCTCTGACGACCAATTGCTTACTAACTCAAGTGATGTCGAAGGCGAGGTGAGTGTCAGTGATGTGTCTTACTCAGGCACGGACGGTATCTTCACTGACAATGGTGATGGTACTTACAGCTTCGCACCAAATGAAAACTTCAACGGCAATGTATCGCTTGATGTGACGGTTGTTGATGAAGACGGTGCAACGGCAGAGACTACGGCAGGCATTGACGTTATTGCTGTGAACGATGCGCCTGTCTCAGGTGATCTAGCATACTCCGTTGACGAAGACGGTTCGATTACTCTGACTCAAGAGCAGTTGCTGTCTCAAGCTAACGATGTAGATGGCGATGATCTGACAGCTGCTAACCTAAGCGCAGGTGACAATGCTACGGTAACGGCCAACGAAGACGGTTCATTCACCATCACACCAGACGCAGACTTCAATGGCGACATTGACCTCAGCTTCGATATCTCTGATGGCACCGACACCATCGTGGCCAATGCGGACCTCACTGTGAATCCAGTGAATGACGCAGCAGTTGTGGAAGATGTGGGTTACACCATCCAAGAAGACGGTTCGTTGACCTTTACTGACGAACAGCTTCTAGCGGGTGCGTCAGATATTGATGGCGATGACTTGTCAGTCGCAGAAGTCAGCTACTCAGGCACCGAGGGTGTGTTCACCGATAACGGTGACGGCACTTATACCTTTGCACCAAACGAGAACTTCAATGGTGAAGTTGATTTGAGCTTCTCAGTAAGCGACGGTACAACCACCACAGAAGCCAACATTGATGTGACTGTTGAGTCTGTTAATGACATTCCGGTAGCAGGCTCTACCACATACTCAGTCGATGAAGATGGCATCATCACCATCTCTGACGACCAATTGCTTGCTAACTCAAGTGATGTCGAAGGCGAGGTGAGTGTCAGTGATGTGTCTTACTCAGGCACGGACGGTATCTTCACTGACAATGGTGATGGTACTTACAGCTTCGCACCAAATGAAAACTTCAACGGCAATGTATCGCTTGATGTGACGGTTGTTGATGAAGACGGTGCAACGGCAGAGACTACGGCAGGCATTGACGTTATTGCTGTGAACGATGCGCCAGTCTCAGGTGATCTAGCATACTCCGTTGACGAAGACGGTTCGATTACTCTGACTCAAGAGCAGTTGCTGTCTCAAGCTAACGATGTAGATGGCGATGATCTCACAGCGGCTAACCTAAGCGCAGGTGACAATGCTACGGTAACGGCCAACGAAGACGGTTCATTCACCATCACACCAGATGCGGACTTCAATGGTGACATTGACTTAAGCTTCGATATCTCTGACGGTACCGACACCATCGTAGCTAAAGCAGATTTGACTGTGAACCCAGTGAATGATGCAGCAGTTGTGGAAGATGTGGGTTACACCATCCAAGAAGATGGCTCGTTGACCTTTACTGATGAACAGCTTCTTGCGGGTGCGTCAGATATTGATGGCGATGACTTGTCAGTAGCCGATGTCAGCTACTCTGGCACTGAAGGTGTGTTCACTGATAACGGTGATGGCACCTATACCTTTGCGCCAAATGAGAACTTCAATGGTGAAGTGGATCTAAGCTTCTCTGTAAGTGATGGTACGACCACAACAGAAGCTAACATTGATGTGACTGTAGAGTCTGTTAACGACATCCCAGTGGCCGGTTCAACGACTTACTCAGTCGATGAAGATGGCATCATCACCATCTCGGACGATCAGCTTCTAGCGAACAGCTCTGATGTTGAAGGTGACGTTGCGGTAGATGATGTGTCTTACTCGGGCACGGATGGTATCTTCACTGACAATGGTGACGGCACATACAGTTTTGCGCCAAACGAAAACTTCAACGGTAATGTCTCTCTTGATGTGACGGTTGTTGATGAAGATGGTGCGACCGCAGAAACCACCGCGGGCATTGATGTCATTGCAGTCAACGATGCGCCAGTCTCTGGTGATTTAGCTTACTCAGTTGACGAAGACGGTTCGATTACTCTGACTCAAGAGCAGTTGCTATCACAAGCTTCAGACGTAGAAGGTGATGACCTCACAGCAGCCAACCTAAGTGCGGGCGATAACGCCACCGTTACTGCCAATGAAGATGGTTCTTTCACCATCACACCAGACGCAGACTTCAATGGTGACATTGACCTAAGCTTCGACATCTCTGACGGTACCGACACCATCATCGCGAATGCAGACCTCACTGTTAATCCTGTAAATGACGCTGCGGTAGTAGAAGATGTGGGCTACACCATTCAAGAAGACGGCTCATTGACCTTTACGGATGAGCAGCTTCTAGCAGGCGCGTCAGATATTGATGGCGATGACCTATCAGTAGCAGATGTTAGCTACTCAGGCACCGAAGGTGTGTTCACTGATAACGGTGACGGCACTTATACCTTTGCACCAAACGAAAACTTCAATGGTGAAGTGGACTTGAGCTTCTCAGTGAGTGACGGTACGACCACGACTGAAGCTAACATTGATGTGACTGTTGAGTCTGTTAATGACATTCCGGTTGCGGGTTCAACCACATACTCAGTGGATGAAGATGGCATAATCACTATTTCTGACGACCAATTACTTGCTAATTCAGGTGACCTGGAGGGCGAGGTAAGTGTAAGCGATGTGTCTTACTCAGGTACAGACGGTATCTTCACTGACAACGGCGATGGAACCTACAACTTTGCTCCAAACGAAAACTTCAACGGTAACGTATCTCTAGATGTGACTGTCGCTGACGAAGATGGTGCAACAGCAGAGACCACCGCTGGTATTGATGTTATCGCGGTTAACGATGCACCGGTTTCAGGTGACCTGGCTTACTCAGTTGACGAAGATGGTTCGATTACTCTGACTCAAGAGCAACTGCTATCGCAAGCAAGTGATGTAGATGGCGATGATCTCACAGCTTCTAACCTAAGCGCAGGCGATAATGCCACGGTAATTGCTAATGAAGATGGTTCATTCACCATCACACCGGATGCGGACTTCAATGGAGCAATTGACTTAACCTTTGATATCTCAGATGGTGTCGAAACTATAGCAGCGAATGTTGATTTGACTGTTGACCCTGTCAATGATGCAGCGGTTGTCGAAGATATCGGCTACACCATTCAAGAAGACGGCTCATTGACCTTTACGGATGAGCAGCTTCTAGCAGGCGCGTCAGATATTGATGGCGATGACCTATCAGTAGCAGATGTTAGCTACTCAGGCACCGAAGGTGTGTTCTCCGATAACGGCGATGGTACTTATACCTTCGCACCTAATGAAAACTTCAATGGTGAAGTCGACCTAAGCTTCTCAGTGAGTGACGGCACGACCACGACTGAAGCTAACATTGATGTGACGGTTGAGTCTGTCAATGACATTCCTGTTGCGGGCGCAACCACATATTCAGTGAATGAAGATGGCATCATCACCATCTCTGACGAACAATTGCTTGCTAACTCGAGTGATGTCGAAGGAGAGGTAAGTGTCAGTGATGTGTCTTACTCAGGCACGAATGGTATCTTCACTGATAACGGCGATGGTACTTACAGCTTCGCGCCAAACGAGAACTTCAACGGCAACGTTTCTCTTGACGTGACCGTTGCTGATGAAGATGGCGCTACAGCAGAAACCACTGCAGGCATTGACGTCATCGCAGTCAACGATGCGCCAGTCTCAGGTGACTTAGCTTACTCAGTTGACGAAGATGGTTCAATTACGCTGACTCAAGAGCAATTACTATCACAAGCATCGGATGTGGAAGGTGATGACCTGACTGCGGCTAACCTAAACGCTGGCGAAAACGCGACAGTTACAGCCAACGAAGATGGCTCATTCACCATCACACCAGACGCAGACTTCAATGGTGACATTGACCTTAGCTTCGACATCTCTGATGGCACCGACACCATCGTGGCCAATGCAGACCTCACTGTAAACCCAGTGAATGATGCAGCAGTCGTGGAAGATGTGGGTTACACCATCCAAGAAGACGGTTCGTTAACCTTTACTGACGAACAGCTTCTCGCTGGTGCATCAGATATTGACGGGGACGACCTATCAGTCGCCGACGTGAGCTACTCAGGTACAGAAGGCGTGTTCACCGACAACGGTGATGGTACTTATACCTTCGCTCCAAACGAGAACTTCAACGGTGAAGTAGACCTAAGCTTCTCAGTGAGCGATGGCACGACTACCACAGAAGCCAATATTGATGTGACGGTTGAGTCGGTCAACGACATTCCAGTTGCAGGCTCAACCACATACTCTGTCGATGAAGATGGCATCATCACTATCTCGGATGAGCAACTTCTAGCGAACAGCTCGGATGTGGAAGGTGAAGTAGCGGTTGAGGACGTGTCTTACTCAGGTACAGACGGTATCTTTACTGATAATGGCGATGGTACCTACAGCTTCGCACCAAACGAAAACTTCAACGGAAACGTGTCGCTTGATGTGACCGTTGCTGATGAAGATGGCGCTACAGCAGAAACCACAGCAGGCATTGACGTCATCGCAGTCAATGATGCACCAGTTACTGGTGATTTGGCTTACTCAGTCGATGAAGATGGTTCAATTACTCTGACTCAAGAACAGTTATTGTCACAAGCTAGTGATGTTGAAGGCGATGGTCTTACAGCTGCGAACTTGTCAGCCGGCGATAACGCCACTGTGACTGCCAACGAAGATGGGTCATTCACTATCACGCCAGATGCGGACTTCAATGGCGACATCGACCTAAGCTTCGATATCTCTGATGGTACCGACACCATCGTGGCCAATGCTGATCTCACTGTGAATCCAGTGAATGATGCAGCAGTAGTAGAAGATGTGGGTTACACCATCCAAGAAGATGGATCGTTGACCTTTACTAACGAACAACTTCTTGCAGGTGCATCGGATATTGATGGCGACGACCTATCAGTTGCCGACGTGAGCTACTCAGGTACAGAAGGCGTGTTCACCGACAACGGTGATGGTACTTATACCTTCGCTCCAAACGAGAACTTCAACGGTGAAGTAGACCTAAGCTTCTCAGTGAGCGATGGCACGACTACCACAGAAGCCAACATTGATGTGACGGTTGAGTCTGTTAATGACATTCCAGTGGCAGGCTCAACCACATACTCTGTCGATGAAGATGGCATCATCACTATCTCGGATGAGCAACTTCTAGCGAACAGCTCGGATGTGGAAGGTGAAGTAGCGGTTGAGGACGTGTCTTACTCAGGTACAGACGGTATCTTTACTGATAACGGCGATGGTACCTACAGCTTCGCACCAAACGAGAACTTTAACGGCAATGTATCGCTAGATGTCACTGTTGTCGATGAAGACGGTGCAACGGCAGAGACCACAGCAGGCATTGACGTTATTGCAGTCAATGACGCACCGGTTTCAGGTGATTTGGCTTACTCGGTCGACGAAGACGGCTCTATCACGCTGACCCAAGAACAATTGCTATCGCAAGCGAGTGATGTGGACGGTGATGATCTAACTGCTGCTAACCTAAGCGCAGGCGATAACGCAACAGTAACGGCCAACGAAGACGGCTCATTCACCATTACTCCAGATGCGGACTTCAATGGTGACATTGACCTCAGCTTCGACATCTCAGATGGCACCGACACTATCGTCGCGAACGCTGACCTCACTGTGAACCCAGTGAATGATGCAGCAGTTGTGGAAGATGTAGGTTACACCATCCAAGAAGATGGATCACTAACCTTCACTGATGAGCAGCTTCTAGCGGGTGCATCTGATATTGATGGCGATGACTTGTCAGTAGCAGATGTCAGCTACTCAGGTACAGAAGGTGTGTTCACCGACAACGGTGACGGTACGTATACCTTTGCACCAAATGAGAACTTCAATGGTGACGTCGACCTAAGCTTCTCAGTGAGCGACGGTACAACGACCACTGAAGCCAACATTGATGTGACCGTTGAGTCTGTCAATGACATTCCAGTGGCCGGTTCAACGACTTACTCAGTTGATGAAGACGGTATTATCACTATCTCTGACGAGCAGCTTCTTGCGAACAGTTCTGATGTAGAGGGTGAAGTCGCCGTTGATGATGTGTCTTATTCAGGCACGGACGGTATCTTCACTGACAACGGTGACGGTACTTACAGCTTCGCACCAAATGAAAACTTCAACGGCAACGTATCGCTAAATGTCACTGTTGTCGATGAAGACGGTGCAACCGCGGACACCACTGCGGGCATTAACGTAATCGCTGTAAACGATGCACCTGTCGCTGGAACCGTCGCATACTCGGTTGATGAAGACGGCTCTATCACGCTAAATCAAGACCAACTACTTGCTCAGGCGTCAGATGTTGAGGGAGACGCGTTGACTGCGTCTAACTTAAGCGTCGGCGGAGATGCCACCGTCGTCGATAACGGTGATGGAACCTTTACCATTACGCCAGATGCCAACTTCAATGGCGAAATTGATCTCAACTTCGATATCTCGGACGGCACAGACACCATTGTTGCGTCCGGTGGTTTGACCGTTAACCCGGTCAATGATGCTCCGGAAGTATCTGGCATAGAAGCTCAAGTGGATGAAGACAACAGTATCACCATCACTCAAGAGCAGTTATTGGCGAATGCTTCGGATGTGGACGGCGACGATCTCGTTGCGAGTGATTTACAATTGTTCGGTACTGAGGCTGAAATAGTTCAGAATGAAGATGGTTCATTCACTATCACTCCAGAAGAAAACTTCAATGGCGAGTTAGACTTCACTTATACCGTTTCTGATGGTGAAGAGAATGTTGTTACGACCCTGGATCTTACGGTCAATCCAGTAAATGATGCGCCTGATGCGGGCGATGAAATCTACATTCAAGCGGAAGAAGACCAAACTGTTGGCGTAAGTATGCGCGAAGAGCCAGCGATTCGTCTCGACCAACAACCTGAATTCGGTATTGTTCAAGCAAACATTGAAGATGAGTGGGTTACTCTCGAAGTTGGGCAAGAAGTTTCTCCAGATACTGAGATTCGCTTTGTTCCAGATGAAACCGCAGTAGCAGATTCTACCTCAACAACGCAACTTGGTACCTTTGATGACAACGCCAAAGTCAGCGACTGGGGTGATGAAGTCGACTCCCATACTCGCCAATTTACCGATGGTGACTTGACCATTACCACACAAAGTACCGACGGACCGCTTGGCGCCTGGAACGGTAACACCCATATCGGTCACGGTATTGGGGATACTGACAGACAAGGCCTAAGTGGTGATGAACAACTTGTCGTCACGGTAGAAGGTCAGGACATCAACGAAATCAGTTTCAATCTAGATGGTCTAGGTGGCTGGTTTATGGAAGAGTCTAGACACTTCACAGAGGTTGAGATCCGAGCGTTTGATGCGGATGGAAATCTCATAGATTCAGAAACTTACCACAAAGATGATCGTAATAGCTATGAGCACGAATATACGCTAACGACTGATGAACCTGTGGCTCGTTTCGAACTCGGTACTATTCAAGGTAACGGTACTTACGTCGTTCAAAACATGTCTGTTTCTCAGACTCTACCTGACGATGTGGTATTTACATCTATCGGAATTGACGGGACAGAAGTTACCGAAACCATTAGTCTGAATGTTCGTGAAGGCGATCAAGAGATCGATCTAACAGCTGACTTACCAGCCGTAACCACGACAGAAGAGGGAGCAGATGGCTTTGCTTCTATCGTCATTACCGAAGAGCAGTTATTGGCACAAGCCAGCGATATAGACAGTGACGAACTTGATATCATCAACTTAGCCCTCGAAGATGACAATGCAACCTTAACCGACAACGGTGATGGCACTTGGACAGTTACACCAAACGAGAATTTCTCTGGTGATATTGACCTAACGTATCAAGTCACCGACGGCGAGTTGGTTGACGACAATACTATCCACATCAACTTCGCAGAAGTAAATGATGCACCAGTGGTATCTGGTCCAGTTATCTTGAGTACCGAAGAAGACAACTCCATCACCTTTACCGATGAAGATCTGCTTGCGAATGCTTCAGATATCGAGGGTGACGAGCTAAGCATCTACAACGTCAGTTACAACGGGGACAATGGTGAGTTAACCGATAACGGAGATGGTACTTACACATTCGTTCCAAATGAAAACTTCAATGGAGATGTGGACCTCAGCTTCGGTGTGAGTGATGGCGAAGACGTCACTATGAACCAAATTGATTTAGCAGTGATTCCTGTGAACGATGTTCCTGTTCCTGGCGCTCCGCTCAATTTGGATATGCTCAATGATGGCACCATCACAATTAGTACATCGAGCTTGTTGAGTGGAGCGACTGATGTAGATGGAGACATTCTACATGTTGAAAACCTTGTCCTAACTAATCAATTGGACGGTACACTGGTTGATAATGGCGACAATACCTTCAGCTTCACACCATCTGAAGGCTTTACAGGCAATGTTTCGTTATCGTTTGATATCAGTGATGGACAAGCCACGGCGCCAAGTTCACTAAACATTGATGTCGTTGACTCCAACGTTGGTCCAGAAGTAACAGGACCACTATCTGCTACGGTAGAGGAAGATGGCACCATCACTATCACTCAAGAAGAGTTGCTTGCTAACGCGAGTGACCTTGATGGCGATGATCTCACCGCAGTTAACCTAAGCACGAACGATGAGAACGCTACCATTGTTCAAAATGAGGATGGTAGTTTCACTATCACCCCAAGTGAAGACTTCTATGGCGATATCGACTTCACCTATGATGTTACCGACGGAATCGCTACAGTAGGGACCGAGTTAGACTTAACCGTAACGCCAGTCAACGATGCACCTGATGTCCCCGACTTATCATTCAATGTCTTGGAAGACGAATCGATTATTGTCACAGCAGAAGAGTTGCTTGCCCAAGCAACTGACGTTGAGGGTGATGACTTAACGGTCGTCAACGTTAACTCTGATGATCCAAACGTATCGGTAACTGATAATGGTGATGGTACTTATACCTTAACGCCAGCACCGGATTATAGTGGCAGTGCAGGTCTTACGTTTGATGTTAGTGATGGTACCGATACGGTTACCGCTGACATCGCGTTAAAAGTTCAATTTGTGAATGATGCACCTGAAGCTGAGCCAGTCGTCGCGGAAATGGATGAAGATGGCGTTATCTTGGTGACACAAGATATGCTACTTGAAAATGCGACTGACAGAGACGGTGACTTCTTAGTTGCAGAAAACCTTGAGACTAACGACCCGAACGCAACGATCGTCAATAACGGTGATGGTACGTTCAGTGTTACGCCGTCACAAGATTTCAATGGTGATATCTTATTTAGCTACAACGTCTCTGACGGTGAGCTAGATACAACCAGCGAGCTTACACTGACGGTTAATCCAGTCAATGACGCACCAGACGTTGCGCCGCTTAACGTTGAAATTCAGGAAGACAATACATTTGTCTTCACTGAAGAGCAGCTTCTTGCCCAAGCGACAGACGTCGAAGGCGGCGAGTTGAGTATAACTGATGTGAGTTACAGCGGTGATGAAGGATCTCTCGTCGATAATGGAGATGGCACATACACCTTTACGCCGGAAGAGCACTTTAGCGGTAATCTAGATATCGGCTTTACCGTATCAGATGGTGAAGCTGAAGTTGCCCAAACTATCGGTATGAATGTCGAAGCTGTTGCCGATGCACCAGACTTGGAGGTGACCACTGGTGATGGTGACGCCGTCACAGATGAGGCCATTGTTGTTGAACCAGGTAGCACCACCGAACTAAATATCGGTGCAGCGCTTGTAGACCAAGACTTGTCTGAGACACTAACGTTGGAAGTGGGCGGCTTACCAGAAGGTACTGTGATTCGCTATGACAACGAAGGCGTACTTGTCGAACAGTCTGGCGGTATCACCAGTTATGAAACAACCGATGTGACCGTAACTTTCCAAGGTGAAGGTGCTGGCTTCCAGAATACAGCGGGTTATTACACTGTCGATGAAAACGGCAATATTACCGATGTAAACATTGGGTTTGAGAACGCATCCCAAGTTGGTTCCGGTGGCGACTTGATTCCTGGCCAATCGTCAATCACGTTTGAAGTGGAAGAAGGCGAAAGCTTCAACCTGTTCGTTATTCCGAATGGCTTCAATCGCAATGACTTCGACTCAATGCAAGATGGTACCTTTATTTTCCGCGATGCGGACGGCGATCCAGCCACCATTGATTCTGTTGACCCTCAGTTGGTTCATATTGACCCTGATGGCAACGAGACCGTTATCCAAAGTCAATTTGGAGACTCGGTGTTCCACGGTGGTACTAATACCAACCTGAACCAAGATGGCGTTGAACATACGAGAACAACGTTAAATGATGATGGCGAGATTGTTTATGGTATCGAAGATCTCTATGGAGGTGGTGATCGTGACTATGATGACTTCACCTTTACCGTAGACGTCGGTGAAACCAACAGCCAAATCTTGCAAGGTGAGATCGTTATTGGTGAAGACGGTACAGCCGTGCTTCCAACGCTGGTCATCGATCAAAACATCGAAATTACCTTCCCAGAAGACTATACAGGCTCCACTGCGCTAGAAATCAAAGCGACCGCAACAGAGCTTTCTAACGACGATGAAGCAAGTACGATTCAAGTCATTAACTTTGAGGTTGACCATGCGCCTGAATCAGACTCAGTCTCTGCACAAGTCGACGAAGACGGTTCAATCACCATTACTCAAGAGCAGCTACTGGCAAACGCCACCGACCTCGATGGCGATGCTTTAACTGCGCTTAACTTGAGCACGGAAGATGAAAACGTCACTGTTGTGGATAATGGCGATGGTACCTTTACTATTACGCCAGACGCAGACTTCAACGGTGATGTAAACCTTAGCTTCGATGTCAGCGATGGCGACCAAATCATATCGACAAATCTAGACTTAACCGTTAACCCTGTTAACGACGCTGCAGTGGTTGAAGATGTCGGTTATACCATTCAAGAAGATGGTTCATTGACCTTTACTGATGAGCAGCTATTAGCGGGCGCTTCAGACATTGATGGCGATGACTTGTCTGTCGCCGATGTGAGTTACTCCGGCACGGAAGGCGTGTTTACCGATAATGGTGACGGCACTTATACATTCGCGCCAAATGAGAACTTCAATGGTGAAGTGGATTTGAGCTTCTCAGTAAGCGATGGAACCACCACGACTGAAGCGAACGTCGATGTTACCGTAGAGTCTGTCAATGATATTCCAGTTGCAGGTTCAACTACGTACTCGGTTGATGAAGATGGCATCATCACGATCTCCGATGATCAACTTCTTGCGAACAGCTCAGATGTTGAAGGTGAGGTCGCGGTTGACGATGTCTCTTATTCAGGCACAGACGGTATCTTCACTGATAACGGTGATGGCACCTACAGCTTCGCACCAAATGAGAACTTCAACGGTAATGTATCTCTTGATGTAACCGTAGTAGATGAAGATGGTGCAACGGCCGAAACAACAGCTGGCATCGACGTCATCGCTGTTAATGATGCGCCAGTCTCTGGTGATTTGGCATATAGCATTAATGAAGATGGGTCGATTACGCTTACTCAAGAGCAGCTATTGTCTCAAGCTAGTGACGTTGAAGGTGATGATCTCACTGCTTTAGATGTGACCGCAGCAAGCAATGCTACCGTCGTCGCTAATGATGATGGTTCGTTCACTATCACACCTGAAGCGGATTTCTATGGTGATATCGACCTAACGTTCTCTGTCACCGATGGTACAGATTCAACGGTCGCTAATATCGACTTGACTGTTAATCCAGTTAACGATGCAGCGGCGATTGTTGAAGACGTAGCTTATACCATGGAAGAGGATGGCTCGCTCACCTTCACCGATGAACAGTTGTTGGCCAATGCTACCGATATCGATGGTGATGACCTCAGCGTTGAATCCGTCACATACAATGGCTCAGAAGGGGTATTTACAGATAACGGTGATGGTACTTATACCTTTGCTCCAAACGAAAACTTCAATGGTGAAGTCGACCTCTTGTTCGAAGTATCTGATGGCACGGAAATCACCCCTGCGAATATCGATATCACAGTAACTGAAGTCAATGACTTACCAGTCGCTGGTTCAACGACTTATAGTGTTGACGAAGATAATATTCTTACGTTCACTAACGAGCAGTTGCTCGCCAACAGCTCGGATGTCGAAGGTGACGTCGCTGTCTCAGATGTTTCGTACTCAGGAACAGACGGTATCTTTACCGACAATGGCGATGGCACATACAGTTTCGCGCCAAACGAAAACTTCAATGGTGAGGTATCGATTGATGTCACAGTTGTCGATGAACAAGGTGCGACAACAGAGACAACTGCAGGCGTAGAAGT
Organism: Vibrio sp. KUL78; assembly: GCF_059725505.1. NCBI lineage: Bacteria > Pseudomonadati > Pseudomonadota > Gammaproteobacteria > Vibrionales > Vibrionaceae > Vibrio > Vibrio sp. KUL78. Next base: position 1,713,101 of record NZ_AP045837.1, on the reverse strand, counting down.
CATAGCAGTTAATGATGCTCCAGTCTCTGGTAATTTGGCGTACAGCGTCGACGAAGATGGTTCTATCACACTGACTCAAGAGCAACTGCTGTCTCAAGCTTCAGATGTAGACGGCGATGATTTAACCGCTGCCAATCTGTCAGCAGGCGATAACGCTACAGTTACCGCTAATGAAGATGGCTCATTCACCATAACACCAGATGCGGATTTTAATGGCGACATTGATTTAAGCTTCGATATCTCCGATGGTACCGACACCATTGTTACGAACGCTGACCTCACTGTGAATCCAGCGAATGACGCAGCGGTTGTGGAAGATGTTGGCTACACCATCCAAGAAGATGGCTCATTAACGTTTACTGATGAGCAACTTCTAGCGGGTGCATCTGACATTGATGGCGACGATTTGTCTGTCGCTGATGTCAGCTACTCTGGCACAGAAGGTGTGTTCACTGACAACGGTGATGGCACCTATACCTTCGCACCAAACGAGAACTTCAATGGTGAAGTTGATTTAAGCTTCTCTGTCAGTGATGGCACAACCACCACTGAAGCGAATATTGATGTGACGGTTGAGTCGGTCAATGACATTCCTGTTGCTGGCTCTACCACATACTCAGTCGATGAAGATGGCATTATTACCATCTCAGACGAACAGCTTCTCGCCAACAGCTCTGACATTGAGGGCGAAGTGGCCATTGATGATGTGTCGTACTCTGGCACTGACGGTATCTTCACGGACAACGGCGACGGCACTTACAGCTTCGCACCAAATGAAAACTTCAATGGCAATGTATCCCTTAATGTAACCGTTGTTGATGAAGATGGTGCAACCGCCGATACCACTGCGGGTATCGATGTCATTGCGGTTAATGACGCACCAGTCTCAGGTGACTTGGCTTACTCTGTTGATGAAGATGGTTCGATTACGCTGACGCAAGAGCAGTTGCTGTCTCAAGCAAGTGATGTCGAGGGTGATGACCTTACTGCAGCGAACTTGTCAGCAGGTGATAACGCGACAGTTACAGTCAACGAAGATGGCTCATTCACCATCACACCAGATGCAGACTTCAATGGCAACATTGACTTAAGCTTCGATATCTCTGACGGCACCGATACTATAGTGGCTAATGCCGACCTAACGGTTAACCCAGTGAACGACGCCGCAGTGGTGGAAGATGTTGGCTACGCCATTCAAGAAGATGGTTCACTGACGTTTACTGACGAGCAACTTCTAGCGGGCGCATCTGATATTGACGGTGATGACCTCTCTGTTGCGGATGTTACGTACACAGGCACTGATGGCGTGTTCACAGATAACGGTGACGGCACGTATACCTTTGCTCCAAACGAAAACTTCAACGGTGATGTTGATCTTAAATTCTCCGTTAGTGATGGTACAACGACAACAGAGGCCAACATTGATGTCTCAGTTGAATCTGTTAATGACATTCCAGTGGCAGGCTCTACCTCATACTCCGTGAATGAAGATGGCGTGATTACCATTTCAGATGATCAGTTGCTTGCCAATAGTTCTGATGTTGAAGGGGACGTCAGTGTCAGTGATGTGTCTTATTCTGGCACAGATGGTATCTTCACCGACAATGGTGACGGTACCTACAGCTTCGCACCAAATGAAAACTTCAACGGCAACGTTTCGCTTGATGTGACTGTTTTGGATGAGGACGGTGCGACCGCAGAGACCACTGCAGGCATTGACGTTATTGCAGTCAACGATGCACCAGTCTCGGGTGACCTAGCTTACTCCGTTGATGAAGATGGCTCTATCACGCTGACGCAAGAGCAATTGCTATTGCAAGCAAGTGATGTGGACGGCGATGATCTCACTGCGGCTAATCTAAGCGCAGGTGACAATGCAACTGTAACGGCCAACGAAGACGGCTCATTCACCATTACACCAGACGCAGACTTCAATGGCGACATCGACCTAAGCTTCGATATATCTGATGGCACCGACACCATCGTGGCCAATGCAGATCTGACGGTTAACCCAGTGAATGATGCAGCGGTCGTGGAAGATGTGGGTTACACCATTCAAGAAGATGGTTCGTTAACCTTCACGGATGAACAGCTTCTTGCTGGCGCGTCAGATATTGATGGCGACGACCTATCGGTAGCGGATGTCAGCTACTCAGGTACAGAAGGTGTGTTTACGGATAACGGTGATGGTACGTATACCTTCGCGCCAAACGAGAACTTCAATGGTGACGTAGACTTAAGCTTCTCAGTGAGCGACGGTACAACGACCACTGAAGCTAACATTGATGTGACGGTTGAGTCTGTCAACGACATTCCTGTGGCCGGTTCAACCACATACTCAGTCAATGAAGATGGCATCATCACCATCTCTGACGACCAATTGCTAGCGAACTCAAGTGATGTCGAAGGCGAGGTGAGTGTTAGTGATGTGTCGTACTCGGGTACAGACGGTATCTTTACTGACAACGGCGATGGTACTTACAGCTTTGCGCCAAACGAAAACTTTAACGGCAACGTATCGCTTGATATGACTGTTGTTGATGAAGACGGTGCAACAGCGGATACCACAGCCGGCATTGATGTTATTGCAGTTAACGATGCACCGGTCTCAGGTGACCTTGCTTACTCTGTTGACGAAGATGGTTCAATTACTCTGACTCAAGAGCAACTGCTATCGCAAGCAAGTGATGTGGACGGCGATGATCTGACTGCGGCCAATCTAAGCGCAGGTGACAACGCCACTGTAACGGCCAACGAAGACGGCTCATTTACCATAACACCAGACGCGAACTTCAATGGCGACATTGATTTAAGCTTCGACATTTCCGATGGCACCGACACCATCGTGGCCAATGCTGATCTCACTGTGAATCCAGTGAACGACGCAGCAGTCGTGGAAGATGTGGGTTACACCATTCAAGAAGATGGCTCATTGACCTTCACTGATGAGCAGCTTCTAGCGGGTGCTTCTGATATTGATGGGGACGACCTTTCAGTAGCTGATGTTAGCTACTCAGGCACCGAAGGTGTGTTTACGGATAACGGTGATGGTACGTATACCTTCGCGCCAAACGAGAACTTCAATGGTGACGTGGACTTAAGCTTCTCAGTGAGCGACGGTACAACCACCACAGAAGCTAACATTGATGTGACGGTTGAGTCTGTCAACGACATTCCAGTGGCCGGTTCTACCACATACTCAGTCAATGAAGACGGCATAATCACTATCTCTGACGACCAATTGCTTGCTAACTCAAGTGATATCGAAGGCGAGGTGAGCGTCAACGATGTGTCTTACTCAGGCACTGACGGTATCTTCACTGATAACGGTGACGGTACATACAGCTTCGCTCCAAACGAAAACTTCAACGGCAACGTATCACTTGATGTCACTGTTGCTGACGAAGATGGGGCAACGGCAGAGACCACCGCGGGTATTGATGTTATCGCTGTAAACGATGCTCCGGTATCAGGCGATTTAGCATACTCGGTCGATGAAGATGGTTCTATTACGCTGACTCAAGATCAATTGCTCGCTCAAGCAGGGGACGTCGATGGAGATGCGCTAACTGCATCGAACCTCAGCGCGGGAGACAACGCAACAGTAACGGACAATGGCGATGGTAGCTTTACTATTACGCCAGATGCCAATTTCAACGGCGATATCGACCTTAACTTTGATATCTCTGATGGAGCAGAAACGATCGTTGCAAACGCTGATCTTACGGTCAATCCGGTAAATGACGCTGCAACATCGGATCCTGTGAGTCTTGCAGGTGTAGAAGACAACGCCATCATCATTTCTCAAGAAGATTTGTTGAAGCATGCTCAAGACATTGATGGAGACGACCTAACTGCGAAAGATCTATCTATCGATGAATCGTTTGGTTCACTGGTTGATAATACTGATGGTACTTGGACATTCACACCAACGGAAAACTTCAACGGCGACGTTCCATTCAACTTTAACGTTGATGACGGTACTGAGCTGACACCTGTTCAAGGCAACATCGACATTGCTGCTGTTAACGATGAACCTCAGGCGCCTGCAATCGAAATGCAGGGAGAAGAAGACCAAGTTATGGTCATCGATCCTGAATTCATCTTGGCACAAGCAAGTGATTTAGATGGCGACGAACTCACACTTGAAAGTATCAGTGTTAAGTCGCCACAAAATGCGCAATTGCAACAGCAACCGGATGGTATGTATCACCTCGTTACTTCACAAGATTTCAACGGATTAGTTGAACTGGCTTACGAAATCACAGATGGAGAAGCGACGGCAGAAGGCTCGTTAAATGTTGATGTCATTCCAGTAAATGACGCTCCATTTGCAGATGGAAACGCCTTCTTAACGACCAATGAGGATGGGGCATTTACCTTCGATTCATCTGATATGCTCGACCTGTTTGGTGATATAGACACAGAAAACCTAGTTATTTCACGCATCATCATACCAGATGGTGAAGATGCCGGTGATCTGAATGACAACGGTGATGGTACTTGGACATTCACACCAACGGGTGATTTCGCCGGAACGTCAGGGCTTCAAGTTATCGCTTCAGATGGAGAGTTTGAAACCTCACTCGATGTTCCTGTCTTTGTTCGTCCAGTCGCGGATGGAGCCGTTATTACAACCGATCATGACGGTCCATTGGTGTTCTCTGAAGATTCAACCGGTCACTTAGGGCTTAACGTTGACCTCATTGATGATTCGGAAATGCTCAGCAACTTGGTTATGACTGGTTTCCCTGTCGGGTTTGAAGTAAGCGATGGTGAGAATACTATCATTATTACAGAGCCTGGACAAATGATCAGTATCACCAACTGGAACATAGACAATCTACAGTTAACACCACCTGAAGACTTCTCTGGAAACTTCTTCGTAACTGTTAGTGCAACCACGGTTGACTATGGTGATGAACCGTTGCCAGAACCAGCAGGTAGTGAAATTGCAGGCGACTTTGATACAACGCTAGGCGAACCAATTATCCTCACAGAAGAAGACTTAATTGGCATGGCACAAAACATCGACGCTAATGATGATGACGCTATCCAGATGGTTCACTTGGTTGATCCTAACCAAGGTTCGATGGTTGACAATGGTGACGGTACCTGGACCTTCAGCCCGGCCGATGGCTTTACAGGCGAAGTAGACTTTGCGTATGTCGTTGAACGTGATGGAATTCTTCATGATGAACAAAGCACGATTGGAGTTCACGAAAACGAAGGACAAATCTCCGATGGACCGCAGATTGAATCAATCGCTTCTGCTAATGTTGAAGAAAGTGAACCACTTAACTTCACCGATAACGATATGCTTAGCACCTTGAGCTCCGACACTGGAGAAATGAGCATTGAATCCGTTACATTGCTTGAAGGTGAAGGGCTAATTGAATCTGACGGGCAGGGTGGTTATCAATTCACCCCGGCTGAAGGATACACTGGAAGTGCTCAAATCGGCTTTGTCGCGAGTGATGGTGAGAACAGTGTCGAAAGCCACTTCAATATCAATGTTGACGAGCAAGAACCTTCAACGGTTGAAGCGTTGAGTCAAGCGGATGATGGGTCGGTTAGCATCAGTGGCGAGCAAGTGCTCTCAAGTCTTGATGTAGCGGACGATGCAAGCTTATCTGATCTTAGCTATACAGGCGATGAAGGCGCACTAGTTCCTGCAGGAGACGACCAATGGACATTCTGGCCAGACTCTGAGTTTAGCGGTGATATCCCACTGGAAGCAACAGTTCAATCTGGTGGCGAAGAGCAAACTCTAACTACAACGATGAACGTTGAGACTGCACCTGAATCGACAGAAGCAACTCCTGAGCAAGCAACGGCTGAAACAGAAACTACGCAAGAATCTGTAGAAGCATCAGCAAGCGACGATTCAGCCACACAAGATGACGAAGCCGCTGATATGACAGCTGCACCAGGCGATGATGTGAGTCTATCAATTCCTGATGAGGTTGCCTCAGCTGAAGGTGTTGAACAGGTTGAACTATCGGGTATTCCAGATGGTGCATCTGTAAGTGGAGCGCTAGATAATGGCGATGGTACTTACACGGTATCTGGTGACTTGTCACAACCGGTCACGATGTCGCTGGGTGATTCGTTTGAAGGTGAAGCACAGATCTCGTTCCAAGGCGTGGATGAACTTGATACTCCAATAGATGGCGCTTCTGCAACAACAACAATTGAAGTTGATGATCAATATGCGATGCAAGCGAGTAGCCAAACTCCAGCAGATACGTCAGGTCTACAAGATGCAGGCGGCAGCGGCGATTGGACATCTGGAGACAACACAGATACTGGTGTTGACTTTACAGATGACTCGGGAAGCTTCGGTCACGATGATCAATCATCAGGAGGCAGCCAACACGACTTTGACGATAACAACTTCTAGTGAGTAATTGATAAAAGCTAGAGTCATAAAGCCCATGTGAATTGTTGAAATGATCATGGGCTTTTTCTAATAGTCACAATTACTAATCTCTGATTAAGTAATGTGATTATTAGGTATTTTATGGTAAATCATGATTATCGTTAAATACGATGATGAAATGAGGGAATAGTGGCAAGGAGAACATAGATTTTAAGCTAACGCACACCCAATTTAACATAAGATAGATAATACGCACTAAGACGTTAAATGTTAACAATCAAAGAGCTAGATTTGAAGCCACCAAATCCGTAACCCACCAGACAAAAAAGCCAGCAACATCGTGGCTGGCTTATTCCCTCAATTTTAGCTGTTTTTTATTCAGCTTTCATGAACAAATCTTTTGAATAGATTCGCCCTTCAACGTTATTCATCGGAAAGCCTCCAACAGTTGGTCTCACTAAGCGCGCTTGCATGTAATAATAAATCGGTGCGATTGGCATGTCTTCAGCCAGCAAAGCTTCAGCTTGATCATAAAACTTAGCGCGCTCCTCATCACTGGTGGCTCCAAGCGCATTCACGATGATTTTATCGTACGCGTCGCTCTTGTAGAACGCTCGGTTGCCAGCGTTGTCAGATGCCATTAAGCTCAAGAATGTTGATGCTTCATTATAGTCACCACACCATGATGTTCTTAACACATCAAAGTTGCCTTCACGACGCGCGACCAAATACGATTTCCATTCTTGATTCTCCAACTCGACTTTCGCTCCTAAGTTCTTACCAAGCATTGACGCTATTGCCACCGCAATAGCCTTATTGCTCTCACTAGTGTTATACAGCAGCTTAATATCTAATGGATTTTCTTCGCTGTAGCCGGCCTCAGACAGTAACTTTTTAGCTTCCTCATCACGTTGTTTCTGACTCATCGCACTGTAATTTGGTTGGCTTGCTTCAAATCCGGCAACGTATTTGTGTGCAAAAGTATATGCAGGTAAATTACCTACCTGAGTAACACCGTTTGTAATAACATCCCGCATTATCGTATAAGACACCGCCTTGCGAACACGCGGATCGTTAAATGGTGCCTTTGTCGTATTAAATGCATAGTAATACGTGCACAGTAATGGAACTACGGTGTAAGACTCTGGTCGTTCTTTCTTTAGCTTCGGTGCCATCGCTGTCGGCACATCGGAAGTAATATCCACTTCGCCCGTTGCAAAACGGTTCATTGCAGCCGTTTGGCTTTCAAATGGAATGTAAGTGACTTGGTTTAATACGGTATTATCGTTATCCCAATATTGCTGGTTTCTAATAAGCTCAATCCGCTCATTAATAACCCAATTTTCTAATGTAAACGCGCCGTTTGATACCATATTGCCTGGTCGAGTCCACTTGTCTCCATATTCCGCTAGGACCTCTTTATGAACAGGCATCATGGATGAATGAGCAGTCATCGCAACAAAGTACGGAACCTGACTCTCTAGTTCATACTGTAAAGTATGATCATCAAGTGCCCTAACCCCAAGTGAATCTAGAGAAGCCTTCCCATCTATAATAGATTGAATATTCTTAATTTTAGTAAGTTTCAAATACCAACCATTCGCTGATGCAAAATTGGGATCGGCAGCTCTTTTGATACTGTAGACGAAGTCGTGAGCGGTAACCGGGTCTCCATTTGACCATTTCGCATCTTTTCTTAACTCGAACGTGAAAGTTTTGTTGTCTTCTGTACTCCAAGATTTTGCAACGCCTGGTATCACATTGCCGTCTTTGTCTTGGATAACTAATCCTTCAAACAAATCCCTGAGCACGTGCATCTCTGGGAGGCCTTCTGCATTTGCTGGATCTAAGGTTGCTACTTCTGCGTCGTTACCGCGTACCAAATTTTGAACCTCAGCTAAACGTGCATCTTCTGGTACCACTGCAGCTGATACAGTGAACGCCGTAGAGACCATTGCTGCAAGTAACGAGACTTTCCATGAAATATGATGCTTCATCCTAAACCGCCTGATTGGTATAAAGTAATAAATGCCCTACTGTATTCTTAACAAGCAAACACTCTTATAGAATACGAGAGCTGTAAGATGTTAATACTGTTTCAGTTATGGCATATATGCATCTAGAATGCCGTGAGGAAAGACAAGAAGTTGAGAGTGAGTTATGAATAATGCAAATCAAAACAGGCCTATATTGCGGCCAAGACCCGAAAGAGCCAAGTTTCAACAGACACCCTCCACTTACGGGGATTCGGTCTTGGGGGCACCTCTACTTTACTTTGAAGGTTGTTCACCTGAGGAAGAGCGTGGCCTTATCCTCGCTGGAACACATGGGGACGAAACAGCATCGACTGTCGCTTTATCTTGTGCATTACGTTCGCTTCCTTCCGAGTATCTTAAACACGATGTCATACTTTCCATGAACCCTGACGCTAACCAACTGGGAACTCGTGCCAATGCCAACCAAGTCGATCTTAATCGAGCGTTTCCGACTAAAACTTGGACCGATAAAGAGACTGTGTATAGATGGAGCTCTTCTGCGCGTACGCGAGATGTAAAGGTAAAAACGGGAAACGCAGAGTCTTTGGAACCGGAGGTTGCCGCTCTAATTGAACTAATCGAAGCTCGAAAGCCACGCTTTATTGTGTCACTGCATGAACCCCTAGCCTGCGTCGACGACCCGGAGGACTCAAAACTTGGGAACTGGCTATCACAACAATTTTCGCTGCCGCTAGTGAAACAGATCGGTTATGAAACACCCGGTTCATTTGGGAGTTGGTGTAACGAGAAGGAGTTACTTTGCATCACTCTTGAACTTCCCGCGATTTCTGCTGATGCCGCCATTGATAAATACCTCGGTGCGCTCATCGATTTATTAAGGCTAGACTACAACGGCACAATATATTAACACCACTTATTGGATTCAGATAAATATTAACAATCAACTTGGCCCTGAGAAATAAATAAAATCAACATAATACATTCACAAAATTTCTCAGTTTGAATAACACGCTCCGTAATAATTACAACACTTGAAAGCAATACCTCTATAATTTTTCAAACCTCAGCCCAAAAGCATTCAGTGAAATCAACTAAAGCCTCACATTACATTGGTGCGCTTAATGGCGTGAGATCATCCATATCCTTGAATTTAGTTTTCACCCATAACCGTTTCATTATTTAACCAAATAACTCTCATAAAACCAATAATCAAAAATCACCCTTAGCGATATAACTCATGTTCAAAAATTCACAGTGTAAATACTAAATTACTTTTATAAATTTTTATTGTGTTTATTTCATTTTTAACTTTACACGACAAAGAAAATATTCAATCCTTATCCCAACGCAAAGACACGATGTCTTTTAATTAGTATTTAATTAAGCTTGTAGAAAAGGAGATTTCTATGACTCTACCAATTGAATGGTTCAAAAATAGCTACGTACGTGTGCAGAAGTGGGATGCGGAAGGACTTTCGTTGATTGAAGCAGAATCAGCATTGGAGACTTACTTAACGGATAACAACCCTATTTCCCTAGAAATGGCTGATTATATTGCTGAGAATTGGACATGCCGTCGTATTCAAATGCTAGACTCCGAGTCTCGCAGAACACTAATGAAAATTTGGGACGAACGGGAAATCGCCGCTAAAGCATAGTAGTTTGCTGTTTTCACTCCTCATTAGTTATAGTGCATTAGAGAATCTAAGAAAAGGGCATTTATGCCCTTTCTTTTTCTATGCTATCGACTCTTTTTTCGACCTTTAGATTTGAAGCTTTGGTGAGGGAATATGTTCCTAATTCTTTGCTGTATGTTCTTGGAAATCGTTTTACTGAACTTGAGTCTCATCCCGCTACGAGTCTGGTATACCTTTAACTCTCCGCTTGTTTTATCTCTTTCTACGATCTCTTTTAAATTGTGCTTAAACGTTGGCGGTAAGTGCCCTTTCGTATGGGTGATCTCACCTTGGTCCATCTTTACGACTAAAGATGGTCTATCTATGGCAACAAGCCAAAAGACTAATATGGCACCAACTAAAACGACATACAGCATCCTTAACCCCTATTTTAATCACCGAGTAACTTACTCAAGTCCTCTTTCAAACTACTAACCTTTTGCGTCGCCTTTTCACTTCTAGATGCTTCGCTCAGCAAGTATTCGATCGCTTCTGATAGTGTACATCCCAGATCATTGGCACGATGAGAAAGCTTTTCCCATACACGAAAATCCAAATCGATGGATTTCTTTTTGGTATGTACTTGTTCGGCATTGTAGTGACGCTTTCGCTTCGCCCGAATAGCTTGCTTTAGCTTGTTATCTAACTCAACCGACATGTGTTCATTGATCCAATCAAGGACCAGAGTAGGTTCATGCTCAAGTTGCTTAAGCTTCGATACGGCGTGTTCAATTTCGCTTGTATCTACATAACGAGTGATGTTCTCACCTTCACGCCACTTTTTTGTTAAATACTGCCACTTCCAACCACATTCTAAATTTTCAAGTTGTTGGTATTTCATTGGTTTGCATCCCTACTCTGTTTACAGTGACAGCGTAACCCAAGTTACTAAACTTCTCAATAATAAAGGTTGTTTTATGAGATTTTGCTCGCTTTACGTCGGCTCGAAAAACTAACGTTACAGCCCTATTCATTGTATACTTCGTGCAAATCTAAATTAAGTAAAGACATAATGAATCAAGTCTCTTGGCAAGAAGTTTGCCCCCTGTACAACGATTTTAGCGATCTCCTAGACACTGCTTCCACTCTCCCTCCGATTGAGCCTATTGAGTTACAACCGCGTCTCAAAGCTGCGCTGTCCTACTTCGTTTCAGACAATTGCCCTTCGAAAGTGCTAGTGATTAAAGATGGAGATAGCTTAGCTTATCGACAACTGGTTAGCGATTCGATCGAAAAGCTTGGTCACAGTACAATTATTGGCGTTGAAGCGAACCCAGGCCTACTTTTGGACCGCTATAAAAATGTGCAAGGTGAAAACCAAATTTCTAGGGGCCTTGTCTCGCAAGCTAATAAAGGTGTTTTGGTATGCTCAGCGCAGAGTGCACTGGCAAACCTTGGTGTATGGACCAATCTAAAGTCTCTGTTGCAAGGTGCTAAGCTTGAGTGCCTAGCAGTGGACTCAGAGAATGTGTCGGTACAACCACCAACATTTAGCTCAGATTTCAAGCTGGTGATTATCGGTGATCGTGAACAACTTTCAGATTTAGACCTGATAGATAGCGATTACCGTTCTGGATTTATGCAGTACACCGAAGTCGAAAGCGATTTAAAAGTCACCCAAACGAGCGCAGAGCAATACCTGTCGTTCGTAAACTATGTGGTTCGCACTTGTCTCGGGGAAAAGCAACTCGACCGTTCAGCTTATCTCAAGCTCCTGCAAGCCGGTGCGCGTGAGACCGAGGATAAGCAGTACTGGCCACTCTCACTTGATTGGCACAAAGCGTTGTTATGCGAAGCATCATCCTATAGTCACACTTCCGTGATATCTTGTGAGCATATCGAGTCAGCAATCGATGCAAAGCGAAATCGTGAGTCGTATTTACCTGAGCGTGCTATCGATGACATTTTAGAAGGTCAGGTCGTTATCGAAACGCAAGGAAAGCAAGTGGGTCAAGTCAATGGATTGACCGTCATTGATATCCCAGGCCACCCTATTTCATATGGTGAGCCAGCGCGTATTTCCTGTGTCGTTCACTTTGGCGATGGTGACATTTCGGACGTAGAACGCAAAGTAGACCTTGGTGGCAATATCCATGCAAAAGGCATGATGATTATGCAAGCTTTTGTCTCATCAGAGCTGGACTTGGATGCACCTCTGCCTTACTCAGCATCAATCGTATTTGAGCAATCATACTGTGAAGTTGACGGAGACAGCGCCTCACTTGCTGAGCTTTGCTCTTTAGTTAGTGCCTTGTCAGGTTATCCGATCGACCAGCAAATCGCTGTAACCGGTGCGGTCGATCAGTTTGGGCGCGTCCAAGCCGTAGGTGGCCTCAATGAGAAAGTCGAAGGCTTTTACAACGTGTGTAAGCACCAAGGCCTCACTGGCAAACAAGGTGTCATTTTGCCCAAGACAAATGTACAGCACTTGGCATTGAACAAAGAGCTTGTTGAAAGCATCAAGAACGGAGAATTTCACATCTGGTCAGCGACACACGTTGATGAAGTCATCCCACTTTTACTTGGTAAACCTTTCAATAGTGAAAGTGAAGAAAGTGTGATCGGCAAGATTGCTGAACGTATTGAAAACTTTGAAAAACATGAGATGCCAGAATCAATTGTGACAAGGATTAAAAACTGGTTTGTCTAGTCGTGGTCGGACTTGTCTAGCGTACACCTGTTCACTAAGATGGCCTAACGAAAATTTGGAGTAATTATATAATGCAAAACAGACGTGATTCTTATAGCCGTGAAGACCTTCTAGCCTCTAGCCGTGGAGAACTATTCGGCGAGGGCTACCCTCAACTTCCAGCACCTAACATGCTGATGATGGACCGCGTGACAAAAATGTCGGAAACTGAAGGGGACTTTGGCAAAGGTTTGATCGTTGCGGAACTCGATATTACTCCTGACCTATGGTTCTTCGATTGTCACTTCATCGGTGATCCTGTAATGCCAGGCTGTCTTGGCCTTGATGCAATGTGGCAACTTGTTGGCTTCTACCTAGGTTGGATTGGCGGTGAAGGCAAAGGTCGTGCACTAGGTGTTGGTGAGCTTAAGTTTACTGGTCAAGTACTACCCACTGCTAAGAAAGTAACGTACGAACTGCACATGAAGCGTGTGGTAAATCGTAAGCTGGTTATGGGTATTGCTGACGGTCGCGTACTTGTTGATGGTAAAGAAATCTACGTAGCAAAAGATTTGAAAGTCGGTCTGTTTAAAGACACTTCTGCTTTCTAAGATAGAATTTCAATAAGCGACTCTTCGGAGTCGTTTATTTTTAGTTAAGACTATTAGTTATAGTGCGTTAGGGGGTTCATTAAAAGGCCTCTTTTGAGGCCCTTTGTTACTTCAATTTCGCTCCCGACTACTTGAAGAGTCCTGATTGTTTATCATCTCTCGCGTCACGCCAACCGCCAAGCCAATATGACTTTGCATCCATTTGTTGATAGGGACAGGCTTCCATCGATCGCCCATTCAATCCAGCTTTGTAACCCTGTGATTGAGCTCGTTCTAGACGATCACGCTTTTGTCTCTTCATAGTACGGTCCTCGCTATACAAAATCGGTTTCCCAACTTTCTATCATTAAAGATTTGTGGAGCTTTTGTGACTCCTCTTTAATAATTGCGCATTTTCCCGCTAATCTCAAGATACAAAAAATCCCAGATTCAGAACTGTGAACCTGGGATTTTCGTCACTTGTGACTACTTGTTACGACGTAACCCGAAGAATCCAAGAAGAATCAATGCCATCCAACCTAGGCTTCCACCTTTACGTTCTACTGGTGGAGCATCAACGCCACGAGTCTCAATTGAGCGATCTGCTTCATTTGCGATCGGGATCAACTTAACTGCGACGACACGTTCTTTCTTCTGACCGTTTCCACAATATGAGTTGTGACCAGTGGTATCGTACCCCCCTTCACATTTCAATGCAGTAGCGGCTATGACACCATCATCATTTATGTCTGCAGCGTCGACAATACGGTATTGGTTATTCTGGCTGTTATACTTACCACCATTGGTCAGGTCATCTAACAACCAAGGTTTACCTTGGAAGATTGCCATACGTTCAGCCTCTGAGCCTCTTCCATTGTATGGGTAAATAAAACCACGCTGACGACGTTTCTTACCGAAATACTCGGTAGATTGCTCTGCATCAACAGCACCAACAATCTCATTGAAGTTGTTGATCGCACCTGGTTCACCACCCACTCCACGGAAGAATATCCCTGAGTTGTTGTTTAGCTCGTCGAAGTAACGTGCTGTCGGCGTAGAATAACCGCTATCAGCACCTAAGTTAATCTCTGCTAAGAACATTCGGTTAGCGGCGGCACCATTTTCACGCTTATCACCGCGACGCTTTGAAGCACCAAGTACGACAAGGTTCTTGTTTATATCGCTAGCGTACGTATTGCTATATATAAAGTCATCACCAGATTTGATTCGAGCATTTTCAATTGTTACAGGCGACCATTGTCTTGTGGTGTTATCAGGATCAATGGCAGTTGCATCGAACGTTTCTGAAGGAACAAACACCGTTGCTTGCAAGAAACTGTTTGAACCGTCGCCAGTAGTATTTAAACCTACAAGAAAAGGTTTGCCATTGCGTGGGTTATTCGCAGCTGTATCAGTTTGATCAGCGATTACAGCCCCACGAGCACTACCTTGAGAAGCCTTTTTATCATTGTTTATCGATACTCCGTTCTGCCATTCTGAAACAACAACAGCTCCTTGACTTAACGCGTCATAGTTCCAAACTGCTGCTTTAGTGCCAAATGCGAAATTTTGACATTCCGCTCTAGAGGCAGGGTCATCAATCAAACAATTATTTAAATCACCATTCCAATTTTTATTGTCATCGTTGTAATCAAATGGCCCTACAGCCGCACTACCAACGATGTACTCTGTACCAGCATAATTGAAGCTCGCCCATCCCATGGTTCTGCCCATGTTGTTGGTAATCTTCTGATCTTGGTTTGCACCCTCAGTAAGAACTGGCAATAGCATGTTAGTCGTATTATCTGCGCCTTGAACAAAACCACGATGACGATAAGCAGTTGCAAGGTTACCAGCAGCATTACTATCAGAAGTGTTTATACGATAATAACCGGAACTGGTATTACCTATAGAAAGGCCTGTCGACGTTAGGTCGTTAATAACAACATTCTCTGAGTTTGTTTCCGGCTTCGTATCACCACCACCCGGAACATAATCTGAAGTTGGTATTACACTCATTCTTGCCGCTACCGATGCGTTATCCGGATCTGAAGCAGCAGTTGTCTCACTAAATGCTAGTGCATTGGAGAGATAATCATCTTCACCTTTTATTCCATTCCAGCCGGTTTGTGAAGAGTTCAAAAACGCATCACGCTCACGCAACAAACCACCAACGTCACTAAAGCTGTACCACATCTTATCGGTCCAGCCTGGATCACAAGTCTGATAGCCTAGTTCATTTCGACAATAATCTCGGTTCCGATTCCAGTCTGTGTAAAAGAATGAAGCGTCAAAGTTAAAAGGGATTTCCTGGCGGTATGAATGTCCTTCTGCACCATTACGTGAGTCACCAAACAACTTATATTCCGTACACGTCGATCCTTCAGCAAAACAGCCTAGTGCATTAACAGAGCCACTTGGCTTCTCTATTGCACTGCCATAAAACTCGGTGATGTCGTCAACGTAAACACCTGTTGATTGGATACTGCCTGTAGGATCGACTTCGACCACTTTATACAAAGCAGCGTGCCCTGAAGTCGCAGCAAGTACACTTGCTGCAATCAATGAAATTTTAAAATTATTACGACTCATCAAAACTAACTTTCCTGTTGCATTGCTTCTAGCTCTTCCCATCGCTCAAAAGCAACGTCTAGCTCCTGCTCTTTTGCAGACAAACTATCTAAAATGGGTTGTGTCTCATCCACAGGCTTGGCGAAAAACGCTGGGTCATTGACCGTTTCCTGTAGTTGTTCAATCTCTTGCTCCAGCTGTTCCAACAACGCTGGTAACGCCTCTAATTCCCTTTGTAGCTTATAGGACAGCTTCTTAGGCTTAGAGTTCACAGTAGTTGCTTTCTTATCTTGTTCAACTGGCTGTTTTTTATTCTCTTTTACTGGTTCATAGGCTTTACGTGCATCGAGCACCTGTTGCCTTTGCTGCTGAGCATCATGATACCCACCAACGAACTCTTCGATAACCCCATTTCCTTCAAAAATCCAGCTAGCCGTCACAGTATTATCAACAAACTGACGGTCGTGACTTACTAGAAGCAAGGTTCCTTGGTAGTTGCCTAAAAGTTCTTCTAGTAATTCTAACGTCTCAATATCAAGATCGTTAGTTGGTTCATCGAGAACCAACAAGTTGTTTGGCTTAAGGAAGATTCTCGCTAGCAATAAACGGTTCTTTTCACCACCGGATAGAGCTTTCACTGGTGTACGAGCACGTTTGGGTGCAAATAAGAAGTCTTGCAGATAGCTAAGTGCGTGACGCTCGCGACCGCCAACCATGACTTCTTGTTTACCATCAGCCAAGTTATCAATAACACTTTTCTCTGGATCCAAAGCTTCACGGTATTGGTCGAAATACGCCACTTCTAGCTTGGTACCGCACTTTAACTTACCAGAGCTTGGTGTTAGCTGGTCAAGCAACAGCTTGATGAGCGTACTCTTACCGCAACCATTAGGACCGATAAGCGCAATGCGATCTCCACGCTGAATGTTGAACGAGAAGTTATTGATGATGGTCTTACCTTCAATCTGATAACTAAGATCGGTAGCTTCAAACACGATCTTTCCAGAGCGGCTTGTATCATCAAGTTTAAGGTTGACTTTACCTTGCACTTCACGGCGCCCTTTACGTTCTTCTCTCAATTTCTTGAGTGCGCGAACGCGACCTTCGTTACGAGTACGGCGAGCTTTGATGCCCTGTCTGATCCAGACTTCTTCTTGGGCAAGCTTTTTGTCGAATTCCGCGTTTTGCATTTCTTCAACACGTAACGCTTCTTCTTTCTCGACTAAATACTTCTCATAGTCACCCGGAAATGACACTAACTGGCCACGATCAAGATCTACGATACGTGTTGCCATTGAACGAATGAAAGCACGGTCGTGTGAAATAAAGATGATAGAACCGCGGAAATCCTTTAAGAACGTTTCCAACCATTCGATAGTCGTCACATCTAAATGGTTAGTTGGCTCATCAAGCAACAAAACATCAGGGTCACACACTAGTGCACGAGCTAACGCCGCTTTGCGTTGCCAGCCGCCAGAGAGGTCGGTTAACAATGTGTTTCCGTCAAGCTTGAGTGCACCGAGAATGTTCTTTATACGATCCTCAAAACGCCATGCACCCGACACCTCAAGGCTCTCTTGTACTTTTGCTAGACGATTGATATGGGATTCACTTGGGTCTTGTGCCACCAGCTCAAGTAACGTGTGATACTGCTTAAGTTGCTCTCCGACTTCAGCAAGACCTTCGGCAACATAGTCAGCAACCGTACCTGCTTGATCACGCGGTGGATCTTGCTCCAAACGCGAAACAACCACATCTTGAGTAATTTGCAGCTTGCCGTCATCCATGATGATGTCGCCAGCGAGCACCTTCATTAAGGTCGATTTGCCTGCACCGTTGCGTCCGACAAGACACACACGTTCATTTTCTTGCAAAGCAAAGTCGGTTTTATCGAGTAGCGGGTGATCGCCAAACGCTAGTTGCCCATTATGGATGGTAAGTAATGCCATTGACTGTTAACCATTGTTGAAGTTGAGAGAGATCGAAGGGCCAGTTGATTTCTGATTGATCAACTTTAATGACGGGAATAGTGACACCGTAACGAGAAAACAAAGCATCGTCGAAAGCGATATCAACGATACTAACCTTTTCTTCCAGCCCAACCTGTTGCAGGAGTTCAAGAGCCATCTCGCAGAGATGGCATCCTTCTGTGCTATATAAAATCAGTTCCTTTGCCATAGTCCATCTTTAGCTTTCGTGAGAGATAACCCAGCAGTTGTGAATATGCTTATTACGCGAGAAGTCCAGCGGTAGCGTTTTATCTGAGATGTTCTTAGCCGTTAATCCGATTTCTTCTAGCGCCGCCATATCCATCTTGAAATGACGTTTGTTATTAGAGAATACGATAGTGCCATTGGCACTCAATAATCGTTTGAGATCGCGCATTAACGTGACGTGGTCACGTTGAACATCGAAGGACTGCTCCATTCTCTTGGAGTTAGAGAACGTCGGTGGGTCAATAAAGATAAGGTCATAGCTGCCTGTTGCTTTAGCCAACCATTGTAAGCAATCTGCTTGAATATATTGATGCTGGCGACCCACTTGGCCGTTAAGCTTCATATTATCTTTTGCCCACTCTAGATAAGTGTTCGACATGTCTACAGTCGTTGTAGATTTGGCACCACCAAGCGCCGCATGCACTGTGGCAGAACCTGTATAAGCAAATAGGTTCAAGAAGTCCTTACCTTGTGCCATCTCGCCCAATTTACGACGAGTAATTTTATGATCTAGGAATAAACCAGTATCGAGGTAGTCATGAAGGTTTACGATTAACTGTGCACCATACTCATTTACCGTCATAGTCGATGACTTTTGAGCAAGCTTATTGTATTGAGATGACCCTTTTTTCTTTTCGCGCACTTTAAGCACAACATTATTCGTATCGACGCCTGTTACTTTAATCGACGCGCGAATAATATCCGTTAGACGTCGTTTGGCAGTCTCTTCCGGAATGCTCTTCGGTGCAGCGTACTCTTGAATAACCAATGAGTCTTGGTAAACGTCTACTGCAACGTTGTACTCCGGAAGGTCGGCATCATAGATACGGTAACAATCAAGCCCTTCTTTCTTGGCCCATTTACCTATCTTAGCAATGTTCTTTTTCAAGCGATTTGAGAAATCTGGCGCAATAACTTGCAGATCATTGTTACCAGAAATCTGTTCCGCACTGCGTTGAGAAATAGAATAATTTTTCTGGTGACACTGTAACGCACCATTATTCAATTTGAACTGTTTGTCTGCACGCATACGCAGACAGCTAAGTAAATCGTCAGAACTTGAGAAAATAGATGCTTGGCAACCGCCAAATTCTGTTTTTAGCTGATTACCAAACTCAGTGTATAAAGCAATAAGCCCAGGCTCGGTACCCAATCTTTCACCGTAAGGTGGGTTACATACGATAACACCTTCCCCAAACTCTACCGGTTTAGTTACTTTACTCGCATCACCTAACTCAAACGTAATTAGGTCATCGACACCCGCTCGTTTAGCATTTTCTCTTGCTGTGCGAAGAACTTTAGGGTCATTATCAAAGCCCCAAAACCTGCTGTCAGTCTTTTTGACACCGCGTCGAGCTTGTACGTTCGCTTCTGATTTCACTTCAGCCCAAACTTCAGGTTCAAAGTCTTCTAGCGCTTCAAAGCACCAAGATTTACGCTTAACACCAGGCGCCATATTTGCAGCAAGCATAGCCGCTTCAATCAGTAATGTGCCCGAGCCACACATAGGGTCGAGCATATTCTTACCTTGCTCCCACCCACTGCGAGAAACTATGGCTGCAGCCAATGTTTCACGCAAAGGCGCACGTCCCGACTCCGTACGATAACCACGTTGATGAAGACCTGAGCCAACCATATCAAGGCCAATTAATGCTTTATCTCTGTGTAGCCTAACGTGAACTCGCACATCAGCACGATCTTTACTGATATTTGGTCGAGGCAAGCTCTTCTTAGTAAAGACGTCTACAACAGCGTCCTTCACTTTCATTGCGCCATATTGGCTATTGCGGATTTCTCGGTTAGTACCATTGAAATCAACAATGAACTTCTTCGAACTGTGGAACTGGTTCACCCAATTGATAGATGAAGCAGCCAGATAGAGATCCATATCATCTTGGCAAGTGAACTCCGACAGTACTTTCACAAAGCGAGAAGCGTATCGGCTCCATAAACAAGCGCGATAAATCTGCTCATTGCTCGCTTTAAATTTAACTCCTGCTTGAACTGGCTTTACAGAAGTTAAACCCATTTGCTCAAGCTCTTGAGCAAGAAGGTTTTCAAGACCGTTGGAAGTGACGGCAAGATATTGGTTCATAGTGTTCATCTAGCTGTGAAAAATGGTGTTGATTATACCTGACAATCCCTGTTGTCACTAAATAAACCTGCACAATCTTCGTCTCTACTTGTTTGTTCGAACAAGGTTTAACCGTCATAAACCTTCTACATCTTTCCAATCAATACATAAGCAGTAGCTAATTTAAATAACGTAAACTTGGGTACTATAGCGATAGTGAATACTTATTCGCTACATTTTTGGTATATACCAATGCACATTTTTAGTTGTAATTTACTTACAAAATGCAGTGAAAGGAGGAATTTTGGAGTGAATGCCCCCTTATTTTGGGGAACAAATACGTCACTTTCTGGTGATAAAAAAAGCAAATTATTTGCACTGCAACAGAGATGTAGTAGCAAACATGTCAGTTAATGGGGTGACTATTGAGGATTGGGTTTGGCTATTGGAGATATTTGAGACAAAAAAAATCGGCCACAAGGACCGATAAATTCTACGAGAAATGGAAGTAAGAACTTCTTATTGTAATTGCTAAGCTGCCACTGCTTTTTCTTATAAGGCGCGTTATCGCGCTCTATGCCACGCTCTTAACCAACTAGAGCAATAGGCTGGTTTAATGCCATAAATTGATGTGCGCAGGCCATCCTGTCGTGCATAACCTTAATACTTTGACCAAACACCACTTCTTTGTTTGAAGACAAACTGAATGACTCGAGGTCAACCAACGCACACAAACTTGCACTTTCCCCTACTTCCAACACGATGAAGAAACCCTCAGAGTGTTGGTTGATTAAGCGAACCAAGTCACCCTCTTGAGGCTGGTACGTGCCATCTTGATGGTCGAAGAACCAGCTCTTAGGCTGAACAGGCTTGTGGAAACGTTTTGCTGCCACACAATAGAGCGTAAGCTCTGCTTGTCTTGGTTCAGAAAGTCCCAATAGGCTTATTTGGTCTTTAAAGGTTTGAAACGCGGATGCGTCATCGACTGTGAAGTTGTTCTGACCCATCGCGCATTCAACAAGGAGTTTTCGGGAAAGATTGGTTTTGAAAACCATATCATCTCCCAAATCCAGCATAAGAGAGTTCTCACTCTCATCCATATACCAGATCCATGTATCGCTGGGTTTAAGCATCGTTCCGTCTCTATATTTGAAGAATAATCAGACTGTTAGGTAAAACGCTTAATTACCTTTTTGGTCAGTTGTTACTAATTCTACAAACGAATAAACAAAAAAAAAGGGGAAAACTATTTCCCCCTTTCATGATTCAAACCTAGTCACTTTGACAGAATTTGCTTAAAGATTTTTGACGATGTCTTTTACAAGCTTAGGACCGTGATAAATGAAGCCAGAGTAAACTTGAACTAACGACGCACCTGCCATGAGTTTCTCTTTTGCAGAAACAAAAGAGTCGATCCCACCTACGCCAATGATTGGGAGCTTACCATCAAGATTTTTAGCAAGTAGACGAACAACTTCAGTACTGCGAGACTGTACAGGTCGGCCACTTAGGCCACCAGCTTCGTTTGCATGCTTCATACCTTCAACAACAGAACGATCCAGTGTCGTATTCGTCGCGATCACACCGTCGATCTTATTTTTGATCAATGAATCACAAATCTGGCCAATCTCATCATCACTCAGATCCGGTGCGATCTTCAGTGCTAATGGCACATATTTACCATGTTTTTCAGCAAGTTCTGCTTGTTTCGCCTTCAGTTCAGAAAGAAGTTCATCCAGTGCTTCTCCGTACTGGAGTGAACGTAACCCTGGAGTGTTTGGCGAAGAGATATTTACAGCGATATATCCCGCATGCTCATACACCTTCTCCATACAGATAATGTAATCTTCAGCACCCTTTTCAATCGGCGTATCTTTGTTCTTACCTATGTTGATACCGATAATGCCGTCAAAGTTCGCTTTCTTTACATTTTCAACGAGATTATCTACACCGAGGTTATTAAAGCCCATTCGGTTGATGATGCCCTCTGCTTCCACTAGACGGAATAGACGTGGTTTGTCGTTCCCTGGTTGAGGACGAGGTGTTACCGTACCAACTTCTACAAAACCGAAGCCCATCGCACCGAATGCTTCAATACACTCACCATTTTTATCAAGGCCAGCAGCCAAGCCAACAGGGTTCTTGAAGGTTAAACCCATACATTCTACAGGTCGATTAGGTAGCTGTTGGCGATAAGCGAGATCAAGTGGTGTGCCGGTGAAGCGTTTAAAGTTTTGAATAGCGAGATCGTGAGCCTTTTCGGCATCAAGTTGGAAAAAGCCAGTTCTGGCAAGACGGTAAAGCATTGTGCCTCCGATAGAAAACCCGTGTAAACGGGGTGGTATTATTTACTGATTCCCCCAAACATGCAACGAAGATTTTCGTTTATCTAACAAAACGCAAACGTTTTGCAGAATAATGCACCGATTCAGTGTTACGCCGTCACTAAAGCAGTCTTTTAAGATTAAAAAAGCGCTCCGAAGAGCGCTTAATTGTTAACATTGTGCGGTAACAATCTAAAGATTATTTGCACAGTTCAGATTAAGTAGACTTAGCTCGCGAAGTGCAACTGAGAACTTAGCAAACTCATGGACATTACCCACCTTAAACTCGTTGAGAATATTTTCCCAACGTTGGAGGCTGTTTTCATTTGTCGCCATCCAGTTATCAAGTGACAGGATCACGTCTTCACTGTCTCCCCCACAACCACATTTCAATACTTGTGCCGTTAACAAACGTTGTTGCCAATCAAGATCTTCACGGAACGCTGCTCTCGCAAGCGCTTGCCAGTTGTTGTCTACCGCTTGACCGTTAATTTGGTTCAAGAACCAGTGAAGTGATAAGCGATCACCTAAGTGGAAGTAAAGTTTGGATGCTCTCTCGACATCAAAGCTTGCTTCGGTTGCAATCTCTGAGATGTCGACTGCAGAAAGTAGGCTTGATAGACGAGCAACGTAATTTGCCAAATCACTTTCAACACCTTGCCCTACCCAAATATCAGCTTGAGCGTTGTGTTCGGATACCTCTTCAGCAACCAAACACTTCTCTAGCGTTTGCTCTACCTTGATTACGTCATCACGGTAGCGAGCAACTAACTGCTCTACTGATTGTTTGCCAGGACGATTACGAAGAATCCAACGAGCTAGTCTACGAAGTGTTCGGCGAACAATGAACAACAACTCATACTGAGCTTCTGAGCTCGCCACATTATCAAGCTTTCTGATTTGCTCAAATGTGTAGGCAAAACCGTAAATCTCACGAGATGCCGCATAAGCATTAGCAATATCAACCACAGTGGCACCGGTTTCTTCTTGCAAACGAGTCACAAAGTTACAACCCATCTCGTTAACCATCTGATTTGCAAGCATAGTAGAGATAATTTCTGCTCGCAGTGGATGGTTTGGCATACTTTCCATATAGTTACGGCGTAACTCAGATGGGAAGTATTGGGTGAGTTGTTGCTGATGATAAGGGTCATTCGCGATCTCATCAGTCACTAACTCTTCTTTCAGTACCATCTTACCGTAAGCAACTAATACCGAGAGCTCTGGACGTGTCATTCCAATGCCCTGCTTTTCACGCTCAAGTAGATCTTCATCCGAAGGAATGTACTCTAGAGCGCGATCTAAGTGACCTGCTTTCTCTAAGGTGTGAATAAAGCGAATCTGTTCTTTGACCAAAGAGACGCCCTGGAATTCGGTCACTGAAATTGACTCAGACTGACAATAAGCGTCGTCCAATACAATCTCACCCACTTCGTCTTCCATGGACTCTAGGATCTGGTTGCGCTGTTTTACTGTTAAATCACCATTAGAGACTAGACCATTAAGGAAGATCTTAATGTTTACTTCGTTATCTGAGCAATCTACACCACCTACGTTATCAACAAAGTCGGTATTTACCCGTCCACCAGCGAGCGCATATTCAATACGACCAAGCTGAGTCATACCCAGGTTACCGCCTTCACCAACAACTTTGGCTTTTAACTCACTACCATTGATTCGCAGCACATCATTGGCTCGGTCTCCAACATCTGTGTGTGTTTCAGAGCTCGATTTCACATACGTGCCGATACCACCGTTCCAAAGGAGATCGACTTCCATCGACAAAATCATCTTAATAAGATCATTTGGCGCCATTGATGCCTTTTTAGTGCCAAGCATCTTTTGGATCTCTGGAGTCAATGTGATCGATTTTGCTCGGCGTGCAAATACACCACCGCCTTTAGAGATCAACTTAGGATCGTAATCCTCCCAGCTTGAACGCGGGAGATCGAATAGGCGTTTACGTTCCTCCCAGCTTTTCGCTGATGACTCTGGATTTGGATCAATAAAGATGTGCATATGGTTAAACGCAGCTTGGAGCCTAATATGCTTAGAAAGTAGCATACCGTTACCAAATACATCCCCTGCCATGTCACCTACACCGATAGCGGTGAAGTCTTCATTCTGACAATCGATCCCCATCTCACGGAAGTGACGTTTAACTGACTCCCAGCCACCTTTGGCTGTAATACCCATAGCCTTATGGTCATAACCATTGGAGCCACCCGAGGCAAATGCATCACCAAGCCAGAAGTTGTATTCGTCAGACACTGAGTTTGCTAAGTCAGAAAACGTTGCCGTCCCCTTATCTGCAGCAACCACCAAGTATGGATCATCTTCGTCATGTCTCACGACACTTTTCGGTGGAATAACTTCTCCTTCGATGATGTTGTCAGAGACATCTAATAGCGCACGGATAAATTGCTTATAGCAACGTTGGCCCTCTGCAAAGATCTCATCACGACTCGATAGCTGAGGTTGACGCTTACAGACAAATCCACCCTTTGCTCCCACAGGAACGATAACGGTGTTTTTAACCTGCTGCGCTTTTACCAAACCTAAAATCTCGGTTCGGAAATCCTCTTGTCGATCCGACCAACGCAAACCACCACGCGCGACTTTACCGCCTCGTAGGTGAACACCCTCAATGTCTGGGGCATAGACAAAAATCTCAAACGCTGGAACAGGAGCTGGGATCTCTGGAATATTCTTAGGTTCAAGCTTTAATGATAGCCATGGCTTATTGTCACCGGCTTTATCTTTCTGATAGTAGTTAGTGCGAAGCGTCGCAGAGATCATTTCCACGTAACGGCGAATGATACGGTCATCATCCAGGCTATCCACTTTATCCAGCTGCTTGTGAATCTTTTCAATGACACGTTGCTGTCCCTTCTTACTGCCTTTAAGAGACGGCATAAATCGCTGAGTAAACAACTCAACCAAATCTTTAGCAAGGTCTGGGTAGTGATTGAGCGTGTCTTCAATATAGTGTTGGCTGAACGGGAAACCGACTTGGCGCATATAGCGTGCATAAGCACGAAGGATTGACACCTCACGCCCTGTCAAACCTGAACCAAGTACCAGTCTGTTAAAGCCGTCGCTTTCTAGATCACCCGACCAAATCGCAGCGAACGCTTGTTGGAATCGATCGCGTGCTTCACGAAGATCCACAACCGTTTCACTCTTATGCAGCATAGCAAAATCAAGGATCCAGTAGGTGCCGCCATCACTTTTAACAATCTCGTAAGGTGACTCACCAATAACTCTAAGACCTAGGTTTTCCAACATAGGCATTACATCAGATAAGTGAATAGGCTCATCACGATGATAAAGCTTTAGTTTCACCTCTTTGGAATCTGCAGCCGCTTCTTGAGGACGATAGAATAGCATTCCAAGTTTGTTGTCTTCATCCAGCGCTTCGAGACGCTCAATGTCGGCAACCGCTGAAGTCGGCATCATGTCTTCTTTATAAGAACGTGGGAATGCTCTCGAATAGACTTTAGACAGTGGAAGACCTTTGCTTTCACCAAAGTTAGCCACGATGGCTTCAGATAGGCGGTCATCCCAAGATGCTGAAACTTCCATTAGATTACGTTCAATCGCCTTCACATCTACATCCATGTTGTTATTGTCTACCCTCACAATGTAGTGAGTTCGTGCTAATGGGCTTTCTGAGAAATAGGTTGTAAATTCAACCTCTTGGTCAATACCGAAGTAATTTTGAAGGATCCGTTGAGTATCTTTTCTAAGCTGAGTGTTATAACGATCTTTACTTACGTACACCATACAACTGAAGAAGCGACCGAACGGATCTTTTCGAATGAATAAACGGATCAAATCACGATCTTGCATTTGAACCACACCCATACCTACTTCAAGCAGTTCTTCTTCTTTCGCTTGAAGCAGTTCATCACGTGGGTAGTTTTCAAGGATGTTTCTTAACGCTTTGTAAGAATATGAACCGTCACGATAGCCGCTCGATGCCAATATACGTTCTACTTTCTCGCGGATCAGAGGAATCGTTGATACGCTTTGGTTGTACACTGCCGATGTGTACAGACCGGTAAATCGGTGCTCGCCGATCACCTTGCCCTTAGAGTCAAATTTCTTAATTCCAACATAATCGGTATACGCTGGACGGTGAATCCGACTGGCCTTGTTGCCCTTAGTCAGAATCAGTAGGAAAGGTTTCTTTGCTTCTAGACGAGCAGAGTCTGAGAATTCAGAGATTTTTACTGAGCGAACTCTTTCTTCTTTTGAAAACAGACCGAGTCCAGGCTCTTTGGTTGGTTTGAGAACCGAATCCCCTTCTTCACTGATTAGGTCAAACTCTTTATATCCCATGAAGGTAAAGTTGTGATCACCCAACCACTCAAGATAAGCAATAGTCTCATCGAAGCGATCGTCTTCCATCGGAAGCTTAGCTTTGTTTTTTACTAAGTCTTTTGTGATCTTTTTGAGCTTGTCGGACATTGCCTCCCACTCATTGACCACTAAGCCCGTGTCTTCGAAGATGCTAACAAGCTCATTTTTAAGCTCGTTCATCTCTTCTTTCGCGCTCAGTCTGTCTACCTCAATATGGAAAACAGATTGAAGATGACCTTTGCCTTCGTTAACAGAAGTAATCTGCCCTTGCTCGTTTCTTTCAAACTGAGTTGGACCATGAAGCATAATATGGCAGGTAAGATCGATTCGATTCAACGCCATTTTTACTGAGTCGACTAAGAACGGAGAATCAGGGACAGCAATCTCGACGATAGTATGTGTCGACTGCCAACCATGACGGCTCACCGTCGGGTTGAACACTCGGACCGAAATTTCATCGTATCTCTTCTCATTTAAATGATGCCATAAGCTAACAACAGCACCATACAGGTCGGATTCATTTCTTTGCAGCAAATCGTCAGGGGAAACGTTGCTTAAAATATGTTTGGCAAGTTTAGTCACTAGAGGCTGATTGGCTCCTTCTACTTTGGATTCAATCAATTTATAAACTTTCTCCAGTAGAACCGGAACAACAGGTTCGCGCGTGGTCATAGTAACGCTCCACTTTTTTGTTTTTATGAGGGATGTAGGCTTGTCTTTATTGTAAAAGTTTTATTGAAAAAGGGTTAATGAAAAATGGAGGAAGTTTCAGGGAAATGTTTGATTGTGTGACTAATGCACTTATTCATATCACTAGATATGGGCCAAGTTACAGTGATTCTAACCGTAAAAACTTGTTGTTTTGGTCAGTTGTTAATCGAAAGCGCCCTTTTAAGCCTAATTGTGTTAAAAATGGGCGAAATCGTGTCGCAGGTAGCTGGATTCTTAGTCCCTGATCGGTACACACCAAAATACTGGATGCATGACCAGTGTAGTGTGTAAGGTAATCGTTATAACTGATATTCAGGGTGAAATAGTACTGTTTCATTGAGTGATTGGTGCGTTTGTGTCCGGTAATTGAAAAAGTTAATAGAAGTAAGAAGAAAACCACCACTGTACAAATAAACAGTGGTGGTTTTTTTACATTAAGACTCTAGTGCTTTAGTCACCTTTTCAAACAAGTCTTTGGCTAAGTTATCTAATGCTTTTAGCTTTTCAAGCTCATGTTTGATAAGCGATTGGCGCTCGCTATCGTATTTTTTCAACTTCAACAACGGATCGATTAAACGAGACGCAACCTGTGGGTTTGACTCATTAAGCTGAGTAAGAATTTCACCCGCAAACTCATAGCCTTTGCCTGATTTATCATGGAATCGGCGCGGGTTCATGTTGAGGAATGAACCAATCAAACTTCTTGTTCGATTTGGGTTACTCAAGCTAAATGCTGTATGCGACATACACGCTTTCACATTCTCTAATGCGTTCACTGAAGGGTTACTACCTTGTAGCGCGAACCATTTGTCCATGACCAAACCATCATGGCTCCATTTTTCACTGTAATCAGCCATAATCTCTTCACGAACAGCAAGAGATGCGCCGTTTGCCGCACTCATTGCTGCCATTGTATCGGTCATGTTGTTCGCTGATTCATACTGCTCTTTTACAAGATGCGCATGAGCTTCGACATTGGCTAGGTATTGCAGACACAAGTTTCTTAATGAACGTTTACCAATAGCATCATGCTCAATCGTATATTCTACTTGTGCTAATGTATGGTAAAGCGCCGACAGTTCATCTTGCAAAGCATCAGCAAGTCCAAGTTTGATCCCTTTCAGCACATCACATACGGCGTCCACATCTACGGTTTCATACCAACCAGCCACCTCGTTAAAGCTTGGCAATGACAGGGCTTCTGCAATAAATGCAGGCTCAAGCTCTTTGTTTAACAGCACACCGCGGAAGGCATCAACAACCAAATCAGGTAGCTCAACCTTCGAACCTTTTTGTAACGCTTCAACATTCGACTTGATATATTTGGCAAGAAGCATTTGTCCTGCATCCCACTTGGCAAAATCATTGCGCGCGTGGACCATCAAAAATGCCAACTGCTCATCACTGTAATCGAAGTTCAAACGAACAGGTGCAGAGAACTCGCGAAGCATGGATGGAATTGGCTTGCTTTCAACTTTTTCAAACACAAAGCTCTGCTCAGATTCCGTTACATTCAATACATTTGAAGACGGCTTACCGTTACGGCGTAACTCGATAACTTTTCCTTGCTCGTCATACAGTTCCACGTCAAATGGAATGTGTAACGCCTGCTTTTCAGTTTGATCTTGAGTCGATGATGTTTGTTGTTTGACCGTCAGCGTGTATGTCTTATTGGCTTCATCATAAGTGTCGGTAACGGTCAGACTTGGTGTGCCGGACTGGCTGTACCAAAGTCGGAACTGTTTAAGATCAATACCAGAAGCATCTTCCATTGCTGCGACAAAATCTTCACACGTCGCAGCGGTACCATCGTGACGCTCAAAGTATAACTTCATGCCCGCTTGGAACTTATCTTCGCCAAGTAGCGTGTGCATCATGCGGATGACTTCGCTGCCCTTTTCGTACACTGTGAGCGTGTAGAAGTTATTCATTTCAATAACTTTCTCTGGGCGAATCGGGTGAGACATAGGGCTTGCATCTTCAGCAAACTGAGGACCACGGATAATTCGCACGTTGTTAATACGATTAACTGAACGTGAACCTAAATCAGACGAGAACTCTTGATCACGGAAAACCGTCAAGCCTTCTTTCAAACTTAACTGGAACCAGTCGCGACAAGTCACGCGGTTACCGGTCCAGTTATGAAAATATTCGTGGCCAATTACCGCTTCAATGCCAAGATAATCGGTGTCAGTTGCAGTTTGATCATTCGCGAGAACAAACTTAGAGTTAAAGACGTTTAGTCCTTTGTTTTCCATCGCACCCATGTTGAAGAAATCAACGGCCACAATCATGTAGATATCGAGGTCATACTCCAGACCAAAGCGCTCTTCGTCCCACTTCATTGAATTAATCAAAGAAACCATCGCGTGGTTCGCACGATCTAGATTGCCTTTATCGACAAAAATCTCCAGTGCGACATTGCGTCCAGAGCGCGTATTGTAACTATCGCGAAGCACATCGAAATCACCTGCAACGAGAGCAAACAGATAGGATGGTTTTGGGTGTGGATCTTCCCAAGACACAAAATGCTTACCGTCTTCTAACTCTCCTTCGTCAACTTTATTACCGTTGCTTAGTAAGAATGGAAAGCTCGCTTTGTCGGCAATAACTTTAGTTGTGTACTTTGCCAGAACATCAGGTCGGTCAAGAAAGTACGTGATACGACGAAAACCTTCTGCTTCACATTGTGTGCAGTACGCGCCATCTGAAATATACAGACCTTCCAACGCCGTGTTCGTTGAAGGAGAAATTATATTTTCGATTTTCAGTTCGCATTCTGATGGAAGGTTATGAATCTCAAGACCGGTTTCGGTCTGTGTATAGTCCGTCCAACCTTCTCCATTGATTGTTATCTGAACGAGCTCAATGCCTTCACCATCCAAAGAGATAGTGGTTTCACTACCTTGTTGCTTAACCTGAGAAATGGCCGTAACACGAGTCTTCGTCTCATGAAGATCGAAAGTGAGGTTTACATCTGTAATAGTGTGCGAAGGTGATTGATAATCACTTCGGTATTTGGCTTTAGGTGCTGACTCCGTCATCCTTTAGTCCTTGTCTTTATTATTGTTAGCAGAATATACCTGCAACTATAGTTGGGTATACGCTTAATCGGAAATGATTATAACCTTATGGGACAAAGGATTGCAGAGAATGACATAAAAAAAGCGCCAACTTGGGTTGGCGCTCAAAGCTTTGTTGCAAGATTTGCTTAGCGGATTCGGTTTAGTACCGCGAACATGTCGCCATCTTCGACCTCTAGAGTCAGTTCATCTTTATCAAGCGTGTATGTCGCATCATGTTCACCATCTTGATAGAGCAATACGATATGATCGTCTTCGGTGTAGTAAACACCGCTATGGATCGCTTCTTCACCTTCACTTGAACTCACGCGAAAAGTAAACACGAAGTCTGGTTGGAGAATTAAATCCATACGCGCGATTTCTTGAGCGTGTTTGTCATCTCCAGACACACTCACTGACGACCAAATCCCAGCGAGCGCGTTGGGCAACGCTTTTGTAAACACGACACCATTGAGATTGAGCATATTGTGATTTCCACTGTATGCGTAAACCTGGGGTTCGTCAGAGTTCAAACCGAGGATGATGGTATCATCATTAGCGGTGAACAAACCCTCCCAATGCTCGATACTGTAGTCTTGTTTCTGTATGTCGATACTAAAAGAATAGTTAGATTGCAGAGTCAGTTTTATCGCGAGAAAAGCGTCCGGAGCTTCACCTGGACTTGGGTTGACTAAGTACCAATCACCAAGCAGAAACGGCTGATCAAACTGGGTTAAATCATTATTGTCTTTGCGCGTTTCCGACATCACTCCAAACGAAAAAACACATAGAATTAGCGTTATCCATCTCATATGTATCCCCCTCACGATTACTTAAAGCTTAGGTGGGTTAATACGAGATTGCGAAATATTTTGATCTAAATCACGGTTTTTAATTTTAAGTATCAGAATTGAGGTAGGTTTCATCAGAATGAAAAAAACGAGCGTTGCCGCTCGTTTTTTCTTAGTTGCATCGAAAATATTAACCTTTCGAGTTGACCATATCCACTGTGATGGCAACCGCTTCATCTAAGTAAGCGTCCGGCACTTCATAATCTTTCGGGATATCATCCAAAGCCTCAAATGGTTCTTCGCCCGCCGCCTTTTGACGCTGATTCACGCGATCAAGTCGACGAGCATCATTATCATCACTTTCCTGCTTACGAGCAGCTTCGCTCAGTGATAATGTCTTATCGTCTTTTTCAGCTTTGTACTTGGCGATGTCTTCAGCGATGAAGCCGAATTCCAAATCCGTCGCAATGCGTTTTTCATGTGCTTCTGTCAACTTGGCAATGAGCTCATCGTTACGTTGTAACACAGAGTACTTCGCTTTATCGATGCTATCCCATGGCAACGCGTTGTCTTCAACACTCTCACCTGTTTCAGCAGGATCGACCGCCGTTGGGAATGCGATATCCGGTACCACACCCTTGTTCTGAGTACTGCCACCGTCAATACGATAAAACTTCTGAATCGTATATTGAACGTAGCCCAACTCTTTATCAAACAAGTCATAGATATGATTCAAAGAGCGGTGCTGCTGAACGGTACCTTTACCAAATGAGTTTTCACCAAGAACAATGGCACGACCATAATCTTGCATCGCTGCGGCAAAAATCTCAGAGGCAGACGCACTGTATCGGTTAACCAACACAGTCAATGGACCTTGATAGCTAATCTTGCCATCAGTATCACTGTTCACATTAACTCGGCCGTAGCTGTCACGAACCTGTACAACGGGACCGCTTTCGATAAAGAGACCGGACATTGCGGTTGCTTCAGTTAATGCACCACCACCGTTGTTGCGAAGATCGACGATAATACCATCAACGCCTTTCTCTTTTAGCTCGGTAATGAGTTTATCCGTATCCTTAGAAAGACCGACATAGAAACTTGGTACCTCAAGTACACCAATCTTCTTCCCGTCTTTTTCAAAGACTTCAGATTTCACAGCACGATCTTCGAGTCTGATCTTGTCGCGAACAATCTCAACCACTGTGGCTTTCGCATCTTTGCCATCTGGCAAGATTTGAAGCTTAACTTTAGTACCTTTTGGCCCTTTTATCAGTTGAACAACATCATCAAGGCGCCAACCAATAACGTCGACAATATCTTCACCGTCTTGACCAACACCGATGATTTTATCGCCTTCGCCAAGCTGTTTGCTCTTAGATGCTGGTCCACCAGCAACCAATGAACGAATAACGGTATAGTCGTCAGTCAATTGGAGCACAGCACCAATTCCCTCTAGCGAGAGGTTCATTTCTGATTGGAATTGTTCTGCTGAGCGAGGTGATAAATAGCTGGTATGCGGATCCACTTCTCGAGCGAAAGCGTTCATATAAATTTGAAACGCGTCTTCGTTGTGAGATTGGGTGAGACGTTTGATAGCGTTATTGTAACGCTTGCCAAGTGTCTCTTTAATTTCATCCCATTCTTTGCCCGTAAGCTTAAGGTTCAAAGCATCATATTTAACGCGTTTGCGCCAAAGCTCGTCAAGCTCCGCCTCGTCTTTCGGCCATGCAGCGTCAGAGCGATCAAGCGTTATAGCCTCATCCACATCGAATTTCATCTCTTTGTCTAGCAACGACAACGCATAGGCAAAGCGGTCGTAACGCTTTTGCATAGAGAGATTATAAACGTCAAACGCGATTTGGTTGTTGCCCGCTTTTAGTTGGTCATCGAGTTTTGTTGACCAAGCATCAAACTTATTGATGTCTGCTTGCGTGAAAATATTGCGATTGTAGTCGAGCATCTCCAAGTAGCGCGTGAATATCGCTTTTGAAAACTCATCGTCTAGGGTGAAATGTTTATAGTGAGAACGAGTGAATCGAGAGGTCACACGCTTGCTGGCAGTCTCATGTTGGACTTCAGGAGCCAAAGTAGGAATTTCTGACTTTTCATACTTTGCTTCAAGGGCGTGAGCCGAAGAAGCTGCTAGCCAGAGGCTAGCAGCAATTACAGATACTTTTGAACGGCACTTCATGCGTAGGAATTTCTCCTTTATGCGCGCAGGTGCTCCGCTTTAACAACCATTTGTAGGCCATTTACTAGCTGAACGCGCACATCTTCCTTATTGATTTCAACAATGGTCGCAGCCATGTTCCCTTTGCCCATGTTTACGTTTACTTGCTTACCGATGATCATTTCATCTGCATTCAAAGCGCGCGTCTCAACTGGCTTATTTACTTTCGTTGTTTTCTTTGTAGTCTGTGGCTTACGTGCACCTTGAGGCTTCTTAGCCTTAGGTTTCGCTTTGCCCTCTTCACGAGCTTTTTGAGCTTGTTCTTTACGGCGCTCAGCAACTTTTGCTTTGCTTTCTGCCAGTGTCGCTTTTGCGTGTTCTACGTGTTCTTCTTCTAGTACACCACAATCGTTGCCATCTAGGTCAACACGTACTGCACCAGGTTTAACGCCGTGTAGGTAACGCCAAGAAGAAGTGTATTGTCTTAACGCTGCACGTAGCTGAGTCTTGCTAACTTTCTCGTCATCTTTTAGACGTTCAGCAAGATCTTGAAAGATACCAATTTTAAGTGGTTTCGCTTCACCTTCTACAGTAAAGCATTTAGGGAAACATTCAGCAATATACGCGATAATTTCTTTGCTGTTCTTCAACTTCTCAGTGTTTTCCATGTGGGTTCCTGGTTAATGCGGTTATCCGCGAAGCATTAAGAAAAATATTCTTGGTATTATAGTGACCTGCAATAGAAAAACCACAGGCAAATGTGATTTTAGACCACGTTTGTATGGGAATTGAGCAGCTTTTCCACGGATTCCATGAACTTTGTTAGGCCTGTTTCGTCAATTTCGCTGAAACGACCGACACTTGGACTATCGATGTCTAAAACACCAGCAATCTCCCCATTAATGGAAAAAGGAATCACAATCTCAGAATTACTCGCTGCATCGCACGCAATATGACCTTCAAAGGCATGAACATCGTATACACGTTGTACCGTGTTCGTCGCGGCAGCAGTGCCACAAACACCACGACCTACTGGGATGCGCACACATGCAGGTTTACCTTGAAATGGACCAAGAACCAACTCGCCTTGTTTCATCAAATAAAAACCAGCCCAATTGAGGTCTTCCAACTCCATGAAAAGAAGTGCACTAATATTAGATAGGTTAGCGATCAAATCAGTTTCGGATTCAATGAGTGCAACAGCTTGCTTAGTTAAGCGCTCATAGTTCTCTAAATTCATGATATTTCCATTAATAACTTTAAAATTCTAACAATACACGTACAATGCCAGCCAATCGTAATAGGAATTATTCTCACAAGCATGACGTATAGTAAAGACACTATTAGCCGTTCCTGGTTGATAACACAAGTAAAAAATCACAAGTCTCGGTTGATCGTTGCCAATATTATCGCAATCATCGCAACCCTCATTAGCGTCCCTATTCCACTATTAATGCCGGTGATGGTAGATGAAGTGTTGCTAAACCAACCCGCTGGTGGTCTCGAAGCGATGAACGCTATCATGCTTGATAGCTGGCAGACTCCAATTGGTTACATTGCGATGACTCTGCTTCTCGTGGTCCTGATGAGAACCTTTAGTCAAGGCCTTAATATCCTGCAAGGGCGACAGTTTACTCTCGTTTCTAAAACAATTACCTATCAAATTCGATGCAAAATGATCGACAAGCTTGGTCGTATCAGTATTCAGCAGTATGAAACACGCGGTAGTGGAGGAATCAATGCTCACCTAATTACTGACATTGAAACCATTGATCAGTTTGTGGGCTCTACGCTTAGCAAGTTCATTATCAGCTTTCTAACTGTTTTAGGGACTGCCGTCGTTTTACTATGGATTGACTGGCGTTTGGGGTTATTCATTTTGTTGGTCAACCCCATCGTCGTCTACTTTTCCAAAAAGCTTGGCGGCATGGTCAAGCACCTCAAGAAGAGAGAAAACCAAGCCTTTGAAAAGTTCCAAAACCGATTGGTCGAGACTCTAGATGGCATTTATCAGCTTCGCGCAGCTAACCGCGAAAGAGATTTTCTCGCCCAACTTAAAAACCAAGCCAATGAAGTGCGAACCAATGCTGACAAGTACGCTTGGCAGTCCGAAGCTGCAGGACGTCTCTCCTTCTTACTTTTTCTAATCGGGTTTGAACTCTTTCGTGCCATCGCAATGGTGATGGTTTTATTTAGTGATCTCACCATCGGACAGATTTTCGCAGTGTTTGGTTACCTTTGGTTTATGCTCGGCCCGGTTCAAGAGCTTCTGAGCATTCAGTTTTCTTGGTACAGTGCCAAAGCAGCCCTCGGTCGCATCAACACCCTACTCGATTTAGAGGAGGAGCCTCAGGTCGTGAGCAAAACCAATCCGTTTAGTGCCAACAAGCAAGTTGATGTCGCTATTGAAGATGTCGTTTTCTCCTATGACTCTGACAAAGATGTATTGAACAAACTGAACCTAGAAATACCCGCAGGTAAGAAGGTTGCGCTAGTGGGTGCTAGCGGTGGCGGCAAGTCTACACTGATTCAATTGCTTATCGGCGTGTATAAACAACGTGATGGCATTATCAAATTTAATGGAGTTGACACTAATGACATAGGTTTTGACATTATTAGAGATAAAATTGCCGTTGTTTTACAGCAACCTATACTCTTTAATGACAGCTTAAGGCATAATTTGACCCTTGGAAAAGAGTACGATGACTTCTCTATTTGGAATGCACTGAAAGTCGCTCAGCTACAAGATGTGACTGACAAGCTCGTTGACGGTCTAGAAACGCAAATCGGTAAGAACGGCATTCGGTTGTCTGGTGGCCAAAGACAGCGCCTCGCAATCGCTCGTATGATTCTAAGCGATCCACAGTTCGTGATCCTAGATGAAGCGACCTCGGCATTAGATACAGCAACTGAGGCTGCGCTTCACACCGCACTGGGTGAGTTTCTTAAAGGCAGAACCACGCTGATCGTCGCACATCGTCTTTCTGCGGTGAAACAAGCTGACCTTATCTACGTGCTCGAAGATGGACAAGTAACACAATCAGGAACCCATATTGAACTGGTCGAGAAAGAAGGACTATACCAAACGCTTTACGGTACGGTGCAATCTGCAAGTTAGTTTTGTGACAATATCACTGAGTACCGAGAGGTCTCAGTGATGAAGGCTTGCGCTCATTCTTCGCCATCATCGCTAGTTCGTCTTTGTGAAAACTGCGAACTGCCCGTCGATCGTGTTAAGTTACTACCTGGTCAGACAGCAAATTGCCCTCGCTGCGGCACTACTCTTTACCGCAGCGATAATGCATCCCTCAATGGCAACCTCGCTCTCGCGATTACCTGCTTGCTGCTCTTTATTCCTTCCCACTATTTTGACTTCATTACCATTCGCCTAGTTGGAGTCATGATCGAAGGGACTCTCATTGAAGGCGTACAAGCCCTAATAAAAGAGGGGTATCCCGGACTCGCACTGCTAACACTGTTTTGTCACACCATAGCGCCGCTCGCAATGTGTATCGCCATTCTCACCGCTCACCTCTCGG
This sequence comes from Vibrio sp. KUL78, assembly GCF_059725505.1. Taxonomy (NCBI): domain Bacteria; kingdom Pseudomonadati; phylum Pseudomonadota; class Gammaproteobacteria; order Vibrionales; family Vibrionaceae; genus Vibrio; species Vibrio sp. KUL78. The sequence goes on along the minus strand of NZ_AP045837.1, from coordinate 1,676,001 downwards.
TGAAGCGCAGATGGTTCTATCCTCTCAAAGGATCGCTTTGGATACTGGAACATAGCAAGCACTGGGTGATGTTGGACGTATTCCTTATCAGTGTTGCAATATCTTGCTTCAAGCTACAAGACTACTCGGATATTTTTGTTGGTAACGCACTATACAGCCTTGTGATTCTGCAAGTTATCACTATTTTGCTTATCAGCCGCGTGAGCACTCGACGCTATTGGGAGCTTTGGCGTCCAGAAAACAGCCTCTCTATTACTGACAAACACATACACTGCCACAGCTGTCATCTATCACAACAAGAAGCCGCTCAGTGCATTCGCTGCGAAAGTCCTCTGCATCATAGGAAGCCCAACTCGATGCAAAAAACCTGGGCGCTACTAATTGCAGCAACCATCGCTATCTTCCCAGCGAACTTAATTCCAATTTCGATATTGATAACCAATGGTCAGTTGCTAGAAGACACCATATTTTCCGGGGTTGCGTCGCTGATTAACAACGACATGCTCGGTATCGCTATTATTATATTTGTTGCCAGTATCGTTGTCCCTGTGGCAAAGATACTGGGATTAGCCTATCTACTAATCTGCATTCAATTCAACATGGTAAGAAACCATCGTCATGCTTTAATGATATATCGAGCCATTAAGTGGATAGGAAAATGGTCAATGACCGACTTGTTTGTTATTTCAATCATGTTGACTTTAGTTGACCGTGGCCAGATCTTGAACTTTACACCAGGATTTGGCGCCGTAGCATTTGGCATTGTCGTGGTATTAACCATGTTAGCTGCCGAATCAATCGATCCGAGGTTGTTGTGGGATAAGCACACATCACTACAACAAGCAGAATCAGCAAAACCAGTGAGTAGTAGCATTAATGAGTAATGACAATCAGCCACAACCCTCTTATGCACCAGAGATAAAAAAATCCAGGCGTATCTCTCCGCTCTGGATCCTGCCTATATTAACCATAGCACTTGCTGGTTGGTTGCTCGCAAAGGCTGTTCATAATGCTGGACAGCGCGTTCAAATTTACTTCTCTGATGCTCAGGGCCTTATCGCTGGCAGAACGACAATCAGATACCAAGGACTCGAAGTTGGTATGGTTCGAGATATTAACTTGTCTGACGATCTGTCTAATATCTACGTCGACGCAGATATCTACCCAGAAGCGGCAAAACTGCTCGGTGAAGACACCAAGTTCTGGTTGGTTAAACCTTCAGCATCTCTGTCTGGAATTTCTGGTCTTGATGCGCTGGTCTCGGGTAACTATATCGCTATTCATCCAGCATCTGAATCCAGCAGTTCGAGCACTAAGTTCAATGCGTTAGCCTCAGTTCCCACTGAACTTGCTATCAATGACGGCCTAACCGTCACTTTACGTGCAAAAGACCTTGGCGGTATTTCCGTTGGCTCTAAGATTGTTTACAAGAAAATCCCTATCGGTGAAGTCTATAACTTCAAATTGGATGAAGATGCAGAGACCGTCGTGATTCAAGCTTCGATTCAAGAAGAGTTTCGACACATCATTACCAATAAAAGCCGCTTTTGGAATGTGAGTGGCATTGGTGCTAGCGTTGGCTTCCAAGGCGTGGATATACGGCTTGAAAGTCTTGCTGCTATTTTAGCAGGCGCGATTGCTGTAGATTCCCCGGATGGTGGCGCACCCGTCGAAGATGGTTCGGATTTTACGCTCTACAAAGATCTCAAAACAGCGGGTCGAGGTATTCCCGTTAAGATTACCTTGCCTGATAACAGTAACCTAAAGGCCAACGGTTCCCCAATTGTTTATCGAGGCCTCGAAATTGGTCGTATCAACAACCTCGCGCTTAACGATGAAAGAGATTCTATCGTCGCATCGGCTTCTATTGAACCGGCTTTCAGTGACATGCTCACTCAAGGTACGTTATTCCTACTAGAAGAAGCAAAGGTATCCCTCTCCGGTGTTGAAAACCTATCTAACCTGATTACAGGTAACTTCCTTACTTTAGTACCGGGTAATGGCCCACAGACTCGTGAATTTGTCGCTATCCAACAAGAAGAGCTAGACCGAGTTCAAGCAAAATCGGTCTCATTACGTCTATTAGCAAACAACTCATTTGGTCTAGAGCCCGGCGTCAACGTGCTTTATCGAGGTATCCCAGTGGGTAGCGTGTTAAGTGTCGAACTGGTTGACGATCAAGTCGCAATGGACATCGCTATTGACGTTGAATATAAAAACCTTATTCGTTCCCAAAACCGTTTCTTTGTGACCGGTAGTGCTACGGCAGAGCTCACTGAAGCAGGCCTCAACGTCACTGTTCCACCGGCAAAACAGCTTTTAACGGGATCTATCAGTTTTGTTAGTGAAGGTAAGGCAACGGAACGTGCTGAGTTCCCTCTTTTCCAAACTAAAGCGCTGGCCGAGCTTGCGCAGCACAACCAGTCTGGCGCAATGACATTGCGATTGTTCGCTAACGAACTTCCACCTGTCAAAGAAGGTAGCCCACTGCTTTATCGAAACATGCAAGTCGGCAGTATTTCTAACTACGAACTTACTGATGGTGGGGTTTACATCAATGTCACTATCGACAACAAATACAAATACCTAGTCACCAATCAAACTGTCTTTTGGAATCGTTCTGGCGTAGAAGTAGAAGCGTCTCTTTCCGGCGTCAGTGTGAAGGCCGCACCGCTGAAAACCCTCATTGATGGTGGTATAGCCTTTGACAGTTTGCCTGGGATTGAAAACAAAACAGGTAAGAACTGGAAGCTATACGAAGACTTCGGCTCCGCCCGAAAATTCGGACAATCCATCACCCTTTATACAACGACAGCAGACCAAGAAGTTTCTAAAGGTATGCCAATCAAGTACCAAGGTGTGAAAGTAGGCGAAGTTATGCTGACACTGCCCGACTTCGACAAGCAGCGAGTTGAAATCGTCGCTCGAATTCTTCCTGAGTATGTCAAACAGTTGACTAATGACGGTACCTACTTCTGGATTGTAAAGCCAAAAATTGGACTCAATGGTGTTAAAAACCTTAATGCACTGGTCTCTCAATATATTGCTGTGGAGCCTGGTGTAGGTAAAGCTACTAAAGCGTTTGAGCTGCATGATTTTGCCAAGGTAGATAACGGTGTTGAGTTTATTCTACAAAGCGAAAACCGTGGCTCCATTAAGCCAGGAACACCGATTCTGTATCGTGATATTGAAGTCGGCAGTGTCACTATGGTCGAACTGGGTCCTTTTGCAGATCGCGTTATCTCTACTATCGAAATCGATCCTGATTATGCCTACCTTGTAAGAGCAAACAGTGTGTTCTGGAATGTTTCTGGTGTTAACGTACAGTTTGGCCTTTCTGGTGCGAACATCAAAGCAGGTACGGTCGATAGCCTAATTCGAGGCGGTATTACCTTCTCTACACCAGAAGGCTCACAGCTGCAACCTAAGGCAGAGGAGGGACAAACCTTCTACCTTAATAAAGAAGCAGATGTTAGTTGGACGCAGTGGCGAACCGCAATCCCAGCGCCCTAACCTAATTTCTAAAACGCGATTCAATAGCCCGCTCTGCGGGCTATTTTTTTATAGCAACACCTAAGCAGCTTTGTTTCATTACCAATGAGGTGCGTATATAATTCAACGCAATCCACAAACGCATAAATAGGCTTCACTTTGCATTCTAACGTCTACCTTCCCGAAGATTTCCTTAGCCACGTCGAAACTTTTCTTCCTGAGAATCTGTCAATGACAGATTTTGTCGAAGCTTGTCGTAAGCCACTACGCAAAAGCATTCGTGTCAACACACTGAAGACGACCGTTGATGCCTTTAAAATCAATGCGCAAAAGAAAGGCTGGACACTTAATCCAATTCCTTGGTGCCAAGAAGGATTCTGGATTGAGGCTGATGAATCCGAGGTACCGCTAGGTAACACCGCAGAACACATGGCGGGTTTATTTTATATTCAAGAAGCGAGTTCTATGTTGCCACCGAGCGCACTCTACGCAGGTGAAGATAGCGATTATGAAGCTGTGTTGGATATGGCCGCGGCACCAGGCTCTAAAACCACTCAAATAGCAGCGTTAATGGAAAATTCAGGTGTTTTGGTGGCAAACGAGTTTGCAGCAAGCCGCGTGAAAGTATTGCACGCTAATATTGAACGTTGCGGCGTTCGAAACGCAGCGCTTAGTAATTACGACGCTCGTGTTTTTGGGGGCTGGCTACCTGAACAGTTTGACGCAATCTTACTTGACGCGCCATGCTCAGGTGAAGGTACGGTTAGGAAAGATCCTGATGCGATGAAGAACTGGAGTCTCAACTCGACCGCTGAGATCGCCGCGACCCAAAAAGACCTCATTGAAAGCGCCTTCCACGCACTAAAAGTCGGTGGCAACCTTGTTTATTCAACCTGCGCGTTAAGCCCTGAAGAGAATCAGCAGGTCGCTGAGTATCTACTAGATACATTTGGTGATGCAATACAAGTACAAAGCTTACAGAACCTTTTTGAAGGTGCGGAGAAAGCAATGACTCCAGAAGGCTATTTACACGTTTTCCCCCAAACTTATGATAGCGAGGGCTTTTTCATTGCCAAGTTTACCAAGCTCGCTCCAGTGACCGCACCTACTGTTAAGAAAAAGCTCGGTAAATTTCCTTTTAGTAAACTCACCAACAAGGAATCAGGTGACGTTGTCACTAATCTTAAACAATCATTTTCGATCGAACTCCCCTCAGACGGTGTTTTATGGAAACGTGACAATGATATTTGGCTGTTCCCTAACGCCCTAGAGCCAATGCTTGGTGAGTTTCGTTTCTCTCGCATGGGCATCAAAATCGCTGAGCAACATAAGAAAGGCTACAAATGGCAACATCAAGTGGCGACGGCTCTCGCTAACAACAATGCGGACACGGTAGCGCTTGAAACTGCAGATGCTCGAGAGTGGTTTATGGGACGCGATTTGAGACCAGAGGGTCTATCTGGCAAGGGAGAAGTACTTGTCAGCTATAACGGGTTTATTATTGGGCTGGGTAAATGGGTAGGAAACCGAGTTAAAAATGGCCTGCCAAGAGAGCTAGTACGCGACAAAAACCTGTTTTAGCCCAAATGGATAGCGAATTGGGCTAGTAAAAACCGCACCCAACATCGCTTTTTTGCTGTTCTGTACTACACTTTAAAGGTTATCGAGACATAGGCAATTCAGAAATATCCGTTTAAATGGCGAACGAGAATGGCTGTTCGCGAAAGGTGTGAAGCTTGATTTTCTCCAACAAGCTTGTTTAAAACAGTTAGCGTAGGCTCTCCATGAGCCATTCCCCTAGGCCCAAATCAGGATCAGTTTTGGGCCTCTTTTTGTACCTGCCATTTATGTCTGAGTTTTCTATGTCAAAGCTTTCCTCCAACTAGGGAACGTCCTTTGACTAAGGGAAAGCTATTATTCGGATTTTAGGTGAATACCGTCTTTCTCGATGGAGATTTTACCTTGCTTGTAAAGACCACCAATACTCTTCTTGAACGTACCTTTGCTGGTTTTGAAAGCGGCAAAAATAGCTTCAGGCGTAGACTTGTCGTTCAACGGCAAAAAGCCCCCTTTCTTCTCAAGTAGGCTTAAGATTTTTTCACTCAAATCATCCATCTTAGCAACGCCTACTTTTTGCAATGACAAATCAATCTTGCCATCTTCACGAATCTGCTTGATGAAGCCTTTGAGCTTTTTACCTACGAATAGCTTGCCGATGACATCTGATGGGAAAATCATGCCCCAATGCTGACCATTTACAATAGCCTTATAACCTAGGTCGCTACGCTCTGCGATAAGCAGGTCTACTTGCTCATTTCTCTGATAGCGAGCTGGCGTTTTATCAAGCAGCTTGTTGAATTTTGTCGTACCAACGATACGACCAGAGGCTTTATCTGTGTATACATATACTAAGATTGTCTTGCCTTCAGATAGACGACCACGCTGCTCACTAAACGGAATAAGCAGGTCTTTTTCTTTAATACCCCAATTGGCAAAGGCGCCAACACTGTTAATGCCTTCCACCTTCATCAAACCCCACTCGCCTACTTGTGCAATAGGAGTATCCGTCGTGGCCACAACCTGGTTATCCGCATCGAAATAAATAAACACATCAACCTTGTCACCAATCGCCACACCTTCAGGCGCATGCTTTTTGGAAAGTAAGATAGAGCCATAGTCCTCTCCGTCCAAGAACCAGCCAAAGTCTGCTTCTTTAATTACTTCCAATTGGTTAGTACGACCTATGTTAATCATGTTTTTTATCTCTAATGTAGTAGTTGGCGCGATTATACCTAACTCCCTTTAAGATGCTAGTTTACCTTGGTTCTGATATGCTTGGTGCAATCTCAGCACACGGAGAGAGTTGGTTGATCACCGTAGACAAACAAGATGCCATTACCTTAAAAATAGCGCATGTAATGGCCAATACTAAAAAACTCGACTTGGACGTATTCTTATTTATTCCTAATGAACTAGGAATGAAGTCTCATCTCATTTCCGAGTCAGATTTCTATCACGAGTCTATTTCGCAAAAGCGCGCTTACTATAGTAACGAAACACTACTTCCCTTGGTCCACTCTCGTCTCGCCAAACGAGGCAGGCTTTCAAATACTCAGTACCGAGTCAGCTTAAGTCTTTTCGCGTATCAGTATGTAATAGCACTAGACAAAGCAGTCGCGACATTCAAAGAAACAGCGCAAGACGAAATAACCGCAGATGAGGTCGACGAGGTTATCGAACTTGCTCTAGATATACTTCGTAAGATGCGCCGATCGGTACCTTACGACGACAGCCTTAAACGTCACTATGCAAATATCGATAACTATCTTTCTTGGTACACAGGACAGAAGCTTCTCGAATTGGTTGTGTATATTCCGAATAGCAAAGCATACACTCCTCTTAAAGAACGTTTGATTACCATTGTGGAAAAGGAGCAAGCACATCGTAATCTAAACAATTACAACTCCGATAAGGTCAAGAGTGACCCGACGCGACTGGCGAACAAGATGAGACTTTTGCGCCGCTTGATTGAACACCCTATTGTACTTCAGTCAAAATCCACCAGTATGGGTAACAATACCAAGCGTATGATCAAAGGATCCGCAACGGGCTTGGTTATGTTGTTCGTTACCTCTGCGGTTATTCTCGCTCGCGACTATCTTGGCGAAATCACCGCGTCGTTTATCCTCGTTTTATCTGTCATTTATGCGCTTAGAGAAGTATTTAAAGACGACCTACGTGACATCATGTGGCGCTGGATACAAAGGGGCAAGCCTAAATGGCGCAGACGATTTATCGATGCGACGACCAAAAAAGAGGTAGGCAAGAAAATTGAGTGGCTGGACTATAGCTCATTTGATCAACTGCCAGACCGCATTAAGGGCATCCGTAAAAAACGATCTGTCCAGCGTGAAGAAGAAGTATTGCACTATCGAGCACATACGGAGATGGCGACATCTCGATTTACCAGTGGATACGAGCAAACACGCGAAATACTGAACATTAATTTTCGTGCTTTGACCCGATTGATGGATAAATCCAGCAACCGAATCTATAAGCTTCAAGAGGGACAAGTAGTGAAAGAATCACTCGAAAAACGACACCTCTTGAATCTAATTGTAAAAGAAAACAATCAGGGAGAAGAGCCAACATACTATCGATGGAAGATAGTCCTCAGCCGTTCCAAGATCGTCGATATTGAAAGAATACCAGTCTAGCGCTATCTAGCTTTTAGTGATAACACGAGCGAGAACTCAGCCATGGGTTCATCGCCGTGTAAACTTGGACACGTAGCAATAATGCGGACTGGTTGGTTGACTCGCTCACCAGAACGCAGCGTTTCATCCAACATATCATCAATTAATTGGCCATCCTTACAGATGAAATGGACGTCCGCTTCAGGGCGTTTGAGAAACTTCCCTTCAACCTCTTTGAAAGCAAGAGAAACACGCTTCCCACGTTGCTGTGCTTTACTCATGGCCATAAATCCACCCGCTACATCAGCACCCACCGCTAAAACGCCAAAGTACATGCTGTTAAGGTGGTTCTTAGTTCGGCGTTTCAATGGAATTCTGAGCTCTACTTCATTTTCATCCAGCTTGAGTAGTTTTGGACGGCAGAGCCAAATCAAAGGCACCTTAAAAAAACCAAATGTTCCTAGATAAAAATTCGCCTTTTGTAATGCGCTAAACATGTCAGATTCCTATAAAAACTCCTCTGACCAGTAAGCCAAAAACCATTCCACTTGTCAAAATAATGTTACTAAAACGTATCTTTATTTGATCAAAACCACAAACTATACGGTGAGGTCTCTATTATTAGAACGCTTTAAATAGAAATGAAAAGGCCTGCTCATTAAAAGTGAGCAGGCCTTAGTTACAGCGTCACATTAAATTCTATTTTAACTAACAGGAAAAACCGTCACGCCACTTTCCTCTTGAAGTAGCTCAGCAAGTAGAGGCAATTCTGCCAAGTTATCCAGTAGTACCGCAGCTGGCTTGTTTACATCTTTACATGCGTTTACGGCTTGCTTTACTAGCGCTAACACAGCTTCATTTTGTGGGTCATACAAATGCGCCAGTTCTTCGTGCATGAGATCTACGCCCAATGTTAGCTGAGTTAAGCTCTCAAGCTTGATCACAAGTCCATCAAAGTAATGAAGTAAGCGCTCTGAAAGCAGCACTGCTGAAGGTGTATCACATGCAAATATCACTTTGAGCCCATTCAGACCACGTGGTAGTCCGCGTTCGGCTAAACGATCAATGATTTTAGCAGCATCACTCAGTGCTCGAACACATGGGACTACAATCTCAACGTTGTAGCCTTCGCTACGCAGTGCCTTAATTACTTCACACTCCAAAGCAAAGCTCGCTTGATAAGCTTCAGAAGTAAGACGCGAGACACCTCTTAGTCCCAGTTGAGGATTAATTTCATCACTCTCAACCTTGCCACCAAGTAATGCACTCATTTCGTAACTGGTCGCGTCATTTAACTCAACAGAAATAACCTTGTGTTCTGGAGTAACTGCTGCTTTGATTTCATTGACTAAGGTAGAGACAAAGAATTCGTCGCTCGATTGTTCACCTAGCAGTGCTTGAATCGCGTCTTTTTCAACAGCGTCAAGCTCTTGCTCAGACGCTGGAAACCCTGGGTGAAAAAACACCTTTTCCATGATGAGTTCAGAAATACACACATAAAGTGACGACGACGATGCTTGTTCTGAAAAACTAGGCAACACATTTCCGACATTCAGGCCCGATACGGCTTTCGTTTGATCTGATTGTTGTTGATGACTCATTGCTGCTCCGTGCTCTAATAATTGCTTCTTCAGGCAAAATACCGACTCCCTACATGGAATACAAGAGCATCAGAGCATTTTCTGATTATTCCGCTTGCTTCAGTAGTTTACCATCGACAAATGATGCAATTTTAGTCAGTAATCTGGTGTTCAAATAAGTGAAATGGCAAATGATTGCGTTGCGGCTATATTAGTGGTTTATTCTACTGGCTATTTCCGTTATCTTAACCGCTTCGAAATTATTTGCAGGCTGCACCATCATGCCATTAAAGACCGATGAACTAAGAACACAGGCATTAGGTCCAATGCCGACTCCATCAGAACTGAGTGCTAATCACCCTATTACTGATGACGTAGCAGAGCGCATTGCTCATTCTCGCCGACAAATCGAAAGCATTCTTACGGGAGACGATGACCGTCTACTGTGTATCGTAGGACCATGCTCGGTACACGACACCGACGCAGCGCTGGACTACGCTAAACGTCTCGCAGACATTCAAGAGCAGTATAAAGATCAGCTGTTTATCGTAATGCGCACCTACTTTGAAAAGCCACGTACGGTCGTAGGTTGGAAAGGCCTAATTACCGACCCTAACCTAGACGGTTCGTACGCGTTGGAGGCTGGACTAAACAAAGCACGTGGTCTACTGCTTGATATCAACAAGCTTGGTCTTGCGACAGCAACTGAGTTTCTCGACATGATCACTGGTCAATATATTGCTGACCTGATCACTTGGGGCGCGATTGGTGCGCGTACTACTGAGTCTCAGATTCACCGTGAAATGGCTTCAGCGCTGTCATGCCCTGTCGGCTTTAAGAACGGTACCAACGGTAGCGTGAAAATTGCTATTGATGCAGTTCGCGCGTCGCAAGCTTCTCACTACTTTTACTCGCCGGATAAGCACGGCCGCATGACAGTTTATCGCACTAGCGGTAACCCTTATGGTCACGTAATCCTTCGAGGTGGTGATACTGGGCCAAACTTCGATGAAGCTTCTATTGATGCAGCATGCGAACAACTAGCATCATTCGACCTACCAACAAGATTGGTTGTCGATTTTAGCCACGCTAACTGTCAAAAACAGCATCGTAAGCAGATTGATGTAGCAAAAGAGATCGCTCGTCAAATTATCGCTGGTTCACACAAAGTGTCAGGCATCATGGCAGAGAGCTTTATCGAAGAAGGTAATCAGAGCATGGAGGATATCCATAACCTGACCTACGGTAAATCGATCACGGACCCTTGTTTGAGCTGGAACGATACGGTTCACATGCTCGACATTCTTGCTGACGCAGTTAAACAACGCAACGAAAAGGAAAGCTAACATGCCATCATTTGATATCGTTTCTGAAATCGATACGGTTGAACTTCGCAATGCCGTAGACAACGCTAACCGTGAAATCTCAACACGTTTCGATTTCCGTAATGTTGAGGCTACTTTCACACTCAACGATGAGACTGTGAAGCTATCGTGCGAAGGTGACTTCCAGCTTAAGCAAATGCGTGACATTCTGCGTGGCAACTTGACTAAACGCGGCGTTGATGTGAATGCGATGGAATCTCAAACTCCGGAGCAATCTGGCAAGCTTTGGAACCAAACGGTTTTGTTTAAACAAGGCATTGAAACACCCATTGCCAAGAAAATCGTTAAGCTCGTCAAAGACTCTAAGATCAAAGTTCAAGTTTCTATCCAGGGTGACAAAGTTCGCGTAACTGGCAAGAAGCGCGACGACCTACAAGCGACAATGCAACTGGTTAAGAATGGCGAACTTGGTCAGCCATTCCAGTTCAACAACTTCAGAGATTAATCTCTCAAGTTTGGAGCAAAATAAAAGGGCGATTCGCCCTTTTATTTTATCTTAGCTAACTCAATCACTTCGTCGCCTTCTTTCAAAAGCTTGTAGGAAGAAGATTTCGGCCCAACAAATACAACGATTCGTTGTCGATCTGCTTTGCGAGCCATGATATCGGATGAAACATCTGCTACATCATCATACGCTATTCGCTCTGCATCTCTTCGCACAAGATCAACAAACCCAAATGGACAGTTCTTGTCATAAAAAACAATCTCTGCTTCCTGCATAATCCGCATTGCTTTAATCGGCAGTAATTCTGGATCCGTTCCATACTCTATCCATGTACACGAATCTGTAAACTCTGAATCATCATTAATAAGTGTTTGATACACTCTTTCAAGCTCTTGATTATCTTTACAATTAATCACCATAGGCTGTTTAAAAAAGAGCTCCCAAAACTTTCTTCTTTCATCAACGGAAGAAAAGTGACGCTTAATGTCAGAGCGCTTACTTGCCGCAAAATCTGCAAGTTGGGCGGTATTCATCGGAAGCACTGATTCGAGCTTTTCACGAATTCCGCGAATAAGAACCGGTGAAGAACCACCACTTGAAATCGCTATCTGAACGCGACCTCTATTAATTATCGATGGGGTAATGAAGTCACAATATGGCGTATCGTCAACAACATTGACTAAAATACCCTTATTTTTTGCATCTTTATGCACCTGATGATTCAGATCCGGGTTGTCTGTTGTCGCCCAAACTTGGACAAAGTCCTTGGTCATTAACTCTTTTTCATAGAAACGTGGCACCCAAGTACATTTTCCGCTCTCGCTTAACTCGCCAAGATAAGGCTCTACTTTAGGTGACACCACTGTTACGCGAGCACCCGCTCGTACCAGTGTCTCTACTTTACGACAAGCAACTTCTCCGCCGCCAACAACTAAAACAGGTCTTTCTAGCAGGTCCATAAACAGTGGAAAGTAACGCATAATTTTCCTTATTTAAACGATATAACTATTCATTCATAATCACCATATTGGTGCAAAATTGTCACCGAGACATTGATCACAAAACTATTTATTACCAAATTTTTACATTTATTAAGAGAAATATACTGCCTAAATTTCCATCAACAACGATTTGTTTCGAGTTAACGAATATTTAACATACCACTCTCTAATTCCCTTTTTTAGTGCTTAGTTGCACTATTTACAAAGTCATCACACTTGGCCATTCTAACAATTGTTTAGCGTCGCGTGGCAACTCAAAAAACCATTTAAATTAATAATTTGAGAAATCACGGTTCATTATCTACGCTTTAAACGGCTGTGACAACTTGCACCAAATCGGTTCAAAAACAACAGCTCAGAATGCAACACAACAACAATTAGCACATTGTATTCAGGCAGGACCTGACTTACACGGATCTAACAGGAAGGATACACAATGGCAAAGAAACTCACTCTTATCGCTTCTTTAGTGGCGGCATCTGCTGCGATGATGAGCACATCAGCGTCTGCTGCTGACTCTACACTAGACAAGGTCACTAAAGCAGGTGTTTTATCATGTGGCGTTAGTACTGGTCTACCAGGTTTCTCTAACCCTAACTCAAAAGGTGAGTGGGAAGGTATTGACGTAGAATACTGTCAAGCTCTTGCTGCTGCGGTACTTGGCGATAAATCTAAAGTCAAATACGTTCCATTAACGGCGAAAGAACGTTTTACTGCGCTTCAATCTGGTGAGATTGACGTACTTTCTCGAAACACAACTTGGACTCTACACCGAGATTCAGCTCTTGGTCTTAACTTCGTAGGTGTTAACTACTACGACGGTCAAGGCTTCATGGTTAAGAAAGAGCTTGGTCTAACAAGCGCGAAAGAGCTTGATGGCGCGTCTGTCTGCGTTCAGTCAGGTACTACAACTGAGCTTAACCTTGCAGACTACTTCCGTAACAACGGCATGGAATACAAGCCAGTTGTATTCGATACAGCAGCACAAACCTCAAAAGGTTTCGATTCTGGTCGCTGTGACGTACTAACTACTGACCAATCTGGTCTATACGCACTGAGACTAAACCTAGCAGATCCTAAATCAGCTGAAGTACTACCAGAGATCATCTCTAAAGAGCCTCTAGGCCCTGTAGTTCGTCAAGGTGATGACCAGTGGTTTAATATCGCTAAATGGACTCTAGCTGCAATGGTGAATGCTGAAGAATACGGTATCACATCGAAAAATGCAGACGAAATGCTTAAGTCTACCGATCCAAACATCAAGCGTATCCTAGGTGTTGATGGTCCTAAAGGCAAAGGTCTAGGCATTGCTGATGACTGGGGTTACCAAGTGATCAAACAGGTAGGTAACTACGGCGAAAGCTTCGAGCGTACTGTAGGTGAAGGTTCGCCTCTACAAATCTCTCGTGGTGTTAACGCACTTTGGAATGCAGGTGGCTTCATGTACGCGCCACCAATTCGCTAATCGCGATTTCATGCTCCAACAAGGGCGGTTTTACCGCCCTTTTTCAAAGGATTTGAGGTTATAGCTGTATGAAACCTACTACGACTCAAGTCGCGTCGCAGGAAAAACCTGCGAAAAGCGCAAATCTACTATACAACCCCACCTTCCGCTCCGTTGTATTTCAGGCACTTGCCCTACTCGCTCTCGGACTATTCTTCTATACCATAGTCGACAACGCACTTAATAACCTAGCTGCGCGCGGTATCGCCACAGGTTTTGACTTCCTGAATCAAGAGGCAGGATTCGGCATCGGTCTCACATTGATCGAGTATGATGAAACCTTCTCTTATGGACGCACCTTTTATGTGGGGCTTTTAAACACTGCTCTAGTATCAGTACTAGGCATTGTGTTTGCTACCATTCTTGGTTTCGCTATTGGTATCGCAAGACTGTCATCAAACTGGTTGGTTAGCCGCTTTGCGGCGGTCTACATTGAGATATTCCGAAACGTTCCCCTTTTGCTGCAAATTTTCTTCTGGTACTTTGCCGTCCTTCAAGCGCTCCCATCCGCTCGTCAGAGTATAAGTTTGGGTGAAGCGATTTTCTTGAACGTTCGAGGCCTCTACTTTCCTGCTCCTGTATTTGGGGAAGGCAGTAGCGTCGTCATTGGCGCACTCATTGTTGGTGTCATTGCGACCATTGTTGTTAATATTTGGGCAAACAATCGTCAGAAGTTAACTGGTCAACAGACTCCGATGTTCCGCATCGCCGCAGGTCTTATTGTCGGTTTGCCTCTCGTTGCCTACTTCATCATGGGCATGCCTATCTCTGCAGAATACCCAGTACTGAAAGGGTTTAACTTCCGTGGCGGTATCAGCATTATTCCAGAGCTAGCAGCGCTTACACTTGCGCTGAGTATCTACACGGCGTCGTTCATTGCTGAAATCGTTCGCTCGGGTATTAACGCGGTGAACCATGGTCAGACAGAAGCAGCAATGTCATTAGGGCTGCCTAGGTCAAGAACGCTCAAATTGGTTGTCATTCCGCAGGCACTGCGAATCATCATCCCGCCATTGACAAGTCAATACTTAAACTTGACTAAGAACTCCTCTCTCGCAATGGCGATTGGTTATCCAGACTTGGTATCAGTGTTCGCCGGAACCACTCTAAACCAGGTGGGGCAAGCGATCGAGATCATTGCGATGACGATGGGTGTTTACCTGACACTGAGCCTGCTCACGTCAGCGTTGATGAACATATACAACAAGAAAGTAGCTTTGGTGGAGAGGTAATATGGAACAGCATCAATTTCAACCAGACCTTCCACCTCCAGCAAATACCGTTGGTGTTGTTGGCTGGCTGCGAAAAAACTTGTTTAACGGCCCTGTTAACTCTGTCGTTACTCTTGTACTGGGTTATTTCGCAATTTCATTAATCTGGTACGTGTTTGATTGGGCGATTTTAAAGGCCGACTGGGTTGGTACGACTCGCGAAGCATGTACACGCGAAGGCGCTTGTTGGGTCTTCATCAGTGTTCGCTGGGAACAGTTCATGTACGGGTTCTACCCACAAGCTGAACTATGGCGTCCTCGCCTGTTCTATGCAACGCTAGCGATTTTCGTGGCATTACTTGCATACGAGCGCACACCGAAACGTCTGTGGATCTGGCTATTCTTCGTGAATATCTATCCTTTCATTGCAGCCGCGCTACTTTACGGTGGTGTGTTTGGTCTTGAAGTCGTCGAGACTCACCGCTGGGGTGGACTACTGGTTACCCTGATTATCGCATTAGTGGGCATCATCGTATCACTCCCAATAGGCGTGGCACTGGCTCTAGGTCGCCGCTCTGAGATGCCAATCATCAGAAGCATCTGTACGGTTTACATCGAAGTATGGCGTGGTGTTCCACTGATTACCGTCCTATTTATGGCTTCTGTTATGCTTCCTCTCTTCTTCTCAGAGGGTGTGGAGACTGATAAGCTGATTCGTGCGCTTATTGGTGTTGTCATGTTTAGTGCAGCCTATATGGCAGAGGTAATTCGTGGTGGTTTACAAGCGATCCCCAAGGGTCAATATGAAGCCGCCGACGCACTTGGACTGAGTTACTGGAAAAAGATGGGACTAATCGTGCTTCCACAGGCGCTAAAAATCACTATCCCATCGATTGTGAACACCTTTATCGGTCTATTTAAAGATACCAGTCTGGTACTCATCATCGGTATGTTCGATGTACTGGGTATTGGTCAAGCTGCGAATACCGACCCCGAGTGGTTAGGTTTTGCTACGGAAAGTTATGTATTTGTCGCGTTAGTGTTCTGGGTGTTCTGTTTTGGCATGTCGAGATACTCGATCTGGCTAGAGAACAAACTGCATACCGGTCACAAACGATAAACGGAAATTCGAGGACGTATTATGACGCAACAAGAAGATTACATGATCCAACTTAAGGACATGAATAAATGGTACGGCGAGTTTCACGTACTAAAAAATATCAACCTAGACGTTAAGAAAGGCGAAAAAATCGTAATCTGTGGTCCATCTGGCTCAGGTAAATCAACAATGATTCGCTGTATTAACCGTCTTGAAGAACACCAAGCGGGACATATCTTTGTCTCTGGTACAGAGCTTACTGAAGATCTAAAGAATATCGAGGCTGTACGTCGTGAGGTCGGCATGTGCTTCCAGCACTTTAACCTCTTCCCTCACCTAACGGTTCTAGAGAACTGTACGCTTGCTCCTATCTGGGTAAAGAAAATGCCTAAAGAGGAAGCGGAAGCCATTGCTATGAAGTATCTAGAGCGTGTTAAGATTCCAGATCAAGCCGACAAATTCCCAGGTCAGCTATCTGGCGGTCAGCAACAACGTGTAGCGATTGCTCGTTCACTGTGTATGAACCCACAAGTCATGCTGTTTGACGAACCTACATCCGCGCTCGATCCAGAAATGGTTCGCGAAGTACTGGACGTAATGGTAGAGCTTGCAGAAGAAGGTATGACCATGCTGTGTGTAACGCACGAGATGGGCTTCGCTAAGGAAGTTGCAGACAGAGTTATCTTTATGGATGCTGGTGAAATTATTGAAGAAAACAATCCTGTCGATTTCTTCGAAAATCCGCAATCAGACCGTACTCAAAACTTCCTGAGTCAGATTTTGCATCACTAATGACATCAAATGTAACAAAGGCGACGATTATGTCGCCTTTTTCTTTGTAGGTATCTGATGTACACTGGAAATATTGTGTTACATCTTGATATACCCTTAACCAGTTATTTTTATTATGATTTTGTTCAATGACTTTTATAACGGGACTTGATCTTTTGAACATTCAACCCCATAAATAGTCATATAAATAAGTAAATCATCTATGAGGAAGATTATGAACGATCCTATGGTATCTCGCAGTTCTGCTCAAGCGAGTGTACTGCAAACAAACAAGGTATTGCGAAATACTTACGCGCTGCTATCTATGACGCTACTTTGGTCTGCGGTCGTTGCAGCATTCTCAATGGCAATGAATCTACCTCGTCCAGGTCTTATCCTGATGCTGGTTGGTTTCTACGGCCTATTGTTCCTTACAGAGAAAAACCGTAACAACAGCATGGGTCTAGTATTCACGTTCTTGTTCACTGGTTTCCTTGGTTACACAACAGGTCCAATCCTAAACGCCTACGTTGGCGCAGGTATGGGCGATGTTATCGTTACTGCTCTTGGTGGTACTGCCCTAGCCTTCTTAGGCGCATCGGCTTACGCTCTAACAACTAAGCGTGACCTATCATTCCTAGGTGGCGTACTAATGGCTGGTTTCGTTGTCCTGCTTATCGGTATGGTAGCGAACATCTTCCTGCAGATGCCAATGATTCACCTAGCGATGAGCGGCATGTTTGTTCTGTTCTCTACTGGTGTGATCCTGTTGACGACTCAACAAATCGTACGCGGTGGTGAAACAAACTACATCTCAGCAACAGTTAGCCTATATGTGTCTATCTACAACCTGTTCATCAGCCTACTTTCTATCCTAGGTATCATGAACAACGACTAATAGGTCGAGTTGTTATACGAATAGGTAAAGCCCGAGACATTGTCTCGGGCTTTTTGCATTTAAATCAGCAAGAGAGCCTTGAAAGTTAGGACGGACCTGAGCTAACCTTCTGACGATTATCCGCCATAAGAATGACTATGATGTTTGAATACAACGGAAAAACCATCGAAACCGATGCTGAAGGATACCTTCTCAATCACCAAGATTGGGAACAAGGAATGATCGAAGTACTCGCCGCCGAAGAAGGTATAGAGCTGACGGACGCTCATATTGAAGTCGTGATGTTTGTGAGAGACTTCTACGAAGAATTTAACACTTCCCCTGCCGTACGCATGCTTGTGAAAGCGATGGAAAAGGCGCACGGCCCAGAGAAAGGCAACAGCAAATATTTATTTAAGCTGTTTAAGAAAGGCCCTGCTAAGCAGGCAACTAAGCTCGCGGGTCTTCCAAAACCAGCTAAGTGCTTGTAGGCCTCTAAAGGATCTTGAAACCTGAATAAACGTTTGTTTGTTCGCAAGGCTCCCTGACTACCGACTCTACCGATGCAGTTCTGGGACCTTGCAAAAGCCAATCACACAGCGCTTCGACTCTCGCCTCATCACCACATGCGACGACCTCTACCGACCCATCATACAAATTTTTTGCATAACCGGTTAGACCCAGTTTTAGTCCTTCATGACATGTGTGGTAACGAAAACCCACGCCTTGTACGTGTCCAGTTACGATCACTTTCTGGCAATATTGGCTCATCATTCAACTCCTAACCAACAAAGTCTGCATAGCTGATTCTAGCTTAGTTCGTGTTGATTTCGCTCCAATGCTCATGCTCAATTTGCATTTGTTTGAAACTTCACACAAAATACCCCACCTTTTCTTTCCAAAACTTCGTAAGGCATACCATGGCAGCAGCTATTCACCTTGTTAAAGGCCGCGACAAATCACTTAGACGTAAACACCCTTGGGTTTTTTCAAGAGGTATCTCTCGTGTCGATGGGACACCTGAGCTTGGTGAAACCGTCGATGTATATGCTCACAACGGCGAATGGTTGGCGAAAGCGGCTTACTCACCTAACTCTCAAATTCGCGCTCGTGTTTGGAGCTTTAAAAAGCAAGACATTAGTGTTGAGTTTTTCATCCAACAAATCCAGCAAGCACAACTTCTTCGCGAAGACATTATCGAACGAGACGGCTTAACTGGCTATCGTTTAATCGCGGCTGAGTCAGATGGACTACCAGGGGTGACCATTGACCGCTACGGCAATTTCTTGGTGTGTCAGCTCTTAAGTGCTGGTGCAGAATACCAAAAAGAAACGCTGGTACAGGCTCTTATCCACTGCTTCCCTGAGTGCTCTATCTACGAGCGCTCAGATGTATCGGTACGAAAGAAAGAGGGCTTAGAGGAGCGCACAGGCGTACTTCACGGAGAATCTCCTGACAAGCCAGTCGTAATCGAAGAAAATGGCGTCAAAATCAGCGTCGATATTATCAATGGTCATAAAACTGGGTTTTATCTCGACCAACGCGATAGCCGCTTCCAAGCGCAGAAATATGTGAAAGATAAAGAAGTGCTTAACTGCTTTAGCTACACAGGTGGCTTTGGACTTTACGCGCTTAAAGGCGGCGCTAAGCGCGTTATCAACGCGGACGTCTCGCAACTTGCTCTGGATACCGCGAAACACAATGCCGAGCTCAACGGCTTCACAGAGAAGAAAAAAGCCGTATTCCTGAACGCTGACGTGTTCAAACTGTTACGTGAGTATCGCGATCAAGGGACGAAGTTTGACGTCGTCATTATGGATCCGCCAAAATTTGCTGAATCAAAAGCACAGCTAAATGGCGCTTGCCGTGGCTATAAAGACATCAACATGCTTGCGATGCAGATTCTAAAACCAGGCGGCACACTGCTGACCTACTCTTGTTCAGGATTAATGGACGGCAATCTGTTCCAGAAAATCATCGCAGACGCTGCGGTCGATGCGAACCGCTCGGTTAAGTTTGTTGAGCGTTTTGAACAAGCAGCAGACCACCCAACCGACACAGCTTACCCGGAAGGGTTCTATTTGAAGGGTTTTGCCTGTAAGGTCTTATAACTATTAGGTTTACCTCTCGAAGCTTCATTATCAAGCCAACTTGACTACTGTTAGGTTGGCTTTTTTACATCTGCTGTCTCAAAAATAAGATTCTATTTCACTCCATTCATTGATTTCATAGTTTTCTCTACTATTTTCAATAGTATGTACAAATTCGTTGCTAACCTATAAATGTAAATGTAGCGAGTCTTAAATCAGACACATAATCAAGACAAATCCAGATTGAAAAGAGACTTATGCTCGCTATATTTAAAGCTACAGTTATTAACTTTTTGACTTGGTTAGTCTTATTGAAACCAAGTCAGTGGAGGCTATTATGCCGTTTCACAAACCTGAGCGAAGGGAGCGCACGTGTCATGCACGCCGCTCGCTCATTACAGGACCAAGGAGAAAGACTTTGAATAAGCTCACCCTGACCACCACAGCTTGTTTTATGGCTCTTAGCCTTCCTGTTAACAGCCAAACCCTTGAACAAGCCGTTGCTTTCACACTCAAAACCAACCCAGACATTAAAGCGGCTTACAATGAGTACGTGAGTAAACGATACGATGCTGACGCAGCAGTCGGTGCATACCGTCCTAAAATCGATTTGGACGGCGGTATCGGTTACGAAAGAACCGACTACGACCGTGAAAACGTTATTAACAGCAGAAATGAGAGCCTAACAAGAAAGGAAATCGGGATAACGCTGACCCAGCTAATTTGGGACGGTAACGAAACACTGAACGATATCGACAGGACGGCTGCCGATGCCGAATCGGTCCGATATCAACTCCTTGCTGACGCTTCCGATATCGCTCTAGAAGTCGCTCAAATCTATCTTGACGCGACCAAGGCTTATGAAGTTCTCGCCCTATCTGAGGCCAATCTAGAAGTTCACAAGAAGATTTACTCCGATATCAAAAAGCGTGTTGATTCCGGAATCGGCTCTACGGCTGACTTGTCACAGGTTGAAGCACGTATTGCAAAAGCGCATGGTAATCTTCTCGCCGCTCAAAATAACCTTTTTGATACACACACTCAGTTTAAACGCCTCGTCGGACAGGCTCCTCTCGGACTTAAATATCCGCGAGCGGATGAAGTGGCTATCCCGCTGACTGTCGATGATGCTCTTCAAATGGCGGTAGAGACTCATCCAGTGATAAAAATATCGCAAGTAGACGTTGATTCTGCTCGATTCCAATATCAACAGACTAAAGGCGTAAACTACCCAACGTTCTACATTGATGCTGGCCACAATTGGCGAGATGACGCTAGTGGTAACATTGGTACAGACAATGAAACGCGTGCCATGCTTCGTATGCGCTATAACCTCTACAACGGTGGTTCCGACTCAGATCGAACAGAGTCAGCAGCCTATCAGCTCAATAAAGCGAAAGACTTCCGAGACCGTACCTATCGAATGGTTGAAGAGGGGTTGAAGCTGTCATGGACGGGTCTTGAGTACACAGTACAACAAAGAGAGTTCTTGTCAGACCATGTTGACTCAGCATCAGACACCGTCGTTGCCTACCAAAAGCAATACAAAATCGGTAAGCGTACCTTACTCGATGTACTCAACACCGAAAATGAGCTGTTTGAGGCCCGTAAAGGCTACTTGGATGCAAAATATGCGGAGCAGTTTGCGCGCTACAGGGTGATGAACGCGACTGGCGGTCTATTAGATGCGCTTCGTGTTGATACGCCTGAAGAATGGAACGAGAGAGTGGAGTATTAATCATGAAACTACAGAGTAAACTGATAATCTGTGGCCTGATGGTTGCGCCACTGGTCGCGGTTGCAACGACACCGGAAGAAGACAAGTATGACTATCGCCCTACTCCGGTCGCAGATCAAAAAGCTGACCTGCTCGATGACGATGGAGATGGTGTTATTAATGCGCGAGATCTGTGTATTACCACGCCTCAGGGTGCGGAGCTGGATAACGACGGCTGCGAGCAATATATCGATGTGTCGAACTCATTAGCATTGCGTATCCTGTTCGACAATAACTCAACCTTCATTAAGCCTGTGTTCCAAAACCAGATTTCTGAAATGGCAGCGTTTCTTAACGAGTACCCAGAGACAAGCATCGAGATACAAGGTTTTGCGAGTATTGTAGGCAACGAAGACAAAAACATGGTGCTTTCTCAAAACCGAGCAGAAGTCGTTAGGCAAGCTATTATAAGCAATGGCGTAGACCCTAACCGTCTTACCATCATTGGATTTGGCGAAACCAAGCCTGAGGAACTCGGTAATACTGAGTTTGCTCACGCTATGAACCGGAAAGTGGTCGCATCCGTTGTCGGATACAAAGGCGAAGTGGATATGGAGTGGACTATTTTCACTAAAATTGGAAAATAGATTATTTAAGCATCATCCACATCTAAAGCGCTCTAAATGGGCGCTTTTTTGTCGCGATTTCATTTAGATATTAGCTATCTCATGCTAGTCTTGTAAGCAGTTCTTACTGCGAGTATAAAACAATGAGTAAATTAACGTCTGATATCGAACAGAACCTAAAGCTGTTTATTGAAGAAACAAGCAAAACCCAACTTGTTTGGGGTCTTCGCAACGACGAAGGTTGGTTGGCGGTTGACTCGACTGAGTTCGAAAACAGCGAAGTAATGCCTTTTTGGTCATCTGAAGAAGATGCTAAAACGCATAATGTAGAAGAATGGGCTGACTTCGAAGTGCTGCACATTCCACTCGATATCTTTGTTGAAGACTGGTTGCTAACACTGGATGAAGATGGCGTACTGATCGGAACTAACTGGAACGATAAATTAGAAGGTAAAGAAATGGAGCCTTCTGACGTTGCTAAGCTTTATCTAAAAGCAGATTAATAAAGAAAGAGGCGCTTAAAGCGCCTCTTTTTAGTTGGACTTGTCTTCTAAGGACTTCATTACCGTTTCTTTATTGTCTAGGTACTGATTCAGTCCATTGGCTCTTAGCTCACATGATGGGCAGTCGCCGCAACCATCACCAATCACACCGTTATAACAAGTCAGCGTCTCGTTTCTAACTAGCTCAAGTGCATCGTACTTGTCTGCTAACGCCCACGTTTCCGCTTTGTCTAACCACATTAGTGGTGTCACAATATCGAGCTCTCTATCCATGCCTTGCACCAAAGCGCTGTTCATCGCTTTTATGAAGTCATTACGGCAGTCTGGGTAACCAGAAAAATCGGTTTCACAAACACCAGTAATCACTGCTTGTGCACCAATCTGGTACGCATAGATACCAGCAAGCGTCAGAAAGAGAATATTACGGCCAGGCACAAAAGAGTTCGGCAAGCCGTTCTCTTGCAGCTCATGAGAAACAGGAATATCGTCTCGAGTCAGTGAGCTGATAGCGAGTTCGTTAAGAAGACCCACATCCATCACTTTATGAGCTTTCACGCCGAGCTTTTTCGCTACCGCTTCCGCCACTTTAATCTCCAGCTTGTGTCGCTGCCCATAGTCAAACGTGATCGCATGGACTTCATCGTACTGCTCCAGAGCCTGCACCAAACAAGTTGTGGAATCTTGACCACCACTGAAAACAACAACTGCTTTTTTCATTACCTTCTCCATTCACGGAATTCTGCGCTATCCAGTTAAGCAATATTCAAATATTTGTGAGTCTGAACCGACAAGCGCCAGTTACGAGCAATACAAGTCGACATACATAGCTCAGTCGCTCGTGGTTTTTGACTGATCGGTTGAAGTGCGATAACCACGTCATCTTTAAGTGCAACGCCATCTAGCAGTTCGTCTAGCTGTTCGATGTTTTTATCTGTCGCTACGGGATGCTTAATCTCGTTCGCACGCTCTAGCGCCGATTCTAATACTTCGCGTTTACCTTTCATTGCAATTTTAGGTGACACTGTCACCCATGTTGCATCGGTAACTTTGACTTCAGACGTGCCACTGGTCTCAATTTGACATCGAGCACCTATTACCTCGAACGCTTCACAAAGCGGCGTCAGATCATACTCGCAAGGTTCCCCGCCCGTGATAACAATATGCTTAGCATTAAAACCCTGCGCGTTATACATATCAACAATGTCTTGAGCACTTACATCACTCCACGTTGGGCTATCGCCTTGCTTCGTGATGATTTCTCCAAACGCTCGCTCATCCTCTGCTTTTGCTTCCCAAGTTTGCTTGGTATCACACCATGCACAACCAACGTTGCAAATTTGAAGCCGGACGAACACCGCGGGAACGCCTGTAAATACGCCTTCACCTTGGATGGTTTCGAACATTTCGTTGATCTTGAATTGTTTACCGCTCATTGAATATTGCCAATTATATAAGATGAGCAGACCTTAAAGGATGCGCATTAGAAATTCAATACAAACCCACCGACAAAATTGCTGGTAGTTCACGACACTTTTCCCTATTCTGGAATCGTTTTGTTTTATTTCTTTTTTTAGGTAAGTCACGTGTACAAACTCATAGCTATCGATATGGATGGCACCCTACTCACATCCGAAAAAACCATCTCTCAAAGAACCAAAGAAGCGATTGCCGCGGCCAAAGCGAAAGGCGTCACTGTGGTTCTAGCATCGGGCCGTCCACTTAACGGCATGAAGGATGCGCTTGCTGAGCTAGAACTAACGCAGCAAGATGATTTCGTCATTCACTTTAATGGTACTTATGTGGAGAAAGTAGCTAGCGGTGAACGTTTACACGAGCAAACACTAACGGGTAAAGATGCCAAAGATGTTGCGCGTCTAGCTCAAAAGCTCGGTCTCGACTGCCACGCCTTCAGTACTGAAATTGGGTTGATTACACCAAGAGCCAACGCATATACCGACCATGAAGCTGAAATCAATAAGCTCGATATCAATATTTATGATTTTGAAAAGCTAGAAGATGATCATCAGATTATTAAAGCTATGATCGTAGGCGAACCTTCCAAGTTAACCGAGCAGATCGCCAACATCGATGCTGATTATCATAACCGCTACACCGTTGTGCAAAGCGCACCTTTCTTTTTAGAGTTCCTTAACCCTCTAAGTAACAAAGGCGAAGGGGTCAAGGTCATTGCAGACCATTTAGGAATCCCATACGAGCAAACCATGTGCTTTGGCGATGCAGAAAATGACCATCATATGATCAAATTTGCAGGTAAAGGGGTCGCCATGGCGAATGCGATGGAAGAGACCAAAGCCATTGCCGATTACATTACCGACGGCAACAACGAAGATGGCGTTGCGAAAGCTATTGAAAAGTTTGTGCTATAGTTTCAGCTAACTCTCTGTTTTAAGGACGAAACATGACTACTCGCCTACTACTTAATGGAAAGAAAGCGTCACAAGAAGATATTCGTGAGGCGGTCTATCAACTTAGAGAACAGGGGCACGAGCTGGAAGTTCGTGTCACTTGGGAAGGCGGAGACTTTGATAGACTAGTAAAAGAAGCCGGAGAGCAAGGGGTCACTCGCCTGATTGCTGGTGGTGGAGACGGAACGGTGAACGAAGTCGTTGATGCCTTAATCAGGTATCAACTGCAACATATTGAGTTAGCCGTTCTACCTTTGGGAACGGCTAACGACTTCGCCACGGCCTCCGAGATCCCCACAGCGTCACCCTACGACGCCCTTCTTCTCGCATTGACCGGCGACGCTACACCTATCGATGCAGCATCAGCGAATGAACGACATTTTATCAATATTGCAACCGCCGGTTTTGGCGCGCAAGTGACGGCTAATACGCCCGTAGCCCTCAAGAACTTTCTGGGCGGCGGCGCCCATACACTTGCGGGTGTTGTTCAGGCAATCAATTTTCAACCATTTAGCGGCACTGTACTGTTTGATGGTGAGGTGGTCGAAAGCAACGTCGTCGTAGGGGCGGTATGCAATGGCAGAATGGCAGGTGGTGGTCAGCCGCTATCTCCTAACGCTCTGCTGAATGACGGCTTATTAAATATCGTGTCTCTAGAAGAGTTCTCGCCTACCGATATTCCTGCGGTTGTAGACGAGTTGCTTCAGGATTCTGATTTCAGTGGTAAGTATGTCAAACGTAACCAAGTCAAAACGCTTGAGTGGGTCTCGGACAGTATCATGCCCGTAAACTTAGATGGTGAGCCGCTGATGGCAAAACATATAAAGTTCAGCGTCTTGCCCAACGAAATCAAACTTGTGCTACCTTCATGTTCGCCCGTGCTCGTCAACGGCTCAAACGGTGGTCAGGGTTAAACGCAAGTTTAACTACCTCTAGCTGCTCTAAGTTGAAAGCTGCGTGTTGTAAGTTGAGTAAACAATTAAACTCTCTAGGCACTATTGTCGAAGGGATTTTTAAGCACAAGCTCATCTCGCTCTCAAGCCACTCATCACCAATCTGAGCAGTGGAAGATGGCGCAGGGTCTTCTTGCCAATCGTCTGGTAGATAGCTCTGGTCGAGCTCTATGATCAGGGCTTCTTCAATATCTATTCGATAAAGATCGTAGTCGTTAAGTAATTCGGTATCGTTTAAGTGAACCAGAACTTCGAGAATCGCGAGCGATTCTGACGTAGCGAGATAAACACAACGGTTACCCGCTGAATTCCAGCGCCCGCCGTATCGCCTCGCTCCTTCACCATCGAATACTTGCTCGATATTAGTAGCAAATTTCTTTTTGACGATACGATATAAGAACATTAGTTGAATACACCGTGTTCGAGGCGACCGATTACGCTCAACACCTCTTCGGTCTCAGCACTGGTTTTCAACATATCGCTTGGCGCAACGTACCCGAGAGCTTTAACTGGATTGTGCATCCATTGAAACGCTTTCAACTTATCATCTTCAAATAGTCGCAAAGACGCGTTATACACTTCGGCGTAGCGATAAAGTCTATCACTCTCTTCAGAAGAGAACTTACCGTCCTTCGCTCGTCGACTCAGAGTCGCACTTTTAATGTTGGTGATACGTGCTAGCTCTTTTTTCTCAATGCCTGTAACGTTGGCGAGTTTTTGATAGGTCGCATAATCAAAGCCAGCCTCGATCGCCTCATGCAGTTTGCGACCTCTTGGCGGCACACCAATTTGCGACCAAAATCCGGCAGTCGATCGAGAAGGAACAAATTTTGTTGAGGCAGTCATAAGACCTCCACTTGATAGCCTATAAACATATCAAATGATATACCAGTTTGATCGTTTTCTCAAACCAGACTCCAGAAACAACAAAGGCGACCACTGCGGTCGCCTTTAGCAAATTCAAGCGTCTTATTTGATGTTCAAGAATGCTGCACCACGAACACCACCTGAATCGCCGTGCTTCGCTTTAACAATCTTAGGACACTTAGCCACAGACATTAGGTATTTAGGCACGCGCTTTGGCATCTCTTCGTAGATAAGCTCAAAGTTTGACAGACCACCACCTAGCGTAACGACATGTGGGTCGTTCGCGGTGAAGATATTTGCAAAGCAGATTGCCAATAGCTCCATGAACATATCAACAAATTCAATCGCATCCGCATCGCCTGCTTCGCGAGCTTTAATGATGTCGATCGCTTTTTTACTCTCGCCGTAATAGTTAGCGTAAAGCAACTCGAAACCGCGACCTGAAAGGTAGTTATCTAGACAGCCTTTTTTGCCACAGCCACAATCAAGCAACGGTGCTTTCTCACCAAGGTGGAACCATGCATCGATAGGTAGACGCATGTGGCCCAACTCACCCGCAACGTTGTTGCGACCAGAGAACACTTTACCTTCGTAAATTAGACCGCCACCAAAGCCAGTGCCTAGAATTAGACCCATAACTGATGGGGCATCTTGTAGCTCATCATCCCACGCTTCAGAAAGCGCGAAGCAGTTTGCATCGTTCTCTAGCTTAACTTCGCGACCGATCTTTGCTTCTAGATCACGACGAAGCGGCTTGCCCTTTGCACAACCAATGTTAACGGTCAGTACCGTACCATCGTCTGCATCTTCCATACCCGGAAGACCAAGACCAACCTTACCCTCTGTACCCAACTCTGCATCGTACTTTGCTACAAGACCAGCAAGTGTGTCTAGTAGTACTTGGTAATCATCAACAGGTGTTGGAACGCGCTCAGTTGCCACACGTTCTAGTTTTTCGTTGAAAGCACCAAACTCAATTTTTGTGCCGCCGACGTCAAAGCCGTAATACATGAAACTCTCCTTGAAACCTCAAACCGAGGCAAAAAAATAGATAATTGATGGCATTATCCATATCCCTACCCCCCTCAAACTGTGATGGAGCCCCAATTTATACCTTTGCTTGCACTGCTTGGCTAACAAGTCGTCACCTAACTGAACACAATTAGAGTCAGGTCTCGTTTTTTATTAGACCTATGAAATTATTCAGTGCCGGGCGAGACATATCGGAAGAAAAACGTGTCTTGCTCAACATATAACTTTCACGGAAAACCGCAAACCACTCAGACAAAATCATCGCGTTTCTTGAAGCGCCAAATTGCTCAAAAACCAAACTCGCGACTTCGGCAGTCGCTAGGTGGTCTTCTTTCTCTGATTTTCGCATCATGTAGTTAGATACAGCTTCTGGTTTGATCGAACAAACTGGGAACCCATCTAAGTATGGAGACTTGCGAAACATTCGTCTCGCCTCGCGCCAACTGCCATCAAGCAAAATGAATAGCGGCTTTTTACCTTCCAATGAAACTAATTTCGTCTCAGACAACACGCGCTTTTTGTCGTCTACATACTCTTCTGGAAAGATAATGATAGGTTGTAGGGTCTCATCTTTGAGCAGTGCCAACATCTCAGGATTAGGCTCAGTACGATGCCAAGGAAACGCATAGCCCTGTTCTACCGTATCAAGTATCAAGCGACCTGTGTTACTCGGCTTTAGGATTTCAGCATCAGATACAAGAAGCATCACCGCAACATCTGAGCTCGGCTCTGGCTGGTGCTCACAGATACAATATTGCTGTGCAATTTGGCATGTTTTACAGCGCACCACTTTTGCTCCGCGAGCATTAAATGGTTTGGTTGCAGCGGCAAGGCGCTCGTCGTACATTGTATGGAAGGCGTGGCGTCTCATGTTGGTGTTACTCTGATAAAAGGTGGCGGGATTCTACTTCGCCCGTCACAGATAGTAAAAGGAAACTCATCATTAATGGAAAACAGTGACTCAATTCGATTAGCGATTTTTCTCTCTGTACTAATAATCTGTGCAGTATGGGAATGGTGTGCGCCTCGAAAAATCCGCACTCGTAGTCGCTGGCTACGCTGGACGAATAATCTGGGCTTGGTTGGTTTTAACTCACTGACACTGGCCTTGGTGATGCCTTTACTCGCCATCGAGTCTGCAGTAATCGCCGCCGAGAACAATATGGGTTTATTCCATTGGCTTGAGCTTCCTCTATGGCTCGCTTTACCTTTGTCGGTCGTACTCCTTGATGCTGCTATCTACTTTCAGCACCTCGTTTTTCATCGTATTCCTTTGTTATGGCGTTTACATCGTATGCACCATGCGGACCGTGACATCGATGTCACCACCGGAGCTCGATTCCACCCTATCGAAATTGTGCTCTCAATGTGGATTAAAGTGGCAGTTGTTATGCTATTGGGCACACCGGCCTTAGGCGTCTTGGTATTTGAGGTCGTATTAAATGCTAGCGCCATGTTTAACTACAGCAATGCCAAGCTCCCACTTAGCGTTGATAGATGGCTAAGAAGGGTTGTGGTCACCCCTGATTTTCATCGTGTTCACCACTCAGTCATTCCAAAGGAAACCCACTCTAACTTTGGCTTCTTCTTATCAGTTTGGGATCGTTGGTTTGGTACCTACCGCGCGCAACCTGAACTCGGTCACGATAGAGTGGAGATTGGCATACCTGAGTTCTCAGCGCCAAACGAACAAAGGCTGGATAAACTACTTACCCAGCCTTTTAGAAACGATTCAAGCCTTGATTAGATTCGGTTCAGCTCGTACTTGTGCAACATTGCTTGCTGGTGCCCAGCAATCTCAGCGACCTGTTCGGCGCTCTCGACCATAGATTCAAGCTGCATGTTTGAATGCTGACCCTGGTCTGTTACATGAACAATGGCGCGCCCTACTTCAGCGGTTGCCCTTTCTTGCTCTTCTGTTGCCACAGAGACCTGCTCAGCGCGTTCGCGAATGTGGTTTACCGATAATGCAATATCGGCAAACGACGCTTTTACCCGTTCACTTGACTCTAACGCGTGGTTCATTTCACCTCGTGATTCAATCACAGATTGTCGAGAATCTTGAGCGGCATGCATTAAATCAGACATCATTTGACGGATGTTCGTAGTTTGCTCCGAGGTATCGCTTGCAAGCTTGCGAACTTCATCGGCAACAACCGCAAAACCACGCCCCATCTCGCCAGCTCTTGCTGCCTCTATGGCTGCGTTAAGCGCAAGCAAGTTGGTGTTATCGGCAATGCCACTGATCATATCGACCATCTCTTGGATCTGTTTTACTTTTACCGTCCAACTCGTTCATCGACGCTTCGTTGTTGCCTAGCGTTGTCTCAAGAGAATGTAAGCGCTCTTGGTTGTCTTCCACGGCTTTAAGACCCAGCGTAGCGAACTCTTCAGCTTGTTGAGAATCGGCAAATGACGCCGTTGTCACCGTGGCGATCTCTTTAATCGACGCTTCTAATTGAGTCACGGTTGCCACCATGCTGTCTAGCGACTCATTTTGGGCAAGTAGGCTACTGCGAGTCTCTTCAGCTGCGCCATGGCTAATTTCTGCTGTTTGATACAAGGTCTCGCAGTTCCTTGTCACCACTTCAATAGAGTCATGAGTCGAAGCGATGACTTGGTTGAGCTTGCGTGCAATATCGCGCACCTCCGATGGACCGGACATGATCACATCTCCCGTCAAGTCATGCTCTACTAGTCGCTTCAACTGGCGTGTAATGTTCTTGAGAGCGCGATTTACCCAACGTCGTAACCCAAAGAATACCGAAAGTACAACAATAACCAAAACCGTTGTTGTGATGACAAGAGTAACAATGTTGGTTTGAATCGTGTCATTAACCACTGACTGACTCTCATCAATCAACTTTGCTGCCGTATCAGATATGTCGGAGAGAAGTTGAGTCGTTTCATTCGCCAACACTGCTGCATTCGCTAACTCCTCTCTCTGAGTCGTCACAAGCTCTAAACGTTCAATGATCTGGCGTACCACACCTGTTGGCTTGAAGCCTTCTTTCACCATCTCATAAGGTGCTGTGAAGCTTGGGAACTCGCTAATCTCTGGGTGCCACTCTTCAAACTGATCGTAGGCTAAGTTGATACTCGCATAGCGATTTCGCATTTGACGGTATTCAGCATTCGCTTTTTTGAGGTCGGTTTGCATCATTAGCATAAGGAAGGCACTTTCCATGGAACTTGCCGCTGTGACAACTCGGGTCGCAGCATCCGCTGAGGATGGATTATTCTGAGTAAACAGCAAACTAATGCGGTTCATTTCTTGCCCCAGTGTGCTAATTGCATAACGAAAGCCTGACACCTCTTTATCAATGTTGGCGTCCATCGCTAAGATGTCCGACTGATAAGCAAGAATCGCCTGAGTGGCCTCTTGGAGTTCGAGAATTTTTTGCGCTAGTAAATCGCGTTGTTCTGGCGTTACCGCGTTGCCCATTTCAGCAGCGATAGCGAACAGATTTTGGACTTTGCTATCACTTTGCTCGACAAGTTCGGTAATGCGCAATCTGGTTTCTTCTAGCTCTTGTGTTGAATCAAGCTGTGTGCCGTAATTGAGAAGTTTGACCTGCTCTAATACATCTTGCGTCAACGCGGCATTATTTAACGAAAGCGGTAATGCGTTCTCTGACAAATTATCAAATTGCTGCTTTACTTGATTTAGACCGTTAGCACTTAACAAACTAACGCCAACAAATATGAGGATAATAGTTAAGAAAATGGCACTTAAAGCGTGCACGAGTGAGATGGAGCGTGTTCCCTTGTTTGGGGATGTCATAATCAGTCCGTTGTCTTGATCAATTAAACTGTAACCAAATCGGTCACTCATTCGTACAAGTTAATGATTTGGTATAGAATTATCGGAAATACTAGAGAGCGTTAATGACGTTTTTATTACATTTAAATGTAAGCAGTGTGACAAATGAAAGTTGTTAAATTATTGATTTCATACAGTATGGTAGCTTTATTGGCAGCGTGTTCTAGCCAACCGCAGCGCGCGCAACACACTCAGCAAAGCTACAACACTCAAGAAAATGCCGCGTTTTTAGCAGAATATAAAAAGTGGCAAGGTGTGCCCTACCGACTCGGTGGAACTAACTATTCTGGCGTAGACTGTTCAGCTTTTGTACAGGCGGTATATAAAGACGCTTATGCTTTGTCATTGCCAAGAACCACAGCGCAACAAGTAAAAGTTGGCGAGAAAGTCTCTTACAATAATGCACAAAGCGGTGATTTAGTCTTTTTCAAAACGGGAAGAAAGACTCGGCATGTCGGTATTTATTTGGGGGGAAATACCTTCATGCATGCATCAACATCGAAAGGTGTGGTGCTTTCTAGATTAGATAACCCATACTGGGCGTCTACTTTTTGGCATTTTAGAAATGTGCAATAACCTTTCTCCTATCACCATTATCGACAAGAGAAAGGTCAATATCATTTAATCGTACTTTGCGACAGCGGTATCAAATAAATTTTTAACCAACGCAATGTATTCATCGAGAAAAGCGATTTGCTCGTTCGTCGCTTTTTTATTCCAGACTCCCGCCAATACCTCTTCCAGGTCTTGAATAACCAAGTCGACTTCTTTTAGCAACTTGAAGCGAACACTTGAGTGAAGCTCTGGGTTCTGCTCAAAGACCGCCATGATGTTAGATGCCACCATATCGGTTGATACATCCTCAATCGTTTCTTCGCCGGTATCCCCGACTTCTGAGGTGAACACACTTAAATTGAGTGCAAGGTGTTCGATGAGTGCTTGATAGCCGTCAGTATCTACAACCACGACTGCTCTCCTAGCAATTACTTAAATATGACAAGGTGTTAACCATAGCAAACCTAGGTCACGTTTGTAAGAACACAAGTGGAAATTCGGGTGGCATGTCAATGAATCTGTGCGCTGACAGTATGTTATGTAAGCAATATTGTTCTACACTAGCGATAGTGTTGGCAGGCGGGGGGTAATCTATGTGGCAAGCAATTTCAGATCAGCTTTCGGAAACGCTCATGTTCGAGTTCAATATTACCGAGCGAATAAAAATGAGCGGCGGAGACATTAATCAGTGCTACATGATTAGTGATGGCGACCAACGCTACTTTGTTAAACTCAACGACAAAGACTTCATAGCGAAATTCGAAATCGAAGCCGACAACCTCACAGCGTTGCGTGAGACCAATACTGTGCACGTACCTGAGTTGGTATTAATCGGCAAGACCAAAGAATCTGCGTTTATTATCCTTAACTATATCCCTGTCAAACCTCTTGATACCGGTCCGGCTAGCTACCAGTTTGGAGAAGAGCTTGCCAAACTCCACAAATGGGGCGAGCAGAAAGAATTTGGATTTGACCAAGACAATTACATCGGTGCAACGCTCCAACCTAATCAATGGCATAAGAAATGGTCACGCTTTTTCTCAGAGCAGCGTATTGGTTGGCAACTACAACTGCTTAAAGAAAAGAAAATCACTTTTACCGACATTGATGACTTCGTTGAACTGGTGAACGAGCAGCTCTCGGGACACAACCCCAAGCCTTCTTTATTACACGGTGATTTATGGTACGGAAATGCCGCCAATACGGCATTTGGTCCAATTTGCTATGATCCTGCCAGCTACTGGGGAGACAGAGAGTGCGACCTAGCCATGACTGAATTGTTTGGTGGGTTTAGACAAGAGTTCTACGATGGCTATGAGAGTATTCTCGCGATTGAGCCAATGTACGAATACAGAAAGCACATTTACAACCTTTACCATGTTCTCAACCACTGTAACCTGTTTGGTGGTGAATACTTAGACCAAGCAGAAAAGCTTATCACCACCATCCAATCATCCTAACTGCTTGTCACAACAATCAATCGGCTTTGCTCAGCTTGGAGAATGTCTTCGAGTTTGGTAAAGCCGTTTTCATTGCTACCCTCACTACTATTCTCATCGAACAAACCTTTTGGGTTAAACCAATTGGCTCTGAGCCCCGCCCGCAATGCTGGCTTAATATCCCTTTGAGTTTGGTCACCCGTCATCACCAATCGCTCTGGTGAGACGTTTAGCGTACTCGCGATAGTTGGGAAAAATTCGGCGTCATCTTTCGTCACACCCAAATTGCTATAGCAAAAATATCCAGATAAATACTGAGCTAGCCCAACTCGCTCAAACGCTTTATGAATATCTCTTTCAGCCGAATCCTTGGCATTAGTGGCAACGTAAACCGGACAAAGAGCGGATAGACCTTTTAGTAAATCAGCCGCACCCTCAACCGCCCTAACTTCAGTCCAATCGCACATTTTTCCTTGTTGCGAAGGGTCGTCAAACATCAAGGTATCTCCCCAGTCGAAAAGATAAATGTGGTTTTGCAGACGCCATTGCACTTCTAGTGCCTTCCATTCCTCGCGTAGAACACCATACTTAACCGAATCATAGTACTCTCCTCGGTAGTATCTAACTTTACGCAGGCGCGCCTCTTGCTGCATCCCCAGTTTTTCTGCGCAACGCATCATACGAGGGTTTCCAGACCAGGTTGTTAACCCAACACGTGCAATGTCTAGCGTATTGAATAGATGGCTTACCCAGGACACTAAAGCTTTCTTGCCGATACTTCTGCCCCACAAAGTAGAGTCATAGACTAATACACCGACTTCAAGCCACCGAGTTGCCTTATCTTCCCAATAATAACTGACGGTACCAATCGCTCGTCCCAAATACTCGATGACCAATGCATCTTGACCTTGTTTCAGTCGCGAAAAGTAGTTGTCCGCAAACTGCGCTTGGGTCGGCCTTTCATAACCAAAGTAAGGTCCGTTGAGTTGAGTCCAGTTTTCATCACCCGTCATAAGATCGTAGATTGCCGGTAGGTCTGCATCGATTGCTTGGCGAAGAATGACATCTTGAAAGCTTAACTTAATCATACCTTTCTTACCTCGCACTCATCGAGTGTCTGCCAAGAATCTGCACCATCAAAGTATCGAACATGCAAATTGGCCAAGTTGTCCGCAAGTCTGAAATTAATCGCTGTTCGCGAACTATCGGCTTTGCTACTAGAGGTATAATGAGTAACGCATCCACAAATAGAGCAATGTTGGAAATCGATGTAACCATCTCCCCATCGATACGCTTTGGTCTCAATTTTTTTGATTGTCACTAACACATCTTTTGGCGAAAAGTACCCCCAAAGCGCTGCATAACGTCGACAGATAGAACAATTGCAGCTAGTGACGGACTCTGGCATAGATTCAAAAGAGAGTTGAACATTTCCGCAGTGACAACTTAGTGTGTGCTTTTCATGATGAATAGCTTTGTGCATGATGATTCCCCTATTTTCCGCCTGACACATCAATAAAAGTGCCAGTGACAAAAGACGCATCATCGGAAAGAAGCCATACGATAGCTTGAGCGACTTCCTCTGCCTCGCCACCTCGTCCAAGTGGGATCTGAGCAGCAAGTCGATTAACTCGCCCTGGTTCTCCACCATCGGCATGCATCTCTGTGTGAATCAATCCTGGCCTTACTCCGTTTACACGGATATTGCGCGAAGCAAGCTCCAACGATAACCCTTTGGTTATCGTATCCAAAGCACCTTTACTAGCCGCATAATCGACATACTCAAATGGCGAACCGCTTACCGAAGCACGTGAAGATACGTTAACAATACTTCCTCTATCCGAACTCATGTATTTCACTGCCTCGCGACAGCAAATTAGCGCACCTGTCACGTTGGTCATCAAAATCTTGTTGATTCTCTCACTTGTCAGTGCCTCTAACGTGCACTGCTTGCTCAATATGCCGGCATTGTTGACCAGTCCGTCTATCTCGCCGTGCTTTTTATAAACCTGACTAAACATGGCGACAACTTCATCTTCATTTGCGATATCGGCTTGATAACTCCAAGCTTGACCACCTTCTGCTCTAATAGACTCAACCAACTCTTCTGCACGGGTTTTATTCGCTAGGTAGTTCACGATTACGCGGTGTCCCTGCTCTGCCAATAGCTTTGCCGTCTCACTGCCAATCCCTCGGCTACCGCCTGTAACAACAATTAAACGCCCCATAAGTACTCCTAAAATCCAATCATTGAAATGGCAATTGCCAACATAATGCAGCCGACAAGGGCTTCAAGGATCTTCCATGAAATCGGTTTATGAAAAATGGGTGTAAGTAGCCGAGCACCGTAGCCTAAAGAGAAGAAAAACACGAATGATGCCGTCACAGCGCCCAAACCAAAAGAAAGTTGCTCTGGCGCATATTGAGTCGATATCGATCCTAAAAGAACGACCGTATCGAGGTAAACATGAGGGTTAAGCCAAGTTAGCGCTAAGCAGATAAGCACGGTTTTCGTTAGGCTAGAGTTCGCATCTCCTTCTGGATCAAGTTGATGTGAGCTGGAAATCGCCGACCGAAAACTCTGGAAGCTATAGACAAAAAGAAAAGCAGCACCCGCGTAACGGGCGACCTGTTCAACTTGAGGGTATTTTTCAATCACCACACCGAAGCCACTGACCCCAGCGGTAATCAAAGCGGCGTCAGATATCGCACAAACGGCACACACAACAAAGATGTAATGGCGTTTAAGCCCCTGCTTAAGTACAAATGCGTTTTGAGCCCCAATGGCAAGAATCAAAGAAAGACCGAGCGAAAAACCAGTAAAAAAGACGGCGATATCCAAACTAACTCCAGTTTACATCCATATAACAAGCTAGTTTGTAACGTGTAATTAGTTG
Organism: Vibrio sp. KUL78; assembly: GCF_059725505.1. Classification (NCBI taxonomy): domain Bacteria; kingdom Pseudomonadati; phylum Pseudomonadota; class Gammaproteobacteria; order Vibrionales; family Vibrionaceae; genus Vibrio; species Vibrio sp. KUL78. The sequence continues at coordinate 1,639,512 of NZ_AP045837.1, read as the reverse complement.
AATTTCAATCTAAACATCATTTTCATGCCGTACCGTAACGAAGACATCATCACTGTCTAGAGTCACTTCGAACAAAATAGGGCGGCAGCAAACATAGCAATCTTCTATGTATTCCTGACCGTCGACCGTGCAATCGATAGAGGTCTCGAAAGCCTCACCACAGTATGGGCAATTAACCCGCCACGCTCTGATTGCTTCCATGTTCAATCCTTTTTTGCTTTTTCAGCAAGTTTAGAATTTTAACGAGACATTAACAAATCATATCCTAATCTCTGTATGCACACTAACGCATAAGGAGAGAAACGTGAACGTTCTTATCGACACCGACGTCGACTTCGATGATTACATGGCAATGCTCTATTTGCTTAAGCACCCAGACATCAAGGTTGATGGAATTTCAGTTACTGGCACAGGTGATGCGCACCTTAGTCATGGATTACGCAATGTAAGCAACATGCTCACACTAACTGGTAACCCAAAAGATCTCACGATACCCGTAGTTAAGGGGTTCAATTCCCCTATGAGATATAGCAACACTTTTCCGGGGAGTGAAAGACAAGCTGCAGATGACCACTATGACGCGGCATTTCCTTTTACAAATCCACATCAGGTCCACATGGATGCTATTCCTTTTTTAGCAGAGTATTTACTAAGCACCAAAGAGCCGGTTACTTTGCTTTGCATAGGAGGAGGCACTACTTGGGGAAATTTTCTGGATTACGCAGAAAAAAACAGACCATTAGCCAGTGCAATTCAAAACAAAGTTGAACGTGTGGTCATGATGGGAGGTAACCTCACTAAAGAGTTTGTAGAGCCTGGAGCTGAAGGTAACATTCAGCCAACCTTAGAAGCACCACCCTGTTATACCAATAAGGTCGCCGAATGGAACATCTTCATTGACCCATTAGGGGCTCAAAAAATTATACAGAGCAAACTTAACCTAACTCTCGTTGCGCTAAATGCCACACAACAAGTCCCAATCACAAGTCACTTTGTCGAGGCGCTAGCGCAAATTGAAAACAACAGCGCTCGTTTTCTCACTCAAGTACTCGCCAGTGACTCTATCGCGCCAGGAATTGGCGACTATTTGGATTTTTGGGATCCGCTAGCGGCGTCTGTAATTACTAATCCTGAACTCATCACAACTACTTCTTTTCCGATTCGAGTTGAGCAAACGCTCAATGAAGAAAATGACACCTCTGGTCAGATCTTAATTGACGAGACAAACGGAACCTTCGTTGAAGTCGCTCTTTCTGCAGATGCCGAGGCTACCTACATTAACTACCTAAATATTATAAGTGGTGACAACGTCACCATATGAGATAAATACGTCAGAAGACTAGGAAAACAATATGGATAATCTACATTACATGCCACGTACATTGCTCAGCACATGCCTGTTGTTAACACCACTTGCAGCACTAGCTGACTCTCCTGCGTGGAATAACGCAGTAAATACACCACCCAGTGATTGGCAGGGCCCTACCTTCGAACTCAGTGATGAATACCCTACCGAAATGCCACCAGCATGCACCACTGCGACTTGCCCTTGGCTAGCAATTAAACTTCCAGATCAAGTCAAAAGTGTTGATTTTAATGATACAGGGGTACCCAATTGGTCAACTGAACCAGTTTACAACGAATACATCACCAGCATCCTTAACTACATCAAACAGGGTCAGACTATGGACCTAAATAATGCTGAAGGCCTAAAAATTAACGTTGATGGCCAAACTCGTTGGTACCATATTCCATGGATGGCTTACGCTCAAAAAACTGGACGTGAATTTGTTCATGGTTTGACGAACGAGCGGACCGCACACCTTAGCGATTTCTATGGGGTTGGCGCACCAAGCTCAGATACAGGTCGAGGCTTTGAAACTTGGGCCGTTGGCATGTACAACGATATAGGTGCCTATACCGTTGGCCAGAGTTTCAATAGCGATGGAAAGCCCGTGCTAGAAACAATCAATGGCATTACGTCCACTAAGGGCATGCCATTTAACGAGGGAACGGTCGTCGTTAAGTTCCTGTTCTCAACCGTTACACCTTCAGATGTGGACTACTTACAAAACTCACCCAAATGGCAAGCGAATAGGCACGTAGAGACCAAATCTGGCTTTGAGCAATGCTCACGAAAAGTTCAAGATGTCCACTTGGTCCAAGTAGATGTTGCCGTCGTAGATAGCCGCTCTCCTAGTCGTTGGGTTTATGGCACTTTTGCTTACATCAATAACAATGGTAAAAGCGTTTGGGATAATCTCCAACCTGTTGGTTTGCAGTGGGGAATGGATCCTTGGACCTTCCCAGCCGTGCCAAAGGACGAGTCAATAACGGCGCGTCAAAGCGTACTCAACACCAGTATCAGACACTATGAGCACTTTGGCTGCGAGGGTCGATTGGCTGGGCCTGTCGACAACAAGCTAAGTTCATGCCTTTCTTGTCATGCCGGCGCATATGCCAACCCTGACGATTCAAACCCTCAGATGGGTGTGACTATTCCCCCTATTTTTGGATTTGACGGTTTGTGTGAACAATACAGTCAAGAGAACGTGAACTACTTTCAGACAACACAATTCCCTCAAGCATACAGTGGTGGAAATTACCCAGAACTACTGAATTTAGATACTTCTCTTCAAATGCAAATAGCCGTACAAGAGCAAGCCAAGTACGCTGCGAATTCACCACGTGAATGCGAGGAGTAAGCAATGAGAACTAAACAACAATTACTCGCCGTATTGGCGGTATTTTCGTGTTACGCCTTCGCTGAAAGCCAGGAAGAACTATACAGAGACCTAGAGCCCAAGCTCTCTGGACACTTACTTAGTGAAGTTCCTTCGCAGCCCTTTGCCGCTTCTGGCGTAGTGAAAAGACCTTTTTTTGACTATTTCAACTGGCAAAATTTTATAGCCCTAATGTGGCCCTCCAATGCGAATAGCCACGGCGAACCATGGCAGCCAGAAAGTCATGAGGCGTTTGGAGACTATTCCGGGGGCAAATTGCCAGTATGGCTCGGTTGGAAATCCGCGTTTGATCTCTTTCCTCAAAATGGCTCGAAGCCCGTTGCATGGAGCGCAAGTAATGGCACGGCTATCTGTAAGAATGGTGACTATAAGGGACAACCTGTCCTAGTTAGCGGGTCCAAGTTTAGCACCGTCGCTGATGAACTCGATCAAGCGTTTAGTGGGCCTTTGGTTGACCAAACAGGATTGTTTACTAGATATGAAGTAAGGGTCAATAAAGTCGAATATGACTTTATACGTGAAAGAGGTTATTACAATCGTTCAAACTGGCCAGCTGGTGAGGACATCATCTTGCCGTCGGGTAACGGAAAAGACAAAGAAGGTGTGATTGAGGTTAAAGCCGCATGGCGAGATCTCAGTAAAGTAGCGGAAGAGTATCACTCTCGCTTTTTTACATTAGACAACGCCATTGTATCGATACCTGGAACCTGTGATGATAGCCCCAATGCCATGATGCGCTGCGACTGCAGTACTACCAAAGTCGGCTTAGTTGGCTTCCATATCGCGCAAAAGACTCCCGATTTCCCGCAGTGGGTGTGGGGTACTTTTGAGCAGGTAGATAACCTCGGTGAAGACCCGTCAACACCGAAAAGCATGACGCCTTCCTACTACGATCCTGAGCTTTACAAACGTGAACCTACGGTACTGAGAGCGAACCCCGCCCAGCATCCAGGATCTAGCCGAGTCCCAGCACCTGGCGATTTCTCTGATTCTACACCGATCAATGTCGTTCGGCTGAGTCAAATCCCTGACACGCCAGTACGAGACAATGCTAAAAATCTCGGTTATTCCACCATTGATATGAACACTCGATACCGAAACCTTTTGAAAGGAACGGTTTGGGAACACTATCAACTTATCGGCTCGCAATGGCCGCAACTGCCTTCTGCGTCACCCAAAACACCAACAGATGGTGATTTTGGGTGTGAGGACGGAACATCGGTGCAAGCAGGCGGCATGCCCTTCCCCCGAGTGTCAATTGGCAAACGTTACGATGGAAACTTATCACCAATACGATAGCTGTATGAACTGCCACCAAGGAGCGCAAAGAGCAGGCGCTGACTTTAGTTGGATTTTAGCAACACGTGCCTACTCGGACACCAAATCAAAAGGAAATGACAATGACAAGTAGAACAAAGAAAACAAGCTCGGCTCTGACCAAGAGTACAGATTTCAGTCATACCGAGAAGCTAACCGCTCAGCTAAAAATTGAAGGGCAAGGTGTGGTGGCTGTGAGCGCTGAACGTGATGGCGACCTGACGTTCTTAGAGTTTTGCTTTGGGATCAACAAACGAGCAATGAAGCTATCGGTGACCAATATTTCCACTACACTACAAGGTCTAGACTCGTCTGGCGAGTGGGTAATTCTCACTAGTTCTGAGAGTGTCATCGATCGCGATCCACAGTGCCAATATTGGATAAGTGTCGATGGGAATAATGCCGTTGTTCGCTATGGAAAAGGAGAGATAAGAGGAGATACCGTTCTCTTGGAGTACGGAATTGAACACGATGAACTGTACCTAAAAGGTAGTGACATCGACCATGAATCTCAAAGCTGGTTGAAGCGGGTCAAGACAATCGACATTCTGGCTTCAGACAATCGCCTCGAACAACGAATCCTCCAGGACCCTGTTACCATCGATCCCCCGCTCTTTGTGACAAAAATAGAAGAGATCAGCATGGATGAGATAGCGTTTCATCATAAAACCGTTGCTGCCAATCTTACTCCTGCATGTCAACAGCTATACGCTAATATTTCCGGTAAAAGCTTTGTTCTTAATACGGAGGCATTTCCTGAGTTTGAACAAGCTATCAATGAGAGCATTAATGACGTCAATGGCTGGTGCTATCAGACACTACAATCCAAGGCTGGTGAATTTGGTCAAGATGCACCGAAAGAGACCTATCTGCGCATTACGATGGGCGTCAACCAAGGTGAATCTCCGGGCATCCCTTATGTGATGGAGATATGGCCTTGTGGTCACTACTCGCCTATTCACAACCATGGTGATGCCAACGCAATTATTCGCGTACTTTCGGGTGAAATCACCGTGCACCTTTTTGCCATGCTGTCCAAGTATCACGATGACCCCAAACCGTTCGCTTCTCAATCTTTTATTACCGATGAGGTAACGTGGCTATCGCCCGGGTTAAATCAAATTCATCAATTAAGAAATGAAGCCACTGACGGTCGAGCCTGCATCACTATTCAGTGCTATCAATATAGTCACAACAATACTCAGCATTATGAGTATTTTGACTATCTCAACCCTACAGAACGCACTATCGAGCAGTTTACACCTAATAGCGATATGGGTTTTCTAGAGTTTAAAGCGAAGATGTGGCAAGAATGGCGAGAGCGACATGGTAAGTAGATAAAGATAAAGCCAGTGGTGTTTAACATCACTGGCTCCTAACAAACTAGAGTGCTCTAGTCATAAATGTGCTATTTGGGTCGAGTACATAATCCGCGAATGGTTCACATTCCACGAATCCATGACTCAGATACAGTGACCGTGCGGCAAGAAAATAGTCTTCGGTGCCTGTTTCTAAGCTCAAACGCGTAAAGCCACTCTGTTTGGCTTGTTCAACTAGATGAATGAGTAATGACTTAGCAACTCCCTTCCCCCTAGCTTGGTGCGAAGTGCGCATTGATTTGATCTCTGCATGCCCGACGTCTAGAGCTTTAAGGGCGATACAGCCGAGTAAACACTCTCCATTCCAAGCAGTCCAGAACTCTACATTCGAATGCCTTAATGCGTCGATATCGAGCGCGTGAACGCTCTCTGCTGGTGATGTGGCGTACATGTCATCTAAATGTTCTTGTAGCAATGCCTTTATTTGAGGACCTTTTAAGTCATCCTTAACAATGTTCAACTGTCTCTCCCTCTGTACAAATCTGTTGTGTCTATATACTTCCGTTCACCGATAATTTTTTATGGCTAACGCGTAACCCGCTATGGTGACTACTGCACTTTACCACGTAAGGCTTTGGTTTGACTCTTACGCTTCTTGTTATCCACCCGTCGTTTCTGTGATGCTCTAGTCGGCTTGGTAGCTCTGCGAGCTTTTTGAACGACGGTCGCAGAAAGTATGATCTGCTTGAGCCTCTCTAGGGCGTCTTCACGATTTTGCTCCTGAGTCCGGAACTGTTGAGCTTTTATGATGATGACGCCTTCTTTGGTGACTCTTGAATCAGTTAAAGCTAGGAGTCGCTCTTTGTAGAAATCGGGTAACGTGGAGCGCTTGATATCAAAACGCAAGTGAATAGCTGAGCTCGTCTTATTGACTTTCTGACCACCAGCCCCCATCGAGCGAATAGCGGTCAGTTCTATCTCCCAATCGGCGAGTGTTACTGTATTTGAGATCTTTAACATAGCTATCTAGAGCGAATAATCAAAGACGACAATGTCTTCTAGAATTGGACGAAACACTGCCTTTAATGCGTCATGCTCTGGATGCGGAAGGTAATTTTGGCGCCCGGCTTCGTCACGGAAGGTCATCAACACAGTATGTGTATAGTGTTTATTCTTACCTTCAGGGCTATCGTTTACGCCCCACTCTACAGCGTCTACTCCTCCCACTTTCGAAGGCATCGCCTCAAACAGTGCCTTTAGCTCACTGATGTTTTGTTCCGTTGCGGTTGGTTTAAACTGAATGAGGATTATATGGCGTATCATGCTCATCACCTTATGCGTGCTGTTGGCGCGTTAACTTATTGAATTTAAGTGATGGTACAGAATATATCGTCAACACTCTAGCAACTTAATATCTAGTTCCAATGAAATGAACAGGGAAAGGTACTCCTTTCCCTGTTCTTTGAAATATTAAGAATTATCAGATGCGGCGTCTTTTACCATATGCAAATGCACATCTTGTTGTGGGAATGGGATCGAGATGCCCTCGCGATCAAATCTAAGTTTGACCTCTTTAGTGATGTCCCAATACACATCCCAATAATCATCTGTTTTAACCCAAGGTCTGACGATAAAATCGACCGACGAAGTATTCAAGGTATGTACTTTAATATTGGGTTCTGGGGATTTCAGAACGGCTGGATGAGCATGAACGATATCAGTTAAGACCTGCTCTGCTTTAAGTAAGTCATCGCCGTAGCCAATACCAAATATCATGTCTACGCGTCGAGTACGTTCGTGTGTGACATTCTTGATGACGTCACCCCAAATCTTGCTATTTGGAACGATGATAATCTGGTTGTCGAAGGTGCGAATAGTCGTGTTTACTAGACTCATATGGCTCACCTTGCCATCTACGCCACCCGCAAATACAAAATCCCCCACATCGAAAGGACGGTAGATGAGGAGCATCATACCAGCAGCAAAGTTAGACAACGTATCTTGGAGCGCGAAACCAATAATGACACCCGCAATACCGAAACCGGTTAGGATTGGCGCAAGATTCAAACCGACCTGCGATAGCCCCACCATGATACCGATAACCCAAACAATGTTACCTGACATCGAAACAAAGAAGTTTTGCATCAGATGGGACAGTTTGAGGTTTTTATTGATTACCGCCTTCGAGACAACTTTTCGTACAAGCCTTACTATCGCACGGGTTACGAACAAGATGAGTAGAAAAATAAGTACCTGGAACAGCTGCTGTGGAGCATTATCTGCGAGCCAATCAACAGCTTGACTCCACCAATGGCTTATTAGTGAAAGCATTACTTTGGCATCGAGAATATCCTGTGTAATGTTGCCAGTAATGGAGAACACCTGACGCTTATACTCAGAGGTATCTAGTCCAACTTCATCACCCAACACAATGAGGTTTCTTAAGCTTTTTGTCTCGATGCTTAGGCGCTGTTTAAGAATCAGCTGGCTCGTTTGCAGCCCTGCTTTATCACCTTCTGGGGCCGACGCTATTTGCGTGCTTATTGCACTTGCTTGCTGTCCAAAATACTCAATAGACGCTGACGTTAAACGAAGGTTTTTACCAATAAGGACTTCAAACTCCGCTTCTGCTTCCTTGTCTTGTACATCCAGCTTTTCGAGCCATACTAGGTTTTGCCAGCTAGCGTCATAGGCTGAGTTCAAGTATTCCTGAAGCTCACTATAAGTGTTGAGAATAGACAACTTGCTCTCGTCTTTAGCCGCGTTAAACTGCTCTGTCACCTCTTCAATCTTCTTCTCGAGGTAAACTTTTGCTCCCGTCGTATATTTCTGTTGGACTCGAACTTGTTCGATCAGCATGTCTTTCGGCAATGAATCAGCGTCAATGGCATTACCAATTACTTCCCGAAGTTCATTGTTCTTGTTGAATAAACGAAACTGAATCGCGTCTTTTTGATCACCACTCGTCACTTTCAAAGATTCGGATAAATCACGAATTTCGCCATTCACACGTGCCAACGCAGCTTCCGCTTTAGAGGTTGCAGGCGATGCTGTTTGAGCAGGTTCACTTTCTGCATATAACAACCCGCTAAAACAAGTCAATGAAAGTGATAAAAGTAGCGCAGCCCATATACGTCGGGGGGCAAAAGAAGAAGGAACACTCATTCAAAACTCCTTGAAGGTGCTAGGCTTTTTTATTAGTTACCTAATAATAGAACACTATTGCTCACTGCCTACCATCTCTAAATTGAGATTGTCTATATGATCACCGTCTACAACCAATAGCAAGTCTTTAAAAATCTAACCATCGTCTATGCTTAAGAAGATTCTCACTTCAAAGGAGTTACACATGGGCATTATCTCATGGATTATTCTAGGACTGATTGCAGGCGCCTTAGCAAAATGGTTAATGCCGGGGAATGATGGTGGTGGCTGGATTGCAACTATGCTTCTCGGAATTGCCGGCGCTTTTGTTGGTGGTTTTATTGGTGGATTTTTGGGATTTGGCGGGGCAAGCGGAATAAATATCGGCAGTATTATTACTGCGACGCTCGGTGCCTTTATCTTACTATTTGTCTACAACCGATTCTTAAAAAATTAAATATTGACAGAGCGCAGTACGGTTCTAAATCTTTCCTGCGCTCTTTATCTGCGGCTTCAAGAGGCTAGATATCTAAATTGGCAGACGAGTTAAACGAATACATCTTCACTTCCTGACGCACCTCCCACCCCATGGACTTATAAAACATCTGAGCTTGTTCATTCTCAGTGTTCACGAATAGATGGGTTTTACTGATACCAATATGGGCGAAGGCGTCGGTTACTTTTTCAACCAAGGTTTTTCCGATGCGTTTGCCACGATAATCTGCCCCAACCGCAAGATGCTGAAGGTATCCACGCCGACCATCAGTACCCGCAAGCACTGCACCAACAATCTTGCCATGGACAATGGCGACAAAACTCATGTTCGGGTTTTTATCGAGATACGAGGTGACGTTTTCTCGACTGTCAGCCTCACGAATCAACATATGTTCAGTCTCTTGCCACAACGCCATCACAGCATCATAGTCGGCGACTTGCATTTCACGATACGACACGTTCACTTGAGTAACTCCTTTTTACCTCAACGACTTCAACGGTGTAATTTACATACCACTTATCTTTACCTAGGAGCTGAGCCTTTTTATGTAAAGGGTCATCTCGCCATCGCGCGATATCTTGCTCACTAACCCAGTAAGATATGGCTAACTCTTGATTACCTTCACAGCTGCTGACAAAGTCTATACATCCGTATTTTGACATGGCGAGATCACGCAGTTGATTGGCGTAGAGAGAATACTCCTTATCTAGAGTTCGAATAGTAGCTTTAAAGATGACGGCAAACAAATCTGGCCCCTTGCTCTGTTTGTCGGTATTGGACGGGATTCAATATTGAGCTGTATCAGGTGCAGTCGTACCTAGATTCCATGTCTGATACCACTTTCATGAGAAGATCCTCTAGTGCTGAACGATCAATTTTTTCCAAATTCGTGATGTAAAGGCATGATTTAGCGGTTTTTACTTTTGCCCAACGCGGCTAACTCTTTCTGAAATTTTTCAAAGCCTTGCATTACGTAAATAGTCGTGTTGCTCTTTCTAGGAGAGAAACCCGTCATCAACCAAGAATACGTTCCACGCGTGTTAGTGTATCGGTATTCTCCAAATCCGATAATACTCTCTCCCCACATAACTGGCTTGCGACCCGTAATTTGAGTGAACATTGTGAGTAATGTCTCAGCATCCTCACGGCGCTGCTTATGTTCTACGCTTTCGATAAATTCGACAGGGCTTGCGTCTGATGGTCGTGTTTTTAGAGATGACATGGCTTTTCCCTATTTTGGTTATCTCGTTATAGCTTAAACCCTTTTGCCTCTATAACTGAAAGCTTCTTACCAAGATGGCTACTTTCCATAGCAAGCTCAATCAATCGAATAACTTGAAGCGCTTCTTCTGGTTTTATGGGAGGTTCAAGGCCATCCTGAATCGACTTGGCGAGTTGTTTAAAGTAGTCCTGATAAGCCCCAAGTTCAGTCTTTACTGTCTCTGCTCCTTCATCTTGATACAGCATACCGTAGCTCTCCTGTGTCTCTTCTGACCAATTTAGTGTATTGGGAAGCACGCCAGAGATTAGCCGCGCTTCTTGAGGATCAAAGCCACACTTCTCATAGTTTCCTAGTGTTCCCTTGACGGTGAAACGCCGATTAGGTCCAGCATCAAACATATCACCATGCAAAATCGCCAAATGCTCTGGATAATGGAGAATCACATGAAAATAATCGACATTAGTCGAGCTTTCACGTCGCATTTTGCACTCAGCGCTGACATAGTCCGGGACACCAAACAGCTCCACAGCTTGGTCAATAAGATGGGAACCGAGATCGAATAAGATCCCACCACCATCCGTTGTTTGTTCACGCCAGCGTTGACGGACTTGTGGCCGGAAACGGTCATAGTGGGATTCAAAATGTTTGATGTCCCCAAGCATCTCTTCTTCAATCAACTTTTTGACCGTAAGAAAGTCACCATCCCAACGTCGGTTGTGATAGATGCTCAAAACTCGATTGTGCTTTTTCGCCATTTTAATTAACGCTTCTCCGTCTTCAATACGGGTCACAAACGGTTTCTCTATCACCACATGTTTACCACTTTCTAGCGCTAGCTTCGCCAATTCAAAATGAACATGGTTTGGGGCGGTAATGATGACTAACTCTGCATCCGTATCCTCGATCATTGAGGTTGCGCTGGTGTAGTGTTTAACATCTGGCAACCTAGTATTGACCTCACCCGCTTTACTGGTGCTGATAGCGGTCAGTTCAAACTCAGGTAAGGTGGTGATAAATGGGATCTGGAAAGTTTTGGCGGAAAATCCATATCCGATGATGGCTGTTTTAATTCTCTTCTGTGTCATTGAACACTCTCTTTATTGATTAGTGACTACGGCATCATCAGCATTTCACTTAAGCGAAACCCTTCACTTTTCGCTTAACGTAACTTAAAAAATGCAAATTAACTTACGAAACCGCACAAACACGAATAATATTGCACATTAACTTACGTAATTTCAAGTTTAATCACGAACAAAGTGCTACATCGGACTTTTAACAACGAGTTAGCAAGTCAAGATAAGTGGTTTTACGCACATATAAGTATTTATTGATATTCACTTACGCTACAATGACAAGCAGATGCAGCAAAGGATCAAACAATGACTCAAGAAGAACGATTGATAGCGATCGAAGAGCAGATAAAAAACCACGGAAAAGTCACCATCGAAGAGATATGCCAAGCCTATGAAATCTCTTACGATTCAGCTCGGCGAGATTTGGTTAAACTATCAGAGCGACCGGGAATATTGAGAATTAGAGGTGGTGCAATCTTAGATGAGAAAACCGTTAGTCTCTCATTTCATCAAAGGTCTGGTACGGATCCAATCAAGCTGCAGCTTGCCAAGTTTGCCGCTTCCCTAGTAGAAGAGAACGATATTATTTTCCTCGACGCCGGTACGACGTGCACGGCGCTCGCTCAAAACCTCTCAGTCAAATCAACGGTCATTACCAACTCAATTGAGAGCTTGAGTGCCTTAAGTCATAAGCCCAACGTTCGAAAAAGTGTGCTTGGTGGCGCATTCGACGACTTCTCACACGCCATCCTGGGCGATATGACTATTGAGCAGATAAAAAAATATCAGGCAAGCAAGGCGTTTATAGGCATTGGTGCGATATCAGAATCTGGCATCACTACCGATTTAGAGACCGATGCCAACCTGAAACTGGCGATGGCAAAGCAGTCTAAGCAAGTAATTTGTGTGGTGGATAGTACTAAGTTCAACACGCAACTGATGTACCAGTCTTGCACATGGGCGGATATTGATATCGTTGTCACGAATCAGCGACCACCAGAGAACATCATAAAACAGATTGAGCTTCATGGTGTGGAAGTAGTTATCCTTCCTGAGGTATAACAACCAAAACCACAGTACATCTCCTGTACTGTGGTTTTAGCGCAGAAGTGTGCGCTATCGCTCACCTAACACTTCAAACTCATCATAAGTCAAACGAGATAACCCATCTTCTTGTATCTCCCACAACTCTTTGTGTACCACACCGAACGCTTTATTCATGGTCCAATCGGCACTCAAAATGTAGCCAGTGTCATTCTCTTTTACCCACTTCACATTTGTGTAGTCAACGTCGGCAAATCCCTGGTCCATAATGCCTTGCCAAAACGCTTCAATGGCCTCACGCCCCTCAAAAGTACCAAATGGTTTGGTGACCATTACCGCATCCTCGGTATATCGTGCTGCACAGCCTGCTGCATCTTGGCTATTGAACGCCGATTGCCAACCTGAAATACCTGCTTTTGACTGTTCTAAAACGGATTCACTCATCATTTTTTCCTACTGTTCCCGTTGTTGATAAACCAATATTAGGCGTACAATTACCAATGAAAAACAAAGCAATCAGAAAATTCTGTTCTATAAAACAGAACAATAATGAATGAGTGGTTAATCAAGGTACTTATGAACAAGCTACGTCTAATGTCAGTGTTTGTGCAGGTAGTAGAAAGTGGTTCTATTTCCAAAGCAGCAGATAAACTGGATGTCTCCAAATCAGTGGTCAGTACTGCCCTCAAGCAGCTTGAGCAAGAGCTCGATACCACACTACTTAAACGCACAACCAGAAAACAGACCCTCACCTCCCCAGGCGAACGCTTCTATGCAAAGTGCGCACAGATGAGCGCGATCGCCGAAAGTGCTTGGATTGAGGCCTCCGCCTCTCTTCAAGAGCCCAAAGGTAGGCTGACCGTTACCGCGCCCCACGCACTAATGAAATCGATTGTCTTGCCAAGCCTCACTGCCAAATTCAAAGATCATCCACAAGTAAGCTTAAACCTGATCGCTGACGACAAACATGTTGATCTTATTCAAGACGACATCGATCTTGCCATTCGTATAGGAAGCTCAAAAAATTCCAATTTGAAACAACGTAAACTTGGAGAGTTTGTCGATCTGCTTTGTAGTGCTGACACTAACAACATCGATGTTCGAGCATCACCATACATCGCGCAGCATTGGCAGTCTGAGCCAATTACACATGAGTTAGAATTCAATGGTCGAAGTGAGACTATCAACTTCCCTATCTCACATAGAGCCAATACGGTTTTTGATGTAGTTAGTTTGATAGAAACAGGGTTAGGTATTGGATTGGTTCCCGACTTTATTCTTAATGAACACAAGAGCGTAACCGCTATCTCAGACGCGCGACCAACGAAAGTGAATTCGATTTATGTACTGCATCCGTATCAAGCGCATGTGCCGCTGGTTGTAACGCTAGCTATCGAAGCTATCGAGCACGCGATAATTACATCCCTAGGCTCAAAGTGATAGGACACCCCTGGAGTGCCCTATTCGTTTATCTTAAAACTTCGCCATATACGACTTATCAAGCGGCATTCTGAAATCCTTACCCATCATGTCGTAAACATTGAATTGGACCGTATTCCAGTTTTCATCGAAGTTGTACTCGAATACCGTGTCACCTGTTTCAAGACTCTGCGTGATGGTGTATTCCGTAGCGTAGCCTGACATACCGTGACCAAAGTCTTTGTATGGCGCATCTACTGGCACTCGGAATGGAACGGTTGACAACTTCATCATGCCATTGGTAACACTTGTCGGTTGCTCTAGGTGACTCATAAAGTAGTTTGCGTGTAGGAAACGACTGTGAGAGTTACCGTTGCCGATTGAACCATAATCGGTATCACGCGTTGCGTCTTTAAAGCGGGGTTCCACTTCTTTAAGTTGCTCCAACTGAATCTTCATCGATGGATCGTTAGTCATGACCATAGCATCGTCACCTCGATAGGAATTGATGCCGTCTTCATCCATCTCGATGACAAGACGGTCACCACTCTTATCGGTTACCGACCAGTGCAGTTTCATTTCAACTGGCATACCTTCCATATCAATGGATGCAAACTCAATGTTTGGCAACGCTTTCACTATTTCATCAACTGATGCGTAGCTGGCCAGTAAGTACTCTGCTACCGTAAACTGAGTCACCTCAGAGCCTTTTGTTGCTTTCTTCATTGTCATGTCAGGGTAGAACAGTGCGTTTACCTGCAAACCTTCGCTATTGACGCCATCCGCGACTAGTTCGCCGTAAGCAAGCACGGCAACCATGTCATACTTAACCGTATATTTGTCACCCAAGCCGTTGCCTTGGATGGCTCGGATGTCACCTTTGTTGATATTTCCCAAGACAGGTTTGGTCGATTCCATCCAATCCATTGTTCTTGAGGTAAAGGTGCCAAGCTCAGTATTCCAAGCTACTGATGTACATGCGTCAGCGATGCCCGAAGCCATAGTGCCAGCAAGAAGTGCGATAGTTATTGCTTTTAATTTCATGGTAACTCCAAATCACGTTAAGGAACGATATGGAGTGTAAAATGGTAATGAGAAATCAATAACTCTGCAGGAGAGGACTGAGCCCTCACCTAAGCTTTAATCGAAAACACTTTTGAGTAAAACTCAATAAGTAACAATGACATAAATAGCATCACTATCATATTGAGCGGTCCCTGTATTTTGAATGAAGGGACTAACTCAACCGCACTAGCAGGTATGTTCACAAGGATGTTCCCCGCGAGCGATTTAAGTGGGCTCATTTTAAGGATGTCGCACAATCGCCAAAGCAACACAGCGTTGCAAAAATAGAGCGCCAAAATCTGCCACGCTTCCGTAAGCGCAGGCATGATAAAGGTGTACTGCAACAACAAAAACGCTGCAACGATAGTATAAAACAGCATGATGTATTTCACTGCCTTACCTGGAATCGCCAATATGTTCGCAGCTAGGACACTGGCCAACGTTGGAAAAAGCGCACCATTTGGCACAGGCATGTAAATCCACAACGCAAAAGCCGTGACTGTGACACAAGCAGCAATGTTGGCAAAAAATATACGTTTCTCCTTGGGTAGAGACATTTTCGGCAACGCAGACGAACTTCTTTTATTGATGTGATGCAGTGGAACATCGCCTTTGCTTTCAAGAAAGTCTCGGACTTTTTCGTTAAGTTCATCAAGAATTTGCAGATCGAGCTCAGATACATTCGTCATCTCTCCAGAACTCGCTTGATCAACAATCTTACTTGCGTTGTCGACAGCTGTACTAAGCTCCACCAGCCTCTCTCGATGACGCGATAAAAAGTCACTATCTTCTACCGGAAGAGAAAGCAGTTCCTTCAATCCATTAGAGGTCTTCTTCACACTTGCATTTAGCTTGCTGATTGCTTCAAAGTCGGGTTTATCGGCCTTAAGCAAGGTTGAAAGCATTTGCAGGTCAGTCAATCCAGTTTGAGCTCGTTCGATGTAAGCTTCATCCGTTGACGTTGGCCAAACCAATCGATACACCAACGAAAATACCACCACACCGAGTACCGTATCCTGCATTCTCAATATCGCAGTATTGATAACTGAGGTACTGTCCGCCGATACGGAGCTAGAAATGATTAGGCAAACAGTAATCGCAATATTGAACATATAGCCCAACGAGCGGTGCGACTGGTAATACGCACATACCCACAAAAAGGCGGTGAGTGACGCGATAAACATCACTCGGTCTTGTGCAAACAGCCCAATTATCAGAAACGCAACAGCAGTACCTATCACCGTGCCATAGAGACGATTGCGGCTTTTTTGTGCCCAATAGCCATATATCTCTAAGGTTGCGAGAACAGTTACCGTAAGCATCGACCACGATGTTTTTGACCACCCTAACGACATAGAACAAAACATCGCGAGAATTAACGCGAGCCCGTACTTAATGGCCGCTTTCATAGACGGATTTAACATAGCTCACCTCAATCAGACAAGATCTGCACAGAAGCTGTGGTTCCGACACGCAGCTGAAGGTCATCTGGAACACGATCAAGCTTTACTTTCACTGGTAAACGCTGTGCTAACCTTATCCATTGAAAGTTAGGGTTCACGTTTGGTAGAAGTGCATTCCCCGTGCTTCCATCCACTTTTGAGATGCCGTAGCCAATGCTTTCTATCTTGCCTTCTAAGACCTGTTTGCTATCGGACAGCAAGGTCACACGTGCATTTTGCTCTAGCTTCACGTCGCTCAAATCTGTTTCTTTGAAGAATCCTTCAATCCAGAAACTGTTCTCATCGATCAGTGCGACGACAGGCGCGTTAGCAACCACTTGAGAACCTACTCGATAATTAAGGTTGGTAATGTATCCATCGACCGGGGCTTTGACCTCGGTGTATTCAAGTAACAGCGCTGCCTCTTGGGTGTTCGCTTTCGCGGCGGCTACATTTGCCTCTGCAGTCTCTACCGCACTTTCATAGTTGTTCAATGCCAATGTCGACACCGAACCTTGCACCTTATGCTCTAAGGCTTCCGCTCGATGCTGCTCATTTTGTGCTTTTCGAAGCAGTGCTTTTGCCTGTTGCTCAGCCGCTTTCGCACTCGCTAACCCTGCCTTGTATTGGCTGTCATCAACTTTAAACAAGACATCGCCCGCTTTGACCTCTTGGTTATCGGTCACGTGTAATGCGACAACCTGCCCAGTCACGCGTGGTGTTACCTGAACAATGTGTGCACGCACCTGTCCATCACGTGTCCATGGGTTTTGAACGTTATGTGTGTAGTACGCGTAAGCGCCAGCTCCTGCAGCTATAGCAAGAATCGCGGTAGTAACGGTTTTGTGAAACATAAGTCACCTCATACAAAAGGAATGAGCAGACCAATGATCAGACTCATTAAAATAAATAAACTGATATCTGCGATGGCTGGGTAAGCTAAGTGTTTATAAACGTTAAACTTAGCGAACATCGCAGTGACAAAATGCGTAGCAATGTAGGAGAGCGAAATCACCAATAGAAAGGGTGGAATGTAAATTTCGCCAATGGTTATTTCATGTGGCATATCGAATCCTCTTCAAGTGAGAGTGCATTACACCTCACTAAAGAAAACACGAACACTCTGCAGCAGAGGATTAAAGCCTCACCTATTGATAGGAACTGGATATAGGACGTCTGAACTGCATAGATAGACAGTGAATGAAGGAAAGATATTAAGTGAAGAAGCTATGAAGGTGTCGGTCAAATTTATCGCTTACGGTGACAACTTGAGAGACTCGGTTATTGCCGGAACTAGAATCTATCTAGGAGCAACCACAGTTGCTCCTATGGCTTAGAGCGTTTTTTGCCAGTATCCAACATCTAGCCAGCGGTCAAACTTGAAGCCAATTTGCTTAAAGTGCCCTACTTGCTCCATGCCCATTTTATGGTGGAACCTGGTGCTCTGATCGTTAGGTAGTGTAATGACGCTCATGACGTTCTTGATACCATCGTCACGTAATCGGCTAAATAGTTGCTCGTAGAGTCTACTGCCTACCCCTTTTATCGGACACTCAGGTGAAAGATAAACAGAGGACTCCGCCGTAAACCGATAAGCACTTCTCGCGTTCCATTGCTTGGCATAACAGTAACCTATCACTTGTCCTTGATGCTCATACACGAGCCATGGCATCTGCGAGTCAATCAGCGTCTGAATACGCTCCGCCATTTGCTGCGCTGACACAATTTCTTCTTCAAACGTGCACGTTGAATTGACTATGTAGTGGTTGTAAATCGTTGCGATAGCATCTGCATCCGATGCGGTGACATTACGAATCAAAGGGCACTCCTTGTGACATTAGCCGCGGTGAAAGATGTGGTCATCATAGGTTTGACCACCAATTTGATAGGCGTCTTTATCAACCTTGGTCAGCACAAAGCCACATTTCTCTAACACACGCTCTGAGCCTCTATTTCCTTTTGTCACAATCGCGGAAAACTTGCTGAGATCGAGATCGCGCTCCGCCCATTTGATTAAAGCTTCTAGCGATTCGGTACCAATCCCACGCTCATGAAATTCGGGCAGAAGCAAATACCCCACTTCTGCACAGTCATCAGTTACTTTAAAGCCGGTCACTCCAACGGTTTCACTAGTTTGCTTTAGTGAGATAACCAAACAGAGCCACTGTTCTGAGCCTTTGACCCATGTCGGTAGACGCTCTTCAAATCTCGCTTGTATCTCTTCTTCGCTAGGTTTATCGAAACAAAGCTCAATAACCTTGGGCTCTGTCTGTAAGCGCTTGAACAAGTCGAAATCAGCTTGGGTGATTTGCGCCATAGAAAGACGTTCAGTTTGGATAGCGATACTTTTCATTTAGCTTGGATACACCTTCTTAAAACGCTCTAGCACTAATTCACTTTCGGGCGAAAACACAACACCAATTTCGTTAGCGTACCATTCGAAAAACTTAATATGTGCCGCTTTCCACCCAGCGTATGTGCGATCGCCTTCGCCCTCTGCATAGGCGAACTCTTCGCTCACTTGATTGAACGGACATACTTCGACAGATACTAATTGAATCACACATACCGGATTCTGCTGCCAATCTAAGACAAGCGAATAGCTGCCTACTTGAGGTAATGGCTCGTCTTCGACATCCCAACCTGCTTTTAGTCCACATGATGCGGTTTTGATCCCTCCGTTGATCAGTCTGGCGCACTCGTTGGCGTTGTATTCATCGGCGCAGTAGTGCTCAGCAATGACGTTGTCGGTATCGACACTTTCAGGGTTCGGCAGAGTATCGAGAAACTGTTGGAAAAACTCTCGTTGAATCGGTGTCATGCTATAACTCCTTGACCATGACTATCACCTCACTGCCTTTATTATTAGTTTGATGAAGCTTTTTCCATCCGAGTTCTGCGTATAAACCGCCGGACAAATTTTCCGTTTGCAGATAGAGCTTCTCAACCCCAAGGGCTTTGGCTTTTTCGATCACGCTATTGACTACGATTTTCGCAACACCTTGGCCCCGATAATCGGAGTCCACATACACACCGCCAAGCCAATCCTCATAGTCAACGTAATTGGGTATTTCATATTTACGAATATGCGCAGTCGCAATCGGTCGCTCGTCATCACAAATAACTAAATGCGCTGGAATGGAGCCGTCTTGTAAAAAGGTCTCGAGCTTCTGGGTATAGCTTTCCAACGTGTTATTCGGTTCACGCTTGCCCCAAGCATTAAAATACCAATCGATCACTGTCGGCTTGTGCTGAGGCACATCAGTCAACAATACGCTACGCCATTCTTTGTTATTGGGGCGGTCAAAACTAGACATAGGATTCGATTCCCTTTTTCTGCATTAGGAACTCCGGCTTTTGAATCGATTGGAATCCAAATTGTTGGTAAAGAGAATGCGCATCGACCGTGCCAAGCATGGTTCTTCTCAAGCCCTGCAGATCAGGATGCTGTTCAATGGTGCTTAGTATTAATTTAGCGATACCTTGCCCTTGCTTATCATCGACAACAAAGACATCACTCAGATAAGCAAACGTCGCACGATCTGTAATAACACGCGCAAACCCCACTTGGCTGCCATCGTTGTCATAGGCGCCGAAACACAAAGAGTGTTCAATAGACTTTTCGACCACAGACAAAGGGACACCTTTCGCCCAATAACTGTCAGAGAGATAGCGGTGTATGAGTGTGATATCGAGATGGTTTTTATCAGTAGATACCGAATACGGCATGGTGGCTTATCTCCTTCATCCTTGAACTTGTTATAGAGATAAACAATTTACGCTTTAATATCAATGGTGTATTTGAATAGAAGCAAGCTATTTGCGGGAATTTCGGCGCATAGTAACAATCACGAAGCCAGCGAGCATCATAGCAAAGGCAACGGGCATCCCCCACAAGAGGATATTCTTACCAGACATGGAGGGTTGATACAGTACATGTTCACCGTAACGGTCAACCATATACGCTTTAACTTGTTGATTGCTTTGTCCTGATTTCACCAACTCAAATACTCGCAATCGAATATCCTTTGCCACAGGAGAATTGGACTCGATAAGGTTTTGATTTTGGCACATCGGGCAACGAAGTGTTTTCGCCAACTCTATTGCTTGCTTTTGCTGTTTGGGTGTATCGAACTCAAACAGTTCGACAGAGTGCGCTTGTGTGGCAAATACATGACTGGCGCTTAGTAAGACTGCAACAAACAATACGACAGTAGCAATAGCTATCCGGAGTTTATCCAACATTTACAGCCTCCCTTGAAGTAGAACGTCTTGAAACTAAGGCTGTCTTAGGCTTTCTAAGCAATGCGATACATGCCGATATACACACCAATAGCGCACCAAACCAAATCCAACGAACAAAGGCCTTGAATTGGATGCGAACGGCGTAATCCGTCGTATCCACTTTATCACCCAAAGAGATATAAATGTCACCATGCCAAAGTGGCGTCATTGAAGGCTCCGTCATGGTCATGACACGTACTGAGTAATGACGCTTCTCAGGAGTGGCGATCACAGTACGTTGGTCGTTTTCCTTATCAGCGAGCTCAATAACAGCTTGCTCAGCGGTAAAGTTTCGGCCTATGTACAAATTGGTGTCAACATAGCTAACTAGGTAATCTCCAAAGTCGGCTTGACTGCCGGGACCGAGCCTTTTTGTGATTTCGTATGAATACTCGGCATTCATAACGCATCCAAACGCGGCTATCGCAATACCAATATGGGCAACCAGTGCCGACAGCGATGTTTTACCTACCTTAACGATCGCTGAAATGATATGTGAGATTAGCACCCAAAGGCTCGCCCAGACAGTAAAGAGCGCCCAGTTCGACCACTCAGCCCCCACAGGCTCGTAATGCATGGTGCTGTAGGTAACGATAGCAAAAGCCAATAGCAGTGAAACAAGCAGCAGGATTACAGGCTTCCCGATGCTTGGCTTCTCGTTTGTCCTAGACCAACCGAGAAATGGCACAGCCCCCATAACGAATAAACTCGCTATCGCGATGGGCCCAAAGAGCAAATTAAAGTACGGAGCGCCAACGGAAATGTTCCCAAGCCCTGCTAACTCATAAACCATGGGATAAAAGGTGCCAAATACGACGACTGCGGTCGCCAATACAAACAAATTTGCTGAGATCAGCACTAAGAATGGTTTGGTCACCACACTAGTAATACTTGACGACTTGATAGCATCAGCCCTGTAAATAAGAGCAACAAAAGCGAGGACAAAGACCAATGTTAAGATCGCTAGTAGGCTAAAGCCTTTTGTAGGATCAACCGCAAACGCATGAACGGATGTAAGCACGCCAGAGCGAACAATAAAGGTCCCAAGAATACTCAAACAGAACGTGATAAATGCCAGAGAATAGGTCCAGAAAATGAGCTGCTTACTGCGAGCGACCATCATGGTATGCAATAACGCAGTTGACGTGAGCCAAGGAAGCAAAGAAGCATTTTCAACAGGATCCCAAAACCACCAGCCTCCCCAACCTAGCTCATAGTATGCCCACCAAGAACCTACAGCGATTCCAGCCGTCAAAAATAGCCATGCAATTAGGGTGTAGGTTCGCGCTCTAGGAATCCAATCAAGGTCAACGTGGTTTGTAAGCAGCGCCCCCAACGCCATCGCGAGAACCGACGCAAAGCCCACATAACCGATATAGAGCAAAGGCGGATGTATGATAAGTCCGACGTCTTGAAGCATCGGATTTAAGTCACGTCCTTGTAGCGGTATGACCGCATTCAACTCGAACGGGTTGGATGCCGCCAGTGTAAACCAAGCAAAGATGGCTACGATGAACTGCATGACCCAACTTGCGTGATTCTTCGCACTGTTGCGCTGCTTTGACCAAGCTATGACGACACCCCAAAGTGACAATGTCACTACCCAAAACAGCATTGAGCCTTGGTGTCCACCCCATGTAGCGGCCAGTTTGTAGCCCAGATGGAGTTGGTGATTGGAGTTATCCGAAACATAGCGAATGGAGAAATCGTCAATTGCGAATGCGTAGGCCAATACGAGGATCGCACACAACGCGAACAAGAAAGATATTGTGCTGAAGAATCGGCTTAGGGTGATTTCACTCGCGGCGAAGCGCTGAGGCTTAGCGTAAGACACCAGTCCATGCAAAACTGCGCATGAGCTCGTTACTGCAACTGTGATTAATGTGAACAATCCTATATAGCCGATCATGTAATGATTTAGTTCCTATTAAAAGATGACGTCACTCCTGCGAAGGCAGGGGTCTACTTAAAGCGCGCACCAAGCCTCCAGTAGATTCCTGCCTGCGCAGGAATGACGGTGGTTGAGAGTTTTTTACTCTCCACTTATTCCTATTCAAAGCAGTCGTCACCCCTGCGTAGGCAGGGGTCTACTCAAAGCGCGCACCAAGCCTCCAGTAGATTCCTGCCTGCGCAGGAATGACGGTGGTTGAGAGTTTTGTGCTCTCCACTCATTCCCGTTAGAGAAATCGTCACCCCTGCGTAGGCAGGGGTCTACTCAAAGTACGCACCAAGCCTCTAGAAGATTCCTGCCTGCGCAGGCGCACGGCCAGTGGAATGACGCGTGTTGGGAGTCCGCATTAAACATCTCCCCCTAAACCACCGTCATCTGCCCCGCATACAACACAAACGTACGCAGCATCAGCACCCCAATCAAGCTCAAGGTCGTCACCACGAGAATAAAGCCGTGATTCAACTTCACTTCACCTGGGCTGAAGTAGTTTAGCCCTAACGGCAGCAGCATCCCGATACCAATCACGCCATACCAGAACCAGCTAGACCAGAAGCCGCCTCCAATCGCATTCCATGCTGCTACTTCGTTTTGACCACCACTAAAAATAAGACCAGTAAAGAAAGTGACAATCACAAACAACTCAAACAGCACAACTGGACGCTCAAAGCTGTGCACCCACTTAACGCTCGGGCTATGTGAATCTTCTTTAAAGACCAAAATACCGAAAAGCAAACTTGCCGCTGCGCCCGAGGACAAGCTCGAGAACAAGAACAAGATTGGCAGTACTGGGTTATTTAGCATCGGGTACGTTTTAAGCGCAGACAATAAGAAGCCCGTATACGCCGCCAAAACAATGGCTAAGAAACCTAAAAACAGCTCTAATCCGTTTTCAATTTTCTCCAGCTTGAGCAAGATAGTCTCGACAAAATCGAACTTACTACCCAACACATCCATGATTGGTTTTCTGAAGATCATACCAATCCAAACAAACAACACCGCCATGTAGACTTGGAATAAGATGACACCCATCGACATCACGGAGGATGGGTTGTAGTAAATCATGATTTTCCAGAACTCAAGCGGCTTAGTCAGGTGGAATACCAGGATAAGCAAACCAACAATAATGCCGAACGGCGCGAGCCAAGCCATCGCCTTCATGATGCCATTTTGCGCTGGGTCGCCTTCGATAACCTTACGCTTGAGGTAAATGGCAATTAGAGCGGAGCCTGCTGACATCCCTGCCAAGAAGAGATAGATCGCAATAATCCAGTCCCAAACAAGGGAGTCGAAATGAAAGGCTGTTTCCCACGTACTCATACTACACCTCCCCCTTGTGGAATGCGGCTTTGAACAGCTTAGGTTTAGTACCCAAATGTTCCTTATCGCGATAAATCACTTTGATACTCAGCATTTTGTTAATGTCGCTATTGGGATCGTTCAAATCACCGAACACCAGAGCTTTGGTTGGACAGCTCTCTACACATGCTGGCAGTTTGCCTTGCGCCAAATTGGTATCGCGGCAGAAATTACATTTGTCCGCTGAGTGATTCTCAGGATGGAAAAAGCGCACTTGATATGGACAAGCTGCCAAACAATAACCACAACCGACACACTTTTCTTTGTGCACGTCGATAATGCCTGTCTTCTCATCTTTGTAGGCAGCGCCTGTTGGGCACACATAAACGCACGGAGGGTTTTCACAATGCTGGCAGGACTCACGAGTGAATCGATATTCGACATCAGGATACTCACCAATTGGCTCTGAGCGGTGGATTTCCAGTCTGGACACACCTTCAGGCACCTTGTTCACCTCACGACATGCATCGGTACAGGCCGTACAGCCAATACAGGCATTTTCGTCATGAAGCATGCCGTAACGCACTGCTTTTTCAGTGTCGTCGCTTGCGACTGAATTACGTGCCGTTAGCACTGAGGTCGTTGCCACACCTGTGGTAAATATTACAGCTCCAGTACCGGCAAGGAAGTTTCGTCTTGAACAACTCATATTACTTGCCCTCCTCTTCACGTTTTTCATTGAAGTCTTTATGGCAATCGACACACATCTTGATTTTGGCTTTGTGGTCGTAAGAGAGCACTTTCGCTTTTTCTGCGTGGACCGAGTGACAATTGGTACACGTTAGATTCTTCGCGTGCACATCATGAGTCCAGCTGTCCTCACGCAAGTATTGCGGCTGGTGACAGTCAGTACATCGGCTGTTTGCTTTAAGAATAGCTTCGGGATCTAGCCACGTTTTATCTGTGCCCGGCTGTGACTGAGCGGCATGATATTTAACAACGGTTGAGGCGCCATCACGATGATCAGGTCCGATATTACTGTGACAGTCCGTACAGCTTGGTGCCGCACCTCTGATCTCAACCACATTCTCGCCGTGCGAGCCTGCCAGAGTCTGTTTGGAGTCTTTGTGACACTGAATACATTTGTAATCCTTATCACGTATCAACTCCACCTTATGCCTTGTAGAGTCCCCTTCTTTAATGAGGGCTGCATCGTCGGCTAAGGCATTGAGTGAGTAACCACAGAGAATGAATGCTAGGAGGGTCTGAAGCATCATCACCATGGTCAATTTTACATTGCCCATTGTATCCTTTCCTTAAACCCAATATTGCGAACCTATACATTCACCTATCAGGTTAATAACCAATGACTTTTCCTTTCAATAAACAAACCAATAACCGCCAGTCTGTTATTTACACAGAAATGAAATCAATTCTTATTTAGGATGAGCCACAACGCTTCACGAATAAATAGTAGTACGACACTGCTTAATCCCCTAGCACCCAGCGTTCAATTAGTGAGCAATGTCACCAATATTTGTGTGTGAATTTTTACATAAACCATTGTTTTTAATGAGAATGAATTTCACCTAAAAATGCCAACACCTACCCCTTTAGGGTTAGTTAAAAATAGATGTGAACTCAATCACTTAGTTAAATTGATCTAAAACAGTAAATGGTTCGAGATGTAATCAAATATTACTAACTATGAGGTAATATAAACACGTCTATATAAGTTAGACATCTCCAAGTCTTGTTTAGGAAATTCGCCCCACAACGCATTTCAAAAATTAGAATATGGAGATACCATCGTGAACAAGCACTGGATTATTAGTTCCGTTGCTGCATTAGCTATATTAGGCGCCGCGAGTGTGCCCGCTTTTGCTGCCTCTGAAAAAGAGTTAATGGACCCGAGAAATCAGGCCTACGAACAAGACCACCCTGACCAATACCAATCCTGGAAGCAAACCAGTGAGAGTGTCGAGATCGAAGATGCGCTCGCTCATGACCCGAACATGGTGATCCTGTGGGCAGGTTACGGTTTCGCTAAAGACTACAACAAAGCGCGCGGGCACTTCTATGCCCTTGATGATGTGCGCCAAACCTTAAGAACTGGCGGTCCAACTGATCCGAAATCTGGCCCAATGCCTATGGCATGTTGGAGCTGTAAAAGCCCTGACGTCGCTCGCGTCATCGATGAGCGTGGCGAGGACGGCTATTTTGAAGGCAAATGGGCGCGCTTAGGTGCAGAAATTTCAAACCCTATCGGTTGTGCCGATTGTCACGACACTCGCAGTGACAAATTCAAAAACGGTGAGCCAGAGCTTGCGCTAACGCGCCCATACGTTGAGCGTGCCTTTGAAGCCATTGGTAAGAAGTTTGATGAGCAATCTCGCCTAGATAAACAAGCATCGGTTTGTGCTCAGTGTCACGTAGAGTACTACTTCACAGGCCCAACGAAAGCCGTGAAATTCCCATGGGATATGGGCACCTCAGTAACAGAAATGGAGCAATACTACGACGCGCTTAACTTTAAAGACTGGCAACACGCTGTTTCTAAAGCACCAATGCTAAAAGCACAGCACCCGGGCTATGAAACTTGGCGCGATGGTATCCATGGCAAAAACGGCGTAGTTTGTGTTGATTGTCATATGCCGAAAGTAACTAAAGAAGATGGTACAGTCTATACAGATCACAAAGTGGGTAACCCATTTGACCGCTTCGAAGATACATGTGCAAACTGCCACACCCAAAGTAAAGATCAGCTACAAGGCATAGTATCAACTCGCAAAGCGCAAGTGCTCAACATGAAGCTGACTGCAGAGAAACAAATCGTTGCTGCGCACTTTGAAGCCGGTGCAGCATGGGATGCAGGTGCGACAGAAGAAGAGATGAAACCAATCCTAATGGATATTCGTCACGCACAATGGCGTTGGGACTACGCAATCGCTTCTCATGGTGTCCACATGCACGCCCCTGAAGTTGCACTTGAAGTACTCGGTACCTCAGTAGACAAAGCGGCAGATGCTCGTGCGAAACTGATTCGTTTGCTTGCGAAGAAAGGCATTACTGACCCTATCGAAATTCCTGACATTTCTACTAAAGAGAAAGCGCAACAAGCTCTTGGAATGGATATGGACAAGATGAACGCTGAGAAAAAACACTTCCTTGAAACCGTGGTACCAGAATGGGACAAAGAAGCAGCGGTTCGCGAGGCTAATTACTAATGTTATTGGCTATCTACTCGCTTTGTTAAAGAATGAATGTGTGATCCATTCGAGATAACTGTAAGCCCCAACCCATTGGTTGGGGCTTTTTGCTAGAATGTTTAGTACGTAAGTATCTGAAACCGCTTTGTGTTTCGAAAGGCATGAGTCATTCATACTCTAAAGGAACCCCATGAAAAGACGTCTTTTGATCAGTTTATGTTTAGCCTCATCATTCTCTTTCGCAGGCACCTACAACAGTGTCTCTGTTGGTACAACGAGCGAAGGTGGTTTTGGCGTCGGTTTGTATTACGACAGAAACCTAAGTTACGGTTTCTACGCCAACCTCGCCGGTGGCACTGGTCCGAATAATGACGACTTTGGACTTAACGTGGGTCTTGTTAAGTCTCTAAGCGATAACTTTGTGGGCTACGCGGGTATCGGGGTTGCCAACCGAAGTGAAGAGAAGATTTCAGACCTGCCTTTTAAAACTTATGAATCAGACCTACGCTTCAACGGCAACATAGGCCTGTTAATTAAAACGGGTGTCACAGGCTTCACGGCAGACGTTGGTTACAACACAGGTCTAGAGGCAGCCTACTTTGGACTGGGCTACACCTACTAGGATTACCAATAGTTCTCACTAGAGAAGTGCCCTGGCTTTTTGCGCAGATGTTTGCTTAAACCAAGCTCTGTTAACGCGGAGCTCGTGTCTTTGACCATCGCCGGATTACCACACATAAATACGAAGCTATCTGGTACCTGTAAATTCATCCCTACTTTTGTCTGTAGCTCACCGCTCAACAGAAGCTCTGGTATCCGCCCTGACAAACTCTGCTCGTGATGCTCACGGGATACAATCGAAACAAACTTAAATTTTTCCCCCAACCTAGATAAGGCATCCTTAATGGTTTCAGCATAAACCAATTCGTCTGCAGTTCTGACTGCATGAGCCAGCACCACATTGTCAAACCGGCTTGTTAGTGTTTCGTCATCTAGCATAGACAGAAAAGGACCGATCGCCGTACCTGTAGAGAGCATCCACAAATCTCGCGCGTAGTCAGGTACTTCTTCAATAGTCATAAACCCCGAAGGCTGTTTTCCTACAAAGACTGGATCACCAGAATCAAGCTGATTAAGTTTTGGCGACAATTGTCCGTCGCTATCGGCAATAATTAAAAATTCCAGATGCTGATAGCCATATTCATGGTTAGGGTGATTTACCATAGAGTAGGCTCGGCGCACCCACTCGCCCTCTTCGTTACGCAGACCCAGTTTTGTAAACTGACCTGCTACGTACTGTTCTATGGGCGCTGAAACTTCAAGACTGAACAAATTATGAGTCCACTGCTTTTTCGCAAGTACTCGCCCTTCGACTAAACCATTGGGAATGTCTGTCATATCTCATCTCCGATACAGGAACGCATAAAGCTCTTTCATCATAGAAGTAAACTCAGTAAAAATTAACTACATTATGTTTAAGGACTTATTCGACGATTAGACAAAAACTTTGCGATTTTAAGGAAAGAAATCGAGCGGACTCCGGTCTACGTATAGTGTGTGTTGTAAAAAGGATTTTGAGAGTGCCCATGAAGCCATGTTTTCCGTCTGTTCCATTTAAAGGTGTTAGTGAGAGCCCTGTGAAGTACTGGCTCCATGAATATCGTGATACAAGGTTAGATTTCACGGATTCTCAGAATACCGCCCTTTCACGGCTTCTTCCCTTACTAGTCTGTGGTGAACAAAGCTCACAATGGGTGTTCTATAACGAATCTCAGCGTGAGTTGCCTGAATCACTTTCCTCTGCTCGTGACGACTTTGAGCGAATCGTTGCCGATGAACAGTATCATGAGGATGCGCTTGAATTAGTGCAGTCACAGTTAGAGGTACCGGAAGACGTTGTTGCGATAAAGCGACGCAGCCAACGCTTTTTTGCGTCGCTTGGTTCAAGGAGGACATTTGAAGAACATTTCGCGCAGATCGCCTGTCTTGATGCCCTGGTCTGCAAAATAATGTTGTATCTAGAAAAAGGCCGATTAGACCAACATCATCCGTTTGTGCTCTTGTGTCGTTCCATTAAACAAGATGAGGCAAGACACGTTTCCGCAGCCAAACAACATGCTTTAGCGCTAGGCTACGACCGCTCGGAATGGAAAGCCCTCAACACACTCATTTCCGAGAAGTTATACAAACTATTGAATAGCGAGCGAGAAGCCTTCGAAGAGCTAGGCATTACTATCGAGCACATCTTTGATTCTAGGGAGAGTTAATCAATGAGCGCGACTTTCTTACCGGGCAGTGTGTCACTGCTCGCCGCAAACCATTTGTTTCCAGATCAGCATCTTACCAACGCACAATTGCTTGATGCACTCGAACGTCTATCAGGCAAAAGATACGCGAAAGTTGCAGCTCGTATCGCACCATTTTTAGGAATTGAAGGGCGCCACTTTTCACGCAGTATTTATTCCCATACCAGCGTCCCAACGCCAAGTAACTCCGATCTTGTGGTGAGTGTGATAGGCAATCTACTTGAGCAATCCAATACCAGTTTGGACGCTATCGATTATCTGATAGGACACACTACCACCCCAGACACACAGCTCCCGCCTAGCATCGCTTGGGTAGCGGAGAAGCTTCGCTATCATGGCCCGTTTATGGAATTAAGGCAGGCGTGCACCGGTTTTTCTAGTGGATTGCAAATCGCCATCCCACGTCTCGCTATGCTCCAAAAACCAGTGATGATCGTTGGCAGTGAAACAGGGTCAGTCTACTTCGACTATAACGAAGACTTTCTCGACCAGTCACAGCTCGTTAATTACATGCAAATGGGCGATGGTGCTGGCGGTGTTATTATTGCTCCGGAAAGTGAGCAAGGAATGGGTAAGATTTCTGACTGTTTCACCGGACAGATTGGTGTTGAGCAATCACCCGGTTTATCTCTCGATGGCGGTTCTATGTCGGTGTATACCCAAGAGGGCAAAGCGCGCTTTCATCACGATGCCACGAATGTGAGAAAAAGTGGCGAAGCGCTATTTCAAGCCAGTATTTTGGCATTAAGAAGTCGAGGCTACGAGCTGAATGACTTTGACTACATTATTCCCCACCAAGCCAGTGGACGAATAGACATCATGCTAGCCGAGGCGCTAGACATCGATCCAAATAAGATCGTCAACGATGCCAAACATTGGGGTAACCTGGGCTCAGCCGCGATTTGGTGCAGTTTCTCTAAACTCGTGAACAGTGGGAAGCTATTCCAAGGAAGCAAAGTGGTTATCTTAGGGGCAGAAGCGACTAAGTATATGTATGGCGGGTTTGTTTACACCCACGGCTAGAACTTGCTAGACACGGTAGCCACTTCCTATATGGTGGCTACCTCATTCCCTTAGCCTGATTGATCTTCTCGATGATTGCAGCCCGATCGATACCCACTCTGTTCGAATCTAAAATCTGAGTCCACACACGAATCGCCTCATCGTAATCCGCATTCAAAAAGTAATCCGACGCGATAAGTTGCAGCGCTGTGTCGTTGTCACTATCTAGCTCTAGTGCCTTATCAAGGTAACGCTGAATATCAGGTGTAATAGACTGAGAAGACTGGTAATACAGCGCGGTTGCTAACGCAGCATATTGACCAGCATAAGGCATACTAGAAAGGCGAATGGAATAATTGAAACAGGTAGCCGCTGAATCAAACTCCAAGCTTTGCATATATAGCTGACCTAGCTTAAACCAGGATTCCGAATCATTAGGAGACTCGGTTAGTGAGTTTTGCAGGTCAATCATGGCACTTTGATGGTTGGGACGCTCTTGTTGCATTTCTTGCTGCGGCAGCGGCATTCGCCATTGGCTCCAAATCAAAAAAGACAAACCGACAATCGCCAAGCTTGAGAGGATTGAATAACCAATCCGGCTTTTAAGACTGGTTATTTTAGTCAGACATAGATAGGCGACAACAGAAACGACAACGCCGCTCAACAACACAAAACTCAACATGTTAACGCTATATTCTTAATTGGATTAATCTGAGTACATTGTATCGGTTAGCGAAGAACAGCGCTGTGAGTTAGTACTCTGTTCTTCACCAGTGACGACTCAAGTTGAGGATTTTAGATTCATTTCGAAGCGAAGCTTATCCACACACTACTGAATACGCCTACCCGAGTTTGCATCCAGTCTACAGCTAGAACACTCGACGTTTCAACCCAGCGCGTTCAAGTACCCGAGTCGAGATCTCTTCGACTGACAGCGATGTGGTGTTGATATAAGGGATAGCTTCGCGCCTAAACAAAGCTTCGACACTCGCTAGCTCCTGTAAACACTGCTCTGTGCTCGCATACTCGCTACCCGCCAATCGATTTTCGCGGATTTCGGTCAGGCGCTCAGGGTTGATCGTTAAGCCAAACAGTTTATGCCTATGGATCTCAAACTCTGGCATTAGACGCAGTCGCTTGATGTCGTCGTCGATAAATGGGTAGTTAACGACTCGAAGACCAAACTGCATCGCTAGATAAAGACTTGTTGGCGTTTTGCCACTACGCGACACACCCAGAAGTATTAAGTCTGCCTGCTCTAGGTTTTTCAGTGAAACGCCATCATCGTGCGCTAAGGTGTATTCGACAGCGGCAATGCGGTCGAAATACTTAGCGGAATCTTTCCCTACACTGTGTGAACGCTGCAATTTTGGCTTTGGTTCCAGTTGTAAATCACTTTTAACTTGAGCTACCAAACTTTCTAACACATCGTAACAAAACGCTTGCGAAGCAAGTAATCCTGCTCGAATTTCAGGCACCACAATCGAGAAAAACACTAAAGGTTTCACACCGTTACGTTCATAAGATTGATTAATTTCTCTAATGAGTTCATCGAGCTTATGCGTGCTCTCTACGAAGGGGAATGTCTTTTCTTTGGCTTTGAATGGAAATTGACCTAGGACTACGTGTCCCAATGTCTCACAAGTAATCGCTGTACCGTCAGAAACGTAGAATACGTCACGACTTTGACTATCATTTTTCATTTTTTATTTAATTTTTCAAATTAATTTAAGTAGGATGCATTACATAATATCGATAACAAACCCTAGCATTCAATAACGTTCCCCCACAGTTTGTAAAAATAGTTAACTATTTTTTCACTGAATACGTAATCGTTTGCTATATCCTACAGCTGCAATGTTTCTGGAGAAAGACATGCAAAACAACACCCTTTGGTTCAATGGTCTGTCCATGGACGATGTCGATAAGGTCGGCGGCAAAAATGCTTCGCTTGGCGAGATGGTATCTAATCTTGCTAACGCGGGTGTTTCAGTGCCAAATGGCTTTGCGACTACGTCCTATGCCTTCAACCAATTCCTCGATTTCGAAGGATTGGATGAGCGCATTCACGGACTATTAGACGAACTTGATGTTGATGATGTTGACGCACTGCGTAAGACAGGCGCGACCATCCGTCAATGGGTATTAGAAGCCCCCTTCCCTGCTGACCTAGAGCAGGATATTCGAACTAACTATCAAGAACTCATCGAAGGCAATGAAGAACTTTCTGTCGCAGTGCGCTCCTCCGCAACTGCTGAAGATCTTCCTGATGCCTCCTTTGCGGGTCAACAAGAAACCTTTTTGAACGTAAAAGGCATTGATGCAGTACTTGAAGCCACTAAGCATGTCTACGCGTCTCTGTTTAACGACAGAGCGATTTCCTATCGTGTACACCAAGGATTTGACCATCGTGGTATCTCGCTATCAGCGGGTATTCAACGAATGGTTCGATCAGACAAAGCGTCTTCGGGCGTGATGTTTACGTTAGACACTGAATCTGGCTTCGACCAAGTGGTATTTATCACTTCGGCTTGGGGTCTAGGTGAGATGGTAGTACAAGGCGCCGTGAACCCTGACGAGTTCTACGTTCACAAGCCGCTATTAGAGCAAGGTCAAGCGCCTATCGTTAAGAAGACGTTTGGCTCTAAACTCATCAAGATGGTTTACTCTGACAACCAAGAGATTGGCAAACAGGTAGATATCATCGATACGTCTGATGAAGAACGTAACCAGTTCTCTCTGAACGACGAGGAGATCAAAGAGCTTGCGAAACAAGCAATGATCATCGAGAAGCACTATCAGCGTCCAATGGACATTGAATGGGCGAAAGATGGCATCGACGGCAAGCTATACATCGTACAGGCTCGTCCTGAAACGGTATGTTCTCAAAGCGAGCAAAACGTGATTGAACGCTTCCAGCTAAACAACAAAGCGGATGTGTTGGTTGAAGGTCGTGCGATTGGTCAACGTATCGGTACGGGTACCGTTCGCCTAGTAGATTCCCTAGACCAGATGTCACTTGTTCAAGAAGGCGATGTGCTTGTCACTGACATGACAGACCCGGACTGGGAACCAGTAATGAAGAAAGCGGCAGCGATTGTGACCAACCGCGGCGGCCGTACTTGTCACGCAGCGATCATCGCTCGTGAACTTGGCATTCCAGCTATCGTGGGTTGTGGTAACGCTACCGACAGTCTAGAAGACGGTGCAGTGGTTACTGTGTCATGTTCTGAAGGTGAAACAGGCTACGTGTATCAAGGTGAATTGGACTTTGAGATCCGCCGCTCTGCTGTTGACGAGCTGCCACTGCTGCCTACAAAAGTGATGATGAACGTGGGTAACCCAGACCGTGCGTTCGACTTCGCTCAAATCCCTAACGAAGGTGTGGGCCTTGCGCGTCTTGAGTTCATCATTAACAAGATGATTGGTATTCACCCGAAAGCGCTACTGAACTTTGACCAGCAATCTCCTGAGCTGCAGGCTGAGATCACTCAGCGTATTCGCGGTTATAAAGATCCGATCGATTTCTATGTCAGCAAGCTGACTGAAGGCATTTCAACGATCGCAGCCGCTTTCTGGCCTAAGCGTGTCATCGTCCGTATGTCTGACTTTAAGTCAAACGAGTACAGCAACCTAGTGGGTGGTAAAGAGTTTGAACCACACGAGGAAAACCCAATGCTTGGTTTCCGTGGTGCTTCTCGTTATATCTCACCCGTATTTGAAGACTGCTTTGAGCTTGAAACCCAAGCGATTAAACGCGTTCGTAATGAGATGGGACTGAAGAACGTTGAAATCATGATCCCATTTGTTCGCACGCCTAGCGAAGCCGCTCAAGTTATCGACCTACTTGCGAAGTTTGAGCTTCGTCGTGGTGAACAAGGCCTTAAAGTCATCATGATGTGTGAGCTACCATCAAATGCGGTTCTTGCAGAAGAGTTCTTGAAGTACTTCGATGGCTTCTCAATTGGCTCAAACGACATGACTCAGCTAACGCTCGGTCTTGACCGTGACTCTGGCGACGTGGCGCATCTCTTTGATGAGCGCAACCCAGCAGTAAAAGCGATGCTGAAGATGGCTATTGATGCTGCCACCAAAGCAGGCAAATACGTTGGTATTTGTGGCCAAGGTCCATCGGATCACGATGATCTTGCAGAGTGGTTAATGGAACAAGGTATTAGCTCTGTATCACTAAACCCAGATACGGTGATTGATACTTGGTTGAAACTAGGCAACGTAGCGAAATAATCAGACTGAGTAGCTCCACTATTTAAGCTGATTACAAACTAACAGTAAACCAAATGCCAGGGTGTAAACTCTGGCATTTTTTCATTTACCACTTGTTCATCAAGCGAACGCGCGCATCGTTTTACATCAACATCGCTTGCAGGGTGCGATCCTACATAGGCGAGTTAGGCGTCACTAGCATCTCTTCTAAAATACCGGCCTCTATTTCCAACCTTAAGAAGCCAACTATGTGGAACAAGCTAAACAAATCCATGATGGTCTGCCAGATGCTATTTGGTCTATCGTTCTATGGCGTTTTAGTCAGCCTGACGCGATTCTTTCTAGAAGACCTTAACTACAGTGAAGCCGATACCATGATGGTAGTTGGCGCTTTCGCCGCTATTGGTCCCCTATTTGCCATCGCTGGCGGGTTTATTGCCGATAAGTTACTAGGCGCCTACCGCTCGCTCACCATCAGCTATGCTGCATTTACACTAGGTTATCTACTTTTGGTCCTAGGCGCTACGACGCTTCATGTTCCTATGGCGATGGCAGGTATCGCGCTGGCAAGTTACGGACGTGGCTTGATGTCTCCGTCTTACCCTAGCCTTTACAAGCGCACGTTTGCCACTCAAAAAGAATTTGAGCATGGCTTTCCGATTAACTACTCGGTCAACAATATCGGTGCATTCTTAGGACAATACCTGTTCCCAATGATCACGCTCTATATCGGATTTAGCGGCGGATTTGCGCTATCTGCTCTGATGGCTGTTGTTGCTTTGTTTGTGCTGATAACACTGAACAAAAAGTTCAAACCACTTGGAAAGCCAATTGATACCGAACACGTATCGCTGAGAGCTTGGGGGATCTTTTTTTGCTCTATCGGCCGCTATGATTGCATTGGTGTTCTTTATGTTCTCCAACATGGATGTCGGCCAGAACATTGTGTATGCCATTGGAGTCGCTGCCATTGGATACTTTGTGTTTTTGATGTTTAAGGTGACGCGCTCTGAGCGACTAAAAATGGGCACCATCCTCATTATGACATTTCTGACGACATGCTTTTTCGTCTACTACGGTCAAATGATGACATCGATGAACATTGTTGCCATGAACACACTTAAAGGTGAGTTGTTTGGTTTCATTCCACTCGAACCAGAAGCCGCAATGGCAATGAACCCATTGTGGTGTATGGTAGGTGGTCCGATTATCGCGACCCTATTTAGCCGCCTAGAAAAAAACAATATTCACTTGTCGACATCGACCAAGATCGCCGCAGCGTTTGTCTTTACTGCGATTGCATTTGGCATCTTAACCTACTTTATCTCAACAGTTGGCGAAGACGTTGCGATCAGACCTGAAGTTTTCCTCGCAGTTCACTTCTTCCAAGCAATGGCTGAAGTCGTGGTTGGCTCTATGGTTGTGGCTTTTATCTTGTCGGTTGCACCACATCACATCGAGAACTTCTCTGTGAGTTTGTTTTCTGTCGCGATCGCCTTAAGTGGTATTGTTGGAGCAGCGCTATCCACCAATATCGCACTAGAAAAGGGGCAACAACTTACCCAACATATCGCTCAAATTGTGTACGGTGAATACTTTCAACTGCTAACTGTTATGGCGGTTGTGATGATTGGTGTCGCGCTAGCTGCATCGAAAGTTATCCATAACATGTTAAAAGCCGCAGCAGAAGCTGAACTGGGCGCTGGAGAGTTAGTAAAGCAGTAAAAGTGCAGAAACTAGAGCGGCAATCCGATGGTTATTGCCGCTCACAAATAGATTAACCTTGATGCGTAATCAACCAAGCCTCTTCAGCAAAGCGGGTCAATCCTTGCTGAATACGACGGTGATTACTATCTGCTTCATCACGCTCTAGAAGTATCACTTCAAACTCATCGCCAAAGTGCTGCGCCACTTCTGAACTTGGTACGCTGTAAGGAGGGCCCGCCATTTCACTTTGAACATAATCAAGCGTGATAAGTAGAATACGACCACCCGGTTTCAGAGACTGTTTTAATTTCTCAACGTATTGTTCGCGCAGTTCTTCCGGCATTGCGATGAGAGCAGCACGGTCGTAGATAAGCTCTACAGGTTGAATCGGTGCGGTAAAGTAGTCGCCGACATAAATGTTAAGCTCATCAAACTGGTACAACTCAAACTGACCGCTAATCGGCGTCACCATCGGAGTGTAGAAATGTTCAGCGAAAAACGAACGTACGGCAATTTGGCTAAGTTCTACACCTTGAATGTCTTCATGGCGTTGGGCAAGCCAGACAAGATCTTCAGACTTACCACAGAGTGGAACGAAAACCTTGTCTTCGCGTTTTGGGGATAGTCGGTCCCAGTACTTAATGAGTAATGGGTTTACATCTTCTAAGTGGAAGCCAATTTTATTGGCCGCCCATTTGTCGTGCCAAAGTTCAAAATCGTTCATTTATGGTTCATGTCGGTTGTAGATAATGGTTAACGTAGAGTTTACAGAGTGCAGACAAAATGTCACACCCAATCGCGTAGATTTTAATTAGCGATAGGCATCACAGTTTACAAACTCTGTTACACAGTTTGTATTGGGTTTTCAGTATTGAACCCCATATTATTGTTAGCAAGACTCCTGAGCGTTAACGCCCTTTTTTGTTCCCGTTTTTGTAACGTAACTAGGAGAGAGAATGAGCACGTTTCTTCGTACTGCAGCACTAATGCTATTGGTACTCAGCCGCGCACCTGCATTTGCGGCTACGCTTAATCAATCCGATTCCACCCCAACAAAAGGAAAGCAAGAGCAAAACGAAGTTTGTCCATCTGTATTCAAACACAGTCTTAGTGGCTTGTACGGCATCGATTCTGTTCAAGGCGCTGCCTTCCAACCCCATAACGATTTTGACATCTTGTACAGCAAAGCCCACCAAGCTCAACATGAACTCGAAGCGCTTTGTAAAACGACCGCCCTACTGACTGACACCGACGCGTACTTCGCAGGCGTAAAATCTGCTGAGCGTGCAAAGGTGAAGATCGATACTGAGCTTAATGGTCAGGTAAACCAAATCACAGACCTAGCTCGTGGCACTATCGTCGCTAAAGACGTGGAGAGCCTTGTAGGCGCCTATGAAGCGCTTAGCCGTGAAGCGCAAGTCGTGCGTGTAAAAAACCGCTTTAAAAACCCTGCAGCGTCCGGATACCGTGACCTGAATATGTTGGTGAAACTACCTAAGACTGGGATTATTGCTGAAGTCCAACTTCACCTTAAAGACATCGCCGACGTGAAAAGTGGCCCTGAACACGATCTATATGAAATCGTCCAAGGTATTGAACGACGAGCGGCTGCTGAAAAACGCGAACTCAACGAGTTTGAAACCGCGCAGATTGCCAGCCTAAGACGTCAATCGATGGAGCTGTATCAGAACGCGTGGCAGCCATACATCACAACGAATATTCGGGCGGCGTAATAAACTCAACATCAACCAATAGAAATACAAAAAGACCACACTAGGTGGTCTTTTTGTTTAACAGTAGGACATTAATCTACTTTGATGTTCTCGACTCGAGCCTTCAATTTCTGACCCGGACGGAATGTCACTACGCGTCGAGCGGAAATGGGAATGTCTTCACCAGTTTTAGGATTTCGACCTGGGCGCTCATTTTTATCGCGCAAGTCAAAATTACCAAAACCCGACAGTTTTACCTGTTCGCCACTTTCGAGTGATTTTCTAATCTCTTCGAAAAACACTTCTACCGTTTCCTTGGCATCCCTTTTACTGAATCCGAGTTTCTCAAATAGGTTCTCAGCCAGATCGGCTTTTGTGAGCGCCATAAAACTCCCCTCAAAGCTAATTCATACCTTGTTATCATAGTGATAACGCTAAAGATTTCGTTCGACCAATCAACAACATAACGGCCCAACTTTGAAAAGTGTAAGCCAACCTTCTGATTTTCGCCAACTTTTTTATTTCAGAGTAATGTCAGGATTTTGCGTTAACTTTTAGCAAGTTATCGCAAAAGTAGCATATTATGGATGCATAATTTACTATAAAACCCCCAAGCAATAGATATCACTAATAAATGACAAAAAGTTAGATGAAAATAAATTACAAACAAAGTACAAAATAGTGATATTGATACAGTATGAAAGAAAATTATTCCTTAAAAACAGTGAGTTGCGAAGAAAATAGAATATGAAACCAGTTTGTTTTTATCGGCTAATACTGGATATAAAAAAAGCGAGTTACTTTTCAGCAACCCGCTTTTCTAGGTAATTCTCGTTGACACGCTAACTGCGATTAGTCACGCAGCGTTGCACCAAATTTCTCAGAAATATGAGCAACAATTGCATCTACTGCACCAGCAATGTCAGCATCTTCAAGCGTACGCTCTAGAGACTGTAGAGTAAGCGCAATTGCTAAACTCTTCTTACCTTCTTCAACGCCCTTACCAACGTAAACGTCAAACAGTTTCGCGTCTTTCAGGAACTCGCCGCCTTGTTCTAGACAAGCTGCAACGATGTCGCCAGAAGCTACTGCCTCATCAACAACAACAGCGATGTCACGACGGTTTGCAGGGAACTTAGAAAGTCCAGCCGCTTCTGGAATCACTTTAGTGTTGATTGCAGACCACTCAACTTCAAACACGATAGTACGACCGTTTAGACCGAACTTACGCTCAAGCTCAGGGTGAATCGTACCAATTACACCCACTTCTTTGCCATCTACAACGATTGCTGCAGATTGACCTGGGTGAAGTGCTGGGTGTTTCGCTGCCGCAAATGAGTATGCTTTCTCGTTTGCAGACAGTTCTAGAATCGCTTCTAGGTCACCTTTTAGGTCAAAGAAATCAACGGTGTTAGTTTCAATGTCCCAATGCTCTTCACTGCGTGTACCTGCAATCACACCTGCAAGCATAGGCTCTTGGCGCATACCGTTTTCAGCGTTCTCACAAGGGATGAAACGTAGGCCGTATTCGAATAGACGAACACGTGGCTGCTGACGCTTCTGGTTGTGAACAACCGTATTTAGAAGACCTTGGATAAGACCAAGACGCATTGCTGACATTTCCGCAGAGATTGGGAAAGGCAGAATCAATGGCTCAACGTCTGGCACAACAAGTTTTTGTTGCTCTGGCTCAACAAAGCTGTATGTAATCGCTTCATGGTAGCCACGATCAACAAGCAGATCGCGTACACGTTTCAGTGGAAGATCCGCTTCAACGTGGTTGTGCATCTTAAGTGTTGCAGCAGGGTGTTGATTTGGAATGTTATCGTAACCGTAGATACGACCCACTTCTTCAATCAGGTCTTGTTCGATTGCGATATCAAAACGCCATGTTGGTGCAACACCTGTCCAACCGGTATCAGTCGTCGTTACTGTCAGACCTAAACGCTCTAGAATCTCAACAACTTCAGCGTCAGCAATTTGGTGACCAAGAAGTGAATCTAGCTTAGTGCGGCGCAGTTCAACCGTGTTTGGTGTAGGAAGATCTGCGTCAGATTCAACAGCAACGACAGGTGCTACTTCACCGCCACAGATTTCAACTAGAAGCTCAGTTGCACGCTCCATTGCGCTGACTTGCAGTGCGTAGTCAACACCGCGCTCGAAACGCATTGAAGAATCCGTGTGTAGACCGTAGCTACGTGCGCGACCACGGATGTGGTCTGGTGCGAAGAACGCACACTCAAGAAGCACATCTTTCGTTTCTGTTGTTACACCAGACTCTTCACCACCAAAGATACCCGCAATAGCGAGTGCTTTATTGTGGTCAGCAACAACAAGTGTGTCTGCGTTTAGTTCAGCTTCAGTGCCATCTAGAAGAGTCAGTTTCTCGCCCTGCTCTGCCATACGAACAACGATGCCACCTTCAATCTTGGCAAGATCGAACGCGTGCATTGGCTGGCCTTGCTCTAGAAGCACATAGTTAGTGATGTCTACAACAGGGTCGATTGAGCGAATACCACAACGACGCAGTTTCTCTTGCATCCATAGTGGTGTTTCTGCTTGAACGTTCACGTTCTTAACGATACGACCTAGGTAACGAGGACATGCTTCTGTTGCTTTAACTTCGATCGAAGCCACGTCAGCAATAGATGCTTCAACAGGGTTAACCGCTGGTGCAGTTACGTCAGCACGGTTTAGAACGCCTACTTCACGAGCAAGACCACGGATGCTGAAACAGTCAGCGCGGTTTGCTGTTAGGTCAACGTCAACAGTCACGTCATCAAGACCTAGGAAGTCACGGAAATCAGTACCGATTACTGCGTCTTCAGCCAGTTCCATGATACCGTCAGATTCAACATCGATACCTAGCTCGGTAAACGAGCACAGCATACCGTGTGAAGGTTGACCACGTAGTTTTGCTTTCTTGATTTTGAAATCGCCTGGAAGAACGGCACCAACTGTTGCTACTGCTACTTTCAGACCTTCACGGCAGTTAGGAGCGCCACAAACGATGTCTAGCAGTTCTTCTGCGCCAACATCAACTTTAGTTACGCGTAGTTTGTCTGCGTCTGGGTGCTGACCGCACTCAACCACTTTACCTACTTTAACGCCAGTGAAAGAGCCCGCTACAGGTAGTACGTCGTCTACCTCTAGGCCAGCCATTGTAATTTGGTGCGTAAGCTCGTCAGTAGAAACTGAAGGGTTTACCCACTCACGAAGCCATGATTCGCTGAATTTCATTGTGATGAACCCTCTGGATTACTTGAACTGTTTTAGGAAACGTAGGTCGTTCTCGAAGAACGAACGTAGGTCATTTACGCCGTAACGAAGCATAGCTAGACGCTCGATACCGATACCGAATGCAAAACCAGAGTATTTTTCAGGGTCGATGCCTACGCTGCGAAGTACATTTGGGTGCACCATGCCACAGCCTAAGATTTCTAGCCATTTGCCGTCTTTACGCTTAACGTCCACTTCCATTGAAGGTTCAGTGAATGGGAAATATGACGGACGGTAACGAACTTCAAGATCTTCTTCGAAGAAGTTAGTTAGGAAGTCGTGCAGAATACCTTTCAGCTGTGCGAAGTTAACATTTTCGTCAACCAGCATGCCTTCCACTTGGTGGAACATTGGCGTGTGTGTTTGGTCGTAATCGTTACGGTAAACACGGCCCGGTGCGATGAAGCGGAATGGTGGTTTGCCATTTTCCATCGTACGGATCTGTACGCCAGACGTGTGGGTACGTAGCATCAGATCTGGATTGAAGAAGAAGGTGTCGTGGTCAGTACGAGCTGGGTGATCTTCTGCAATGTTCAGTGCATCAAAGTTGTGGAATGCATCTTCAATTTCAGGACCAGACTCAGTGCTAAAGCCTAACTCACCAAAAAACTTTTCAATACGCTCAACAGTACGAGTAACTGG
Source organism: Vibrio sp. KUL78 (assembly GCF_059725505.1). Lineage (NCBI taxonomy): Bacteria > Pseudomonadati > Pseudomonadota > Gammaproteobacteria > Vibrionales > Vibrionaceae > Vibrio > Vibrio sp. KUL78. The sequence goes on along the minus strand of NZ_AP045837.1, from coordinate 1,597,612 downwards.
GTGTAGACCGCCGTTCTCGATACGACGACCTGGTAGGGTTACGTCGATAGTTTCTGCCGCTAGCTTCGCTTCAAGCTCTGCACGTTGTAGTGCGTCTTTGCGTGCTGCGATCGCTTGCTGAACCACGCCTTTTGCTTTGTTGATCTCTTGACCAGCACTGCGGCGCTCTTCTGGTGGTAGTTTACCTAGGCTTTGAAGTTGAGCCGTTAGCTCACCTTTCTTACCTAGATACTGAACACGCACTTCGTCAAGTGCGACTAGCGAGTCTGCAGCGTCAATTGCTGTGCCCGCGTTAGCAATGATCTCTTCTAGATGTTGCATCGTTTCCTCGTCTACCGTCCGGTAGTATCCATAAGGGTGTTTTTTGATAGCTGTACATACTAATAAAACCCGCCGCCAATGCCAAATTGATTTGTAAATTGAACGGGTTATTGGGCAAAAAAAACACGTTTTTTGCCCTTTTGATGAAAATCTAGCAGGAAACGATGACTATTTAATGTTAACTCAAGAGAATTAATTGGCTTTAGCGCGGATAAAGATGAAGTTTGGTCGGCGCGACAATCTTTCGAACGTTTCGGGTGACTCGGTTTTCATCTCGGGATCTGGTTTGCCCTCTGAAAACTTGTCCAACACGAATCCCCCTTCGGAAAGACTCTCAAACAGATTGGTAAATGAACGTCGATAGAAGGAGACCTCTACCGGCTCACCAATGGTATTCCACTCTTCGGTCAAAAGCTCAACATCAAAGTAGTTATTGAACGCGTTCTCTTCAAAGTCAACGAGAGGGTGATGGGTTGAGAAAACAAGTATTCCGCCCGATTTAAGCACACGGTGAACTTCCTTGAACAGCGGGACAAGATCTTCTAAGTAATGCAGCATCAACGGGCACACGACGATATCAAACGTATCGTCTTGCTCTTTAGGTAGTCCGTTAGCCAGATCTTGCACATAACATGTGACATTGTCACCTAAGCGTTCTCTTGCTATCGCCACCATTTCTTCAGCTAGGTCGATTGCCGTCACCTGTGCACCTGCCTTAACAAAATGCTCTGCATAAGCGCCAGGACCACAACCTAGATCAAGTACCTTCTTATTTGTCACATCACCAATTAACGCCAGTGTTGAAGGACGCTCGTAAAGCGCATTGTACGCATTGTTCTCAATGGCATCTGCGTACTTTTTCGCGTGCTTGGTATACATCTCACCCATAAAAAACCTCCAACTATCAGACTATTAATTCACCGTTTTCGGGGAATGCAATCTACCGACCTGAGTAAGAGACGTCAATCTTAAGTTGCATTAAGAAGGATAGCATCCTTCAAAGTGGAGTTTTCTATTTTAACGGTCACACATAGTATGCCCACAAAGCCATTGCCTCACTTCTTGAGGTACTCATTAAATCAATAGCAAGCCATCACTATGTCTGACATTACCTTAAACAGCGCAGAATCTATGCTACTTGCCATCCTAATACTTTGGGTTGGGTCAAAACTGTTAAGCCACATCAAATCATTCAGTAAATACCACATTCCATCTCCGATTATTGGCGGTATTCTGATGTCTTTGATCACTATGGCACTGCATTACTCCGGCACTGACATTTCGTTTGATCTACCACTCAAAGACACCTTGATGCTAATGTTCTTTACCAGTGTCGGTTTGTCAGCAGATTTAAGACTTCTGAAGCACGGCGGCTCTGCTCTTATAAGCTTCCTAATCTGTGCCGCTCTGTTTATCTTATTCCAAGATACGCTAGGTATTGCACTGTCTAGTCTTCTGAATCTAGATCCATTACTTGGCCTGATGGCCGGCTCTATTACTCTCTCTGGCGGGCACGGTACCGGCGCAGCGTGGGCAACGGTTTATAGTGAGCAACTAAATATTCCGGGAGCACTCGAAATAGCAATGGCTTGCGCAACATTTGGTTTGGTCGCAGGTGGAATTTTTGGCGGACCATTAGGAACAAGATTGGTAGAGCGCTATCAGCTCACACCTTCAAAAACTCAAAGCTCTTTAACGATTCGAACTCATACGAAAGACAATATAGTCAGCAACGCGAGTCGCATTTTAGGTTATTTCATCGCAATCGCAGTACTAATAACCTGCGCTGTTGTGAGTAGCGATATTCATCAAAGCGCGCAGTCGACAAGTATCCACATCCTAACCTTAGTGCCAAATTTCGTTTACGCCATCATGCTTGGTATGTTAGTTGGCCATATGCCTTCCGTTAGAGCTAAGCTCGATACGATTCGACTTGAGGTCGACAAAAGTGCGAACCTATCACTTAGTCTCTTTCTCGCGATGGCTTTAATGGATTTAAAATTGTGGAATCTATTTGATCTCGCAATACCGCTACTCATTATTTTGGTCGCACAGCTAATTTTAACTATCGGGTTTGTGTACTGGGTAACCTTCCGCATCATGGGTAAGTCTTACGATGCTGCCGTTCTTGCCGCGGGACATGTGGGCTTTGGGATGGGAGCGACGCCGACAGCAATGATGAACCTAAAGGCAATCACCGGCTCTTATGGCCCCTCGCCACAGGCTTATTTTATCGTACCTCTTGTAGGTGCCTTCTTTATCGACATAATCAATCTGATCGTCATCCAAGGTTATATCGCATTTTTAACCTAGCGACATGCTCACACTAACTATTGGTCTTTGCTGCGCCATATCAGGCGCAGCATATCTTTGTGTTGGATACCGTGCTCGAATATAGGCTCATCGTAGCTATCTATAAAGAAGTTCTTGACCACTGAATCGACCCTAAAACCATGCTTCTGATAGAAAGAAAGCTGATAGCCAAATGTCCCTGTCCCAAGTTCGACCGTGTTGATACCTTTTTGCGATAGCAGAGCTAAAGTCTCACTAAGCAAAACACCACCAAACCCCTTTCCTTGAAACTCATCGTAAATGGCGATATTGAATAGTTCTGCAGAGCGCTGCTCATCATCAACCTCCACCAGCAATGCACCCACCAATGCTCCCTGCATATAGACAGCGAAACCGATGCAGCGCTCTCGATAAGCATTAATCGCCGCTTCTTCTGGGTCAGCAATCAGCAATATATCGAGCGGTAACTCAGTCTGCTTTACTTCACGGACATCAAACATACTAGAGCTCATTATCAAGCGACCTTTCCATCAAAAAATTATTGAGCACGACGCCTCGTATTTCCGCTTCGTTAGGGCGCACGACCGTAAAACCGAAGTGTAGATAAAAAGGTTTAGCTGTAATACTCACAAAGGAATACAACCTCTCGAGCTTAGCTAGCTTTGCTTTGTCGAGAATAGTGTTCATCAACAAAGACCCCACTCCTCTCCGCTGAGCTCGATGATGACAATAAAAATGATCAATTAATCCATCGGGTTGTAAGTCGCTATAACCTAGGATCTCATCGCCCTCTACGACGACAAACGGGCGGCATCTTGAAATATAGCCCTTAAATACCTCTTTAGTAAGATCTAGAGGGGCCCATGCATCAATCTGCATCTTATTGTAATCATTACGATTTACAGTGCGAATTGTTTGCCGATAAAGCTCTAGCAATTGCTCTGAATCTTGTTCTTTTGCGGGTCTTACTGATAACGACACTGAAAATACTCCTTATGATTCAGCAATTTGAAAACAGAGTTAATATTATCACCTAATGAAAAAACACTGAAAGTTGTATAGGTCACTAGATGGTAACCAATTGAAAAATATCTTTTTGTGTACTAGATATTAAGACTCATAGACAAAGCTATCCGGAAGCGATTATGCCCGAAAATAACAATAAAGTTCTTGTGCTCTATGCACACCCTTCTCAGCGGCGCTCCGAAGTCAATGCGCCCATGTTCCGAGATGCCGCCTCCATCAAAGGCGTGACAGCAGTTGACCTATATTATGAGTATCCGACCTACAACATCAATATCGACCGAGAGCAGCAACGCCTGATCGATCATGATGTGATCATTTTTCAGTTTCCGCTTTATTGGTACTCAACACCATCGATTCTCAAAGAGTGGCAGGACCTCGTTTTGGAGTATGGGTTTGCTTATGGTCAAGATGGCACCGCGTTGCACGGGAAAACGTTCTTGTGTGCAATTTCTGCAGGAGGAAAGGCGGAGGCTTACCAAACTGATGGCTACAACCACTTTACGATCCGAGAACTCTTGCAGCCTTTGGAGCAAACCGCAACGCTAACTGGTATGACTTACTTGCCACCGTTTTGCTTATTCGGTTCGCGCACTGCGCAAGAGGAGCATCGTATTCCCGAACACAGAGAACGGTGGAGAGAGTTGCTCAGTCTATTGGCCAGCGGCGATTTTGACATAGAGCGAGCAAAACCTATGGACAAACTCAATCACTACTGGCCATCGGAACAAGCAGTTCAATCGGATGAGGGAACATCATGACAGGCTATTTTCTTCAGGCATTCATATACTTAGTTGCTGCCGTTATCGCCGTGCCGATTGCCAAACGACTTGGACTTGGCTCTGTTCTTGGCTACTTAATCGCAGGTGTTGTCATTGGACCAATCATCGGTCTCGTCGGTGAAGAGACCACGACTATTCAGCACTTTGCTGAGTTTGGTGTAGTGATGATGCTATTTTTGGTTGGTCTCGAGCTAGAACCAAAAATGCTATGGAACATGCGTCACAAGCTTATTGGCTTGGGGGGCATTCAAGTAGGTGGTACCGCGGCAGCGGTTATGGGGATTGCCCTTGTTTTCGGCCAGACATGGAGCATCGCGCTTACCATTGGTTTGATTTTTGCCCTATCGTCGACCGCTATCGTACTGCAAACCTTTCATGAAAAAGGGCTTGCTAAGACTGAAGGCGGTCAGAGCTCGTTCTCAGTCTTACTGTTCCAAGATATTGCCGTGATCCCTATGTTAGCGTTCATCCCTCTTTTGGCGATACCAGAGCTAGTAGAGCAAGCTCAGAACGCGGTTGAACATGCCGCAGATCATCATGAAGAATTGAGCTTGGTCGCTGGTTTACCTGGATGGGCTTACGGTTTGGTGATCACAGCCTCTATCGCAGTTGTTGTCGTCGGCGGACATTATTTAAGTCGGCCACTGTTCAGATTTGTTGCATCTTCCGGTCTTCGCGAAATCTTCACCGCTACAGCTCTAATGCTTGTTATTGGTATTGCGGCCTTGATGAGTCTAGTCGGACTCTCCCCTGCTCTCGGTACTTTCTTGGCAGGCGTTGTACTGGCGAACAGTGAGTTTAGACACGAGCTCGAATCCAACATAGACCCGTTTAAAGGTCTGCTTCTTGGTTTGTTCTTCATTACCGTTGGTGCGGGTATCAACTTTGGCATCTTATTCAATGATTTCTTCGTTATCATTGGGTTAACGTTAGGTGTCATGCTGCTGAAAGCTGCGGTGCTTTACGGTCTTGCCATCATCTTTAGGATTCGAGACAGCGCTAGATGGTTATTCACGCTCAGCCTAGCTCAAGCAGGTGAATTCGGTTTCGTTCTTCTTAGTTTCTCGGTTCAGAACCATGTGCTACCGAACGATATCGCCCAAACACTATCGCTTGTTGTCGCGTTATCTATGTTCCTGACCCCCGGCCTATTTATCTTGTTTGATAAGGTTATTTTGCCGCGTTATGAGAAACAGAGTAACGATCGAGAAGCAGATACTGTCGATGAACGTGGTACCGTGATGATCGCAGGTATGGGACGATTTGGACAAATTGTTAATCGCCTATTAGTTGCTAACGAAGTGAAAACTGTGGCGCTTGATGTACGAGCGGACCAAGTCGATAACATGCGTCAAATTGGTACCAAAGCCTTCTTTGGTGATGCATCTAAACCTGACATACTACACACTGCAGGTATTGAAGAAACTAAGCTGTTAGTCGTGGCTATTGATAATCAAGAAGCCAGTATCGAGCTTGTAAAATACGTCAAACATACGTACCCTCACGTCAAAATTCTTACCAGAGCATTTGACCGCGGTCATGGTTACCAATTGAGGCAGGCTGGTGCAGACTATATTGAATCTGAGACCTATCACTCTGCTCTTGAGCTAGGTGCTAAAACCATGAACTGCCTAGGCTTCCATCCTTTCTTTGTCGAACAGCAGAAAGCCACCTACAAGTCGATTGAGGACAAACAGTCTGATCGTTTGTACGAGGGCTGGAAAGGAGGCGCTGAAGGTGAACGCTTCGACAACAACTACCGAGACCTGTTTATTGAACTAGAGGGGCTCATCCGCGACGCCATGCAAATCGACCGCAATGACAAGCACTCGCGCGAACGCGGCTGGACACCGCCGCCAAAAGGTTATGCAGACAAGTTCGAAGAATAGCTTCTTAGGTTTGGTCACGTGCTAAGGAATAGCCGTAATTCAATTAAGGACGGGCACGCTGCCCGTCCTTCCTATTTTTTAGCCATCGTTCGTGACAATAAGTCGGAACACAAAATAAAGAGAACAACGTGGATAAAGATTCTAAACAGTTAGCCAAGCAATTGTTCAACATGACCTTACCTATGGTACTGGGTGTGCTTTCGCTAATGAGTTTCCAATTGGTAGACAGTGCCTTCATTGGTCAACTCGGCGTACTGCCTTTGGCAGCGCAAGGCTTTACCTTGCCAATGCAGATGGTGATCATCGGGATTCAAGTAGGCTTGGGTATTGCAACGACAGCCATTATTTCTCGTGCACTCGGCGCTAACAATGAAGAGTATGCCAAGCAGCTCGGCGGATTAATTCTCGTGTTCGGTAGTTTAGGCGTCGCCATCATTGGTGTGGTGATTTGGTTTATCCGGCACCCTATCCTAGCAATGCTGAGCGCTCCAGAATCCGTTTACCCTGTCATTGATAGCTACTGGCCTTATTGGTTGTTAAGCTCTTGGGTAGGGGCTGTACTCTATTTCTATTACAGTGTGTGCCGAGCAAACGGTAATACTGTTCTTCCTGGCATGATGATGGTCATCACCAGCATTATCAACCTCGCCCTCGATCCACTGTTTATCTTTACCTTTGATATGGGGATTAATGGTGCCGCTATCGCGACCGTGGTGGCGTTTGGTATTGGTATTTTGGTTGTTGCGCCTAAGGTTGTCTCTAAAAACTGGGCGTCATTCAATTGGTCTAATGTGAATATTGCTGAGAGCTTAAGATCGATATGGAAGATCATGGCACCCGCTATGGTGAGCCAGTTATTACCGCCACTCTCCTCTATGTTAGCGACAAAACTGCTGGCGACATTTGGCACGGCTGCGGTTGCGGCTTGGGCTCTTGGCTCTCGTTATGAGTTCTTTGCTATCGTAACCGTGCTTGCACTGACCATGTCGATGCCACCTATGGTGGGTAAGCTCTTGGGTGCTAAGAATCTGGTCGATATTAAGAAGCTCGTGAACATCGCCGTTGCCTATATTTTGGGCTTTCAGTTTGTTGTGGCACTCATCACGCTGTTGTTTGCCAACCAGCTCTCTGCGCTGATGACCAGTGAAGATAACGTATATCAGATATTGAACTACCACCTTATTTTGGTGCCGTTCAGCCTAGGTCCTCTCGGTGTCTGTATGTTGATGGTGTCAATATCTAATGCACTAGGTAAAGCCAAGACGGCATTGACCATCTCTACACTACGCTTGTTTGCCTTCTTTTTACCTTGTTTGTGGGTTGGCGCACAACTTGGAGGGATCCAAGGGCTGTTCTACGGGGCGCTAATCGGGAATGTCCTTGCCGGAGTAAGCGCTTGGTTCACATACAGTTATTCTGTGAAGCAGCTTGAAAAAGCGCTTTCAAACTAACCTTATGAAATAAAAAGAAAAGCCTTCTTATTTTTGTCAAACGCCCTCTCCTTTGCTACGTTTAAAATACGTAGTGAAAGGAGAGGTGAAATTAATGAAAATAAACATTCAGACCCATCACGTATCTATCGGTGACGACTCAAGAGAAGAGATAGAAAGCAAGTTTGAGAAAATTGCGGCTCATTTCCCGCAACTAATTAGCAGCGACATCATCATTAGAAAAGAGCACGACCAACACGAAGTCGAAATATTCACTAACTACGAAGGTGTACGAGTCTCTGCTAAAGCGACCCATGACGTCATGTACCCCGCGATCGCAGCATCGCTTAAGAAACTCGAAGCAGGCCTTCGCAGTCGTAAAGGGCATCTAAAATCCGGCGCCCATTAATAAGAATGCTGACCACTGTATAGTTTCAGCAGTTTACGCCCTCACTAAATTGCAAAGCCGACACGTTGTCGGCTTTTTTAGTGCTCTACTTTTCCCTAAAACACACGCTGAAACATTTTCTTACCGTGATATTGAGCGATCAAATAGCTGCTCTATCGTGTCCTATATCGCTCATCATTCCCCTCTCAGTTAGTCTCATCGGCTTTTCAACGCCTGTGGCACAAAATGGCAACTTTACAATTTTTATCCCGCTACTATGTGCTCCAGATAAAGAGGAGCAGACACGATGACCTATAGAGAATTTCAACATACCGACGCTTACAAACTGATGGTAGGTACTGGCGACCTGATTACTTCCATCGCCAATTTCACGTTCACCGTAATCAAAGCAGTGGCTAAAGCTGGCTACTGGATTACACGCAAAACGTACTTGTGGATCGCCCAGCGATAACCCTGAATCCAACTAACTTTTGAGAAAGCGAATGAAAAGCAAATTAGCACTTGTTTTAACATTGGCAATTGGAACTGCCTCTCCCATTGCAACTTTGGCTTCGGACAGCGTATCGTCAACCGACAACCCTTTATTAACGCAGTCAGAGGCATTGATTCTAGACGTTGAACGCCTCAGCGCGAGCGCTGAGCTAAACCGTTTTGAAGAGAGCATCATCGATCGCAAAAATGACGCCTTACGACAATCACTGTCCGAGCGTTTAACCAGCAATAAAGATGCAGAAATCAACAAGCAGATTGTCGCGAGTCAACTAAGGTTGATGCAGGACCTTCTCGCCGCTAATGAGCAAGATCTCAAACGCTTATCAAAAGAGTCAAAACAAGCAAGTGATGCAGCGAAAGACGAAGTTCAGTTCGCTATGCAAAAACGCATCACCACAATGGATGAATACTATTCAGATCTCTCTACGACGCTAGTATGGGCGTCAGATCTGGGCATAGACACTACAAAGGCACGCACCATTCTAGAACGTGACCTTAAGGAACGAGCAGATTTTCTCTATAATTCGGTTCTGTATCTCGACAGTCAACTGAATGATGTCAATGACCGACTCGCTTATTTGCCTGAAGAAGAGAAAGCGGCGCTACAAGAAGATGCCATTAGGATTACTGGTCAGATAAACCTATTGATCTTAAGTCTCGAATCAAGCATTACCCTGCTTGAAAAATATGGTGTCGACACGACCGAATACAAACAGCTGCTGTTTACGATCACAGGTGATATTAGCACCGACGTCCTCGATGTGAGTGTCATTATGGGGCTGCTCACCGAATGGCTAGGCGCTTTCAAAGACTGGGCAATGGAACACACACCATCGCTTATCGTTAAGATCTTTGTCTTTGGTATCATTCTTTGGTTATCGCGCTCATTTGCAAAAATTGTTGGTAAAGCCGTACGCAAGAGTGTCAGTCACTCAACCATGAAATTCAGTGTATTGATGCAAGATTTCTTTGTCTCAATGGCTCAGAAAGGGGTTACCGCACTCGGTCTGTTAATCGCATTATCACAATTAGGGATCGAACTTGGTCCACTGCTTACTGGTTTCGGTGTTGCGGGTGTTATCATCGGTTTTGCATTGCAAGATACCCTGTCAAACTTTGCATCGGGCATGATGATTCTTATCTATCGTCCATTTGATGTTGGGGACCTAGTAAAAGTGGCTGGAATATCGGGTACCGTTAGCCACATGAGCCTTGTCTCTACGACAATACGAACCGTAGATAACCAGCGCCTCGTTATTCCAAACAATAAGATCTGGGGCGACACCATAAACAACATCACAGCGGAGAAAACTCGTCGAGTAGATATGACGTTTGGTATTGGCTACGGTGATGATATAGATAAAGCAAAACAGGTATTTGCAGACATTCTTGCAGCACACCCGAAAGTACTAAAGTCACCTGAACCGATGATTTATGTCCATACCTTGAACGAAAGTTCCGTAGATTTCATCGTCAGACCTTGGGTGAAAACGGAAGACTACTGGGATGTTTACTGGGAAGTCACCGAAGAAGTGAAGAAACAACTTGATCGCAATGGCATCAGTATTCCATTCCCGCAACGTGATGTTCACGTGTACCAGCATGCAGCAGCGACAGAAGTCGACTTGCTAACGGTCGCTCAAGCTGGGGCAAAATAACCAAATGCGAGCATTCACACCTTGAATGCTCGCATTATTTTTTCTAATCAATAACTGAAATTTTTATCGTGATTAATATCACGCTTTGTTATTGATGAAAGTCCAAACTGACTCTAATATCTGCGCCCTAATACTGACAGGGCTATTCCTAGGCAGGTTTAATCACTTCCTATTGTTTAAGAGATATTTGAGAAATGTCATCCAAGTTTCCATTAGCTAAGCTGACCTTTTTAATCGCTATTTTGACCGCAGTCGGTCAAATGACCCAGACGATGTACGTGCCTTCAATTGGTCAGATGGCAAAAGAGTTCCACGTTAATCCTGCTATGCTGCAAGCTGTTATGGCGTGTTACTTGATTCCCTATGGTCTTTCACAATTTATATACGGACCATTGTCGGACAAGCTTGGGCGCAAACCTATCATTATCTCGGGACTTGCGATTTACCTAGTTGGTGCGCTAATCAGCTTATTTGCTCATTCATTCGAACTGTTTTTGCTAGGAAGTTTTGTCCAAGGCGCAGGTATCGGCAGCGGTGGTGCAATGTCTCGCACCCTATCTCGCGATTGTTTCTCTGGTGAAGAACTGCATCGTGCAAACAGCATCATTAGTATGTGCGTGATCTTTTCGCCTCTGCTAGCACCAGTACTTGGTGGCCTGCTTACAGAGACGTTAGGCTGGCGTTCAAGCTACTTATTTTTGACGCTCTTCGCTGTTGCCGTAGTCATCGTGATGTCATCGAAGTTGGTCGAAACACTGCCTGAAGAGCGTCGCACGAAAAGCTCGGCAGTGGACAACTATCGATTTGTTCTGTCCGATCGCCGCTTCCAAGGTTACGTGATTTGTCTTGTGGCGACGTTTGCTGGAGTCGCAGTGTTTGAAGCAGCAGCTGGTGTGCTATTTGGCGGTGTATTGAAGCTTTCTGCGCTTACGGTAAGTATTTTGTTTGTCATGCCAATCCCAGGGTATTTACTCGGGGCAGGATTTTCGTCGCTCATCGCAAAACGATTTGGTAATGCAGCGGCGTTTAAGTTCGGTCTGGTTGCCATTGTTGTTGGCTCTGTGATCGTCCTTATTCCAGGTTTAGAGGGCAGCACAGATGCATGGACATTAACCATTGGTTCAACGGTCTATTTCTTGGGTGCTGGCGTACTCTTTCCGGCTGCAACCACCGGCGCGCTGACCCCGTTTCCGAATCATGCTGGCACAGGTGGTGCAGTTCTCGGTGGGATGCAGAACCTCGGTGCGGGTCTTGCTACGCTCGCGGCATCGGTGATACCAGCGAGCAGTCAACTGCCGCTTGGCGTCATAATGTTAGTCATGGCGCTTCTTGCCATGTGGGGACTGTATATTGCTAAACGCGATCGTGGTCGTGATAACACTGGTGGTGCCGTCGCAGTGTAAAGCACTTGGTCATGCATTCACCTATGCATTCACTTATGCAGCGCGTCTTGAAGACGAAGGCGCGCTGCTTGATAAAGATCATGGAAGTCCCCTTCTCCTCAATAAACTCAGGCACAAGTTTGATTTTGCGCTGACATTTCTCTAAGATGCGCCACCTTGAGCAATTGAGTAATCACTCAAATCTGTTGCTAAACCGCTTTGGTTGTTATGACTACCATCCAAACTAAGTGGTCTTCAAGTAACTCGTCTCGATGAGGATCGGACTCTCATCACGCTCACATCATTTAGAGGGGAATGACCCTCGACTCTTTGAGAAGCCTGCCAATTATGGCGCTCTCTATTCAGGCTCGGTGACCGGCTTTGTTTGCCCGAACCTCACTGACCAAATACACAATGTGACTGAGTAGCAATTTGGCTACTTCTGCTCGCCTAGCGAGCAATAAACTATTATAACGATAGGAGTTTTTATGCCTAACGGATTGATGCTGTCCGATCTTGCGATCGCTGGCGGACTGCTGCTTTTAGGGAAAGTACTTCGAGTACACCTTACTGTTTTCCAAAGAATGTACTTACCATCTGCGGTGATTGCTGGCCTTCTCGGTTTGGCGCTTGGCCCCGCAGGCGCTGACATTCTGCCGTGGACAGACACCTTTGCAAGCAACGCTGGTCTTTTAACTGCTGCACTTTTCTCAGCGCTTGGTCTTGCAACCGATGTTCCGTCACCTTCAGTCGTGGCAAAACGCGCAGGTAGTATGTGGGCGTTCAACCAAGTCGCCTCCGTATCTCAGTGGTTGTTTGCTGCGATGTTTGGTCTGTTTTTAGCGTCTTTTGTATTCTCTGACCTAACACCAGCGTTCGGGATCCCTATGGCGGCAGGCTTTATGGGCGGTCACGGCACCTCGGCGGTTGTCGGTGATATCTTCACAAACCTTGGCTGGGAAGATGCGTTTACGCTAAGCCTTACGTTTGCCACCGCAGGTATTTTTATCTCTATCTCTGTTGGCATGATCATTTTACAAGTTGCCCTCAAGCTTGGCTTAATCAAACGCTTTAACAGCTTTCAAAAGATGAATAATCACGAACGTAAAGGTCTTATTGAAGAGGGTGAGCAACGCTGGGCGATGAAATCAACCATGTCGTCGTTGTCCGTTGACTCCTTTGCGATTCATGCTGCTTTGGTGGTTGTCGTGACCGCTTTTTCTTATGTGGCAGCGGATTTTTTGTCTTCTTTTCATGACAAAGTTCAAATCCCAACCTTTGTAACGGGTTTTCTAGGCGGAATGTTCGTGCGTATGGTGGCTCAACGTACTGGTGCATCTCAATACCTGTGTGACGGCGCATTCAATCATGCCTCGGGCATTAGTACTGACTACCTCATCGTGTTTGGTATTTCAGCCATCAAAATTACAGTACTCGTGCAATATCTGCTACCAATGACTCTACTTGCCATCGGCGGTATTTGTTTCACTCTGTTCCTTATTTTCTGGGTGGCACCCCGTATACTTGGCGATAACTGGTTTGAGAAAGGCATCTTTTCTTGGGGATGGCTAACGGGTACGGTCGCAATGGGTATTGCGCTACTTCGCATCGTCGATCCAAATATGAAAAGCAAAGTATTGGACGACTATGCTATTGCTTATGTTCCAGGGTCCATCACCGATATATTTATTATTTCTCTGATGCCAATTGCTATGTATTCCGGTTACCACTGGGAAGCGTTAGCTGTTGGTCTTAGCTACATCGCGTTTGTTCTTTTTGTTTGGCGCTTTGTATTCCAAAAATCAGGACAACTCGTGACAGAATAGACCCACAAGGCGGCGACACTTGCCGCCTTTTTTCTACCAAACCTGCCGCCATAACCGACACAACAATGCTCACCCTTACCAAACCACGACTTTTATTTTGATTTCAGTCAGTTAACATTGCATTATGGTTAATAGAGACTAGAATAAAAAACGTGTCTCGCCCCCAAGCCATGGAAGGAGTAGTTGGAGTTGAGAATTCGCTGTATACATAACATGTTTGTATTTCTTGTCTCTGCTGCATTTCTTTTCTCTGGAGCGACTTCTAACGCGCTTGCGGACACGCCAGACAATAAGACGTACTACATCTCTGCTCATGAACGTGACTTCTTAGCGCGATTTATTTTCTCGACTATAGAGAAAGAAGCGAATATTGCATTTGAATATGTAGACTACCCCGATTTCAGTGAGCGACTTAATGCGATAGAAAGTGGTCAATTGGACTTTATAGCCAACATTACTTTCACTAAAGCGCGTGCGCAGCGATTTATCTTCTCGCCACCCATCAATATTGAACCGACTTACTTGTTCACCGAAACAGACAAGAGTTTTGATGATATCCATGTGGTCGGTACCACGATGGGGACAGCATTTAACGATATTATTCAGCGCTATTATCCTGAGAAACGCGTGTTGGGCTTTCTCGATAATGAGGTGGCCTTTGAGAGTATAAGAAGTGGCGATATCGACGGTTACATAGGTACATTCTTGCAGCTCGAATGGTTTTTGAGTGCAGGTTTTAAGGCGACACTGATCAACGATAAAGTGTCTATACCACCAGTTTCGATAATCACTAATAAATCCGAAAATGCTCCGCTCCTTGCAAAGTTCAGCCGTATCATCGCTCAGGAATCAGTACAGAAACAGATCCGCAGCTATATTGAAAGCTACATTACCGAGATAGCCATTAAACAGCTTAAAAATGATATTGAGTCTTCGGGCCTAAACTTGGAAGATCCTATCAATGTCTACCTCAACCCTCGTAAGCCATATGTTTTTACTGATAAAAACGGTGTCGTGACAGGAGTCGCGGTAGATCTAGTCAATGAGATCTGTCGCCTTGGTTCTCTTGAGTGCCGATTGGTATTCCAGCCTGATGAACCGTGGGCAGCGTCTTTGCAGAAACTCATGCTCGGCGAACATGAGATCATGACTCCGATTGCTGATCTTAATCACCGTAAAGAGCGCCTTATTTTCAGCGACCCGTACGCATCTATTGATGGTGTTATCGCTAAACGAGTCGGATACAAAGAAGAGGTATATCGCCATATCTCGGAGCTGTTTGCTGAGCGTGTCGGTGTGGTCGAAAACGGTGTCTTTGCGACCGTTACTCGTCGCCTCCTTCCCAACAAAGAACTGGTCTACTTCAAAGATACTGAAGCTTTGGTGCGCGGGCTAATAGGTAAAACCATCGACTATGCGGTGACCAACCGAGTCACTCTCAATACGTTACTTTATGAACAGTCATTGTCTGAGATTACCGAGGATCGTTATTTTAAGCCTTTCTATCGATCTCAGCTGACGTTTGGTTTTCCAAAAACAGAACGTGGCGCAACACTATCGAAACTCTTTAATCGAACGCTCGACTTTGTAGACACCGAAACGATTCATCATCGCTATCAACCTCCAGCGAATTGGCGAGAATTGAACGAGAAAGAGCTCGATAAACAGCGACTGAACGTCATCAATATTTTGCTTGGTCTATTTATTTTAGTGACGATCACCTTTGGTTATTTGACTAATCACCGAGCTAATCATGACGTTTTGACCAGGTTAAAAAACCGCTATGCTCTAAACCGTATTCGCAAGCAACCCTTGGGTAAAGGTAACGGCCTAATTTTTATTGACCTAAATGGGTTTAAGCAAATTAATGACACCTACGGCCACGCCGTTGGTGATCAGGTACTACGCTGTTACGCTAAATTACTTCGCCAGACTGTTAAAGGCACGAGCTACCGAATCGGTGGCGACGAGTTTGTTGTTATCGCACCCATGAATAATGAGCTACTTCGAGAACTCTTACCCAAGTTAGAGAGTTTTCAATTCGGTGTTCGCGGACATGATCTGACCTTGGACCTAAATGCGGCAATTGGTGTATTCCTTCCTGACAGTAGTGATTTGAGTATCAGGCAGTTACTAATCTATACCGATTTTGCTATGTATGAAGCCAAGCGCAATAAAGGCCTAGGGAGCGTGATTGTCGACAAAGCTAAGCTAAAAGAGTTAATAGCAAAAAACAACGTAGCCAATCCCGTCGATTAAATAATAAAAGGGAGAGACCAGTTATAGTCTCTCCCTTTTATTAAGCCATCTTTTACAGAGACTACCCTACACTTCGAAACGACCAACCAATTGATCCAGCCTTGATATCGAGTTTTGCATTAGTGCAGTTCGACGTGCTAATTGCTTCGATTGATACTGCAAAGAGCCCGTCGAATCGGCTGCTAATTCTGCCGTTTGAGAGTTAGTGTTACTCATGCTTGCCAAGCCAGTGATGGCATCAAAAAGCGAGTTTACCGATTCTTGTAATCGAGCGTTTTGTTTCGAGTTATCTGCAAGATAGGCATTACTTTCTACGTTATCAATACCAGCTCTCATCGTCGTCACCGCTTTTTCAGACTGGTGACGAAGCTGCTCCATCAAGTCACCAATATCTTTAGCTGCTGCCGCCGTTCTATCGGCAAGCGTTCTCACCTCATCGGCAACCACAGAGAACCCACGTCCGTGCTCTCCCGCTCTCGCAGCCTCTATGGCTGCATTAAGTGCAAGCAAGTTCGTTTGTGCAGTGATATCCGTAATTAGTGTGACAATGTCACTAATCTTTTCCATCTCACTATTCACATCATTCACACTCGCTGATGAAGATTGGACGATCGCCTTGATTGTCTCGGCACTGTTACGCGCCGTCTCATACTCGTTTCTCGCTTGTTCGACAGACTCTGTCATGAGTACGTGCATTTCACGTGCATTGTCATTGGCTGAACTGATTTCGCCAACCTGCTTTTGAGAGAGGTCAATCAGCTGAGAGATCGATTCTGAGGTGCTTTCACTCGATTTAGAAAGTCGCTGACTGCATCGAAACATCGATTCCGATACGTTGTTCACTTCTCGACTGGCGAAGACTAACTCAGAAACTACGGTTTCGAGGTTATCGATAAAGCTGTTGGTCCAGCGGCCTAGATCACCGGTTTCATCAGCCTTAAACTTCGATGAGTCCAGTCGCTGTTTAAGGTTTCCATCCCCCTCTGCCAATACCTTCATCACACCAGTCATCTGTTCGAGGCTACGCGACAAAGGCTTGGCTGTTCTCGCTCGGAACAACACAGTAAGTAAGCATGCAAATAAGAAAGACAAACCAGCGCTTGTGTATGCGTCTAGGCTTAGAAAGTGTTGTAGCATCACCGGTAGCAAAGTCACTGCCATAGCGGATGCCATAAAACGTCTCGTTAAGCGGCCAACCAGAGAACGGTGTCGATGTACTTCTTCTAAGTCGGATTCACACATCATACCCCAGGTATCAATTGAGCCCGGCAGTCTGAACGTGACGCCTTTGCCTATTACCGGAATATGGCGGTAGTCTGAGTAACCTGGATAATCGACATACAAATTGCTGCCATTTTTAATGGTCTCTCGAACACCCGGGTGAAGTTGATTGGTCGCTGGATCATTAAACACAACCTCAAACTCAGTATGTTTTTGGATCTTCACGGTTCCCCAGTCTGTTTGCACACCTTGTTTTAGGTTCTCTCCGTGTGAAAAAGTATTGTCCTCAAAACGCGAACGAGATAACGCAACGCCCTGCGCTATTGACGGGTCAAAGTTGGACTCAACCATAAACAGATAGTTGTCACCCGATTCACTGTAGATATGCCCTGCTTCTCGCTGAATCAAATCCCCCAGTACGTCATTTGGTACACGTCCACAAAGGATCGGTGCATCAGCATCATCAATATTGAGGGGCTGGTAGAACATCAAGGTCACAGCATCATGAAACTTGGAGGATGACGGACCTATATCTAAGGTCTTTTTATCGACGTACGGGCCATGCAGAAACGGCTTGTTCCTCGCAAGGTCAAGAGCTTTCTTCGATGCGCTCTGATGACCAATATATTCTCTACTGGTCGAACTTAAGACGGAGCCATGTTCATCAACCAAAAACAGCTCAGTAAAATCCTTACCTCTGCGTAGTAATAGGTCGAGCGCCTCCGCACGCTCATCTTCCGCCTTTGAGGAGAGGTAAAACGCGGCATCTTCTAGAAAACGCCACTGGTTTTGAGTCCATGCTTCCAGCAGTTTGACCCTAGTTTGTGCAATGCTCTCGAACGTTTGCTCTAGTTCGGTGATTCTATCTCGATTGGAGAAACACGCCTTCCGCATGGCGATTTTTCCGGTACTACCTAGCCAAGGTAACCAACGTTTTTCTTCAGAAGTTAAGTTCATTTTCATTCCTTTGAATCTACTTTATTGATTACATTGCAATTTATATACCCGTACTTTGTGTGGTTTAACCCTCTTCTGTCACAAGAGGGCTGTTAAAACAAGGAACCAAAAATGACAATGTGCATCAAAATCGTCACCATCTTAGTGCGTTCAATGCACCAATATAGTGACTTTAGCATTACACTTTCTAACACTATGTCGATCTAGGTAACAGTCTGATTTGCTGAACAAATTCGCTATCCGTTTATTTGCTAGTACAATAAGGAAGACCCCAAAAATAATTCCTATTAGGAGACTCTATGACTGAGAATCGTAACGCCAGCCAAATCGTTTCCATTATTTCCACTATTCTTGTTATCGGACTCGCGATTTACCTGGGTACCTTGGTGAAATCTGTCGATACCATTGAAGAGAAATTGAGCCATCAGGCACAGCAAATTGAACGCGTAACAATCGCATCAAACGGCAGTGACGCCACCAGCGCCTATGTACCGGCCTATTCACATATCTACACCGATGGTGGTAAAGCCGTGCTGCTTGAAACAACGCTAGTGGTGAGAAATACCGACCCGAAGAACAGCATTAATATCCATAGCATTGATTACTTCGATACCAACGGTAACTTGGTCAGACAGTTTTTGGAGGAAGGTTACGAACTCAGCCCATTATCAAGCTCTGAGTACTTAGTAGAGAAAAGAGAAACCAGTGGCGGTGTTGGGGCAAACTTCATCGTAAACTGGTCAAACCCGAATCAAGCATCGAAACCTATTTTTGAAGCGGTGATGATTGGTGCTGGTCAAGGGAAGGATATCTCGTTTACTAGCCGCGCTCCTCAATAACACGCCATCAAACACAAAAACAACTCCCATTAAAAAAGCCCTGCGCAGAGACGCAGGGCTTTCTAGTTTAATCATTAGCCTATTGAGCTTGCTCGTTAAGATAGGCCTGCAGAGAAATGTTCGTCCACTCGCGCATTTTAGTTAGATAGTTGGCTTGAGAGTCCAAGATCTCTTTTGCTAGTTCGTCATTTGAAGCCTGCGCTTTCAATAGTTCGCCATTTGCTTGTTTCAGTGCATTGATGACTTCAGGTGGGAAGCTGCGAACCTTGATGTCCGGGTACTCTGAGCTCATCTTAGACCAGCTGTCGGCATTCTCATGCAACGCTTGCGTATACATGTCAAAAGCAGCGACACGGAAAGAGGTTTCGAGGATTATCTTAAGGTCGTCCGGCAGTTTCTCCCAAACCTTTTTGTTTACGAGAAATTGTGTCTCGGAACCAGGCTCATGCCATGCTGTGTAGTAGTAAGGTGCGATTTTCTGAAAACCCATTCGAAGGTCAAAAGCAGGGCCTACCCACTCAAGCGCATCAATGGTGCCACGCTCTAGGGATGTGTAAAGCTCACCAGGAGCAATATTGGTTGGTTTCGCCCCTACTTGCGCCAAGACTTCACCCGCAAAACCTGGGATACGCATTTTCAGACCTTTTAGGTCCTCAACAGAGTTAATCTCTTTCTTAAACCAGCCTCCCATTTGGATGTCAGAGTTTCCGCCTGGGAAAGAAAGCAGGTTGTGTGGAGAATAGACTTTTTGCATCAGCTCTAGACCGCCACCATGATAGAACCATGAGTACTGCTCCATCGTTGTCATACCAAACGGCATCGAGGAGAAGTACAAGGTGTTTGGCACTTTACCTTTCCAGTAATAAGAGCTTGAGTGACCGAGGTCGTATTGTCCCGATTTCACCATATCAAACACACCCAGCGGCGCTTTATGCTTATTGGCAGAATCGATGCGAATGATTAAGCGTCCATTCGACATCTCTTTCGCAAGCTTAGCCATATTCTTGCTCGCATCCCCTAAGATAGGCGTATTTGGTCCCCATGTCTCAGCAAGTTTTAGTCGGTAAACTTTATCTTCCGCATGAGCATTAACTGCGACAATGGTAGTAAGGGAGGCGACGATGAGGGTACTAACTCGGCGAATGGTTTTTTTTAAGTCCATTTCTTTGATTCCTGTGAACGTTGTTGGATTGCACCCTCACAATGAATGTAAACACCCTGTATGTCAAAGTGTTAAAATTAGGTGTTTCAAACCGTAGGCAGTGTAATTGACTAACATTTAACCAGCCATCCATACAGCATGCTTTAAACCAACGACCTGCTTTATTTAACTCCATCCGAGTGCATAAGATAAACATTCCATTCTGTTTAACAAACTGATAGTTCTGTCACGAAATGTCTGCTATTAATACGAAATCGTTCAATATTCTAAAAACAGTAACTATGGACTGGGCAACACTTTCACTATTCATCCCCACCTTCTTTTTCGTCTCGATCACACCAGGGATGTGTATGACACTCGCTCTCACTATGGGAATGAGTATCGGCTACAAACGAACCCTTTGGATGATGGTTGGAGAACTGTTGGGCGTCGCTCTTGTTGCTTTAGCTGCCATTCTTGGCATCGCTGCCGTTATGCTCAAATACCCAGACATCTTTTTTGCTTTTAAAGCTATAGGCGCAGCGTATCTGTTCTATCTTGGTATTCAGATGTGGCGTTCTAAAGGCAAGCTCGCTATCTCATCAGATATGGAACATCAACCTAAGCACAATGATTGGGATTTGGTCGCTCAAGGTTTTATCACCGCGATCGCCAATCCTAAGGGCTGGGCATTTATGATCTCCCTACTCCCTCCTTTCATCGATCAGTCGAAACCAATGACGCTTCAAGTCTCAATAATGTTGGGAATTATTTTACTCAGTGAATTTATTTGTATGACTATTTATGCCACGGGCGGTAAGGGCCTGAAACGCACACTGGGTCAGGCTCAGAACGTCAAAACCATGAATCGCATTGCAGGCACATTAATGTGTGGCGTCGGTATCTGGCTGTTTATTGGTTAATTCTATCAATATAGAGTGATTTATCACTATCATTCCCTGCCATTAACATTTATTCATAATTGGACCACCCACGGTGGTCTAAACTTTCAATTTCGTAATTCAATTGCTTTTGTATTACAAAACAGAAAGTACATAGCAAGAACCATTTACAAAACCCACCACGACCAGCAACTATTTTGCTACCAAACATTTACGCACCATTGTATTTTCCGATAGGTTTTGTAGAAAAATATAGTGATGTACGATATCTACCCACCTCACCTACCCCTTTAGGATAGTTTAATTCTGTAATTGATTTACATCATGTTTTAATTTTCTTTCACATTTAACAATGCGCGTAGATTCGATAATAACCCTTAGGTATTAATAATGAGCAAGATGAAGCTTGTCGTAGTAGGAAACGGCATGGTTGGCCATCGCTATCTCGAGGACCTCGTCGAGAAAGCGGATATGGCGAACTATGAAGTCACTGTTTTCTGCGAAGAACCCCGCGTTGCGTACGACCGTGTGCACCTTTCTTCTTACTTTTCGCACCACACTGCTGACGAACTTTCACTCGTCAAAGAAGGTTTTTACGAAAAACACGGCATCAAGGTATTGATTGGCGAACGCGCTATCAACATCAACCGTGAAAACCACATCGTATATTCCAGCACTGGTCGTGAAATCAAATACGACAAACTCATCCTAGCGACTGGCTCTTTCCCATTTGTACCGCCTATCAAAGGCAACGAAAGCAAAGACTGTTTTGTTTACCGTACTATCGAAGATCTAAAAGCTATCGAAGCAACCGCTAAGAAGAGCAAGAGCGGCGTAGTTATCGGTGGTGGTCTGCTAGGCCTTGAGGCTGCTGGTGCACTGAAAGCACTGGGGGTAGAAACTCACGTGGTTGAGTTCGCTCCAAAGCTAATGGCAGAACAGCTAGACCAAGCTGGCGGTAATCAGCTTCGTTCAAAAATTGAAAGCATGGGCGTGAACGTTCACACCAGCAAAAACACGCTAGAAATCGCTCCTGAAGGCAAAACAGCACGTAACGTAATGCGCTTTGCTGATGGCACTGAACTAGAAACTGACTTCATCGTGTTCTCTGCCGGCATCCGTCCTCAAGACAAACTTGCTCGCGAAATGAAACTAGATATCGCACCTCGTGGCGGTATTGCTATCAACGACTTCTGCCAAACGTCTGATGAAAACATCTACGCGATTGGTGAATGTGCGTCTTGGAACGAAACGTTCTACGGTCTAGTAGCGCCTGGCTACAAGATGGCAACGGTTGCTGTTGACCACATTGTAGGTAACGACAGCAAATTCGAAGGTGCTGACATGTCTGCGAAGCTTAAGCTTCTTGGCGTGAAGGTAGGCTCAATTGGTGACGCTAACGGTCGTACTCCTGGCTGTAAGAGCTACGTTTACCAAAACGAAGAGCAAGAAGTGTATAAGCGTCTTATCGTTTCTGAGGACAATAAGAAGCTTCTTGGTGCGGTAATGGTTGGGGATACTTCTGACTACGGCGACCTACTTCAGCTAATGTTGAACGAAATCGACCTACCAGAGCACCCTGATGCACTTATTCTTCCAGCACACGCTGGTGCTGAAAAGCCGACGCTAGGTGCAGATTCGCTTCCTGAGTCAGCAGTTATCTGTTCGTGCTTTGACGTAACGAAAGGCAAGATTGCAGAGGCAGTTGCCCAAGGTCACCACACCATTGGCGACATCAAAGCGGTGACTGGCGCAGGCACTGGCTGTGGTGGTTGTATCCCTCTTGTGACTTCAGTTCTAAATGCTGAACTTGCCAAATCTGGAATCGAAGTTAAGAACGATGTGTGTGAGCACTTTGCTTACTCTCGTCAAGAGCTGTTCCACCTAGTACGTATCGGCGAAATCAAGACCTTCGAGGAGCTGCTTGAGAAGCACGGTACTGGTTACGGCTGTGAAGTATGTAAGCCACTTGCAGGCTCTATCCTAGCGTCTTGCTGGGGTGACCACATCCTTAAGCCTGAGCTAGTGAAGCTGCACGATACCAACGATAACTTCCTAGGTAACATCCAAAAAGACGGTACTTACTCAGTTATCCCACGTATGGCTGGCGGTGAAGTCACACCTCAAGCGCTAAAAGTGCTGGCTGAAGTAGCTGCAGAATACAACCTTTACACTAAAGTCACGGGTGCACAACGTATCGGTCTATTCGGCGCGCAAAAAGACGACCTTCCAGCTATCTGGAAGAAGCTGATTGAAGCGGGTTACGAGACAGGTCAAGCGTACGCAAAAGCACTTCGCATGGCGAAAACGTGTGTAGGCTCTACTTGGTGTCGTTACGGCGTTCAGGATTCTGTTGGTTTAGGCTCTCGTATCGAGAACCGTTACAAAGGTATCCGTACTCCTCATAAGATGAAGTTTGGTGTGTCTGGTTGTACTCGTGAGTGTGCAGAAGCACAAGGTAAAGACCTTGGCATCATCGCAACTGACGCAGGTTGGAACATGTACGTGTGTGGTAACGGCGGTATGAAACCTCGTCACGCAGACCTACTGGCTTCTGATCTAGACGAAGCAACGCTGATTCAATACATCGACCGCTTCATGATGTTCTACATCCGCACGGCTGCGCCACTACAACGCACCTCTGTATGGATGGAAAACATGGAAGGTGGTGTGGACTACCTACGTGAAGTTATCGTTGAAGACAAACTTGGCATCAACGAGCAGCTTGAAGCTGACGTTCAACGTCTAGTGGGCGATTACAGCTGTGAGTGGAAGAACACGATTGAAGACGAGTCTCAGCTTACACGCTTTGCTCACTTCATTAACAGTGACCTACGCGACGACAATGTGGTTTTCGTTCAAGAGCGTGACCAACACCGTCCAGCGACATTCACTGAGAAACACCCTGAAGCGAAAGGCGACATCCTACACGTTGAGCTGGAGAAGTAATCATGGCATTTCAAAAATATGTGACATCCAAGATATCGTCCCAGGCACAGGTGTTTGTGCATTGATTGACGGTCAGCAGGTAGCGGTTTTCCGCCCAAGTGCAGCAGAAGAAGTCCGCGCTATCAGCAATATGGACCCGTTCTATCAATCTAACGTGCTATCACGTGGTTTGATTGTTGAACACCAAGGTGAACTTTGGGTTGCAAGCCCGCTTAAGAAGCAACGCTTTAACCTAACTACTGGCGCATGTATGGAAGATGAGCGCTTTAGCGTGAAGGCTTACAAAGCGCGTGTAACTAAAGGTGCGGTAGAGATTTCTGCATAAAATTGAATGCCGTCATCCTCGTGAAAACGAGGATCTCATGAAGCGAGTGACTCGCTGTCGGAGGTCTCCTTTTTCAAGGAGATGACGGGGTTCATATGAGAATGAATAGCCTATAGGGGTTAGCCACCCTAGCCCCTATCACTATTCAATCTTAACTTTTATATTTAAACTTTGTTGGAGAGACATGATGTCTACTGATTTTAAACCAGCACAATTCGTGCAAACTATGATCGACGTTGGTGAAGCGAAAACCAAAACCAGCACTCGCGATCTACTACTACGCGGAACGATGGCAGGTGTGATTCTGTCACTGGCGGTTGTGGTAGCTATCACGACTATCGTACAAACAGGTATGGGTGTTGTTGGCGCACTCGTGTTCCCTGTTGGTTTCGTTATTCTGAGTGTGATGGGTTATGACCTAGTAACGGGTGTTTTCGGTCTTGCTCCACTAGCAAAATTTGAAAATCGTCCTGGTATCACTTGGGGTCGTATCTTCCGCTGCTGGGGTCTAGTAGGCCTTGGTAACCTTATCGGTTCTCTGATTGTTGCTTACCTAGTGGCTGTATCATTAACGGGTAACTTCTCTCTTGAGCTAAACGCGGTAGCGCAGAAGTTCATTGCCGTATCTACAGCTCGTAGCCTTGGCTTTGAGAACATGGGTATGGACGGATGGATCACCTGTTTCGTTCGCGGCATCTTCTGTAACCTGATGGTTTGTCTAGGTGTAATTGGCAACATGACAGCGCGCACTGTTGCTGGTCGTGTAGCTATGATGTGGTTCCCAATCTTCATCTTCTTCGCTCTAGTATTCGAGCACACAGTAGTAAACATGTTCCTATTCCCACTTGGTATGATTCTAGGTGCGGACTTCGGTGTAATGACATGGTTGAACTTCAACCTTATCCCTACCATCCTAGGTAACATCGTTGGCGGTCTAATCATGACTTGTATCCCGCTTTACCTAACTCACGCTAAAACTGCACCCTCAATCTCTGCTGAAACAGAAGAACAAGTGCAAGCTGAACCAGCTCTAAGCGCGAAATAGTATTAATAAGACCTCACCTTCAAGGTGAGGTCTTATGCCTCTTTGGCTATAAAAAGTCGTACTGGCAAGTGCCACTCTTTTATATCCAAATTCTGATTTGATAGGCGTAGCTTATGACCACTAATCACACATCTTTAAATGCCGGCTTTGTTTCATTAGTCGGTGCGGGGCCTGGAGACCCTGATCTTTTGACAGTGAAAGGATATCGCGTGATTCAGTCTGCGGATGTAGTCGTTTTCGATAGACTCGTATCCAAAGATATCCTTTCGCTGGCAAAACCTGATGCAGAGATGATCTATGTGGGTAAGAAGCTCGACTATCACTGTGTTCCACAAGATCAGATCAACCAGATCTTGGTAGAGAAAGCCAAAGAAGGTCATAAGGTGGTTCGCCTTAAGGGTGGCGATTCATTTATCTTTGGCCGTGGCGGCGAAGAGCTAGAAACACTGGCAGAAAACGGTATCAACTTTGAAGTCGTTCCGGGCATCACAGCAGCTGCCGGAGCAACGGCGTATGCAGGGATTCCCCTTACTCACCGTGACCATGCGCAAAGCGTACAGTTTATTACTGGTCACGTGCAAAAAGATGGTCGTGAGATTGAGTGGAGCTCACTGGCTCAATCAAACAACACGCTCGTATTCTACATGGGTTTGAAACAAAGCGGTCGCATTACTGACAAGCTGATTACCCATGGTCTTGATGAAAACACGCCGTGTGCGGTCATCGAGAATGGAACGCGCAAAGAGCAACGTGTTTTCCAGGGAGCACTTAATACACTACCGCAGATGGCTAGTGAAGCAGAAAGCCCCGCGTTAATTGTTGTCGGTAGCGTGACTCAGCTGCATGACAAGCTTAAGTGGTTTTAACTGAATCAACCCTCACGTAAGACTAAAATCACTCAGTTCACATACTAAAGCGGGAACACAATGTGTTCCCGCTTTGCTAACTCGATAGTTCAACCTCTACAGAATTGGCGTAATGTCCTGCTCTGTAAACTCGCCTTCCTTAACCTCAACAGGCACATAGTGTTGATAGATCAAGAAGCCATCTTCTGCAGTTTCTTCTGTTTCTGGTTGGTCAATATAAGCGGTACAGGTGTAGCCGATTGAATAGCTACCTGGACCAACGTAACCAAACTCGTACTCATAGACTGTGTTGTTGTCTTGGTCGACACTTTCGTTAACGTTTGCGACTGATACAGGTGCTACACGCTCGCTTTCTGAACCTACATCTCCCATAGTAGTACGATCCATCTCACCCGCATACAGGTAAACCGCGTGGACGGGCTCAGCGCCGCCGATCGCGTTATAGGATGCACTATCCGCTTCACACGCTTGATACTGCATAGTATCCACTTTGCCGCGAATGTGTCCTGATTCTGAAGCATTAACTAGTGCGACACCATTTCGGTTCATCAACATATGCTCTTTACCCGTAGGGTCAGTCAGCGCTTTTCGCAAATCAAACTCAACAATATAGCTATTAAAGCCAGCCATGATTTCAATCGATTCACTTGGCTTTGCGAAAACTAACGTGCCCTGGTCTTTATCATCTGGCTTATAACCTAAACAACTGCCTTTGTTTGGAACCACCAGCCCCTTTAAATTGCCATCAGTCTTTCGCACATAAGAGGTCGTGTCATCAGCCGTTAAGCCGTCTTTTGCATACAGGCACAATGCGTAATGACCCGTCGGGATTTCATAATCTCTGACGATGGTCTCCGCATTGCTACCTTGATACTCCATCAAGTCAATCTGGCGCAGCTCTTCATCTTCGCCGCTCACGTCCAGAGCAATTGGGTCACCTGTTTTCGCGCCACTTTGTGGGTCAATCGGTACAAGTACCACATCTTTGAAACCCAAAACCACTTCCATCGCATCATCAACTGGTGCGTCAGACACACCTAGGTTTAGTTTGCCAGTTGTTATAGGTGCGGCTGTCTCTTCAGATCCACAACCGACCAATAACGTTGAAGTAAGCACAGCAAGCGCTGTTAGACGTGTTTTCATTTTTTTTCCTGTGATTCTGTCAGTGATTTTCTTACTGACGGATTTAACGATTAATTCAGAGAAGCTATGTCAAAGCAGAGTGATGGAAATTCAAATTATTAGTTTTAACGTCATATTTGCTTACTCGCTTCCAAATATGCTCACTAAGCTATGTAACCACAGTCATAACAACACGTGATGGGTACAAAGTAAGTGTCTCATTTGTGGTATTCGACAATTGGCGATGACGTTTCTCCCGAGCAGTTAGTTTATTCACAACTAAACTAAAGGATGACAACTGCAATGATGCATTTTACTAACGACAGGTAGGTTCGAATGAAAACACTTCTCCCCTTATCCCTAGCCCTTTTGTTTTCACTTCCCATGGCTCACGCTGACGTCACCATCAAAGGCGATCGAATGGAGATCAGCGAGGATTGCCGAAAGATAGAGGGTGAGGTAATGACACTGCGCTCTGAGGATTGCGAGTCTGATTCAAAAGGCTCTCACAAAGGCAAAGGTGAAAACCGCAGTGTGCACGGTGATGACAACCCAGGCAAAGGACACGACAAGAAGAACAAAGACAAAGACGACGACTAACCTCAATGGAATTTTTCATTGAATAGCTAAGGACTAAAGTTATGAAGACCTTACAAATTAGTGCAATTGCTGGCTTGGTATCGCTAGCTCTTGTCAGCTGCGGTGGCGATTCAGGGTCTGGCACCGCTACTGCACCTTTGACGCTTAGCGTCACTGATGCCCCTGTTGACGACGTTAAAGAAGTTGTCGTCACCTTTGGAAAAGTAGCCCTACTCTCTCAAGGTGGTGACGCGCCGCGAGTATTCGATGTTTATCTCACCGATGACGAAGGCAATCCTGTTGACGAGGAAGGCAACCCTATCCCCGACGGGGAAGATCCCGTGCCAATTAGCGTCAATCTGCTCGATTATCAAGGAGACAACGTCATGCCTCTCTTAGAGGATGAAATTGTCAACGTAGGCGAGTATCAGATGTGTGTGTTTGCCAATGACGGTGACCATCCGACTCACCCTTCATACGTGATTAAAGATGATCCAGACAGCGATGATGACCTAACTTTAGAATTAACTGTGAAAGGCGAAGGTACGTGTCCTCAGGGAGTCGGGAGAGAATCAAACGCTGGTGTCCTATTCTTCAATAAGTCCTTTACTATCAACCAGCAAACTAACAATTACGCCATTGAGTTCGATTTGCGTCGAGGTCTCAAAAACCAATCTACTTTCCCAAATTACACCATCCAGAGAACTTCCATCACCCTAATCAACACCGCTGAAACCGGCAACATTAAAGGAACGATCACAGCCGACAAGTTTACTAGCTGTAATGACCCTGTATCTGATGCGGCGGTTCAATCAGTGTATCTATATGAGAGTGGTACTACTCTCGAAAACATGGCACCAATTGGCGGCACTGACTTAGTCAAACCTATTACCTCAGCGTCAGTCGGCGATAAGAACGCTCAGGATGTCTATGAGTTCGCGTTTGGTTTCCTTGATGCTGGCAGTTACAATTTAGGCTACACCTGTACTGCGCAGCATGATGATGGTGAGGAGGATTCTGATCCCGTTGCGGCTGGCTTTACAATTTACGATGTAATAACCGATGTACCCGTTGTGGTAAACGAAGATACCAACGTTGAATTCTAAGCTGCATGTAACGATTGGAAAGAGAGTGGTGACCACTCTCTTTTTTGATCGTTCTCCAGACAAAGAAAAAGCGGCCAAGCATCCTTACTCAGCCGCTTGTATCGTCGCGAGTAAGACTTAGTTACTTGTGACGATAACTTCCTTAACACGAACCTCTGCTAAAGCTCGATCCAAGTTGTCATTTGCCAATTTGTAGTATGATGGTTTCGCATCAATCGCTTGCTGAAAGTACGGAATTGAGCGCTCTGGTTTGCCTTTGAGCATCAAGAAGTATCCTACATTGTTGAGTGCTTCATGCCTCTCCATATGTCTGTCGAACATGTTGAGTGCTTGGTTCTCCTGTCCTTGAGCAAGATAAATCAGAGCCATATTATTTTGAGCCTTTTCGTTGTTTGGCTCCCTTTTCAGTGCTTTTTGTGTGTACCTAGCTGCAGTGGTATTGTCACCGGACATGTAATAGGAGTATCCCATATTAATCAGAGCTTTCGTTGAATTGGGGGCCGCAGTGAGCGCCTTGTCATAAAGTACCCGAGCAATATCGTAACGGTTTTCAACATCCGCTAATATCCCCAGTCCCATGTAAGAAATGGCTGGAGACTGCGAGTCTACCTGCAGCGACTCAACACTTGCCACAGATAAACTGTTGTAATCTATCATCGCCTTCGAACCCAACCGGATTTGGTCAGCATTCACAGAGCGCAGAAAGTAGCTTTCACCCTCGTCAGTGCGTCCTAACTGTGTATAGAGATTTCCCAGCTGCTGAAGCGCAGCGGCATTATTCGGGTTTTCATCCACAGACATTAAGAACGCTCTTTCGGCCAGATCATTGTTCCCTCGCGAAAGGTGGATTTGCCCTATTGTATACAGCGTCTTATCTTTATAGTTTGTCGGACTAAACGACAAGGATCGAATGTACTCATATAACGCCAGATCTACATTACTGGCATTGAGCGCAGCATCACCGCGTTGGATAGCTTCCACCTCAGATTCTGGAGGTGGTCCCTGAGTCAAAGTGTCGATCGGTCGACCTTGATAGAGTGACGTATCGTATGTCGGCTCCTTCGTCGAGGTACAAGCTTGAATACCCAATAACATCAAGCCGATAATCACTAGTTTGAATCCCTTCATTACAAACTCCTTACTCAAAGTTTTTGAGTATAATTAGAACCGATGGTCCAATTGCCACGATAAAGAAACATGGCCATATGAACAGGAACATCGGGAACATCATTTTCGTTGGTATTTTGGCAGCTATCTCTTCTGCAGCCTGGTTACGCTTATCACGGTAATCTTCTGTGTACTCTCGTAACGTATCGGAAATAGAACCACCAATGCGCGAGGCATGGGATAGCATACTCACTAGGCCCGCAAGCTCGGTCAGCCCAGTCCTGACTATCATTTCCTCAAACGCTTTAGGTATCTCTACCCCCGGCTTTTACCTTGACGCAAATTGTTTCAAGCTCATCACCTAGCTCCGGGTGTGAGATGTATATCTCGTCGGCAACTCTTCTTAATGCAGATAGAAAACCCAAACCGGACTCTGTACATACCACTAATAAGTCTAGTGCATCGGGGATACCGCGCCTGATCTTGTTTTGGCGAGCCTTCGCTTTTTTTCTAAGAATAATGTTAGGTAAAAACAGGCCCACAAATAAAACACTTGCCATGTAAAAGTTGACCATCGCTGAATTATCCACCGTCAGATAAATCACACCAGCAATCACCGCCCCTACTACAAAACAAAGCAACTTTATGGCATAGAAGTTAGCTATCGCACTTTTGTGGTGCATACCGGCGTGCATGAGTTGATGTCTGATATTTTCCCGCTCTTTACCACTCTTTGGCATATAGATCGGCGAAATAGACTCTAGGGTGTCTCTTACTTTACTACTCTGTCTCTTTTGCTCAGGGTTACTTAACTCATCGACCCGACGGTTTATGTTTGAACGTACACCGCTAAAGACAAACCCTAAGCAAAACACGGATAAGGTGACGGCTACGAGAACACCAAGCAACATGAGTTGTCCCCGTGATGCGCTAAAGTCAGTGAGTCCTGTAAAACTATTGAGTAGCTCTTCCATGACCTACACCTCCACATTGACTACTTTACGAATCCAGAAGGCTCCCAACACCAGACTTATCATTCCTAGCCCAATGATTTTGAGTCCTCGCGGATCCGTGTATAAGGGGTCGACATATTCTGGATTTACTATTGTTAAGCCGCCAAACAATACAAAAGGGGCTAATACCAATATCCAGGCAGACAATCGACTCTCTGCTGACAGTGTCTTTATCTTCCTAGCCAGTTTAAAGCGTGCTCTCAGCACTTCCGACACCTTGTGCAAGTTCTCAGAAAGGTTACCACCGGTATCTTTCTGCAGCAGAACAGCCGATGAGAAGGCAAGCATTGACACTGTTGGAACGCGATCTGCCATATTCAAAATAGCGACCTTAGTGTCATAGCCAAAATTAAGTAAGTTAAAGGTGTTCTTGAACTCCTCTCCTGCTGGGTTAGGTAATTCATCGCCAACTTCTTTGAAAGCTTGCGTAAGTGGTTGACCTGCTTGCAACATACGACGAATAATGTCTAATGCCTCTGGTAGCTGTTCTTCGAACTTTGCCAGCCGCCTTGATATCTTCCAGTTAACTACATAGGCCACTGCCATCAGTAGCAAAGCACAGCCGATAACAATAAAATACCAAGGCACAGAGAAAAACAGTCCGAGGACAATCAAGACCAAACAACCGATTAAGCTTCTTCCGATAATATCCCCGAGCCCCATATTGATTCCGGCAAGTTCAAGCATTTTCTTCAAATTAGCGAAGTAAGGCATCTCTACCAGTTTTCGATCGAGTGGTGACAGAGATTTGTTGTAATGCTCTTTCAACAGATTGACACTTTCGCTATCGATGTTCGATTTTGTTTTCTTGAGGCGTTTTGCAAGCTCTTGGTGCTTTGCCCTTTGACCTGCAGCAGGCAAAATTAACGCCTGTGAGATCAGAAATATCGATACAAACAGGAGAATGAAGAAAAGGGTCGCATCAACGTTCATAATTGCTCCTTAACCCTCTTTGAGCTCATTGAACAGCTCAAATGGAAGGTCAATTCCACGCTTGACTAAGCCAGCATGACATTCAGGTACAACGCCAGTCGCCGAATAGGCACCAATCACGTTACCCTGTTTGTCCATTCCTTGACGCTCAAATTTAAAAATTTCAGACATGGTGATGACTTCGCCTTCCATGCCATTGATCTCTTGGATACTCACCATGCGTCTCTTACCATCTTCTTGTCGCTCCATTTGCACCACAAGATGAATAGCGGAGGCTATCTGTGAACGCAGGTTCTTAGTAGAAATGTTCCAACCTGCCATAGAGAACATGTTTTCTACGCGACTCAACGCGTCTCGCGGTGTGTTGGCGTGAATCGTCGCAAGAGAGCCATCATGACCGGTATTCATTGCGGAAAGCATATCTACGGCTTCACTACCACGAACCTCACCAACAACAATTCTATCTGGTCGCATACGAAGTGAGTTTTTCACGAGTTCTCTCTGGGTTATTTCGCCCTTGCCCTCTAAATTGGAAGGTCGCGTTTCGAGACGAATAACGTGAGGCTGTTGTAATTGGAGTTCGGCTGAATCTTCTATGGTGATAATGCGTTGGTCTTCAGGAATGAACCCAGAAAATATATTCAGCGTGGTCGTCTTACCGGAACCGGTACCACCGGATATCAGGATGTTCATTTCACCGCGGACAGCACCTTGGATAAATTTCGCCATTTGCGGGGACAACGAGTTTAGCTCTAATAAGTTATCCATGGTAAGTCTGTCTACGGCAAATCGACGGATTGACACTGAAGGTCCATCAATGGCCAAGGGAGGAATGATGGCATTGACACGAGAGCCGTCTTGCAGGCGCGCATCCACCATTGGAGAGGCTTCATCGATACGACGCCCTACTAGGCTAACAATTCTATCGATGATGTTTCTTAGATGACGATCATCGAGGAAGGTATAGGGTGTTTTCTCAAGTTTACCTCGACGCTCCACGTACACATTCTTGCTACCGTTAACCAAAATATCGGACACAGATGTATCTTTTAACAGTGGCTCAAGAGGCCCTAATCCAAACACCTCGTCTTCAATTTGACCAAGAACACGCTTGCGCCCTTCATGACTTAAAGGGTGCTCATTATCGTCATTCATCAAAGTTTGGACGGCGAGATGCAGTTCTTTTTTGGCGGTCTCTTCGTCAAGACTTGACAGCAAGCCAAGGTCTAGCGTCTCGAGGAGCTTTTTGTGGAAGTAGTGTTTTACTTCTAAGTCTTGTTCGAGCTGTTTTCGCGCTTCCGCTACCGCTCGCTGTTTGACAACTTGCTCTTCCATGACCAGGTCATCATTGCTCTCAACGATTTGTTCAACTTGCTCAACAGGCTCGACATCAAAGTTGGTTTGATCTGACGTGTTGGCACGCTTTTCAAAATCTGGATTAATGTTTTTTCTACGAAATAGCATGGTCTACCCTTCCTTAGGTTCCCTATTTAAATAGCTTAGACAACCATCCTTTTTTACTCTCATCTTCCGGTTGCAACGAGCCAGAAAACTTTTGAAGTGCTTTACTGATCGCACTGCGTTTTTTGAAGTTGATCACCGGTTTACCTAAGTTGGCGCTCTCGTTTGCAACCTTGTAATCATTCGGAATCATCTGAATGTCTACTTTGGGAATTGTATTCTCGATGTCTTTGACAGTTATCGATTGGCTCTTCTCGTAGCGATTCACGATGAGTTCTATTGATTCTTCGCTATGACCAAACTCGAACTTAAGAGATTTAACCAAGTTGTTGGCGTTCTTGAGTGACATGTAGTTCTGTTGAAGCACTAAAAAGACTCGAGTCGCTGGTGTTACTAAGTTGGCAAAAGTTGGCTCAATCCCACGTGAATAATCGATAATGATGTATTTATAGAATTGTCGGAACAATGGGACAATTTTCTGTATTTGATCAATCTTGCTCATTGCAGCTTCACCTTGGCCATTGGCAAAGCCTATAGTATGAAGTTTTCCGTCATAAACCGTCACAAGGCTATTCAATGAAGACTCATCGAGTTCAGAAAGAATATCGATGGCGTCTAACATTCCGTACTTCGGAGCTAAATCTAGATACTCTGACATCAGGCCGAACTGGGTGTCGATATCAATGAGGAGCACGTCTCCTGGGTTGTTCTCTGCAAGCTCAATAGCCACATTCATTGCAATTGTCGAAGCTCCGTTGCCCCCTTTTGCATTAACAAACAGGAACAACTCTCCCATCTGACGGCTTACTATTTTTTGATCGGCCATTTGCTTGAGCAAAGGCAGCAAATCGATCATGGTACATCGTTCACTGAGATAGTCAGATGCGCCTACTCTTAGCGCTGTCCTCAATGCGCTGCTATCTTGCTCATCACCAAATGCAATAAGTGAGGTATCAATCTCACCAAATGGTAAGCTGTAATTCTGAATCTCTGCGACTTTTGCTGCCCAACCCTGTTTAGCCTCTACAAAAATAACATCGGGGGCATGCAAAGGACTCAATGACTCCTCACTCACTAGATTTAAACTCATGGTCTCGACGACAGTATTAATACTTTTACTTAACTCGCGTGTTATGTGACGTCGAAATTCATCGGTAACATTAAATACCCATACGTGCAGGTTAGTACGAAGTGAGTACTGTACGCTTTCTAGATTGTCGCGATTGATTGGTACTGGTTCACCCATTTTGCTCTCCCTAGCAGTCTTCAATGGTTCCATTCGCAGATCCGGCATTTGGTCTAACTATCCCCAAGCTTTCTATTGGTAATATCGTCGGGAAGCTCGGTGTGTTAATCGCCCCTGCATTACCAATAAAAGACAATAATGGGAAAAACTGAAACTGGTAATTAGTGATTTCTGCCCTAACGAATCGAACTTGAGACAAAATAACGTTCTGATCATCCTCTGATAGGGTAGAAAAGTTGTCGACGTTAACAGTTGCACCGGTATTGTCGACGTACTCTATCGATAAATTACTAGCCACAAATCCTACAGGGCGGTTCTCTGTTACCTCAGGAAGATCGGCAATATCATCTCTGTCAGATATCGAACAGACCACGGCCAAACGAGCCGCTTTCCGGGACATTTCGTTTAACATCTGCATCGAAAAGATGTACCGTCCAAACTCAAATGCCGCAAACATCATGATAAGGGCACCGAGCAAAATCATAGTGAACTCTATGATTGTGATACCTTTCTGGCCATTTTTGGATAGTTTCTTCATAGTCCCGTCTCCATAACAGCAGAGGCCGAGAAGTTCACACTCATATCGACGCCAACAAATGGTAGCGTTGCGAAATAAGGTTGATAGTTGTAATTAGCCGTGACCGTCACAACGTCACTAACATGACTTACCGTCACGCTGTCTACCACTAGACCAGGGAGCAGAGCATTACCGACCGCTGGGTTGCGACCATACACAACCATATTTTGGATCTCGGCAACAGGGGCAATTTGCTGAGTTGTCGCCGTACCATAGATACTAGTCACAGCATAGCGCGCACCATTGCGAACGGCTTTATTTAACGTTTGGTAGTCAATGAACATGCTGCCGACTTCAACATACAATGCCATAAAGACAATAATTAACGGCGATATCAGTGCGAACTCTACCGCGGCTAGTCCTTTCTGCTTGCTTTTCGCTGTGTACATATCAAGACTCCCCGCTCAATGGATCACGATAGAGCTGGATCCTAAAAATACCTTCTGAACTCGGGTTTACACCAGTGCTGCCATTGGTAATCGTACAGTCTTCAATGAACTCTCCATAAACACCATCTTTTGCACCGTTGTTATCTGGTGCCTTTTGAAGTAAGAAAAAGCACCCAACGGCTGTTAATGGCAGAACCGTCGTCCCCCCAGTAGCGCCTGCACAATCAACCATCGGAACTGGTAAGATTCGTCTACCACCTTCCCCATCAGTGCAATCACCACTAACTGAACCTGTACACGCCACTGATTCGGTTTCGTAATCGGCATAGTTCCATGCGTTATCGTAAACAACGTTGCCCTCGCTATCAGTAGAAGCTAGTGTAGTGGGCTCTTTAACGTAAACGTCAGGTGGATAGTCTGCAGCGGACACACCGCCACCTGAATAATCACCGAAACGTGTATTGAGGCCTTGCCCTACAGGACCAATACTTGCTCCCGGCTTCGTGGTTACTGTACTTGTGATATCAACACAACCGTTGAACCCTCCAGCCAAGTACTCACGAACATCCGCACCACCTGCGCCAAAGTCGAGTAGTTGGAAGTTTCCAGGCCCCATCTCAGTTGAGTTCTTATCAGCGACTTTGAGCTCATAGACCGTTTGAAATTCATACCCTAAAAAATCATTTGCACCACTTGTCGTATCCGCACACACAGCCATAGGTACCACGTTGCACGCATTAATGATGGTAGAGCTAGGACCAGCTACAGCCGAAGCAGCCCCTGCTTTATCAAAGCCAAAATAGCTTAAAAAGTAAGAGTTGAGAGGCACATCCGCAACGGAAACCCGTACGTAAGTATCCAACGCTGCGTTGTAAGAAGAGGAGAAGTCCTGAGGATCATTTGAAAATTGCACATTTATTGAACCGCTGGGGACTGATATCTCTGTATTACCAGATGCCGTGTACATCGTACTGATAGTCTGGATTGCCGTCGCTTGGGCAGTTGCATCAGTTTCACCAGCGCTAACCTTTACTGCTGCTGCCAATGCCGCTGCATCTACACCGTTTTGTAGCCTAGTCTTACTGAGGAGCGCATGGTTAACATCTACGGCAAATGCAGCGAAGACCAAAAACACCACTAATACCATTGTGATTAGTATCAGTGTAAGTCCTTTCTGTTTCCCCATTGATCTTTGGCTTTTACGTTGTTTAACCATACTACACCTCCCCACTAACAATCGTTAATTGTTAGAAGTACGTCTTTCTTGAACTAGTTCTTTACCAAGAACTTTCTCAGCTTCGCCATCGTAGGCAGACTGATCAACATAAGCATCATAGGCAACCTGCATACGAGCCCCTGTGCCTGTTGGAAGCACATTTTTGTTGCGCTCTGTCGCACCATGATCATAGGTTTGCGCGTGTCTAACTTTCGCCACTGAATAGCCCAGTGGCGCGTTATTGGCGCATCCAACCATCACTAAACCACAGCACAGTAATGTAAGTAGTCTCATGTTCTTCTCCCATTCCCTTATAGATCGTGTCCAAATGTTCCTTCTGAACCACCTTGAGTAGAAGGTACTTCTTGAGGTGTTGCTGGCTGGTAAGCAGTACTAGCAGGGTCCATTTCTGCGATGTAAGACCCTTGACCTAGCAGATAGTATTCCCAGTCGTTGGGCTTGACGAACGCGTCTGTTGGCAACACCACTTGGCTTCGATCAATCGGACGAGCCAAACGAGGGGTAACAAGAATAACAAGCTCAGTCTCACCAGAGATAAACTCTTGGCTGTTGAATAGTTGTCCTAAGACGGGAATATCACCCACACCAGGCAATTTTGAAGAGACATCTCTAACGTTCTCGCTGAGTAACCCGGCGATACCAATAGTCTGACCATCAGCAAGTTCAAGTGTCGAAGCTGCGGTTCGCTTGGTAATTGGCGGGATAACATACGTCGCATTCGTTTCTATTGGATCTAGCGTAAGTGAACCAGAGTTCGCGATTTCACTGACATCAACAGACAACACCAGATTGATCTTCTGATCGGTAAGGATAGTGGGCACAAATTTGAGACCTACACCGTACTCTTTGTACTCTACAGTGATACCGTCTCTATTTGGCACCGGAATTGGAAACTCTCCCCCCGCCAAGAATTCCGCTTTGGAGCCACTAAGTGCGGTCAAGTTGGGCTCTGCAAGGACCTTCGCGACACCATTCTCTTTCGCTATATCAAGTGCTAGAGTAAACAGGGTATTGCCGTCTAAAAAGGTGGCTAACAGCCCTGTTTCATCGATGGCAGGCGTACCGAAAATTGGACCAATGCCGCCACCAACATCATCGATAATGGCACCTCCACTAGTCGCTCCCCAACCAAAGTTGCCGTTCTGGTTAAAAAAGTGGAAGTCAGAATCGAACCTTCTGACTAGGCTACGTTGCACCTCTGCCACGGTCACTTCCAACATTACCTGTTGAGCACCACCAATTGACATTAGGTTGATAACATTAGTTTTATCTACAACCTCGTCGGAAGAAGAAGTCCCAGCGTCTGCTGCTTCACCAGCAGTGAATGTCTCCGCGACCTTAACAGCACGATTCATCACTTCCTGACTGCTGACTTGACCACTAAGGATTAACTTCTCTTGCGAGCTGTGTACCTCTATCGTTTCGTTCGGCAGGAACTCGTACAACTTGGATTTCACACCATTGAGATCGTGTGTTACTTCTACGTCAATAGATTCAATCAATCTACCTCGACTATCCCATGCCATAAGGTTGGTGGAGCCAAGTTTTTTACCAATGAGGAATACTTCGTTGGAACGAAGCATAACAATATCTAAAACTTCTGGATCCCCCAGAGATACTCGCTTAGCCTTGCCTGCGAGAATGACATTTTTAGATTTGTGGTGCGGAACCTTGACGTATTTACCACTCTGGGTAGCCGCTTGAAGGTTCAAAGCCATTGCAATGGCCGCGAGGAGGAGGAAAATCCTTTTCATAATATCTCCTTAGTCTCTAACTCTTATATTTGAAGACTGCGTCCCTTTAATAATAGTGACACTAGGAGGGGCGACATAACGCGTCTTAGCTACAGGTTTATCTTTTTGTTGTGGATTGCGAAGGGCGAGCTGGATCTCTCCGCTACTTTTCGCAGTGAGTAACTTTTCGGCTTCTTTCGGTGTTACTTCAAGGGTTACTGCGCGCACAATAACGGGCTTGTTGTCATTGGTTCTTGCCGTTTGGTCTACTGCGAGAACCTTGATATTTTTAAGAACAGTCGTCGTATTGGCTCTAGTCTTGCCCCGCTTTACCGTATTCATGACATCGACTTTGTTACCCGGCAATAGAAAGCCCGCCACACCGATGACATCATTAACGCGAATTGTGATTGCTCTCTTGTCTTCTGAAATCACCGACGCCAAGGTAGAACCTTCTCCGGGTAAAGCGATACGATAGTTGTGTAGAATTTCACCCTGATACAGAGGTGAGTTGGCAACCTTGCCGGTCACGTCTTCGAGAGCGACAAAATGATGTTCATCATTCTTCCAGTCTTTCTCTAACAACTTAATTGATAGGTGTTTGGCTTCGATGATGGTTCCTGCAGGTATGTCCTGTTCTACAAACACAACAGGCTCGCGCTCAACTACCTCGGTCACGACTTCCGGTTGAACCTGATCATCCATCCATTTTTTAGCAAAGAAAACTGCAGCGAGCCCCAATGCCAACGAAAACATCATTAAGAAAAATACTTGCGTACGACTCATTTTATATTCCCTCCAATCCATCGGAAGTAAAGTATAGTCTCCAAGAAGCCTCTAAGACGTTTGCTGTGACTTCAGAGTCTCTCCCTTCAAACTTGATAATGTCCTTACATATCCCGACGATGTCCTTGGGAATGCAAGGATAAAAAGGCACTTTGAATTGCCTGTGAAGCAATAAGAGATGTTCAGTGGTGAGTGAACTCATCGATAACTCGTAAGTTTCTATAAGAGAAGCGAAGAGCTCTAAATACGTTTCCTCGACCAGAGGTTGAAACTCGATTTTATAACCCAGACGTCTTAGGAAAGCGGGATCCGCTATCTCGAGTGGACTGAGGTTGGTAGAGAAAGCAAGCGTAAGTACAAACGGTATTGAGAACTGTTGCCCGTTAGGAAGTACCAGGTAATCCACGTTATATTCCATCGGTACGATCCAACGATTGAGCAAAGTATCAACCGGAATAGTTTGTCTGCCCAAATCATCGATGATCAACAAGCCATTGTTCGCCAGCATCTGCAATGGCGCCATCCAGACTCGATTACTCTCAGAATGGTTGATTTCAAGCATGTCCATTGTGAGCTCACCGCCAACCTGAATATTGGGGCGTTCACAAAGAGCCCAACGCCGATCATATTGCTCGCTAAAACTAATTGTTTGTGCGCTAGAATTATTGTCCAATCTCGTATGATGGAGCTCAGAAAACACCTTGATGACACTTCCTGATGCATACACTGAGTAAGGAATGTAGACAGAGGTGTCAAACGCGTTTAACAGCTGTGCGGCGACATAGCTCTTACCAGTACCTGAATTGCCGTATAGAAGCAAAGCACGGCCAGAGTTGAGCGCAGGCCCTAATACAGGCACCATATACTCAGAACCGTAAACACCACTTAACGCATGCACCACATTGTTGTATGAGATATTGTTTCGCCGAATATCCTGCATTGTCACTACGTGGTTATAGTCCGATAGAGATACAGGTGCAGGGCCTATATAAGCATCTTTGAGAAAGGCGAGTTCGGCTTCTTGTAAACCTTGTCCCGACAGGCCATATAAGATATGGCTAGTGGATAGCTTTTCTGCCTGTGCGTACCCTTCTGTATGAGGTTGATATACTTCTATCAGCGACCGTTTTCTAAGAATATTGAGCAACTCTTGCACGAGCTGCGTACTAATACCCATGAGCTGCGACAGACCAAGCAAGTCCACCTTGGTTTCATGAGAGAGGTGTTTCAACAAAAGATTTTCTAACACAACTTGTGGAATACCCAACCCGCCTAACGACGTAGGAACTGAGGGCGGATCCATTTGAGGACTAAGCTGAGGTTTGTTTTCTGCAGACGTAATGGCATTCATTATTTTATCCCCTAGCTCATGATCGGATACAATGCGACCGCGGCAACGATTGCCGGAGCAAACGGAATTCGCATCTCAATAGCATCCACTGGCGCTTTGGTTAACCTTCCATAGATGTTGTGTGTGACGTATTGGCGCACATGTTGCCCAAGACTCACTTGTGACATGGCAAGTTTCTGCGCCAAGTAGAATGTGCTTTGGATTCCACCTATTACGATGACGGCGGCACCGTACGGGAGTAAATCATCAAGACCAATTAGCAGACTTATAGACCCTATAAGCTTGACGTCGCCAGCGCCTACAAGACCACCTAGATAGAGTGCAAAACACACTGAGAACCCTACTAGCCCCCCAATCAAGTGGTCAGAAGGAATGCTTAGGACGCTCCCATAGAAGCTGTACAGATGAGCAATAATCACGACCGTTAGGAGCCCGACAAGTTTGTTTGGGATCCTGTTTTCCCTGGCATCAAAAACGACAATAATAAAAAGAACAGTCCATATTCCAATATACATTGTCTACCTCCATGTAATAAGGGTGGGGCCAAGCCCCACCTAACGTATACAAATGATTACCAATCGACGAAGCAATCTTTGTAGTTTAAACAGCTGCCCTTTATGATGAGCCTCCTGACTCTGCATCAGCAATAACATTGTCTATAGCAGTTTTTAATGTGGCCCAAGGAGACGCTGCTGCCATCGCCAAAATGATTAACGCAGCTCCTAGTAAATACTCAATAAGAGTGAGTCCCTCTTCATCTTGAACAAAGTTCTTGACGGTTTTAATGAGTGACGACATGGTTACCTCCCTATATCCTCGTCGCTATCACATAGCTCAATTAACTAGACGTGACTTCATTTTTATTATGAAGAACCACCAGCCTCTGCATCAGCAATTACGTTATCTAGAGCTGTTTTCAACGCTGTCCATGGCGATGCGGCTGCAAAAGCCAAAATGATAAGCGCGGCGCCTAATAGATATTCGATGAGCGTTAGCCCTTCTTCGTCTGACATAAAGTCCTTAAATAAGTTTTTTAGTGATGACATGATACTCTCCTTTACATATGTCTTTGCTTAACGCCCTTTCAAATTAGATGATGAGATAATTAAATGTTAGGAGTATTTTGCTTTATTTATGTAAAGTTTTAACATGCAATCCAATTAAAATAATCACATTTTGTCTACGATAGTTTAGCCGCATCTAAACTTTAGGATTAGCAATGCACACATTTTACTCGGTTTAGGTTTAGTAATAATATCATTCACATAATAATATGTAGGATATTTTTGATGTGCTAACAAACTGACTGTACTCCAACTGTTCTTAAAAAAAAGTATGAAAGCTTAATGAATCAACTAGTTGCCTATAGATGAATGTATTAGTAATGAGACAATTTTAAGTTTAGATGTCATTTTTATGATGTTTTGTGGCAAAAAAGAGCTGTGCAACTAGACTAATCATATAGTTTACAGGTGTTGTCGCAGTTTTGAGAGTGGAAAATGGCGTATTGGATAGGGAAACCAACAATTTTGCTTCCCAAGGTTATACGGGACTATCTTAGTGATAAGTTTAATCTCATAGAAGTGAATAGAGATGTGTCAGTCATTACAGAACCTTCTCAGAATTTTTGTTTCTATTTTTCAGAGCGTTATGATAATGACGAAACATTATTAATGCTCCTCAAAATCTGCAGAAACCTGTCCAAATCACTAGTACTGTTTCACGATGCAACCGTACCTGACGCTTTTCTAACTAGTGAACTGGTGTATGCACATGTTGACATCAACTCACCGCAGGCCCTTAAAAAGACATCGCTCGCGGTGGAGCAACTGACCGGGGATTCAAAAAGCAACGCTGGTGATTTGCGAGATAAAGTAAAGCCTCATCAACACAGAGAAAGCGTCGATAGATCCTCCTCTTGCGAATCAAATGTAATTACAACTGCGTTAGATTATATCGAAAAGCATTTTACCAAAAATATCAGAGAATCTGATGTCGCTGGGCACTGTCATCTATCCACACAGTATTTTTCTAGAATATTCCATAGAGAAGTCGGCTGCAGTTTCCGAGATCATCTAGGCAGCAAACGTCTTGAATATGCAAAGAGCTTGCTATTGAACGATGATAATAAGCAAATATCCTC
Source organism: Vibrio sp. KUL78 (assembly GCF_059725505.1). Lineage (NCBI taxonomy): Bacteria > Pseudomonadati > Pseudomonadota > Gammaproteobacteria > Vibrionales > Vibrionaceae > Vibrio > Vibrio sp. KUL78. The sequence continues at coordinate 1,554,821 of NZ_AP045837.1, read as the reverse complement.
CATAGCTTATGAAAGCGGCTTTAATGATGTTTCATATTTCTCTCGCGTTTTTAAAAGAAAAGTCGGTATGAGCCCTGGAACTTTTCGAAACTTCAAGGGTGTATTGAAAATAAACTAATTCTAAAAGGTAATATTTATTTGATTGTTCTCATTATTGAGGCAACAAAGTAAAATAATCTGTTCTAAGGTTTGAATACTCTGTAGGAAAAATGGAATTTCGAGGATGGAACGTATCCCAAGCAGAGAAGCTGAGCCTGACCTCCGCCTAAACGTTATAATAATTGTCGTTTGGGTAGTGGTTTTTTGTACGGCGTTTATCTACAGCTTCCCAAGCATATTAAACGGCGATCTTGGTGACAATGACAATTACATGAGATTGCATCAAGTTAGTACGTTTATCCAGTCACCCTCTCTTTACCAACTTCCATTAGAAAGATTCAACCCTGAAGACGGGCGAGTGATGCACTGGTCAAGAATTGTTGACGTGCCCGTCGCTTTGGTAATTTGGCTCACAGGTTACGTTGTATCGGAGCCCCTAGCCGTTGCACTGTCTCTATTCTTTGTCCCTACCCTGTACTTTCTCGGCCTCTTGTATTTAATGGCAAGACTCACCAGTAAAATATTTGGTCTCTATCCTGCTGTTATCGTGGCCATATTTGCTCCATTTTCAATCGTTTATGCTAAATTTGCACCGGGATATATTGACCATCACAACTTACAACTATTACTGTTCATCTTGTTTTTGAATCTGGTGCCCTTTTCTGAGAATAAGCAGGTGTCAGCGATATCTAGAGGTGTGGCTAGCGGCTGCGTTATGGCGGCATCCTTGCTCATAGGTTTAGAGGCGATACCCGCTTATTTCTGTACTCTACTGACGGGTATGTGCTTCCTTACTAAGCAACGTGGTCTCGACTACTCATGGGTTTACTTGGGTTACACGGGTATCACCTGTGCTTTAGTCGGACTATTGGGTTTGACTATTTTTGAGCCTATGGAAGTCATTCTTGAACCCGTTTTCGATGTCGCAACGTATCCATTGTTTTTGCTTAGTTTAGTCGTGGGAATAACCTTCATCGTAGGCTCACGGAAAGGTTCCGTTCTTTTTACTCTGACGCTCATACTCGCATGTATTGTAGGAAGTTTGTTTTTATTTCCAGATATGTTAGCGAGCCCATATCAAAACTACCCTAGATTGCTCTCTTACTTTTGGTTAGATCACGTCTCTGAAGCTAAACCGCTTATCTCCTATATGCTGTCCGGAGGACAACTGACGGTTGTCCTTATTGCTGTCTGTTACATCGTTATCACCACAGCATCAATAGTCACCACTACCAGCACTCACCAAAAATGGCTTTGGATGATAGCTTTATTGCTATTACTGCCACTTCTTTTTTGGCAACTGAGGTTACTTCCTTTTTATGTTTTGGTCAGCCTGCCTCTCCAAGCTAACCTTATCTACGCGTTGTATAGCAAGATTACGACTCGCTTTATACGCTTGACCCCATTTATGTTGGCGATGCCAACAATAGTAGTACCCATTATGTATAACTCGGCGGTCGGGTCAGAGCCGAGCCAAGCGCCTGTGAGCCGTTTGTGGCGCTTAGATGCCGTCGAAGTTCTCAACAAAAATCAGCTTCGTGAACACAAGATACTCACCTCATTAGAGACTGCATCGCCTATATTAGCGCTCACTGAAAACTCGGTTATTTCCGGCCCGTACCATAGAAACGTTAACGGAAACACAAAAGCAATTGAAGCCTTCAGTACTCACACATCTGCCGTTCTTGCCAACTCCCTTAAACAACAGAACATTAGCCTCATCATAGTGGACAAACGAGACCCACAACTATCAATGATTGCTAAAGCGACCCCCCCCACTAGCTTGGTCAATATGTTGCTCTCGGGACAAGTTCCCGAATGGCTAAGTTATGTCGATGGCAACGAACAAGGACTGGCCGTTTATCAGCTCAAAGGATTGAACAATGATGAATAACGAACCTAACGTAGCCGTCGTTATCCCTTGTTACAACGAAGAGGGAGCGATAGGACTTACTATCGATGCTTTTAAACAAGCTTTACCATCGGCCACCATCTACGTTTACGACAACAACTCGACGGATAACTCGGTAAGAGAGGCAAGCGCACACGGAGCTACTGTGATGAAGGAGCCCCGCCAAGGCAAAGGTGAAGTTGTGCGAAGAATGTTCGCGGATGTTGAGGCTGATATTTATGTAATGACGGATGGCGACAACACCTATGATGCGAATGCTGCTCCTGCAATGATACAGACTCTGCGCAATGAGCACCTTGATATGGTAACAGGCACTAGGAGCTACGTTGAGACAGCTTTCCCACCAGGGCATATATTGGGAAACCATGCCTTTTCCACTCTCGTCAATACGTTCTTTGGCGCCAAGCTAACCGACGTATTTTCTGGGTATCGTGTGATGACACGTCGCTTTGTGAAATCACTTCCTATTATCAGCCTTGGTTTCGAGATCGAAACCGAGATTACTGTGCACGCACTGCAAGCTAGGGTTGCTTGGAAAGAAGTTCCTACCTCATACTCTACTCGGCCAGAGGGAACAAGCAGCAAGCTCCGCACCTTCAAAGATGGCTTTAGAATTTTAGGTTTCATTTTGTTTCTGCTAAGAGATGTGAAACCCTTGCTCTTTTTCAGCGGCTTATCATTGGTCATGGCTTTTTTGAGCTTGGTACTGGGAATACCGGTAATCAAAGAGTTTTTTGAGACGGGTTTGGTTCCGAAATTTCCAACTGCTATTTTGGCGAGTGCTATAGCAGTCATCTCTGTCATGTGTTTATTTGTTGGCTTTATATTGGATAATGTTAGCCGCGGCCGCCTTGAGGCCAAACAACTTCACTTTTTGAGTACTCGGCGTACGTTCCATCAGTAATAATGATAATGAGACTAGTCTCCTTTCAAAACATACAAGTGATAAACCGAGTACTTGTAGCGATGGGAAGAGACAAACTGGTAACGGTCGATAATGGATTTTAGCGGAGGACTTTGCTCTAAGGTCTGCAGCACCAGTTTATGCTTCGGTTTTCTATCTGCGTCGTATTCTTCTTTTATAAGCACGTTGGGTTTCATTTTTTCAAAGTCTGCGATAACTGCTTTTTGAATCCACGCAATATGTTGTTTCTGTTTAGGTTTATTTTTGCGCTCAATCGCGTTAGGAAGTAGCCAAAAGTTTGGCATGCGAGATGCCCAATCTAACGAATTATGTAACAGTATAGAGTGCTGCGGGTACATACCTTTCGATGCTAAGAACACAATACCATCACCCGGCGAAGAGACATCTCTAATAGCATCAGAAAAATCAAGCAAATCCTTATCGATAATCATATCTTTATGAAGTTCTTGGGATTCGCTCATCAATCTGGACACTGAGCTGTTTAAACTGAACTGAGGCACTTTCATAAAATACGGCCACTGCCATATTACTAGCGGGCCCAGAACCGTAATAACAAGGGTGTGTTTTAGCTCAAAGCGCGTGAGCATTGATCGTACACCTACAATTAGCGAAAGGTTTACGAGTAGATAACTAAATGCGGATGCGGGAATTAGATGGTAAGAAAAAGCAGTTCTGCCCGACACGAATGCGACCAAGGCACCAATAAGAAAAACAGCGCCTAGCTCAAAGCATCTATGATCGTACTTCAACGCGCGTAAATATAGGTACGATGGTATTGTGGTTACAAGCAACAGTAGGGCCACACCTGCGACATTGCTAAAATCCTTAAAATATGATGAGTAGTACTCTCGCGCCCAAGGAACGATTATTGACAGGTAATCTTCATTGAACCAATACACGCTTGCTACGTAAAGTGCACCATAAGAAACAACTGCGATATAAAACAAGCGTTTGTTTGCATTGCCATACCTAAACCATAAATAGGCTTCTACTAACAAAAACACTGTCCCATATTGAGGTTTTAGACTTAACGATATAGCTAGAAAAAACGCCGTAATTACTTTCAGGCCAGTGCTATGAGCTGTATAGAAAGAAGCGTAACTAAACGCAAAGTACACCATTAATCCAGCGGCAATAAACTGTTCACGTTGAGAGAACATTAGGGGATTGATAATCAACAGGCTGAGTGCAATTGCAAGTATCATGGGTTCTCTTTGCTCCTTTGTAAGGTAGCTTAGCACCTTGGCACACACCCATACACCTGCCAAAAGATAGGTAGAAGTGCCAAGCCTTATCGAAGAGATATCACTGAGAAAACCCAGGTGGTAAGGAACTAGGAACAGCTTGTACAGATAGACGATCAGCGGAGGGTTGACCTCATAAAACTGCTGGTAGAAGTTAGATAACGCCGTGTTTTTGGCCATGTGAACCAAGAAAGCAACATCACCGTTGATAGGTGTCATCGTAACTAACAACAAAGTAAAAACAGCAATAAACACTACTGCTATTGAAAGTGCTGTCGATCTTCTCGATTCCATCTCGTGTGTCTCGATATCCATATCAAACGTTCATCACATGGACGAGTATAGCTCATTGTTATTACGAGTAATTCGGTGATTAACTTTAAACACACATACTTAAAACACAAAAAAGCCCTCTCTAGAGGGCTTTTTTTAGCGTAACGGACGAATCCTAAGTGATCTAATATCCACTAATTCATACTTACCATGCAGATAAAGCGATTGGTTTCGAACGTTTTGTCAAAAACGTCTTTCTTCTGTGACGAGTACACTCTTCCCTCGTCCGTCCAATAGTCACCCGGCTTAAGATCCGCGTACAACTCTAAATACTTGTATGCAGCCTTAGTTGGAAGCTTAGAAGACAACTTTTGTTCGCAGTATTGTGTCGCATCTGAGCGGCTAAGGAAAACTTCTGCTGATTTGTTATTGCCACGGTACACTGGGTATAGATAGGTGAATACCTCATCTTTATAAACAACCGTATTTGAGAACGTGCCTACTTCTTTGTTCGAACCCTTTGCGTTCTTAGGTGCTTCTAGAACCTTTTTGGTTATTTGAGCCGCTTCATTAGTCTTGGCACTTTTTGTCACACTCGCAGGTTTTGTCTGTGTTTTAGACTGTGCTTTTTGAGTTTTCTTAGCAAATGGGAAAAAGTAGTCACCGTCGTTTTTCAAGTTTAAGCGTAATGACTGTGTCTTACCCTTATTAACCGCACGAACATTGTATACACCCACATAATTACCAGACAGCTCAATCGTATCGCCGCTGCCTACTTTTTCTTCGTTTATGTAGTATTCGGTGTCCGCAGAGTTAGAGCGGAAGACAAATCGGATCTTATCTAGATTTAATGCTTTGCGAATCTCGCCATCTAAGTTTGAATTGAACGCATTCTTATATTCCGCAGACACGGTATAAGTTAGGTCACCATTCAGTTTTTGTGTGGCATCAACAACTTTATAAGACGTAAGTTTGATTCGCTCGGACCCACCTTTCTCTAATGCAAACGCATTCTTCATGTAAGGTAGGTTTCTATTTACACAGGCTGATAGGCTTTCAGTAACCTTACATTCTAGCTTGCCTGAATAGTTCTCACGATGAACAACATCAGCCTCTTTTAGGTGGCGATCTTTAATTTCTCTATACAGCGCAAGCAGTTGTTCATTTTTGTCACGCTCAATCTGCGTCACACTTGACTGACTCGTAGCAATCGTTTTATTGAGTTCAATTAACTTGGCTTCAGACTCTGCAAGTTCTTGATTAAGTTTACTAATTGACGATGAAACGCCACGAAGCGCCACAGCGATGCCTTCATCGTATTCACCAAGAACTAGCTTCTCTTGGAATACTTTGGAGTCGGCTTTGACAATATCGATATTGTTAAGCAGTTTGATCTTATTAGCATCGATACTTGATGAGGTTTTGTTATAAAGCGCAATAGTATCATCTAAACCTACTTCGCTATAACGAGAAGAATACTCGCTGTTAATCGTTTCTAGCTGTGCTTGCTCACTGCCATTAACCAGATCAGAAGCCCAAGCGCTCGACATAACGGTCACGCTTGCAAGCGTTATCCATGTTTTCGCTTTCAAGTGTGGTAATACTTTTTCTAGATTCACAACAACCTCATAATCCTTCTTAAATGCCAACGCATTTCCATGTGCGGCTTTTTCTTATAGCGAAGGTTTCATTCTGAAATAAGTGTCCATTCTATCAAAGCCCCAGTGCAGTGTCGCTACAATGGAGCATATTTGTGTGATCTTATTCATCAATTAAGAGGGAGTTCAAGTAATGTAGCCCTACGCCCTAGTTACCTGTAACAACCATAATTTCAGCACGGCGATTAATTGCTCGATTCTTGCTCGAGTTATTTGGCTCAAGAGGTTGAGTTTCACCTAATGTACGAACCGTAATATTTTGCTTATCGACACCTTGATAACGTAATAGATCATATACTGACAGCGCTCGTTTTAAACCAAGCTCTTGGTTATACCCGGCACTTCCCATGCTATCAGTGTGTCCTTCAACTAATATTTGAGTATCATTTTCACCGATAGATCGAGCTAAAGTATGTAGAGAGTCTCTTGCCATAGGTGTCAATGAAGACTGGTCAAAACCAAACTGCACCCGTGCGAGATTGGTTTGGTGATTACTGTCTGTCACGACATAGCTTTGACAGCCATCTAGAGAAACGGCTTGTGTTGTCGACAAATGAGGGTTCGACACAAGTTGGCCGCTTTCTATCACTTGTTCCTTTTGCAGTGCACCCTCACGATACTGCGCTAGCACGGTGCCGCTCCCAGCAGAAACACTGTGCTTTACTTCTAGGTTAGAGTTCGTGCAATAGTAATCTTGTGCGTAGCTGGTAGAAACCGACGTGCAAGCCAGCATCGCGATAATGGAAACTCGTATTTTCATTTTTTACCTAATACAACTTAGTAAACCCGTTGGATTTAGAACCGTTTTGAATCAGCTCTTCTATTTTTTTCAATTAGTTCATCAAGGTTGCCAACATTAATGATGTCCGTACTTTCATCATTAACGCACTTTCGAAACGCTTGAATGCCACCAGCATTGTAGTCAATACCGATAAACCCGATATAAAGTCCGGGTATTACTGAACGCGCGCGATTACACATTCCCTCATCAACCAATTTATCCAATATGCCTTTGTTAGGTGACTCCTTTCCGTCACTAAAAATCAGCAACATTTTTACCTTGGTATCGTAGGCTTCTTGCTCGTCTTCGTCAGATGAGTTGGGGTTACCCGCTGCCAATAACTGGGTGCCGGTCAATATTCCCTGGTAGGCAGCGGTAGCACCACTAGCAGTCATGTTATCGATTTTGTTAATTGCGGAAAGTGAGTTCGTCAGCGGTACGTTGTAGAACTGGCTATTACTGCTCTTTCCAAAGCCTGAATATAGATCGACACTCTTCACCCGATAACTTGAGGACTGACTTGGGAATTTATCGTTCAATATGTCGCTGATCGTAAGCGAGTAATCAATATAGCTATAGGAGTCAGGATAGCTTCCGCCCCACCCCATCACATCATAGATTCGCTTTGCTTCTTTCTGTCTTGCCGATGAGTTGTTCTTACAGTTATATCTGTTAATCGCACAATAATAGACATCCCAGTAATCTCGAGTTCGCCACCAGTTCCAATCAACATCGTCGTAATCGTAAGATGAGACCGATGTCCGATAGCCTGATCTGTAACGAAGCTGGCTGACTGCGTAGGCGTTGCCGGAAGAGTCTCGTTCTCTAGTACGAATATTGAAAGGGGCCAATGCGATTCGATTTTTTAGCTTATCAGCCATTTCGTCTTGGTTAGAATCAAGGCAAACGTCGGTATATTCGCCGTCAATCACCTTATACCCGACGTTTTCACATAAGATTTTGGCAGAAACTTGCTTAATTGCTAACTGCAAGTCTCTGATTTTCTTGTTGCTGCTTCCACTCCAACTCGAATCCATCGAGCCAGAGAAATCAGACACAAAAACGATATCAATATTGTTATCCGCTAGCGTGGATAAGTACTTTTTCGCAACTGCACTGCTGTGCAAGTCTACGGTTTCATTGAAAGAGGGAATAAACGTAATTGAAAACCAAGAACTGTGAGACGTTACGGCACTCACGCTGTATTGAATCGACTCATCCGACGCATCCGTTTGCTCTTGATGCTGTCTTACCGATGTAACGGCTATTGAATCAATGTCTCTTACATAGCTGCGTATATAACTCTCAGCTAGGTTCTGAGCAGATGCAGTATCATCTTGAATCGTGAGCGCCATCGCTGCGGCTTCATTAGCATCACCTAGACGGTTGTGTTCTTGGACATAACGCGTCCCCTCTATCGCCCAGAAGGTGAATCCCATGATCGGCACTAAAGTCATGCCTAACCAAATGCCTGCGACACCACGTTGATTCTTGATAGAGGAATAACGATTACCTAAACGACGTTTCATCGGCTACCTCCCAGGCATCACTGATGATGAAGTCACTGCAATATCTTCAGTGCTTCCACCAACGAATGGGTCAAACCAAGAGTCATGTTCTTCACAAACGCTGACTCGGTACAAGGGATAAATAGTCCCACTCTCGGTCGGTGCCAGTCCGGCTTCAGAAGAGATGGAGCCTACGCTGCAACCCAAACTATCAAATTTTGCACTAGTAAATGTCGTCGTAAACTGCGCATCAACAAGAGATTCAATTTTGATGGCTACCTCATCTTCTGTAGTGTTAAGTAACCTTGCTGCTACCTTACGCATTTCAAGAAGTTCAGTCTCGGTTACATCAAGGTTGAGCTTATTGACCACATTGCCATCGAAATAGCGATATCTCTCTTTGAGTATGTTCACCAAAGCAAAGCTGGTGCGATCAAGCTTTGCTCGAACCAATAACTTGTGACTGATATCGGTAGCGAATAAAAATATCGCGCAAAGTGCGAATAGGATAAATCCTAACTCAATCGCAAATACACCCCTGTGCTTTTTCATTCTATTCATCGTCACCCCACCCTTGGTGCTCCAAATTCAACACCATAGTTCGAGATATTTTTACTGTGTCGGAGCTAACCAGCTCTATCATCGGCTCATACTCGTACTCCACAGTGATCTCAGCTAAGTCGTAATAGAAACCAACCCCTTGAGAGGTGTGCCCTACACCAGCGACAAAGTCGTCATAAGATTGGTAGTACTTGCCTTCTATCGTGAACTTATCGCCGTCCATCAAGAAGTGCCAAATCTTGTTGTTGTCCATGATGAGTTGACGAAAGTACGTTTCGTAGTGCTCATTAAGTTTTTCAGGCGTATCGTCAATGCCCTGGTCTACCTTGGTATTACGAATAGTTTCTCGAAGCGCAAACTCCGTCATGTTCACAACATAAATTTGGTAACAGGACTCAAAAATGGCGAAAGTAGCAAACATGAGGGTTAAGCCCGCCAAAGCGAACTCTACGGAGGTTGACCCCATCTGCTTTTTCCACTTCGTCATCAGTGCCATTATTTAGGCACCCCGTTTTGGATCTGTTGTGAGACAAGCACTAGCTCTCGAGAGCTAAAATCATCTTTCAGCAAAGATTTTGCACTTGTCATGTCACCTGTTCTCAAAAGAGCAATGGCAAGATTCGAACGTACCTTTTTGTTCTCCGGTACCTCTTCTAACAAAGCCGTTAACACAGAGATTGCTTTTTGATTATTGCCTTGAGCGATATAGATAACCGCGAGATTGTTCTTCACTGTAAGCTCATCGAACCCTCTAAGTCGTGCCGTGTTGAATGCATCGATCGCTTCAGAAAACTGATTCAACTTACTGTATTCGACTCCGAGTGCATTAAATACATCTCCGCTGTTATTCCCTGAGGCAATGGATTGATTGAAGAACTCTATCGCGTTTTCGGGCTCTTCATCCGATGCGTAAATCTTACCTCTTACAAAAAGTAACTCCTGAGACTGATAACCATGTTCCAGTAAGTAATCTGAATAAAACTCCGCAGATTCAAGGTCATTCTTCTTGAAGTACGCCAGAGCGATTTGCTCATAAGATGCAAGGTCGTCGGGGTTTTGCTCGACTTTCTTTTGGTAGTAATCAATCAGCCCATCGAAGTTATCAACCTTGTGCATATTTTCAACAGGGTCAGACTTGGCGGTAGTTGGTGTGGTCGCGCAACCATTCACTAGAAAAAGGCTAATAAGTAAACTTGCCCAAAGGTTAGCTTTCATCAGTTTATCCACCTATATTTGCCGACATCTGAACGATTGCCGGACCCAAAATTAATACAACGATTGGGAACATGATAAATAGAATGAGCGGTATCCCCATTTTTGAAGACAACTGCCCGACTTTCTCTTCGATGGTCAGCAACTGAATTTTTCGCATGTCTTCTGCTAAGTTGCTCAACACTTGTGCGATAGAGGTGCCGTATTGCAGGTTTTGTATAACAGTCAACACAAAGCTTCGAACTTCCGGAGTGGGAAGTCTGTCGCTGAGGTCATTAAGTGCCTTTTCTAAACCTTTGATCTTCGCGGATTCAGCGGTGCGCCTGATTTGATAACAAAGGTCTCTGTCAAAGCTATCTAATTCTTGGCCCAAATAGTCGAATGTCGCCTCAACGGTCATCCCTGTTTGTACACACACTGACATCATATCGAGAAGATACGGAAGCTTTGACGACGTAGTTGAAATGAGCGACTTACGCTTAAAGTCCAAGATCATATCTGGCACAACAATAATGCCGACTAGCCCAAAAAGCATGATCAGCATTTTGTTATCCCATTCCAGTTCTGTCAGCATGGTAAAGGTAACTAAAGCCACCACAGCCAGAAGCTTTAGAGGAAAATAGAACTTGGCCAATTCTTTGTTGTAAAAGCCCGCTTCAAGGAATCGGTTTTCTAGTGCCTTTCTATGTTTGGTTCCAAACTTAAGTAGGAACATACTTATCTTAGAGGGCGCCTTATAATCATCCTCTTTCAAAAAGTGTTCAATTTTTGCGGTTCTATTTTGCTTATGAAAAGAGTCGACAATAAAAAACACAGATGCGAATACAAATATAAGCACAGCCAATAGAGTAAACATCAGCGTACCCCCTTCATAAGCAGCCAGATCACCGCCAAACCAAGAAGCTCACTGCCTACTACGTAGTAAAGAATGCCCCTACCATCAGGGTCGTAGAGAATAAAATCCAACTTATCTGGACTAATAACAGACAAGAGCCCACAAAAGCCTAATGGAATGAAAGCAACGATCTTCGCCGAGATCCGCGCCTCAGAGGTCATTGCCATTTTCTTTTTTTCCATTGTTCGAGAATCAACGAGCACTCGAATCAATTTCGCTAGAACCCCTTTTAATTGGCCGCCGCGACTAATATTGGCTTTTAAGGTCAAAGTGAAAAACACAAACTCCGGATAGGGGTATATTTTACAAGCTCGCTGCAACACGACCTCTGGTGTTTCACCCATTTTCAAACGGTTGCCCATATACTTAAAATCTCGGCCAATACTATTGTCCATGGTGTTACCCACGTAAGTAATCGCCTGCATTAAGCTATCACCAGCCGTTACCGCACTCATCATTATGTTCAGCGCATCAGGAAATGATTTTTCAAACTCTTTACGACGTCTGTCTTTCAAGTAGCGATAGCCGACAAACAATAGGCCCAGCGTAGAGATAACGACCAACCAAGGATTGTTAAAGGTAAGCACACGATTAAACAGATACCACGAACCAAACAATGAGCCGATAGAAAACATAGCAACGTAAAACACAGAGCGCGGCCCCAATATTGAGATGTTGCCGCTGACCGTCTCCATGGTCTTTTGCCATCCTTTTTTAGCCGTCAACTCTTTAATATTGATCGCATCAAACGACTCACTCTCCGCCTCTTCTAGCTGAAAGTAATGACCGACATTTTTCTTCCTATCATTGGGCATAAGAAGTAATGCGATGGCAAACAGAATGAGCGACAACCAAATCATGATTACATGCCTCTAAATGAGTTCATTAAGTCATCGTATAAGCCAAAAAATTGCGCTTTTTTTGACCAACTCTGAGCGCTGCATAATCCCGCTGGTTACGTAAGAACCTTTAACAGCCTCTCCGTACTGAGTATCGTCATACTGAAAGCGGAAAATCTCGTCCATCACAACGTTTTCACCCTCAAGGCCCACCACCTCTGAAATGCTCGTGACCTTACGCGACCCATCACGTAGACGGTTGATCTGAACAATAAGCTGAACAGCGCTGACTATCGTTCTGCGAATTGCATCAAGTGGCTGATTCAAGTTTGCCATCATGACCATGGATTCAACACGTGCAATCGCATCGCGAGGCGTATTCGCGTGGAGGGTCGACATAGAACCGTCGTGTCCAGTGTTCATAGCTTGCAGCATTTCGAAGGCTTCTGAGCCACGACACTCACCAAGAATAATGCGATCAGGACGCATACGCAGAGCATTGATCACCAAGTCCCGCTGAGTCACTTTGCCCGTTTGCTCGATACTTGCGGTTCTTGTTTCTAGGCGCACTAAGTTAGGCTGCCCTAATTGGAGTTCCGCTGCATCCTCTATCGTGACAACGCGTTCGTCTTCGGCAATATAGTTAGACATAGCGTTGAGTAGCGTTGTTTTACCTGAGCCCGTACCACCTGAAATCAGAACGTTCATTCGACAGCGAGCTGCGATCATCAAGACTCTCGCCATATCTGGTGACATAGAGCCAAACCCGACCAGATCTTCAAACGCAATTTTCTGCTCGCGGAATTTACGAATTGAAATGGACGTACCATCAAGAGCAATAGGTGGAATCACAATGTTTACACGGCTACCGTCCTCTAGACGGGCATCCACAGTAGGCGACAGCTCATCGACTCGTCGACCAACTCGTGAGGCGATACGCTTAGCAATAGAAAGCAACTGCTCTTCATTTACAAAGGTTAAATCTGATTTTTGAACCTTACCATGGCGCTCAAAGAAGATATTGCTTGGTCCATTTACCATGATATCGGTGATAGACTGATCTTCTACTAGCGGCTGTAGAGGACCAAGTCCAAATAGCTCATCAACTAAGCTCTTAACCAGCCCAGTCTTCATCATTGCCGTTATAGGACGACGATAGTTACTTGCTAAAAGGTCAACGGCACTGTGTATCTGACCTTCAAGATCCTTACGATCCATTTTTTGGACCGCTTCGGCATCAAGTGCTTCAAAAATTTGGGAGCGAAAAGCGAGATACAGCTCTTTATTCGAACTCATTTATTCTTCCTAGTTTTGAACCACGATTTAAGGCTCTTGTCTTCGATCGTTTGCCCGTTAATAAGCTTGATTAACTGACCAAAACAGCGATTGATGTGTCTATCGTGCTTGTGGGCGCTCTTGCCATCGATGATGATGTGCTCAAGATGTTTGCTGTATGGCATGTCCATATCAACTGGTGAGCCTAGATACTTGGAAATCTCGCCCTTTTGAATGACAAACGAAGGCGCTGGTCTGTGGTAGTTTACGACGGTAATCACGCGAGTCTTGGTCGACAGCGTCAATTGAATGTTACGCAAGCGTTCTAGCAGTCGCTTGGCACTGCGCATGGACGATACCGACGGGTCAACCACTAAAACCACCACATCAAAGTTGTCCACTAACAATTGTGGTTCTAGCTTGAAATTTACGCTGCCAGAGAAGTCTTCGACGATAAAGTTAGTGTTACGAGACAGGAGTTCACAAAGTGTCTGGCTATAAACCAGAATGTTGTCTTGACTCATATCGCCATCAAGAGCGAGCAATCGAAAGTTCTTGCGCACCGAATGCAGGTAACTTAGCGCCCCTTCTTCATCCATTTCATGTAGTGGTGCAGAAAACTCGTCAATAACACGTGGCTTAAATGACTTAAGCGCCAGAAGCACGTCGACATTTGAGTTGTCGTATTGATGATCCACAAGAAGACCGTCAGTCCCTTGGGCAGCCAGCATTGAGGTCAATTCTGAAGCGATAAATGACGTGCCCACCCCACCTTTCGAACCGACGATAGCGACTCGTTTGGCCTTACGCTTTTGGCTGACCCCTGAAAACGTTTGAAGGTTTTTGTTTACGTGAGTCAGGAAGTCGGCGAACTCAGTTTTGTTCACCGGCCAAAAGACATAATAGAAACCCATCTCCTTCAATGCACGAAGCGTGGATATTGCGTCTTCTTTGCCAATAACAACCACACCTTTATGCGTAGGCAGTCGGCTAGCGAACTCTTTTGCGTCTCGAACGACATCATCCGATTCATTCAGTTCTAGGACGATTATATGACTGCTTTGCTCTGTCGTGAGTTTGGTGACTCTGTGGTTGAACTTGACACAGTCGGGATCATTCCACCCCTCAAAACGAAAGATTTCGCGAACTAATTCCAAACATTCTGTCGACTGATAGTACAGAGTACAGCCTGCCACACCCGTTGCATTTTGCTGCTGTACGACTTTGCTTTTATTACTCAGCGCTTTGGTTAGATCAAACATAACTACTCTCCAACCAATTTCGATTTGTTCACGACTTGCTGCATTCTTGAAGACTCAACAAAGCAGTTTCTCTGATAAGACTCAACAAGCACCTGAGAAGGTGCACATCGCTCGGTTTTAACTTTATGAAGTGTCACTTTCACTAACGCATCGCTGCGTAATTGACTTTCCTGCTGATACGAAACACGGTGATTTCTAAGTGTTAGTTCAGGAAATGCCATCAACGTCTGCTCAAATAGCGCCTTAGTTTTCGCTTGGCGATAAACAAACGTATAACGCGCATCGGCATTTTGCTTTTCAATGCTTTCAATGAGCTGGGTAAGATAGGCTTTGCTCGCTGATTTATTCTTAATATTCAGCTCTACGGTGTGGTTCTCTTGATACACAAGTGCTTCAACGCCATCGCCAATGAAATACCGTTCCGTTGTGCAGCCAAACATCAGAAGACTCAGGCAGATACATAAAACTCGAGTTCTCATTGAATGAATCCTCCATCAGATAGAAGTCTCATCGTCGCATCCGATGCGGGCGCTTGATACTCGTCCCCTTCTAGGTTTAACCAACGCACCATAGTCGGTGTTTTCCTCATAAAAGGCAGTTGAATATCCGTCGAGCGAGTTGGTTTAACGAGATTGACCGTTGCAACAATGATCAGCTCAGTACGCTTTCTCTCAGTGATAGATTTTCTAAATGCAGCCCCTAAAACCGGGATATCACCGACCACTGGTATCTTTTGCAGCTCTTCGTAGTCCGCACTGCTCATCAGCCCCCCGAGAATAAAACTCTCACCATCACCCAGCTCCACCGTCGTCATCGCGCGACGTGAG
The DNA here is from genome assembly GCF_059725505.1 of Vibrio sp. KUL78. Taxonomy (NCBI): domain Bacteria; kingdom Pseudomonadati; phylum Pseudomonadota; class Gammaproteobacteria; order Vibrionales; family Vibrionaceae; genus Vibrio; species Vibrio sp. KUL78. The sequence goes on along the minus strand of NZ_AP045837.1, from coordinate 1,539,550 downwards.
GCGAGCTGTGGTACTTCTATACCTGCCGCTTTGACGTAACTCTCAATTTCACTTACTTCAGGAAAAAGCTGCATCTTGATCTTGTCTTCGCTTAGCACCTTCGCGGTCAGATCCAGCTTTACACCAAACTCTTTGTAGGTGATGTTGACGTTGTTGGCAGTGGTGATAATGACAGGAACTTCACCGCCCACTAGGAAGCTCGCTGACTCACCCGATAGCACCGTCAAGTTTGGCTCTGCGAGAACTTGAGCAACACTGTCATTGCCAAGTGCCGAGATAATCGTAGTCAGATTTTCAGCTTTAAATTGGTCGAACACGAACTGCCCTACACTGCTGCCAACAGTTTGCCAGTCAACACCGATAGTTTCGCCAAAGTTCTCAGTAACTTGAGCTACTGAAATCTTGACGTTTACCTGCTGAGTAGTCGCCACTTCCAAACGCTCAATAATGCCTTCCCAGGTCATATTGCGTGCGAAAACCATGCTTTCTGGCTCTTCGAGTTCCATATTGGGAAGCTTGAACTCCAGTTTTTCTGCTTTATGCCAACGCTCTGTTTTTTCACGACCAAGTAGTGTTGCTACCATGCGATAAATGGCATCTCGCTCTTCCTCAGAGTTCACTACCCCGCTGACCGCAACTTGTGAGCCTATTGATTGGACCTTGATATCGAGGTCAGGAAAATGAAACGCAAGCTGACGTCTAACTTGTGATAAATCGAGATCCACAATGATCTTGTCTGACAGCAGAACATCTTGCTCAGTGCCATAAACAATCAGGCGTGCTTGCCCTAAGCTAGAGGCAAATACGACGATGGTATTTTCATCAATGACTTTATAGTCGGCGATCTGAGGGTTACTAATAAACACCTTACCAATCGTATTTGGCAGGTTAATGTGCTTGCCCTCATTGAGCGTAATGTACCTGTCCGCGGCACTGCTCATTGAACTGAAAAGCAAACTCGCTATCAACAAAACAACTTGCGGAATGAATAAACGTAAAGACGACATCAGAAGCCCTCTGCTGACATAGTGAGTTTTCCTTGGCCTCGAAGCTCTTCGACACCCGTAAAGTTGTCGATGATGTTTCGCACTTCCACTTGAGTTCGATGTTGGTATGTTTGACTGCGGTACACTTCGATATGCATGGTGCGCTGCGCCAGCGCTAGACGAGGAATTTGGTCTGGATCGACTTCGATAATGATGGTCGCCATATCATCTGTACTGTTTGAGGTTGTTGCTCTGATATTATCTTTACCACGAGCGGCACCTTCTAAGTTAAGAACCTTCACTTTCGTTAGGAACATGTCGGCTTTAACACCATTAAAAAACTGCGGTTTATCTGACGAAGACGCGAGATTAATCGTGGGAGAACTCACGGTTAAAATATCAACGTAAGTGCCTGGGCGAATATAATCATTAACCATGTTGCTCGCGTTAACGCGCAATGGGTATAAGGTCATGCCTTCGGTGATCAAAAGGTCAACGTACCCTGGCTGCCCCTGCTTCGTCTGATACTCAGGCAAAACGAGTTCACCGCTTTTAAGTTCACGGTTGAGTAGTGTCGAAGGGTTAAAGTCGATTTTTACGTCAGATTTGATGCCGTAGTGACGAGCTTCACTGAGAGGTAGCTGCTCTTTTTTCACATCGCTTGTTGCGATTTCTCGACCTTTATCTAAGTCATCTAGGGTACGCCACACTGAGACATATCTTTCTTCAACAACGGGTTCTGCTTGTTTTGTGACCACCGTTTTGTCGTCAGGTTTATCCAGTAGACCCAAGAAGCCTACTACCCCAACAAACAGTGCAAGCAAAGCTATGACAAAAACTATCCTTTGTCTCATGGTGTACGTCCACTCTTGTTATTTTATGAGGTTGTTAAGTAGTGGTTTAGTATCGGAAAATAGAAGCCTAGGCTGATTGCAACTCCGTATGGAAGCCCCGGAGCTGTGACCTGATTACCTTGCAACTGACGAACTTTAAACCAAGCGAAATAGATTACGGCGAGAAAACCACCAGACAGTGCTGTCAATGCAAGTGCGGGTATCAACCATTGAGTTGGCAATGTGAGCGCAAGTACTGCAGCATACTTAATATCGCCAGCTCCCATCACTCTCAAGCCGAATATGACTAACCCTGATAGCAACACGACCAAAAAGCTTGTGACATAGATTTGGTCTAGATAGATACCGAGAAACTGAATGACAAGCAGTAAGCCAATAAGTTTGTTGGACAACCTATTTTGTTTTAAATCGCAGAATGAAAGCAATAGACATATCGCAACAAGTAATAGTATGTATATCTTCGTCAACATAGATAGCCACCGAGCCTTTGAGTAAATAAAGGCTCGGCTAAGCTCAATTAAAGCTGAGAAACAATACCATTAAAAATAGTTTGCAGTTTAGTTACGATACTACCATCAGCACCAAATACTACTGTCAATGCTGCTGCCATTGCTGCTGCAATCAAACCATATTCGATGGCTGTAACACCACGCTCGTCGTTTTTAAAGTCGTTTAAAAAAGCTACTGCTTTAGTTTGTAATTTAGCCATCATGATTTAGTCCTTTCAATGTTATTCAACAATAGGCACTTCGTATTTTATGTTAACCGTACGGCGCTGAGAAAATAGCAGCTATTGATTTTATCGATAGCCAGAATGATGTTTAAAGCTTGTTACTTTGACAATAACGTACAAAAAATGAGTTTAACTCTTTTATTTCAATTACTTAATCCACAACGCACACCATACCAAAAGGGACATCTCCAATTAGAGTTATTATTCTTGTGTGGCACAGATCACACTTTACAGCAACACAACACATGTTTTCGGAATGGCATTCACACTTTATAATCGACAGCAGCGTTTATTAAGACCATCCTGGTTTATTGAATTGGCTCGATTTTATATAGGTAACAGAATGTAAAGTAACGGGTTGTCATCGACCAAACGGCAGGTTACTGTATGTCAGCGTAGTGCAAATTATAAAAGTATAACTAGGCACATCCTATTAGGTTGGTTCGTTAATGAAACTGCAGTTTGAAAATATTATATCGTTTGTTGCTGTTGTAGAGTCTGGATCTTTTAGCTCTGCAGCACGAAAAATGGGTAAATCTCAATCTACCGTCAGCACCGCGGTGCAAAATTTAGAGTCTGATTTAGGCTTTATTCTATTTATCAGGGAAAGTGGCAAAGTAACATTATCCGATAAAGGAAAACGTTTTTATCACCTATCGACTCCCATCGTATCTAAGTATCGTGACTTGATCTCCGTTGCTGGGCAAATGAGTAAGGCTGAAAATATCGTATTTCGAATTGGCGTTGACCCATTGGTTTTCACCGAAAGTGTCAAGAAAACACTGTTTGATTTCTCAGAAGCGTTTCCAAATATCGATCTTGTGGTCGTTACCAAGCCAAGTTTCGTTCTGAGTAACTACATCAATGAAGGTAGAATTGATCTCGCTTTAGGTAACCCTTATCACAAAACAAATAACGAGTTTAATACCGATGAACTGTTTCAAGTTAACTGTTGGTGGGTTGGACATCCTGATCTCATACAGTTCTTTGAGAGCAGTTCTTGGCGCGTGCTGCTGATGGATGGTGTGGACGATCTACTCAACTTGTCGGATTTTGCTGCTCGTGGTTCTTGGCGTTTTGATGACATCAGCACCATTGTCGAACTTTGTAAGGAAAGAAAAGGCATCGCCTTCTTACCTGAGCATGTTATCGCTCCTCTCAGTGACAGCAATCAATTAGCAACAATCACTAACAACACCGAGTTCTTTGGTAGAAAAGTCGTCGCTTCACTGTTTTGGCCGGTGCACTCAGAGTTTGGTTTATATAACCAGTGGATAAAAAACAAGCTTAAAACCGCGGTTGGGGTGCAACGTTCGTTTGTTGCAGACCTAGCCAATTAGATGCTTTTTGTGACGTACACAGGGTAACGAAGACCTTTCGTTACCCAAAACGTGCCCAAGATCTCTCACCCCTTTATCTCATCCTAAATGATTTCATTTAAGGATGATTTATAAGCAATCATTCCGTTAAATAATCCAAGATGCTCTACTTATAATCATAAAAAGGACATCTTGTGACATTCGTTAAATCCCTTATTTCTATTTCCGTCGGAGCCGCGATGCTGTGGGGCTGCTCAGGCGAATCGACATCACCTACTGACCAAGGTGGCACAACAAGTTATGCGTGTAGTGCTGACGTCGCAACAGCCTCTGACGACCTTCGCATCTATCAAGTCATGGTTGAAAGTTTCGTTGATGGTGACCCTGCTGTAGGGCATGGCACAGGTTACGGCACCAGTCATCACATGGGTGATATCCAAGGCATTATTGACTCTCTCGATTACATTCAAGATTTAGGTATGAACGCCGTCTGGCTAACACCAATCTTTGATTCTGTGCCAGTCGATGGACAAGACCACTGGGCTGATCGTCTTGATGCAACAGGATACTTCGCGACTAACTACTTTGCTATCGACCCGCGATTTGGAACCATGGACGATGCTAAAAAGCTAGTAGAGGAAGCGCACAAGCGTGGCTTATATGTCTTCTTTGACGGCGTATTCGGACACCATAAGGATAACGTAGTCGCCTCCCCTTCTTGCAATCTACCAGTAGGCAGTAGTAACCCTGTTAGTTATCCAGAGAGCCTTCCTTTCTATAAAGAAGTGGCTGAGTACTGGATTAAAGAACTCAAAATTGACGGCTGGCGCTTAGACCAAGCATATCAAGTCCCTACCGATGCATGGGCCGAAATCCGTAAAGCGGTGGATGAAACCTCTAAAACCGTCACCTATACGAATTCTGACGGCGATTTAGTTAACCCGCTTGGCTACATGGTTGCTGAAATTTGGGATGGTGAAAGCAATATCGCCAAAAATGGTTACGGCTCAGCTGATAGTCCGGCCCTTTGCTCTGCGTTTGATTTCCCGATGCGCTATCGCTTGGTGCAAACCTTCGCAGTTGAGGAATCTGGTTATGGTTCAAACCAAGGCGGTATTAAGCTCGCTGAGGGCATGCAAACCCATAGCGCGTACCCGTCACATGCTAAACCTAACCTAATGCTAGGTAACCACGACTTAGTACGCTTCGGGGATCTTATCCAACGCGGAAACCTAGCAGAGCCAACTGATGCTGGCTACTGGCAACGACACAAAGCCGCCATTTCGTTTTTAGCTGCCTATACGGGTCCAATTACGCTTTATTATGGTGAGGAGATCGGTGATGAACTGCCGGGCTTTGCGGATAGAGTAACGACGGATTGCGCGATTAACGGCGTTTGTGATGATCACGTAGCTCGTATGAGCGGAATCATCGACGGTGTAACTGGCGACAATATTCTCACTCCCAACCAAACTGACCTGAAAGACTATGTGAAAGAGCTAATGACACTGAGATCTCAACACTCATCGCTTTCACAAGGTGAACGTACTAACGTTGTCGCAACCACATCGGCTTACGCCGATCTTAAAACAAGTTCGGATGAATCTGTACTCTATGTGGTCAACACCACTGACAGCAATCAGACGGTGGCGATCACAGAGGGCAGTATTAGCTTTAGCGGCGAACTAAAAGACTTACAGTCCAATGAGACCGTGGCGTTAACGTCTGGTCACTTTAATATTGACCTAGCGCCTTTTGAAGCTCGCTTCTTACTGCTAAACCAATAATCACTGGTATACGCCCATTAAAAAAGCCGCTTTCGAAATACAAAGCGGCTTTTCAATTTGTTTAACTGGTATTAAGCAAGTGCTGGGTAAGTCTTATACTTCACACCCATCATTTGCTCCATACAGTGCACAACTTGGCAGCTGTAACCAAACTCGTTGTCGTACCATATATAAAGTACACAGCGGTTATCTTGAGCAATCGTTGCTTCACCATCGACGATTCCTGGGTGGCGAGCGCCAACCAAATCAGTCGAGACAATCTCAGTGGAATCTGTGTAGTCGATTTGAGCTGACAATGATGACGTCAATGAAACCTCACGAAGATAAGCATTTAACTCTTCTTTTGTCGTGTTGTTTTCAAGGTTCAGATTCGCAACCGCCATAGATACGTTTGGCGTTGGAACACGAATCGCGTTACCACTTAGTTTGCCAGCAAGTTCTGGAAGCGCTTTAGCCACCGCTTTTGCCGCGCCTGTCGACGTCAGTACCATATTCAACGATGCTGAACGACCACGACGGTCACCTTTGTGGTAGTTGTCGATTAAGTTTTGGTCGTTGGTGTAAGAGTGAACGGTCTCAATATGACCAGAGATGATGCCATACTTATCGTTCACTGCTTTTAGTGTTGGCGTAATAGCATTCGTTGTACAGCTGGCTGCTGAAACAATAGTGTCGTCTGCCAAAATCGTATCGTGGTTAACACCAAAAACGATGTTCTTGATATCGCCTTTACCAGGTGCAGTAAGCAGTACTTTTGAAGCGCCGTTACATGCTACATGCTGACCTAGACCTTCAGCATCACGCCACACACCCGTGTTATCAACAACAAGCGCGTTGTTAATGCCGTACTGAGTGTAATCGACATCTTGTGGGCTGTTCGCATAGATGATTTGGATGTAGTTGCCGTTAACGATCAGCGCTTTATGATCTTCATCAACAAGAATGCTGCCATTAAACTGACCGTGTACCGAGTCACGGCGCAGTAAGCTCGCACGTTTTTGAAGATCGCCGTCACGACCTCCACGAACAACAATTGCGCGTAGTCGTAGCGGGTAACCAGGACCACTCTTTTCTACCAAGATACGCGTCAACAAACGGCCGATTCGACCAAAGCCGTAAAGCACAACATCACGGGCTTCCACAGACTCTGAGCTATCGATGCTCTCAATAAGCGCCGTCATCAAAAAATCACCAATGTTATGGTGAGTTTCATTCGTCGCCCAATATTGGCTCGCAAGTTGCCCAACATCGATACAGCATGGCGACAGCTCTAGCTCGATCAGTTTCTCGATGATTGGGGCAGTTTGAGTGATGTTGACAGTGGTTGTGCTGTGGTGACGTGATAGTCGGTGAGTTTTGATGATGTCGATTGTGGTGGCGTTGACGAGCGTCTTACCAAACAGAAGAACTTCGACGCCCTTCTCTCTGTACAATCGGCCAAGAAGCGGCATGATTGACTCAGCGAGTGTTTGATTTAATTGCCATTGATTTTGGTGGATTTCAGTTTGCGAGATGTTGCTATTACTCATAGTAACCTGGGGGCCTCTCTAGATTAAAGGCTCGCTATTTCTCGTATGTAGGGTACAAGATATATTGAGCAGAACGGGGATGTAATCGTGTTGTTATTTTTTATGCGACGCAGTGTAACAAACAGGCACTTAATCTGCTAGTAAAAATAAATCAGAGGAAATGAATAAAAAAGTGTGACTTGGATAGAATATTTAGCGGCGAGAGACTCGACCTTAGTCGTAAAAAATAGTGACCAAGGCCGAGGTTATTTTATGAAACCAATCAAGAAATAGCAGCAGTTAATTGGCAAACCATATTCATTAATAATGGTTAAGCGGATTCAAACTCGTCATTATCTTGTTTTTTGATGGCTTTATGACCATCTTCAGATACACCACGTTTCCAGTAGCTGCTGATGTAGATATCTTGACGCGGGATCTCTTTTTCATTTCTGAAATATTGACGTAATGCGCGCATCTCGTCGAACTCGCTGGCACACCAAACAAAAGGTTCGCCCTCAAGCCAAGATAGAGTTTTGGCTTTATCCGACAGCGACCCTGTTGTCCAAATGACATCGATTCCCTTTGGCACCTCGATATCCTGCTTGTCAGCCATATCTTCTAGCTGAACGACCGCATAACCTTTCGCACTGGATGGTAACAGAGATAGCTTTACACATAACGCTGGCAAAGCCGTCATATCGGCATTAAAGAAGAACCAATCTTTTGCAGTATCGACTTCTTGCAGTGTACCTGGGCCAACAATGGAGATAGTATCACCAACTTGAGCTGCCATTGCCCAGCGCGCACCAAATCCACAAAGCTTGTCTTCAGTCACATGAGTAACAAAGTCTACATCCACTTCACCCGCTTGCTGGTCGAGCCGACGAATAGTGTAGGTACGCATCTTAGGACGGTTATCCATAGATAAACCTGCCAAATCAGTACCCCCTTCTTCATTAAATAGCAGTTTAATGTAGCCCCCGATGCTTTCACTAGGGAACACTTTAAACGCTTCGGACTGTAATGTTATTCGGAGCATATTTGGTGTCAGAGTTTCTACTCGAGACACGGAGACAGTTTTCGGCGACGGCTTTTTCATGCTTATCTCTTAATGATTATTGTTTTCATTAAGTCTAACACATACTTAAGGAGTAAGAGTTATGATTTGAGTAGTTTAGTGCTGAATTTACAGACTTTTACCTTTGTCAGTCTGAGTAAAACGTATCTCTTATAGCACCTATTTCGGGGAGCTAACCTTGTAACACGCAAATCGTGCATACCACTCTTAAGTTTATTTTTCTACAAAGCATTGTTCATAATTTGACCAGCATCAGATTAACTCCTATGTTTGATAAACCGCTCACAACAATGGAGGTAAAACATGAAAAAAATGAGCAAGGCGTATCGCATGCAAATCATCAAAGAAGTTGCTGAGAGAAAACGTCGAGATCAGTTCGACGACCCGATGGCGGTGTACATCAATCATCTATTAGATGAGCGTCCACAAGCCGATAATGTCGTAGAGTACAAACAAGAATTTAGCGGAAGCTACTTTGATGAAAGTATTGGGGGATGGATCAGCAAGACTTGGCAGAGCAAATAACAATTACAGATTATAAGACCACCTATAAGACACCCGTCTAGATAACTGGGAAAGAGCTACGAGCTCACGATAAGGCGCCGAATTTAAGGCGCCCCCCATAACAAACACTACCCTCTTACCGCTATCACCTCTATCTCAACTTTTGCATCCATCGGTAGCCTCGCTACTTCAACACAAGAGCGCGCAGGAAATGACGCATCGTTATCAATAAAGAACTGCTCGTAGGCTTGGTTGACTCGACCAAAATCATTGAGATCTTTTACAAACACTGTTGTTTTAACAATATTACTGGCTACTAGACCATCAGCTTTAAGAATAGCCAACGCGTTATTCAAAGACTGTGTCGCTTGCTCGGCAACATCATCCGGCATCGCTTTCGTCTCTGGGTTAATGGGTAGCTGTCCGGACGTAATAACCATGTTTCCGAAAGTGACACCTTGTACATAAGGTCCAATAGCCAGTGGAGCATTTTCAGTAGAAATGGATTTCATTGCATTATTCCTAGTAAATCGTTTTTATCCTGATATTCGAGATGCTGACTGCGCACTAAAGCGCGAGTCAGCGGTATGTTTTTGATGATTATTGAGTGAGGTCTATCCTGAAAAACTTGGCAACATGCCCATCATTGAAAGGACATGGAAGATAGCGGTAAGCACACCAAAGCCAATCACAATCGTGATCATGGCGTTACCGCCAGGTGCTTTGAAACCCTCGCCACCTGTATGTACAACACGCGTTCTACGCGCGAGAAGCGCTGGAATAATACATGCCCATACAGTGGCAGCCGCACCGGCATAACCAATGGCAATAACGAACCCAAATGGGAACAGTAATGACAATATTAGTGGTGGGAAGAAGGTCACTAACCACGTTTTGGTGCGTCCCGCTTTATCGTCGCCGAACTTAAAAAAGTCCGCTAAGAAATCAAAAACGCCTAACCCTACGCCAATAAAAGAAGAAAGAATGGCGGCCATAGAGAACGTATTAATTGCATTCGCGACCTGCTCTGACTCAATTACAGAGCCTAGTGCTTTTAAAAGTGCATCCACATTACCGCCCTGCTCTATCACAGGTCCGAAGTTGGCGCGTGGTAAGTTTCCGAAGATGCTAAACAACCAAAGAAAATACAGGCTAAGGGCGATCACTGTACCGCCAAGAATGGCATACTTGGCTTTAGTTTCATCGCCGTAATAAGCTCGCATCGATGATACTGAGTGGTGATAACCAAAAGAGGTAAGAGCAACAGGCAGCATCGCCATGGCATACGGTGCATAAGCGTTCTCTTCACTAATGGTATCGAATAGTACTGCCATATCGACCTTGACCGCCAAACCTGAAACCCCAAAGACAAAGCTGAGGATCATAAAGGCGATTAGCACCACTGAAATTCGGTCAACCGCGCGAGTCGAGTGCCAAACAAAGGCAGAAAAGACCAATACGAACAGCGCTGAAGCGATCTTCGCATTCAATCCCAACACATCTTGTAAAATAAGACCTGAAGAAGTGATATAGGCGTAAAGTAAAATTCCGCCGACGAAATAGACAGTAATATTGTTCAACAGGTTGACCTTACTGCCTAGAAGATCTTTGGTCACCGTATCGAACGATACTTTTAGTTCATAATGTTTGAATGCCTCAAGTAGCATCCATCCTGATATAGTCATCACAACCATGGTAATCGCGATTGCCAACATAGACCAAACTGTCCATGCTCCTGCGCCCGCACTGGGTAGTCCAAGCATCCCTGCGCCCACACAGACGCTGGCGATGATGCATGCGCCACCAATTAGCGACGGATTCTTTTTCATCATACTGCTCTCTTTGATTCACGTTATTGGATTAGGGTGATGCACCCTTAACTATTATTTTTATTGTTTTAAAGGAAAAGAACGCAACCAAATGGCTGCGTTCCTAAGAGGCGATTATGCTTCTTCGAGCACTTTAGCTTCTGCTTTTGGGGTAACGGCTTCGACTTCTTTTAGTCTTGCCGTAAAGTGACGAAGCACTTCTGGTTCATAGGTAAAATCGAGACCTTTCACTTTATGCGCGTTCTGTTTCACTTTTTCGAACGCTTCAATAACGTAGTCCATATGCGTTTGCGTATAAGTCGCACGAGGAATCGTTAAACGAAGCAGCTCAGCTGGACAAGGATGCTGTTTACCTGTTGCTGGATCGCGGCCTAATAACAAAGATCCAATCTCTACTGCGCGAATACCCGCCACTTTATACAGCTCACAAGCCAGGGCATGCGCTGGGAACTGGTCTGCAGGAATATGAGGAAGCAGTTTACCCGCATCAACAAACGCAGCGTGTCCACCAGCCTGCTGACAAACCACACCAATCGCTTCTAAGCCATCAACTAAGTATTGAACTTGCTTGATGCGGTACTCTAGCCAGTCTTGGCGCATACCATCATAAAGACCGACAGCCAAACGCTCCATCGCACCGCCTTCAAGACCTCCGTAGGTTGGGAAGCCTTCTTGGACTACACATAACGTGCGGCACTCAGTGTAGACATCCATCATGGACTCATCTTTAAAGCAAAGCAGGCCGCCCATTTGCACCATAGCATCTTTCTTCGCAGACATAGCAAGTCCATCAGCATACTTGTAAGATTCGCGAGTGATTTGCTCAATGGTCCAATCTTGATAACCAGGTTCACGCTGTTGGACGAAGTACGCGTTCTCTGCGTAGCGAGCTGAGTCCATAATCACAGGGATGTCATATTTCTGAGCAATTTCATATACCGCTTTGAGGTTCGCGATAGAAACTGGCTGACCACCGGCTGAGTTACAGGTAATCGTGCTCACGATGTAAGGAACGTTTGCAGGGCCCGCTTCAATAATTGCAGCTTCGAGCTTCTCTAGGTCAAAGTTACCTTTAAAATCTGCATTTACTGCGGTATCAAACGCGTCCTCGGTGTAGACGTTTTTCGCAACACAACAGTTAACTTGAGTGTGGCCTTGAGTGGTATCGAAGAAGTAGTTAGACAACGCCACCATCTTGGTACGGTCTAGCCCCTTCTCTTTCTCACGCTTTTTAATCAGCACAGGAATATAAATCTGCTCTGCGCCACGACCTTGGTGAGTTGGGATTGTCAGTTCATAACCGAAGATGTCTTTTACTGCATTCGAAAGAGCGTAATAACTACGACTGCCACTGTATGCTTCATCACCACGAAGCATCGCTGCTTGCATCTCTTGCGTGATAGAGCCGGTACCACTATCAGTTAGAAGATCAATAAATACATCTTCACTGTCCAACAAGAATGGGTTCATACCCGCTTTAATGATAGCTTGCTCACGATATTCACGAGTCGTACGTTTTACTGGTTCAACAACACGAATGCGGAATGGTTCTGGTAGATGCTTGAAGTTTTCCATTTTAATTTACCTACTATTTAATTCACCTTGCCAAGCGTTATTAATTATTAATCGACAAGATAAATTTTATTTACAGATAACCCTATCTAGAAATATATCCAGATACGATTTGATTTTTATTTTGAGTTGTACTGAAATGCCGAATTCGAAAACACCTAAAACTAGGATTGCAACACGTAAAGCATACGCTTTGATTGCAAGCTGGAGTCAAGACAGGGTCGCCGACGGTAGCAGTTCAGCTAGACGCACTGGACAGTGCGAGAGAGAGGGTTATCTCGAAGGAAAGAAGAAAGCGATTTTGTAGTCTAGTGTGAACCAGCTACTGATTGAGTTGAACTTATTCATAGTTTTACCTACTTACAATATTCGAAGCTTTGATATTAAGCTTTTCGAAGTAACTGTGTGTATTATCTATAACTTGCCGTACAAGTCATTACTATAGGATATAATTTGAGAACTCGCTAACAAAAAAGTTGATTGTCTCGAATGTACTAAATATAAACCAAGAAATACTTTGAAGCAGATCAATATAGCGTACTAGTTAATAAGCGCAGCGATAGCACCCAACACTTTAATTATAAAATGGGTTTCGATTCTAAGTCCTGCAATCTATTGCAGCAATGTCCGAATTAAAATAACACTGCTATTCTATTACCCCATCATTTTGCATAAATTTAATCACTCTCGACATCATAGCGTCGAAGTAAGGGTTCCAACTCAGACGCGCACTTACCTTGTCTTGTTCAAATAGCCCCCACGCAGTGTAGGTGAGTGTTGGCATTCCAACGCAATCAACGGTGTAAACCTCCCCTTCTACCTCTCCACCACATTGCCGCATTGAGCCTCGTTCGCCATAAAGAGGATTATCCCTTCGATAAAGTACAGAAATATGGGAGCCACTCTCTATGCTCATCTCAGGCAGCGTCATTGAGCTTTGAATCACACGTGCATCTGGGTAGGACTTTTCCCCATACCACACCAATCGGCTATTGGGGTGCACGAACTCAGTCCGAAACAGTGAATAAACAGACTCGGTGTCGATGAGCTCGTCGTTTTCGGTCACCATTAGCAGTGCGGGTATGGTCAGTTGATTAGACTCAAGTGTCTCTTTCACTTCTTTTGTAGTTTGATAGTAAAGGGATGCACCATGCATCGCCAGCGAGTCGTATCGAGTGTAGTTTTGCTCTTTTGCAATATTGACCCAGTCTACAAACACGCTGGCGGCACCAGCAAATCTGACAATAAAATCATCAGGACTGTAGGCAGGAGAAAACAACACAAGCCCTTCAATAACTTCTGGGTTGTTTGCCGCATAGGTGGTCACTAAGTTAGTGCCGGTAGAGAATCCACCTAACCAAACTGTGTCGACATCGTTTTGAAGTATGGCGATCTGATTCGCAACCGACTTTTGCCAATCTTCCAGCGTTGGTGACATGAGATCGGCGGGTCTAGATCCATGCCCAGGGAGCAGCATCACGTGTACTAGATAACCTTCCTCAGCCAATACGGGTGCAATATCAATGAAAGAGTAAGGAGAGTCCCCCAGCCCATGTACCAGCAAGATACCTTTACCATTGGGACTTTCTGGCTCAAGACGATAAGGACTTACCGCCGCCATTTCTGCGTCATATCCCGCGCCGTGAAAGACACGAGTTTTATCGAGCCATTGATAAGTATCATCGACATAGGCGTCGAATGTAGCTTGTAAGTAAGGGGCAATCGAGCCAGAAACGGTGTACATTTCTGGCTCTTGCTTGATGATGGGATTGGTGCAGCCGGCGAGTGCTAAGACTAAAGTTCCTACAAAGACTTTACTCCAACTCGGTGTTTCTAAGCGTTTATTCAGATTAGCCACCAGCACCGGTCATTTGATGATCTCGGAAATACTCCTCTGCATCCATAACTTTACCATCTGGTAACGCACACTCTTTGGTGTCCGGCATATAGCCGCCACCCATTGCCTCACAAAAACGAGCTGCGCTATCGGGGCCTTCTTTATGATGCTCCCGAAAGTACTCCCAAGCATCCACTTCTTCGCCCGAAGAGAGTTTACACATCCCTGTATCTAGGTTGTACATACCATGCTTTTCACAGTAAACCGCCGCAGGGTTTGCCATACCAACAGGCTCTGGTTTTGGTTCAGATTTTGCGCAGCCAATCAGCATTGCAGGTCCTAACGCTAGCACACCGATACAACGAATTAGTGTACGACTATTCATAGTTGTTCTCCTTGTTCGCCCTACATTCATAAACTTAGATGAACTTAGGCAAACTTCAACCACGTTTATGATTACGCCTCCATTAATAGCTTAAAAGCTGTTCAAGTTCGAATTCCGAATCGAAGCAGGTAACACATGTTCGATTGTGAGAGGGTAACGCGGAGTATGTTACTTGTATCTTTGGGCGGATACTTGAAAATTCATGAGTAAATTATTAGTAAAAAGGTCGCAGATATGAACGGTGTTCGTTTATGGCATTTCGCTCAAGCTTCACTTGGTATCGTACAATGGGTTGGGATCGCCATCCTTATCAACCCAATCATAATTGAAAGAACCGCAAGTGGCGCACTGCTTGGGCAAGTAATGGCGCTCATTGGGGGCGCAGGTTTACTCGCCCCTCTTATTGGCGGTATCGCGGATAAGTATTCTTGTCACCGAATGATGCAGCGCATGGCTCTTTTTACTCACTTTATCGCCCTGCTTATTCTCTATTTTGCTGAAACCTCAACCACTATTTACTGGACAGTCGGTGCCCTAATCGGTATTGGCAGTGTTGCTCTACTGGTACTCAATCCAACCTTCGTCATAGCATCGAGCAAAAATCAAAATGAGGAAGGACGCGGGCTCGCCAATCTGTATCAATGCCAATTTTTCGGGATCGTCGTGACAGGGCTATTGGTCGCCCTAGCTGACTATCTGTCTGTCAGCACTGATAACCAATTGTTGATCCTTATGGGTCTCGTGCTAATTGTATTAACCATGGTGACAATTACCCCGCCACCTAAAGTAGAGGTTACTTCAGGTACAGAGCACGCGAGTAGCGAGCTGGAGCACAAGTCAACATCAGCAAAGAAAGCCCTACCGTGGTTTTTGTTTTTGCTTGCGGTTTTCTTCTCTATGTTCCTGTCATCCAACCTTATGGAGCTTGGTCCCCTTCTTATCAAGGAAGTATATAAAGTTGAAATTGGTAACTCGGCACTAGGCATGGCTGTCTCAGCCGTTATCAGCATATTCATGCTTGAATCCGCTGGTCGCTGGATGCAGAAAGGTGGTCCATTCAAGGTCTGGTACGCAGCACAGGCTGCCTACCTTGTTGTAGGTTCTCTATTCTGGGTGACATCAGGCCACGATGTTGGCGCAGTATTACCCATCGCTCTGCTGGTTGTTCTAATGCAGGCGATGTCTTGGAATGACATGATCATTCCAGCGATAGCGGGGCGATTAAGTCCGAATTCCCCTGCGCTTACTCAAGGTCTTTTGATGCTTTGTATGGCCGGAGGTTTCGGTGTCGGCGCTATGTTGGCTGGACTATCCATCGACAAATTTGGCTATGCGTCGGTATTTACCTTATCACTTGTTGGTATCTTGATTGCACTTACTTGTGTTGCTGGTTTGGTCATGGTGTCTAGACCAAAAACAACCAGCGTTGCTTCTGCCTAACATTACGAGACTAGACGATGGAGCATCACCGCGGCTTTTTAAGACCGTTGCTTTATCGTCTTGCATTCGTGAAGAAAAAAGCAGCATTTGTTGTCGTATATGATACCTCTCTCCAATCAATCTATTAAATTTCCGTCAGTTATGTCATTTTTCTTACTGGATGGACCATTCAACTCTTTTCCTAATATATAATCCCGAACAATTGAGTTAAATCTAAGAGTATTATGTTTTTAGCGCCATACGTATCAAGTAACAACGAACAGTTTGAATTCACTCGCCAACAAGCAAGCCATTTTGCTAAAAAAAGTCGCGGGCGACTTCAACCCAATCCATGACGAAGACAACAAGCGCTTCTGCGTGCCTGGCGATCTGCTTTTCGCTGTGCTACTTCAAAAAGAAGGCATCAGCCAAAAAATGCGTTTTGACTTCTCTGGCATGGTTGGTGACGGTGTTGCGCTTAATGTTGTTGAGAAAGGCGAGCATGAGAGTGCGGTTGTCGATGCGTCTGGCAAAGAATACCTTCAAATGACTCACACAGGTGAAGTAAGCCAAAACCAAGAGTTTATTGAGCATGTCGTAACGAACTACGTTCAGTTTTCTGGCATGAACTTCCCTCACATCATGGTTCCTCTGATGCAGGAGCAACAAATGATGATCAACTGCCAACGCCCTCTAGTGATTTACGAGAGCATGGAAGTAGAGTTCGATCGTCTCGACCTATCCCACCCTGAAGTTGAGTTCACAGGCGCGACATTTGACGTTGATGGTAAACGTGGCGTCGTTACTCTTAACTTCGCATTCAAAGAAGATGGTGCGGTTGTTGGTAAAGGCATTAAGCGTATGGTAGCGAGTGGTCTAAAGCCTTATGACAATGATTCGGTAGACGATCTAGTGGCGCGCTTCAATGAGCGTAAAACTCAGTTTCTAGAACTACTCAATAACGCAGCATAATTTAAAAAGCCCCGTAATCTGACGGGGCTTTTATTTTGAATGTCGATTAAATCCAGCGTCGCACCTTAACCTTATAGGTACGATAGTCTTCTCCAAACATAGCTTCTAGCGCTCGCTCCTCTGGGCGTATCTGAAAACGATTCATATACGGCACAAACAGACAAGCCAATGCGATTGCCAGTCCATCCTCAAGCCAAAATCCCCAACTAAGCAATAACGCAAACAGCGCCACATACATTGGATTGCGAGTTTTAGAGAATATCCCGCTATCGACGATACAACTCGCTTTATCTGGCTTGGCAGGATCGACGGTTGTCTTGGCTCGTTTAAATTCAAGAACTCCCGAAATACCCACATAACCGCTTA
The DNA here is from genome assembly GCF_059725505.1 of Vibrio sp. KUL78. Lineage (NCBI taxonomy): Bacteria > Pseudomonadati > Pseudomonadota > Gammaproteobacteria > Vibrionales > Vibrionaceae > Vibrio > Vibrio sp. KUL78. The sequence continues at coordinate 1,522,398 of NZ_AP045837.1, read as the reverse complement.
GTAAAAATAGCCCCAACACCCAAATGCTTTTTAGTGGGATATGCATATAGAGCCAACCATTATCGAACTCAGCAAGTAGGTACATGGCAGCAGCTAAAATAAGAAAAACCAAGACAGGTGGAACCTTAAGCTCTAGCGCTTTCACTATTAACTCCTTTATCAAAATCAAAAAAAAGCGCCCTAAGGACGCTCTTTGATGTTACTGACTCAGTAACTGCAATACCGCTTGCAGCGGATGCTTGGTAGCGGTTTGTTCAAAGCGTTTTACCTGGCTTCGGCATGAATAGCCAGTCACTAAGCAACGCTCTTTTGGCAGTTGGTCTAGTTTCGGAGCCCAGCTCAAGCCGTAGATATCTTTTGACATCTGTAGCTTATCCGACTCGTGACCAAAAGTACCCGCCATGCCGCAGCAGCCAACGGGTACTGTCGTCAAACGGCCGCCAAAGTGACTGAATATGGCACCCCACTCTTTCTCTGCGTTTGGCATCTTAGTTTTCTCTGTACAGTGCGCGAACAGATACCATTCTTCTGCATCAGCTATGGCTTTTGGCTCAGATTCGGCGAGAAGTGGAGTTATCCACTCGTGCACGGTTAGTACATCGAAATCGCCACGTTCTGAGCCGAGGATTTCGTCATATTCATCGCGATAACAAAGAACCAACGCAGGATCGACGCCAACAAGAGGCATGCCCAAAGCCGCAACTTGCTCTAAGAACTCTGCGGTGCTCTTCGCTGATTTGGCAAACTTCGCCAAGAAACCCTTGATGTGTGTTGCCTTACCATTGGGCTTAAACGGCAACATCACAGGCTTTTTACCAAGCTTGAGAATCAATTTAGCGAAATCTTCCACCACCTGCGCATCATAAAAGCTGGTAAACGGGTCTTGAACAATACACACGTAGTCTTGACGTTGCTCTTGCGGAATGGCTTGTAGCTGTTCCAAGTTAAACTCAGAAATCGGCTGCTGCTTAATACGAGATTTCAGTGTTGGTACCGACAATAACGGCGCATCCACATAACCGACCGTTTTTGCTGTTAAGCTTTGTACTAGGTTTTGCTTGAGAGCAAAGTTGACCACTTTTGGCACCTTTGCCATGTACGGCAACATAGTCTCTATATTGGCAACCAAATAGTCTTTCGCTGGGCGCTGATAGCGCGTGTAATACAAGTTGAGGAACCGCGCTCTAAAGCTTGGTACATCGACTTTGATAGGACACTGGCTCGCACACGCTTTACACGCTAGGCAGCCATTCATCGCTTCGTAAACCTCGTGTGAGAAGTCATACTCATGACGCTTGTTGAAGGTATTACGCCACTTTTCTATCAGACCTTTGGCGCTAGAGTTTTGTTTAGTCTCATTTTCTAAATCCAGAACATCAAAGCCTTGCTCGGACAACTGTCTTAACCATTCACGAACTAAGCCTGCACGTCCTTTCGGTGAGTGTCGGCGATCAGCGGTCACTTTCATCGACGGGCACATAGGCGACGCGGTGTCATAGTTAAAGCACAGACCGTTGCCATTGCATTCCATCGCCTGCGAAAAGCTGTCACGAATTTGAACCGGGATTTGACGATCATATGTGCCGCGCTTAACATCCGACACCTTCACGAGCTCATCTTGACTCTCAAGCGGTGTACAAATCTTACCGGGGTTCATCTTATTGAGAGGGTCACATGCGGACTTGATACGACGAAGCTCACCAAACAACTCTTCACCGAAAAACTCTGGTCCATATTCAGAGCGGAAACCTTTACCGTGTTCGCCCCACATTAAGCCGCCATACTTAGCGACTAATGCCACCACCTCGTCTGAGATTTGGTGCATCAAAGATTCTTGTTCAGGATCGCACATGTCCAGTGCCGGACGCACATGCAGTACACCTGCGTCAACGTGCCCAAACATACCGTAATTGAGTTTGTGACCATCAAGCAATGTGCGGAACTCAGCGATAAAGTCAGCAAGGTTTTCTGGTGGAACACAGGTGTCTTCTGCAAAGGCGATAGGCTTCGCGCTACCCTTCACTGCGCCCAGCAAACCTACCGCTTTTTTACGCATGTTGTAGATACGACCGATACTGCCAACATCATTGGTCACCTGATAGCCGATGATTCCGTCTTGTTCTGTTTTAAGCTTTTCATCAAGGCTGTCAGTCAAGGCTTTAACCGCTTGCGCTACTTCTTCTTCGTCTTGTCCAGCGTATTCCACCATGTTAAGACCAAGCATCTCTTTGCCTGGGACATCACTGATCAGGTCACTAACGGTATGCCAAACGATGTCTTGCTTCGCAAAATTTAACACGCGTGAGTCAACCGTTTCCACAGATAACGCGTTCGCCTCGACCATAAACGGGGCATTACGCAGCGCAGAGTCGAAGCTGTTGTATTTCACATTGATAAGCGTTCGAGCTTTTGGAATTGGAGTAAGGTTGAGTTTAGCTTCAGTAATGAATGCTAAAGAGCCCTCAGCGCCACACAGAATGCGCGTGAAATCGAACGTATCGTCGTCCGCTTGGTAGGCATTTTTTAGATCGTAGCCGGTTAGAAAGCGGTTTAATGGTGGAAACTTTTCGTTAATAAGTGCTTGTTGCGAAGTACAGACCTGTTTTGCAATTTCAACCGCCTGCTTGGCAAACGTGCCTTCATTCAACACATCAACAGATTCACTACTTTCAAGCAGTGAGCCATCGGCAAAAACCGCTTGAAGGGACAAAACGTGATCTGAGGTTTTACCGTATTTAAGCGAGCCTTGTCCGGATGCATCGGTATTGACCATGCCACCTAACGTTGCGCGATTACTGGTTGATAGATCTGGCGAAAAGAAATAGCCAAACGGGCGAACGGCATCGTTTAGGGCATCTTTAACGATACCAGTTTGCACTCTCACCCAACCTTCATCTTCGTTGATTTCAAGCACCTTGTTCATATGGCGTGACAAGTCAACGACCACACCAGATGTTAGCGATTGGCCGTTAGTACCTGTACCACCTCCACGAGGAGAAAATGTGACGTTGCTGAACTTATCTTGGTTCGCAAGCTGACCAATCAACTGAACATCGTGCGTTGTTTTCGGATGGACAACGGCTTGTGGCAGCTTTTGGTAGACACTGTTATCAGTCGCGACCGCTAATCGGCTTGAATATTGAGTTTCGATATCACCGGTAAAGCCATTGGCTTCAAGTTGCTGTAAAAAAGACCAGCACAGTGGGATGTATATCAGATTGTGAGTGTAATCTTGGTAACATTAGCTTCCTGCCCCTTAAGTCTGCCGATCCACTCGGCAAAGGAGTAAATTGTGAGAATTGCCCTGCGTCGCAGACGTCTTAGAATTGCATACTCAATTGCTGAAAATCCCGCACCTTGAGTTCACTTGATTATATACGTCGCTGAAAGCACATCGATTTTACTTATCCCGTCACTTTACAACAATTAAAAATGTGATCAAATCGGAAACTCACAGTCATTACCTATGTTTTATGCCTTTTCAACACCAGAGCTTCGTGACACACTCCTAAGACTAAGGAAGACACCATAAGATCAAGCGGTCCGCAATGAAGAAAACAAAAGTAATCACTACAGAAGATATTCTATTAAAACTTTGCCAATCGGTTTCCACCGTCCTGACTTCTGCAACAGAATCCAGCGTCACCTATTCGGCCATGGTTCAGAAGATAACAAAAACGACACTTAAGCCGGACTACGGTTGTTTTGTTTTATTCGATGGCGGATTTTCGGGATTGGTGGTGATTAACTTTACGTCCAAAGCCGCCCTTGAGCTTTATACCAACTACATGCGTAACATGGGCATGCCTGAAGAGGAGCTGGCCATTCACCACAACTCTGACGAAGTAGGCGATGTGCTTGGTGAGTTGATGAACCAACTGGTCGGCGATTTCACGAATAAAGTGCGTAAAGAGCTACAAACCAACATTACTCAAAACCAGCCAAAGATGCTGTCTATCAACAAGCAAGTGGTGCTCTCTGTAGACACTAACTTGGAGCGCCCACAAGCGAGACGCGTTACCTTCTCGACAGAAAACAACAATATCTTCTATCTTGAGTTTGCGATGGATAAGACGGAATTTATTCAAATGGAAGAGTTTGAGATTCAGCCAGACGAGTGTCCGGACGCTATAATTGAGAAAGCTCGAACGGCTCAATCTGAGAAAGCCAAACCCAAAGCGGAAGCGGTCGACGACAACCAAGACCTCCTCGATCAACTCGGGCTATGATACGCACCTTCATTGAATTTCTGTATGGCTGTGTGAAGTTTCATAGCCATACACACCTATTGTGACACCCTTCCACTTTTGCATAAAAGTCGCTAAAATATCCCCCCTTTTTCTTCCACGGTTGAGAAACTTCAGGTTGTCGATGGATAAACAAAAAGCCCTCAAAAAGATCGCTAAATGTCTAGAGCTAGGCAACTCAGCGAACGTCAATGAAGCCGCAAACGCCATCAAAATGGCGCATAGGCTGATGTTGAAATATGGTCTCGATAAAGATGATATCGAGTTCATCAAGATGGGTAAGACGCAATCCACTCACCTGCTTCCGACCAACATCAGCTCAACCTTGCTGCGTGTTATTCGTGGTATCAACACCAAGTTTGGTGTTGAAGCTGTCCTACTCAATCACAAAGGGCTAAAACGCGTTGAGTTCATTGGTGAAGCGGATCGCGCTATCTTTTGCGGCCTTTGCGTTTGACATCATTTACCGTGAAATGAACGAGCAGACAGGCCAGTTTAGAAATAGTTTTGCCGGCTCTGGCACGTCTACAACCGAAGTGACGCGCCGTGTTAACTCTTTTGTCTCTGGTTGGATTGAGGGAGCGCTTGAAAAGCTGCCAGTCATCACACCAGATGACGAATCAGCGAACAAGATCAATAACTATATAGATAAAGAGTTTAAAAACATCGACCGTGAAACCTTCAAACAGCAATTAAAAGAAGCGATGAAGAACATCACTGCCGACTATGAAGTCGGTCTTAAAAAAGGTCGAAAGGTGTCAGTTAACCGACCTATTGACGGTGCGCAAGCTCCAAAACTACTGAAATAGACACCTATCTAACTTGCCAATGGAGTGCAGAATAGATGCTTAAAAAGCTTGGCGACTCACCCACGTAGCATGCTGCTTTTACTCGTATTATTCTGCCTATCCTACTCCGCCCTGGCGTCTACGGAGGCGCTCGAAAAACAAGCCCTACTTAACAATGCCGATGCCCAATACCAGTTAGGTCTAGCCTACGAGACGGGTGAAGGTGTTAAACGCGACCTGACAAAAGCGGCACACTGGTATCAACAAGCCAGTGAGAATGAACATCCCGCCGCGACTTTTAACTATGCACAAGCGCTAGAGTTTGGTCGAGGTGTACAAGCCAATCCATCAAAAGCCGCGCTACTCTATACTAAGCTCGCGGTTCAAGGTGACGTTTCTGCACTCGGAAAAGTCGCTAAACTCTATCAACAAGCTGCGGTAGACATTCCTAATGAAGACCAAGCGGTTTTGTGGTACTCCCTTGCGAAAGATGCTTCGCCTAGCTATCAAGAAGCCTATAACGCCGCACTTCAAGCACAGTTCAATGCTCAGCAGTTGCGCCAGATAGAGGCACTGAAACAGCAAGAGCAAGCAAATGCACCTCAAGCGGTTACTCACATACCCTCGCCGGAGGCGACCTCTTCAGATTGGCGTTGGTTAATCCACGCGAGCTACCTTGTCTTGGTCGGAGCAATCATTGCGACTGGAGTCTATCTACAGAGACAAACAATGCGTGCGTCCAATGATCATGAATTGAACCTCGGACAGCTAAAACAAAACCTCGCTAAACAGCAGCAGATCATCAAAACATTGCAAAAACAGCTTAAGTCGGCAACCGAACAACTGCGCAGTCGCTCGACTGATTCCCAAAACTCAAGCTCCCAAAGCCCACATTCAACAGTAAGGGATGCCTACCTTCGCTTCGGGCTCAACATGAATGAACCACCTACTGCAAGACAAATCAAGGCGCGCTACAAACAGTTGAGCCGTATCTATCACCCAGATGCCCAAGGTAGTGAAGAAGAGATGAAGCAGCTTAACCTTGCACTGAAAACGCTTACCAACCATCTAAAGAGTCGATAATCGCTATTTAAACTGGCGGTTTTATAACCAAATCTGCACAACATCGCTCTTTATGAAACATATATTTAACATTCCTATTGGTTTTGTGTCATAATACTCCGCGAAAATAACACCCAGACAGATAAGGGTGGGGAGTAATAATGTACATATTCACTAAAGAAGGTATCTGTGACTGGTGCCACACACCTAGTTATGTCACTAAACATGAGTATATTGACGGCAAGTGCCATCACTCTTGCGAGCAATGTTTAAGTTTTGCCGTTATGGATGTCAGGCAATTTAATCTCGCAGAAATCGAGCTTCGAAACAAAATGACCGCTCAACCATAAATGAAATGCAATGCGCCTCTGTTAACAGAGGCGTTTTAGTCTCTACCTTCAAACGCCCTACACACCACTCATCTCATCGCTAGCTAATAGACGTACTATACAGCGGTTGTACAGTACTTTTATTCAAAACTACTGTTGTTCCCTTATTTCCTCACAATAGCTCGCGATAACTTCAATTTAAAAATCATTAAATATCAATAATTTAAATACAATTGAGTTTTTAATGAACAAAAAATGCTTGATCTTTCCCCTACAAAAAACTACTGTATAAACATACAGCATGTATAAAGGAACAGGGTTATGTTACTCAACAATCAAATTCGCTCTCAATACAATGTTTCACGTACTTACAACGCATTCGGTAGCAGTATTGCGCCACAAGGAATTCAGGATGAAGTTCTTGAAAAGTTATCGAAGCTAACGTCTAGACCACAGTGGATTTTGATGACAGCGGAATGCCCTCGCCCTTCTGCAGGACAAGCACTTCATTTTCATAAGTTGGGTAAACATATGGTTCAAATGAAACCTTCTGCTAGTTTGACGCAATATCAAGTTGTCGAAAAAGCAATCCGCTCTGGAAACGCATGCGCCATTATCGCCAACGGTCAGTTCAGTACCCAAGAGCAAGCGACTCTGAATGCACTCGCATTAAGCCAGCAATGCGAAGTTGTCTTTTTATCTGGCGAACGTTACCTACATTGATACGCCTCTTTTCAGACTCGAGGCAGCGAACCTGCCTCGAGACGTACGCACATTTCCGCTCACACAACCACCCTTTACACGAACCTAAAGCCGTCTTTTTAAACAATTGACTCTATAACATAAATAAATTGCGCAAACGTTTGCTTTTTCTCTGGCAGGTTCAACCAGTTCTGGTATGATGCGTGGCAATAATGAGTGTTACCACTCTTCCACTTGTTGTCGCTGTTGTCGCGACCTTACATTAGATAGGAATGTCTCCATGAGTCTTGCTGATCAAGTTCTTGCCGTAAACGACGATCTCCCAATTCGCACTAACAAACCGGTTCATAGTGGTAAAGTGCGTTCTGTATATTGGTTGACTGAAGAAGATAGCCGCCGCCTTATCAAAGATAAAGGCTACGACGTAGCAGAAGACGCACCACTTGCGATTATGGTTATCAGTGACCGAATTTCAGCTTTTGATTGCATTTGGCACGGCGAAGGGGATCTTCGAGGTGTTCCTGGTAAAGGCGCAGCACTTAATGCGATTTCAAATCACTGGTTCCAACTTTTCAAAGATAACGGTTTAGCGGATAGCCATATTCTAGACATCCCTCACCCATTTGTTTGGATCGTTCAAAAAGCTAAACCAGTCATGATCGAAGCTATTTGTCGTCAATACATCACTGGCTCAATGTGGCGTGCCTATGAGAAAGGCGAGCGAGAGTTTTGCGGTATTACGCTACCAGAAGGGCTAGAGAAAGACTCAAAGCTAGAAGATATTCTTATTACACCGTCCACAAAAGGTATCTTGCGCGGTATTCCTGGTGTTCCTGAGGCAGATGATGTCAACATCACTCGCCAAAACATTGTCGACAACTTCGAAGCATTCAACTTTACCAATGCAGCTGACATTGATGGCTACGAGAAGTTGCTTAAAGAAGGTTTTGGCGTTATCAGCAATGCACTTGAAGCGATTGATCAAACATTTGTTGATACTAAGTTTGAATTCGGCTACGTAACGGATTCAAAGGGTAAAGAAAAGCTAATCTATATGGATGAAGTGGGCACACCTGATTCTTCGCGCATCTGGGATACGAAAGCCTACGAAACAGGAAGCATTGTTGAAAACTCAAAAGAAGGCTTCCGCCAGTTCCTGCTAAACCACTTCCCAGATCCTGATATCCTGCTAAACAAAGAGCGCATGCCAGAGCGCGAAGCACTTGCGAAAGACAATGCATTGCCGCTAGAAGCACTGATGGATGTATCACGTACTTATACTGGTATCGCAGAAAAGATTACGGGCCGTGAAATCAAGCTAAGCGAAAATCCAAAACAAGAGATCATCGATATCTTGCGTGCCGAATACGACTTGATTGCAGACTAGTACCGCCTCGCTGTAAAGAGATTCAGCACCAAAAAGGGGGAGCATAGCGCTCCCCCTTTTCATTGGTTCGAACATTGTTAACTACGCGCATATTGGGGTATGTACATGGCTAACTAAGTCTCAATTTAGCATCGACGAAGCTAATGCTAAGCATGGATCACTGCGATCAGTAGATCTTCATCGGGCACTGCAGTAATACTCGCATTCCCTTTGGATTGTATCGTCTCTATTTGATCGGCATCGAGTGAATAAGGCATTATCACTTGTAGGCAATCAATATGCTCATCTCGAGCAAGTCGAATTAACGACACTAGGTTGGATTCATCACTACGACTGGTTGATAAAGACTGAAGCGCCATCTCCCATAAGCGGCTATCTGGGTCACTGTCTTGTTTGGTGGTCTCTTTCCAAGCCTCACCAAACACTGGAGCCACAGAAGCCAACGCCTCTAGGAAAGTCCATTTTTTACTGCACGATTCGCCGAGAAAACTGGTGTAATCAAACTCCACTGGCGATTTTTTATCATCACACATCTTCACTCCCGATTGCAGAATGCTACTTGATTACTATCATTCAAGCTTGCTTATATAGCAATAGGATATATAAAAACGGTCTTTTATAGCCCTTTTACGATGTGAAAAGTGATATAAAAACCCAATACGCAACATCTTCTGAACATTCGCTCAGCAATAGGCAAATTGTTGTGTAACCTGCCTTGACACCTCACTAACGGACACTACCTCAAGTCTAGCACTCTGCTTGCTTTTCGGTACTTCACTCGCCATCCCGACCAGGCAGGCAGCTCTTTGCGTTTAGGGTCATCTTTTCTTGATCCCGAATGATGACTGATTTCAACTAGTTTACCTTTACCGAAGTACTCAACCGTCAGTGTCAAACCACTCAATTGAATAACAAGCGGATACTTAGCGGCGAAGTCGGCATACTCCCATTCAGGAATGCCTTCAAACTCAAAGTCATTCGCATCGATAAGTTCAAGATCGTCGAAGCTTTCAACGCCAAGTTCGTCAAGACTACTTTGTAACCATAGAGACAGTTCTCCAGTCTCATAGCTCTGCCCTTGCCCCAATCCTAGTTCAAGATACAGTTTCCAATGCGCCATTTTTGTTGATAAGTCTTGTGCTAACCCAGGGAATAGTTGACCACTCATTATCGCATTAGCAATAACCGCAAGTGCGGCTTCTCCCTGAGGTTCACTTTCTCGTTTGGCAATTGTTCTTCCTGCATAAACTAAGGTTTCAGTGTTAATGAGGCCTGCTTCCGTCTCAACGGTCTCTCCAGCAACCCACTCACCTATCGAAAGCTCACGTAGCAAGGAGAGTTCAACCGGAACTAGCAAGGTTCCCAAGGTCATCGTCTGTTTCACACCGCGCCCTGGTAGGGAGTGCGTTGATAACACCAACGCAGATTCTGCATTACTCTTGAGTCGACTAGAGCGACCCAACAAGACCTCAATCAACCCATTACCAAGCGCCTCGCGTCGTCTCTCTCGACGCACAAACAACAACGTTGGATTGGCATTGATCATCTGCTTGATCCATTCACTTCGATCGTATCGCGATGCGACTTCTAGACTCGGCAGCTCAAATACCGATCGCATTTGCTCAGACAAACCTTGCGCTTCGCGCAAAGCATCTTGATCTGCGCTGACGCCAGAGAAGCTCTCGCCACGCAGTAAACCAACCATGATTTGCGCATCGCATCCAAACGGCTCTTCGATATCCAAGCGTTCAAGTGCTTCTTCGTTAGATGTCAGTTGATACAGCTTGCCCGTGGTGCAGATTGCTGCGGTCAAATCAATCATGACCTCTTTCAACGCCTTGGTTGGCATCTTAGTGACAAGATCGGCATAGATAGCATCAACTGGCAGTGGAGCAAGATTTCGCCCATGCTCGGTAATGCCATTATCATCAATCGCCCCTAGCTCTTTGAGCTGCATTTTTGCCGAGGCTAATGACTTATCCGGTATAGTGTCGATAAAGCTCAGGGTCTCTAACTCGTGCCCACAAACCGCGGAAGCCAGCATTGGCTCCACGATAGACTCGCGTTGTAACTCCGGTGGCGTTACCGACTCTAATGCTGCATGCTCTCCATACAAACGTACACAAATACCATTCATCATGCGCCCTGCGCGGCCCGATCGCTGCGACGCGCTCGCTTTTGAAATGTGAGTGAGCATGAGCGTCGTTTGACCATTTCGCTGGACATTACGACGCTCTAACCCTGAATCTATCACTAGCCCGATATTGGGAATGGTCAGCGACGTCTCAGCAACATTAGTAGCCAGTACCACTTTGCGCTTGTCTTGTGTGGTCATGGCTAAGCTCCGCTCATGATCCGTCACTGAGGCATGCAGCGGCGCAACAAGGATATCGTCAGTATCACAGAGAGGAGCCAATGCAGTTCTAACTTGTTGTATCTCTTTTCTGCCAGGTAGAAACACCAAGATATCACCCGATGTTTCACCAAGTTGCTCTATCACTTCCTGTTTAATTCGCGTTTCTAGATGACGACTATCAGGTAGTTGTCGACTGTCATCGCGTCGATGTTGAATATCCACGTGATAAACACGACCACTTGCCACCAGCCGCTCGGCATTGAAGTAACGCGCTAACTTCTCCCCCTCGATTGTCGCAGAAGTAATAATGGTTCGGTGTGACTGCTTCTGTTTGAGTAATGCCACCAATAGATCGGTATCCCAGCGACGCTCATGAAACTCATCCACGATAACAACCGAATATTCAGCTAACTCGTTCTCCGCGTACCAACGTAGTGCCACCCCAGGCGTTACGAATACTACCTGAGATTCCGCGGTAAAACGGTTTTCTAGCTTGATGGCGTACCCTATTTTTTCTCCGACTTTCTCTCCTAGAGATCCAGCTAAAAATTCGGCAAGTGAGGTGCAAGCGATTCGACGCGGCTCAACAACGAGGACTTTACCCTGCTCCATTGCCCAAAGCGGAAGTCTTGTAGACTTACCCGACCCTGTCTCTGCTTCAACGATAAGGTGGGAATGTACCAGCGTTTGCTTCACATCTTGTTCAATAGAATCAATAGGTAAGGTCATTGTATTTTCTGTAATCTCGGTCGAATGTCGAGAGTATACTTGTTGCTGCCGCAAGGTGCAGTACAACCTCAGTTAGCGATAGGATTTTTACGTGATATTTTCTACAATTAGTTAACATTTGCACTTCGCTTAATCTCTTAATTTGTGTTAAATTAGCGCGCTAATTGTTCCTATTTCCCGAATGACTGTTCCCATATCAGGTAACCTAATGAACAACAACAAACGACCGCTTTACATCCCTTACGCAGGTCCTGCGCTTCTTAGTACTCCATTACTCAATAAAGGCAGTGCTTTCACTTCAGAAGAGAGAATGTCTTTTAACCTAGAAGGTCTTCTTCCAGAAACGACAGAGACCATTCAAGAGCAAGTAGACCGTGCTTACAAGCAGTACACTAGCTTTGAAAATGACATGGATAAGCACATCTATCTGCGCAATATCCAAGACACGAACGAAACCCTTTTCTACCGTTTAGTCCAGAATCACATCTCGGAAATGATGCCAATCATTTACACCCCAACTGTAGGTGCAGCATGTGAGAACTTCTCGAACATTTATCGTCGTGGTCGTGGCCTGTTCATCTCTTATCCAAATCGTGATCGCATCGATGACCTACTCAACAACGCACGTAACCACAATGTTAAAGTCATTGTTGTAACCGACGGTGAACGTATCCTCGGTCTTGGTGACCAAGGTATCGGAGGTATGGGGATTCCAATTGGTAAGTTGGCACTGTACACCGCATGTGGTGGTATCAGCCCAGCTTATACACTGCCAATCGTTCTTGATGTGGGTACGAACAACCCGCAGCGCTTAGCAGACCCAATGTACATGGGCTGGCGTCACCCTCGTATCACGGGTGATGAATATCGCGCGTTCGTTGAAGATTTCATCCAAGCTGTACAACGTCGCTGGCCAGATGCACTGGTTCAATTCGAAGACTTTGCTCAGAAAAATGCAATGCCACTTCTTGAGCGCTACAAAGATCGAATCTGCTGCTTTAACGATGACATTCAAGGTACCGCTGCCGTCACTGTTGGCTCGCTATTAGCAGCTTGTAAGGCGGCTGGCAGCAAGCTGTCAGAGCAACGTGTAACTTTCCTAGGTGCAGGTTCGGCTGGTTGCGGTATTGCAGAAGCAATCGTGGCTCAAATGGTATCTGAAGGCATTAGTGACGAGCAAGCTCGCTCACAGGTCTTCATGGTTGACCGCTGGGGTCTATTGCAAGAAGGCATGCCAAACCTGTTGGACTTCCAGCAGCGCCTGGTACAAAAACATGAGCACACGCAAAACTGGGAATCAGAGAACTCTGGTTTCTCGCTTCATGACGTAATCAAAAATGCTAAGCCAACAGTGCTTATCGGTGTATCAGGTGCACCCGGCCTATTTAGCAAAGAGATCATTCAAGAGATGCATCAGCATTGTGAGCGTCCGATTGTGTTCCCACTTTCGAACCCAACAAGCCGTGTTGAAGCGACGCCGAACGACATCCTTCGTTGGACTAACGGCCAAGCACTCGTGGCAACAGGTAGTCCATTTGACCCTGTTGTCGTTGAAGGTAAAACCTACCCAATCGCACAGTGCAACAACAGCTACATTTTCCCTGGTATTGGCTTAGGTGTTCTTGCTGCTCAAGCATCTCGCGTAACCGACGAAATGCTAATGGAATCTAGTCGTGCACTGGCTGAGTGCTCTCCACTGGCACAAAAAGGCACTGGTCAGTTACTTCCGCCTCTAGAAGAGATTCATCTGGTCTCTAAGCGCATCGCTTTCGCTGTCGCTAAAAAAGCCATTGAACAAGGCGTGGCCAAAGAGTGTTCAGATGAAACACTACTCAAAGCCATCGAAGAAAACTTCTGGCAGCCAGTTTATCGTAAATATAAGCGTTCAGCGTTCTAACCTGAATCAATGTCACATGAAGGCTCTTGTTATCAAGAGCCTTTTTTTTGTTTAATGAGCCGCTAATTATGAAAAAGGAACCCTTCAATGTTGGATCTATTCGCTCCAGGTGGCAAGTTACTCTCTCCTTACCTTCTTGAAATCTCTACCGCGCTAGTAGCCTGTGCGCTGGTTGTCCTCGGTGCTGACATTAATCGTTTGATGCGTAACGTATTACGTGATACTAATTTCGTTATTCGGACAGGCTGCTTTATACTTCTTAACGCGTTTGGTTATGGATTGATCATCATAAAAGCCACGCCAGTATTAAAGAGTACTCTCAATAATATCGAACCCGGTTTGATGTTTTCCATCGTGGTTCTAAGCTTTGTAGGTATCGGCATTTGGGCTCAAAGGAATCGACAGATTTAGTGACCTTAAGATTTAACAAAGAATCTTGGCAATTAGGTAATGTTCTCCCGTTTTTGAAACGGTGCGTTCGCGTGCTTGCCATCACCCTGGTGTTATTTGTTATTTTGGTTGTCACAGTCGATCGCTGGGTGAGCTGGCAAGCCGAAGATCACTTGGTGACATCTATTGAAGAAGTGGACAACGTGCAAGTCGCTGTCGTGCTTGGGACCAGTAAATACTTAGGTCGCACGCTCAACGAATACTACTCACACAGGATAGATGCCGCGATCAATCTGTATAACGAAGGTAAAGTGTCCCACTTTTTGTTGAGTGGCGATAACGCCCATCGCTCTTACAATGAGCCATGGACCATGAAGAGAGACCTCCTTAGAGCAAATGTGCCAGAACCTGCTATTCACCTAGACTACGCCGGTTTCAGAACCCTAGACTCTATTGTTCGTGCCAAAAAAATCTTCGACACCGATAACTTTCTTATCATTACTCAGAAATTTCACTGTGAGCGTGCATTGGTGATTGCGCAGCACTATGACATTAATGCCAAGTGTTTAGCAGTCTCAGGTCCTGTTTCAAAAACAGGCTACTCTGTGCGACTTCGAGAGGTTTTTGCTCGCACGAAGGCGATGCTTGATCTGTATGTCATGAACACTCAGCCTAAGTTTCTTGGTCCCAAAGAGCCTATCGTCACGAGCGATGAGTTTATTGGACCGCTGCTTCCTAGTGAGCAAAACGAAGCCAACTAGTTTCTATACCCCGTTGATATAAGGATTTTTTAGCTTGAATTTGCTAGCATGACAGTACAATCAAAATAAAGAGTAATGTCATGTCACTACTAGCTTCAGGGACGCTGTCTAAAATGCGCGCTTCCCTAGAATCCACTGTTCAATACCGACTTCCGGTTGGTGATGAAGAGGTTGACCTTTCACCATTGATCGGTAAGACCATCACCCTAAACCACACGGGCAATATCTTTTGCGCCTCTTGCGGCAAAAAAACCAAAAAAGAGTTATTCACAAGGGCATTGTTTTGTCTGTATGAAGAAGCTGGCGAGCTGCGACATGTGCATCATGAAGCCAGAAACCTGCCACTATGATGAAGGGACTTGTCGTGAACCTGAATGGGGCGAAGCCAACTGCATGGTTGACCATTTTGTTTACCTTTCAAACACGTCGAGCCTTAAAGTGGGTATTACGCGTCACACTCAGATCCCAACGCGTTGGATTGACCAAGGGGCGACACAAGGTCTACCTATCCTAAAGGTCAAAACGCGCCAAATCTCTGGCTTAATTGAAGTAGAGCTTGCGAAGCACATCGCAGACAAAACAAACTGGCGCACACTGCTTAAACAGGATGGTGAGCCATTAGAGTTAGTTGACCAAGCGAAAGCACTTTTGCCACTTGTTGCGGATAAAATTGAAGAGATTCGCGCAAAATTCGGTGAAGACGCTGTCGTTGTGCTTGATGAGAGTATTACTCCACTGAGCTATCCGGTAAACACCTATCCGACCAAAATCACATCACACAACTTTGATAAGCAGCCGTTAGTGACGGGCTTGCTACAAGGTATCAAGGGGCAATACCTGATCCTTGATACCGGCGTGATTAACATTCGTAAATTCACGTCTTACGAAGTGGAAGTCAGCGCTGAGTAACACTTATCACTCGTAACGCATAAAAACAGCCCGCATTACGCGGGCTGTTTTTTCTAATTAAAGGCTTTCAAGCGTATCGAAGAACCGGTCTACTTCTTCAAGAGTGTTGTAGTGCATAAATCCAACACGAAGTACGCCACCTTTATCTTCCAGTCCTAACTGCCTCACCAAACCCAGAGCATAGAAATGCCCATTCCAGACGCAGAGGTTATGCTCACCTAGTGCTTTGGCAAGCAGCTCCGGTGAGTGTTTAGAAGAGCGCAGAGCAAAGGTTGGAGTGCGCTTTTGATGATCGCAGTTCTCGGCTCCATAGAGCGAGACTGATTCAACCTTTGATAATCGCTGTAGGAAATAGCGGCTTAATTGCTCTTCATGAACGCCAATATCCTTCATAGCACTAGCTAGCTTCTTTCGAAGTGAATCCCCTTCCCCCCAAGACGCCAGATAGTCCACAGCGGCAATAAATCCTGCGAGTGCTTCAAAGTTCTGAGTACCCGTTTCAAACCTTCCCGGACCAATATCTGTCGCGGGTTCAACCTTGTATGGACGAAGAGATTGCAACCAATCAGAGGCTACGAACGCCACGCCCAAGTGGGGACCAAAGAACTTGTATGCCGAGCAAACTAGAAAGTCGCAACCTAGTGCCTCTACATCCACAAGGCCGTGCGGTGTATAGTGAACGGCATCAACATAAACAGCAGCGCCATAGCGCTTTGCCATCTCAACGACGCGACGAATATCCGTAATAGTGCCTGTTGTGTTTGAGGCATAAGTAATGGCAATCAAGCGCGTCTTTTCATTGAGCAGTGATTCAAGGTGAGTTAAGTCTACTGAACAGTCTTTTGGATCGACTTTCGCTTGCTTAACTGTTGCCCCTTTATCTTCTGCCGCTTGCTCCCAACTGGACACATTAGAGTAGTGATCAAGTGCAGTTACGATCACTTCATCCCCAGCTTGCCAATCACGAGAAATAGCGCGGCTCAACTGGAATGTTAGTGACGTCATATTGGCGCCGAACACAATATTGTCCGCCGTCGGTGCATTGAGAAGCGCACGAGCGTGTTCTCTCGCATCAGCAACCAACTCAACGGTACGTTTGCTCGAAAAGTAATGACCACCGAGGTTCGAATTATAGAACCCTAAGTACTCGTTCATGGCCGTCAGCACGCTTTGAGGAACCTGAGAGCCTCCTGGACCATCAAGAAAAACCACAGGCTTATTGTTATGAGTTTGACTCAGAGCGGTAAACTGAGCGCGAGCGGTATTAGGAGTGAAGCGCATTTTTCGGACCTTTTGCAGTAAGAACGAAGACATCCATGTAGCCTTCATGTTGCTCATCAACACAACGAATTGGCGTCGCGTTATGCCATAAACGAGAGTCATCCAAAATAGCGACTTCACCAGCGGCCAGCACTTTTTTAAAGAATGGCGCCTCCTTGTGACCGCTATAAAGCATAATGTCGCCACCAACAATGTTTTGGCGCCCGACTCCAACCAAAGCAATATGGTCAAAACCGTCTTGGTGCACGCCTTCTGGTGCTACCTCTGTTTCGTCATAAACCGCTGCGATTCGAATCTGATGGATTTCGATTTCCTGTCCGTTCGGCAGGTCATTGGTGCGCACAAAAAGGGACACAAGCTCCTTCATCGCATCGCTTTGCAATGTCGATGCTAGAATTGGTTCAAACTGCCTGACTACATCGCCTTGAAAGTGATTGTAGTGCTCTGATTGCACAAAGCTGCTATCTCCAGTATCTAGGATCTCGCCATCGCGGTAGTTAATCACAGAGTATCGACGCAAGCGATATTGACCATCTGCATGTTGAGTATTAGGTAAGGTTGCAAAAGTCGGTGCTAACTGTTCGATTGCTCGTCCACTAAGACTAGTGAGATGTAAGGTACTTTCGCTTGAGTGCAGCATCATTAACTCCATTTAATGTTATGTTGAATTTCAATATTTCACATTTCATTTACATACCATTAAATATCACTAATCCTGCAAGATCAACTTTTGACAGCACCAAATCCCACTAAAACTTACATTTAAGATGTTATGACCGCGATTTGCGCACTATATAGGATTACCCTCCAATTGCAGTTCTGGCTGCACTCGAAATCTAGAACAGTTCACTAGCATAATAACCACATATATTTTATCGGGTTATTCAAAACCCAACGCAAAATAGCGCCAAGATCACAAAACCAGCAACAACCACTACATCTTCACTATATGGTAGTGATTACGACTGTTGCTATTGGATTATTGAACAACAGAAATGAATCAACTGTGGCAGCTCTGCTTTGGTTTGTGACCAATCGACCAAAATATCACCGTTCATTGCAAATCTAGTATTGATTCTTAACCCTCAACCCCAATATATTAGGTAGCAAAGCCTCACCCACCCGTGGTGTTGATAAGAATAGAGAAAGTGAGAAAAACTATGGCTGACACAAAACACTGTAAATTGCTGATCTTAGGATCTGGTCCTGCGGGTTATACAGCCGCTGTCTACGCAGCGCGAGCGAATCTTGAACCTGTACTAGTGACTGGGATGCAGCAAGGTGGCCAGCTAACCACCACCACGGAAGTTGAGAACTGGCCAGGCGATGCCGAAGGTCTAACCGGTCCACTGTTGATGGAGCGCATGCAAGCTCACGCAGAAAAGTTCGAAACTGAGATCATTTTTGATCACATTAATGAAGTCGATTTTAGCGAGCGTCCATTTAAGTTAACTGGCGATAGCCAGAGTTATACTGCGGATGCTGTCATTATCTCAACAGGCGCGTCCGCAAAGTACCTTGGTCTTGACTCAGAAGAGGCATTTAAAGGTCGCGGTGTTTCAGCATGTGCTACTTGTGACGGCTTCTTCTACCGTAACCAAAAAGTAGCGGTTGTGGGTGGTGGTAACACTGCTGTTGAAGAGGCACTGTACCTTTCAAATATCGCCTCTGAAGTACACCTCGTTCACCGTCGTGACAGTTTCCGTGCTGAAAAGATCCTAGTTAAGCGTCTAATGGACAAAGTCGAGAGCGGCAATATTGTCTTACACACAGATCGCACTCTAGAAGAGGTTGTCGGCGACGACATGGGGGTTACTGGTATTCGCATTAAAGACACACAATCCGATCTCGTTGAGCAAGTCGACGTAATGGGTGCCTTCATTGCGATTGGTCACCAGCCAAACACCTCTCTATTTGAAGGTCAGCTAGAGATGAACAATGGTTATATCGTTGTACAATCGGGCTTAGAGGGCAATGCAACCCAAACTAGCATTCCTGGTGTTTATGCCGCTGGTGATGTTATGGATCACAACTATCGTCAAGCCATCACCTCAGCAGGTACTGGTTGTATGGCAGCGCTGGATGCAGAACGCTTCCTTGACGCCCAAGACTCTTAAGAGACTTGCTCTTTTCACCAGCAGCTCATCAATATTGAAAATTGAAAACCCATAGGTATAACCTCTGGGTTTTCTTTTGTATAATCGCTGGTTCTATTAATAATAATACTCATTAAGCCTTCTACATGGATAAGAAAAAACAACGGAGCTTGAATAAGTGGCTCAAAGAGCAAAGTAAGCTAGCAAAACGCTGGCTTATAATTGCGATAGGGCTCGGCGTTCTTTCAAGTCTGTTCCTTCTCGCGCAAGCCGCGCTTATCGCCACCATTCTTCATCAACTTATTATCGAACATGTCGATAAACATGAACTGATCCCCCACTTTGCTGGACTTGTTGTCGCCGTCGCAGGACGTGCTGCCTGCGCTTGGGGTCGTGAGATTGCGGGCTTCAAATGCGGCGAACAAGTTCGTATTTACATAAGGCAGCTAATACTCGACAAGCTTAGAGAACTCGGTCCAACATACATCAAGGGCAAACCTGCCGGTACTTGGGCGACTCTAGTACTTGAGCAAGTCGAAGAGATGCAAGAGTTCTTCTCCAAGTATCTTCCTCAAATGTCACTTGCTGTTGCCGTTCCTGTTATTATCTTGGTGGTTGTGTTTCCAATCAACTGGGCAGCGGGTCTTATCTTCCTTGTGACCGCTCCTCTAGTTCCTATCTTTATGGCTTTGGTGGGAATGAAGGCGGCTGATGCCAACCGTAGGAACTTCAAAGCGCTACAACGCCTTTCTGGTCACTTTTATGACCGATTGCAATCAATGACGACCATACGTCTTTTCAATCGCACCAACGCAGAAACGGAAGTGCTACATGGCGCATCTGAAGTATTTCGTAAGCGTACTATGGACGTTCTGAGACTGGCCTTCTTGTCTTCCGCTGTGCTTGAGTTTTTCACCTCTATCTCGATTGCAATCACCGCTGTTTACTTCGGCTTTAGTTACATTGGCGAACTTAACTTCGGCCACTACGGAGTAGGCGTTACCCTCTTTGCTGGTTTGTTTATTCTTATCTTGGCACCAGAGTTCTATCAACCACTGAGAGACTTGGGCACCTTCTATCATGCCAAGGCACAAGCGGTAGGTGCTGCGGAAAGTATTGTTGAGTTTCTCGATCTTGAAGTCGCAGATCTACCTAATGGTCAACAACCATTAAACAAGGATACGATAACCATCAGTGCAGATAACCTCGAAGTCTACAGTCCTGATGGAACGAAGCTCGTAGGGCCTGTGAGCTTTGATCTTGATGCCAACAAAGCCACCGCATTAGTCGGCCCTAGCGGCGCTGGCAAAACCAGTTTAATCAACGCTATTCTCGGCTTCATGCCATACGAAGGCTCGCTCAAGATAAATGGTGTTGAGCTCAAATCTTTAGACCAGCATTCATGGCGTCAAGCTATCAGCTGGGTGGGACAGAACCCATTGCTTCTGCACGGCTCCATTTGGGATAACGTGACTCTTGGCAACCCTGACGTGAGCGAAGCCCGAGTTAATGACGCCCTGCTCGCTTCGTTTTCAGCTGAGTTTGTCGAAAAGCATGGCCTCAACTATCAAATTACCGACCGCTCTGGTGGTTTGTCTGTTGGCCAAGCTCAGCGCCTGGCACTGGCTCGAGCTATGGTCCAAAACGGCCAATTCTGGTTACTCGATGAACCAACGGCGAGTTTAGATGCTAAGAGTGAACGCTTGGTTACTCAAGGACTACACACCTCAACAGCGGGTAAAACGACCTTAATGGTGACGCACCAGCTTTCACAGCTTAAAGAGGTCGACAATATCCTTGTGATGAACAAAGGCCAAATTGAGCAGCATGGTGACTACACCTTGTTAGCCTCAAATGATGGTCTTTTCAGAACCATGCTTTCCGCACAACAATCTGCAAAAGCCCAAGATAAGGGGAATCTAGATGCGTGAACTTCTCCCTTACCTGAAACTGTATAAGAAGCATTGGTTTGGTCTCTCTCTCGGTATGGTACTCGCGTTCTGTACCCTGTTTGCTTCTATTGGTTTGCTGACACTTTCCGGTTGGTTCATCTCGGCTTCGGCTGTCGCTGGTCTGACGATTGCTCGTGAAACGTTTAACTACATGCTTCCCGGTGCAGGCGTGCGTGGCGCCGCTATGGCGAGAACCGCTGGCCGCTGGGGTGAGCGTGTTGTCAGCCACAATGCGACATTCAAACTACTGACTGACCTGCGCATTTTCTTCTTTAGGAAGCTGGCACCGCTTATTCCAGGTAAAGCGGTTAACATTCGCGATGCAGATATGCTTAACCGACTGGTTGCCGACGTCGATGCCATGGACCATGTCTATCTAAGACTAGTGAGCCCTATCATCGTTGGTGCTTTTGGCATCCTGTGTTTGACGGCTGTGCTGTGTTGGTTTGATATGACACTGGGCTTAACACTGGGCGCTATCTTGATGCTGCTTCTCGTGCTTTGGCCAGTTATCTTCTACCGCCTTGGTAAAAGCAATGGTGAAGCACTGACTCTGAACAAAGCCGATCTCAGGATCAAAACGCTAGACTGGCTGCAAGGTTATAGCGAGTTAACTCTGTTTGGCGCTGAGTCGCGCTATCGTCAATCCATCATAGAGGCTCAAAACAAGCTGTTATCGAACCAGTTTGTGCACGCTAAGATTTCTGGTATGGCGCAAGGTCTATTGATTCTGGCAAACGGCTGGTTGCTGATTCTTATGCTGTGGCTAGCGGCCGATGGTGTGGGCGGTAATCAACCTGATCCACTTATTGCGCTTATGGCATTTGCCACCATGGCGAGCTTTGAACTGCTCATGCCTATCGCAGGCGCATTCCAATACCTAGGCCAAACGCTGACGTCAGCAAAGCGTCTGAACGAAGTTATTTTGGCAGAGCCTGATGTCACCTTCCCTGCGGAGTCTGTCTCTCACGATAATGCGTTCTCAATTAAGGTGAACAACGCAACATTTCGCTATCCAGATGCGAATCAACCCGCACTAAGAGAGTTGAATCTCGATATTCCTGCTGGTCACAAGCTTGCGGTCGTTGGTCAAACGGGCTCGGGTAAATCAACATTACTGCAGCTGATTACCCGCTACTGGGACGTTAATGAGGGTTCTGTCGAGCTCGCAGGTCACGATATTCGCTCATGGAGTGAAGCCCAGCTTCGTCAATCCACCAGCATTGTGAGCCAGAAAGTCGATATCTTGAACGGAACACTACGCGACAACTTGTCGATGGCAAAACCTGATGCATCCGATGAGGAGCTCGCACAAGTGCTTGCTCAAGTTGGCTTAGAGCACCTTAACCAAGACTCAGGCTTAGATGCATGGCTTGGCGAAGGTGGTCGACAGCTTTCCGGAGGCGAGAAGCGTCGAGTTGGGATTGCCCGAGCGCTGTTGCATGATGCACCGATATTGCTTCTTGATGAACCTACTGAAGGCTTAGATAAGAAGACAGAGCAGCAAATCATGTCGTTGTTTGAATCGAAGTTTGCGGGTAAAACGGTGATCTTCATTACGCACCGTCTAGTGAACCTCGATACCTTTGATAAGGTCTGCCTGTTAGAAGATGGCGAGGTGCTCGAGCTTGGTCATCATGACGAGCTCTTAGCTGCGCACGGACGCTACTTCGAACTGCATCAAACTCTATAGCGCACTTACCTTCACCACCAATAAAAATCCCCGTTCAAATAGCGGGGATTTTTATTTTCGCTAGACCGACCATTAGTGATCGTTTGCTTGCTCAATCACTACTTCATGTACCCTAACCTGTATAATCCGATTGTTCTTTACAGTAACAACCTCGAAAACAAATCGCTGGTAGTAAATAGCCTCGCCCTCTTCGGGCAAACGACCTGATAGCCAGGTGAGAAAGCCATTTAAGGTTTGAAAACCTTCTGTTTCTTCCCCTTCAAGGACGTCTAGGTTTAGCTTGGTCTTGAATACTGAAATAGGAATCAGGCCATCAAACTGCCAACTGCCGTCTTTCCCCTTTCGTGCCGACATATGTTGTGTGGTCACGGCTAACTCACCCGCTATCGACGTTAACAGGTCATAATGAGTAACCAGACCTTGAATGTCACCATACTCATCGACCAAAAACGTCATCTCACTACTGGTCTGCTGCATATAGCTAAGTAGAGACAGCCCTTTCATCGATTCAGGAACAAACCTCGGCTTACGCAATAGCTTCACTAAGCGCTCAATGGATAGCTCGCTATATTCATCCAGTAATACCTTAGAGGAGATGGTACCGATAAGGTTATCTAACCCGCCACGACAAACCGGCCACACCGAGTGTTTAGTTTGACGAAGGTTGTTTAGTATCTCGGCTAATGGCTGCTCTATATCTAGATATTGGATCTCACATCTTGGTGTCATCAAGGACGTCGCCATTCTATCGTTGAGCTGCAATAAGTTGGCGATCATCTCTTGCTCTTGAAGTTCAATAACTCCAGTTTCTGAGCCTTCCTTTACCAAAGCGACGATGTCTTCTTCAGTGACAGCGTCACCATTGGTGTCCTTTTGTCCCAACAGTTTCAACATGAGGTTGGTGGAGAATGTCAGTAGCAGAACAAAAGGCTTAGTGGCGATTGAGAGCCAATAGATCGGATAGGCAACCACCACAGCAATACGCTCTGCATTGTTTTGAGCAACTCGTTTAGGCACTAACTCGCCCACCACTATCGCAAAATAGGTGATCACCAAAACCACCCCTGTTGTTGCTAACACCGTTGCCAACTCGCGCTCCATGCCCATGCTAACAAGCCATTGCAAAATTGGCGCTGACAGTACTGCTTCACCCCAGATACCACTTAAGATACCAATAGCGGTAATGCCAATTTGAATCGTTGAAAGAAACAAAGTGGGATCATCTTTCAGTTTCAGTGCAGTCTGCGCAGAACCGAACTGCTCTGCGAGTTTTCTGAGTCGACCACCTTTGGCCGCCACCAGCGCAATCTCAGACATTGCAAACAAGCCGTTAAGAGCAATCAAACCAAATAAAATCAATATGTCCATAATGCCATCCGATCATCAACACACTCTCAGCATAACGAGGAACGCGAGAGAAGAGTGTGAATAATCGCATGTTCACCAGATTCTTTGATATCGAGTTTACTATGGTGACGATAAGCTCTGTTTGTTCAGACATAAAAAAGCCGCGAATAATCGCGGCTTCGAGCAAAATCGAGAGTTGAGTTTATGCGTGCTCAGCTTCAAATTCTTTCATGAAGGAAACAAGTGCTTGAACGCCTTCTACTGGCATCGCATTGTAAATGGATGCGCGCATACCACCGACAGCACGGTGACCTTTCAACGCGCGAAGACCGCGTTCATCCGCAAGCTCTAAGAACTTAGCATCAAGCTCTGGCTTCGCTAGCTGGAATGGTACATTCATAAGAGAACGGTTGTCCGCATGAATATTGTTGTTGTAGAAAGGCGACGCATCAATATAGTCGTAAAGGATAGACGCCTTCTCGCGGTTGATACGCTCAATCGCTTGTACGCCACCTAGCTCTTTTAGCCATTTGAATACCAAGCCAGAGAGATACCAAGCAAACGTTGGTGGCGTGTTGTACATCGACTCTTTTTCTGCCAACACTTTGTAGTTTAGAAACGTTGGTAGTACATCGCTTGCAAGCTCCAGTAAGTCGTCACGTACAATCGCGATACAGATACCTGCAGGACCGATATTCTTCTGAGCACCGGCGTAGATCACGCCGTATTTCGACACGTCAATTTGACGAGAAAGGATGGTAGAAGACATATCTGCCACGATTGGCAAATCAGTGTCTGGAAGCTCATTAATTTCGATACCGTCAATCGTTTCATTCGGGCAGAAATGCACGTAAGCAGAGTCAGGGTCAATGAACCATTCACTTGCCGGTTGTACTGCTACTTTACCCTCGATTTCAGTCTTTGCTTGATAGACAACTGGCGTACAGTATTTTTCCGCTTCATCTACTGCGCTTTGTGCCCAGTAACCAGCATCAATGTAAGTCGCTTTGTCTTTACCGCCAAGTAGGTTTAATGGCACTGCCGAGAACTGGGCTCGTGCGCCACCTTGGCAAAATAGGACCTTGTAGTTTGAAGGGATGTTCAGAAGATCTCGTAGATCTTGTTCAGCCTCATCGGCAACCTGAATAAACTGCTTGCTTCGATGACTGATCTCCATAACCGACGTACCCAAGTCATTCCAATCAAGTAGCTCGGACTGCGCTTTTTTAAGCACATCTCTTGGCAACCCTGCTGGACCTGCACTGAAATTAAATACGTTATCTGACATCGGCTCCATGACCCTACTACTCCTAACAAAATACTTAAAGAAGCCATCAGTAATATCACGTTTTCAAAGAGATAAAAAGCAAGAAAAGAGGCTA
The DNA here is from genome assembly GCF_059725505.1 of Vibrio sp. KUL78. Lineage (NCBI taxonomy): Bacteria > Pseudomonadati > Pseudomonadota > Gammaproteobacteria > Vibrionales > Vibrionaceae > Vibrio > Vibrio sp. KUL78. Next base: position 1,497,090 of record NZ_AP045837.1, on the reverse strand, counting down.
GAAGCCTCTTTTCTATTGGGGGATGAAAATTTGATCAATCTAGGCGCTATTGCCCCATTGATTGTCCCATCAGTAACGGGAGAAACAACGCAATCAAAGGTATTTGTTGACCGTTTTCAAACACCAATTGTCCGCCCTCAATATTGGCATCCAACTCGTACCCAGCATCTTTCTCTTTGATCATATCCATCACGACCAGCTCATCGACACCCTGCGCGAGCATTGGGTGGGCAAGCGCCATACCCTGAGACATATACGCATTCATGTTTCCTTGCAGCGCCGGCAATACAACACTTGGATCACGAGATACGTTTTCAGTCCCTTCCGGCACTTCAACTAGCCACTTTGACTTGAACTCTTCTTCAGCAATTTTGAAGTGCATGTCATTCATCGACACTTGGAAGCCACGAGCAAACAAGTTTTCGATAAGTGGAGCAATCTCGTTAATATCTGCATGCGCTAAAGATGGATTAGAGCGGTACAAAGAGACCAAACCCTCAAACGCTGAACGGTCGAGAGAGTTCATCGCAAAATCGACGTTTAGATCGCTCAACTGAGCGCCCTCTGGATAAGTCAGTTGAGTCATATCGAAGATATGTTGAGTATCGATACGATCACTCTCAGCATTCAGAGACGACTTGAAGGTGTATCCGATCGTGTCGATATCAAACAAACTATCATGATTTTGATCAAGGATGCTGAACTGCTTCATCGATGCGCTCTGTTCACCGAGCCAGAAACCATTTTCTTGTTTACCTTCGCCTTTAGCAGAGACTTGGTTAATCACTAATTGCTCACCATTCTCGAAGTCGAGCTGAACAGAAGGCACGTTTAGTTGGAATGATACCTGACCAAGCACGGTTGCTGTACCTGTCACGACCGACGGCGAGATCGACATACTCACGGTTTGTTCATCACTGCCTTGATAGCTCCAGCTATCCAACGACAACTCAAATTCTGTGTTGCCATTGAGTTGAGTGACGGTTTTCAGAAGTAGCGGAAAGTCCGGGAAGTTCTTTAGAACTGAGTTGGCGGTCAAACTCATCAAACCATGGCTGATATCGCTTTTCACCACTAACTCTGTTGGCAACCCATCGACTTCAAGCTGCTCTTTAAGAATAGGGTCTTGGACTTGATATCGAGTTTCTACTACCGATGAGAGATAGCTGCGATCGTAAGAAACGATTTCTGCTGCCACGCCTTCATTGTTGAGCTGCGCCACGCCATCTTCAATAACTTTCTGACCAATGTGGCCAACCGCTAGGGGCCAACACAGCACTAGAGCGACTGCGCCACCAATTGCGCCATACTTCTTAAGTTGATTCATAGAGATAATTAAAACGTTTTGTGAGGTGTATTTCATTCAGTCTAACTCAAGTCGTTAGGATCTCCAATCTCATACCTACTTCTCATAACCCTCTGCTTTTTATTGATATATTAAATTCACATAGGACACGAGAGACTCATGTATCAATGACCCAAAATAACCGTTATGCCGTGCTCTGTTTAGACAGTGATTTAGCGAGCTTGGATAAGCTCGATACTGAGCTTTCTTTGTACCAATCGCATTTCGATATTCATTTGGCGACCTCCATTCTCGAAGGGTATGAGTTGATTCAACAGATCGGTCGACAAGGACAACATCTCGCACTAGTGATCGCGAGACATAGCAGACTGTTTGATGGTGGAGAGTTCTTGGTTCAGCTTGAGCAAATGGCTCACGCTCAATCGGCTAGAAAAGTGCTCATCAGTAAAACAGATGCCCATGACATCACTGCGATTCTCAATGCGGTGAATGAAGGACGACTTGACCACTGCCTGACCTACCCGATCGCACAAAGTAGCCTGCATAAAACGGTGGTGAAAGAGCTCACGCAATATGTAGTGCAACATGAAACAGAACATCTACTGCATTTTGGAAAAGTACTCGATCAGCAAAAGATACTCAGAGCACATATAGAAAACAAAATGCATTCCTATCGTGCGAGCTTTATTCATGATTTTCATGAAATTTCAGACAATCAACTCGCGGTACAAGTCATTGAAGCCTTGCTCGCCTTCTTTGCAGAGAAAGATGAGACTCGAGCCGTTCGAGCCTACTCTGCAGAGCACCTACTCACGGCCGAAGGGCAGCCTAATCAGTTCTTATGGTTTATCGTTGAGGGGCACGTTGCACTTTATAAGAAAGATGACATTGGCCAACAGCGAGAAGTAGTAAGACATGGTAGAGGCGGTATTGTTGGTGGTATGTCGTTTGTGACGGGTGAGCAGTCTTTCTCCACAGCAATGACCCTAACCCCAACTCAGGTCATCAAGCTTGATCGAACGGTATTTACTCAGGTGATGCATTCCAACACAGATTTGCTGCCACTATTCACCAACCTATTGCTCCGTCACTTTAACCGGCGATTGCAGCGAAGCATCAATACCAAACTCGAACTACAGAAAACTCTCGAATCACTCGAGTCCGCACATCAGCAGTTAATCGAGCAAGAGAAAATGGCCATGTTAGGTCAACTCGTGGCAGGTGTCGCCCATGAATTGAATAACCCCGTTTCTGCCATTCTGCGCGGTTCAGAAACCGTTTCTGACAAGATTGACTCGATTTTAAATGCCAATCATGACGCTAACACCTTTCAATTAGGTTTAGATGTTCTGCAAAAGTCTCGACTCTCTTCGCCCCTCTCAACTTCAGAGCTGAGAGAGCGCACCAAGCAGCTTCAAGAAAGAATCAAAGACCGCCGATTGTCTAAGCGTTTGGTGAGCCTGGACCTTCATGATCACTCCACATTAGTTGAGCAAGCCTTAAAACAGCCAGAGCTGCTTGCCGACACGCTCTCAAAACTGGAGAGCTTCCAAGTGACGGGGGCAACACTGCGCTCGATTCAGGTTTGCGCCCAGCGCATTGCGGACATGGTAAAAAGTCTTAAAGGTTATTCGAGACAGGATAATGAATCTTATGAACTCGTTGACCTTCATGAAGGCATTGAAGACACCTTGGTGATATTTGAAAATCGCTTAAAGCGACATAAGCTCATCAAGGAATACGGCGCCCTTCCCGCTATTTTCTGCAAACCTATCGCCCTGCAGCAAGTTTGGACTAACCTCGTGTCCAACGCTTTAGACGCCTTGCCTGAAAAAGGCACCCTAACGATTCGAAGCAGCCAAATTAATCGAGATGGCGACATTTACAACCTATATGAGTTTATCGACAACGGTTGTGGTATACCTGCTGAACAATTAGAGAGTATTTTTGAGCTTAACTACACCACCAAAAAAGAAGGCAATTTTGGCCTAGGCATTGGCTTGTCGATATGCCAACAGATACTGGCTCAGCACAAGGGCTGGATTGAAGCCCATTCTGAGTGTGGACAGTACACCAATATGGCAGTGTTTATTCCTGTCACCCAAGAAGAACTGATAAAGGAGCACAACCATGACTGAGTATCTAATTTTGTGTGTGGATGACGAAAGAGAAGTCCTTGATAGTGTCTTGCAAGATTTGGATGATTTCGAGGAGCACTTTATCGTCGAAGGTGCGGAGTCGGTTGATGAAGCTCGCTCTGTGATTGCTGACCATACTCAAGAAGGGGCAAAGCTGGCACTCATTCTCTGTGACCATATTATGCCAGAGCAAACTGGCGTGAGCTTTCTTATCGAACTCAGCGAAGACGAAGAACTAAAGGCATGTAGAAAGGTTCTACTTACTGGGCAAGCGGGTCACGAAGACACTATCGAGGCGGTTAATCACGCGTGTCTGGATTTCTATATTAGTAAGCCTTGGAAAGGTGATGAGCTTCGTTCCATCGTTAAGCAACAGCTCACGGATTACATGATAAACAATGTCAAAGACTTAATGCCTTGGGGACGCGTACTTGATACTGAACGCATCTTTAATGCCATTGCCGACAATAGAATAAACTTTGGTGACTAGTGGATTATGTGTCTTAACGCCTATTCCTGACAACTTGGCTTAGAAAACTCACACTTCCTAGGGCGTTAGTGTGCTACATCTCTCACTTTTGATTACGATTTTCTTACACAAAGCGTCCATATTGCTTGAATTATGTATGGCATTGTAAATTTTTGGGAATTTGCACCCGATAAAGGCACTTTTTGTTGGAGAACCAAGGACAAATTGATTTATCATAGCGAGATACTTTAAGTCACCATAAGCATCTTGCTAAGCGCACTCTTATGGTCAAGGAATTGAGTTCAAACAATAAGGTTTAGAGACACTATGCGCAAAACTCTATTAGCTGCTCTGATGGTTATCACTTCGCAGCAGGCATTTGCCAACCAGGACGAGCAACGAGCGACGATGAGTAACTTCAATTACGATTATGCTGAAGCTCGTATTGGTGCAAGCCCAATGACCTTCGGTGCTGCTATCAGCAAATCAATCCACCCAAATGCCCACATCGTAGGTAGCATCGACTCTAAATTTGAGGGTGACTACGACTTCTCTGGTGGTGTTGGCTTCCACGCACCGGTGAACAACTGGGCGGATTTCACAGGTGAAATGCTAGCTCACATTCACGACAGTGGTGATCATCACAAAACTGACACTGGTATGGAAGTAAACCTAGGTGTGCGTCAATGGCTTGGTCCACAACTTGAGATTGGTGGTAAAGCAGGTTACCTAAACGTTGGTGATAAAGACCGCTGGATGGGTTCTGTATATGGTCGCTTCCACTCAACAGAGCTTTTCTCTCTGGGTCTTGAAGGTCGTATCAACCATATCTACGGTGACCAGTTGATGTTCACTGCTCGTTTTGCATTCTAATCTAACACCTATTTGTAGATTACGCTGATTAGCAAACGAATGAAAACACAAAGACCGTACTTAGCACGGTCTTTTTCAATTCTGAACTACTGTTTTAACTTCGAATCTACTGTTCTATCTTCGAGCAATGCTCCAAAAGTCTCTGTTTCATTGGATCTTGAATCAGTTTCCAATGCACGCCATCGACTGCACCCGCAAACTTCCATAACAGTTTAAGGTCAACATCGTTGCCATACGTGCGTTTCACTCTATTGAAAACACGTGGCGCGCCTAACTCTAAGAACGTCTTAACATCCTGAATCCCCGACTTTTTCACCATGCGCTCTAATGTGAGTTGCATGTTAGGCAAGTCCCTCAATCGTCTATTCTCGACTGAATTCTTACTACAGTGCTGATCGACTGAGTTTTCGATGGACTGTCTAACCAAATCTTTGAGCACAGGAGCTTGCTGGTTGTACAGATTCGTTATGTCGTAATAGTTTACCGTTGCTGTTGATTGTTTTTTTACATGACGAAATTTCTCGCATTGCAGCTCGTGCAACTGAGTATCCAGTCCTTTTCCACCGCGGATGAATACTTTGTCGTTACTAATCAGTGCATACATGGCGCCTTCCTTGAAGAGCCCAGTGCCACCAAACATCGAACGTTTTTGCGATTCGCCAAATTGAGTCGTGTAGTCGTAAAAAGATTGCTCTATCATTTCCTTTGATCCTTAATCTTTACCCCGATTAATCGATCACCAGAAATAGCAGCTAAAAAAATGAAAAATGTTATTAGCAGGGTCAATTTATAGCAGTATAAAATGCCACGCTTTTTTATATGTTTTTATAATAGTTCACTATGCAAATTAAGTCTGGCTCAATGTCACAGTTGTGCGAGTTGGTCACAATTCATTTGCGAGTCACTTCACAATAACGCTCATACACAACCAGTTTCAAATCTAGTTACAATTGAATGATGTTCTAAACGCCATTTAGGCGACATTCGCCAATTAAAATCACTAATGTTATTGTCAATGACTGACCCACAAAGGTACACTTGCGCAATCGCTTCACCTGTCGAATGTTTATGAATCACTTATCATTTTATTGGCTTCCAGAGAATCAACAGCTCTTCATCAAAAGCCTCGAAACGGAATTTGCAGACTTAGTCGAGCAATCAATCAACACCGGAAAGATTTCCCTTCCTCCTATTTCTGAAGTTGTACTAAAAATACAAGCCTTATGTAATGATGAAGCTACAGGCATCTCCGACATCGCGGACTGTCTATTAGAAGATCCAGGTCTTGCTGCTACCGTCCTTAAAGTCGCAAACTCGGTGATATTCAATCGCAGAAATATCACATGTAACGATCTGAACACCGCGGTCTCCCGTCTTGGTATTTTCCGTGTTCGCGACATAGTCACAGCTCAATCCATCGAACTGCTCAAACACTCAGTCAATTTATCGAAAGAGTGCCACGAAGTACTGGTAAACAGTGCCACTGTATCTCGAGAGTTGGCTGCTGTTATGGTCATGGTTACCCGCAGCTTCCAAGACCTTTCCGTTGATGATTACACCCATCTCGAACAAGAAAAGTCACTTTTGGTTGGCTTTCTCGCGGATATCGGTCTTTTCTGTTTGGTCAACGAGTACCACCTTTATTTAGAGAAAGGAAACTACCTAGACCCTGATCTCGCGATGCAAATCTTCCAGTCTCGCTGCGCACTTACCAGTGAGCAAGTTCTAAATACTTGGGGATTCGATAAAGATTTTATCGAAGTCGCATCAAACCAAGTTAAACAGATTGAGCGACCTGAGGTTTCTTACCTAGATATTGCCCGTATCGCTAACCACATACTTCTTTTCCGCAAACAAGATCATGACGCACTTGAAGAACACGAAGTGGAAATCAACGTTGATGGTGCAGAGGTCATGTATCAACTTACCTCACTGAGCGAGGTTGAGTTCCAGGAAAAAATCAAAGACGTTCTTCGCTCTGCAGGCATGTAATTAGCCGCGAGCCGCTCATTGCTCAAATAATACTTTTACGAGGCACACGGAAATGTTTTCAGGGATGTTGTTCATTTTTACTCCGCTGGTTATCGGGTATCTATTCCCAGTTTCCAACGCGGCTTACCTCAACACCATTAACCGAGCAACCTCCTGGTTAATATACGTCATCCTGTTCTTGATGGGTTTAAGTTTGGCGGCTCTCGACAATTTCGGGAGTCACCTCAAGACCATTATTACAATGACCGCGACGTTTTTTGTCGTCATTGGTGGATGCAACCTATTGTGCCTTCCGATGATTGATAAACTGATGCCTCTTCAAACAGAGCAGCTCAAGAACCAATTGCCGTTATCGTCGATGGCGCTTGAATCACTCAAGCTCATCGGTGTTGTAGGCTCTGGTCTCATCTTGGGCTTAATGCTGCCAATCGGTCTTGGCTGGGTTGAAGCAGCCAGCGAATGGATTCTGTTTGCCCTCCTCTTCTTTATTGGTATCCAACTGAGAAACAGTGGACTGACACTCAAGCAAATACTGGTCAACAAACAAGGCATGACCATAGCGACTGTCATTGTGGCAAGTTCTCTGATTGGCGGCATAATCGCAGCGCTTATTCTCGACATCTCTATATATAAGGGGCTGGCCATCGCTTCGGGTTTTGGTTGGTATTCGTTGGCAGGTATTTTGATAGGTGATGCGTTCGGACCCGTGTTTGGCGGCACCTCCTTTATGATTGAGCTACTAAGAGAGCTTGTGGCTTTGGTCATAATACCGATGCTCATTGCCAAACGACCATGCACCGCAATCGGTTATGCCGGCGCGACTGCAATGGACTTTACGCTGCCAATAATTCAAAGCAGCGGCGGTGTTAGATGTGTACCCGTAGCGATAGTTAGCGGCTTTATCCTGAGCTTGCTGGTACCGGTTTTAATGCTGTTTTTTGTTTCTCTTGCTGCGTAGATCTCAGGAATGATTTTCTCATTCCTGTATTCTTGCCCCTCAAACATTACAATAAAGAAAAACGCTCGTTAGCCCACGAAAGGATACAATAATGAAAAAATGGCTCGCCGCTGCGGCAATTTTAAGCACCTCTTTTTCCGCAATGTCTGCAGACTCTACTCAATGTTTCGAGAACAAGTACGATGCGTACATTGATGCGTCGATTCATTGGTATGAAGATTTGGTTCAAATGACGACCAGCGAATACCCGGAATTGAACGAAGTCAGTAACTGGTTTTTGGAAGGCCGCAAACACCACTTCGAACTAAACCGTGAAGCCGTTCGCTATTACTTGAAAAATGAACCGCAGAAAGTAGCGACTGAGCAATCTATCGAGACCTGGCTGCAGCTTGAGCAACAAGACGTAAAAGCCTTAGCTCAAAGAGATGATGAGCTTGGACAAATCGCTGCAAAAAGCTTTGCTGACCGTCAAGCTAAGCCGCACCCTCAAAACTACGAGCTACGTAGCGCGTTTGCCGATCTATTGAGTCACCCTAAGAAAATCGAGACGGCATTAAATAGATACAATGAATCTATTCAGGAAGTTGAGGCAACCACTTGTAATTAGTGTACTAACTCTTCTCGTTCCAAAAGACGTACAATTCTTAAACAAAAGCTGGCTTATACGCCAGCTTTTGCATTTTTCGTAACCAAATACAGTAACAATACGCTGTGGCACGGCAAAAAATCGGCGCTGTGCTACATTTTTGCGAGACATTCGGACTCAATTGGTTTAGATTGTGCCGCTTGCAGTAACGGAATAATAGTAGATAACGATATGGTATCTGAGCAAAAAATTGCTGATGTCAGCTTTGAGAGCCTCCTTCGAATATTCACTATCCCTGAAGGACCTGACTCGACACTAACGCAAATTGAAGAGAGTTTATCCAAAAACTTGAACCAGTTTTTGCGAGAGCATATTGTTGCTGAAGAAAAACCACTTCACGAAATCGAAAAAGACTTCTCTAGTGCAGCAATTCCAGAGCAGCCTGAGTTCGTCTCTGCTCATACAGAACATCTGTTAGATACTTTAGTTTCGCACTCCGTTCACACCTCATCGCCAAGCTTTATTGGTCATATGACATCGGCACTTCCCTACTTTTTAATGCCTCTGTCTAAGATCATGATCGCTCTTAACCAAAATTTGGTGAAGATTGAGACTTCGAAGGCATTCACACCACTAGAGCGCCAAGTTCTAGGCATGCTTCATAAACTGATTTATACCGAGCAAGACAGCTTCTACCAAAAATGGATGCACAGCGCAGAGCATTCTTTGGGCGCGTTTTGCTCTGGTGGCACCATTGCCAACATTACCGCTTTATGGGTCGCACGAAACCGTGCGTTGAAAGCGCAAGGCGATTTTCTTGGCGTAGAAAAGGAAGGTCTTTTCAAAGCGATGAAACACTATGGCTATGAAGGTTTAGCTATATTGGTATCTGAGCGAGGTCATTACTCACTTAAGAAAGCCGCTGATCTGCTCGGCATTGGTCAACAAGGTCTTGTCGCTGTTAAAACAGACGAAAACAATCGAATCTGCCCTCTAGATCTTGAACGAAAATTCAAAGAGCTGAAGCAACAAAAAATCCACCCATTCGCGGTTATTGGTGTTGCTGGTACCACGGAAACCGGTAACGTTGACCCTCTTCGCGAGATTGCTGCTATCTGTGAGCGAGAAGCCTGTCACTTCCACGTTGATGCAGCTTGGGGCGGCGCGACATTGATGTCCGACAAGTATCGAGCCATCCTTGATGGTATTGAGCTTGCTGACTCTGTCACGATTGATGCTCACAAACAGCTCTACATCCCGATGGGTGCGGGTATGGTACTGTTTAAAGATCCCGATGCCATGAAAAGCATCAAACATCATGCTCAATATATTCTTCGCAAAGGCTCAAAAGACTTGGGCCGCCACACGTTAGAAGGCTCTCGCTCAGGGATGGCCATGCTTGTGTATGCGGCAATGCATATCATCAGTCGACCAGGTTATGAGCTGCTGATTAACCAAAGTATTGAGAAAGCCCGTTACTTCGCTGATCTTATTGAACAACAAAATGATTTCGAGCTGGTCAGTAAGCCGGAGCTTTGTCTGCTTACGTATCGCTACGTACCAGAGAATGTGAAACAAGCACTAGAGCTTGCATCTGAAAGCCAGAAAGATGAACTGCATGAGTTGCTCAATCAATTGACCAAGCTCATCCAGAAGAAACAGCGTGAGACTGGTTTGTCATTTGTATCTCGTACCCAACTTAATCCGACAATTTGGTCTGGTCGTGATACGATTGTTTTTCGCGTAGTGCTAGCAAATCCACTGACTTCAACAGAAGTATTAAGCAATGTGCTAGAGGAACAGCGACAAATAGCGCATGCTTCACCTGAAATACTGACCAAACTAAACAGCTTGGCAGACCAAATTCAGGCGTAACGATACCTCATTATTCGAGAATGAAATCAATTTCACTTCCCCAGTTATGAAACTTTCTTTCTGTTTTGTGGGAGTGATACGGTAAAACTGCGCTAGAAAGAAGCAAAAAGCGAGCAATTTTCGTTCTATTGTTTTTTTTCTTCCAGTTTTTTGTTTGATGCCTGTCATATTCTAAAGATTTCATGTGAGCTTTTGTTACAGATGACAAGAAGCATCGTTTATACTGAGGTTATGGAGTTGGCGTTAATCGACCTATTATAAAAACTCGACATCACGGACTCCGATTATAACAAACCCTTTTTTTACTATCGTGTTGGTTATTTTTCGGGCCTGATTAATTACGCCAGCAAGTTGTTCTCTTTACCCTGTGAACACTATGAATACACTAGAGAAAGTCCAAAAAAATTTAGAAAACTTCAGTAAGTCAGAACGCAAAGTTGCTGAAGTTATTATGGCGTCCCCCCAAACCGCCATTCATTCCAGTATTGCTACGCTAGCTAAAATGGCTGACGTTAGCGAACCGACTGTGAATCGCTTCTGCCGCAGACTCGACACCAAAGGCTTCCCTGACTTTAAACTGCACTTAGCACAAAGTCTTGCTAACGGTACACCTTATGTGAACCGCAACGTTGAAGAAGATGATGGTCCAGATGCATACACGCACAAGATTTTCGAATCAACCATGGCGTGTTTAGACGTGGCGAAAAACAGCTTAGATTCAATGCAGATCAACCGTGCCGTTGACTTGTTGACTCAGGCGAAGCGTATCTCATTTTTCGGTTTGGGTGCATCTTCGTCCGTTGCTCGCGATGCTCAAAACAAGTTTATCCGATTTAACATCCCTATTTCTTGCTACGAAGACGTCGTAATGCAACGAATGAGCTGTATTAACTGCTCAGATAACGATGTTATCGTGCTTATCTCTCATACTGGTCGTACTAAGAGCCAAGTAGAGGTTGCTCACCTTGCTCGTGAAAACGGCGCAACGGTTATCGCCATTACTGCGAAAGATTCGCCGCTTGATAAAGCAAGTTCACTGTCTATTACCGTCGACGTTCCAGAAGACACTGACGTTTACATGCCAATGGCAAGTCGTGTAGTGCAGATGACTATCATCGACGTACTAGCAACAGGCTTTACTCTGCGTCGTGGAAGCGGCTTCCGCGATAACCTTAAGCGTGTGAAAGAAGCACTTAAGGACTCTCGCTACAACAAAGTGCCGAATTACTAATCGAGCCATTTGTATAGCGCTAGATATTTAAAGGAGGTCAATATTGACCTCCTTTTTGATTTTTACAAACCTACCTCAATAAGGCATTAGTCAGTCTCGATAGGATTGTTGCGATATTCTACCTGCATACTGTCATCCCTGTTTTCCGTGCTGCCATCGCAGTTGCACTGACAGACTTGGTTGAGGATGTAGATTAGGCGGTCCTCGGTCAATGGAATTGGATTACCTTTTATTGCCATTGACTTCATCGCGTCAGCTGCGACTTGCTCAAACGATGTCCCACACACACCAAATTCCGACAGTTGTGGAAGCGCTAAGCGCTCTAATATCATGTTCACCCACTGAATGCTGTCTTCGATAGACGCATCATTTCGTCCGGTCAATATTTGAGCCATAGTGCGATAACGGTTTAGTACGTCACTGCGACCAGCCCTTTTCGCGGCTTTGATGTTTTCCATCATTACATGTGGAGCCAGCCTTGCAGTGATCACGCTATGAGGTGCTGAGATCTTACCGCCAAGCGCAGAGGCTAAGCCGTGTGCTGCTCCCAATTTAGCATTGGTAATCGCCATGCCGCCCAGCATGGCAGCAAAAGACAGATCCGCACGGGACTTAGGGTTGTCTTGCTTACACCCAGGAATGATGGAATAGCTCAGCCGTCTTAGCCCCTCCTCACACACCATGTCAGTCAATGGGTTTGGTTCACCACAAACGTATGCCTCCATAAGGTGAGTGAACGCATCCATGGCACCACGCCCGGAAGTGTATACATCGGTACCGTAAGTTAAGACGGGATCGACAATGGCAACATCAGGAAGCATATCAGGGTTTCGTAGACTGACTTTTACCTTATCCTGCCCTGATTTAAGCACCGCGTTCTTGGTGACTTCGGCCCCGGTGCTTGCGGTGGTTGGAATGGCAATCATTGGAATGGGTTTGGTTTTTAACGGAACATTTCGGCCAACAACTTCTACGTAATCATAGACATCGCCTTGATTAGGAATGATAGCGGCAAGTGCCTTACCCATATCCAACACACTGCCACCGCCAATCGCCACCACCATGTCGGGTTTAAAGCGACGCCCCATGATGGCGGTTTCTTCCACCATGGTAATATTTGGCTCGCCACGGATCGCTACGTGTTGATAACGCATTTTTTGATTATGGAGATAGTGAATAACGGGCTCTGCTCGTTGTCGATCTTGCCCGGTTACTAAGAGAACGCTGTAACCAAATTGATTGATGATAGAAAGAGAAGACTGAAGCGCCCCCTCACCAAAGATAATGCGACTCGACGTCATAAACTGAAACATACCAGATTCCTTTAGGTATACCGTAAACTCACCAGTCGAAACATTGCCAAGACCGCCAGCAATACGAAAAACAAACCATCAGTGAGTGTTATCGGTAGAGCAAACATACAAAGCTGTACTCAGCATGCTATCTCAAAGGACGACAGTTTTTGATTTAAGCCAAGCAATTAGCGCATGTCGCCCGTTTAAATTCGTAACTTTTGCACATCATCACACACTAGATAGGGTCATTGTTACGACGATTTGCCCAACTTCTGCGCTGATAGGTTTTACCTATCGCACCAAGAGACAAATGACACTTTATTTCCTCTTCATCTTAAGGCATAGTGGATTTCAACAAGATGAAAGAACCACAACCATTATTACTCGTGGTTCAAAGAAAAGTTTAGTCTTCAAGGAGAAATTGAATGTTCGTTGTTATTTTTGGTCGCCCTGGTTGTCCTTATTGTGTTCGTGCAAAAGAGCATGCTGAAACGCTAAAAGCAAAACGCGACGATTTTAACTATCGTTACGTTGACATCCATGCAGAAGGCATTTCAAAAGCTGACCTAGAAAAAACCGTTGGTAAGCCTGTTGAAACTGTTCCTCAGATCTTCATCGACCAAGAGCACGTTGGCGGCTGTACCGAGTTTGAAGCTTACGCGAAAGAGAACTTAGGTCTATTCGACTAATTAGCCTCTGCAATCAACTCAAGTATAGTTGACGATAGAATTGAATAAGCCAGCGTTTTACGCTGGCTTTGTTTTTTGCGAGGTAACCCACCTTCGGTACATACTTTCACCAACGGAATAAATAACCCTCTGTTTTTCCTAAGCTAAGGCACTCAAGCTGAACTAATGCAAAAAGGGGAAAAAATTCACTTATCTTTTTGAAAATTTCCGCTACAATCGCCACACTTTATTTATTCTCCACTACTGTCTGTTTGAGTCGTACTAGTGAACATCGACGTCGTCAATTTGCTTGACCAAAACCCTATTCTCCTCATCTTTGTCGTTCTCGCGATCGGCCTCGCCTTTGGCAAAATTCGCTTCGGAAATCTGCAATTAGGCAATTCAATTGGTGTGCTGATCACCTCATTGATCATGGGTCACCTCGGCTTCACATTTAATGCTGAAGCGCTAACTATCGGGTTCATGCTGTTTATCTACTGTGTAGGTATCGAAGCAGGCCCTAACTTCTTTGGTATTTTCTTCAGAGACGGCAAGCACTATTTAATTCTTAGTCTGACGGTGCTGGTCACCGCTTTGATGGTGACCTATTTCGCCAGTCACTACCTTGGGTTGGACTACGGCTTATCGGCTGGTGTCATGGCAGGTGCTCTAACCGCAACACCAGTACTCGTAGGCGCGCAAGATGCACTGAACTCAGGACTGGCCACTATACCGCGCGGTATGGATTTCTCTCTAGTTATTGAGAACCTGTCCGTCGGTTATGCGATGGCCTATCTTATCGGTCTTATTAGTATGATTATGCTCGCCAAGCTACTACCTAAGCTTCAAAAGCAAAATCTTCACGACTCTGCGCAGCAGATAGCCCAAGAGCGCGGATTGGGTGGCAGTGGTCAGCGTAAGGTCTATTTACCCATTATTCGTGCCTATCGTGTCGGACAGGAGCTAATAGACTGGACTGATGGTAAAAACCTGCGCGAGCTAGGTATTTATAGACAAACCGGCTGCTACATTGAACGTATTCGCCGCAACGGCATTCTAGCCCACCCTGATGGTGACGCTATCTTGCAAGAGGGTGATGAGATTGCATTAGTGGGTTTCCCAGATAGCCATGCTCGACTCGATCCAAGTTTTCGCAACGGTAAAGAGGTGTTCGACCGTAACCTTCTTGACCTTCGAATCGTTGAAGAAGAGATCGTTGTTAAGAGTGACAATATCGCAGGAAAAAGCCTGTCCGATTTAAACTTGTCTGAATATGGCTGTTTCTTGAACCGCGTCGTTCGAGCTCAAATTGAGATGCCAATGGACGCCAACATCGTACTTGCTAAAGGTGATATCTTGCAGGTCAGTGGTGAAAAGAGTCGTGTTCATGGACTTGCTGAAAAAATCGGTTTCATCTCGATTCACAGTCAAATGGCAGACCTCTTGGCCTTCTGTAGCTTCTTTATTCTGGGCATCATGTTCGGTCTGATTACCATGTCATTCGGTCAAGTCTCATTCGGTCTTGGTAATGCGGTGGGCTTACTTTTATCAGGTATCACGCTTGGCTTCCTGCGTGCTAACCACCCTACGTTTGGCTATGTGCCTCAAGGTGCGCTGAATATGGTCAAAGACTTAGGGCTAATGTTCTTTATGGTTGGTATCGGACTGAGTGCCGGTGGCAAGATGTTCGAGCACCTAACCCAAGTTGGTCCTCAAGTAATATTGATTGCCTTCTTGGTCAGTGTGCTGCCTGTCGTGCTCGCGTACTTGGTTGGTAACTATGTGTTAAAGATGAACCGAGCACTCCTTATCGGTGCAATCGTCGGCGCTAGAACTTGTGCACCTGCGATGGATGTTATCAACGAACATGCACGCTCAACTATCCCTGCTCTGGGGTATGCGGGCACCTATGCGATAGCCAATATATTGATGACGTTGGCTGGTACGATTCTGATTATTCTCTCTTAACAGACGAGGTTAAACGCAGACAAAAAAAGGGGCGCTTACATAGCGCCCCTTTACTTTGTTACTCAGTTTTTTGTTACTCAAATAGTTAGTAACTAAAAGACTGTATCGATTTATAGGTCGATAACATCAAACTCAACTAGTGGAGAAACATCCGCTTCGTAGTCTACGCCTTCAACACCAAAGCCGAACAGTTTCAAGAACTCTTCTTTGTACTCAACGTAGTCAGTCAGTTCTTTTAGGTTTTCAGTCGTGATTTGTGGCCATAGCTCAGCACAGTGCTTCTGGATATCGTCACGAAGCTCCCAGTCATCAAGACGTAGACGATTCTTATCATCGACTTCTGCTACGCTGCCGTCTGCTTTGTATAGACGTTGAGAGAACATACGGAAGATCTGCTCCATACAGCCTTCGTGAATACCTTCTTCACGCATCTTCTTAAATACCATTGCGATGTACAGTGGCATAACTGGGATTGCTGAACTCGCCTGTGTCACTACAGACTTAAGCACTGCAACGTTCGCGCTACCGCCAGTTTCAGACAGTTTAGCGTTTAGCTCAGTTGCTGCGCGGTCTAGGTCCATTTTCGCTTTACCTAACGCACCTTCCCAGTAGATTGGCCACGTTAGTTCTGTACCGATGTACGAGTAAGCAACAGTCTTACAGCCATCAGCAAGCACACCAGCTTCAGATAGCGCGTTGATCCACAGCTCCCAATCTTGACCGCCCATAACAGTCACTGTATCTGCAATTTCTTCTTCAGTTGCAGGCTCTACGCTTGCTTCAATGATCTTGTCAGAGTTAGTGTCTACTGCCGTCGATGTGTAGGTTTCACCGATTGGCTTAAGAGAAGAACGTACAAGCTCACCAGTTTCAGGAAGCTTACGTACTGGAGACGCCAGTGAGTAAACAACCATATCGATCTGACCTAGATCTTCTTTGATTAGGTCGATAACTTTCTGCTTCGCTTCGTTAGAGAACGCATCGCCGTTAATGCTCTTAGAGTACAAGCCTTCTTCTTTCGCTAGCTTGTCGAATGCAGCAGAGTTGTAAAAACCTGCTGTACCAGGTTTTCTTTCTGTCCCTGGTTTTTCGAAAAATACGCCGATTGTTGCTGCACCACCACCGAACGCCGCAGCGATACGAGAAGAAAGGCCGTAACCGCTAGAAGAACCAACCACAAGTACGCGTTTTGGTGCGTTTGCGATTGGACCCTGAGCTTTGGTGTAAGCGATTTGTTCTTTTACGTTAGCTTCACAACCGACTGGGTGTGTAGTAGTACAAATAAATCCACGAATTCTTGGTTTGATGATCATATTCAGTTCCTCAAAAAATCCCTAGTAGGATAAGAGTTTCACACCCAGTTCGCATCCTATTTCTGTCAATTTCTCTGATTTTTATAAGTGGTTGGAGCACTTTCATTCTCCATGAACACAAAAAAAGCGCTCTAGAAACTAGAGCGCTTAAACCTATCTAATTCTTATTAAGCGACGCTGTTTAGCTTCGGCTTATCAACTTCGTCCGTTCTTACTTCAGAGAAGTCATGACTGAAGTGGTCAACCTGAATCGCTTTGTAGCGTAGAGCATCAGCAGCAAGAATCTTATCTACCTCTTGCTCTGTTAGCACGTTAGCTTCAATCGCTTGCTGTAGGCGCTCTTGAAGAAGACCTTTTCTAGCAATCTTGCCCTCTTTGACGCCAATGAACAGCTTCTTCTCGAGGTCACGGATGTCATACATCGCCAAGAACGCGTTTTCCATCAAACCGATCTTGTCATTTGGGGCATCACCGATGTAACAAAGATGCGTCAAACGATCACGGTGTGCACCTGGTACCATCATGCTCTTCGCTAGACTTAGCGTTAAATTGTCAGACGGTTTTTCGAAATGATTACCTAGTGGGAATAACAGCCCTTTAAGCGTTACACCGGCCCAGCGCGCAGGGAAGTTCTTATAGGCTTCGTTTAACGACTTAGCAGCATTATGGAAACAGTGTTGAACTGCGTAATGCACGTAATCAAGATCAGAAGCTTGGCGACCATCGTCTTCGTACTTCTTAAGTGCTGCTGAAGCCATAAACAGATACGCCAAACCATCACCCAATCGAGCTGAGATCATCTCTTTACGCTTCAGATCACCACCTAGAGTTAGCATTGCAAAGTCTGCACTTACCGCAAGCGCTTTACTCAAACGCGTAAGGTCTTTGTAGTAAACTTTTGTCGGACCACTCATATGCGCTCCAACAAACTTAGAACCTGTTAGCGCTGCAGTGAACGCGCCTAGCGTGTTCTTCGTCGCATGACCAATGTGCTTAAATAGAAGCTTGTCAAAATCAGCCGCACCTTGTTTTGCGTCAGGGTTCGCTGCCGCTTCCATCTCTTGGAGTACGTAAGGGTGACAACGCGTTGCACCTTGACCGAAGATCATGAGGTTACGCGTTAGGATGTTTGCACCCTCAACAGTAATTGCAACAGGAATACCTAAGTAGCTAGACGCTAAGTAGTTCATCGGACCGTCTTGAATCGCACGACCGGCATGCACATCCATCGAATCGTTGAGAATCGTACGCGCCATTTCAGTCATGTGGTACTTAGCAATCGCCGTCACGATCCCTGGTTTTTCGCCCATGTCTAGCGATGTTGTTGTCAATGTTCGCGTCGCTTCAAGAAGATACGTCAGACCACCGATTCGCCCCATTGCCTCAGCAACACCCTCGAATTTACCAATCGACATGCCAAACTGCTTACGAACATAAGCGTATGCACCAGTGGTTCTTGTTGTGAGGTGACCGATCGCTGTGCCAAGAGCCGGAAGTGAAATACCACGACCTGCAGATAGACACTCAACCAGCATACGCCAGCCGCGTCCTGCGTATTCTTGACCACCAATCAGCCAGTCCATAGGGATGAACACATCTTTACCGCGCGTTGGACCATTCATGAATGCCAGGTGAAGTGGATCGTGTCGCTCACCAATCTCTACGCCTTTATGGTCAGCAGGAATCAGCGCACAGGTAATACCAATATCTTCTTTGTCACCCAGAAGCTGGTCTGGATCATGAAGTTTAAATGCTAGGCCCAGAACCGTTGCTACCGGAGCGAGTGTGATATAACGCTTGTTCCAGTTAAGGCGAATACCCAGCACTTCTTTGCCTTCATGCTCACCGTAACAAACAATACCTTTATCAGGGATACCACCAGCATCAGAGCCCGCTTCTGGCCCCGTCAGTGCGAAACATGGGATGTCAGTACCATCGGCAAGTCTTGGTAACCAGTAATCTTTCTGCTCTTTCGTACCATAGTGAGAAAGAAGCTCACCTGGGCCAAGAGAGTTAGGTACCATTACCGATACTGCTGCACTAATACTGCGTGTCGCAATCTTAGTCACAATCGTAGAGTTAGCAAGTGGTGAAAACTCACGACCACCGAACTCTTTAGAGATGATTAGCGAGAAAAAACGCTCTTTGCGCAGATAATCCCAAACCTCTTTTGGTAGGTCACGATCTTCTTTGACGATCTTGTTGTCATCAAGCATTGCAAGCAAGGTTTCTAGCTCATTATCCATGAACGACTGCTCTTCAGCGGTCAGAACGGGTTTAGGATACTGATGCAGCGTCTTGAAGTTTGGCTTACCCGAGAACAGCTCACCATCCCACCACACACTACCCGCCTCCATCGCTTCACGCTCAGTGGCGGACAACGGCGGTAGAACCTTTTTGAACAGTTTAAACGCTGGGTCGCTGATCCATTTTCTTCGTAGAGAGCTCATGATACCTATCCTTTTGTTCAGGTGTATTTTTATTATTGGTTTCGTATTTTGTTTTGATTAAAAGCGTTACTCTGCAGCGACACCCGCTGCAAGGTAAGGAATGATTTGATCAATAATCGCCTCGGCGCTGATTTCTCTCTCAAACGAGCTCAACGCGATTTCAGACAGTGCTTGGCTAGAAGCCATAGTGAATACGCAAGTACCTAGTGTTAGGTGCAAGCGCCAGAACAGTGTCTCTGCATCTAACTTAGGGTTTGCTCGCATCACTGACTGAGTAAACATTGCTAATGCTTCGGTGTAACGCGTCGTGATGAACCAGCGTAAGTGACCTTGTACGTCGGTATACCCTCTTCCGACCAATGACATAAAGCGGCTTGCACCATTTGGCTTTAGGTTATTAAGTTCAAGGAGTGGCCCTTTCAGCGATTGGAAGACATCAACCATGTTGTAGTCATCTCGGTCGTTCAACTCGTACAGCGCTCTTTCAACCGCCGGCATAAATGCTTCTAGGTAGCGGTTCAACACTGCTCGTACAAGCGTCTTCTTGTCACCGAAGTGATAGTTTACCGACGCTAAATTAACGTTTGCTTTGCTAGTAATGGTGCGCAACGAGGTGTCATTGAAGCCATGCTCTGCGAACAATACCTCGGCTACATCTAGAATCTTGTCCTTCGTGGTTACTCTCGTCGTCATTTCAATCACCCGTATCAAACATATGTTTGAATATACTCCCGCAACACAGGGATAACAAGTGATTAACATCAAACTTTTTAACTACTGGTCGGACAAGATTCACAATTCATTGTTTTAAAAGAAATAAATATTTTTATGAAAAATTCTTCATTCTGATTTGAACTATTTGGTTTTAGGTGGGTCTATTTAAGAGTAATCAGCAAAGAATGAGTTTTCTCTATGCCACTGTTTTATCTATGTTGACTACATGCTGCTTTTTTCTTATTAACTCCTATTTGTATCCGCCCAAACCCCTTGTTGGTTTGGGCTTTTTTTTGCCTATAGAACACCTCAAACGTAAAAAACCCAGCCGTAGCTGGGTTTTTTCTTAGTCACTGCAATGCCTGAGTGTTTAATATTGTATTTTTGGCTCAGGAGCCGCTTCCTTTGGAAGAGAGAAGTTCAATAGGATATAACCTAGAACTGCTGCTGTGGTTGAGCCCATCAGGATGCCTAGCCTTGCGTAAGTATCAAACTCGGCACTGACACCCGTAAAGGCAAGTGACGCAATAAAGATAGACATGGTAAAGCCAATACCACACAGCACTGACACTGCAAAAATCTGTTTGAAGTCCACACCCTCAGGCAACTTAGCAACACCCATTTTCACTGCAGCCCAGCTGAATGTGAAGATACCCAGAGGCTTACCAATAAGAAGACCTGCTGCGATACCAAGTGGCAGCATAGAGGTTAGTCCTGACATTGATACACCTTCAAGCGAGATACCTGCATTTGCGAATGCAAAGATAGGTAGAATACCAAATGCCACATATGGGTGAAGCGCGTGTTCTAGGTGTTTAAGCGGCGAATGCTCACCGGGCTTACCATTAAGTGGGATAGCAAAGCCCAGCACAACACCCGCCAGCGTCGCGTGAACACCCGATGCCAGTACACTTACCCAGAGCACAGCACCAACGGCTAGGTACACTGGAATGCTCGTAACCTTCTTAGCGTTAAGTACAAACAATATGGCCGTCATTATGAAGCCAAGTGTCAAAGCGATAGTTGATAGGTCGCTGCTGTAGAACAGCGCGATAATCACAATAACACCCAAGTCATCGATGATAGCAAGAGCAAGTAGGAATACTTTAAGTGCAACAGGTACACGCTTACCGAGCAGTGCCATGATACCGAGTGCGAACGCGATATCAGTAGCAGCAGGAATCGCCCAACCACTCATCGCTTCCGCGTCACCCGCGTTGAAAAGTACATAGATAACAGCCGGAGCAACCATACCACCGACCGCTGCAATTGCTGGGAAGATAGCCGTTTCTTTGGATTTCAGTGCGCCTTCTAACAGCTCACGCTTCACTTCCAATCCGATCAAGAAAAAGAAGATTGCCATCAAACCATCGTTGATCCAGTGTGAAATAGACAGACCGAAAACGTAGGTATGAAGCACGCCTTGATACAATTCATTCAGTGGAGAGTTGGCGATAAACATCGCAATTGCCGCAGCAATAACGAGGATGATGCCCCCTGCCGATTCCATCTTAAAAAAGTTACGAATGACGTCATTCATAATGTAAAGCCCTTAATATTTATTCACATTGTTTGAATGTTAAAAATTGTATATCTAGTTAAATTCCATAAAAAATCGATTCTACAGATGTTAAATGTAGAAATATCCGAATAATACTCTTGTAAGATTCGAGATATGTATACCGTTTTGGCAACAATAGTAAAAGTATAGAGCATAGATAGCGCTGATGAATGAATGGCTTAGCCCAGACTAATCAATGTCAATATCATTCTAGCAAGGGAAGCCTTAAGGAGAGAGTAACAAAGCATTACAGATGTAACTGAATAACAGGCAAGAAAAAAGCGGCTTAGTAGCCGCTTAGTTGCATGAATCCTTGAGCCTTGTGAGAGCCGTTAGCCATTGCTGCCCCTTGCCATTGGGGGACAACGAAGTTGACCCAGTTATCTCGTTTACGAGCCTTCACAACAAGGTCAATGCCTTGACTCGGAATACGTAAGCTCCAACTCAAGGGAACACGAACTCCTGATTCAAATTCTGTATAACCAAGTGCTTTGAGAGCGATGTCGTCTGTAGGAATATTGGTAACATTGCCTTTTCTATCCACTATCGCAGCACTGGTATAGGGCATATTATCTTTATAGCGATAACGACTTACCATCAGCGCCTTAGCGTCATCGAGCCATAGAATGAAGTTGTCTTCGCCGACATAATTGGCACCAACCAACTCACTGCCCCACTCCTTGCTCAGCCAAGCTCGACCCCTGACCTTTAGCAATCGACCGTCAGCAAGCGACAAACTTCCCAGAGTTCGCACAAATGGCGTTTCAATGACATAAGAGGCGCGCGGAAGGAGATCGTGTTTAATCTGGTAGCCCTTATCGCCCAGAACTGCGTAGTTACCAACCGCGGTCAGTTGGAGGTTAATGGCGAACTCTTCTGTCGCGACTTTAAGATTGCCTGGCAGTGGCTCACTCGATAGTGAGCGCCATGACCAATCGTCAATCCATACTCGGAATGGACGGCTAAGCCCACCAGCTTGACCAATACCACCGCGTGCTATTCGTTGGTCGGTAAACATACCCAAATGGCTATTGAGCACAACATTTGAAATATAGATTTGAGGATCTTGCCAACCAGTCGCCACGCGATCATCACTCGCATAACGGAAGAAACGAAGGCGTAACCAATAGGTTTGACCCGCTTCATCTTCAAGCTGAGCCACGACCTGCCACCATTCATGTTGAAACTCGGGATGGAAACGAAAGTCCCGCGGCAGTGCCACTTCCCTATCAGGGAGTACTGGCTCAAATACTTTCTTTCCTGGGGAGCCGAAGATTGCATTTATCTGGCTTGTCTTCGTCACCTTGATTCGGTTGTTCTCTGGCTTAGCAAGCCATATCACCGTACCAGCGACAACCACAATCAATAAACAGGCGAAGATAAGTTTCTGCATTCGACTCATTTATAGCGCATCCCTTAACGAATGAATCGGACTGTTTCGAATAAGCTTAAGAACAGGTAATGCACCTGCAACCACCAGCGCAGCCAAAGACCATAAACACGTCCCTAGATACTGCCACGGCACAATTTGCAGCTGAAGTGACCATCCAAAAGATTGCTTAATCACGATATCAACAATTAACTGAGCAAGTGCAATACCCAACGGCATAGCAATGGCCGCTGAAATCAAACCAAACACCAAAAGTTGCAAGCCGCCAATTAAGACTAGTTCTTTCCCAGAGACACCAAGGCACCGCAAAAGCGAGGTATGCTTTTGACGTGTTATCTCACCTGCGATAGTTGCAAAGAAGATACCAAACACCGCGATAACTAGAGTGATGTTTCCTAACGTATCAGCAATGGCAAAGGTTCGATCAAACGTCGTCATTGCCTTGTTATGAATCGACGTATTATCGTAAATACGTTCGCTATTTAGGCGGAACGTCGACTGCAATCTTTGCTCTACAAACAGAGACTGGGACTTATCGTTTAGAACTGCACCAAGTGCAACATCACCGCTACCGGCAAGATTCGCTAACCAACGATTCTGAGACAAGAGCACTTGGTCATAGGGATTACCATAGTCGTAATACACCCCGACAACATGCCAGTTTTTGCCCAACGGCGCTCCTAGATTGACATAATCGCCCGGTCGTAGGTCTCGCTTCAAGGCCATCGACTCACTGATCATCACACTGCGTGAATGATGTAAATGATACCAATAGTTAGGGACCGCAATTTTCACTGTCAGCGCGTCCATCTCGCCATTGGAGTCACCAGTACTCACGACTTGCATCAGCCCTGATTCTGTTGGGATTTCCTCTTCCCAACGCCACCAGACTCTCTCAACTTCAGGCTGAGCTTCAAGCCAACGGCTCATGCGAACCGCACTGTTATTCGTTGGATAAACGTAGATATCCGCAGCGAGTCTTTGAGTCAGCCATCGGTCGGTCGTGTCTCTAAAGCTACCCACCATAGTTTCAACGCCCATATTCGCCGCCATAGCCAGCATGAACGCCATATTGGCAACACCGCGATAGCTCATACTCGCCGCTGCATCAGCAAAGAACCAACGAAGTTTCACCCAGCGCAATGAATATGAGAACAGGGTGAAGATCTTCCAGGTGATAAATGGGGTGATTAGGGCTACGCTGAGCAGCATTAATACAATGATAGCATAACCGGAGTTTTGCGACTTAGGCGCTTGGTAGATCGCGATCGCAGCAACGCACAACCCACACGCGACAAATGCTTGCCAGGTGAACTCTGCGCCTGTAAAGCGCATCAAAGATAAGCGTGCAGACAATCGAATCGGCTGCGTCTTAAGCAAGCGGATTAATGGCCAGCCACAAGAAATAATTGCACCCGACAGTGCGAGGACTAAGCTGTAGAGGCTCCACTCCCAACTCCAATCGATCGTCAAACCAATATTCGCGTCATAAAGATCGCTCAAGCTCTGTGAAACCGCAGGGATCAATTGATTAGCAAGTACTAGACCAAATACGTTTCCGCATAGCCAGCTTAAAAAGACCAGGACAGCGAGCTCTAGGCACAGCGCCTGCGTCAACTGCCAGCCGGAAACACCAACTTGTCTTAGGTTACCTACCAATGGCTGTCTTTGTGCAAGTGAAAGTGACATTGCTTGATAGAAAATAAAGAGGCCCACCACAAACGACAACATACTCATTGCTGACAAGTTAGTATGGAACGCAGCAGTCAGTGACTCTAGCTCTGACTGCGAGCTTCGCGACAGTGTCATCCCATTAGGAATCAACTTTCTTAGCTTCTCCAATTGAGCTGGGCTCATATCGCCACAAGCTATCACAGAGAGACCGGAAGATCGCTTGATCGCACGAACCAAAGACATATCCGCAACCACCTGCATCCCCTTGATGCCGGCTTTCTGATCAACCTTCACTGGCCCCAAGACAAGTCCACTATCGAGCGTAATGGAATCGCCATCTTTCCAGCCTTTGTGCTCGGCAAGATCTTGGCTAACAAGAATTGTGGTCGGTACTTTAATCAGATCTTGTGAAGCAATATCACTGATAGTGACTCTGTGCTTTAGTTGCAGCAGTGAGATAGGGTCGGCACCAACAAGGTTGAGTTCTATGCCATCATTGGTTGTCACTTTTTGGATATCAAACGGGACGCACTGCTTAAAGCCTTCACGTCGAAGTTGAATATAGAAGCCTTGCGGGATCTTAGTTTCCGCATGTTTAGGACGAATGCGATAAGGTACCGGATTAGCAAACAAACGTTCGCCGCTGGCATAAGCTTGCTTGGCGTGGTGATTGATGGCCGTAACACCAACCAAGAGTGATACCCCTAGGGTTAAACCAAGCCAGACTAGAAGAATTTGAAGAGGATGGCGACGGTAGTGCCCAAGTAGTGCCTTAACTACGGGCCATAACATGCAATTGCCCCCCTTGAAGGCGAATAGAACCATCCATATGAGACGCCACCTTCTCACTGTGTGTGACGACCAACAGGGTACACTCTAGATGACGAGTCAGGGAGGTAAGAAGGCGCATGACCGCTTCAGCATTGCGCTCGTCGAGGCTTCCGGTTGGCTCATCGGCTAAGAGAATTTTTGGCTCCATATACAGCGCACGTGCAATCGCAGCACGCTGCTGTTGTCCACCCGAAATCTCTTCAGGATAACGACCAAGCAAAGCCATTAAGTCGAGTGCAGACAGAATTTGACGCCATAGGCCACGGTCTTCAGGCAAGCCTTTGATCTGTCGACAAAAGCGAATGTTATCGGCGATGTTCAAAGTAGGCAGCAGGTTAAACTGCTGGAAAATATGGCCAATATTGTTGCGGCGATAAGCCGTACGTTGGCTTTCCTTAGCTTCGTGCATGGCAAAATCTGGGTACCAAATTTCACCAGAATCAACCTTATCAATGCCCGCAATCAAGTTCAGCAAAGTACTTTTGCCAGAGCCACTTTCGCCCATTAATGCCAACTGTTCACCTTGCGACAGGGTTAACTCTGCACTTTGCAGTACGGGATGAAACTCACCACCGTCAATGTAGCCTTTGCTAAGGTCAGACAACTTAAGCATTAATACTCTTTAAACAAACGAAAATTTGGACACTGAATCTACACTAAAAACGCCTCACAAGGAAGGGTAATCACGGAGATAACCTGACTATTCTGCCCCTTCACTGCCAAGGCGAAACAAGGCACCAGTTTGTTACTGTTAGACCTGTCGATTATTCGTGTTTCATTTCATTAAATAGCGATGAAATTTACGCCAAGATTTTCTGAAAAGTCTGAAAATTGTGATAAGTTTTAGAGAGATAGTTTTTTTTGAGGGATACAAATGAAGCGCGTTTTAGTCTTAGGAGCATCCGGTTACGTCGGATCTCAATTAATCCCTATTCTATTAGACCAAGGATACCAAGTCACCGCAGCCGCACGGCAGATTGATTACCTAAAAGCGCGGGTACTCCCCCACTCTCAACTGACATTCGAATATTTGGATCTTGCCGATCGAAAGGCCACCCTTGCGTTGGTGCCTCAGTTCGACATCGTCTTTTTTCTTGTCCACGGCATGGCACATGGACATGATTTTCTCGACTACGAGCTCTCTCTGGCACAAAACTTTCGGGATGCCTTGGAGCTAAGCAACGTCCAACACGTGATTTATCTGAGTGCGATTCAGCCACAAACAGGAAACTCTGAGCACTTGGCGGCACGCAAAGCCACAGGCAAGCTACTTAGAACCAGTAAAGTCCCCATCACCGAGCTTCGTGCAGGCGTTATCATTGGCCCGGGTTCAGCCGCCTACGAAATAATGCGCGACTTTGTTTATAACCTTCCTGTTTTGATTGCGCCTAAATGGGTGGAATCGAAAGCCAACCCCATAGCACTAGAAAATCTTAACCATTACCTCATTGAACTCGCTAAAGAGACGTCCCCTACTACCGAAATCTACGAAGTTGGCGGTCCTGATACTCTCTCCTATCGAGAGCAGTTTGCGACTATCTGCAAACAAATTGGCAAGCCACTGCGATTATGGGCAACGCCTCTTCTTACACCCAAGGTTGCGTCGTATTGGCTCGGCGTCGTCACATCGGTTCCATCCAATATTGGTCGTGCGCTCCTTGCTGGATTAGAGCACGATTTCATCGCAGACTCTTCAGCAATTAGGCAGCACTTCCCTCAGACGTTGATTTCCTACGAGCAGGCTGTCAAAACCAGTATCGAACAAGACGGTAAATTTATCCGAAGCAATGTATGGGGATTTGAGCCTGCGGCTCTGAATCGTTGGCAAGCAGGTTACGGATACTACCCTAAGAAAACGGGGGCGAGTTTCACCACCTCCAAAACCGCCAACCAGCTTTGGGATGTAGTAAAAACCATTGGTGACCCGAAGGACAGTTACTTCTTCGCAAACATTCTGTGGCGTACTCGAGAATGGCTAGATATCTTCTTCGGTGGAGGGAGACCTGTTAGGCGCTCTCCAGAAGGACCAGAGCTAAAAGTGGGTGATTTTATTGACTCGTGGAAGGTCATTCGCTGCGAGCAGCCTTATTTCCTATCACTCTTGTTTGGGATGAAAGGTCCGGGTTTAGGTCGACTAGAATTCACCATCACCGACCACGGAGATAAAAGGGAAATCAACATTAGCGCTTGGTGGCACCCTAAAGGCTTTTTGGGGCTTTTGTATTGGTTTGCCATGATGCCCGCTCACCTGTTTATCTTTAAAGGCATGGTGCGAGCGATTGTTCGTAAGGCGAAATAGTACCTCCCAGTTACGGCTTATCAAAACGAAAAAAGCGTAGCCATTTAGCTACGCTTTTCATGTTAAATCAGTTGACTACGCCTTGAAAGAGAGCGGGATCTCGGCAAGCTGCGTACCTTGATTCAATGGGTATACTAGGTACTCACCGTGGTACTTCACCTTAGACTTATAATCGGTCACTTTATGGAGCATAAAGCCCGCTTCATACGCCTTGGTGATAAACTCTGCGTGGTTACCGCGAATAAACCAGCTCATAGGCTTAATGAGGTTCTCGCCTTCAAAACAGTCGTCACATTGGTTAGCACATACCGCAAACGAGTTAGCGCCATCGGTAAAGAACTGCACTTTGCTGCCATCTGTCAGCACTTCTGAAGTACACACCCCCCAACCTGCCGCTTCCATATCGTCAATGAACTGCTCAATTTTTGCGTCTGTAATTGGTGCAATGTCGCCACCAAAAAAGCCAGCATAGTAAGCAGAGATGCGCTTAAATGTCGGCTCTAACATGGAATCATTGCCTTTAGAGCGTCCTGTTTTTTGCCATTGAACTAAATTGGCACTGGTCGCCTTACCAAAACGTTGAGTCTTAATGGCACGAGTCACCCACCTTACAAGGAAGTGATTGTTCGTTACAGGTGAGTTAATTAGCTTACCTGAGGCGTGCTCTGCCGCTAACTCTTCTAAAGCTGAGTTCACGACCATTTGAATTTCTGAATAATATGCAGACATTATGCTTTCTTTCCCAACGTCCAATACAAGGCGGCGGATAATACCGAACAAATTGCCATTAATGCAATCATTGGCCACTCAGTGCCACCAGGTAAAAAGGCAACAATCGCCCCAACAACAGAGCCCGTACCAAATCGCAACGTACCAGCGAGTGACGACGCCGTGCCCGCCATTGTTGGATAACCACTTAGTAATAACCCCATAGCGTTACTGCCGATCGTCGACAGGGTGCCAACAAACAGCATCACAAATGGCACAATGCCCCAGATACCAAGTTCGAACACACCGCTCACCAGAAGTCCCATCCCAGCAAATAGCTGAACACCGATACCAAAACGCAGCATTCCATGCAGCCCGACTTTCTTGACCAGACGACCATTGATACTCGTCATGATAATCATCGTCACAATATTAAGGCCAAACAGATAGCCAAACTGGTCAGGTGATACACCATAGATATCAATATAGACGAATGACCCGGCGGTTAGGAATGCAAACATCCCGGCAAACGAAAACGCGCCAGAGAAAATAAGCCCCATTGCGACCGGATTTTGACAAAGGCGTAAATAATTCTTGATGGTCGTTCGAAAACGCAGCGGTTGCCTGTTTTCTGGTGCCAGCGTTTCCGGAATTTTCCACAGCACAGCAGCGATCACCACCACTGAAAAGCCCGTCAGTACCCAAAAGATAGAGCGCCAGCCAAACCAAACAGCTAGGTGACCACCAATCATAGGGGCAACCAAAGGTGCCAGCGTGATAACAAGGGTAACGAACGACATAGTGCGCGCAAAATCTTCTTTATCGAACATATCACGCACGACGGCCTGAATGATCACCGCCGCCGCCGCACCTGCAAAGCCTTGCGCAGTGCGAACCAGCGTCAGAGATTCAATGCTGGTTGTCGTCGCACAGACGGCTGAGGCAACGCCAAAAAAGAATACGCCAAATAACAGGATGGGTCTTCGACCAAAACTATCAGCAAGCGGACCATGCAAAAGCTGTCCAATAGCAAACCCAGCGGTATACACAGTTAACGTGATCTGCACAGCACCAGCAGTGACGCCCATATCCTGCGCGATCGTTGGCATCGCAGGAAGGTACATGTCAATCGCCAGCGGCGTCAACGCGCCAATAGCGCCAAGCACTAAAAACAGTATCAAACCAAGTTGAGGTGTATTGGGCTGCGATGTGGTTTGAGAACTCATATCGCTCCTAACAAAACGTCGATGAGCCGCATTCCTTGCTTTTATGCTCATGTTTTACTCAACTTCCCGTTGAGTGAGAATGGTTGTGAAAAGGGCCGCGAGAATAGGAAGGTCGTCAGCGTAATACCGAACCGGTGTTAGGGCTGATAAAATTGAAGGCTCGCGACCATTGCATTCACAGGGTGAATCTAAACTTTGTAAATCAAACTATTAGTATTACTTTTTCCAGACTGAGTCAATTTCTTCTTGAGTGAGATAGCGATACTCGCCAGGCTCTAGCATATCATCCAAAACGATGTCACCAATGCTCTCTCGGTGCAAACCTTCAACTTTGTTACCAAGTGCCGCAAACATGCGCTTAACTTGGTGGTATTTACCCTCGTGAATCGTCAGTAGGACTTCTTTATCGTCGATAATCTCAAGCTGCGCGGGAAGAGTCGGTGCTTCTTCATTTCTAAGCTCAATTCCCTCTTCAAACGCTTGCTGGTAGTTTGGCTGAACAGGGTCTGCCAACCAGACTCGATAAGTCTTCGCACACTTGTGTTTTGGTGAGGTGATTCTGTGAGACCACTGGCCGTCGTCAGTGATTAAAACCAAACCTGTTGTATCCACATCTAGTCGACCAGCAAAGTGAAGGTTTTCCATCTTCACTTCATCGAGCAACATGAAGGCTGTGTGGTTAAAGCCATCTTCATGAGAGCAAACAAAGCCATCTGGCTTAAATAACATTATGTAGCGAGGGCCTTGCATGCGAACCTCACGATCCTGCCACTCGACACTGCTTTCTTCCGTAACCTTGAATGCACCACTCTTTTGAATCACACCATCTACGGTCACATCACCAGATTTGATGATTTTTGTGGCTTCTTTACGTGTTGCGCCTAACGCGTCACACAAAAACTTATCTAAACGCATGAATACCTCGTTTTCATTTCGTGGGGTATTATAGAGGGGTTTTTCAAAATGTAGAGTAAAACTGAGCCGTATGTACACGCTTCGACCTTATCAAGCCGACTCCGTTAAAGCCGTTATCCATTATTTCCGTAAAAATGACACGCCTGCTGTTATCGTGCTGCCAACTGGAGCCGGTAAAAGCTTGGTCATTGCTGAACTCGCGCGTCTCGCGCGTGGCAGAGTATTAGTGCTTGCTCATGTGAAAGAACTCGTTGAGCAAAACCACGCCAAATATGAAGGGTACGGTCTCAAGGGCTCTATTTTCTCTGCAGGCCTCGGGCGCAAAGAGACTTCTGAACAGGTTGTCTTTGCTTCAGTGCAGTCTGTGGTCCGAAACCTAGATGCGTTTGCCAATCAGTTTTCGCTATTGGTGATTGATGAGTGTCACCGCGTACCGGAAACCAAAACCTCCAGCTACCAAAAAGTGATAAGCCACTTATGCGAGATTAACCCTGGCATTAAGATCCTTGGGCTTACGGCAACGCCTTACCGACTCGGAGTGGGTTGGATCTATCAATACCATACCAAAGGTTTGGTTCGAAGCGACAAACCCCGTTTTTTTAAAGACTGTATTTTTGAGCTTCCTATTCAATACTTGCTCGACGAGGGCTTTCTGACCCCCGCCAAATTGATCGATGCCCCAGTGCTAAGTTATGACTTCTCGCAGTTAAAACCCACCAGCATGGGGAAATACAAAGAATCGGAGATGGACTTAGTCATCGAGCAGTCCAAACGCGCGACCCCACAAATCGTTGAGCAGATCATCCGCTACAGCGAAGATAAACAAGGCGTGATGATTTTTGCTGCAACCGTGCGTCACGCGCAAGAAATCCTCTCTTTATTACCTGAGGATTCTAGTCAAATCGTCATCGGTGATACACCAACACCTGAGCGCGACGACATTATCAATCGATTCAAGCAACGAGAGATAAAGTTTTTAGTCAACGTATCGGTACTGACCACAGGCTTTGATGCGCCGCATGTTGATTTAATCGCGATTCTTCGACCAACCGAGTCGGTGAGCCTGTATCAGCAGATAGTTGGTCGTGGCCTTCGACTTTCTGATGGTAAAACCGAGTGTTTGGTACTTGATTATGCGGGCAACACGTATGATCTCTACCAGCCCGAAGTCGGAAATCCAAAGCCAGATTCAGACTCAGAAATCATCACGATTCCCTGCCCTGCCTGCGGCTTCAACAACGACTTCTGGGGCAAGCTTGATGCGAACGGCTTTTTGATTGAACACTTTGGCCGCAAATGCCAAGGCTACTTTACCGATGAAGAGACCGGCGAACGAGAACACTGCGACTACCGATTTAGAGCTAAATACTGCAATGAATGCGGCGCTGATAACGACATTGCGGCGAGAATTTGTCACGAGTGCGATGCGACTTTGGTCGACCCAGATAAAAAGCTGAAAGAGGCGCTCAATCTCAAAGATGCTCTGGTGTTCGAATGTGTTGATATGAACCTTCAGGTCCACAAAGACGACAAAGGTAAAAGTAGCCTTCGAGTCAACTATATCGGCGATAACGATGCGCAAGTCAGTGAGTTTTGGTCTTTGACGACGAAAAAACAAAAACAAACCTTTTTATCTAAGTTTGTTCGTCCTCATTTAGCCGACAAACATAGAGAGTTTGATGCCACATCGCCGACCAAGGTGGTCAACAACCAGCACAGATTCAGATTACCAGCGTTTGTTATCGCCCGTAAAAGCGGACGTTTTTGGAAAATGCGCGATAAAGTATTTGATGATGAATTAAACTAAACAGCCGTTCAGGTTTGATTCATATTTAACGTTTTATATTAGTACCATGTTCGATAATGCAGAGATCTTGCTATGCCTAACCAAGTGAATAAAGCCCTTGCCACACTTGCTATCTTTACCTTAATAGCGACACCGCTGGTTGCTCATGCAAACTTTTTTTCTGACAACCCAAGCGGTCATGAACTCGTTCAAGATGTTGAAACGGGTGATACGCGTATTGAGTTTGAAGAAGATCAGGACGAGGTCTATGAAGCGGTTCAGCAAGGTCTTATTAAACCTTTTTCTGAGCTGTTTGCGACAGTTGAAAACGACCTTAACGGTCGAGTCATCAAGGTCGAACTTGAAGAAGACGATGATGAGTGGATCTACGAGCTAAAGCTTTTACATGACCAGGATATCATTAAGGTCGAATACAACGCGGCAACACTGGAGATGATGGAGATCAAAGGCCATAATCTACAACGAGTTATCAAGAAATAGCGTTACCAATAAAAAGAGAAAAATAATGAAAATTCTTGTTGTTGAAGATGACCCTAGGTTGGGCGAACAAATTCTAGAAACTCTTGAAAGCGCCGGCTGGGTGCCTGAACTGGCTCAAGACGGTATTGATGCCCTCTATCGTGCGACTTCTGAAGAGTGGGACGCTATCGTTCTCGATTTGGGTCTGCCAAAGATCGACGGTCTTACGGTACTAAAAGGCATTCGAGATGAAGGCATCAATACACCTGTCGTCATCCTCAGCGCGCGTGACACTCTCACTCAGCGTGTCGAAGGGCTTAACGCTGGCGCTGATGATTATCTGACCAAGCCATTTGAAATGATTGAACTCATTGCCCGTATTCGCGCACAGCTACGCCGTGCATCCGGTAATGCCTCACCTCTTATGCAGATTGGCGATCTCAGCCTAGACACGCGCACATCTAAAGTAATGTGGCAAGGCAATGCAGTGAGTCTTACCGCGCTTGAATACAAGGTTGTCGCTTACTTTATGCATAATGCAGACAAAGTCATCTCACGCACTGAGCTTGTCGAGCATATCTACAAGCAAGACTTTGACCGCGACTCCAACACCATAGAGGTGTTTATCGGACGCATCCGTAAAAAGATTGCCCCAAACGTTATCAAAACCGTTCGAGGCCTTGGGTATCAGTTGAATGCCTAACCTTTCTAAAGAAAAGCTGCGCCAAGGCGTCAAAAAGCTCAGCCTCAAGACTCGCCTACTTCTTGCTGCAACCCTCTGGTTATCAGCGATGACCATAGCGGCGGGTGTATCCATACCAGGATTAGTTCGAGATTACTTAATCAGTGATCTCGAGATCCAACTTGGCCACGCTATGGATGAAATCGCCGCCAACTTAGAGGTTAACAATGAAGGTCAACTGGTTCTAGCGACTCGCTTATCCGATCCTCGCTTCAATCAGCCATACAGTGGGCTTTACTGGCAAATCAACACAAAGAGCGACTCTTTGCGTTCTCGCTCCTTGTGGGATAAAACGCTCCAAACCAAAGGTAAAGACAAACGCCCCCACTACTTTGGTGCGAATAATGAAAAGCTCATCGCCATCAAGCGTACTTTGTTCTTACCTGATGTAAGTGACGGCGTCACGATTGTTATTGGACAAGATGAAGACCCAATAGATGATACCCTTGAATCTCTTACTGGCGAGCTATGGCTCATTCTCGGCGTCATGGTACTAGGCATACTCGCACTTATCGTGGGTCAGGTCAGCTGGTCTCTAAGACCACTAGGCAAAATGCAGCGGGAGTTAAAACGGTTACGAACCGCAGAGCAGCATTCATTAGACGAGCAGTATCCAAAAGAAATTGCACCATTGGTAAAAGATCTTAATGCTCTATTATTCCATTACCAAGAGCTATTGGAGCGAGCCAGACACCACGCGGGTAACCTATCTCATGCCCTAAAGACACCATTGTCTGTACTCAAAAACGAGCTTGAGAGCTTGTCTGAGGAAGACAGGGCTAAGCTACAACCGCAAATAACACAAATCCAAGCTCAGATTGACTATCACTTGGGACGTGCACGCATGGCAGGTGCAATGAACATCCTTGCGGTAAAATCGTCACCTAGCGAACGTGTCGACGCCATTTCTCTCGCGTTTGATAAAGTCTACGCAGAGCGCGAAATTGCGCTGATTAGCGAACTTGATACCGATCTTGAGGTCGCCGTAGAAAAAGCTGACCTAGACGAAATGCTCGGTAACCTACTCGAGAACGCCTACAAATGGAGTGACAGTTTAATCCGAGTTCACTCTAACGATATTGATGATTCTGAGGTAGAGCTCATTATCGAGGATGACGGACCGGGCATTCCATTAGAGCAATGCCGTGAGGTAACCAAGCGTGGTGTTCGCCTTGATGAAAGCACCCCAGGTACAGGTCTTGGTCTCAATATCGTCTCTGAAATGGCGCACAGTTATCGTGGCCAACTGGAGCTTGGCGAGAGCAAAATGGGCGGATTGCGTGCAGTTCTTAAGCTAAAGCGAGCAAAGGGCGAAAAATAGTAGAGTTATAAGCAATTTGCTATTGCCGAGCCCCACTATGAATGTTAGTATCCGCGCTCGTTTTGAGAGTATCTTTACGATCACTCAAAGCGATTAAAGTTTTGACTAGGTCGCTATGTCAAAACGTATTTGTTAATTTTACTATTTTGAGAGTAAAAACTATGAAATTCGAAGCAGTAGTACGTACTGAACTAGGTAAGGGTGCGAGCCGCCGCCTACGTCACGCTGGTCAATTCCCAGCAATCGTTTACGGTGGTGAAGCAGCACCTGTATCAGTTGCTCTAAACCACGATGACATCGTAAACCAAATGGACAAGCCAGAATTCTACGAAGGCATCACTCTAGTGATCGCTGGCGAAGAAGTTAAGGTTAAGCCACAAGACGTTCAACGTCACGCGTTCAAGCCAAAAGTTGAGCACATGGACTTCATCCGCATCTAATTCCCCTACCAAGGAATTAATCGGATTTAATCCAAACCTTATGCATAGAAAGATTCTCGGCCTTACCAACCAAGAATTTTAAAAAATTCGGAACCCCGATGCTACCAACATCGGGGTTTCACCTTTTCTGAGGCCTCGAAAATCAATAAATCAAAGTTATCTGGCGACCTAACCCGTTGAGACGATATTGATGATTTCGATAATTAAATGGTTCAAATGAAATGAGGCAAAAACGTGGTTGCCCAGTGTCTGTGTGAAACAATACTTAAACCGTTTCCTCGCCAAAATCGACGAAGAAACGGTTTAAGTATTGGGATTATAGATCTAGTTGAACGAAGCCTTGCTCGCTGCATTCATAATGCCTACTAGACTAGAAGTGTTTCTTCAAATGAGTCAGTGACAATTACTATTTTTATAAAAGCTCTTGTTACAATAGTAAAAATAAAAACGCCGAGATGATGACACCAATACCCAGTACTGCTGGGTAAGCAATATGACTGATATCTGCTGCAGTCTTATCTTGTTGAGCTGGCTCATTCTCTGATTGTTCAAACTCTGGCTCACTAGCAGTATCATCACCAAAAAGCATCATAACCTCTTGAATACTGCTGGCTGCAAGTAACTTATCTCGAAAGTTGTCATCTACCAATGATGAAGTCAACGTCGTTAGCACCTCCATGTGTGTCGAGCCCGCCTCTGCAGGCGGAATCGCAAGCAAGAAAATCATATTGACTGGTTCATCGCCATCCAGGCCCTTCCACATCAGCTCATCTTTAACAAATGTACATGCAAAAACCGGCTCCTTCACTGCCTCTGATTTACCATGAGGTACGGCTAAGTATTCTCCCAGTGCCGTTGGCCCTTCTTCTTCGCGCTTCATTACCGCATCAAGAAATTGTGCTTTGTTAGTGAGTTTACCTGTTTTTTCAAGTCTGTCGGTGAGTGCATTGATGGCGCTGAATCGGTCTTCAAACACAGCATCAAGCATAATTAGCTCTGGCGTTGTAAGTTGAGAAAGTTTCATGATGTGTTCCTTTATTTTTGCTGTGTCAACCAAACAAATTGGTACGGCGCTAACTTAAAGTCTGTTGGCATAAGCTGCTCACTAACGAGGTCAAAGCCAGGTTCAGTTAGCGCGACCGCTTGAGATTTTGATGTCAGGTTGACCGCAAATCGGATGGCTTCTTCACCTTCGCCACGTTGTAATGCGAAAATGCCATCACCCAAACTCAGTACTTGTTGAGAAGCCTGTGGCGAGAATGCAGAGTATTGCTGACGAAGGTTCAATAATCGCGTCATTGGTTTGAATACTTTTGAACGCAATGACTCCTCGTCTGCCAAATCACTTTCTAGCTTGTCTAGATCTAACTTTTCACGGTTGATGCGTCGGTTTATCCCCGAATCAAGCATACCTTGCACATCATTTTCGCTACCCAACAAGCTGTGATAGTAGATTGCTGGTACACCGATGAATGACAACAAAATAGATTGAGCTGCGATGAATTTCTTCGCTTTCTCGTCAATATTATCGGTCGGCTCTGTAATCGCACTGAGGTAGTTAATATTCAGCTCATAAGGCGATTGTGTCCCATCACCGTTATTTTTATAGTTCACACGACCGCCCTTGCGCTCAACTTGCGCGCACATCATCTGGCGATCTTCATCCGTCAATATGCCTTCCGTTGGGCGAACCCCTATCCCATCGTGACTGGCAAGGAAGTTAAAGTACGTAGTTTTATCACCTTGGGCGAGTCGCGCCATTGCTTCATTTGTCAGCGAAGTCGCCCATTGAGTTAATGTCTCGCTATTTTCACTCATTAAAGCGTGTAGCGTTAATGGCGGCAGTGGGAATTGATAAACCATGTGTGCTTCATCTCCGCCCCCAAAGTAAGATACGTTCTCTTTGTGCGGCACATTGGTTTCGGTGATCAACAGTGTCCCTGGCATCACTTCATCTAAAACGATTCGCCATAGCTTGATGATTTCATGCGCTTCTTCTAGGTGGATACATGTGGTTCCGAGTTTTTTCCAGATAAAACCAATCGCATCTAGACGAATCGAACGTCCACCATTTGCCGCATACATTAACAAAATATCGACGCTCTCTAAGAGCACTTTCGGATTGTGGAAGTTAATGTCGATTTGATCGTCCGAAAAAGTCGTCCACACATGTACAGTCTCACCCGATGCCTTGCTAAACGGAGTGTGGAGCGGCAACGCACGGGGGCGCGTTACACTTGAGTAGTCAAGGCTCGGATCAGACTCTACAAAGTAGTCTTGGTATTTCGCATCACCCGCAAGGTAACCTTGGAACCAATCACTGCTCTTAGAAATATGGTTAATGACACAATCGTACATCAGGTCAAAGTTCTCAGAGAGTGCATTCAATTGCTCCCAATTACCGAGATTAGGATCCACCTGACGATAGTCGACCACACTAAAACCATCATCCGAGGTATAAGGGAACATTGGCAAAATATGAATGTTGCTCAATGCCCCTTTCAAGTGGCGATCAGCGAATGTCTTCATCGTCTTCAGAGTGGGTTCCGCTTGAGTAGAAAAACTGTCGCCATAGGTGATCAAGTAAGAGGTACGTTGATCCACCCAATTCTGATATTGCGGCGCTTTGTCTTGCCACTTTTTCATTAAAACAAGAATATCATTGGTAATTTCTGTCGCGCTGGCCTCGCCATATAACTTGGCAACTTTGCTATAAATAGTATTTTCAATCATGACTCTCTCCTACTTCTCTTTGTTACCAAGCGTTAAACGCACATCTAAGCTGTTATTCGAGCGCACAATGTAAGCACCATCAAGTGGCTGCTCGCGATAGTTCACCAATTCAACGTCTGCAAAATGCTTCAGTGAATCAAGCTCAAGCTCGATTGGGCTCTCAGTTGGGTTGAACACGCGTAGAATGATCGCATTATCACGGTAGAATGCGTGTCCTAAGCTAGATAGTTCGAGCTCTTGTGGTAATGCAAACAAACTGAATGATGGTGAATGCTGCCTCGGTTCAAAGCGAACTTGGAAGCGTTCAAGACGATTTTCAAAGCTGTTCAGCGATTGTTTTTGGTACCCAAAAGGTTGGTCCAAATAACGGCGTTCTAACTGACGAATAGTCTTGTGCTGTGCGTTATCGCACAGAGCCAGAGCAAAACTAAAGCTCATCGCTTTTTGCAGTTGAGCATCGGGTGTGTACACCACAGTGTTGTTGATGCCAGATGCACGCCCCGGACGCCATAACAAGTCATCTTTGCCAAGTCGCCCGGTCGACTTAAACAAAGTCAGTGCGATCTTATCGCTCTCTGAGCCTTTCAATATTTGAAACTCTTTAAGGCCGCGTCCCGTTAGAATAAGAGCACGCTCCGACTTAGCAATCGCTACAGAACCATCTGTGGTTTCAATATCGACAGGACACTCTCGGTACTTTTCACGCCATTGTGCTAAGTCGGGAGCAACAGGACGCTCCATCAGTGCGAACGGTTGAGTGCTAATTGAGGTGTCAGTCTGAAGATCTGAGTTAATCAGAACGCGTACACGATGATCGCAAGTGTTGTTCACTGTGTTGATATCAAACAGAAGCTGAGATTCACCACTAACCAGACGCATCGTGATATCGAATACCGCTTGTTGTTTCTGTTCACCAATTTGGCGTTCAGTCAGATCTTGCGGCACCGCTAACGTTGCTCGAACGCATAAGCTTTGTTGCGTTTCACCAACCGTGCTCGACAGCCACTCAAATGAAGTACTGTAGTTTGGTGTATCCCCTTCTAGAGGGGAGAAATCGTAGGAGTCACCATCGTCGGCTTGCTCTTCAAACGTCAGCAATTGCTCTATCACGCGGCCACTGATTTTATCTTCTAAGCGCAATTGACCTTGCTCTAAAGAAACTCGCAATGCTTGGTTTTCAATCGCCGTTTGTTCGCTACTCACTTGCTCGACATTGGCTTGCTCACATGCTTGAACTTCAAATACGCGATACCCCATTGCCGGCAATTCTGAAACAAGCACGTTCAGCTCAAATCGGTAGTATGGCGGTACGTCGACTTCCTTCTCGCCGTCTTTTGTCACCTCAATGATCTTACCGCCACTCAACGTTTCTCTCTTGAGTACTTCAACTGATAGCGGCTGGCCAGAATCTAGGATATTAATGCTCTCACTAGCACTAAATACAACCGCTTTCACAATCCCGCTGTAAGGGGTCATTTGCCCATTGAATAACATCAACTCATCATCGTTGCATGCACTAGCAATCTCTTTGATAACGAGGTTGTAAAGGCCGTGACTAATCTCTTCCGCTTGTTTCAGGCGATGCATTATATCGGCGTTGGTGGCATCACTATTACATCCACCCATGCTGTCATGGGCATGACATTCAAGAATTTTTTTCCAAGCAATATCGACCAACTCAGTGTGTACGGTAATACCCTGAGCCTTCGCAATAGCAATGACAACTTCGAGCTTTTTCAATAAGAACTGCTCAATTTCAAAGTTGAGTTTCTTGATGTCATAGCGCACTGAACCAATCGTTTTATGGATGCGCGTGTAGCGTGGTAATTTGAACTCACCTTGGTACGTTTCAAACGTCTGGTCATTGTCTCGCAACACATCAACAAAAGCTTCCATCGACGAAATTACGTAAACATCTTTACCTGATCGCTCAGTCGCGGCCTGTAAAGTCTTTGGTAATTCAGGATCGATATTAACTTGGTCACCGCCCGACGGAATCAGCACATCATCTAACCCGGAAAGTGATTTAATCTTCTCCACCATAGGGAAAATTTTCTTGTCCAGATGTTCAGGCGTTGCATTGATGTTCTTAGCGGCTCCATAACCATGAACCAGGTTGTAGGCGTAGATCTCATCTCCCCCCATAGAGCGCCAGAAAAAGTGCGATTTTTCGACTTGCTGGTCATAATCAATACCGCGCCAGAAGATAATGTTATCTATGCCCATACCTTTAAATAGGGTTGGCATTTGTGCGTTGTGTCCGAAGGTATCTGGCAAGTATCCCACTTTCATACTGTGGCCAAGACTCTCCGCGATATGCATACCGTATTTCAAATTACGGATGATTGATTCTGCCGCGACGTTGTAGGTATCTGTTTGTGTATACCATGGTCCAATAAACAGTTTCTTCTCTGAAACCAACTTAGCCATGCGCTCCTGCATATGAGGTAAGACTTTAAGATAATCTTCCACAATAGAGGACTGGCCATCTAAGTGGTAACAGGTGTAACTCTCGGTGTTTTCGAGCGTTTCAATCACTTTTGTAAAATTATAAGTCGCGAGTACATCACTATCCTGTTGGGTGAAATACCACTCACGATCCCAGTGAGTGTGAGGAATTACATGTACTTTAGCCATTGTCGTTGTCTCTAAATTTTGGTCTAAAAATTGTTGGAGGAAGACGGCTCTTCCTCCATTGAAATTGATTAAGCTTGAGTAGGCTGAGGTTTAGTGCAAAGTAGCAAAGCGACAGCAATAAACAGAGAACCTGCGATAACAGAAATGGTGTAACTCACTGGGTCAGAAGATAGGAACCACCCCCATACTGCTGGCAATGGCAAGCTTTGAAATACGTTAAGAACTACGGCTAATTGCGTACCGATAATAGAGCCCAAAATCATAATTGGAATCATCTTAGGGTTCTTCAAAATGAAAGGAATCGCCCCTTCTGAAATACCAATTAGGCCCAGCATCAAAGAGGTTTTACCGACCGTTTGCTCTTCCGATGAGAATACTCGAGGGCGGAACTTACCATCGAGTAGCGCCGCAATACCTACACCGATTGGTGGAATAACGATGCCAAGCTCTCGAGCGACGAGATCAAATCCTTCCCCCATGCCGTTTAAACCAAGTGCGACCGAGCCCGCAGCCTTATTGATTGGTCCCCCCCAAGTCAAACGCCGTACCGGCTGCAATCACCATTGAGTAGATACCACGACCAGCATCACCAGCCTGAGTAAACAGGTCAATCATGGCTAGGTTAACCGCACCAAAGAATGGGTTGACCGCATACTCCATAGTCAAGACCATCACCACACCCGTGACCGCTGGAACGAGCAACATGGTCTTAAGCGTCGTTAATTCGGTTTTCACCTTAATCACATCGTTGAGGTAACGAACTAGATATCCAACAAGAAAACCAATCGCAATCGCGCCAAAGAATCCTGATGGTGCCCAGCCTTCTAGATCAAAGAACCGTTTATAGGGCTCATCCGTCATCAAGCCACCGATAAACGCGGGAATAAGTGCCGGTTTACCTGCAATTGAATAAGCCAAATAACCCGCAAAGATTGGGTACATAAACTTAATAGTCATGAAGCCCAATTTATCTAAGGTTTGGATCGGGGTACCCGAGATATCGATGAACTCGCCCGTAATTTTGGCCACCGCCATCAGCAATCCGCCCAGCACAACAACCGGCAACATATAGCTGATACCCGTCATAATGTGACCAATGGCAACT
The DNA here is from genome assembly GCF_059725505.1 of Vibrio sp. KUL78. Lineage (NCBI taxonomy): Bacteria > Pseudomonadati > Pseudomonadota > Gammaproteobacteria > Vibrionales > Vibrionaceae > Vibrio > Vibrio sp. KUL78. Next base: position 1,455,406 of record NZ_AP045837.1, on the reverse strand, counting down.
TGATAAGCCGAGCGTTTTTCATCATGCACTTCTACATCACCTTCCGATTTCTCTTTGCCACGCAAAAAAACCTTAGGTAATAAATCATCAACGCGTTTTATCAGTTCTTGAGTTCGAACTTGAAGCGGATTGGCATTATCAAAACGCTCCATATCCATAATCGGGACGTCAACGGCTAAAACGACGCCATCAGCGGTAGCAATATCGTGGGCAGTTAGGCGATTTTTCACACCATCACTACCTTGGGTTTCCACTTTAACTTCATAGCCATGCTTGTCTGCCCAGCTTTTAATTTTCTTGGCTGCCATAAAGGTATGCGCAATGCCTGTAGGACAGGCAGTTACTGCAACCAGCTTCTTTTTACTCATGGGTCTACACCTTGTTATTATCTACTGCGAACAGTATATGAACCCCGACTTGGTTCAGATATTGTTTTCTCATACAACTCACGTATCACGATACATCTGTGATCCGACGCAAAGACAACGCGGACATTTTCAAGCGTAATACCGACAGTTTTCTCAACAATAGTTAAAAGCAATGAATACTTTTCGAGGCATAGAGCGCGTTATCTACGAGTATCTGATTGGCCACGCCAGTCAGCTACATGAGATCTCGGCAAAGACCATAGCCAACAAGGCTCTTACCACTACAACTTCGGTCAATCGGGTTTGCAAAAAAATGGGGTATGCTAGCTACACAGAGTTGCGCTATAAATTGGCTAATGAGCTAAAAGAACAGGCACAGAATCTAGACGGTGAAGAATGCGAGCAAAGTGTCATTTCACAAGTAGCAAAAACTCTGCGTGACTCACCTGTTGTATATCTCTACTCTCGCGGCGCATCAATTGTAAGTGTAAACTACTTATCGCGCTTTCTCTCACTGGCGAATGTGCCTCACTTGGTGATCACAGATATCCATCAGCTCACGCGAGCTGAACTGGGTACGCTTTTGTTAATCAGTAAATCAGGGGAAACACAGGCCGTTGTAGAAATGGCCCACAATGCTAAAAGAAAAGGTCTAAAGGTGATGGGAATCAGTCGAAAAGACTCAACGTTAGCGCAGTCGAGCCACTTGAATATTCCCCTTACAGAGCAAGTGGATGGCATCTCTCTCTATAGCCGAGAGTCGCAAATCCATATCCTAAGTTTCGTTGATAAAATCGGAAAAGAGCTACTCACTTTTTAACTCTCCCTTGCTGTTATTTCGATCAAAAAAAGGCGGTCAATGACCGCCTTTTTCATTTCTTTCGTTACTACAGATTCATCACAAAGCCTAGGCGCACTGCGTAATCGTTCTCTCGGTTACCTTGTTCATCCACATAAGTTTCATCGACAGAAACCAACTCGATGTATGGCGTCCAAGTTTCATTTATCTTGTAGTTAACCATGATTGTGTGCTCCCAGTAGTCATCTCGCCCAGTTCCTTGATCCACGCCATTTTGATAACGGTAACGTGGGTTATACATCAGGCCCACTTCGCCAAAGTTTTTTGAGATCCAAAGATCATACTGGTTGGAAGCACCACGTGTCGTACCCGAACCATCAAGAAAGTTCTTACCATTTGCATCGTTTGACCAGTTATAGCGGTATCGACCTGTTAAAGACACACCGTTGTCAAACGTAGTGCCAAGTTTCAAGTAAGGGCGGTATTCTGTCCAGTTTGGAGCGGTTACCATCACTAAGCCTGGCGCCCAAAACCAATCTTCACCAAGATCAAATTTGTAAGTTGCTTCAAACTCTTGAGCGGCGGCCTTTAAACCATTCTTATCAGGGTCACTGGAATCATTGCCAGCAAAATAGCCATCATTGTGGATCTGCGCCGCTTCAGCACTAAAGTAAAAACCTGTATCGAAAGTATGCATAAACTTCACACGGCTGTCGCGAATATCAGATGTGGTGTTGTGACCAAAACGCACATCCAATTTGGTCTCACCGGCAAAGGTAGGTAGAGCTGCCATTGCAACAAGCGAAGAACACAGTAGGGCTTTTAATTTCATTGTAGACCTTTCTATCGTCGTATTTAACTGATTCGCGGCTACTATAGAGCCCAGAAATCAGGCACGTACAACGTATTGTGATACATTCGCTGTATTACCGTTCGAGTGGAATATCGGTCACATATTAAAATTGATCAAACTATATTCCATTTTGATAAATAGAGTAGTAACACTATTCACTTTTATCGATTTGAATATTCATTCGAGCTACACAGAGATTCGTATAAATATGAGCAATGCAAGGTGAAAGTAAGGTAGATTTAGATTAGTAATCCATCTAAAACTAAGAGAACAAACGTATTAACGCTGACTAAATTGTGCTTGTAAGAAAGGTAACAACAATAGGCCAATGACAGCCGAACAGACCGATATCACCACAAAGAACCCAGTCCAATGGAACTGCTCTAATACCATCGCCAGAGGGTAACCAGCAAGTGCTGCGCCCATATAGGCGAACAGTCCAACAAATCCTGTAGCCGCACCTGCTGAGTCTTTATGTGAACACTCAGCCGCCGCCATACCAATCAGCATCTGCGGCCCAAATACAAAGAAACCAATGGCAAAGAAACCAGCAGACTGAAACACAAAATTGGTTAGCGGCATCAACCAAAGCGCGGCGACAGACAGGAAAATCCCCATTGCGAAAATCAGGTTCATTGGCCCACGATTGCCGCCAAATAGCTTGTCTGAGCCCCAACCTGCCACTAAAGACCCCACAAAGCCGCCTACTTCAAACAAAGATACTGATGCATTGGCGTTGATTAAACTGTAATGGTGCTGCTCAGTCAGATACAAGTTACCCCAGTCATTAATCGCCGTACGCACGATGTAAACCAACACATAGCTAAAAGCGAGCAACCAGATGTATTTATTGTTGAGAACATACGACCAGAGAATCTGCTTCGGCTTCAGCCCTACTCCGTCGTTTTCTTGAGCCAATTCTAACTTATCATTGCGCCATTGGCCTACGGTAGGCAATCCCATGGACGTGGGTTTATCACGCAGTCGCCAACAGAGAAATAAACCTATCAGCACGCTTATTACGCCCGGAATAATAAACCCTTCACGCCAGCTATAATGAAAGGTTAGAAAGCCCACCAGCAAAGGAATCATCGCACCACCGACATTATGTGCCGTATTCCAAAGCGACCAGAAAAATCCTCTTTCGGTTCTGGAGTACCAGGTGGTCAAAAGCTTGGAACAGGACGGCCAGCCCCAACCTTGGAACCAAGCATTAAGAATCCATAAGCTCGCAAGAACAAACAGCGAACTCGACAAACCAAAGACAATATTAACCACTCCACTGGCAATAAGCCCGATACCCATAAAGTAACGAGGGTTGGAACGGTCTGAAATAATACCTGAGACAAACTTTGATAGCCCATACATCAAATAGAACATGGTCCCCATCATGCCGATATCTCCCTTGTCTAAACCAAGGTCGGCAATTAGTGCAGGCGCGGTGTAATTGAAGGTTTTTCGGGTGAGATAAAAACCGGCATAGCCGAGATACATTCCCAGCATGATGTGAAAACGCCAGTACCGATAGCGAGTATCGACGCTAGCGCTATCTTGATGTTTCATCTGTTGTTCTGCTACTTTAACTGTCATGAACTACCCCGCTACACCAATGGAAGTCGTGCATCAATTTCGGTGCCACGTAGTGTTTCATCTCCGTCAACAACGCTACGAATCTCAAACTGGCCACCTAACGCTTGAACACGCTCTTTCATGCCTTTAAGGCCAAACCCTTTTTGGCTATCTTGAAGCGGAAAGCCAATGCCATCATCAGCAATCTTCAGCGTGATTGTCGCATCAATGACGAGCTCTATTCGCACCTGTTTGGCTTGAGCGTATTTGAGAATGTTATTCAGCGCTTCTTGGCATAAACGGAACAAAGTAACCTCCATCATATCTGAGAGCATTCGCTGGCTAACATTGTCGACAGTAAATTCAACTTCAATACCAAGCTGTTCAAACTCCATCTCACGCACCATTTGCTGAATGGCAGAGATCACGTCTAAATCATCCAAGGTTTTTGGTCTTAATCGAGTAAGCAACCCTTTTGTGGTGTCATAGACATTCAGAGACAAGGATTCAATGGTATCAGCGCAACCAATGCTCAATTCAGGGTTGTTGACGCGCTTAATAATGCTCGCTTGCGTTCGAATAGCAGTGATATTCTGACCAATTTCATCATGCAGTTCGCGAGCAATGTCCTTACGCACCGACTCTTCCGCTTGCACCAACTGTTTCGCTAAGTGTTTGTTGCGAGTAAGTTCAGAGCGAAGCTGATGGTTTAAATCGCGCTGTCTCTGCACCGCCATTCCCAGCAATATTCCCGTTAATGATTGAGCACTTATTGATAACAGTAGGTCCGTGACTTCCAGCTGTGACACCCCACTACGCGCCGCTATTAATGCACAGCTATTAAGAAGCGTGCCTAGCAGAGCACCCTGCCATCCATAACGAAACGCAAGCAAGATGATGGGTATTGCCAAACAAAACGGAGCAAAGCGCCTGAGCTCGTCAGGCAATCCGACTTGCAGAGAAATGCTCACCGCAAACAGTGCAATGAACAGCAAAATGGGCTTATAGTGAAATTCGATTGGTTGATGAATGAGGTTAGATGTCAAAGGTCGCCACGTACTTTGAAATAGGTAATTCCAAATGAGGTAACAGCTCGGCACCAGCATAAGCCCCGCCGTAATACTCACCAAACCGACGAAACTGAGAGAGTCACTATGACTGCCGACAGCAAGCATGTTAATCAGAGCGCAGGCAACAATCGCTGCGGCTTGAATAAGTAATCGTCGCCACTGAGCACCTTGATAATAACGCTCAGCAACCAAGGCAACAGGAATACTTAGCGCACTAGCAACCAAAATGGCCGACCACTGAGGCTGCGCAAGCAAAATAGCCAGAGAGATGGTTAAGCACCACTCAGCAGCATAAACGGCACCCCCAGTATTTTTTAGCGGCATGCAGGGTAATCCCAAGCCTAAGGGCGAACGGGAAAAACAGAATTGCCAACTCAGCGTCGTTAACGAAGTAATAGGAAATCACCCATAAACAAAACCAACTGCACAGGGTTATCAGCCATGCACTGGCGCTGGCAACGAGGTAAGTTCGCATTACAACGTCGCTTCTGCCCTAAACAACTTGGCAAGTTCCACATTGTTTTTGACAGCAAGTTTATCCAGTGCATTAGCACGATGGACATGAACGGTTTTGTGACTTAATCCAAGTTCGGCCGCTACCGCCTTCACATCGAGTCCCGTCGCCAAGAGCTCTGACACTTCATATTCACGTTTAGTGAGTCGAGATAAGGCTTGTTGGAACGGTCTTGGAGAAGCCAATTTCATGGCAATATCCGGGGTAAGATAGCAACCACCGTTGGCACTGGTTCGCACCGCTTGAATAAGTTCATCAGGAATGCAGCGTTTGGTCAAATAACCCAGTGCGCCTAATTCCAATGCCTTTTCCACCATAGCAGGAGAGTCATGCACACTAAGCATCACACAGGCAATGCCCTTGGGCATCGATTCAAGTAACGCGAGACCACTTTCGTCCGGCATCGAAATATCCAGAATACATACCTGCACACGACTGCCCGGCAGACCTCTTTTAGCTTCTTCAACCGAGCTAAACTCACCTACAATATTAATGTCTTCCTCTAGATTGAGTAATTGTGCAAATCCAGAACGTACGATGATGTGGTCATCCACTAAAACAACATTGATCATGATGAAATACCAACTAGAGAAAGGCGAAAAATGGGGTAACTTAACGCCGACGCATCGATTAAGCAAATAGTGTTTAGTTCTAAAAAAGCGCTATCTATGATTCCAATGGCTCAGGCAAACCAAATGCGAAATCGTAGACAGCGCTTTTAGGGGGATATTAAGCGGTAGCTTGTTGTAACTGCTTCTTAGCTTTACGAATTTTCTTCTCTTCTGCGATAGCAACGAAGACCAATAGACCGATACAAATCGCAGCAGATGTATCCAGCGCCGCAAAGGTACCTTTCCATCCTGTCAGACCAAAGATAGGCGTACCATCGGCAATCATACCTAAACCTAACTTCGCGAAGCTGTCACCAATGAGGTAAGCAAACGTCCCTTTCACGCCGTCGGCAACGCTGATGGCTTTCTTAGGAACGAAACCTACTGCCGCTACACCGATAAGTAGTTGAGGACCAAAGACCAAGAAACCTAGGACAAATAGCGAGGCAAGATACATGAACTCGCTTGTCGCATGCTGGTAGAACTCCAAGCTCACGATGATTAGCGCCAATGACACACACGCAACCAGAGCACGGCGACCATTCGCCAAATCAGACAGATAACCCCAAAGTAAGGTACCCACTAACGCACCGACTTCGAATAAAGTGAAGCCAGAGATTGCCGTTTCTTTGGATAAACCAAGTTCTTGGTAGGCATAAACCGTTGACCATTGGTCGATACCGATACGCACGATGTACAGGAAGATGTTGGCAAAACACAGCAGCCAAATCACTTTGTTTTTAAGTACATACTCAACAAAGATTTCACGCTTGGTCATTTGGTTTTCTTCAGCGGCTTCGTCTTCTTCACTCACTGCTTCATCAAATAACTCTTCTACTTTACCTAGACCGTAAGCTTCTGGAGAGTCACTACCGTAACGAAGACCAAAGAAACCAACCACTAAAGCAATCATAGATGGGAACACAAACATACCAATAACGTGACCATCAAACAGATAGTTAGCACCGAATAGTGCAACACCCGCCGCACCTGCACCACCTACGTTGTGCGACATGTTCCAAAGGCCAAGGTATGAACCACGCTTGTTACGTGGCGTCCACTTAGTAATGGTTGAGTAACTAGAAGGTCCGCCAGTACTTTGGAAGAAACCGCTCAGTGCATAAAACGCAATCATGAGGAACAGACTAACGCTACCGCCCCCCATACTGAAGCTAAAGCCAAGCATTGCAAGGCCTGAAAGAATCAGCATAAACGGAAGGAACTGTTTGGTGTTCTTGCCATCGGCATAGTAGGACACCACGGTTTTACCAATGCCGTAGGTAATGGAGAAGCCAAGACCAATCAAACCAAGATCTGTCATGGACAGTCCGTACTCCGAAATCATATCGTTTTGCGCGATATTGAAGTTCTTACGGATAAGGTACATGGTCATGTAACCGATAAAGACCACTAAGTAGGACTGTAAGAAGGGTTTAAACCACATTTTGCGTCTTTGCTCGACGGGAAGATCCAACGTCGGCTTACGCACTTGTTCTAAAAGTTTTAACATGATGAATCCTTAGACTCTCAACATAAGGGGTAGCACAACCCAAAGAGCAGCCCAATGCCGAACTTGGTATGGTGCAAAAAGTAAATTCGTTTGAGGAACAGCGCTAATAACGCTGAAAATCTATGAGCAAGAGTGTAAGAATTGGCCGGGAGAGTGGCTTGAGAGGCGGTCCTAGGAATACTAGGAAAAATTCCTAGTACTGGCAGGTTAACCAAGAATACGTGAATCACATCACAGGTTAGGACGATGCGACGACTTGTTTCGCACTAGTAAAACGTTGGGAGGCGGACGTGCGTTACATCCTTAACATGGGATGAGTCGCTGACTCAAAAAGAAGGTACAGCGCTCTACTTACATGAGCACTCACCTTACAAAGGTGTCGTAAACGATTGATAGGTCTACGTTACCAATTTGAGTAATCAGGTTGTCTTCAATAAGAACCGATACATCCTCGATAAGCTTTTCATCAGTACCATTAAAAACGTTCGCACTAGTAATTAGCTTCTTCATGTCGTGTACCTCGTTTCTGTTGAGCATTGTTAGCTGATGAACTCATCATAAACTTGCTCAGAACTCAAAAACGGCCATTTGACGACATCAGTGCAACAGCAAGATAGTCACGGTCAATGTTGATGCAAATAACTGCGCAATTTTCGATTCACAGACCACGCTCAGGCTTTAGTTTTCACGACGACGCGGGCACCTCTCCTTATAGGTGTCCGTTTGACTTCCATCTTTCGACTAACCTAGTTCACACTTTTCAAATATTCAAAACCTAGAGACAAAAATTAACCTATATTGATTCTTATTGTATCAATATAGAGTGAAGTGATGTTTATCTACGAACATACTCAACCCAGTATCGGTGAATCGCCTATCTGGTCGGAATCAACCAAATCCATCGTTTGGGTTGATGCTGCGGGCAGAGAAATTTATCAAACATGCACCATTACACATACCACCCACTGCTATACCGTCCCATTCGATGTCACCGCCATCGTACCCGGTGAGAACGACTCGTGGATCTGTGCAAGTAAACAGGGTCTATTTCTTTTAAATCATCAATTTGAGGTTACTTCAAAGATCATCGACCCGTGCAGCGAGCACGCGCACCTGCATTTAAATGACGCCATCGCATCACCCAACGGAGAGATCTGGTTTGGATCAATGAACAGTGCAGATTTAGACTTGCCTGATGGAAAACTATACGCATTACGTAAAGGGAATTTAGTCAAACTCGATCAAGGTTTTAGCGTTGCCAATGGCATTGCGATTAACCAAGAACTAAAGCGCGCCTACTGCTCTAATATGTTCCAGAGGAAAGTGTATGAGTACCAGTTGGATGACTCCCTTACTCAAATACTCAGCAAATCTGTTTTCATTGAGTTCGATAATTCTCAAGGGTATCCCGATGGCCTAACGGTGGACAGCTTAGGTAACCTCTACGTCTGTCACTGGGATTGTGGTGTTGTCAGTTATTACTCCCCTTCATTAACGCATATAGGACATCCAACTAAGCTTGGTGAAATAGAGCTTCCCGTCAAACATGCCACGCGATGTACCTTTGGCGGACATAATTTAGAGACGCTCTACGTAACGACTGCAGCTTACGAACTGTCACCAAGCGAGATCGAATGTTATCCGCAATCCGGGTGCCTATTTAGCCTACCCGCGCCAACAAAAGGTCACCCAGAACCTTGGGTGAAACACAATGTAATGTCACCATCCCTGCTCGTCGCTGGTTGAAACTCAACTCAGAGTTTGGGAATATAAAGTCTTGTTGTCCTTAACTATTCAAGGGCAAACTTTTTAAGGGAAGATTAAGGTGTCAGAAAAAGTAAACTCAGTTGACCGTCTCATTGATGTAATTGAGAGGATCGGAGAAGCAGGAAGCCCTATCGCTGCCTCTGATATTATTTTTGAATCTGGCATTCCTAAACCCACGTGCCATAGACTGCTACAGCAACTTGAGGAGGCCAATTACGTTCAGTCCGATGAACGAGGCCACTTTTATCCTGGCTCACAATTGCTCTCTATCGCACTCGACGTGAGATGGACAAACCAACACAAGTTGCAGCGACAGGCGATACTTCAAGGACTATCCAACAAGCTTGAAGAAACCTGTGGATTAGCGCTCGTGAACGAAGAACCATCCCCTCACATGGTGTATTACGATCGAATCCAAACCAATTGGCCGCTTCAAATCGTTATTCCTGTGGGCTTTCCTACTCCACTTTGGGCATCCGCCAGTGGAAAGCTTTACTTGAGCACGCTATCAGCTACTCAACTGAGACGCGTGTTTAACAAAATTGAGCTGACTCAATATGCCAAAAACACCATCACCGATATCCAAGCCCTTAAGAAAGAGCTCAGCTTGATTCAAAAACGCGGCTTTAGTGTGGATGATGAGGAGTTCATCGATGGTATGGTTGCGATTGCGCTGCCGCTGTATGACCAAGACAACAATTTCATGGCAGCGTTATTTTGTCATTGTCCGAAGAGTCGAAAAGACGTTGCTGAGCTAGAGAATTACCTGCCCATATTACGTGCTGCGCAGCAGAACTTAGAAAAGGTATATCAGGACATGAAATCACAACTCACGACGTGATTTTGTTCTTTTACTACTAACGACCTACTATTCAGCTATTATCCATCTACGGCATTGCGCTGAGTGAGGGTAAAATCCAAGATTTCTTGTGCAGCGCTCTTCATAGCAGGAATATGTTGCTTCAGGCTTTCTAGCGACATTCGAAAACTTGGCGAGTGGCAAAACAGGTAACCAAAGTTTAGGGCGTCTGAGCCAATCGGCACAGAAACCGCGACCATTCCATCAACAAACTCTTCATTGTCTTCCCCGAAACCTTGTGCCTCAATGCGTTCGAGTTCGGCCAAGAACTGACTTTCGTTAGTAATGGTCTTGGGCGTATGAGCTGTTAATCCCATATGCTGAACAACATTTTCTCTTATCTCTGGCTCTAAACTAGAGAGATATAGCTTGCCCGATGCGGAGGCTGCAATTGGTACAGGACTGCCTTCTGCCAAATTGATTTGCAGTGGCCAGTTGCAGTTCACACGCTCAAAGTAGATCATTTCGATACCATTAGGCACTGAAATTCCGCACGTTTCACCAATCGTGTCAGCAAGGCGTTGCAACACCGATGTTCTTTGTTCAGAAAAGCGTTGGTTCTTCAAAATATCATGAGATAAAGACTGCAGGTTCGGCCCCGCGATAACGCGACCAATGATATTTTCTTGGAGATGGCCTAAAACGATAAGCTGGTTGATCAGTTTGTTCGCAGACGCAATTGGCATAGACAGTTGTTCGGCAATAGACTCTCTATTGAGTTGACCACGGCTGTGAGCCACGATGGCGAGCACTTGTAGTACTCGGTCTAGTGTTGAACCTTTAGTAGTATTTGCCGAACTAGAGCTTGTCATAGAGCTACATTCATCCTTGATACGGTATTCGATATGCTTTGAATAGCCTATTGCTTTTACTGATTGAGTGCAACCGTGTACAAAGCCTAAGTGACAGATATTAAAAGGGCTTGCCGGAGCAAGCCCTGTTCAAGCTAGTTTTGCAATAGTTTCGCATCCCCCCAACTCGCGTGGTCATAACCATTGCCATTTCCGGCATCATTCGCCTTAAGTGTGATGATCGTAGCGTCTACTGGAATATCAACAGAAACGGATTCTGCGTTATCTGAACCGGTCAACGTCGCACTTTGATAGTACAACACGCCATCTAGTTCTACTTGGAATACTACCGAGCCAGAGTTACCCACTTCGTCATCAACACCAACACTCGCAGTAAAGCGACTGTATTGACCGGCAGAGATGGTATAAGTGATCGTTGAGTTCGCATGTACCCCCAATCCTTTGGCGAAGGTTTGCCCGCCTATTGAAATGGTGGTGCCATCTTGCGCTTCTCGCTCACCATTACTCATATCTTTTTCGATAGAGCCCCAGCCATTGGTCGAGCTGTCTTCCTGTAAGTCGCTAAGATAAACACTCGTTGGCTGTGTTGGCGCACTTCCTGGATCCTCAGTCATAAAAAGATTACCCGAACCGTTATCGGATGGGTGAATCCAGTTGCTGCCACCATCTGGGTCATAGGCAAACGCCAATCCAGTATGAGGCCCGCTGCCCCCCATTACCATTACTCAGCCTCAACTCAAACTGATGCCAACCAGGGGATAAGTTTAGGTTGCCAGTCGAGACTCGATCGCTCCAGAGATCGCTACTTAGTACTAGTTGTCCATCAATCCATAGACGCGTCTTGTCATCATTGTTTTCACTGAATGAAATCTGACCGTCAGCATCGTAGATATAACCAGTAAACACTTCGGTAGTATTACCAGCAATAGCATCTTCCGTTTCGCTTAATGAGGTTGTTATTGACGTTTTCGGGTTAGCATCGGTTTCATTAATATTGCCCGAAACGGTTCCGTAAAACAGCCCAGGTACGGCGGCGCCGCCCCCTTCACTTGGCGTGCGAAGCTTAGCATCACCCCAAGAGCCGTGGTCACTACCGACTCCGTCACCCGCATCACTCACCACCAGCTTAAGCTCTTGCGCGCTACTCGGAATATTCACCTGCACGTACTCGGCAACATCACTTCCTCGTAATACGCTACTTTGATAAGCCATCACGCCATCAAGCCAGACCTCAAACACGACCGAGCCTGAGCTGCCCGTCTCATCATCAACACCGATGAAAGCGGTAAACTGATCGTAGGTGCCACCAGTCAGGCTATACGTCACTTCTGAATGAGCATGAACACCCAGTCCTTTGGTAAATTCACTACCACCAATGGATATCGTTTGACCATCACCCGCAGCGTTTTCACCGACACTGGTGTCTTTTTCAATCGGTCCCCACCCATTGGTGGCACTGGTTTCCGATAGATCGCTCAGATAGGTATAGGTGGTCGCTTGCGGTGGTTCAGGCACCACAATCTCAGGGCCTTCGTATTCAATTTGCTCTAGATATGCCACTAATGCAGCACGCTCTGCGTTATCCGCCACGCTATGCTGCGAGCCAATTTGCAACACGTCATCCAGCGTTGCCGCTTGACCGTTATGGAAGTATGGCGCGCTACCCCAAAGACCTATCAAACTCGGCGTATCAAAGCCCGTACCTGCCAACGGAGCACCGATGCCTTGCCCTGAGGACGCATCAATGGTGCCGACATCGTGTCTCTGCATATCGGTGTAGTACACTCCTGCATGACAAGTGTCACACCCTTTCGAGGTAAATAGCGCTTGGCCCGTTAAGGCTTCAGCCGTTAAAGCGCCAGAAGCATCTCGGTGTGGACTTTTAGGGAACTTGTTTAAGCTACTGACGTAAAACGCGAGGTTATCTAAGTCTTCACTCTTACCTGATTTCGATGTTCCTAGTGGGTTTTCTGACAGGCTAAATAAGGCGTCTACCATAAACCCACGACCGCCGAAGGCGTAGCGAATATCGTTTTCGAAATCCTGTATCTCGTCAAAATTCGCGGTCCAATGCACTCGACCATTGCCTGTGCCTGTCTTGCCCAATAATGAGATGGTGTTTCTTAACCCTTCACCACGGTCGGTAAAGTCCCACACCCTATGGTCACTATCGCCATCTGCGTGGCAGCTGGCACAAGATATGTAGCCATCCTGAGTCATTCTCGCATCCGCTGCGTTGTAGAAGATCTGTTTACCGCGTAGCACTCGTGGATGCAGTGTTTCATTTGCCACCACAGAGACTTGTGCCAAGGTTGGGATATCACCTCGATCCGTTAAGAACGCATTGACGTCATGCACAGACACCGTTCTTGACATAAAGTTGTGAACAAATAACGTCGTGCCTGATAGTACGAGCCCTCTTGGCGCTAAACCAGTATCAAAAATCTCCCCAGCTCTGTTTAGGTTGTAGGTATTGCGAATTTCAATGCTATTTTGACCTTCTACCGCAATAAAAATCAGGTCGCCAATATCACTAAATACGGCGGCTTTGGGCTGCGCGCGATCATCAATATCTAGCGCATTGTCCATCACAGTTTTCGAGTTAAGATCGAGTCGGTTGACCACAGCTCTGACCGTCGTTTCGAAAGTCAGTTTTTTTGAAGCATCGCCTTCCAGATAGGAACCACGGTCAACGTTTGCCTTGTTAGATGGCAACCAAGCGCTATATCCATCCGGAGAAATCGCAACAGAACCAAGATAGTTAGCAATGCCTCGACTTCTATCTGGGCCATCAATTGTTGTCGTATCTTTAGCGATAAGATAACTCTGGTCGATTGTCATACTTGACGCATCAACCGCGACTACTTCCGCGTTAGTTTGAGGCGAAATAAAGCGGGTGACCAAAACCTGTGATGATGTGCTGTCTATCGCAATACCTCTTGCGCCATAACCAACGTCCACTGATGCCACGATAGCTTTGGTGCTTGGGTCGATCTTGAGCAACTTACCACTCGCCTGCAGTGACACAAACGCGTTACTGCTATCTGGGGAGAAAGCGATGCCATATGGCTGAGACCCTCTTGGCAGCACAATCGTATCCACAAACTGACCGGCATTTGTCAGCACTGTGACACTGGCATCCGCCTGATTAACCACCCATAAATTGCCATTAGGCGCAACTGCCAGAGTTCTCGGCTGATCGCCCACCACAGCTTCCCATAATTTGCCGTACGGAGCTGTGCTTTCGATGGCACTGACGGTATCGTTGTCTTCATTGACCACAACAACCTGACCATTGGCTTCCACTATGGTTGATGATGCCGTTGGCGAGACCGTTGTTGGTTGACGATATACTGTGATTGGTACCGACTTACTGCTTTCAAACACACCATCCGCCGTGGTTTCTTTAATCGTCACCACCGCAGACCAATGATTAGGCTGATTGTAGATATAACTCGCGTTTCCGCTGGTCGAAAACGGTGTCGAACCACTGCCATCACCAAAGTTCCAAGAATACTCAAGGCTGCCACCTAACAACGGCGTCGTTGAAGCAGACACATTAACACTGCTGCCTAGCGTCACTTTATCATTGGCTGACAAGCTCACATCGTGGCCGACTTGCGAGCCCGTAGCAAAGCGATATTCAGTGCGTGCCATCGGGTTACCAGCAAAGTCCTCAATGCCTTCAAGCACGACTTCGTAAATACTGTCCGCTTCTAGTGCTTGGGAGGGAGCAAAGTGGATGAATCCGAGGTTGGTGCTGTACTCCCCTTGAAGAGGGGTTGAACTACCGATTTTGGTGACAGTAAACGAGCTACTATTGACCAATTCCATCAACACGCTATCTGATAACGCCACACCAATACGGGTCGATAAAGGTTGCAGTGTCGCGTTGATCGCTGGGTTAGCGGCGGATATATAAGGAGGAACATTGTCCGGCATACTTTGATGTGCAATCAAACCACTGCCAGAACCATGGTCGTTTCCAACCCAAACTAGGTTACCAAATGGGAACACCTGACCATGGTCAGTGTTGCTGCTTGTGGCATTCAATGAGCTGCGCCCAAGTTCACGTATATTGTTGATATCACTGACATCTAATACCGCAATATCGTCTTGGTTACCCAGAAACAACTTGTTGTCTTGAACGTTACAATAAAGATTTTCGAATCCAGTCAGTTTTTCATTAACTAACGTCATCGGGTTAGTAGTCGTGTCATAGACACGCAAATAGTCATTGGTGCTTCGCGCTCCGAAATACGCATATTTGCCATCCCAACATGAAGCATAGTACTTCTCTGGTAGGCGATTAACCGTCTTAACTAAGGTTGGGTTAACCGGATCATCTATGTTGAGCATGGAAAAACCTGCCGTCCCTTCCATGCTGGAAATGAACATTCGGTTACCCAGCGCAAAGAGTGGTCCTATGTTGAATCCGCCCAGTTCCGAGTTCGGCACCGTTTTCACTAGTGTTGGGTTACTCATGTCGCTGGTATCAACAATGGTTAACCCGGCATTACCACGAGCAATATAAAGATAAGGAGCTTGCCAAAAAAGCTGCCAAGAGACGTTGTTGTAATCACCGAAGTTCACGCCAGAAATCGCCAATTTCGACAAGCGCACAGGATTAGTCACATCAGACCAATCCCAGATTTCTATCCCCTTTCCCGTTTGGATGGCAATGGTGTTATTCTCCCCCAAGCCAAACGAGTGCGGCTCTCTGAACTCCGCTGTTCTTAACCCATCACCAGTACGGTTTAGATTGGCAAGATCCGGTTCATATACTGTTTTAACGAGTTGCATGGCTTTGGGGTTAGAGACATCCAGTGCGATCCAACCTCCCGGCCCACCGCCACTATCAGGGGCAAAGACGCCAACCATATAGCCGTTGAGCATGGTCATGACGTTTACGCCATAGTGTTTTCTGCCGGGATAGTCGGGGGGAAGAAAATTAGTGGTATCGTCAACGAGTGGACTCGATACATGAGTAAACGCCTCTGATGATCCGTAGGTAAGGTTACCCAATCCAGGGCCTTGTGCAGCATTTGCTGCGGCAATAAACGAGGTACTGCATAGTCCCGCTAATACACTGCTCACAACAGGGCGACGCCAAGTCTCAAGAGACTTTATCAAGCGATTGGCTTTCATCGCCTTCTCCTTGTTTTTTTATGGTCACTAAACAAAGCTCACTTCTCATAGAAAAGTGAGCACTTAAAAAACATGAAGAGGACAGGCTCGCCTACCCAATCAATCCAAAAAATAGACAGTTTATCTTGTTGACTCGCTGCCCAAATTTAAGCAAACCTACCGCACACCTCCTCACGTCAATGCGTTATTTCATAGTTGGCATGACGAATTCGGCTTGAGTCTGTGTGCTGTCCTTTGAACCGACTTTCACATCCGATTCGGGCCAACGTGTGGTGATGGTTTTCATTCGAGTAAAGAATCGAACGCCGTCAGGACCGTGCATATGCAAAGGGCCAAACAGTGAACGCTTCCAACCGCCAAAACTGTGGAATGCCATTGGCACTGGAATAGGCACATTTACTCCGACCATACCGATCTGAACATTGGCGGAGAAATCTCTTGCGGTATCACCGTCTGCAGTAAAGATAGCCGTGCCGTTGCCATATTCATGGTCGTTTATGATTTGCAGAGCTTCTTGATAGGTTTTGACTCGAACAATGCAAAGCACTGGACCGAATATTTCTTCTTGATACACAGTCATGTCGGTGGTCACATGGTCAAACAAGGTACCACCAACGAAAAAGCCATCGCAGGACTTAGCCAGTTCTAGATCTCGACCATCAACAAGTAAAGCCGCGCCCTCTTCCTGACCCTTTTGAATGTATCCGCAAACTTTTTGCTTATGCTCTTTGGTAATCAAAGGTCCCATATCGTTTTCAATCGCTTGACCGTAACCGGGTCCTACTTTTAACGTGGCTAACTTATCTTGAAGGTGACGAGCCAATGCATCGCCCGTCTCATCACCCACAGCGACGGCAACCGAAATCGCCATGCAGCGCTCTCCAGCTGCACCATAAGCTGCACCCATCAGCGCATTCACTGCACCATCAATATCGGCATCAGGCATGACCACCATATGGTTCTTCGCACCACCTAAGGCTTGAACGCGCTTACCGTATTTTGCGCCTTCAGAATAGATGTATTCTGCGATGGGCGTAGAACCAACAAAACTGACGGCCTGAACTCTTTGGTCCTGCAGTAGGGTGTCTACCGCCTCTTTATCCCCTTGAACTACATTAAATACACCATCAGGTAATCCCGCTTGTTTCAGTAGATCTGCAATAAACAGTGGTGCTGAAGGGTTTTTCTCTGACGGTTTTAAGATAAAGGTATTGCCCGTTGCGATGGCAATAGGAAACATCCACATAGGGACCATCACCGGGAAGTTAAATGGCGAAATCCCGGCCACCACACCAAGTGGCATCATTTGCGAGTGTGAATCGACGCCAGTCCCAACATTTAGGCTGTGCTCACCTTTTTGCAAATGTGGGATGCCGCAGGCAAACTCGACAACTTCCAACCCTCGAGTGATCTCACCTAGCGCATCGCTAAATACCTTGCCATGTTCACGACTTATAATGTTCGCCAGTTCATCGCGGTTTTGCTCTAACAGAGTTTTGTACTTGAACATGACTCTGGCGCGATTAAGCGGCGTGGTTTTAGCCCAAGAGTCTAGCGCTTCCTGTGCGATAGTAATTGCCTGCTCTACTTCCGCCTTTGAGCACAATCCAACTTGGCTCTGCACTTCGCCTGTAGCAGGGTCATAGACCGGTAAATGTCTTTCCGACTGACTTTCAACATATTGATTATTAATAAAACTACTGATCATGTTTTCATCCTTGTTTAGTATTCTGAGGCTTAATTGGGGAAATTCAGGCTCTACCAAGCGGCCTTATACAGCTCGATCACTTCTTCTTTGTTTGGAATTCGAGGATTGTTGTTGGGCGATCCAGAAGCCAGAGCTTGCTCAGACATGATGTCGAGATTTGACCAAAACGCCTGTTTATCAATTCCAAAGTCACTCATGGAAGGAACGTTCAGATCCTGATTGATCTGTTTGAGTTCCAGCAGTAGCGCAGCGACTGCATCGTCGTCATTAGCGCTCGCATCAACTACGCCCATTGCTCTAGAGCACTCGGCGTACCGTGTTTTAGCTGCTGGAATCGAGTATTCCGTTACCGTCGGCAATAACATGGCGTTGCTCATACCGTGAGGTACATGAAAATGCGCGCCAATTGGGCGACTCATACCATGCACCAAGGCGACGGAGGCATTGGAAAACGCAATGCCTGCGAGCGTCGCGCCGAGCATCATCTGCTCTTTGGCGTATTTATTGTCTGGATTGTTGACGGCTTCACGAAGGTTTGGTGCGATAAGTTTCATCGCCAGTAGCGCTTGCTGATCAGTAAACAGGCCCGACTTTCCACTGACATAGGCCTCAATGGCGTGAGTTAACGCATCAATTCCAGTATCCGCAGTGATGCGCTCCGGAGCAGTCATCGTCAGAGTAAAATCAATAATGGCGGCAGAAGGAATAAGACCCGGTCCCATACAAAGCAGTTTTTCGTCATTGGTTTCGTCGGTAATAATGGTCACTTTGGTGACTTCCGAGCCTGTTCCCGCGGTGGTTGGAATCGCAATCAACGGCATAATCGGCGAGTTCACGATATTGGGAACACTGTAATCTCGAATTCGACCCTGGTGCTCCGCGAGTAAAGCAATCGCTTTAGCACTGTCAATAACACTGCCGCCACCTAGTGCGATGACGCCATCGTAATGCCCATCAATCACTTTATTGACCGCTGGTAATATCGACGCCTCCGTTGGTTCCGGTATAGTGTCAGTGAAAACATCCGCCTCAACACCAGATCGATTCACGACGGCCTTTAGCTGCTCGACCTGACCTAAGGTTTTCATCACTGGATCAGACACAATCATGACTCGACGACAACCCAGCTGGATAGCAATGTCCCCCGCTCGCGCTGTCGCGCCTTCACCTACCTCTAAAAGCTTCGGTAAAACAATAGATTGGCTCATAATTCACCTCACATTAATATCGATACATTTCGTATCATTATTTAAATTAATTTATTCAGGACGTAACAAGTCCCCACAGCTTTGCTGTGGTAAAGCTTTATTAGTCGCTATTTAGCTAAACTTGCCGCTTGAGCTCACCAAGGTTCAATCAACCCAAAGAACGTAATGCATCTCGCAAAAGACAGTACTTACTATATCGAGTCGCAAAGAACTCCGAGCGCTTAGTATTAGGCACATAACGCTTATCGGGCTGCGGCTGAGGGCTTAGTCGCTCAGTCTGACTTTCAGTAACGGCACTCATCGCCAGTTGCGCCACGCCTTTTGCCCCGACCTCGTTACAATTTGTCGACGTCACCGTGACGCCCAATATGTCTGCAAACAACTGACACCAATATTCACTTCGAGAAGCGCCACCGCTAATGGCAATTCGATCCACGTCATACCCTGCCGATCGCAGTCTTTGGATATGCTCAAGGTGGGCAAATACAATACCCTCATAAAAGGCGTAGACCACGTGAATGTCCTGATGCCAACCCTTCAAACCAAACAGATTGGCCGATTGGCTATTTTGCCCGGTCGATCCGTAGAGGTACGGATGGAACATGGGTAACGTTGGCATTAATTCGACATCTTCCAATTGACGATTAAACTGTTCGAAAATATTATTGCCAACGCTTGCTTCACGCTCTCTTCGCTCAGAGAAAAATCGCTCCACCAGCCACTCTAGATTGGATGCTGAGCAGGTGCTGGACTCTATGGCTAAGTATCGATTCTCAGCAAATTTGCACGCCATAAATACCTCTTCAGGCGGCAGCTCATCAGTCACTACCTGATTGATATTCCATGTGCCAGCGACGACCGAGGTATCAGCTAACGCACTGGCTTGTGAACCATAGGCGCATGCCACTACATCGAACAGACCCGCAATGACAGGCGTCCCCGCTTTAAGCTTTGTTATACGTGCAGCGTCTTCAGTGACTGTTCCTATCACTTGATTACTTTCATAAATCGGCGGCAACTTGGTGCTAATGTCTGCCAACTGGTAGTGATTTAGAAGCGCAAGAGACACTGAGTCAGTTTCAAAATCGAACAAACCCGATGCAGTGATATCTCCCCATTCTGTCGCGCACTGCCCTGTAAGGCAGTAGTTCACATAGTCTTTGCAAAACAGCACCTGACCGATTTTTTGAAACGTTTTTGGTTGGTGCTTCTGTAGCCATGTAAGTAACACTGCCGTTTGAGAAGGCCACACGCCTTGCCGATTGCGCTTTTTGAGGTCTGTGAATCCCTTAGATGCCTGTAGCAAGGTGACTTCGCTGGCAGCGCGATTATCCAGAGACTTAATACCAAGTAATGGCTTTAGTTCAGTATCAAGCAGATATAACCCATTCCCATGACCGCTGGTTCCTAGCGCGATAATTTGACTGCTGTCCACACCGGTTTGCTCAATCAACTTAGCGATCACCTCTGCGCATAGCGACCAACATTGGTTTAAGTCCGCTTCGGTGTGGTCTGGTTGAGGGATATGAGTCGGATAATTATTGGCTACAGCACCTATCTCGCAGCCATGCTCATCGAACAATGCCGCTTTGATCGCCGTGTTACCACAATCAATTCCTATCGCATATGACTTCATATCCCCTCCTTGCTTTAGTTCTGTATCTGCTATTTATCGCCAATGTAGATGTTCATTGCTTCTGAGGTAGACGCACCGTTGTGAATCATCGCCATCAAAGCATCGACAACGCGGCTTGGATTTGGGTGTTGATAAATGTTGCGTCCATACACCATGCCAAGCGCACCCTGATCGAGCAGTGCTCGCGCTTTGCTAAACACAGATTCAATGTCTTCGCGTCCACCGCCACGAACCAGTACCGGACACCTTGCCGCCTCAACCACTTTATGGAAGTCTTCCGCCTGGCTGGTTGGGTCGGCCTTAATGATGTCAGCGCCTAGCTCACGTGCCATGCGCACCAGCGTGACAATCTTTTCGCAGTCGCCATCAACCATATAAGCCTGTCCTTGGCTGTTAGGCTGCATCACTAACGGCTCGATCATCAGTGGCATACCGTATTTCTCACACTCTGCTTTCACCTTACTGATGTTGGCAACACACTGCTTAAACAAATCTGGCTCATCAGGCAGCATGAATAAGTTCACTACAACGCATGCCGCATCCATTTGAAGAGCCTGAATAAGAGGCTGCTCCGCATTTTGTAGTAGTGCCCACATATGGCGGTGACGTTCTGCGTTATACGGGTTCCCCAAATCGATTCGCATGACCAGTGCAGGTTTGTCTTTGCCATCGACAGTTTGCAGTAAGTCAGCTTGACCGGCATTCATCTGAATCGCATCTGGCTTGGCATCCACTAGTTGTTTTACCACTGAAGACATGTTTTCTAGCCCATCTAAAAATGAAGGCTCGTTGCACACGCCGTGGTCGATAGCCACATCCAAACAACGCCCTTGCTTAAATAGGCGATTCATCCTGACTTTACTGGTTAAATACATACTCTTCTCCATCTAATAGTTGTTCATTTTCCGTAACGGTAGGTTGTAATGTGGGTTTTGAAACTTTTGGTAAGGCGTCCAATTCAACGCCATGGAAATCCAGCAACACTTGCTTCGATTGAGCTCTATCTTCATCGCGTTCGCTTTGACTCCAAGAAAAGTGATCTGCGACCAAATTGGAAATCTCCTCGAAGCTATCCGCAGTTAACTTACCTTCAATCGCTATCGAGGTACGGCGAAGCAGCACATCCAAGGTTGTCGATACATACTCACGTTCCAGAATGAACTTGAGCTCGCCTTGGGTGTAGTCACCGAGTGACGCTAGCGCTTTATCTTGTGTTCCTTGAAGTGCGCCAAGCAGCGATTCACAGGTCGTGCCGTAGCGCTGAAACCAAGTTTCGATTTGGCGTTGTGAATATTGCGGATGACGCTCACTTAATGAGGCTAAGTAAGTCGCTCTTAATGAATCAGTGACCGGGTAACCATTACCACCACCTATTGCTCTTTGTTTGGTATCGCATACTCGCGTTTTGCCTAACGATGCTAAAAGTTCATCTGCCACTTCCTCACCAAAGGCACGGAACGTTGTCCACTTGCCTCCGATAAGCGAATAGATATGAGTGTCGCCAATCTTGTCTTGTTTCAATGAATGACTGCGGGGGATTTGCCCTGTGGTCGAGGTATTGACTGACGGAAGTGGTCTCACGCCACAGAACTGATAGACGATCTGCTCACGACTGATAGCCAGCTTTGGTAGTACGCCTCTTAGTGATTCGATAATGTAATCAATTTCTTCGTCAGTACAACGCACCGATTCAGGGTCGCTCACGGGGATATCCGTCGAGCCGATCAGTACTTTTCCGAAATACGGGAACAAGATACAAACTCGTCCTTCGCTGTTTTCATAAAACAGCATATTGCCATCCAGTTCAGCCAACAGCTCTGAGTTATCGACGATAATATGCGACCCTTTCGTCCCCTGCATATACTGGCTAGGTGCAGTAAGTAATCCATTGGTCGTGTCGACCCAAGCACCCGTCGCGTTGACCACATGCTGCGTTTTAACTTGGATGGACTCGGCAACCTCGTGGTTAGAAATAGTCAGCTGCCCTTGCTCTAACCCAGAGACCATAGTGTAATTTAGGGCAACACCGCCCGCTTCTACCCCTTCTTGAATCAATTCCAAGGCGAGGCGCTCGGGTGAGCTAATCCACGCATCAAAGTATGTGGCACTGCTCTTTACGTCCCCCCCCATCATCGGCCAGCGTTTTTGTGTTGAGCGAGATGAGTGCATCTGGTGATTTGGCATCAATTGATCACGCTTGGTGAACCAATCGTAAAGACTCAGCCCAATTTTGATGACCACAGAACCGCGCTGTGAAGGCTTGTCTTTCAATCCTAAGAACTTAAACAGGCCATCAAACATACCAGACCAGGTAGAGAAAATAGGTATAGTGGTTTCTAAAGGAGCAACAAAATGAGGCGCGTTATCAAGTAGGCGATTTCGCTCATAGAGTGCTTCTTTCACCAATTGAAACTCACCATTTTCTAGATAGCGAAGTCCGCCATGTATCATGCGAGATGGCGCAGCACTGGCCTTAGAACAAAAGTCATCTTTCTCGACTAACAAGACCTTCACACCTTGCAATGCCAGTTCTCGAAAAACGCTAATACCATTGATTCCTCCGCCAATGACTACGACGTCAAAGTTACTATTCTCTTTTAATCGCCTAAAGGCGGTTGAGTTGTTATTCATTGTTGCTCCCTGCCACTGTTTTCCGCTTTCCTTACGATGCGTCGTTACGCCAATTCCAACTCGCCAAAAAACTCATGGGATTTTGCATCAATAAACTTCACCTCTTCCTGAGATAGCACCACACTTCCTGCTGCGGCATTTTCTATTGCTTGAGCTGCATTTCGTGCACCACAGAGGGCATAAGTGATGCCTGGCTGTTGCAGTGTTGCGGCAATAACTAACTGTGCAACACTTACATTTTTCTGGCGAGCAATCGGCTCAATGGACTGACAGAACTTTTGTACCCAACGGCGATTTTCGATAGTAAACATAGGATCAGTGATGCGCTGGTCATCGCCAGTGAAAACACGTTCAGGGGTGATTTTTCCGCTCAGCAGCCCCATAGCAAGTGATGAGTAGCTCAGGCAGGCGACGTTAGTTTTGATGGTTGACGGCAACAAAGTTTTCTCTAACTGACGCTCGATGAGGTTGTATTTCTCCTGCACCGCGTCGACAACGCCTGTTTGTTGATACTGTTCCAACTCCGCTTGATTAGCGTTGCTGATCCCGATGGCGCGGATCTTACCGGCTTTCTTTAGCGCCAATAATGCTTCCATGGTTTCAGCAATCGGCGTAGTTGGGTCTTGCCAGTGGGTAATGTAGAGATCGAGATAATCCGTTTGCAGACGTTTTAGGCTTTGATCCACTTCATGTTGGATAGCATCAACACCAAGGTAACGATGCACTGGCTTGCCATTCTCATCAAAAAAGTGATTACCTTTATTGGTATGCCAAACCAAACCACATTTAGTTGCCAGTACTACCTTGTCGCGGCGTCCTTTGATTGCCTTACCCACTATTTCTTCAGACACACCAAGTCCATACGCTGGAGCGGTATCAATTAAAGACACGCCGTGATCTAAAGAAGCATGAATGGCATCAATGGAGGCTTTCTCATTTGTTCCACCCCACATCCAGCCACCCATTGCCCACGTCCCAAGACCGATGACTGATGCTTCAATACCTGAATTTCCGATTTCTCTAGTTTGCATGTTGATTCCCTATTCTGCTTGTTCTAATACACTGGCGACGGTGTCTTCGTCCGAGACTAACCCGTTGATCAATCCGCCTCTCAATGCCGCTAACATAGCAGACACTTTAGAGCGAGTTGCTGCTACACCGAAACTGTGTTCGATGCTATCGAGTTCTTGAAGATTGAGGCCGACAAGTTTTTGGTTGATGTGTTCCGCACATTTATCGCCTTGTGCATCATAAAGATGGGCCAGTACTTCCCCTTTACATTGGGCGCTGATCAGCGTTTCAGTTTCATGACCACTTAACGAGCGCAGGTCATAGTAGCTGTCACTTTCACTGGCGACGGAACCAATACCCACCAGGGCAATATCTGCGTTTCGAGCCAAGTCGAGAACGTCTTTAATGCTACGCATCTCCATCAAGATGTTGCGCTGTTCGTCGGTATCTACAAAAAGCGGTGCGTGGAGTTGGGTACTTGTTCCACCCAGCTTTTCTGCCAATTTGCTTGCTAGGTAGTTCACATCTGTGAAGTGGTGCCCCTGGATACCCCCTGTAGCCGGAACCACTCTCACATTCGGAAACTGCATCGGTTTTAGCTGCTCAACAATCTGCGCCATGGTTTTACCCGCACTGATGCAAATAATGCTGTCTGGCTTGATGGTTTCTATAAGTAGTTCACCTGCTGCCTGTGCCACTTGGCGAGTAACGACTTCATCATCCTGGCTGAGACTTGGCTGAATCACCGCAGTTTTCAAGCCAAATTTTTCCAACAAGCGTTGTTCTAATGTATGCGTTCTTTCTTGTGGAAGCTTTAAGGTAATCTCAACCAGACCATCATCATGCGCTTGCTTAATGACACGATTCACTTTCGCTGTGGACAACCCAAGCTGCTTAGCAATATCCGACTGGCTGCGATTTTCCATATATCGCAACGTTAAGATCTTTGCTGTCTGTCTCAATATGTCGTCACGTTCGTTCATCGTCATATCTCTACCTTTATTACTGCTTTCTGCCTTTATTTAGGCTTCACATTTCGTTAACACTCAATAGTTTTTTATCTTGGCAATCTTGGTTAACAAGGTGTGAAATTTATTTCATCTGAGTAAAAAGTAATCATAGAAAAAGAGTTTTACAAGTTAAAATGATACCAATCGTATCGTTTTGACCATTTAAGTGCGTCAGATCACAAATAATGACCAAAGTGATACGTATTGTATCGATATAGCATTGACCGGCTACATTTTGTTCACTACCTTTTAACACGTGAAATATATTTCACCTGTCTGAAAGATAATTCACATCATCGAGAACAACGTGTTGTGCTGCTTTTGGCTTAATAAGAACGAAGCTGTTTTATAGAGGCGAAGCAGATGTTGCTCCAAAGACGACGAGTGAATAGCAAATACAAATGGAGAAAATTATGAAGTCAGTGACTTTGAAAAAGATATTTAATAAAGGACTTATCGCTACGAGTATTATTGTCGCTTCAAGCCTAGCTGCCACAACACATGCAAACGAACGAATCGCGTTTTTCGTTTCTGATTTGTCTAATGTATTCCACCAATCTCAAGCGACGGAAGCAAAGCGCTACGCAAAAGAGAAGTACGGTGCTGAAGTGGTTATCTTCGATGGTAAAGCCGATTCAGCGGTAATGACGCAAAACGTTGACCAAGTAGCAGCAGGTGCATTTGATGGTGCCTCACTTCATATTTGGGATGGCGAAGCGGCGACACCGGGTGTTGAAGAAGCATTAGAAGAGAACATCGCTATGACGTCTTTCTTTAGCCCAATCACTGATACCGGCATTCCAACGGCTCGAAGTGATGAAGCGACCGTTTCTTTCGATATGGGCGCACAAATGGCAAAAGCATGGAAAGAAGCGAATCCTGACAAGCCAATCGTCATGGTTCAACTCGGTTGGCCAAACCATACCGAGGTAAGTTCTGGTCGAACTAACCCATTTGCAGAAGGTGTGCTTTCGGTTGATCCAACAGCGAAAAACCTCGGCGCTCTTGATGCTAGCGGCGGTCAAGAAGCAGCAAAACAAATCATTGTTGACCTTCTTACTCAACAACCAGAAGTTAACTTAATTTATTCCGAAGCCTCTAATTTAACCGTTGGCACAATGGCAGGTCTTAACCAGCTAGGTCGCGGCAAGTTCAAAGATGGCAAACCGGTGACAGAGATCGTCGCCAGTGTTGACTTTGACTCGGTCGAATTTGGTCAAATTTATGACCCTGAATCAAGCCTAAAAGTCTCTATGGGTCTTCCACCAATTGAGACAGCGCGTGGTCGTATCGACTTGGTTATGGACGTGATCAATAAGAAAGTCGCACCGACAAAAGATCAAGCAGAAGAGTTCTTCTACAAGGCTTACACCATCTCTTACTGGTCAATGCCAAAACCTGATGCAGAGCAATGGCTAGACGCTCAGTTCAGCAACTAACCTAGGCTTAAGGTCGGCGGCTAGACCGCCGACCTTATATGTTACTCATTTATTCAAAATCTCAGTGTTAAGGAAAAACTCGCTTCATCTGTCATGTCATCTGTGGCCTAGCAGTATCGAAGGTGCAACCACTGAAGGAGAGATCATCTTGAATAGTCACAATTCAACACCTGTATTATCAATTGAAGGGCTGATTAAAGACTACCCCGGTGTTCGGGCAGTTAACGATGTGAGCTTTGCAATTGAACGAAGTACCGTTCACTGCTTGATTGGCGAGAACGGCGCAGGAAAATCCACATTGGTAAAAATGATCACCGGTGCTATTCAGCCTACTCAAGGCGCAATGAAAGTGAATGGTAAGGATTACCGACCTACTGGCACTCAGTCAGCACGTGAATCGGGAATCGCCACTTTATTCCAAGAGCTACACGTCGTTGATGAATTGACTGTACTTGAAAACTTAACGCTGGGTATGGAACAGAGCCGATTCGGCTTTTTAATTAAATCAGATCTAGAGGATCGCGTAATCGAGACCTTAGCGACCATCGAGCCGTCTATCGACCCATATGCTCGCGTCTCGACCTTAGGTGTCGCTCAAAAGCAGATTATTGAAATTGCCCGTGCCGCGTCATCTGGCGCGAACGTCATCATTATGGATGAGCCAACAGCTGCGTTGTCGGAAAGAGAAGTCGAAAGACTTTTTACCGTTATTCGTAGGCTACAAGAACAAAGCGTGACGGTTATTTATATCTCTCACAAACTGGACGAGATTTTAACCCTAGGCGACCGCGTCACCGTCATGCGCGATGGCAAACACATCGCAACCAAACCCATGTCTGAAGTCGATGGCCGCGCAGAGCTTATCGATATGATGATTGGTCGCAGCATCATGCACGATTATTCCCCGCGCGATGCCATTACCGATGAAGTGTTCCTGGCGGCGCAACGCCTTAATAACCACCGCCTCAAAGATGTCTCGTTTGATATCAAAAAAGGCGAGATTGTTGGGTTTTATGGTTTGGTTGGCGCTGGAAAAACCGAGATTGCACGTGCGATCTTCGGTGCCGACAAAGTCTCTGGCACAATTCGCCTCAATGGCAAAGATGTGGGTAATTCGCCACGTGAAGCCATTGCTGCGGGTATTGCTCTCGTTCCTGAAGAGCGTCGTACTCAAGGCTTATTTACCAATTTAACCATTCGAGAAAATATCCCAGTGATGAATCTACCAAGAATGTCTGACTTCGGGGTATTCAGAGAAAATGATGAGCTGAATGCGGCGATTGATTACGTCGATAAGCTATCTATTGCCACCAGCTCAATAGAAAAGCACACAGAGAAACTCTCCGGTGGTAATCAGCAAAAAGTGGTTATCGCTAAATGTCTGTTCTCACAGGCAAAGCTTCTTCTACTCGATGAACCCACTCGCGGCGTCGATGTGGGAGCGAAAAAAGAGATCTATGACTTGGTGAAAAGCCTCGCCAACGAAGGCAACTCAGTCGCGGTGTTTTCAACAGAACTTGAAGAGATCTTGGGTGTTTGTGATCGAATCTTCTTACTTTATGACGGTTCTCTGGTGTCTGAAATCAAGAATGGACCGAACGTCGACACTAACTTTATTTTAAATGCCGCTACGGGTGGCCTTGAGGAGGCAGTATAATGAACACGTCAGTAAAGCCTAATCACTCGCCAGTCGAGTATCGAAGGGTGAGCGACCAAATGTACATCACCTTGTTAGTGGCATTTGTCGCTATCGGACTCTTTCTTGTTGCGTCAGCGTTTGTCCCGAACTTTTTCCAAGTTCAAAACATGCTTAACCTGATTACCAATAACTGGGCAGTAATTTCTCTTGGTGTTGGTGTCTCTTTCTTGTTGATTTCCGGCAACTTTGATCTCTCTGTTGGCGGTATAGTCGCCCTTTCAGGCGTACTGTCGGTTTGGTTTGCTCAAGCCATAGGTGGCGGTTCTGCTCTGTCCACAGGTTTAGGCTTACCTTATTGGTTAGCCGTGGTCGGCGCTTTAATGGGTGCGCTAGCTATCGGTGGTCTGAACGCTCTGTTCGTCGTGAAGTTTCGCATCCCATCCATCATCGTCACGCTAGGTACTATGATGGTGGCGAGAGGTATCGCTCAGGTAATTACTCAAGGCTCGCAACGTAACACCAATTTGCCCGAGGAGTTTGGCTTGCTAGGCAATTTGAAAGTGTTTGGCACCTCCATGCAATTCCCAGTCCTGTTTATGCTCATTCTATTTTTCGTCGCCATTTTTATTGAGCGTAAAACGGTGTTTGGCCGCATCACCTATTGGATTGGCGCCAACCCTGAAGCCGCAAAGCTGTCAGGTATCGATAATTCCAAACACATTACTTACTTGTATCTATTTAGTGCGCTAGTGGCCGGCATTGTTGGCATCCTGCTGTCCTCAGAGTTTAAGTCAGGCTTTTCTAATCGTGGTTTACTGATGGAGTTTGACGCATTGGTTATTGCGCTACTTGGCGGTATTGCTATTGCTGGCGGCTTCGGTTCTGTCATTGGCATGTTCTTTGGTGCCATTATCTTGGCAGTGGTAACCTCGGCGGCAACTGGTTTAACCCTCTCACCGGATTGGCAATTCATACTCAAAGCAGTCGCCGTTTTCTTAGCGATTACAGCTCAAACTTGGGCACTGTCCCTTAGAAACAAATAAGGAGGGGAAACGTTATGTCCGATTCAACCAAATCACTTAATTCATCATCTGCCCCGTCGCCAGCACTGGGCGGACAAGTGGCCGAGTTTTTCCGTAACTATTACATCTACTTTGTATTGGCAGCGATTGTTATTTTTCTAAGTAGCGTTAACTTAGATCAGTATGCACTGTTTGAGCGCGGAAACTTTCTTTATAAGAAAAACGTCATCAACATTTTACGTGTCTCCGCCCCACTGTTGGTGCTAGCCGGCGCATTTACCTTGCTAATGGTGTCGGGCTACATCGACTTATCCGTTGGTAGCACCATGGGACTTACTGCGGTCATATATGCCCTCCTAGCCATCAATGGTGTTCCAATGTGGGCGGCTTTCTCCATAACCGTGTTTTGTGGTGTATTGCTGGGCGCTTTCAACGGATTGTTAGTGGTGAAGTTTAATATAACTCCCGTTATTGCTACCTTAATTACCTTGAGTCTGTATAAAGGTATCGCACTGCTTCTCGTTGAAGATGGCGTGTCAGCCATCAAGTCCATGGGCGATCTAAAAATGCCAGCATGGTTTAACGACTATGGTCGCGATGCGGTTTTACTTGGTTTGCCAATGGCGTTTTGGGTAGCGGTGGGGGTTACGGCTCTGCTCATCATCCTGCAAAACCGTTCTTTACTAGGTAAATACGCCGCAGCGACGGGTGGTAACCCAACGGCAGCTAAATTATCAGGTATTAAGACTGGGCTAGTCGTCTTCACGCTCTACGCCATTGTCGGTGCAACAGCTGCGCTTGCGGGTATTGCTCGCTCAAGCTTTATGTCGCTTGGTGACCCGCTGTCGGGTGACGGTATGGAGTTAACCGCGATTCTTGTGGTTTTAATTGGTGGTACAGCGTTTAGTGGTGGTGAGGGTAAAGTATTGCGTTCATTTGTTGGTGCGCTGATTATCATGACGCTGACTGTTGGGATGCTTACTCTCGTACCAGCTTATTACCAAACGTTGGTGATTGGTAGTGCACTCTTAGCAGCAGCGGCATCGAATCACTTGGTGAGTCGAAAAAGGAATGAAGGACATTAGAAGCTAATTCCTTTTTTATATTCATCCCCCCATATAGACAGCCACGCACTTTATCTAAATCTGATTAACCACTGGCTGTCTATTTTTCTCACATTCTAGATTGTTATCTGATGCGATTTGCAAAAATGGATTCTAGCTTTTGAGCGCTATCCAACAGCCGTTCATCTGCACCATTAACCATCGTCAGCATTATCCCAATAGGGAACGTCTCACCCCAAAAAGGTAATGAAATACTGCAACCATCCAGCACATTGGCGAGTGTGGTGTTTCGAAGACACAATAGATTAATTCGGTCATAGTCTGCGTCTTGCAGTAGATCCTCAAACTTTGGTGCTTTACATGCGACGGTCGGCATCAAAACAACCTTGTTCGCAAAATGAGTGGAAAACGTATCAATAAGGGCACGACGCGCGTTTTTGGTTTCTTCAAACTCAACATCGTCGATTTCAACACCTCGACGTATTCTGGAGCGTACTCTTGGATCTAAATCGGGACTGTCGGTATCGAAATGTGACTGATAAAAATGCCTACTTTCAACCGCGGAGAAATGCCAAACAGGTAGTTTTTTGTAGTCTTCGAACAGCGGATGACTTGTTTCTCTAACCATAAAGCCCGCCGCTTCGATAATGGAGGCAACTTGATCAAATAGTTCAGCGACTTCTGGGTCGATTTCATCAAAACCAAAGTTCTTTGGAATCACAAACTCTAGCTCTGTTGAAGTCTTATCAGTAGCGACCGTCGACGTGGAATTAGAAATCACCTCCCATACTAGACGGCAATCCGAAACACTTTTCCCAATTAGTCCAACGCTATCGAGCTGTTGAGATAGTGGCCAGCATCCTTGACTTGATACTGACTGCTGCGATGGTTTAAAGCCTGCCACCCCACAAAATGCTGCGGGAATGCGTAGAGAACCGCCAGTGTCAGTGCCTAGGGCGATGTCAGCCTCTCCTGTCGCCACAGATACTGCACCTCCACTGGTTGACCCCCCAGGTATTGCTCCCTCTACAATAGGGTTCTCTGGCGTACCATAATGTGGGTTCAGACCTAGCCCTGAATAGGCTAGCTCTGTCATATTAGTATGACCGACCAAATATGCGCCGGCATGTTTTAACAGCTGGACGGCTTTCGCGTCCTCTTGCGCTATGTTGTCGGCAAGCAACGTAGTTCCGCAGCACGTCGGATAGCCCTTAACATCAAAGTTGGCTTTTACTGACACTCTGAAGTGGCTTAATATACCATCTGATGAATCTTGAGGTTCGAAACGTCTTAAAAATACCTTACTTGAATCGGCGAAGTTCTGTCGATCATGTTCCATATTTCCCCCTATGAAATCACGTCGAGTTCGCTTGTGACGTACTCAGCACTTAGTGACCTCTGCAGCACTGGATCGAACGCTTCCATTCTAAACTTAGCTGTCCTTCTCACACCGCCGATCGCGGCGAATGTCCCACATAGCATCGCACTGTTAGCTGGGAGCTCAACCAGCTCAATGAGTTCTCTAATTGGTCTTATTTGAGCCAATGTACCTTGTTGATATCGAACCCAGCCATCTCCCTCGTCTAACCAAGACGTAAGCTGTATCTGCTCAAGGTGATCCTCAATGTCACTCAACGGCCACAACTCATTGCAGACCGGCTTTGGACAAACTTGCTTGGAGTGTGCTACCGAAAACGCTTCTAAGTCTCTATCAGTATGATCAGAGGCAATACCAAACCAAAACTCACCGTCTGCGCGCACGATTATTGGCTCAATTTCACCCGACGTACCCTCGCTTAATACCTGAATCCGCTTTTGTTGAGTCAGCATTTGCTGACTCACTTTATAGAACAGTGGCACTGTAGAAGGCGGCGCGACTCCTAGCTCGGCAAGTTCATCAATATGTTCCTGTACCGCCTCTTGATTTCGACCAGTCCATCCCGCCACGATAAGTGTATCGACATTGAACTCTTTACTTGTGCCATTAACAATAAACTTCATTAGATACCTCAAAAGTTGGTTGGGAGATATAACGCGATGGACGGGAACAGAATTAATAGAACGACCATTAAGATCATGATCATGACGTAAGGTAAGCTGCCAAGAATCACATCTTGCATCTTGCCTTTCACTCTCGACGAATTAACGACGTAGAGATTCAATCCTACTGGTGGCGTAATGAGCGCCATTTCAACCAGAACAATCATTAGGATACCAAACCAAATCTTGTCGTAGCCGAGTTGAACAATGATCGGTACGACGATCGGAATAGTCACTACCATCAAAGATAGCGTCTCAATAAAGAAGCCGAGCAATACATACATAGCGATAATGATCAGCAAGGTCGTAATAGGATTTAGACCTACCGATTCAATGGCGCTTTGTAGCACTCGACCAATCCCCGCAGCCGTCATTGCGAAGTTGAGGACATAAGCACCTAGTACCACCAGCATAATCATTGAGGTAATTCGAATCGTGCCTTTAAGTGAATCGAGAAGCATCTCGGTCGAAAATGATCGATTCACGGTGGCGATGATCATAGCAAACACTGCACCGACGGCTGCCGCTTCAGTCGGGGTGGCCCAGCCTGCGTAGATAGAGCCAACGATACTGACTAATAGCACCATGATTGGTATCAGATCGCTTAGCGCCTCAATCTTCTCTTTCCATGAGTAAAACTGTCTCGGACCGCCCAAGCTTGGTTTGACGCTGCACATGATAATAGTGGCTAGCATAAACAGAATCGCCATACCCAAGCCGGGTACTATTCCAGCAAGGAATAGCTGAGGTATCGAGCTTTCGGTTAAGAAACCGTAGACAATCAGGTTAATCGAAGGTGGGATGAGAATGCCTAGGGTACCACCAGCCGCAATTGAGCCAGTGAATAGCTTTTGGTCATAGCCAAGCTTTTCAGCGTGAGGCGTCGCGACGCGAGCTACGGTTGCTGCAGTCGCGACAGAAGACCCTGATGTGGCAGAGAACATCGTTGAGGTTGCGATATTGGCATGGATGAGACCACCTGGAAGCCACGCAACCCACTTATTGAGAGACATGTATGTTTTCGAAGCTACACCGCTACGCAACAAAATCTCACCGATGAGAACGAAAAGCGGGATTGCGATCAAGGTGGAGTGATTAGACGAAGACCAAAGTACCTGCCCTAGCCCTTTCATCAATGGAAAGAAACTAAAAAACTGGTCGATGCCGAACGCCAATAAAAATAGAGCGATACCTACTGGGATGGATAAGGTGAGCAGCCCCAGCAAACCGCCTGCGGTAAATGCAATCATGCTTCTGCCCTCACACCAATAATTGAATCCACTTCTTCAGGTCGTTTCTTGAAGAACAGATAAACACCTACGATTAACAGCCCCGTTGAGGAAATGGCGAACCATATCCAGCCAGCAAACCAAATAAATTGCGGGATTATAAGTGGCGTCTCTAATGCGGTGTTCGCAAGAGCACCTGACTTGATGCTCTTCTCCAACACGGTGATGGCTTTTGTTGCGACGTATATCGCAACAAAAGAGACGGAGGCAATTGAGATAAGGTCGAGTAACGAACGGACACGCTCCGACGTTTTTACTCTTAAGATATCGATGCGAACATGAGCATGATTGAGCAACCCGTAGCTAATTCCCCAACTCGTAATCGACGCCATGATATAGCCCGATATTTCTTCTGAAATTGAGAAAGGAACAGAGAGCGCACGAGAAACTATCTCGGCACAGATGAGCAAAATCCCTCCAAGCAAAGCAATGCCCGCGACTACAGCAACCCAATCATTTATGCGCTTCAAAATAGTGACAATCATGTTCATAAGCAATTATCCCTTATCAGCAGATAGACCCACTACCTTGCCGATAGAGTCATTCCATACTTGTGTCCAATCAGCACCAGCTCGCTTCGACCAGTCAGGAAGAACTGTATTTTCAACCACCTGTCTTGCTTTTGCCTTATCTTCTTCACTTGGTTCCACTAACGTTAGGTTACGAGTATCGCCTTTGCTACAAGGGCCATTACCGGTCAAACAAGCCACGTTTTCTTCGATGGTTGCTTGTGCTTCTTCCCAAACAGGTTGTTCAAACTTACGATTTAGCACATCCACTAGGAAAGTTTGCTGCTCTGCGCTTAGCGAGTTCCATTTGTCTAGGTTCATTGCAGTCACAACAGGATCCCATCCGCCAATTGGTAGGGTGTAAAGATGCGTACTCACTTCCCACCAGCCTGCGCTGTAGCCCGAGCCCGCGCCTGTCACCGCACAATCAATCAGACCTTTTTGCAGAGCTCCAGGAACTTCACCAAAGCTCACGTTGACACTTTGCGCCCCCAACGCTTCAAGGAACTTCGCTGTCATGCGTCCTGATGCGCGGATTTTTTTGCCTGAAAGATCATCTAGCGAAGCAACTTCGGTTTTACAGAATACGACTTGTGGAGGATAAGGAGCGATAGCTAGAACCTTTGAGTTGAAGGTTTGCTCATAGATGCTGTCTACCATAGGTCGCCCTGCATCAACGACTTGCTTAAATTCATCGACACTGGTGGCGATCAGAGGAACGTCAAGAGATTCTAAAGCAGGTGAATCAGAAACCGCATAATCCGCCACCGTCATGCCGACATTGAAGACACCATCACCTAGCATGCGATAAACATCGCCACTTCCAATACCCATCTGGTCGTGTGTGGTCATTTGAACCTGGAACTCATTGTTGCTTGCTTCAGGGAGGATCTGGGTCCAGAAAGGCGTTTCAAATTGCTTGTTGAGCGGCAGGCTACTCCAACTGCCAACGACAGAAAGTGTGTCACTCGCGTGCAGCGAACCAGACGCAAGGATAGAAGTAACCGCTAGGGTGAGAAGTTTCTTAGAACGTAGTTTTGACATAGTTAGATTCCTTTCTTCTGACCGGCCCTGAACTCAACCGGTGAGTGCATTACAGTTCGTTTTCATTTTTATCATCTTTGCAACAACCGATAGAGTCCAATTATAAATTTCTTACTATTCCCATAAATTTCTTTTATCACGTGCTGCTCTGTTGCGTTTATGTAGATGATATAAAGGAAGAATTATTTCATAGGCAATTATCCAATTGGTCAATATAAGGTCATATAAGTAAAGGGATAGTTACAAGTTTGATAGCGAAGTCACAACACAAATGTCATAGCGAAAGAAGTCGCTCAAGGGGATATATTAGGTTAACCACTAATCACGACGGCGTGAGTAGTCGCTGCCCCTACGAGGCAGCAAAACTGGGAATCGATACAAGAAAATGTGGCTTAGATTGAGTGGTGAAAGAAGCGTTGCTCGATAACGCGCTCAGATTCCGCTTGAAAGATATCTTTCTCTACAAACTGAACTTGAGTACCTGGTGTGCACTGGGCGAGAAGGTTGAGACTCTTGTTTGTTAGACATCCAATTTTTGGGTAGCCACCTATTGTTTGCCTATCTTTTAGAAGCACAATAGGCTGCCCATCAGCAGGGATCTGGACGGCTCCTAAGGCTATTCCTTCAGATATCAATGAACTCTTGTCGAATTCAACCGCGTTTCCCGATAGCCTGCAACCCATACGATCCATTTGAGGTGTTATCGTATAAGTAGAATCAAAGAAGCGCTGCCTTTGCGTTCGACTAAACTCTAGGTATTGATAACTTGGGATAACCTCAAGAACCACCGCTTCTTTATAGTCGGGAATGAACGACGCCGGCACTCGAGTGACGAGTCTAGGCTCGCTGGCGGTGCAATTAATACGGTCACCGGCATCAAGCATTTTCCCCCTTCCACAAAGGCCACCAAGTTGGTCCCTCATAACTGTGGCACAACTATTGAGCGTCTTCGTTGTTCTAAAACCGCCAACGACAGCTATGTAGGCTCTTAGACCCTTCTTTGCAGCCGTAAATCGTAATCGGTCCCCGGCATTAACGTTATGCGCTCGCCATATTTCTATAGGTATGTCGTTTATACAAGCTCCCAAATCAGCACCAGTTATGGCGACCGTTGTGTTCGCTTCAAACTCACAACTAAAATGACCGAGAGTCACTTCGATCTGCGCGGCATCCTGAGTATTGCCAAGTAAGCGATTTGCCCAGAGAAACGCATGCTCATCCATAGGTCCACCAGTTGTCACTCCAATTGACTGATGTCCAAAGCGACCCAAGTCTTGAACTAAACTTAACGGTCCACCCGAAATAACCTTGATACTCACGCGCACCTCCGTTCTTGCTGGGCTGCCTGATCCTCGAGATCGCCTCCCATTTCTAAAAACTGCTCTCTAGTAATAGGTTTAAAAGATACTTGGGCCCCCATTTCAAACATCGTCAGATTTTCTCTTTCAAAATCAATCAAATCGACAGGCGTCCGACCGATAATCTGCCAGCCCCCAGGGGATTGCTTGGGATATATGGCGGTTTGCCGGTCTGCAATTGCCAAACTCCCTTTTGGCACCTTTAATCTAGGCGTTTGTTTGCGCGGTATCTCAAGCCTTGGATCGGTATTACCAAGATAGGCAAACCCTGGAGCAAATCCGATAGCATAAACCTGATAGCTAGTGGTTGAATGAATTTGAACCACCTCTTCAATGCTTAGCCCCGTATGCTCACAAATGTCATGAAGATCCAAACCGACCTCCTCACCATAGTAAACTGGGAGTTCTATAGTCTTCACTGAGTTTGACTCTGTTTCACCTTCACAAGTTGAGATTGAACTTTGAAGCAATTGAAGCGCCTCCCTAAGTCCCATCCCTTTAAGGTCAAAACTGACTAGTACTGAGGTGTATGACGGTACGATATCGACCAAGTTTTGTCCCAAAGAGTGCTTGATTTGAGGGATAACACTCGCAACGCGTCGCGCGACATCAGGCGTCACTTCGTCGGCAAGATAAATAATAACCGTATTCTCGTTGACCGGATTTATCGTCATACACACTCCAGTTGACTGCGAATGACCGTCGCTATTTGACGTGCCAACAAACCATCACCGTGAATACAAAGCGTATCCGCTACAACGGGTAAGGTTTTTCCAGAGATAGAAGTCACTGACTGATTTTCTATTAATTGTATGGCTTGGGATTTGATAGTCTCAATCGAGGTGTGTGATGATCCCTGCAAGGTACGAGGGGTTAAGCGTCCATCATCCGCGTAGACGCGGTCAACAAAGGCTTCAAAAAGCAACTCGACGTCATAGCCGGATGCGAGTTCCAGATAGTGCTCACGCTCTGGCACAGCCATAACCACTAGGGGTAACTGAGGGTTAAACCTGCTCAGCGCCTTTAATAGAGAACACATCACAGCGTCATCTTTCATCATAGTATTGTAGAGCGCACCATGCGGTTTCACGTACTGAACTCGAGTCGATTCACTTCGACACAAGCCATCAAGGGCCCCTAGTTGATAAACAAAGTAACTCTCTAGTTCCGCTGCCGTCATCTGCATTGTCCGACGTCCAAAGCCCTGTAGATCAGGATAGCCGGGGTGTGCCCCTATGGTGACACCATATTGATTCGCTAATTCGATGGTTTTCTTCATGACCATTGGATCAGAAGCATGCATGCCACATGCTATGTTAGCCATATCAAGATAAGGCATGACAGCCTCATCCTCGCCAAGTTTCCAAAGACCAAAGCTTTCGCCCATATCGCAATTAAGTTTCATCGATAACCTCTCTCAAGCAATTACATAAACGACAACTCGTTGTTCAGACGATCAGTTATCAGCATCTTGCCTGGTGCATGAGTAATACAAATCGGCGGTTTACTGTGGCGAATGACATTTTGCGGAGTAACACCACACGCCCAAAACACCGGCACTTCATCTTGCTTAATTTCCACGGCATCACCATAGCTTGGTGTTGTAATATCTGAGATACCTATCAACAAGGGATCACCAAAGTGGATAGGCGCCCCATGTGCTTTCGGGAATCGCGTAGTCACTTGAACGGCTCGAATTGCGTCGCTTGGTGTGAAAGGTCGCATCGACACCACCATGTTGCCATGAAAACGACCGGCCGAATGACACGCCAACTGTGTATCGTACATCGACACATTGCACCCTTCCTCGATATTCCTAACCTTAAGCCCTGCTTGCATCAAGGCATCCTCAAAAGAAAATGAGCAGCCCAGAACAAACACCACAAAGTCATCGCGCCAAATCTCCGTCAGGTCGCAAACACTATTATCAAACTCACCGTTACGGAACACGTGGTACTCGGGAACATCGCGACTAATATCGATATCAATGCCAATCTCTTGCAAAGATTTACTGCCAGGCTCTGTCATACCAATTAAAGGGCATGCAACAGGGTTACGCTGACAAAAAAGTAGAAACTCATTGGCCCAGTCTTTTGGCAAAATCACTAAATTGGCCTGTAAATAAGACTGAGCTAGACCACTGGTCGATCCTTTGTAGTCATTATTTCGGATTTGCTGGCGAAGCTGCTCTACTGAAAGTTGCGATACCGACATGTAAATCACTCCTTGAGTTATCGGACTATTAACAATAAGTAACACTACGGTATCTACGCATAATGTCTATTTGCGTTTTTTTGGGTATATTGATAAATAATATTTATCGGCAAAACCTAACCCATCAGGTAAGCAAGGAAATGGAGTTTCTTAACAATGCTAAATCTGAAACAGCTTGAAACTTTTGTTTGGATCGCCAACCTAGGAAGCTTTCGACATGCGGCTGACCACCTATGCACAACACAGCCCGCTATTTCTACGCGTATATCAAACTTGGAAGACTCCTTAGGAGCGCAACTGTTTAATCGCGATAAAGGTGCCGTCACGCTGACAGCGAAGGGGCGAGAACTGTTGCCGCTTGCAGAAAATATTCTCGCCAAAGCCGCACAGTTTTGTTACCGAGCCAACGCGGCAACCGCGCTGTCGGGACTGTTAAGAATCGGAGTAGCGGAAACCATAGTACACACTTGGCTTCCCCAGCTATTGGCCGCAATCAATGACAAGTATCCCGATATTGAAGTAGAGCTAGTAGTCGACCTCACCGTTAACCTCAGTAAAGAGTTGCTAGCGCACAATATCGACATCGCCATCTTATTAGGTCCCGTTCCAGAGCCATCGGTCATCAATCACATGGCCTGCGAATACCCACTGCATTGGGTTGCGAGTCCATCACTTGAATTAGAAGCAAAAAGCACGACGTCAAGCTTCGCAAATTGGCCGATCATCACCTATGCCCGCAATACTTTGCCCTATCACGAGGTTGCAAGACACTTTGCGGACAATAACCTACGCTCGGTCCAGTTTTATTCCGTAAGCTCGCTATCAACAGGCGTTAAGATGGTTGAAAATGGCGTGGGCGTCGGCAGTTTGCCAAGAGAAGTGATTGAGCCCCAGCTTCAAACAGGAGCTCTGCAGATAATTGATGCCGAATGGTCCCCGTCTCCGCTAAAGTTTACTGTGTCTTATCTACCTTCACCGGATAACATACTTGTGGAAGCCACTGTAGGATTGGTAAAGGAAATCATTGATGCTTAGCTATAGCAATTCAGACTAATTGTCCTTCAAATCCGATGGCTATTTATGTTGAAACCACCCGCATGGTACAGCGTTGGATTTAGTGACCACCGACTCACTTCAGATGCCTACCGCCATCAAGGTGCAATGTTCTCCCAGTCATGTAGTGACTCGCCAGAACAAACTTGATTCCATCTATCACTTCCTCAAAACCGGCTTCTGCAGGGATCAGGGCTTTGCACAGAGCTTTAGCTTTGTACTCTTCATCGTCATGCTCATTGAACTTGAGCATGGCCGGAGAAATAGTATTAACTTTGACCTTGGGCGCCAGCATTGCAGAGAACGATAACGTCAAGTTATTGAGTGCAGATTTACTGGCGGCGTAAGCGATGTGTTTTTTACTGCCTTTTTCTGCAACGTAATCACTGATGTGGATTATGTCTGACGTTGTATCGCCAGACATGAGATGGTCTTTGAGCGTTAGATTCACCAAGTAAGGCACGGTTGCATGTATTGTCATCATCTGGTTGATAATGTGTGCCGCATCCTCTGTTGGGTTCTCTTTGCTCTCCGGTTTCCAATCGGATGCGTTATGAATGATGGCTCGAAGTACTTTGTACTCTTGACCTACATAGTTAAGGAAGGCCTCTACGCTGTTTTCTTGATAGAAGTCTACCTGCTGGAGATCGGCACCATTATCACGTAGGCACTGCAGCTGCGGATAGTCACTT
Source organism: Vibrio sp. KUL78 (assembly GCF_059725505.1). Lineage (NCBI taxonomy): Bacteria > Pseudomonadati > Pseudomonadota > Gammaproteobacteria > Vibrionales > Vibrionaceae > Vibrio > Vibrio sp. KUL78. The sequence continues at coordinate 1,414,959 of NZ_AP045837.1, read as the reverse complement.
CGGTAAGTGCCAACCACTCGGTATCCATCAGACAAAAGCTGCTGAGCAAGCGCAAAGCCCAGCCGCTTCCCCACACCAGTTACTAGAATCGTTTCACTCATCTCAAAAACTCCGCTCTGGTTTGGGGGTTGGTTTTGAAGGTGCCGCCGAGAGCAGTTGTTGTCGTTTCAGAGTTGGCATCCATAACGCCTCTCGATTTGACGCAATAGTGCGTCGCTTTGATAGTGACTGCGACATTCTCTGTTTCTACTAGCGTCTGTATAGCGACTAGGATTTGCTGGGTGAGTCGTTCTTGAACTTGTGGACGTTGGGCGAAGAATCGAACGATTCTGTTTATTTTAGATAACCCTAGTATTTTTGATTTAGGGATGTAGGCGACCTGTGCTAGCCCATCAATGGTAATGAAATGGTGTTCGCACGTTGATGTTAAATCGATATCTGACACATTGACCATTTCGTCAACTGACATCTTGTTGTCTATAACGCTGATCTTTGGAAAGTTGTCGTAATCCAGTCCAGAGAAGATTTCATGTACATACATCTTTGCAATACGATGCGGTGTTTCGGCGAGAGTGTCGTCGGTGAGATCAAGTCCAAGGGTACTAACAACTTCCGTTAGGAGGCCTTTGATCCTGTTGTATTTCTGATCGCTACTCATTTCACTCGCAGTCATTGGGGTTTCAAGCCCTTTTGCGATAAGAGCTTCTCTCACTCTATTTGCTTCGATACTTGGCATCAGAACTCTCCTCGGACGGTTTCATTATCTGCTTCATAACTCAAGGTAAGCGAGACGGAATCTGCAAAACGTAACGCATGGGGCTTGTCTATCGTTACCTTTGCGTATCGCACCCACGAGTGGTCGATACAGATCCCAAGTACGTCGCTGGTGAGTTTTTCTAGAAGCAGAAACTTGCCGGATTCCACGTGCTGAATGATTTTTTTGCATATATTTTTGTAGTTGAGCGCGTTATCCACATCATCGGCAAGGCAAAGCTTGTTTGCTGGATAATGGATTTCTGCGTTTATTACGACGTCTTGCTGCTTCGTTCTCTCATCCTCATTAAAACCAATAAAGGTACGTAGTCTGAGATTCGTGATGGTAATGATTGCGTTGTTATTCATTGTAATTTCCACTCATCAGAAGGTGATGTCGATTACGTGCCGGCTTTAGGAAAAGATCAAACAAGGCGCCAGCGACAAGGTGGTCAGACGACTATTTGAGAAATTACATGACTAGGAAAGTGTGAGCTCAAAAGGTATCACTTGTGTTTTCTGGCTTGACTGATCGAAGTTATCCCAGATTTGCTGAAGTGAGATGGATAAAGCAGGATGAAGTTCCTCCGCCGCAACATCAACCAGAGGTCGCAATACAAACGCGTACTCGGTGATTTCACCTCTTGGTAATTCAACTCCATCGATTATGCCTACTTGCTCATCGTAGAGAAGAATATCGATGTCCAATGTACGTGAAGCGTATTCTTTAGTTAGACGCTGGCGTCCATTCTCTCGTTCAATTTGTTGCAAAACACTCGCTAATTCTGCAATAGCAAGGTCGCATTCGAACCGAACGACTAGGTTCAAGAAATTATCTCCCTCGAACCCAACGGGCTCACAATCGTAGAATTTAGATATAAGTAGGTTTGCAAAGCGACTATTCAATGCCTTGAGGGATTGCGTAATGTGATATTCGCGATTGATGTTACTTCCGATACTGACATAAACAGTCGCCATATTATTTTCCCGTTTTTGCCCGTTGGGTACGTGCCAGGATTTATGTCGATCAGTGTCATAGAAGCTGCGTGCTATTTTTTCCCCTAGTCTTCTAACTTTATCTGATTAAAAACCCGTTTGAGTACATAGTCAAAGCAGGCCAAAAACGAAGATGCTCCGGACACGAGGAATTGGCAATGGATATCATTCATGCCTTAGGGCACTTTAGATACTAAGGCTTTTTAGGTTAAGTGTGGTTGAGCTCTGATGGCTAGAGAGGTTGAAAATAGCGGTGTAGATCCGATTTATATGGAGAGACAATTGAAAAGAAGCCTCAATATTGAGGCTTCTTCGTTTTACTTGAGAACCTATCAAGCAGCATAACTAAACATCAGTGTATAATCGTCACCATTCTTCGCTACGTACTCTTTATCTTCATTGCTCGCAGCTGGGTGACGCTTTTCATCGCCCTTCACCAAGCTAACCCAGTGGCGTAAGCCCATTTCTTGTGTTGCGCCGAAAGTAGTACATGTTTCGATTTGAATATCGTCGATTTCCACATACTCGAGACAGCCTGTACCTTTTTTGCGACGTGCAATGGTGATCTCTACGTGAGTACCGCTTTCGTCACGGAACAGAATATTGTCTGGGCTGCATTCGTCACCAGTGTAAGCGACAAAGTGTTTGTTGTTTCGAAGACCGCTGTGCTGTCCATTCTTGAAGTAAGCTTGCACGTGGCGGTAGTTTATTTCGTAGCTTACTACGTCTTCGTGTGAGCCGTTTTCTAGAGGAAATAGTGTATCTAGCAGTTGCTTGGACATCTTCTGTTTTTGTGTCATCTCACCAGCGTCGACCATTTCAACGGCAAACACGGCTTGTGCGATAAAGTTTTGTGGGTTTTGTTGCTCTGTCTTATCGAATGTTTGCATGTTCATAGTCTATTCCTTCAGCTGCTTTGAGTACTGCATTAACCAAGCTCTGTTACTTCTTTATGACCGTTTGGTTACCGCTTGATTTTTAGAATAGCGCTTTTTTTAAAAACAATTTCACAACAAAATTTTTACACTGTCAATTTTACAAAAATCATCAATTTTACAGGGTGATGAAACGAAGCGGAAATGACAAAGAATGTAGAAAGGACGGAGTGTTCCAAGTAAACAGGATGAAAATTGGAACACTTCCTCTGTGTATAATGGCTATGAGTTCGTTAGATTATTTCACTGATAGACGGTTAATAGCTGCTGGAATTTGACGTCTATTAACAAATACGTGGCAGCATACATAAGGGCAAATGCCGTCAGACTAATGCCAATTGTCCACTTTGGAGGAATAACTCGCTTTAACGGGCTTTTGACGTATTTTGCTTTGAGATTAATCAATGAGATGTTTTCTTGTTCACTGAGACGAGCATCTCGAATGAGTCGATAGACCGTACTGCCTACTTCAGAGAGTTTCTCCCCTCCCCGCTCTTCTCGACCAAACTTACCCTGAAAACCCAACTGAAGTAGCAAATAGAGAAATTCAATCACCTCTCGATACTTCCTCGGGTCGGCTTTGAGTCGTTCGAGTATGATAAAAAACTTATCCCCTCCAGAGGTTTCATTGTGAAACTCGGACAGTAAACTGTTTTGGCTCCAGTTACTATTAGCCCCCCCACTCTTGCCTACAAACCGCTTCATCTAACGCGGCACACAAGCAATAGCGTATAACCAGAATAGACGCTCTATCTAACTCCAGTTCATTAAGTTTTCTTTCACCTTTTCGTATCTCACGAGCGACTTGTTCACGAAATGGCATAGGATCATCTAACCAAGGAATTGAAGACATGCATGACAAGCTGGCAATCAGCCAAGAGAACTGATCCACGAGCCTGTTTACGCCGATACCTGCAATCGTGAGATCTTGCACCGCAATGTTTCTGGAAAGATCTGGAGCTGGCATAACCTCCATCGGTTTGCCAGGCTCCGGCTGAAAAAGTACGACGGTTACGTCAGTGTCAGCATAACTCATAGGCGAACTGCCCATAGTTGTAGTGATAAGTTGGCAAAGTCACCTGCTACATGAAGTGCGATAGCCGCCGCGTTCTTTAGCGCAGCCCACTCTTCACCTGAGCTGTCTAACTCGAAGTAGGTGTAACCAGCATGATAAGGAAGTGCACGAGGTACCACTGGCATTGGTTTAAATTCGATACCTGGAAGCTGCAGGTTAATGAGGTCGCGAATATTGTCGATAGAACCAATTTTGGTTTGTGATACAAACTGAGTATGTAATACATCAAGAGGCACATCAGCTTTTACCGCCAAAATAAACGTCGTGCTCTCAACAATGCCACGATCAGGGATTGCTGCGGTTCTGATACCATAGTTTTGGTCATTCAATGGGAGCGGTATCGCTCGCTGATCTGACATCACACTCAGTGTCAATTTAGCATTATTGATGATTCCAGAAAGGCAACTCGTTAAGTCGCCATGGTTGTATTTCACATACTCTAGTGGACGACGAGAGGCCGAGCATAACGTCGATAGCTCCCCCTCTGCTTGAAGCAGAGTCCTGTACAACTCTTCTGGATGATACCCTTCCACACTGTCAATGTGCCAAAACAGTGGTTCATAACGATTAAGTGCTTGTAGCAGCATAAAATCAGAAACGGTGGACACGCCTTGCTGATCCACAACACCCAGTCGCTCAACAATCGTCTCTGCTCTGTGTTTCAACATCGACGCGAATTCGGTAACGAACTTCTTAAGGACAGTAGATGCTTGAATATCGATACAGGTTGGAACAAAACTTTCATCTAAAATGACACTGCCGTCAGGTTTTACTTCAGAGATTTTTAGAATAGGTACCGAAGTATAAGAACTTCTGTCTTCATGATCATACATCAAGCAAAAATTCAGTTTACCGACAGCGATGCTTGTTAAGTCTTCTGAGTCATAGCAAGCATCGGAAGCTTCTTGAGACTCAATACTAAAACGAGCACCGTCTCCTCTTTCACCAAAGAGCTCCGATCGCTCAGACGGAAGAGGACAGCATAAGTAGACGACTTTGTCTGCAATAGACGGATCCACTTCTTTAACGTCAGGTAGCTCCGCCAACAATGGAAGATCAAACGGTGTTCGGTCTTGCAGAATACCCTCTGCTTTGGTGATACCAATCTTACCCAAGGCGAGTAGCTGACTATTTACTTCTAAACGACGGACTCCCCAATGATAGTTGGCCGTATAAGAGCTCAGCATACTAGACAATTTGTTTTGAGCTCTATCAAGTTGTTGAAAATGCTGCGGCTTCATGAACATGCCATCTTGCCAGACAACCGGATTGTATAAAGACATTCATTTATCCCTTAAAAATAAGTCTGTTCAATGCCACGTGTAGTATTCGAAGAGAGCTCACTTCCTTTAAGTTTGAGTTTTAAGTAGTACTCACTCTTTTCTTCAATAACCTCAACTTTGCGCCATGCTGAGCCATCGATATCACGAAAAGCGACGGAAAAACCAACCGCTCTTGTTGCTGGATCGAGTTCGAGCATTTGATGAATGTTGTCACCAGGTTGAACTTGATACTCATATCGTTTGATGTACTCATCGCCGAGGGCTGCCTTATCATTCTCGAACAATGCAAAGAAATCTAAGCTCCGAAATAGAACGGGTGAGCTTAATTCGTGAACTCGAAGGATGACTGGCGAAGGCTGACCGCCCTTTCGTAAGTTCAAGACCGGGTCAGCTTCAATAACTAACTCAATAGACGAGGTTTCGGGAGTAATTCCTGAAGACTCTTTGAACTGGTCCCACATTGAACACCCCGACATCATGAGAACAATCAGAGAAAGTAAAAAGTTACGCATGTTTCCCCTTATTGACCTTGTTATAGTTCTCTCTCAACAGTTCTTTAAGCGAACCTTCATGAATCTGACGGCTATTCTCTTGGTAGAAGTCTTGATAGCTTGACCACAACTTAGACTTTGTTGAGAACACAGCATTACGGGAATACTGTTTAGCAAATGACGCTGGATCATTGGCCTTGGTTTGTTCCATCAATAATTCACTCACCGCCTTGTTAAACAAAATACGGTGATCGCTCAACTCATCAAGCATCTGTTCGACGAGTTCATTGGGTGACAATAGTTCTTGTTGAGTCAGCGTTAACATCAATTCGGTCAGATTTACATCCGCAGTATCAGCAACCGTATCATCTTTAAGCGCTTCCACTTCTTTTAAGCTATTTTGAAGATGCTCCATACAGAGCCTCAATCCCGCACCAAGGTTTTTAAACGTCGACGCGTCACGCTTCATCAGTTCAGAGTCACTGACTCCTAAGCCCTGATAAAACGCAGTGCAAAGATCTTGTTGTTCGCTGATAAGTGGCTCTGGCGACGTCGAGTTAGGCACAAAACTTGCGGGTGACTCACTGTTCGAATCTGTCGCCACTGCCTGACTTTGCGCCGTGGGAACAAACTGTTGAGTCACTTCCTCCCATTTAAGGCCATTCGTAGATGGACTCGTTTTCGAGCCATAAGTCTGTTCTACCGTCGAATGGGGTTGTATCACATCGTTCTCCTTGAACGATGGATTTACCTGTTCCTCATCAAGTCGCCCATTTGGTTGTTGTTCTTTGTTTTGATTAGGCTCTTCATCACCTTTACTGGTCAAAGGTGGCTTTGAAGTTGCGTTGTCAGCCAGCCAGTCCTCTGGAATTAAGTTCGGTAAATCGACTTGAGAGTGAATACTGATACTGTCATCAGCTATCTGACGAGTGCTAACAACTTCCGGAACTGTTCGTTCGTTTTGAAGGTTTTCATCTCGAATCAGAAAGTCATCATCGACTCGTGTAGAAAACTCAATATGGGCTACGGGATCATCACTGTCTACATCGTCATGTTTCGTTTCCATAAACAGATCTTCTATCGCACCAAGTTTATGGTCTTCCTCAACAACGATATCATCCAGATTGGCAAGGGGGTCGTTAGAGGTTCGTTCCGGTGCAATATCAACTGCGATATCTTGCGCGATCATCGTATTCTCTAGTGTTATACCAATTTCATATTGACCCAATGAAATAACGTCCCCATCGCAAATAGAAATAGGCTGACTTTTCAGTATTTTATTTCCATTGACCAAGGTACCGTTGGTACTTACATCACTAATATAAAAGGTGTCTCCATAAACTGAGATCAAGCAATGAGTACCAGAAATGAAACGATTGTGATCATTAAGGGAAAGTGTACAGCTTGGTGCACGACCTATAGAGCCACCGTTTTCAGGCATTTCGAAATGTTTAGAGCCCGAGTATTCTTCTGGACATTTAGATATGAATAGATTCAGCTGATTTAGCTGCATTGGTAAGCCTCAAAATAAAAGTGAGATCGTAAGTTCTGCACCACCAATCCCATTGTTATATATAGGTGCTATATAGGATAACTGAGGAATAACCTGTAAATGAGCATCAGGATTGCTTCCTAATTTAATTACCGCACCAAAGGTAGCCACTGCCCCAACTTCAAATTGCTCAATATCTTGCAGTTGCGAGCCATATTTAAAGCCTTCATCATCGACCTTCCAACGGTTTGTGTATTGCGAATAGCCCAAAGACAATCCAGCTCCGATATATGGGGTGAAAACACTCCACGAACTCAAAGCAAACTGTGGTACCACCCTAAACTCAAAATTTGTCGCCTCTTGATACAACCCATTATTTGGTGCAGTAAATTGGTCTTGTAGATAGTTTAATCCCAACCACCATCGCCACCGGTTATTAGTTTCATCAATTGGGCGAGTATGCACTAAACCATATCTCAGAGACTGTTTATCGCCACTTGAACCTTCATCATACTTGATACTCTCTACTGCAACTACGTTAACCGACGCACCATAACGCTCACCTTTTGCCATAACAAAAGGTGCAGCTAGGCACAAAGCTGAAGCCAGTCCTAATTGAAATGGTCTATACATTTTTCCCTCTAGGTATATCCCTTTTGATAATGACTCGCGAAGATAGCAATTATCGTTATGTTTTCAAGGTTCAAACCCACACCAAACACAAATAAGGCATTATAACTAGCAAATAGAACAGATCGCCTAGAATAAACAACCAAACGAAAGAAAGATTACTAATATGATACAAATCAACAGACAGAACTATCAATAACAACAAATAGCAAACGTTTACAACAGCTTATTTAATCACATTAGTAAAAACAACTATATCAAACAACAAACCCTCCCCTGAAAACAAGATACCACTCATCAATATAAACCTAATCACATATGCAGTTACCGAATATTATATCCTTAAATTACAATAAGTTAGACACAAAGAAAGAGACAAACCAGTTAAATAAACTACGAAACACTATACCTGATCAAGCCTGAAGAATAGCGATCTGTGATCCTGGTTCCATTAAGGCAATATTAAGAACAAATTTAACTTTTTAATATTTAATTTCTACTTTTTAACTATAGAATCGTACAAAATTTATAATTCACCTAATTTTAATAATCACAATTATACATTTTCACCTATCAGTTGGATGTCAAATATATGCTTCATTGTGACTTTACGAGAAGGCCAATCTCTAAAGAAAACCCCAGTGGTGTTAACCCAGTTCGTTTGGACGAATTTGACGAAATAAAGCGTCAAATAAACAATTTGAATAAAGTAACAGGCAAAGTGTCATGGAAGAAAGTACTCGAACTCTCCAAAACCATACTCACTTCACACAGTAAAGACTTCCGTTGTAGCTGTTATTACACTGTTGCAGCAACTCATTTAAATGGGTTATCTGGGCTATACGATGGGCTAAATTCAGTACTCGATCTTTGTGTTGTCTACTGGTATTCGGCGTATCCTGAGCACAGCAAATCATCCGCTCGTATTAGCACGATCGAGTGGATGATCGAAAACGCGGAAAAAAGATTAAACAAACACAAACCACAGCCCGAAGAGCGACAAGTTATTGAAGCGATTCACCAGCTATGTTTGAAAATAGAAGAGGAACTTCGACTTCACTACGGTATCAAAGCACCTTCGTTTGGACGAATCCGTCGCCTGCTGTCGCAATGGTTAGAATCTCTCAAAGAGCTTGAGTTGAAAGAAACTGCGAGAAAAGAGTCTGTGGCTAACAAACCTGTGCTGAAGACGGTCGAACAAGCTACTCCTATGATAAAAGTGGATGTCACTCCAACTTTAACGACCAATCAACCCGTTGCGAAAAAAGCGAGCCACTCCACGAAGTCGAGTAACTTGATCATACTGGCTCTCGTGCTTGTCATCACCGTTGCTGTTGCTGCGCATTTTTCGTTCCGTCAGTATCAATTCGAGTCTATGAAGACACGTATTGAGAACGCCTCAATTGACGAACTCGCTCGTGTAATCACTTCAAAAAGATACATCAGCATCAATGAAGATGCGTCATTAAGAGCAGCTAGCGTAGACCGCGTAGATGCTCTGATGAGCGACTGGACATCAGATGCCGTTAAAGTTTCGCAAGCTGAAACGCTAGGAAGATTAACTGCAGAACTCATAAAGCTGTACCCCGACTCCTCTTCTGCGCTCATGCTCAGAGAGCGTTTTTTGCAGCAGAGCTCCAATCTTGAGTCGGAGTTTAACACCCTATTTCGCAAATTTTCGAGTGCTCGCACTGTATTCGCCAATGTCGTAATAGACAACCCAAACAGACAGTCCAGCATGGCATATGAGTACAGCAACTCACTATTCCCACTTTTAGGACGTATTGATTACGCTGAGAAAAATAACAATAGCGAAGAATTAGAACAATCAATGCGTTTGCTTAACATATATCTCTATAAAATAAATCAGCTCAAGCTGATAGAAAAATAACACCACTAAGGCTTAAGAAGTAACAACAACTATGTTTAAACACAAACTATTAAGAAGTCCGATATTTATATCGGTATCAATAGCGATAGTTATCGCGATTATTTATACATCCGTCTGCTTATTTTGGTTAAACCTGCAAGATCACACCCTGCTTTGGCTAGGAGTTGGTGTAATCGCAGCGCTACTAAGCCTGTTTCTCATCAGCCTCTGGTTCAAGAAAAAAAACAACGTAAAGGCTCAACGACTAGAAACGGAAGAAGAAGCCCTTTCTATGGTCATAAGACCCCTGCTCTCAGAAGCAGGCAGAAAACCTATCTATCTCATTGTCGGCCCAAAAGGTTCCGGAAGAAGCCAGTTTTTGTATAGCTCAAGTGCAATCAAGCCTATGGATCGCACTCGCACAGCCAAAAACGACTTCTTTGAATGGTACGAATCAGATAGTGCCGTTTTTATTAAACCCGACCAAAGACTCACTTTCCAAGAGATATCAAGTAACGACGGAGCTTTGTGGGATCGGTTTGTCAATGAACTCATCAGACACACTCCCCGCAAGCCTCTCGCCGGTTCACTTCTGTTTATTGATTTTGAGTTCCTGATCGTTTCAGAACAAGAGCAGAAAGAATATGCGCTGAGTGCATTATTGCAACGGCTCCACTCTATTAGTGAAAAAACGTCGGCAGCACTCCCTGTTTACCTGTTTATGTCCAAGCTGGATAAACTCGATGGCTTCAAAGAATACGTACAGTTTAGCTCGTTAAAAACTCGAGTGGAGTTTTTAACGATACCGCTAAAAGAAGCGAAAGGTGCCATATCAGATTACTACCGAGATAGTTTTCAGAATCTAGTTAAAGTTCTAGAAAGTAACGCTCTCGACTCATCAGCCAACTCAGTGGATGTTTATGAGAAGCAAGCTATTCTCGCTTTTCCGAAACAATTTGAGTTGTGTCAGCAAGAAATCGGATACGTAGTCGAACGACTATGTGAGTCCAACAGCGGCTTCTATTCACTCGATGTGCGGGAGATTTTCTTCTGCTCCAGCATCCAAGGTGGGCGAAAGTACAATCTCCTGGCGAAGAGTTGTAGTAACTATTTCAACCTGCCGATTATCGCTTCCGAGCATACTCAGCTTTCGGAAACACCTTATTTTTCTAGGCTTTTGGTGGACTCTCAGATTCTTCCTGAGCGCGATTTTGCCGGTGAGAATAAAACCTACCTTCGTGGGATCCAGAGACGAAGTCGCTTGGCTTTTGCATTTTCACTCGCCCTTATAGTCGGAGGTGGTTACTACTTCTCGACCATGCTAGAAAAAAACTTAAATGTTATTAGTCAGCTTATGGGGGTCAACCAAGGTGACAGCGCCATCCTAGATCCAAGTTTTGATGTCATGTTAAAGGGAGCAACTCACAGTGTTGAACCTTCTTACTCCGCATGGCTTAGCGGTACACAAGCGCTCGATGAGGAACTACTACCTCTCAATATCAGTCGCCTCGATCAGAGCACTAAGATTGCTTATGAAGCCTTACTTAAACAAGTCGAAGAAAACATCATTCCGGTCGTTGAGCAAGGTTACCGCATGCAACTTACGCAGCATCAAAATGCGTTCAACAAGTCTTTGCCGCTACTAAAGGGCTACTTGATGCTTCAAGATCCTTCTAAACGCGACATACAGTTTCTTCGTCATCAAACTGGTCAAGTTTTAAATACACTTAGCTCACAACCACATGTTGTCGAAGAATCCATGCGATATCTTGATGCTTACTTTAGAACTCAGTTTGCTCCAGTAGCAATCAACATGGATGTGGTGCGCGCAACAAGGCGAGCACTCCTCGCCAACTCCAACGTTGACTTGGTTTATGCTGGCATATTAAGCCAAGCACAGGCAATCGATTTAGGTTCATTAGACCTAGAGCGTGCGGTTGGCTTTGAGTTCAGCAATGTTTTCAGTGCTCCAAATGAAGAAGAGCGCTTGATCATCGACAAAGTGTATACGTCAACAGGCTTTAGTACCTTTTATCGTCCTCAAGTAGACTTGATGTCGCAACAGGTTATCAGTGATAACTGGGTACTTGGATTGTCTAATCACGTAATACCAACAAAGAAAGAGCAAGATGCATTTAAAGAGCAAGTCCGTAAAAAGTACACAGATGATTACATCAACTACTGGCGTAATGCACTCAGTGAACTGAAAGTTCAAAGCTATAACAATGTAGGTGAACTCACCAATGCGATTGACTTGATTTCTGGTCCCTCATCTCCACTAACAACGGTGTTAAAGCAGGTTTATACCAATACACAGTTTTCGCCGGTAGGAGAGAGAGAAGTCTCGATTCCAAACGTTAACCCTAAACTGCTGGAGGCGGCCTCAGAGGCTACACAACTCGTTGAAGAGGTGGTTCAACCCGATTACTTGTTGATGAAACGCGTTGAAAATGCCTTTAAGTTACTCAATCAGCTACAGATAAACGAAACGCCAAACTCTCCAACCCCATGGGATGAAACCATTGCGGCACTAAGCAATCTTCGTACTTACATGAAGGAAATTGCTGATGCCCCAAACCCACAGCAGGCAGCTCTGTCAGCGGCGCAAAACCGTATGAGTAGTACTGAAGCTGATCCCCTTATCAAGCTCAAACAGATTGCTCAAAAATCACCAGAACCTGTGCGAAGTTGGTTGCTTGGTGTCGTTAATCAAAGTTGGTCGGTCATGATTGGTGAGTCAGCCCAAGGGATTCAAACTCAATGGTATAGCGAGGTTTTCTCTAAGTTCAAAGAACTTGGCTTAGGCAAATACCCGTTTGATTTAACTGCGACCGAAGAGATCTCAATCGAAGACTTTGAGTACCTGTTTGCTTCTGGTGGATTAATTGACACCTTTATTCAAAAGAACTTTGCACCTTTCTACGATACCAACCTTTGGATTCCGAAAGAGGTCGATGGTGAGGTTATGCCATTGTCGCCAGCACTGCTTGTTCAGTTGCGAAACTACAATGTTATTCGCGACACTTTGATAAACAAAAGTACTAACCAGGTGAGCATTCCATTTAGTGCCAAGGTGCTTGACCTTGATTCGAGTGCCATCAGAGCAAGTCTAAAGATTGCGGATACTAATATTGATTATTACCACGGGCCAAGTCGTATTCGAGAACTACAATGGCCTCCTCAGAATGGCGACTTCAATATCAGTATTACCATTCAAGACTTAACAGATGAAGGCAAACAGCATGTGTTAGCTAAGAGTGGTCAGTGGGCGATTTACCGCTTGCTTGGCGATTCTGCGCTAACCAACACTCATGACGGTAGTTTCGTGAGTGACATTAAAGTGTCTGGTAGGGATTTGAGCCTTCGAGTCACCCCACTAACACAGAAAAACCCATTTACTCTGGCAGAGCTTTACAACTTTACGCTTCCAGAGTCGATTAAAAAAACACAATAACAACACATAATAAAAAAGGCAGAACACATGATTTCAAATATCAATCTACAAGGCTTAGACAAACTAGACCGCAAAATCCTTTCAAGTCTTCTTTCGAACGGACGAGAGTCCATCGCAAATCTCTCTCGTAACATCGGTCTGTCACGTACCGCTGTGGCCGAAAGGATCAGTCGTCTAGAAAAAACCGGAATCATTAAAGGATATACCGCTCAAATTCGAGTGGAAAATGAGGGACGCACTGCAGCGAGCTATTTACTTATCTCGTGTGAGAAAGGCAAGAAAAAATGACGTCACCAATGCACTAAGGGAAATCCCAGAAGTAAGGTTGACGAGTGTGGTTGGTGGGACATTCGATATCATTGCGCTTATTGAGGCGCCTGACCTTCACTCTATTCATCACTTATGTAATGAAATTGAGTCTTTTCAAGGTATCAGCGCTCTGAATACGACAGTAGTACTCCACCAGCCAATTAATCGATAGTCTTCTATCATCGAAAGCAAGGGCCAGTCGTAGACCGGCCCTTTTTAATTGTTTATCTAACAGTTACAAACGACAAACAAATACCTGAAAGCCTCACCATGGTGACACTGTCACTATAATAAAGCTCATTCTCTTCCGCTCTTTTTCTATTTTGATATCTACGCAGTTCAAGGTTTAACCATTTCCGGAAGCAGAGCAGCTCTCCCATAACGAAATGCTGGCGCGATCAATTGCTGATCTCTAAAAGATTGAGCATCGCTCACCAAGTAAAATCGATATCGTCTAGGAAGTGTATTTACACCGCTCTCTTCGAGCCTTGCCGAGCCAAACAAAGATTGAGTCTCTACATGATGGCACTCTAACTCAAATCTGGAGGACAGTTGTCTTACCAGCGAATCTAAATGCTCTGTTGAGCGACAGAATATTGCGCTACCTTTCCCCCCTTGATATCTGAACACTCGATTCTGATGTTTGTCTACGTACCGCCCAAACTCACCTTTATGGTATAAAACGACAACTTTGCGCTTCGTGTTGTAACGAGCAAACAGCCAGGATTTTCTTGGTATAACACACTTGTCCGACTCTAACCGAGACTGATTTTTTAGAGAGAGCAAGCAAAGAAGCAGGTTCGCAATGGCAATCGAGATAATTAAAGGTGCTACGGTACAGGCTATAAATACAGCGCCACAGGTGAACACTCCTACAACCCAAAGAAGAATATGAAGCCAAGAGCGTGCAATAATCGGATCACGCTTTATCACCAAACCTGTATGAAACAGGTTATATTCGTATCGTTTTGCCAAAATGAGCGTTGTGTAACTCAGCAGTGATGTCAGCAAAAGATTAATAGACAGTAACCACAATGCCTCAATTGGCATCTCTATTTCAGTGGCTAGCCACAGGTGCATAGGAACAAGCACTATAAGTGGGATAAGCGCCATAACGGGACTTATAAATGGCTTCGCAAGCTCCGAGTCGCATCTCTTCCATTTATCAATCATTCCAGTGGTGCGTAGTTCCAGCTCTCTGTCATGTTGGCATTGTTCAAATTCTTCTGGGGTGATGTAAAAAGGTAAATAGGACACTTGCCCCTCCTTAAGCTTTCAAGTGTTTAAATTCGTTGGCTAGATGCTGCCAATAAAGCTGATTTTGGCGTCTTTTGGCTTGGGACCCCCAAGCCACAGCGTTTGACCAAGCTGGTTCCCTTCCCCTTGTCCCAAACTATTCTTGGGTAATGTATGAAGGTTCACCGTGAGTTTTAAATCCCAAGACATAGGGTCGCGAAGAATAAACCTCATGAGACCAAGTAAAATAGGATGCTGTTCACCCCCGACGGAAAACTGGCGATAGGTATGGAAATCAATGTCATCAATACACAAATTAAACTTACCATTGAGATCTGCAATACTCTCTCCTAGATGCAGATCTCTACCCAGCATACAGTTAGAGCGATTCAAGCGGTTTCGCTGACACTCATCAATGGCAACGCGGCGATAGACCCACTCCTGGACACTTACTCTAGGTAGGGAAAAGTAATGAGAAACGATTCCGGAGATGAGCTTGGGAGAACGAGTGCGAGTAGAGAGCTGATTAACATACGAGAGAATTTTCGCTCTATCTAGCGCAGCTACATCACAGTCGTGCATCACATCAGTGAGACCTGCTAGGTGAAGCATACGTCCAGAAAACGCGTCACTGGCACCACTTTGATACTGAATGTGGTATCGATATTTCTTCCACACCCGATATAGCATGCTCATGTAGCGATTGTGGAAGAAGTCAAAGAAATCCTTTACAGGGTTATCCTCTGGATCTCGACCTGCCAATTTCTCAGTGTATGATGAGGGTAGCGGAGAACTTGAACCATGAAGCCCCAAGAAGTTCGTCTCAATGCGTGAGTATGATTGTCCTGCTCGCTCCATGTGTTCGACAAACGAAATATCACTTTTTGGAAAGCTAAGATCAGGTGAGACACTGAACTCAATACGCTCTTGTCGAAAATACTTGTTCTCGCCTACAGCAACAAAATCACTCCCTTCGTTCCATTGATAGTGCTTCTCCAATAAAAGTACCGCTTGGAAAAAACTAAACTCGTGAGTTTGAGTGGATAGTGCATTAATCATAGTATCGTCTGCTGGCCTAGTTGACTCTTCCAGCGATATACCTCGCCATTGGCTTGATCGAATACTTCCAATTCGGTGAACGAGTTAACGCTGGAGTAGAGTCGAATGAACTCATTGAGAACGTTAGTCATTAAAAACATATCCCCCTCATTCACAAAATAGGTCGAGTTTGCAACGAGTCTAAATTGGTTACCACGCACTGAAACCCCACGAAACACACGGTCAATGGGTCGAATCTCAGAAGAGACAATACCGTCCAATCGATGAATCGACGCTCTGTGAGCCTGCCTGTCTACTCTCGAATGAAAGTCATACGTTGATAGCAATACTTTCAACACATCAATGTTGGCAAGTGATAAGTAGTTAAGTGACATATTGGCAATCAACTGCCATTGAAGCTCTCCGTTCACCTGGGGACTAACAGATTGAGTCGGCTTTGTAATATTCTTAAAGGTCGCATAGGTCGGTGATTTGTGCGTGTTGTAGGTGATGTCTCCTACAGAGAGTCTCTCTGCAAGGTCAGCGTTGCTGCAACGCAATTGCATCAGGACGGTTTCTGAGCCTAGATCCGCAATGTTCCCGTTGTGAGTGTGGAACGAGATATAACGCTCAAGACCACGACCGCTGATTCGTTCGCTGACCTTAGTTTTATAGAACTCTCGTTTATCTCGCTGATTGACTTGGTGTTCAAACGACTCAAACTCGCAAAGTGGTTTTCGCCTGCGCTCATCTTTACTCCAGCTCTCGACACGCTCGACAGAGTAAACCTCATAGTGCTCTTGGCTGCTACTTTGTGGACGAACCTTATACTCATTTCGACTGTGTTCTAGTCGAATTGGGTCACCATCTTTTTCAAATAAATTGACTGCAGGCGTGCAGTGCAGCTTAAGGTGCTTATCTTTTAGTACTACCTCAGGCGGCAGTGCTCGAGTGAAATGGAAAATGACGTTGACGCTGTTGCGCTGTGGGATGCCGCGAAGCCAATCTAGTCCATGAACATCGAAAAACATGAACTTCTCTGGCAGAGAGAAGTATTCTTGAAGCAGCCTATATCCCGAAAACGAGTTTTCGCCATACGGGAGCAAAGCTTGGTCTTCATCGTAGCCAACAGGCTTGATGAACTCTGGACTTAGTTTGTGTTTATAGCCCCCTCCTACATCCAACTCAACGTAGTCCAAGTAACGGAAGAGCCATAAAAAAACGGTACGGGTAATATGTAATTCGCCATGAAGATGCAAGCGCAGCGTATCGAGACCGATACGTGAAATATCGACACCATACTCCGCCAATAGCGATACATTGATTGCCGAACTTGTACGCGTATTACTCTGCTCAATTCCGCCAATAGAGATTGGATAAAGGTCAACGTCGTAGCAAGTCTGGAAAAGGCATTGTGTTCCTTCAACTTGCTCGCTCGCCATCTCCGCACCCCGCTTTACAACCGTTTTTTCGGATAATCCACCAACATGAGGCGTAAGCTCCGTAACGCACATAGAAGGGACTGAACGCATATAGTGTGGCCACAACAGGGTCATTAACGACTGGGTCAGCTCGGGCAGTTCGTCATCAATTTTTTCCCTGATTCTGCCAGTCAAAAATGCAAAACCTTCCAACAACCTTTCTACATCAGGGTCAAACGTTCCTTCTGATAGAAATTGGGTAAGCTTGGGGTGGTATTGGGCAAACTCACTACCAGCTTCACGCAGATAAGTGAGCTCATCTTGAAAATACTTACTACTACTCAATTGGCACCTACTAAACGTTAAATTGGCCATCTGTTCCCATAAACACATCTATCGACATGGGGACTTTCCCACCGTTATGAGATACCTCACCGCAAATGGCGAAGCTTAATTGGAGTGGGTTGTGATGATCTTCTTTGTAGTGAACCTCGACGTTGAGCATTCTTGGTTCAAATTGCTCAATCGTTGAAGAGATGTTCTTTTGAATATGACGCACCAAGTTCGTATTGTTTGCGAGAACGTCATTAAAATCCGGCAGACCATAATCATTATCAATCATGGCGTTACCAGAGTGTGTGTTGAGTAAATCAGCTAAATGAAGGTGGATAGACTCAATCAAATGTTTGTGCGACACCACCTTTTCATAGCTGTTCTTCGGCTCCCCTAGCTCAATTCGCTCTAGTAACCGATATCCTTTTTCCATAGGTAAATCCAAGAAAAAAGCAGCCAATTTGCACTGGCTGCTTGGTCTTATCGATATTGAGTTATTGGTCTAGTTTGCCAACCAGAGATAAGTCAAAGCTTGCGCCCATGTATTTGAAGTGAGGACGGACAGACATTGCGACTTTATACCAACCTGGATCGCCTTCAACATCTGACACTTCTACTTTGGCTGCTCGAAGTGGACGGCGACCTCGAACTTCCGCAGGTGGATTCTCTTGGTCAGAAACGTACTGTCGGATCCACTTGTTAAGCTCAATCTCTAGGTCAGACCGCTCTTTCCATGAGCCGATTTGCTCACGTTGCAGCACTTTAATGTAGTGTGCTAAACGGTTAATAATGAACATATAAGGCAGCTGAGTACCCAACTTATAGTTCATTTCTGCTTGCTTACCTTCCGGTGTATTGGCAAACACTTTTGGTTTTTGAACCGAGTTTGCAGAGAAGAAAGCTGCATTATCAGAACCTTTGCGCATGGTTAGTGCGATAAAACCTTCCTCTGCAAGTTCGTACTCACGGCGATCTGAAACCAAGATTTCCGTTGGAATCTTGGTTTCGATTTGACCCATTGACTCAAAGTTGTAAACAGGTAAATCAAATACAGCACCGCCACTTTGTGGACCAATGATGTTCGGGCACCAACGATACTTAGCAAATGATTCGCTAATTTTCGATGCCATCGCATAGGCCGAATTACCCCATAGGTAATTGCTGTGGCTATCTGTCACCTGCTCATCGTAATCGAACGCCTTAATTGGGTTGTCTTCAACCGAATATGGAGTACGAAGCATGAAGCGAGAAGTACATAGACCTACATAACGTGCATCTTCATGCTCTCTGAAACCACGCCATTTGGTGTACTGAGGACCTTCAAACACCGATTTAAGATCTTTAAGGTTCGGAAGCTCTTCATATGAGTCCACGCCAAAGAACTTAGCCGAGGCTGAAGTAATAAACGGTGCGTGTGACATTGCACCTACGTTACCCATGTATTCCATCAGCTTGATGTCTGGAGATGATGCTGACAGTTGGAAGTCACATATCACTGCCCCAACTGGTTTACCACCAAATTGACCGTACTCGCGAGTGTAGATCTGTTTATAAAGCCCTGATTTTACAACCTCAGGTGCATCTTCGAAATCATCAAGAACCTCATCTTTCTTCGCTGAGATCAGCTCGATTTGAATGTTTTCACGGAAGTCCGTGTGATCAACCAAATACTTGAGACCACGCCATGTAGACTCAATCGCTTGAACTTCCTCGTTATGAAGAATGGCATCAACCTGTTTAGAAAGCTTTTGATCAATTTCAGAGATCATTAGGTCAACTAAAGATTGGTCAACCTTCTCAGTCGTGGAGCTACTAAGTAGTTCACCAATGAACGCCTCTACACCACGTTTAGCAACATCAAAGCCTTCATCGCTAGGCTTTAAGCGTGTTTCATTTAGAATGCTATCTAGAAGTGACCCTGACTCTGCGAGAGCCGCTTCTTGTTCTGGAGCTTGTGCTTCTGCCGACATGTCGTTCCTTACTCTTCTTTCGCTTCTTGGTCTTCACCAATGCTTAGTTCATCCAGTAGTTTCTTTCTCGCATCTTCGTCTTGGAGTACCGCGGCAATCTTTTTACGGAAAGCGGGTACATTTCCAAGTGGCCCCTTCAGAGCTACAAGTGCCTCGCGTAGCTCTAGCAGGCTATTTAGCTCTGGGACGCTTTTGGCGATCGACTCAGGAGAAAAGTCTTTCATATCCTTGAACGTCAGATCGACACCAATCTGAGCACCTTCTTCATCTGTAAGACGGTTTTCGACGTTGACCTTTACATTCGGAGCGTAGCCATCCAATACTTCGTTAAAATTGTCTTTATCGATGTTGATTGGTGTACGTTCCTCGATTGGTGTTTCATCTGCACGTGCAGTGAAGTCACCCACCACCATCATGCTCAGCGGCAACTCTACGTCTTCTTGCGCATCGCCTGTCGCTGGAACATAACGGATATTAATTCGCTCTTTAGGAGCCACCGAGCCATCACGTGACATATTTAGTTCCTTATTTAACTCTTGTAACTAGTCGTACATTGCTTGCCACTCTTCGTATTCAACTGGCAATAATTCCTTGTTCTCATAAAGCGCTTGCAGCGTTTTGCGAATCAAGGTTTCAAGTTGCATAGATAAGTGGGGTTCCCAGCTGGCAAGATTGACTTCCTTTTGTATTTCCCAACCTCGCTTCAGGAATGGCAAACACAGTGGAAACAGACCGACAGACTGGTAAGCTGCTATTAATTGCAAATGCAGAACAAACTGCCCTCTTCCTGAGCTATCCAGCTCCAGTTTTCGAGCAAGTTCCGCGGCGTGTTCCCCCAGATTATCTAGGGTAATATCCTCCGTTTGCAGTGAGTCCTCTTGAGTAACGAATACGGTTCGCACTGTACTGTCGTCATTAGAAGGCAAACCATCTTTGGCTGAGAGCCATTGACGAGTTTCTTCGTCTGCAAATGGAATAGAATTCTTAAATTCGAGTGTTTCAAGTCCATCAAACGCATGAATAAATTGTCTGACCTCATGCTTTACGGCATGCGCTGCATCAGCAAAACCTAAGTTATTCAACATGGAGTAAACGTAGAAATGCCCGGTAAGCCAGAATGGCGCGTCCGTCAGCGTTCTCTCTAGCTTCTTTAGCGTATCGATGTCACTTTCTTGCTTGGCCTTATCCTTATAATCCGCCTGTTGATCAGCAGAGACAGCCAAGCTGAGTGGCGTGATTTGGTTCTGATGATCAGGTAAGCCATCAATATCATCCCAGGTAAGGTGACGGTATATTCGGTAAGCAAGCGCGCTACTCGCATCAGCATTGATAAGCACTTCAGCGACGTTTTTTAACGTACGTTTTGATGCTGCCGGAGAGGTGAAGTCCGTATCGACTTCAACTGCAGGCACATTACACTTACTTGGTTGCGAGTTTGCCTGTTGGGGCTGCTTTTCAATTAATCGCTGTTTTTTTTCGGTTTGAGGTTCAGTTGGTTCTTGTAGCTGAACCTCTGCCGACGCCTCGCTATCGTCAGCTCTTGGATCTGGCTCTTGCAGTTGACTATCTGCTGTGGCTTGTTGCATCAAGGTATTTAACTGCGTTCTTATTTCAAAAAAGTCGCTTTCCGAGTCTTCAAAGGTCTTGTCAAACAGAGACTGAACTTTGCCTACCTCATCGACGCAAGCCGAGATCAACTCCCAGGATTGAGGTGTTTCCGACAGCTTGGGGCTAACGAGACTAAACTGATGGTTTATCCACTCGACTGCACCATCTCTGCCACGCTTACGTCTCGGGTATAGTTCAGCGCCGAACTGTTCAAGTGTCGCGACAAGTAACTCGAGCCCGCTTTTAAACCCGTCTAAACCGGACTCTTCTGTAAGCGCTCGAATGAGATAACACAGTGCCTTAATATCCTTGCTATGCTTCTCTAGAACCTCCATGGCATGAGTTTTAACGACACTCCAATCAACCGTTTCGCCAAATAGAGAACCAAACTTCTTTACTTCAGCTTCCATCATTTCGTAGCAGAACTCATAACGAGCGTCTTCTCCGCAAGGACAGCCGTCCGAGATAGGTGACAAAAGCTTATCTAAATCGACAATTGACATGTTAACCTCGACTCTCCGTTAAGTAGTCTTTGAGCGCTCGCTCGACTGCAATAGCACCGCGAGCCGGCATCGATTTTTGGTGGCTTTTATCGATTGAATCAGTTGCCATATTTCCTAAAAGGTCAGTAATTTCACTGAACTTTCCAGGCGCGTTATGCTCCAACTCCGCCAAAGAGTCATGCAACTTCTTTTTGCCGAAAATAGATTTCTCAGTCACCGTGCTAAACAAAATAAATTCACTTCGGGCGACCTTTAGGTCACGAATTTTTTTAGCGAGCTCAGGAGTTTGTCCAAAGAACTGAGTTGCCGCTTCGGCTTTGGAAATTGCTTTACTGTAATAATGAGCTTTGGTGTTTTCGGCGATAGACTCGTCAATTTGTTCCATCACGCGCTTTGGCAATACCTGGCTATAGAAGTACGCTTTTGACTGGTTGAGTAACCAAACTTCTTTAAGCTCTTGGTCCGCTTGTTTTGATTCTCCACTCAGAATAAGTTGAGCTAAGTGCTGTGCCTTCGAACCTGTGACCGTAGATAACTTGTAAGAGTCGGCGGCGGCTCTATTGAGTGCAGCCATCGCTGAAGTCAGTGTTTTGTCTGCATAAGGAAAAAGTGCACCATCCGAGATTAGCTTCTGCCTTAATTCAATGAGCTCATTCCTAACCTCTAAAACTGAGGTTGGTAATTCATCCGCTAGGCCTTGATAAGCTGCAACATTGGATTGATTTTCTTGATAGAGATCTGCAAGTTTCAGTTGCTGAACTTCATAAGCTTCTCGATAAGGGGCGGTGCTGACTACATCTTTTTCCATATCGTTAAGCGCAAACTCAATATCCCATGGAGGTAGACTGAGAAAGGATGCGGTCTGCGCAGGTTTTATAGAGCTGACCATATCCGCCGGTGCAACGTCTGTTGCAACAATTGATTGCCATTTTGGTTGGCTTTGCTGATAGATATAAAAGCCAGAGGTCACGGCAACACAGATGGCTAGAGTCAGTTCTAATACCTTAAATCGCTTTAAACCGGCTCTTTCTTGTGGCCGACAATGAGTAAGAACCAAATCAGCGTTACGTAAATTGCTAAAAATTGGCGCACTAGATTGTGAATCGATCGCGCTAGTATTAATTCTCGCGAGTTGTTGGGCAAAGGAAATAGCCGTAAAGCCATGACCTCTTGGTTTATTCACAACCTCTTTGATGAGTTTCCAAACATGACTAGGAATTAAAGACGATCTCTTCCTGCCCTTTAATTGCTTATGCCAAGAATCACCAAATATCGAACCTAGGAATAGATGTCCTGTTAATAGAGCTAATGAATAGACGTCATCTTGAGGTTCCGCGATGCCGCTTTCAATAAAATTAGGAGAGGCGTAGTTCAAGCTAGCTTCTGCGTAACGTTCTGCTTCACCAATATATCTTGATGCACCGAAATCTATCAGTTTGACGTAGTCACCTTCACTGACAAGTACGTTAGCTGGTTTAATGTCTAGATGGCATACGCCTCGCGTATGCATAAACTCTAATGCACCTGCAAGTTGATATACCAACCACGCTATATGGTCATGGCGAAAACCCTTGTTTGAGTGGCGCTGCATCTTGTCTGCAACCGTCTCACCCACAACCCATTCATACATTAAATATGGGCGTTCAAACTCTGTACCAATTTTAATAAAGTTAGCGACGCTAGGGTGCTGAGAGAGTTCTAATCTGCTTGCTTCGTCAATCAACATATTGTTGGCGAAATCGGGCGCATCCTCATTGATGACCTTACAACAGAGCTGCTTCTCAGGTTCATCTTTTTTAGCGAGGTGATAAATAGTTGCTCGGCCGTTCTTGGAGGGCAAAGTATCTAGCACGTCAAACTGCGAGAATAAAACGTACTCTAGCTTAAGCTTATTTCTGCTTGACGTTTGCTGCGCTGTAATTTTTCGCTTTTCAATAGCTTTAACAACCAGCTGATCAATAAATCCTTGGTTTGACCCTTGATTATCAGACACTTCTAACTCTTTCACCATACCAATATAACTAGGCGCTGATAATATTGTTTTGTGTGACTTCAGTTCAAGGCTGGTAATGAAAACGAACACTAACGCTATTAGTTTAGTGATTATTACTAACTAACGGGTTGCTTTACGTTTCGCTTTAACTAACAAAATTTCACGTCACATTTTCATCTCTATATTCATGTGTGACTTGGGTCGTATTTTTATTTTGATTCGAGTTGGGCGACTTATTTAGTAATAGCGTAATAATTCGTCGTGCGAGCTTAGTCAATTACAGAACTATTAATAATAAACTTTGGGTAATTTAAAGTGTTGCAGCTTGAAGCTGCAACAGTCCAACTGCACCGTCAACATCAAACGTGAGAAGCGATATCGGATTATTAAAACTATGCGTTTTCGTCGCATAGCTGATTAAAGCAAGTGAAGAGCAGCTACCTAATGTTCCCCACAAATCGTTGATTCTTTTTGGTTGTTGAGGATTGGTGAAACGTTCTGCTTTAGCACCCAAAGCAAACCCATAATCCTCCGTGTGATTGCGAAGATTCGTCATATCGGTATAGACCTCACCAAAGGACTCAATCTGTTTGCTCGCTTTTTGAACTAAACCATACATTGCTCGCGCACTTGCTGCTTGGCTTTCAATATCCAAATAGCCCAACTTAGCTAATGGGCTAAGTTTGAGAGTATCAACCGTACTACTTCGACACAGAGTGACACCCGCGGCACCCTCACTGGGAATCACGCCCCATGGATTATCCGAGCTCATAACTTTACTCATATGCACTAAGTCATCGCGTATCTCATAAAGCGAATCAGTCGCAACGCACATTATCGCATCATAGCCGTCCAGCATTTCGGTCATCTTGCCTACTAGTTGGGGGCCCGGCATTGTGACTATCTCTGACACCAAAATGAGCGGGCCATAATCGCTGTCATCTAGCCATGCCTGAACCTGAGAGGTATCAAGATAACTCGGTATGTTCAAAAGCAAAGGGACCGGTTTGAGCATCCTTGGTAGCTGTGCAAGCAATGAATCGAGCACAATACTGAGCATTTCACAGTGACGCTGCAAGGGTGAGGAACCATTGATATACTCGATATGAGCATAGGGGTAACGATCGAGCCCACCAGCTATCTCCTGCTGACTAAACTTTGCTACATTTGCGGAGGCGACCGCAGTGGATATTTCAACGTTCATTCCAGCAGGTGTCACCGCCTCTACGCCTAACACATATCGCCCCTTTGAATTAAGCATCTGTGCGCTCCACTTCGGTTACTTCTATACGTGTTTTGGTCAGTGTGTGTTCTTCACCTTGGCATGGAAACGAAGCGTTGTAGCTAAGCGACAGAGTCTTTGTTTCGGTATCAATAAACAAGGTATAAATACTCATGGTTTCCTTCCGCATGTGCTTGCCAAAATGGGCAACGGCGGTGTATATGGATGAAGGGATACGAAACGCGAGTGTTTCATCATGACAAAACCCACTCAATACGATGCGCTCTCCCCCTAATAAGTACCCATTGCACTGCTGATCTTTTGGCGCACTTTGGTTAAACGCCACATCAAAATCAAAAGGCAACATTGGCTTTCTGGTCTCTACCCAATTTTCATCAAATGTACCCGCATAGCGCCTTCTTTCATCAAAAAACGGAGGAATAGGTCCAAAACCTGCGACTCGAATCTTATTTGTCGCTGGCGTCCAATCTTCTTTTGGATAGAAAACTGAGGGGACCACTTGAGATACAAGTACTGCGTTCGACTTTGCAACACCGCCACCGATTCGATTTCGCTCATCTCCCCCCACGGCGTTACTGTAGTCAATCTCTCGTTCTATAAACTCAATGGGACGACTTACCGTCACCACTCCTCCATGCTCTACCCAGACTCTCTCGCCCATAATTTTGAGTGTCTTGTCGATATGACCATCAAGCAACACTCGGCACTCATGTTGCGTAGTTGGCTTCTTGGCATAGCTGCGAGCTTTACCAAACACTAGAACGTCGGTATTGGCTTTAAAGTAAGCGAATTCATGATCGGTTTTCATCGCAGAGAGCCCTGGCTCACCTATGTATAGCGGGTCATCGAAAACCTCACTTTCTTCAAGCTCAAACCACGCCCCCCTCTATCCAACGCCATGACCGTTTACCAATAACGACCCAAACCTCGTTACCATCTGCGTCTCGTTGGAAGCGTCCTTTAAGAGATAGGCCTTGATCCGATTCAATATCCCACAACTGCATTTTGACTCCTCATATTAAATCGTTCGATGGCAGACGGGGTAGAAGCAAGCTTGTTGAAGTTCCACTCTTGTTGATGAGCTGACATCATTGGAGCCCATGGAATGAAAGCCCGTGAATGCGCGCAAAGGTGTCGCCACAACCATACTCGCAATAACGCGGACACATCTGGGTTACGCATCGCGCTGAGCGTTGATTCAAAGCTAAGTGCTTTGCCCACTCGAAGAGGATATGGAGTGATGTGCCTCTCGTCTTCAACCCACTCTTCGAGAATATCGACCACTTCTTCCCATTCTTTGTCGACGCCAACTTCTGAAGGAAGTATCGGTAACTTAGGGCCATATACCGCGTGTAAGGCTTGAATCCAGCGTTCACCTTCTATTTCGTCAATAGAGAGCAACTGTTCCACTATGCTTGGAACAAGGTTGGTATTGCCGCCCAATACAAAGTCGATATGTGCATTTTTAGATGACAGATTCCAAGGTTCAAACTCCGGCAGCTCAAGCAGCTTTCCGAATGTA
The DNA here is from genome assembly GCF_059725505.1 of Vibrio sp. KUL78. Lineage (NCBI taxonomy): Bacteria > Pseudomonadati > Pseudomonadota > Gammaproteobacteria > Vibrionales > Vibrionaceae > Vibrio > Vibrio sp. KUL78. Next base: position 1,388,804 of record NZ_AP045837.1, on the reverse strand, counting down.
ACGACTTCACCTGAAGAAATATCACTAATTTCTATGCCGAACTGCTTCCTAAACCAAGTGCCGCGATCGTGTTTTGTCATAATGCACTCGAATAAAAACGAGTCAGTAACTTGAGTATTAAGCCACTCAGTCGCTTCCTCTACCTGCTGCATCGCGAGTATTGGGTTAAGCAAATCCGGAGAGAGCCTCTCCTTCCTGAGCCAATGCTTACACAGTGCAACACTTAACGTCTGCCGGTGATTAAGCGACACTAGATATTGCGCTTTTAACGGACAATCACCATCAATCATTTTCGCCAACAGCACATCCAAACCTTGGACTCGACTCTGAATGGTTAGCATCGAAGCCATCTCAACAGAGACTTTATCTAACAAGGACAAAGCACTTAATAAATTGCTTGTCTCATTAGAAAACTCGACTTGTAACATAAGCCAAATGTATACCTCTGGTTGCTCACTACTTAGACGGTGGATGAGCCCTGGATGGAGGTTGTAAAAAGCGATATAGACACGTTTTAGTTCACCCATTTGTCTCTCAATTAGCGCTAAATATTCGTTATCGCTACTTGGAAAGCCACGCAAAAAAATGCTCTGGCGTTGACGTAACAAAAACAGCAGCGACTCTGAGCTCAGCATCAGTTTCTCTTCACTAAACGCTATCCAATTCGCCGAGAGCTTAGTAAGTTGTTTGACTTGTTGCTGAACCTTATCTTGTGCCGCAAAAATCAGCGCTATGTCGATTGCTGTGTTGAGATCTTCGATACCCACTCTTCGTTGCATGAACTACCTTAACTCTTTAACTCTTTAACTCTTTAACTCTTTAACTCTTTAACTCGTAATAATTGAACACAGAGATAGCACTAGTTAATGGCTATTGTGCCGCCCTGTATTTTTTGAGCTTTTTCAGCCTGAGACGTCACATATTTCCCTTTGGTCGTTACTCGTCCGTCTCTACCGCTGAGACGCGTTTGTGTCTCACCACTTTTGATAACTAATTCTTCTTCAGCTTCTATCACTAGCCGTTTAGCTCGCAATGTCATTGAGTCATTGTCGTCGAGCAACGAGAAAAATATATCGGTGACAATGGGTAAACTGACATCACCGTTTATAAAATCAATTCGACACGACAACTTATTGTCAATGGCCAGTTCGATTTCTGAACGGCGAAAACTTCGACCAAGTCGAGCAGAAATCGGAGACTGAAAGGGATTACCATCAAAGTTGACTCTCACCGTGACATTAGACTCCCCAATAGCCACTATGGTCCCAAAACGCGAAAAGCAAGCCGATGTTTCGGCTTGCATTTCCACGACTAATCGATCATTTAATTCAGACTTGTTCATTGTTAATTTATCGCCACATTACCGCCCTTCACGACGACTTTATCGCTACCCTCGATGGTAATAGAAGAGCCAGAAAGCTTGATTGAACCATCACTCGTCATCACTAACGAAGAACCGCCAGTTTTAAGTACGATCTTGTCGCCACTAACTATCTGCGTCGCCCCATCCGCTTTGTATGAAGTATTCCCATTCACCGATACCGTTAGATTACCGCCGACTGTTTGATTATCATCCGCCCCAATATCTGAGTTTTTCGACGCCCCTACAGTCAGGTTGCTGTTTTCACCGACATCAAGGTCATCATTTTTGCCAATCTTAGTCGTTCTGTTATCACCAATTTCCAGCTCAGCATTGTTCTTAACGAACTGAGTTTCGTTGGCGTTGTAGGTAACCGTGACATCTTGCTCCACCGTTTCTGTAAAGGTACTGTTGACCTGTGTTGTCTTGTGCCCGTCAATTGTCTCTTTGTGATCGCCATGAATTTCATTGGTTTGATGGCGAGCAACTTTGAGAAACTCGTCTTGCCCAATGTCTCGGAAACGATTGTTAAGAACCTTTGTCGACATGTCCTTTTGAGCGTGAATATAAACCTCTTCCTGATCCGCTTCGTCTTCAAAGCTCAACTCGTTATAGCCGGTTCCCTTGTGCGTTTGCGTACGAAACGTGGTGCGCGTTTTGTTCTCTGGCAATGAGTATGGAGGGAAATGAAGTCCGTTATATACCGCTCCTGTAACCAATGGTCGATCTGGGTCGCCTTCTAAGAAAGTGACGACGACTTCATGGCCTATTCTTGGCAAATAAACCGCACCCCACGTAGGCGCTGCCATTGATTGACTTACCCTGATCCAACAGCTTGAATGTTCATCATTACCACCATATCGATCCCAATGAAATTGCACCTTAATGCGACCTAATTTATCCGTATAGATCTCTTCGCCAGCCGGCCCGACAACGACGGCTGTTTGAGGGCCATCAACAACAGGGGCCGCGAGTTTAGGGGCTCGATACTCCACTTCTCTGGAGATACATATGAATTGGTTATGATAGGTCGTCGCTTGCCCACCAGCTTCGTCCTCATGAACTTGAGGATCGCTGCCGCTGTGCATAACGGACAACATGATGTACTCACGATTTATTTTAGATCTTGGGTGCTCGCCGATATTGAAGCTGTACCCCGAAGCAAGGCGCATTACATCACTTGATGCTTCCACATACTGGTTATCGACAATATGCTCTGACATCCATTCTTTTGTTCGAACCTGCCCCATTGCAGGGTCGACATAGCGTCCAGGATAATCAAACAGCTTCAAGTCATTATCCAGATCACCAGTACTAGTCATCTCTTGTGGAATCTTGGGCTGCTCGTAGTTGTAGTCTGTGTAGGTGACTTGTCCTGTGCGCACACGGTCTACTAACTCTAAATCGCTGATATGCTCCCTATCTGGTACCCCACCGCCATTAGCATGATAGACAATAGGGCCAATATAAGAGGCGTTTAGAGGAGTACTAACAAGTGGAGCAATCGCATCGTTACTATCAACGATGACCATGGTGTGATTTGTTTCGGTATGTTCGAAGTAATACCACATCCCATGCTCAGCAAGCATTCGCTGGACAAAATGTAAGTCCGTTTCTCGGTATTGAAGTACGTAATCTTTAGCAGGATAGTTGCCGGATAGCTCAAAACGATAATCTGTCACTGCAGCATCATCGAGCACCTCAGTGACGATGTCTTGTGCAGATTTTTGCTGGAAAATTCGACAGTCCTGACGCTGCGATAAAAACCAACATTGAGGAACCAATATGAGCTGATAGCGTGAAAAACGACGTCCAGTTCCCAGATAACGAACTTCGTTAACAACACCGCTAAAATGCCGTGCTGTCGCCACACCTTGACCATAAAGGGAAAGATGCCCTGCCTTACGAATAAGCGATTCTGTTGTTACATTAGGTTCAAGTGAAAGCAATGATAATGTGATTTGAAATGGCTTTGAAAGCTCTTCTGTGACTTGGAAACTTTCCACCCTAAACTCGTGACCGCATCCTGGCACTTCAAACTTAAATTCTACGTCATTCACCATATCTCTCACCTGATACTAATAATAGAGTAAGGGCCAACAGAGGTTGGCCCTAGATTGTTTCGCGTTAAGCCATTAAGCTTCGCGAGGCGTACGCCAGTCATCGTTACCCGCAGTACCACAGTTTTCGTGGGTCACTTCAATTGCACGGTAAGTGAACTTAAGAACTTCTTCTGTCACGCGATCAGACGTTGCTGCATCTTGGCAGTGACTCATGCGAGTTTGCATATCTACCAATAGTGCGTCGATAAGCTTGATTGAGTAGTAGTGCTCTTGTTTACCTTGAACAGAAGTGCGGTAAAAACGAATCACACACTCTGGAAGTTTCTCACCCGATACAAGTGCGTTGAATAAAAGTGGAGAACAACGGTCTTGAACCTTAGTAACAACGACTGGCTTGTGTACACGCTGGCCTGTTGGTTGACCACTTTGTGGATCACGAGGAATAGTTAGTACGTGATCAAGTTCTTGAACTAGAAACTCATCTACGTGAGCTTCTTGCCATGTGTTACCTACTGAGTCCGCAGAGTAAGTGTCTTTAGTAATTTGACCCTGAGTTTCGCCTTCAATTGACATATATGCTGGAGTTGGCATTGTTATTTCCTTTTCTCTTAAATCTAATCGTATTAATTAACCAAATCGCTTATCACCGCGACTGATTACATATATACAATCATCATGCCAAGATTTATTGTCTTTATTTATCAGGTAGTTAGTATGGACCAAGACCAATCTACACTATTATCAGCTACAAGTTATTGTTAGATAATCCAAGTTGTTGCCAAAGCATATTAATAAATTGTTCACTCTTTATAAAGTTAAAATCACCAATAAAAACCGCTCAAATTAATGCGATATGAACACACTAAAAGACACAATAACCATCACTTAATTCATAAGCACTAATTTTAGCAAACTTCGATTATTCACAATCAAGAAATAACAATAAAAAACGACCAAATTCTGCCTGTCAAAATATCGCCATTCAGAAAGGAAATATTCAATTTTAGTATAATAGCCTCCAACTTTCTCAATAACTAAAAAGCAGATAGATGATAAATATAAACCTTTCTTCATTAATACAGCGTCTTCACCCTCTAGCAAAAACGGCTTTAGAAGATGCAGCTGCACTTGCAGTGGCAGAAAAAGCAATAGAAGTTCAAATTGAGCATTATTTGTTAAGTCTATTGGAACGACCAAATAGTGATTTTGACGTGTTATTAAGTCATTTTGATTGTTCGGAGAATCTATTAAGACAGTCCGTTCGTTCTTGCCTTGATAGTGACTCAAGAGGTAACGGAAGCAAACCTGTGTTTTCTGCTTTATTGATTGAGTGGTTGCAAGAAAGTTGGCTGGTATCATCACTCGATCTTTCAGAAACGCAAATTCGTTCTGGTTCCCTACTACTCACCTTAGTTAGCAACCCGCTACGCTATGGACAACATGGCTATGCAGAGCTTCTTAGTAGCGTCAGTCCAGACAGTCTAAAACGTAACTTCACCGACCTTACTAGCCACTCAATCGAAGCACAGGTTGCATCCTCTGAAAAAACAGAAGCCCGCGAAGCAGGTTCAGCGCTCAGTCAGTTTACAACTGATTTCACTGGTAAAGCCCGAAATGGCGAGATTGATCCTGTGTTTTGTCGTGACCATGAGATACGCCAAATCGTCGATATTCTCGCGCGCCGCCGTAAAAACAACCCGATTGCAGTCGGCGAGCCGGGTGTCGGCAAGACCGCAGTTGTCGAAGGTTTAGCACTTAAAATTGTACAAGGAGAGGTCCCGGATAATCTAAAAGGCGTTGAGCTTTACGGCTTAGATATGGGCTTGTTGCAGGCCGGAGCAAGTGTAAAAGGTGAATTTGAGAAACGTCTCAATGCAGTTTTAGAGGAGGTGAAGAGCTCTCCTACTCCGATCATTCTGTTCATTGACGAAGCCCACACTCTCGTTGGTGGTGGAAATCAGGCAGGTGGTAGCGATGCAGCAAATCTACTAAAACCAGCACTCGCTCGTGGAGAAGTGAAAACAATAGCCGCTACAACTTGGAGCGAATACAAGAAGTACTTTGAGAAAGATCCAGCGCTCGCTCGACGCTTCCAACTGGTGAAGCTCGACGAACCGTCACCAGAACAGGCTGCGCTCATTATTCGTGGCTTGCGTCCAGCTTATGAAAAGTCTCATAACGTTTATGTGAGAGACGATGCTATCACTGCAGCGGCCGCACTCTCAGCACGCTATATCTCTGGTCGTCAACTTCCTGATAAAGCGATAGACGTACTCGATACCGCTTGTGCTCGAGTCAATATCAGTCTGAACGCCGTGCCAGCACCTATTGAAACACTGCGCCAAACACTCGCAGCCCAGCAAAGAGAACTGGATGCATTAGAGCGTGACGCGTTGCAGCAAACCGGTGACAAGCACAGCTTAGCGACAATTCCGGATTTAAAACAATCTATGGAAGTCACTAAAGAAGATCTTAAGGTCCTCGATACGCAGTGGCAAAAAGAGTGCAATCACATTGAAGAAATGATTGCCCTTCGTACGCGTCTGCACGAGTTAGTCGAGGGGACGGATGAAAGCCACGAAGAAGCTCAAGCAACACCTGAAAACGAGAATACCGATGAGGTCATCAATCCTTACCAAGAAATGGACGAGGAGCAAGTTCGTATAGCGATCGCTGCCTGCCAAGAGCTTCTAGACGCTGTAAGAGATGGCAACCCACTTGTCCATTACGAAGTCGGCCCAGACGAGGTAAGCCACGTGATCTCTGATTGGACAGGTATTCCGATGGGCAAGATGCTGCAAGATGAGGCAGAAACTACATTGTCGCTAAAGCAAAGCCTCAACGACAACATTAAAGGTCAAGAGTTTGCCATTGAGGCGCTTTCTGAGGGTATTCAAACTGCCAAAGCTGGTCTAGGCAACCCAGAAGCACCTACTGGCGTGTTCCTTTTGGTAGGTCCAAGTGGGGTTGGTAAAACCGAAACCGCACGTGCTATCGCCGATCAAATGTTTGGTGGCGAACGCTTTATGACCACAATTAACATGTCAGAGTTTCAAGAAAAGCACACTGTGTCACGTCTAATTGGCTCGCCACCAGGCTACGTAGGTTACGGTGAAGGTGGAATGTTAACCGAAGCAGTGCGTCAAAGACCTTACTCGGTCGTCCTACTTGATGAAGTTGAAAAAGCCGACCCAGAAGTGCTGAATCTGTTTTATCAAGTGTTCGATAAAGGCACGCTTAACGACGGTGAAGGTCGTACAATTGATTTCAAAAACACGCTGATCATCATGACTAGCAACCTTGCTACGCATGAAATCGAATCTCTAGCTCAACAATCAAAGGACATCGATGCGAACATCGTTGCGGAAGCCATCAGACCAACGCTAAATCAGCATTTCAAGCCTGCTCTGCTCGCTCGCATGTCGGTACTGCCATTTATGCCACTCTCGGATGATGCTATGACCGATATTATTCACCATAAACTCGGCAAGGTCTCAAAGCGCCTCAAGAGCCATCATAAATTGTCGCTGTCATACCAAGAGAACTTGGTTGAGTTTGTTTTAGGAAACTGCCGTCTCGCCGAAACTGGCGCACGTAACATTGATGCTGTGATTAACCGCCAATTGCTTCCTCAGCTTTCCACTCAGCTATTGGTTCATGACAAAGACGATGCTCATACCACTATCGCTGTTGACGTCGATGAACAAGGTACACTGTCCTATGAGTTCAGCTAACCATAGCGAGCTGGGCAATGCGTTACTCGCGATCAGTCAGTCATTGGCTGATCGCAATCAGTTGACTCAGACATTAGAAGCCGTGCTTACTGCGGCAAAACAAATGACGATGGCTCGCCATGGCATCATTTATGTTCTTGATCAGACCGGAGAGACCTTGCTACCCACTTGCGCCTACCATAATGACAAGATCGCAAAGGAGCATCCGTGGACGCCTATCGAGATCGATTCCGCGAGCGAGTCCGATCCTTTCAACTTCGCTGTTCACAATGGTGAAGTGGTATTGATTAACGAGCTATATAAGTACAACGGCTACGACTGCGAAAACATCTATCAAGCAGAACAAACTCTCGGTCTCACCAGTCAAAATCTGTTGGCTTGGCCGTTGGTTGATGAATCAGGCAATACAATTGGACTCTTAGTTCTGCTCGATCTCAGTGTGATCGATAATGAAGCGGCTTTGACGGAGTTTTGTCGAATGGCAGCAAGCCACATACGACAAGCAATCTGGTTAGAGCAATATGGTCAAGTGATCGAGAACCTAAGTGACGATAATCAGCTGAAAAAACCGTCAGTGAAACTATCAACAAAGTCTAAACGCAAGTCTTCATCAGAGCCTATCGCAATCAGCAGTGAGATGCTGAGTGTTTTCGAACGTTTAGATAGAGTGCTGTCCCTCCCTGTCGACGTATTACTGAGGGGAGAAACTGGTACGGGTAAAGAGGTCATGGCTAAGTATATCCATGAAAACTCTAATCGCTCTAAGGCTCCACTCGTCGTGCAAAACTGCGCCGCAATACCGGAGCAGCTATTAGAATCAGAGTTATTCGGCCATAAAAAAGGCTCGTTTACTGGTGCAGATAAAGACAAAGTTGGACTCTTTGAAGCTGCCAATGGTGGCACTTTGTTTCTAGACGAAATTGGTGATATGCCAATGTTATTGCAGGCAAAGTTACTGCGTGTACTGCAAGAGCGTAAAGTTCGCCCGGTAGGCGCGAGTAAAGAGATAGAAGTGGACGTGCGCGTCATTGCCGCTACACACTGTAATCTGATGGGGCAAATTCAAGAAGGACGATTCCGAGCGGATTTGTTCTATCGACTCAATGTGTTCCCAATTACGCTTCCTCCATTACGCACAAGGCGAGACGATATACTCCCTCTGGCAGAGCATTTTGTTCAACTAGCCTCCAAAAAGCTTGGGCTGCCCCAGTCTCTATCCATCAGTGCCCATGTTCGAAAACAGTTACTCGACTACCCATATCCAGGAAACGTTCGAGAACTGAAAAACATCATCGAACGCTCGGTACTCCTCTCTGACTTTGAAACCTTATCAACAATTGAATTTGGTGAACAGGTTCCTGAGCAAGTAGTTCAGCAGCCGACTCAGATTACTGAGTCATCTGTGAGCGTATCTACGCCTTCGAGTGAACCATCCATAGAAGACGTCTCTAAGGGGCTTAAAGAAGCCGTGGGAGAATATGAACGCACGGTGATCATTGATTGTCTTCGTGAATGTAATTGGCATACCAAACGTGCAGCTGAGCAGCTGTCACTGCCGTTAAGTACTCTGAATCATAAGATGAAGAAGTATGATATTTCTGCAGCAGGTTAGCATTGGAGTTAGGTTTAAAAACGCTTAGCGACACATTAAAAAAGCGCTCTCATGATGAGAGCGCTTTGTTTTTAGATTTGCTTGAGTGTTAGGCTAGGTGCACCCGTAGAATGAGAATTGTCGTCCATCCATGTTTCTAGCCACTCTTTCCTACCCTCGTCATCTAACGACAGCCAGTAAGAATAAGCGCTTCTGTCCTTAATTTCGCTCTCGGTAGGCTCCTTGACCCAAGGATTGCCATTGTTCATGTCTTTGACTTTGTAAACCATCAGGCTCCCTTCAGGAGTTGGATACGTTCCATCGACCCTAGTTTGTGAAATTGACTCGATTCCAATTCTAATACTACTTTCATGAGCCTTACCATAAGGGCGCAACCCCTTAACTCTTTTCCCAGTAGGCGAAGTATAATTGAGCTCAAATTTCATCAGATAGATGTACTTCTTGTCTTGATTCTTTAGCTTTGACTCATAAAGCGCATTATTATCGTTGATGTGCTGTATCACTCTAGTTCCAAAGTCTTGTAGATGTCCTTCTTTTAGATCATCAACACAAAGGTCGAAGGTATGTCTCTGTTCAATACCGTAGTCCCCTTGTTCGAGATGGATTTGCTCTCCGGTTCGAATGGTACCGTAGTGCTCCATAGTGGTATGGACCACTGGGCCTGACTCAGAGATTTGCATTGTCATTTGGCATTCATGATGAGCGAGCCCCATTGTTTCATAGGCATCTGTCGCAGCATTATCGGATAGAAGCGCAACGTAAATGGCGGCACCTTGCTCCGTTGACCAATCGTAGTCGCCTACCAAACGAACTTGCTTGTTATCATCAAGTAGATACTTTTCACCACCCAACTCTATTTGCGCTACTGAAATAATGTGTCCGTCAAGCAGGTTCGGTGTGCTCTCTTTCGATTCCGCTGAAGTACTGGTTACAAACTCCTCAATCATAAAGTCTTCAGCGGATAATTTCGCTTTATCGCTATGTCGACCATCGAATACAAACTGGCTGTATTCCATATCATCAACACCAAAATAAAGCAGTTTTTGCTTGAGCTTAATGGGTTGTTTGTGGGGGAGCTTAAACTCCATCAAAGCCAATGTAAGGTCAACGCCACCTAAGTTCATCATATATCGCATGTCTCGGTGATGTTGTTGTTCAACCCAAAGCTCGAAGCTCGACTTTCCGCTCCAAATAGAGTCCCAGCCTAAGCCAGCTTTGTCCCAAACTGAAGCGGCATAGAGAGGCTTCAAACCTCGAATCTCATAGTTCCCGAACCAATAGGTCGGGTCAAACTCAATCGCTAGCAACTCCAAATCGTTAACCGTAGAAATGCCCATAGCTTCGCGCTTTGAAGCTCCCATCTCATTAAACGCTTGCTCGTAGTACTCTCTAATCTTGTTGTCAGGATCAGTAAAATCATCAACCGACTTTTTCAAGAACAAAACATCGAATTCCGGACCATGAGCATCAAACAAACCCACTTCAGCGCGATACTTAAGCGTTTGAATAAAGGCAGATTTGTGAGTTGAAAAGTTAGGGTCAACAATTACCTGAACACGCACAGGCGTGATCGGAGAAACGCGAACCAAAGAGTTGTCTTTATTCTCTACTAACCAATCATGGTAGCTCTGCCAACTTCCCTTTTCAGCGTTAAACAACACTACACGGCTGAATCCGATATCCTCTTCATCAAGGTCGACTTTGTTGAGATCAAAATTACTGGCGAATCGAACTAGTTGATCGGTTGTCTCATCATTGAGGTAAAGCTTCGTTTGCACCGGGAATCCGCTGTTGAAAGCGACATTAACTCGCTGAAGATTGAACGAATCTAAACTTCCAACCCCCCAATAACTGTTATATCGATTTTGCTCAATTCGATTGATCCATGACTGAGCCAGCGTATTTGCCGAGTATGACGGCACTTCCCAATCATCTGACATGACGTAATTTGCTATAAAATCATCGACCTTGTATTTCTGCACCATTCCATGATCTATGGTTCCTTTGGCAGACAGGATCGCAAGCAATTCAGTAAGGGAGTTAATCGCATAAGCTCGTAAGATAAATCGTTTTAGAAGCTCTTCTTGCGTTACTTTGGATTCGAGATGTGCTCTAACTTCATCTGCCCGCAAGAACTGCCTTTCAATCTTGTGCTCCTCGCGGTTGTAGGCATTCGCCAACGATTTGTTTAGTCGACTGAGAACACTAAGGTCATGTTTGTTTTTTAATCGGCTTGCAAATTCCTCAAACACTTGTTGCCCGTGTAGGTCATCGACAAATTCCGCTCCGTTGGTAAGCAGCGAGCCCGCTTCCTTCCCAATAAAATACATTGCAGCGTAAGGCGCAGCTGGAGTCAATAATGCTAAGCCGCACATTACATCAATGCTGGACATAATCAGTTCATCACGTTGGTCTTTCTCAGCCACAGCTAGCGCTTGCCACAACTGGTGAAGACTCTCCATCTTCATTAGACCTGAACGACTGATCGGAAGAGTGATCTGGTAGTCGGGAATAATCAAACGAATATCGACGCGGCGATCTATTGCTAGCTCTGAACTGTCTGTTTTATCGCTGGTATCGCGATAGTTCTCTTCGCTTCCGCGTCGCAGTTTCGTTTTGCCATAGGCGTGCTCTGTAACGCGCGACTGAAGTTCAGAATCACCTCTAGTGATCGCGTCACTCACTTTACTCGCGCGATTTCTCGATACCGTCATATTCTGAGCAGCAGACCCTATAACACCAGCAAAACCCTCTACGATAAGCTGGTAGTCCGAGTTTTCTTTTAGAAGGCAGTTCAACTTATCGCAAATGTTTGAGAAGTCCGCGCGAAGGACTCTCATTTGATTACTCTCGGTCGCAGAGTTGAACTGAAAATAAAGACTCACAGCAACACCGCGCTCATCTACTAAAACATTTGCGTCATCGCCCAATATCTCTTGTACATTTTCAGCTTTCTGTTTCCATAGGTCTTCGGTATCTTGTTGTTGGACTAAACTCACTTGCTTGAGGTAGGAGGCTGCCATGTTCTTGAGCTCTGTGATTGCGCCTTCCGTGCTATTCATCGCCTCTTTGTAGCCTTTGTAGCCTTTATAGCCCTCATAAGCATCTGTCGCGGTACCAATAATCCCTAGTCTTTTCTCAAGCGAGCCTCTAAACCATGAACTAGAGAGTCGCCCTACTCCTCGAACCACTTTCTTGTTCGAAGCGACTTCATCACCAAAGTGATAGATACGTTTAAAGTACTTAGTATCCATCACTTTATCGGTAAAGATGAGTCGCGCAGAGTCTTTAAGGGTAATGCCCTTCTGCACCAAAGCTGTCGCATCCCGATATTGCTTGAGCGCATCTTTGGAGGCTGACAGCGCTGCTGCCATGGCTGTGCCTGTCATTACAAAATCAGGCAGTTGTTGCTTATCTGCACTTTCCCAAAGGGCTAAACTTATGGTCTTCGCAACTTCACTGGCCGAGTCGGGTACATTTGGTCCATTCAGTGATACAAAGTCTCCTATGATTGACTCTGCTGTTTTCATTAGCGTTCCAGACAGCGAGATCGCCCCCATTCCGGGTTTGGTTCGATTCTGCTCCACTAAACCTTTGGTAGCGTATTCCGCATAACTTGGAAGCTGTGTGGGGAACTGTTGGATTATGGTCTCTTCTAGCGAGACCATATCGCCGCATACACAAGCGATTTTCCCAAGACCGGGAGAGGGTTTAAAAACTAGTTTTTCGCGGAGTTCGTATTGGTAGAGATTTTGAGGGTCTTCATTTTTGTTCCTAGCAACTCTGCTGACTTTGACATTTGCCTGCTTAACACTTTCAGGTAACTTTAGACCTTCTTTTTTGTGGAATTCCTTGTATTCATCTTCCCAGAACTCTACTCGTATCGTATAGAAACCATCTTTAACCTTGATAGAATCAAGATGAAATAGCGCACATGGAAGGGTACCGTGGCGTTCCGCTCCATTATTTTTGTCGCTAGGTAATGTCGCTACTATTCCTTCCACCCCCTCTAAGTTAGATGAGCTAGTTTCTACACCCTCTTCATCAAGGTGTGATATTAACCGCACTCGTGCTCCAGCATATAGGGGATCGGTAAAAACAACTGAACAAATGGTTACAGTGTGATTCAGAAAACCATATATCGGCTTATGTGGTGTTTTCTGTTTTTCTTCAAGCCACGTATTGTACTCAATCTGCTCATCCGTTAGTGAGGACTCTAGGCTCGATTTATATGCTGGCGCGAGCTGTGAAGGAAGTATTTTAGTTAAAGTAAATTCAGCGCTTTTAACTCGCTCATCTATACTTTCGCACAAGGCCTGTAACTTTCGAGAAACCCTAGCTCTATCTCCACTGTTGTTTTCATTTAAGTCTGCAGAAAACTGAGCTAGAACGTTTAGAGGTGGAAAAGTGAGTTGATAGACTTTATCCTGATCTATCTTTTCAGTTCTAGAACCGTGATTGAGTAAGAGAGGATCAATGTTATCTTCCAAATCAATTACCCTACTCAATCCAACATCTCGCAATCTGCCATTTGAGTCAGATGCCCAAAGGTGTACTTCATCGTCAGACAAGTTATTTAGTAGTAGCGGGGTAAATGGTACAGGTCTAACCTTCCCATTAAGCTGGTCTTCCATCGTCAAATCAGAAGCTAAGTTCCATTTAACAAACGTTTGGCCCGTATAATCACTGACTTCAATGTCATATGGAACGCTCAATAAATATATTTCAGTGTCCAAGGAGTAGGTCATTATCGTCCCTCCTCAAACCAATTCCCACCGTTCGCGAGTCCGTTATAGAGAGCACTTTGTTGTAAGGTTCTTTTTCCGGTTCCGAGAGGACGCCACTTCCAAGCAATTTCACTCTCGGTATCGCGAACATCCATAACCATTGCATGCCGAACCCCAGTAGTAAATCGACCATCAAGTCCTACGATAAATGGCATATACTGCTCTTTAATCTCGACCGTTCTTTTACCTACATCGATAAAAAAAGTATGTTTAGGAGACTTAGCCCACGCAAATTTACCTAACGGGCTTATCGAACGATACTCAGTCCACCAAGTTCCACGATCATCAAAATCAAGGTTTAGCTTTCTATGCCATATAATACCCTCAATTGGCTCATTGTTGTCTTCGCGAAATATACCAACGCCCGCAGTATTGACTACTATACGTTGCCCATCTACGACTACTCCGGTATCCGATAGTACAATATCAACTTTAACTGATTCTCTTGTTTCAACATCCCACTTATACGTCACCAACCCACTGCGTTCACGTGTAATGAAGTACAAATAGCTACTATCTTCAGCCCAAAGCATGCCATAGCCGCCAGTTGCATCAAGATCGTAAGTTTCGCCTGTTTTTAGATCATAAACCGCTTTGCCGACTCCACTATACCCATAGGCAAGATATCGCATATTCGGAGAGCGAACCATTTTCCCTGTGCCCGTCGCGAATTTAATTGGAAACTCGTCGGTTACTAACCTTAAGTCCGTGCCATCGGTCTTCATGCTCCATATCTTGTCGCTACCCTCGTAGTCGTTATACATAGGATCTTTTTCATCGCCCATGTTAGCCCAGTAAAACTGGATGCGAGGTAAGTCATAGGAGCTTGCATCGTTTAAGTCTTCGCGAGGCCATTCTTTCGCTCGGGAGATGAAGTACTTTGGAAACATCTTATGTTGATACTCAAACGTACCAATATTTTCCCCTACTTTACTTGGAGCCATAACGTAGTAGTTATTCTCCCCAATATAAGTACGTCCATCATCACTACAGGCGGAGATGAAGAGGCATGTCATTAATATAATAAGAATGTGTTTCATGATTTAACCTAGCAATTCTGACAAAGGAATAGTGTTATCTATAGTAATTGTGTGTTGCAGACCTTTCCCTGGATCGGCGTGCGCTCCGCGGACTAAGTCGACATGCTCCACCTCAGGAGGTGGAAGATCAAAACAAAGAGTGCGGTAACCCTCTTCGTCTAAAGGAAATGAACGAAAATACGCCCGGCATGACCAGTCGTGTTCTTCATTGCGGATTTCGAAATAATCATCGCTGTGATCAACACTAGGCTCGTGCAGATATCTAATTCTGGGTACAGCAAAAGCCGAAAGCTCAACAGCGGCGATATTACTGTCTTGCTGATTGAGGATGACTGAGGACTTGCGATCCATAACGACGCTCTTCGGAACCGAACGAATGGGCGATACAGCCTGTTCAAAGCTCCGAGCTTGGCTGTAGGTAGAGAGTTCAGATAGAGATATTGAGCCGTTTTTATGGCTTGTTTCTAGCTGCTCGACCTGGGTAAGTGTGAGTTGTTCCAGGCTGTAATGTAGATAGAGTTCCGACTGCACATCTGATTTGATCTTATATGGAACCCAGATATGTGGCATTGGCTTACCTTCCGCATGCCGAACCTCACTATCAAAAGCGGTTTTCGGACTTAGCTGAGTCGTCAATGTCAAAGGATCATGTGTGATGTCGGGAAACTCGATATCAACTTCTTCTGCTGTCAACCCGAATACACGTGCGGTTTCGTCCAAAGCCAGCTTACCCGTAAAGACGGTTTTTCCTTCTTGTACAACATGAAAAGTCTCACCGCCAATGTAACAGCGCGTAATGAGTGTTGAGCCATCGATGTTCACGTGCCTTGTAACGAGTGACGCTTTTTCATCTCGCCTGCGGTAGTAGCTTAAGTCGATATCAGCGAAATAACCATTCGGTTGAATCTCGACCTCTCGCCAAACTTTGTTATCCCAAATAACATAAAGATACCCAAACCCCTTCAAGGTGAATTCTTCGCCGCTTTTGACAACGGGAAGTATCGGGATGAGTACATTATCCCACTCTTCTTTAGATAGTGATTTTTCAACCGGCAAGACATCGTCTGCTAATTTGAGTTTTATTGGGTTTGGTTGACTATGGCATGGGATACAAATGTGCAAACTTCTGCCTTCAGACGAAAGAGCATCAAAAGTGGCTAAGCTTCGATGTACGTTTTCGTGATCCGCTTTGACTGAGGCCATCTTGCTAGTCTGACTATCACTCTCATCTAACATTAAGCACGCGGCATTTCGCGACCACTGCCCTGCAAACTCCACCACTATCTTGTTCTCAGGGTTAGGCTCGGTTGGTTGAAAGTGAAATTGTTTAGCTAAGGCTACGTCATCAGTCACTGCCTTATAGCCGGCTTGACGCACAGAGCCACTCTGGCCATCTGAGAGCGTAGCGATTTTTGCTTGCAACTTAGGGAACGTCGCCAATTGCGCATCAGTTAATGGCGTTTTACGAGTAAGCAGCGAAACGCCTACCCAATTTACACTGAGCAGTTCTTTTCGAATTGCACTAATTAATGCTGTTGATGACTTCTTTGCCGCTGGGGATATTTGACTAGCGAGTTCTTTCGGTAGTCGGTTAAGAATTTCATCTTTATTTCGGATACGTGAAAGCCTCCCTACACACTCTTCCGGTGTAAGGACAAAATCAAGATCACTCGATTTTAATTTTGTGCCGACAACAAATTTGCAATCTGAATGCATTGGTATTCTCCACAACCAACAACTGAACATGGATTGCGGTGATGTTTAAGCTGATAAGGCTTAGTATTACGATTTGGTCACACAATAGTACTAAGTTTATACATGATATTCAATGAGTTATCTTTGATGCTCAATAAGCGTTAATACCCACCATTTTAGTGATTATATCTATGATATACGGATAAAATGGTGATTATTCACGAATAAACTCTGTTATTTACCCTAATTCAAACATCACAGATGTGATCTTACTTCCAATTGAGGGCTTTCATTCTTAACGTTAGTTATTTTATTTTTTACTGCCCGAGTTTAGATTTTTCACACCTCCTTCATTATGGGCTCCCTAATTCTCCTACATGCTATTTTTCAAACTCAACAAAGATAGGTTTTATTGATAATTATGAATTTAAAGAAACAGCTATACTGGGTGCCTTGATATACTTAGTTCAAGCAAAAAAAAGCGCAACCTGAGAGGCTGCGCAAAAAAGGTAGTAACGGGTTACAGAACGCGAGTACGATGTACTCTTATTTGTCACTACCTACCACTTGATAAAAAATGAATAGAATGCAACGGTCCGACCGACTGTTGACAGAGACGTAGCTTACAGATCACCCTCACCCATTGCAACATGTTGAAAATTATCTATTTTTTGTCATTTGAATCATTATTTTCCTATTTACTCTGTTGATTCGACGATTAGATAGGCAAAAGCGAAGAAATCCCCTTTCAAAAGCTCTGTTTAGACCCATCAAGTACATGAAAAATAATTAAAATATTTACCTACTAATATACGAAAGCCAATAATTCGACGTGAACGACATATCCCTGACTCACTTCTAAACAAAAACGCCTCTATTTACTATTGCAAATAGAGGCGCTGTATCGTTTTGTTTCATTGGCTCAGAGAGCGAAAACCTATAGCTATAGGTCTAACCCGCTGTACATCGCATCCACGGCTGCAATATTTTGGTTATTGGTACCCGATACGACTACGGCGTACGTACCAGTTGGCAAGGTGGATAGATCGACACCAGACGTTTGCCACGCCCCATTTTCACCTACTGTTGCAGGTATATCAGTCATGACATCATCCGTACCATTGTTCAACCGTATGGACAGCGAAGCGCTCTGCTCAAAGCCGAGTGCTGTTCCAGTCAAAATGGTGGCGCTTAAGGTTTCGGGAGAAGTCGCTACTGTATCTATCGTAAGCTCTGGTTGAACATTGTAAACGTAGCCAGTGCTATCGATGAGTTTATTGCCAAACTCATCTGTCGCCGTTCCCAGTATTAGTAGCACTTGTGAATCATAGATATCAGCTAGTGAAACTGTCCCTGTCCACTGCTTGGCAGGCCATGTGGTTTCCCAAGTGACTGCTAAGCCATTTACCGTGGTAGATTCAATGCTTGCAACATTGGTGGTGAATCCAACCGACACCGTAGACTCTCCGTTAGATACAACTGGGCTTGGCGTCAGTTCAGGCCCAGTGTCAAGCGCAGGCTGCTCAGTATGAAACAAGATTTGTGGCTGCTCTGCTTTGACGGTGCCATCTGAGCGAGTGAGAATGACGTTCAAGCTGTGTTCTCCAGACAGACCGGACAAGTCCCAATCGCCGGTCGTCCACTGTCCATCACTGTCGACGGTTGCCGTCGTATCCGCAGCGACTGTGCTATCGCCACTTAGGATCTGGACTGTGACTGACGCTCCCTCTTGTACACCTTGAGCACTGCCAGTCACTTGAGCAGTTTGGGCTTGTTCTTTGTTATAGCTACTCTGACTCATTGCAGCGTCAACAAACAAATAGGTGCTAACAGAGTCTGTAAGCTCTGCCATTGCATTCCCAGAACTCACGCTGGTAAAGCCAGAGATAACTACCTCAACCGTTTCCATAAGTTGAACTGTTTTCGGCAATGGATTCACTGTTTCGAGGGTCCAGTTCTTGTTGTTTCCGATCGGCGTTGCTGCAATACCATTAATTGTTGCCGTGCCAGCAGTTACTTTTTCACTAAATACTAGGTTGACGACACCTTTCTTATTAAACTCAATATCGCTGCTCGTCATGCTATTTACAGTCGGTTTAGATTGGTCGAGGGTGAACGATTCTGAGTCAGGTGTAAAACCTTTAGATGCTGAAACGTCAGTGCTAAGACCTACGCTGCCCTCGAATACTAGGTTAACGTCGCCGCTTGGAAACGTAGAGATATCGAATCCACTTACCGACCAAGTTTTGTTGCCATTATCCAACACAACGGACTTTGCCTGAGTCTCGTCACTGCCTACCGCTGACGCCAGTTTCAGTTTAAGTCCGCTAGCATCAGAAATACGTTCGTACGACCCTGAAATCGTCATCGACTTGGCTTGCTCAGCATTCACAGTCGATGGCAAGTTCGTCACTAGCAAGGTTGGTGTAAATGCCAGTGCGTAACTGCTATCACTCGCGCCTTGGTTACCATGCTCATCGGTAAACGAACTTACCGTCAGAGTTGCTTCAGACGCACCGGCAGATGCTGGCATAGACACTGTCCCACTCCAAATAGAACTATCATCAGTATCCTTAGTTAGACTTACGACCTCGCCACCTAAAGTAGCATTCACGCTGTCGATAATGGTGTTGAAGGTCAATTTCACAGAGACGGTTTCGCCGCTCTTAGCATGTTGCTCTTGAGTTGGCGTAATGAACTCAGCGGTCGCTAACGTCGGTACACCCGTGTTAAAAGTGACCGCTTGTTGTGCGTCTGTAGACTCTGCGCCACGATCCAAGGTCGCCTTCATGGTGTAATCGCCAGAGAGTGACGACAAATCCCAATCGCCTGTCGTCCACTGACCATCGCTGCCCACAGTAGCCGTTGTCTTATCGACTTCGATACTGTCACCATTGAGGATCTGTACAGCGACCGATGCTCCTTGTAACACACCATGAGCATTACCTGTCGCCTCAGCAGTCTTTGCTTCAACCTTGTTGTACGTAGCTTTGCTCATCGAGCCGCTAACTACTAATGCCGTATCTACCGCGTCAGTTTTCACCTCCATAACATTGCCAGTGTCTGTGCTACTAAATCCTGAAACAACGATATCAACGCTTTCTTGAAGCTCAATGCCAGTTAGCGGACCAGTCGTTGTTGCAGTCCAAACATTGTTGGAGTTCTGTAAACTCGTTGGCTGACCAGAAATAGTTACTGTGCCTTGTGCGACCTGTTCGCTGAACTCCAGTCGAGCAATACCATTTTTGCCAGCCTCAATTGTAACTGGTGTGGCACTAGTGACTGTCGGCTTGAGCATCGTGAGCGTGAATGATTCATTATCCGGTGCATACCCACCAGTAACCTCGACTCCATTGCCAACGGTCACGGTACCGGAAAACGAGATATTTACTCGCCCTTCAGGGAAGTCAGATACATCTAAATCCGTAACACTCCATGTCCCATCATTATTGAAGGTAATAGCTTTCGTTAACTGACTCGCTGGGTTAGAGGCGGAGGCCACGGTAATGTTGCTATTGCTAGTATCTTTATCGATATATTTGTAAGTGCCCGATATCGTCAGATTGTCAGCGCGATCTTCATAAACATTTCCGACTGTATTTAGAGTCATCTCTGGCGAGTACGGAATACTATGAAGATTGTTCGCGACACCAACATTGTTGTAGACATCTTTGTAGTCTGTGACCGTCAATGTCACTACATCTGCGTTTTCAAGCTCAGGCATAGTTACAGAGCCGCTCCAAGTTTGATCATCAGAATCAGGGACAGCAGACACTAAGAACTCACTAGAACCAAGCTTAGCCTTTACACCACTCACTGGTTTGTCGAACACCATCTCTATATCGACAAACTGATTCTTAACTTGGTGTGTTGGATTGAACGTCACGGCTTCTAGCACAGGCGGTTTTTGGCTTGCCACCGATGCAGTGTCATGGGTTTCATTGTCTGCAGTAACACCTTCTGAATTGCTTCCGCTAACGGTGACAAAAATGCCACCCTCTTGCCAACCCGTCATATCGATGACCTCAGACACCCACTTACCATCGATTTTAATCGTGGCTTGTCGTGTCTCGTCATCTGCAACATTGACCAAAGACTTAACTCTCACTGACAGTGTGTCACCCACCGCAAACCCACGTGCAGAACCTCGGATAACAACCTGGTCGGCTTCATTCGGCGTAATTTCATCATCACCCATCACTGGATCAACCGTTTCAATAAGCGGTTTGACTTTGAAAGCCTTGGACTGCTCAGCACCTTCGTTTCCTGACGGAGTCACATAGCCCGCCAACACTGTAAGCTGCTGCTCTACTTCACCAATATTCAGTGCTGGCGTGACAACCCCAGACCAAACTTCAGCTTCTTCTGTGGCGGCGAAGTTCACTGTTTGATTGCCCAACCGTGCACTCACCTGCTTCACTTTTTCTGAGAAGTTCAATACGACGGTCGTTTCATTATTGTGCTCAACCAACTGACCATCTGTCGTGATTTCAATCCGATCGATGGTTGGTATTGAAGTGCTTAACGCAAACTTGTCTTCACCTGTAGAGGCAGCATCGACACGAGAACTGTTTGTTCCTCGGACGGTGATCGTAATATCGCCATCCTGAAGACCTTTATCAGATAAGTTGATCGTACTGTTCCATTTACCTTCAGATCTGACTGACACCTCAGTCTGAGTGTAAGTTTTACCAGTTTCGTCTTTAAACTCGATGTCTAGCTTATCTTCTAAAGGCGTAAATCGGGTAGACGTACCTGAAATGGTGAAGCTATTGATATTGCTGTTGTTTACGTCACTATCAAAAGATTCAATGGTAATCGTTGGCTGAATCGGCAAACTGTATGTGCTGTTGGTATCGCCCACATTGCCGGCTTTATCTGCAAACCCACTGACGGTCAAAGCGACTGTAGTATCGGAGTCTGCGACATCTGCAAGAACAACTTCACCAGTCCATGTCGATTTGTATTCTCCCTCAGCCCCTAACCATGAAACGTTTTGACGATTTAGTGTGCCTGTCGGTATCGAAACTTCCTCATTGAAATCAACATAAATGGTGACCTTTTTGCCAGGCGTAGCGAAGGTTGGATCGAACCTTACAGCACCTTGCTTAGAGTCGATAACCGGCTTGGTATTATCCATATTGACTGCAAACTTCTTGGTCGCTGTTTTGCCCCAACTATCGATAATACTCACTCCAACATTTAGCCCTTGAGAATTTTTCTCCGACTCCTGAAGATCGTATTCAAAGTAAGTACATTGCCACGTTTCATCGTCACTGCATTGACTCGGTGCAGGGATTCTGAATCCACCACCTGGCGAGTTTGAGCTATAAACGCTTCCACCAACAAGGCCTTGCATCTCAACAACATCAGAGTATTGATAAACTTGATATCTAAACTCTATCGTCAGCTTATCCCCATTTAGGTCAGCGTTAACCGCTGGACTCGTTACCTCTAGATTTAACTCACCCTGAGGGATGACAAGTGTGATTAGTTTCTGTTCTGCGGGAGCATTCCCTACCTTATCCGCTAAGTTACCAAGATAGACTGTCTGCTCTTTTTTCACTGATCCGAAAATATCGAGAAGGTTGGCACTATAGGTACAGGTTACCTTACTGCCATCGTTACTAGGGTCGACACAATCTACTGGAGCGCCCGCAAAACTGAAGTCATCTTGAACCCTCAGTAGTGGCTTGCCATCAACATCACCTGTGGTGTATTCCACACCTGACAGGTCGTCAGAAATAAACAACGGTATATTCAGTCTAAGTGACGTATCGTCTTCGTTACGCCTTACGTTGGTTTGCGTAAGTTGGAACGTCGCACTGTCGTTATCCTGGGCAATTTGAACCAGTGGACCATTCACGTCAATTGAGTTAAACGAGTGTTTCTGGACTTCGGTTGCACCATTCTCTGCTGTGGTACGAGTAATGAGCGTCGCGCCACTTTCGATGGTTTCTGTACCATGAAGAATACAGGAAGGACCGCTTGACGGTGGTGACTCCACGATCGCATAAGGCTGTTCAGTGTCTTGAGGTACGTCTTCTTCAATACGGGGGCGAATCCAGCACTCTAACTGCGTGATTTTGACTTCGGTTCCAGGATCCGCGAAGGTTACTTGTAGCGTTTTAGCAGAATTGTAGGTATCGAAGGACTCGGGCGTTGCCACAGTTAACTTCACACCTTGACGCAGTACCTTTAACGTCTTGCTGATCCTTGTTGTATTTGGGTTCTGCGCAAATCGTGCGGTTGGATAAACGACATTATCTTCTACGGTGAAGTTTACGTCATAGCTTCCATCAAGCTTTGTCATGTCTTTCGATAGAACGGTAGACCACGTGTCATTACCCTCTTCGATAACCGTTAATGGTGTTTCTGTTTGATTGTCGTTATAGGAGTATTTTGCGATGACAGACTTAATGCCACTAGCATCAGTCGCTACTACGCTAAATTTAATATCCTTATTCTCAGTGACATTCCCTTCAATCGGGGTGTCATCCGAATAGACTTCCGTTACCTCTACCTTAGGGGCTTCATTATCGACTTTAACTCTAAACTTCTCACTCCCCGAGTTACCGCGAATATCAACTGCTTCAACGTCTAGAGTTGCTTCTTCTGTGGCTTTAAACGGAATATCACGCAGGGCATCTCCAGTGGGTACCGCTCCATCCCCTATCGGTCTCGATGATCCGGTATAGATCCAGTAACGAATTGAGTTCTTATCAACCCCATCGTCAGTGACCGCATCTATGCTACTGTCATCGTAGTCTCGAGCGTTCAATACCATCGGATAACCCTCTCCGGCAGCATAGTAAAACGACTCTTGATTAAATAGGTTTAAGGTCAAGGATGGGCCTTGGTCATCATAGCGAACTTGTGTCAGTTCAGTTTCTGAAGAGAATCCTTTTTTGTCGGTGGCTTTCAGCACCATGCTGACACGACCATTCGCATTAGGGTCTGTCTTAATCTGGGCTGATTCAGAAGCACTAACCGACATAAAGTGATCATCTTGAGGTTGGCTATTCGGGAACGTCTGTTTTTTAATTGCAGTAAGATCTCCAGCTTCTGATTTTTGGAAAAGCTCCAAAGATTCGACTTCCGAAACATCTTTGACCGATTGCAGATTTACCCTAAAACCAGGACCAATGACATTACCATTCCCGTTGCCCGAAAAGTCGCTAGCCCATGGGCTTTTTACTTTAATCTCAGGACCAACAATATCGACAGAGAATTGATACCAGCCCTCATTACTCGTATTTACTGGGATGGCTGTATCAATAGCCGTGACGTAGAAAAAATGTTTCACTGAACCATTTTTAATGTTGTCGGCAACAAGCTGGACCTGAATTTCCGGCTGGGTTCCTAGCAAACACGCCGCATCAGTATTCTCCTCTCCACATTCCTTTAGTTCTACTTTTGGTAGGCCGTCTTGCTGATACACCACTTTCACTTCACCTAGCGGACTGCCATTGTCTTGGCTAAATAGAGTGGTTGGCTCCCATATGTCATTACCGCCTAACACCGCACTTGAAACCACTTCTTCGACGACAAATGCTGTAGAGTCGATATTGACGGTAAATGCAGGGGCTCCCTCAATGGTTTGATCTACGCGGTTGCCCAAAATATCTTCTGCCACCACATACGCCGTCCACTGACCATCATCGAGCTTGTTAGCTCCCTCTCCGCACGTTAGACATAGCTGCAAAACCAGTTGTCCATCAGAGAACTCTGAGCTCGGGGTGTTGACTACAAAAACACTGTCCCCCTCAAACAAGACAGGGGTAGCACCTTGAACTTTTGGCTCGAAGTATATTTGACGTTTGCTTGTGTCATCTCCCACAACATCCTTTACAACAAAGTTGAGGCTTTTTTGCCTAGTGATATTGATATAGGCATCCTCAGCTTGCCCGTCTGGTAACTTGTAAAGAACATTAGGAAACTCATTATCAACTTTAAATGACGAGATAAACGGGTCATCTGATGGATAGGCATTTTGCTTAGTATCAGAAGCAGATATCTTGAGAGCAAGCTCAGCGATGTTTTCATACATCAGAGAGTTAAAGTTGAAAGCATAAGATTTGTTGTAGCTGTCGCCACTGGGCACAAACGACAAGATCATGTCATTCTCAACAGGGCTATCTGCAACAAACCAAACAGGGGTAAATACAGGCGGTGGGTTATTGCTCACGCCAGATGGGTCCGATATTTGCGCGGTAAAATCAATTTGACCCGCCACAAAGATCTGCTGAGTGACTGGATGTTGATAAAACACGCCGTATTGCTGTTCGGAGTTAGGTAGTACACGAATGTCCGGTGGCGTTGTATCAATACTGCCACCAGCATTTTCAAATACACTAACCGTTGATCCATTGACATCAATCGAAGGATTAGCCGTCGCGATTATATCTGCAAAGCTAAGCGCCAGCTGAGGGCTCAAACCATACTGTTCTACTAAACGTTCATAGTAGGCGCTGGCGAGTTCTTTTGCGATACGTATCATTCGTGATCCTGTTTGAACCAATGTAAATATCCCCCGAACGGCCCACGCCATTTGCTTTACCATCATGAACTAAATCTTGGTAGAACGCAGAAGCATAGCTCGCTGACGTATAACCGACATTGTTTGACGCCATATCAACCAGAGACTCAACAAGGAAGCGATGTTGATATTCATCCCCAGGGAATGTCGGAATGGATACTAAGTCTTCATTAGTCGCATAGCGGGTCGTAATCGGGTCGAACTTGAAAAACGAGTTGGTGACGCCACTACCAATAGCATTGTTCACCTGCTCTAAGTAGCTCAACGCAGCGCTATTAGTATGGTCAGCAGTGCTGTTCCATATGTAGTCAAATAATCCAGTATGGTATGCCGACAACTCGCTAATATAGAGGTCGCTGGCGTTAGTATAATCAAAATAAGCGCCAAAATTTGACTGGCTCAGATCGACTTCACGATACTGATTACTGTCATTGCTCCACTGGTAGTAATAAGCCTTACCTGAAGAAGGGTTAGCTAGCTGAACTTGAAGAAATCTATAGCTGCCTAAGTCGGCACGTAGTTGACAAGTAGCGACATCTAATGTCCCTTCAACAAGCTTGGTAGTACATGTTGAAACTGGGTTACTGTCAAACTTGCCACTGGCATTGAGCCCTTTCAGTTCCACGTTTGCATTCGCAAATGGTGTCACTACATTGAATGTTGGCAAGTCAAAAGTGGTCCGGAAATATATCGTTTTTGGCGTACTGACGTTTTCAGATCGGTCCTTCGTCGTAAGGACGATTTTTTGTTGGCTTCGCTCTGCAACTGATGCGTACTCTGTGCCAAGTAGCTCTTTGACAAATGGTATGTAGTAAGTGACCTTGGAAACTCGACCTTCGCCGTTGTACTCAATTTTTTCGTGTGGAATAGCGTGAGTCGCGACATTGCTTCCGGTGTGACTTTTCTTTTCATCAACGTATTGGAAATCATTATCAGTCGGAGATTTCACGTAATACTTAACCGAGAGTTCCAGGTCTTCTGCCGATGACCCGATTATGCCGTTGTCTGGATCATACTCATCTTGAACCACCACTTTAATGTAAGGAATATAGTTTGCGTGCAGAACCGCTAAAGCGGACTGATTGAAGTCCTCAAAATCAATACCGTCATGGACTTCCATCAAACCAGAGCGTGCGTAGTTAAAATCGACCTTCAGATGATTGCTAGTGGTGCCAATATTACTCTCGTTAAATGTGTTTAGTGAGTAGTCAAAATACTCAACCTCACCTCTGTTATCGTTCGTGTCGATTTTGATGAAAGCCATCTGGGCGCCACTGGCATTAGGATAGCTTAATGTCTGTGTAGGTAGATTGTTGTCTTTACGAACCTCGAAGTTTTCACCACTTTTGTTGTCGTGAGAGTCCGTGACTTCAATTAGAAATCGAGTCGAACTACCGAACTGCGTCGCATCGTATGCCTCATTGAAACTACAGACCTCACCTATCGCGACATAACACTGAATCGAGCGGACATCATCTCCTTGAGTAATGACAACGCTTTTGATGTCACTCTCACTAT
Organism: Vibrio sp. KUL78; assembly: GCF_059725505.1. NCBI lineage: Bacteria > Pseudomonadati > Pseudomonadota > Gammaproteobacteria > Vibrionales > Vibrionaceae > Vibrio > Vibrio sp. KUL78. The sequence continues at coordinate 1,362,456 of NZ_AP045837.1, read as the reverse complement.
CTACGATAGTACCCGTCAAAATATAGGTAGTCTCAGAGCTATTGATTGTAGGTGACGAGGTCATGGTGATAACTGGTGCTACGTTATCCCAAGTAAAAGGGATTCTTGCAGACTGCTCATCTGTATGAATATTGCCTAAAACATCATCAGCAGATGCGACAAGCTGAGCCGATTGAATGTATGGCAAGCCATCCGTATCGGCATAACCAAGCCTATCTAGCTCAGTAGTGTCGACGTGCACAATAACTTTAGTGTCACGAGTACCTCGCTTAAACTCGCTTTTATCAAGGGAGCAGTATGGCTCACCACCGCTCTCCAAACAGCTCTTGATAATAGTGCCATCCAGCGTTTCGAGTTCTAAACTCACTGTCACATCATTCACACCAACATCGTCGGATATCGCCAATGTTATTTGGTCCGCGCCAGCGAGCACATTTCCACCTTCCCTTGAGATTTCTGGTGGCGTCTCATCAATGGGTTTCATGTCACGAGGGGCAACGACACCCGAAGTATCTGAACTAGTGCCGAGGATATTTAGCTGGGTAGCAAATTCTTGATAATCTTCCGCAGACGTTCCTGATAGGTTGAGGTCTGGGTTATTAACCACAATCAAGGTGTGCTGTGACAAATCATTTGTGTATATGTCCGCCGTAATATCTACCTGACCAAAGTTCATTTTTTTCGCGACACCATTACCATCCACTTCTTGGCCATCGAGTACTCCATCCGCTCGAATATCGCGATACTGAATGTCAGAGAGATGCATCGATGTGTACAAGGTGCGACTTTCGTCAGATGGGTACTTGTTGATTAGGTCGCCTGAAAACGAAGAATAAGCCGTAAGTAAGGCACCGTATTTATGTCCTGATTGTGCATAGCTACTTTGCCTATAGGTGATGTCGATTGGCTTAATTTCATTGACGTCAAAGCCATACATACTTTCAAAGCGTTCTAAAGCGTCATTAATAGCAGATGATGCGGAAACTCCCGCTTGCACATTGAACTCGGTTAAACCCGACACCATATGTGTCAGCGGAGTCACCATAATAGGTTGCGTTACCCCCTCTTGATAGTTGGCAACACTACTCATTGTAAGACTCTTACCATTGCTGACGGTAATAACTTCAGACGTGATTGGATCTCGATAAGCACCACCAAGTGCCTCAATATAGATAGGCATACTTGCTGACGTCACTTCAACCTCATAGTTACCTAACTGATCGGTGACCGCGGAGCCAAGATTTCGCCCAACCGTACCATCTTTAAACTCCCACACGGTCACCTTTGAACCAGAAACAGGCGCATCAAAAACGACACCATAAACTGTGCCTTTTTTTCTAGAGTTTGGTGAAGCGTCGCTACTATCCCCTCCACCACCACAAGAAGAAATAAATAGAACGAGCAATAAAGATAATAATCGAGAGAAGTAGTGCTTATTCATACAAATCACATTGAATTAAATTTCACGCGATTATATTATTTTTATCAACTTTCTCAATCTGACAAAACGACAGGTAATTAATGCATAAAAACTATATATTTAATTACATTAACCTTGAATATTAACCGTAAGATTAAAATATGCACCACCCTCGCAAAAATATAACTATTTCAAGAAGAAAAAACAGCAAAAATAATTGTAAGTATATTTGATACGCTCACAGCTGCTGTGCATAATACCCTTCAATCATAAGTCAACATCATAATAATTCCAGTAACCTACGTTAGTTATGCTTCAAAATCAGTTACAAACTCTGGCAAAGAGCCTAAGATTCGAGCCTTATGAGAAATGGAATAGCACCAATTCCTTTTTACTCGTTTGTGCATTTTTTGCTATCGCAGTCCCGTTGACAGTGATTAGCACACTAAACCGTAATAATTCATCGAGCACTCCACTCAAAGAGGTTATAAGCTATAGTACATCATATGAGATTCAATCATTTGAAATGCCACCTTCTCCTATCGACAATCATTATACTGGTGAAGTTAAAGGCTCTTTCTTTATATCTGCATTAGAAGCTGGTTTAAGTAGTCAGCAAGTCAATAAGCTTTTCAACAAACTGACTGGTCATTTTGACTTTTTCTCGTCTGTTGAAGAGGGCGGCAGGTTTGTCGTTAGTACCGAGTTGGGTAATAAAAGCTCGTTCACCGGCTTTTTGTATCAGAACCACAGGGGGGACTTTATCGCCATACTGCACAAAAATGGAAGGCTATATAATGCCAAAGCAGAGCCCCTAAACCCTGTATTCTTAACTAACCCAACCTTTTCCAAATACCCAATAAGCTCACACTTTGATCCCTATCGAGTCCATCCAGTAACAAGGCTCACTGTGCCTCATAATGGTACTGATTATATGCTGCCTGTTGGGAGTAGTGTTGTTAGTGTCGGGTCAGGCACTATTGTTGCTGCTCGTTATGACAAATACGCGGGTAACTACATCACGATTCGACATACTGACAATTACCTATCTAGATACTTACATCTGTCTAAGATTCTGGTTTCGGTTGGCGATGAAGTACATGCCGGGCAAAAAATAGCTAAGAGTGGTAACACCGGCAGAACGACGGGAGCACACTTACACTTTGAGCTACTCAAAAATGGGAGGCCTATAGACTTTGTGGAATGGAGTGATAAGAATCGCGGAAGTGCATTTGAAGCTGGACTATCACCAAGCGAAACGCAAGATGTAATCCATACCGCTAAGGGTTTGCTCAACAAGATAAGAAACTGATTTGATCACTCTGCGGTTTACTCTGCATTCGTTCCAAGAGGACAAAAAAAGCGCAAACCATAGGTTTGCGCTTTTCAGTTAACATTCAGTTCGCCAGACTATTGCCTAGACGCTTCGGTCATCATGACCATCTTTGCCTAAGCAGCCCCTTTATCCGACAAGCGCTCATCAACCGTTGCTTCATTGCTCTCTGAAGACTCGCTCGTAGTACTATCACTCAATACCTCTGCAAGCGTCGACTTAGATAAATGGCCTTGTAGGTCACCATTATCATCAACCACAGGAAGTGGATGGTCGCTGTCGAGCGTTTCAGGAATGACTTCTTCAAGCAAAGCATCACTTTGAACAGCTGGAACGTCATCCAACAAGTCTTCCGGTATCTCTTTGTGATAATCGCTTTTGTTTACCTGCTCCAACGTTTCTTGAGTAATGACACCTTGGTATCCATCATCGTTGACGACGTATCCGTAATCTTCAGAAGATTTACGCATCTGGCTAATGGCCTCGCCTAATGTCTCCGCGGTGATACGCAGAACAGGAGGTTGCATGACAGTTTCAACGGTCAGTGCTCGAGCTCGATTCACATCTTTAACAAACGCTTCTACATAATCGTCCGCTGGGTTAAGAAGGATGTCGACGGGCTTGTCTTGCTGCACAACGACACCGTCGCGCAAGATGGCGATACGGTCACCGATACGAAGTGCTTCATCCAAATCATGGGTAATGAAAATGATGGTTTTGTGGAGTTTTTCCTGAAGTTCGATTAGTTGATCTTGCATCTCACTTCGAATCAGCGGATCGAGTGCAGAGAAGGCTTCGTCCATCAGTAGGATCTCAGCATCAGTACACAATGCTCGGGCGAGTCCAACACGCTGTTGTTGTCCGCCAGACAACTGGCTAGGATACTGAGCTTCATAGCCTTCTAGACCAACGGTTTTTATCCAAGACTTTGCAGTGTCTAACCGTTTTGCCTTTTCCATCCCTTGGATTTGCAAACCATAAGCGACGTTATCAATCACGGTTTTGTGCGGAAGTAAGCCAAAGCGCTGGAATACCATTGACATCTTGTGGCGTCGAAACTCACGCAGTTCTTTGTCAGAGAGCTTCATGACATCGGAACCATCAACAATGATCTCTCCTTCACTTGGGTCAATAAGACGGTTGAAGTGTCGAATGAGTGTCGATTTTCCCGAGCCAGATAGTCCCATAATCACAAAGATTTCTCCCGGATAGACGTCTAGGTTAATGTCTTTGAGGCCAAGGGTATGTCCGGTACGCGCTAGGAGGTCATCTTTTGATTCGCCATCCTTCACGGCTTGAAGATAGGACTTATCTTTAGGACCAAATATCTTATACAGATTCTTAATTTGAATCATAGGTTGAGGTTGAGTAGTGCTCATTATTCTCTACCTCCTAAGTGAGCTTGGGTACGTTTTGCATAGCTTTGTGAAACACGGTCAAAAATGATGGCAAGCGCCACAATAGCAAGACCATTAAGTAAACCAAGCGTGAAATATTGGTTGGTAATGGATTTTAGAACTGGCTGACCTAAACCCTTCACACCGATCATCGATGCAATCACGACCATCGCAAGTGCCATCATGATAGTTTGGTTGATACCCGCCATGATGTTAGGCATTGCCAACGGTACCTGCACACCAAAAAGGCGCTGGGCCGGACTAGCGCCATATGCGGTTGCGGCCTCTAGTACTTCTTTATCTACAAGTCGAATCCCTAAATCAGTCAAACGTATGACTGGTGGAATCGCGTAGATCACAACAGCAATGACGCCAGGGATTTTACCGATGCCAAGCAGCATGACGACAGGAATCAAATACACAAACGCTGGCATGGTCTGCATTATGTCAAGTATAGGGGTAATGATGGCTCTGGCTTTTTTGGACTGAGCCATGAGGATCCCGGTGGGTATCCCGAGGGCTATTGCGAGCATGGTTGAGACTAAAATGATGCTCATGGTTCGCATCGTATTGTCCCACATGCCGAAGAAGCCGATAACAAAGAAGGCGATACCAACAGAAGCGCTGAGTTTCCAAGATCGACTCGCGACATAAGCGAGACCAACCAAAATACCAATGATTAGCCACCATGGGCTAGAAAGCAGTAGCTTCTCGAACCAAATCAAAAAGCTTAATAATGGGTCAAATAGAGATTCGATGGTGTCGCCATATTCTCGAGAGAAGTCTCGATAGGCACCATCTAGCGTTTTTCGTATTTCTAGTAGTTGTTTGCGGTCTAACTGAGGTATTTCACTCAACCACGTGGCATTAGACATCTGTTACTCCTTGATTACTTCTGCCAGAAGCAGCGATCAACGCTGCTTAGTGTTCGCATTCAAAAATGGCGAACTTGTATCAATTAATTAAGGGGCTATCCCTCTAGCCCCTTTTACTACCGACTCGGTTTATAGTTCATCTACTGCTTTTTGTACTTTTGCAGCGACATCAGGTGTTAACCATGTAGACCACGTTGACTTGTACTCTTTCATAAAGTGCTCAACAGCGTATTCGCCATCGGCTTGCTCGTCTTCCATCCAAGCCAAAAGACCGTTCATTTGTGCGTTGGTAAACTCACGCTTAGCAAAGTACTCCATCGCCTCTGGAGAGCGCTTGGCGAAGTCCGTTGTCACAACCGTTTCCACGATTGATGGTGGATACATAGTTGCTTTAGGCTCTAGACAAGTTTCTTGAGTGATACACTCTTTAAACATCGTCTCATCAACACCACTACCGAAGTCGACTTTAACCATTTTGTACTTACCTAGAACGGCTGTCGGTGCCCAGTAGTAACCAAACCACGCTTCTTCGCGCTCATAAGCTTTAGCAATTGAGCCTGAAAGACCCGCACCTGACCCTGGATCGATAACTTCAAATCCTTTTTCTTCCATACCTAGTGCAGTGAATAGATTGCCAGCAGAGATTTGGCAGTTCCAACCAGCAGGACAAGAATAAAATGCCGATTTGCTTGGATCTTCTGGGTGCTTAAACATTTTAGCGTTGGCTAACACTCCCTCAATCGTTGCCATTGATGGGTCTTTGGCAACCATATACTCAGGAACCCAAAACCCCTCTTCACCACCATCGGTTAGAGTGGTACCTGCGTATTGAATTTGACCTTCTTTCACGCCCATATCCAGTGCTTCACGCATAGAGTTACTCCAAAACTCTGGCGCAATATCTGGCTGACCTTTGGAGATCATGGAAGCACCCGTTGGTTGAGTATCACCTGGTACGAGCTCAGCGTCGCAATCGAATCCGTGTTGAAGTATGAATTTGTCGACATTCGCGATGAGGGTTGCAGAGTTCCAGTTCATATCCGCAATGGTGACTGCACCACACTCGTCAGCCGAGGCAGTTTGAAGAGAACTTGCAGCGAGAAGAGACGAAAACAATAACGTCCTAGTTAAGTTTTTCATAGTAATTTCCATATTGGTTTTTCAATAAGTGTATGAACAGTGGGTTATTATTACAAATTTCATTTACATTCCGTTTACAACCAAAAGTCTTCGCCTTAACGGCGATGCTTGCGTTGCGCATGATAACTCTGGATGTCAGCACGCCTTTAGCGCTCATGCCTCTATGACAGGTTTCTTCATGGTCGTAGGTAAGGTTAGGTGGAATGTTTTCTGGAACAACAACCTGCACTACTTTGCCATTTTGAAGGCCAATCAGTGCTTTTTGCATTGCGCGTGGGATGAACGGACTCGAAGCCGAAAAAGCCACATCCGTCGATAGAATATTTGGTTCAGAATCGAGAGCACGAGCTAGACTTAAACAACTAGTCATATCGTCCTACTGTTCATCAGAGATCGTTTAAGCGTAAGCATTCCGGTCCGCGTACTCAAATGCAGAAAACGGCGCTCGATTACGTGTGCAACGCTCGTTCTATCAACATCGAGTGCGAGCATCCTTCCTGTGTAATCCCCAAACAATGTGTGCCGTCCCTTAACTTCCAGAATGGGATCCATGTTGAGCTGTCCTTAAAAGCACTTTGTAATGTAACGTTTAGCACTCTAAGTAAACTAGAGCACAAATTCAAGGTATGACATTCTGTTAACAATAAAAAAGCACCTATAAACAGGTGCTTTTGATTGATCATTAAACATCACCAAAATATGGTAAGGCCTTGTTAAAACAAGGAATTATTAGAAAGACCATTCCTAAATCTTGATAAACTGCAAATTATTTTAAGTTTTTGATATCAAACGCAACAATTAGCAACCCCTTGACAAATGAGTGGCAATGCAAATTCCAGCGAAATATTTATTTAGTACACTAACTTTTTGCGTTCAAATCAACATTAAACAAAGCACTAAAACCAACTAACACTAATCGAAATCTAGCGCCTCCACTAGAATCGAAAGAGGATGAACACAGGACAAACGCGTGTTCTCTTCTATCTGCCAGCGACAGGTTTCACAGTCAGAAATCGCATAGTCGGCATCCGACTGATTAATTTGTTCGAATAAGCCTTTACCTATTTCCATAGAAACATCGTAGTTCTCTCGCTTATAACCATACGTACCCGCTAGCCCACAACATTCGCTATCCAACACTTTAACCGTCAGCCCTGGGATCATTTTCAGTAGCTCAATTGTGAATATATGATCGCCACTGCGCTCTAGGTGACACGGGGTGTGATACACAATGGTTTTGTTGACAGGTTTCATCGCTGGAATGTTGCCTTCTCTACATTCACTCAGCATAAAGCGGCTAAATAGATGTATCCGATCCGCGACTTTTTGATTGTCTACATCTAAAACGTGAGGATACTCCTCTTGTAAGGTGAAAGCGCAGGTTGAAGAGGTGGATATGACCGCTTCAGAACGACCTGTCAGGGCTTTCTCGAGATGTTCCACATTGAGTTTGGCATTCTTCTGCGCCTTACTATGAAATCCATTGGCAATCAAAGGCACACCGCAACACTTCTCACGTTCGAGTAACTGTACGCCAATATTCATGGCATTCATGACACGAATAAAGTTATGCCCAACACTGTGGTCATTGTAATTAACATAACAACCGTGAAAGTAGCTCACTTGGCGTCGATATTTGCTCTGGTCTGGCACATGCTTCTTGTACCAAGATCGAAACGTTCCGTGGGAGTATTTGGGTAGCGACTTATGATCATGCACTTGAATCGTATGATGCATGACTTTCTTAACGACCGATTGCTCAGTTAGTTTGTTTATCACCGGCGCAAAAGGTGTCGCCAAAGAACCAAACAAATCAGTATGGCTTAACACGTAGTCGCGTGCGGTAGTCAGGCTAAGCGGCTTACGCCCATGCTCTCTTCGAGCGACTGCGATAATGTCACCAATCCTAACCCCGGACGGACATGCTGTTTCGCAGCGTTTGCAGTTAGTGCAGAGCTTTAGCACATCGTCAAAAAACTCAGGACTTTTTAATCTAAGTCTTTCACCATCTGGGCCGCACTGTTTGGGTCCTGGATATTCTGGATTGGCTTTAGCGACAGGGCAATACACGGTACAGACAGTGCATTTAATGCATTTTTCAAATGATGGCGATTGGTGCTCATCACCACTATTAGTTACAGCAATGAGTTCAGCTGGACGTACTGCGGTCATGCCATCTCTCCTTTTCTCTGCTCACTTATCGCTTCGGGAATGGTGTTTACGGATGATTTTGCAATGACATGTTCAGCGACTTTATATCCAGTGCTGATTGCAACGCCACCCCCACAGCCATGTGCAATCGGATCATAGTGGGGCAAAATAGAGCCAGCACAATAAAGGTTTTCCAACGTTCTACCTGCTTTGGTAGGCTGAAAATGTTGGTTTGTCTCAACGCCAAAGCTTAAGAATGGGTGTGATGATTGTGAGAAAAACTGCTCTGAATACCACTGGTCTCGCGACCCTTGGGTAGCAATATCGAGGTCAAAAATAGGCTCAGTAACCTTGTTGAGACCTGCAACCAAACCTTTGCTGAAGAAACTGCCGGTTGCTAAAACAAAGTACTCGGCATTGATAGGCACTGTCTTAAGTTTTTTGGTATAGATACACGCCAAAAACAGCTGTTCACCAGATGGCCTAAACACACCGCTTGTCACCTCATCACCGACATGTAATGTCCCCCCAGCTTCGATAAACGCGCGTCTTAACGTGTCTTCTATACGAATTCCCAAGAGTGATGGAGGCATGGTTGGCACTTCGTGAAAACGCAGGTGCGTTTCTTGTGCCAACTTATCCATCAAGGTAAGGCCATCTCCATTTCCCAATATAGAAGGCAAGATGACAAGATCGTTGGGAGTAGCAACGTTTCTTAACTGCGAACAAAATTGAGAGAAATGTTGAGGTTGGCGCAGCAGTCTCGATACGTCTATTGAACGAAACTCATGGCAGTTTCGAGATTCTAAACCCGCCGCATCAAGGCCGACTTTGACCACTCTCACCTCGATTCCTTCGAGCTCTGGCATAGAAGCGAGCTTGGCCCTGGCAATCTCAGGTTGAAAGTCACGAAACCCCTCTACAGAGACAAGCACGATGCGCTTGATGCTAGAGAGTTCGGCATAATCAAAGTCTAAAGGAAACACATAAGGTTGTGACAGCCATGTCGCTTTGAGTGAACCTAAACTCGCGATTCGATAATGGTTTTCTAGCGACTGATTATGATTCAGTGGTAATCCATGATTGCCAACAAACTGCTTAAACCATTGCAACGATTCAAGAACGCTTGCTCGACCTATTTTGGAATAAGGATGTTCAGGCATCTGTTGAGTCAAACGATCGATCTCATCGAACGGGGCTCTTACCGCTTTGCCATCGACTGGGGAATGACTAAGCACATCAATTGAACCTGAGGAAAAGTGCATAGCACTTTGTCCATGGCTTACCACGGCGGTCTTCCACCCTTGTTCAAGGAACCGCAATGCGCTGGTGTAACCAGCAACTCCACCGCCGATAACGACAACGTCATAGTTAATCATTGCAACTCCTCCCCAACTGGGCTGCGAGTCGACTCAGTATTAGTGAGCTCATCAGCACCAAATAACCCTTGATAAATCCAGTAGCTAAACTCGGCTTCTCGTAGCGCATCCCCCCACAGAACGGGCTTGGTGCCTTTCCAGCGCTCTTCTAAAAAGTCGGTAAGAATCTCCCCTACCTCGATTCCAGAAAAATTGCCGTACTCTGCCATTAAGCTCGCCGCTCGATAACTACAAAGCTCTCCTTGGCAAGGCCCCATACCTAGCCGAGTTCTCCGTCTAAGGTCGACAAGGTTATGTACATCAAGCGCTTTAATCGCATACTCGATCTCGCCGGCAGTCACCATTTCACATTCGCAAATGACAGATTGGCTTGCTTTGTCGTCAGATAAAAAGCCGAGTGCTCGCTCACCATGGCGATCAATCGCGGACTGATAGACAGGTTTTGCAATGCTTGCTGTGTTTTTCGTCTGTTTAGGAGAGTTAGCCGAGCCTGGCAAGGGAATCGTGTGAGTCGTACAAGGGGTAGTGTTGCCTAGCTTTTGCGCTACGGAATCAGTCGCCATCTCAGCCATTAAGCGGTAAGTCATGAGTTTGCCGCCGGTAATTGTCGTGAAGCCATGCAAGCCATCATGCTGCGTATGATCGACAAGCACGATACCTCGGCTTATGTTGCGACCACTGCTATCTTCACTTAAAGAAACGAGCGGTCTGACTCCCGCATAAGCTCTGAGTACTCGGCTATGACTCATAATCGGCGCAAGCTTGGCACCTTCTTCTAACAAGGTATCGACTTCTTCAGGGGTAACGTGGAGGTTATCGATCTGGTCGTAGTCAATATGTTCCGATGTGGTACCAATAAGCGAAATGGTATCCCCAGGTACGAGAATGTCGGCGTCAGATGGTTTACGGCAGCGGTTGATTACTCGATTGTTAATACGATAATCGAGTATCAGTAGTGACCCTTTTGCTGGAAACATCTTCACACTAAGGTCTGCATATTCGCAGATCGTTTGCCCCCAAATACCCGCAGCGTTAATGACCTCTTGCGCGAAAACCTCAAAGGGTAAATTTGTGCGAGTATTGAGTGCATTGACGCCTATTACGCGATCACCCTCTCGAATCAAAGAGGTCACAATACAGTGACTAAACAAGCGCGCACCGTGCTCTTTAGCATCAAGCACATTGGATGCACAGAGTCGAAAAGGGTCGATCGTACCGTCGGGCACTTGGATAGCACCTAGCATCTTTGGATTCGCATTTGGCTCAAACGCAAGCGCTTCTTTGGTTGTTAAGCGCTTGGTCTCGATTCCGGCAATATCGCACGCAGCAATAAACTCATCCTGAAAGCTCAGTTCATCTTCTGGCAGAGTGATAAAGAGTCCGCCCGTATCTTCAACACAATGAGCGGCTATGGACTTGAGTATTCGATTTTCGGCAATACATTCGGAGGCAGATTCAGGATCAGTGACAGCATATCTGGCGCCTGAGTGCAGCAGTCCATGATTTCTCCCTGTTGTTCCCGATGCGAGATCATCACGCTCAATTAATATGCAGTCGATGCCTCGAAGTGCGCAATCACGCATGATGCCTGAGCCTGTGGCACCGCCCCCTATGATAATGACGTCTGTTTGATAACGAGCTGTTGCCTTCATTGCATTTTACCCACTGAATATACGCACAATTATTGTGGCATTAAAATGCAACCAGTTTCGCGATTTTGCTCACAAATGCTCGTTCGAGCATTTTAATTTACCAATTACTTTCGATTGAAAGTATAAATACAAAAAAACCAGCCATATGGCTGGTCCTATTGACTAAAAACAAGTTATGAAAAACTAGGCAACTTCGATATTTATATCGTTTTCCTTCAGAACATTGCATATTTCTTGGGGCGGTTTCATATCGGTAATGACCAAATCGACTTCTTCAATGCCACCGAGTTTTACCATGGCGTTTCGACCAAACTTACTATGATCAACGCCCAACAAGACGCTTCGGCTGTTTTCGATAATTGCTCGTTTTACACGAACCTCATGGTAATCGAAATCTAACAGCGAACCATCATAGTCGATGCCACTTATGCCAAGAATACCGAAGTCCAATCTGAACTGAGCGACGAAGTCGATGGTTGATTCCCCGGTTACACCACCGTCTTTTCCACGCACTTCACCCCCTGCGAGTATGACTCGAAAGCTTTCTTTGTGCATGAGCATTGAGGCAACGTTTATATTGTTAGTTACAATACGTAAGTCATTGTGTTCATTCAACAAAGCTTTGGCAATCGCTTCAGGCGTCGTGCCAATATCGATGAACAATGTCGCGCCATTCGGTATGTGTTTGACTAGCTGAGCAGCGATCCTTTCTTTCTCTGCCTGACTCGATACCTTCCTGCTCTGATAGGATGAGTTTTCAGAACTCGTCACTATGGTCGCGCCACCGTGGTTACGCTTAATTTTGTTCGCATCCGCTAATTCGTTCAGATCTCTACGAATGGTTTGCGGGCTCACATGAAACTTATCGACCAAGTCTTCAGTACTGACGTACCCGTGTGTCGTCACCAATTCGATGATTTCCTGATGTCGCTTTATCGCTTTCAACCACACTCCCTCGCGCTCAAACTATGTTATTACTTGATTTTACTGTGTCTTGCACATGTTTTAAATAGCGCCAAACCGAAATGTATTCCCTCTTCACTAAACGCTCAATACCCGAGCAAAAATACACATTCAGCTGCATAAAAAACCCTTTAAACGAACATTAAATGTGCTTTAGTTAACATTTATGAACATAATGCGAACATTTTTAACTTTCGTACGCACATTTGAGATCTGACCGAGATTTCCATTTTTTTATTTTGGCTACAATCCTCACCGCATTTGATGGCATATGAATCAAGACCAAGGAAAGAACTATGAGTATAAAAAAAGATCCTGCGTTACTCGGTCAGTGTATCGCGGAGTTTATTGGAACTGGCTTGTTGATATTTTGGGGGGTCGGATGTGTGGCGGCTTTGGTATTAACCGGCGCTGAATTCGGTCAATGGGAAGTCAGTATCGTTTGGGGTTTAGCGGTAGCGCTAGCTGTTTACTGTACGGCGGGTGTGTCCGGAGCACACATTAACCCTGCGGTGACAATTGCGCTCGCAGCGTTCCATGGCTTTGAGAAGCACAAGGTACTGCCTTACATTTTTTCTCAAGTTGCCGGAGCGTTCTGTGCGGCTGCTTTAGTCTACGGCTTGTATAGCAACTTATTTGTCGACTGGGAAGTCGCTAACGGCGTTGCCCGTGATACGCCAGAGGCGCTAGCTACCGCGGGCATCTTTTCCACTTACCCTAATGCGTCACTCTCATTTTTCGGTGCCGCTGCGGTCGAGTTTACGATTACTGCAGTACTGATGTTTGGGATCCTAGCCTTTGGTGACAGCAACAATGGCGGTGAGTCACGAGGTGCAATGGTACCACTTCTCATTGGCTTATTGGTTGCAACTATAGGTGGCTCACTTGGTCCACTAACAGGATTTGCTATGAACCCTGCTCGTGATTTTGGACCAAAGCTGTTCGCTTATTTTGCTGGTTGGGATTACGCGCTAAGCGGCGCTAGAGACATCCCTTACTTTATCGTTCCAATCTTTGCCACCATTGCTGGCGGTCTATTTGGCGGGTGGCTGTACCCGAAAGTGATTGGCGCTTACCTTCCTGCTGCAGGTGGCTGCACTAGCCCAGCTCAATGCGATGACGAAGTGGAGGTGAATGACACCGAAGCTCACGTGTAAACACAACAACTCTATCCCCTACAAATAATGAATAAAAAATGAAAACAGAAGGACACTATTATGACTAAGAAATACATCGTCGCTCTCGATCAAGGGACCACCAGTTCTCGTACCGTTGTTCTCGATCATGATGCAAATATTGTCAGTGTCGCGCAGCGAGAATTTACTCAAATCTATCCAGAAGCAGGCTGGGTTGAACATGATCCACTAGAAATTTACGCGACGCAGAGCTCTACATTAATCGAAGCTCTGGGTCAAAAAGGCATTACCTCCGACGAAGTCGCTGCTATCGGTATCACTAACCAGCGTGAAACGACCATCGTTTGGAACAAAGAGACGGGCGCTCCCGTCTACAACGCTATTGTTTGGCAGTGTCGCCGTACCGCAGAAATCTGTGAAGAACTAAAAGCACGCGATGGTCTTGAAGCTTATATTCGAGAAAACACGGGTCTTGTTCTCGACCCTTACTTCTCAGGCACCAAGGTTAAATGGATTTTAGATAACGTAGAAGGCGCTCGCCAGCAAGCCGAGGAAGGCAAGCTGATGTTTGGTACCGTGGACACTTGGCTAGTTTGGAAGATGACCCAAGGTCGCGTTCATGTCACTGACTACACCAACGCATCAAGAACCATGCTATTTAATATCAATACTCTAGAATGGGACGAACGCATTCTTAAAGAGTTTGATATCCCACTTTCCATGATGCCTAAGGTCAAACCTTCGTCAGAGGTTTACGGTCAAACTAACATTGGTGGTAAAGGTGGCACGCGTATACCTATTGCTGGTATCGCTGGAGATCAACAAGCTGCACTATTTGGTCAAATGTGTGTCGAACCAGGTCAGGCGAAGAACACCTATGGCACGGGCTGTTTCATGCTAATGAATACAGGCAAGGAGAAAATCACCTCTAAGAACTCTTTGTTAACGACCATCGCTTGCGGACCAAAAGGCGAACTTGCTTACGCGTTGGAGGGTTCGGTATTTATGGGCGGCGCTTCTATTCAATGGCTACGCGATGAAATGAAGCTGTTGAATGACGCCAAAGACTCTGAATACTTTGCAAACAAGGTCGAATCCAGCAATGGAGTCTATGTGGTTCCAGCCTTTACTGGTCTTGGTGCACCCTACTGGGATGCTTATGCTCGTGGCACCATCATTGGTATGACTCGAGGCACAGGTGCAAACCACATCATTCGCGCAACGCTTGAGAGTATCGCTTATCAAAGCCGCGATGTGATTGATGCGATGCAAGCCGACTCTGGAATCAAGCTAGCTTCTCTGCGCGTTGATGGTGGCGCAGTCGCGAATAACTTCCTGATGCAGTTCCAAGCGGATCTATTGAACACAGAAGTACAGCGACCTCAAGTTGTTGAGGTTACCGCTCTTGGTGCTGCATATCTTGCAGGTATCGCAGTTGGGTTCTGGAGTGGTTTGGAAGAGGTGTCTGATAAAGCTGAAATCGATAGAACCTTCACACCATCTGATGATGAAGAAAAACGTGAAGCACGTTACAGCGGTTGGAAACGAGCAGTGCAAGGCGTATTGAGCTGGTCTGAGATCGCGCATGCAGACAAGCGCTAAGCAAAGTTAACGCGTTGATCTAATTAGTTAGCTCTCTATATCTCAAGGTAGAGAGCTAATATCACCACTTGCCAAATTGCACTCTATTCATCATTTCATTCCCCATGCAAGATAGAAGTAACCTGCTCCCAAACAAAGACACAGCGGCGAATAAAGCCATGTATCCAATCGAGCGAACTGGCCTTGTTGGTTTTTCTTACTAAAACCAACTAGGTTGAAGTCTCCCACCGCCCTGAGAACAAAAATTGCGCCTACGAATAATGCCATCCACTCAATATAATTTTTGAGTATCTGAGGTGTTGCTATTGCGTCAGTCAAGCTGAGAGACAATAACGCGAAAACAGCAAGAGCGGCTGCAACAAGCAAAGTGATCAACGCACCCGGAGTGAATGCCTTGCTACCTTCGACGACCGGAATCGCTAGATGGACGCCTTTCTTGCCGCCAAAAGCCCAATAAACATGTATCAGTGAGATTGCGAATAGAATGCCAGAAATAGTGAAAGCAATGAGTAAAGGCATTGAGTTTCCTCTAGAAAGTGAATGCGGGATTGACTCTCGTTTTACTCTTCCACTATGCACTTTCCAATATCAACAATAGTTTTACGCTCCTTTACACCCATGTTTGTGTCATGGGCTGCATTCACATAAATATCACTTGAAACTTGCTTGTAGCACTTTAAGCGATGCTTAGTAGCCAGTCAGCTCCATGTATCCGCTACCTTGGTGAGTCCCTTCTATGGTAACGGGTCCTTCCCAATAAGGGACGGTCAAAGGCATTTTCGCCAAAGGATTGAGCGCCTCTATCGTTAAAGCAATCTCAAGGCTGGGTATCTCAAGTTGCCATACTGTAGGATAGTTAGAGCCTTGAATAGAAACAGTATCTAGAGCTTTGAGCGTAAGCTCTTGTGATGATATTGAAATTCCCGAGAGGTCACGCCGCATCAGTTGACCATAGGCATAACTCGCATCGCCAGTCTCACTGTCTCTCAACTGAAATACCACCAAGCTCGTATCATTGCCGAGTCTAAGCGCAAACCAATCCCACCCTTGCTGTGAACCAAGCAGAAACTGCGGGCTCCATTCCCTATCAATCCAACCCTGCCCTGTCACCTTATGTTGTTCACCTTTGAAGGTAATCGTGCCTTCGACATCAATAAAAAGGCTGGCTATAGTAATGTGAAGCAACTGAACCATCCGCGCTTTTGACACTGTAGCCCTGCTCACCCTGAAGTTGAAACGACGATTCACTAACAAGATTAAGCGAGTAACTGAACTCCTCTGTTGCTACGTTCAATGACGCTGGGAACATCTCATCAGAGTTAGAGCGCCATTGCCAATCGTCGAGAAAAACACGAAACGGTGACTTAGCCACCCCTGCCATCTTAGGATGAGCACGAGACCATTTTTCGGCAGCTAAATGATGAGTAGAGTTGGTGATCGCGCTGTGCGCCATGTATAGCTGACTGGTTTCCCAGCCTTGATTAGCAGAGCCATTTGATGCCAGCGCAATGCGAAACTGAGTCCACTGAACGCCAAATGTTTCACCTTCAGACGTGACTATGTTTGCGGTGAAGTACCACCATTCATATCGGTAGTCTTCATGTGCTTGGTGGTCTTCTGGAAAACGGAGTTGCGTTTCAGGTGAGACCTTAGTAAATGCCCCACTGTCTTCTCCCAACCAAGAGCCAAAACCTTGTGGTTGACTCTCCTCACAACCGACTAAGGTCAGCGCTAACAAAGCTACGCTTAATGGTTTCAGCATTACAACACCTCGCTTTGTAGGCTCGACATAGCGGGTTTAGACACTAAGCGCCACAGGGGTAACGCCGTGGCTGCTGATGCGGTAATAATACTCACGAAGCAGAGCATCGCTATATCACTCCAACTCCACACAAATTGCAGACTCCAGCCAAAAGCACGGAGGGTAATGACGTCGGTTAAGACGTAGCCAACTAAAGCGCCAAGCGGTAACGCTAAACAGAGTGTAAAACAGACTAACAGCACCATTTGCATCACGACCATCATCAAAAGCTGGGCGCTTCTAACACCTAACGCATAAAGTCTTGCAATGGCAGCTTTGCGAGCTTCAATCAACATATAACAGGCACTGAACAGCCCAATAACCGCCACCAGTAAAGTCACGCCATTCAACGCTTTGGTTACCGCGAAAGTTTGAGAGAAGATTTGCAATGCGATCGTTTTGATTTCTTGCTGATCATAGAGCTGATTGTCACTCAAGCCAAAGCGCTCGATAAGCTGCTGGCGCATGACATCATTGTCTAGCTCCGTTTGGATCCCTAGACTGGTTGGCACTGATGAAAAACCAGCGTCTCGCCAGAGCGAAGGTGAAATCAAAAGCTCTCCTGTCGGGGAGCCATAGTCGTAGAAAATAGCGCCGATTTGAAGTGGGGTATCCACCACTAATGATAGCTCGGGAACCAGGACTTCATCGCCAAGCGATAAACCGAGCTTCACCGCCATCGGCTCACTGATCGCAACCATCTGGTTTTGGTAAAAGTTCGACCAAAATCCATCAACCATAGACTTCGCAACCATGGTTTGCTCAAGAGTATTGGTGTCTTTTGTACCGAGTTTAGTGGGCAGGCCTTCGATATTAGTATCAGTGTAGCTCTGAGTATAAATAGCAGAGACACCTGGCATTTCACTAAGCGCACCTTGAATCGCTTCCATTTCACTTTGCGCAGGGCTTATATAGATGTCAGCATGAAGTCTCTGCTCAAGCCACTGTTTCAGGGTGTGCTCAAAGCTCACGACTAAGGTATTCATTGCAAGGTTCGCCGTCATCGCAAGCAGCAAAGCCATCATCGCAAGCGACAGTGGAGCAATAAGCTCCTTGAGCTCTGCAACCAGATAGTGTTTCAGGCCCACCGAAAACACCTTTCCCACCCAATGACTGAGTACCAATAAGCCTTTGGGAAGATACAAAGGCGTCGCGATAACAAGCAAACCGAGCCAAAGCATGGTGACTCGAAAATGGTCACTTAACCATAAGCCAATGACAGCAAGAAAAGTCAGTGTCAGAGCTGCAATAAATAAACGAGTCGTATTTTGTGGTGCGGGTAATGCGTAAAATCCACTGTGAATAGAAAGTGGCTGCTGAACACTCCCCTTGAAGTGATGCCAACACGCACCGAGTGCGGCGACTAGCGTGATTAGCAGTGCTTGGAGTAACCAACTCAGATGCCATGTACCGGGTAACAGCGTTGCCCCATAGAGCTGCTCTAAGGTCAGTGCGACGGTTGGATGAAGCCAGTGACTGAGCTGCATTCCCAATACAAACCCAAGCAGTGAGCCCAGTGACACCATAACCGCGATCTCTACCAACAGAGCAGAAAACACAGTGTTCGAGGTCACGCCCGCTTGCTGCAACTGTACCAAGAGTCTGCGTCTTTTGAGTAAGCTGTATTTGACGCCATTGTAGGCAATGAATAGCCCTACAAGAAACGCAAGCATGCTCATAGCGGTTAGATTTAAATGAAAACTATCAGTAAGCGAAGCGAGATCTGAGCTTTGCGTGTTCTCTATCCATTGAGCTTGGCTTCCTATTATCGCCAACCAAACATCGAAGTGTTCACGAGAGGCATCAAACACCGCGATGTAGCTCAACTTCCCTTGTTTTTGCAGCAATCGCTCGGCAAAGCTGATATCCACCAGCATCCGATTTCCCAATTGCCACTCATCGGGAACCGCTAAAAGACGTGTCTCAACATTATCAAGTTGCAAAACACTCGGTTTGCCTAATTGCTCAAAGTGGGCAGAGCTCACCAAAGCGATGGGCTCCCCCATGAGCATGTTCGCTAAGGGTAGATTTCCGTCAAAAAAGAAATACGCCTTGCCTGTGTTCGTGCTCTGAGTCGTTGCTAATCTCTCTCCGGCTCATTGTTGCTGTTACTGCCGCAACAACATCACTGCCCTGCACTGAAAATCGGCGTCCTGTCTCGTCACGCACTCGCCCTTCCAACACCGCTAGAGACTCGCTCATTCCAGCACTGCGCAACGAGAAGTAAAGCTGGCTGTCTATATGCTTTTGACCACTGGGTGGCACTATAAAATACTGGGCCGGTAGACTGAGTTGCTCTGCTGCATCGGAATAACTGCGTTTAGCATTGAGGTTTATCGCCTGTACTGCGACAAACAGCATCACGGCCAACACTATCCCAATGAGAATAGATGCTGCCTGTAAGGGCGCTTGAAAGTAGTGCTTGCTGTATACACGCAGCACAACAAGAAGTTGATGAACACTAGCTTGCTTCATACAGCTGCCCGTGAATAAGCTGCAAACGAGACTGCATAAAGCTTGCGCATTCTGCGCTGTGCGTCACCAAGACAACCGCTGTGTTGCCTTGATTTGTGATAGTGGAAAGTAGCTCCATGACCTCTAAGCCAGATTGCTCGTCGAGGTTCCCTGTCGGCTCATCCGCAAGCAGCAGTTTTGGCTGGCTCGCAAGTGCTCTCGCGATGGCCACTCTTTGTTGCTGCCCTCCAGACAACGCGGCAACATGTCTGTCAAGCAAGCTCGCCAGCCCTAAAGTCTCAACAAGGTAATCACACCAATCATGCCAACCTCTGCCCTCTAATGAGAGTGGAAAGGCGATGTTTTGTCTTACATTGAGTGGAGTCAGTAAGTTGAACTGCTGAAACACCACCCCAAGCTTATGTATCCGAAAATGGCTCCACTGTTTGTCATGCCAGTTTGTGGTGTCTTGTCCTTCGAGATAAAGCTGACCAGCATTTAACGGCTCAAAGCCAGCAATAATATTCATCAAGGTACTTTTACCGCTGCCACTCGCGCCCATCAACGCAGTGCTCGATCCTGCCTCAATCGTTAAATGACAATCATTAAGCACCGAGTGCTCTTCCACACCATCGGTGAACTGCTTGCTTGCGTTGTTGAGTGAAACCAGCAAGTCATTCGCCATACCTTCCCCTTTTATCAAGACGGTCGCTACCTGATACGTAGAAGTTTAGTCGTAAGACCACGTAACTCTATGGTTTTATTTCACTAATTGGATAGGAAGTGTGACATGAAAGACAAATGCTTATCCCTAGTTATTCAGAGAGGCGTTAGGCGAAACCCCTAGCCCTCAAAGCGTCAAGTTTATTGCACTCGTGTAAGCTTGAGCACTGCTTTCGAGCGGCGGCAGTTCGTCAAGGTGTGATGGTAGTGCTTAACGAAATCACGAGATTTTTTTTATCTCTAGTTTATCTAAATAACTCAGCAATGCTTCTTCAAAGTCCTTTTTGACCAAAGGCTTGGCTATGACGGTGTTCACACCGCTATCTAGAAACTCTTGTTTATTCTCACTGATCACATCTGCAGTCCAACCAAAAATGAGAATACTATCACCGTACTTTCTACGGAGTTCTGCGGCGGTGGTTGGTCCATTCATAACAGGCATATGATTGTCTAGTATCACTAGGTTGAACTTAGACGGGTCGAACATCTCTAAACATTCTGCACCGTTAGAACAGCTTTCTACATCAATCGACAAAGACTGACAGAACTTACCCGCAACGATTCGATTTATCGCATTGTCATCAACCAAAAGTACTTTATAAACAGAAAAATCGGCGTTGATTGGCTCAAGGCGAGACAACTGTTCGTTCTGTTCGACAATAGATGAAAGAGGTAGCTTAACCGTGAACGTTGAGCCCACGCTAAGTTGGCTAGATACACTAATCTCTCCGCCCATGAGCAACGTTAGACTTTTCACGATAGAAAGCCCTAACCCAGTGCCGCCAAACTGACGCGTCGTCGACGTCTCTGCTTGCTCGAACTTTTCAAAGACACTATCAATTCGATCGGGTGCGATGCCAATACCGGTATCTTGAACCGTGAGTTCACACTCTCCTTGAAGCGGTGTTGATACCGTTACGGTTATTCTCCCTTTTTGGGTGAACTTTAGCGCATTTCCCACTAAGTTGAGCAATATCTGCCTTAGCCTGACCTGATCGCCAATAAACTGTTTATTTGGATCTGTGTTGTCGACTATCTCGAACAGGAGCCCTTTTTCAGAGCACAAGCTTTGATAGGTATTATTTACTGGAGACAGTATCTCCTGCATCTTAAAATGCGAGTGTTCCAAAACCAACGCTTGATTCTCGATTTTTGAGATATCTAGAATGTCATTCAAGATGGATATCAAATGATTTCCCGAGCTAAGAATTAGCTGAAGCGCTTCCCTATGCCTAGGGTCAGTGATCTCTTTTTCGAGTATTTGAGTGAGACCAAGCACACCATTCATAGGTGTG
Source organism: Vibrio sp. KUL78 (assembly GCF_059725505.1). Classification (NCBI taxonomy): domain Bacteria; kingdom Pseudomonadati; phylum Pseudomonadota; class Gammaproteobacteria; order Vibrionales; family Vibrionaceae; genus Vibrio; species Vibrio sp. KUL78. Next base: position 1,341,135 of record NZ_AP045837.1, on the reverse strand, counting down.
CGTATTTCATGACTCATCGTGGCAAGAAAGGCTGACTTGGCTTCGTTAGCGGCGTTCGCCTCTTTCGCGGTAGCCATAAGTTTGCTTTCCAGTTTTTTGTATTCAGTCACGTCTCTTTCGATGGCAATAAACCGGTCAATTGCGCCATCTTGATCCGTTATCGGGGTAATATCTATATCAACCCAGTATTCGTTTCCCTCAGAATCATAGTTCAGGATCTCCGCCTTGATTGGTAGGCCTTGCGATAAAGACTTTGCTATCCGAATCACGGTATTGGCATCCGTTTTATCACCTTGTAGAAACTGACCAGGTTTCTTACCTTGAACACTTTCTAAAGCGTACCCTGTCATCTCTTCAAAGGCTCTGTTTACCCATTCAATAGCCCCATGCCTATCGGTAATGACCACGGCATCTCGCGCAGCTTTTACCACGGTCGCAAGTAGTTTGCTTTCTCTTTCTCGTTCAATCAGTTCACTGTTTTTAGTCGCGAGTTCTCTTTGGGATATTTCGAGCTCTCGATGCGGGTTCACAAGAACCTTGTTTCCGGCAAACAGAACAAATAAGAAACTGATACCCATTACCACGGCGATGGCGTCATAGATGTAACTCATAAAGCTATCAGATTGCAGCTTAAGGAAATCGGGATTTATCCCCTGCATCAGCGTCAACCCCGCCGTTGCAATCTGCGTGTTGTTGACCAGCCAGGAATTAAGGTTATTTTGATTAATATAATCCGATACGCTGCCCTGTGTAAGCGCATACCACCGCTCTTTTGGATCAATCAGATCACCAAACAGTTCATCATAATCGACTGGCGTTTCACCAAAAACCATCCCAATAAAGCGACCTTCACTCATTACTGGCATGAAGATCTTAATGCATATATGGTCTGTGTCATTGTGAAGCAGGTAGACGGGAGGTGGCGTAATCAAGTCAGAAGCCTGCTGCTTCATGGAATCAAAAATGCGAATCTCATTGGCACGTGATGGGTGACGAAACTTATCTTCAAAAAGAACCGTTCTATCTTTGTTAAAGACGGCAAACAAAACAGAGCGACTGTCTCCTTCATATCGATGAAGCGTGGCGTCGATATTAACCTCACGCTTGCCTTCTAATAGAGCGATGATGTCATTATTGCTGGAAGCAAGTTTTACGCGCGCTTTTGCATTATCCAAATACTCTTCTACAAACAGCTTGGCTGCTTGTAATTCTAACTTTGTGCCTGAGTTTTGAAGATAATCTATGGCATGTTTAGACTCTCGTCCCAGAATAACGATGGATGCGACAGTAAATACACATATCACGAAAACGGTGTAAATGAATACCAGTGTTCTTCCACTTAGCCCCTTGAGTGTTGGCACTTTAAATCCCTTTTTTAAACCCGCTACTATCAATCTAGGAGGTTTTACGTGGAAATAAAGAACCACCCTCCTAAAAGCCCTCTAATAGTTAACAACTTAGGCAAAGTACCACGTACATAGCACGTACATAGCACGTCAAGTTTTACTGCGTCATTCATCAATGCAAAACAGGCAACTAATCACATCTTAAGGCCTAAGGAATTTTTCTTAATTTTCTTTACCTTACCCTCCTAAGTCTTCATTTAGCGTCTATATTTCTCTATGGGAATCACTCCAAAATCAAGGACGATGAATAGCAAAGCGCGATTTGCCACCAAAGTGGCGCTAAGTCTTACTCTCGCCTATCTCATACCTTTTGCTATGGGATGGCCACAAGCTTCTACTGCGGCAACAACCGTGATGCTTATTGCATCGACGGGGAGTCAGCGTGAGTCATTCGAAAAAGGAACGCTGAGGGTGCTTGGAACTATAGTGGGCGCTGTGGTGGGTCTCATCTTAGTTGGCGCTTTTGCACAAGACCGCTTTCTGTATATGTTTAGCGTGTCTATTGTGGTCTCGTTTATTTTCTATTTCCGAAACGCTTATCAAAGTGACCCCACTCTACTCATGCTCACCGCAGTGATGACCTTGATGATGTCCAACGGCGGCGATGCCGAAGGTGCCTTTCTGTACGGTGTTGATAGAGCGTATATGACGGTATTTGGCGTGGTAACTTATACCTTGGTGGGTGTCTATCTTTTCCCAAGCAAAGCCGAGCAAAACCTATCGGCACTATTAAAAGAGACGCTATCAATTCAGCAGCAAACCTTTACCAAAATCTCGGAATCACTCCCGGGGATGATCAAGCCCGAGACTTCCGCTGCGACAGATGCGTCTTCCAGTGACAATGAAACTGAAGATGAGCCTACCGAAGAAGCGAGCCCCTCGCTTGATGAGCTCATTGAAAAGCTATTTACCGCTCAAAGCACACTTGAACAGCGTTTCAGTGTGGTCAAAAAAGAAAGCAGTGAGATCGCGGCTTATCTTCAAGAATGGAGATTGGTGATTCACCATAGTCAGAAGATAACACAACTACTCGCCACTGCCTCGAATGCGCGTTTTAACCACAATGACACGGAAGATTACCTCTCTGATTTTCCCGTTTTCATTGAACAAATCGATCACCTTTTGCAGCAAAGCCAGCAGTTTTTAGCGTCGCCGGAAACTGGAGAGACCTTCCGATTCAGTGAGAATAAGTTAAAGGCAAATGAAGAAAAACTATCTGGCAGCGACCACCTGACGCGAGCCTCTGTCTTAACGTTAGGCTACCTGCTAAATCGACTCTACGATAATGCCAGCAAACTTGCTGAAACGATAAGCTGTATTGACTCCATCACTAAGACTGTTTCTTTCAAAGAACAACTCGCACCCTCTCAAAGTGCTTTTTTATGGTGGGATGCTGAGAACTTTAAAACAGCCATCAAGGTGTTTGTCACTTATTGGGTCGCAGGTGGGCTTTGGATTGCGTTCAACCCTCCTGGTGGTTATAGCTTTGTTATCTTCTCGACGATTTTTATGGCGGTGCTCTCTTTTATGCCGCTGCACCCCAAAGCACTTGGATTTCTATTTACTTTTGGTTTTCTGTTTGCCATTCCAGCCTATGTGTTTGTCCTGCCGCAGCTAGAGCTCGGTATTGAGTTAGCGCTGTTCTTATTTATCTACACCTTTGTTGGCTTTTATCTGTTTAAAGGGCCTATCACCATCTTCTTTATGCTGGGGATGTTTGTGCTAGGCATAGACAACACCATGACCTATCACTTTGGCATCATTCTAACCATCATGACGCTGTTCTACCTTGTGGTGTTGATGATTGTGTTTTCTCACTACTTCCCGTTTTCCAGCAAAGCAGAACACCTTTTCTTGGCCGTCCGACAGCGACTATTCTTCCACCTCTATCGCTTGCTACTGACAATGCAGAACCTAAAGCCAACTTGGTTGACGCGCATAACGCTCGCGCTGCATCTGAAAACGGCCAATGTGGCGTCCAAAAAGCTTTTGCTGTGGGCAAGTAAGGTCGATGTCAGTTATTTCAACAACAACTCTCAAGAGCAACTAGTTCTCTATGCCAAACGCTGTGGGGTGCTAATGGGACACGCCAACAATCTGGTCGCTGCACAAACAATTCTGAAAAATAACTCATTGATTACTAAGCTTAGAGAGACGCATATCGACACCGTTCTGCCGAGCTTGGTAGAAGTTCATGGCAAGGCGAATCCAGATAGTGGTAACCATTTTGACCACGCTGAGCAAGAGTACACAAAAGCCGAACAAGCACTGGAAGCTTTCTTTGAGTCGCTCGATTTGGACCAGGTAAACAAAAATGACATCGCAGGTTTTTATCTCTTTCTTCACCTAAAAAGAAACCTGTATGAGTCACTTAAAAATGTTGAGGAAGCCAGTCAAGGTATCGATCTGGACAATCTCAAGATGCATCGATTTTAGGGATAAAATAATGATGACTCATCGGCTAATAATAGCCTCTTTCACAACACTGATAATGACTGCCTGCACGACGCTGGGTCCAGAATTTGAGCCAGATAATAACGTCGCGCTACCTCAGTCATGGAGTGACAGTGAAACGGCATCAAGCACGGCATCGACGGCAAACTGGTGGCAGCAGTTTAATGATCCGACACTTGATCAACTTGTCGAACGCGCGGCTAAACAAAATCTCGATGTTGAAGCTGCTGGACTGCGAATTTTGCAAGCGAGAGCTGTTCTTGGGATTGCTGATGGCTTGCGCTATCCACAGGTACAGACTGTTTCGGGTAATCTAGCAAGAGCTTATGTGAGTGAAAGTTCCTTTAATAATGCGGCACTGACTTTCGATGCAGGTTGGGAAATGGATGTCTGGGGTAAATACGCGCGCGGAATCGAAGCCGCCCAAGCCACCTATTACGCATCTATCGCATCCTACAACGACATACTCGTGACCATCACTTCCGAGGTTGCTCGAAACTACATTAACTATCGCTCGTTCCAAGAGCGCATGTTGCTCTCTGAGAGAAATATTGAGATTCAGGAGCGAGTGGTCAATATCACTCGCGTTCAATTCGAGTCAGGTAACGTCACCGAGCTCGATGTCCAACAAGCGCGAAACCAGCTATTTACCACCAAAGCCGCCCTGCCCGCTCTTGAAATAGCCATGCTACAAGCCAGAAACGCACTTGCCGTATTACTTGGCATACTGCCAGAGCAAGTGGACCCTTTGCTAGAAGATGGCATGACGCAAAGGCTTGCGGAGTATGAGCAACGTTTTCGTTCATCGGGGTCAAAGTCGCTGATCTCCGAGGATGAAGATGGCTCAATCGTACCTGAGGCGCCTGCCCTCAACTCAACGATTGACGCCAGTTTGGTTATGAGGCGCCCTGATCTCCAAGTCGCGCAGCTACAAGCTCACGCACAGAGTGCCCAGATTGGTGTTGCTGAAACGGCCCTTTATCCAAGCTTCTCTTTATTTGGCTCTATCGGTATCGATAGTTCGGTGCCGTCAGGTTCCAGCTTTAGCTTCAATGATTCGTTGACGCTAGTCGCCGGTCCTGCGTTTAGTTGGAACATCTTTCAATATGGACGGATAAAGAACAACATTCGTCTTGAAGATGCACGCTTCCAAGAAACGATGACCAACTACAACAAGAAAGTGCTTCAGGCAGTGCAAGAAGTCACTAATGCGATAGAAGCGTATGAACTCTATGTAGAGCAAAAAGCGCTACGGCTACAATCGGTTAACGCCTCAGTTCGAGCATTCAATATCTCCTTAACGCAATATGAGAACGGTCAAATCTCCTTCGAGCGTCTGCTGAACTCTGTCGAAAAAATGACGCGCAGCGAAGATAGCTACGCCCAAATAAAAGGCAATGTCGCCAATCAGGTCGTCGCCCTATACAAATCACTAGGTGGCGGCTGGCAAATTCAATCAGGTCAAGCATTTGTCTCGCCCGATAATGTCCAAAAAATGCAAGATCGCACTGACTGGGGTGCACAATTAGACGAGGAAAACACGGTACTCCTGCCTCTGACCATCAGGACAGGTGCACCCGTCACGACGAATACCAATGAGTCAACCTCCGCCACCAATGAGGAGGGCCAATAAATGCCACATGAACTCGCTTGGGGCGACGTCTATTTCTCCCCCCTGTTACTCGTCGTGTGTATGGCTATTGTTGCCACTTGGATTACTGTCATCATCATGAATAAGACCAAGCTGGCGCGCTTTGTCGCGTTTCCATCACTCACTTTTCTCGCCATCGTCGTGATGTATGTAGTGGCGATCGATCATTTTATTCTCAGGTTTTAGGAGCCGCTTAAATGAAGAAGACGATTATCATCATCCTAAACCTCATTCTCCTTAGTGGAGCCGCTTGGTTTGGATACCAAAAGTATCAAGACTATTTCAACAACCCATGGACCCGCGATGGCCAAGTTCGAGCCAACATTATTAAAGTAGCGCCTCGTGTTTCGGGACCAATAGTCAATGTCGCCATAGTCGATAACCAAAGGGTGAACAAAGGTGACTTACTGTTTGAAATCGACCCAGAAACCTATCAAGTGGCGTTAGCCCAAGCAGAGGTCGCTCTTCAGCAGTCGATTATTAGCTCTAAAGGAAAAAAGATTGAGTACGACCGATTGCTCGATATTCGTAAAAAAAGACAAAGGCGCAGTCTCACATAAAGACCTAATTAGACGAGAGATCTCCTATCAAGAATCGCTTCTCAAAATCAAAGCGTCTGAAGAGAAACTTAAATCGGCTAAGCTCAATCTCAGCTACACAAAAGTTGTCGCCTCTGTAGATGGTTTTGTTTCAAACCTCGACATACGAACCGGCACTCAAGCCGTGGCCAACCAACCCTTAGTCGCGCTTATTGATGAAAACAGCTTCTGGGTTTTCGGCTTCTTTAGAGAAAACCAACTCCCTCAGATACAACCAGGAAGCCAGGCTCGAGTCACTTTAATGTCCCACCCTGACACGCCCATTGACGCGACGGTAGACTCAATTGGTTGGGGCATCGCACCTAAAGATGGCACGGTTGGGTACAACTTGCTGCCAAACGTTAATCCAGTATTCCAGTGGATCCGACTGGCTCAGCGAATTCCAGTTCGAATCTCTCTAAATGAACTTCCAGAAGGCGTGCACCTACGATTTGGGTTATCAGCTTCTATCATGGTAATTGAGGAACAGAACGAATAATGTCATTGAGCAAGGACAGATAAAATGAAAGTGGGAAAACGGCTTGAAAACATCAATGAAGGAAACAACTTCTTCTACTTAACCGTTGCACTCGTCGCTCTACTCATCAGCTCAGGTCTTGCTGAAGTAGTTGGTAGTGGATGGATAGATCGAGTGTTGCAGTTATTTATTATCATGGTCTTTATCGTCTGTTTTGCCAGCCTGCGCTTTGACAAGAACTGGTCGCGACTTTTGAAAACTCTCGCGACATGCTGGGTTATCGCCACCTTAGTGAAGCTGATCTTTGATATTCGTGAGATGGATGTCCTTATGCTCGCTCTCACGTTCAGCTTTTTCTTTGGCACCTTTAAGTCGACAGCGAAACAAGTGCTGTTCCATGGTGAAGTGAATACCAATAAAGTGGTGGGCTCAGTTGCATTATTTCTGCTGCTCGGTCTAATGTGGGCTATCGTTTATTTAATAATCATTGAATATTCACCCAATGCATTTACTGGACTAGAAGCCATCTCATGGGGAGAAAATTTCTCAAACGCAGCCTATTTCAGTTTCGTAACGTTAACAACCTTGGGCTATGGTGATATCAGCCCAATCAGTCCACTGGCACAAGTAGTGGTGTATTTAGAAGCGATCGTCGGCGTATTTTATATGGCCATCGTCGTGTCGAGTTTAGTCAGTGCAAATTTGGAACACAGGGAAAAAAACAATGGATAGACAAACCGAACAACGTCAAAGCAAGCTCTTTGTCAATAATATGGTGGAGTCGGCCATTCGAATCGGCTTACTCGTTCTTTTACTCAGTTTTACCTACGACATTATTAAGCCGTTTATTATCCCAGTGCTTTGGGGGGCTATTATTGCCGTTGCATTGTTACCTTTAACGAAAAAGCTTGAACGTTCGTTAGGAGGTAAACGCGGTCTAGCCTCAACGCTTGTTGCATTGATTGGTATTTCAGTGTTAGTTATTCCGTTTGTATTGGTTTCTGGGTCAATCTATGACGGTGTTGCACATACAACAGAAGTTCTTCAGGGTGGTGAAATAAAGATCCCAGGTCCCACTGCGAAAGTTGCCGAGATACCAATTATTGGCGACAAGCTATATAGCATCTGGAACCTGTTCGCGACCAACCTCGAAAAAGGCATTCAGCAGTTCTTGCCTGAAATAAAAGGCTTCCTCGGCACCATCGCCTCAATTCTAGGCGGCGCACTAACAAGCTTGATCATGTTTATTATTTCACTCGCGATCGCTGGCGGCTTTATGGCGCACGCAGAGAAAATATCGGGGGCACTCGAAACCGTTGCGGTTCGAGCGGTGGGCAAAAAGGCCGAACAGTGGGCGAACCTCATGGCAGCGACGATTCGTAGTGTGTTACTTGGTGTGGTAGGTGTCGCCTTTATCCAATCTGCAATCATCGGCGCGGCGATGTTTGTGTTCCAAGTGCCTGCCGCAGGTTTGCTAACACTAGCGACACTCATTCTATGTATCGCGCAACTTCCAGCCCTACTGATTGTTGCCCCAGTCATTTTCTATGTGTACTCCACAGGCGATGGCACCAGTACAACTATCTTCACGATTTGGGCGCTAGCAGGTGGCCTGTCTGACAACTTCCTCAAACCGATGTTAATGGGACGAGGTGTCGATGTTCCAATGCCAATCATCCTAATTGGCGCGATTGGTGGTATGTTGTTCGCCGGGATCATCGGTTTGTTCTTAGGTGCCATAGTTCTGGCAATTTGGTACGAATTGTTCTTATTCTGGATAAACTACGAATCGCAGAGTGAGCTTTCAGAACAGCCAGAGCAAGCCGAGAGCACTGAGGACTACAGGATATAAACACAAAAAGCGGGGCTAAGAGCCCCGCTTGTTTTTCCTAACTACAATTTGAAGCCTTGTAAAATTCGCTGCTGCTTCTCTATTTCAACTAGCTGTATGTTCATATGACTGTTCGTCTCTTTCGCCTGTACGGTGACCTGCTGGCTAAGTTTACTGATTTGCTGTGTATTTCTACTCACTTCTACGGAGACACTGCTTTGCTCTTCCGCCGCTGTAGCAATCTGCCCGGTACACACTGAGATATTTTCAATATTCTGCTGCACAAGATTAAGTAACTGTGTCGCTGCCCGCGCTGAACTCACTGCATCTTTGACGTTGTTCTCACTAACTCCTATCGCCTTCGACATTGAGCCCGTGGTCAGCAAAAGTTGGTCTATCTTAGTGTGGATTTCTTTGGTTGCCTCTTGAGTTTTTAAAGACAAAAGTCGCACATGATCAGCAACGACCGCAAAGCCTCTGCCTGCCTCACCTGCTCTTGCTGCCTCAATAGTAGCGTTGAGAGCCAACAAGTTGGTTTGGTTGGCAATCTCATTGATCACTTCAAGAATACTGCCAATACTTTTCGTATTCTCTACCAGTTTAGCCGATTGGGTCGAAACTAAATCTACGTTTTCTGATAAGCGCTCGATATTGCTCTCAGTCTCTTTAACGACTTCAACACTATTCAAGACATTGCTCTCCGCATCATTGGCACTCTGAGCAGCGTCTAATGTACTTTGCGCCGTTTCTTCGGCCGCTACTGTCATTTGACCGACTGCCGTAGCTAGACCATTGAGTTCAACCATTTGCTTGTTTACATTATGCTCAGTGTCGTGTGCGGCATTCTTTGTCAGTATCGCCTGGTTTTTTACGACTAAAGATAGCTCCTTAGATGCCGAAATCTGGCTCTGAAGGTTGGTGACAAATTTATTAAAATGGGTTGCTAACTCGGCAAACTCTCTTTCGGTATCCGTTCTTAATCTGTGGGTTAAATCCGCTTTACCGGAAGCCACATTTTTTAAAGCAGCATTTAGCTCCCCCACCGGCCTAAACAAGTGACGCATTACCACGAATAGAACAAGCGTAATAATAATGACTAAGACAGCGGTGAAGGCCAGTATCTTTTTGATAAGTTGAGAAAAGTCAGAGAACGCGAGTTTTTCGTTGACCAAAGCCCCTACGTACCAATCTGAGTCAGAAACTTTCTCTAAGCTCATCAGATAATTAACGTTATCAATCATGACTTCTGAAACACCGCTTTCAACGTCAACATTAGGCGCAAAATCCGTCACATGACGGCCATTAAACGTATCATTCGGATGAGCAATAATGGTTCCATCGCTGGTTACCATGAACATGTAACCCGTGCCGAACAAATCCGTTTGATTCATCAAGCCGACCAACGGTCTGAGTGAAACATCAAACACGGCATTACCAATCAATTGATTGTCGATATCTACCAAAGAGGACGCTACCGATATGATCATTTGTCGAGTCGAAGAGTCGATATAAGGCTTAGTGATGACAATATCACTCGCATTAGTCGCTGCTACATACCAAGGCCGACTCCGAACATCGTAGTTCTTATCTGGCGTCCAGTTATTGTTTGACAGAAGATTACCTGAGCTCTCGTAACCGATTCCAATCGCCTGAAAGCTGCTTTTTAATGCTGGCGCGGTAATAGTTTTGAGCGCCAATTCTGTATTTGTAGCATCGATAACATTGAGTGAATGTATGACAGACTTCACCAACTCGCGTTTGGCGAGCAGCTCATGGGCGATGGTAAAACTGATGCTTTTAGTCAGCTCTTGGATGTTTTGTTCGGTATGCTTTTTAAAGGTTTGATTGGTGAAATAGTAGTTCACACCACCGACTAATGTCACAACAAACGCAAACAGTAGGCTAGATGTGAGAACAACTTTTGATTGAAACTTCATTGATATATTTATAAATAGTTATTATTTGCGAACAATATACCTCTTAAAATCTAACTAATGGTTATATCAATTATAGAGATTGGTTATGAGGAGCAAGGCTCAAATCCGCATCTACATAGACCATCTGCAATGTTTGGTCGTGTGCGCATTCTCCCTCACAGTCGTATGAATTATGTATACTTAGCAGCCTTTTATTCAGGTTGTAACCACTCTACTAGCACCAAAATCGAGGAACACCTTGCAGCTGACCAACTTCAAGTATCGAGCACGAAAAGGTCCCGACTATCGTCACGGAGATCAGGTCTCTTTTTTAGATATCAAAGAGACATTTGGTATCGGCAGTATTCGTGTCGGTAAATGGGTAAACAATGAAGAGAAAGATCTTGCAGCCAACCTTATCTTCGATTCATTGGCGGACCTTGCGTTCTTTTTAGCTCTACCTTCAAAGGCAATCGGTTTACGTGGCAACTTGAACCTTGCATTTGGAACTGGAGGGAGAAAAGGGCGTTCAAGCGCACTATGCGCCAAATCAAAGAGAGCTTGCCTTAGCAAAGAACGCGGGAGCTGGAGCGCTGGCCCACGAATTTTGGCACGCCTATGACCATTACATTGCTGAGAAAGCCTTTGATATAGGTGATCGTTCCGGTCCACAAAAGCGCATTCTATTTGCGAGTGATTGCTGGCTTGCAAATGCGACGCCCTTCCCTCATATCTTGAATGATAGATTGATGAAGGTATTTGATTCAGTACTTCTTAGTAGTGATGGGCAGGATAGACATGACTACGTGTCACGAAGTGTGAAAGCAGACAAAGCGGTTGGAACGCATTACTTTTCACAACCGACCGAAATGATGGCACGTGCGTTCGAGGCAGTGGTAGAGTCTTGTTCAGGCATAGAAAACGCGTATCTAGTCTCTGGTACCACGCACTCCGACAACATTCATATTTACCCTGATGTCGCCCATCGATACATTATCAGCGAGGCACTAAAAGCGTACTTTCACCCACTTGGAGAAGCGCTGAGCCGTTAGATACTGCAACGCTAGCTATTTTTTATAACTGTAACGGCCAAAAATAACGTCCTCACGATGATCGAGCCATAACTCCTGCTTTTCCATTGCCTTTGAAAACATCTGGCTCTGCAGATAATTGTTAAGCCATATACGCAGCTTTGGATAGGGCGCATCCCTAAACCACTGCTTATCAATGCGGGCAAATTTGCGCAAAAACGGCACCAACGCAATATCAACAAGACTCTCTTTCTCTCCGAACAGAAAAGAGTGCTGAGACAATCGTGATTCAAGCAAAGCAAGTTGCACTTCGCAGTCTTTCCTTAGTGATAACATGTTGTTTTCATGGTAACGCTTCGCACATCCAAACGCGTTTAGTGCAGGGTCGAAATCATGCTCAAAGCTTTCGATTGTTGAGAGCATGTGCTGTAGAGCATGACTTTCTTCTGGATACAATAAATTGTCGGGATCGCTCTGTCTCAGCGCCCAAACCATAATGTCTAAACTCTGTTCCAATACTTGCTTGCTATCAGAAAGAACTAAGACTGGGACTGTGCCTTTAGGTGAGGCATTGAGCATCTCTTGGGGCTTGTTGTTCAGTTTAATAGAGCGCAGTCGAACCGCCTGCTGTGCTTTGATAAGGGCAATACGAGCACGAATAGCAAAAGGACAGTTATGAAGAGAATACAACACTGGCAAATTTTGGTTGCTCATTCTCGCTCCTTAGCACATGCGGAATAAAATAGACTAACCATAAAGCTAAGCTTTAAGGACCTTCGACTCAAGTATTTTGAAGCAAACCTAGAATCCTAGTGAATCGACGAGAGAGGTCACTACTATGTCTAGCACTTCAACTAAAAATCAACTGTGTAACCTAGCCAACGCTCTAAAACGATCTCAGTATCTTTTTAATACCCGCTCACTTAGGCATGCGCTCAAAGGCGAAATGAAACCAGTAAAGATCATCAAAGCGGATGCAGAAACAGTAAAAGGACTTACCAGTCATATACTTAACACCACCAATGAATGCTTCAAACGATACAATGGCACAGAAAATAGGCTGATTAACACAGCCTGCATCTCCGCGACTGCCCAATTGGCACAGCTAGAAACCATGGTCAGTCATTTATCTTCATTAGCTGCTCAACCAACCACTGCCCCGCAATGCCCACATTGTCACTCCAAACCAGATCAATAGGCCAAGAGTTACCCTCTGAGCCAAACTCAAAATCAAGCACCACCAGCGCATCTTTCTCTGTATTAGTGTCTAATAGTTGCGCTGGATAAGGAGCAAAACCCACACCTTGAAGTAAACACTGCCGATACTGATAGAAGTTTGTAACATTGATGACAGATGACGAATAGCGGAGCGCCTCTCGATATTCTGGCTTAGTGATAAAACCCTCTCCCATAAGTACCTGAGTGTGGTTTTGTAGATCCGCCACCTCTAAATTACCCTTCAACTTGGCTAAAGGATGATTGTGTGCACATACCAGCTTCCACTCCAGTCGGTCGATAGCAGCAACGTTCATCGCTCTTAGAATCTCTATACTGGACGGCGCGATCATTAAATCAAAGCCTTCATCAAAGCTGGTTAGTGCTTCACTGTCGATAATATTGAGCTCTACCTGCGGATACTTACTGGTGAATGTCTTAAACAGGTCGACATAGCTTGGGTAAAAGCTGTATGGGTGCACCGCCACTGTTATCGCGCTTTCCACACCCAATTTAAGCGTTTCGGCGTAGTGTTCTATCCCAAGAATGCGCGGCAAAACATCCAAACTCTTAAAGTACAAGGCTCGCCCCTGAACTGTGAGTGTTGGCTTCTTGCCACTATGCCTCTCGAACAAGGTAACCTCTAAGTCTTCCTCAAGATTAATAATTGTTTGATTAACCGCACTAATACTCACTCCAAGCTCTCGAGCAGCAGCAGAAAAGCTACCTTTATCTGCAACACTGACAAAGTAGCGCAAACGTTCAGTGGTAATAATCATAAACCTTAAACCCTGCCTTTAACCTTCTTCCAACCATGATTCTAGTACCCAGATTAAAATCACTTCAACTTCTTTAGAAGGTAAATAGTCAACAATTTGAGGTCACTACTATGAAACGTTCAATCATTGCACTTGCGCTTGTTGGGTTATTCTCTGCCTCCTCCTACGCAGAGTCACACGATATCACTCAGGCACTAAAAGAAACGCCTTATGCAACGGCTGCTGAGCTAGGGATTATGGAAGGTTTAGTTGTACCGAAATCAAAGCAGGTCACGAAAGAGAATGCGCTACAGACTCCTCCATACAACCGATGGTCTTATCAACACATGCGTATGTTCTACCCAAGTGCCGATATTCAACCATCTCAATCACCGATTGACCTAGAAAAGGACCTTCAAGATCTATCTCATATCAAAGTCAAAAACAGCGATGGTGTGATGAGATCATTTGCAGACTTTCTTACCGAAACGTGGACTGACAGTCTAATCGTCATCAAAGGCGATAAAATCGTCTCTGAGCATTACCTAAACAACATGACACCAGATACCCCTCACCAAATGATGTCGGTAACTAAGTCCTTTGGCGGGTTGCTGGCATTAATGGCAATTGACGAAGGCAAGTTCAATGAGTACGACCCCGTCACCTTACATGTACCAGAGTTAAAACAAGCCTCCGGCTTTGACGGTGCAACCGTAGCCCAGGTATTGAACATGACGAACTCAATGGACTTCACTGAACACTATGCTGACCCAACATCGGGCATCAGAACCTATGGTGCTGTATTAGGCTGGACAGCAAAAGTAGAGGGAGTCGAGTACCCAGATAACCTCTACAGCTATCTACAAACCCTACAGATAGATCAAGCACACAAGCATGGCGATATCTTTCACTATCAAACGCCTAAAACTGATGTTGTCAATTGGATTACCAACCGCGCTAATGGGCAGACATTTCAACAAGCGCTGGAGCAGCAGTTATGGTCAAAGCTCGGAACATCTGGCGAAACCTATGTTCTTCTCGATGACAATGCCAACCTGGTTGCCGGTGGCGGTTTAAATGCAACGCCGATGAACCTAGCAAAATTTGCAACCATGATGCTCAATGATGGTGAATTCAACGGTGAACAGGTAGTGAGTAAAGGTGTCATTGACCAAATAGCAGCGGGTGGCAACAAAGAAGCCTTCGCCAACGGCCCTGATGTAAGCGAAAACATGCCGGGCGGCGAATGGAGTTACCGTGCTCAGTGGTGGGTCAAACACACACCAGGCGCTGAAGCATTCATGGCTATCGGCATTCATGGTCAATGGATATACATCGACCGAGAACACGACATCGCTATCATCAAGCAATCTTCCGCGCCAGATTCTGTGACGCCAGAACAAGAGGCGTATGACCTAAATGGTCTCTATGCAATCGTCGAAGCGCTATCTAAATAACGCTTTCTGTAATTACCTTTCTCTACCAAGCATTAGAGTGCATTACCGCACTCTAATGCCGACTTTAAGTTGATAGACCTATGATTACGACCAACACACGACTGCTACTGCTGCTAATTCTGGCTCCATGCATTTCGACCGCCGCATCCTTTGGTGGTGCATTCAGTGAGACAGCATCACAAATTAATCTCAGCAATAAAAAGGGCGACCATGTAGTTATTGGGGGCGTTAATTTCTATGAGAGTGGTAAAAAGCGAGCTCGAACACGTTACTTCAATATGCAAGACGGACTAAGCTACACGGGCGATATCATTTTTGACGCCAATTTCACTGTCGCGACAGCGGGCGTAATGTACAACATTTCGTTCGACAGTGGCTGGATTGTTTCTCCAATGTTAGCCGCAGGCTATAACCCTTACAGAGATCCTTCTGCCGTGAAGAGTGAAAACGGCACGGCTATCGCACAACCAGGCTTATTTCTTCAATGGAACCATCAAAAAAGGAAGGTTCTATATGAACCCCAAATCCACCTACTTTAATAAAGATAAGGCTTGGGTTTCTCAGCTTGAGTTAGGTGCGGACATGAATATTGGGAAACAGTTTAGCGCAGGGCTAAAATGGGATTGGACTGATAAGTCAATTCTGACACCAAGTGGAAGCTCTACCTTGTGGCTCAGAACTAATTACACCTTCTAATAACGCGTAACGTTTTAGGGCTGCACTCTTTAAGGTAATAAAGCACCAAGGTCGGCAGCCCCATACAGCCTTACTCATCCGGCTCTTTGGTATTTCTATCGACATAGGGCCAGTAATGATGACCCGCGCGAATAATCAAGGTTGCTGCTGCCAAAATGAATGCGGCGACAGATAACCATACAACGAGCGTAGCATCCATCTCTTTCATTCCTAGCGTGATGTATCGAGCAATTGCCATCATAGCAATGTAGATCGGATAGCGTACGGGTATCTTACCGTTGACCACAAACTGCTGAACCATGGCGAGTACTTCTAGGTAGATAAACATGAGAAGAATATCGGTCAATAGCACTCTTCGCTCGGTGAAGACGTGCATAAACTCTTCGACCATGGCGTAGATGGTCGCCAGTGTAATGGCGACAAGTAGCACCGCTTCCAGTACATGGAATATTTTTAGAAATGGTTTACTAAACGATTTTGGTAATTGAGAAGGCATAACACTTTAGTAAGTTATTGTTAGTTATTGTTAGTTATTGTTAGTTATGTTGTTACTCTAGCACATTTTTATTTCTCCATTGAACCGCTAACGCAACGCATTAGGGAAGCTGATGGCCAAATATCAGCTTGATATCAGGATGCTGTGATGCAAAAGTTTTAATAGTAGCGAGGGTTTCTGCGGCTTGCTGACGTAATTCGCCACTTAGCGCTGCCGGTGCATAGTTATTGTCATAGGCAAAGCCGAAATGGCTGGCGTCACCGACAACAAACTTAATGCCTTGTGTTGTATTGAGTAAGTAGGAAGTATGCCCCTTGGTATGCCCTGGCGTCGATACCGCCCAGACGGCGCCATCTCCAAACACATCAACCACACTTGTAAATGGCGCTATCTTTGAGCCTTTCGTGAAGTCTATGCCGTGCCAATCATAATCCTCAGTAAAGAGCGCAGTATTTGAGAGCCTAGCAATGAAGTCATACTCTTTTTCATCGGCAATGACCGAGGTGCCTGTCGGCAGGTCGCTTATTCCAGAGGAGTGATCCGGGTGAAAATGAGTGACCATTACACCGTTTATTCGACCAACTTTGTGGTTTAGTTGAAGCTCTAAGGACTTCTCCAAGCTGTTTTCAATACCTGAAAGCGAGGCAATGGTCCGCATCAGCCAGTTATAGTTGCCCCCACTATTATTTTTGAACGACTTGGAAAACCCTGCATCGACGAGATACTCGCCATAGACAGGGTGGCGAATCCAGTGACTCAGTACCGGTAGTGCGGTGTAACGTTGCGGATAAGAATCAGGGGCGCCCTGCATTAACAGATTACGGTCCATGACAATTCTACCCACCTGAAGTAGTTTATAGTCGACCATTGCCGCACCTGATAGGGCAGCTTTCCAATCGGTGAACTGAGCTGGCTTGTTTTGCTCTATGGGTTTGATCTCTGCGGGGTAACCTGTAAGCCTGTATACATAGCTTGTCAATGTAACAAGCACAATGGCCAAAAGAGCAAATAGTCCTTTTAAAATCTTCATAATCCCTCTTAACTTGATGATGTTTTTTCGGGAGTATAAAGTTTGACGTATACGTCAGAGTCAACAGCTATTATCAATTCTCTGTTGAACATCCAACTCTAGCTTATTCAGTCTCTCCAATAATCTTTGTTTCTGAACAATCTCTTGTGACAAGGTCACTTTCTTCTCTACAATCACCTTTAAGCTCGCTTTGCAGCGCTCGCCTTTTGGTGCATCGAAAAACTGAATGAGCTCACCGATTTCGGCTAAGGTCAAACCGATCTGCTTACAACGACCTATAAAGAGCATACGCGAATGAGCGTCCTCATTAAAAACTCGATAGCGCCCTTCCCTCTCTTGCGTCGGGAGTAATCCAATTGACTCATAATGACGAAGTGTTCGCTCGCTCACCTCATGTTGTTTTGCAAAAGCGCCTATACGCATAGATCTTTTCTCGGTTGGTTTCATTGCGGATCACTATATTTCTGCTCTGCACCCCTGCTCTATTTGCGCGGTAAAACTGCGATCAAGTTACCATTTATAATGAAAACGTCAGAGAAACCTCGAATAGCAGCAAATATTTCCTAGATTGTTTGCACGTGGCATTTATCGAGACTTTAAACATGAGTGAAAATCAAAGACAACACTATCGCCTAAATTACCCGACGCCTGAGCGGCCAACACTAAATCTGTCCCAGCAGAGCTTTGAGGTGTTACAAATCGCAGAAAGTAGCATAGTCATTTCGACTGCTGAAAATGGGCTCAACAGTGAGTATATATTTCAGGGTGAAATCTCATTCAATGACGGGACTAGTGACACGATCGCTGGCACGATATTAAAAGATAGCGATGAGCAGGCGGTGATTAGTCTGACCGAAACCTTATCGTTTAAAAGGCTTATGTCTGAGCAGCGGAGAATAAAGGTCAAGTATCCCGCCTTTGACTTTAGCTAAATTCGATAAACCGCTAGTGATGCCACGCATAAAAAAAGCAGTATCGAGAAACCTGAAAAGGAGCCTCAGATACTGCTTAAATGACCTCTTAATAGAGGCTTACCGAGTGTTCATTTCCCAACAACTAAAGTGATGAGAAAACAGACACAGGCAACGACTAATAGTGTTAGTTCTTTTCTACGCATAGGCTCTCCTTGGTTAGACAATAATAAAACTGCTAAGTCTCACAGTGAGGTAGAGAGCGCCCCCCTTATTGCGAGACGATTACTTCTTTTTTCGCCACATTTTGTAGCCATTCCAATACATACTTTTGCTCAGCAAATGAGCGGCAACCGGTGCGGTTAGCAAGATAAACAGCATGGTGCCAAGTACACGGGAAACCACGGTAATATCTGGCATCCCAAACGCCACTGCCGCAAGCAGTGCTGTCAGACCCATAGTGTTAGCCTTAGTCGATGCGTGCATTCGGGTGTAGAGATCGGGCATACGCAATACCCCAATGCTCGCCACCAACACAAAAAACGTACCGATACAGAGTAAGAGTCCAGTGATAAACGTCATGACTTATCTCCTTGCTCAAGGCTTTTGTGATTTTCTGAATCGCTCTGTTGCTGATTACGCTTGGCAATAAAGCCTGCAAAAGCGATGGTTCCCAAGAAAGCGACTAAGCCAAGGGTGATCGCCACATCGAGTAGCGATTTTTGACCGCTCGCCAAGGTGTGTACCGCGATAAATCCAACCGTAATAAAAGCGATAAGATCGAGCGCGACCACACGGTCCGCAAGCGTGGGACCTTTAATCAAGCGAATAAAGACCAGCACTAGGCTCAGCAGCATTCCGACGTACGCAAAATTGATACTAAATGACAGCCAACTATCCACGTGTCACCTCCAAAATTCGTTTTTCCATGCCGTTTTTGATTGAGTGAATCACTTCATCGTGGTCGGGTGCGAACATGGCGTGCACCACGAGGTGTTTCTTGTCTTCCGTCACATCCAGGCTTAAGCTGCCTGGTGTCAGTGAAACCATGTTAGCAAGCAAGGTGATCTCAAGATCTGAGGTCACATCAAGCGGGACATAGATGATGTCTGGATCGCTAAGATGCGTCGGCGTGACAACATCCCAGACCACATGAGCCGCAGATACCAGCATCTCGTAGCAGAAGTACAGGAACAGCTTTATAGAAGCACTAAAGCGCTTGAAATAGCTCGACTTAAGTCCAAATGGCTGACTCAACCTAAGAGCGAAGTAACCCACCACGAAACCAGTAACAAAGCTCAAGCCTGTGTATTCACCATTAAGTAGCATCCATGCGCCACCCAAAAACACATTCAGAAAGAAATAGTTCATGCACCACCTCCTAGAACAGCATGGATATAAGCACTAGGGTCAAGAAGCTGTTCCGCCGCCGTAAAGGCAAACTGGAAGAAAGGCTCCGCCGCAAAACCAATTACTAACGTCATAGAGGTCAACACGACAATTGGTGCGTAGTACAAGGCTCTGGTTTTTTTGCAAAGCTTTTCACCTGAAGTCTCCGCTTTTTGCTTTGACGGTTTTGCCTTCCAGAACACTTCGCTCCAGATCTTGGTCATGGAGAAGATAGTTAACAAACCGACGAATAACGCGACAGCTGCAAGCATGTAGTACTCGTTTTGCAGGCTATCTTTGATAACCAAAAACTTACCCCAGAATCCTGACAATGGCGGGAAGCCTGCCAAGGAAAATGCCGGTACTAAGAACAAGAACGCCAGCAATGGTGTCGCTTTGTACATACCACCTAATTCACTCAGCTCACTGGTTTGGTGCTTACGTTCAACAAGACCACCAATGAGGAAAAGATTCGCTTTGACGATAATGTGGTGAACGATATAGAAAATCGCACCTGCGAGGGCAAGCGGGGTATACAAAGCAAGACCCATAACCATATAGCCAATTTGACTGATGATGTGAAAAGAAAGAATCTTCTTCACATTGTATTGGCTTGCCGCCCCCAATACGCCCGTTAGCATGGTCAGTGCTGCCACCCAAATCATGAGCGGTTGCCAGCCACTGTCTGCCAATGGGAATACGAGGGTAAATACACGCATTAACGCATAGATACCAACCTTAGTCAGCAGCGCAGCAAAGAGAGCCACTACACCGCTTGGAATTGTGTGGTAAGACGCCGGAAGCCAGGCAAACAAAGGAAATAGCGCCGACTTAACCGCAAAGCCAAATAGGAACAGCGCCGCTAGCAGAACCTTGGTCTGCGGAGCGATGTCAGCCGCTTTGCTGTGTAAATCTGCCAAACTAAGTGTGCCAGTTGCACCATAAAGTAAGCCGATGGCAAGTAAGAACATGAGCGTCGAGATAAAGTTAAGCATCACATACTTAACCGCACCGTCCACTTGTTGACGATTTGCGTCGAGCACCATCAGACCGAATGATGCAATCAGCATGACTTCAAACCAGACATAAAGATTGAAGATATCTCCGGTCAAGAAGGCACCATATACACCAGCAAGGAGCACATGAATCAGCGAGTGGAACAGACCATAGGACGGTTTCTGTTTCAGATCCGCCATCGCATAGAACACACTCACCACACCAATGATGGCCGTGATAACCACCATCGCCGCGGAAAGAAAATCGGCAACAAATACAATGCCAAATGGCGCAGCCCATTGACCAAACGCCACAGCTTGAGGACCGTTATCCAGAATACCGTTTATTAAGAACACGCTGCCGAGCAAGGTAAACAGCGCACTCGTGCCGCTTATCGCCTCAGCAAGCTTGTGATTGTGTCTCGTAAAGAACACCAAAACGGCGGTCAAAACAGACATGATAACAGGCAAGGTTAACCACATTGACATTACGCCTGCTCCTCAGAATATTTCATTTCATCGATATCCGCTGATTGCGTCTCTTGGTAAGCGCGGTAGAACAGCACCAAAGTAAAGACTAAAAGTCCGAAGCCAATAACGATTGCCGTCAGAATTAATGCCTGTGGCAACGGGTTAGCCGCGTCTACATGCGGTAGAACAGCGTCGCCATCAATGAGCGGTGGGTTGCCTACCGTTAGTCGACCCGCGTTGAAAATGGCCAGGTTGACGGCACTACTCAGTTGTATCAGACCAAACAAGACTCTAAGCAGATGTCTTTCTAGCATCAGATAGATGCCAGATGCGACAAACACACCGACGACAACACTCCATAACATTTCCATTAGTCCATCTCCTCCGTTACATGGAGGATCATTCCCATCACCCCACCAATGACACCTAGGTAAATACCAATATCGAAAATGAGTGGCGTTCCTAGCGGTAATACATCTTTCCACCACAGGCCAGTAAGGAATGGTAGGTTAAACACTAGGCTTATCGCGCCGGCAGTAAAACTAATGAAGACCCCCAGCATAGCGATACTAAACGGCGCGTAATGCAGCCTTTCTCGAACATATTGAGGAGATTCAGCGAACATAAGCAGTGATAAGCCTATTACCGCGATAAGTGCGCCAATAAAACCGCCACCCGGTGAGTTATGGCCACGCATCAATAGATACAGTGAGAACACCAACATTAGAGCTGCAACGATATGAGACGCCGTGCCCAAGATCAGTGACTTCACCTTTGTGGATGGCACACTTCCTGGCTTAAGCAAGCTCACGGCACATAGACCTGCCAGCGCGACGACTAACACTTCACCGAAGGTATCGAACGCTCGGAAGTCAACCAGAATTACATTAACAATATTGCGACCATGACCGCCTGGCACACTCTGTTCGTTGAAGAACTGAGATACCGACATGTCCATTGGCTCAGCCGTGATCGAAAGCAGCACCATAGTGACTGCGACACCAATACTGCCCGCTACCAAGGCGTGGATAGTACGGCGTCCTGTTGAGTGTTGTTTAACCGTCGAGAGCTTAGGCACGTGGCGCATCAGCAGAACGAGGAAGACAACCATTAAGGTTTCGACTAGAAGCTGAGTCTTTGCGACATCCGGCGCGCTATAGATCATGAATACCAAAGTGGTCATGAATCCAATCATACCTAGTGCTGCCACCGCTAAGAACTTGGTTCTTGAGATAATCACTACAAACGATGAGACAATCAGCAGTGCCGCGATAACGACTTCATACAGCTTGATGCCATCTAAACGACCCGCGAATTGACTAAGTGACATTGGGGTATGGCTGATAAGCAGTACCGCTAACGCTCCAAACGACAACAGCCCATAAACGCTCATGCGCTTGGTCTGTAGCATATTAGTTTGCCACTTCGCAAAGCTCACCATGGCTTCAAGCAAGTGATCAAACACTCGGTTTGCACATGGCAATTTTGGTAGCGTACGTTCTAGCAAGGCGGTAAGCGATGGATAAATTTTGTACAGCAGCACACCAAGCAATAAGGTAATGCCACTCAAAATGAGAGGTGTATTAATGCCATGCCACACCTTCACTGGATCCGGATCAGACACAGGCGCAATAGTCGTTACCCCAGGGATAATCACTTGCTCATTCAGCCAGCCCAATCCAGCAACAGTTGCAATCACACTGACAATTGCGAGCATAAACGGTGGGATCCACAGACCTTTGTTGATCTCCACAGGCTTAGCCTTGGTTGGCTCGCCTTGATGACGTGTCGTAAATGGCTTAATGAGTAGCGCCATGACCAAAGTCACGGTCAACGCGTTCACCAGCACCATCAAAAACACAGCCCAGTTGCTCACTTCTAGCCCCGCCTTATACATGTACTCCTTGCTGAGGAATCCAGGTAGTGGAGGAACGCCTGACGTCGATAGAACCGCAATCACCGCGGCAACAAAGCTTATCTTTAATACTGAGCGTAAACCGCGTAGCTGACTGATCTCACGTGTACCTGCCGCTTTATCGACATTACCTACCACCATGAAAAGGCCCGCTTTATAGAGCGCATGAGCGACGATAAGCATCAAGGCTGACTTAAGCGCCAAGTCACTACCAATACCCAACAAGAAGGTCAGTTTTCCAAGCACGACGGTGGTACTGTATGCCAACATCAGCTTAAGGTCGGTCTGCTTGAGTGCCATCAATGCGCACCACAAGGCCGTAAACCCACCCATGATCGTCAGGGTGTAGAACCAGAGTTCAGTCTGTGCATATATCGGAGATACGACGGCCAATAAATAGATACCCGCTTTTACCATAGTGGCAGAGTGCAGATAGGCACTGACTGGAGTTGGCGCCGCCATGGCATTGGGTAGCCAGAAGTGGAATGGGAATTGAGCTGATTTTGTCAGCGCACCCAGCAGAATAAGAACCAGAGAAGGCAAAAACAGTGAATGACTAGAAAGCTCACCGGCCTGCGACAAAATGCCAGTTAGCTCGTAGCTGCCCGCCATAGAACCAAGCAGAATAAGTCCAGCAAGCAGAGCCAAACCACCCGCACTGGTAATTAACAATGACTGCAGTGCATTCTTTCTAGACTTGAGCGCCTCATGGTTAAATCCGATTAAGAGATAAGAGGTTACAGTCGTCAGTTCCCAAAAGACAAACAGCAACAACACGTTGTCACTAAGAACAACACCTAGCATCGCCACCATAAACGCCGTTAAGTAGCAGTGAAAGGCAAATCTTTGTTTATGTTCTCTCAGGTACGCTAGCGCATAAATCTGCACCATAGTCCCTATTCCGCTAATCAAGCAGGCAAACAAAAACGACAGCCCATCGAGTCGAAAACTCAATGCTAGTCCCAAACTTGGGACCCAAGGAAGGCTCCAACGGACGCCTTCAGGGCTGTACAGCGACAACACTGCCGCTAAGATCAGTAACGGAAACAACGCAAAAAGACCGAACCATAGAGATGAGCTTAGCAGCTCCGCCCTAGTTGTTTGGTCTTGTGCTCCGCTATTAATGACGGCTCTCTCGATACTCAAGGTAACACTCACTTCTCTCTAACTATTGTGCAACGTATGCGGGTTTATTTTTCGTCCAGATTAGGCTCCCTGATATAAACATCGGAAAATCCGAACCAAAAACCACATATGCACTATAAAAATCGAAGTCAATTCTATCCTTGAGCCGTTCTAAGGTTCTAGGTAGGAACTGTAAAATTCGATGCAAGAGTTAAATAAAGCGTTTCTTTAGATGAGAAAGTTCGACTATTTGCGCCCAAATATTGCGAATTAGGTAGATTAAATGTCTATTTGTAACGAACTGTCACGAGCAGGCAGTCATATTACATGACTGAGGTAGGAAGGTTACTAACGAGCGTTAAAAAGCCCGAATTTAAGACTGCTATTCGGGCTTGAAGTTCATTGTTTTACAGAATTATTGAGGGGCTTCAATCTTCATCTCATTCAAACCACCAGCGTTATGAAGCGCTGTAAAGCCTTTGGAAGATAGATATTGCAAGGCTTGACCAGAACGATTACCGCTGCGGCAATAAAGCACTATCGGTTGCGACTTGTCGAGATTTCCGATGTATTTATCCAATTCCGAAAGTGGATAGTTTACAGCTTGATCGAGATGGTCCTCATTAAACTCTGCTGGTGTGCGGACATCGATGACCATCGCTCCCTCCTCTATCCACTGCCAACCTTGCTGCGCCCTTTCACTGGCTTGAACAGAGCTAAATGCAAACAAAAGGCTAAGCAGAAAACAGTTAACAAATATCTTCATATTCTCTCCTTGGTAATCACACGAGAAGTCATCGCAAACTTTGAGTTTAGCGCAGCCTTTCCAGTACGATATTTTGATCCAACTCTTCATGATACGGCTGATAGTCGAAGCCACGATCAAAAATATACGCTGTGACCAAGGAGCGCACACAACTGACCAGCTCTTCTGCCTTCCAAGGTTTCTCGAAATAGTGACTCACGCCTGCAGTGTTAATTGCGGTGATGGTGTCTGAGTGTGTCGCTTGTCCAGTAAGCAACACCTTTTTAGTCTCTTTAAAACGACTGTCGCGTGATAGCTCGGTCAAAAGCTCTACACCTGTCATACCTGGCATCACATGATCAGACACAATCACAGCAATGCTTTCACCATCGGCATCAAGGTCTTCAATGAGATCCAGCACTTCTTCACCAGACTCACAGTCTTCAATGTTTAGCCAGCTTGATAAGGGTTCAAGATCTTGAATGACGGCACTGAGTACCTCTCTTTGGTCATCAACACAGATGACGTTAAGCTTCTCCATATGCTTCTCCTACTGGTAACTTGACACGAAAGATAGTGCGAGTCTCATCGCTTTTAACCGCAATGGTCCCCCCTATCTCGCTGACGATTCGTTTTACAATTGATAGTCCTAACCCCAAACCGAATGAGAGACCACCTTTCTTAGTGGTGAAGTTAGGCTGAAAGATTTTTCTGCGTGTTGGCTCATCGATTTCAGGGCCGTTGTTGGCAATCGTGACCAAAATACGCTGATTAACGAACTTAGTTTGAATATTGATATTGGGTGCATCGGTTTGCTGAAGCGCATCACATGCATTCTTTAGGATGTTGCTCCAGATCTGAACATACTCCGTCGACGCACCTTTGATAAGTGGTAGCACAGCGGGCTGCATCCGTACCGAGACTCTTCTTAAATCACTTTGCAGCAGCGCAAGCGCTTTGTTAATTGTATCGTTGATATCTAGAAGCTCATCCGGTTCGCCATCAGTCCGACCCAGCTGTTTTACTGATTTCACGATACCTACAGTGTGCCTAGCGGCAATTTTGAGATCGTGAAGATCTCTACCCATTCCCCAGTACTTTAGGGCTTTAGAGGGGTCAGAAAGCCAAGATTCTGGCACCGCGTTATCACCCAAAGCTCTGGCGAGCTGCTTAGCAATATCTCTATCTAAGCGATAGTCTCGTTGAAAGCGCTTCGCAATTCGGCGAACTTCACTCGATGAGACAGCTTGTCCCTGCATAAGTCCTACATCAAAGTAGCCACTTACTTCAGGGTGAAGCTCTTCAAGCAGTTGAAGCAAGTCTTGCTGCATTCGCTCTGTTTTGCTGTTGACCACACCAATAGCGTTATTGAGCTCATGAGCGATACCTGCGGCAAGCTGGCCAAGGGTTGTCATTTGCTCAGCAGTATGAAGACGCTGCAGTGCTTTTTCTTTTGCTAACGCTTCTTGCTTGGCTCTTCGTTGACGCCGTGAGAGCTCATTCACCATCACGGGCATAAACTGCGCACTCAATGGACCGTATTGCTCAGGCTCGACCGGCTCGGTGTGTTTATCAATCCAAGCAAGCGTTACGTCGGTTTTTGCAATAACGGTTGATGACGCCACCCAAGTACCTGAGAAAAAGCTGTGTACACCAATGAATGCCCCTTGCGAGGCATTAAACAGTTTGGTGAGCTTGCCATCTTGGTCGCTCTCGAAATATCCCTCAAGCTCCCCTTCCAACACATAATAGAGTCGGTCATTGTGCGCCTCTTGACGAAGCACAACTTGCTCGGCATCGAAAGAGACCTGACGGCGCGGCTCTGAAAAATAGTGGCGAACCAATAGATCCATTGGCATTTACCCTATATGTCCTACCGCATGGAGGAGCCATACCAAGACAAAACTTAGCATCACACCAACCACACCCAAAATCACACCCACACGGGCCATCTGACTGCTTTGTACATGCCCCGTTGCGTGTGCAAGTGCGTTTGGCGGCGTACTGATTGGCAAAGACATGCCAAGTGACGCTGCAAAGGTTACCACCAAAATCAATGTCAGTTCACCACCGAGTGGTGTCAGTGATGTCATTGATGTGCCTAGTGCGGCCATAATCGGCATTAACAAGTTTGCCGTCGCTGTATGCGACATAAAGTTAGCCATTAACAGACAAAGGAAAGCAGCACCAAATAGCACCACATAAGGTGAGAATTCATCAAACGGAATACTATGAACGACTAAGCGAGCCAAACCAGTTTTATCCAGCGCTAGACCCAGCGCGATACCACCTGATACCAACCACAGTACATCCCAGGAGATCTTCTTAAGGTCTTCTTTATTAATGATGCCAGTTAACGAGAAGATAGCGACAGGAATCAAGGCAACCGTGTAAGAGTTCATACCATGACTCGACCCCATTAACCACAAGATAATGGTCAGAGCAAAGGTGACGTAAACCATGATGGCTTTTGGCGTTTTGAGGAACTTACCTTTAATCGAGAGCTCAATTTTCTTTTGGTCTGCCGAATAAAGAAAGTTAATCAACATCCACGCTAGCGCCATCATCACAACGACAAACGGTACGCCAAATGCCATCCACTCACCGAAGCTGATGTAGTTATCACCGACCAAGTATTTTAGTGCTATTGCATTAGGCGGCGTGCCAATGGGTGTGCCAATACCGCCAATGTTTGCTGCGACAGGGATACACAAAGCAAAGGCGATGCGTCCAGGGTCTTTAGGTCCAAACACCGCTATCACAGGCGTCAGAATCGATAGCATCATCGCTGTGGTTGCCGTGTTCGACATAAACATCGAGAAAATACCGGTAATCAGCATCAGGCCAAGCATCACAAACCTAGGATCACTGCCAAATGGTTTAAGCAGTACGCGCGCTAAGTTAACGTCTAGGCGATACTTAGTCGCGGCCATCGCAAGAAAGAAACCACCTAAGAACAGCATGATAATCGGACTAGCAAAGGTCGCCATGATTTCGTTGTAATTGAGAAGCTCACCGAAATGCGCTTGCCCTTCTCCTGACCTAAATAGATACATGCCTTTGTTAGAGACCAACAGGAGCTCGAGAACGATAATGACAACAGACGTGGCGTAAATTGGAATTGGCTCGAATACCCAGCAGAGTGCCGCCAATAGGAAGATGGCAATGACGCGTTGCTGAACTATGGTCAATCCTTCGAAAGGGAATGCGGATAACGGTAGAAGTAGTACGATCAAGGGGATCGATATCGGAATGATATACTTCAGATATTTTTGCATGATACTGCTCGTCCTGAGAATAGATTACTGTGAGCAGTATCACGCCACTATGCAGCCAACGACTTAGCGTAGGATCAAAGTTTCCTCATAAATATCATCAAGTTTCTTGGAATGTGATTTGAGTATCAATTTAGCTCAACTTGTTCTTCAGGCTTTCTACGACCGACTTTCTAATAGAACCTAATCTCGGAGTCTGCTCCTGCTTAAACGGTATAGGACGCATTAAGCTGATGGTCTTCAACCCTAGACGAGCCGTCACTAAACCTACACCCAAACCTTGTCCAGCACGAGCCGATAGTTTTTCAGCCAAGTTCATCGACAGTATGTCAGCGCTAGACTCAATGGCTAGTTCACTCGCACCAGCAATAGCAATGTTCACCAACACCAATTTAAACAGCTTTAACCTTGACCAATAACCCAACTCTACACCGTAGATCTCAGAAATATGGTCGATCATGCGAAAGTTTCGCCACGCGATAAGCAGCATATCGGCAATCGCTAACGGGCTGAGAGCGACAAGTATTGCTGCTTCTCCGGAGAGCTTAGATACCGATACCATTGCTTTCTTGTCTTGCTCGGTAAGCACCATAGACTGATACATATCCAGCACTTCAGCATCGCTATGGGCGCTATGCACACTGTTTTGCCAGCGATCAAAGGCTGGGTTTTCAGCAGGTATCTGCGCTTCTTGAGCCAGTTTTTGGCAGAAATTTTCGCCTTTACCCACAGCGTCATTATCCAATAATGCCTGCGCTTCTTCTTGAACCGAAAAATGGCTCTTAAGCTTGCGCAGCTTGAAGAGCTCTTTACCAAACGCGCCGATACCCATAACGGCAACACCAGTGACCAACGCTGACCAGCCCAACGAGAGGTAGTCACCCGTTGTCGCAGCGGTAATGACGTTGTCGATCGCCTGCCACCCCACAAGACCCGCAAACGCCGTTAAGAACGTGGTCGCAATCCAACCTTTCTTACTGCTACCACGTATGGTCTTTTCCAGCTGTTTTTCATCTTCTTGTTCTACCGAGCTTACCTCAACAGGAACAAAGGTTTGCTCAGGTTCAAACAGTTTTTGGCTGTTCATGTCCAAAGTTTGTTCAACGTTGGACAAATCTTCATTAAAGACTTTTCTGTTTTTCACATCACTCATCGAAGTTTGTCTCCAATCAAATACTGCATCGTTTTATCAAGACGAATATGACCACAAGGAGCATCCTGTGCACTTTCAAGAGGTCTAAATGAGGTAAACTCAAAGCCGTTTTGCTGCCAAAATTCAGGTTTTGGCAACCTAGCTGGCACATCACCCGGATACAGGGTTAGCGTTTGGTTTTCGAGCGTGGTGCCTCGCAGCGCAGGCGAGCTATCACCACCATTACCAACAAACCCGGCCTCAGTCGCTTGTATTGAAGCAACACTCATACAGCTCATTTCAATATTTTCAAATGCCGTCTCTTGCCACGCAGGGTGAACCATTTGCTGCAACAAACTCACTAAGTTGCCATGCTGGTTCGGTGTTACGTGGTCGGCCTTAGTCGCGGCAAATAGTATTTTGTCGATCCTCGAGGCAAATAAGCGTCTAAGAAGGTTCGACTGACCGTAGCGAAAGCTCTTCATAATCTGTTGAAGCGCTTGCTTCATGTCATTGAATGCTTCGTCTCCAGCCATTAAAGGCTGTAGACAATCCACCAGTACGATTTGACGATCAAAGGTTGCAAAATGCTCTTTATAGAACTGTTTAACCACCTTAGTTTGATACTCTTCATAGCGACGTTTTAGCATCGCGTAGCCGCTGCCTTTTTCAGGCTTATCCGTCGACGGCTTGCACGGAAAGAACTGCAGAACAGGTGCGCCCGCGAGTTCGCCGGGTAATACGAATCGACCCGGCTGCACCCAATGTAATCCTCGGTCTTTACACGCAAACAGGTACTCAGTGAATGTTTGAGAAATATCCGCGATAACTTTCTCATTGGCTTCTACCGCACCATCAAAACTATCTAGTGCTTCCAGCCATGGTTGTGCACATTCACTTCGAATCCCCGATAGATTGGCAAACTGAAGTTCACTCCACTCTTCGAAAGTAAGATCGAGCAACGGCAAGTCCAGCAGCCACTCCCCTGGGTAATCGATAACATCGATAAAAAGGGTCGACGTCTTACTCAATAAGCGTTTTGCACCTTTAGCTGGCTTGTATTTTACTGCTAGTCGGATTTCGCTGACATCTCGAGTTGGCTGAGGCCATTCAGGTGGCGTCGAGTGCAGTTGCGCCATCGCATCATCATAGGCAAAGCGTGGAACCATTAAATTCGACTGTGGTACTCGCTTCGCGCCGATAAGACGACCGTCCCTCGCACACTCAAGCAGAGGCAAGTTATCATGTGTCGAGGTATGAAGTAGCTGGTTCACCAATGAGGTGATAAATGCTGTTTTGCCCGCCCTAGAAAGACCAGTCACAGCAATTCGAACGTGAGAATCTAGGCTTCGATGCAACAAATCTGAGACTTCTTGACCAATGCGGTTCATTCAACTTACTCCAATACAAATAACGAGGAACAGTGTGCACTATACGAGATTAACCAAATATGAACAAAAAACCCCTGATATTATTCAGGGGCTTAGAGTATTCGGACGCTAAAAAATACTAATCGTCTTCGATGAGTTTGTAGATAACAAACAGAGCAATTTCCAGCAATACGGTCAACACACACGCCATGGTGACGTATTTTTCGTTGAAGATGCTGATCCCGTGTAAAATCAGGTCATAGCCAACAAAGAAACCCACTACTAGTAGTACTGCGATTTGTAATATTTGTATAAATCGAGGCATGTTTGCACTCTCCTTGGTTCTTTTTCTTCAGTATACGCCTGAATTATAGATAAAAAAAAGTGAGTATGTTTTCACACACTCACTTTTTTGAACTCAAACTAGGATGCGCTTTCCGCTTCCGCGATTTTCACTTTCCACGTATCTGGACCGATTTGGTGAGCATTCGCACCACTCGAATCCACCGCGACAGTCACTGGCATGTCTTCGACTTCAAATTCGTAAATCGCTTCCATACCTAAATCTTCAAACGCAACAACTTTCGCCTTCTTGATCGCTTTCGCTACCAAGTATGCAGCGCCGCCTACCGCCATTAGATAAACA
This sequence comes from Vibrio sp. KUL78, assembly GCF_059725505.1. Classification (NCBI taxonomy): domain Bacteria; kingdom Pseudomonadati; phylum Pseudomonadota; class Gammaproteobacteria; order Vibrionales; family Vibrionaceae; genus Vibrio; species Vibrio sp. KUL78. The sequence goes on along the minus strand of NZ_AP045837.1, from coordinate 1,310,164 downwards.
GCTTTGTGCTCTTTGATTGACTCAATCGCCGCAGGACCTCGCTCCGCTTTACCAATCATGCCTGTTAGGCCAGTTTCAGACAGCATCATGTCGGTGAACTTATCCATACGCGTCGAGGTTGTTGGACCTGCTGGACCTACTGCTTCATCGCCTACCGCATCTACCGGGCCAACGTAGTAGATAAATTTACCTTTAAAGTCGACACCTTCAGGTAGACCTTCACCGCTTTCTAACATGCCTTGAATACGCTTATGGGCGGCATCACGACCTGTCAGAATTTTACCCGTAAGCAGCAGCGTCTCGCCTGTTTTCCACTCTTGAACATCGTCTTTAGTGATCTCATCAAGGTTAACACGGCGTGTGTTCTCACCCGCTTCCCAAGTAATCTCTGGCCACTCTTCCAGTTTTGGTGGCGTGAGTTCAGCAGGACCAGTGCCATCTAGAGTAAAGTGCACATGACGCGTCGCGGCGCAGTTAGGAATCATACAAACAGGCTTTGATGCTGCGTGCGTTGGTGCTGTTTTGATTTTAACATCAACAACCGTTGTGAGGCCGCCAAGGCCTTGTGCACCGATACCTAGCTTATTCACTCGATTAAAGATGTCTAAACGCAGCTCTTCTTCCGCATTTTGAGGACCACGGTCGATAAGCTCTTGAATGTCGATGTGCTCCATCAGCGATTCTTTTGCCAGTACCGCCGCTTTTTCTGCTGTACCGCCAATGCCGATACCCAGCATACCCGGTGGACACCAACCCGCCCCCATAGTAGGGAGTGTTTTCTCTACCCACTCGGCGATATCGTCAGATGGGTTTAGCATTACCATCTTAGTTTTGTTTTCTGAACCGCCACCTTTCGCTGCGATTTGAATCTCAACCTTGTCACCCGGCACCATGTTGATATGTACGACAGCTGGTGTGTTGTCTTTGGTGTTGATGCGTTTGCCAGCCGGATCTTTCAGTACCGATGCGCGAAGTGGGTTATCTGGGTTGGTGTAACCTTGACGAACGCCCTCATCGATCATCTCTTGCACGGTAAGATCGCTGTCCCACTGAACATTCATACCAATGTTCACGAAACACGTCACGATACCCGTGTCTTGGCAGATAGGTCGGTGACCCTCTGCTGACATACGTGAGTTGATTAAGATCTGCGCGATAGCGTCTTTCGCCGCTTGGCTTTCTTCCTTTTGATAAGCTTTGTCTAGGGCTTGAACAAAATCGAGAGGATGGTAATACGAGATGTATTGCAATGCATCAGCAACGGAGCTGATCACATCTTCTTTACGAATAACCGCCATTGAATACCTCTTATAATTTTAGCTTCCAGGGTGTCGCACTGTTTGGCCTGTCAAACCCTATCCGTTTCTCTCGAAACAACGAGGAAGTGAGTAAGTACTGCGATTGCAGCGCTTAACATCACTCACTTTAACCATAGTTTTATCAGGGCTAAATGTCCGACTTTTTGTTGTGAAAATATGATACTCTTGCTTTCCACTATGCGCCATGAGTGCGACAACGTTTCTGTCACAGTTTAAGCAAATGAACAAAAAAGAAAGCCAATCTATTCAATTCGTTGACCTACCTTACCAACCAGATTTAGCCAAACGATACTTCGCGTCCATCGAGCACCTTCCATGGGCGATGCTCTTAAAGTCTTCGACGCTCGAGCACGAGAATAATCGATTCGATATTTTAGTGGCGAATCCAGTGGCGACTGTGCAAACCTTTGGCGAGCAATCTCAAGTTACAGAAGGCGACCTCGTACGCTCTAATGAAGAAGACCCTTTCACTATTATCGATCAACTGGTGAAAGCGAAAATTGGCACGCAAGAACTAACGACCGACTGGCCTTTTATTGGTGGTGCGGTTGGTTATTTTGCTTATGACCTAGGAAGACGCGTTGAACGCATCCCGACGATTGCCGATCACGATATCAGTGCTCCCGATATGGCTGTAGGCATTTATGATTGGGCGCTACTCGTCGATCATCAAGAACAGAAGGCAGTCGTTGCTGGGGTTAATGTCTATGCTCAACTTGCCTGGCTAAAGAGTCAAAAGCCCAGCGAACGCACGCCGTTTAGGCTGAGTACCGAATGGCAATCAAACATGACGCAAGATGATTACCAACAGCGCTTCAACTCTGTTAAAGAGTACTTAGCGGCCGGCGACAGCTACCAGATTAACCTCGCGCAGCGACACTGCGCAGAGTATCAAGGAAGTGAATGGCATGCCTTTGATGTTCTAGATGAGCACAACCAAGCCCCTTTTTAGTGCATTTATCCGAACAGAAGATACCGCGATTCTCAGTATTTCTCCGGAGCGCTTTTTACAGCTTCATCATCGCGATATCGAAACCAAACCGATCAAAGGGACAAGGCCACGATTCAGTAATGCAGACAAAGACCGTCTCAGTGCCGATGAGTTAGCGAACGCGCCTAAAGATCAGGCGGAGAACTTAATGATCGTCGATCTTCTTCGAAACGACATTGGTCGAGTGGCGAAACCCGGCTCAGTAAAGGTTCCTAAACTGTTCGAGATTGAAAGCTTTCCCGCAGTGCATCATTTAGTAAGTACTGTCGTCGGTGAGCTTGATAATCAATACAGTGCCACAGATTTGCTTCGTGCCTGCTTTCCTGGTGGTTCAATTACAGGCGCGCCTAAAGTTCGCGCGATGGAAATCATTGAAGAGCTCGAGCCTCATAGACGAAGCGTCTACTGTGGCAGTATTGGATACATCAGCGCGCATGGTGTGATGGATACCAGCATTACCATTCGAACGCTGATTGCTACAAAAGGAAAAGTATACGCATGGGCGGGCGGAGGCATTGTTGCTGACAGTGTTTGTGACGATGAATACCAAGAGACCTATCATAAACTTGGCAAAATTCTGCCTATCTTAGATAGCCTCTAAGCCCCAAGAAGGTCCCCACTTCGCCAAAGTCTGAGTAAGGTCTTTGGCGGTATATGGCTTAGAAAGAATATCATCCATACCTACGTCGTAGCAGTTCTGTCGCTCTTCGGACGTAGTCCCTGCGGTTAGCGCTACAATGGGTTTTACATAGCTTGCATCTCGCAAGCGTTTGGTGGCTTCAAAGCCATCCATAACAGGCATTCTGCAGTCCATGAAGATAATATCGTATTCCTGATTGGTCGCATGTTCGACCGCCTCAAGACCATTGACGGCTAAATCGGGAGAGATACCCAATTTGCTGAGCATCTTGGTGATAATAACTTGATTCATCTTTATGTCGTCTACGACCAGGACTTTGAGAGATGACAAATCTAGCTCTGCGGCATTATCCGTCTGCACTTGCTCATTGGCCGCTTGTTGAACCGTCGTCTTAAGCGGCAAAAGAACATGAAATATCGTACCTTTGCCGAGCTCACTTTCAAGTGAGATAGTTCCCCCCATTAGCTCTACCAATCGACGGCAGATGGCAAGACCAAGGCCTGTACCTTCATAGTTTCGCGAACTCGACCTGTCGGCTTGGGTAAACGGCTGAAATAGTTTTTTCTGCGCGGCCGCGCTAATCCCAATGCCCGTATCGGAAACAGAGATATTTAGCCCGTTGTCGCCATTACTGACAACAACATCTACTCTGCCCTTATCGGTGAATTTAATCGCATTACCAATGAGGTTGACAAAGATTTGCGTTACACGCTCGAGATCGCCCTTTATCAGCCTTTGCTCAAAGCCATTAGACTTAATTACAAACCCTATCTGCTTTTCCTGAGCCTTGTGCTCAAAAATGCTTCGCAGGGTAGACTCCAAGCTTTTCCACGTGAAATCTGACTCAATGAGCTCCAGCATTCCTGCATCAATTTTACTGAAGTCTAATAGGTCATTAATGATCGATCGTAACAACTGCCCCGACTGACTGAGGTTGTGATGCAAATCTTTTTGGCTATCACTCAATCCGGTATCAGCAAGGAGTTCAACACTTCCTAGCAAGCCGTTCAGAGGTGTCCGAAGTTCGTGATTGATCATCGCTAAAAACTCACGAGTAGAACGCTCAGATGCCTCGGCTCGCTCCTTAGATTCGACCAAACGGATGTTGATGATTTGACGCGTTATCGAGCTAGAGAGCAACTCGCAAACTAAAGACATCTGACTACTGACAAAATCCATATCAAAGGTAGATTCATCTACGGCCAACTCAAGTTTCCCGATGACATCTTGCTCGAGTTCAATAGGTATGCAGGACCTGGCGATATCGTGTTTTTCTCCCAAGGCGAGATAAGACTTGGTTTGATATTGAGATTTTTTGAGTGTAGGTATCGGCTTGCCTGGTAACTCAATAGAACATGCAACATCATCACTGATTTCAGAGAGTTGATTAACTAACTCTATAACCAGAACATCATCAAGATTTGTGCGCAGGAAGGTACGCCCAAAATGGATTAGGATACGTTCTATTTTTTGCTGAAAATCTAAGCGCAAGAAACTCGCTTCAGAGCGAGCTTCCGTCTGTTTTAATGCAACCTCTAACTGCTGATTGGCATTAAAAAGCTCTAAGCTCTTCTGTTCCAGAAGAGCCTCTGCCGCTTTTCTAGCTGCTATCTCACGCTTCAGCTTTCGTTCTATGGCAGAACTACTAGGCATGTCATCCTCAGGCTAGAGTCAAATTAAAACGGACGACGCTACTATCTTCTGTTTGCGGAGTCATTTTTACTTTCACCGACTCACCAAAATGTTCAGCACAACCTTCAATCAAGCCCAGACAAACATGTGACATGCAACGAGCGCTCTGATAGTCCATTACCATGTCTGTTTCAGTCTCGCTAATAAAGTGAAACTTCGGTGGCTCAGCATCAGAATAGAGTTTCTTCACTTCAACATGAATATAATCCTCTACATGTCGAATAAACTGAAACGTAGACACGCTACTGCCGATACTCGCATTCTCAGGGATCGAGTTAAGTAATGTTTTAAATACGGTTTGCCCAAAGACTTGCTGCAGTGTAGCAGGGTCAATATTGGTCTTTTTACTCAAGTTAACAATGAGTTTGACGAGATCTTTGTGGTCGTAACTGCCAACAGCTGTATAAACCCCCTCATCTCCAGACATCTCCAGAACTTCGTCTAGGACATCCAAACCGAACTTCTCCTCAACCAATTCCATGAACTCGGTAAAGATAATTCCTTTCATTCACTTTCTCCATGCCAGCTAAGTATTCTAAATTGAGGTTACCCTTTAACTTAAAGTTTTAGGACAGTTCTCGACTGATTTCAAATATTGTTAGTTTTCAAACAATAAGTTAGGACTCAATGGAACTGCATAGCCCATAGAAAAAATTAAAACACGCATTATCGTTGAACTTAGTGAATTGAGTCATTATAGGCGCCCCCGCGACCAGACATAGCAGCCTCAGGATTGACTCGAGCGTTAATAGCAACGCAAAGGGCGACATGTTCAACCCCATCGCTAACCAGGTAGGCATAGGCATCGAGTTCACGGGAGCATTGACGGTTTAGATCGACAAACGATCCATCTCCTCTGGGCTCCAAGAATTGTTCGTCTTTAAGCGAGTAGACTCGATCAACAAAGGCTATTGGACTCGCTACATCTGGAATCATCGCTTTGAGTTCACTCTGATGAAAGCAGGCAACTTTGCTGTTTAAGCTCGATCTATCGGTAAAAATGCTATCAAAAATACCAGGCTCAACACACATGCTGGAGTGATGCTCCGACTCCTGTCCTACTTTGCTATATTTGAGCTTTAAATGGCATGCGGTACTATTTTTTCGATGTTCATGTGAAGTTCGTGGATACACTACAAGATAACGACTAGTTCGCTCGCACACATATCCGTTTTCTGACACTGTTGCTGACACAAGTTCCGACAGCCCTACATTTGCATACGAGTCAGAGGCATGTTTCTTTGCTATCGTTACCGGAATCATTACCGTTCCATCGCTCAATATGCTATAGCCCAAAACCTCTGGAGGTCTTACCCCGATAGCTAGCTCTTTAGGAAGTTCTAAAGCTTTCGTCACATCCAAATTACAGCAAGTTTTGAAAGACATATCTCCCAATGTACAGGTCAAAACGAGTTTGTAACTGGAAGCCGGGGTCGAGATGAACGCGTAAAACCCATTGCCAAAGTCTTTAAAAATGCCCTCCGGGTTTTCGCATAGAACTTGCTCGGGAGACAAAGCGTTCGGCTCTGAAAGTTGGCTCTTTAAAAACTCGCGATTAAACAGCAGCGCACCATTAGGTAGGCGTATCAGTAGAGCAGCATCTTGTCCTTCGCTGTCCATGTGAGCTCCAATTAAAACCACAAAAGGTTAATGTGTTCGACCCGAAGCGATAAGCTCTTGTTTCAATTGCTTTGAGCTCATCGGACGATAAAAGTAATAGCCTTGAATGTAATCAACATCGATCAGTTTAAGCGTCTCAAGTTCTCTAGCATGCTCTACCCCTTCAGCCACTACCTTAATGTTGAGATCATGAGAAAGTTGCCTCAGCATGTTAACCGCAAAGAATTTTTGCTTTATTTGGTCGATATCGGTGATGAACTTACGATCTATCTTCAACTCATCAAAATGGAAGTCACTAAAATAGGAAAATGAAGAGTTACCAGTACCAAAGTCATCTACGGCTATTTTCACACCCGATGAGCGAATCTTCTCTAAAAGATTGGAGTTATTGATGTTTTTTTCGAAGTAGGACGTTTCAGTAATCTCAATTGTCACATCTTTGTTTGAAACCGGTGAAGCGTTGATAAACTCATAAAGCTCATCGAGATGAGGTGAATCTGTATCGGCAATTGAACAGTTTAAAGAAAGCGTTAGTTTCTGCGGGACACTCGCATCCAAAACGAGAAACTCCTCAATCGCGCGTTCAGCCACCAGCATATCAATGGTGTTGATCATCTTTAGCTCTTCCGCCAGATGAATCATTTCTTGAACACAATAATCCAATTCGGAGAATTGGAATCGGCACAGCGCTTCTAACTTCACCACTTCGCCTGACTTGGTATCCACTATCGGTTGAAAATGAACATCGATTTGTTTGTTTTGAATCGCTTCTAAGAGCAAACTCTCTAGCTTTTTGCGGCGAATGCTCGCTTGGACGAGCACTTCATCATAGAAGTTGACGCTACTCGATTTTGAATCATGAACAAACATTGCTTGTACAGATTGGGAAATCACCTCATCCATACCGCACTTGTTAAAGCCATGAAGAGCAACACCTATCTGTCCATCAGATATGTCGTTAACTAAGTGGTCTTCTAAATATTTACTAAGCCCAGAGAAGAACTGCTTGATACATAGATTAATGGTAGCGACATCTTCAACATCATTTTCTCGTATTTTCAGTAACACAACAAAAGTGTTTCTACCCAGGTAACCAAAACTATCCGCATCATGGAAAGCTTTTAATGCAGCGAACACTTTCTGACAAGATTCCGCCTCTAGTTCACAGTAAAATCGAGGACGCAAACTTACAACTATGTACTTTCCTCCTTTAGAAGAAAGTCTCCTAGCGTTATTTCGAAACGCGACTTCATCCATCTCGTCTAAATTAGGCGCACTTGTCGAGTTTTGGACTCTGGGGTGTGCAGGCTTTTGGTGTTCGCCTAAAAATGTATAGATGAAGAAGCACTGATCTTTAGCGATTTCCACTTTCTTGATATAAACCATTTCAAGCGTAGAACGAGCATCTTTTGCTTTAGTTATTAGCGCGCCGCGCCATTTCGCTTCACGCTCAATACGCTTCTGAAAAGCCTCAATATGTCGTTTATCACTATGGAAAAGGTCAGCATCACTGATATCCCTTCCTAATAGAGAAATCGAAGATACGCCATGGTCTCGGCACAGTTTCTCGTTGGCAAATAAAACGCGATGCTTTTGATTGGTGACTAGAATCCCTCGAGTTGGGTCATCCAACACGTGCTCCAAAAGTTCGGTGCTGGCTAGGCGTGCTTCAGTATGTGAAAGCACCTCAATACACCCTTTTACGTTGTTGTCTAATATCAAATAGATTTCAAACTTAACGATGATTAGTTCACCTATTGTTGTTTCTAAGGCAATAGGGACAGCGGAAGGCGAACCCGTAAACTGAACGTCTCTTATCAAGGTTAAGATATGGTTCACACTGTCGATAGAGGGTGGATTAATATTAGACTGATTGGCATCGTAACCCAGCACATGTTGCCAAAATGCGCCCTTCGACACTTCGGTAGTGATGTCGTGTAAATGTTCCGACCAGAACAATTTTTCTGCTTCAGCCTGCTTAGATAGCATCTTGCTCTCTCTATTTTAATCAGCCAACAACGTCTTGCTCAAAGTCTCTCTTTTGGGACTTTGTTGCACAGAAGCAAACTAGGAGAATCAAAGCTAAATTCAAGCCATTCTTTTCTTGAATCTTATTTTTTAGTTTCTAGTTTACTGTCATGTGGCTCACCTATGGAGGATTCAAATGGATTACGTCTACGTTGAAAACATCTATGACGATGAATATCGGATTGCACCTCCAATGCACACCAAACTAACCGAAGGGGACATACCAGAAGAAGAATTCGAAATTAGGGAGGTGTTAGAGTGTTGGTATGAGGTGGGCTTTGTCCCTTTTATCGACGCCCAAAACACAAAAGTTAACTTCTGGGAACAAGTAAGCAACTTCAAAAGACTGACTCAAACTCTAGCGGTTTTGATCCGATGTCGAGCATATCAAAGCGCTCTGAGAAGAATCACTTCACAGTGGCGTAAAGATTCACTCGAGTGTCAGTACCTTCATTACTTGTTAGAAAAGCAAACCGCATAGCTAAACGGGAAATAACGAGTCAAGACTCTAATTTTATATTTATCAATAGAGAAGAGCTTTGGCTTATGATATGTTAACTGCGTCATCACTACCCATTTACATTATGTACAAATACGTAAAGAACAAACTGGATTACTCTTATTGTGAAACTCTACCTAAAGGAGTCGAACTGAGTGAGCAAGAAATACCACTCGAAGAGATAGAGATTAGGGAGATGATTGAAGCATGGTACCAAAGTGGTTACTCTCCTCTATTTGGGGAGGATCAAACATTTTGGAATAGCTTTTCACTCGATTCCAAAAGCACGATAAAAGGAGACTGGCTATCCTCTTCAGAGAAAGAAAAACGCAGTCGATTAGAACGCCTTGAATCGACAATCCTAACCGTGCTGCGCAGTCATGTGTATTTTGCGTCTTTTAGACGTGTATTAACGACCTTACCTCAATCCCCAACGCAATCTCGGCTCAACAAGCTGCTGTTAAAAGCCTCAAACGAAGCTCCATTGCAACACTAATTAAAACCGTCGCTAATTACTAACCCAGCCATCAAATCGAAGTCTGTTTTGAAGTTTCGCGACCCCTTCTTGCTGTAACTGTCTGACACGCTCTTTAGAAAGCCCATACATCTCACCAAGACAATCTAAAGTGAGCACTTCTTTTCCAAAAAGTCCAAATCGATGTATCACGATATCTCGATATTTCTCCGGCAGAGATAGCACCACTCTTTCAAGACTCTTCAATAACATCTCATCATGACAAATATCGTACGGCTCAGGTATTGCCTCTGATCGACATGTATCTAAGCTAGTATACTCTTTGTCTACAATATCAACCGATGAACTCGATTCGATGAAACCACTCATGTGAATAAGCTCACTGACGTGTTTTTGCGAGTTTGCAGTCTGCTCGGCGATTTCTTTGACTGAAGGGGCTCTTTTCAGATCAGACACCATGTCATTGGTCTGTCTGGACAAGCGGTTGATCTCTTTGATCACATGAACGGGTAAACGTACAGTGCGTCCAGTATTCATTAATGAAGATTCAATACTCTCACGAATCCACCACACCGCATAAGTACTAAAACGGAAACCTTTTTCAGGTTCAAACTTATCTATCGCTTTGATCAATCCAAGGTTTCCCTCTTCTATGAGATCAAGAATAGTGTGGTTGTTTAAGCCGCGTTTTGTATAGCCTCTTGCAATCTTAACGACAAGACGCAAGTTTGACTCAATAAGTACGTCTCTCGCCGCTTTATCACCGCGACGTGCAAGCGTCGCATAGTGATACTCTTGCTCGGGGGTTAGTAGGTCGATCCCAACAACGTCTTGGATGTACTTTGAGTAAAAGTCGGCCGTGCCGCCGGCAAACTCAGTTTTAGTGTTTTCGATCCTTGCGCTCATGTTCATCTCCATTTTTTTAAGCGCGACCCTAGCCAACTTATTCATTCTATTGTTTCGAGGTGAGTCGCATAGTCAAGAATAGTCACGTTTATGCTATGCATCAAAATTTACTTCATACGCATTACTCAAAAAATGAGCAAATTAGTAGGAAAGTCTTAGATCTCTGGCAAGGTCGAAGATAAAGTTTAGATCTACTGGATCACTGACTTCTCTTTTTTATAATCTATACTAAGGTTGTTAAGTATCTGAGTTTGGTAACGAAATAGGGCAATCTCTTAACCAAGTATCGGCAAACATAATAAAAGGACAGTAGGATGATAGATTTCGACGTACTTCGTAGCTACATGGATAATGACGAGGACATCATCGCAGCCGTATTTATGGCGTTTATGGAAGAACATGAGAATGGCGCAGAGAAAATTCAGTCACTCTACAACGAGCAAAACTGGAGCGAACTCTTTATCACCGCGCATTCGCTCAAAGGCATTCTTGCTAGCTTTGGTGAAGGGAAAGCGGTAGAGAAACTAGAAGCGATTGAAGGAACGACTCGTAATGGTGAGGCACCTCAAGCTGACGATATTCAATTTGTTATTCAGGAACTCGGCGTGATTAAAGGTCAGATTAACGAATACCTTGCCTCTATGGTTTGATTCCTGTTTAGCTCTTCAACCACCAATAAACGCGATAAAGGCTGGAGCTTCGAGATTTTTGTGTCCAAGGTCTAGTAGTAGTGAGTTTTTTATGACCAAAACCGATTTTTTAGCACGCTTTCAGCTTCTTCAGACTAAGGATTATCACAAGGATACAAAACAAAGAACTGCAAGCGTCGATAGACGCTCACTTCGAGAGGCTAGTGTACTGATCGGCTTAGTTGAACGTGAGAGTAGACTTCACGTCATACTGACCAAACGAGCTAGCCACTTGAAGCATCATCCCGGTCAAATAAGCTTCCCCGGGGGAAAAGTCGAATCTACGGACGATAGCCCGGTATTCACTGCTATTCGTGAAACTGAAGAAGAGATCGGTGTATCTCACGAACACCTTTCGATCATTGGTAACCTTCCGAAGCTGGTGACCGTTACCGCTTTTCACGTCACACCCGTGCTAGCTTTTGTCGATGCAAACTACCGGCCTAAAATCGATACCAATGAAGTCGACTATCTTTTTGAGGTCCCTCTTGAGTTTTTAGCTTCTCCTGCGAATCTGTCTTCTGTTGCTTTTCGTATTCAAGGTCAGCGACATCGTGTTTTGTCCATACCTTATAAAGAACATTTTATTTGGGGTGTCACTGCTCAAATCATCGAAAACTTACAAACTCAGCTTTTGTTAAACTAATTACTCTAATTTCAGCCAAACGTTTGCCCTTCTTTCGCATTATTTTTTCTAATCCCTAAACACAGCTCAACTTATCAGTAGCACACAAAAAACGTGACTAAAATAACGAAAACATTCGTGCTACTTATATCCCCATCAAAATCATGACCTAGATCTAGTTTTTACCTGCAATTTACGTGCAATATTGCCGCCGACTTATTTCCTGTTCCCAAAAAATGAGTATTAACCTATGACTACCACAACTACTGCGGCAGCGAGCCGCTCTTCGTCTAAGTGGACCTATAAAGATTTCACTTGGGCCCTTTCTCTCTTCGGTACGGCTGTTGGTGCTGGCGTACTTTTCCTTCCAATCAAAGCAGGTGCTGGCGGTTTCTGGCCATTAGTTATCCTAGCCCTAATTGCAGCACCAATGACGTGGTTTGCGCACAAGAGCTTAGCGCGTTTTGTTCTTTCTGCCAAAAACCCAGATGCGGATATCACGGACACTGTTGAAGAACATTTTGGTAAAGCGGGTGCAAACCTTATTACCTTCGCTTACTTTTTCGCTATTTATCCAATTGTTCTTATCTACGGTGTAGGTATCACAAACACAGTGGACTCATTCCTAGTCAACCAAATGGGCATGGAATCCATTCCTCGTTGGCTACTATCTGGCTGTCTGATTGGTGCAATGACATGTGGCGTTGTGTTCGGTAAAGAGCTCATGCTAAAAGCGACGTCAGCGATGGTTTACCCATTGGTGTTCATCCTATTAGCACTGTCTGTATACCTGATTCCAGACTGGAACACTTCAATGATGAGCGTAAGCCCAGACTGGGGTTCAATGCCTGCTATTATCTGGCTTGCTATCCCTATCATCGTGTTCTCATTTAACCACAGCCCAATCATTTCTCAGTTCTCTAAAGAGCAACGTCGTGTTTACGGTGAGGAAGCAGTTAAGAAGACTGATATGATTACTGGCGGCGCGGCAATGATGCTGATGGGCTTTGTTATGTTCTTCGTATTCTCGGTAGTACTTTCTCTATCTCCAGAGCAGCTTTCTATCGCGCAAGAACAAAACATCTCTGTACTGTCTTACCTTGCAAACGTTCACGAGTCTCCTCTTATTTCTATCCTAGGCCCTGTTGTTGCGTTCGCTGCGATCACTTCAAGCTACTTTGGCCACTTCCTAGGTGCTCACGAAGGTCTTGTAGGTCTTGGTAAATCACGCTCTAAAGCACCTATCGGTAAGATTGAGAAAGCGTCTCTGGTGTTCATCGTAGTGACTACTTGGATCGTTGCAATCATCAACCCAAGCATCCTAGGTATGATTGAAACTATGGGTGCACCAATGATTGCTGCAATCCTATTCTTGATGCCTGTTTACGCAATGAAGAAAGTACCAGCAATGGCGAAGTACAAAACTTCTGCACCTGTACAAATCTTTACAGCAATCTGTGGTGTTGCAGCGATTACTTCGGTAATCTACGGCGCTTTTTAATTGACGCTGTCAATTGAACATCTCGATTAAACCGTATCTCGATACACAATAACGATAATTTAAGCCCCTATCACGTTTAGGGGCTTTTCTAGAGGCAAATCAGTATGATCAGTGTTTTTGATATCTACAAAATTGGTGTTGGTCCTTCAAGCTCACACACCGTTGGTCCGATGAAAGCTGGTAAAGAGTTCATCGACGACCTACGTACAATGGGTAAGCTAAGAGACATCACCAAGATCACTGTAGATGTTTATGGATCACTATCGCTGACAGGGAAAGGTCACCACACAGATATTGCTATCATCATGGGCTTGGCAGGAAACTCGCCAGAGAAAGTCGACATCGACTCAATCCCAGGATTCATAGCTCGCGTTGAAGAAACTGAACGTCTACCGGTTGGTATGCATTGCCATACGGTTTCATTCCCACGCGAAGGCGGAATGAACTTCCATACAACCAACTTGGAGCTGCACGAAAACGGCATGCAGATCCACGCTTGGATCGACGAAGAGTTGGCTTACTCAAAAACTTACTACTCTATCGGTGGTGGTTTTATCGTTGACGAAGAAAACTTTGGCAAAGAAGAAGTCTCTGCACTCAAAGCGCCTTATGAGTTTAACTCAGCTGAAGAGCTCGTTAATCTATGTAAGGACAATGGCCTATCGATTAGTACACTTGTGATGGCAAATGAGCACGCAATCCACTCAGATGAAGAGACGCGCACTTACTTTGCTAACATTTGGCGTACCATGCGTGAGTGTATGGAACGTGGTATGAACACTGAAGGTATTCTGCCAGGTCCACTGCGCGTACCGCGTCGTGCTGCAGCGCTTCGCCAGCAACTTATCACATCAGAGAAAACGACGACTGACCCAATGTCGGTTGTTGACTGGGTTAACATGTTTGCTTTCGCAGTAAACGAAGAAAATGCTGCAGGCGGTCGTGTTGTAACAGCACCAACTAATGGTGCTTGCGGAATTATCCCAGCAGTTCTTGCTTACTACGACAAGTTCATCCAAACCGTGACTGAGAAGGACTACATCCGCTTCTTCGCAGCTTCTGGTGCGATTGGTGGACTGTACAAGCAAAATGCGTCTATCTCTGGCGCTGAAGTCGGCTGCCAAGGTGAAGTTGGTGTTGCATGTTCTATGGCTGCTGCTGGTCTTGCTGAGCTTATGGGCGGTAGCCCAGAGCAGGTGTGTATGGCGGCTGAAATCGCGATGGAACACAACCTAGGCTTGACGTGTGACCCAGTTGCTGGTCAGGTACAGGTACCATGCATCGAACGTAACGGCATTGCTGCAGTAAAAGCGATCAATTCAACTCGCATGGCACTACGCCGAGCTTCGGCTCCTCGCGTATCTCTCGACAAAGTCATCGAAACTATGCTTGAAACCGGCAAAGACATGAACGCTAAATACCGCGAGACTTCTCAAGGTGGTTTGGCAATCAAGGTTGTATGCTAATTGTTGTTAGCCTACTTATTAAAAACCGAAGCCAAGGTGAACTGACCCCCAATAGTTGGACACCAATTATTGGGGGTCTTTTTTATGTCCAAGTACAGCAGAGCATTAAAATGCTCGATAGCAAAACAATATCTACAAGGCGAGAGTTCATCCGGTGAGCTTTCTCGTCTTCATTCCATACCATCACGTCAAATACGTTACTGGGCTCAAGTGCTTGATATTCATGGTGCTCAAGCATTTATGCCTCATGGGTTTGCAAAAAGAACGCACAAACCAAACTGCAAGCCTTAAAACACATGTGGACGAATGGTTGGTCTGTCGGCCACACTAGTGCGGTACTGAATTTTTCGTCTCCTGGCACTCTCTCCGTTTGGCTCAAACAATACGAAAGAGATGGTATCCAGGGGCTTGAGTGTAGCAAAGGACGACCAACAATGAGTAAGCACCCCTTTATTCAAGATAAGCACGATGATGAGAAGACATTGGAAGAACTCAAAGAGGAGTTAGCGTACTTGCGAGCAGAGAACGCTGTCTTAAAAAAGTTAGAGGAGCTGGAACAGGAGAAACGTCGTCGAACACAGAAAAAACGAAAGTAGTTCTAGCTCTTAGAAATCAACATCTACAACAACATCTCTTGCATACCCTTAAGTTAGCGAGAAGTAGCTTCTATTATCACGCGCAGTCGAGCAACGCCGCCGATAGCTATCAAGATGAGAAGCAGTTGATCGAGAAAATATATCATGACCACAAAGGGAGATATGGCTATCGTCGCATTCACCTCGAGTTAAGGAGGCGTAACGTCACTCTTAACCACAAGACAGTCCAACGTCTGATGAGGTTACTTGGCCTAAAATCAACGGTTAGGCCCAAGCGATACAGCTCATACAAGGGAGAGGCAGGAACAACCGCACCAAATGTGCTTGAGCGGGACTTCAATGCAACGAAGCCTGATGAAAAGTGGGTAACGGATGTTACTGAGTTTAAAGTTAAGCAGCAGAAGGTGTACTTATCACCAATCGTCGATCTGTTTACGCAGGAAGTCGTCGCTTATAAGGTTGCAAAAAACGCGTGCTTACCTCTGGTCACAGACATGCTGACAGAGGCAGTTGCGACTTTAGATGAGAACTCAAAGCCAATCGTTCATAGCGATCAAGGGTGGCAATATAGGCATAGGAAATATCAGAAAACTCTCGCTGACAGGGGGTTAACTCAAAGTATGTCGCGAAAAGGAAACTGTTTGGATAATGCGGTGGCAGAGAACTTCTTTGCCTTGCTGAAAACAGAAATGTACCATAATCAGCACTTTGAAGATGCGGATGACTTAATCGAACAAATTGATGAATACATCGAGTATTACAATACAAAGCGCATCAAAGTGAAACTAAAAGGCCTGACTCCGATGGAATATCGAAATCAGGCCTTACAAGCCGCATAACAGAAATGTCCAACTTTATGGGGTCACTTCAAGGCTTCGGTTTTTTGTTTTCTACACTTTTTGTTCTTTAAACAGTGAAAAATACGTTTGAATAGAACCCTATCGCAAAAAACGTTGAGAGCATCGCTCCTGCCAGCAAGGTGGGCATCCGTGCTTTAGGGTATTTGTCCAACAGCAGAATTATTGCAAGATAGGTAGGATACAAGCCGAAGATGTACCTCGGCATAGCGTTAACCCCTGATGAAAGAGGAATTAACAGATTAATAAGCATGAACACAGCTTCCGCGTATCGCTTTTTGGCAAATAGATATCCGTTAAGAGCAAACCCCATCAGCGATACGATGACTAGATAAAGTTTCGCACCACCTGTTTCCACGCCATAAACTAACCACTCAATAGGGTTGCTCACCACCCTACCCCACGCGATCTGAATATGGCCAAATGCGAGTGCATCTCCCATATGGAAGTGCAAATACATCATGTAGGTAAAGAAGCCTAGCGGAATGAGCCAGATAGCTCCGATGACCGACAGAGCGTTATCTTTTAGCCGATAAAAGCTACTTACGCCATACGCTTGCACGCCGAATATCAGCACTGAAAACACCAACATCACACCTAGATTACGCGTAATTGCCGCAAAGAGACCTAACAATCCGACCAACCACCAGTTTTGGCGATAACACGCTATAAACACGCCACTTATCAGAGCGATGTAGAGTGGCTCTGAATATCCAGACAGAGCGTATACCCCGTATGGCGAGAAGCACATAAGCCAGACAGCGACTTCTTGCATCTCTTCACGAATAGAAAGCTGTTTAAGCGCCTTTAGAAAGACGACAATGCTAAATACAAACGTTAGATTTGAAACTAAGATCAACGCTAAGTTGGTATCTCCCACCAGCCAAGACATCCATTTTCCTAAATAGGGAGAGACAGGCATAAATGCCCAATTGGCGGCATTGCCTCCTTTCATGTAAGTCGGCACTAACGCGTAGCCATCGTCGGCGATGCGCTGAAACCACATACAATCAAAACGACAGATTTGCTTCCATAGATCTAAGTTAGCGACTGTCTCTGGATTGTAGGCGTGAGTACCAATTAACCCCGTCCCGTATAACACGGCTCTGCTTACTAATACCGCCACAATAATCAGCATCCACTGCTGCTTGCTGATCTCAAGGCTAGGTTTGTTGTTTTCCATCTTACTAGCCCGCCTTAGAGATTGTGTGCTGTGGTTGTGAAACTGATTGGTATCTTCCATAAACACCCTCTATGAGATAGATGGGGCGCTGTTTTATTTCTCTATATATTCTGCTGACATACCCGCCGATTACACCAAGCGAAATGAGCTGTATTCCGCCCAAAAACAACACCACGCTGATCGTCGATGCGTAGCCGGGTGTCTTAATACCAAAGAACGTCGCTCCGATAATGATCTTCAACATGAAAAGAAACGCTAGACCCGATATACCGCAGCCAACAAAAC
The DNA here is from genome assembly GCF_059725505.1 of Vibrio sp. KUL78. Lineage (NCBI taxonomy): Bacteria > Pseudomonadati > Pseudomonadota > Gammaproteobacteria > Vibrionales > Vibrionaceae > Vibrio > Vibrio sp. KUL78. The sequence goes on along the minus strand of NZ_AP045837.1, from coordinate 1,292,792 downwards.
CCCAAATGCGCAAAGGCCACGCGGTAAAACTAAAAATACCGTCTATGGCAAAATTCCATAGCTTCCAGTAATTGAACTTAGTTTCACCCGCTGCACGCTCCGGCCGCTCAAATTCAACCCCTGTCGAACGAAATGCCGTCCATGCTAATAGGCCTTTCATGAAACGATTACGCTCAGGAAGCTGACGAATAGCATCAATGACCGTTCTATCGATAAGACGAAAATCCCCTGCATTCTCTGGGATCTTAGTTTCAGCGGCGATCCAGTTAAAAAAGCGATAAAAACCACCAGCAGTGATGCGCTTAACCCAAGTATCTTTGGAGCGATCCACTCTTACGCCATACACGGTATCCCAGTCACCTGTCTGCCAAAGATCGAGAAACTTGAGAATCAGTTCGGGTGGGTCTTGCAGGTCCACATCCATGATCACACACGCGTCACCTTGAACATGATCCAGCCCCGCTGTCATTGCAGACTCTTTACCAAAGTTTCTGGCCAAATTGACTAAGCTCACTCGAGAATCAACTACAATAACGGACTCGATAACTCGTTTCGTATCATCGCTGCTGCCATCATTAACAAAGACAATATCTAGCTTATCTTTAATTGAATGAAGGCTCGTATCCAACGCATCCATAAAGGGCAATATCGACTCTTGCTCGTTATAAACGGGAACCAAAATCGACAACGTATAATTATTTATATTTTTCATTGAGCCACCTCGGTTACCGAAATTTGATTGACGTTAAGGCTTGCAGGGGTCTCAAACTGTATTTGGTGTAGTGAGACATCTTTAGAATATTGCGATGCAGGAAGCGTTGCTTCCAACGCATTGAGGTCATGTGGTAGCAACTTCACTTGCTTGTGACCATCGAGGGATAAATATACGGGCTCGGTAATAGAGTGTGTCAACGATAACTTCACGCGAATAGAATGAGTTGGAGCAGCCCCCTAAATTAAAAAATACACTTCCGTTGTGTACTAACTCTCTGCCGTGCTGATCAGGTTTCACGGCCCACCCCTGTCGGCTCAGATAAGGTTGGTTTTCTGAGGTGTCGATGACACCAGATTCTGGCCAAAAGACGTGCGTGTTGTCCTTCGCCCAATAAAGTGTTTGTTTATCGATATAATAGGTTCGATAGGCAGTATTGACTTGCGGGTGCGCGGCTAAATATAGAACCCACAAATAGTACATTGATAATAGCGGAAGCAAGACGAATATCGCTAAACGATAGACGCCTTTACTCGACACCTTTAGGTTGGTCTCTTCTTTAAGATCAAAACGTTGTGCAGACATGTTCAATAACATTTGGTTACATATGTTATTGGTTTTACTCCTTGGTCACTATCGCTCTGTCAATAGAGAGTCAGAAACTGATTAAGTTTCGGTGACCTCCTTATAATCCATTCGCTACAATTCACTCCTGTTATAACTTGGTAATAAAAGCTTCTACTGCAGTTTGGATGATTTCTCATAATTGGTTCAGTTTGCACAAAAAACCATGAGCTTTGCGAGGTTTTGCCACAAAATCACTTCCCCGAAACCCATTCATTAACTTAATATTCACTCTGTCAGCCCATACAATTAACAATATAATTATGCGACTTACAATAACAAATAAACTCCTACTCGCACTTATTCTGGTTTTTGGCACTGTGGTTATCATTTCCACAACCTATCAATACAACCAACAACGTGATCTTATTTACTCCGTCCTTAGTGAACAATTGCATGATAAAGCGAGCAATTATTTTGATAGCTTAAACATGATGATGATCACCGGCACCATGGCTCAGAAAGAGACGCTACGAAATAAAGCACTCGCTCAAGAGAATATTGAGAACGTTCGCGTCCTTCGCGGTGATGCGGTCAGTAAACTCTATGGGACTGGACTCGATAACCAAATAGCCGTCGATGATATCGACCGCCGCGCCCTAAACGGTGAAACCGTATTAGAACCGTTCAAAGCAGAATGGGGAAATGGGCTTGTTGTTGCGCTCCCAATGAAAGCAAGCGCCGATTACCGTGGCACCAACTGTATCGCCTGCCATATGACAGAAGAGGGCAAGGTGCTTGGTGCAATTCGAATTGAATACAATCTTAGCCATGTGAATGGGATGGTGAACAAGCGCACGGCGATTGCCGTCGCTATCATGGCGGCGATCGCGTTCCTTGGTTACCTGTCGACCATTTTTATCGCGCGTCGATTTATTGTTGGACCGGTTCAAACGACATCAAAATTTATGACGCGTGTGAGCGGCAGTAAAGATCTCTCTATCCGTTTATCACAAAAACAAAATGACGAAGTCGGCGATTTAACCAACGATATTAACGCCTTCTTGGATACGGTTTCTGAAAGCCTAATAAAGGTTCAAACCACTGCGCAGACGGTAAGCAGCAATGCCGACAAATTGACGGATATCGCTGAGAACAATGAGTCCACTGCTAAACGTCAGCTCGATGAAACCGCAGCCGTTGAAAGCAATATGCAAATGCTTAAAGAGCAGCAAGCCACGGTCAGTGATGCCACGGAGAGAGCCTCTTTGTTGATGCAAGAAACCTGTGAGCTCACACGAGCCAGCAGTATTGAAGCAAAAGGCGCTAGCGACGATATTGAGCTACTAGTGCAAGACATCACTGAGGTATCCACCCATATCTCCGAACTTAACGCCCAAACAGAGCAAGTCTCCGCCATTCTCTCGACCATCAAAGGCATTGCCGATCAGACCAACCTACTCGCTCTCAATGCCGCCATTGAAGCAGCACGAGCAGGCGAACAGGGTCGTGGATTTGCTGTCGTTGCAGACGAAGTTCGATCACTGGCAAGTCGAACGACTGATGCCACTAACGACATAGAAGAGATCATTGCCAAGTTCCAGCAAGGCAGCAGCTTCTCCGTTGAGGCGGTCAACAAAGTGTCAGACACTGCTCATCAACGCGCCGACGAAGTTCAAGCACTAGCGAGCAAAATGCAGACCGTCGTTTCACAAATAGAATCGACCACAGACCTTGCCAGCCAAGTTCAAGAACAGATCCAGGCAAATCGACAAACCAGCGAAAGCGTCGGTGAAAAAACCGCCATCATCACTCAGCATGCGAATGAAACCTCAAGCAGCGCAACGCAGACACATCAAATCAGCATGGACTTACAACAGCTTTCTCATCAGTTGGAGACATTACTTAATCAATTTATGCTTAATAACCACAATAAAGGTTGAACCATGAAAATTGACAGGTAATATGTGCCTTTGAAAAGAAATTTAGTAGCAACCCAATGAGTTGACTAATTATTGGTCAGTAATCATTGGGTTGTATTGTTACCTCCATGGAGAAGATTAATAACATGACTTACGCGCCTGTAACTGACGTACTAAGCGGTAAGCTAGCTGTTGACAGTGAAGTAACTGTTCGCGGCTGGATCCGTTCGCGTCGTGATTCCAAAGCTGGAATCTCTTTCCTTGCCATCTACGACGGCTCTTGTTTCGACCCGATTCAGGCCGTGGTCCCAAATAATCTAAATAATTACGAAGAAGAAGTTCTAAAACTGACGACTGGTTGTTCAGTAGAAGTAACGGGCAAAATCGTAGAATCTCCAGCAAAAGGTCAAGACTTTGAGCTTGCAGCGACTGACGTTAAGGTTGTTGGTTGGGTTGAAGACGCAGACACTTACCCAATGGCTAAGACTCGTCACTCAATCGAATACCTACGTGAAGTAGCGCACCTTCGTCCGCGTACTAACGTGATTGGTGCGGTTGCGCGTGTTCGTAACTGTCTATCTCAAGCGATCCACCGCTTCTACCACGAGCAAGGTTTCTTCTGGACTTCTGCACCACTTATCACAGCGTCTGACGCTGAAGGCGCTGGCGAAATGTTCCGCGTGTCTACTCTAGACCTAGAAAACCTACCTCGCACTGAAAAAGGCGATGTGGATTTCAACGAAGACTTCTTTGGTAAAGAGACATTCCTAACGGTATCAGGTCAGCTAAACGCAGAAGCTTACGCTTGTGCACTAAGCAAGGTTTACACCTTTGGTCCGACGTTCCGTGCAGAAAACTCAAACACCAGCCGCCACCTAGCGGAATTCTGGATGGTTGAGCCTGAAGTCGCATTCGCAGACCTAGAAGACGTGGCTAAGCTTGCTGAAGACATGCTTAAGTACGTATTTAAGGCAGTACTAGCAGAGCGCCGCGACGACCTTGAGTTCTTCGCTCAACGCATCGACAAGCAAGCGATCACTCGTCTTGAGCAGTTCGTAGATGCTGACTTTGCACAAGTTGACTACACGGACGCAATCCAGATCCTTCTAGATTCTGGTCGTGAGTTCGAATTCCCAGTTGAATGGGGTATCGACATGTCTTCTGAGCACGAACGTTACCTAGCTGAAGAACACTTCAAAGCGCCAGTTATCGTTAAGAACTACCCGAAAGACATCAAGGCATTCTACATGCGCTTGAACGACGATGGTAAAACAGTTGCTGCAATGGACGTACTAGCACCTGGCATCGGTGAAATCATCGGTGGTGCACAGCGTGAAGAGCGTCTAGACATCTTAGATGACCGCATGCGCGCTATGAATATCGATCCAGAGCACATGAACTGGTACCGCGACCTACGTCGTTACGGCACAGTGCCTCACGCTGGCTTCGGTCTTGGTTTTGAGCGTCTAGTGTCTTACGTGACTGGCATGGGCAACGTTCGTGACGTTATCCCATTCCCACGTACTCCACGTAGTGCGAACTTCTAAGCAAAATTGCTGGAAAATCATTTCAAAAGGTCACCTATTTAGGTGGCCTTTTTGTTGGCGTTTCTCCTAGTGTTAGGCCTTCAATACTGAGCGCTTAGTTTTCGTTTTCGAAGCATTTTTTGCATTGGTAAACCAGCAAATCCACACTACATTTAGAGGGTGCATGACCACATATTGAGGTGTCTAAATGGGTAAGTTTACAAAAAACGATATCGAATATTCCGGTGAAAGTAATGGCGTTCATAAGTGGGAGTCTCCCACTGGCCAACCATACTATTGGCACCCAGACTGGTTACATGTAGCTGAAGACGAAACTGGCTTACATTCAAAGCAGACTCTGGATATCAGTAACAGCGAAGAGGCAACGAAAGAACACGCCGCAAGCGCGATTCTCAAACATATAAATGATTGGGCAAAGAACAAATTCGATAACAACCCTGATATAGAAACTCAGGCTATCGAATCTGAACACGACTTAAAAGGCTTCGATGACTAAAAAAACAAAGGCCTGTTTGAGGCCTTTGCTTTTATCGAGTGCTTGATTATTGATGCGAGACCCAAAAGTCATACACAACTACTTCACCATAGTTGTCTGGGTCATCGGTATACGACCCTTCTTTCTCAGGATTACTTTGGGTGTAGTTGCCAATCTTAAAGTAAGCTTCGCCGTAGTCGAGATCCATCAACACAGTACTACTGCCATCTTTCACCAAGTACTGACTTGCGTTGCCCGACGCATAAGCGCTTCCAAGGTTGCCATCTTCACTGTAATAAACGTAGTGCTTACCTTCGATAACCTCGAACATCACTTCATGAATCGTTCCTAACGAGTAGTTCGTTTTAATGGTCAAGTCATCACGTAACACGCCGCCATTGAACGATAAGAATAGATGGGAGCCCTCTAGGCGAAGTACCAAAGAATCATCAATACCGGCTTCTTTGTTTCCGTGGATCTGAGTCGCAACTAGATGATCTTTGACTATCGGAAGATGAGTAATGGCTTGCTTAGCGTAAACCACATGCTTACCAGTCGTTGTCCAATAGATATCCGAACTACCATCAGCCTCTCGTTCTCGAAGCTCTGATCGGATATAGCTTGAGTTAGGCGTTGTACCATTGTTCGAGCGAACTGGTGCTCTAAACACTATGCCGTTACGATCATCATTGACGTAGAAATACTCATTACTCTCTTGATACAACGTCTTGTCTTCTGTGCCATCCGGATAGGTAATCTTCCATTGATTGTAGTTACTCATCAAATCAGATGGATACTCAGCATTGCCGACCGGCTCGCCACCACCAGATCCACTACCTCCATAGATCTCAACTTCGTTGATATTGGTCCATTCAGTACCGGCCGTATTACTAAATGTTTTGATACGTATCTGCTGTGCTGAGATATCAGTGATATCAAAGACTTCGAATCCATCTACGCTACCGCTACTGACATCATCAAACACCTTAGTCCAAGTGCCACTTGTACCTGGACGGGCATAGATTTCAAATGTATATGCTCTTGAGTCCCCTTGCCCCCAAGCAATACCTACTTCAGATACATCACTGGGTTCTTGGAGTTGAATAGTCAGATTCACAGGTGAACCTGACGCAGCCCAACGAGAACTCCACGCTGTGCTGCCATCAATTGCGTTGGTTGCTGGATAACTACCATGACCTGTCCCGTCATCAAAAGCAGTGTCAATTGCGAGCTTGTTGCCTGACGTGCTATCTATGTTGTTCAACACCCACTGTTGATTGACGTTGCTGTCACTGGAATCCCAGAGATAAAGAAGTTGCCCTTCTGCAGCACCACCATTTCCATCAATGGAATAGCCCGTTGCATTCCGCTTTTGAAATCGATATATCTCTGTACCGCTGACAACTTTGATCTTTTGCCAGTGTTGGTTGTAATCGCTCGCATTACAGGTTTGCAAAGTCACTGCTTGTCGCTGCGCACCACCGTCCCCGCCATCCCAACATAAGTTAGTATCTTTCTTTTTGTATGAATAATAACCGTCACCATGATTAATTTGAACCCACTGCTGATTCGTATTAGTCGTGTTAGTTCCCCATAAGTAGAGTTGCTGCCCCTCCTGGGCACCACCGTTACCGTCTATTGAAAAGTCAGTACCATTTTTCTCCATTACGAAAGTAGCAGCGCTGGCAGAAACACTTAAAAACCCAGTAATTACTGTTGCTAACGTCAAAAAACGGAAAGTCTTCGGTCTCATGTCATCTCCTGAATAATATTCCATTATGTAACAAGTTGAGGGACCCAGTTTCCATCCTGTACAACACTAACCACGAAATAGTCCAAGGATCTAGCTGAGTTATTTTTGTATTACAATATCAACATTAGCAGATATATTTATATGCCACTTCGGCATATGTAACAAGATGTGATCTAGCACATCTAATTCGAGCTTGAATTACCTTAAGACGTGACGGAACTAATAGATTCATGACGATTCCGTTTCGTTTTGCAACATAGAGTGTGGCAGCTCTCATGTGAAACCATCGTGATATTAATTTCCATTTCGCTATCCATACACTTTTTCACTTTATCTACTACGAAAGCTCATAAACGTGTGCCCTTTCCATACATAAATACTGAATTACTGCCCTTTTCTGTTTCAAATCAAGATAATTTTTAGTTTTCTTCTTTAATCTGGTTGTCACTGATAGCCTCGAGAGGTATAAATAGGCTGTTGTCACCTAGTAACTGATTCGTTACGAATGGTTTTTCGCCCCCTTCAATTAACATGGATGAAGAATATGTTTGAAAAAGTTGTTGCAGCACCCGCTGACCCTATCCTCGGTCTTACAGAAGAGTTTAAAAAAGACGCTCGCGCTGAGAAGATCAACCTAGGTGTAGGTATCTATAAAAATGAACAAGGTGAGACTCCTGTTCTGGCTACCGTAAAAAAAGCAGAAGCAGCACTTCTAGAAACGGAAAAAACCAAGTCTTATCTGACGATTGAAGGGACGGCTGAGTATGGCCTAGCTGTTCAAAAACTACTATTTGGTGCAGATGCTGAAATCGTCGCTGAAAAACGCGCAAAAACAGCTCAAGCGCCAGGTGGTACTGGCGCACTTCGCGTAGCGGGTGAGTTTATCAAACGCCAACTTGGTGAAGTGAAAATCTGGATCAGCAACCCAACATGGGCAAACCACAACGGCGTATTTAGCGCTGCTGGCATCGAAACAGCACAATACCGTTACTACGATGCACAAACTAAAGACAAAGACTTTGCTGGCATGGTTGCAGACCTTGAGCAAGCGTCTGCTGGTGATATCGTATTGCTTCACGGCTGCTGCCATAACCCAACAGGTATCGACCCAACTGCAGACGAGTGGGAACAACTTGCTAAGCTTGTAGCTGACAAAGGTCTAGTTCCATTATTCGACTTCGCTTACCAAGGTTTTGCAAAGGGTGTTGAAGAAGACGCTCAAGGTCTGCGTACTTTCGCTAAGTACAACAAAGAGATCCTTGTAGCGAGCTCATTCTCTAAAAACTTTGGTTTGTACAATGAGCGTGTGGGTGCGTTTACACTCGTTGCTGAGACAGAAGAGATCGCTACGACGGCTTTCTCTCAAGTGAAGAGCATCATCCGCTCTATCTACTCAAACCCGCCAGCGCACGGCTCTGCGGTTGTTACCTACATTCTAAACGATGCAGCACTGCGCGCAGAATGGGAACAAGAAGTCGCTGAAATGCGCGATCGTATTCAAGAAATGCGTGAGCTATTCGTGGCAACACTGAAAGCAGAAGGCGTAGATGCAGACTTTAGCTTCATCGAGCGCCAAAACGGCATGTTCTCTTTCTCTGGCTTGAGCAAAGAGCAAGTAAATCGCCTGAAAGAAGAGTTTGGTATTTACATCGTAGGTTCAGGTCGCATCAGCGTTGCAGGTATGACTAAGTCGAACATGGGACCACTATGTAAAGGTATCGCTGCGGTACTTTAATCTCCAAATATCAAAATATTAACTCAAAGGTCAGCGCAAGCTGACCTTTTTGGTTTCAGCGTGTAGTATTAACAGATACTCCATTTGATAAGGCTCGTCATGGACGCTGAACTGATTGAAATCCAGAACTTTCTGGCCTCCCATCCCCCTTTCGATGAACTCCCTGAAGAAACGCTGATACACGTCTCACAACAAATAGAGATTGGTTACTATCGCGAAGACACCCCCATCATTCATTTTGGCGATGACATTCAAGACCTTTACATGGTTCGCAGTGGTGTTGTCGAGATTTATCGACGCAAAGGCGAGCTTTATAACCGAATTGATGAAGGCGATTTATTCGGTCAAATGGGTCTTCTAACCAATAACAAGGTGCGCTTCCCCGCCAAAGCGGTTGAAGACACCTTAGTGTACTGCATCCCTGAGGAAGTGTTTCAGGAGCTTTATGATGGCTTCGACTCATTCGCGGACTTTGTTGAAGTCGAAGATACCGTTCGATTGAGACAAACTGTATCGAACAATGAAAACACCAACGACCTGACCACCTCTAAAGCCCGAACGCTACTGACTCGCGATGCACCGACTATTGAACGCAGCAGTACTATTCAAAGCGCTGCTCGCCTCATGGCAGATGAGCAGGTGTCGTCGCTGCTTATTATCGATCCCGAAATCGTAGAGAACGAAGAGGAAGATACGTCCCCAGTTGTCGGTATTATTACTGACCGCGACCTATGTACGCGCGTGCTAGCAGAAAGCTTGGACCCGCAAGATGAAGTCTCTACGGTTATGTCCACGGACGTCATCTCTCTTGACCACAATGCGTATGTGTACGAGGCGATGCTCACCATGCTCCGTTACAATGTGCATCATCTTCCAGTGCTTAAGAACAAGAAACCACTTGGGATTATTGAGACGACCGATATCGTTCGCTATGAGTCTCAAAACTCTCTCTTACTCGTGAGTAGTATCTTCCAGCAGCAGTCTGTTGAAGAACTGAAAGCCCTGTCTGAGCAGATCCGAGATAGCTTCGTTCGTTTGGTTAATGAAGATGCCAATGCCCATATGGTAGGCACTGCTATGTCGGTGATTGGCAGAAGTTTCAAGCAACGTATCATCGAGTTAGCAGAAGAAGAGTTAGGGCAAGCACCTATCCCCTACTGTTTCTTAGCGCTTGGTTCGATGGGACGAGACGAGCAGCTCGTGGTTACAGACCAAGATAACGCGATCATCCTTGATGACAGCTTCGATAAAGAGAAGCACGGTAAATACTTCGAGGCTTTTTCTAAGTTCATCTGTGACGGTCTCGCAGATTGTGGATACACCTACTGTACTGGCGACATCATGGCAACGAACCCTGAGTGGCGAATGACCCGCAAAGAGTGGGAAGCATGCTTTGCCGATTGGATAGACGATCCAAATCCTAAAGCGCTGCTCAATGCCTCTATATTCTTCGACCTAGATGGCGTATACGGAAAACTCAAATGGGCAGAGCAGCTCAATAGCTTTATCGTTAGACGAGCACGACGCAATAACCGTTTCTTGGCCTGCTTAGCTCGCAATGCACTTAATCGCAAACCGCCACTCGGATTCTTTAAAGACTTCGTAATGGAAAAAGATGGACGACATAATAACTCCATCAACCTTAAACGCCGCGGTACTGCGCCTCTTGTTGACCTTATTCGTGTGCATGCACTTGCGGTTGGCTCTCGGTCAACCAACTCGTTTGAACGTCTTGATGACATTCACGAGGCGGGTATCCTTCCCAAAGGACGTGCGCGAGATCTGAAAGACGCACTCGAGTTTATTTCCATGGTGCGCATCGCTCACCAAGCTCAAGACGTCGAGTTAGGCATCGAACCAGACAACAATGTCGAGCCGGAGAATCTATCAGACTTTGAAAGACGGAACTTGAAAGACGCTTTCCAAATTCTGAGTAACGGTCAGAACTTCCTTAAGTTCCGATATCAAGCAAGCAACAACTTTAAGTAGGTCCTATGATAAAAAAACTACTCAAAGTACCAGCGGTGCAATGGAACAATAAGTTTGACGTTCTGAGTGAGCGTTCAAAAGACTCGAGGCTCCAAGCTTTCTATTCGGCAGGATTGCCACATGCAGATACACCGCTGCGTGAGGTGCCTTTCGTGGCACTCGATTTTGAAACAACCGGCTTGAACCCAGAGAAGGATGGCATTTTATCGATTGGTTTAGTGCCTTTCACCCTCTCTCGAATCAAACTTAATCAAGCAGCCCATTGGACCGTCAGACCAAAAGCCAAGCTAGAAGAAGAGTCCGTTGTTATACACGGGATCACGCACAACGACCTCATTGACGCCCCTACCCTCAACGAGATTCTTGAAGATGTGCTCAACGCACTCGCAGGCAAAGTAATTGTTGTCCACTACCGTCCTATCGAGCGCGGATTCTTGAACTGTGCTCTTAAGAAAATGCTTGGCGAAGGCATTGAGTTTCCCGTCGTGGATACCATGCAAATTGAGTCAGACTATCAAGATAAACTGACGGCAGGCCTGCTGAACAAGCTAAAAGGAAAGCGCGCAGACTCTGTTCGCTTGGGTCAGACTCGTCGACGCTATGGACTACCTGATTATCCGCCGCATCATGCACTGATGGATGCCGTAGCAACGGCGGAACTGTTACAGGCTCAAATGGCTAATCACGGGAGTGAAGGAGCTGTGCTGGGAGAATATTGGTTGTAAGGGGAACCAGGTTAGAGTTAAGAGCCTTACCCTGCTCCTCCCCTTAGGAAGAGGAGGCTGGGAGGGGTCTAGCTCTTATCTTGAAAAGCTAATCACCATTAGATTTTAAAGCGACCAATCTCACTCTCGAGCTTCTGAGACAAATCTGATAGTTCCACAGCTTGCTGCGCTGCTTCTTGCGCTTCTTCTGCTAACTCGTCCGATACATCACGAATACCTTGCGTATTGCGAGTGATCTCAGAGGTCACAGACGCTTGCTCTTCAGCTGCTGTAGCGATTTGTGCGGCCATGTCACTGATCTGCTCCACGGCTGCGTGGATTTGTGTCAGGCTTGCGGCTGCGCTGTTCGCGTCATCCACACTGGTTTCCGCCAGACCACGACTATCACCCATGATACCCACTGCTTTCGCTGTCGTCGCTTGCAGGGTCTCAATCGTGCTTTGGATCTCTTGTGTCGACGCATGTGTACGTTGACTCAATACGCGAACTTCATCAGCAACGACTGCAAAACCTCGCCCTTGTTCACCCGCGCGAGCTGCTTCAATCGCTGCATTAAGTGCTAGCAAGTTTGTCTGCTCTGCAATGTCTTGGATGGTTGATAGGATAGTGTTGATGCTATTGCCATGAATCTCAAGCTCTTGAATAACAGACGTTGCCACGTCTACTTCCGCTGCTAGATTCTGAATTGAGCTTTGAGTTTGAGATACTTGACCCGCACCATGCGTACTTGCACCAACCGCTTCTGAGGAATTTGAAGCTGTCATATCGGCATTATTTGCAATCTCTTGAGTCGCAGCAGCCATCTCGTTGATCGCTGTCGCGACCATGTTGATCTCATCTTGCTGGGTTTGAATACGCTGGCTTCTCACGCGAGCATGGGTTGCGGTGTCTTTGGCTTGCTCAGAAAGTGCAACAGATACGTCTTTCAGATGCATGACGGTTTCATGCATGTAGCTTACGAAGGTGTTAAAGTTGCGAGCCAACTGCCCTACTTCATCTTTGCTGCGCGGCTCTAGGCGCTGTGTTAAGTCACCTTCACCCGAAGCAATCTCTTTCAACGCTTTCGATACACGGGCAAGTTCGTTGACAAGGAAACTCATTAGCCACGATGCGATGATTGCGACGAACACCAAGACAATCACAGAGGTAATGATAAGCTGTGTCAGTGCGGTTTTATGACCCGCTAGCTCGGTTTCTTTGTCTAACTCGATCGCAAATACCCAGTTCGTGCCCGGAACCTGAGAAAAGAACATCAGCTTATCTGAGCCACTGAGTGTAACGTCAAGAATGGAGCGATCAGCCACTTTCTGCTGAATTGTTTGGGTATTAAAGTTTTGCCCCAATGCCGTCACAGGCTTAAGAAGCAATGACTTGTTCGGGTGTGCTAGGAATGTGCCATTGGTCAAGTCAATAAGCATTGCGCTCGCATTCTTACCAACGTTAAGACTAATAACATCATCAACCAACTGGTCAATGAGCACATCGGCACCAACGATACCAGCCAGACGACCATTCGTTCTTACTGGTTCAGCGATGGTCACCAACAACGCGTTGGTGATTGCGTCTTGATACGCTTCGGTGATGATTTGCTTGTTCGCTGCTTTTGCATCTTGGTACCAAGGACGAGTTCTAGGGTCATAATCCGCACGATTGCGCTCAGGGTGTGAGCGATGCATTTCACCGCTTGGTGTGCCAAAGAAGATATCATCAAAACCACCAGCAATTCGGGCTTGTTGAAGGTAAGGTACTTTATCTTGCTCACCAGCAAAACCATTGAAGGCACTGGCGATCTTAGTTCGAATATCTACCCAGTTTTTAATGCCTTCCACTGCAGCATAAGAAACATTGTGGGCACGTGCATTAATCGCAGCATTGGTTTGAGAGGATAATTGGTTGGCAGCGAGTATAGTTAAAGCGACTGCCATAAGAACAACTGCGCTTAAGGTCGCAGCAATTAGCTTTTGTCGTAATGATAAGTTCATAAATTATTATTCTGTTATTTATAGGATTGGAGCGCCATTCAGTGTAATTATGAATATTTGAAAGGCGGCTGAATAATATACATATTCGACCACAAAATCGAGAGCCAATATATTGACTTAGTTGAATAAAAACGCGTCACAATATTGACCATTTCAAAGACTAAATCAATGGTTCCAAATATGATTGGTTGATTATTAAGCCGACACAATTATACTCGGCGAAATTACTACTTTCGTGAGACGCCGATATGCAAGTCTGCTGTATTAAACTCGCTCTACCGGTCGTCGTCATCGCATATCTTAAACGACCTTTTATTCACTAGCTGTTCAGTTTGCCTAAACATTCAAATTAAACGCAAATTGGAGACATTAATGTGAATAACAAACATTGGACTCGTTTTGAGCTACTGCATCAAACCGTCAAAAACAAGAATATCCACATCAAAGGTACGCACAGCTACTACAGTGATGCCTATGATGATGGCTTTGAAAGCTCTGTCGTGCGTTACTTGCACCGTCAGCCGCGCTGGGCAGTTGATCAGCTCTACATTGGAGACTATGTCTGTATTGGTGCCGAAGCCGTTATCCTAATGGGAGGCAATCATACGCACCGCGCAGACTGGTTCTCTCTCTATCCCTTTATGGACGTGATCGATGAAGCCTATCAATCTAAAGGTGATACGCACATTCAAGATGGCGTCTGGATAGGTATGAGAGCGATGATTATGCCAGGGGTGACTTTGGGCGAAGGCGCAATTGTCGCCGCAAACAGTGTGGTGACGAAAGATATCCCAGCATACGGGGTTGTTGGTGGTAATCCCGCGAAACTCATCAAGCATCGGTTCGACGATCCAACCATTAAACGTCTTTTAAAGCTTAATATCTATTCTTGGAGCTCAGATAAGTTTGAAGCGCTAAAGCCATTGATATGCGCCTCTGACATCGATGCGCTGGAGAAAGCAAGCCACACCTTCAAAGGATAAAAAAAAGAGCGGTCAATGACCGCTCTTTTTCAAACTGCGCTTTTAGTACTTTTCTGTCTTCATACCCATCAATAGGCTGACACACATCATAAGTAGGATTACCGTGAACGGAAGCGCTGATGAAATTGCGCCCGCTTGCAGTGCTGCTATCGCTTCATTACCACCAATCCAGAGCAAGGCAACAGCAATCGCACCTTCCATAAATGCCCAGAAGACGCGTTGAATAACAGGTGCATCCACTTTGCCACCAGCAGTGATGCTGTCGATAACCAGTGAACCTGAATCTGAAGAAGTGATAAAGAACACCAGTACCAAGATAACCGCAATAATCGAAAGCAGCGTACCCATTGGCAGTACATCGAACATTTCAAACATCGCTAACGGAACATCACGAAGTCCATTCGCACCCAAAGTACCAACTTGGTTGATAACTTGGTCGATAGCCAAACCACCGAATACAGACATCCAGATGATTGTCACGGTAGTAGGCACAATCAGAACCGCAGTAATAAACTCACGTACCGTACGACCTTTCGACACACGCGCGATGAACATACCTACGAATGGTGACCAAGAAATCCACCATGCCCAGTAGAATACCGTCCAACCGTGCATCCACGCTTCGTCTTCACGACCATGCGGGTTACTCAATGGGATAATGTTCTTGAGGTAAGCGAAAAGCGTGTCTGGAATAGCGGCAAATGTCACTGCATAACCGATGATCGCAACGAGGATGAGCAGTAGAAACGCCACGATCATATTAATGTTACTGATAACTTTCACACCACCATCAATACCACGCAGAACTGAAACAACAGCTAGAAGCGTAACAACCGCGATAACAATCACTTGCATCGTCATGCTGGCCTCAATGCCAAACACGTGCTGGATACCACTCGCCGCTTGCTGAGCCCCGAGGCCCAAAGAAGTAGCAAGGCCAAATAAAGTCGCCAGAACCGCCAGAATATCCACTACGTGGCCAGCCCACCCCCACGCTCTATCACCTAAGATTGGATAGAAAATCGAGCGCATTGATAGCGGCAGTCCTTTGTTATAGGCGAAGAATGCGAGAGACAGCGCTACAACACCATAGATAGCCCACGGGTGCAGACCCCAGTGGAACATCACAGCACCCATCGCGAGCTCTTTTGCCTGCTCTGTGTTGGCTTCTACGCCGAGCGGTGTCTCATACCAACCGGTAAAGTAAGCGACTGGCTCAGCCACACTCCAGAACATCAAGCCGATGCCCATACCAGCAGCGAATAGCATGGCAAGCCATGACATAAACGAGTAGTCGGCAACTGCGTCGGTACCACCGAGTCGGATTTTACCAAATGGTGTCACGATCAAAGCTAAGCAGAAGACAACAAAAATGTTGCCTGACCACATAAACAACCAGTCGAACTTATTGATGATGCTCCACTTGATCCCATCAAGTGCGGACTTCGCTGTATCAGCATCTACGATCACGGTCATCACTAGGAGCAACGCGATAAAGCCCGCGCTGATCCCGAACACAGGGTTGTGTACATCAAACCCCCACTTCTGGACATTATCCTGTCCTATGGTGTAGTCAGTACTATCAATACTGTACTTATCAATACCCTTTGTCATTAATCCTCTCTATGACTAAATTGCTTTTAACTCAAAGCATTTAATGTTCTATTTACGGCGATATTGGCGTACAACAATCGCTGAGAACATGCATTAATCTACTTTTCAGGCGCGTACTTTACCAAATTATAAGTGTAATTTCACGGCATGTAAGTTTTATGGCGAAATTTCACACAATCTTAGTCCACTGAAAAATGATTAGTGTTCGAATGAGTATTACTTAAAAGTGTAGATTTGAAGCAATAAAAAAGCGCATACGAACTCGTATGCGCCCAAAATAGATAGCCTTACTTTGATACGTTCAAAAAGTAAGCTTTACGTCAACCAAGCCTAGTTTTTCGATATATTGCTGTCTAGCTGAAGTACAGGTGCAGCGTCGATATCGTCGGCATTCATCATCAGAGAGATACGCTGAATAGATGAGAGCAGTAGCGTTTGCTCCCAACTTTCTAGTGCTTGAAACTTCTGTACAAAGTTATCCTGTAGTGGCGGCGGTGAGCTCTTTAGCACCTCTTCACCTTTCGCGGTCAGCACCGCATGAACTTTTCTTTTATCTTGCTGGCTTCTTACCCGCTGCACATACTCTTGTGCCTCTAATCTATCAATGATGGTTGTTGCGGTGGCCTGACTGATGTTTGTAGAGTTGGAGAGCTCACGAATTGTCACATCACCCATGTCTCGGATGGTGTTCATAAGGATTAACTGTGGTCCCGTTAGGCCACACTCTTTCTTTAGCTTCTTAGAATGCAGGTCGATAGCTCGAATGATTTGACGTAACGCTACTAAGACTTCTTCGTGTTTTTCCAAAACTAATTCCAAACGTTCACTGATATTGGGCGCATTTTATAACAGAAGTTTGCTATTGATGCGTAGGTTATTTGATAAAAATGCGATGGGAGTACATTGCGGGCGCGCTGCCGTAGGCTGAGCACTTGTTGTGATTGCATCGCACTTTACCCCCCTCTAGCTCCCCCTATATTAGGGGGAGAACCAAAGGTTAAGACAAACCATTCTCTAACGCGTATTTCGCGAGCTCTGCGGTAGAGTGAAGATCCAACTTGTGTTTGATGTTCTGACGGTGCGTTTCTACTGTTCGATAAGAAATGTTCAGTAGCTGCGCTATCTTTTTACTGCTGCAACCTTGAGCTACGAGCTTAAGCACACTCTCTTCCCTTCTGCTTAGTGGATTGGACTTCGCCGCGGTTGGTGTGATCTCTTGCGAGAACAGGGTCTGTGTAACAGACTCGCAGAAGTAGGTTGAACCTTGGTGGACTGTTTTTATTGCCTGCACCATCTTCTCAGCGGAGATCTCTTTTAGCATATAGCCTACCGCTCCAGCCTGCATGACTTTCATAATGTACTCGCGATTATCGTGCATGGTAAGCATAAGTACGCGCACAAAAGGCAACTCTGTCTTTAGTAGCTCGGTGGCTTCGATACCGTTCATGATAGGCATGCTCACGTCCATCAATACTACGTCTGGCACCGTTTGCTTTACGACTTCTACTGCTTCTAAGCCGTTGCTTGCTGTTGCTACGACATGAATGTCGGGCTCTCGCTCTAGTCGAGCCATGAACCCCTCGAGCACAACTTGATGATCATCGACAATAACAACTCTGATTTGGTCGCTCATCACACCGCTCCTTCCAAGTTCAATAACACCGTTATCTCTGTTCCTTTTCCGTATTCACTAATAAGCTCAAACTCACCACCGATAAACTCTACCCGCTCTCGCATGTTTCTGAGCCCTATTCCACGGCTATTCATGGCATTACCAACATCGAATCCTATTCCGTCATCAGTAACAATAAGCTGCAAGACATCCCCAAAGCGTTTGAGGAAAACCGTTACGTTGGTGGCATTCGCGTGTTTCTCAATATTATTCAGAGATTCCTGAACTACACGGTAAAGTGTAGTCGCCACTTCAGATTTAAGCTTTGGTGTCTTCGTATCCAGCACCAACTCTGTGTTGGCCATAGAGTAAGTTCTAAAGTCTTGAAGCAAGGTAGTAATCGCCGCTTCAAGACCAATATCATCAAGTGCACTGGGTCTTAAATGATGGGAAATACGACGTACTTCCATGATAGCTTCCGACAGCGATGATTGAGACTGCTTAAGGTGCCCCATCGAACGCTCATCGACATCTCGAGTATCGAGCAACTCCAGATGACACTTACTCGATACCAGCAACTGGTTCACACCATCGTGGAGTTCCCTCGCTAGGTGTTTACGCTCATCCTCCTGAAACATTACCGTTTTATGAGCGAGCTCTTTCAAGTTCTTATCGGCTAGTTTATGTTCATGCCAGTTGATAGCGAGCGTCAAAACAATAATGACAGCAACAGTCACAGCAAAAATAGTGACGATAGAAAACATGGTGGTTTCGATGTTCTTGTCTATTGCTGCACGCAGCACCGCCACTTCTTGTGCCACGTCCTCAATATAAAGCCCGGTGCCAATCATCCACTCCCATTTATCCAGCCATGCGGCGTAGCTGAGCTTTGTCACCGTCTCACCAGTAGACGGTTTTTGCCACAGATACTGGTGAAAGCCTCCTCCTGCTTGAGCTTGGAACAACAAGGCCTCAATCAGATAGTCACCATCTTGGTCTTGGAGTTTAAGTAGATTGCGCCCGACCAATTCAGGAAGAATCGGATGTACTAGATTGGTGCCGTGTTTGTCGTAAGCAAAAAAGTAACCATCGGAGCCATATCGAAGACGGTTAAGCGTCTCTCTGACTTCGTTCTTTGCTTCTTCTTCGGACAAAGTAGGGTCATGATAGGCATGGTCAATCGCATCGAAAGCAAGCTCAACGCTGTCCTTAAGCGCCGACTCTTTGGTTCGAATCAAGCTCTCACGAAAGATACTGATCTCATTCTCACCCAATGCTTTTGCCTGATGAAGGGTTATCCAACTCACACTCGCGGTCACGATTATCAGTGGGATCAAGGTTAGCAGGATGAGCTTGGCTTTTAACGGCATAGAAGTCCTTTACTACGGTCGTCCTGACAATTCTGGTAAGCGCTCACTCAACAAACAAAGCTGCACAAAGTGCAGCTTTTCTTTTTCATTAACATTACCAATGAGTTGCAATGAAATGAATCTCTAGACTGAGCTAACGCAGACCTGATCACATTCCATAGAATTCTGGGAACATGAGGATCGAGGCGAGCACCACTATCTGAATCGCAATGAATGGCATAACGCCGCGATAGATGTCTCTGGTTGTAACCCCATTTGGTGCGACCCCTTTTAGATAGAATAGACTAAAGCCAAATGGCGGCGTCAAGAAGGAGGTCTGCAGGTTCATCGCAATCAAGATCGCAAACCAGGTCATATTGATGCCCATCAGCTCTGCAACAGGTGCAATCATCGGCACGATAATGAAACAGATTTCTACGAAGTCGATAAAGAAACCAAGGATTAAGATCACTACCATAGTAATGATCAAGAAGCCCCACTTCTCACCCGGCAACTCTAGCATCCACTCTTCCACTAGCATATCACCGCCAGTATAGGTAAATGCCATTGAGAACGCTGTCGCACCTAAAAGGATAGCAAAGACCATTGCGGTTACTTTTACTGTCTCTTTCGATGCATCGTAAAGCATGATCCAACTAAACTGTCGATAAACAAGTGACAATACAATCGCGCCAGCGCCACCAAGAGCTGCCGATTCTGTCGGTGTAGCGATACCCGCGAAAATAGAGCCAAGTACGACAACAATCAGAGCAAGCGGAGGAATAATCGCTTTAAGCGCGGTCTTTACTTCTTCCGAGCGAGAAATCGATTCATCACGAGGAATTGGCTGAGCGCTTTCTGGGTTTAACTTAGCAAAAATCAAAATGTAGAGAACGTAAGCACCAACAAGCACAAAGCCAGGCCACAAGGCAGCTTGGAACAAGTCACCAACAGGCACACCCAATACATCACCCAGAAGGATCAAGACAATCGAAGGTGGAATAATCTGACCTAGGGTGCCCGATGCGCAGATCGTGCCGCACGCGAGTCCTTTGTCGTAGTTATACTTAAGCATAACTGGCAAGGAGATAAGCCCCATTGCTACTACGGATGCACCCACAACACCCGTCGAGGCAGCCAGCAGTGCGCCTACCAAAACAGTAGAGATTGCGATACCACCACGCACACCACCAAACAGACGCCCCATAGACTCAAGTAGCTGCTCTGCCAAACGGGTTTTCTGAAGAACGAGCCCCATAAACACGAACAGTGGGACGGCCATCAATACCGTATTCTCCATAATGGATTGAATTCGATAAGGCATAAAGGCGAACATGTCCATGCCTTCCGCCCACACGCCGAAGATGAGTGCTATACCACCGAAGGTGAACGCAACTGGAAAACCGAGAAGTAGCGCGAATAAGGCTACAAAAAACATCACAATACCGATCATGAAAATGTCCTTATTCTTTTGAGTCGGAAGATTTAGCGTACATGAGGTGTGGGTTAAACAGTTTGTTCAACGAGTGGAGAACCAAACCACATCCGGCAATCGCCATGAAGAAGAATGAAAGTGGAATCATCGCTTTGATTACCCAGCGATAAGGTAGACCGCCTGGGTCGCCTGACGTCTCGCCCAGTTCAAAACTCTCTTTTGCGAAATCGATACCGAACCAAGCCACCAGTAGGCAAAATGGGAACAAAAATATAAAGGTGCCTAGAAGGTCAATAATGGCTTGAGCTTTCATCGATAAGCGCTCGTAGAACACATCCACTCGTACATGCCCACCCGCTTTTATCGCGTACGGTACACCAAGTAAGAATACTGCCGAGAACAAATGCCACTCCATTTCTTGGAACGCAATGGATACGTCGTTAAACACGTAGCGCATTACTACGTCATAAACCACGTTCACTAATAAAAGTAAGAAAAGAATACTGGATAACCAACCGAGAACATCGGCTACCTTGTTAAACAGTCTTTCAATGTAAATTAAACTACGCATACAACTTTCCGCCTATCCGCCAAGTTTCGTTAATAGTTATGATTTGGGGCGTATGACTAAGGGTTTGAAAAAAGTGGCGCAGGAGATGCGCCACTTGAAGTGAGACTAGTTGTCGAACTTGTTGAGGTAAGCTTTCGACGCAATGTCTGTCCAAGAACGAACTTGCTCTAGGTAAGCCGCTTGAGAAGCTTGGATTTCTTTCGCCATCTCGTCTTTCTCAGCATGCTCTTTTAGCAGTTTGTCGTTCGCATCACGTAGGGCATCGATAACCTCTTTCGGGAAGTCTTTTACTTTCACGTCTGGGTAATCAGTCTGGATCGTTGCCCAGTTTTTGCCACTCTCGTGCGTTGATTGGATGTACATGTCATAAGCGGCTGTCTTCATAGCAATTTGAAGAATCGCTTTTAGATCGTCAGGCAGCTTGTTCCAAGTACGCTTGTTCACTAAGAACTGAAGCTCTGTCGCTGGCTCATGCCAACCTGTGTAGTAGTAAGGTGCGATTTTGTGGAAGCCCATACGAAGGTCAAGAGAAGGACCTACCCACTCTAGAGCATCAATCGTACGACGCTCTAGTGACGTGTAGAGCTCACCAGAGGCAATGTTTGTCGGCTTAGCGCCTACTTCCGCTAGGATTTCACCTGCGAAACCAGGGATACGCATTTTCAGACCTTGTAGGTCTTCAACACTGTTGATTTCTTTCTGGAACCAACCGCCCATCTGAACGTCAGTGTTACCGCCAGGGAAAGACATTAGGTTGTGTGGTGAGTACACTTTTTCCATTAGCTCCATACCACCGCCGTGATAGAACCAAGCGTACTGTTCAGGTGCCGTCATACCAAAAGGCATAGTCGTAAAGTAGAGGGTATTTGGCACTTTACCTTTCCAGTAGTAAGACGCAGAGTGACCCATGTCGTACTGACCAGATTTCACCATATCAAACACACCAAATGGCGCTTTGTGTTTGTTTGATGAGTCGATGCGGATTTGAAGACGACCATTGGACATCTCTTCGGCCATTTTTGCCATATTCTTTGTGGCATCACCGAAGATAGGGAAGTTTGGCCCCCATGTTTCAGCAAGTTTTAGGCGATAGACTTTGTCATCAGCGTTTGCTGACCCTGCTACAAAAGCTAGGCAAGTCGCTGCTACAATGGCCGTGCTCTTCATGACACGTGATACTGATTTCTTGATTAGACTCATTATTCAGTTCCTTGAGTAGGTTCCTTGTTGAAGCCGCGTATGCGACTCCAAGTTTCACATTCGAGGTAACTATGGATGGAATTCTGAATAACGGGTATTCGTGCGAGCACGCAGTGATAATTAAGTAAATTAGGATGGTTAGACGTTGGTATTACGTAGAACTACGTAGTCTTTTGGACACTTAATATACTTTCTGGTTATTATTCAATCTGTTATTTTTCTGAAACCCAATCTAAAAATGGGTAAATACGTACGCATTTATTATCAGGCAGATATTACAGTATGGCTACTTTTGTGATATCAGTCGCTAACATTTATCGATAAGCGTATCGCTAAGATCAAAAAAACCCCTACACGAGGGGTCTTTTTGAAATTGGGCAAAGTGAACGCTTATAGCGCTTTATAGATCACTTTGTTACCCGCAAGCTGTTCTTTCGCTACTAAGCCTTCTTCAAGAAGTTTCTTTAGAGCGCCAGTTGCCCAAGATGCCGCTTTCGCGTCTTCTTGACCAGCTTCAAGGCCGATGCCTTTCGGGTTGATGCCTTCAGCGTTCTTAACAACGATGTCTAGTACTTGTTGCTGTTTAGGAGTTAGGGCTACATCAACTTTTTTTGTCGCAGTTGCGGTTTCAACTACAGGTGCTTTTGCTACAACAGGCTTTGCTGTTTTTGTTGCAGCGGCTGTGTTCGCAACTACCGCTTTAATACGCTTTTGCAATTTTGATTGCACTTTGCGCTTATGAGCAAGTCTCATCGAGTTTTCTCTCCAATTCACTGCATCGAGGCAGTGGTCAAAATTTGAAGCGCGTTTTATACCAAAATTTTGAATGCTTTTGTAGGGGCTTGACACAAAGTCGAGACAAAAATGCCGTCTTTGGCCATTAATGACTATTATTTAAACAATAAACTTTGTGGTTGTTTTACCAGTATAAAGCCATGTCAGCACTCACTTATGGCAAGCATTATGGATACATTACATCTCAGCAATCATCATTACACATGGGAATCTCCGACGGTTAAGCTGTTCGTTGGAGTGGGCGCGTTAGTCTGCTTTTGCTTCTTATTACTTTCCCCCTCATGGGAACACGCATGGCTATTTATTGCCATTTTCGTCGGTGTGATGGGGTTTGCTTATCTTATGCTTCAAAAAAGCCGCGTTACCTTTACGCTGACCAATACCCACCTACAGCAGCACTTGTTTAAAGGCGGCTGGGTAGTTCAATGGGCGAATGTAGAGCGCATTGGGATCTGTACTCAACATCAAGAAGGCTGGCATAAGCCGCTACCATGGATTGGGATCAGAGTGAAAGAGTACGGTCCGTATCTAAACGCCATTTGTCCACGCATCGCCACTGATATCCTACTTAGCCAGCGAGCCCTGCTCTACATCGGGAATCAACAAACCAACCCGGCACAGGCATTCGAAGACATTGTTTTGGATTCTGAGCCCTTCATTGATGAAGGTGGCGTGGAGTATAGAGGGCTACTTGCCATGCTCGCAAACAGAATGAAGCATCAGCGTGAGTTCTATGGATACGATGTGTTTATTGCAGAAGCGGACTTGGACAGAGCCGGTGAGGACTTTGTGGGACTGGCTCGACGCTATCAAGCAGCGGCGAGCCGTCACGACTTCGCTGAGTCTAAAGACTGCAGGAAGTTAGTATAGTGGCATTTCGTCGGCGACAAACGGGTTTGAAACGCGCTCGCGTCCAAAAGTAGACTCTGGACCGTGACCCGGTACAAACTTAACATCATTACCCAGTGGCCACAGTTTTGTTTTGATCGAATTGATCAACGTCGCGTGGTCACCTTGCGGGAAGTCAGTACGACCGATACTACCGTTAAACAGCACATCACCCACAAAAGCGAGTTGTGCTTCCTCGTTGAATAAGCACACGTGACCTGGAGTATGACCTGGAGTATGAACTACATTCAGTGATTGATTACCAAATGTCACAACGTCCCCTTCGTCCAACCATTGATTCGGTTCAAACGCTTCTGTCAGCGGCCAGCCAAACATTTGACTTTGACCTTCTAGGCCTTGTAGCCAGAAGTTATCTGCTTTATGTGGACCGACAATATCTACTTTCAATGACTCCGCCATCTCTACCGTGCCACCAACATGGTCCAAGTGGCCGTGCGTCAATACCAGCTTCTCTACAGATACACCGAGTTGCTCTACCAACATCAGCAGTTGCTTCACGTCACCACCTGGGTCAATCCACAATACCTTTCATGGTTTCATCGCACCAAACAATTGAACAGTTTTGGGCGAAAGTAGTGACGGGAACAGTTTGATATTTGAGACTCATGATAAACCCTATATTTCTTTGACTAGCGCGACTATGACATTCTCGTCTGTGAATAACAAGTCCCTACTTATTAAGGTGGTTAAAAACAAAAACCATCACCCTACCTAAGGTAAGACAATGGCTTTATAGATCCAGCTCTAAAGGTGTCTGGATATCAGACTAGGAACTATCTGTTGTTTGAAAGCGCGGCGTCTTCCACATTGTTGCGTTTAGCATCGTAGTCATAGACATCACCACGAAAGTGCGCTTTTCCATCAGACAACCATGCGGTTTGATAGATGATATGTACTGGGATGCGCTCTTTGAAGGCGACCGCTTTGTTGGGTCTATTCGACGCCACCTCTTCTAAGCTTTTACCTTGTACCTCAAGCAATACCTGCGCAAACTGATCGGCATGTTCTACCCGCACGCACCCTGAGCTGAAGGCTCTTAGGCTCTCGTTGAAAAGGTGTTTGCTCGGTGTATCGTGCAAGAAAATCGCCTGTGCGTTAGGAGTATTAAATTTATACTGGCCTAAGGCATTCAACTCCCCGGCTTGTTGACGCATTCGGTATGGGAAGCGCTTAGCATTCACTTCTTGCCAATCAATCATCGTTGGGTCGATACGATTCTGATTGGTCCACCCTTCAATAATTTCAAAGCGCTGTGAAAATAGGTAGGTCGGATCCCTTTTCACCTTGGGAATAATGTCTTTAACCATGATTTTCCATGGCACATTCCAGGTAGGGTTGAGTATCAACGAGTCCATTTTGGTCTCAAAGATAGGCGTTTGCCTGCTGGTTTTGCCAACAATCACTCTCGATTCAAAACGTGTTTCTCCTTCATCCCAATACTTAAGTTGGAAACTAGGAACGTTGACTAAGATAATATTCTCGCGCTGCTGAGGCCACAAACGAGAGCGCTCAGAATTCAACGCCAGGATTCTTAGTTTGTCATTAGCAGACTTGTTGAGCCATTCGATCGTGTTAGGGCCAATAATGCCGTCATCATTAAGTCCATAGAGCTGCTGAAATTCTCTAACTGCTAAATCCAAGGTATCGTCAAAAAAGGTTATCTTCCCTTATGTCGGCATAGATCTCTGACGCCTGCAATCTCTCAACCAGATGCAAATACTGCTCGGGTGCTAGTACATCACCTCGTCGCAATAGACCCGCTTGTTCATAAGCAGGAAATTCCACCTGTGACTTGGCTAAAAGGTCAATATAGACATTTTCAAAACCGGGCTGCTGAATCATCGGAGAAGCGAGGCTACGAACATAATCCGTCTCTTGCCCAGATTCAAAAGCCGTTACCATTATGTCTACCTCTGTAGCAGATGGTCTTGGCAAAGAATCTTGCAGGCTGGTTGTAAAGTACCACTCTTTCCCGCTGTCTGCTGCTGAAGCAACATAGCTCATATAGAGAAGGAAAGTATCTGTGGTCAGTCTGTCGTACCGAGATTTGTCTTGTTGTTGGAACGCATCATGCAGCATCTCAACACGCTCTTGGAATATTGGGCTAAACCCCGCTAAACGAACAACGTCTAGCTGAAGATTTACCTGTGCATTGAGCTCTTGATCGCTCCAAAGTTGAATCCGCTGCAGACGAGAATAAAGATACTCCACAAGCTCAGGGTAAAGCAGCTCATCCTGTGGCAGCGTGTCTACGTTACTTGTCGAGTGAGTTTCCTGCTGACTTGATTTGAGAATGGGCTCGATGTGTTTCACCGAATAGGACGTCAGTTCACTTGAATCCGAGACGAGTTGGTCTGGAGCAGCCGTGACAGCCACCGAACTTGAGAGTGCCGAGATCAGAATGCTCGGCATGATTAACCAGTTTCGCATCTACCCACCTCCTAAGACAGAGTCTTTAAGTATGGCAGAAATCACACTTCTAAAAGTGTTAATTTAGTTTAAACCAGTTAGCGTCTCATTTATGTGATTGCGCTCCAATGGTTATCCCATTGAATCCCCGAGACAAAGGTTTGTTTGGCGAGATCTGCATTTATTTTTACTACCCTGCCTATCCCTGAGCTCACATGAAATTCACCGTTTTTTACTACGACTCCAGACGCATCAGGTAACGCATTGATCTCCAGAAGTTCACGCGTTGCTTTATCCCAAATACCATAACAGTTACCTCTTGGGGAGGTCGCTAAAATATGGGATTCAGTGGCAGCGATACTCGCAACATAATGATTAAAGCGAGCCCAATCTTCTGGCTCTCCACCCAATTCAACAAGTGCCTCTCCTTCTCGATGCATCGCGACTAGCGGCACATAGTCATCGGGTTCGCCTCGATATTGTTGACCGCAAAGGACGGTATGCTCCCCGTCATGGGCTAGGTGGCGGATGCTTTTATGTTTATCTTGCAACGATACTTGCTCAAGCAGCTTACCGGATTCTGAGAGATAGCTAAGACTTGGGTTCATCGAATCTAGATTAAGTGGCGAGCGATCTTGGGTATGAACACCACCGACACCAACCACTAACCTTCCATCAGACATGGTGATGATTTCGTGAGGTCCAATTCCAAATCCAGAGAACTCTTCAACCTTACGATAACCATTTTCAACGTCATACACACCCACGATTCCATGACTTGTCGAACGTTCCCCTTCTGTGGCGTAAAGCCAACGACCGTCGTTCGAGTACACACCATGCCCATAGAAATGGCGATCGCTCTGGGCTGGTATTAGGGTATCAATATTCCCTGAAACATAGTTAAAGACCATGGCGTAACTACCAGGACGACGGGCAAACATGACCGCATGCTCTTGGTTTGGCGCAATAGCCACACCATGCCCTCTGTCAGGAAGAGGGATCTGATGCCGAGCTTGGCCAGCCGCTGAATACACCACGACTTCGAACTGTCCTTGCCGACGTATGGCTCCGCCAATTAAGGCCTCAGACTTGTTCAGCGCACCATGGACATCGGTTACCTTTGAACTGTTATTGTTAGCTGCGCAAGCAGCAAGCAAGGAAGGCGCACAGGTCCCTATCGTTAACGCCTTCGTAAAATTGCGCTTTGAAATATCAATCGCCATCGGTCGCATTAAACCCTATTACCACACCTAGTTTAATTGATGCTTCTTCGTTAATGAGATACTTAAGCTGCTCCAACTTATTGAACTGAGCCAGCGCGGTTCTATAGCCCTCTTTGGTCTGTAGCATCTCAAACAGGCTCGATTCTTCTGGCCACGTTTCAAGGGTATCTTCAAACTGATGAACGATGTTGTCGGCAAGCGCGAACTCACCTTTAGCTCTCAAGATGTTATCTAAGCCCTCTCCTTGTGCGAGATACAAAGACTGCATCGCAATAATGTTCTCTTTTAAGTTCGAGAGAGAGCGGTTTGAACGCCATGACTCAGAAAAGTAAGGACGTGGAGAACCTATCTTCGCAAGCGGCCTGGATAGCTTCTTCATGCTGTAGTCGAGCTGATTAGAGAGCATTGCCAAATATTCAGCATGCCAAGCCTTGGTATCCAGTTCAGACCAAGGATTAATCCTCCAAGCCTCTACAATTGTGTTTGAGCGATCAACCAAAGACTCAGTCACTGCTGCGAGTAGAGAGCATTCTTTAATCCCACCTGCACTGATAGTTGATGCGGTGTCATACAATAACCACTCCACTGAGCCTAACCCCTGAACCGTCACACTTTGAGACTGAACAGACGCCATATCCCAAGAGTCGATCTTAGTTGCTGCCACCATCTTTCTACCAGTGGTGTTTTTCTTGTCAGGCCAAAATTGGATGTTCCAGTTTTGCTCTAATGCGTTAGCAGGGCCTCGTTCTTGTCCCTGAAGGTGCATCCAACTTTCCATCCCCTGTCGCCAAGTGGCTTTCACCTGTTCTAAACTACGATTGGCGCGGCAATATTGAACGCTGTCATCGTGTAGCTGTTGCATTGCATCATTAAAGCGTTTAGCAGAAGCAAACTGGATCTCATATACGCTCTGGCTCTCGTGGCTTGTTGATTGTGGTCGACTTTTCTCGATACCTGCTGATGACTGACAGCCTGCGAGTGAAATCACTGCAGCGATGGTGAGTGTTTTTTGATTAATCACAGCCATCTCCTTAAAGCGAGTTCAAGAACGCAAGTAGTGCTTCACGCTCTTTCTTGCTCATCGCCAAAACCTGATTTCTAGCGGCTTCTGCTTCACCGCCATGCCACAAAATCGCTTCCGTAAGGTTGCGAGCACGACCATCATGTAAGAAATAAGTGTGACCATTTACCTCCTGGGTATAGCCAATACCCCAAAGAGGTGGCGTGCGCCAATGTGAACCAGATGCTGCGTACTCTGGACGCCCATCAGCCAGCCCTTCTCCCATATCGTGCAGCAATAAGTCTGTGTACGGGTGAATAGTTTGATTCGACAAAGCAGGTAGATCTGCTCTTTGTGCTGTTTGTATGTTCGTTCTATGACAATTCTCACAGCCTACTTTTTTAAACAGAGCCTCACCTTGCAAAACCTCTGTATTATCGATGTTACGACGCTGGGGTACCGCGAGATGTTGCGTATAGAATTCAACAAAATTTAAGATCTTGTCACTCACCTCAGGATCACCACCACTCAGGCTATCAGTGCACAAATCTTGCTTATCCGTGCAGTTCTCCTCGGTGAACAGGGAACTTGTTAAACCGACATCACCATTGAATGCCGCAGCATTTTGCTGCATAAGGTTTGGTTGTCCTGCCTTCCAGCCAAAGCGACCTAGCGCCATCTCTTTACTGCGCACATCTAAAACATAGTTAGGGATACCTGCTACCGCTGTGCCGTCGTTTGCCTGCTGCTCAGCAAAGTCGAGAATAGTCGCTTCAGGCACCGATTCTAGTAAGCCAAGACCAATCATAGGTGGTGCAACTCGCGCAGACATCATCACGTCAGGGTGCATATCGCCGTATGCCAGTTCGACAATGTCTAGGTTTGGCTTACGAAGCATCACACTCGTACCGTCTTTAAAACTTACGGCAAGTTCATCGTAAGTAATGTGTATTTGACCTTCTGGGTCCATATCAGGAAGCGCAAAATCTTGTAATTGCCCACCATAAGTTGGTTCTGGGATAACACCCGACACTTTCACCGCTTGCTTTTGCTCTTCCGTCGTCGCAGGAATACTCAAACGAACAAGCATAGACACAGCATGCTGGTCATTTTCTTCAGGTGGGTGTCCTCGTCCATCCTTGATATGACAGTTTTGACATCCGTTGGTATTAAACAGTGGACCTAATCCATCTCTAGCATCGGTTGACGCAGGCGCTTGAACCCAAGGGTTTCTGAAAAAGCTGTTTCCGACACTAAAATCTAAGCGCTTACTCATTGGTAAGTTGGCCGCAGGCATCGAATACGCATTGGGTCCGTCTTTCTTAACGGTTGTTTTACCACCAGAGAGGCGGGTTGGTGTTGATTCAGCAGAAACTGAAGTGGCAATTAGGGCTAAAAGCGTAACCCAGATAGTGTTTGATCTAGACATACAGCACTCACAAATAGAACAACAAAGGGGGCAAGCGCCCCCATTTCACTGATTAATTATTATGATTAAAACTCGTGGTCAGCAGTGTCTGGGCTTAGGCTGTCAATGCCTACAATACCTGCTGCACGCTCGATTGACCCCGTTTGCGCGACTAGCGCTACGATAGTTTCATTAACGAGTTTGTTGCCTTGTGGGTTATTTGATGCAATCAGCTGATCAAAGTATTGATTATCTTGCTCTGCAGAAGTGACAAGTTTACGAACTTGGGTACGCGCTATGTCGAACTGCTTTTGGATCTCTTTTGCAGCCGTCTTGTCTTTTTGCTCAACAAGATTGGCGATGCTTGGACCATCTACCAGTGTGCCATCTGCACGAACGTAGGTACCTGTGTATACGTTATAAATACCTTGCTCATTGTAATAGTGAGAATTGTGAGTGTTGTCAGAGAAACAATCGTGCTCATCCTCTGTAGAGTTCGCCTCAAGTGCGACCTTCATGCGCTCACCAGCAAGTTCGCCCAGCGATAGCGACCCCATACCAAAGAGCATCTTACGCAAGCCGTTGTCAGCTTTATCTGCAAGAAGTTCAGTACGATAGTTACCTTTCTCAGACGCAGACCACTGTTTCTCCATCCACTCGAGATCTTGAACTAGAAGTGCTGACGCCGCCTTGAGGTATTCTGCGCGACGCTCACAGTTGCCGTTAGTACAACCTTCTCCGATTACGTAATCAGTATAAGGACGTTCACCCGCACCTGCGTTAGTACCGTTAAGGTCTTGACCCCAAAGTAGGAATTCAATGGCGTGATAGCCTGAAGCAACGTTGGCTTCTGATCCTCCAACTTCATTGAGATCGGCAATGGCTTGAGGTGTGATACTAGACACATCTAACGTCGTTGCGCCAATTTTTAAGGTTTCGTTCGCGACAATATTTGCCTGAGCACCTTCGTTACCCAGTTCGTACTGATAGTCAGCACTAACGTAGTCGATCAAACCTTCATCGAGTGGCCAAGCGTTAAGTTGCCCTTCCCAATCGTCAACGATGGCGTTACCAAATCGAAACACCTCTGTTTGCTGATAAGGAACACGCGATGCAAGCCAAGCTTGTTTCACATCCGCAAGCCCTCTCTCCGAAGGATTCGCTAAAAATGTGTTAATAGATATGTCTAACTCTTTCGCCGTAATACGAGCGTCGGCAAATACTGCATGCGCAAGATCGGCGTAATGTTCAACAACTTGGTCTTTAGTGACTGCAGAAAAAGCAGACGTAGATGTGATGAGAAATGAGGCGGCAATTGCACCCTTCACTGCGGTTGTTACATTCATGAAAGCATCCTTGTTGAGCTTAATTCTTATTATTTAGTGCGAATTGTTATCATTAACACTATCAACCGCGATAATACCTAGTTACAATTTATTTTCAAGGACGAATACAAAAAAACCTCACAAATGTGAGGTTTTCGTTTCAAAGAATTAACAGTCGGT
Source organism: Vibrio sp. KUL78 (assembly GCF_059725505.1). Classification (NCBI taxonomy): domain Bacteria; kingdom Pseudomonadati; phylum Pseudomonadota; class Gammaproteobacteria; order Vibrionales; family Vibrionaceae; genus Vibrio; species Vibrio sp. KUL78. Next base: position 1,261,375 of record NZ_AP045837.1, on the reverse strand, counting down.
ACTAGAGCTCTAAATGATGCTTTCCGTGAGAAACCTTTGCCTTCAGATAATTCTCATTGCCGTCTTTAATATGGGCACTCGTATTAACGACATCTTCGATATTGATGCCGTGTTCACGCAGTTCGCGGATCTTTTTCGGATTATTAGTCACTAATCGAATGGAATAAACGTCCAACGCCTGAAGCATCTGCGCCGCTTCTGTGAAGTCTCGCAGGTCATCGCCAAAACCGAGATGATTGTTCGCTTCGTAGGTATTCATGCCTTCAGACTGAAGCTTGTAGGCATCAAGTTTGTTGTATAAACCAATACCACGACCTTCTTGGCGCAAGTAAAGAATGATTCCACCTTCGCGGCCCATTTTCTGAATAGTTTCCTCTAGTTGTTCCCCACAGTCACAACGCGACGAATGGAAAACGTCCCCAGTTAGACATTCAGAATGCATTCTCACTAATGGTAGTGCTTGGTTCTTATCTGCTGCCTTAAAGATGATAGCAACATGTTCTTTGTCGGTGTTCAAACCGCGAAAAGAGAGCATTTCCGCGTCGATATCACTTTTAGCACCGACTTTTAATTGTATTCTGGCACGTACTTCCGCCATCGTATTTCCTAATAGATTATCTGAGGCTATTAGTGAGCTTATCTCAGCCATAGTCTGTTTCTCCAATATGGGAACTATGGGGGCTATTACTTAACTTTTCAACAATAAGATCACTGTGACAAATGTTATATTATAACATTTTGAATTGAAGTAAAACGAAAAAAGCCCCGAGCATGATACTCAGGGCTTTGAAATTCTTATCTTTTCTTAACTGTTAAGCTTGCTTTTGTTTCCAAACCGCAAGTTGTACCCAAACGTTTTCAAGCTCAGCCAATTCTTCCTCAGTCAACAGGGACATGGTTTTTGATGTGCTCGAAGCACTCGCACCATTAGACGAACGCAGGTGTGCGTAAAAGTCTTTCTTTAACTGGCTGATCACTGCTTCCACTGCTGTTCCACCTTACGTTTGAGTCGCTCCTTTAACTAGGCATCATACCATTCTGATCAGATCGTACAGCTTTTCTCCCCAGCTATGGAACTGCCATCACAGTTTGGAGTAGTTTTTCTGCCAATTTTCTAAATTTTAACACTCCTCGGACGATAGCGAACTTTTTGTACTGAACTTTTTTTGGTCCTCTGTACAATATCAGCAAACTTACCAACGAAGTAAAAGCAATGTTGAAAATCATAAGTAACCAAGACTTTGACACGTTTTCTCAAAACGCAAAAGAAGCACCTCGTAAGCGCAGTCATCATAACTTACACGAGCAGTTAGATGCTGGTGTACAACGCCTATTCATTTCAACGGAACCTGATACCTACATGCGTCCTCACCGTCACAGTGAAGAGCACAAATGGGAGCTGTTTTTGGTACTAAAAGGTCAGCTTGACCTACTCATTTTCGATGATGAGGGCAATGTGACTCAACGCCACAGCCTATCACCAGACACAAACCGAGCGATTGAGATCCCACCGGGTACATGGCATGGCTATGCATGCATGGAATCAGGTACGGTCGGTCTAGAAATTAAAGAAGGCGCCTATATTCCAACGCCTCAAGAAGACTTTGCACCTTGGTCGCCAGCAGAAGGTGAAGACGGTGCTAATGAGTACCGAGATTGGATGCGCACGGCTCTTCCTGCATAATCGACTCGTCTTATAAAGCCACTTTACTGGCTAATGTCCTCAGTCAGTCATGTTTTTGCTGGTAACATCGACCATAATGTTGATAATACTCGCTCCCTAACGCTGACTGAGGATACCTCGTGACCACTCCGGCTTTTTCCACACTAAATCTACCGACTGAATTATTGAGCACATTGGATAGCCTTGGCTATACCAATATGACGCCGATCCAAGCGGACTCTCTACCAAAAATCCTTGATGGTAAAGACATCATCGGTCAAGGCAAAACCGGATCAGGTAAAACAGCTGCATTCTCACTCGGCTTACTCGCTAACCTCAACGTTAAGCGCTTTCGCGTTCAATCCTTGGTGCTCTGCCCAACTCGAGAGCTTGCTGACCAAGTGGCTAAAGAGATCCGCACGCTAGCTCGTGGTATCCACAACATCAAGGTATTGACGCTTTGCGGTGGCATGCCGATGGGCCCTCAAATCGGTTCACTTGAGCACGGCGCACACATCCTCGTCGGTACTCCTGGTCGTATCTTGGATCATCTGGAGAAAGGTCGTATCAATCTTGAAGAACTGAACACCTTGGTGTTAGATGAAGCGGATCGCATGTTGGAAATGGGCTTTAAAGACGCGCTCGACGCTATCATTGGTGAAGCACCACGCGATCGCCAAACACTGCTATTCAGTGCAACCTTCCCCGAGCAAATTCAAGCGATCGCATCAAGCGTGATGAAACAGCCAGAAGTGGTGAAGGTTGAGAGCAAGCACGATCACTCCAGCATCAAGCAGTTCTTCTATCAAACGGAAACGGTCGAAGAGCGCGATAACGCGTTAGAAAACCTTCTGCTGACACATCAACCTGAATCAGCGGTTGTATTCTGTAACACCAAAAAAGAAGTACAAAACGTTGCCGACGAGTTACACCATCGCGGCTTTAGCGTCATTGATATCCACGGTGACCTTGAGCAACGTGACCGTGACCAAGCTTTAGTGCAGTTTGCTAATAAGAGCGTGTCTATCTTAGTTGCAACCGATGTTGCAGCGCGCGGTCTAGACGTCGATAACCTAGACGCGGTTTTCAACTACGAGCTGTCTCGCGACCCAGAAGTTCATGTACACCGCATCGGGCGTACAGGTCGTGCTGGTAACAAAGGTCTGGCGTTTAGCTTCTATAGCGAGAAAGAGTTCTATCGCGTGGCGCGCATTGACGAATATTTGGATATGCCTATCGAGCCAAGCACCTTACCACCAGCATCATCAAATCGTCCTTACCAAGCTAAGATGACAACAATTCAGATCCAAGGTGGTAAGAAACAGAAGCTTCGCCCTGGCGATATCCTGGGCGCGTTAACGGGTGATAAAACTCTATCGGGCAGTCAGATTGGCAAGATCAATATGTTCCCAATGAGCGCTTATGTGGCGGTAGAGTCATCGATTGCCAAGAAAGCACTCGGCAAGATCACCAACGGTAAGATGAAGGGGCGTAACTTCCGCGCTCGTATTATTAAGGCCTAGCCTAAACGGTATGACCTTATAGAGACAATGTGACCTTATAGAGACAGTGTGATGGATGAAAAGGGGCAACCTTGTTTGCAGCGTCCACATCCATCGCACTGCTGCTCATTGACGACAGGCAAGCTGTCATCTTCAAGTTGAATGGCATTTTGTGGGCACGCTTCCTGGCATAGGTAGCAATCGCCAAACAGTGCATTCTGGCAGCTTGGCAAGAAGCTTGGCCGCAATCCATTATCAATGGTGCTGCCATGTAGAGCGCCTGTCGGGCAGCTTTTACTGCACTCTCCGCACTGGCTGCAATACCCGTAGTCCAGCGTTAGCTGTGCTAACTCACCTTCGATGGCAATAACTTGCTCAGGGCATGCCTTTTGACATTCCCCACAACCATCACAGATTTGTTGAAACAGCACCTCTTCTATGGCTTTCGGAGGCCTTGGTACCAGTCGGACAACCTGCTCAGCACTTAACGTCGCGGTAAGCGAATCGCCAGACTCAGTGGGAGTACGAGTCGCGCCATTTGTCAGAGCACGAAACAAACCACGACGGCTGATCGTCTTGTGTTCCATGTAGGCTTTTACGTATTGCTCATCACGACTCATCATCTTTCCTGTCATCTAATGTTAGCGGTATAACTTCACAGCTTTAGGCGTTAGCTCTAAAAGCTCTTGCACTGCCTCACACCATTGAGAAACCAACGACGCAAGCTGTTGATAGCTTTTAGTCCTGGCATGTTCTTGTACCAACTCGAAGTAGCGATAGCACCAAGTGAGTAAGTGTTCGGCAAATAAGGCCTTCACGGTATCAATATCTTGTTGCTGCTCAATCAATTGACTCACCGCAAACAGCATCAAACCAATCTGGTCCTCAGGTTCTCGCATGCCGGTATCGAGCTCGATGTCGTGCTGGCGCAGGAACTGACGGTAAGCAACGGTGCTATCACCGAAGATCACCTCTTCCTTGTCGGTATACACGGAGCCCCAAGGCGGCGCTAACATGACTTCTCCACCCTCGAACAGCAGAAAAAAGTCTTGATTGAGCGAGTCAGGGAGTTCGGTTTGAACGGTATTGCACCAAGCCTGAATATCACTGTCGGCGAGCGCTAAATCTTGCGACAACGCTTGGATCAAGGTTTGGTTGTTACTATCAGTCAGTGGAAAGTACAAAAGTGAGCCGAACACTTTTGCCATGGTTTGCAGGCTTTGAAGATCAATAACGTCTGATTGTGACATGAACTAAGATTACCAAGTTATTCTAAACAATAAAGTTGAGTGTAATAGAGGGCAGGCACAAACGCCTACCCTCCTCACTCATTACATGCCAGCGGTCATGTGAAGACCGAAGAACACGCTGCGACCAATTAGCTCTGCAACCATAACCATCGCAAAACCGATCACCGCGATTGGCATAGAGCGTGATTCAGAGCGCATTGCCCAAACCCAAGCAGCAATACCAGCAAACACCAATACAAAGCGTAGGTTCTGAATTTCTGCCATGTTTGGCACAAGCTCAGCGGCTGATACGATTGCTGAATGAATACTTGGTAGCGAACCCACCATGGAGATCGTCGTCATCACCAGCGCTAGGCCTGCAACAGATGTAACAATCGCCGTGATCTTACCAAGCCTAGGACACTCAAGTTTCGCACCGCGCATCAAAATAAGTGACAGCATCACGCCGCACACCACTGCCGTTAGTGCAAAAGATTGACCGGTAAACGGCGTATCCCAAGTTGGAACAGTGTCAATGATATACACATTGGTCATCGCGTACATAAACACTACGCCAATTACCATTGCCGCCACCAGCAAGCCTTTGCGAATCGCTTCGCTGCCTTTGTCGATAACCGACAGCAACCAGTAGATACCACCCAAGCCAAAGAACATAGAGCCAAAGAGGATCTCGCGTGATAACCACGAGGTACCCACTTGATTCAAAGCGTTAATAGCGCGCATCGGGCTACCTAGGTGCATGGTTGAGGCCATAAAGCCAAGTCCCATAAACACCCAGATAAAGAACATATTACGAGTGATGCCCGTTTTCACGTGCGCATCGGCTTTGCCAAACAGTGTGATTAGACCCATCACGATAAATGCACCGACCGCAGTTTGTGCAAATACAGTGAAGAAAATCAAAGGCCATTCATGCCATCCCATCTTAGACCTCCTTAGGGTTTGCTAGGTGACCAGTCGTGTCATTAGTTGGACGCGCATGACGGTTTGGCTTGATCACAATATTAGGTTTCGTCAATGACGATGACGGAAGCGGCGCCACATCGGCGTTGGTACCATACTTAGCGCGAAGCTCAGCAATTGGACCAAATTCAAGTGCGCGTAGTGGGCAAGAGCCAACACAGATAGGTTCAAACCCTTCTGCTACACGCTCAAAGCAGCCGTCACATTTCGTCATATGGCCCTTTTCTTTGCTGTACTGTGGTGCACCGTATGGGCACGCGTTAGCACAATGTTTACAACCGATACACACCTTTTCATCCACGATAACGAAGCCGTCTTCGCGCTTATGCATTGCACCTGACGGACATACTTTCGCACACGCAGGCTCATCGCAGTGGTTACAGGCAATAGAGGTGTAGTAAGCGAATACGTCCTGACGATAGGTACCATTCTCCTCTACCCAGTTGCCGCCAGCGTACTCGTACACGCGGCGAAAGCTGCGGTCGACACCCAAATCTTTAAAGTCTTTGCAAGACAACTGGCAGGTTTTACAGCCAGTGCACTTACTCGAGTCGATATAAAAACCGTATTGTTTCATGAGTTAGTCCTTACGCCTTCTTAACCAGTTGAACTTCGACAAGGTTGGTGTGTTGTGGGTTACCCTTCGCCAATGGACTTGGCTTTTGGGAGGTCAACACGTTGATTGAACCGTTATGGTCCACCTTATTGCCATCTGGTGCGTACCAAGCGCCCTCACCCAGAGCCACAACACCTGGCATCATTCGTGGGGTGACTTTGGCGTTGATTCGAACTTCGCCACGGTCGTTATAAATCTTGATGCGATCGCCATTTTTGATTCCGCGACGCTCAGCGTCCATTGGGTTGATCCACATCTCTTGTTGAGCTGCTTGCTTAAGCACATCAACGTTTCCGTAGGTTGAGTGGCAGCGCGCTTTAAAGTGGAAACCGGTGAGCTGCAACGGGTATTTATCGCGCATTGGCGAATCCCAGCCCTCAGACGTGCTGACATAGATTGGTAGCGGGTGAATCACATCACCTTCAGGTAGCTCCCATTCCGCTGCCAGTCTTGCTAGCTCTTCAGAATAGATCTCAACCTTGCCAGACGGTGTCGTCAGAGGATTATTCTCAGGATCTTCACGGAATGCTTGGTAAGCAACGTAATGACCATTTGGGTCGCTACGCTTAACAATGCCTTGCTTGCGAACCGTTTCAAAATCCGGCAGAGAAGCATCAAGCTTCAAGGTTTCAGCGTAAAGGTGACGCAGCCAACCTTCCTGGTCGCGGCCTTCAGTGAACTCACGACCCACGCCCATACGCTCGGCAAGGTCAGAACAGATCTGGTAGATGCTGCGTGCTTCAAACTGAGGTTCAATCGCTTTATCTGCAAAGATGAAGTAAGGCATGTTCGCCGCTTTACCATCCATACAGAAGTCCGCCTGCTCTGACGTAGTTAGATCTGGAAGAATAATATCCGCATATTTAGCAGAAGAGGTCATATGGTTATCAATCACCACAATCATCTCACACGCCTTGTCATCTTGAAGGATGTCGTGAGTACGGTTGATGTCTGAGTGCTGGTTGATAATACAGTTACCTGCGTAGTTCCAGATGAACTTAATTGGCACATCTAGCTTATCTTTACCACGTACACCATCTCGAGTTGCCGTCATTTCTGGGCCACGAACAATCGCATCAGTCCAAAGGAACATAGAGATAGAGGTCTTGATTGGGTTTTCAAGCGTAGGGAAACGAACAAACGGAATGTTATAGTCCGACTCACGTGCACCAGAACCACCACCATGGATACCCAGGTTACCAGTCAGCAATGCCAGCATAGCGATGGCGCGAGAGGCAATCTCACCATTTTGAGTACGTTGCAAGCCCCAGCCTTGGTAAATCGCACATGGCTTAGTTGAGCCAATTTCACGCGCTGTCTTAATGATGATATCGACCGGAATACCCGTGATAGGCGCTGCCCATTCCGGCGTTTTCTCAATGCCATCTTCACCTAGACCAAGGATGTATGACTTATAGTCGCTATTCGCTGGTGCCGATGCTGGCAAGGTCTTCTCGTCGTAGCCGACACAGTATTTGTCTAGGAATTCTTGGTCTACCAAGTCTTCTTTGATCATGACATGAGCCATTGCCGCGATAAAAGCAGCATCTGTACCTGGCTTGATCGGGATCCACTGATCCTCATGACCTGCTGCTGTATCGTTATAACGCGGGTCGATCATAATCATGCGCGCATTAGATTTGGCTTTGCTTTCAATCAAGTGGTGAATCAAACCGCCGCCCGACATACGTGTTTCTGCAGGGTTGTTACCGAACTGAACGATAAGCTTACTGTTCTCCGTATCTGAGAACGAGTTACCGTTTGCCCAGCCGCCGTAGGTGTAACTAAGACCTTTAGCAATCTGTGCAGTTGAGTAGTCACCATAGTGATTCAGGTAACCACCCGTTAGGTTCATTAGACGGGCAATCAACGACTTACCCGGAGGCCAAGACTTAGTTACCGTACCGCCCAGTGTGCCCGTACCGTAGTTCAGATAGATCGCTTCGTTGCCGTACTCTTTTTTGATGTGGTCAAGGCTATTAACGATCTCAGTGTAAGCCTCATCCCAAGAGATGCGCTTGAATTTACCTTCACCACGCTTGCCGATGCGCTTCATCGGATACTTTAGGCGGTCAGGATTGTAAACGCGGCGGCGCATAGAACGACCACGCAAACAAGCACGCACTTGCACATCTTTATTGGCGTAATCATCGTTACCTGTGTTGTCGGCATCGACCCACTTAATCTCACCATCCACTACGTGCATACGCAGAGGGCATCGGCTACCACAGTTAACAGTACATGCGCTCCAAACGACCTTTTCATCGCCTGGTGCTGATTTGGTTTCTGCGTGTGCAGATTTGAAGGGGAGAGAGATGGCACTTGTTGCCGCTGCGAGACCGCCGATGGCCGACGAGGATTTGATAAATCCTCGACGCGTCAACGACGGCGCCAATAATTGCTTCAGTTTATTAGTCATATGGACATGCTCGATTATAGTTATGCATCATCACGTCCATGTTACAAACGAAAAGCCGTGCCACAGTTGACTGAAATCAACTCTACTACTTAATAGGTAATTTCTTACAATTTCTTGTCATTTAGTGGAATATTTTTAGAACACTTATTTATAAAAATTAATAATTTATCACCACCTCGAAAAGCAGGTGTTTATATTGATAATTATTCACTGTTAGGAATGCGAATTAATACCAAATTAACGCCTAATTTGTGTGCAAAATTCCCGACCAACTTTCAGTACTTCTCCATTTAATTTGTCTAGACTGAGACACTATTCTGGATGCGCTCGATGAGAGAAGTAGTAATCATTGGGTGAGCTTTTCCTCCCGTAAGTAGTGCAATATCAACATTTGGAAGCGGCGGCATATCTGCTAGTTCAACTACACCCGACCCCATCGAAACTCTGCCCATCACACCAATGCCTAACCCGTCCTTTACCATCCCCCTCTGCGCCGATGCTGTATCGCAACACGCAAGCAACTGGTGTCGTCGACCTTGCTTTGTCAGGGAGTCAATCGCGGCCGCATGATATTTACAATCTGCTTGAAACAAAACCAACGGAAGTACATCGACAGAGAGGTCAAAGTTCTCTGCTGCTATCCATACACCTTGGTCGGAATATAGCCAGTATCCCTCTTCACTATTCGGGGCGCGAGTAACGATGGCTGCGTCTAATTTTCCCTCATCGAGCCACTCTCTCAACACAACACTTGGTTGGCTGAAGACTTGGATGGAACACAAAGGTTCATACTCACGGATCGCACTGATGATCTTCGGAAGCAATGATTCATTGTAGTCTTCAGGGCAGCCGAGTCTCAGCGAGCGCTTATTTTGATAGCGTTTGATTTTGTTTAGGCTGCTGTCGTGAAGCTCTAGGATCTGCTTGGCATCTGCTCTTAAGGTAATACCCACTTCCGTAAGCACCACATTACGTCCTTCTTTCTCAAATAATGGTGCCCCAACTTCAGACTCTAGCTTCTTCATTTGCGCACTGAAGGCAGATTGGGTTCGGTTAATTTGTTTTGCGGCTCTTGTAAAACTTCCAGTTTCAGAGAAGGCAAGAAAGCTTCGCAGTGACTCTATATCCATACTGTCGCTACCTATCGATCCTTTGAATGATACCCATCAAAACTTTGCGTTAGTCCTCCATCAAACCATTGATTATGATAAAAATCAAACAAGCATAGGAGGCAAAATGAAACTGTATATTGGAAATCAAAACTACTCGAGCTGGTCACTCAGAGCATGGCTTATTTTTGCCCAAAATAACCTAGACGTTGAAGTAGAAAAACTCACGCTCTTTACACCGGAGTTTTATCAAACGCTCTCAGAAATCACGCCAACAGCGAAGGTACCCACGCTCGTAGACTCAAACGTCACTACGTGGGATTCTCTGGCTATTCTGGAATATGTCAATGAGCAATATCTCGATGGCCGCTGCTGGCCAGAGTCACCTTCAGAGAGAGCTAAAGCGCGTGCGTTAGCGAGTGAGATGCACTCTGGATTTATGGCGCTTCGTAACGAACTTCCAATGAACTGCCGTGCACGCCGTCACGTTGAGCTCAGCGAATCAGCGCTTGCGGATATCCAAAGAATCGATGCGATGTGGTCAGAGCAAATGAGTCTTTTCCCCGAACAATGGTTATTTGGAGAATGGTCCATCGCAGACGCCATGTACGCCCCCGTGGCACTTAGATTTAGAACCTACGGAGTTAAGCTCAGTGAGCCTGCTCAACGCTATCAAGAGAAGGTGCTATCGAGTGCGGCGATCTTGAGGTGGCTAGCTGAAGCCAGTTCGGAAAGCGATATCGTTGCTGAAGATGAAGCTGGTGTAGAAGTCGAGTAGCTAGCGGAGTGGTTAGTCTTCGTTAACCACTCTAATCCAACACCAACTGATCGGTACATAAAACGTAAGAGCTCACTTCCAGCCTTGTAACCACATTTCTTTATCTTTGAGCTCTCGCCAATCCATATCTAAAGCTCGCTTTGACATAATCGCCTCTAGCTGACAACCGATGACCACGCCCTCTTCATCACGATCCACATCCACCACAATGAAGTGCTTTTCTTTCTGTTTTGGGCTCACTGCGGTCCATTTGCTGTTCAGTAACTTATTGGGATTAAACTTGTTTATCTCTGAGTTCATAAGATTCGATACCAGTTGTTTGTCTCTTCCTATTCCACGCAACTGCCAGGGATTCGATCAGTGACTGAAACCCATTTATCACGGCGACTGACCATTTATCTCCGTTAATCACCGTTTATCGCATTGCGTCACACTGCTTATTAACAATACGTAAATTAAAGACAAACCTATCGCAAGGAGTCGACATGATTACGTTTAACCATCTCAGTAAAAGTTACCCATTAGGACAATCTTCAGTACAAGCACTCAAAGCGCTTTCTGGTGACATTCAAACAGGTGAGATTGTTGCACTTTGTGGACCTTCAGGCTCCGGGAAGAGCACCCTACTTAACATCCTTGGATTACTAGATACACATTACGACGGCGATATTCACTTTGCTGGAAACACCATTAGTAAATGTCCAAAGGCGCTGACACGATTTCGCCGAGAGAACATTGGCTTTGTGTTTCAACGATTCAACCTGATCCCCGTTATGTCAGCATTAGAGAACGTTGCTTATCCGCTAATGCTCAACAAAATGCCTTATTCAAAACGTATGGAGCAAGCCGAGTATTGGCTTGAGCGTGTTGGGCTCAGTCATGTTAAACATCATCGTCCCGACCACCTTTCTGGCGGTCAACAGCAACGAGTCGCTATAGCACGAGCCCTGATCCACAACCCACAACTCGTCATCGCCGATGAGCCGACAGCAAGCTTAGACAGTGAGTCAGCAGCACAAATCGTCGAGTTGATGAAGCAACTGAGCCACGAGCAAGGCACCACTTTTGTCGTAGCCACCCACGATGTTCGAATGTCGAGTCGCTGTGACAGAACTATCCACCTTGTCGATGGGACTTTGTCTTCCCATGCCATCAACTAAAACCAACATCACTCGTCAGTAAGGAAGCACCATGATTCAGTCTCAACTACAAGGTTTCAAAGCCGCCAGCTTGTATCTGGTCAGAAACAAACGCAGGACCCTACTTTCACTCATTATTGTGGCGATTGCTATTTTTTCGATTACGGCTGCTGCAGGGTTTGGGCTATTTACCTATCAAGCGCTAGAGCGTTCAACCGCGAATGACGTCGGACATATCACTATCAGCCAACCGGGTTACTTTGAGAAAGAAGAAGATATGCCACTGCAAAACGGCATCGATGATTACTTGACGCTAAAACGCTTGCTAGAAGGCTCTATCGATAGCAAGGGCATACAGCCAAGAGTCTATTTCTCTGGCTTGATCTCAAACGGTCGCAAGTCTTCAATCTTCGTTGGCAATGGCGTCGAACCGAGCGAATTTGCTCTGCGAGAGGATTTCATTGGCTTGCAGTCTGGCAGTACGTTATCAACCGAAAGCCAAGACGGCATCATGCTGGCAAATGAACTGGCTAACAATCTGTCAGTGGACATTGGCGATTGGGTAACGCTACTTGCGACTACGAGCGACGGCGTACTCAATGCCATGGACTTTGAAGTCGTAGGACTATACTCCACCGGCGTTCCAGAACTCGACAAAAGACAGATTCATATTCGACTATCGAGCGCCCAGTCGTTACTCGCATCGACGAAGGTAAGTGCCGTTTCCGTTTATTTAGACAACACCCGTTTAACCGCACCAGCAATGCAAGCGGTATCAAGTACGCTGAACGACACTAACGCATTTTCAGGCTTACAACTTACGCCATGGTATGAACGCGCGTTCTTCTATCACAAGGTTCGCGGCTTATATAACAGCATCTTCGGCGTGCTTGGCATCGTACTCAGCCTTGTAGTCTTTGTAGCTCTGTTCAACACCATGTCAATGACAGTATCAGAGCGTACCCGCGAAATCGGTGCCTTGTCTGCTATGGGCAGCTATCCACGTGAAATCATCGCCATGTTCGTTCGAGAGTCTATCGTCATTGGCTTGGTAGGCAGCGTTTTGGGCGCCCTACTCGCCTGGGTAACCACGCAACTGCTAAAGGTTGCCGCTATTCAAATGCCACCACCACCAGGGCGCAGCGAAGGCTACCCATTAGAGCTGGTCTTTTCTCAGGATGTCGCGGTCAGCGCGGGTGTCGCCGTCATCATTATTTGTGTATTCGCTGCCTTTATCTCAGCCAGAAAAGGCACTAAACGACCTATCACGGAGGCACTGGCTTATGTTTAATTGGATTAAAAAACCACGCATTGTAGCCGCTTCGCTGTTACTGTTTTCATTCAGCGGCAATGCCGCTACCGATCAGAAAGCGCTTATTGACGCATCAACTTCTGCAGCCGAGATTCTGGTAATGGCAGATAAGTACCGACTTGAAGACGAAGCCGCAAAAGTCGTGACGGAGGTCTCTCTCTTTCAGGACGGACAACTCGATAAAACACGCCAATATGAAGTTTATTTACGCCCTAACCGCGAGTCACTGGTGTTATTTAAATCTCAGGTCGAGCAAGGTCAAAAGATGCTGATGTTAGGCGACAACTACTGGCTTGTGATGCCTAAAAGCCGACGTCCAATTCGCATCACTCCCATGCAGAAACTGCTTGGTGATGCCTCGGTAGGCGACGTATCTACCCTGACTTGGAGTCAGGATTACACTGGGACCATTGTCTCTAATAGCAAGGCTGGCGACATCTCAGACGTTCCAACGCTCCATCTATCACTCACCGCAAAAACGGCGGGCGCAAGTTACCAGTCGATAGACCTATGGGTCGAGAAAGAGAGCGGATTTCCAGTTCGTGCGGATCTTTACCTCACCTCTGGTAAGCTTGCCAAGAAAGCCGTATTCGAATCTGGTGAACGACAAGGTAGCCGACGAGTGGTCACCATGACACTTCTCGATCAAATCCAAGAGAACAAAAAAACCGTCATCAACTATCAGGATGTCGCGCCTTATGAGTTAGCGGATAAATACTACAACCCAGCTTATCTATCAAAGAATAAGCGAGTAGAACTATGAGAACTTCCAGCGTTCCACTTTTCACAATCAAACCGTCGTTTTTGTGTTGTGGCTGGTTAAAGACGACACTTGTAAGTGGCGCGCTGGTGTTATCTTTGCAATGCCAAGCAAGCTCAAACTCGATATGGGATGATTTAGCTGTAGAGACCGACTATCAAGTTAATCTGCAGTCCATAGGTTCAGGTGACAGCGTGTTTGTCCCAAACAGCGGTGATTCAAGTCGTGAGCAAATCAACGCGCTGCTTGATATCAGCGCGCACTATAAGTCCATCAGCGGTAATATCGCACTGCTTGGCACTTCTCTCTATGACAATGGACAAGCCCCTCAACGTCAAGTTGAAGCTGTCATCACGTCCCTTACTTACGAAACCAGTGTGATACTAGGAGGCATCGATTGGGATCTCTTGCTCGGCAAAGCAAGGCTTGATTGGGGAGTCGGCTATGGCTACCGCGTATGGGACATTTTCACCCCGTATCGACGAAACCCCGTTGGTATTCAAGTGGAGGAAGGAGCTGGCACCGTTGCGCTTTCACACTATGGCGTGGAATCGGAGTGGACCTTGATTGCCACTGACTCTAGTTGGACGCAACTCGACACCACAGAGTATGGCAAAGCCAATCAGCAGCAAGGGTTTGGCGGTAAGTACTACCGTTTGATGGGTGACCTAGAGGCACAGGTTATCGCTTACTATGACAATGTTCGGGAAGGGCTTGTAGGTGGCAGCCTAGTTAATGTGTTCAACAATGCTTGGTCAGGTCACAGTTCTCTATCCTATTCGCGCTCCTATCAAGGCTACGGTTTTGAGCCTGGACGCCCTGCGCAGCTCCGTAAACAAAGCCATGCGACGCAGTTTTTGGTAGGAGGCACTTGGTCTCACGCTTCGGGTATCAGCGTTATTGGGGAATACTGGTATGACTCACGCGCTTGGCATAAGGACCAATGGCAGCAGGCGCATGAATACGCGAAACAGAATCCAAGTCCAGTTTCTGCGTCTTATGCTCTTGGCTACACTCAGCAAAATATGGTCCAACACAACATTATGCTGCATAGCCGCTTGGATCCTCTTTTTTGGAATCAGTGGGATTGGAGTAAAGACAGTCGCATATTACAAAATATGAAACCCCGTCTCGACCTTCTCATTGCGCCAGAGGATGGCGGTGTTATTGCCACACAATGGATCGATTTTGAGCTTATCGATACTGGTGACAGTAACCTCAATCTAGAGTTTGCAGCGCGATTCGTGACTGGCGCGTCAAACTCGGTGTATGCAAACCTACCTGATACCTATAACATATTGATTAATCTAAAAGGACGCTTCTAAATGATGATTCCAATATCAGAGAACAGCTGGGCTCGCTCACTATTCATTACGACTCTGTTTTGTGCAGGCATCGCTGTTATCACCGCATCGATCTGGGTGGCCCCCTACTTCGAGAACTTAATGATAAGCCTTGGCTATGGCTACAGTGCAGTGCTCATGTCTTGGCTTATCGAGCGTTTCGTTCCGCAACTGAAAGATAAACGAACCATCTCTCTGGCAATCTCGCTCCTTTTAGCAGTCACGCTTGGCACCGCTCATGCCTACCTGTGGATAAGCAAATACCCTGGATTCGATGTTTGGCAGGGCATTAAACCCATCTTACTGCTTGGCGTCATTTTTACGGCTGTCTGTTTCTACTTCTTCTACATGCAAGAGCAAAAAAATAATCTTCAACAAGCTCTCGAACAGTCAAAACGAGAAAAAGTCGAACAAGAAAAAACGCTGATTGAGTCGGAACTGAAACAACTACAAAGCCAGATAGAGCCACATTTTTTGTTCAATACACTCGCCAATGTCAGTGCCTTGGTGGATCAGGATCCAGCACAAGCAAAACATATGCTGGACAAGCTGACGCAGCTACTCCGAGCATCGATGGCCCGCCATCGAGTCAATCAAGTTTCGGTAAAATCTGAAGTCGACTTAATTGACGCCTATTTATCGATACAGAAAATCCGTTTGAGTTCTCGACTGGATTTTGAGTTCATTATCGCGGATGCGGTGAAGCAACAACTTATCCCGCCCTACCTATTGCAACCATTAGTCGAAAACGCCATTAAACATGGTATTGAGCCCAGCATTGACGGTGGTACAGTGACGATACGAGCACGCTCTGATGCGCAGCAATGTATCCTAGAGGTGATTGATAACGGATTAGGTCTCTCGTTGGACAACACCGCCAGCACAGGTCATGGGATTGGGATTCAGAACGCCAAATCGCGTCTCAGTGCTTTATATCAAGACAGAGCATCACTGAATATCAGTGAAAACCAAACCGGCGGCGTTACCGCAAGAATCAAATTACCATTAGAGCAACCAACACCATAGCGGAGGCCACATGAAAGCACTTATCGCAGATGATGAACCCCTATTGCGATTTCACCTAGACAAGATGTTGGTAGATGTGTGGCCAGAACTTGAGGTAGTGGCTCGATGTGAAAATGGCGAACAAGCCCTTGCCGAGCTTGAGAACGCGTCGATAGATATCGCATTTCTTGATATTCAAATGCCTGGAAAGTCAGGGATAGAGGTAGCGCAGATAATCGCTAAGTCTCATCAAGATTCTTCGACGCCAGCGCCTTTGGTCATTTTCATTACCGCATTTGATCACTATGCAGTGAGTGCGTTCGAAGCCAACGCTATCGACTACCTATTAAAGCCTCTGCAAGAGGATCGCCTCATAGCGGCGTGCAACAAAGCTAAATCACGCCTCAAAGTGAGTGATGAAAGTCCAGACTTAAACGCGATTGTCGCCAATCTAGAAAAGCTTTCGATCAACACAACCCCGCAGTTTGCGAAATGGCTAAAGGGTAGCAAGCAAGACGAGATCCACCTTATCTCTGTTGATGATATTGCCTTCCTCAGGGCAGAAGACAAATACGTTACTCTTGTCACCGCCGACAATCGAGAATACGTGCTACGAAGTACCATCAAAGAACTGGCTACGCAGCTCGACCCCGATAGTTTCTGGCAGATCCATCGCTCAACCATGATTAACCTGCACAAACTCGAGAAAGTGAAAAAGGACCTCACGGGCAAAATGAATGCCTATATTGCCGGGCATAAACTTCCTGTCAGCCGCGCGTTGCAGCACTTGTTTAAGTAGCTTTAGCCTACTCTTGCCAATCCGAGAAGTGTTTGACTAAATAGTCTATCGCCATTCGCGCCCTTACCGGCAAGAAGCGGCGATTTTGATACACAATCCAACTACTCGATCCTTTACCCCAAAATGGTTCGAGAACTGGCTTTAATCTCCCCAATGCGAGTTTGTTTCCAAAGCTACTACGAGGCAGGTAAGCGATCCCTAGGCCTTCTTCACATGCCTGAAGAATGGCGTTCGAGTTATTGCTTCTCCACCGCCCGCTGACCCGAATAGCACTCATCGGCTTGCCCTCTTTTTCGAACTGCCAGTGGTCATTGTTGGCGATGATACAGCTGTGCTGCGCAAGATGATTCGGGTGAGTCGGCTCTCCAAACCGATCTAAATACGTTTGACTTGCAGCTGCCGCCATTGGTCTATCCACCAGCTTTCTGGCGACTAAGCCTGAATCACTTAGGCGACCATAGCGAATAGCAAAGTCGACCCCATCTTCAATGAAATTGACCATCCGAGTATTAAAATCCATCTCAACAGAAAGATCAGGATATTGCTTAGCAAATGTCATCAAAGCGGGAGCAACATAGTTCTCTGCAAATGCGCCTGCCGCACTGACACGCAAGGTACCGCTCAACTCAATCTGCTGAGATGAGAGTCGCTCATTCGCTTGCTGCAAACCAATGACCAGTTCTTTACACTGCTGGTAATAGACCTGCCCAGCGTCAGTCAGGCTAACCATTCGTGTCGAGCGAGCAAGCAGTGCTACCCCTACTCGCTCCTCTAATCTTGAAACTTGGCGGCTCACATGGCTGGTGCTGCAACCAAGCAGCTTGGCCGCAGCGGAAAAACCATGACTCTCTGCCACAGCAACAAACTCGTTAATCCCTTCAAAACTCTCCATTACCACTCCAACCGCCATTATCTTTGCTAAATAGCAATAATGTTTTTCTATTCTAGATGATTATCACTCATTTGATTTGCAATTAATATCAATACGTACAAACAAGAACCCGTCATCTCAAAGGAACTAATTATGAAAAAAGTACTCATCCCAGTGACCAACCACGCCACTCTCGGTGACACTGACCAAGCAAACGGCACCTATGCCCCTGAGCTTACTCACGCTCTAAGTGAAATTCTCGCGGCAGGCTTCGAGTACGATATTGCTTCTATTCAAGGGGGCAAAGCGCCGCTTTATGGAACAGATATTGAGGGTGATACCGTCAATGCCGAGCTTCTGGCGAATGATGACTTTCAAAACCGCATCAACAACACCATCCCTGTTTCTCAGGTGAACGGCGAAGAGTACGATGCCATCTTCTACCCTGGTGGCTTTGGCTTACTGTCAGATCTAGCGACCGATGAGTCGTTCGCAAACATTGCTGCAAAGCACTATGAAAATGGCGGCCTCATCGCGGCAGTCTGTCACGGACCTGGGGCACTACTGCCAATTACACTAAGCTCAGGGGAAAAGCTTCTCGCTTCAAAATCGGTCACAGGGTTCACGCGAGAGGAAGAAATCGACTTTGGCACTATCGACTCGATTCCTTTTTTACTAGAAGAGTCATTGGCTCGTACAGCCAGTCGTTATAACAAGGTGCAGCCATGGCAAGAGCTGGTCATCGTAGATGAGCGCGTGATTACGGGTCAAAACCCAACGAGCGCACACGGTGTTGGTAAAGCACTGGTTGAAAGCCTTAGCTAATCTAAAAAGCTAATCCTAGAAGTTAAGCTCGCAATTATGTCTAAAAGCCCTAAGTAGCCAAACTTAGGGCTTGTTTCTATTACCCGCTAAAGATTTGGGTGTCTGGATAAAACGCATACCAAGCAAACCAAAACAGCAAGGTCGACGCCAATGTCTGACCGTCTTCATCGGTGACCCATGCTGATTGATTTTCGCTATCCCAGTGAATCTGGTATGAGGCGTTATCAAATGAATAATCAAACTGCGCCTTACCTTGCTTCTCGAGCTCACTAAATGGAAAGGCAATAGCACTGCCATCGACCAAAAGTCCCAATACCATCTCTTTTTGGTGGTACGCGCTTGGCGCTTGATTTGCCACAGGAAAATAGACATTGGGGTGTTCTCCATAGCCAGCGTAAGGATCGCGATTATAATCACGTCGATACCCAGTTTCTGTCGAGAGCACTTGGGTATCCGGGTACCTTTGAAGCCAGTTAGACCAACGTGATAATGTCATTGGGATCTGTTTGAGCTTACTGCCAACCTGCGGCCCCGCCACGGCTTCACCATGAATTTGCGACCACAGCGATTCGGTCTCCCTATCGTACATCAACACATCTGAGCTATACAGGAGCCCTGAAACACCAAACTCCAGTTCTCGTTGACCCACACCCTC
The DNA here is from genome assembly GCF_059725505.1 of Vibrio sp. KUL78. Classification (NCBI taxonomy): domain Bacteria; kingdom Pseudomonadati; phylum Pseudomonadota; class Gammaproteobacteria; order Vibrionales; family Vibrionaceae; genus Vibrio; species Vibrio sp. KUL78. The sequence goes on along the minus strand of NZ_AP045837.1, from coordinate 1,242,366 downwards.
TGGTTGGCTTTCAAACGCCATGCCGCTGCCACAAAGTGGACAATAACTCACTACGACGCGCTCACCTCCAACGGTATCATTAACTATTTCGTGCCAATTCAAAATGCTCAATGGATAAGCTTTCGCTTCACCGTTGATCACCAAACCAAGTACGATATCTCTTGGTTTCACACTCTGAGCTTTACGCCCTGATTCAAATTTTGGGTCGGTAAGTGCTGGGATACCGTCTCTAGGCGGACCGCCACTTTGGACCAAGTTCAACGGCACGGTTGCATTATCTAGGCTAAATCCATTAAGTGTTTTGGCAACGACTAACGAAGGAGTAAATAGAACTAAGGAAAGGGAAAATAGGGTAAGAATAGAACGCATGTTGCTCTCCTCATCGCAGCCACTTATCAGACAGACCGCTAATGAGGAGAATCACTTTCAGAGATTAGCCATTTGTTTGTCGAAACGCTTGAACAAACTCGTCATAACGTGCTCGGTTGACGCCTGCATCACTGTATCCGGTACGAGATTGAGAACGATAATGCATCACACCATTGTCGGCATCGAAATAGAGCTCTACGTCGTCATGAAAACGCATCAGAGGTGTTGTAAACACCGCATGAACGTAATCGCCGCTATCCGTTACCACCTCGTTGCGTCCCAACGTTTTTAGCGCTGCCAATGCGCGCGCTTTTGCCGTCGCGAGATCATCAAAGGCAATCGGTTGAACCTGTTTTTCTGGGATTTTAGTCTGCGAGGAGACGGCATTAGGTGTGGAAGGCATGCGCGCCAACTGTCCACCATCCACGCCCAAATACGACGGCATACTATTGTTTTTGTAAAACATGTAACCGATGAGAACCAGGGCTAATGTAGTGATAATTTTGCTAATCATGAACCGTCCTTTTGCTGTTGGCTGCGAGAGTTGTCTCTCTATTTTTCCAATTGAATGAATAGATTACACACTATAGTCGATTCTGGTCAAACCAGATCACTTCGTCCTACAAAATCGCTGCCTGAGTCAAAATCCTAGTCAAAGAAATCAATAACCAGCTTGTTGCTCTCAACCGTCACTTTAGGATTCGACGATTTAAGCAGCGACTGCTTAACTGTGCTCTCATCAAGCTGGTACACCGGATAACTCGATACTGCATTACCAATCAAAGATACTGCGGGCTTAATAAGCTGCCTTATTTCTGGCGTCAGTATCGAACCATCCTCATCGAGCCGCTCTAGACGGAGTGACTTTAGAAACACTTCGCCCGTCTCTTTTTTATACTCTGGGATGGCGCTAAACTCGATGTCCAAATCCAAATTCATGTCTGGTTGGCTCATCATTTGGAGCTCCGCTGTGGTGTTGGCATACACCGCAACTCTGTCTTTGTCAGCACGACCAATATTCACTTTTAAGTCGTCGACAGAAATCTTAGCGTAAAGAACATCTTCTATACCGACCGCCTGAACAAGCTTTAGGTTTTGATTTAGATAGTCCGTCATCTCTTGCTCCGTAACGCTGTAACTCACACACCCAGACAGGCTAAGCAAGAGAACAAACAGCCCGAAAAACTTGGCAGAGAACAATGTATTCATCAGAAAAGGCTCCTGGAAAAGAGTGAAGCGCATACCGCATATCTTGTTAAAAGATAGGGGCTTATAAAAAAACAGGCAAGCACTAAGTGCCTGCCTGCTATTTTCAATATTCATGTTCTGCGACGAGCTAACTAACTGACCACTGAGACAGTGAGCGCTTAAAGTCCTCATAGCCAAACTCGTTGAGTTTCTCGATGTTGCCCGATGAACGTTCGCAATAAATTGATGGCATTTTCAATCCGTTGAACCAGTTCAACTTCACCATGGTATAGCCTGCGCTATCCATAATATGTAGCTGCTGACCTACTTTTAGCGGCTCGTCGAAGTTAGCCACACAGAACTGGTCGCCAGCGAGGCAAGAGCAAGATCCAATCACGTATTCATACTCACCTTCTGAGTTAGCTTCCAGAATGGATGCTGGCTCATCGTAGATCAGCGTATCCAAGCGGTGGGCTTCAGTCGCTGAGTTAACAATCGCCGTCTTCTTCTCATTCTCGACAATATCCACCACGGTCACCACAAGATCTGTGGTTTTCGTGATGATGGCTTCACCCGGCTCCAGATACATCTGGACACCGTGTTTTTCAGAGAAGGCTTTTAGAGCAGCACCAAGCTTATCAATATCGTAGCCAGGCCAAGTGAAGAATACGCCGCCACCCATGCTCACCCAATCAAGCTTATCGAGGTGCTCGCCAAACTGCTCAGAAATCGAATCAAGCAAGCTAATAAATGCATCTACATCTTTGTTCTCACAGTTCATATGGAACATGACGCCATCGATACTTTCAAATACCGAAGAGTCGATATGGTCAGCTTGCACACCAAGACGAGAATACTTACGCGCTGGGTTCGCTAGATCTTGCCCTGCGTAGCTCACGCCTGGGTTAAGTCTAAGACCCAATGATGCCTTACCCTCAACAATATGGCGGTAAGCCGCTAACTGAGACTGAGAGTTAAAAATCATCTTGTCACAGATATCCGCCACTTCGCGCACATCGTCTTCGGTGTAACCCACACTGTAAGCGTGCGTCTCTCCACCAAAGGTTTCATGACCAAGCTTTACCTCAAATGGACCACTACTGGTTGAGCCATCTAGATACGGTTTAATGATGTCGAAAACACCCCAAGTTGAAAAACACTTCAATGCGAGAACGAGCTTAACACCTGAGATCTCTTTGAGGTGTTTGGCCTTTTCTAGGTTTTCGATCAGCTTAGATTCGTTGATCATGAAGTATGGGGTTTTGAGTTGAGATTTGTTCATGGTTTGCGTTCCGGGTGATGATTGGGGATTTTAGCAGGTTTTGAGGATTGGTGGTTTTACCCCTCCTAGCCTCCCCTTATTAAGGGGAGGAACAGATGGCTCGCTGACGCGTCGCCTGATCTAAAGCTAGGCGATGCGACGTTAGGAGCTTGCCTGTAGTTCTCCCCCTTGCGAAGGGGGAGTTAGAGGGGGTAAAGCTCTTAAACCCTACTTCAAAACCTGAATATCCGGCCCACCGACTTCCAGCTCTTGAACATGCCAATCCAAACCAATCTCTGGCATTGTCTCCAAGAACGGATCTGGGTCTAGCTGCTCCATGTTGAACACACCAGCATCTGCCCACTTACCGCGGAAGTACTGAAGTGCCGCAGTAATAGCCGGAACACCGGTAGTGTAAGAGATCGCTTGATGCTCAACATCTTCGTAAGCGACTTCGTGGTCAGCGTTGTTGTAGATGAAGACTGAACGCTCTTTACCGTCTTTCTTACCTTGAACCCAAGTACCGATACACGTTTTACCTGTGTAGCCCGGAGCTAGAGAGGTTGGATCTGGTAGCAGTGCTTTAAGCACGTGTAGTGGTTGTACAACCGTTCCGTCGTGCAGAGTTAGCGGGTCTGGGCTCAGTAGACCAATATCGCGCATGCAGTTGAAGTAGTTCAGGTAAGTGTCACCGAAGCCCATCCAGAATTCGATACGTTTTGCAGGAATGAATTCTTGCATTGAACGAACTTCATCGTGCGCCATAGAGTAAACCTTGTGCTTGCCCACTAGCGGGAAATCAAACTCAAGCATGCGTGAGTGACATTCCACTTGCTTCCACTCGCCATTTTCCCAGTAGAAAGAATCGCCTTGGATTTCAAGCATGTTGGTTTCTGGGTCGAAGTTCGTCGCGAACTTCTTACCGTGGTCACCTGCATTTACGTCCATAACATCGATGGTATCTATCTCATCGAACAAATGCTTCACTGCGTAAGCAGCAAACACACTTACTACGCCTGGATCAAAGCCAGCACCTAGGATACCGGTGATACCCGCTTCTTTAAACTTGTCGCGGAAACCCCATTGCCAGTCGTATGCTTGCGGTACTTGCTGACCTTCAGAGCATAGGTCAACAGCGACCGATGTATCTAGGTAAGACACCTTCGCTTGTAGGCACGCTTCCATGATGGTGATGTTCACCCAAGGAGGACCCGCGTTGATCACTAGATCAGGTTTTACTTCGTTGATCAAAGCGACTAGCGCTTCAACATCGTCTGCATTAACAGCGCGAGCTTCTAGCTTTTTAGTTGTATCTTTTAGGTTGTTTTTGCCCTTGATTGACTCAATGATTTTTTCACATTTCGCTACTGTGCGCGAAGCGATAGTGATATCACCTAGTACATCGTTGTTTTGAGCCGCTTTGTGTGCGACTACCCAACCAACACCACCAGCACCAATTTGTAGAATTGCCATTTGTTTGTTTCCTTTTTCTCTTAGTGAGAGTTAGTTAGCTCAAGGGCTAATTGATGAATATTGTTCAGAAGCGTTTCGAAATCCGATAGCTTCAAGCAAGGGTTTAAGATGGTAAATTTCAGTGCCGAGTGGCCGTTTACTACCGTCTCCCCGAGTACCGCAACGCCGCGAGTCAGCGCTTCGATACGAATTGTTTTGTTAAACTGCTCTAGGTCATCAGCATCACTGTTTACCGCTCTGAATAGAACCGTTGATAGCGACGGCTCTGCCAATAGCTCAAACTGCGGATGTGCTTTAACAAGCTTAGCCACTTGCTGAGTTTGATCCATTAGATGATCGTACATGTCACCTAGTGCGTCTGGACCAACGTTTTGCATGGTCATAAAGACCTTCAACGCATCAAAACGCTTGGTCGTCGCGATGGATTTATCGACCAAGTTCGGCAGTTCGTCATGTTCACGATTTAAGTAATCGGCGTGGTGAAGCAGATACTTGAAGTTAGCTCGATCTTTAAGAAGCAGTGAGCCGCAGCTGATTGTTTGGTAGAACAGCTTATGGAAATCGACACTCACTGAATCGGCTTTTTCGATCCCTTGGAGCTTGTCTTTATGACTACTTAGGATCAGCGCGCCACCGTAAGCACTGTCTACGTGGAACCAAAGACCGAACTGGGAAGAAATATCCGCAAGTGTTGCTAAGTCATCGATCGCGCCGTGATCTGTGGTACCCGCAGTGCCAACTAGTGCGAACGGAATTAACCCTTGTTCTTTGAGTGCTGTGATGTCAGCAAGCAAAGCATCTGTTTTTATCGTGCCATTCTCATGAGTCGCCACACAGTGCACGGCTTTTTCACCAAGTCCAAGAAGTGACGCTGACTTCTGAACGGTAAAGTGAGATTTGTCTGAGCAAACAATACGCAGTTTATCGGCGTAGCTTGGCAGACCTAGTTTTTGAATTGAGTGGCCATCAGTGACATCCGCAATGCGATCGCGAGCCAGTAGCAAGCCCATTAAGTTACTTTGCGTACCACCACTGGTGAAAATGCCGTCCGCATCTTCGCCCAGCTCGTATCGCTCACATAGCCAATCTAGAACCTTTTGCTCAACATAAGTCGCCGCAGATGCTTGATCCCAAGAGTCCATCGACTGGTTTAGCGCTGCAATCATCGCCTCTGCTGCCACCGCTGGCATCAAAGGAGGCGTATGCAGATGCGCAATACAATCAGGGTGCTGAGTGAAGATAGAGTGTTCCGCAACCAGCCCAGCGGTTTCATCAACGACGCTTTGTAGGTTGCTGTTTTGACTATCAAGATTTACGTCATTGATAAGTGTTTCGAGCGTTTTCGGATCCAAACCAGAATAGGGTTTGCTCACTTTCTCAAACACTTCTTTCATAGCTTGAGTCGTGTGATTCATCACCTGAGCAAACTCAGTCGCACCTTGCTCACCAGTGTGGATAAAGTGCTTACGCCAGCTAGATTCCTTCGCTTGCTGCTCAGTTTTCTCGCCGCCGCCTGCAACAATGATCGCCTCTTCGATAGTGCGTAGGGCAAAGTCAATCTGCTCAAAGCTGATGATTAGAGGTGGTAAGAAGCGAATAACAGAGCCGTCACGACCGCCCTTTTCAACCATCAAACCGCGCTCCAGCGCTGCACGTTGAATCGCGAGCGTTAGTTCGCCATCAGCGACAGGCTCACCAAACTTGTTGTGCTCACCGGTTGGTTTTACGATCTCAACGCCAAGCATCAGACCTTTACCACGAACTTCGGCAATGCAGTTAACGCGATCTTTGATTTTGTTTAGACCCAATCGCAGATATTCGCCGGCAATGCTTGCATGCTCGACAAGGTTATCTCGCTCGATGATCTCCAGTGCTTTTGCACCCGATACCATGGCTAATTGGTTACCGCGGAATGTGCCCGTATGTTCGCCAGCATTCCATGTATCGACCTTTTTGTTGAATACAAGGATCGACATTGGCAAACCACCGCCAATCGCTTTAGAAAGACAAAGAATATCTGGGCTGATACCGGCTTCTTCGAAGGCAAATCGGTAACCCGTTTTACCCACACCGCACTGAATCTCATCGAGAATCAGTAGAATCTCATGCTCATCACAAATCCTACGCAGCTCTTTGAGCCAAAACGCTGGAGCCGGAATCACACCGCCCTCGCCTTGTACTGGTTCAACGATGATCGCTGCTGGTTTCATGATGCCAGCTTCGTCATCATTAAGAAGCCGCTCAATGTAGCGAATACTCTGCTTGGCACCCGCATCACCACCCAGTCCAAATGGACAACGTAAGCTATACGGGAACGGCATAAAATGCACGTCTGACATGAGACCGGTACGACGCGCTTTAGTGCCAAGGTTACCCATCATGCCCATGGTGCCATTCGTCATGCCGTGATACGCACCGCGGAATGCAAACATGGTGTTACGGCCCGTGGTTTGCTTCGCCAGTTTAATGGCAGCTTCTACTGCATCAGCACCTGAAGGACCACAGAACTGAATCACAGATTCAGTCGCGAACTGTTCAGGCAAAAAAGGCTTTAACGCGTTTGATAAAGCGAGCTTTCGATTCGGTCGTGATATCTAGCGTTTGATACGGTAGACCAGAATCTAGCTGCTCTTTAAGGGCTTGGTTGATCTCCGGATGGTTGTAACCCATCGCCAAGGTACCTGCGCCAGCAAGGCAATCTAAGAAAATTTGACCGCGAGTATCTTCCACCAACGCTCCATAGGCTCGTTTAATGGCAATCGGAAGACGACGTGGGTACGAACGTACTTCTGACTCATGCTCGGCTTGGTCTAGTAATACTTGATCTGGGGTCAGATCGTAGGTGCCTTCAACGTGTGGAACTTGGACCGAAATCGAAGACGCGAATTCTTTAGAATCAAATTCGAATGCTGTACTCATTTATTTGTAACCTGATTTTACGCGCACAGTATTGGCTGTCACGCGAACAACAAAACGAGCCCCATCTGAACAACAGATGTGACGAAGCCCAACGCACTTGCGCTAGGAAAAGAGATCGATTCTGTAAATCAAGGCTCCGTGATACTACGATTTACGCGCAATACACAGTTTGGAAGTACAAAGCTGATTTTTGAGTGAGAGTTAATGAGTTTCAATGTTGGGTTTCCCATTAATATGCCTATCCAGGCACCAGTATCCCGTCTACTGATTATTGGCATAATCAGTACCTACCCTACGTCGTATCACAATCAGCTTGAATGGTTACGACGCGTATCCCCCAGATTCATTCCGAGATTGCGCGGGAAAATAACATAGAACTCATTATCATCGCAACCGTTTTTATCACGTAAAACACGGGTCACTAGTTACGTATTATTGCGCAATATTAAACTGCTGACATAAAAAAACCGCCTCTGCAGAGGCGGCCTATTCGAAAGCTAACTATTGGTCTTTTTTGTCGCTCAGACTTTTGGTGGTTGCATGACCAATTGTGTCTACGTCTACACCATTTTGCTCAAGGAATTTTTCGAACATCGGCAGCAGTGGGCCAAGAGTTTCAGCTATGGTATCCCTCACTGTGTCGACGACGACCTGAGTGCCTCGCTCGATCTCAATATTGACGTCGTCACCAACACCTTTGCCTTCAAACGTCGTCATACGACGAGTTTCTGGAATAAGCCAGACATCAAACCAGCCTTCTTGCTTATCCACCTCTGAAACCGTCAGACTAGCACCATTGATCGCAATATAGCCTTTAGGGAACACATATGGCTTCCACTCTTTTGGCAACTGAAACTTGATTCGGTAGTTATCTTCTTGCTGCTCTACCGATACCAACGGTGTTTTGAAATCAACATGACCAGATAATGGGTGACCGCCAATCTCAGCGCCGTCTTTAGCGGCACGTTCTACGTTGATCATCTGGCCTTGCTCAAAAGAGCTTAGCGTTGTGATATTGAGACTCTGCAACATAACATCAAACGACAAACGCGTGTCCGTTTGTATCTCAGTTACCGTCAAACAGACGCCATCTACAGCGATACTCGCGCCGATTTCAACATCGGTACAAAACCCTTGTTCGAAGTCGATTTCAAAGGTGCGAATGCCGTTTAGGTCTGTAATTTTATCAATAGTGGCGACAGATTGAATAATACCGGTAAACATAGATGCCTCGATTTATCATTAGAGTGCTTATAGTACGGACATCATTGCAAAAAGAATCAGCAAGATAAAGGCTAAAGATGGAAAAGTATTAGAACGAAAAAACCCCAGCATTTCTGCTGGGGTTTTTATGTTTGGAGCGACACACGAGGTTCGAACTCGTGACCTCAACCTTGGCAAGGTTGCGCTCTACCAACTGAGCTAGTGTCGCATTTGTCTTTACAGACTAAATTTGAGATGGTGCCCCGGGCCGGACTTGAACCGGCACAACGCGAACGTCGAGGGATTTTAAATCCCTTGTGTCTACCAATTCCACCACCAGGGCACGCAAAATCCTTTGCGATGGAGACACCATCTTGATACCGCCTTCAAGGCCATATCACTATAATTTGGAGCGACACACGAGGTTCGAACTCGTGACCTCAACCTTGGCAAGGTTGCGCTCTACCAACTGAGCTAGTGTCGCATACTCTCTAAGAGAGAATGGAGGCGCCTCCCGGAGTCGAACCGAGGTCCACGGATTTGCAATCCGCTGCATAGCCACTCTGCCAAGGCGCCTTCTTGTTACTCATGAAGCTTTGCTTTTCGCTTTCGTTTTGAGCAGTTCCTCTTGAGTACGGGAGGCATTTTACGCAATCAGGAAAATGAGTCAACACGTTTTTTGATATTTTGAATCGTTTGACCAAGAAATACCCAAAAAGCGCCAATTTGCTCAATTTTCTAGCAAAAACATGCACATTTAAGACTAGAAAACTTGTCAACTTACCAAAATATGCCTAACCGACAAGCCTAATAGAGCTTACCTATCATCGCATTCGCAAGAGCCATATCAAAGACTACGCCGCGCTAAAATGCAAAAAGGCGAGCTTACTGCTCGCCTTAATATTCAATACTATTATTCGTTGCCGCGCTAACTACTTATCAGCGTTAAGCAAATCGTCTTTTGCCGCTGCGAGATATTGCATCATTGACCAATACGTCAAAACCGTCGCGACATACAGTGCCACATAGCCAACCCAAATCATCCAATCGTCATAACGCCAAATCAGCACCCAGAGCGCAAACATTTGAGAAACGGTTTTGACTTTACCAACCCAAGATACGGCCACGCTCGCGCGTTTGCCAATCTCAGCCATCCACTCACGCAATGCAGAAATAATAATTTCTCGAGCAATCATGGTTACTGCAGGGATGGTGACCCAAATAGAGTGATAATGTTCGGTGATAAGAATAAGTGCAGTTGCCACGAGGACCTTATCGGCAACAGGATCGATGAAAGCGCCAAAACGGGACGTTTGACCAAGCTTTCTCGCTAACATCCCATCGAGCCAGTCAGTGAAGCCTGCCACCCAGAATATCATAGCGGCTGCAAACGGCGCCCAGCTATACGGAAGATAGAAAGCAACGACGAACACGGGGATGAGAAATAATCTCAACAAAGACAGAATGTTAGGGATGTTTAAACGCATATTATTATCGGCTCTATTTTACTGCCTGTTTATGTTGCGGGATTTTCTTTACTGTTTCAATGCTTGATAGATGTTTTCTGCCAAAGAAATGCTAATTCCTGGGACTTTGGCGATTTCTTCTACACTTGCACGTTTGAGTTCTTGCAAACCACCCATGTATTTTAACAAGGCTTGTCTGCGTTTCGGACCGATGCCCTCAATACCTTCTAAAGGACTGGTTCGACGCGCTTTGGCGCGTTTCGCTCTATGTCCAGCAATCGCATGATTATGACTTTCATCACGAATGTGTTGAATTAAGTGCAATGCCGGCGCATCGCTTGGTAAGTTAAACTCTCTACCTTCTGGAGTGATAAGGGTTTCGAGACCGGGTTTACGGGTTACACCCTTGGCGATACCAATCATTAGTGGGCGTTTTGGCCAATCGTCCCAATACTCAGAAACTATGTCCACCGCTCGGTTTAGCTGACCTTTACCACCATCAATAAAAATAATATCTGGAATTTTATCTACATCGATCTGTTTGGAGTAGCGGCGTTCAAGCACTTGTCCCACCGCTGCATAGTCATCGCCACCAGTAATGCCGGTAATGTTGTATCGACGATACTCCTGCTTCACAGGCCCTTCTTGGTTAAACACAACACATGACGCAATGGTGTTCTCACCCATAGTGTGACTGATATCGAAACATTCCATACGGGCGATGTTTTCGATATTCAACGCATCTTGAAGCGCTTTGAAGCGTTGGTTGATGGTCATCTTGTGATTGATCTTTGTCGTGATCGCGGTAAGCGCGTTAGTGTTCGACAGTTTCAGGTAGCGTCCCCTCGCCCCAGTCGGATTGATGTGGAACACGACTTTACGACCCGCAATTTCCGTTAAAGCCTTGGACATGTCATTGACGTCTTCCACCAAGCCATCATTAAGAATGATGCGAGTCGGAATTGTGCGAGACTCAGAATGGTTGAGGTAGTACTGACTCAAGAAGCTGTAAAACACCTCTGACTGCTCAGTATTGTTCGGTATCTTCGGAAAATGACTGCGACTGCCTAAAATCTTGCCTTGTCGAATCATCAAGATGTGAACACACGCCACACCGTTTTCCTGAGCAAAACCCAATACGTCCATATCGTCATCACTGTCTTCAGAAACAAACTGCTGTTCTTGAACACGCCTTATCGCCTGGATCTGATCGCGATACTTAGCCGCTTGCTCAAAGGCAAGGTTACGGCTAGCATCGTCCATTTTCTCCACCAGCATTTGCACCACATTCTTGTCTTTACCTTGTAAAAACAAACGCAGTAAGCCAACCAGTTCCGTATACTCGTCGTCGGAAATAATAGAACTCACACAAGGACCGGCGCAGCGACCAATCTGATACATCAGGCATGGGCGACTTCGGTTAGCATAGACAGAGTCCTCGCACTGTCTAACCGGGAAAATGCGCTGTAACAGGTGAAGTGTTTGTCTTACGGCACCAGAATCTGGATAGGGTCCAAAATACTCCCCTTTTTTGCGCCTTGCTCCGCGATGCATGGATAACCGTGGATGCTTATGACCAGACAAAAAGATGTACGGATAGGATTTATCGTCTCTCAACAGTACGTTGTATTTAGGCAGGTACTGTTTGATATAGTTGTGCTCAAGAATTAACGCTTCCGTTTCGGTATGCGTTACTGTCACGTCTATTTTATTGATGTTACTGACCAACGCGCGCGTTTTTTCACTATCGACACGTTTTCGAAAGTAACTAGAGAGGCGTTTTTTAAGGTCTTTGGCTTTGCCGACGTAAATAACGACTGACTCGGCGTCGTACATACGGTAGACGCCGGGTTGGTTTGTTACGGTTTTGAGGAAGGATGTTGAGTCAAAAATGGGTTCCGACACGCGATGTTCTCAACTACAACGTCTCAGTATCTAGCATTCCATGTCGAATCGCTAAGTGAGTCAGTTCAACATCACCGTTGATATCCAGTTTGCTAAACAAACGGTATCGATAGCTGTTCACGGTTTTCGGGCTCAGGCTCAACTGCTCTGAGATATCCGTTACCTTTTGCCCTTTAGTAATCATCATCATGATTTGAAGTTCACGTTCAGAAAGATCTTTGAACGGGTTCTCTGATGCTGATGAAAACTGGCTTAGCGCCATCTGCTGAGCGATCTCAGGAGAGATGTAACGCTGACCGCTGTTGACTAGACGAATGGCATTCACCATTTCATCAGGCGCAGCGCCCTTGGTCAGGTAACCCGCGGCACCTGCCTGCATAACTTTTGTCGGAAATGGATTTTCCGTATGCACAGTTAACACGATGATCTTAATGTCTGGATTATGGCGAAGGATTTTTTTCGTCGCTTCTAGTCCACCAATGCCAGGCATATTCATGTCCATTAAAATGACGTCAACATGGTTGCTACGACACCATTTTACGGCTTCTTCACCACTGTCAGCTTCCCCTGCTACATTCATTCCACGGACGTCTTCGATAATACGTCGTATCCCTGTGCGAACCAGTTCGTGATCATCTACAAGGAAAACATTAATCAAACTTGTATCTCCACACTTATCTATTGGCTCTGCGACCACTTGAGGTTAGTGGATAGCAGCATGGCTGACTATCATACCTCATGTTACGTTTAAATGCTCCCATACAAATCGTGCACGGGCGCAAAGTTTGCGAAACACATTACGACGAAGATTCGACGTCGTCAATCAGAAAAACTTTAAAATCATTAGGTTACAAATCATACAACCATTAGCTATCTCTAACCTAACCCCCCGATTTATGGGCATAAATCCCCTTTACACCCCTATGAAACATCTAGCACACTATACTCTAGATATTTGCAAAATATCGATATAAATCACTATTCTAGAAACATGGTGTTACCACTAAAGTTTAGCTCATATTGAGGTACTTTGGCTCTGAATAGACCTTTGTTACACTTGCTCATCACTCAGAGCTATTATTGAGTAAATATTTTGCACAAAATTTACTCAGCCACAGCAAACCATGTAGGAATTCGCTTCATTTGGACATTCATCAAGGCTTCTTGTTAACCCGCCAAGCGAGAGACTCTCGTTCAGGCCCACAGATAGAGCTGTGGCTCTCTACCCCACAAGGTCCTGCGCAGGTACTCATAGAAGGGCAGAAGCCCGTATTTTTCGTACCTACCGAGACTAAAGATTTAGTACACCATACGGCTAAAGAAGCCGGTCTCGCGATCACAGTTCATGACGTTGAAATGACAAGCTTCGATGGTCAAACCCTTGCAGCGGTTTATAGCAACTCAATAGCGGCCGCACGTCAGCTCAACGACAAGCTTATTTCACTTGATGTTTTAGTATTAGAGGCGGACATTAAACTCGCTGATCGCTTTCTTATGGAGCGTTTTATTCAGGGCAGCTTAGCCGTTGCTGGGAAGACCGAAGTGGTCAACTCGGGGCTTCCTAATCAATTTTTGAGAATCACCGATGCCAAATGTAAGGCACATGATTATAAACCTGATCTCAACGTAGTTTCTCTCGATATCGAGTGCTCAGAAAAAGGTGTACTTTATTCAATCGGTCTCGACAGTCCAAAAGACAGCAGAGTGATCATGATTGGTGAGCCGCAAGCTTGCGAGACACCGACACAATGGGTCAGTGATGAAAAATCCCTACTGCTGGCCCTCAATGACTGGTTCCAAGCTTTCGACCCGGATGTTGTCGTCGGTTGGAGCGTAATCGACTTTGATTTTAAGCTGCTAAACAAACGTGCCGAGTTCAACAACGTGGTACTGTCACTAGGTAGGAATAACCAGAAAATCTATTTTCGCACCTTACCGTCGAGTCAACAGAGTTTTATCACCATGCCCGGTAGAGTGGTGTTGGATGGGATTGATACGCTAAAAACAGCGACCTATAACTTTCGTTCTTGGTCACTCGAATCTGTATCACGTGAGTTATTGGGCGAAGGCAAAGCAATACATAACGTGCACGACCGCATGGATGAAATAAATTCGATGTTCCGTCGTGATAAACCGTCTCTTGCTAAGTACAACTTGCAAGACTGTGTGCTCGTAAACCGAATCTTTGACCATACTCATTTACTTCAGTTTGCTATCGAGCGCACCAAGCTGACTGGTGTGGAGCTGGACCGGGTCGGAGGCTCAGTCGCGGCGTTCACCAACCTTTATTTACCAAGGTTACACCGTGCTCACTATGCCGCCCCCAACCTTCACCCAGAAAACTGGGTAGCTAGCCCTGGCGGTTATGTCATGGATTCCATTCCCGGCTTGTATGATTCTGTGCTGGTTTTAGATTTCAAAAGCCTCTATCCATCGATTATTCGCTCTTTTCTCATTGACCCTATGGGCCTGATCGAGGGGCTAAAGCAGGAAATCGGCAAAAATAAGGACCAAGCCGTCGCAGGATTTCGAGGTGGTCAATTCCACCGTACACAGCATTTTCTTCCGAATTTAATCCAAGATTTATGGAAAGCGCGCGACGTTGCAAAAATCAACAATGAAAAGGCATTCTCACAAGCCATTAAGATCATAATGAACTCGTTTTACGGCGTTCTGGGTTCCTCTGGCTGCCGCTTTTTTGATACTCGACTCGCCTCCTCTATCACCATGCGTGGTCACGAGATCATGAAAACCACTAAGAAACTGATTGAAGCACAAGGCTACCAGGTGATTTATGGCGATACCGATTCGACGTTTGTCTCTCTAAATGGAGCGTTCACACCTGAAGAAGCCGATAAGGTAGGTAACGACTTGGTCACGTCTATCAATCAATGGTGGACCGAGCACCTAGAGCAGGAATACCAGCTAACCTCAATTCTTGAGTTAGAGTACGAAACCCATTATCAGCGCTTTTTAATGCCAACAATACGTGGCTCAGAGACTGGCTCGAAGAAGCGATATGCCGGCCTTATCGGACAAGGTAGCAACGAAAGGCTTATTTTCAAAGGGCTTGAAAGTGCCAGAACCGACTGGACAGCCTTATCGCAAGAGTTCCAGCAGACACTCTACATGATGGTGTTTAAGCATCAAGATCCGACGGATTACGTTCGTGAGTTTGTCGAATCAACACTAAGAGGCGAGCACGATGAGCAGTTGATTTATCAAAAACGACTTCGTAGAAAGTTGCATGAATATCAAAAGAACGTTCCGCCTCAGGTTCGAGCAGCAAGGATGGCGGATGAGATTAATCAGCAGTTAGGGCGTCCTTTACAGTATCAGAACCGAGGTCGTATTGAATATGTGATTACGGTTAATGGACCTGAACCAAAAGAGTATCAGCGCTCCCCTATCGACTATCAACACTATATTGATAAGCAGCTAAGACCTGTGGCAGAAGCCATCCTGCCATTTATCGGAATGAACTTCGATGATTTAAGTGCGCCTCAAATGGGGTTGTTCTAGCGAAATACCGTGGAGCCGAAGAATAACGAAAGCGACTAATAGCTGGAAGCCTAGGCCTTGCTTAACCTATCTTAAACTCCGTTTTTTGATATTCCTTCACTAGCCATGGTGCAAAGTCATCAAGCAGACCAACAACAGAGCGTTTCGGGATCACTCGCTGCCCTAACAATATTCCAAGACGCTCTATCGTCTGTTGTCGCTCAGGATAATAATCGAGAAACGCTCGACCACTTTCTAGAGGATCGTCCAGCCAACGTTTGGTTCTATGCAATACCAGACCATATGCAGCGCGAAGTAATTTTTTTGCTAACTGTCGCTGCGCGCTCAATTGTGATTGGGCGTCTTCCGTTAGAGCAACTTCTCTTCTCAGAATGGCAGCGCTCTGTTCAATATCCATATTCCACTGTTTGGCAATTTCCCAACTAGGTACATAGTGACCAAAGCACTCGGATAAGTCCTCACCATAAACGTTTGTGCAACATTGCTTGAGCAAAAAGCCCCAGGTGAACAACGCCGACAATGACGCCACCTCGCTGACCAGCGCAGTGCGTACAGCTAGCCCTTTCACAAACGGAAAATCTTTCTGAAATCGCCAATTGATGGAGTTAAACAGTGACTTTTGACCCGCTGCTAACGGTCTGTGCGTGACGAGCACCACATCAAGGTTCGAGACATTGGGGATGGCATTACCATTAGCCACCGACCCGTAGATATAGACACTGTGCAGATTGTCCTTCAAGCCTGATTTTAGGCAAGCGATAAGATCTTCAACAACAGGAACATAAGTGGGCTGAGGGATAAGCTGATTGATTGGCGACTGGATTAGCACGTGGTTACTTTGCAGCGTTGAACATGTCCCTATTCTACGATTGGCGAATTTGGGATTCAACGTTGATTTGTGGCAGGTGAGACACAATTCCCTTCTTGAGCAAACCTAGATTTCGAACGTATAATTGACTGTCTAAACAAAAAACGAAGGAAATATTCCATGCCTAAGGCAAGTGAGCTTAAAAAAGGTTTTGCGATTGAGTCAAATGGCAAAACGTTGCTAATCAAAGATATCGAAGTCACCACTCCGGGTGGCCGTGGCGGCGCTAAGATCTACAAGCTACGTTGTACTGATTTGGCAACAGGCTCTAGAGTTGATGAGCGTTTCAAATCAGATGACACTCTTGAAACGGTAGAAATGAACAAGCGCAACGTAACTTTCTCTTACGTTGACGGCGATGAGTACATCTTCATGGATAACGAAGACTACAGCCAGTTCACATTCAAGCACGATGAAATCGAAGATGATCTACTGTTCATCAACGAAGACACGCAAGGTGTTCAAGTTATTCTAGTGAACGGCAGCGCGGTTGGCCTTGAGCTACCATCGTCTGTAGAGCTAGTGATCGAAGAGACAGACCCTTCAATCAAAGGGGCTTCAGCGTCTGCTCGTACTAAGCCAGCTCGTCTATCAACAGGCCTGACTGTGCAAGTACCTGAGTACATTGCACAGGGTGACCGCGTAGTGATCAACACTGCAGAACGCAAATACATGAACCGAGCGTAAGTTATGTCAGAACTCATTTCATACGATGACGTGATCGAAGCGGCGTACGATATCTTCCTAGAGATGGCGCCTGATAATCTTGAGGCTGCTGACGTAATCTTATTCACTGCACAATTCGATGATCGTGGCGCTGCCGAGATTGTCGAGACGGGCGCTGATTGGGTGGAACATGTTGGTTTTGAGGTTGATGAAAGCTATGCGGAGGTTCGCATTGGCCTAGTAAACGAAGAAGACGATGTGTTGGATGATGTGTTCGCGCGCTTACTTGTGAGCCGTGATCCTGACAATAAGTTCTGCCACATTCTTTGGAAGCGCGATTAGCGTCAAACCAAATCGAACAAAGCCCAGCATCGCTGGGCTTTTTGTTGTCATCACCAAACGTACGTAACAGACATGCCTGCTCCGCGTGAACCCGCATACGGGGTCAAATGAACGTTTTCATCGAGCTTATCGGTAAACAGCCAACCGGTGAACACACCAATTGCAGCACCCGCCGCTACATCACGCCAATAGTGCTTATCCGCTTGAACGCGCCCGACACCGACAAGTGCCGCTACCCCGTATGCGGGAAGGCCTACTTGCCAACCTTGACGAATATGAAGCGTCGTCGCTGCAGCAAAAGCATTGGCGGTATGATTGGAGGGAAAGCTGTTGTTGTCGCTACCATCTGGTCGCGGCGCGTCAATCGTGTATTTGCCAACAAGCCCAACGGCAGAAGCTGAGCCAATACTCAAGCCCGCTTGCCAAACCCCGTCCCAATCGTCTTGATAAGCGGGCAATCCAGCAGCGAGACCCACCAAGCCGTATGCACCTATGTCACTGAAGGTATTCCAAGCATCTTTATTGCTTGCGTGGCTGACCGGAATATAGGTGATAAGAGTGAGAAGCAGAAAAAGACGTGACATAACAAACGGTAAGCAGGGAATGATGAGCAGAGAGTTTACATCATCTTTGTTTTTCTGCATACCGTATGAAATGTCTTATTACGGTTTGAAGCGTGTTTTTGTTAGCGAGCTTTCGCAGACTGTTTCTTTAGTTCAAAATCGAACTCTTCTGGAAACAGCACCACACCCTCTTCATTTTGGTTAGGGAATACCACAAC
The DNA here is from genome assembly GCF_059725505.1 of Vibrio sp. KUL78. Lineage (NCBI taxonomy): Bacteria > Pseudomonadati > Pseudomonadota > Gammaproteobacteria > Vibrionales > Vibrionaceae > Vibrio > Vibrio sp. KUL78. The sequence continues at coordinate 1,224,403 of NZ_AP045837.1, read as the reverse complement.
AGCGAGCTCGTCGTCTTCTAGACCGTAAGTCCAACGGCTGTGCCATTTATTGAGTGAAATCGCTTCAGCTTTACAATTATCCCACTCGCCCGTCGCCCACTGCTCTGCCAGCTCTTGATGTGGCCATACTGGGACGCAATCTTCGTCTTCCGTATTGAGCATGACACAACCGTGCTCGTCCGTCAGAATCCAGATTTGACGTTCTTGTACCATGGTTTTCACACTGTACTTCAGTCTTTTCTCTTCATCGTAACGAGAGATTTCATCAATTTGATGTTGTTCTAATGCCATTGCAGCGCGCCTTTTAGTTTATTTGTCACTCTAGAAACTAGTGTTAAGTCTAGAATATCGGAATTAAAAAAACCCCAGCACCAATGACCTTTTGTCATGGTAACTAGGGCTTTGTAAGACTTAGTGAAAAGTTACACTAGCTCGTTTTGTAGCCAAGGCCAGCCTTGCTTCTTACGGCTCAGTGTATTTTCCATCATTAGCATGCCATCTTTTTCATGCTTAACAAGCTTCTCAGCCCACTCACCTTTGTAGATTAGACGAGTTTGAGCTGTTGTGATGTCTGTTAGCATCACAGCTGCGAAAGCAAGACCTTCTTCTTCGCAGCGGCGAGTTAGGTCAGCTTCAAGTGCTTCGATCATACCGTCAACCTGCTCAAGTGTTGCCAGTTCAACCTGACCAACAACCACATCACGGCCGTTGAATGGGTATGCTTTCAGATCTTTCTCTACAAGCTCAGCTGCAGACAGACCTTCGATGTTTGTTTTAGCGATCAATAGATCTTTAATGAACGCGTCTAGGTCTTCAACACCCGCAATTTGTGCAAGTTCAAGAACAGCATCTTTATCTTTTTGAGTACATGTTGGAGATGCGAAACCTACTGTGTCAGACAGGATTGCAGACATCATTAGCACTGCTAGTGGGCGAGTGATTTCAGCTTGCTCCATCTTGAACAGGTTAAATAGGATTGTACAAGTACAACCTACAGGCCAAATCCAAGCTTCAAGAGGGTTAACTGTCATCACGTCGCCAAGACGGTGATGGTCAACAATACCTAGGATTTCTGCTTCGTTGATATCGTCCGGCGCTTGCGCTAGATCGGTGTAGTCTACTAGCCACACTTTTTCACCAGCAACGCTTGTGCGTAGTTCTGGTTGGTCAACGCCTGCTGTTGCAAGAATGTGTTGCGTCTCACGGTTAATCTCGCCTTGACGAACTGGCTTCGCTTCAAGACCACGAGCCTTTAGAAGTTCTGCAGCAACAAGTGCACCACAAATGCTATCACTATCTGGGTTTTTATGACCGACAACTAAAATCATTTTGCTTCCTAACTAATTCTGATCATTCAGGCGAGATCGCCTGTATTACTCTCACAGGGGCGATACTTTACCTGATTTTCGCGATTTGTCATCGGTTGATGTGAGATTGAGCCGATTCTTTCATCACCCAGACTCGTAAATGTTATTGAGAATTATTTTCATAAAGATATAATTGATAACTGATCTCATTTACACCTGGTGTCACTTATGTATCTGGCAAAAACACTTGGCTTTAAAGATGGTTTGTCCATCGACCAATTTGCACCTAAGTACAAACGGCTATTGTTGCCGATAGCACTCACAGTGCTGTTGCTCAATAGTGCGACTCGTGACGTCACTATGAATGCCTTAGCGGATGCATTCTGGGCCGTATCCTGTTACGTTGCCTTCACCCTTGTTGTCTACCATCAAGTCGCACGGATGATCTCGAGCAAAAATCGAGTTGTCGAGTTGTATCATCAGTCTCCCACCTACCAGGTTTTGTTTTCATCAGCATTAGGGGCTTTGCCTGGTTGTGGTGGTGCCATCATTGTCACTACCCAATTTGTGGCAGGGCGTGTTGGGTTTGGCTCCGTCGTCGCCGTATTAACGGCAACGATGGGTGATGCAGCGTTCTTGTTACTCGCCAGTCAACCTAGTATTGGGTTTGGAATGATGGCATTAGGTGTTGTTGTCGGTTCTATAACAGGGCTGATAATCAATCGTCTTCATTCTGAAGACTTCTTGCGTCCGAGCTCTGAAGGTAAAATCAGTTCAATGTTAAGCTCGGTCACCCCCTCGGCAAACTGCGGATGTGACACTTCTCGTAGTGGTAGTAATCCTTTACAGAGGAAGGTCATTAACCTCCAAGGGCTATTCTGGTCATGGTTAATCGTGCCAGCCATGTTCATCGCCTTTGCCATATCTTTTCAAATCGATATCAATACGGTAATCGGAGTTCCAGAAGGCACCATTGAGTGGACAGGCGCGATACTAGCGGTAGTGATGATGTTTCTTTGGGCGTTTACAAAAGAGATTAAGGATTACCAAAGTACGGTCGCAGAGGATAATAAAGCCTCGACATCGCACCCAATGCAAAAAGCCGCTCAAGACACCCACTTTGTTAGTGCATGGGTTATTGTTGCCTTTCTAACGTTTGAGTTGTCGGTTCATTTTGCCCATATAGACCTGGGCACTGCTTTATCTGGATATGGCGTTTATATGCCATTTATTGGGATGCTAGTTGGTCTGCTGCCAGGTTGTGGACCTCAAATTTTGGTGACTAGCCTTTACCTGACCGGAGCAATGCCCTTATCTGCACAAATCTCCAATGCCCTTTCAAATGACGGTGATGCCTTATTCCCAGCGATTGTTCTGGCGCCAAAGGCAGCGCTGGTAGCGACGTTCTATTCTGCTTTACCAGCACTGATTGCAGGCTACGGATACTACTGGCTGTTCGAAATCTAACTCAGTTTCTAGTCGTCAGACAGATGAACGATCGACACAATCGCTCGGCTACTTAGTCCTCGATTTACGGGGACTATTTGAATCTGCATCGGATCATCATTGAGCTTTTCTCCTGTCCAGAAATCGTACCAATCACTTGGAAACTCTGTCGTTAGCGTGTACTCATTGACATCATCATCGTAGTGGAACAAGCAATGCAGTCTTCTTTCTTCTGACAACTTGAGTGTTGAATGATTAAGTGACAATGAGGTAAATACAGAGGCGTTATTGGTCTGCTTTTGCCTTGCGACTAAGCGCATTAACGTCTCTTGTGCAAAAGGTGTCAGCTCTGGTAGTGGATCTCCCGATAGCAACAGTCCACCTGAGGCCAGCAGCACATCACGGTGGAACTCATACGCTTGGCGGTCGGTACCTTGATTCGGTAAAGACGTAAAGGTGGCACAGTCAGGGTCAATCAACCAAAGGCGTTGATGCTGCCAACTGCGATAAAACGTTTCTTTCGCTATCTGCTCGAAACGATGAATATTGCGCTCTACATCATCGGAGACGCGCATGGCATCAACAAGCCCCAAGGATGGCCACATAGGCGCGTTACAGCCAAGCACTATGGCATCGCCTGCACCTTCGTTGATCGCAGCCATACCCAAGCGATACGCTTCGACTCCTGTCGCACCGCGCTGATATCGAGACCCCTTTAGCGTCCCCCAATAGTTGGCATCGAGTTTAAATAACTCTACCCCCCACTCTTCGCGCATTATTTTTACTACCTTGGTGAGATGCGCCTGAACCTCTGGATGCGTCGCATCCAAAATATACCAAGGGGTACAGCGCCAGCCTCCATAGGTAACATCCTCAGCTTTAAGTAACTCACCAGATGGATGTCTTAAAAACCAATCGGGATGATCTCTAAAGATGTCCGACTCCGCCTGAGCAATAAAGGGAGCCATCCAAATCGCAGGTTTTTTTGCCCTGCTCTCTAATGCTGGTTATCACTGATTGAACACCACCTTCAAATTTGTCTGAAGGCGATAGCCAATCACCCATAAAGGCTTGGTATCCGTCATCAAGCAGCACCCACTCAAGGTCAGTCATCTGTTCACTCATAACACGGGTGTTGTCGATGACGTTCTGCTTGGTCACCTCGGCATAATAGGCATACCAAGAGCACCAGCCAATTGGACTGTTTTGACTCACCCCTTGCTTAGCCGGGTGGTGATTCGCTATACAATCTGCATATTGCGCATAGATAGTCTCTAAGCTGTTACCATGAATCACAACTAGAGACTCTAGCGCATTACTCTCCCAGTGTTGTGGTTCACTGTCCTCACCATCGAGGCAGGCAACCACATCTAGGCTGTGACCATTTTGCTCAACCTCAAAAAAACCAGCGAAGCGATGGCATGAGGTAAAGCCATAAAGCTGAAAGCCAGTCGACTGCTCTATCACTAGGTAGTTGTAAAATCGCTGCGGTGCATCCACCGGATAAATTCTATAGCTTTCATTATTATCTGGGCAGCGTCCAACATCGACCAGTGCGCCGACTTTACCCGTGGTTTGACACAGCATTTGAAAGCCATCACCCAATAGCTGTGCACTGGCCTCAATCTGATTTTCAAATCGCACGAGAGGCGTTCGAGTAGGTAAAGATTGGATAAGAACGCTTTGATAATGGAACGTCAGTTCCTTGCCATCAAGGCGCACCTCAATATGTGGGTTTATTGCTAGAGCATCAAGCTCTGGAGAGACAGGAATATACTCGGTCATTATTACTCAATCTTTTTGTCCTATACATATTGAGTATATTGTTAGGTAAAAAAAAACCCATCGTTACCGATGGGTTTTGTGTTCTAGTTGGCACTTCGAGACGTTATACGACCTCGATTGGACCACCAAACGCAGTAACTGGCGGCACCTTACCAGTGAACTTCTCGAAGTCCACCAAGCAAGTGTTCGCAGATGTTGCCTGTGCTAGCTCAGAAGATGGGATATCTTGCGTAAGCGTGTTTGGATCGCCGTAAGTATCCAGCGCGCCAATCTTCTCGTTTAGCGGGCCATACCAAGCACCTTCCTCGATACGAACCACACCCGCAGCATAACTATCGGTCACAACCGCACCAGCCAGTAGCTGACCACGATCGTTGAACACGCGAACTAGATCACCATCTTTAATACCCTTGGATTTCGCATCTTCAGGGTTAATGTAGATAGGCTCACGACCCTGAACCGCGTATGTTGCACGGAATTCTTCCGACTCACACATTTGTGAGTGTAGGCGCTTGTCCGGGTGGCAAGATTGTAGCCAGTATGGGTGTTTGTCAGAACCTGGACCACCGTGTGAACGCTCAGACTTTTCAAACCACATTGGGTGTTCTTGGCAATGCTCGTAGTTCATGTTGCCGATAGTACGGCTAGTGATCTCAATAAAGCCAGAAGGTGTACCTAGTGCGTTGATCTCTGGATCTTCACGGAAGTCAGCGTGACGTACCCAAGGTTTACCTGTACCGAAGTCTAGGAAGCCTTTTTCCCAGAACTCTTCAAATTCCGGAAGATCGAACTTACCTTTGTTCGCTTCTTTACAGTTGTTGTAAAGCGTTTTAACCCACTCCATCTCGTTCATGCCACGAGTGTAGTCGTCAGAACGGCCCCAGCGAGCGGTTAGCTCTGTCATGATGTCGAAGTCTGTCTTCGACTGGAACAATGGGTCAACTAGCTTGTGCATCGCAATCAGGCCGCGGCCTGAGTATGCACCATAGCCATCAATATCGTTGCGCTCAAACTGAGTACATGCAGGCAGCACGATATCCGCAAAGCGACAGGTTGCCGTCCAAGCGAAGTCGATAGACACAACCGTGTGAAGGTTACGGAACGCTTTCTTCATACGGTTACGGTCTTGGTGGTGATGCCAAGGGTTGTTACCACTGAACACCATCATCTTCACGTCAGGAAGCGTTACCACAGAACCGTTTGAGTTGATCTTCTTACCCGGCTCAAGCAGCGCATCCACCCAACGAGCTACTGGGATTACACGGCTGTAACCGTTGAAATCTTGGTTCGTATGCTTAGGCGTCTGTCCTTGATCGATGTTCAACGGGAATGAGCCAGGAGCTGCGAATCCAGTTGACGGTACACCGATACCTGAGTAGTGATGACCATATGACACCCCGCCACCAGGTAGACCAATTTGACCGATCATTGCAGCAAGTACCGCACCCATCCAATATGGCTGTTCGCCATGCTCTTGGCGTTGGATACACCAGCCAAACAAGATCTGTGTACGACCTTTAACCAGCATGCGAGCGAATTCGCGGATCTTGTCAGCAGACACGCCACAAATTTCAGCTGCCCATTCTGGCGTTTTCTCAACTTTGTCTTTAGTTTCACCTTGAACGTACTTGATGAAATCATCGAAACCTAGGCAATAAGTATCGATAAATTCTTTGTCGTGAAGATCTTCGTTATACAGTACGTGTGCCATACCTAGCATGAATGCTACGTCTGACTGTGGGTTCACATAAAGATGTTCGTTGCCTAGGTAGCGCTGTGTTTTGTTCTTCACAGGGTCTACAGAGATAACGTTGATTTCTTTTTTAGCGACCTTCTCTTTTAGCTGCTCTAGATACGCGAATGACTCGTGCGTTTCACATGTCCAGCCAACCTGAAGGTTCTTCACAGGGTCGTTTGCCCAGAGAATGATGTTGTCACTGTTCTCTAGGATCAGTTCCCAAGACGTGCCTTGTGCATATACTTCGGTTGAACCCAAAACATACGGAAGGATTGTTTGACCAGCACCTGTTGAGTAGTCACCCACTTTCTTCACAGAGTAGCCGTGTAAGCCCATAGCGCGTTGCATATGGTTGTTACAGCTATGCATTTGACCGGTTTGGCGCCAACCTGTTTGACCTGTATGAAGGGCCCATGGACCGTAGTCTTTCTGAACACGCTCTAGCTCACGGTAGAACAAATCTAATGCTTCGTCCCAAGTCACACGCACGAAACGGTTGTTACCACGAGTCTCAGCCGCGTACTTGTGCTTTTTCAGCCAGTCTAGGCGAACCATTGGATAACGAACGCGTGAAGGGCTGTAGATAATACCTTTAATGCCATCCAACATGTCTGTTGGGTATTTATCAACTTCTAGCGGTTTGATTTCTTGAACCTTACCACCCCAAACTCGGGCGCGAAACGCGCCCCAGTGTGAGCCAGATACCTTCCAGGTGCCATCGGTTTCAGCGGCGCTTGCAGATGCTGACGCCAACAGGCTAGGACCGATTAGTGTTGCTGCACTCGACCCTGCAACGCCTTTAAGGAAGCTTCTTCTTGTAATTGCCATTTTATAACTCCAATTGACGTCTTATTAGTGGTGACCTTCAGCGTAATCTGAAGAGTGCTTCTGTAGATACTTAAGAACTAAGGCTTCTGTATCTGTATCGAAGTTAACGAATGCGATCATACCGTCTAGCATGCCTACCCAGCCGTTTGCACTAAAGTGCGCCACATCAGGCTGTGTGTGGCAAGTAGAACAGTTCGTTACATACGCTTCACCTGCTGCGCTCCAAATTGGAGTGAAGTCAGTAACCATAGATTCTTGTTTCATCCATAGGTCAACCGCCACTTCTTCCCAAGGCAAACCTGTTAGCTCGTCTTCTTTCTTCTCACCAACGGTTACGTCAGCGCTTTGAGAAACTTCACGAGTAAGGATTGCAGTCGAAATGTTTTGACCAAACTCTTCTTGGATAACGCGACCAAAGCCTTTCGCTTTGCGCCAACCGTCAATCTCAACTTTGATCATGTCGCCTTTCACATCCAAGATTTCTACTTTACTCGCAGGGCTCAATAGACCTGCTTCCGTAGTGCCTGTTTCATCTGTGTATAGAGGCAAGTGACGAATAGAAACAACCGAGTTACCTTTTGAGTAAGAAGTGCTGTTTGCTACTTGCTCTAGGTCGCCAACGATACCACTCGCTGCTGCCATGTCTTTTGGTAGGTTGTGTGCGATGCCTTTGTGGCAGTCAACACAGCTTTGGTCACGCTCTGCCGCTGATTTCATCTGAATACGTGCGGTTGGTGACATTAATTCGAAGTCCATCGAGTCATAGTTATGACAGTTTTTACACTCTAGAGATTGGTTCGCAGAGAAACGATCCCATTCGTGACGCGCTAGCTCTAGGCGACGCGCTTCAAATTTCTCAGGTGTATCTAGATCGCCGAAAACTTGCGCGAACACTTCTTTCGAAGCTTGCATTTTACGAGCAATTTTATCGGTCCAGTTGTGGGGTACGTGACAGTCTGGGCACGTTGCACGCACGCCAGAGTGGTTTTTCCAGTGAACCGTCTCTTGCAGTTCTACGTATACGTTGTCACGCATCGTGTGACAGCTAATACAAAACTCTTCGGTGTTGGTTGCTTCTAGCGCAGTGTTAAAACCACCCCAGAACACGATACCCGCAATGAAGCCACCAGCGGTCAACACACCTAGGCTGATATGAACAGCCGGGCGAGTGATAGTGCGCCAAAGTTTAATAAAAAAAGGATTTCATGACTAACTCTCTTGAAACTTGCTGATTGAATGTCGATTACGGGATTAGCCGTGTACACCAGGAGGACCAAACACGAACATTTGGAGCATCCAAACAATAAATCCGTAGCCACCCACGATAGCCACACTCAACAGAGGGAAGAATACGGCACAGATGAAGAAAAACGATTTCCACTCCATCCCGTGCTTTTCCGCACTTTCTACTTTGTTAACATCACTCATACATTTGCCTATTTTGTATGTTGTCCAGTACGCGAACATTCCGCTAGGAACGCTCAATTATTTAAAACATCTATGGGAAAATGCTAAACCATACCAATAGTAAGGTTCAATCAATTCCGCTCGCCCACCCCTTGTTATTCAACAGTTTTTTGAGTTCATCCAGACTTGTATTCAATTAAAAATCGATGTGTAAATTTATGAACAGATATGAAAAATTAATACTGTTGCCAATGTGTAACTATAGTCACTTTATCGCAACATTACTTGCTTGTAGCACATGTAATTCACATGCAATTGCAAACCGTAGACTTAAGGTTGAAACCAGAAATGTTATATATTTGTTGCATTTAGCATCTATGAATTGCGTGATTGAAAGGGAAAATTTAAGTACACTTTCTCTACCCATTTAGTAGAGGTCAGGGCTTTTCATGCAAGACGTCGTCGACATCACTTGGTGGCAAATATTGCTGTTTGCCACAACGTTAGTTATCCCATTTTCCATTAATCACTACTACAAACTGGGGATTGGCAAAGACGCGAGTGTGGGCTTGATTAGAATGACCGTTCAACTGGCTTTAGTCGGGCTCTATCTAGAATATCTTTTCTATTTGAATAGCTTAGTCGTAAACCTGCTCTGGCTCGCAGTCATGATATTAGTCGGGGCCAATGCTATCGCCACGAAGTCGAAGCTACCGAGAAAACCCATTGTTGGCTTTGTTGTCGTCGGATTAGTAATCGGGTTGCTCCCTGTTCTAGCACTACTTTGTTTGGTTACAGTACAACCAGACCCATTTTACAGTGCACAGTATGCGATTCCCCTTTCTGGTATGTTATTGGGAAATAGCTTGGGCGGTAATATCGTCGCCTTGCAAAACTTCTACAGCACGCTTGAGAGTCGCTGGAGTGAGTATCAGGCCGCCATTTCGCTAGGTGCTCCCATACCTATGGCAACCTTACCTTTCATTCGTTTGTCGCTTCAAAAATCTCTAGCACCAATCCTCGCCACCATGGCAACAACCGGGTTAGTTTCACTGCCAGGAATGATGACTGGTCAAATATTAGGCGGAGCAAGTCCCGTTGTTGCGATCAAATATCAGCTCGTGATCATGGTGGCTATCTGGGTAATGATGAGCATCTCAATTACAGTGTGCCTAAACCTCGTCGTACACCGTGGCTTTGAACCGAGCGGAAAGCCCAAAATTCGCCCGCTTGATCAGTCATAACAGGGGCTTGATCATGGTTACACACTAACTTTAAACCAGGTTATCCACAGGATATGTGGATAACCAAGTAGTTGAGTTTAGTATTATTTGTTTGTATTTCGGGAATTTGATCCTCAAGATCAAGGTTATCTGAGTGCATCGTCATAAGATTGTCACGCTAAGCGGTTAAATTACCAACAACTGAGATGCGCAGTAACGGTATGTTCACCGATACTCGCAAACGACTATCACGTCACATCAAGGAAGCAAGTATGTTAGAAATGACGCAAGAGCAGGAAGATGTTGGTCGTAATTGGCTAATCAGTACCCCCGACGCACTGACAGAATCTGGTGAGCGAGTTGGCGATATTATCCCGACCGAGATTTGGTGCGAAGGGTCAACACCACTGACAACGGATTGGCGATAGTAAAAAAGGGCGACAACGCCCTTTTTTAAATGGTTTCCAAAGGTTAATCGCGCAAGTAGATAAGCCAGTAAAGCATTCCGACAAATATACCGCCACCAATGATGTTTCCTAGTGTCACAGGGATCAGGTTATTCACCACGAATCCTATCAAGTTGAGGTCGGCAAACTCTGCTGGCGTCGAGCCGATAGACTGCCAAAACTCTGGCGAAGCAAGATTCTTAATGCCAATGGCCATTGGTACTTGGAACATGTTCGCAATACAGTGCTCAAAACCAGCAGAAACGAACATGGCAACGGGCAAAACCATAACAATAATCTTATCCGTCAGCGTGCGACCACTGAACGTCATCCACACCGCCACACAAACCAATACGTTACACATGATGCCTAACGCAACTGCCTGCCAGAAATCATGGTGCAGTTTATGTTGTGCGATATGCATGGTATTTAGACCCACTTGCCCACCATCAAACATATACTGCTTTGCAGTAAGCATGATACCTACCAAGAACAGCGCACCAAGCATATTGCCCAGATAAACCACCAGCCAGTTTTTAAACAGCGAACCCCAAGTAATTTTGCCGCTAGCTCGCGCAACTAGAGTAAGGACCGAACTGGTGAAAAGCTCGCCACCTGTGATTATAACGAGTACCAGACCTAAGCTAAAAGCAAGTCCACCCAGGAACCGAGTAATGCCCCAAGGTAAATCGCCTGCGCCTGTGGTAATTGTGGTATAGAAAATAAACGCGATACCAATGTGCAAACCGGCGGTAATAGCCAGTAAAAAAGATTTCATTGGATCTTTTGTCGCTTTGCCTACGCCCGCTTCTGCCGCGCGCTCCGCCATTTGAGGTGGCAACAACGCGTCAAATTGATTGATTTCCATCTTGCTCTTACATATCTGGTTACAATTAGAATTGGGCGCGGATAATCACTCCGATCAATCAATAAATCAAGCGTTATTTTCAGGCTAAATGTTATTTCCCATAATTGAGCTGTTTCACTCACCGAGGAGTGAAAGAAATGCGCTTCACGCCCTCGTTCTTCACTTGCGTAAAGCAAAAAAAAGCGCCGCTATCGCGACGCTTTCTAGGAGGCTATTTATACGGGGTGGCCGCCTATTCAGCTTTTTCTTGCAAAGCTGAAACGAGCTTTTTCAGCGCTTCAATTTCTGCTCGGTTCTCAGCCGCCGTATTTTGAGCAGCTTTAGCTTTCTCAGAAGGCACTGAGCCATCTGATTGCTGTTGCTGCAACAAGGCAATTTGCTGCTTCAACAAGGCATTTTCTTTCTTTAGTGCCTCGGTGTTATCGGCTGCCCTCAATCGCTCAACATCGTGCGCGATTCGATTTGATTGCGCAGAGAGAGACTGATCGCGATAATCATTGCCTTTTGCAGCAGATGATATCCGATACATTCGAGATTCGGCTTCCAGTACAAATGGTTCGTATTGAGACTTCTCAACATTAATCAGCTTGGTCACCTCTTGTACCACAGACTCTAGACGACGGAACTGAAACTGGATACGGTCCACTTGTTCATCGATTTCAGTAAATGCGCGGGGAGACTGAGTAACAAACTCGGCGAGCTCATTAATACCCTGCTCAACGTACCCATAACTGACAGGAGCAAGAATGTTATACTTCGCACTCGCTAACTTTGCGAGTTGTTCTTGCAACGGTTTCACGTATTTCGCATCAATAACTCGAATCTCGAGCGCTTTTGCGTTCACTAAGAATCGGTCTTGAGCGCTCGAGGCATGTTCGACCTCTGATACGACCAAATGCTCAAACAGGCGCTGATAATCACGATTCATGGTATTCATTGCATGTTTAAAATAGCGGCTTGCCTCAATACTGTTCAAGTAAGCCATTTCTGTCATCGCAGGCGCCAACAACTCGTCCGCTTGCTTCTTCAAGCCTTGGATCGCTTTGTAGTTGTATTCGACTGAATTGATACGATCGCGGAATCCTACCGCATAGGTCTCGCTCGAAAATACTGAATGCTTTGCATCGATCTGATTGGGATCTTTTCTTATTTCAACGAAAAGGGCATGTGCACTTTTCCACGACGACATCATCTCGCGATAGTTTTCCGGTGCGTACACTCTTAGCGACTCAGCACCTTCAAGTGCTTTCGCCCAATAATCAAACGTCGCAGATAATTGTTCATATTCCTTACCACGAGTCTGTTGTAATTCCTCTGGGCTCAGATTTGCCCTAGCGTCGTTTACACTAGGAGTACTTGCACACGAGGCAACACCTAGTGCACACAGCAATACAACCATTGATTTGCGTGTAGACATCTACTCTCCTAAACAGGGACGACTATCCCTTACACTTGCTCGTCAACCAACGACCAGCAAAACATATCACTATATTCAAATTGCGTCGTAAAGAACATGTCAACAAGGTCTAACTGGTTATAATTCATTCACTTAGTAGTAAAATATTACGATTCATTACCAGAAGGCGGCGCAAGCTAACACTTTATTCAATCTGCGATTGTCATTAGTGCAAAACAGCACTATGTTGATTGAAGAATCTCAACCAAGAGGCAAATCTATGAAATTCACGCCAGACCATCTCGCCGAGATGAACCTATTACTGCAATTCGATATCAGCAGTGCGGCAACGGGAATTAAAGTTCACCATGACGCGAGTGAAGACATGCAAAAAGCAGTCCAAAGACTCTATGACAAAGGACTATGCACATTGCCTGATGGTGGATACTTGACGGATGAAGGGATTGAAGTAGCAGAGTGCGCTGATAAGATTTTACGAGTGCTAAGCTCATAGATAGTTAACCATAGACATAGAAGAGTGGTAGCGGCGACCCGTTGCCACTTTTCATCGGATTCAACGTACCTTGCCTCCTTCCCGACTCGTTGCGCCAACCGCTGACATACCTCCTCTTAGACACTGCCAATTACTAATTACAGAATTACGCAGTAAATAACCTGTAACATCCTGTTTTAAAATAGTATCTTCTAGTTTGTTACTTATGTATCTACTATAGAAAAAGTAACATAGGTGTCAGTAAATCGTTCGAGGAAGATAAGATGGACAACAATCAATATAATCGTGAAACACTGACTGCTGGTTACTGGGTCTTACATAACTTTCACTACGGACATGTCGCAGAGGCGCGATGTAACCTTGACCTTGTCAAGAGTATTTCAATCCACAAAACGCCGAGTGCCGATCTTATTAACGTCTCACTCGACTTTGTCGCAGAACTTGTCAAAGACGCGAACTGCATCGAGATGACCTTTGCTGATGGCAAGCAAATCAATCTATCTGATTATATCGATTATCAATGTAATCGCGGGCTGACCCAACTGGTGCGCTGTCTAATCCCCGTTGAGTATGCATCATCTTTGTTGAATGAAACTGGATTTACCATTCGCGTTGAAGGCAATGAAAGCCACATCGATACCAACAATGCGACGAACATCATCGACAACGCCATTCGTTACGCGCATTAATGATCGCATTGCCCGCCAACTAGTTTGTCGGGCATTTCTTATCTCTTTGCCACCATGATACGCAGCGTCTGTAAGGGGTCCATTTGTCGTATGCCCAGTTGAAGGCAGCCGTAAAAAAGAAGAAAAACACCAAAAAGCCCGCTTCGATAATCAGTGCAGTCAACAAAGAAACCTGTAACAACCAAGCTATTGCTGGGATTGTAAAAATGATCAATCCCCCCTCAAAACCGAGTGCATGACCGACTCTTGTCATCATGCTGCGTTCACTGCGCTCTCCGGGTACCAACCGATCAAACAGTACGTTATACACGTAGTTCCAGATAACGGTAAAAACACTCATCCCAACACCAATGATCATCATTTGTAGGGATTTTGTCCCTGTCGCAATGGAGGCAACAGGAATAATGATAGAAAGTGCAGTTAATTCAAACAGTACTGCATGGAAAAGCCTTTCTTTTACACTCATATACTTAACACCTAATTCAGTATTTAGGACTAGCAATTAGTGCATTATCAATTAAGCTTAAGTTCATAGAAAGTTAGGTCACATCAGGATAACTGATATGTTAAGTGTTGAACAAATCGAAGCCTTTATCACCACAGTTGAGGCCGGCTCATTTTCTGGTGCAGCTCGTAAACTTGGCAAAGTACAATCCGCCGTTAGCCAAAATATTATGAACCTTGAGATCGATTGTGGAGTGGAGTTATTCGATCGTCGAGGTCGATATCCTGTGTTAACGGAAGAAGGAGAAAAGCTGTTACCTTATGCCAAGGCTGCCATGGTACAACATAATCGGCTAACCGAGCGCGTCGACAGTCTCACTCTAAAAGACATACAACCTATAGTACTCACTATTGATGAAGGTATTCCTTTTGACCGCGTCACACCCATCATCCGTACTTTATCTGAGGAGTTCCCCAGGCTTGAGCTAGAGGTTCTCTTTGCCTCAAGTAACGACGCGATAGAGATGGTACAAACTGGGAGGGCGACATCGGCACTGGTCCACGAAGACTTATCTATACCCTTCTCGCTCGACTTTGAGAGCATCGGCTCTATGCAATTTGATATCTATGTTGCGACCGACCACCCTCTCGCTAAGACGGTAGCTCCTCACTTGGAGATACTCAGCCTCCACCGACAGCTTTGTATTAGCTCAAGGAACTCAAAATCAAGTAATGTACAACAAGCACTGAGCCCAGATATTTGGTATTCAGACAGCTATCAAATGCTCCTAGAGTGGTGCATTGCTGGGTTTGGTTGGACTTATATACCGAGTTACCTGGCAAAAAGTGCCATTGAGCAAGGAAAAATTATCCCAGTCCCTGTAGAGTTTGAGAAGGTATCAGCAATCATTAACGTCAGCATTATTCAACACTCAAGTAAGAGTAAGGATCTTGGTCATCGCAGATTAAGAGAACTACTCAAGCAAAATTTCCAGGAGGGCTAGCATGAATCAGAATAAAGTACTAATTGTTGGCGCAGGCTGGTTAGGACTTCCACTCGCCAAATCACTCATCAATAAAGGCTATAACGTTACCGCTACACGCACGACAGCTGAAGGCGTCAATGAACTGGAACAAGCTGACTTAAACGCAATTGCGCTAAACCTTTCAGAGCTCAGCAGCGAAGACAAACAGCTTGCGGTCACCAATCAACTTATCAATCTTGATGTCGAAACCATCATCGGTTGTTTCCCGCCCGGATTTCGCACAGGTGGCGGAGCCTTGTACGCTTCTCAATGGGAGACACTCTGCAACATGGCCAAGAGTGCAGGCGTCAAAAAGCTAGTCATGGTCAGTTCGACCTCTGTGTACCCAGATCGCGCTGAGATAATGACCGAGGATATGGCTCGTCTTCCGACTGCGAAAGGCAGAGATGACTTTAGCGCCAAAGCTATCATCATGTTGACCGCAGAAGAATATGTCCGCAACTCCACACTCGATTATGCGATTGTTCGTTGCAGTGGCTTGTTTGGTCCTAACAGACACCCTTCAAGATTTGCATCCAAACTCAAGAGCGTGAGCGACCAAGCAACAGCAAACATGCTGCATCTAGACGATGCCATTGGATCAGTGGTGTTTGCGCTAGAACATATCGACGCAAGCGTCGTCAATGCCACAACTCCACGCTCTTGTGACAAAGTCACTTTCTATCGAGCTGCGTTGAGAGCGGCAGGACTCGACACGTCTCTCAACTTGGTCAACTCGGTACCTGATAAAACGATTTCCAGCGACAAACTACAAAGTCTTGGCTACCACTTTAAGTACCAAAGTACCTTAGACGCCCTTTGATTGCAGTGTCCTAATACGTTTTTGCAGATAAGAAAAAGGAGCCTATCACCGGCTCCCTTTCAATTACTGTGGAAAGTTACTTACCAAGCGCTTCTTTATAGTGCTGACGGCAAACAGAGACATATTTATCGTTGCCACCAATCGCAACCTGATCACCTTCGGCGATAGCTTTACCGTGCTCGTCAGTTCGAATCACCATGTTGGCCTTGCGACCGCAGTGACAAATGGTTTTAAGCTCAATTAATTTATCCGCCCAAGCAAGAAGGTGTTTGCTACCTTCAAATAACTCGCCCAAAAAGTCAGTTCTCAAGCCGTAGCAAAGCACTGGGATGTTGAGTTTGTCGACCACTTCGGTAAGCTGATACACCTGTTCTTTACTTAGGAACTGGCATTCGTCAACCAAGATACAATGTCTTGGGGTCTCTGCATTAATAGCGGCGATTTCATCAAACAGGTTTGAATCCGATTTAAACAGTTGCGCTTCGGATTGCAAACCAATACGAGAGCTCACTTTACCGACGCCGTAGCGATCATCTAGTGCTGCTGTATAAATAAGTGGCGTCATGCCGCGCTCTTGATAGTTAAACGAAGATTGAAGAAGTGTTGTCGATTTACCCGCATTCATCGCCGAGTAATAGAAGTACATCTGAGCCAAAGTGTTACACCAAATCTGAAACTAAAAAGAAGCCCTTGCAAGCAAGGGCTAGATAACAATTATTTACGACGCCAAGTCGTGCCTTCTGGGCCATCTTCAAGGATGATACCCAACTCGTTCAGTTTGTCGCGAGCCAGATCGGCATTCGCCCAATCTTTAGAAGCACGAGAGTCATTACGTAGTTTGATCAACGCTTCGATCTCAGCCACTTCATCGTCATTACCCGCATCGCCTTTCAGGAAAGACTCAGGGTCTTGGTGGAGGATACCGATCACATCAGCCAGCTCACGCATTAGCGCACCAAGTTGACTTGCTTCTGCCAGATCAACCGTCTTCAGGCGGTTAATTTCACGAGCCATGTCGAACAGCACTGAGTACGCTTCTGGGGTATTGAAGTCATCGTTCATTGCGGTCGTAAAGCGAGTCACATATTCTTCACCGCCTGTAGGCTCAGCCTTTGTATCAAGGCCGCGTAGCGACGTGTACAGACGCTCTAGTGCTGAGCGCGCTTGGTTTAGGTTGTCTTCACTGTAGTTAAGCTGGCTGCGGTAATGGCCAGACATTAGGAAGTAACGAACCGTCTCTGCATCGTAGTGACCTAGCACGTCGCGAATTGTGAAGAAGTTGCCTAGCGACTTAGACATTTTTTCTTTGTCGACCATCACCATGCCACTGTGCATCCAAGTGTTCACGTACTGAGTATCGTGTGCACAGCATGACTGAGCAATTTCGTTTTCGTGGTGCGGGAACTGAAGATCCGAACCGCCGCCATGAATATCGAAGTGGTCACCAAGAATAGAAGAGTTCATCGCTGAACACTCGATATGCCAACCTGGACGACCAGCGCCCCATGGTGATTCCCAAGTAGGCTCACCTGGCTTAGACATTTTCCAAAGCACGAAGTCAAGCGGGCTGCGTTTCGCGCTTTCAACGTCTACGCGAGCACCAGCTTGCAGTTGGTCAAGATCCTGCTTAGATAGCTTGCCATACTCGTCAAACTTACCCACTTCAAACATGACATCGCCATTGCTCGCCACGTAAGCAAAACCACGCTCGATCAACTTTTCAACCAATGCGATGATCTCTGAGATAAATTCTGTTGCGCGAGGTTCAACGTCTGGGCGCTTCATGTTCAGTGCATCGAAATCAGCGTGCATTTCACCGATAAGGCGCTCTGTCAGTGAATCACATGACTCACCGTTTTCGTTTGCACGTTTGATAATTTTGTCATCGATATCGGTAATGTTGCGCACGAACGTGAGATCATAACCTACGTAACGAAGGTAACGAGATACCACGTCGAAAGAAACAAATGTACGACCATGACCGATGTGACAGAGATCGTAAATAGTGACCCCACAGACATACATGCCGACTTTACCAGCATGAATAGGTTTGAATTCCTCTTTTTGTCGCGTCAGTGTGTTGTATATTTTTAACATGATCTCTATCTGAACTATTACGTTTAAAATGTATCGGCGATTATAACCATAAAGCTTCACAGAATGGAGCGATTAAGCGAAGAAATCTTAGGTTTTCGAGGGAGTTTTTTGCCAACTTAGACCAGACTGAACAAAAAGCATTCCTTTTATTCGCGATATACGTGTTTCAACTATTGCTTGTACAGTGAGTTAGGCTAGAATCATGGCTTCAAACATAAAAACACGAATAGGTATTCATCATGATCACCCTTCACACTAATTTCGGCGACATCAAGATTCAATTGAACGAAGAGAAAGCACCTGAAACAAGTGCAAACTTCCTACAATACTGCCGCGATGGTTTCTACGACAACACGCTATTCCACCGTGTTATCGACGGTTTCATGATCCAAGGTGGTGGCATGACGTCTGGTCTTAAAGAGAAGGCAACTCGTGCTCCAATCAAAAACGAAGCGAACAACGGTCTTAGCAACAAAGTGGGTACTTTGGCTATGGCGCGTACTATGGAACCGCACTCAGCGAGCTCTCAGTTCTTCATTAACGTAAACGACAACACTTTCCTAGACTTCCGCTCAGAGAGCCTGGACGGTTGGGGTTACTGTGTATTTGCTGAAGTTGTTGAAGGCATGGACATCGTTAACAAGATTAAAGGTGTGAGCACTGGTTCAATGGGCATGCACCAAGATGTTCCTCTTGAAGAAGTGATCATCACTGGCTCTACGATTCACGAGTAATCGTTATAAGGGAGGGCTCGCCCTCCCTTTTAGTAAATTATGACAACACTATTCATTTCTGACTTACACCTCTCGCCTCAGTTACCTCAAACAACGGAATGCTTTGTCAACTTCATGCGCAATGAAGCGGTACACGCTGACGCCTTGTATGTGCTTGGCGACTTATTTGAATTCTGGATTGGTGATGATGACCCCTCTGATTTCGCAGCGACAATCAAACAAGAATTTCGTCGACTAACGGACAAAGGTGTTCCTACCTACTTCATTCAAGGTAACCGAGACTTTCTCCTAAGTCATCGTTTCTGCAAAGAGACAGGAATGACGCTGCTCGATGAGCATACAGTGATTGACTTGTACGGTAAAAAAGCCGTGATCTTGCATGGTGATACCCTGTGCACAGACGATATCAAGTACCAGAAATTTCGAGCTAAGGTTCATATGCCTTGGTTGCAATGGATATTTAATCGCCTTCCATTCTTTACAAGACGACGTATTGTTAATAAGATCCAGGGCGATATTCGTGAGGTCAAGACCACCAAGTCGCTTGATATTATGGATGTAAATCAAGATGAAGTGATTTCCTTGATGAACACCACCGAGACAGACTTGATGATACATGGGCACACCCATAGACCTGGCACACACCATTTTGATGCCAACGGTCAGGCAATGACACGAATAGTTTTGGGGGATTGGTATGAACAAGGCTCTGTCTTAGTCTGCGAGCCCCAATCACAACGCTTAGAGACACGTTTTTTCAACAAACCATGAACTAACGCTCGAAAATTCGATAGTTTCATAGTCAAACAAAGCAATTAAACGTTACTATGTGTGAACGTTTTTGAGATACCGATGCAGAATTTGAAATACTCATACATCGCTAGACAGCCTATTCTGGATAGCGACCAAAAAACTGTTGGCTATGAGCTGCTATTTAGGGATGGGCCCAATAACACCTTCCCAGATATCGACCCAGAACTCGCGACAAATAGACTCCTGTCTGAACACTTCCTTGCTACACATTACAGTACGATAGGCGATAAATTAGGCTTTGTTAACTTCCCTTATCAAAGCTTGGTTAACATGGTCCCGACGCTGTTTCCCAAGGATAATCTTGTCATCGAAATTCTCGAAAGCTGTGAGCCTACCGCTGAGTTACTTTCTGCTATCAAAAAAATGTCTCAAGCAGGGTATACCATCGCACTCGACGATTTTGTGCCAAAGAAAGAGTGGCTGCCATTCTTGCCGTACACATCGATCATAAAGATCGACATCCAACAGTATTCGCTGAAGAAGGCACAAACACTGATTGAAAGGCTCAAGCCACACGACATCATTTTCTTAGCAGAAAAAGTAGAGACGTACGAAGAGTTCGAGCTTGCAAAAGAAGTCGGATTTAATCAGTTCCAGGGCTACTTTTTCAGTCGACCGCAATTAATCCGCCGCAAACAGATCAAACCTTCTTTCTTGACTGTGGTTCAACTGTGTAAGGAAATTGCTAACTCAGATATCAATTATGATGAGCTTGAGCGTTTGATTTCATTAGACGTAACCTTGTCATATAAACTGCTGACGTTTGTGAATGCATCGTACCTCATCCGCTCTGAGATCAAATCTTTCAAGCAAGCGCTCGTCTACTTAGGTGAAGAGCGTTTACGAAAGTTTATTTCACTGGTTGCGATTACTTCTACGCAAGATGACAAGCCTGACAGCTTATATAGTTTGTCGATTCAACGTGCGCGTTTCTGCGAACTACTGCTAAAAGACATCAATAGCAATATTGATGAGGGGTTAGGCTTTCTAACCGGCATGTTCTCGCTGCTCGATTCGTTATTTGATCAGCCGCTAGCAGAGTTAGTTGAAAAGATGCCTATCGACAACCTGGTGAAAGCAGCGCTCGTTACTAAGCAAGGCACTCTAGGTAATATCCTATCGCTAGTAAAAGCGTATGAGAGCGCTGACTGGACGACGGTTATCGCACTGAGAGATAAGCTCGAGATCAGTGACGATAAGCTTGCTCGATACTACGATGACGCCATTAAGTGGACTGAAGACTTACTCGCTATCGAGTCAGAATACAATACGCACCTATAAACTCATTTGATTCTAGACCTACCATGAAGCCATGTTACTGTGGCAGCAACTTGAATTATCAAGAATGCTGCCAACCTATACACAACGATGTCACTCTTGCCAAAAAGCCAGAGCAACTCATGCGCGCTCGCTATAGCGCTCACATTACCAAGAATGTTGATTTTGTCGTCGCTACCTACCACCCTAACTGTCACGCCGAACAAGACCGACAAGCCATCGCGGATTCGGTCAACAGTGACTGGGCAAGACTCGAAGTCATTAACAGCGAAGATGGACTTCACGAGAACGAAGGCTATGTGAGCTTCCGCGCCTTCCTGCGTGAAAACGGCATGGAGTACTGTCTTGCAGAGCGTTCTCGTTTCCTGTTTGAAAACGGACAGTGGTTTTATGTCGATGGGGAGATCGACGACTCCATACCCCCGAAGCAGCTGACCGCTGAATCCAGCAAGGTGGGTAGAAATGACCCTTGCCCCTGCGGAAGCGGCAAGAAGCACAAAAAGTGCTGCGGTTGAGTACAGTCGTTAATTGAAAAAGGTCGCTCATTGCGACCTTTTTTAGTGGTATCTGGTTTTAGCGCTCGTAAGCTTTAAATTGATTGGTGAGAGGATCATATTGGTAGCCCAACATATCGAGTTTACCGACCACGCCTTCTACATCCATTTCATACATGCTCACCAACTCTTCAAACGAGTCACATTCTAAACGCAACTTTTCGTTGACGATACCAAGCAAAATAATACTGTCAAAACGGCTCGCATTACTTAGATCCATAATCGTACTCCATAAAAAAAGCTAGCCTTTAAAGACTAGCTGTTAATTACGGAATAGAAAGTGATTTGGTTTGCAAATTAGGCAAGCCAATAAAGCTGTAGCAAACCTACATTGGTGACCATTAAGCTCAAGAAGGCCACCACTAGCTGACCTTTCGCTGGTGCACTGTGTTTAATGATATGCCAACTCCAAATCACCACACCTAGCATTAACATCACTAATGAACTGATCACGGCAGGCGTGTACTCAGCGACAATGTTCGGCTCCCATTGATAGGCATTAAATACAAAGCTCAGGGCGAGCAGCATAGCAAAAACCACGCCCGCAACTGGCAGAATTCGGTGAAACGCCTGAAGACGAGTTTTGGCGATGGTCAACAATAGGTGTGAAAATGCTGTGCCTAATAGTAACCCCGCACAAGCTAGCGATAATGACTGCGCTAAATTGGGCTGCTGGACCACTATAATGGCGGCAAACGAGCCCGCCAAACCATTGGCTAAATGTAAAACCCAAAACGGCCCCTGCTGACGCGTCTTGCCAGTCTGAACCTTGGAGTAAAAATAAAAAATAGCAAACACCACCAAAAACGCTTCGACTTTAAGTGACGCAATCGCCAGCCAAAGTATGCCAATGGCAGGAAGAAGCTTGTGGATACGTCCTCTTTGACCCGGACAAATATCGCCCTTTGCTAAAATAAGGGTAAGGACAAGCATCGCAACCGCTAAGGCAGGAGCGAGAAGAGTCAAAACTGCTGTAATCATGGATGTGGTGTCATTGCAAAAAACATTGGCGCTGATGATATATCAGCTCAAGAAGGAATGCTATCCAGTCGTAATACCCACAATTTGTTTGGGCTTTGAAGTCACTAGAATTGAAGTATATAATGCCCGCCTCCAAAACCAGAGGTCAAAATATGCACAACGACGTTAACCCAATCCATGAGCACAAAAAATACTGGGCTGAATGCTTCGGTACCGCTCCTTTTTTGCCAACCAGCAGAAAAGAGATGGACTCCCTTGGATGGGATAGCTGTGACATCATCATCGTTACAGGTGATGCTTATGTTGACCACCCGAGTTTTGGTATGGCTATCATTGGTCGACTGCTTGAAGCGCAAGGCTTTCGTGTTGGTATTATTGCCCAGCCAGATTGGAGCAATAAAAACGACTTCATGACGCTAGGGAAACCAAATTTGTTCTTCGGGATCACCGCGGGCAACATGGACTCAATGATCAACCGTTACACCGCTGATCGCAAATTGCGTCACGACGATGCTTACACCCCTAACAATGAAGGTGGTAAACGTCCCGACCGCGCGACTCTCGTCTATTCTCAGCGTTGCCGCGAAGCCTACAAAGGTACACCTATTGTTCTTGGTGGTATTGAGGCGAGCCTTCGCCGCATCGCCCACTATGACTACTGGTCAGATAAAGTTCGTCGTTCTGTACTGTTTGATGCCAAAGCAGACATTCTGCTATTCGGTAATGCAGAGCGAGCACTGGTCGAAGTCGCACATCGCCTCGCAGACGGTGAAGATATCAGCACTATGACAGATATTCGCGGTACTGCCGTCAATCTGCCAGCGGCACCTGAACACTACCGCGTCATCGACTCATCTCGCATCGAGAAGCCGGGTAAAGCGTTTGTTCCGCAAAACCCTTATGAGGTCGAGTCGAACTGCGACACCAACAAAACCGAGTCTGCACCAGAAGCGAAGCCAATCACCATTCGTCCTTCACGACACGATGCTGCGACTACCGCGGTGCGCTTACCTCCGTTCGAGAAGCTGAACAACGACAGAATTCTTTATGCTCACGCAAGCCGCGTGATGCACCTTGAGACTAACCCTTATTCTGGGCGAGCGCTGATCCAGCGTCATGGTGACCGTGAGCTTTGGGTAAACCAAGCGCCGATTCCTCTTAGTACTGAGGAGATGGACTATGTATTTGGTCTGCCATATGCGCGTGTGCCGCACCCTATGTACGGTAAAGCAAAAATTCCAGCTTACGACATGATCAAGACCTCGGTGAACATTATGCGAGGTTGTTTTGGTGGCTGCTCGTTCTGTTCTATTACTGAGCACGAAGGTCGTATTATTCAAAACCGTTCGCAAGAGTCGATCATTGGCGAGCTAGAAGAGATCCGTGACAAGGTACCTGGTTTTACAGGTACAATTTCCGACTTGGGCGGACCAACGGCAAACATGTATCGTCTCGGTTGTTCAGATCCAAAAGCAGAAGCCAATTGCCGCCGACCTTCTTGTGTGTTCCCAGGTATCTGTAACAAGCTCAATACCGACCACAAACATACCATCGACCTTTACCGCGCTGCACGTAAAGTAAAAGGCGTGAAGAAGGTCATGATCGCCTCTGGCGTTCGCTACGATCTTGCGATCGAGTCACCAGAGTATGTTCGCGAGTTGGTCACTCACCATGTCGGTGGCTATTTGAAGATTGCTCCTGAGCATACAGAGAAAGGTCCACTCGATTTGATGATGAAGCCAGGTATGGGTACCTACGATCGCTTCAAAGAGATGTTCGAGAAATACAGTGCTGAAGCTGGCAAGAAACAGTACTTGATCCCTTACTTCATATCCGCTCACCCGGGTACAGAAGATGAGGACATGCTCAATCTTGCGTTGTGGTTAAAGAAGAATAACTTTGAGTGCGACCAGGTTCAGAACTTCTATCCATCACCAATGTGTAATGCGACCTCGATGTATTACTCTGAGACCAACCCGCTCAAGCGCGTAAAATATAAAAAACGCGAAGACTTACCGGTTGCTAAAGGTGATCGTCAACGTAGGCTACACAAAGCGCTACTGCGCTATCATGATCCCGACAACTGGCCACTTATCCGCGAAGCGCTCGTTAACATGGGCAAGCAATACCTTATCGGTGACAAGCCGGGCTGCCTCGTACCTGCAGAAGATCTTGATGCACGCACGCCTGCGCAAAGACGCAAATCCGGTCGTCATGGCGCAAATCGTTTTGCGACTAAGCACACTAAGGGACAACCGGATATCCGAACCGACGGTCAGCGCCGCAAGAAACCAGGCCAGCGCTCCGCAGGTGGTCAGAGTCAAGGCCCTGGAAAACAAGGTAACGGTAAACCAAACAGCAAACCAAATGGTCAACAAAGATCAGGCGGAAAGCCAGCTGGCAAACCAAACGGTAAAGGCGCACCTAAACGCCGCGCGCGTGCCTAACCTAACGCCTGCGATTCCGACATTTAGCGAATGGTAGTTTCATAAAAGAGAGTCACTTGTGGCTCTCTTTTTTTTCCGCTCTCAACCCTATCTCTATGCCAATTCTCAATCTGATTTTGATTGTCAAAATGATAAAACACCATTACCACTTCAAGAAAGAAACATAACTTACTGTATTTATTGAATTTAAATTTGGGCACGGCTGTTGCAATACAGAGGTATCAATAAAACTTCTGAGGCAGGGTTATGGCACATTATCTAATTACAATTCCTAAAGCGACCAATCAATCAGTGAGCGTGACTAACACCGCCAATGATGGCGAGCTGGATAGTGCGACCATTTGGGACCTTGGCCATAAAACCGTGATTTGTTGGGGCGACCCAGCAAGTGCTGCCAGTGATGCAGACATCATCGCTGATGTGAGTCTAAACCGCAGCCAATCTTATTGGGGTCGCAGTTGGATTGTTGTCGATAACGATGAGCAAACTGTACAAGCATGCACAGATCGTCTTGGCATCTTCCCAGTTTGGGTTGGCGAACATCAACACAGCACTGCACTTTATACCAGTCGTCAAGCGCTTAGCACCTTTACGCAGCACCAACCCAAAACGTCGAGCGCTCAACGCACGTTAGTGGCGTTCGGCCAGTTGTTTGATGAGCAAACATTATGGGAAGAGATCCGCTGCCTCAATGGGGACACAAACGTCAACATAGATTCAGAGTGCATCAACGTCGAATCTCGTCAAGATACCCCGATTTTAGGTAACGACATCACCCGTTTTGATGATGCATTGGAAGCTTTTGTCGAAGCCGTTCGCGAAGCGTTTCACTGCGGCAGTGAGCCAATGGTGTCATTAAGTGGCGGGCTCGACTCTCGCCTGATTCTGTCTGCAGCCACTGCACTTGGCAAACAGCCAACAACGCTAACCTATGGCTCACCTCTCTCTAGTGACCATCAAATTGCCAAAACTCTTGCCGAGTGTGCAGGGCTTCGTTTGATTACTGGAAACGAGTTCGCGACACCCACTGACCCTAGCACCATTCAACGCGTCGCAGATCTTGGCAATGGTGAAGTCCCTCTTCATCATGCCCATTCGATTCTTGATTCTTCACTATTGGCACAAACCTCTGGGCGCATGATTCTAACTGGCACCGGTGCTGAAGTAGCAAGAGCGTTCTACTACGACCGTGGTTTTCCCGGCTTTAGTATTTTTGGTCAAGGCATGGTAGGTCACACATCACTGATGGAGCGGGCTAAGCGTTACATTCGAGAGGAATATTCGAAATCAGCCACACCCTTTTTCAACTATGCGCCTCAATACAAAGAAGCCATGCTCAGTGACCTAAATAGAATCATTGAACGCTACGCTCATCAATTTGATACACCAGCACGTTTTTTGGACAACTTCTACCTGCAAAATCGAGTGGTTCGCTTTGTCGCTTGCGGGCAGCAAATGTTAGATTCGCACTACCTTCGCAGTCATCCATTTCTCAACAAAGATGCGCTGTATCAGATTGCTCACTTACCAGTGCGCTATAAACTCGCTAGTCGCTTCCATCGAAAAGCGATACAGAAACTGTCTCCAAAGCTTGCCAATATTCGCTGGGACAAAACAGATCAGCCGCTTAGCCAGGGATTGCCACTGAGCTATCGCTACCCTGCATTAACAAGCCGCTTAGGCATGGAGAACTGGGGCAAAAACAGCACACCGATGTACAACTATAGCGAGCTAGCAAAGCACTTGTCTCGCGGCACTATCGAACGCAGCTTGCGTCAGATGAATTGCCTGAACAACATCAAAGATGACCAGACATGGCAACGTGTTCAGCAGCATTTACCGACTCTTGGCTTTAGCGCGGTTTGGTCACCATCGAAGCCGCTAACCGCTATTCAGTCCATCACTGGCGCATAGGAGCAAGCAATGAAGACTCTAGGTTACGTACTCAGCGATTTCCCTGTTCTGTCAGAAACCTTCGTCGGTACAGAGATACGTGCGATGGAAGCACTGGGGTATCAAGTGAAACCCTTTGCCTTCAACATCCATCAAAATGGTGGTCAGCCTGTTGATAAGCCACTGCTAGATAAGGCTGTTTCGCTTTCTAACATTAGCAATTTTTCTGCTCTTGCCATTTGGCTTCGTAACCCATTCAGAAGCGTCAAAGCTCTGTCATTCATTGTTCGTCAAAATGGCCTTCCAAAAAAATCACTGATACGCAGTGCAGGACAACTCGCACGAGTGGCAATAGAGAATGACTGTGACCACCTTCATGCTCATTTTGCTCTGCATACCGCGGCGACAGCGATTGCAGCAAGCAAGCTTTCAGGTTGCCAAGTCTCTTTCGTCGGCCACGGTTACGATGTTTATGCGCGCCCGGCCGACTTGGCTCTTAAGCTCGAATCTTCCAGCTTTTCAGTCTGCGTTTGTGAAGATATGTGTGACCAATTTCTAGAGCTTGCACCCAACCATCCAGTGCATTTAGTTGAATGTGGGATCGAGCTTAACCGCTACCCATTTCATCCCCGCCAACATCACAATGGGCGGTTACTTTTTGTTGGCCGCCTAACAGAGAAAAAAGGGCTGGTTGATCTTCTTCAAGCCATCGCGTTACTTCCAGATGACGAGCGTCCCATGTTGGATCTTGTCGGTGATGGTGAACAGAAATCCCTGCTTGTTGCGCTAGCCAATCAGTTGGGCATTGCTGAGCAAGTACACTTTCTTGGTAGCCGTCCCTCAGAATGGATTATTGATAACGCCTCACACTACTTGGCACTTTGCACCCCTTTTTGTGAAGCGCGTGACGGCGATCGAGACACAGGGCCAGTTGTCGTAAAAGAAGCGATGGCTCTCGGGCTGCCGGTGATTTGTAGTAACTTCATGGGCTGCAAGGAAATGATCGTTGAAGGTACCGGACTGTTAGTACCACCAAAAGATCCCCAAAGTTTGGCGGCCGCCATCGTCAAAACGTATTCACTGACCACCTCGCAGCGAATGAACCAGTTAGACAAAGCGCGAACTCGTGTGACTCGACTATACAGTGCTCGCAGCTCAGCTAAAAAACTGGCCACCGCCATTGAAGGCAACTACCAGTTACAAGGAGCAACACTATGAGCCCCGCTATCCAACAGTCGCTTTACTACGCCGCAGGGCTAGTTTTGATGAAAGGCGTATCGTTTATCATGCTGCCGATTGTTGCTGGGGCGCTGTCTACCACAGACTACGGTCAGCTTGATCTATGGCTGTCCATATTAAACGTCGGTGGCATTATTCTTGGTTTTGGTTTGATAGAAGCGCTTTACAAGCTAGCTGGAGAGGCAAAAGGCAGCGCGTTTGACACGTTAAACAGCACCGCCACAATTCAACAGCTCATAATCGCCGTCATGGCACTCATCGCTGCCGTACCAATTGGTCTTTTTGTGCTGTCCACATGGACACAAATCAGCAGCACAGATTTCATTTTGGTCACGTTGACCCTGATTATCAGCTGTACCATCAACATGCCGCTAACCTGGCTAAGATTAATCGACAATGCTCGCTTGTTCTTTTTTCTAACAAGTAGCAAAGCTGTGATTCAAGCCATTTTAACCTTTGCTTTCTTACATTACGGTTTAGGATTAACTGGCGTATTGCTCTCCGGTCTACTCTCGTCTCTGTACCTAGCAACCCTTCTGTTAGTTAAACAATGGTGTTCACTTTCGTTTAGCTGGGATGCCCAAATAGCAAAGCAAATGAGGCACTATGGGCTACCTCTTATCTTCTCTGGGTCGCTACTATTTGTCGCAGCAGGTGCTGAGCGCTGGATCTTGGCGGCGTCGGTTGGACTAGAATCATTAGCTCAATACGCTATCGCAATGCAGTTCGCTCTCATTGTTGCCTTTCTGTGTGAACCTCTCACTCTATGGTGGTTTCCAAAACGCTTTCAAATACTCAATGAACAAAACGGCGAAGCAAAAACCGTACGTATCGCCGAGACCCTTTGCCACACCACTATTTGGTTCGCGATGAGTATCGCACTATTCGCACCTGTGATTATCGAAAACTGGTTCCCAGCACGCTATCACGAAGCCTCACAATGGATTCCTTGGCTAGCACTGGGCATCGCTTTTAAGCAAATATCCCATACCTTGACCACAGGTTGCTACATAGAAAAACAACCTAAAATTGTTCTAAAAATCAATACTATTATGGCAATCGCAGCGCTTACTGTGTTTACCCTGTCAAGCTGGCTATTTGGGATCCAAGGCGTTGTGTTTGCCTTTGTTGCGCTCTATGCACTACGTGCCTATCTGTTTGACCGCGCCAGCCAAAAGCGCCTGGTGTTGAATCATCACTACATACAACTTGCTGTTCACCTAGCTTGGGTAACCGGCTTTATTGCTCTAAACCAATTGTCACCAATCTATCTGATAGCAGGCTGGCTAGTACAAACCATCCTATTCAGCTTTTGGCTGATACAAAACTGGCGACCTACAGCGAAACAAGCCGACAACGCCATCCACACTGATACGTGCGCTAAACGTTTATAAGGAATTCCAACATGACTTCACATTCAACCCCAACCGTCAGTATTGTCATTCCAAACTTCAACTGTTTGGCATACCTTCCTCAGTGCTTACAAAGCATCGAGCAGCAGACTTATACCCATTACGAAATCCTGTTCGTTGACGATGGTTCCACGGACGGTTCACGTGAGTACTTGACTGATTTATGTAATACCCATCCACATATCTCACTCATTCTAAGTGAGCGTGGAGGGCCTGGCGCCGCTCGCAATCTTGGTGTATCGCAAGCTAAAGGTGAATGGATAGCATTTTTAGATGCTGATGATCTATGGACACACAGTAAACTCGCCGAACAGGTGGCTTTTATGAGTGAGCACCCCAACTGCGTACTTAGCTTTACCAATTACGAGCACATCAATGAAGCGAACGAGTTCATCATTCCATGTTTTCAATACTGGCCCGAGTTTCAACGCCATATTGAATCGCAATCTGCCACTACCGGCTATCAAATGTTAAACCATGCAACCGCAATGCTTTTCAAAGAGAACATCGTCGGTACTTCTTCGGTCATGTGTCGCCGTGATGCTTACCTTCAAGTACAAGGGTTTGACTGTGAATTGCCAAGTGCCAGTGATTGGGATCTGTGGTTAAAGTTAAGTGAGATTGGTGACGTGTCGTTTACCAACGAAATTCGCATGCACTACCTGATGCGCCAAGGCAGCGTCTCTTCGAATGTTCCAAAACGTATTGAAGCAATGAAGACGATTGCTCAGCGTCATGTCAGCTTTGCTCAAGCCCAATGCTCTAAAGCGAAGCGCTTTATTGATGAGCGTTTGATGGACGCCTACTGTGAGTATGCTTCGCAGCACAAAGGTTATTTCCATCGTACAGCAAAACATGTGCAAACCTTCGTCACCTACCCTAGCGTTCGCCGCTTCAAGGCCATGGTGAAAACGGCCATTATCTATTAGCAGAATCTAGCTCTGCCACTCGCTAGTGGTGGAGCTAGATTGTAATTATTCCACATCACCTCACTAAGGCTATCCATTTACCGCCTTCCGCTACATTTTTCCTTTCTCACCCTGCTATTTCTATTTTCAATTTGAGAATCACATCTTCAATTTGAAAAACACACCGCCACAAAACAACAAACCATTGAAATATAACAACTAAATTATTGGCACACTCCATGCAATCTATTAGATGTAGAAACAATTTGGCCATTCAGGACGAGGACAAGACCATGGAACTACTAAAAGCAGAAAGCAACACTCAAACCCTTCAAGTAAAAGTTTTAGGCGATTTTGATGCTCGAGGCAGCCGATCGGCTCAAGCTCAAATTGATGACATCATTCACAATGATGGACACAGAGAAGTGGAAATCGACCTAGAACAAGTGCACTTTATGGATTCTTCCGGCATCGGTGCTATTGTTTATTTGTATAAGCGACTGGTTGAACGTGAACGAAAAATGCGTCTGGAGAATGTCACAGGTCAGCCCCTGCAAATCATCAAGTTACTTCGAATTGGCCAGGCGATTCCGGTCAACACTCACGCCAGTAACGAGTACTTGTAGCCTCATAATATTAGACTAAAGAGTTGGCAAAAATAGGTGGTCACTACATGGATGTAAACACGGGTATAAAACGAGCATTAACCTGTATCTCGGCAAGTCTTCTGGTTGCATGTACCAGTTATCCTGATAATGGAACCGGAGGCACTGCCGAACAATATGTAGGGTCTGACTTTTCCCCTGTCATGCCTGAGGAACCACTCGGACCGGAACACGGACTCCGCTTCGACTGGAAGCTGACCAAACTCCACTTAGATTCACTGATACAAGAGGGCGCTCAGTGGTGTTTTCCCGCTGCCGTGTTGCAGGCACAAGAGAAGCAAAATCGAATCGCGCGAGAGCTTGAAGGTGGCTTGTGGATTGATGCAGCCAATGACATCGTTATCCAACGAAAAAAATTGAACGACCTAGAGCTACGACTAGACTACGTATTGAGTCAAGCAACCTGTGCGCCACCAGCGAAAGGGGCGGCATTTGACGACCAAATGGCTGTCGTCAAACGTATTTACAACTTACTGAACGTCGATAATCAGTTTGCCTATGACTCTATAGAAGTTAACCCTAAGTATATGGGTCACTTGGCAGAGGCAGCAAACATCTTAAAACAGCATCCGAATATTCGATTGTCGGTCACAGGCCACGCAGATGCGACCGGGACCAAAGAATACAACGAACGAATTGCCAAAGGACGCGCGCAACAAGTAAAACGCTACCTAACGATCTTTGGATTAGCGCCGAATCGAATCGACACACATTCTTTAGGCGAAGAGCTGCCTTTGTATGAAGGAAACACACCAGGCATCATGCTCACCAACCGACGCGTTAGCGTTGATGTCATTGCTGATAACTATAGCGCTGCAGAAAGTTATAGCGCCACCGAAAGTAGCCATACTGGATATGGAGCTGCTGACAAGGGAGCACAATAATGAAGCTTCTCAATACCCTGGCGACACTGCTATTGGCAATGATCGTGGTTGCGCTCAGTCCAGCTACGTTCGCTGACGAAAAAAACGTCCAGGTTGGCGACCTTATTCAAGTTGACCTACCTGGAGAGTCTAGCCTTAACCGAGCATTTCAAGTCGACAAACGCGGTCGCATTAATCTTCCTGAAGTTGGGCAGGTCTTCGTCGCCGGATTTGATGAGACGCAGCTTGAATCTGTCGTGGTGGACGCCCTTAGTAGCGTCTTTCGCGATACAAGCAATGTCAAAGTATTCATCGCCGAGCGCCAGATATTAATTTCCGTACAGGGTTATGTTGAGGCACCGGGGGAGTACACCATTCCTCATAACTCGAACGTGCAAATGGCATTGCAGGCCGCTGGAGGCTTGAGAGCCGGTGCACAACTCAACAAAATGATTCACCGCCGCGGAGCAGAGCGCAGTGAGTTTGACTACAAACAGTTTCTTGATACCGGTGATGACAGCGACTTACCTACACTAGAGTCCTTAGACATACTTTTCGTTCCTGCTTCCCCCCTTGTCGGGAACGTCGAGCAAGAATTTGATGCTGCTAAACTTGCGGACTCTGGAGACAGCGCCGATTCACGCCAAGCGATCAAGGTGTTTGGTGAAGTTAATGCGCCAGGCTCTTTCTCTTATAAAGCCAATACAGACCTTGTCGACGTGCTGATGCGCGCAGGCGGTGTAACTCGCTATGCCAGTGTTGAGCAAATCCGAGTTATCAGTAACAACTCCCCTATTCTGTTTAACCTCAAACGCTACTTGGATAGTGGTGACACATCGCTGCTACCACCATTACAGCCAGGTGCAACTATATTTGTTCCCAAGCAAGAAGAGGAAATTAAATCCGGTTCTAACACCGTTTATGTCATGGGTGAAGTAGCAGCCCCTGGTGCGTTCGAGGGCAAGCCGGGAGCGACGTTTATGGATATCCTTGCCAATGCTGGCGGTCCAACACGTTTCGCTGAGTCTCGCCAAATGCGAGTGATTAAGTCCGACGGCTCTATCATTCCCTTCGATTTGACCGCTTATACCGAAGGGCTCAGTAAATCTGAAGCACCACTGATTGAAGCAGGTGACGCGATTTTTGTACCAGAGAAAACCGATATCAACGAAAAATCGTGGCTCAAGATATCACCAGATCGCGCGGTCAATGTTATCGGTGAGGTAGTCAGACCCGGTCGTATAGAATGGTCAGATGAAATGGATCTGATGGATCTGTTGGCCCACGTTGGTGGCCCAAAAGGGCGAGCAGACACTTCTAAGATCGAAGTGGCAAACGGTGGGAAAACCGTGGTGTTCAACTTAGACGAGTTTATCAAAAAGGGCGCTCCTCAATCAGAATTACCCTATATCGCAGCTGGCGCCGTTGTCAGAGTGCACGACCTTCCACAAGATCCATCCGACAACAAAGCTCAGTGGGTAAGACAAAGCTCTGATGCATCCATCTACGTATTTGGTCAGGTCAATGCTCCAGGACGCTATCGCTTTACCAATGAGATGCATTTCCTAGATATTCTCTCCGCTGCAGATGGGCCAACTAAAGATGCAGATATTCACAATATTCGCGTCACCCATCGCGATAAGCCTTATGCAAAAGTCAGTAAGCTCAACTTGTCGACTTACTTTGAGACAGGTGATGAGTCCATTTTGCCTCTAGTGAAGCCAGGTGACACCATCTATGTTCCAGAGAAAAACAAAAACTGGCTCGACAAACCCAAAGAAAAAACAGTGCGCGTACTCGGTGCAGTGAAAAGCCCCGGTCGTTATGTTTTTAATGACAACATGACTATCTTGGATATCTTAGCTCAAGCTGGCGGGCCAGATGAACGCGCGTATGTCAGTAAGATAAGTATCGTGAATATGTCATGCTGCCAAGGGCAAGCTCGTTCATTTGATTTGGTTGAGTTTAGTAAAACAGCAGACATCCGAATGCTACCTGTACTTCGCGCTGGTGACACCGTTTATGTCCCCGATCGCCGCAATAGTTTTGCTGAACAAGCTCGCCTGGGTCTGACCGATATTTTCCGAATCGTTTCAACCATAGCTATTATCGGAGCGCTGTAATGACTATACCTGCCACTCATGCTGAGATTGAAGAGCTGTATCTAAATGCTGAGTTAAAGCAGTGCCGCTCTATTTGCCTTACCGCTTGCAACAGCGGCGAAGGCACAACGACTATAGCAAAAGCGTTGACTGAGCGTTACCTGCTGGCGGGGTATAAAACTCTTTTGGTCGATCTCAATATGTTTAGGCCGAGCTTGGTTCCAATCGACTTCGATATTCCACCAGAGAACGCTGAGTCCTCTGCTCAATTACTTCAGGATCAAGAAAGTGATGCCTCATCGCCCAAAGTATTTCTTGGAGTAAGCGTACCGAACGACCCTAAAACACGTTTGCGGTTTAAAGACCCAATTCAGCTTCGAAAGCAAACCGAGTGCTGGCTTGAAGACTATGACCGTATTGTGTTCGACACCTCACCGATTTTAAACGTCAATCACAATAATATACCGGCTCAGGTTGTCGCTAATGCCTGTGATGGCACTTTTCTCGTTGTACTGAGCGGTGTCACCATGACCAACCAAGTCATGGAGGCCACGCAAATATTGAGTGATGCTACATCAGTTCAACTGCTTGGTTCCGTTCTCAACTATAGAGACCAACCTTCTCTTGCCAGTGAAATCTGCCGTGAAATAGACCGCTTGAGTTGGCTACCCAATCGCTTTACCAATTGGATGAAAACCAAAGTGCGCAACAATCGCTTCTTATCTCAGTCTATTTAAATCGTCATTTTGAGATATACACAGGCAAGTTGTTATTATTCAGTACCTTAACACGCAAATCTTTGTTGCAAATTGACAAACTGTACTATCCTTAGAAGAACAACGTCTAATCAAACAAAGGATTGTAAGTATGACACCTAAGGTACTCTTGGTAGAGGACTCCTCTTCTCTTGCCGTTCTCTACAAGCAATACTTAAAAAATGAACCTTTCGACTTGCTGCATGCTGCGACTGGCGGTGAAGCAAAACGCATACTTGAACGTACGATCCCTTCGCTAATTATCCTTGATCTTCAACTTCCAGATATGCAAGGCGACGAGATTTTGGAATGGCTTGAGGAGAAAAACATTAGCATTCCCGTAGTGGTGGTTACCGCTCACGGCAGTGTCGACACTGCGGTAAAGCTAATCCAAAAAGGCGCCAAAGACTTCCTCGAAAAACCCATACGCGCTGACAGGTTAAAGACGTCTATCCAAATCCACCTCAAGCAAGCTGAACTCGAAACCATGCTGGATGATATTCAGCAAAAAATGGATCGCGAACGCTTCCACGATTTTATTGGTGCCAGCATCCCAATGCAGGGCGTGTATAAAATCATAGATGCGGTGTCCGACACCAACGCCAGCGTATTCATTATTGGTGAAAGTGGTACAGGTAAAGAGGTTTGTGCCAATGCCATTCACAATGAAAGTAACCGCAAAGACAAAGCATTTGTTGCCATCAACTGTGGTGCCATTCCAAAAGACCTTATGGAAAGCGAAGTGTTTGGTCATGTAAAAGGGGCATTCACTGGCGCAGCAACTGACCGTAAAGGCGCCGCCTCGCTCGCCGATGGCGGCACGCTGTTCTTGGATGAACTTTGCGAGATGGATTTGGAAATGCAGAAAAAACTGCTGCGTTTTCTTCAAACGGGCACCTTTACACCTTTAGGTGCCACCAAAGAGCAAAAAGTAGACGTACGCATTATCTGCGCGACCAACCGAGATCCATTATTAGAGGTTCAAGAAGGCCGCTTTAGAGAAGACCTTTACTATCGCGTGCACGTTGTTCCCATTCATATGCCACCGCTGCGAGAACGCGACCGTGACATCGTCACACTAGCCGAACATTTCCTACGTATCTATTCCAAGCAAGATGGACGCAAGTTTGAAACCATAGCGAAAGACGCGCAACGCTATCTGAAACGCTACCCTTGGCCGGGCAACGTGCGTCAGCTGCAAAATATTATCCGCAATATTGTGGTACTTAATGATGAAAAGTCTCTCGGAGTATCACATCTACCGCCCGAAGTCATGGCTTCAACTGCCACTAAATCATCGGCCTCGCAGGCATCTAATAACCGTCTTTCTGTTGTACAGCAGACCAGCCCAGCGCCTAGTCCGATAGTAGAAGCCGCCCCTGAAATGACCACTACTTCTATGCCAATGGAGAGCCCAGCTAGTCACACCTCGCCAAACGCAGAACCAAGCAACTCTCAAGGGGTCACCATCCGTCCAATGTGGCAAATAGAACGGGAGACCATTCAGCAAGCCATTGACTATTGCGATGGTAATGTACTCAATGCTGCGGTGTTACTAGAGCTCAGCCCCTCCACCGTATATCGCAAAAAACAAGCATGGGAAGCCGAAGACAGTGCCTCTTAATCCGGTGATTTGGTTACTGCTCGATAGCCGCTCATTTGGCGGCATAGAGACCCATGTCTTGGAGCTCGCTAAGGGATTGCGCGCTCACAACTACCAGGTAAAGGTGGTATTTTCCAACGAATACCACCCAACTCCGCCGCTAGAAACGGCGCTAAGCCAAAATTCAATTCCTACCATGGCCCTGAGCCGTGAGTATCCCAACACTCACCCACTGTTACGTCTTAAAGAGGCGATTTCTAGCGCTGATCAACACAATCAACGCCCAGCAGTCATTCATACGCATGGTTATAAAGGCAGCCTTTTAGCGCGGGTCACTCGCCTTATTGGCTTCACCAACTCAATTCGTATTGTTTCAAGCTTTCACGCTGGAGAAACGCCAAAAGGTCGCGTCAAACTTTATGATGCTCTCGATAGGTTCAGTGCTTTCCTTAGCGAGCAACGTATCTGCGTCAGTCGCACTATTCAATCGAAGCTTCCTTACAAAAGCATACTGGTAAAAAACTTTGTTCCCAAAGCGCCGCTTGTTTCACTTGCGTCGCGCAGTGTCGCATTTGTCGGCAGGTTAAGTGAAGAAAAAGGCCCAGATACCTTTATTGAAATAGCCACCCATTTTCCAAACCAGGATTTTCATATCTATGGTTCAGGACCAATGGAAGCGCTGTTAAAAGAGATTGCTCCGCCAAATGTGCAGTTTCACGGGCACCAATCCAATATGAATGAGGTTTGGCAAAGCATCGACCTTCTTCTGATCACGTCTCGATATGAAGGGTTACCGATGGCAGCACTAGAAGCGATGTCTAGAGGAATACCAGTCATAAGCTTCGAGCTAGGTGAGCTTCCTAGTGTTATTGATACCGGTAGCAATGGCTGGATCACCTCATCTCCCGAAGACATGAGAGCCACACTAAACACTTGGTTTTCGCTTTCAGACGCAAAACGCTCGCAAATCAAGTATCACGCCCAGCAAACCATTGAACTCAATTACTCTACCGATGTGGTCATACCGACGATGCTCGGGGTATACGGACTCAAAGCGTAAATCTCGCCGCTCAATTTGATTCCCAAAATGAGAAACACTCTGTTTCTTTAATTAAGACTTAATCTACTCCCTCTAGAGAGCCCACTGCACAAGGCCTCCGGCATATTTCCATGTTTGGCACTCTATTTGCCTAGTTAGTCATTATCGACGACCACGTGCTAGGTAATTATGACTCAATCATCCGCCACATCTTCAATCGACCAGGCTAAACACAGCAAACATATTGTGCTGAGTTTGGTTTTGTGTGGTTTGGTTGGGGCAGCATGGGTGTTGGCACCACACCCTGTGATAGGCCTGGTGGTCGCACTGTTACCAATTGGTATTTTGGTGGTACTTAGCCAAACTTTTTGGCTGGTGACTCTATTTATCGTATTTTCGTTCTTCCGAATACACGAAGTCTTCCCGGTACTTTATCCGCTTAAGATCCCTTTGATGCTCTCAGCAGGCGCCTTGGCTGCGCTTATTTGGCATACCGTGTTTAGCCAGAAACTGAGGCTCTATTGGCACCCCACCTACTTTTGGTTACTGGTGTTTTGGGGACTGGTTATCGTCGGTATCCCGTTTGCGTCGAATAAAGGGGTAGCCATCTCCATGTTCACCGGCAACTACGTAAAAATCATCATTATGACGCTTGCAGTAACTTGGCTGATCACCTCATCAAAAGAGCTGTCTCGATTTTCTTTCGCCATTGTTATCGCCGGGCTCATTGTCGGCTGTAAAGCGCTATCAAACTCGATTAACGGCATTGGTTTGGTTGAAGGCTCACGAGTCACCATAGGACGTAGCTTTGGTTCTATGCTAGGCGATCCAAATGATTTAGCACTGGTGCTGATGTTTCCATTAGCCTTTACCGTTGCGACCGCCACTACCCGTGGTGTCGGCATACCAATGCGATTGCTCGCAGCCGCCACTTCCATCGTTCTATTTTTTGCGGTTCTTGCCACGCAAAGTCGAGGAGGCCTGCTAGGCTCGCTCGCTGTTTTCGGCGTGTTTGGTTGGCGATTTATCCAGTCGAAAGTGTTGTTCTTTTCACTCGGCTTTTTTGGCGCGGTGGTACTCTACGCCGTAGCCGGTATTTCAAGCCGATCCTCAGGGGGCGCTGCCGAGTCGGGTATCGATGAGTCAGCAATGGGACGCGTTTATGCTTGGGAAGCGGCGTTTAAAATGGCCGTAGATAATCCCCTACTCGGGGTTGGGCTAGATAACTTCTATTACAATTACTTCTTTTACAGCCCCCATTGGGATGGACTAAACCATGCCGTGCACAGTACCTGGTTCGGCGTGCTTGCAGAGTCCGGTTTTCTCGGCCTAACCGTCTTTTTGCTGTTTATCACCAGTTTGATTAAGTGTGCGAGGCAAACGCTTAGAAATCTGGATAGCAGTGACGACATTCCTCCTTACCTTCGCTCAATGGCCATGGCCGTTTATAGCGGGCTTGTTGGGACCTTTGTATCAGGCACCTTCTTAACACAAGGGTTCGTATGGCCCATTTATATCCTCGCTGCACTCACTATTGCTGTCTCACAAATCGCTTCTCAATTTGAGAAAAACAGAGACTCGCGCGCAGAACTAAAGTAATTAACTGTTTTTATTATAAAAAATTATTGGCTCAGTTCTTGAATTGAACAAAGTACACAGTTGAAACTAGCGACGTCTCGCTGGTTCAGGGAAAGAACAAGGAACATGATTATGGCTACAGCAACTTCATTTGATTTCAAAACTTGGCTTCGAAGCCACCCGAATCCTAAAATGCGTCGCCTGTTTGCCATGTTGAAACGAGCGCGTGCAGCAGGGATCCCAACACCAAGAATTTACAACAAGATAATGTATCGTCTCATCACCGTATTAAAAGGCGGCTTCGATACGCTAACTCGACTTTTCATTTACACGCCAGCATTTAAGGGACGCCTTGCTAGCTGCGGACATTCACTCTATCTCTACAGCGGTCTTCCTTTGGTGACCGGCCCACTAAAAATAGAGCTTGGCAACGAATGCCGTGTATCCGGTCACACCACCTTGAGTGGCCGCACGACGCCTCATCCAGACCCATCGGTCACTCCAACCCTAAAGGTTGGCAGTAATGTTGATATCGGATGGCAAGTGTCTATTGCTGTAGCAGGGAGAGTGGAAATTCAAGACAACGTGCGTATTGCGGGTCGCTGTCAGCTATTTGGTTATTCAGGGCACCCTTTGAATGCCGAGCAGCGCGCTCTAGGAGCTCCAGATGAAGATCATAGATTGGGAGACATTGTTTTAGAACAAGATGTATGGCTAGCAACAGGGGTCACCGTTCAGCCCGGCGTAACGATTGGTAGAGGGACTATCGTCGCCGCGGGGAGCGTAGTAACACACGATCTACCAGCTAACGTTATCGCTGCTGGCTCACCTGCCAAAGCGGTCAAAGAAATCACCCAATAAGAGGATAGAGTAATGCGAGATCTGATTGTTTTCGGTGAAGATTATGGAGCCCTACCTTCCAGTACTCAGCACTTGATAAAGCGCTTAGCGAGCAAAAGAAAAGTGCTATGGGTCAATTCTATTGGTCTCAGACAGCCGCGCCTAACGAAAAATGATATGAGACGCGCGCTCGGCAAAGTGCTTGGTAAAGGTAAAGCGAGCCAGTTTCAACCTACACGCATCGATAAGCCCGCTAGCATGACCATCGCTAATATCCACACCTTGCCTGCACCACGTGCTGCATGGAGCCGCAAACTAGCAGCGAAAGCGATGGCGCACCAGCTCAAACCGATGATCGATAAACTACAGCTTAACGATCCTATTGTTTGGACATCACTGCCTACCGCATCCGATGTCTGTGCGCTCCTTGGACAGCGTTCTATTGTCTATTACTGTGGCGATGACTTTGGTGCACTGGCCGGCGTGGA
Source organism: Vibrio sp. KUL78 (assembly GCF_059725505.1). NCBI lineage: Bacteria > Pseudomonadati > Pseudomonadota > Gammaproteobacteria > Vibrionales > Vibrionaceae > Vibrio > Vibrio sp. KUL78. The sequence goes on along the minus strand of NZ_AP045837.1, from coordinate 1,184,175 downwards.
TCACGACACCGTTCTCGAGCATGAAAGTGGATTAGTCGATCAGGCTGATTTAGTGATCACCGCCAGCGAAAAACTATGCTCAAAATTTCCAAGCCATAAAACCCGCTTGCTAAGTCATGGCGTAGATAGCGAGCAATTCTCTACTCCAGCCAAGCGCGCGCTAGATTTACCCAATCGAGGCAGACCAATTGCTGGGTTTTACGGCAGTTTGTCAAATTGGCTCGACTATGAACTACTCAATCAAACCATTGCTGCATTACCAGACTGGGACTTTGTCTTTATCGGTCAAATTGAGCTTGGTTCGCTGCCAATTACTGCGGCAGATAACGTATTTTATCTCGGAGCAAAGCCTCATCAGGAGCTACCAAGCTACAGTCAACACTGGACGGTTAGCCTGCTACCATTCGTACTCAATGAGCAAATCAAGGCCTGTAATCCGCTAAAGCTGAAAGAATACCTAGCTGCGAGAACGCCCGTGGTTAGTACCGACTTTCCAGCTCTCACGGGTTATCGCGAACACGTAAATGTGGTTAGCAATGTCGATGACATGGTGGTCACGCTCAAGCGCATTGCCAACGAGAGCCAAACCCTACCCAAGGGTTTGGTCGATTGCGATTGCTGGGATAATAGAGCAAGCACACTTGAGTTGTATTTGGAGGCACTATGAGCGAGCTTAAGATACGTCTTTTGGTGATGCTGACAGCGGCTTGGCGTCGCCGTTACGCGATTGTCATCCCTATTCTAGTGATGCCCGTCATAGCTTACGCGGTTGGCGCGATGACGCCGCCTAAATACAAATCTCACACCAGCATGTTGATTCAAGAAACGGCGAAAATGAACCCGTTCCTTGAAGATATTGCGGTATCCACCATGCTCAAAGAACGTTTATCAGCGCTAAAAACCCTACTCAACAGTCGTCATGTCTTGCTCTCGGTCGCAAGCGATTTGAATCTTATCAACGATTCCATGAGTCCCTACGAGCAAGATCAAGTCATTGCTAAGATATCCTCGAACTTAGCGGTCAGTCAGCTAGGTAAAGACTTTATCAAAATCGAACACTCTGCCTCTTCACCCGATGGTATGAAAGCGTTACTTGAGTCAGTCAGCGTACACTTTATTGAAGAGCTGCTTGCCCCTGAGCGGTCATCGATACGCGATTCAAGCGAGTTCCTAACCATTCATATTGAGAAACGCAAGCAAGCTTTAGAGAAGGCGGAGCAAGCATTGGCAGAGTATTACAATGCGCACTCGGCTGCCACGCCTGAAATGCAAAGTGAGAATTTAAGCCGCTTGGCTAAACTCAAACAAAAGCTTGCAGAAAAGCAGGCTGAGCTAGCAGGCATTGAGAAAAGCCTCGGTACCTTAGATCAGCAGCTTTCAAAGACAAACCCTATTGTTGGTCGTTTAGAAGAACAAATCATTGAAATCCGTAGTGAATTGACGCTGCTGAAAGCCAAATACACCACCTCTCATAGCGCCGTACAGGCCAAGCTACGTGAACTGCAAAGATTAGAGCAAGAGCGTTCAGTATTACTAAGCAGTGAACAAACTGGATTGGATTCCGATCAGCTATGGGACATTGCCAGCGCAGCAGGTACCGGCAGCAGTAGCCGCGAATTTCAACCACTATTGATTACCCAGCTTCAAAATCTCCAAATAGTGCGCGGACGATACGAGTCGTTGAAACAAGAAACCTCAAGCCTGGAGTCAATGATTGCCGAACTGACCGCCAATGCTAAAAACTATGGTAGCAACGCCAAGCAGCTATTGCGTCTGCAACGTGACGTCACGCTAAAGCGAGAACTGTATGATGAACTGGTAGAGCGCTACGAAATGGCGGAGCTTACTGGCTCACTGGGTATATTCGAGCAGAATAAACGCGTAAAAGTGATTGACCTGCCCTACACTCCCAGCAGTTCAACCAATTTGCCATCTATTGTTTTTGCGATATTGGGGGTCATTGCAGGAATCGCGCTTGGGATTGGCACCGCGATATTCCTCGAGCTATTTGATACGACCATTCGTCGTCGCCAGCAGCTCGAAGACGCCAAGCTACCGGTTATCACCGCTATTCCCAAAATCAGTTTCTAGATTTGCTATTTTGCATGTCATTTCGAGAAATGGCATGCAACCTTTCCTAACCCTCTGTTTTAAAGAACATTAAATTCTTGGCACACTAAGTGCAATTCTCCTAGTAAATAGCGCTGCCATCGTTAATTTGCAACACGACGAGAACGGCGAATGATGTAAGTAAGGAGACGAGAATGATGGCAATTCAGCGTAATCAATCCACAAAGAAGCTATCCATAAAGAATCAAGGCAGAAAAGCAACACTGACCACAGTGCATGTTGTTCAACATTTAGCGCCAGGCGGCCTTGAAACCATGGTCATTGAGCTCCTAAAGCAAACCCCCGCTCACGAGCGCTGCTACATCATCAGCTTGGAAGGTACTCAGCAACAAGCCATTCAACACTGGCCTATTTTAAGACACTTCCAGTCGCAGTTGGTGTTCTTAGACAAAGCAGAAGGGTTTCAACTATCGCTGATTAAACAGCTCAGCGCTGAGCTAAAACGCCTAAGTGCCGACGTGGTTCATACTCATCACATTGGCCCACTGCTGTATGGTGGTATCGCAGCAAGAATGGCACGCATCACAACTTGCATTCATACCGAGCACGACATGTGGCACCTGCAAAACACCAAGCGTCGCCATGTTGAAACACTGGCGCTAAAACTAGTGAACCCTATATTGGTTGCAGACGCAGACGAAGTGAGCAAACAGTTGAATGAGCTGTTTCCATTTACAGAATCAAAGGTGATTAAAAATGGTATCGACTGCAACCGCTTTGTCCCTGCCAACCAAGCTGCTGCGAGACGTATTCTAGGACTACCAGCACACACTCTACTTATTGGTACTGCAGGACGATTAGTTCCCGTTAAATCTCATACAACGCTGATTAAAGCGGTATCACGACTACCTGAGAACACGCACTTAGCGATTGCTGGCGCAGGGCCATTAGAGCAAGAGTTAAAACAGCTTTGCCAACATCTAAACATTGGCCATCGCGTTCACTTTTTGGGATTAGTGAGCGATATGCCAAGTTTTTATCAATCACTGGATTTATTCTGCTTACCATCAAGCTGTGAAGGATTTCCACTGTCCCCACTTGAAGCTCAGGCGTGCAATATCCCTGTCGTGGTAACCGATGTAGGTGCAGCGCGAGAAACCTTGTGCCCTCTCTCTGGGCTTACGACCAAATCCAAACGCGTATTTTCACTATTGGCCACACTCGAAAAAGCCATTGCGACTCGTCACTTATTTACACCGAGAGATTTTGTGGTCGAGCATAACGATGTTCGCACCATGAGCCAAGCTTACCGCGCACTCGCGGTTAAGGCATAAATGATGACTGACGCTACTCAAGGAATAGATATGCAAACACTACTTATCAGCTTGTTTTGGACTAGTGCTTTTTTTATTGTCTACCACCACGCTATGTACCCTTTACTACTGAAGTGGTGGGCATCACGTCACCCGCTACCTAAAGCCAAACGAGTATCTCTCTATCAGCTAGACAACAATGCAGCTTTACCATCGATCACTATCGTCATCCCTGCTTACAATGAAGGTAAATGGATAGCCGATAAGATCCGAAACTGTGCTGTACTCGACTACCCTCGCGACAAGCTAGAAGTCATCATTATTAACGACGGCAGCACTGACAATACTATTCATGTGGCGGAAGAAACCATTCAAGAAGCTATCTGCTGCGATACTCTATTTAAGATCATCGACAATGCGGATAACCAAGGGAAGGTGTTCCGACTTAATCAACACTTGTCGGCGATAGAAACTGACATCACGTGCATCTCCGATGTATCAGCGTTGATCTCTATTGATGCTCTCAAGCTCGCAGCGCATCATTTTCAGGACAAAAATGTCGGTGTGGTTAACTCGACTTATCAACTCCTAGAGCAAGATGAGCGTGGTGAGTCACTATACTGGCGCTACCAGAATCAAGTGAAATACAGCGAGTCAACTCTGGGCTCTACGATCGGTGCTCATGGTGCGCTCTACTTCATCAGAGCAAACTTATTTGAAGCCCTGCCTTACAACACCATCAACGACGATTTCATTATTCCAATGAACATTGTTCGACTTGGCTATCGAGCTGTGTACGAACCGCATATGAACGCCATTGAAATGGAAAGCAGCGGCACTAGCCAAGACTTCAAACGCCGACTTCGTATCTCTGCTGGGAATATGCAGCAAATTATCGCCTTACTGCCGCTATTTTCCCCTCAGCACAAAGGCACGGCACTCACATTCTTTTCAGGAAAAGGACTAAGAGTGCTAACCCCCTACTTGATGATCATATGCATGATTACATCAGCTATATTGGCGCCGAGCAGTACACTATTTACCAGCTTTCTATTACTACAAGTTTCGCTCTATGGCTCAGTAGCAATTAGCGTACTTATCCCAAAACTACAATCCATTAAACTAGTACGAGCATTTACTTACCTCATCGTTGGACACACTGCAAACTTAATCGGTGGCCTTCGCTATCTAATCGGCTTAGAAAACGGTGTATGGAAACGTCTACCACAACAGGAGAATGAACATGAAAAAGGTTAATATGGAAAAAACCCTGATTCGTACCTCAAAGCGTATCTTTGACTTGGTCGGTGCGAGTGTAGGCATGCTCATTCTAGGTATCTTCTTTATCCCAGTGGCGTTAGCGATAAAGCTAACATCAAAAGGTCCAATTTTTTATCAGCAGCTTCGCGTTGGTAAATGGAGTCCAACAAAAATGGACTTTATCCACGTGCTTAAATTTAGAACCATGTACATCGATGCAGAGTCACGTACAGGTGCTACCTGGGCAACAGAAAACGACCCTCGCATTACGCCAGTTGGTCGCTTTTTACGCAAGACGCGACTTGATGAGCTACCGCAGTTTATTAACGTACTTCGCGGAGACATGTCATTGATAGGCCCACGCCCTGAGCGCCCGGACTTCTATCAAAGACTAGAAAACGATATTCCATTTTTTGTTGAGCGCACATACGATGTGCTTCCCGGTATCACAGGGCTTGCTCAAGTTAATCAAGGTTATGACACCTGTATTGAGGATGTGCGTAGTAAAGTTGGATTTGACCACAGCTACGCGCTATCACTGTCGTCATTCAAATCATGGTTAATGACCGATATCCACATCGTGTTTCGCACGCTGAAAATTATGGTGGATGGCAGAGGTCGCTAACCAATCGTTAAATAGGAAAAATCCAGCCTAATCGCTGGATTTTTTTGCAGTAAATATAAGCGCAAGTCCGACAAGAATACACGCTATACCTGATAACTTAGTTAAGCTAAATGGTTCATCTAGCCAAGGCAAGGTAACAGCGAGCACATAAACCAATACATAGCTTAAGCTTAGCAATGGATAGGCGACGCCCAGTGGTAAATGCTTCAATGCCATTACCCAACATGCCATGGATAATGCGTAGCAGCCTAACCCCAAGGCAACACACAATAATGCAGGCCACGCATTGGAAAGCAGCGATATCACATCCAGTGTATATAGGAGCGGCTCAATGAACTCCCATTTTTTCGACAGATTGCCCATCCCCCATTTCATGGCCAGTTGAGCAACTGAAATCAAACAAACACTAAGAAGCGCAACGGGAAGACCTGCCTTAATATCTTTCAACATCATTAGTGAGCGCCTCCCAGTATGCCAACACCCACCATAATCATCATCACACCTAGCCATTGCTTCGGGACAATAACTTCGCCAAAGGCAAACTTAGAAACCAATAGCATGATGACAAAATTAACACTGAGTAAAGGATACGCCACTGACACATCCCATTGCGTTAGCACACCAAGCCAGGTCAGCGCACTTGTGCCTAAAAAGCCAATGCCCAAGATCATAGGGAAACTCAACAGCTTGCTAATGGCACTCAGCTCTGGGTTTTCTTCAAAATACATTGCAGCCCGCTTTTGCCAATATTGGCTAAGCGAGCTAGCAAGTACAGAAATGATGTACAAAAGGACGGTCATTACTCAGCCGAAACTTGATTGAAGATCAGGGCATGGTAGCGCCCACGATCGACGTGTTCATCTGCAACAGGGAAATCTTCTGGTAATGGTGGCAAGTTTCTAAAGTGAAGCAGTACTGGTGCTGTTTTTTGCTTCTCTTTAATAAACGCACTAATGTTTTCAAACGGTATCCAGCGATGGTTAGCATCATCGTAGTTCAAACCGTAATCAACCTCACCCATACCCTTAGTTAGGTAGACGTCAGTGCGCTTCAAGTACCAGTTCAATGCCGACATCGTGTCAGGGTAATCAGCAATCAACACCATCTCGTCTGTGACTTTTGGAGCAAGCTCTTCCATAAAGCGAGCTGGCATTTTTGAATCGATCGTGCTGTTTGGTACCACTGTTGAGAACAGTGCAAATAGCGCCAGCGGCGACACCATGTAAGCCATGAACTTGTGCTCAAATGCACTTGCTTTCGCTGCGTAAAATGCACATGCCGCCCAAAACCCAAGAATAAACAGTGCAATCCAAGGGCGGTAAGACTCAGTCTCATCCAATGGCAGCTTACCCATAAAGAACATAACCATCAGCGTCACTGCTACGAGAGCAAAAAAGGCACCATTGATTAACGAGCCAATCGTCAGACCTTTCGCCTTGCTGTTATAGGCTTTGATAATACCGTGTGTAAGCAAAATCGCGATTGGAGCCATACATGGAAGGATGTAAGTCGCTAATTTACCGCTCGCATAAGAAAACAATAGGAAAGGCATGACTGCCCACCAAATCGAATAGCGAATAAGTGGCTTACTAAACTCACCCTTAAGTTGTACGAGTGCTGACGGTGCCCAGAAAACCCAAGGTAACGTGCCCAAGAAAAGGAATGGGATGTAATACCAAGCCGGCGCAGCATGTTGAGCGTCTTCTGCAGAGAAGCGGTGGATGTGCTCTTCCCAGAAGAAGTAATTCCAGTAATCTGGTTCCGCCGCGTGAATCGCTAAAGACCAAGGTAAGCAAGTGATAAATGCCACCAGCATTACCCACCAACCCCAGCGAAGGATCTCTAAGAACTGTTTCTGCATAATCATGTAGGGAACAACGACTATCACAGGCAATGCTAAGGCTAAGAAGCCTTTTGTGAGAACCGCACAACCACAGAAAAAGCCCGCTAAGCCATAGTAAAGCCAACGCTGTTTGGTGGTCGTCGACTCCGTTGCAAAGAAGAAGGCGGCATAACAAGCTGTCAACCAAAACGCCAGCATGCCATCAAGTACGCTATAAGTACCGATCGCTGCGACCATGAACATGCTCAAGAATACGCCCGCAGTAAGCCAACCTTGTCTGCGATCGGTCATACGACTAACCAAAGAGACAAGGAATAAAGCACCACCTAAGGATGCAAGTGCAGAGGCGATTCTGACTGCAAAGTTGGTGTCACCGAAAAGCACCTGTGCTATCGCGTTAAACCAATAGCCCATGATCGGTTTTTCGAAATAACGAAGATCATTAAATGTAGGTACTATCCAGTTACCTGACTCGACCATCTCGCGCGAGATCTCACCGTAACGCAGTTCATCTGGCGACCATAGCGGACGCAAATCTAGCGGGAGTATGTACAGTGCAATAAAAAACAGCGGTACCCATACCGCCCAATTAATTCGTGATTGTTGCATTCTTCATCCAGTTGAATAAAAGCCCATGCATTCATGGGCTCTGATTGATGGCACGTGATAGCGTTGTTGTGCGATTTCTTCGCGCGCTGTTTTACCCCTCCCAGCCTCCCCTTATCAAGGGGAGGAGCAAAATCTACAGGCTTTGCCTGTCGAGTTCTCCCCCTTGATAACGGGTCGCGTAGCCGGGGGAGTTAGAGGGGGTAAAACAGCGCACGCGAACCTAAACCCAACTCACCGATAACTAAAGCCCCATGCGCTCCACAAAAGACGCTTGGTGCGTTAGCCACCCTTCTCGCCCTTCCATCTCGATGTTTTTAATCGAATCTTTAGGAAGTGGTGTTTCCGCTTCATTAAGCAGATCTATCATCGGCACGAATTCTATATTTTGTTGCTTAGCTCTGACAATCAATTCTTCAAACATATCAGCACAAACAATACCTTCCACCTCTGCATGGATGGTATACACATTCAGACCATCACGCTTGATGAGCTTAAGAATCGCGTCGTTATAGTTACTGTTATCGACACCATCTTGACCGACTAACTCATCGTAAGTTGGAAGTGTTACAGGAATTTGCGGAGCCATTCCCTCACCCGGAGAGAAGATATGATCGCCGCGGCAATCACTATTATATTTGAAAGGAAATGCGTCTTTTTCTACCAGTGTTTGATCGGTACAACGCCAACCGGCTACCGCACTGCAAGGTAAGTCACGACCAGTGATCTCCTTGAGCATTGAATAACCTTTTGTGATTTCACCACGCAGCTGTTCGGCCGTCATAGTGTCAGTTTTCATCTGCCACTTATGATGATCCCAAGCATGAAGTCCGATTTCATGACCTGCCGTGTCGGTCGCCTCGATAACGTGGCGCAGTTTCTTACCGATCACTGGACCTGGCCAGATCGTTCCACGAATAAGGATATCGTAACCATATAAGCTGGCGGCTTTTGAGCGAAGCATCTTCTTCAAAAATGCAGGACGCAAAAGGCGCCAAATATGGCGCCCCATGTTATCAGGTCCAACAGTAAAGAAGAATGAAGCCTTCACTCCGTGCTTCTCGAAAATCTCGAGTAGCTTAGGTACACCTAACTTGGTACCTCGGAAAGTGTCTACATCGATACGAAGACCGACTTTAGTGACTTCATTCTGTTCCATTACTTCTCTTCTGCTACTGCACCTTTAAGGAAGAAATCTAGTGTCTCTTCGATGGTATCGTTCATGTGAACTTTTGGTTCCCAATCAAGCAGCTTCTTCGCGTTTGCGATGCTTGGTTTACGGTGTTGAACGTCTTGATAGCCGTCACCGTAGAACGCTTTACTCTCAACTAGGTTGTAGCCAGCGAATGGAGGGAACTGATCACGAAGTGGGTGGTTCTCAAACTTCTCTACCAGCGTCTCAGCAAGCTCTTTGATACTTGCTTCGTTTTCTGGCGCACCAATGTTGATGATTTGACCGTCACACAGACCTTCTTTGTTTTCTATGATGCGGAATAGCGCTTCGATCGCTTCAGAGATGTCAGTGAAACAACGCTTCTGCTCACCACCGTCGATAAGCTTGATCGGCGTACCTTCAACTAGGTTTAGGATAAGCTGAGTGATCGCACGGCTCGAACCGATACGCGCAGAGTTTAGGCTGTCTAGACGTGGACCCATCCAGTTGAACGGACGGAATAGCGTAAACTTAAGACCGTCTTTCTTACCGTAAGCCCAGATCACGCGGTCTAGTAGTTGCTTAGATACTGAGTAGATCCAGCGCTGACGGTTGATTGGACCAACAATCAGTGGCGAGGTATCTTCATTGAACTCAGAGTCTGTAGACATGCCGTAAACTTCAGACGTTGACGGGAAGATAATGCGCTTGTTGTATTTCACACATGCACGAACGATCTTCAGGTTCTCTTCGAAGTCCAACTCAAATACGCGAAGTGGGTTACGCGTGTATTCGATAGGCGTTGCGATTGCCACTAGCGGAAGAATGATGTCACACTTCTTAACGTGGTATTCGATCCACTCGTTGTGGATAGTGATATCACCTTCAACGAAGTGGAAATCAGGGTGGCTTAGGTGCTCTTCGATCTGGTTCGAGTTCATGTCCATTGCATACACTTCGTAACCACCGTCGTCTAGAAGACGCTTAGTTAGGTGAGTACCGATGAAGCCGTTTGCACCAAGGATAAGTACCTTTTGACGCTTCTTAGCGTTAATAAGTGCACTTGCTTGAGGACCAAAACGCATGCCTTCAACAAGGTGAAGTTCTGCCGCTAGCTGCTCACCACCTAGGTAAAGACCGTTTTCAGCCTCACCAGACTTAACGATCAATGAGCCTTGAGCACAAGCGATGGTTAGTGGAGATGTAGCAACGATAGTACCTGGAGTCACATCGTACGTTTTATCACTCGCTTCCGCACCCCAGATGATAAGTTTGCGCTCACCTAGGAAAGTGAATGCACCTGGGAATGGTTCAGTCACAGCACGTACTAGGTTAAATACGGTGCGAGAATCATTTGACCACTTAATTTCACCGTCAGCTGGCGTGCGGCGACCGAAGTAAGTCGCTTTGCTTTCGTCTTGAGCCGTTGCAGTGAACGAACCATCAACGATAGTTGGCAGCACTTTGCTTAGAAGATCGCTTGAAGCCGCGTTCATGCGCTTATGCAGTGTTTCTGCAGTATCTTCATCAGTGATAGCGATCTTTTCTTGACCAACGATATCACCCGCATCCGCTTTCTGAACCATTTTGTGTAGCGTTACACCAGTCTCAGTTTCGCCGTTTACTAGTGCCCAGTTGATTGGAGCGCGACCGCGGTAAGTTGGAAGCAGAGAACCGTGAAGGTTAAAGCCACCTTTAGGTGCAATATCCAGCACTTCTTGGCTGATCATGTTGCGATAGTAGAATGAGAACAGAGCATCTGGCTTCATTGCGCGGATCTTGTCTACCCATAGTGGGTGGTTTACGTCTTCTGGAGCGTAAACTGGAATACCGTTTTTCGCTGCTAGCTTAGCTACAGATTCAAAAAACACATTCTCGTTGCTGTCATCAACATGGGTGAATACTGCTTCGATCTCAACACCTGCGTCTAGCAAGCTGCGAACACCAGTACAACCGATATTGTGGTAGGCAAACACTACTACTTTCATGGAATATTCCTCTGGATATAAATCTTATTCTTTATTCTTTGATTCATCAGTCTCACGTGCTTTTTGAGTGGCTTCACCCACCAAAACATCTTGCACGTAAAAACGCGGGCGGGCTCTAACGTCAGAGTAAATACGCCCTATGTACTCGCCTAGTAGTCCTAGACCTACAAACTGCGCGCCCACAAATACAAATAGGATGGCAAATAGAGTAAACAAACCGTCACCTGCCCACTCAGAACCGAACATAATGCGCATCAGCATTAGGATAATACCAAATGCGATACCTGCCGCAGCGATACCACCACCGACGATGCTCAATAGACGCAACGGTGCCGTAGTCATACTGGTGATCAAGTCAAACATTAGGCTAATAAGCTTCATAAAGCTATATTTCGACTCGCCGTCCGCGCGCTCATCATGGTGAACGTCAATCTCAGTTGTGTGACGAGAAAAACCATTTGCCAAAACAGGGATAAACGTACTGCGCTCGTGACATTCAAGCATGGCGTCAACAACATGGCGACGATACGCTCGCAGCATACAGCCGTAGTCGTTCATTTCAACACCGGTAGAACGCTTAACTAGCTTATTGATAAGCTTTGAAGGATAGCGACGAAGCGCGCTATCTTGGCGATTCTTACGCACGGTGCCGACTGAATCGAACCCTTCTTCAGCTTTAGCGACTAGATTCGGGATCTCTTCTGGTGGGTTTTGCAGATCCGCGTCTAGAGTGATAATGAGGTCACCACGAACTTGTTCGAAACCCGCCATAATCGCATTATGCTGACCATAGTTGCGGTTAAGGATAACGCCAACCACATGGCTACCTTCTTTCGATGATGCTTGTTCAATGATTTCTGCACTGCGATCACGGCTACCGTCATCAACGAGAATAAGCTCATAGTCTTTACGTAGGCTATCACCAGCTTTCGTCGTGCGGTCAATCAGTTCTTGCAGGCAGTTTTCTTCGTTGTATACCGGTATTACGATAGACACGAAGTTAATGGCTTCATTGTGTTTCATGGTTTATCCAATTATCTCTGACACGGCACTCACTACACGCTCTACGTCGTCCTGAGTCATATCAGGGAAGAGCGGCAACGAGCAAATTTGATTACTGTTACGTTCTGTATTCTGAAGGTTTGGGTTCATCGCCCCAAATAGTTCCGCATAGTTTTCGCGGTAATATTTTTGTGTGTGGCACGCTTTGAAATGGATACCGGCGCCGATGCCCTTCTCTTTCAAAGCAGCAATAAGGTCATCACGCGTTAGCCCCGCTACCGCAGGATCAACACGGACGATCATTAGATGCCAACAGTGTTTGTGGTCATGTGAAGCCAGACCTAGCGGCGTAACCCCCTTGATCGACTCAAGTTTGCTACGATAAGAGAGCGCAATTTCTGTACGCTTTGCCGTGATCGCTTCAATACGATCCATTTGCCCAAGCGCCAAAACAGCACAAATATCAGGCATGTTGTATTTGAAACCAGGCTCGACAACTTCTGCTTGTGGCGCTCGACCTTGCGTTTCTCGGTCAAAAGCGTCAACACCCAAGCCATGAAACTTGAGACGGCGAACTTTGTCAGCCAATTCAGCATCATGTGTGGTTAGAATACCACCCTCGGCTGTGGTTACGTTCTTGATAGCGTGAGTTGAGAACAAGCAAGTACCGCGCTCACCAATTGGCTTCCCTTTATACTCTGTCCCTAAAGCGTGGGCAGCGTCTTCAACGACCGGAATGCCATACTTCTCACCCAAGGCATAGATTGGATCAAGATCAAGGGCAGCTCCCGCGTAATGAACAGGAATAATCAGCTTAGTCTTGTCATTGATTAGGGGCTCAATCTTATCTGCGTCCGTCATCAAGGTATCGGCATCAACGTCAACAAATACTGGCTTCGCGCCAACCAAGGTGATCATGTTGACCGTCGACACCCATGTAAGTGACGGTGTAATTACCTCATCGCCAGGCCCAATACCCATAGCTAGCAAGACCAAGTGCATACCCGCCGTCGCACTGCTGAGCGCGACACTATGTGGTGCGCCTGTATGCTGGGAGATTTTGGCTTCTAGTTCTGCGTTTTTTGGTCCGGTGGTTATCCAACCTGAACGAAGCACATCGACTACAGACTGGATGTCTTGCTCGTCGACAGCAGGTCGACATAACGGAAGAAAGGACTGGCTCATTTTTTAAACTCACAGTTAGTTCGTGATGTTAAGCACGAAAAATTGACAATAAAGTTTACTAGGGCGTTCAACGAATTAAAAGGCTTGATATCTATTTCCCACACAAAACATAGACACTCTGTACACATTTACCGCAAACATTTCTTGGCTGAATTAATATTTACTCATTTTTAGTAAAAAAATAGTGCCAAATGGGCTCTTCGTCTAAAAATGTCAATTAACTCGACAAAAGAGTGGCTTTTTAGCAGCAAAAAACATCGCAAATTACGCAACGTCAACTTTGTGTCAATTTCCCTAGCCCGCTCTACCGACCGCTAGCATGATGGCATAGCAAAGCATTCGACTATGTAACGGTTTGTCGTGAGTTCGTTTGTATCTATCTACTTCAGAGAGTAAACTCTCGCTCCTTTCTTGCCATAACTGACATACCAACAAAGGTAGCGCCCGTGAAACTCAATGACAGCCCAGTAACAGAGCATCACTTTCAAGGTCATCACTTCTACCTAAAAAGGGACGATTTGCTCCACGGTCACTTTAACGGCAACAAAGCCAGAAAGTTTATGACTACTTTGCTTCAACCGTTAGAAGGCAAAACCAGGTTAATTGGTTGGGGTTCAGCTCAAGCCAACTCGCTTACTTCTCTTGCTGCACTTGCGAAAATTAAAGGGCTGAAACTGACATTTTATGTCGACCACAAACCGAGTTGGTTAGACGCGAAACCCATGGGTAATTACCGAACAGCATTGGAGTTAGGTGCAGAGGTTATCTCATTGCAAGAGACCATTGGGCCTAACGCACCACACCCATCAGAGTTTGTCATTAAAGAGCATGGCGATGACCCAGATTGTTTGATAATTCCGGAGGGAGGTCACTTCGAGCAAGCAAAAGAGGGAGTCACTCAACTCGCCAATGAAATTTTATCTTGGTCTCGATTTGAGAAAGGGCGCAATATAAAGGTCGCGCTCCCTTCGGGCACTGGAACGACGGCACTTTACTTAAGTCAGGTTCTTAAGCCACAAGGCATAGAGGTACTGACCTGCCCTTGTGTTTCAGGTAAAGATTACTTGCTTAAACAGTTTACGGCGCTTGGTGAAACCGACGATCTACCTACTATTTTAGAGCTCGACACTAAGCATCACTTTGGCAAACTTTACAAACAAGATTATGAGATATGGCAAGCTTTGCAGGAAGAAACCCATATTGAATTCGATCTTCTCTATGACCCCATGATGTGGCGTTGCCTGCTTCCTTGGTTGGAGGCCAATCCAGATACCACAATTCTGTACGTCCATCAGGGCGGGCTCTTGGGAAATGAGACTATGTTGGCTCGTTACCGTCGCAAATACTGTGATCAGCAGATCGATTGGTAGTAGCAACAAAAAAGGAAGCTCGAGGCTTCCTTTGTAGTACTTGGGTACTATTGATCATTGATGCGAGGTGTATTGCTCAAGATATGACTCTGCTTTTGTTTTCGCTTCAGCAAGTTGACTTGCAGAAAGCTTCATCGCTAGGTCATCACGCAGTTTTTCCGCGGTAGTATAACCGTTTGTAGAGGCAACTGACGCCCACGCATACGCTTCTACGTTATCAAGCTCAACGCCCTCACCCAGAGAATATTTAAACGCTAGGTTTCTTTGACCATAAGCGTAACCATTTTCCGCTGAGCGACGGTACCATTTGACCGCTTCGTCATCATTTTTTTCGATACCGAGTCCTTTAGCGTACATAACCCCAAGGCTATTTTGCGCGACATCAAAACCTTTCTCGGCCGCCAAACGGTAGTACTCAACTGCTTTCTCGTTACTCTTAGGAACGCCGCGTCCCCACTTGTACATCCCAGCTAAGTAATATTGCGCTTTTACGTGACCCTGTGCCGATGCTTTTTCAAACCAAGCGGCAGCTTCTTTTGCGCTATAAGCAACACCATGACCGTTGTCATACATCATGCCAAGCTTGTACATCGCTGTTTCACTGCCTTTCTTAGCGGCTTTGTGATACCACTCGACAGCTTTCACGTCATCTTCTTCTAAGCCATTACCCGTAGCTAAACGATCTCCGAGCTCAATTTGAGCATAAATATCGCCACGCTTCGCTTCTGTAGTGACTTCCTTGTTGCTTCGCTTTGAATAATCCTGGACAAATGCAAAGCTCGTTGCACTAAAACACAGACCACATAGTGAAACCGCTAACAGTGTTTTCCGCATCATCTTTTCCCATCCTTAAAGAATTCGTCAAATTCTGCCATATGATGATTAATGTTCTCAGCAAAATATGAATAATTGTCGATACTCTGACAAAGAATTTCGTTCAAGTCACAAAAACATTAGTATTTGCGTACATTATAGCCAATAAGTAGCACGTTATTTTTTAAAGCAACAGTGGCTAGAAACCAATGTTTACTTACTGTAATCGTTTGCAAATACTTCTCGTTTTAGAGTGTGTTATTTTGTAGACTTGCAGTATCGTACTGAGAATTAATCAAGCATCTAGAATTGGAGATATTATGGCGTCTAAATGGGCAAAACGATTCATTCAAATGGCAGAATTGGTCGGCTCATGGAGTAAGGATCCATCAACACAAGTTGGTGCCGTCATTACCAAGCAAAATCGTATCGTGTCGGTTGGCTTCAACGGCTATCCACACGGTATCTCTGATAGCGCAGAAGTGGATGAGAGAGAAACTAAATATCTGAAAACGCTGCATGCTGAAGAAAATGCTATTTTGTTCGCAAAGCGAGACCTCGACGGCTGTGAAATCTGGGTCACACACTTTCCATGCCCAAACTGCGCAGCGAAAATCATTCAAACTGGTATTTCAGTTGTCCATTGCCCAGCTCAAACCGAAGATTTTTTATCTCGTTGGGGTGAAAAAATTTCCCTTAGCCAAGATATGTTTGATCAGGCGGGAGTAGAAGTAGACTGGCTTCCAATAGAAAACTAATGTTGTGTAACGTGTGCAACACGATGCTTTACCAAAAGTTTATTTTTAACTGACTTATGAACTAATCCAAATTTCCTGCCGTAAGTCTCTTTGCGAATAACATGAGCATAGAGGCTTACCATGAATATTATTAAAACATCAGTTATCGCAGCCGCAGCAATCACTATTGTCGGCTGTGGCAGCGATTCCGACTCTACACCCACCACGCAAGTTCGCGTGACACATGCCAGTTCTGACGCACCTTTGGTCAACATAAAGGCTAATGGCGCAATATTGAGTGGCCTTAGCAACGTGGATTACCAACAAGGCAGTGGGCTAATTACCGTTGATGCCGGCACGTACGACTTAGCCATTGATGCTATCGGTGCGGACGACAGTACCGCCGAAGAACTTTCAGCGCCGGGCACTAATCTCTCACCAGATATGCAATACGACATTTTTGCAGTAAACAACACCGCGTCACTGCAAGCCGTTGTACTTTCCAGAAGCGGTATTAAGCCTGACGGAAGCTCTGTGCGCATAGACGTGCTTCATGCCCACCCTTCAGTAGGTGCTGTCGACATCCATCTAACCACTGACGCGAGCATCAGCGCAAGCTCGGTAGCAGTAGCGGGATTGGCATTTGCTATAGATTCTGCAGATTTACCAGTTACCGTTCCAGCTGACACGTACCGAATCAGAATCACTCCAGCGGGCCAAAGCACTGACGCTGATGTTGTATTCGACAGTGGTGACCTAGACCTAGCAGGTGGCTCTGATCTCATGGTCACAGCTGTGCCAAACGTAGTCACAAGCGGAACAGGTGAATCGCCAGTCGACCTATTAGTCGCCGACGGCAACTCAGTTGCGGTAGTGAGAGACGCAGATGGTAAAGCTGTTGTAAGAGCGGGTCACGCTATTCAAGATGCTCCTGCGGTAGACATCGTTGCCAACGGTGCGACTGTTACTGGATTAACTAATCTTACTTACGAAAATGTAGCGAGTGTTGAGCTGGCACCAGGCACCGTGGACGTTGGTGTTACTGTAGCGGGAACAACTACGCCCGAAGTTATCTCAGTACCAGGTGCGACATTTAGCGCGGGAAGCGAAACGACGATTTTTGCCGTGGGCCGATTGGATGACTCATCACAAGAGGCTCTAGTCATCGAAGACGACCTTCGCGGCGTCGCGACCTACGCCAAAATACGTGTAGTGCACGCTAACCCAACCGCGGCTGCAGCTACCGTAGACATTCATGCGGTAGCCGACGGCGGTACCTTCTCGGCAAGTACCGTAGTACTTAGCGGTGTTACTTTTAAAGACACAGCTGTGCTCAAAGTACCTGCGGGCACTTACGACTTAGCCGTTGCTGAAGCAGGGACAACCAACATTTTGCTGCAAAACACTAATGTTCCAGCGGTTGCGAATGGCAATGTGGTCACTGCATTTGCTACTGAAGACTCTATTGCCTTGAACATCGATAAATAGGCTTCGTCATTTAGAGAAAGGTCGTGGGAAGGTCCGCGACCTTTTTGTATTTAAAACTTCTTTTCAATCAGACTTTGCTCATCTACAATCCGCCAACCTATAATTGTGATGTATATCACCAACCCTTTGGAAAGCGCATCCTTATGACATTCAATGCCAAAACACCGTTTAAAGTAATTTCTTTGGCAACATTATTTTTCTCTAGCTGTGCAGCAGCTATTGAACTTCCTTTATTTAAAAAAGAAGCGGAAGAGCGTGGTTATACACTACCAGAAGCCGTAGGCCTCAGCCTTGGGTATATGAATGTCTCTCAAGGGATTAATGTGAATTCGATAGCACTGACTGGTTTACCAAGCTTCATAAAGGATCTCAACATTAAAACAGAGGGTGGTTACCAAGAAAGTGAAGTCTTAACCCTCAAAGCAGACGTGTGGGTCCTGCCGTTTCTAAACTTCTATGCTATTGGCGGTAAACTGAACGGTTACTCTGAAACAACCATTAAATCCGCAAGCGGAAAACTTTTTGGGGTACCCATAGACATTGACAATATCGATGCCCCATTCCGATTGGATCTAGATGGCTACACCTATGGTGCCGGTACGGTCATTGCGGGTGGGTATGAGAGTTTCTTTGCATTGGTTGACGCGAGCTATACGAAAACTAACCTTACGGTAATTGACGGTGAGATCGACTCTATCGTCGTGTCTCCAAGAATCGGTTGGGATTTTTCTCGAAATACAGATTGGCCGCTTCGTGCGTGGGTCGGCGCTCAATACCAAAATATCGAACAAACACTGAGTGGTAATGTCAAAGACCTACCGCTCGGTTCACTGGGCGATCTGGCTCTGCTAGACGATGCGAGATTTACTGTAAATCAGAGCCTCGCAAACAATTGGAACAGCCTTGTTGGCGCACAATACGAATTCACACCAAACTGGGTATTGATAAGTGAGCTAGGTTTCGGACAAAGAAAGAGCTTCTTTATCACTCTCGATGCCCGATTCTAGACACTAGCTACTGATTTAAGCCCATCACTCGATGGGCTTTTTCTTAGTCACTTCTAGCAATAATGGCAATAGTACTAGGCTGAAAACCAATATGCTGCTCAATGCGATCGTAAGGACCAAACCTATAGAGTGCATGCCTTGATGCTCCGCTACAATCAGCGCACCAAAGGTCGCTAGCGTCGTCAAGCAACTTACCAGTGAGGCTTTTGGCGTCGAGGTATTAAAGAATGCGTCTAAAGTTCTTACCGAGCGGAATCGCTTAACAATATGAATGCCATTGTCCACCCCTAAACCAAAGATCAGGGGGATCACGATAATGTTAGCCATGTTCATTGAAAGATTGAGCCAGTGCATCAAGCCAAGCGTTGTCAATGAAGCCAGCCCTAACGGAATAAAGATAAGAATGACATCTCGCTTCTTATCGACGGTCCAAATCAAAATAAGTGCAATAGCAAATACCGACATCATGATTGCCGCTTGAAATGCACCCGTGATAATTCCGCCAACTTCTTGTTCTGCCACGGCTCTACCTGTGGCGTTAGGTGCTATTTGCTTACTCTCTTTAATAAAGGTTTCTAGCGCTTTCACATTGGTCATGTCTTCTTTAGGTGAAATGACGACCAACCATTCTCCTTGCTCACTGATATAGCGCTCGCGGAATTCAACAGGCAAAGAATCTATAGTGACTTGATCCTGATGAGTTAAAGCAGTCAAACTCTTTGAAAGATCCCCAAATAGGTTTGACGTGGTTTCCGTTGGATCAATTGTGGCTGAGAGCTGAGAGCTTCCAATCCAATTGTTCTCTTTCGCTTGCTGCAAAAACTGCTCGTAGCTCATTGGAGCAACGGTAACTGGCTCATTGAAAATGGCTTGGATTTGCGCCGTTCTCTTTTCCAACTCATTCGGCATAAAATCACTAGCGATAACCACAGAAGCGATAGACGGTTGCATCGCCAAACGCGCTTTCCACTCTTGAGCTTGTTTTTGGTCTTTTGCAATGGCAAACAATTGGTAGCTTGAGCCTAGCCCTTCTTGTTGCAGTTGATTCAGCGCCAATACAGATTCTGAGTTAGGGTTTTTCAAAACCAGGGTCGAGAAATCAAACTTAAACTGAGTCGCGCCGTAGCCCATCACCAAAGTAAGTGCGACGACAAGAGTAAAAATCAGGCTTTTGAATCTAGTGAGCTGGGAGCCAAACCAAGCAAACCTATGTGTATCGGTTTGATGACGAACCGTAGGGTAACCAAACAAGGTAAAGAAAAGTGGAATAGCAACGAAAGTCGCAATAAGCCCTAAGATCATTCCAAGTGCTGAAACTATCCCCAGTTCGCCCAACCCTGTGTAAGCGGTAGGATAAAAGCTAAGGAAACCCAGAGCAGAAGATAGTGCGCATAAAGAAAGAGGACGAATCGAGTGCGCTATTGCGTGTCGCATCCCGACTTCATTGCTTTCACCTTTGACTCTAATCTCTTGAATATGAAGACACAGATGAATAGAAAAATCGACTGCAAGACCAATAAACATGACCATAAACACGATGGAGATCGTGTTGTAATGACCTATCACCAGAAGACCTGCGGCAAAAGTCCACGCTAAGCCAACAAGCACCGTCAAATAACAAGCAATGATGACTCGCAGAGAACGAATACCAATCGCGAGAATAAGGATAAGTCCTAACAGAGATGCAGTGCCAGCCACCGTGATGCTGTT
The DNA here is from genome assembly GCF_059725505.1 of Vibrio sp. KUL78. Classification (NCBI taxonomy): domain Bacteria; kingdom Pseudomonadati; phylum Pseudomonadota; class Gammaproteobacteria; order Vibrionales; family Vibrionaceae; genus Vibrio; species Vibrio sp. KUL78. Next base: position 1,164,005 of record NZ_AP045837.1, on the reverse strand, counting down.
ATTGGCATCTGCAATTTCATCGAAGTCGAGTGCTGCCTGCCCCGTCACCTTTACGTTAATACTGGCTGGCAGATCAGCTTGTTTTATGCTGGAAGCGATCGAATTCATGATAGCGCGATTCGGTTCTGTTGCCGTAGAGTCCGCATCAGCTACTAAGGTAATGGCATACGCGGACGGCAAGGTCACATCTTGTTGGAAGAAACTCGGCCAATCAACACTATTATCCTCTGTCGCTTTTAATAGCGGATTTAGATTTGGACTTTCGCTTTCTGCTAACAAGGCAAAGTACAGCTCTAAGCTGTTTGCTTGCGCAGCAACAGCAGCTGGCCTTACTGTTTCTTCTATGGATTGCTTAACCTGCTCAAACTCTTGTTGAGATAAAAAACCAAGCGCATGCTCTTCAAACCAAGGCAATATTTGTGGTGCAAAGACATGATGAACCAAGGACTGATCGTTCAACGCTTTAGCAATGTCAGAAACAGAAGATTTCAGAACGGCTGGATCGGCGCCAGTGACCAGCAACGTCACGTTACCGGAATCAGGGAAGGTTTGATTGAGATGGTCGAGTTCATCAACCCAGGTTCCCTGCTGCTCAACGAGTGACGAAAGATCAGCATTCATTTTGAAATGCTGTTGTCCGTACCAAACAGAGATTGCGGTTAGTGCTGAGACCAGAAGTAGAACAAATTTAGGAAAGCGCTGGATAAGTGAGAATAGTCGTTCCACAGAATTTAAAATTACAACGATACAATAGGATAATCATAACCTACTTATTCGAGATAGATAGTTAGTTTCCTGTCATTTCAAATATAAAAAAGGGGCTAATAGCCCCTAAGTGATGATGATAGATAAGAGTCAATGATTACTCTTGATCAATCATCCATTTGCGAAATTCTTTGCGCTCAGCTTTTGATGCCTTTAGATACCAGGCTTTTAGCTGCTCCACGTTGTTTTGATTAGCAACGGCTTCTGGTGCTATTTTACTTGTTGCTTCTACTTTTGGCGCTTCAATTTTTGGCGTCTCAGAAACCACTGCGGTTGTTGTTACTGCAGCTGTGGTTGCAACTGCGGCATTAGCCTGTGCAACTTCCCCACCAGAGAAAGTGATGCCACGTTGCTCATTATGCTTAGCGACTAACTCTCCAACGTTGGAATAAGGAAGGAATCCATCACGGCCTTGTAATTTCTCTTGAGTGTATTGGAGTGTATTGCCGTCTTGGGTGATACGCCACTCTGGTGTAGCAGTACGAAATGCAGCCTCTGCTTCTTGCTTACTACGTGCGACAGGGTGATTTACCTTCACTTCGTCGCCGGTGACATTAATATCGATCACGTACGGCGCGGAAGTGTAAACCGTCTGGCTGCTACCTCTTCCTACTTTCTTGTCCATTCTCAGAACAACTTGGGTTTTGCCTTCTTCAATGGTGTTAGCCGACGTTTTGCTCTCAGCTTCTTGACCATTAATGTAAAGTAAAGAAACTCCTTTCATTGGAACCAGAGTCGCGGCGCTCGCAGACAATGTAAAACCAACTGTTAATAATGCAGCTACGATAGACCTCTTCACTACGGTCACTCCTTTATTATATTTTTTGATGTTTCCCTGCTTGGGAGCAATATCATGCCATATCGAGGCGGTTACCCAAACATTTACATTAAGAAAATGAAGACTCTATCAAGCAAATACCAGCGCGTTAACAGAGTTTTGTTGCAACAAAAAAGCCACCCGTAGGTGGCTTTAGCAATATCTTGATCTAACTTAGATTAGAACTCAGACTTCATACCGATTGCGAAACCAAGTTGAGAGTTGTCTGCGTCTGTACCACCAAGCTCAGCATATACTGTAGTAGAAGGTGCGATGCCGTAACCTGCGTTTAGGTAGTATGTGTTTTCAGCGTCAGCGTTGTCGCCGTCTAGACGAGTGTAACCAACTGCAAATTTCCACGCGTCAAGAGAGTAAGTTGCATCTAGAGCAAATGCATCACCTTTAACGTCTGTACCTGGGTTAGCAATGTCACCTTTAACATTGTAGTAACCAGCTGCAAGGCCGATGTTTTCGAAACCGTTGTAGCGAAGTTCTGCAGCGTATAGGTTTTCATCAGCTTCTACAGTGCCGTCATCAGCTTTAAGAATACCAGTGAAACCAGTAACGTCGAAATCAGCTACACGGAAACCAATTTTACCGTCGAACCAAGTACCGTCTTTACCGATAACGTTAGTTGAACCGTTTTTATCTTGTGCTAGAGCTGCAGAAAGGTACCAAGTGCCTTTGTCTACGTCGTAACGAATTGCTTCGTCAATACCAAACTTAGAACCGTTTTGGAAGAAACCAGCTGTACCGAATTGGTAGTCGTTACCGATACCAGCGTCATCAAGAACTGTGTCTAGACGACCAATTTTTAGAGAGCCAGCCATTGCACTGTAGAAACCTACATATACGTTGCCAGCTTCAGCTGCACCAGCGTTGTCGCCAGAGAATTCCCAGTAACCACCAACTTGTAGGTCATCGTTTACTGCGTAACGTACGTCGAAACCAAAATCTGCGTCTTGGATTTCTTGTTGAGTAACAGCACCTTCAGCTGTGTCACGTAGGTAAACTACTTCTACGTCACCTGTTAGGTTAACAGTTGCGCGGTCTTGGTTATAAATTTCGATTGCTTGTGCAGAACCAGCCGAAGCTAGGACCGCTAGAGCTACTAGAGTCTTTTTCATGATAATCCACTGCCTTTTCTTAGATGGGAATTCCTTTTCGGTTCCCTTTTTTAATATATGTGACGTCTAAATCTTCCAGAAGAACGACAACCTTTTGTCCTTTGGTTGACTTAGCGTCTTTAAATCTCGGAACCAAGAATGCAAAAGTTCTCAGTAGTTGTCAAACACTCTAAATAAAAATAACAAAAGAATATAAATCAAACAAAAACAATAGCTTACAAAACTCTCAGTGACAAAGCGCAAGTTTTTTGAACACCTTTCGATTGCAACTTACACACCGTTTTTGGTGCACCAACTTATATAAGACTCCAAAAACTGCGACCAATAACACTATTTATCAGAACAATAATCTAGCAACATATATTTTTTGGAGTTTTATATTTTTTAGACACCAAAAAATATAGCCCCTTATGAAAGTTCACTCGATTTTTGTGATTTTGATCTAAATACCAGCTGTAAGTTTGAGACTACTTGCCCATATTTTTCGCCGCTCGAAGTGTGGTACACTCCCCGCTCGTCTACATAGGGCTTATCATGCTGACCAGTAAAATCCAAAAATCCATTCGCCAAAGCTATCAAAACCTGCAAACTCAATTAGATAACTTCGTTCCTAGGCGAGCTCAGAACTATCTAGTTTCAGAAATCGCTAAAACACTCTGTGGTCAATATCACAAGTCCACACGCATGATCGTTGCTGAGGCAGGAACTGGGATCGGTAAAAGCCTTTCGTATTTAATGGCAACCATTCCTGTCGCGGTCCAAAACAACCGCAAAGTCGTCATTTCTACTGCGACGGTGGCACTTCAGGAGCAGTTGCTTAATAAAGATCTACCGCTGTTCAGACGGATTACCGATCAAAACTTCTCTTTTATCATTGCTAAAGGTCGCCAACGTTATTGCTGTGCCGAAAAACTTGCCGTGGCTTGTGGTGCTGACGGCGGTCAAATGGCGATGTTTGAAACCAAACCCAAAGCATCTGACATTGCTCAGCTACAACTTATGTATGAAAAACTGGCGCAAGGTAAATGGGATGGTGACAGAGATTCATGGCCTAAACCTATCGATGATGCCATCTGGCAAACCATTGTGAGCGAAAAACACAGTTGCAATAACAGTCTTCCAGCACACCGCGGCTGTCCTTTTTCTAAAGCACGTTCAGAGCTCGATAAAAATGATGTGATTATTGCCAACCACAGTTTAGTCATGGCAGACGCCGACCTAGGTGGCGGAGTAATTCTCCCAGAGCCCGAAAACACCATCTTTATATTCGATGAAGCGCATCACCTTCCGCATGTTGCGAGAGATCACGCTTCTGCATCCGCAACTCTCAAAGGTGCAGGCAGTTGGTTAGAGCGACTTAATCAGTCGGCTAGCAAGTTTTCAGGAATGGCAGATGAGAAGCGAGTCAGCCGTTTTCGCAATGAGCTGCAAGATGCGATACAGCAGTTAATACCGCTTTTAGGCGAAGTGAACACCTATTGTGGCGGACTTCCATTTGAAGAAGATAGCTGTCGATTCGAGAACGGCGAGCTTCCTAATTGGTTAGAAGAGCAAGCAAAGGTGCTCAAGCAATACTCGCAAAAAGGCGCTCAAGCGTCGGCTAAAATCGCGGATCTAATATCAGAGAGACTAAAAGATGGAGAGATAGGTGCCAAACTTGCAGAGCCAGCGTTGGCAGAGCTCGGCTTTTATATTCAACGATTTGATAATCTTGCTGCCGTGTGGCGCTTGATGGCCGAACCACAAAAAGAGAAAGGCGCACCACTCGCGCGCTGGATTGAGAAAAGTAAAGAGCGTGAAGGCGACCACCTCGTGAGCGTGGCGCCACTTGAGGTCGGTTGGCAATTAGATCAGCAGCTTTGGTCTCGCTGTGTGGGAGCTGTGCTGGTGTCTGCGACCATGCGTGCTCTCAACTCTTTCTCTTTCTTCTGCCATCAGGCTGGAATCAGCCAAAAGGACGAAGACGGTGTTCAGTTCCTGGCGCTTGCATCTCCGTTTAACTACGCGGAACAGGCTGAGCTTATCGTCCCCAAAATGAAGAATGAACCACAAGCTCCTCAGTTTACCGAGGAGCTTGTGGAAAAAATTCCAAGCATTATCGAAGATGGTAAAAGCAACCTCATTCTTTTCTCGTCTTATTGGCAAATGAATAAAGTCGCGGATGAGTTACGAGCAAAATTTGCGCTTAAAGGCTGGCACTTGCAGATTCAAGGTGAAAAATCACGCTCAGAAATCCTAAATAAACATAAAACCCTCACTCAATGCGGAAAAACCAGCGTTCTTTTTTGGGACAGGCAGTTTTTCTGAAGGGTTAGATCTGCCCGGTGAACTGCTAGAGAACTTGGTGATCACTAAGATACCTTTCGCAGTGCCTACGTCGCCGATCGAACAAGCACATGCTGAGTATATAGAGAGTAAAGGTGGCAACGCTTTTCTCCAGATTACAGTTCCAGAAGCGAGCAAAAAGCTGATACAATCGGCGGGCCGTTTGCTGAGGAAAGAAAGGGACTGTGGAACTCTCTATATTCTAGATAGGCGAATCGTCACTAAAAGGTATGGCAAATCTTTGCTTGATTCCCTACCCCCATTTAAAAGAAAAATAGAATACTAAGGGTCATTCGTCTCGATGGAATTTATCGAACCAAGTATGTTGGTTATTTTGGCTATCGTCGCCTTTGCTGCTGGCTTTATTGATGCCGTTGCTGGCGGTGGCGGTATGCTGACTGTGCCTGCCCTATTGTCATTGGGTCTTCCTCCACATATCGCATTAGGTACCAATAAACTCGCTGCAACCTTCGCTTCGTCGACTGCAGCGTTCACCTATTACCGTAAACGACTCTTTAAGCCAGAATGTTGGCGTCGAGCTTTTGTCGCTACTCTGTTTGGTGCCACGCTTGGGACCGTCGTTGTTGACATGATCAGTACCGAGTGGCTTGAAAAAGTTCTTCCCCTTGTCATCTTAGCGGCGGCACTTTACACCGTTTTTCATCGCGCTCCTCAAGGCGAGAGCAGTAAGGTCAACGTCGGCTGCCCTAAGTTCAATCGTAAACAGTACCTTCAGGGCTTGTCTCTGGGTTTCTATGATGGTGTTGCCGGTCCTGGTACCGGCGCGTTTTGGACCGTTAGCTCAATGGCTCTGTATCGTCTCAACATCTTGTTCGCCTCCGGCTTGTCAAAGGCGATGAACTTTACCAGTAATTTTACCTCGCTAGTGACATTTGCGATTCTCGGTCATATCAACTGGGTACTTGGTTTAACCATGGGTGTATGTCTCATGGCCGGTGCTTATATAGGCGCGCACTCCGCAATACGATTTGGTGCTAAGTTTATAAGACCAATATTTGTTACTGTTGTGAGCATTCTTGCCATCAAGCTTGCTTACGATGCTTGGTTGTAAATCTGGCTGTCGTTATAGTTTGAATATAGAAACGGCCCGTAACACCAACGAGAAACCCGCTATCAATGAAGCTCAATCAACTCAAGTTAAGATTACAGACGCTAAAAGAAGCGGCTAAGGCCTTTGATGCTTCTAGTCGGCAGACAAAAGTCAGACAATTTGATGAACACCTCTTTCAATCAAGCGGCTTTTTTGACTCTGCCGTGCGTTATCGAAGCCGAATCACTACTCAATAAGATCGTCACTTTAAGTCAGAATTCATGTAGTCAAAGCACATCAGAGGCTCTGGTCGAAAAGTTTTCATGTCAGCTCGAAGCGCTAGAAAGAGTTCTCGCGAAGGTGCCTAACCGTGAAGCAGATAGTATCGAGCAGCAATCATTGGCAGAATTGAAAGCATCGCTTGCTCAGCATAAAGTTTGGGAACAAAAACTCTGTAAGCTGGTTCGCGACAAAGAACAAAACCAACACGACGAGCAATCACTTATCGAGACCGAACAAAGGCTGCAGCGCTGCCGCAGCGCAATGAACCAGATTCAATACAAGATCAATCAAAGGATGAAATTTATCTAATGTCGAATGAAACGGGCTTAGACAGTGCGCCAGAGGAAATCAAACTCGCTGTGGATCTGATCTTCTTACTTGAGAGCAATGAGATCGATCCAAAAGTCGCCTTAGAGGCACTTGAAATTGTCAAAGGCGATCTCCTAAAGAAGATCGAGAGCGAGTAAAGCTCAAAGTAAAAACCGAAGCACGTTCGCTTCGGTTTTTCTTTATTAGACCTTAGTGATTGGAAAACACTCTGTTGGTTCCACCAACTCTTCCTGCGCTGCAATGGTTTGCAGCTCCCACTCATGTCTTTGTTGTGTTTCCTTGAGTACGGCGTAACTCGCATTATTGGCATGCTCAAATGCTTGCTCAGCCAACCAACCTTTTAGAAGACCTGCGGTAAATAGCGCGGAAATCAGATCCCCTACTCCCACCGGTTGCTTAGCAAACTTAAGGTGGGGACGCTGCGCAATATGACACCCAGACTCGGTTGCCAACATCATAGTAAACTTGTCATTAGAAACACTATGTAGATGTTTTACCAACACCATTTTCGGTCCACGTGACAAAGCCTTTTGGCAGGCCACTACGGCACTTTCTAAGTCTGTGATTTCCATATTAGTAAACTGAGCCAACTCGAATTGATTAGGTACAATCACATCCGCGCTTGGCATCACATCGTTGACCAAATATTCGGTCGTCCCCTGAGGGACTATACAACCTTTCTCTGGGTCGCCCATAACAGGATCACACACATAAATCGCGTCAGGATTTTGAGCTTTGACTTGGCGCACCGCATCGAGAACTGCAAGACATTGATCCGCACTTCCCTGATAACCCGACAGTAGCGCTTGGCAGTTTTTAAGCTGCTCGATATTGGCGATGCCTGAGATAAGCTCAGATATGTCATCTGCTGAAAAAGCCTTCCCCTTCCAGCCCTGCTGATACTGTGTATGGTTCGAGAATTGAACCGTGTGAATAGGCCAAACCTCAAACCCCATTCGTTGCATTGGGAAAACGGCCGAACTGTTGCCTGCATGTCCGTATACGACATGAGACTGGATTGAGATGATACCTTTCATGAATGCTCCTCACAGCACGATAAATTATTCTGATTACCCTTTAAATATGGGGTGGGTCTGACTCACAGACAAGTTTCAGATTAAAAAGTAGTTGAGTACTACAGAATCAAAAAATCCGATATTGGAAACCAACATCGGATTTTGCTTAGTGATTAAGAATTTGAGAACTAGACCGTTGCTTGTTCGACGAGCTGCTCAGCTTCTTCCAATCGCTTGTTCTCTCCAAAGCCTCGCAAACCAACCACGTGTACATGTTCATGGTCTTTAAATACCTTACGCACAAGCTTATAGGTGGTACCTTTTTCTGGGCTGATATTCTCAGGTGCCGCAATCAATAACTGCATACCCTGGCGGTCACATAGCTCGAATAAGGTCGCGATCGACTTGGCATCCAGACGCGCAGCCTCATCGAGGAACAGTAGACGACATGGAAGAATGTCTTTGCTTCGCAGACGGCGAGACTCTTCTTCCCAGCTCTGTACTACCATCAATAAAATTGACTGACCAGTACCGATCGCTTCACCTGTCGATAGCGCGCCAGATTCCGCTTGCAGCCAGCCGTCAGAGCCACGGTTTACTTCAACGCTTAGCTCTAGGTAGTTGCGGTAATCAAGCAGCTCTTCACCCAATACTTGTGGCGAGCGCTGACCCATATCGATATGCGGGTTGACGCGTTGGAATAACTTAGCCATCGCTTCCGAGAAGGTGTAGCGCGAAGTCTCAAACAAATCTTTATGCTCACCCGTTAGCGCCACCAGCAACTGCTCATGACTTTCACGGATCTTCACATTCAGACGAACGCCCTTAACCTGACCAAAGTGAATATTCGACAAGCCTTGGTTAAGCATACGAATACGGTTTTGCTCACGCTGAATCGTCTTCTTGATGATGCTCGACACCGACTCTGAGCTGATCGCGAGGCGGTTTTCACGTTGAGTGAGCTCTTCTGTTAGACGTGCGAGCTCCACTTCCATCTCTTCAATCGCTTCGACCGGATCGTCAGTACGAATGATGTCTTGACGAATACGCTCACGAAGATGCTGATAAACGGCAATATAGAACAGAACCTTACGCTCTGGCTTCGAGGTATCTTCGGACTGACGAAGTGAGTCGCGAAGATCTTCGTTATCTGCCACGGCAAGACGCAATGCACCCAAAGACTTATCCGACATAGAGCGAAGCTCACCCGCGCTCATGTATGCTAATTCGCGTTTATGAAGGCGACGTTCAACATCGTTCGCTTTCGCTAGACGAAGTACGCTACACCACCCCGCTTTCGCGGCAACCACATAGGTGCGCAGCTCAATGTATTCTTTCTGAACCTTCTTAAGACGCTTAGCCAGACCTTTCATCTCAAGCTCTGTCGACGTCATCGTCTTCTCATACTCAGACTTGCGAGTGCGAGAGGTTTGCAGTGCTAAGTGCAGCTCATCACGACGCTTCTCAGCACGCTCTAGCGCTAACTCATCAGGGACAATACCGTACTCTTGAAGCTCGGCTTTGAACTCTTGAACGGTCTCTAACTTAGCTTGGTGCGAGCTCTTAAGTGACGCCAATACTTGGTTGTACTGGTTGGCTTGCTCTTGAACCTGCTTAAGTCCTTCACGAAGACGTGCGCGGGTTGCTTCCGCTTGCACCAGTTTCGCTTTTAGCTGCTCGCTCAATTCACTACTTTGGTTAAGCATCTCCATTGAATCAGCATACGCAAAGTAAGGACGACGCTCAGCAAGATCCGCAACAGCAAAGATCTGCGCTTTTAGCGTTTGCAATGCTTTATCGGCATTTTGATATTGGCTAGTCAGCGCATCAAATTGCTCTGGATCGCTGTCTAGAACATTGACTACCGCAGCCAGTTTTTCTACTGCGGCACCGTGTTGCTGAATGTAGCTCTTGGCACCGTTGAGATCTTCAATTTGAGCTTGAAGCTCTTGATGACGCTCAACCAGAGTCTCATCAAATAGAACGTTAGCGCTAATTGATAGACGATCTAGCAAGGTCACACACTGCTTAGATTTCGACAGCTGCGCACTGGCTTGTTGCTCACGCTGTTTGGTGTCATTTAGCTCGCGCGCTACCTGACTGCGAAGCTCGCGCAGGCGCGCTAGTTCCACTTCAGGATCCGCTTCAAACGCTAGCTGCATGTGCTCTGCAGCGAACGCATTGAACGCTTGGTACAAGCGCTGCAGTTTTTGTGCATCAAACGCCGCTTTCGCGTGCTTTTCTACCGTTTCTTCACGTTGCTCACGAAGCAGCTCTAAACGCTGTTCACGTGCCGCACGACCAAACAGAGGGATCTTAGGGAAACGGGAGTAGCGCAATTGACGCTCATTCAACTGAACGCAGACTGCACCATCAAGCTCATCGGCATCAAAAGAGCTGTCATCAAAGGCATCGATATCGCCCTCAATGATATAAAGATCTTCTGGACAATCATCCAGCTCAACCAGCTTTTCTTTGATGCCGTCTAGGTTTGATACCACGATGGCATGACGTGCAGGACCATACATTGCACTAAAGTAAGGCGCATCATCGATGGTGATATCGTCATAAATTTCAGACAGCAGAACGCCGCCAAGCGTATCGGCAAGACCTTTTAAGCGAGGATCGTTTGAACCGCCAGGAGAGGCCAAACGCTCAATCTCTAGCTCGAGTTCTTCACGGCGTTTCGCCAGCGAGTCGCGTTCGAAAGAGGTCTTACGCTCATTGTCGTTCGTCGCTTGCATTGAACTGATCACATCTGCGCGATCCACCAGCTCCATGCCACTTTGCTCACGAAGATCTTCAAGCGCATTAAAAGACTTGATCCATTTCGGCGCGTAGCTCTCTAGCTTACTGATCTCAGACACAAACTCTTGTTCGCGCTGCTTGATTTCACCAGATGCCTCACGAAGAGCTTCAAGCTGCTGCTCGCATTCAAGTACACGCTCACGTTGGCTCTCCGCTTCCATTTCTAGATCAGCTTCGCTATCCACACGGATACCGGCCTCACCTAGATCGTTTGCAAGCTTCTGCGCTTGCTGCTGACGCTCAATGTTTTTCTCGAGCTCACGATATTGGGCGCGAAGCTGAGATTCGTTTTTCAGTAGCTGACGATGCTCATCCGCTTGCTTGATTGCCGCTTTCGCAACTTGGCTTGCTTCACTGCGCGCAACATCACCGGTAATCTGCTTGACCAGCGATAGCGCTTGCTCAAACTGCTGCGCCGCGGCCGATGACATATCAAGGCGATGTTTCAGCTCAAGAAGTTCGGTTGTGCTTTGTGATTCTTGCGATTTTAGTTGGCTCAGCATTTCTGCCGCACCATCTTGATTCAATGATTCGTTTTCAAGCAAGTTACGCGCTTTCTCAAGGGCTTGTACCGCTTGTTGATATTGAAGTGCGCGAGTCTGCTGTACATCCAGCGCTTGCTGGTAATCAGCAAGCTGAGTCTTGAGGCTATCCACCTCTTCTTCAGCAAATGTCGCCTGCTCTTCAGCGGCAAGCTTACGCTCACTCGCTTCTTCCACAACCATCATCTGCTCTTCAAGACGCTCGTTTAGCTCTTCAAGATCTTCTTGGTAGCGCTCAATCTTCTCTTGCTGACGCAGCGCGTTTTGTACCAATAACAAGTGATCTTGCGCTGCTTGATGATCTTGCTCTAGACCTGATTCATTCTCAACCAACAGCGTCAGTTCTTGCTGAACTTTGTTAAGTAGTTCGTTTTGCGCGATAAGTGTTTGACGAGAGCCAAACAGCTCGCCACGAAGCTTCATCGTAGTTTCAAGCTTGTTGCGGCGTTCATTAGCATGACGCATGTAGTCGGCGGCCACGTAATTGGTAGACTCTGTGATCAGGTGTTTGAACAGATCACGGTCAGCTTGAGTCGTTTTGATGGCTTCTAGCGTTAAGCGGTTTTCACGCAGTGCAGATTCCATATCTTGGAACGCTTTCTTCACGCCGCCGTTCTGTGGCAGAAGGTAGTCACGAAGTGAACGAGTAATCGCACTCGAGATACCACCGTAAAGCGACGCTTCAATCAGGCGATAGAACTTAGAGCGATCGCTGCTGTTACGCAGCTTCTTCGGCAATACGCCAAACTCGAACATCTGCGCATGATAATCAACGATCGAGTTGAAGGCTTTAAAATGGACGCCTTCCATTGCGCTGACCGACTCTTTTACTTCATTGATTTGACGTACGCGTGCATGGTTATCCGATACGGCTTCGATCAAAATATCAGTGGGTTTTACGCTGCTTGGTAAGCCTTGAATGATAAATGGCTTGATGTCCACTTTCTTATCACGACCCGCTACTTGTTGTAGCTTGACCACAAACAGAACGCGTTGGTTACGTGAGTTCACCACATCCAGCGCAGAGTAACAGGTACCTGGCTGAAGCTTGCCGTACAAACCTTTGTCGCGAGATGCTTGAGAGCTACCCGCTTCAGTAGTGTTTCTAAAGTGCAGCAGGCTTTGATCTGGAATCAGCGCCGTAATGAACGATGCCATTGTGGTAGATTTACCCGCACCATTACCACCAGAAAGCGTGGTGACGAGAGTGTCGATATCAAAAGTACGTGCAAAGAAGCCGTTCCAGTTGACCATCGTCATCGATTGATACTTACCTCTTTCAATCATGCGTCAGCCTCCTGTTGATTGTGCTCGGTGTCGTTGTCATTTGACTCAACTGAGTCGCTGCTTTCATCGCTTGGGATCAAGCTGCCTTGCGATGGGGCTTGTGTGTGTACCACGGCTTCACCATCACGGATGAGACGAAGCTGTGCATCACGCATATCGTCACCCACGCGTACGTCAGCACCAAAGCGGAATACCGCTTCGCTGATGCGGAATTTGTCGGTATCGCCAATTGAGATTGTCATACCTAGGCGACGTAAACGGCGCAGTGAAGTACGTACTTTTTCAAACAGCTTCTCTTTATCGAGATCCGAGCCTGTTGCACGGTTAGTCACTAAGCGCATCAGCTTCTTTTCATCCGCGAGTGCTAGGATCTCTTCATAAAGCTCTTGGTTGGTAAAGATACCTTCATGCGCAAGACGCTCTGGGCTTAGGTATAAGAAACACAGCACCTTACCCACTAGCATGTCGAGCTCTGAAAGAACGCTTCGACCAATCAATGTCGTCGAGCGTGGACGTAGATAGAAAAATCCTTCCGGCGCTTTCACCAACTCGGTGTTGTAGCGCTGATAGAAACTGGCCAGTTCAACCTCAAAATCACAAAGTAGTGCGTGATTATCAAGGTCTTCAGATGAAATGTGTCGACCCGCGCGCAGTGCACTATCCAATGCAGGGAATAGCGGGTTGGTGATCGCTTTTGCCAGTTTCTCTGGCATATATTCGTCAATATTTGTCGATGACATTTGCTTGTACCTTTGCGCCAAAATCGTTGATAGCTTGCCAGTCTGGCTGAATAGCCGAGTAATCGGACTGGGAGTAACCCAATCGAACAGCTTGGTCTACAACGATTCTTGCGAGATCGAAATGATGAGTATGTGGGTGTGACGCGAGGTAATCGCGCAGCACCAAGCCAAGATCGATTGGAGCGCCTTGTTCTTTGTGTACTTTCAGCATGTCTCCAATGCGCTCAGCGAGCTCATCATTAACTTGTTCAAATTCTTCGTATTCCACTTCAAGTGGCACCGCTCCCGTTACCTCATCGTTACGAAGCACAAGGGCTTCATCACGAAGGTCGGTGAGCTTCTCGGCATCGGCATAAGTGAGATACCAAGGAGAGTCAAAATAGTCTGTGACCGATTGGCGCAGCCTTTGGCTAAAGGCGCGGTTTTGGTCCATATCAATTGCAGTACGGATAAACTTGTGGACGTGGCGGTCATAACCGATCCACAAATCAATCGCTTGTTGGCCCCAACTAATGATGCGATCAAGCTTCATCTGCAAACCAAACAGAGCTTCACCGACAAACTCAAGCTCATCGTCGCCATAGACGATTTCTTGGATGTCTAAGATCTGGGTTTGCAACTCATCGCCCGCTGCTTGTAAGGTATCTTGCAGCTCTCGCAGCGTTGCTGAGGTTTCAGAAAGCAGAGTCTCACAGTTGTTGATGGCATCGCGCCAATCTTTGTTAAGCAGCTCAGCGATCTGAAGTTTCACAGACTGTTGCTGCTCATCCATTACGCGCTGGTTGAGATCTATCTGGTCGAAAATCTCACCAACGGAGTATTTCAACACGCCAAATACGTTCTTGCGCCAATGGGCAACGGTCCCGCCTTCTTGTGCGGCTTCGATAGCTTTTGCCATCTCGCCTGCCACCATTGAAAGCTGGATAGAGAGTCGTAGTTTAGAGAATTCGCGATGTCTGACGTAGTAATCGGTGATACCGATGGCAAGAGGACTGAGCCTGTAAATACTCGCCCCATCGTTGACTTCACTGGTAAAACGGCTCAATAAGCGCTGCTTGACCAGTTCATTAATCGCATTGTTCGCTCGAAACGCTGTGGCTTCGCCCGTTTGCTCAAACTGCCCGGTGACGATCTTAAATGCATCATGCAACTCGCCCTCGCCCAGCTCTTCATCAAATCTTTCATTACTCAGCACCGCGATGGAGATGAGAAATGCCAACCGTTCAGTGGAAAGATTCAACGCAAAATCATGCTGTTTGACCCATCCGACTAGCTCGTCTATCGGTCGGTCATCAGCATTTAGAGTGTTATCACTCATGGTCTTTCCTGTTATTGTTTTTTCCTAGCCCATACATGTATGTATCGACCCATGGAGAGATAAGGCTCTTGGCGACACAGCTGTTGTTCAAGTTTCAGAACATCCTCCGCTGTGTAATCTCCCATGTATTGCATATTGCCAATGTAATCACTGAAAGAACGAATGCCAGATTTGCCACATATTTCAAACCCGGCTTCTTCAATCCACTGATACACGTCCTCTGGCTTCAACCCTTTCTGGGGCTGGAGCTTGAATCTTTTTCTATGTGGCATCCCATCTAACACGTGAGGAATGTTGCCACAAATGACGTTCTTAAATACCAATCCATGATGATTGTAAAACATGACAGAAGCGATACCGCCAGGTTTCACTTGCTGTAATACCGCCTCTAGCGCGGGTTTCGGATCAGCCAGCCACTCCATCACCGCATGAAACAAGGTCAAGTCAACCTCTTGTTCCATATGCTCTGCAATATCTTGCACTGGACTGTGGATCCAGCGATATTGCGAGAGTAACCCGTTTTTTTCAACCTCTGCTTTAGCTAATTTCAGCATTTCAGAAGACAGGTCACATAAGGTGATATGGTGTCCACGCTCAGCGATGCGCTGTGAAACCTGACCTAATCCACCACCTGCATCTAATACTTTGAGTGTTTTTTTAGTATCATCCAGTTCGGCGAGAGCCTGGGTTAAATCTTCCCAAACAATGGTTTGGCGGATTTCACCCTTCTCTGAGCCGTAAATATTTTTTGCAAATTTGTGGGCGATATCGTCGAAATTACGGTCTTGCATCACGGTTTATTGAGTTAAGATAACCAGTCGTACAGCTATTCTGTCATATAAGTGACAGGAATAAAGGGGCAACTCCCTTTTTTAGCGTTAAGTGGTGTTTTTTCGGACTATTATTCTATGTTTGAGCTGAAAAAGCTGGTGTCTGCATTACTAATGCCTTTGCCCGCTATGCTAATCCTAGGTTTCTTGGGTTTGCTCCTTATTATGTTTACCACTAGGCGTAAGTTTGGAAGCCTGATGGTTCTCGTATCATTGTGTGGGACATTTCTTATCGCATTCCAGCCGCTTTCAAGTCGTCTGTTGATGCCATTAGAGCGTCAATACAGTGCCTTCTTACCAATTAATGAATCCATTGACTACGTTATGGTCCTTGGCGGCGGTCACGTTGTGGATGACGATATTCCGCCCACTTCTGAACTATCCCGTACTTCTCTCATGCGCCTAAGCGAAGGTATTCGTGTGATGCGCATGTACCCTGGTAGTAAGCTCATTTTATCGGGATATGCGGGCGGGACAGACGTAAGCCATGCTCGCGTAATGGCAAAGGTGGCACTGGCATTGGGCGTATCTAAGCCAGACATCATCTTGCTAGAGTCTGCTAAAGATACGTGGGAAGAAGCCAGACAAGCGTCTGCCTTCGTGCAAAGTAAGAAAATGGTGTTGGTTACCTCCGCAAGCCATATGCAACGCGCGATGTATGAGTTTGAAGCAGCGGGTCTGAAGCCTTACCCTGCACCGACTAACTTCCTGGCCCAAGAAAATGTTGAACAAGCTTGGCAACGCTACGCACCGCAAGCTCGCTACTTAGAGCAAACAGAGCGCTACTGGCACGAGACCATGGGATTAGTTTGGCAGAGATTACGAGATTGGGTGGCAAACGAAAGTATTCGTGATTTGACATTTTCTGTATCTGAGTTCGATCCTGAAAGTGTAGAACCTACACAACTGGAACAAGATGAGTTAGAACAGCAGCTCGCACCTCAGGAAACGCAGGATGACACTTCCGCTGTCTCTGAAGCAGATTCGACGATCTCAGGTGCCAGCTAAACCATCAGGTGACAACCAAACCCGGTTAAAAAAGACCTCATCATTGGATGAGGTCTTTTGCTATTGAAAACAGCTACTTGGCATTTAGCTGATTCAGCTTTGCTTTCACTGGAACAGAAAAATTAAAGCCATCATGCTGATCCCAATTGATCGACCATGTCATCACTCCACCAAACTTTGGTGATGCTTGAGTAGGTACGATAGAGCCACAACGACTTAGGGAGATCATACAATCCAGTGCGTCTTCGATGTTAGCAATCGGTGCCTGTCCTGAGTTCGCTGAGCTTGGACCTGAAGGTAATCCAATGGCGACTTGATCATCACGCAGTGGCATAAATCGACTGCCGTCAGCTAACTCAAATCCCTCGGTAAGCATACGTGATGCCGCCACCATCATATCAACAGAACCCTCAGGCGCAGCGCCCGTCGTATAAGGATTGGCCAGCCCACCATTGTTGTATAACTGCACATGCAAAAGATCTAAGGTATCCCTTAATTGATCGATAAGGGGAATATAAGCGCCCCAAATGCCTGAGTAAGCGACCATTCCGCCTTGCACATAAGGATGTTCCGGAGCCATGGTAAGGTACATGTCGCCGCCCGTATTCGCTTCGATTGCTTTTAGTGCACGTGGCAAACGCGCTTGGATTTGACTGCCGTGGACGAGATTTGAGCCACTTTCGTAATCAACATCTAATCCATCAAATCCCCACTCATTGATGATCTCTGACAAACTCGAGACAAACGCAGTTTCATCCGCGTCTGTGTTCAGTGTGATGGTGCCTTCAGCGCCACCAAGCGACAGAACGATAATCTTACCTTCTGCTTGTAACTCTTTGATGTCTTGTTTGAACTGAACGGGATCTATCGGCGCACAGCTCGAGTAGATGTCACCATTGTAGAGATTAAAATGCACTGTACCATTACTGTTACGATCATTGTCAGCAAAAGCAATGTCGATAATGTCCCAGTCTTTCGACATTTGGTTAAGTGGAATTGGACAGCCCGCACCATTGACAAAGTTGTGCCAGTAGCCGATGAGCTTATGTTTCGGTTGGACTACAGATTTTGCCGACACGCCGACGCTAGCAGACGTCACCGTATTCCCTTGCAGATCCGTGCTGATGACACTCAGTTGATAGTTCCCTATGGTAGTTGGCGTCCAAGAGAACTGATACGGCGCCGTGGTGTCACCGTTGACCAAAAGACCATTAGCGTAGAGTTCAACCTTAGCCACCTCACTCTGCAAGGAGCTGACATTCGCATTCACAGTCACAACTTTGCCAATCGCGACGACATCACCAGAAGAAGGAGAGGTAATCGCTGCGACCATAGGTTGATCAGTCACTGATACCGTTGTGTTTAATTGATTGCTGTTACCTTCATTGTCAGTAGCAATGACCTTTAAATCTACAGAGCCCTGTCCCACTGCATTCCACGTCCATTGATAAGGTGATGCCGTCACTAAGCCTATTGACGTACCATTCACGAATGCCTCAGCATCGGCAACTGTTCCATCTAGATCCTCAATATTCGCAAGGATAGTGATATCACTTCCTAGCAGAACCGTTTCGCCCTCTACCGGTGAAATAAGTTCAATATTTGGTGCTGTCGCACAGGCACCCTGTCCACTCCAGGCATCTTGCCAGTACTGTCCAACGCCAGGCTCATAAGCCCATGCCGAGTCAGATGAACACCAGCCGCCAACAAGACATTGATAGAGCTCGCCATTGTTGACCACATTCTGCCCGGTTGCGTAGCTACTGCCAGCGATATAGGTTGTCGCACCTGAGCATTTGCCTCCTGCCGACGCTATGGCTTCAACCGTGATAACTTGCGACTGAGACATCGCGCCTTTATCGTCTGTCGCAACGGCTTGTATCGTATAGCTGCCTGCAGCAGGTGATATCCAATCCATGACCCAAGGAGCGACGGTCACAGACTTTTCTAGTGCACCATTGACACTAAATTCAACCTTGCTAATGGTACCATCCGAGTCTGAGGGCTCTGCGGCAAACTGGACACTTTCTCCTACCGAAACTCGAGTCTTCGAACTGGTCAAGGTAACGACTGGCGGCTGATTAGATGCGTCTACGACTGAGAATGTCTGAGCCGATTGTGTAGACGCACCTTTATCATCAATGGCTGTGACTACCAGCTCATAATTGCCACTTTCTGTGAACCAAGTTACTTGGTAGGGAGCGCTCGACAGCACTGCCAGTTGCGCCCCTTGCAGCTCAAATATCACCTCTCGAACTTCCCCATCACTGTCTTCGGCCAATGCAGAGAAGGTGACTTGGTTTCCTGAGGCTAACTGTGCGTTGGAGGCTGGAGAAGTAATCGTCACTGAGGGAGCAGCGTTTATGCCACCAGCATCACAGGCCCCTATTAGTGACCATTCTTGATAAGGTTCGGAGTGGTTAACAGGGTTAGCGTTAAGGTTCCACCAGTTCGCTTGGAACGCCGATGATTGCCATTGGACTTGAGCGCCACCGTTGTAGCTTGTGCCGTCGTCCCAAATGGGCAAACTGTCACACTGTACTGCCAAGCTTGGTGCAGAAAACAGTAAACTGGGGGTGAGCATCAGCGACAAATTCACTGACCGTTTAAATATTGGAATAGAGCCTAATTGTAGCTTGGTCATGGAAAATCCTTTTGTTGAACCAAAGAATGTCGTTGCCAATCAATGCTGCCCAATCGAAGCAGTTCAACGGAAACGACGCCACTATCAAACTAGCTCAGGTTTATAGAGTCTTTTTCCGACTCAGAAAGCACCGACTTCTCACGCGAGTCAGTTAACAAAAATAGTTACAAGTTGCATATACAACGACCAGGTATCTCTACATTGCTCCCATAAAAAAGCTCCAGCTATCAAAGAGACAACTGGAGCATTTTCTATCACTACACGCTAGCCGACTTTAATCACCAGCAAACATGTAGCCCTCGCCATGGACAGTGATAAATATCTGTGGATTCTTTGGATCGGATTCCATCTTGGCACGCATGCGACGGATAAGAACATCAATGGTTCTATCGTTTGGCGCATCAACTCGATGACTGATCATATTGAGGATACGCTCACGGCTCAGAACTTGATTTGGATACGTTGAGAGTGCAACTAACAATTCATATTCAGCCTTGGTCAGTTTTACAGGGTCGCCATTATTCGTCAATGAACGACGCTGCTTATCGAACGTCCATTCACCAAAGTGAACCACATGCTCGTTTTGCACTGACTCTTCAAGTACTGGCTGTTTGCGCGCTAGTGAAATACGCCACAATAGGTTTTTTACTCGCACTAACAGTTCGCGTAGCTCAAACGGCTTAGTGACATAGTCGTCTGCCCCCATCTCAAGGCCAACAATACGGTCAATACTATCGGTGCGACCGGTCACCAAAATGATTCCAATGTCTGACTGACTTCTTAACTCTCTTGTCAGCATCAAACCATCTTCACCAGGGAGGTTAATATCTAACATAACGAGATCGATACTGGATTCTTCCAGCACCTGACGCATCGTCTGACCATCTTCAGCTTCGCTAACCAAGTAGCCTTCATTTTCGAAGTAACCAGCCAGCTTACTGCGAGTGACTACGTCATCTTCTACAACCAAAACGTGATATTTCATCTGTGGTTTCTCAATCTTGTCATGACAGGGACATTCTATTCATAAACATTCACAATTCTAGTCTACATCCCCTCATAGGCATGGAAACCTTACTATTTTTTGATTCAAAACAACCAAAACGATTGCGTCTCATATGCAACGAATACTCGAGTCAACTTACCCTTAAAGCAATTAATTTTTGTCTTATTTTTTCATAAGTTAACTCAATTCTTCACACAACAAGTTATTGCTATTCATCTTTATTGGCTAAAATAGAGTTATCATTTTTGGAGATTATTCAAATGCAAGAAATCAAAGCATTTAATGAGCAACGCGCAGAAATCTATTGGTGGCTTTCAAGCCTATTCGCTGCGGAGCTCACTGATGATGAACTCAACAAATACCACAGCCCTGAAATTCGCTCTTTCTTATCTGGCTTAGGAGAAAACCCTTCCCTAAAAGAACCCATTCAGGTCTTTACAGAGTCCTTGAACCGCCTTCAAGTCAGAGAAGACGCACAATTAGAGCTTTCTGCCGATTTTTGCGATCTATTTTTAAAGTCGGACAAGCACGGCGCACTGCCTTATGCCTCTATGTATATTGGTAAGTCTGGTCTTTTAAATGATCAACCTGCACAAGATATGGCAGATCTTTTAGCTAAGCACAATGTAGCAGTGAATAAGGACTTAAATGAGCCAGCGGATCACCTCGCGATCGAGCTAGATTTCCTAGGCAACTTAATCATTCGCTCCAATGAGCTTGAAGCTGAGGCACATATGAACGATGCGCTGCACGAGCAAGCAGAGTTCATCAAGAACTACTTGATGACATGGCTACCTCAGTTTGTTGCGAAATGCCAAACTAACGACGAGTTTGGGTTTTATGCCTCTGCCGCTAAACTACTCGAAGCATTCTGCCAACTTGACTACACCTACCTAGAGGGTGAGCAAGACTAGCCAACCTAAAGCGCAAATCACTTGCATCACATCTGTGAGAATTAATTTGCGCTTTAGTTATAAATTTATTGGATAAGTCATTGCCAGCGCTCAAACCTAAGTCTACAATCCGCCGTTTAAATGCAAATGCCCTTGGCATTCAACGCGGACTTGTGTCCAAAAACACCTGTTGAAATCTACGCTCTGAGCTTTTTTCGCCGTGGCTTGCATGCAACTTTCGGTTTTCGCAGCCAAATACTATGTTTACAACAACATAGCGTTATATGTTTGCAAAGACCACTATACTTGAAGCGGTACCAACGTTAATTATCAAGCCGCGACTAATAGGATATCACTATGGCAACTATTAAAGATGTCGCCCGCCTTGCAGGCGTTTCAACGACCACAGTATCCCACGTTATTAATAAGACTCGCTTTGTTGCTGAAGCAACTCAAGAAAAAGTGATGGCGGCGGTCGACGAACTCAACTACGCACCAAGCGCCGTTGCACGTAGCTTAAAATGCAACTCAACAAAAACCATCGGTATGTTAGTGACTCAATCAACTAACCTGTTCTTTTCAGAGGTTATCGATGGTGTTGAGAGCTACTGCTACCGCCAAGGCTACACGCTGATCCTATGTAACACTGGTGGCGTGTATGAAAAGCAACGCGATTACATTCGCATGCTGGCAGAGAAGCGCGTGGATGGCATCCTCGTGATGTGCTCTGATCTTACCGAAGAGCTGCTAGAGATGCTTGATCGTCACGCCGACATTCCTAAAGTTATCATGGACTGGGGCCCAGAAAGCTCACAAGCGGACAAGATCATCGATAACTCTGAAGAAGGCGGTTATCTGGCAACGAAGTTCCTGATCGAAAAAGGTCACACGGATATTGCCTGCCTGAGTGGCCATCTAGAAAAAGCCGTGTGCCAAGAGCGTATCATCGGTTACAAACGTGCCCTTGCTGAAGCAGGTATCGAGATGAAAGACGATCGTATTCTTGAAGGCAACTTCGAATGCGATACAGCGGTTATCGCTGCTAACCGTATTGCTGCAATGGAAGACCGACCGACCGCTATCTTCTGTTTCAACGACACCATGGCGTTTGGCTTAATGAGTCGCCTGCAGCAACTGGGTGTGCGCGTACCGGAAGATATCTCTGTCATTGGATACGATAATATTGAGCTGGCTGAGTACTTCTCGCCACCTCTAACCACGGTTCACCAACCTAAACGTCGTGTGGGTAAAAACGCGTTTGAGATTCTATTAGAACGAATCAAAGATAAAGGTCATGAAAAGCGCATTTTCGAAATGCACCCAGAGATTGTTGAACGAGACTCTGTCAAAAGCCTTACATAGAGCTGACAAAAGTGCCTTTCTAGGCACTTTTTTTGAACCCCATTCAAGTTTTCTTCTCTCGATTGTTAGTTTTTTACGCACCCTCAAGCACAAATAACCCGCCATTATTTGAACCAACATCACATTTTTGCAACGGAGTAATCATAGGCTTATGTCGTTTTCATTTATTCTAATGAAGTCACGCACAGGGCAAACCATCTGAAAGGGTGGGACGCAAAGCCTCCGGCCTAAACCAATTTTTAATTGATAGGTAGCGGGGTTGCCGATGGCAAGGGGAGAAGACTCAGTTATGGCATATGCCTAACAGAGCTCTGACACCTGATTGCTATACTCTCGGACCTGATTCTGGTGACACAATCAATAACACCGAGAAAAGAATAAAGCATGGATAATCCTATACTAAAAAATTCAATGCAATTATTCGCTCAGCTTGGAAGAGTAAAGTCTCGCTCCATGTTTGGGGGATTTGGCATCTTCGTAGATGATACGATGTTTGCCTTAGCAGTGAATAACAAATTACATATCAGAACTAACCGTCAGACCGTATCCACCTTCAAAAAACTGGGTTACAAGCCTTATGTTTATAAAAAGCGTGGATTTCCCGTTGTTACTAAGTACTTCGCGTTACCTGAAGACTGTTGGCAAGATCAAGAAGGTATTCTCGATCACGCTAAACAGGCACTCGAGTTCGCGAAAACTGAGAAAGAGCAACAATCCGAAGCGAAACCTAATCGCCTGAAAGACCTTCCGAATCTTCGCCTTGCCACTGAGCGTATGCTCAAAAAAGCAGGCATTGAATCAGTGGTTGAACTTCAGGATCATGGTTCGGTTGAGGCTTTCAAGGCCATTCAGAGAACCCATTCAAGTACCGTAGGTTTAGAGCTTTTATGGGCTCTTGAAGGTGCGATAAATGGTACTCATTGGTCTGTGATTCCTCAGACTAAAAGAGATGAACTGGCTAGCTTAATTAATTAAGCTACGGTAATCTCGAGAAAAAATCAGCCTTATGGCTGATTTTTTTGTATTAGCTGAAAGGAAAAACATACTCATCCTTTCTACTACACTAATACTGAGTCATCAAAAGGATATCGTCATGAGCAAGAAGCTGATACTAGGATTGGTTTTGGTTGCTGTCGTCATTTACTTAGGCATCAACTTTGGTCAACACCTCACACTAGAAAACGCAAAAGCACAACAAGTAGCACTGAGTGAATACATCAATGAGAACTTCGTGGCTGCTGCCCTCACCTATTTCTTCGCTTACATAGCGATTACTGCATTCTCCGTTCCAGGCGCTGCCGTGGTTACCTTACTTGGCGCTGCACTGTTTGGCTTTTGGACTAGTTTACTGCTTGTTTCATTTGCGAGTACCATAGGCGCTACATTGGCATTCTTGAGCAGTCGCTTCCTACTTCGCGATTGGGTACAAAGTAAGTTCGGTTCGAAACTTGAGACGATCAATAAAGGTGTCGAAAAAGACGGTGCTTTCTATCTATTTTCTCTAAGACTCATTCCTGTGTTCCCATTTTTCTTGATTAACTTATTAATGGGTCTCACGCCAATTCGAATCTCTAAGTATTACTTGGTGAGTCAACTGGGCATGCTGCCAGGAACTGCAGTATACCTCAATGCAGGTACCCAGCTAGCGAACATTGACAGTCTATCAGGCATTGTTTCCCCTACCGTGTTGGCATCGTTTGCCCTACTC
This sequence comes from Vibrio sp. KUL78, assembly GCF_059725505.1. Lineage (NCBI taxonomy): Bacteria > Pseudomonadati > Pseudomonadota > Gammaproteobacteria > Vibrionales > Vibrionaceae > Vibrio > Vibrio sp. KUL78. The sequence continues at coordinate 1,140,146 of NZ_AP045837.1, read as the reverse complement.
GGTTTGTTCCCACTTATTGCCAAATGGATTATGGGAAAAATCTCTCGCTCACCACAGGTACAGGAATAGATGAAGATATTTGTAGGCAATAACCCACCAGAAACACATATTGTCCAACAGCAGTTGATGGCTGAAGGTATAGAGTGTGAAGTACGAGGCGAAGGTGTTTTTGGGTTACGAGGGGAAGTACCGTTTGACGAAAGTTCTCTACCCTACGTTTGGCTTTTCAACAGAGAGCAAGAAATGATGGCACGAGCTGTCATTCAAGATTGGCAAAAACAGGCTGAGAAAAGCGGTAACGTGCCGTGGGTATGTTCAGCTTGCCACGAGACTAACGAAGCGCAATTTGGCGTCTGCTGGAACTGTCAGACGCCACAAACAGCTACGATGCCACAGACTTAATGAAATCTATTGAGTGCTTATTGAACTCTTCTGGACGCTCAACATTGCACACATGACCACAATCTTTGATCTCTAATAGACGGCTGGACTTATGTTCAGCCACCATCTCTTTGACTGGCTTAATAAACATATAGTCTTTATCCCCCATCAGATACAAAGTCGGAATCGGCAACTCTCGGTCTTTAAAGTAGCGGTTGAGAGGGTTCACTTCTGTCGTTAGGCGGTACCAACGCTTGAACTCTTTTTGGCACAGCTTTTTCGCCTCTCGGACGAATAACAATCGTGACTCTTTTTGGCCTTTTTGCGGCATGACAATATACGCGAACAAGCTGTAAAGCCACATATAAGGGATAATGTGCTTACTCCAGTTGCCAATTTTCACCAGAATTTGCGAGCGAGTATTAAAGCGAGTGACCGCACCGCCTAAGACCATGGAACGAACTCGGGAGTGTGCCAACTCGGCAATGTTGCGCACAATAATCGTTCCCAAAGACATACCGACAAAATGGGCTGACTGAATTTTAAGGTGATCAAGTACTTTGACGATATCCATCGTCACCTCTTTAAAGGTGTACTTGTTCGACATAATGTCTTTAAGGAGTTGGTTTGACTTACCGTGACCGCGCAGATCAATAAACAGCAGGTTAAAGTGCTCTCGGTAAGCACGAATCTGTTTAAACCATATGTTTGAGCTTCCACCTGCCCCATGTACGAATACCACCCACTCATTACTCGTTGGGTGCTGATAAGTTTTATGGAATAGCAAGCTCTCTGACATAGTTCTCAAGTTTCGTGATGTATGTGGGCGTTACGTTACCATAATTCGCCGTTTTACGGACAAAAACTCACAGGAATTTTGGTAAAAATGATTTACAAGTGTAGTCGATTATAAAAAAAGCGGCATAACGCCGCTTTTCAGTTTTTGCTCTAGTTTGCCTCGAGCGCCAGGTCGTACATCTTGACGTACTCTTTGGCTGACTCAGTCCAACTGAAGTCTTTTCGCATTGAGCGAAGCTGCATTTCATGCATCTGCTCAGGGTGTTGCAGATAGAATAGCAGTGCGCGTTGCAGGACAATTAACAAAGCATCATGGCAAGGCTCAACAAAACCAAAACCAGTGGCATTGTTAGGGTCATCATCAAAATCAATAACCGTGTCTTTCAAACCGCCGACTTTACGTACGATTGGCAACGTACCATAAGCCATACTATAAATCTGGTTCAACCCACACGCTTCAAACTCAGAAGGCATTAGGAAGAAGTCTGACCCTGCTTCTACCAAATGAGCAAAGCGATTGCTGTAAGCTTCTACAAACGCCAACTTATCTGAAAACTCTTCCGCTAGGTCATTAAGATGAGAAGCAATTTGTGGCTCACCCGTACCAATAATGACGACTTGAACGTCATTTTTTAGGAACTTATCCAAAATAGGAAGGATGTAGTGAAAACCTTTTTGGTGCGTCAAGCGACAAACCATGCCAATCATCGGCACTTCACGCTCTGGCAGGCCGAGCTCTTTTTGTAGCGCTGTTTTCGATGCGAGCTTACCCGCTAGCATGCTCTCTAGGTCATCACTGTAATGCTTAGGCAAATACTCATCGTGGCTTGGGTTCCACTCTGAGTAATCGCATCCATTAACGATGCCATGGAGATCTTTGGCGCGATGAACGAAATCATCAACCAAGCCATGCGAGCCTAACGGTGTCACCAGCTCAGCGGCATAGTTAGGGCTCACTGCGTTGATCTTATCTGCAAAAGCGATACCCGCTCGCAATGTACTTACCCAGCCATCACCGTACTGTAGAAACTCCATTCCAGAGAGATGAAGCTCAGGAATAATCTCTAACTGACTGTAAGAGAAAATCCCTTTGAAAATCGCGTTGTGTACTGTCAGTACTGACTTAGTACCATGAAAACGCTCATCTTCAGCGTAACGAGTCTTAAGTAAGAATGGGATAAGACCTGTGTGCCAATCATTCGCATGAATAATTGCAGGCTTAATGCCTAGCTTTGGTAACACATCCAGACTGGCTGCTGCGAAAAATCCAAAACGCTCGCCATTATCAGCGTACGCTCGATTGTGTTCTGCATACAGTTCTGGACGGTCAAAGTAACGGTCACATTCAATGACGTAGACTTCGACACCATCGAGATGGGTTTTCTTGACTTGATAAGGTGTATGAGGCCAATGCTCTAGCTCAGTGGCTAGCACGAACTCATACTGATCCTTGTTTGGTAGTTTTTGGTAGCCTGGCAGAGTGATGGCTACGTCCTTGCCAAGTTCTTGCAGAGCTTTCGGCAGAGCCTTGGCAACATCTGCCAAGCCTCCACTTTTAATAAGTCCCTGAACTTCTGAAACTGGAAACCATACGTCTATGTTTCTCATTCTAGAATCCAACTTTTGTCCCTTTTTTGATGACAACGATGCCACCTGGAGACACATGGAAACGCTTCGCGTCGAGTTCTAGATCTTCACCGATCACAGTTCCAGGGGCAATTTCAACATTCTTGTCAATGATTGCGCGCTTGATTGTACAGCCTGCACCAATCTTAACGTCACCTAGAATAACAGATTCACTCACAATAGAACCAGCAGCAATGTTACTTCTGAATCCTAGTACTGATTTGAAGATTGACGAACCACGTACGTAACTACCACCAGCAATTAAGCTATCGGTAACTTTGATCTTTTCGTGCTCAGCATCCACAAAGGTGGCAGGTGGCAACGGTGGGTAATACGTATGCAGTGGCCATTTTCGGTTGTACAGTGAGAACTCTGGGTCTTCATGAAGCAGATCCATATGAGCCGCCCAGTACGAGTCGATAGTACCTACATCACGCCAGTACGTTGTATCCTTTTCGCCGCTGATTTTATTGGTAGAGAAATCATAAACATAAACGCCACCTTCAGGGAACATCTTAGGAATAATGTCTTTACCAAAATCGTGGCTAGAGTTTTCATTCTCAGCATCAAGACGGAGCTCTTTGCATAAGCTTTCTGCTTCAAAGATGTAGTTACCCATAGACACAAGCGCCATGTCAGGGTGACCAGGAATCGATTTCGGGTTCTCTGGTTTCTCTTCAAAACCAATCATTTTACCGGCTTCATCGACCTCGATAACACCAAACTCTGATGCTTCTTCCAACGGCATACGCAGCGCAGAAACCGTAAGTTTCGCCTCACTACGTTTGTGGAAGTCTAACATCTGACGGATATCCATCTTGTAGATATGGTCAGAACCAAAGATACAAACATGCTCAGGGTTAGCAAGTTCGACAAAGCGAACGTTTTGGTAGATAGCATCAGCGGTGCCTTCATACCAACGTTTACCGTCGCGCATCTGAGCTGGGATTGGGTCAATAAATCGGTCAGTGATGCCCGTCAGGTTCCAACCTTTGCGCATATGCTGATACAGGGATTGAGATTTAAATTGGGTAAGAACGTAAATTCGCATCAAGTCCGCATTAATAAAATTATTAAGTGCGAAATCTATAAGGCGATAGCTTCCTCCAAAAGGGACTGCAGGCTTACTGCGAGATTCCGTAAGAGGACGTAGGCGAGAACCTTCGCCTCCAGCAAGGATCATTCCTAAAACACCAGCCATTGATTACTCCGTTTTTATTACAGCTTTCCATGTTGCTAGACACTAAATGTATTTATTGGGGGGTATCTAGCTTCGTTATTAACGGATGACAATGTCGATAACTACACCGAACATTCAAACGTTGAATCTTGTATATAAGTCGTTTGAGAGGCTCTATTTTGTTTATTTTTCAGCCTCAAATGTTCCATAACTTTCGTATGGTTTTTCTCTAAATTATCGTTTTGAAGCGAGATTACAATGCATGATCACTCAATATTAAGCATTGAACCCAATTGCATTTAAACTCGTGTTGTTGATCACAGAATGCCATACCGAGATTACCCATTCAACACATATAGTTAACATTAAATTCACCAAACTGACAGAATTCATAAAACTCGAAGTAAATCAGACACGTAAAGTGATACGACCAGTTATTTGGAACAAAAAGTGTTTCATTTGGTTAAAAATGCAACCGGAGTTCATAAATTCTGTATGAGAGAAAAACAAAAAGCCTCTTGCGCGATAATTCACCACAAGAGGCTTTTTTAATTTGACGTGTTTTGTGTTACGAAAGGGTTAACTAATTACATCAAGGTTAATGTACTTGCCTAGGTCTCGTTTCTTGCAGCCTGGGACGTAAGGCACCTCACCAAGCTTTGGAGCGTCTATCGCGCCTTCCAGCATTTCGATGATCTCAGCGTAATGCTCGACGCCCGGATTGACGCGGTTAGCTACCCAACCAACAAGCTCAAGACCATCTGCCTTAATCGCTTCGGCCGTCAACATCGCATGACTCAAACAACCAAGCTTAATACCCACGACGAGAACGACAGGTAACTTTTCTTGTTTCACCCAAGTAGAAAGGCAATCATCTTTTGATACTGGTACTCGCCAACCACCTGCGCCTTCGACCAACACAAAATCACTGTTCTGTTTGTGTTGCTCAAGTAAATTCGAGAGAACGTCGTATTTGACCTCAACGTTATCCGCTATTGCCGCGATATGAGGTGACGCAGGCAAAGATAACGCATACGGGTTAACGAGATCATATTCAACTTCTTGGTTTGCTGCTGCTTGCAAATGCAATGCGTCCGAGTTACGCCAACCTTCGGTAGTTTTCTCACTGCCTGCAGCTACAGGCTTATAACCTATAGTCTTTTTTCCTTGTGCACCAACAGCACTTAATATCGCTTTTGATACAACGGTTTTCCCAACTTCAGTATCCGTACCTGCAATAAATAGTGCTTTCATCATAATGCAACTGACCCTAAACAAATTTGATAACTGGCTGGTAGTAAGCCGTTCTGGTTTTCGTACCTCTTGTATTCCAGCTCGAGCTTCTTCAATGAGCGTCGGCTGGTACACCCTTTGGAACGACCTTCTACATGAGTCGCACCAATTCCTTTTAGGTCTTTCATCAAACCAAAAGCAGTCTCATACCACATAACTATTTTCGGCAAGTCTAGTTGATGGTTGATGCACTCAGATTGCGCTAACGCAATTTTTACCTGATTGAGCGAGGTAAAGTCGTTGACATGTTGATATGCATCAATTTTGCTCCACGACCGCTTTAGCTCCTCCAATGAGCCATCGAGCAGGGTAGAAAAATGCACTCTACCGCCGGGTTTTGTCACGCGCTTCATTTCGCTAAGCGGCACGGCTAAGTCATTGCACCACTGCAGCGCTAAGCTCGATATCACAATATCAAACGTACTGTTTTCAAATGGAAGAGCCTCAGCATCTGCGACTTGATAGCTGACGTTTTCACTACCACAGCGACTTTTCGCTACACTGAGCATCTCGCTCGATAAGTCAGCGCAAACCACCTTGGCTCCCCGCTCTAATAGGACTTGCGAACAATAACCCGTACCGCAACCTAAATCGAGAATGCGATAGCCTTTTAAATCACTGGCTAATAACGCCAATAAACGGTCTGCGACTCGGCGCTGCAGCTCAGCATGTTGGTCGTACTGTTTTGCAGCCCGGCCAAACGATTCTGAGATTGCTACCTTATTGGTCTGATGATCCGTAAGATTTGCTAATACCTCAGACATTTAGCATCCCTCCGAATGTCGTTTTAAACTGGTGGCTAGCTGCTCTACAGCCTCAATGTCATGTGCCGCGGATAATGTAATTCGCAATCGCGCCGATCCTTTAGGTACCGTAGGTGGGCGAATGGCTGTCGTCCAAACCTGGTCTTGTTTCAACACATTGCACAACCTAAGCACTTGCTCCTCACCACCCACAAGCCACGGTTTTATCGGTGTTTGAGTTGAGATATAACCAGGAGCACTCTGCAGCATTTCATCATACACAGCGCCCAACTCGCAGAGCTTTTCTCGGCGCCAATGTTGGGTTTGAATCATCTCGATCGCTTTCGTTATTGCCACTGCGTGAGCCGCAGAGAACGCAGTCGAGTAGACATAGTGGCGGGCAAATTGGGTGAGATACTCTTTCATCTCGTTAGAGCACAAGATAGCAGCCCCATTGAGTCCAAACGCTTTTCCAAACGTTACCACAAGAATATCCGCGCGCTGAGCCGTGCTGCCTAGTGCACCATTTCCCTGCTCACCGATCACACCAATTCCATGCGCATCATCGATCATCGATAGAGCACCCGCTTGTTGGCACGCAGAAATAAAAGTGTCTAGATCGGCAATATCGCCATCCATACTAAACACACTCTCAGTAACCACCATCTTCGGCTTGTCCGTTTGCAATAGAGTTGCAAGGTGGTCATTATCGCAGTGGCGGTAGCGCTTCATGTCAGCATCACAAAGCGCTCCTGCTTCCATCAGTGATGCATGGTTCAGCCTGTCTTGAATCAGTAAGTCACCCTTTTTGAGCAGCGCGAAGACAGCGGCTTGATTGGCCGCAAACCCTGAAGAGAAAAACAGGGCTCCCTCATAGCCAAGCCACTCCGTCAGAGCTAACTCTAAGCTGTGGTGTTGGTTAGAGTAACCCGTCACTAAAGGAGACGCTCCACTACCTACTCCAAACTCACTGACCGCTCGCTGGTAGCTGGATTTAAGCTCATCACTCGATGCCAAACCAAGGTAATCATTGGAAGAGAAGTTATGAAAACGCTGACTATTGTTTTGGAAAACCGGTTGATTTCCCCCTTCCAACGCCAGCACAGAGCGAAAAAGATCGCTCTGCTTTCTATCATCGAGTGCTTGGCGGATTCGTTTGTTAAACGCTAGCGTCATAAAACATATCGTCTTTCGTCGGGCGCGCTGCCACTCGGCTTACCACCTGATCTAGAAGATCGTTTTCATGCACCTCATCCGGTTTTTGCGAGGTTTCTTCTCGGTTGATGCCGAGTTTCTTAAACAGCTGAAGATCTTTATCTTCATCCGGGTTAGGTGTGGTGAGAAGCTTGCAGCCATAGAACACTGAGTTAGCACCGGCCATGAAACACAGCGCCTGCATTTGTTCGTTCATATTCTCGCGTCCGGCAGACAGTCGCACCGCAGATTTAGGCATCATGATTCGAGCGATGGCAATTAGGCGGATAAAATCAAAAGGCTCAACATCATCGACTTCTTCTAGTGGTGTGCCTTTAACTTTGACAAGCATATTGATAGGCACACTCTCAGGCTGAACCGGAAGGTTAGCAAGCTCCATCAACAAGCCAGCCCGGTCATTGGCACTTTCACCCATACCGATAATGCCACCGGAGCAGATTTTCATGCCTGCATCACGAACATGGCTCAATGTATCCAGTCTATCTTGGTAAGTGCGAGTGGTAATGATATTGCCGTAGAACTCTGGAGAGGTATCGAGGTTGTGGTTGTAGTAATCAAGACCCGCATCGGCAAGGTGTGTTGCTTGCTCAGGCGTTAGCATACCTAGCGTCATGCAGGTTTCTAGCCCCATCTCTTTTACACCCTTAATCATGTCTGTTAGCAAAGGCATATCGCGCTCTTTTGGATTCTTCCACGCCGCACCCATACAAAAACGTGTTGAACCTGCATTCTTGGCTTTCTGAGCCGCATCTAGAACGCGCTCGACTTCCATCAGACGCTCTGCTTCAACGTCCGTTTTGTAGCGCGCACTTTGTGGACAGTACTTACAATCTTCAGGGCAGGCACCCGTCTTGATAGATAACAGTGTGCTAACTTGAACATGGTTGGTTTGCTGATGTTGGCGGTGTACGGTTTGCGCCTCGAACAATAGATCCATAAAAGGCTTGTTCATCAGCTCTTGCACTTCGGCATGCGTCCAATCGTGTCGTACTTCCACAGTTAATTCCTTTGCTCTCATTGTTTTTGGTCTTGGCTAGTGTACCGACAAGCGATACACTGTCAACACCGACCACAAGCACAAGTTTACACTTGTTTAATTTTTGAGCGACTGTATTTCATGGATTTAGATTTCGACCGAAACCACATTTGGCATCCCTACACTTCTACTCTCAACCCGCTTAGCTGCTACCCTGTAGTCTCTGCAAAAGGTGTCCACCTTACGCTCGAAAACGGCTCAGAGCTGGTAGATGGCATGTCATCATGGTGGTCGACCATCCATGGGTACAACCACCCTAAGCTGAACGAGGCGCTCCAATCTCAGAGTGAAAAAATGTCTCATGTCATGTTCGGTGGCATCACCCACCAGCCAGCGATTGATGTGAGCAAAAAGCTGCTTGAGTTAGCGCCAAGCAATATGGAACATATTTTTCTCGCCGATTCAGGCTCAGTGGCGGTTGAAGTCTCGTTAAAAATGGCGCTGCAATACTGGCATGCTCGTGGGGAGCGTCGACCTAAGTTTCTAACGCTGAGCCACGGCTATCATGGCGATACCTTTGCGGCAATGTCAGTGACTGACCCAAATAACTCGATGCACAGTCTTTACAAGGGCTTTTTGCCAGAGCATATCTTCGCGGCATCACCAAAGGTTGGGTTTTGGGATGAGTGGAATGAAAGTGACATCGATGACTTCAAAAATAAGATTGCAGCCCATCATTCAGAGGTTGCTGCCGTCATCCTCGAACCGATCGTCCAAGGCGCAGGAGGAATGCGTCTATACCACCCGACTTTTCTAAAGCGCGTCAGAGAGCTGTGTGACCAATACGGGGTACTACTTATTCTTGATGAAATCGCTACAGGTTTTGGTCGCACCGGCAAGCTATTTGCTAGTGAACATGCACAAGTTCAGCCTGATATCATGTGCGTTGGCAAAGCCTTAACAGGTGGCTACATGACATTGTCGGCAACATTAACCAGCAAGCACGTCGCAGATACTGTTTGTGGTGGCGAGGCGGGTTGTTTTATGCATGGACCAACCTTTATGGGTAATCCACTAGCCTGTGCCGTTGCAAGTGCCAGTTTGGATATTGTGGCGACTGGTGATTGGCAGGCACAGGTAACAAGCATAGAGTCGCTATTTTCAGAGCTCCTTCCTAAGTTAACCCGCTTTTCCAACGTGAAAGATGTGCGCTGGTTAGGCGCAATCGGTGTGGTAGAAACGCATACCGCGGTCAACATGGAAATCATCCAAAAGCACTTTGTCGAACAAGGGGTTTGGATCCGCCCGTTTGGCAAGCTCATCTACATGATGCCGCCGTATATCAGCCAGCCCGAACATATTGAGAAGCTGATTAGGGCTATTGAGACGGCTCTGGATAATGAAAGCTGCTTTAGTTGATGTGAAAAGCGGTTGCTGATGCAACCGCTTTTTTACACTTATCGAAGCTGACTGTCTTTGCTGCCACGACGATTGAATAGCGCTAAGCGCTGGCTTTCATGTTCATGACTCGACTGGCACTCAACACAGAGTCTAACGCCCCTGATAGCGGTTCTCCGAGCAAGTGGAATGGGCTCGTCACATTCATCACAAAACTCGGCGCTCACCCCCCTGCATTGATAGGCTTCGAACCCTAGAGATTTCATCTTCAATCGTATTTTGAATCTGCTGGCTGACACTATCGTCATTTGCCCAACCTACTGCCATTACATCCCCTCCTCATTATGTTGAGAAACAAATACTCTCCGCGGTAGAGGACAAATTATAGGCATTTAGGTGAGTTTGATAATCACACAAAAAACAGAAAGACTATTACCAATCCGTAATAATCTACATAACAAGATGCTCAAAACAAAAAAAGCTCGGCATCGCCGAGCTTTTAGAACCGTTAGCAGCAATCATTAGCCGATGTGTGTTGCGCCACCCATGTACTTCTGAAGTGCTGTTGGAATTGCGATACGACCGTCAGCTTCTTGATTGTTCTCAAGAATAGCTACCATAGTACGACCCACTGCAAGACCAGAACCGTTTAGCGTGTGAACAAGCTCTGGCTTCTTCTCGCCTTTACGACGGAAACGTGCTTGCATACGACGAGCTTGGAAATCCCACATGTTTGAGCAAGAAGAGATCTCACGGTATGTCTCTTGTGCTGGAACCCAGACCTCAAGGTCGTAAGTCTTACGAGCACCGAAGCCCATGTCACCAGTACAAAGTACGACTTTGCGGTATGGAAGCTCTAGCAACTGAAGAACTTTCTCAGCATGACCTGTTAGTTCTTCTAGTGCGTCCATTGAATCTTCTGGCTTAGTGATCTGAACAAGCTCAACCTTATCAAACTGGTGCATACGGATAAGACCGCGAGTATCACGACCGTAAGAACCCGCTTCTGAACGGAAACATGGTGTGTGAGCCGTCATCTTAAGTGGCAGGTCTGCCTCTTCAGAGATAGTGTCACGAACAAGGTTAGTCACCGGCACTTCAGCTGTAGGGATAAGAGACAGTTTACGTGGCTCTTCATCGCTTGCTTTTTCTGTCAGTGGCTCTGTGTGGAATAGATCTTTACCGAACTTAGGTAGCTGACCTGTACCAAATAGGCTGTCAGAGTTAACTAGGTAAGGTACGTACAGCTCAGTATAGCCGTGCTCTTCAGTGTGAAGATCAAGCATGAACTGTGCGATCGCACGGTGTAGACGAGCGAACTGACCTTTCATAACGATGAAACGCGCACCCGTGATCTTAGTCGCGCTAGCGAAATCTAGACCGTCGCCCATTTCACCAAGGTCAACATGGTCCTTAACCTCGAAGTCATAAGTTTTAGGCTCGCCCCAACGAGAAATTTCTACGTTGTCGTTCTCATCTTTACCTTGTGGTACATCATCCGCAGGAAGGTTTGGAACAGAAAGCGTGATGTCTTCAAGTTGAGCCATTACCGCGGTTAGCTCTTCTTTCTTCGCTTCAAGATCGCTACCTAGGGTACCGATCTGCTTTTTGATCTCTTCAGCGCCTTCTTTGTCGCCTGCAGCCATCTTCTGACCGATCTGCTTAGAAATGGAGTTACGCGTGGATTGTAAATTCTCAACTTCTACTTGAATCGACTTACGTTGCTCTTCAAGTTTACCGATAGTTTCTACGTCTAGCTTAAAGCCACGACGCGCTAGTTTTTCAGCTGTTTCATCCAGCTCTGTACGAAGTAATTTAGAATCCAGCATTGCCAATCCTATGCTTTTTAGTTGTGAATAGCTCTGCAACTGATTAATTTCCAATCAGTTGCAGATATTGATTTGTTAACCGAGTAAAGATAACGAAAAGCCACTACTTTTCATAGCGCTTTTGTGGGCTTTTTGCGTCTAAATCCGCCAGATAATCTAACTTTTCGCCAATTTTGGTTTCGAGCCCGCGATTTGTCGGCTCGTAGTAGCGAGTTCCTGTCATTTCGGGTGGCAGATAACGCTCTCCGGCCGCGTACGCTCCCGGCTCATCATGGGCATAGCGATACTCAGCGCCGTACCCCATATCTTTCATCAGGGACGTAGGGGCGTTTCTCAAATGAGGCGGTACTTCATACTCTGGAAGATTATGGGCATCTCGCAGTGCTTGCTTCCACGCCGTGTAAACTGCATTGCTCTTTGGTGCACACGCAAGGTAGACAATCGCTTGTGCGATAGCGCGCTCACCTTCGGCAGGACCCACTCGAGTGAAACAGTCCCATGCGGATAACGCAACTTGCATTGCTCTTGGATCCGCATTGCCGACATCTTCTGACGCTATCGCCAATAACCGCCTCGCGATATACAAAGGGTCGCAGCCTGCTGCTATCATTCGTGCTGACCAATACAATGCTGCATCAGGGTTTGAGCCACGAATCGACTTGTGAACCGCAGAAATTAGGTCGTACCAAATGTCACCTTTGTTATCGAAGCGATTAACTTTCTCTCCCGCGACTTCAGCAAGTAACGGCAACGTAATGTCTTTCTCACCAGCCTCGTTTTCTTCTGCCATGTCGTAGAGCAGTTCAAGGTAGTTCAACGACATCCTTGCATCGCCATTGACCAACTCAGCAAGACGCTCGAGGACATTGTCATGGAAGGTCGCAGCGACACCACCTAAGCCTCGCTGTTCATCGTTTTTAGCTTGTTCAAGGACAAGCAGAATATCTGAGGTATCGAGAGAAGTAAGTTTATACACCCTTGCGCGAGAAAGAAGGGCGTTGTTTAGTTCAAACGAAGGGTTCTCTGTCGTCGCACCAATAAAGGTAACCGTTCCATCCTCAATGTGTGGTAAGAAGGCATCTTGCTGGCTTTTGTTAAAGCGATGCACCTCATCGACAAACAGAATTGTGCGCTTACCCGCAAGCTTGTTTTCGCGAGCACGCTCTATCGCAGCACGGATTTCTTTAACGCCAGAGGTAACCGCGGACACCCTTTCGACTTCAGCGTTCGCATAATTCGCGGCGACTTCTGCCAAGGTCGTCTTACCCGTACCAGGCGGTCCCCATAAGATCATTGAATGCAGTTGCCCTGCCTCTAACGCCCGTCTTAAAGGTTTACCCACGCCTAGAATATGTTGCTGACCAATGTACTGTTCAACCGTTTCTGGGCGCATTCTAGCAGCAAGGGGACGAAAATCTTCGTCCCCTGAAAAGTCAAAACTGAAATTACTCACAATAACGTCCTAACGACACTTGTTAACGACTTAGTTGCGCTGGTCATCGATCTCAACACCATCAGGAATGACAAACGTAAATCGGTCTGAAGCGGGTTTGCCGACTTTAATGTTATCGAACACAAAGGTGCCCTTTTGACCGTCTTGCTCAATCACATTGAAGCCGTGAACGATGCCTTTGCTATCGATTTTAATTTGAAACTGACCTTGGGTTGAGTCTACGGCTGTTGGGACCAATGTGAAGACATCGCCTTTTTGGTTCACGCTGTAGTTGTCCCAATCACTGGCACGATTACGCGTCAGCAAAACAAATGGCGTCTGCTCGGTGGCTTGATCTTGGTTGTAGATACTCACCTGCTCGATGAACGGGCTGTAATACCATAGATTTTGCCCATCCGAGACTAAGACATTTTCATCTGGCAAGGTTGTCACCCAGCGAAACATGCTTGGGCGTGAGATCTCAACATTGCCTTCTCCTTCCATCACCACATCCCCATCTGGGCTGGTCACTTCCTGAGTAAAAGTAGCGCTAAAGCCATCATTTAGTTGAAGCCTCTCACTCAACTCCTGTTGCGGCGTTGCAAGAGCTGAAAAACTCATTGCTGTTACAGTTAACATCGCTGCATTAACCCATTTCTTCATTTGATTTCCTCTTACCTCTTAAGGCGAATCGAAATTATTCTTTTGGTGGCGCGGGTGCCAGTACTTCGCGGTTACCATTGTGACCAGGGGCACTCACAATACCTTGTGCTTCTAGCTGCTCGACAATGCGAGCTGCGCGGTTATATCCAATTTTGAATCGACGCTGAACTCCAGAAACCGAGCCACGGCGAGACTGCACTACATGTTCGACAACTTGATCGAACAATGGGTCCATTTCTTCATCGCCTTCCATCTTTTCACCTGGTAGCAATGTCTCTGGAGACTGCTCACCATTGGTAATTTCTTCAATATAGTTTGGCTTGCCGCGCGCTTTCCAGTTATTCACAACAGCATGCACGTCATCATCAGACGCAAACGCACCGTGTACACGAATGGTATGACTCGAGCCTGGAGGGAGATACAACATATCACCCATACCCAGTAGTGACTCAGCACCGCCTTGGTCAAGAATGGTGCGCGAGTCTGTCTTGGTCGAAACGGTGAACGCCACACGCGTTGGGATGTTCGCTTTAATCAGACCTGTGATTACATCAACCGATGGACGTTGAGTTGCTAGGATCAAGTGAATACCCGCAGCACGTGCTTTTTGCGCCAAGCGAGCAATCAGCTCTTCGACCTTCTTACCAACTACCATCATCAAGTCGGCAAACTCATCAACCACCACAACAATGTATGGCAGTTTCTCAAGTAATGGCGGTTCTGGATCCATACTGTCGCCCTCTTGCCATAGAGGATCGTGAATAGGATGTCCCGCTTCTGCAGCCATCTTCAGCTTGTCGTTGAAGCCTTTGATATTACGAACACCAAGTGCTGACATTAGCTTGTAACGACGCTCCATCTCACCCACACACCAACGAAGTGCGTTCGAGGCATCTTTCATGTCAGTAACGACTTCCGACAACAGATGAGGAATACCTTCGTAGATGGAGAGTTCCAACATTTTCGGGTCGATCATGATAAAGCGCACGTCGTCAGGTGTTGCTTTGTAAAGCATACTCAAGATCATGACGTTAACGCCAACCGACTTACCAGAACCTGTTGTACCAGCAACCAGCACGTGCGGCATTTTCGATAGATCCGCGACCACCGCTTCACCGGCAATATCCTGACCTAGCACAACCGTTGTTGGTGATTTTGAATCGATGAACGCTTGGCTGCCAACCACATCAGAGAAGAATACCGTCTGACGGGTCATATTTGGCAGCTCTAGACCCACATATGGCTTACCTGGGATAACTTCTACGACACGAACTGCCATTGCAGAGAGTGAACGTGCGAGATCCATAGATAGACCTGAGATTCGACTCACTTTAACACCTGGCGCAAGGTCAAGTTCGAAACGAGTAATAACAGGGCCAGGGAAAATGTCCACCACTTCCGCTTTGATCTTGTAGTCCGCTAACTTAGATTCAACCAATCGCGCGATGTTTTCCAGTGCTTCACGGTCGATAAAGTTCTCACGTTTCTCTGGGTGATAAAGCAGCTCTAGGGTTGGCATTGGCTCTGCAGGTTTTGGCAGGTTCGCCTCTTGCTGTACCAAGAACGGATTCATCTTCGCTACTTGTGCTTTTTGAGCGTCCGCAACCATGTTTTGGAACGCTTCAACATCCTGATCAACAGGTGCTGGCGTTTCTACCGCATCGTTGTCAGCATCGGCTTCCAGCGCTGCGAAATCTACGGTCGGTTCAATATGAGTGGTTTCAGGTTCAACCTCTAATTCGCTATTGTCTATCCAAGGAGGAGTTATGTCCTCAACCTCTTCAAACACCTCAACTTTCTGCTGTACTTTCTGCTGTGGTCGCTCTGGCGTGCTTTCTGCAGCAAAAGTGGCTGGTTCTACGCTGTTAATCGGCTCTGGCTCAGCGCTAAATGTTGGCTCGGCAAAAGTGGGGGCGATAACTGGCTCTTCGCTCGCAGTCATCGCAGTTGCAGGTGTTGTCGCAGCCATCCTGGCCGTACCTGTGGTAACTGGCACTTCGGGTTCACTTTCCTGATTTGCATAGTCATCGCTAAAGCGAGCCGCATTTTCAAGCTCTTCAATCGTCGCACCAAGCTGACGGGTGCGCTCAATTTGAGGCTCTTCAGGTTGCACTGTTTTTTGTGGCTGTATAGAAGCTGGAGTGACCGGTTCGACTTCCGTCTGTGTTGGTGCCTGCTGTGGCGCTTCCTCAACATGTTGAGTAGCCGAAGGGGTTGCTTCTTCATCTGGTCGCGCAAACAAAGGATCGTACGCATCATTATTTTCAAATGAATGGTCTTCAACTGAATGTTCTGCGACTGAAGCGCCTGGCACTGACTCAGGCACATGAATATTGTACTGCTTCTTAGCTTTAGGCTGTGTGTCTTCTACTACACTGTCTGCGCTAAAGCGCGGCAGTTCGTCTGCATCATCCGCTTCTTGATCCACTAGAACAGGCTCATAGACCTCTTCTTTAGTGCCTCGAACCTTATTGACGATCGCAGCACTCAATGACAGAACACTATCACCGATCCACTCAACGATACGTAACCACGAAATACCGGTGAGCAAAGTGAAACCCGCTCCCCAGAGAAATAGCAGAACTAAGGTCGTGCCAAGAACGTTGAGCGTAGGTAAAGACAAACTCGTTAACACGTCACCAATCACACCGCCTGACGAGAAATACCAAATGTCATCAAAGTTGATATCGGCGAGACCGCAACTGGTAAGAATAAGAACCGTTAGCCCAAGCAGACGCGTGCCCCAGATCATCAAATCGATCTGATCATCTTCATCGCGATTGCGAAAGAACACCCAAGCGCTAAAGGCAGTAATAAAAGGAATTGGGTATGCCAAAGAGCCAAAAACAAAAAATAGGGTATCTGCTAGCCAGGCTCCAACCAAGCCACCAGCGTTTTGGATGTCGCCGCCCCAAGATGTTTGTGACCAAGATGGGTCCGCAGGGCTAAAGGTAAATAAGGCGACAGCCAAAAGAATAGAGGTAAGCACAGCTAAGATGAAACAACACTCTCTTAGCCGTTGAAATCCATTTAGGCGATTTGCGTGAGGCTCTTCGCTCGTCTTTATAATTGTTTCGACTCTTTTTTTGTCCTGTTTGAACATAACCAACATCTATTTATTGAAAACAGTCCGAGCGGCATAAGCCGCTCGGTGTATTCATTGATTTAACCACAATGAGGATTAAAACCCAATCTGACTGGAGAATAAAGCATGCTTTATCATAACTTTAGTCAACTTCTTGTCAGACTTGGAAGCGCCGTCTCTAGCGCGTTTTAATCACAAGCTGGTTGGTTTGCTTCACTTCTTCCATTACCACATAGGTACGTGTGTCATTCACACCTGGAAGACGAAGCAAAGTATCCCCTAAGAGTTTACGATACGCACTCATATCCGACACCCTTGTTTTCAAAAGATAGTCGAAATCACCTGATACAAGGTGACATTCTTGAATGTCGTCTAGCTTTTGTACCGCTGTATTGAACTGTTCAAATACATCTGGCGCTCCACGGTTCAATGTAATCTCAACGAATACAAGTAGCGAAGCATCTAAGTACTGCGGATTTAAGAGTGCGGTGTAGCCCGTAATATAACCCTGTCTCTCCAAACGACGCACACGCTCTAGACACGGTGTAGGCGATAGCCCTACGCGTTTCGAGAGTTCGACGTTTGAAATACGACCATCTTTTTGCAACTCATTGAGGATGTTGCGATCAATACGGTCTAGTTCCTTGGACGGCTTCTTATAGTTGTCTGCCATTTTTTATTCCACCTTGTTACTTCCTTGCAAAAAAATATACTACAACTCTGTAATATACAGTATCAAATTTTGTTCATTAGCTTCTATACTAGATATTAATTCGACAATAACACCCTACAAACAGTTAATACAACCACATTATAATGAGGAGTCAGGATGATAATTGGCGTACCTAAAGAGATCAAAAACCATGAGTACCGTGTTGGTATGGTCCCGGCAAGCGTTAGAGAGTTAATCTCACACGGCCATGAAGTTTACGTTGAAACTAACGCTGGCACAGGTATCGGTTTTTCAGACGATGATTACATCGCTGTAGGCGCATCCATTCTTCCTACCGCTGCAGACGTCTTCGCGAAAGCAGAGATGATTGTAAAGGTCAAAGAACCCCAAGCTGTCGAGCGTGCTATGCTACGTGAAGGACAAATTTTATTCACGTATCTCCATCTAGCACCAGATTTTCCACAAACTGAAGAGCTAATCAAAAGCAAAGCTGTCTGCATTGCCTATGAGACTGTAACAGATAATATGGGTCGTTTGCCACTACTAGCACCAATGTCAGAGGTCGCTGGGCGAATGTCTATACAGGCTGGTGCACAAACACTCGAAAAGTCCAATGGTGGACGCGGTCTACTACTAGGTGGTGTACCTGGTGTTGAACCGGCGAAAGTCGTCGTCGTTGGTGGCGGTGTAGTTGGCTCTAACGCTGCTCGCATGGCTGTTGGTATGCGTGCAGACGTCACAATCCTCGACCGCAATATTGATACATTACGCGTTTTGGACGAAGAATTCCAGGGTCGCGCAAAAGTCGTTTATTCTACAGAAGATGCACTTGAGAAGCATGTTCTAGAAGCAGATCTTGTTATTGGTGCTGTTTTAGTCCCAGGTGCTGCTGCACCTAAACTAGTGACGAAAGAGCATATTGCTAAGATGAAGCCAGGTGCTGCAGTGGTTGACGTTGCCATCGACCAAGGCGGTTGCTTCGAAACGTCTCACGCGACAACGCACGCAGAACCAACCTACATTGTTGATGATGTGGTTCACTACTGTGTTGCCAACATGCCAGGTGCGGTTGCTCGCACTTCAACATTTGCACTAAACAATGCGACGCTACCTTATATTATCAAGCTAGCGAACAAAGGCTACCAACAAGCTCTGACTGAAGATAAAGGCTTCTTGGATGGTCTGAACGTTATCCACGGTAAGGTGACGTGTAAAGAAGTGGCTGAAAGCTTCGATCTTGAGTACGTTGAACCAGCGACAGCTATCGCTATGTTTAACTAGTTCAATCGAACATTCATACTAAAAAACGGGCTCTAGGCCCGTTTTTTGTTAGCTGTTATTTCAGGCTGCTACTTCTGGTTATTGCTTCTAGCCGCATGGATCAGTATGTTCCTTGGGGTGGTTTCCACCTCGCAAAACGTTGATAGAGTAACCTGATAGCCTTTTGACTCTAGATAGAGTGCTTTATCCATAGCGAGCCAAACCTCGAGCGGTCTTCTGAAGACACCTTGCACCAGACTCAATGCCTCCATAACCCAAAACCTCTCCTCACCTATCTTTTCAAATCTCTCGAAATCCACCTCAGGAATAGTGAAAGACTTCTTCTCGCCCGCCCACAAACAAAAGGCTTTGAATCCAGACGCTAACTGCGATTTTTTGATACTTGGGACAGGCAAGTACTCAACTGAAAGTCCGAGCTCTTTACACAGAGCGTCAAACCCCAATCGATAACTCATTTCTTGCTCTCGATGACGTTTTACACGCTCGCCACCCGTCACCGTTTCCTGAAGTGGGATCCTTAGTTCTTGCTTGCTGAGTTCAAGCCCCGCCTGCTTTCCTTCATCGGATAATGGAGAGTAATGCTCCCCTCTCACCAAGTGATAACAACACGGTGATAATGTGACCGCTGGAAGCTGCTGTTCAACGGTGTGCTCGATTAAGGTAACGTGTAGGTCCCCACATGCGTGAAGCGCAACAGCATGTTGCTTATCATTAAATACTTCGGCAGCGGCTTCATCAAAGGCGTCACCTTGTACAAATTCCATGGGCAAGCCAAGCTTATCGGCGTCGCGCTGTCCAGATTCACACAATGAATGCTGAAATTCGAAACTAGTTACATGTTGATTAGATTGAGACGAAAGTAGCCTGCCTAAAAAGCCCTTTCCCGAGCACCACTCAAGCCACTCACTGCCCTGATGACCATGAAGACACGCTTTGGTCATCTGTTGTATTTGGGTGAGCTTACGACCCGGTATACCCGCATCAAGACCTCGCGGTAACTCTAAATCATCGCCTGACTTTAACGGCATCAAAGTAATGGATTGGTGAGTAGCCTCTAAACCAGGGAAAAAGCACTCAAGTTCTTTGAGGCAAAGCTCAAGCGAAGATTTGTATTCAAGTGTTTGCTTTGAAGAAAGCTGTTGTATCCACTGCTCCAATTTTAGATCAAGCGCGGACCACGAGATCTCACCGGAGGTGACTTGAAGGAAGGGATCGTGGCGCCAGTACCCCTGATACTGACATAAGAATGATGTGAGATGCGCAAACTGCTGACGCATACCTTCCCCCTAATTAATGGTGCGTGTAATGGCTCGCCCCGATTCTAGAAGGAAGTATGCGATAACGAAAGCAATTTGTACTAGCGTACTGGGAGGTCGATGTCCTTGAACATTTCTTCTATTTCTACATTCGATTTCAAAGAAATAGCTTGTTCGACGACTGGCCTGGTTAAATGCGGTGCGAAACGTTCCATGAAGTCATACATGTAAGAGCGCAAGAAGGTTCCCTTTCTGAAACCAATGCTGGTTGTACTCGCACCAAAGATGTGGCTTGCATCAATAGCAACAAGGTCCGTGTCTTGAGCATCATCCATCGCCATACTAGCAATGACACCCACACCAATGCCCATACGAACATAGGTTTTGATGACATCCGCATCTGTCGCCGTGAAGACCACTTTTGGCGTCAACCCAACCTTATTAAAGGCCGTATCCAATTCTGAACGACCTGTAAAGCCGAAGACGTAGGTAACCAAAGAATACGCGGCTAGGTCTTCTATCGTAACCTCTGCCTTGCGCGCCAGCGGGTGATCTTTTGGCACGACAATAGAGCGGTTCCAGTGATAACAAGGCAGCATGATGGCGTCTTGGTACAAGTGCAGCGCCTCGGTTGCAATCGCAAAGTTCGCCGTCCCCTTGGCAATCGCCTCAGACATCTGCGACGGTGTGCCTTGGTGCATGTGCAGCGACACTTTTGGATAACGAGCAGTAAAGCCTTTAATAACCTCTGGCAAGGCATAACGGGCTTGGGTATGCGTTGTTGAGATATTTAGCGTGCCCATCTCAGGATGAGTATGCTCACCAGCAACCGCCTTAATGCTTTCGACACGTGATAAGATCTCTTGGGAGATGCGAACAATGTCTTCCCCGGCAGAAGTAACCTGCGTAAGATGTTTCCCGCTTCGCTCGAAAATTTGGATGCCCAACTCATCTTCCAGTAAACGCACTTGCTTACTAATACCAGGTTGAGACGTGTAGAGGCTTTCAGCAGTGGCCGACACATTTAGATTGTGGTTCACTACTTCGACAATGTATTTTAACTGCTGTAACTTCATCTGCTTCTAATCATCCTTGTTTAAATCTCGCTAAGCTCATAACGCAACTGGTGTCTTACCCAAGAGCCCAACACAAGCATATAATTATTAGTTATAACGAATTCCTAGAAAGATTAACAGTTTTTTCGCGCAGGAATTGCTCAACCTCTCACTCCAATAGAGAAAGATGTCCCAATTTAATTAGATAATGACCAATTCAACAACTTTGCAGTGTTGATACCGTTACCTTTGGTGTATCCTGATTCATCGAATTGTAGGGAAACTCATTGTAGATACAAAACGTTATGAATATCGGTTTAATTATTGCGCTTGTAGCACTTCTGTTGGTCCTTATCTTGGGCTACAACATTATGCTGCAATACAAGCTCAAAGCTGAAGCAACAAGGCGCCAAGAGTCTGCTCGTTATGTCGCATTGATCGACGCAACGGAAGAGCTGATCAGCGGAGCAAGTTACTTGCCGTACAGTAAAGAACTCATGCTATGCCTGCACAATCGTATCTTTGATTCGGTCGTAAACATGCATGAACTCGACCCTAAAAATAAGCACCTAGCCCAACGCGTCGAAGCGGCAAAGACACAGATTCAGCAGCTTCAAGAGAACTACGAAGGCAACGAAGCGACGTCATTTAAGGTCCCTACCAGCGACAAACAAGCGATCATCATGTTGAAACTGGTTAAACGCCTGCGTGATACCGTTCGTACCGAACATAACAAAGGTCGCATGGATACTCAGTCATACATGGTTGAGAACGCTCGATTAGAGACTATCCAGATCCGAATCAATATCGAGAACGTCGTAAAACGCGCCCATGACTCGATGGCAAAAGGACAGCCGGGCACAGCAGCACAGCTTCTGAAGAAAGGTATTGATGCGTTAAGTTCTAAAAATGACAACTACTCGATACAAGCCAAAGAGAAACTGACCGAAATGCTCGACAAGCTGCAAAATTCTCGTCAAGCGAAGGCGGAAGAGAAACAGCAGCAAGCAAACAGTGAGCGGGATGACGATATCAATGCCCTGTTTGGCGAAAAGAAAAAGTGGTAAAATTTTCAAGGGTCGCAGTAGCGGCCTTTTTTAATTAGCAAAATGAAAACAAACCTCATGATCAGTCAGTCTCAAATCGACGCTATCTTAGCGCCTATCAACAGCTTTCTTCAGTGTTCAACCCCTGATGAGTGGGTTGAAGAAGCCAAACGTCCAGAAAACCTACCCGTGATTCTTATCGACCACTTATTGTGTGAGCTTAAAGCGGGTCAATCCGCCATGTATTTGATTCGCAAGTACGCCGTAGATAAAGAGAGCGCATCTACGCTCTTTGAGTGGTTTACGCCTTATGAAAATTTTGCGTACCGTCGCATTGGTAACATGGATAGCCTGAAAGGTAAAAGCAACATCTCGAAATCGATCATTGCTAAGTCAGACTCACCGTACAGCCAAGATCTGATCGATAAGATGGTTCTTTTGATCAAAGAAGAACTGCACCATTTTTATCAAGTCCTTGAGATTATGGAAAAGAAAGGCGTTCCGTACGAACCTATCCCCGCAGGACGCTATGCGAAAGGGTTACTTTCTCATATGAAAACCTACGAGCCCAACACACTTATAGATAAACTCATTATCGGCGCCTACATCGAAGCGCGCTCATGTGAGCGTTTCGCAAAACTGGCGCCTTTTATGGACGATGATATCTCTAAGTTCTACGTCTCACTGCTGCGCTCTGAGGCGCGTCACTATCAAGACTACCTCACTCTCGCGGAGCAAGTTGCGGGAGGCGATATCAGCGAGCGAGTGGCGTTTTTCGGAAAAGTTGAAGCAGAGTTAATCTCTTCACGAGATGACGACTTTAAGTTCCATAGCGGGATACCAGCATGATCAAAAAAGCCAGTGTCTAAAAACACTGGCTTTCTACATCAAAGAAGGCTTAGTTCAGCGACGCATTAATGTCTGCCAACACTTGAGCAGGATCAGCCGCTTGAGTGATTGGACGACCAATAACAAGGTAATCGGAGCCCGCTTTGATTGCCATATCTGGTGTCATAATACGTTTTTGGTCACCAACCGCTGCACCCGCCGGACGAATACCCGGAGTTACCAACTTAAACTCTTGACCAAGATCCGCTTTTAACATGCTCGACTCTTGAGCAGAACAAACAACACCATCTAGACCTGAGTTTTTCGTCAGGTTCGCAAGACGCAGTACCTGCTCTTGTGGCGCGACATCAATACCAATACCCGCTAGGTCTGATTGTTCCATACTGGTTAAAACGGTCACACCGATTAGTAGTGGACGATCTTTACCGTAAGGCTCAAGGATCTCGCGAGACGCAGTCATCATACGTTCACCGCCACCTGCGTGTACGTTTACCATCCAAACACCCATCTCTGCCGCTGCGCGAACTGCTTTTGAACATGTGTTCGGGATATCGTGAAACTTTAGATCTAGAAACACAGAGAAACCACGTTTGTGTAGTTCTCGAACGAACTCAGGACCAAATAGTGTGAACATCTCTTTGCCCACTTTTAGTCGGCAAGAGCTTGGGTCAATTCTATCGACAAAAGCTAATGCATCGGCTTGGTTATCATAGTCCAGTGCAACAATCACTTTTTTGGTCAATCATTTTCGCTCCTCGTTTTGCTTAAAAAAAGCAGCACTAAAAGTGCTGCATTAGAATTCTTTGCGGACAGAGACCATTACTCTCCGTCTAGTCCTCGAATGGGCTTGATCGTACCCCATCCTTTGCATGAAGGACAATGCCAATATAGTGAATGGGTCGAAAAACCACATTTACGGCATCGATAATGCGGCTTAGTTTTAAGTTGCTCGCCCACTAGAGACTGAAGTGTGGTCAAACTGTCTTTAGCTCGCCCCTCTTCGGCATTGGCCAAATGATAATCCATCAGGCGGTAAAAGCCCTTCATTGTCGGGCTTCGGACTAACTGCCTCGTGAGTAGCGCCTGAGCGGCCTCTGTACCCTCGTGTTGTGCGACAAGCTGTGCCAGCATGAGCTCTGCTGATACACCCGCACCTTTCTCTATACTCGCTTTAAGAAACTCAACCAACCCCTGCTCTTGACCCAAATGATGATAACACTCGGCTAGGGTTGGTAGCACTTCACTAATGAAGTCTTTATCTTGTTCCAACACCGACTCTAAGTAGGTCACCGTTTTCGCGTAATCTTCGTCTTCAAGACAGAGTTTGCCCAGGGAAATACTTGCTCTAGTACATCGAGGGTCGACAGACAATGCTTTCTTGAAGTGCTGCACGGCTTTATTGGTATTACCGTCCGCTTTCTCGATCATGGCGAGCTCACACCAAAAATGCGCAATGCTGTTTTTGATGCGCTTCTTTCCCATTTTCAATAGAGCGTTCGCGACTTCAATGGCTTTGTTCCATTCACTCGTCTGTTGATAGATAGCTAATAGCTGAGTCAGAGCGGCTTCTCTGTGCTCAGGTTCATCAACGAGTTGGACAAAGATTTTTTCCGCTCGGTCTAAAAAGCCAGAGACCATATAGTCCTTTGCGAGCTGCTGCAAAGCTAAGTTCTTCTGATCGATTGTCAAACCAGAGCGCGAAATGAGGTTTTGGTGGATGCGGATGGCTCGGTCAACTTCGCCACGAGACCGGAACAAGTTACCGAGTGCAAGGTGGGTATCAATCGTTTCATCATCGACTTGAAGAAGCTCGATGAAATGATCAACCGCTTTATCTGATTGGTCTGAAAGCAATAGGTTAAGGCCCGTCATGTACTGACGAGAAATCTGATGCGATTGCTCTTGTCGATCATGCTTTACGCTTCGCTGGCCCATGTACCATCCATAGGCTGCAGCAATTGGCAAAAGCAAGAATAGTAGCTCAAGCATTGATTATATAGACCTTAATCCTTTTCTCTTGTTAGCTGTTAGTCGTTGTGACTTCTTTTGATTCAGTTGGTGTTTGCTTAGCCAACTGTTTTTTCAGCTTACGTACGGTCAATTGAGATTTTAGGTGCAAACTGCCGAATATTAACCAAGCAATGACGAAGCCGACAACAAAAACACTGCCAAGCAACGTTGATAGATGGAAATCGCCTTGCGCAAGAAGGTAATTAAAGTTTACTACTTCTTGGTTTTGAGAGCCTAGTGCCAACGTCACCAGGAATAAAGCGATGAGTAGGATTATTTTTATGATTTTCATATGCTCTTGCCATAGTTATTGGATAGGTCGATTATGCAGGAATTTGCCTCTGCGCACCATGGTCTCTGGCAATAATCTTGAGAAACCATGACAATTTTAGAGTATCTAGACTAACCTCAAAGCACTTCGCCTGAGTTGTAATCAACTTCCTGCTACCTGCTACTCAAACGCAAAACGGCACACTAAAAAAGTATGCCGTTTCATTCAGATAAGAGTATCTACAGACTTTCGTTCACTCTCTCGCGCAATTCTTTACCAGGCTTGAAGTGAGGAACGTACTTTCCATCCAACTCAACCTTATCGCCCGTTTTTGGATTGCGACCAACACGAGGCTCACGGTAGTGAAGTGAGAAACTACCAAAACCACGGATCTCAATACGGTCGCCACCTTCCAGTGTTGACGCCATATGTTCTAGAATATCTTTTACCGCATCTTCAATTTCCTTTGCGGATAAGTGAGTTTGCTCCGCGCAGAGTCTTTCTATCAGTTCAGACTTAGTCATAGGTAGGTACCCTCGTTACTCTTTATCTTTATTGTCTCTATCTTCGGTGTCTCGTACTTCAGCGGACAGCGGCTTATTAACATTTTACATCAACAGTGCACTAACTGCCTGTATAAATTGATAATAGTCCAAAATTCCAAAAGATAAAAACAAAAAAAAGGAGCCTTACGGCTCCTTTTTCACTAATGGCGTAAATTATTCGCCTTTAGCAGCTTTGAATGCGTCAGCCATAGCATTACCGAACGCGCCTTCTTCTTGCTTGTTCAGTGAAGCCATTGCTTCTTGCTCTTCAGCTTCGTCCTTAGCTTTAACAGATAGGTTGATTACGCGGTTCTTACGGTCAACACCTGTGAACTTCGCTTCAACGCTGTCGCCAACGCTTAGGATTAGAGACGCATCTTCAACGCGGTCACGTGATACTTCAGAAGCACGGATGTAGCCTTCTACACCTTCTTCTAGTTCGATAGTAGCACCTTTAGCGTCAACTGCAGTAACAGTACCGTTTACTAGAGCACCTTTCTTAGTGTCTGCAACGTAAGCATTGAATGGGTCATTTTCCATTTGCTTAACGCCTAGAGAGATACGCTCACGCTCAGCGTCTACAGCTAGAACAACTGCAGAGATCTCGTCACCTTTCTTGTACTCTCGAACTGCTTCTTCACCAGCAACATTCCAAGAAATGTCAGATAGGTGAACTAGACCGTCGATGCCGCCTTCTAGACCGATGAAGATACCAAAGTCAGTGATAGACTTGATCTTACCAGTAACTTTGTCGCCCTTAGCTTGCATTTCTGCGAATGACTGCCATGGGTTAGCTTTACACTGTTTCAGACCTAGAGAGATACGACGACGTTCTTCGTCGATATCAAGAACCATAACCTCAACTTCGTCGCCAACATTAACAACTTTAGATGGGTGGATGTTCTTGTTAGTCCAATCCATTTCAGAAACGTGTACTAGACCTTCAACGCCTTCTTCGATTTCAACGAAGCAGCCGTAGTCAGTTAGGTTAGTTACGCGACCAGTTAGCTTGTGACCTTCTGGGTAACGCTTAGCGATTGCTACCCATGGATCTTCACCTAGCTGCTTAAGACCTAGTGATACGCGAGTACGCTCACGGTCGAACTTAAGAACTTTAACTAGGATCTCGTCACCAACGTTAACGATCTCAGATGGGTGCTTAACGCGCTTCCACGCCATGTCAGTGATGTGTAGAAGACCATCAACACCGCCAAGGTCAACGAATGCACCGTAGTCAGTAAGGTTCTTAACGATACCTTTAACTTCAGTACCTTCTTGTAGAGTCTCAAGAAGTTCGTCACGCTCAACACTGTTTTCAGATTCGATAACAGCACGACGAGAAACAACTACGTTGTTACGCTTCTGGTCTAGCTTGATAACTTTGAACTCTAGCTCTTTGTTTTCTAGGTGAGCAGTGTCACGGATTGGACGTACGTCAACAAGAGAACCAGGAAGGAAAGCACGGATACCGTTTAGTTCAACAGTGAAACCGCCTTTAACTTTACCGTTGATGATACCAACAACAGTTTCAGCTTCTTCGTAAGCTTTCTCAAGAACGATCCAAGCTTCATGACGCTTCGCTTTCTCACGAGAAAGTTGAGTCTCACCGAAACCGTCTTCAACAGCGTCTAGAGCAACGTCTACTTCAGCGCCGATTTCAACTTCAAGTTCGCCAGCAGCGTTCTTGAACTGTTCAGCAGGGATAGCAGATTCAGACTTAAGACCAGCGTCAACAAGAACGAAACCGTTCTCGATAGCTACTACAGTACCTTTAACGATGCTGCCTTGTTGGAATTCTGTTTCGTTTAGAAACTCTTCAAAGAGTTGAGCAAAAGATTCAGTCATTATTTAATCTTCAATAAGTAAACGTCCATGGGTATCCTACCTCATGGGGTTGATAATTTAGTCGGTCATCATCCTTGCGACCAACGGTTCAAAGCCCACCAAGCGTTGCCTATTAAAGGCTACTTAGTGAGTTTAGATTCGATATATTGTAGCGCTTTTTCCAACACTTGCTCGATGTTTAGCGAGGTTGAATCTAGCACTAGAGCGTCATCAGCAGGACGGAGAGGTGCAACCGCTCGGTTACGATCTCGGTAGTCTCGCTCTTCGATCTCGCTCAAAAGGTCGTCAAATCTAACATCTAAACCCTTTAGTTGCAACTGCTTAAAGCGCCTTTGCGCTCTTTCTTCTGCACTTGCATCTAAGAAGATTTTTACTGGTGCTTCAGGGAACACGACGGTACCCATATCACGACCATCGGCAACCAATCCTGGTTCGATGTTAAACGCACGTTGACGACGCAATAACGCTTCTCTTACGCGTGGTAGAGCCGCGATTTTTGATGCTGCATTACCTGTCTCTTCTTTACGAAGTTCACCAGATACATCTTCGCCCTCTAGAATGACCTTAACAAGGTCACCCTCGGCAACAAACTGAACGTCTAAATGCATAGCCAAAGGAACGAGTGCGTCCTCCGACTCTAAATCAACACCATGGTGAATAGCAGCTAACGCTAAAACACGGTAAATAGCCCCGGAATCCAACAAGTGAAAGCCTAATTTGTCAGCCAACAACATACACAGTGTGCCTTTGCCAGCACCACTTGGTCCATCCACAGTAATCACTGGTGAGTTTAAGGACATGTTCTACTCCACGTTGTTACAAGCCGAATTTTTCACAACCGACTTATTATTGTTCTTAATTTTACGGCGCAGAATTATATACCCAATAGCGTAAAGTTACCATTTTCTTTGGGGCCGGTTTTTTCGAGGCGAACAAGATGGAGCAAAATGAACTGTTGGCTCAATCACAAATTAAACCTCACTCTCGTCGTTTAAACACTCAAATATCGATTATTCCGTCTAGGTCACAATATTGTAATACAATATTATAGTAGCATCGTTATCACTGCCTATTAATGATTGCTTACTGAAGGAATACACAATGAAAGCATTTCACTTTACGTTACTTGCTGCCAGCATTGTTGCCGGTTCTGCTGTTGCAGCGACAGGTTCTGAGCTTGCTACCCAATACAAATTAGACCCAAGCAAAGCACCTGCACAAAACTTCGACATGACCAACTGGAAGATCAATCTGCCGGTTTTGACGACAGAAGGACCACGTAAGGGTAAAACACTCGAGATTGCTAAAGAGCAGCTTGGCGATACCAAGACGCCCTATGTTCATCCAGAATGGTTCTATACCGATAAAGAGTCTGGCGCGGTGGTCTTTGTAGCACCGAACGATGCACCTACCACCCCTAACAGTAAAAACACTCGAAGCGAGCTGCGCGCGATGCTTGGTACGGATTATGGTGCGCCAAGCAATAACTTCGTTATTGCATCTCACCCAAATGCCTCTGAATACGGTGCGATTGGTGGCGAGCTAAAGGCAACACTTTCTGTTGATCAAGTTAGCGTTAGCGGTAACTACAAAAAGAACGGCGCGTTTGGTGTCGTAATTGGTCAGATCCACGGCTCTAAAAACGAACCGCTAAAAATCGTATATCGAAAACTTCCAGAGCATGAATACGGTTCTTTAGCTTGGAACTATGAACTAAACCCAACCAAAGACCTACAAAACGCCAAAGATGAAAACGGCAAAAAGCTAAGGAAAGATATTCGTCATGATGTGTTTGGTAAACACAATCTGCGCCAAGGTTCGCAAGATCCTCAAGATGGTATCAAGCTCGGAGAGATCTTCTCTTACAGTGTCAATGTAGAAGGTGACATCATGCACCTAACCTTTACCAAAAATCCAGGTACAGACAAAGAGATCACCAAGACGTACGACATTGACCTTAAAGCTGGTAACTACCAAGGTCATGAGGTCGACCAAGGATACGGCAACGACTGGATGTATTTTAAAGCAGGTGCTTACAATCAATGTAACACCAAGAAATCTAGCTCAGGTTGTGAATGGCGTGGTATGGAAGCGGGCGACTATGTTCAAGCAAGTTTCTATCAGCTAGAACTAAACCAGTAAAAGGTTCTAAAGCATAAAATAACAAAGGGAGCTCAATAACCTATTGAGCTCCCTTTCTTTTATCCTCTATATAAGAAGCAAGTATCGCTTAGAAGCTGTATCGAACACCGATACCTGCACCAATACCAAGTTTCAAA
Organism: Vibrio sp. KUL78; assembly: GCF_059725505.1. Taxonomy (NCBI): domain Bacteria; kingdom Pseudomonadati; phylum Pseudomonadota; class Gammaproteobacteria; order Vibrionales; family Vibrionaceae; genus Vibrio; species Vibrio sp. KUL78. Next base: position 1,110,417 of record NZ_AP045837.1, on the reverse strand, counting down.
TCACTATTATCAAACATCAAATTTGGTGTTAGCTGGGCATAACCGTCCCAGTTTTTGGCAAATGGGAGTTCAACGCCCAGAGCAACTCGTGGTCCAAACTTATCTGATCGCTGGATTTGACCACCGACACCTGCGTACCAGTTAAAAGGTACGTCACCACTAAAACTTCCGCGGCTAAAGATGTAATCAGCGGCAATACCGTCGTTGCCGATGGCAAAGTTCACTGTATTGTTAATTTGACCAACAATACTCAGACCTTGATCCAGACCCATACCAATTTTAAACCCAGAGTTTGAGCTACTACGTGAAGACGAACGAGAAGCCGGTTTCGAGCTAGAAGTTTGCTTCGGTGCCGCTTGATTGCTGCTCGTCGACGTTGATGCTGTCGTTGATGAACTGTTTTGGTCTTCTTCAACTATCTGCCACTGTTCCTCACCGCCTGCAGTTGTATTCGCTAGCGCAAAGGTAGAAGTCAAAGTAAACATTGCTAACGTCGCAATGTGACGGATTCTATTTTTCATATCATCGCTTTCTTGTGTTTGCTGCTCTCGAATATCAATACGGAGCATTGTCATAGTTGGCCGCGCATTTTATGAACTGTGTCAGTCGCAATGTCATCACAGAGCAAAAACTGGGCAAAATTGATATTAGATGTAACGTAATAAGGGTGGCAATGAACCACCCTATATAAAGACGAAGAAATGAAAGAATGATACAGGCTTGATCTAAATAGAAGAGTTTGTATTACTTTTGTTGAAAATTAACGACACTGAGTTCACACAGAAACGCTGTCCTGTTGTCTGTGGTCCGTCCTCAAATACATGCCCTAAGTGGCTATCACATCCGCTACATCGTATTTCTACACGCACCATACCGTGACTTGTATCATCCAAATAACGAATGGCAGACTCGTTGATAGGCGCATCGAAGCTAGGCCACCCGCAGCCAGAGTCGTACTTGTTGTCTGAGTTAAATAGTGGTGCCTCACAGCATGTGCAGTGGTACAGTCCAGTGTCTTTGTTATGGAGCAATGTACCAGTGAAAGGGGCTTCTGTGCCTTGCTGTCGACATACTCGATATTGCTCTTCTGTTAGGGTCTCACGCCAGTATTCATCTGGCTTGGCTCTATTTTTGTTTTCCCCGGTCATCTCCTTTACACCCTCTTTTTTATTGTCTACATTTTAATCAGCGCACACTTAATACGTGTAATAAACTTGGTTGTAGCACATTGTTGTCAATTACCCACTCAAGTGTGTCTAACATGTTAACTCACCTTGTCCTCAAGGTTAAATACATAAAGCAAATCATTACAGAGTCACGACCTAAGTTCAAAAAAACGTCATTTAATACCGAATGTTAAGAAAAGCGACACTTTTTTTTGACTTTAGACAAATTAATTCCGATTATCTATTGAAGTTAGTGACTGGATTCTGTAATTTTACTACCAGTTATCTTTAAACAGAAATTAAGTTGTGGAGCAACTATAATGACTATCAAAGTAGGTATTAACGGTTTTGGCCGTATCGGTCGTTTCGTATTTCGTGCAGCGCAAGAGCGCAACGACATCGAAGTAGTAGGTATTAACGATCTAATCGACGTTGAGTACATGGCATACATGCTTAAGTACGATTCAACTCACGGCCGTTTCAACGGTACTGTTGAAGTTGAAGGCGGTAACCTAATCGTTAACGGCAAAACTGTACGTGTAACTGCAGAGCGCAACCCAGAAGACCTAAAATGGGACGCAATCGACGTTGACGTTGTTGCTGAAGCAACTGGTCTTTTCCTAACTGACGAGACTGCACGTAAGCACATCACTGCTGGCGCGAAGAAAGTTGTACTAACTGGTCCTTCTAAAGACGCTACTCCAATGTTCGTAATGGGCGTTAACCAAGACACTTACGCTGGTCAAGACATCGTTTCTAACGCTTCTTGTACTACTAACTGTCTAGCGCCTATCGCTAAAGTTCTTAACGACGAGTTCGGTATCGAATCTGGTCTTATGACTACAGTTCACGCTACTACAGCTACTCAAAAAACTGTAGACGGTCCTTCTGCTAAAGACTGGCGCGGTGGTCGTGGTGCTTCTCAGAACATCATCCCATCTTCAACTGGTGCTGCTAAAGCTGTAGGCGTTGTTCTTCCAGAACTAAACGGCAAACTAACTGGTATGGCTTTCCGCGTACCAACTGCTAACGTTTCTGTAGTTGACCTAACTGTTAACCTTAAGAACGGTGCATCTTACGAAGCTATCTGTGCAGCTATGAAAGCAGCATCTGAAGGTTCTCTAAAAGGTGTTCTAGGTTACACTGAAGACCAAGTTGTTTCTCAAGACTTCATCGGTGAAGTTCAAACTTCAGTATTCGATGCTAAAGCTGGTATCGCTCTAACTGACAACTTCGTTAAAGTTGTATCTTGGTACGACAACGAAATCGGTTACTCAAACAAAGTTCTAGACCTAATCGCTCACATCTCTAAGTAATGTAAGCTTTTAGCTGAATGTTTGTAATAAAGGCGACTCTTGGGGTCGCCTTTTTAGTATCTGTTTCTGGGTCCAATCGACACCTGGGAGCTATCCCTTCTCCCTAGGAACCAGAGACTTAACCTAGGAAGTTACACTATGGATTTGTCTGTATTACCTACCCTAACCGTTCTCTCTGATTACGTAACTATCGCACAGCTTGGCGATAATAAAATGGTTCGCGTTCTTCACCCAAAAGCCTCAGCTGCTATTTCTCTGCACGGTGGTCATGTTGTTTCATTCAAGCCAGAAGGCCAAGAAGACCTTATTTGGATGAGCAAAGACGCTGTTTATGACAACAAAGCAGCCATACGTGGCGGGATCCCAGTTTGCTGGCCGTGGTTCGGTCGCATCGCCGCACCCGCTCATGGCTTCGCTCGCAACAGTACTTGGGAGCTGATTGAACACCGTGAAAGCGACAATGGCGTGATTGTTAGCATTGGCTTGACCGATAACGAATCTAGTCGTGAAATCTGGCCGCATAAGTTTCAGCTCGTCCTCAATGTTGAAGTGTCAGAAACGCTGAAAGTAACCCTAGATGTCACCAACACAGATAGCACACCATGGCGCTTCTCTGGAGCCCTTCATACTTACCTAAACCTAGGCGATATCCATCAAATGGAAGTCACTGGAATGGGTACGACTTACGTCGACAGCCTTCTCGATAGCAAACTGTGCGAAGGCCAAGAAGTACTCACTCTTACCGATACTGTCGACCGAGTATACACAGCACCAGAGAGTGAAATCGTACTTCATGACAATGCTTGGAACCGCAAACTGTCCGTGAAAAACGAAGGTGCAAACTCTGCCGTGCTTTGGAACCCTTGGAAATTAGGCGCAGAATCAATGGGCGACATGAACAATGACGGTTACTTATCTATGTTCTGTATTGAGTCGACCCTGCACGCTAACTCGTTAGAAGAAGGGAAAGAGCTAGCACCGGGTGAAAGCCACCAGCTTACTACTCATATCGCCGCCAAATAACCCCTATAAAAGGAAGTTATTCGCAGACTGAATTGCTTCCCACCCTTGATATGGTTAGACTTACGAAAATTTTCGTCGAGTCTAACCTATGTCCTATCAATGTCCTCTCTGTCAGCAACCGCTCACTCTTGACGATAGAAGCTATCGCTGCAGCAACAATCACCAGTTCGACAAAGCAAAAGAAGGCTACGTCAATCTGATGCCAGTCCAACACAAGCGTTCGAAAGATCCGGGTGATAACAAAGAGATGATGCAGGCAAGGCGTACCTTTCTGGCGCACGATTTTTACGCACCGATGCGAGATAAGGTGACCGACACTCTGAAATCGACTCTTAACGCTAACAAAGGCACAGTACTCGATATCGGTTGTGGCGAAGGGTATTACACCAGCTATTTTGCCGATGTACTAGGCGAAGACCTAAGCTTTTATGGTCTAGATATCTCTAAGGTCGCCATTCGGTATGGTGCTAAGCGCTACAACAAGGTTAACTTTTGTGTTGCTTCTAGCCACAAGCTACCGTTTTCTGACGCTAGCTTAGCCGCCGTTATTCGAATCTATGCACCCTGTAAGCATGAAGAGCTTCATCGCTGTATCGAGACTGGCGGTATTATGTTGACTGTGACTCCGGGTAGCCACCACCTGTATGAGTTGCGCGAACTCATCTACTCTGATGTGCGCCTACACGACGAATCTGCTGAAGAGATCGAAGGATTTGAATTAGTATCGGAAAGCAAACTAGACTACAACATGAACCTTAGTGGCGAACAAGCGTATGATTTGTTACAGATGACGCCATTTGCATGGAAAGCGAATCAAGAACTTAGAGAGAGTCTCAGCAAAGCCGATCATTTCGACTGTCGAGCAGACTTCATGGTACGAGCATACCGCAAAATGTAATGATATTAGTTATCAATTGCATTGAGATAAAGCGTAATCTCCATTACCATATCAGTTCCAAGATAGCCTTCCTATGAAGGCTATTTTTCTATATAGAGAACGATTATGAAAGCTTACCCTCTTGCCCTTGTACTGACTTTACTCGTTGGGTGTACCTCATCAAACGCGCCTCAGCAATCAGCGTCTCAACCCTCTTTTTCCGAGGGCTCCTCAATAGAACAGAATACCCCTCTGAGGTCGTTTTACGACTATCAACTTTATACACCATCCGGCGAAGCGCTGAATCTCGATAATCTGCCTTCAGAGCTTTTAGAAGCGGACGTTATTCTGGTTGGCGAGTGGCACACTCACAGTGGTATTCACCGTTTTCAAACTGACTTACTAAAAGCTCTGGTATTTGAAAACGACAGTCTTGCTCTCTCTATGGAGCAGTTCACCCGAGATAATCAAAACGTTGTCGACGAATACTTAGCTTCCGAGATCGGCGAACAGACGCTAATTAAACAAGGTGGCGGTTGGCCAAACTACGAGAGTGATTATCGCCCGCTTGTAGAGCTCGCTAAACAAGCCGACCTACCTATTATTGCAAGTAATGCTCCTAAGCCCATCGTTCGCTGTATTGGCAGACAAGGCTTGGACTACCTCGACAAGCTTGACGGCGCACAACGAGCATATGTAGCGACAAAAATTGACACGTCGTCATCGCCTTACAAAGACAAGTTTATGGCCTCAATGCACCATGGCGACAAGGCACAAACAGAAAGACAGTACGCTGCACAACTCACTTGGGATGCCACAATGGCAGAGAGTATCGTCAATTACCTAAACCAACACAACAGCAGCCAAGTACTCCATGTAGCGGGCAAGTTTCATATCGAACAGGGGCTTGGTACTGCCGCTCAGATCCAATTACTAAACCCTGAACTCAACGTCGTTGTCATCTCACCGGTAACCAGCGTGTCCGATGATTCAACCGATTATCAACTCCATGTCCTTGAACCGCCAGTGCGTTTTGTAAAACAAGAAAACCGCATGAAGGCATATCAAGGATTACACAAACGCAACGACACACTAACGTGTGACTAAGCCCAGTTTTGTGTTTTTAGATTAATAAGCCATTCAATTGGCTTGTTAATTGCTTAGCTAACTTTCATTAACCAGTTCTATGTCTCACACAGAGAAATTTTTATAAAGTTTTTGCCATCAATGACGACATAGTAATTGATAACGCTAATGGAGATAGCTATGCAAAGCGTCAATTCTAACCTGCCAACTCAGACTCAGTCGCTCGGTAATAAAGCGTTGACGTCTAACCTTGTAACTGCAGAAACAAGTGGCAACACTTTGCCGGTGAAACAAGGCGACAGTGTATCCATCTCTCCTCAGGCAAAGGCGCTTTTAGAACAAGAAGCAAAAGCTGAACAAAAAACGGCATCGAATGAGAAAGCGAACGCGAAAGAAGAAGAAGGTATGGGTAAATCCGTCCAATCCTTTGCTCACGGAGCTTTAGGCATGGATCATCCCGATGACCTAAAAGAGCAAGAAGATACCTCATACTCACTTGGGCAATACGCTTCCGCTGCCGTTACCATCGGTGCATTAATCCTCGCACTCGCTTAACTAACTACCCTTTGTCCTGTCGACAAATAACGCGATTTGAGCGATCACTTCGAGTCAAAAGATAATAACCTTTCTTTAACTCGAATGTGATCCTATGGACCGTTACTTTAAACTTATCGATAAGCCCACTTTTTTCGGTGCTATCGCATTACTGCTCGCTGTCATCATTCCGCTGATAGTCTTTCCTGAACAAGGCGCACATCTTATTGCGCAAGCCAAGCTGATCATGACGGATAAGTTTGGGTTCCTATATTTGGCACTTGGTCTCGCTGCTCTCTTCTTTATGGTATTCATCATTTTTAGCGACATCGGCCAAATCAAACTGGGAGACCCTGACGAAGCACCGGAGTTCAAAACCTCTTCTTGGGCTGCAATGTTATTTTGCGGCGGCATTGGGGCCAGCATTCTGTACTGGGGCTGTATTGAGTGGGCATATTATTACCAATCGCCTCCATTTCAATTAGAACCAGGCAGTGAGGAAGCCATTCGCTGGGCTGCGACCTATGGTATTTTCCACTGGGGGCCTATCGCTTGGGCTATCTACCTTATCCCTGCATTACCGATTGCCTACTTCTTTTATGTCCGCAAGCAGCCAGCGCTTAAGGTTTCGAGTGCCCTAATCCCAGTGATTGGTGAGAAACACACGTTTGGCGCTGTGGGCAAGCTCATCGATGTGCTGTTTATCTTTGGTCTTCTTGGTGGTGCAGCAACAACACTAGGTTTAGCAGCACCACTGATTAGTGAAGGGTTGAGCGTTCTGTTTGGCTTACCTCAAAACACTTATACTCAAATCGGTGTTCTCGCTGTATGTACAGCTATCTTTGCTTACTCGTCGTTCGCAGGAATGGAAAAAGGCATCAAGATCCTCAGCAACATCAACTTCTGGGGCGCGATGCTATTACTTGCCATTGTCTTGCTGCTTGGTCCAACAATCTTCATTTTGGAGACAGGCTTAGATTCAATCGGTCGAATGATGTCGAACTTCTTTGTTATGGCGACATGGGCTGAACCATTTGGCGGCTACGGCAGCTTCGACGATACTCACTTCCCACAAGATTGGACTATTTTCTATTGGGCGTGGTGGCTCGTATTTGCACCAAGTATGGGGCTATTCGTTGCTCGCATTTCGCGAGGCAGAACCATCAAACAAATGGTCGCAGGTTCGCTGTTCTTTGGATCAAGCGGCTGCTTCCTATTCTTTATCATCTTAGGTAACTACGGCTTATCGCTCCAGCTATCAGGGCAGCTTGATATCGTCGGTATCCTAAATGAACATGGCGCGACAAAAGCCATCTTCTCCATGTTGTCAGAACTGCCGTTCTCATGGTTCATCATTTTATTGTTTACCATGCTATGTATCATCTTTACTGCGACTACTTTCGACTCTATTTCTTACATCTTAGCGTCCGTAGTACAAAAGGATGTTACCCAAGAGCCTATGCGCTGGAACCGTTTGTTCTGGGCGTTCACGCTCAGCTTTATGCCTGCGGTTCTTATGTTCTTAGGTGGGCTAAGCACACTGCAAACTGCTGCTATCGTTGGTGGTCTGCCGCTACTTGGTATTGCTGTTATGCTGATGATCTCGGCAGTGAAAGCAACCACGCTCGATATTCGTCACCAAGAAGACTATGTCGAGCCAACCATCAACATCGAAGATCTACCGGAGTTCGACCCTTGGTCGCATGAAGGGGTAGCGCTAGCAAACTTTGAAAAGTGCCGCGACGTTGCCCAAATGGCAGCTGATGCGGAGAGAGAAGCTATGCAAGCCCTGTTCAAGGTGAAAAAGCGCATTCGTGCGTATGCGTTAGAGCACTCTACAGACGAGAGCAAAGCGATTCCTGATCACCTACAACAAGAGCTTGAAGCTGCATTGCAGGCACTCAGCGAAGCGCAAGACCAAAAAGAGCAATCTTCATTGGCCGCGCAAGAGGCTCGCTCCCGCTTTACCGAGGTATGTGCCGAAGCCTAAGCTCGGTTGTCTGATAACAAAAAAGCAGGTCTAGTTAGACCTGCTTTTTTAACTTCTTGGGAAATTAACGCGAAGGATGGTTGATGATGTGATCTTCCCAATCCACTACATCTATCTCGTACACCACTTTATTGCGAACGCTCTCACCGGCAGCGTGCATCGCTGACTTAGAACCAGTAATTAGCGGATGCCACTCTGGGATCGATTTGCCTTCCGAAAGCAAGCGGTAAGAGCAAGTCTCTGGCAGCCAGTTGAACTCACTAATTTTGTCGCGAGTTAGCTTGAGGCACTCTTCACCAGATTGAAAACGATTTGGGTAATCTTTGCATGAGCAGGTTTTACTGTTTAGCCAACTACAAGCAACGTTGGTGTAATACACTTCATCACTGTCTTCATCCATGAGTTTATGCAGGCAACATTTGCCGCAGCCATCACAGAGAGATTCCCATTGTGATTCGCTCATTTCTTCAAGTGGCGTGGTTTCCCAAAACGCATTGCTCATTCGTGTTACCCTTTTCTTCGTTGGAGGCGTGTTATACCTCTAGAGGCTAAAAACTGCAAGTATTGATGCATGATTCACATATGTACAATTCTAGCGCATCTGGTAAACTCGCCGCCTTCAAGATAGAGGGTGTAATGATGGATTGTCGTTTAGGTTGTGGGGCATGTTGTATTGCTCCAAGTATTTCTTCGCCTATACCTGGTATGCCAAATGGCAAACCAAGCGGAGTGCGTTGCATTCAGCTAGATGACCGAAATTTGTGTAAGTTATTTGGAAAACCAGAGCGCCCGAAAGTCTGTCACAACTTCAAAGCCTGCCCTGACGTTTGTGCCGATAATAACGCCAAAGCGTTGGAAAACATCCTCGAGCTAGAACGCCTAACCTAACCAGTGCACCGACCAAGGGTTATATAAGTACTTACTAACTCGGTACAATTTCATCTCAAACACTAGCGCTTCTGCTTATATGAACTATTGTCATGTAAACCACGTTGACAAATAAGGTGTCTGATATGAATAAATATTTGGCGGAGTTGTTTGGTACGTTTTGGCTCGTTTTAGGTGGCTGTGGGTCAGCTGTCTTAGCCGCAGCATTTCCCGATGTCGGCATCGGATTGCTCGGAGTATCCCTCGCATTTGGCTTAACAGTACTTACGATGGCCTTCGCCATTGGTCATATTTCTGGGTGTCACCTCAATCCCGCTGTGAGTATTGGTTTGTGGGCAGGTGGGCGATTTGACGCTAAAGAACTGGTTCCCTACATTATCGCTCAAGTGATTGGCGGTGTACTTGCCGGTGGTATCCTTTACGTTATCGCCTCGGGTCAGGCTGGATTTGATGCTGCAAGCTCAGGTTTTGCATCCAATGGCTATGGTGATAATTCTCCAGGTCAATATTCGTTGACCGCAGCTCTAGTGACAGAGGTTGTAATGACAGCCATGTTCCTAATCGTCATTATGGGCTCAACAGATAAACGCGCACCCGCTGGTTTTGCGCCTATTGCTATCGGTCTTTGTTTGACGCTTATCCACTTAATCAGTATCCCTGTCACTAATACATCTGTTAACCCTGCAAGAAGTACTGGCGTCGCACTGTACGTTGGCGACTGGGCAGTCGCTCAGTTATGGCTATTCTGGGTCGCGCCTATTATTGGTGCTGTTATCGGAGCTTGGATTTATAGATCTCTGATTGGTAGCAATAGCGAATAAGGTTTGTCGCTTAAGAGAACGATCAAAAAAGGCGCGATGTTATCGCGCCTTTTAAATTATTTCGTTAGATAGCAAAGTCTGCTGTCGAAAGAGCAACATCAGATTTTTTGACGCCCCATCAATGAGTGCGACAAGGTCGTTCCATCTACTAACTCAAGCTCACCACCTACAGGAACACCGTGCGCGATACGGCTCGCTGACACCTTGTGCTCGTGGCAAAGCTCTGCAATATAGTGCGCCGTTGCTTCACCTTCAACGGTTGGGTTTGTCGCCAAGATAACCTCGCCGATATCGCCTTGTCTGAGTCTGTAATCGAGAACATCAAGACCAATATCGCTTGGGCCTATACCATCTAACGGAGACAAGTGCCCCATTAAAACAAAGTAACGACCAGAAAATTGACCGGTTGCTTCCACTGCTGCGATATCCGCTGGACTTTCAACAACGCACAACTGACCGTTCTCTTTACGCTTGGGATTACTGCAAATGTGGCAGATTTCTTCTTCGGTAAACGTACGGCACTGTTGGCAGTGACCGATTTCAGTCATTGCGTTAGAAAGTGCATCCGCGAGCTGAAGGCCGCCTTTTCGGTCTCGCTGTAACAAATGAAAGGCCATGCGTTGTGCTGACTTAGGACCAACCCCAGGTAAGCATCGCAAGGCCTCCATCAAATGCTCCAGCATATGGCTAGTTCGCATTAATTATGTCTCTAATCTTCCAATTAGAAAGGCATTTTCATGCCTGGTGGAAGTTGCATACCACCAGTTACTGACGCCATTTTTTCCTTTTGAGTTTCCTCAACACGACGAGCTGCATCGTTGAACGCAGCTGCGATCAAATCTTCTAGCATCTCTTTGTCGTCTTCCATCAAGCTCTCATCGATCTCAACACGACGCGTGCTGTGGCTACCAGTGATAGTCACCTTAACAAGGCCAGCACCAGACTCGCCAGTTACTTCCATGTTCGCGATTTCTTCTTGAAGCTTTTGCATGCGATCTTGCATCTGCTGGGCTTGCTTCATCAGGTTGCCCATACCACCTTTACCAAACATAGGTTTCTCTCGGTTTATTCATAGTTCAATTGATAACATGGGGTCGCATTCATCGATTACAACCCCGCCCTTCCTTAAGCATACATCTAAGCCTAAGAAAGTGAGTGACTTATAAAGGTCTTATACTCTCTTCATCTAACTGCGCAGCAAAACGAGTTAGCATAAACTGTACGTTAGGATCCATTTGTAGGCTTTTCGCCGCCTCTGTCAGTTTCATCTGGTACAGATTTTCTCGAAGCTCGAGTGGCGTAGTCCCTTGTTCAGACACCTCTATAGAAAGGTGACACTCTTCTCCTAGTAAGACATTTAAGCCAGCGAGTAGTTCGGACTGGTTTTTGTCAGAGTTTAGGTGTGCATGAGTTTGTCTCAATCCTAATTGAATTGACGTGCCATCTTTCTGATAGACAGAGTTCAGAGCGAGCTGCTGAACCAACTTGCCAATATCGAGTTTCTCAATCATATCCGCCCAAGCATCTTGCGCGGCGGCTTCCGTCGTTAGACGCTGCGCCATTTCTGGCGTTTTCTCGTGCTCAAGCGCTTTTTTCAACGTGGACGGTTTAATCGTCGGCTTAATTTGTTGCTGTGCGACATTACTCGACGGACGCCATTGGTATGGCTCATTCGCGTTAGCTTGCTCTGTTTTGGTCTCCGCGACATCTGACACGCTGGTCGGGCTTGCAGCTCGACCTTGAGTACGCATAGCTACTCGCTCCAAGACTGAGCTTGGTTCAGATGACGCCTTAGGCTTTTTCCTGGGTTCGTCCCCGAGGGTTGCGTATTTTGTCCTGCAGACTGCCTACGAGATCGCAACTGATGACGCAAACCGCCGGCCGCTCTAGCTGGCGCACTCTCTTGAGGCGCAGCGGGTGCCACGGGTTGCGACGGTGCTGCTGCATTCACATCTGGTTGCATCTGTGGCTGAGGTGCTCGTTGCGGAGTTCCTTGCATTGGTGCCGGTGGCGGCATCTGCGAGGTATCAATATAAGGCTCTGGTCCATCTTCATATTGCGGAATAGAACCTGCGTATTGAGGCGCGCTCTGCGTATGAGCCATTGGCTGCGTTGACATCGTCTGTGAAGGTGCGGTCTGCACTGGTGCTGTCGGTGCTGGCGCAGTTTGCGCCGCTGGAACCGTTTGAGGCTGACTCGGCGCTGCATTTATCTCACTAGCCGCTACTTGACTGACAGGTCTGAAAGCCAGCATCCTCAGTAACGTCATTTCTACAGCAACACGTTGGGAAGGCGAAAACGGTAATTCTTGTCGTCCTTTCAGCGCAATCTGATAATAGAGTTGCACATCGGTAGCTTGCAGTGCTCCCGCAAGGTGTCGAATTTTATCACCATCGGCAACAGCGTTATCCACACTGGTTGGTAATGCTTGAGCCAATGCGATGCGATGTAACTGCGTCGCCAATTCAGACAGTAATACGTCCCAATCGACACCATTGTCTGCCAGGCTATTCAGTCTAGCCATCACTTGCTCTGCGTCACCCGTAGAAATAGCCTCGAGTAACTGCAATGCTTGAGCCGTGTCCAAAGTGCCCAGCATCTGACTAACGATATCCGTAGAAACATTACCGCTACCTAGGGCGATAGCTTGATCGGTCAGGCTCAGTGCATCACGCATACTGCCATCAGCTGCATGCGCAAGCAGCGCTAGGGCTCGACGTTCTTGAGAGACTTGCTCCTCAGTCAGAACGTGCTCTAGTTGCTGCTGAATATTGTCGACGGTGATCGGCTTGAGATGGAACTGAAGACAACGAGACAAAATCGTCATTGGAAGCTTTTGCGGGTCCGTAGTGGCAAGCAAAAACTTCACGTACTCTGGCGGCTCCTCTAACGTTTTCAACAACGCATTGAAGCTGTGACGCGATAGCATATGAACTTCGTCAATAAGGTAGACCTTAAAGCGAGAGCGAGCAGGTTTGTACTGGACGTTGTCCAGCAATTCTCTGGTATCTTCGACCTTAGTTCGCGACGCCGCATCGATCTCTAACAAATCAACACTGCGCCCCTCATCGATCTCTTTACACGTCGAGCATTGACCACACGGTGTCGCAGTGATCCCTGTTTCACAGTTCAGCCCTTTTGCAAACAATCGACCTATTGTCGTTTTGCCCACACCTCGAGTACCGCTAAATAGGTACGCATGGTGCAGTCTGTTTTGGTCAAGCGCATTCTCCAGTGCCGTTAGCACGTGAGCTTGCCCCACCACTTCCGAGAATTTCTTTGGTCGCCATTTTCTAGCTAGCGCGAGATAACTCATGAGGTGTCCTAATTAATGGCCTTCAAATTCACACAAGCTGTAGACTTCAATGCCTAGAGCTTCAAGGCGCTTATCGCCACCGATTTCCGGTAGGTTGATGACAAATGCAGCGTGCTGTACGTCACCACCAAGCTTGCGAATAAGTTTAGTCGTGGCTTCAATCGTACCACCAGTCGCAAGAAGGTCGTCGACCATCAGTACTTTATCGCCTTCTACGATAGCGTCTGTGTGGATCTCTAGAGTATCCGTGCCGTATTCAAGTTCATACGACTGTGCCACCGTTTCACGTGGCAGTTTACCTGGCTTACGCACAGGCACAAAACCCAGACCGAGCTCTAGCGCAAGCGGAGCGCCAAATAGGAAACCGCGCGCTTCAGTGCCCACAATCTTAGTGAAGCCTTGATCTTTGTATTTCTCTACCAGCAGCTCAATTGTCGCTTGGTATGCCGCAGCATCTTCCATCAGACTTGTTACATCGCGGAACAAAATACCTGGCTTTGGGTAGTCCGGAATGCTTTTGATGCTTGCTTTGATAAGGGAAATTTTGTCGATTGTCATAGTATTGATCTCTGGAAAGGTCTTTGAATGCCTGACGTTCAGAGTACGGGTCCAGCGTGTTTATGCACCGTAGCAACTACGCCACTCGCTAGATACGTTCATTCTGTAGGTATAAATAAAACGCCCACATTATCGGTGGGCACACAACCCTTTAATGTTAGTGATTTTCGTGTTGATCAGCAACGGGCGGTTTCACAGGAATCCGCAAAAAGAAGGTAAAAATGACTAAGAACAGAGTGAACAGCATAACTTTTAACCAAACCCCATTCACTACGAAGATAGAGAGAGAAAAGCTGAGTACGATAAACACCGCACCTTTCTGTTTCACCGATTTTGTCACGCGCCTCTCCTGCTCCCAATCAGTAATAATCGGGCCCAATTTAGGATGAGTCTGTAGCCAGTGATGAAAAGCCGGACTGCCGCGAAAAAAGCAGGCGCTCGCTAAAAGAAGGAATGGTGTTGTCGGTAATAAAGGAAGGACTATACCGACCACACCTAAAACTACTGAAATGATACCAACTGTGTTCCAAAGAAGTCGTTTTACAGTGGTGAGATTGTCTCTGGTCAAAAACCCGCGTATCCGTTCATTACTCTAATCCAAGTGAGAGTAGCGGGAAGCGTAGGGATAAGCAATGCTGCGATGAAACCTAAAAAGTAAAAAATATTGTATGGTTCTTTGAATTCTGAATCTGACATGACTTTGCTCTTGGGTATAGTTGTAATAAAAAGGGAGGCAATCGCCTCCCAATGCTGTAACATTTTCACTATATACCAATTACATTTCGTCAAAAACAGATGAAAAGTAGGGTTATTCTCAATCGTAATTTGATTTAACCAAACTATACCAAGCGAATATCCCAGCTGAAGCTGCTCGTGCCAACCTGACTCAATGTCAGCTTGCCTGCGTCGTTAAGCGCCAAATCTTTGGTCATAAAATTACCCAAGCAGTTTTCGCCCAACTTTTTACCTCCAGCTACGTTGAAATGAGCCTGTCCGTTCTCCCAGCGACAGTTCAAACCTGCAGGAAGGATAGATAAAGATCCATCGTTAAGGTCGATGCTGCCAAACAGCGCATTCACAGGTCCTGTTCCATTTGCACAGGTCATCCCTTTCTCGATATCACGAGCCAACCCTTTCAGATCAACGCTATTGTGTTGAAGTCGACGGACGTAATCATCAAACAAGGTTCTGACTAGCAAGGTACTCGCCACACCGCCATCTTCGGCAGAATCGGCGTCGACTAGATAAAACGCCAGTTGACCACTCATTAACCACGTGTAGTCGAATACCAAGGGTAAACTGTTCGCGGACTGAAGTAGCCGGTAACTGCTACGCCAAGCTCCGAGCGCAGAATCTTTCTCTGGCAGCAAGGCGGTTAACAACTCTCTCGCCGCGTTGGGGTTCTGTTGAAGATACTCCAAATGCCAGTGAAGCTCCTTTTCCTCGTCTGTGCCGCCTGGTTCACCATCTTCAAGATGGAACCATCGACTAACAAAGTCAGATTGCTCACCCACGCTAGAATTCTCTTCGATCACTACATCGATAGCCTCGGCCAGATAACGGTAGTCGCTAAGCGGCTTGGTGAGGAAGTCTTTTACGCCCATCCTCAGTGCTTTCGCAACATCCCCCATGTCACCAGTCGCCGAAATGACGATGACGGGCAAAGATGGATATTCCACCCTTACCTCTTCGGTAAACTCCATACCAGTAAGCAGTGGCATGGCTAAATCACAGAGGACCAGATCAGGCTGAACCTCTCCTAACATCTTTAGTGCTTCTAGACCATCGCCCGCTTCGACGACCTGATGACCAATTGCTTCTAAGAACTTTCTGGTCACACTTCGGAAGATGGGGTCATCGTCGACGACCATAACCCTAGCACTATGCTGTTGCTGTATAGCAACGGCGACTTGACTGTCGGTTTTAGACATAAAAATACGCCTCACAAAAATCTATTGAGCGTTTAATTGTTATTATTTTTGGTTTACATCAAACGTCGTATCGTAAGGAAACGCTACAATGATGCAATTAATTGACTATTGAACTCAGCATACAATCCTCTCCTGAGTACTTTAACTGTAGGCAGAAATCCACTTTTATACAAATGCCCCCATTTGTGGCATTATCTTATGTTCTAGGTTTTGTTATAAAGGCGCTCAAATCGCTGATTTCCCCGTACTTTAAAAACAAAAACGCGATTTGTCTTGTGAAGGTAAGTCTTGGATAAAGGGTTACTTTTTCAGGATTTGGGCTATATTAAAAACCAATAATTACAAATAGTTGAATATATGAAACTCGATGACTTAAATCTGTTCCGGCTTGTTGTAGAAAATGGGAGTTATACGGCAACTTCTCGTAAAACCATGATCCCTGTTGCAACAATTACTCGACGCATTCAAGCTCTTGAAGATTCACTGAACCTTCGTTTGCTGAATCGTCACGCGCGAAAGCTATCGCTCACCGAAGCAGGCGAACGTTTTTATAATGAATGCTCTCCCCTTCTTCAACGTCTAACATCGACAACAGAAGAAATCACGGACGAGTGTAAAGGCGCATCGGGTAAACTGAAGATTTCCTCTCCTTCAAATCTCACAAAGCGCATGATGATGCCAATGTTCAATGACTTTATGAGTCAATATCCTGACATCAGCCTCGATCTCACTATGAGTAATCACGCCGATCAGCTTGATCCAACAGAGTGGGATGTCATCTTCCGTGTTGGCCCTCAGCGCGACTCAAGCCTCATCGCTCGTAAACTCAGCACAGTGAAAGATATCTTGGTCGCACACCCAGACTATCTTGCTAAACATGGCGAGCCACAACATGCGGAAGAGCTTTCTTCACACAGGCTCTTAAAAGGCGCGCCACTTATCAAATGGCAGCTAAAAAATGTCAGCGGTGAATCGATCATCGAAAACTCTAAAGGGCGCTTCGAAGCAAATAGCTTGAACGTGGTGCGCCGCGCTTGTTCTGCAGGCCTAGGCATTACACTAATGCCTGACGTCATGCTGCAAGAACACATCGACAATGGCGATTTGGTGCGCGTACTCCCTGAGTGGAGCGCAAACCCACGTGACATCTATATGCTGTATAACCATAAAGACCACCTACCTGAAAAAGTGCGCCTATTTATCGATTTCGTTATCGATTACTCATTGCATTGATCGTTTGGTAGAACACCCCGCCTAGACTTGACGAGCATAAAAAAAACCAGAACGTTCGTTCTGGTTTTTTCGTTAAACTCTATCCGAGCCGATTAGATACCTTCGTTGTGAAGCTCTAAGTTCGCCAGATCTTGTTGGATATCACGCTGCACTTTCGCATCGTCATTACGCAGAGAATCTAGATAGTCTAAGTATGACTGGTCGATATCCCCTGTTACGTACTCACCGTTGAATACCGATGCTTCAAACAGCTTAACATCTGGGTTACCCAAGCCAACTGCTTCGATAAGGTCAGGGATAGTCTGGTAAATCAGTGCATCTGCGCCAATTTGCTTACAGATAGCATCGTTATCGCGACCGTGGGCGATAAGCTCGTTCGCACTTGGCATATCAATGCCATAAACGTTCGGGAAGCGAACTTCTGGCGCAGCTGACACCATGTACACTTTGTTTGCACCGGAGTCACGAGCCATCTCGATGATCTGTTCTGATGTTGTACCACGAACGATAGAGTCATCGACAAGCAGTACATTCTTGCCTTTGAATTCTGAGCGAATCGCATTTAGCTTGCGACGTACAGATTTCTTGCGCTGCTGCTGACCTGGCATGATAAAGGTACGGCCCACATAACGGTTTTTAACAAAACCTTGGCGGTATGGCTTATCAATAGCTTGTGCAATTTGCAGTGCAATGTCACAAGAAGTCTCAGGGATCGGAATAACGACGTCGATATCAAGGTCTGCGAACTCATCTTTGATGCGCTCACCAAGCTTTTTACCCATCTCAACGCGTGCGCTGTATACCGAGATCTTATCGATGAATGAATCTGGGCGAGCAAAATAAACAAACTCGAAGATACATGGGTTCAGTGTCGGGTTGTCAGCACATTGACGAGTGAATAGCTCACCATCAAATGTCGCGTAAATCGCTTCACCCGGCGCAACGTCGCGAACGAAATCAAAGCCTACTGCATCAAGTGCAACCGACTCAGACGCTACCATGTACTCCGTTTTGCCTTCGACTTCACGCTTACCAAGGCAAAGAGGACGGATACCGTTTGGATCGCGAAACGCAATCATACCGTGACCGATGATCATCGCTGCGACGGCATAAGCACCTTTGATAGCGCGATGCACATTCGTTACGGCACGGAACACATCGTCAGAGGTCACATTGCCTTTAACAGTATCAATTTCGTGAGCAAGTACGTTAAGAAGAACCTCAGAGTCAGAAGTAGTGTTAACGTGACGACGATCTTTCTCAAACAGCTTTTCACGAACTTCGTGAGCATTTGTTAGGTTGCCGTTGTGTGCCAGGGTAATACCAAACGGAGAGTTTACGTAGAACGGCTGAGCTTCAGAGGCGCTAGAACTGCCTGCTGTCGGGTAACGAACATGTCCAATACCTACGTTACCTTGGAGGCGCTGCATATGCTTCGCTTCAAAAACGTCTTTTACTAGACCATTCGCCTTACGCAGACGAAAACGATTGCTTTCTATGGTAACAATACCAGCGGCATCTTGGCCACGATGCTGTAAAACGGTCAAAGCGTCATAGATAGACTGATTCACAGGCGTAGAGCCAACGATTCCAACAATACCACACATGTCCTAATCCTCGATTTGCGACATTAGCTGGCGCCATTAGGCGCCAGACAGGAAACTAGAAGTTGCTTCGATATGTTCAAAAAACGGCTCGATGATTAACTTAAAGTGCGGAATCAATTGAGATGAATCCCACCACTCACTGTTATTCAGCGTGGTAAACGTGTCGACAAAGAAGAGCACTGCCGAAACAATCAGCACACCTCGAAGAGCACCGAACACGATTCCCAGTACCCTATCGGTACCAGAGAGTCCCGTTTTTTGTACCAACTGCCCCAACACATAATTAATGAGCGCTCCAACAATTAGAGTCGCAACAAACAGGGCAGCGATTGCGGCGCCATTTCGAAACATGTCATCTTCGATATTGGTAAAGTACACCGCTAGTTTAGCGTAGTACTGGCTAGCGATAAAAAACGCGCCGAACCATATCACCAACGACATTGCCTCTTTGGCAAATCCGCGAACTAAACTGATTAAAGCTGAAAGCCCAATCACACCCAAAATGACAAAATCTAACCAATTCATGAATTCTTCATCTCAAGTTGGCGCGCATTTTAACAGAAAAATGCGCGACGCAAACGTTTTCTTATGGATTTAGTGGTTTAAATTTGAGCAATTGACCTCGAGAACCGGTAATTTCCTCCAATTCAATCAATTGCTTCTCCAATTTACTTTTTGAAACATCTGGACCGATGATGACGCGAGTAAATGTCGCTTCTTGTTTCACATGAGCTTGATAGCCACGCTTTTGCAGATCCTCTACTAATGCACGTGCATTATCGGCATTTTTTAGCGCCATCAGTTGAATGATCCAAGCACTGTCTGCGTAATCGTTGCGCTCTGGAACCTCTTGTACTGCAACGTCGACGATATCAGCTGGCGGACTTTGCTCCTCTACCACTTCTTCACCAACAGTCGCTTGTACTGGCGATTCCGGAAGGACAGAGATGTCCTCTTCTGGCTCCAGAACTTCAAAGCTCTCTACATCCGCATTGATCTCTGGCTTAAGAGGAATGCTGGCAAACTCTTCTTTGTAATGCAGTTTCTTACCATCAAGTAAGTCAGGCAGAATGATCACCCCTACAGCGACCAATACTATGGTCCCAACTAAACGGCTTTGGAATTTACTCGCCATCGTTTCTCCTAGATTAGTCTTCGTCCTAGCTTCTCGTACCGCCGCAATGCGCGAGAACTTCACCAACGGTATGGAACGACCCTACGACCAGAATCAAATCCTCTGGCTGAGCATCCGCTTTGGCTGCATCAAAGGCCGTAACTGGTGAATCGTATCGAGTTAGTGCCTCATTGGACTCTAGATGTGAGCACAACTCATCCGCAGAGGCGGCGCGAGGCCCACTTAAAGAAGCAGGATACCAGTGCTCTGTCAGAGGATTCAAAACTCGAATAGTCTCCTCGATATCTTTGTCGTGAAGCATACCAATAACCACTTTGAATCGAGTCTCAGGATAGAGTCGACCCTAATTGTGCTACTAAATACTCTGCTGAGTGCGGGTTGTGTGCAACATCAAGAATTGTCGTCGGTGAGCCCGCTAACACCTGCATACGACCCGCCAAGCGTGCTTGCTTTAACCCATTAACAATATTGATATCTGTAATATCGAGGTTTGCGGCACCAAGCGCCATCAGCGCCGTATTGGCATTCATTAATGGCAAAACCGGGATTGGAAGGTCTTCTAGCGTGAACGTGCCATGATGCCATGTCCAAGTCGAATCCGAGGTCTGCGCATAATCGAACTGAATACCCGTTTGGTAGAACTCAGCGCCTATATCATCAGCATGAGCGGGAACCGTTGCAGGTGGCTTAGGTTGTCCGCAAATCGCAGGCTTGCCAGAGCGGAAAATACCCGCCTTTTCAAAACCGATGACATTGATATCATCACCTAACCAATCTACGTGGTCCACGGCCAGACTGGTAATTACTGACACATCATGATCAACCACGTTTGTCGCATCAAGTCGGCCACCTAGTCCAACTTCGAGCAGAACCACATCAACGTTCTGCTCTTGAAACTGCTTCAGCGCGGCAAGTGTCGCATACTCAAAGAAGCTTAAACTCACATCACCACGAAGCTGTTCAATATAGGCGAATGCCTTGGTATGAGATTCGTCGGGAAGTTCGCTGCCATTGATACGAACGCGTTCGTTGTAGCGAATTAAGTGTGGTGAGCTGTAAACACCAACCGAATAACCTGCATCGAGCAAGATGGCTTCCATCAAAGCACACGTTGACCCCTTGCCATTGGTGCCGGCAACGGTAATAACTTTAGGAGCAGGTTTGGTGAGTTGACCTTTTTGCGCCACGACTGACACACGGTCTAGGCCAAGATCTATGGCACTGGTATGAATACTGGTTAAGTAATCAAGCCACATCTGTAGTGAAGATGTGGCTTGAGGAATGGATTGTGAACTCATTTAGCCGTCAATATCTTAACGTTTGATAACTTAGTGAGTACTTTACCCTTTTTCGTCCGCTTCTGGTACTTCATATGATGGTTCTTCTGGAGAATCTTCTACAGAGACCACAAGAGGAGACGCTTGATTTGTCATTTTCGCTAGCAAGCTGCCCACACGCTGACGCATTTCACGGCGGTCTACAATCATGTCGATCGCACCATGCTCTAGCAGGAACTCACTGCGTTGGAAGCCTTCTGGCAGGTCTTCACGTACCGTCTGCTCGATAACACGACGACCCGCAAAGCCGATAAGCGCTTTAGGCTCACCAATGTTGATATCACCTAACATCGCCAAACTTGCTGATACACCACCCATTGTTGGGTCAGTCATGACAGAAACGAATGGCAGACCTTTTTGAGATAGACGCTCAAGTGCAGCGCTGGTTTTCGCCATCTGCATCAGAGACATCAATGCCTCTTGCATACGTGCGCCGCCACTTGCAGAGAAACAGACCAGACCACAGTTGTTTTCCATAGCCGCTTCTACTGCACGTACAAAACGAGCACCCACAACAGAGCCCATAGAACCACCCATGAACGAGAATTCAAAGGCACAAGCAACCACTGGTTGACCTAGCAACTCACCTTGCATAACAACAAGTGCATCTTTCTCACCACTGTTTTTCTGAGCAGCAGAAATACGCTCTTTGTAGCGCTTAGAGTCTTTGAACTTAAGTTTGTCTTGAGGCTCAAGTTCAGCAGCAAGTTCAACACGGTTGCCTTCATCTAGGAAAGTCTCTAGACGACGGCGCGCTTTCATGCGCATGTGATGATTACATTTAGGGCAAACTTCTAGGTTACGCTCTAGTTCAGCGTGATATAGAACTTGCTCACACGACGTACACTTAGTCCAGATACCTTCTGGGATTGACGCTTTGCGCGAGCTAACAATGTTATTACTTTTTTTCTAAAATCTTTTCAAGCCAACTCATGGAAGACCTTATCTCTTGTTACCCCCGCCAAAATGGCGAAAGTGTTAAATTCTAATTAATGCCGTTGGATTAAACCATATTACAGACAAACTGTAGATAAAAAACTGGTTGTACCTATCCTTGTGACCAAGCCGTAACTCTTTATTAATGCAACTATTCACTCATCAATATGAGCGAAATTACCAGCCAGAGTTCAAATCATTTGGCAAAAATAGTGGACCAATTGGCATTTCTGGGAGCTGGTACTCATCAGGATAATCAACGTCAACCAAGTACAACCCCTCCGCCTTAGCAGTCGCTCCTGCCAGTTTGCGATCTTTCTGCGCCAGCAGCCATTCAAACCACTCTGGTGGCTGCTCGCCTTTACCAACGACAATCAAGCTGCCAGTGATGTTGCGAACCATATGATGTACGAAGGCATTGGCTTTAATGTCGATCACGACATACGGGCCATGGCGTGACACATTTAAATGCATGATATTACGCCACGGACTGCGAGACTGACACTGTACCGCCCTAAACGAAGTGAAGTCATTTTCACCTAGCAAGTACTGACCAGCTTGATGCATTTTTTCAACATCAAGCTCTCCATGATAATGGCTGATACCAGAAGATAAAATGCCAGGACGCAAATCATGATTGAAGATCACATAACGGTAACGTCGTGCTGTCGCGGAGAAACGCGCGTGGAAGGCTTCTGGCACTTCTTTAGCCCAACGTACGGCGATATCTTTGGGAAGGTTTGCATTGACGCCCATCGTCCATGCTACGGGCTTACGGATTGCAGAAGTTTCAAAGTGCACCACTTGCCCTGTACCGTGGACACCAGCGTCAGTTCGCCCAGCACACTGTACTTCGATAGGTTCATTGGCGACAACGGAGAGTGCTTTCTCTAGCTCTTCTTGAACGCTATTAACTTCACGCTGTCTCTGCCAGCCGAAGTATTTTGCACCGTTATACTCAATACCTAATGCTACTTTCATCGTTAACTCTGCATCTGTGAATTTTCAAAGGGGGCAAAGTATATACGCAAGTGTCGTTTGTATAAAGTCACAGCCTGTGAATGCAAGGTCATTTATCTGTTTGGATGTGGTCATTCGCTACTTTTGCTAATAAGCAAAAAAGGAAAAACGGTGGTCAGCCACCGTTTTTCCTTTACTTAGAGTTGGGTTATCAAAGGTTATTGATACTCAGATAACTTACTCAGCAGCCGTTTGGCTTCGTCTTCAATCTGCCCTGTCCCCTCAAGCAACACTTTTTCGAGTAGCTTAATCGCCCCCTCATAATCGTTCATCTCAATATAGATTTTCGCCATATCAAGATTACCCGCTGCTTCGGAGTCGCTATCGACATCGACATCGGATATTGGACCGATAACATCAGGGAACTCATCTAAGCCCACATCAAGCTTTAGCTCTTCTTCATCTTTGTCGGACTCTTCACCATCTTGCACCTGAGCCATAAGCTCATCAATGGTCATGAACTGACTATCTGTAGCATCAAAGTCGGAGTCAGGGTCTTGAGAAGACCAGTCTTCATCCGCTGCTTTCGCTAACGAGCCAGCATCATTGTCATTCCAAATCGCTTGTTCTTCTGCAGGAATATCACTGTTGATCGCCGCACGTTGATCGTCGGTCAGCGTAAAGCCGTTCCAGTCTTCCCCCGCATCCGATGTTGGTGCATCTTGCAGCATCGCTTCAATGTCCAAACCGGCACTATCCGCTGTCGTTTGATCGACGGGAGAAATATTTGAGAAGGCTGCATTATCACCATCTTTTAGTAGCTCATTTAAGTTGCCTTCTTGCTCAATAGCTGACATGTCAACCATATTAAAGGCATCAGCAAGCGCGTCGATTTCGGAGTGATCTAAGGTTTCCCCAACCATCTCCTGAGGCGCGAAAGACGGCTCTGAAATGTCTGAGCCTTCTGTTGAATTAACGGCCTCGGTATCATTCCCAGCAAAATCCATCGCAGCTTGCTGCTCGTCATACTCAGGAATCGACTCTAAGCTTATCTCTTCTAGCTCACGACTGTCTTCGCCTACTGCTAGCGGTTCGAGATCTTCCGATGGCTCATGAGCAACCTCTGACAGCGCGTCTTCCTCGGTGAACTCAGGGAACTCAAAATCTTCGTCGACAAGCTCGTTATCAGGCTCTGGCAAGTCGTTCTGTATAGGCGTCGGCTCTTGTTCTAATGCTGGCACTTCATCTTCAGAGAGTGTCTCAGCGACAGGTGCCTGCTCTTGTGCACTTTGCACAGAATCAGCAATCGCATCTTCCTCGCTGTACTCTGGAAGCTCGTCATCAGCAAAAGCAAACTCACCGTCAGCAGAGTCCTCTGACATCGGTAAGTCTTCACCCACACCTTCAGCATCTGCAAAGGCTTGCTCTTCACCGTATTCACTCTGTAGAGCGTTCGCTAAAAAATCCGCATCATCAAGCTCTGTTTCGGTTGATGCCGTAGCACTTTCAACAGGCTCAGTCGCTTGAGATTCAAACGAATCTGACTCAGCTGCGACTGACTTAGCATCAGATGACGCACTCTCTACGTCGTCTACAAGCCAATCATCGTCCGAAGGTATACCAAACTCATTAGCGACCAAAGCATCCAACTCTTTTCGTGCCTGCTCGGAATTATCTTCCTCATGAGTTAGGTTACTTGCACCTTCAATCTCTGGTGCAAACTCAAAGTCCGCAGACGAGTCCGAAGTCGGCTCTGACAGCGCTTGCGGCGCAACACTATCCTGTTCCGCATCAAGCTCTAGAGAAGGTTCTTCCAGAGACTGATGAGCGTCGAGAGCCTCTTCATCGACAGTTTCAACCTCAGGATCAGCCTCAGCAGCAGTTAGGCCTACATCCACCGGCTCTGGCACGGCCTTCTCTTCCGACTGCTGGGCACTGACTTCATTTAGCAACGCGTCAATGTCGTCTTCGGAGACCGCCGTATCCTCTAGATCAACTTCGAGCTCATGATGCTCTTCGTTTGACTGTTGCTGCGGCGCGTCAAACGCTTCAACTTCGCTTACCGTTTCACTGGCTGCTTGAGACAATTCTTCAACCGCTGAGCTCTCGTCAGCAGCAATATCGTCGGATGCTTCGAGTTCAGAAGCACCTTGGGATGAACTATCCAGAGAATTCTCAGCTAGTAAAGCATCGATGTCGTCTAAATCCAGTTCATCTTCTTGTTGGTCCGAAACCGTTTCAACAGATGAGACTGTTGTGTCTTCATCAGCAATGTCAGATCCTAACAAGTTATCAGAAGAGAAAGGATCTAGGTCGAAGTCATCATCTAACTCATCTTGAGTGGAGCTAGAAAAATGACTTTCAAACAAGACTTCATCTAGCAGGTCAGTACTGCTTTCGTCTAGATTGTCATCTTCGTCCGCTAATAAGTGAACATCGTCATCATCGGATTGGCTTTGCGCATCTTCAGCAGACAAGACCTCATCAAGCATCAAATCTGAATCATCAAGATCAGATAGCTCAAAATCGTCCTCGAGCATCTCATCAAGTAAATCAACGTCGGTTGTGTCCGCTGTTTGTGCATCGGTATCGGTCGTTGATTCAGGAGTTGCGTCTATTTGCGAAAACTGGGCAAACAGGTCATCAATATCATCATTACCGACGGCTTCAGATGCTTCATTTGGCGAATCTAAATCGAAGCTTTCGTCAATGTCGGGGGTATTTAGATCTGGTGCATTGCTGTCTTCAGCAACACTGTCTGTCGAGTTGCTGTCCTCAGCAATCAGTTTATCGAGTGATGCCAGCGGTGAGTCAGCGGATAGATCATCAAGATCGATGTCACCTTCATCGAGATCAAAATCGTCCCCTGCAAGTAACTCATCCATCTGGGCCTGGTCGAGCGAAGAATTGTCTTCATCGTCAATCGGCGCTTTATCGGATTCTGTATCACTGTCTAGGCTGAAATTAGCGAACAGGCTATCTAGATCGTCTTGAGAGACCACTTCATCACTATCGTCTTCGTCTGACAGATCTAAATCGAGGTCATCAACGTCATCACCTGGCACTGCGACATCATTGAGCGCTCGTTCCATCTCTTCAAGACCCAGTGCTTTTTCGCCATTCTTAACACTGATACCGTTGTTGCTGGCATCAAGATCGACCACGCCGATATCCAGCTCACCATCGTCATCAATGCTGGCAAACGGGTCGTCATCATCATCTAGATTGAAATCGAAGTCACTTTCATCAAGGTCCGCGAACACATCAGGCTCAGCATCTTCCTTAGGCTCTTCGTCGGTAGTGTCCTCTTCTTCAAGACCCGCTAATAGGTCATCTGAGAATAGGTCTTCCTCTTCATCGGCTGCGACCGCTCCTGCGGCGAGCGCGGCACCGCCTATCGCAGCAGCTCCTGCGGCCTCAGGACTATTACTTGATGCTATCTGATTATCTTCTACCGCTTTCGAAACCGCAGGCTCATTGCTGCGCTTGCGTGAGCGCATGATCATCATCACCAGTAAACCAACTAAAAGAGCAGGAATACTCGCCAGCAATGCCACGAACCAAGGTTTGGCTAACCAAACGTCAAGTTGGCTAGGTGCCAAGCGAGCAAGCTCAGCTTGCTTTCGCTTCTCTTCGCTAAGCTGACGCTCAACTTCACTGCGAATGCGCTCTTCGTTATCTACTTCCGTCTTTAGGACTTCGACCTCATTCTGTACTTCTGACAGCATGAGCCTTAGCTGATGGTTGCGTTCTTCCAAAGAAAGCAGTTCACTTTCAGAGCGACTTAGCTCTTCTCTAAGTGCTTGCGTCGCATCTGGCTCAGCTTTCGTGGTACCCGAAGCTGAAGACTTAGGCACAGACGGTTTGGTCTCCGCCACTTCTGGCGTTGGTGTCTCTTTGACTATCGGCTGCGCGGGTACTGGTGGCTTATCTGCAACCTTTGTCGGGTCTGCAACCGAAGGCTCTGTAACCAACGGTTCTACAACTGACGAACTCGGCGTTACAGCACGTTCTGGTCTAGGAGCTGGTGCAGGAGCAACGCTCTGATTGAGCTTATTTTGGTGTGCAGAAAGCACTGCGAGCGCTTCTTGTAGGTCAACGCGATTGATTAACTCATTAGACGGGATTCGCAACTCACTACCGGGGGCAAGCTGATGAATATTATTCTGCTCAAACTGCCCTGGGTTTAGCTCGTAAAACGCATAGATGGTTTGTTGAACACTGGCATTTGCTGGCTTAAATCGACTTGCGATTGACCATAGGGTTTCGTTTGGTCCCGTTGGTCCATAATAACGCGCCGGCGAGTCAGATTCTGACGCGACGGCTTGGCGTACCGGTTGTGAATATTGTGGAGCCGAGATGACTTCGCCGTTAGGACCGGTTAATCGAATAGTGTCAGCGCTGATTGAAAAAGGTGTTGTCGCTCCTGCTAGTGCTAACGTCACTAGCAAAGGCTTTAAAAAATGATGCATGGAAGGCTCAGCTATCTGCAATAAATAAAACAATTCTTATCTCGGTACTATATCGGATAATCACTCCAAAACTATAGTTCAGCCTTGAAAAAACATGATTCAAGCATGATATTGGTACCATTTTTACATTGCTTAACAGCACAAAGGCCCCTAAAACGGAGCCTTTGATTAAAAAGTGACAAGAGAGCGCTAAAACCCTCACTCACACAATTAGTGTGCGATGTTATCGCAGCTCAGAAGCAACGACTTAGAAGCCACTGCCTAGAGACCACTACCTAGAAGTAATCGCGAATCAACACTTCCGCAATTTGTACCGCGTTGGTTGCAGCACCTTTGCGTACGTTGTCCGCAACAACCCACAAGTTAACGCCGCTATGATGGCTAATATCGTTACGAATACGACCGACCATCACGTGATCTTTACCACCCGCGTCACGAACTTGCGTTGGCATATCTTCGCCGTGGAACACTTCGATACCTTCAGCTTGCTCAAGCAATTGAACCACCTCTTCTGCAGAGATAGGTGCGCGAGTCTCTAGGTGAACCGCTTCCGCATGACCGTAGAATACCGGTACGCGAACACACGTTGGGTTGACCATAATGCTTGGGTCATTGAAGATTTTTTGGGTCTCCCAAACCATCTTCATCTCTTCTTTGGTGTAGCCGTTATCCATAAACTGATCGATTTGTGGGATGCAGTTAAATGCGATTTGCTGACCAAACGCTTTTGGCTCAACTGGCTTGCCGTTTAACAGCATTGCCGTTTGGCCTGCTAGTTCATCAATACCACTCTTACCTGCACCAGACACCGACTGATACGTTGTCACGTTGATTCGCTCAATACCTACAGCGTCATGAATTGGCTTTAGTGCCACCAGCATTTGAATCGTAGAGCAGTTTGGATTAGCAATAATATTGCGGTTTCTAAACTCGGCAATAGCCTCTGGGTTAACCTCAGGAACAACCAGCGGCACATCGTAGTCGTAACGGAAGTTTGAAGAATTGTCGATCACAACGACGCCTTCATCGGCCGCAATCGGAGCCCATTTTGCCGACTGTTCACCACCTGCAGAGAAGAGTGCGATATGGACTTGTGACCAATCGAAGTTCTCTACGTTCTCAACTTTCACTGTTTTACCGTTGATACGATACGTTTTACCTTCGCTACGCTCACTCGCTAGCAGGAAGACATCACCCATCGGAAACTCACGTTCTTGCAGCACCTCGACCATAGTTTCACCTACAGCACCTGTTGCTCCAAATACAGCGATATTAAATTGTTGGCTCATTTAGTTACCTCGATTTGAAATCCTAGTTCTGCTAACGGCGCGAGATTGCATGTCTCATCACCCTTAACAAGGACAGCGCCGTATTCGCGTCTATCCCAATAAAACTTGCGCATTTTGTCGAAGCCATTTTCGTTGTGGATTTCACGACGGAAAATGGCGTCGTCCTTGCGTACATCATAGATGATCTGCGTCATACTGTGCAGTGCTGCTTCATCCCAAGCACGATCAAGCGTCAATTCAGGAATTGGCGCAACGGGTAAAAGTGCATCAGGGTTTGCACGTTCAGACAACCCAAAAAACTCACAATAGCTGTTAAAGATCATGGTGGTGCCACGAGCTTTACCTTCAAGACCATAACCGGCGATGTGAGGGGTCGCGAACGTTAACAGAGGTAATAGATCAAAATCAACTACTGGCTCAAACTCAAACACATCTAATACAGCGGTAAAGCCATCTTTCTGAAGCAGTCGCTGCTTTAATGCCTCGTTATCAACAACAGGGCCACGTGCAGCATTGATCAAGATCTGGTCACTTCGAAACTTAGCAAGGCACGCCTGATCGATTAAGTGATGTGTTGGGTAATCACCGTCGCGAGTGATAGGTGTATGCATGGTGACCACATCAGACTGCTCAAGCAGAGCGTCTAACTCGGTAAAGGTTCTCGTATCACCTTCACTTTGTTTTATCGGATCATTAAGCAATACGTTAATGCCGATACCTTGTAGACACTTTTGTAGATAGCTACCCACCTGGCCACAGCCAATGATGCCAACGGTCTTGTCAAAGATAGAAAAACCTTGCTGCTGGGCGATCACCATCAAGCTACTGATGACATACTCGGCAACACCGACCTTGTTACAACCTGGCGCTGCAGTAAAGAAGATTCCGCGCTGCTTGAGCAAAGCTTGATCAACATGGTCCATTCCTGCCGTTGCGGTTCCAACAAACTTAAGCTTGTTCGCCTTTTCCAATAACGCTTCGTTAACCTTAGTGATTGAACGAATCATCAATGCATCGACATCAACGAGATCGTCCGCCGTTAGCTCACGGCCTGGTTTTGCGATGACTTCACCTAGCTGACTAAACAGTTCGACAGCATAAGGCATTGCCTCATCAACAATAATCTTCATGGGAGTATCCAAAGGGGTTGTCCTTACAATAGGCTGAATTGTGCAAGATATATCAGCAGGTGTCGAGTGAACGATACACAAAGCGAGTCTGACAGGAGTGTTAGAAACAAAAATGCCCAGCCATAAGGCTGGGCAAGATCCAGAACAAAAGGATTCTAACCCGCTCTCCAGGGGCTAAAACTTGCGTCTGCGACCAGTTTTCACTGATCAGCTCTGGAAATCATTGAAACTGATTATCCAGGATTAACCTTGATATTTTTTCAGTACTAGCGTTGCGTTAGTGCCGCCAAAGCCAAAGCTGTTTGACATTACCGTGTTTAGCTCTTGCTCACGCGTTTCTGTCACAATGTCTAGACCTTGAGCTGCTTCATCTAGCTCATCAACGTTGATGCTTGGAGCGATAAAGCCATGGTGTAGCATTAGCGTTGAGTAAATCGCTTCGTGCACACCTGCTGCACCTAGGGCGTGACCTGTCATCGCTTTAGTTGCAGAGATTGCTGGACTGTTGCCACCAAACACTTCTTGGATAGCGCCAAGTTCTTTCACGTCACCTACAGGTGTTGATGTACCGTGAGTATTCACGTAATCAATCACTTCAACGTCTTGCATCGCCATCTTCATACAACGCACAGCGCCTTCACCAGATGGTGCTACCATGTCGTAGCCATCAGACGTTGCGCCGTAACCTACGACTTCACCGTAGATCTTTGCGCCACGAGCGAGTGCGTGTTCGAGTTCTTCAACGACAACCATACCGCCGCCACCAGAGATAACGAAACCGTCACGGTTAGCATCGTAAGTACGAGACGCTTTTTCTGGCGTTTCGTTGTACTTAGTTGATAGCGCACCCATCGCATCAAACATCATAGTTTGAGACCAATCTAGCTCTTCGCCACCACCAGCAAAAACGATGTCTTGTTTACCAAGCTGGATAAGCTCCATTGCGTGACCGATACAGTGAGCAGAAGTTGCACATGCAGAGCTCATTGTGTAGTTCACACCACGGATTTTAAACGGTGTCGCAAGACATGCTGACACAGTAGAAGACATAGTACGAGGTACCATGTAAGGGCCAACACGTTTCACACCTTTAGCGCGAAGCGTATCAACAGCAACTGTTTGGTTAAGTGCAGATGCACCACCTGAACCCGCAACAATACCCGTGCGGTCATTTGAAACTTGGTCTTCTGTCAAACCCGCGTCTTCGATCGCTTGCTCCATTGAAAGATAAGCGTACGCTGCTGCGTCGCCCATGAAGCGCATTTTCTTACGGTCGATATGCTCAGCTGGGTTGATTTTCAGATCACCCCAAACCTGAGAACGAAGGCCCATCTCTTTGAATTGCTCAGAGGCGTTAATACCAGAACGGCCTGCTTTAAGAGACGCTAAAACTTCTTCCACGTTGTTACCGATGCTCGAAACAATACCCATACCGGTAATTACGACTCGTTTCATGTGACATTCCTATAAATTCAAAAACGGCTAAATGATAACGAAGATACAGGATAAAAGTGGTCAGCTTTCCCATAAATTCGTACAATTCGCATCAATAAATGCTATCGATGCCCCACTAAATGTAGTTGTGATAACTTTCTACAAACGGGTATAACACAAGATAAGTGTCAAAATTATGACTTCCATCACTCATGCTCAACTCGACTGGAATGAGTCGGGAACCCCTGTATCCGATCAATTTGACGATGTTTACTTCTCTAATGTCAATGGTTTAGAAGAAACTCGTTACGTATTCTTGAAGCAAAACCGACTTCCGGAGCGTTGGAGCGATCTCGACCAGCGTCGCTTCGTCATTGCGGAGACAGGTTTTGGTACCGGACTTAACTTTCTTGCGGTGTGGCAATGGTTTGAGCAGTTCCGAGAGCAAAACCCAGACGCGTCACTCAAAGAGCTGCATTTCATCAGCTTTGAAAAATACCCGCTATCCAAACAAGATTTAGTTAAAGCTCATCAGTCATGGCCTGAACTGGCGAAGTACGCTGAACAATTACAAGCGCACTACCCTATTGCAGTACCAGAATGTCACCGCATCGTGCTCGCTGACGGCGCGATCACGCTGGATCTCTGGTTTGGTGACATTAAAGATTGTATGCCTTTGGTTCCAACCCCAAACGAAGGTGTGGTTGATTGCTGGTTCTTAGATGGGTTTGCACCAAGCAAAAACCCTGAGATGTGGAAACAAGAGCTGTTCAACAACATGGTCAAACTGGCCAAACAAGATTGCACCTGCGCGACGTTTACTGCTGCGGGTTTTGTTCGTCGCGGTCTTATCGAAGCTGGCTTTGATATGAAAAAAGCGAAGGGCTTCGGTACCAAGCGAGACATGATTGTTGGTCATATCGCAAACAAAACACCTTTCTCAAACTACGATGCTCTTTACTATCGTGAAGCAAACTCAAATCCCAAACACGTCGCTATTGTCGGTGGTGGAGTTGCCAGCGCAACCCTTGTTGCTTCTCTAGCTCAACGCGGTATCAAGACCACGCTCTATTGTAAAGATAATGAGCCAGCGCAAGGCGCATCGGGCAACCGACAAGGTGCTGTCTATCCGCTCCTAAATGGCGAACATCAAGGCGTATCTCGCGTCTTTGCCCCCGCTTTTCTGTATGCAAGACAATTTGCTGAACAGGCAGCAACACGTTTTGACTTCGACCATGATTGGTGCGGGGTGACACAACTGATGTGGGATGAGAAATCAGAGAAAAAGCTGGAAAGAATGCTCTCTGGCAACTTCCCTACAGAGCTCATTCAACGATTGGATGCGGCGCAAACCACCGCTGCAATCGGGGTGGAGTCACCGCATGCTAGCGTCAATTATCCATTGGGAGGCTGGCTATGCCCGGCAGAGCTCACCAAGGGTTTAATCGAACATTACAAGACCTCTGGAATGCTCACGGTTCACTTCAACAGCGAAGTAGCATCTCTGATGCAAATAGAAGAAGGCAAATGGCAAATATTGTTAAGCAAGTCTAATGAACCACAAGCACCGCACTTTGACGCTGTGATCATCGCTAACGGTCATGAGTTTACGCAAATCGAGCAAACTAAGCCGTTGCATCTTACGGCAGTAAAAGGACAGGTAAGCCACATACCGACCACCAGCGTGCTACAAAAGATTCAATCAGTACTTTGCTACGACGGGTATATGACGCCCCACAATCCAAAGACAATGACTCACTGTATCGGGGCTAGCTACGACAGAAAGAATATTGATACTGATTTTGACGACATCGCCCAACAAGAGAATGGCGATAAACTGAGAGCCTGCATCCCAAGTGTAGATTGGGTCAATGACGTTGACACGAGTGATAACAAAGCGCGCCAAGGCATCAGAACCGTCAGTCGTGACCACTTACCTTTCATGGGACCGGTCACCGATTTTGCCTCGCTCGACAAGAGTTATAGTGACGCGCTATCGAAGCCAGAGAAGCTGCCAAACTACACTGGCCTTTATTGTTTGCTGGGCTTGGGTTCCCGCGGTCTAAGCTCTGCACCTCTTCTCGCTGAAACGCTTGCTTCACAGATATGTGGTGACCCGCTTCCGCTGCCAGTCGACGTGCTGTCTGAGCTGCATCCCTCAAGAGCTTGGATTAAACGAATGAACAAATCTAAGCCACTGAACGACAGCTAACCACCATTTCAAGATACCAAAGCGAGGGACACCCCCCTCGCTTTCTACTCAATGCACCCACCTAATAGATCCCAACCATAATCCCACTTGCCTCAAAGCTGAATCAGAGTTCAAAAAATGAGAATCACCAAACAAACCATGTGATTTGGCTCACAATAGTTCGACGTGTGCACTGTTCGCTCCCATAATCCCTCTAACACAGGGAGTGTTTGTATGAAATTGTTTTGGGTGCTTGTCACTTGCTGCTTTTTGGGGAATGTCACGTTTGCCTCCACGGAGGGGGAGAAGTCGCGCTCGGCTAACGTCCAAGTACTATTCGTCAATCCAGGCTTTTCAGATGAGAGCTTTTGGGGCGATGTAGACAAATATGCCATAGCAGCCGCACAGTCGCTTGATATCCAACTAGAAATTATCCATGGTCAGCGGGACCGCATTCTCACGCAGCAAAAGCTTGCCGAGCGAATGAAAAAAGCACCGGAGCCTGATTTCGTTATCCTAGTGAATGAAAAAGGATCGGGGCAAAACCTTCTCGAGCCAATAGCGCCGCGCGCAAGTCAAGTCACCTTCGCCCTTAATGACTTAACTGCAAGCGAAAAACGCATCATCTACGCAAACCCTAAATATGCACACCGCCTGCTACCTGGGGTATTTCCTAACAACTACAACATCGGTTACCTGAGTGCTCAAAGCTTGTTTTCGAGTGGGGGAAGTGTGCCAGGTGACTTTGTCTTGATATCTGGCGATAAAAACACGCCCGCTTCTATTAACCGTGAAGCGGGAGCCACATCGTTCATTATGCAGGAAGAGCGAGTGTCACTGTCTCAACGAGTTTATGGTGACTGGCAGGAATCCATCGCTTATGAGCAAGCAAAGGTTCTACTAAACCGTCATAAAGACATTCGTTATCTGTGGACAGCTAACGATCACATGGCCTTTGGGGCTATTCGCGCTTTAGAGGATGTGGGTCTAACGGCCGGAAAAGATGTTTTTATTGGTACCATCAATACGTCGGCCGAAGTGTTGAATGCGCTTGCTCAAAAACAAATTGCATCCTTATCTGGAGGGCACTTTACTGCGGTTGGCTTGGCGTTAGTGAAAATCTATCATTATGCCAACGGAGAGCCTTGGCCTCAGCGCACCAAATACAACCTATTCCAACCGATTATGTATCCTTCAGACTTGTTTGACATCATGAAGCAAAAAGATTGGAGCAACATCGACTTCAAACGCATCGATATTCGAGCAAACCCCATTAATCCGTTTTCCCCTCAGCTCGGGGAGGCTAAATGAAGTCATTTCCAATCAAAACGCTAAGACACAAAATCATCGCAATCATGCTCGTGGTCACCGGTATGCTGGCTATCGTCAATATCAATATTCAAGCTTACGTTGAATACCAACAAGAACTGGTGGATATCGAAAACAATGCGACCCGGCATGTTCGCTCACTCAGTCATCCCATTTCAGAAGCACTTTGGGATCTAGACTTGCGACAACTAGAGCAACTCATTCTCAGTATTAGTGAAGACAAGTATATTCGAGATATTCGTCTAGATGGCATTGACGGGACTCAAATCAGCTCCAGCGATGATAACTTTCAATCTAACGACCACCATAGTTATGAACTGAGGTACAACGGGCGATTCTTAGGCATACTCTCCTACCATATTGACGACGCACTCATACAACAAGAAGTCTTGTCGCGCCTCTGGCTAGGGTTGGCACTCAACACCTTAGAAGCGTTAGTGATCATTTTGGTGGTCATCATAATTATATATGTGCTGGTTACTAAGCCATTGAAGGAGCTATACACGCTATCTAAAACTATTAACCCTAAAACCACCCGCAAGCTTGAGCTCCCTGAAAGCCTCACTCAAAGCGATGATGAACTCTCTTATGTTGCCAAGGCACTACAACAACTCAACAGCACCTCTAGACGCGCCATTGCGGCGCAAAGAAGAACCGAGAGACAGCTTCTCCACCACCAAAATCAGTTAGAGCAAAGCATCCAGCTCCAAACGAAAGCCTATAAAACGCAAAGCCAACTTCACCGAATCTTGGCAGACATGTCTTTGAATATTCTGACGTGTAATGAAGAGAGCATGGCGACGGTCATATATCGAGCGTTTGAACCTATCGGAAGCCTACTTAACATCGACAGACTGAGCGTCCTTGCTGTAGAAGAAAACGTAGCAAAGTATCGCTACTCTTGGCGCTCAGATGGCAGTGACAACCCCTACGGCCAAGGTTTCAACATAGATTCAATGACCTTTTTACAACGTCGATTGCGCTCACTCGAGCCGATCTTAATCAATGACACCGAAACTCTGCAACGCGATGCCGAAACGGAATATCAAATGCTATCGGAACTGAGCATTCAATCTGTTGCCATCTTTCCTCTGATTGATGGCAAGTCAATATTTGGCTTATTAGTCGCTTCAAACACCAGAGAACCCTCACCGTGGAGCGACACACAAAAGACCATTTTGAGTCGATTATCGACAACAGTGAGCGAACTGCACATCCGAATGAGAAACCAAAAAGAGATGACAGCACTGCAAGATGAGCTCATCGAAGCGAATCAGCGCCTGCACATCGCGGCTGAAACCGATGAATTAACAGGACTTCCTAATCGCCGTCCATTTATGAATGAGTTAGAGCATCACGCGAACAGTCTCTACGTAAGCTCCATTACCACTATGATGATCGACGTAGACCACTTCAAACAGTACAACGACCTTTACGGTCATGTTCAGGGTGATTTTGCCCTGAGGTATGTCGCTAACGCGCTTAAACATATACTCGCACCGTGCGGACACATGGTCGCTCGAATTGGCGGTGAAGAGTTTTGTGCCCTACTTATCAACGTGAGTCACCACGAAGCGTTAGTTCTCGCCGAGCGAATGCGATTAGAAGTCAGTGATCTAAAAATCCCTCACACGGGCAATAAGCCATTTGGTGTGTTATCCGTATCCATTGGCGTCTCTCACCAGGTTGTTGACGAGCAAATTGCCACTCAATTGTTATTAGAGAATGCCGATGCTGCTTTGTATAGGGCAAAAGAGAAGGGTCGAAACCAGGTTCAATCAGAGCCGTCCGAGAATAAGCAGTGAATCACGCTGACTATTTGGTCTACTTTCAATCAACTGGCGCAAAATGGCTAATTTGAATACGACAAACTACTATTATCGAAACCATAAATTATTGCATTTTTTTGACAAAGCGCTGATACGTACACTGCACAATCTCCCGCTTTTTCGTTCCACAAACTCATTTGGTTTACTTATGAAAAAATTACTATTGTTACTGAGTCTTAGCCTTACCGCTGCAGCCCCTACCTTCGCAGAAACTGAGACAGTACCAGTAGGGATAAGACCATGCTGCGCTTTTGGCACCGGTCTTAAAGCGGAATTAGGAAGTGTCCCTGTCCCGTTCTACTCCATCAAAAACGTGCTTAACACCGAAGACGTCAATGCTCATGTATTTAACGATGGATCTGCAAGTGTTGTGGGCAGCTTGTTTGGCACGTCTGACGAAGTCAATGGTCTGATTTTTACTAATAAAGGTGGTTTCATCGATACGGCGCACGTACGAGACACTGCTGATTTCGCGTTTTACCTCTATCGCTCTCTAAAGCAGCGTGAAGAGACCAGTTACGAAGTAAACCTGACACCAGAACTTCGTGAGCGACGCATCGTATTTGAGAATCTGGATCAGCTAAATAGTGACAATCACGATGAGGCGAAACTCGCGGCACTCATGGCATTCCGCCTCGCACAATGGCACGAAATTGCCCAGTGGTTTGGTCTTGTCTCTGTCGGTGGCTTTAAAGAGTACCCTTCTGCATTCTCGCCAGAAGATTTGTATTCGAACATGCTAGGTGCACTCATCGCTTATGAAATTCTCAAGATAAACCCTGAGATCAAACAGGAAGCGTTTGTCGTGCTGTTCCCAGACTATTTCCGTAAACACCTCAAGATGCTTGATGCGCAGAACGAAGATACGACGATAGCCAAACTCAAAGAGATTGATGGTATTTGGTGGGACAGCTCAAAACGACTGCCGAACAAATGGGTAGTGAAAACACGTGACTATCACTTTAGCCTAGATCTGATTCCAAATGCCGTTACCAATGGTACGCCTCTATCCTTGACGCCATTTGAAGAGCTTGAGCAATATGGGCAGTTGCAACTGGTAAAAGCTGACAAGATTCAGTCATTTGATATACTTCCGAGCACATTAACGGACAAATCGGTTTGGACTCATGAAGATTTTCAAGCGATTGGCGACATCTCAAAGTCGGTTGATGATAAACATGAAAACAATCGAAATGACGCACTCACTCTAAAGTTGAACTAAGACATGACTGAGATCCAAAAAAACACAGGTTTAAAACGCGTAATCTACGCAGCCCGATATTCTTGGTATGGTTTGATTGCAGCATGGAAGAATGAGGCGGCGTTTCGACAAGAATGCGTGGCGTTGCTCCTCGCTGTCATTGTCGCTTTTTCATTGGACGTTTCTTTGTTTGCAAAAGCCACTCTCGTTGGCAGCGTCATCTTTGTGATGATCGTGGAGTTGATGAACTCAGCGGTGGAAGCTGTGGTTGATCGCGTCGGCCTAGAAAGGCACGAGCTCTCTGGAAGAGCCAAAGATCTCGGTTCCGCAGCCGTATTCCTTGCCATCGGCTTAGCACTCATCGTTTGGATCTCGATTCTCTGGATGCACTTTAGCTAGCACCGACAAGTTAAACGGAAAGGCTTAATCTCTATTTGAGGTTAAGCCTTTTTTGTATCCAGTATCTTAAGTAGTTCTGTTACATACCAGCGACACCTAGAGGCTACACCTCGAAACCATACCTAGAAGCCATACCCAGAAACTACACCTAGCAACAAGGTTCTCAATTGTTGTTATTTGCTTTACAGTGACCCTATCTACCTATTGAACCGAGGCGCTCGTGAACCTGCGACAGCTGGAAGTCTTTTACGCCATTATGCAAGCTGGCACCGTCTCAGGTGCGGCCAAGAACCTGCATGTATCTCAGCCCAATATCACGCGAGTGCTCGCTCACACAGAGCAGCAGTTGGGGTTCTCACTGTTTGAGCGTGTAAAAGGACGCCTAGTCCCCACACAAGAAGCACATCGACTACTGCCAGATGTTGAAAAAATCTATCGCCAATTGGGAGAGTTTCAAACCCTGACGGAAAAGGTGCGAAGCGGTCATCAACATATTAGAGTTGGCGCGCCGCCCATACTTGCATCTAAGCTCTTGCCACCTATCGTCACTAAAGTAAATCAGCAATACGGTTATTCCATTGACCTGATGACAGGTAATCACTCAGAACTTTGCCAAGCTCTACTCACCAATGAACTTGATATTGCGATAACGTTCGGCGAAGAAACACCAGCCGGGATCTCTCACGAGCGACTGATAAAAGAGACAATGCGAGTGCTACTTCCCAAAGACCACCTATCACACAACCTAGAACAAGATAGCTCGATATCACTTTCTGCTGTGCTAGCGGCAGACATTGGTATCATTGCGCTAGACGATAGAGACCCTCTTGGAGTCAGACTTGCGGCAGCTATTCGGGCTATTAACCCTGATTTCTATGCTTCATTCACCGTTCGTAGCTACAACGCAGGCGCTGAGCTTGCCAAGCTTGGCGCAGGTATTGCCATCGTAGACCCGTGGACAGCTGATCAATATAAAAACGAGGAAAACCTCAAGTGTGTTGCAATGAGCGATTCCATCGACTGCTCCGTTTCTTTGCTCACCAGCGATATTCACGCAATGTCTATCGCAACCAAAAACTTGCTATCGATTCTAAAAGCCAGTAATACCTCATTGTAATTGCTCTGCCTATAACATGAGGTTATAGGCGAGCAACAACAGAGTATTCGTCTGCTCGACCTTATCCCTATATCTTGGACACTCAATATTTGCTATCCAACGTAAGGGACACTATGAACATTGCACAGCCTTATCTGCTTTTCCTCGGAGATGTCACCGACCCACTCGCAGCAAAAACGGCTCGCGGTATCGTCCAATGGCGACCACAAGCTTGCCTAGGTGAACTGCGCTTAACTGAAGAAACCGTTTCTCTAGGACTCGAAGCACTAACCCTCGAGCAAGCTAAAGCAAATGGTGCAAAAACCTTAGTGATTGGCACAGCAAATGCCGGTGGTGTCATCCCTAGAACCTGGGTTGAAACGCTTATTACTGCAGCTAACCTTGGCTTTGATATTGCCTCAGGTATGCATCAGCGTCTTACCGATATTCCTGAACTCGCAGCGCTTGCCAATCAAGGCAAGATCCAGTTATTCGATGTTCGTCATTATGATGAGCGCCTAGATGTAGGCACGGGTGCAAAGCGCCAAGGTAAACGCCTTTTGACTGTCGGAACAGACTGCTCAGTGGGTAAAATGTTTACAGCGCTAGCCGTTGAGAAAGCACTTACACAGCAAGGTATTAATGCCCAATTTAAAGCCACCGGACAAACTGGGATCCTGATTGAAGGCACGGGTATCTCAGTAGACGCGGTTGTCGCAGACTTTATTTCAGGAGCCGTCGAAGCGCTAAGTCCGAGTTTTACTGATCATGAGTGGGATATTATCGAAGGGCAAGGGTCTTTGTTTAATCCCTCTTTCGCTGGCGTAAGCTTAGGTTTACTGCATGGTGCTCAACCTGATGCGCTTGTACTGTGTCATGAAGTCGGACGCGAGCATATTCGCCATTTACCTCATGCTACACTGCCAAGCATAAAGCAGACGATCGAAGCGAACCTTATGGCGGCGAGAATCACTAATCCAGCAGTGCAATTTGTTGGCATTTGCCTCAACACCTCAAACATTTCTGACGAAGAGGCGAAGGCACTGTGTTTAAAATGGAGCGAGGAGTTTGGTATACCGGTCACCGACCCTGTTCGATTTGGTGTCGACACTATCGCAGAGCGCGTTCGCTCACTCTAACGCTTGATCACTGTAAGGAAGCTCATCACATGCTGTCTATTGCCGCTCATCATCACTCTATTAAACTTGCGAAACCATTTAGCATCTCTCGCGGTACGAGAACACACGCAGAGTTGGTTCGTGTCACCGTGCGATATCTAAATTTGGAAGCTGAAGGGGAATGTACACCTTATCCAAGGTATGGTGAGTCGGTCGAATCTGTCATCGGTCAAATAACCGAGTTCGCTAACGCGCTCACTGCAATGACGCCAAATCAGGCAAGGCTTAGTCTGCAATCTTTCCCTGCGGGTGCTGCTCGTAATGCCGTAGATTGCGCGCTATGGGCGCTTGAGGCTCAACTTGCCGACAGTCAGTTCCCTGCTCCCTTGTTTAACATTGCTCCGAGCATAGAAACGGCAATGACAGTGTCCGTCGCAGAACTGTCCGTCATGGCCGAGCAAGCCAAAGAGTATGTTAGCCAAGGAGCAACGCTACTCAAAGTAAAGCTAGACGATCAAGCCGTCGTCGATAAGATCGCTGCGATCCGCGCTGTTGCACCAAATGCAAAAATCATCGTCGATGCAAATGAAGCTTGGGCTCAGCTTGACCTCAACGCACTATTTACGTCACTTAAGCGGTTCAATATCACCATGATTGAACAGCCAGTGCCAAGTGGCCAAGACCATCTACTTAAAGGGATTGAGCATCCTATCCCTTTATGCGCAGACGAAAGCTGCCATACCCGAGAACAGCTTGGGGAGTTGGCTGATTGCTACGAGATGATCAATATAAAGCTCGATAAAACCGGCGGTCTTACCGAAGCGCTGGCGCTAGAGAAAGAGGCTCGTACAGCAGGGCTCAGTATCATGTGTGGCTGTATGCTGGGTTCATCACTAGCCATGAAAGCGGCACTACCAATAGCG
Source organism: Vibrio sp. KUL78 (assembly GCF_059725505.1). Classification (NCBI taxonomy): domain Bacteria; kingdom Pseudomonadati; phylum Pseudomonadota; class Gammaproteobacteria; order Vibrionales; family Vibrionaceae; genus Vibrio; species Vibrio sp. KUL78. The sequence goes on along the minus strand of NZ_AP045837.1, from coordinate 1,069,292 downwards.
ACCAATGCCGAAGTCGTCGATCTCGACGGCCCAGTGCTGCTAGGTAGTGATGTGAAGAATGGATTAACCTTTCGAGATGGTCAACTGAGTTTATGATCTGATAACACAATCATTGTTCAATAAACTTAGAAACCAAAACGGACTGCAGTTGCAGTCCGTTTCTGATCGTATACGTCTCATAGAATATGTGCCTATGTCGTCCGTATTCACATCTGCTTCCATCGCCACTCTCTAGAGCAGACAGAATGGGAGATTTAATTCGAGTTTATAAACCGTTCAGCACTAGCAAAAAGCTTATCGCAGACTTTCTTCTGCTTGTTATATTCAGCAGTGCCTTCAGCCAAAGAATCCAAAACTTCTTTAGCTTTTTGATATTCAGCGACCATATGAGAAAACTTCTCTTCAAAGCTGCTCTTGCGGTTTTTGTTACTTGATTTCTTTGCAGGTTTTCTCATTTTATAGATCCCATAATTTTTTTCGCTCACGTTCTATTAGAATATTCTCGATCTTTTTTCTTACTTCGTGAGCGGTATCTTTACGAACATCACTTTCATTATTATCGACAATTTCTTTTTTGACTTTACGCACTGTTGTTTTTTTCAATGACTAATCTCCTTGATTTCGGAAATATAAAAATCCCCTAAGACCATATTTTGGGAGTTTAGTATTTTTCCTTTTTGTTCTAATTCACTAAATGAGAAATGTAAGTTTAAGCAATTAACATTTCCTCTCTGAAGAACATGACGAGTCAGAACGTCGCTATTAAGCTGACTTATGGTCGCTGACCAAGAGGTGTTGGTGTGATAAAGATAGTAATTTACTTGATACAACTAGATTTTACTCTTAAGTTGATTTTTCTCGCGCAAAACATAATACCAATATTTCTTACGATTGGATCTTCTAATAATTTAACTCCTTAATAAGTACTAAAAGAGAGATCTTTCCGTTACTAGAAAGTCGAAAAGATCTCACCAGAATTCTTACAGCGCAGTAACGTCTGCTGCCTGTGGGCCTTTAGAGCCTTGCTCAACATTAAAGGAAACTTTTTGACCTTCCGTTAGTGTTTTAAAGCCGTCGCTGGTAATTGATCTAAAATGAACAAAAACATCAGCGCTGCCATTATCTGGTGCGATAAAGCCAAAGCCTTTAGTTTCGTTGAACCATTTTACTGAACCAGTTGTTTTATTTGACATGTATATCTCGATAGTTTGATTGTGTTAGAAAGAGAGCTACTAAATAAGGAATGAAGAAAAAGGTATCGCAGGGCAGGATAGAGATGATGAATCAAATCGATAGAGAACTGAGAAAAGCTTGAACTAAATAAGTTATCAATAGCTCACTGTTTGAGCTGAGATACACTATACACTGTCTCAAACAAATAGATATACATTTCTTTGTTTATTTTTCATTCTTTTAAAAATAGACAGTAAAATGAACCTCTTAAATGCCCTACATTAGAAACTTCAAAAATCAGTAAACGCTCAGAGTCATAAGCATCAACTATATCAAATTAGAGCGGAAACCTTGTAACTAAAAAGGCGTGATAGATAACGCTATCACGCCCGATGTCATTCTAGATATAGACGTTTAAACATTACCTACGATCAGAGAATCACGACGCTTTATCACAGAGCGTAGTCGCAGCAACATTAATGCAGCAGCAACTGTCAATCCAGTAAGAATACCCACCCAAAAGCCCTTTTCTCCCATAGCGGGAACAATATGGTCAGTTAGACCAAGCACCACACCTAGGGGTAGTGCCAGTCCCCAATACGAGGCGATGGCAAGGATCATCGGTACTTTGGTGTCCTTGTAGCCACGTAGGGCGCCATTAGCCGAAGTCTGAAGCGCATCACTAAACTGATACATAGCAGTGAATACTAGCAGGGTTGCCGCTGTAGCACTTACCGCAGGGTCTGTGGTGTAAAGACGAATAATCCAATCAGGGAACAGTAAGAACATCGCCACTGAGCAGAGTGACAATAGTGCGGCGACCAAAATACCTATCTTGCTTCGTTCAATCGCACCCAATTCGTCTTTTGCACCTAGAGCATGCCCTACCCGGATCGTGATACCAAAAGAGATACTCATTGGGATCACATAGGTCATGCTGGATATATTGAGCGCGATTTGTGCGGCGGCAACATTCTCGGCACCAATCCGACCGATAAGCAGTGCAATCACAGCAAAGATACTGCCACATACCGCAATATTCATCCCAATCGGCAAACCTAGTTTCAGCAGGTTGAAGATCGCCTTTATTCTTGGCTTGATATCGTTAAAACAAATGATGGTTTTGTAATGGTGATGACCCTTGATATAGGAGTACAGCAGACCTGACATTAACCAGTACACCAAGCTCGTTGCCCAGCCACAACCTACAGCGCCAAGCTCAGGGAAGCCAAACTTACCGTAGATAAGCACATAGTTAACGGGAATATTCACCAAAAGACCAATCACTGAAATGATCATTGGCGCTTTGGTATTGTTCATCCCCTCGCAAAAACCATTCAAGGTATAGAAAAGTGCAATGCCGGGAACACCAAATGCCAACGCATAGGCGTAGTCACTAGCAATAGGAATGATCTGTGACGCAACACCAATCCACTCAAGAATCGGCTTAGCACTAACTAGGTAGGCAATAAGCAAAGCACTCGATGTCAGTGCTAGCCACACCATCTGAAAGAAATCGACCGAGATACTGTCGAAGTCACGCGCGCCACGGTGAAAAGCAACCACTGGCGTTAATGCCATGATTACACCGCGAAGCAGAAGTAGAACCGGGATCCACAAGCTGGCGCCCAACGCGATCGCTGCTAGATCAGCTGCGCTCACTTGACCAGCCATCGTGGTATCCACGAAGCCCATCGCTTGAGTAGCAAGCTGCGTCAAAATAATGGGTACTGACAGGTGCATCAAGGCGCCCGATTCTTTAGAAAAACGAGTTAAAGGAGGAGGAGTCGTTTGCATGAATGTCTTATAACACCAATATAAATGCACCAGTGGAGGCAGGATGGCGAGTGCGCATTTTAGGGTGTGCCCGTCTAAGGCGGCGACAATATAAACACCTTAGTCATAGATTTCAATACTGCTTTAGGTCTAAATCGCTGAAATAATGCAACCAAAATTGTATTGAACTTCATCACAAAACCACGCAGAATAGCGCGCCTTACCCTATCCTTGGGTTTACGGCATATCTCACCCGAATTGCCTCTCTTTCCTTTAATTGAGTATCGCTATGAGTTTTGATTCATTAGGTCTTTCCCTACCTATTCTTCGTTCGCTTAAAAAGCTAGGCTATGAGAAAGCATCGCCCATACAAGAGCAAGCTATTCCAGCCATCATCGAAGGTAAGGATGTTATGGCGGCCGCTCAAACGGGCACCGGCAAGACCGCAGGCTTCGCCCTGCCATTGATTCAAAACCTTGATTCAGGTAATCGAGTTAAAGCTAACCATATTCGTGCCCTCATCCTTACTCCAACAAGGGAGCTCGCAGCTCAGGTACATGAGAGCGTCTATAAATATAGCGCTTATTTGCCTCTGACTTCACAGTGTGTTTTTGGTGGCGTGAAAATCAACCCACAAATGATGAAGCTGCGCAAAGGCTGCGACATCATGGTAGCTACTCCGGGTCGTTTACTCGATCTGTATCAGCAAAACGCAATCAAGTTTTCTCAACTTGAAGTGCTGGTGCTTGATGAAGCGGACCGCATGTTGGATATGGGCTTTTATCGTGATATCAAAAAAATCCTCGACTTACTGCCAGAGAAGCGTCAGAACCTACTGTTTTCAGCCACGTTTTCTAATGAAATTCGCGATCTCGCAAAAGGACTGGTCAACGATCCTGTCGAAATCTCAGTTACACCGCCAAACTCAACCACCAAGCTTGTTGAGCAAAGCGTGTACGTAGCGGACAAAAAACAGAAACCAGCCATGCTTGCTAAGCTCATCCAAGACGGCAACTGGCAGCAAGTATTAGTATTTAGCAGAACGAAGCATGGCGCTAACCGTCTAGCTCGCTATCTAGAAGAGAAGAAGATCACCGCGCTCGCCATTCACGGTAACAAAAGCCAAGGCGCACGAACAAAAGCGTTGGCTAACTTCAAGTCTGGTGAAGTACGTGTCTTAGTAGCAACCGACATAGCAGCTCGCGGGCTTGATATTCCTCAGCTACCGCAAGTGGTCAACTTTGACCTTCCGAATGTCTCTGAAGACTATGTGCATCGAATCGGTCGTACTGGACGCGCTGGTGAAACTGGCAACGCTTACTCTCTAGTATGCGCTGACGAAGCAAAAGAGCTGTTTGCGATTGAGCGCCTGATCGGTAAGCTACTTACAAGGCATGAACTTGATGGTTTTACGCCTGTAAATACAATACCGGAGTCGAAGTTGGATACCCGTCCAATGAAACCTAAAAAGGCGAAAAAGCCTAAAAATCCAAAGCAAAATCAACAAGAAGGTAATTCATCACCTAAAAAGAATGCTGAAAATAATAAGCCTTCTACGACAGGTAAAAAGAAACCGCGCAAGTTTAATTTCAAGCGCAATAACAATGGTGAGCAACCTGCGAATAAACCGCGTAAGCCTCGACCAAATCGCTCGCGTTCAAATAAACCTAAACAAGATTAGACGCAGATCTAACGAGAACAAATAAAAAATCCCGCATACTAAATGCGGGATTTTTGTAATCGTTATTATGAATTAATTCAGAAAGTTATGCACTAGCGTATATTACGCTGCCACCTTTAATTGTATCAATAATTTCTCGAGACAAGTTTTCAGGTAGTGCTGGGCATCCCCAACTGCGGCCTAGATAGCCATTTTGCTTAATAAAAGACTCGTTCGCGTAGTCAGCACCGTGAACCACTATGTAGCGCTCGCGTGCGTTGTCGTTGATGCCTTTATCTAGACCATCGAGGCGCAATGAGTAGCCATTCGAACCGTAGTAGGTCGAGTCCGTCAAGAAGGTACCTAGTGAGGTCTTGCGCGAATTCACAATGTTTGAAAACTTCGTCGCTGTTTTCTTACCACTATTTACGCCATGAGAAACGTAAGTGTTAAAAACTAACGACTTCTTATCTAAGTCTATGACAAAAAAACGTTTTTCTGTCGAAGGCTTAGAGTAATCAATAATAGTAAGCAGGGACTTAGAACGGTTTGCTGCGTTTTCATAAGCGTTGTATGCATCGCTAAATAGTTGAAAATCCACAACACCTTCTAGTTGAGCACTGCGATATATACCTTTTATCGTACCTGATTCTAGTTTTACTTCGCTGCGAACGTTGTGGGAAAACAGTACTACGGCGACAAGTGCCAACAACCACAACGGCGAAAAAATATTTTTTACCATTATTACAACAATTTAAGCTAATTTGAATCTATTTTATCGGACCTCAATGTCCTTAATTGGCTGCCAATATTAGCTTAACTTTTGTGCTAATAGAATAAAATTAACGTATTTTTACATCATTATTTGAATAAGATCGAAAAATAATTACCAATAGCGAATTCAACATATTTAATTTCAATAAGTTAACTGTAGCAAAATAGACAAATGCGTTTACTGAATCTCGATTAGTATGCATACCGATTACTATCAGAAGATCACAAGACCGCTCACAATAGCCACTTCTCTAGTAGACAACACATGCGATTTGACGCTCCCCCTATCCCAACATTTAAGTTGTTTTTTGCACCCATAACCATAAGAACGACACACCTACTGTGCTCCAATCAGCCAATAAAGCCTGTTTTGGTGAAGTTTTCACCAAAACACCCCAAAATAGTCACCACTTACGTCTAGAATTCTTTTATAATCTGCGCCCATCTTTTTCCTAGTTGCCTGCACGAGCAGTTACTGGGCTAGAGAACACGGTCATCTGCTTTTAGGAACATAGAATGTCATTTTCATCACAAGGTTTTTCATCAGAAATCGTACAAGCGCTTACTGAGTGTGGTTATGAAAAGCTCACCCCTGTCCAGCAACAAGCGATCCCTCATGCTCGTCGTGGACACGATATCCTTGCGCACGCACAAACGGGAACGGGTAAGACAGCGGCATTCTCTTTGCCAATCATCCAACAATTGCTAGATGCACCACAGCAAGCTGGCCGTGCAACGACTCGAGCACTGATTCTGGCGCCAACGCGTGAGCTCGTGGATCAAATTGCCAACAATATCGCTGACTACACTAAGTATGTTGATCTAACAGTGACCGCTGTTTACGGCGGCGCCAAGATGTCATCTCAAGAACGCAAACTTGAGAAAGGTACTGACGTGTTGGTTGCAACCCCTGGCCGCCTAATTGAGCACATTGAACTCGGTAACCTCAACCTCGCAAACCTTGAGTTCCTAGTTTTCGATGAAGCTGACCGCATGTTGGACATGGGCTTTATCAGTGCTATTCGCACCATCATGAGCGGCATCGCTGGTCACCCACAAACTATGCTGTTCTCGGCAACCTCTTCAGCGCAAATGAACGCGTTGGCACAAGACCTTCTTCGTAAGCCTAAGCGCGTTATTGTTAACGAAGAAAACTCAACAGCCGCGACGGTTTTCCACGTGGTTTACCCTGTTGATGAAGAGCGCAAACTGGAGCTACTGTCTGAGCTCATCGGTCGTAAGAACTGGCAGCAAGTTTTGGTATTCGTAAACTACAAAGAAACCGCAAACGAAGTGGTTAAAGAGCTTAAGCTTGATGGCATCAAGGCCGTTCTGTGCCACGGTGATAAAGCACAAAGCTCCCGCCGCCGTGCACTAGAAGAGTTCAAATCTGGTAAAGCACGTGTCATGGTCGCGACAGAAGTTGCAGCACGTGGTCTTGATATCCAAGGTCTTCCTCACGTAGTGAACTACGACATGCCGTTCCTTGCTGAAGATTATGTTCACCGCATAGGCCGTACGGGTCGTGCTGGACAACAAGGCCATGCCGTTTCTTTTGTTAGTCGTGACGAAGAGCTAACGCTGGTTCAGGTTGAAAACCTAATACAGCAGCGTATCAAGCGTATCCAGCTTGCAGGCTACGAGCCAAAAAGCCGTGATGCCCTACTGACTAAGATGCACAGCAAACCTGCTTATAAAGATCGCCAAGGTCGTAAGAACAATCCTCAGCAGGAGCAAAGCTCTGCAGAGCGACGTTTGAAGATGATGCGCGCTATTCGTAACAAGTCTAAAGGCGCTTAATAACGCCCATTCGCCTCCTGAAAAACGCCACTGACGTGCTACGTCAGTGGCGTTTTTTATTGTTGATAGGTTATCCCTAGATCTTGCCTTTATTGTTATGTTATAACGTTTCAAATGTTCCAATTGGCGGATGTAACTATGGCTAACCACTCTATTAATCAGGTACTCCTTGTTGCTGGTACACATGGCAATGAGCTATCAGGCCTTTACTTACAAAAACTCATTCGAGATGGCGTGTATCAGGCCGACCGACCAACATTTCAAGTCGAGAATACGGTGGGTAACCCTCCCGCAGTGAAAAAGAATACCCGTTTCATCGACATAGACTTAAATCGAGCTTTTTCGTCTGCTGACTTAGAATCTGACGCCAACGAAAAACGCTTAGCGGCAGAGTTTGTTAAGCAGCATGCCGACAACGAAAATCAATTGATCATTGACCTACACAACACCACAAGCAACATGGGTGCAACGCTGATTCTACTATCAAGCGATCCTTACTACGCAAGGATGGGGGCCTACGTCAAACAGCGCATGCCCGAAGCGAATATCCTGTTTGAAGACCGTAAATCATGGATCGACCAACCTTATTTATGCACGACAGGTCACCATGGGTTGATGCTTGAGGTTGGCGCACAAGCTCATGGCTCGCTTAAATACGAGACGCTAGAGTTAATGAAAAACTTGCTCACCGCGGTACTCGACTATATAGAGAATACCAATCTAAACAATGCACTAAAACTTAGCGATTATGACGCTTATGGTTATATTGAAGAGGTCATGTTCTCGCTCGATATTGATGGGATGCGCCTTGCGACTGTCCATCCAACACTCTGTGGTAAAGACTTTGTCGCGGTTAAGCCTGGAGAGCCTATCCTAGCGACGTTCCTAGGCTACGATGTACATTGGCAAGGTAACGAAACCGTCTACCCACACTTTATAAATGAGAGCGCCTATTGTCAGAGCAATATTGCAATGGCGATGGCAGAGAAACGCACAGTACGAGTGCGCTGAAGACAAAACAGGCGGGACTTGAACCCCGCCTGTTTACTTAATTAGTTATACGATTTCTAAATACTGGCAACACAAGCAAGAAGTCGCTGTTCGATGGTCTCATCAAGCTTATCTGCAATGAGCTCAATTCGACTTTCCGCACAATCATCCAGCTCCATTTCAGTTATCCCATCTGATGTCAGGTTGTAACCAAAAATACCCCTATTGGTGATAAACACCGCTTTCATGCGCTCAACGTTCAGGTCTAAAAGCAGCAGCGCCAGTTTTTGGCGGTCAAACACCTTGTTTGGTGCAAATCGCCAGCCAATACTCTTGAAGCCTTCGCCTTCATTCTCAGCCTTTATCATACCGCTCTCTGGCATAGGTAATTCTGACGCAAGCGGTTTTGAAGAGTGATGATGGTGGTGGTGATGGTGATGCTGCTCATTCGCAAGTGTTGCCCCTTCAAAGGCAGAAAACGGAATATTGCCGTGCTCTGCAAATATCACTTTTGCATCAGGATGCCCCACCTGCTCAACATACCCTTCCAGCAACTGCTTCTCGTCAGCTTGATACAAATCGATTTTGCTACCAACAACGGTATCTGCAATCGCTATCTGCTGATTGAATGTCTCATGGTTGGTGTAGCGAGTATCAGAAAGCTTTCTCGCATCAACAAGCGTCAGCGTTTTTTGCAGCGACAACACTTTTCGATAATGTTCAGAGGATAAAACTTCGAGTACTTCTTTTGGATGCCCGAGCCCTGTAGGCTCAATAAGCAAACGGTCTGGTCTCGCCTCGTGCAATAACTGGTTAAGTGCGATTTGCATCGGTAGCCCCGCCGCACAGCACATACAGCCACCTGGTACTTCTCGAATAAAGACCTGTTCGGTCTCACCGGATTGCCCTTGCACTAAACTGCCATCAACACCAATCTCACCGAACTCGTTAACGAGCACAGCCCATCGCTCGTGCTCGGGCTTATTCTTGAGTAGATGCAAAATTGCCGATGTTTTGCCGACGCCAAGAAAGCCAGTAATGATGTTCGTTGGTACACTTTCTATGACCGTGCTCTCAGAGCTCATTTGCGATTCTCCTATAACCTTGCACCAATGTGTGGTTTGCTGAAACAACAGACTCAGAGAAAGCGGAATACTTAGGCGGTACTTTTGAAATGCTTTTGAGGTCAAAATCAGCACCAATGTTCGTCATTGGCGGCACATGGAAGTTATCTGGTAAGTCTAGTCCATCGATAACGCAGTTATGGCGGATGACACACCCTTTGCCAATGACTGTATCAAATACTACTGAGTTAAAACCAATAAACGCATCGTCTTGTACCTCACAAGGACCATGAATAATCGAGCGATGAGCAATGGAAGAGCGCTCACCTATGGTCACGGCTGCGCCCGCTTTTGAGTGAATCACCACACCATCTTGAATATTAGTGTCTCGTCTAATGGTGATTGGCTCCATATCACCCTCATCATTCACTTCATCCGCTCGAATCACCGCATAAGGACCAATAAAGACATTGTCCTCAATAACGACTTTGCCGCAGATGATGGCGGTAGGATCAACGAACGCCGTTTCAGATACGACCGGCATATGACCCGTTGGGTTTTTTCTTAACATATTGGAATCTCTACAACTTACAGATTAACGGCTAAATGATAGTGGCATAGCATTTGAATTAACCAGCACTGGCTGAGTATCATCAAACACCATCTGACCATTTACCCACGTGCGTTTGACTCGAGAGGAGAACGAATGACCAGAGAAGGGTGACCAGCCACAATGATAGAAGGTATTCTCATGCGTCACTGGTGTAACTGAATCACAATCAATCAGGACAAGGTCAGCGAAATAACCTTCACGGATAAACCCGCGGTTCTCGACACCGTAGCGAATAGCTGGGTTATGTGCGGTCTTTTCGACCACGTCACTCACACTCAATCTGCCATAGTGAACGTGATCCATAAGTGTGAGCAGTGCGTGCTGCACCAATGGCAAACCAGCTGGTGCTTTATCGTAATCAACCTGCTTCTCTTCAAACGTATGAGGGGCGTGGTCGGTCGCGATGATATCGATTTGACCCGTCTTGACTGCTTGAATAATCGCATCGCGATCACTTTGATATTTCACCGCAGGATTGCACTTAATCAAGTTACCCTTCTCAGCATAGTCTTGATTAGTGAACCACAAATGATGCACACAAGCCTCAGCAGTAATATTTTTCCCGGCCACAGGTCCTGCCTCAAACAAGCTCAACTCTTTTTCTGTTGTGATATGCAAAACATTAAGCTGACTTTGGTGCTTCTTTGCTAGGTTGACCGCATAAGACGAAGAGGCATAACATGCCTTGTCATCACGCAGTAAAGGATGGTCGTCGATGTTGAACTCAGAGCGAGTCTCAAGCAAACGAGCTTTGTTTTCAGCGATCACAGCGCCGCTTTCGCAATGCGTCACAATCAATACCGGAGAATCACGGAAGATCTTATCTAATGCTTCCGGATGCTCCACTAAGAGATCGCCAGTTGATGCCCCCATGAAGACTTTTACACCGCAGTGTTTGCTAGGATCCAACCTTTTGATCTGCTCCAAATTGTCTTCTGTCGCACCAAGATAGAAGGCATAGTTGGCGGCAGAATTTTTTGCAGCAATAGCGTATTTCTGCTCAAGCGCTTCAATGGTTGTAGTTGAAGGGCTAACGTTTGGCATCTCCATATAGCTTGTGATACCACCAGCAACTGCTGCCAATGACTCTGTTGCGATCGAGCCTTTATGAGTGAGTCCCGGCTCTCTAAAATGAACCTGGTCATCAATCATACCAGGCATCAAGTAGGCCCCTTTTGCGTCAATCACTTGCTCATTAGGCAGAGCACTAAGATTTGCCGCTACCTGCTCAATACGTTGTCCTTTGATACGCACGTCCGTCTCTCGAACTTCACCTTCGTTGACCACTTTGGCGTTAATAATTAGCGTTGATGACATGGGGGTGACTTTATCTCCTTAATTGGTTTACTTGCCGACATCTGAGGCACATTGATCACAAACACAGTTAATCTCTAGCTGAGGGCTAACCACGGTAAAGCCTTCTTGCTCTGCATTTGATTCTAAGTTGGTGATCATTGATGGATGTATGGTCTGCTCGACAATTTTGTCGCACTTACAACAGATCAAAAATTGAGGGATGCCATGCTCACAATCGCGATGGATATGAGCACATGCCACATACTTGTTCGATACGTTAAGGCGATGAACTAAATGTTCCTCTTCTAAGAACTCGAGCATTCTATATGCCGACATTGCTTGAAGATTTACCTGGTACTTCTCGCGCGCAAAGTCTATTAGCTCATAGACTGATAGTGGCTTGCTAGCACTCAGCAATAGAGACAGCACTTGCTTCCTTTTCGCTGTCAGTCTTTTTCCCTGAGACGTGCAATGTCGCTCAGCATGAGCGAGTAGGTCGTTAATTGAACTCATTAGGTGCACTCATACATTTAAATTGCTCACTTATAAAATGTTATAACATAACAATTAGAACAACCCAATAGTCTCGTTGCATCGACTGTATTTTGTCAGATATAAAAAAAGCGCTCTTCGAGAGCGCTTTTGGAATCAGGTACTTTATTTTGCTAGTACTTAACTTCGTAACCTAGGTAAATACGACGACCTGGCGCAAAGTAGTAGCGAGAGTTGTTACGCTCAGCTTGAGTGTATGGCGTCATGTACTTCTCGTTAAGTAGGTTCTCTACCGCCACGTTGATCGTACCAACTGGTAGATCGTAGTAGGCGCCCATGTTCATTAGGAAGAAGCTTTCGACAGCGTAACCTGCACCGCTGGTGATCTCGTCTGACTTATCACGAGCACCTGAATACAGAAGGTTCAGGTTATAGCGACCGTAGTCTTGCGTGTCATACAGGAAGCTAGAGGTGATCTTAATCGGCGCAATACGAGTACCGTCGAGTGGTTGCCATTCGCTGTCTCCGTCCAGCTTACGCTCACCCTCTTGCCAAGAAACAGTATTGTCGTTTCGTAGGTTTGGCATGATGTCGAAGCCTAATGTCGCCTCCACCCCCCAAACGCGCTCAGGTGCTCGAGTGCTTTCTAGGCGGTTGTTGGTTTCATCGTAGTTCAGTGTTGAACCCAGATCTGATGAACTGTAGAAGCCTGCTAGAGAGTAATCAGCAAGACCCACTACACCACGAAAACCAACTTCGTAGTTATCCGTTTTGATTGGTTGAATCGCGCCTTCAACGTTATCGCTATCACCAGTACGTATTGCACGCAATGCTTCATTCGTTGACATACCTTGAGCAAACGAGGCAAAGACTTGATGGTTATCCGTTAAGTAGTGAGTTGCACCAACATTAAATAGGAACTCACTGATATCAGGATTACCACCTTGGACGGCTTTGCCCGCGTTAGCATGGGTGTTGCCTACAATAAAGTCATCCACACCGAGACGTACATACTCATAGCGTACACCGTAAGAAAGTGTCGTATTATCTGTCACTTGGCTGGCAAATTGGCTGAAAGGTGCAATCGCAAATTGTTCAACATCTGGCGTATTGTTGTAGAAACCAACGCTGTTTGGCTGCTTAAAGCTTTGCTGCTCTACGTCCATACCCCACGTGATGTCTGCCCAGCTTACCATGCTCGAGATGTTAAGCTTCATACCGTAACGATCAAAGTCTGTCATGTTATGACCGTAGTACGTTTGACCTTCTGTCGGAGAGCCTGGGACATTGTCTTTCATTGCGAGCGTAAAGGTCTCGGTATCTTGAGTCATCCAGTAACCCGTGACATCTAGCATACCCCACGCGAAACCAATATCTTGATAACGCAACTGGTAATTCGCAAAAGTACGCTTAACATTATTTGGCTGAGCTGGACCATTCACGCCAACATTACCGGCTACGTTGTTATTGTAACCCGGACCGCAATGTACAGCTTCTGCAGGAGTACCCTCAGCACCGTTACCACCTGTCGCACACCATCCATCGTTATCTTCCATGCGGCGAACACCGAAGTTAAATGTCAGTGAGCGCTCAGCATCGAAATCTCGGTTCCAAACACCATTGAGGTTAATATTGTCCATGTCATCAGCGTTATTCACTGATGGAAGACGGTTACCACTTGCGTCGTAGCTACCGCCACGCTGATCATAACCAAGGCCGATACGCCACTGGTCAGTGTCGTTACCACCTTGCGCTTCTTGGTACACATTCCAACTTAGTGAATCACTGCCAAATTCTTGGAAGTTAGTACCCACTTTGGTGCGGTACTGAGTTTCACCTGCTTCCGGACGCTTAGTGATCACGTTAATGATACCGCCCTGCGCACCTAGACCGTATACCGCACTACCACCACGAATAACCTCGATACGCTCAACGTTTTGCGGATCGATAGAAGAAAGCTCTTGTCCAAAGTCTAGGAAACTGTTGTTTTGTGATACGCCATCGATCATAAGAAGAACACGACGACCACGGATCTGGTTTTGACCTTTGCTACTCAGATTACCGTGTACTGAGGTACCCATACCCGGAACTAGCATAGATAGCGCTTCGTTGATGTTACGGCTCTGGTCCATAACTCGACTTAGCTGCTCTTTCTCGATTACTGTTACCGAACGAGGCACGTCGCTGAGTTTCTGTTGCGAACGGCTTGCCGTTACAACCATGGTTTCATCTGTGTTTGCAGTTTCTGATGCATATAGAGAAGGTGCAGCCAGAGCTAACACACTGCCAATAGCTAGACTTAGGTTGGAGATTTTCACAATACTACCCGTAATGTTTATAAAAATTCGCGACACATTCCCAGAAGCTATCAAACCCAATTGAGTCTTATTATTATTTGTCTGAGAATTAGAAGCGTGCTAGTCTAGCAGCTTCTCTATTAATGTAAATATCAATGATAACCATTCTTATTCTGAATGTTTTTTAGCCAACTTTTTCGAATTGCTACTCTTCTTGTCGCAGCACTCTCAATTTCCAGCTTTGCCAGCACTGAACTCATCGATGATGGGGGCAGGCGCATTGTATCGTCGGGAGAAAATGTTTCGTCGGAGCAAAAAGCTCCTAGAGTCGCCAGTATTTCTACGTTTGGTGCGGAGTTATCGTTAGCGCTCGGTATCCAGCCAGTCGCTGTCTCAGCTTACCCAACCACGTTTCCAACCTATCTGCGTTCGTTAGAATCTGTTCAGTCTTTGGGCTCGCGTGCCCGCACTAGCTTTCAAGCGCTATATAACTCGAAGCCTACCATTGTGCTTGGGCTCGAGCGCATGATTTCACCTTACTATCAACGTTATGCGGAAATCGCTCCGACATACGGCTTCGACCTGATAACCCTCGAAGATAGTCTGCGAGCCGTCGAGGTGGGTTCGGCAGCATTAGGTCAGCATGAACAAGGTAAGCTCATCAACCAGTGCTTTTTGAGAACGCTCGATAACATGAAACAGCAGATCATCGAGAGTAAGGGAGACAAGCCATTAACTGGTATGTTCCTTACCAGCGCAGGTGTGACGCCTAGAGCTTACTACTCTGATTTTATGACGGTATCTTTGATGGAAGGTCTAAACATCCAGGCGGCAAATGGTGCCTCACCTTACTCAGCAAAAACACCGTTTTCTGGGCAAGTGGGCCTTGAATGGTTAATGAAGCTCGACCCTGACGTGATCTTTATGTACGACAGTGCTAATCCGCAGTTCACCCGATCTAAGGTGTGGAAAAACCTAAGTGCTGTTAAAAATCAACGTGTCTACCGCGTGGATATGACGTGGCGTGAAGCCGAGGGACCTTATTCAAGGCTATGGGTCGCCATGGACATTGCACATAAAACCTACCCTGAGCTATTTCCCGCACCGACGCTTGCAAAGGTTGAGGAGGCACTATGCCTAGCACATTAACCTCAGGTTCAACGCAGGTCCAAGAAAGCGCAACGGCAGCGTATTGGAAACTACTCGTATCGGTTGTAGGATTTTTCCTCATTACGCTCTGGTCATTGACCGACGGCATTTATCAGTATTCAATTTCTGATCTCTGGACGTTTCTCACCACCGCGAGTACATCAAGTGAATACCTAGTGTTTTGGGAGCTCAGACTACCACGCACACTCATTGCCATTATTGGCGGAGCGTCTTTGGCTATCGCGGGTCATCTAATGCAAGACATTGTAAAGAACCCGCTAGCATCCCCCAACCTGACAGGAGTTATGTCGGGCGCCTCGCTGGCAGTCCTAATTGCAATGATGTACGCCCTACCATTACCTATGATCGCATGGGGGGTTATCGGTGGTTTCATTGGTGGCATCACGACCCTGTCCATCAGTTGGAAGCAAGGGGTCACACCGGCTCGTCTAGCATTAGCGGGCATCTCGGTGAGCGCTTTCTGTCAGGCCGCAGTAACTTATATCTTGCTTTCTGATCGTGTTGATAGTGAGTCTTTATTTTTCTGGTTAACCGGCAGCAACGCGGGCGCAAACTGGAACGTGCTTTGGCCTCTCGTGATGGCATTTGTGCCTATTTCAATCTTGCTTCTAATTTGCCAGCGTCAGCTAGGGTACCTACTTCTAGACGATACTGTAGCACGCAGTGTCGGTGTCGCTATCAACCACTATCGACTGGCGTTTGGATTACTGGCGGTGATACTCACGGCCGCGTCTGTTGGTGCATTTGGCCCGGTTGGATTCGTTGGGCTCGTCGCGCCACACATTGCTCGTATGCTAAGAGGAAACATTGTTATTTCTGCCGTCATCGGCGCTAGCCTGCTCACCGTTGCCGACTACTTCTCTAGAACGTTATTGTCTCCGCTAGAAATCCCAATTGGAGTGCTCACCGCAGCGATGGGGGCTCCGTGGTTTCTGTATCTAATCATCAACCGAGCAAGGGTGTGACTATGACAAGCCATACGAAAAAATCAGGAGTTATCGCGTTAAGTTCACTAGCTCTGATTATCACCCTGATGATTGTGATGATCCCAAAGGCTCACTGGCAAGCAGGTCACGCCTTCTGGAGTCACGGAACCTATCATCCTTTTTGGTCAATCACCGTACCGAGAATTTTGCTTGCGCTGATGGCAGGTTTGATGCTCGCGGTATCGGGATACTTGCTGCAAACCACGCTTAAAAACCCACTTGCTGATAGCGGCATATTAGGTGTCAATGCTGGGGCTTCTTTTGGAGCTGTTTGCGCGCTGCTACTGCCTAGCTGGTTTGGTTGGAGTATCAGTACAGAAAGTGCGCTCGTGTCTTTCTCTATGTTGGGAGGGCTGCTGGCAACATTGCCAATACTCGTGATAAGCCAACTCGCTGGCGCTTCGTTAACGCTCCTCACTGGCGTGGCGATGACGGCGATTATCGGTGCACTTAGCTCTGCGCTAATCTTTACTATCGGTCAAGGCAAAACCGATCTCGCACTACAGTGGATGGCAGGCGGATTGTACGGGCGTGGCTGGGAGCAAATCGGTTATTTATTGCCTTGGTTTATTGCTACGTTGGTTTTCGTTGCTCTTGTCTTCGTACCGCTAAAATGGGTTCGCTATGATGACAGTGTACTTCGTGGTATTGGCATCAAAGGTCCGAAACTTCGCATGTTACTGCTCGTTGGTACCGCATTGATTACGGCGCCTGCGGTATCGGCCGTTGGTCCTATTGGCTTCGTTGGTCTTGTTATCCCTCATATGGCAAGAATGCTCACCAACAACGAACCATTACACTCACTGCTTACCACTATGCTGCTCGGCAGCGTCTTTCTTGCAAGCTCTGATTGGCTTGCAAGAACCCTACTCTTTCCCACGGAGATCCCTGCTGGCGTGATTACCGCATTGTGCGGCGTGCCCTTCTTCCTGTTTCTATTAAGGAGAAACTCATAATGTCAGAACTTCTCGCATCTACTCAGGTGAATAGCAGCACTGCGACACTTGCGGGTAAAGGGTTGGTGTCAGGGTACCAAAATACTCTGATTCTCAATGGTGTCGATATTGAGCTAAAAGAAGGTAAAGTCACGTCATTTATCGGACCCAATGGCTGCGGTAAGAGCACACTGATGAAAACCTTGACTGGTTCTATAAAAGCGCGCTCTGGTGAGGTCAGCTTTTTAGGAAAACCGTTAAGCGATTGGAAGCTTAAACAGCTAGCCAAACACATCGCAATATTGCCGCAGCATCCAGCAGCACCCGAGGGAGTATTGGTCGAGCAACTCGTCGCTCTAGGGCGAGTTGCACACAAAAAGTGGTATCAAGGTAATAGCGAACGTGACAAACAGGTAGTGTCAGAATCTCTCGCATCGGTTGGACTCGCAGGTTACGAGCAACGCGTCGTCAGCACGCTATCTGGTGGTGAACGTCAGCGTGTATGGCTCGCAATGTGTCTAGCACAAGAAGCAAAGTGGTTACTGCTCGATGAACCGACGAGCTATCTTGATCTTGGCCACCAGCTAGAGCTTCTCGAGCTATTGCAAAGACTCAACAAGGAGCGCGGTCTCACTATCGTTTACGTACTCCATGAGTTGAGCCAAGCGGCCCAATTCTGTGATGAGCTCGTCCTGATGAAAAAAGGACAGATTCTCAAGCAAGGTTCACCGTTAGACGTATTGACCGAACACACACTCAAAACTGTGTTTAAAGTTGAAGGGTCGATGCAAATTATCGACGATAAAGTGTTTTGCCTGCCAAAAGCATTTGTTAGAGAGGACAGTTAATGAGTTCTGTTACCCAATCGACTCCGATTGATGTCGAAAAAGCGATGTTAAGCTTTCAGCTCACTCTAAAACAAACCTATCCAATCTTGAGTGGCGCACCGAAATCACTTAAAGGTATGCAGAGTCTACTCAATCAACACGAGCCTTTTTTCCGCCTCTCTATTGAAGACTCGCCTTCGGGAGTACCAGCAACGGCTTGGTTTGACCGTGATTTTTCCAGCGCAGTGACTGCATTTAGTGAGTTTATGCAGACCAAGAAGCCGTTCGCAGCGCCTATCTGGCAAAAAACGCTCAATGCCTGCCTGTTTACGTCTTTAATTGGCTTGAGACTGAGGTTTAACTGCGTGCCAGATCTCTCATTTGAAGATCTACATATAGAAACCGGGGACGATCATCGTGTATCAAAATTGTCTATACCCGCTGACACCAATGTATTCGTGCTTGCAACCCAATCAGATATTGCTAACTCCATTCCGGTGTCTAGCCATGACACATTAGATAGAAAGCTCGCAGAGGTCATTGAGCGCTTGGGTGAGGCGATGCAGCCGCACTTCAAATCTCAGAAAGTCGCAACGAAGTTATTTTGGGGAAATGCACTTTATGCGTGTGGGCTAGCATACTCAAAGCTCTTTAACCACCCCATAGATACACAGGTCACCAACGCTGATTTGTTCATCCAGAACCAATGGTTTCAATCGTTGAGTAACCAAGTACAAAACAAAGGCGGCGAGTTAAATGAAATCAAGAAAGTTGAGTTCAAAGGCTTTCAAAAGTGGTTTGTGCGTCGCGAGACTTGCTGCTTAAAGTATAAGATTGATGGCAAAGCAAAATGCACAACATGCAACCTTATCGAGCCAGGTGAACAGATTGGTTTGGTGCAAACAGCGCTTAAACACACCCTTTCACAAGGCTAACTGCGGACTACTTAACTTTTACTATGACTATCTCCCACAAAGACTATTACAAGATCGCCCTGCCCTTTATTATTTCGACCGTCACTCAGCCACTGCTTGGCGCGGTAGACACTGCCGTCATTGGTCAGCTAGGTATTGCTGAGCTGATTGCTGGTGTTGCCGTCGGTACGGTGATTATGAATACCTTGTATTGGTTGTTTGGCTTCTTTCGTGTCAGCACGACGGGTCAAAGTGCTATGGCACTCGGAAGAGGTGATCAAAGCCTTCTAGCAAGCAGCCTGATGAGACCGTTTGCACTCGCCGCCTCTGTTGGACTGGTGTTTATCGTCCTACAATCATTGCTCTGGCAAGGTTCCCTTTGGATCATCGAACCCGAAGCCGATGTGGCGCAGCAAGCTGAGCTCTACTTTTCTATTCTTATCTTTGGTGCTCCGTTTGTCTTACTCAACTACACCGTTATCGGCTGGTTGATGGGTCAAGCGAAAGCGAAAGAAACACTCTACACCCAAGTCTTTGGCAACGTTCTTAATATCGTGCTTGATGCTGTATTTGTACTCTATTTTGACCTTGGCGTCGCCGGGGTTGCCTACGCGAGCTTGATCGCTCAAATAGTGATGTTCGCCATTGGTATCAGTTTGGTGCTCAGAACAGCTGGAGTATCGTTGTCATCGCTGATGGTAGCTTCAAAGATGTCCAAAAGCGATCTCGCGACCATCGTCTCATCAAACACAGATCTGCTGCTGCGAACAGTTTGCTTGCTCACTTTCTTCAACCTGATGGCACGAACGGGTGCTCAGCTTGGCACAGACACACTAGCGACTAACGCTATCCTTATGCAGATTACCTTTATCGTCAGCTACCTTTTTGACGGCGTGGCAAATGCATCGAGTGTCTTTGCAGGAAAGGCGGTCGGTGAGAAAAACCCATCCATGCTTGATCGCGTTTTGAAGCTCAACTTCCAGTGGACGGCGGGTTTAATAGTTCTGCTCACACTTGTCGTTGCTCTATTTCAGAATCAATGGGTTTACCTATTTACAAGCCTCAAGACCATCGTCAGCTTGTACCAGGAAATGACGCCATGGCTACTCGTGTTCCCTCTTGTGGCAGGTTTCGGCTTGACCGTATACGGCATATTTACCGGAACAGGAACGACAAGACCCGTTCGAGATTCAAGCATTGCGACACTCATTGTGTTCCTTGTCGTGCAGGCATTCAGCGTCGATTTATGGGGAAATCATGGACTTTGGCTTGCCTTTACCCTGTTCTACTGTGGTCGTATTGGCTTCTTATATCCATTCATAGGTCAAGTGAAAAACAAGTGTATAGAAGTTGATCCAGCCCACGCTATCCATGCACTAGAAAAATAGCTAAACACTGTCATTCGAGCGCTCATTAAGAGCGCTTTTTGGTTATTGTTAAAGACCACTTTAAGGCCACATCAGGCAAAATCAGCTCTCGATCACACTTCTAAAAACACTTGCAAAGTGGTACGATTGTTACGTTATAACATCAGTCATTAGAGCCACTCCGTGAACGCCCCAATCCTTACAGTCAACCAGCTTTCAATCCAGTCAAAAGAACGCATCTTGTTCCAAGATATTCAGTTCGACATTAGTGCAGGTGAAATGCTTGCAGTAATGGGACCTTCTGGCATTGGTAAGTCTATGTTGTCAAAGGCGATTGCAGGGTTCACCCCAGACTCAATGTCCGTCTCGGGCGATATTTTCTTGGCAGGCGCTAACGTCAGTAATGTGTCTCTCATAGAGCGAGCACCAGAACAGCGCCCAGCGTTTATTTTCCAAGATGCTCTGCAGGCTCTGAATCCTCTTGTAACGGTTGAAGCTCAGTTGACGCTGGCACATACCGGTTGGCGCACCAAGCCCAAAGCAGATGACCGAAGCACTATCTTCGCACTACTCACGCGACTTGGCTTCTCTGACCCTTCAGCAATCCTCAAGCTTTATCCAAGCCAACTATCTGGCGGTCAAAGACAGCGGATCTGCATCGCAATCGGGCTGCTAAGTAAAGCGTCTCTATTGATTGCGGACGAACCAACGAGTGCTCTAGACCCGGTAACGGAACAAGAGATCCTTACTCTAATCCGAGAGAGTGTAAGAAACACCAACATGGCAGGCATTCTGATCACGCACGATCTCCATAGCGCATTGGAGTGCGACAAAATGGTGGTGATTGATGAAGGCAGAGTCATTGCCTACGGTGAACCTCGCCATGCGCTCGAATGTAGCGAACACGATTTTTGCCAATCTTTAAGAGGACTGATTTGATGCCAGTTATTTCCTCGGGACAGGCTGTTTCTTTAGAACAAGCCATGCACGCAGATAACGCTGCAGCATCAAGTGTACTGTTTGAAGACGTAAGTGTGCACCACTACTCAATGCCCAAATGGTTGGGTGGTAAGCCTTTTAAAGCACTCGATAAAGTGTCACTCAAGGTTGCAGAGCGCAGTGTGGCGATTGTCGGCCCTTCGGGTGCAGGCAAATCCACAATGATTGAACTCTTGTTTGGATTACGCGCGCCACAAGAAGGTCGCATTAAGGTATTGGGACACAAGCTGCCTATCACATCTGGCAAAGAGCGTCTTGCGCTGTGTAAGCAAATCCAGCTGATCCCGCAGGAGCCACATACTAGCCTCAACCCGTATTACACTGTTGCTCAAGTGTTGATTGAACCACTGGAAAGCCTAGGTATTGAGGGCAACCACCAGCAAAAAGCCCAGAGAGCATTGGAAGAAGTTGGGCTTCGACCAGAGCTATTGGCCCTAACGCCAAGTCAACTCTCTACAGGTCAAGCGCAGCGCGTCGCGATTGCCAGGGCACTCATCGTTGAGCCTGAATTACTGGTTGCCGATGAACCCACCAGCAGCCTGGACCCGGTTAATCGCCAGCGTCTTATTGATCTGCTGAACACACTCAAGCAACAAAAAGCGCTTAAACTCATTTTAGTCACGCACGACCTCGGCGCAGCCAGTGCATTGTGCGATGACATTGTGGTCTTAGACCAAGGGCAAGTAGTGGAGCATGATTGTGCAACTCGCATTATGAACTCCCCGAGTCACTCAACAACCAAGGCGTTAATCCACGCCCAGTCGCTGACTTCGGCGGCCAATAAACATAACACCAACTCACAAACACAATAGAGAACCCTCACCATGCGTTTCCATTCCATTAAATTAGCCTGTGCGCTTGCTTTAGCTTTGCCATTAACGGGCTGTTTTGATTCTAAAGAAGAAGCTCAAAATACAGCAACCGACACAGCGGTAAAGTCTGAGATTCGTGTTGCCATGATGCAGCCACCACGCACGGGTCTATCGCCACTTTCAGACGATGCTTTCAAGCTTTCTCGTTGGAGCACGGCGGAAACGCTTATCAACCTAACGCCTAAATCAGAGGCAGAGCCAATGCTCGCTACTGCATGGGAACAAGTTGATCCATTAACTTGGCACTTTACGATTCGTGAAGGCGTTAAATTCCACGACGGCTCAATGCTAGATGCTAATGCAGTGGTAAACTCACTTCAGAAAGCACTCGATGCCGCGCCAAAGCCGCGTATTCTTGATGGCATCGACCTTGAAGTGACCGCATTAGATGCAAGCCACGTTAAGATCAAAACGACCTTCAACGACCCACTGCTTCCGAGCCGACTATCAAGCCCTCAATTGGCGATTCTAGCTACCAGCGCGTATCAAGATAACGGCCGCGTCATCCCAACCGGTGCAGGTACTGGTCCATTCGAACTAGTGGAAATCAATGGCACCACCAGCGCAAAACTAGAGCGCTTCGACGGCTACTGGGGCGAGAAAGCTAAGATTGAAACGGTTATCGCAGAATACGTACCAAACGGCTTTGCTCGCGCTGCAGCGCTTCGCACTGGTACGGCTGACGTTGTAGAAGCCGTTCCTGTATCCCAAATCGCGACACTGGATGAAAACCTACTCCACGAAGTCGCGATGCCGCGCACCAACACCCTTTACCTCAACAACAAGTCTGAAGTATTCAGTCAGCTTGAGCTTCGCAAAGTAGCGGCGGCTGCCGTTGACCGCGAGCAGATCATCCGTACCGTTTACGAAAACCATGCCGATATCGCAGAAGGCCTTCTAGGTCCTGCTCTCGCTTGGGCTGCGCCAATCCGTCCAGAAGCAGCAGCTCTCGAAGAAGGTAAAAAGGCCAACGGTGAGAAAATCGTTATCGGTACCTTTACTGACCGTGCAGAGCTACCAGAAGTTGCAGCACTACTTAAGCAGCAGCTAGAAGCAGCAGGTTTCCAAGTTGAGCTTGATATCCGCGAGTACGCGCAAATCGAAAACGATGCACTTTCTGGCAAGTTCGATGCGTTCATCCTGTCACGTGCGACAGTACTAGACTCGGGTGACCCAGTGGCTTACATGCAAAGTGACTTTGGTTGTGAAGGTTCATTCAACCTCGGTCAGTTCTGTTCTGAAACCGTAGATGAAGCACTGACTCACGCCGATCTGCAACCTCTAGGTGAACCACGCCAGAAGGCTATCATTGCAGCTGAGCAAAAAATCCTTGCGGAGTTCGCTGCGATCCCGCTGCTTCATGAGCGTGTGGTTCAAGGTGAAAGTGCACGCGTAACAGATGCGGTTCGTGACCCGAGTGAGCGCCGTCTGATCGACGCACAAACTAAGGTTAACTAAGCGCAATGATGTCTGCTGGTGCACCTAGAGTGTCACTAAACGCGATCGCCCCATGGCTATCGCGTTTAGCGTCACTTATTGTCGTAGTCATTCTTGTAGGTTTGATGCCAGATATTGCTGGCATCGACCCAAGCCAATCTATCCTTCGAGCACGTGCTGGTCAGCAACATATGCTGACGCCCGAAGCACTTGCAGCGGTCAGGGAGGATCTTCAGCTCGACCGCTCGGCCACAGAAAGGCTGCTTGATTGGTTAGGTGACGCCTTTCACGGCGACTTAGGGGTGTCTTGGATTGATGGCACATCGGTCTCAGAGGGCATTCAGCAGACATTGTCTACCTCTCTTTTCTTGATGTCACTCGCACTCGGGCTGACGTTTTTTCTATGCGGTATTGGATTACTGCATACGCTCTATCGATGGAAGGCCAACAAACTCACTCAAACTCACAGCAGTTTAAGTACGGTGCTGATATCGCTGCCAGAGTATGTCATCGCCTCGGTGCTGATACTGGTTTTCTCCATCTGGCTGGGTCTATTTCCACCTTATGGTTGGCAGAGCTGGCAAGATATTTGGCTACCAAGCCTAGCGCTGGCATTACCTGCCAGTGGTTTATTTAGCCGACTTCTCAGAGACAGCTTGCAACGCGTTCTTAACGAACCTTGGGTCATTACTTGGCTGAGCGCGAATGTGAGCCCAAACCAAATCCTAAGATTTGCGGTGAAACGAGCCATTAGCAGCTTGATACCGCAGATCTCGATGATCATGATAGGCCTAACAGGCGGCGCAGTTGCGGTAGAGCAGATCTTCTCTATTCCCGGGATTGGCCGACTCATTCTTGGCGCCGCTAAAGCGCAAGATTTGCCAATGCTACAAGGTGGACTGCTAGTACTACTATTGATCTCGATCTTTATTAGTAGTGTCGGACTACTTATCCAGCAATGGATTCTTGGACATAGCTTAAAAAGTGGCAAGTTGATCAGCAGCCACACTACGTTCTCGTTTACTTCAAGTAAGGGCAAGCGCCTCACCGCTTACTCCATTTTTTCCGTTCTATTTCTGGTAGTCGCTTGGTCGCTGATTCGAGACCCATATACTAGTCAATACGTCAGATTAGCGGCACCGAGCCTTGAAGCGCCGCTTGGCGCAGACGGTATCGGCCGAGACTTAATGGCACGTATTGGCGCAGGCATGCTATCGACATTCAAAGAAGGCTTCATCGCAACCTTATTAAGCTTGCTCGTTGGTATCATCTTGGGCTTCAACACCAGAATAAGCCAAGGTCTTATCGAGATTACTAAAGGCGTGCCGTACATTATTGCCGGTCTGTTAGTTGCGGGTTTAACTGGGATGCATCCGAGTAGCGCAATGATCGCTATCGTCTTTGTCTCTTGGGCACCGCTTGCAGCTCACTGCTCAAGCCTCATTGCCGAAGCCAAAGCCCAACCATACACCCACTTAGCGCCAATCTGGGGAACGGGCCGCGTTAAGGTGCTAAGACATTACATTCTGCCTTATGTTATGCCACCACTATTAAGGCACGCATTGCTAAGATTACCCGTGATCACCCTAAGCCTCACTGCGCTGAGCTTTATTGGTCTGGGTGCTAAGCCACCTTCACCAGAGTGGGGGTTGATGATTGCGGAGAATTTACCGTATATCGAACGAGCTCCACTTGGCGTAATGGGACCGATAGCAGGTCTCGTTTTGATGGGTGTGGCGATCAATTTGTTGTTCGATGATTAAGCTGTCCATGATCCGAATCAAAGTGTAAATATGCCGCCTTGATTACTATCTGGCAAAACAAAATTCTAAGAAGCAATGCAATGAACAACAATCACACACAGATTACCCTTGAGATGGTAGATTGCGCGATAGCAAAGGTGGAAACGGCCAATCACGTTTCCCTTGAAAGCCTGAAAGCTTTGCTAAGCACTCAACCAGAACAAACGATCGAGATGTTTGGTGCAATGAACGCGCTTGAGTCGCTTGATGACAAGTACAAGCAACTTATGACCAAATACCCACAGATGCTTGAGAACGCTCAGCATGTGTTGGAGACATCGGTTTTGCTGGGTTGATAACCCGCACAGACAAAACGTATTTTAAAACCGCTTAGTTAGCGGTTTTTTTGTACCTAGAATTGGAACAGGGGAAACGCCAGTTGCTTGTACATCAGAAGATATCTAGCGCTTCCCCAAATGAGGAATGTCGTCTAAGACGAAACTGATCATAGCAGCATCGGGATATGGGAATGCACGTTCAGTGCAATAACGGTGTAAATTTCCAAACAGTAAGAAGTATTGATAAAATTGAAGGTAATTAGGGCTGAAGGTACCGTTAGAAACAAAAAGACGGTACCCCCAATCAAGTACCGTCCCATCTATCAATCAGAGCTTATATAACGCTCAGAATTTTAAGCAACATCAAGCGTTCTATTGTTAGATTGAATGCTGGCAAGCAAGTCACCCATCTCAAAACCTTTATCTTGGTCAACAGAAATCAGCGTCCCTACTCTCATTGGCAAAGCTCTCTCTGCTAGAGCGGCTAACTCAGGAATATATTCTTCGCCAGGATGTCCCTCTTTACGGAATGGTAGGCGGTCACGGTAACGCTGAGAAACTAGCTCCGGAGATATTTGATTCCAAACTTCAATAACTTGGTCAACGCCGGCTGATTTCAGGTATTGCTCAAGCGTTTCTTTAGGTTGAAAACCAAACCAAGCATCAATCACGTACGTGCAACCATCAGGTGCATCAGAAACAGTATCCCATATTACTTGATATGCCGACTTGCCCATTTCGCGATTAAAGGCTCTATCGATATTGTCATGAATGGCCATGAATGGCTCTTTGATTACATCAATAGAAAGATATGGATGATCAAAGTGAACTGAAATCGCTTTAGCGATTGTGCTCTTTCCTGAAGCGGGTACGCCATTAACTAAAATTACTGTCTTCATAATAAACACAATACCTCTTCTTTAGTTTGAGCCTGCTTGATCTTGTTACGCGTATCGCTGTCAGAGAGCATTTCAAATATCGGTTTCAATCCATGCTCAATATGACTGCGCCCATCTAACGCAGACAGCATAATAATCAGGTCAACTTCTGGACTATCGTTGATTGAAATTGGTTCTTTCAATGTCATCAGACTAAAGCCCATTTTGTTCACGCCATCCTCTGGACGAGCATGTGGCAAAGCAAACATCTCATCCTCAAACACGTAATAAGCGCCAGTTTCTTCCGTTGTTTTCGTTATTGCTCTAAGGTAATCCTCAGAAATAAAATCGTGGTTAATAAGTGGTGTTGCCGCAATTTTAAGGGCATCACGCCAATCTTGAGTTTCAACTTGCAATTGAATTGCGTCGTTTTGTTCTAATAATTGTTTGAGCATTAATTCCTCACCAGATGTACTAAGAGTAGCTAAAGGTCTAGAAGTTACTTCGAGCCATGTTTCTCAGCTCATTCATTCTAGTCAGCGCTTGGTCAACCTGAGAGCGGTATGATGGCGCTTGAGCAAATACTGATGTGGCTTGACTGTATTTAGACATCAGTTGTTGCTGACAGCTTATATTGCTTGGTTCTTTCTCTAGTGCCTGTTCAAGAGTTTGTATCTCATCGTAGAGTGTTTTTGCGGACGTCTCATCGACAGGCTTTTCAGGCTTCTTCCCAAATAAATTAGCAAACAATCCCATAGTTCCTCCTATCGCGCCCCACAAAGGGGCGCGCCTAACATTACTTATTGGAAAAGACGAATCTTTTCAGCAATTACTTCTCGCACAGCTTGTCTAGCAGGAATAAAGAACTTGCGCACCGAATCGTTTACCTTACCTGTCGCAAAAGTGTCTTGGCAGTGCTTAACCCATTGGACATTCATCTCTGTCCCTACATTAACTTTATCCATACCATGGCGGACTACGAAACGCATGTCTTCGTCACTGACGCCCGTTCCACCGTGCAGAACCAATGGTATTTGCGTTTCGTTTGCTAGTTCTTGCAAAAGCTCATGTTGGATGTCGGTTTTTGCAGTGTAAGAGCCGTGGACGGTACCGATACTCACAGCAAGCATGTCAACTTTAGCGTGCTTAACGAAGTAAACGGCTTCCTCAACTGTCGTGAAAGAAATGTCGTTTGCTGCCACGACTTTGCCATCTTCTGCTCCGCCGATCGCTCCAAGTTCAGCTTCCACTGTCACACCTTTTGGTCGAGCATATTCGATGACCAGATTCGTATTTGCGATATTCTCATCGATTGGAAGATGAGATCCATCATACATAACACTACTAAAGCCTTTATCGATGGCTAACTTGATGTCATCAATGTTTGAGCAGTGGTCTAAGTGTAAACACGTTGGGATATCATGCTCTTTTGCCAATGCAACGACTGAGGCAACGAGTAAGTCATATCCGAGGTACTGCGCTGTTCCCGTCGAGATTTGCAGCATTAGCGGCGAATTGGTGTCGATAGCCGCCTCAAAGTAACCAGGTAACATCTCCAAACAGTGTACGTTGAAACTTCCGACTGCATTGAAGCCACGCTCAGCAGCGATACGGTTTAAGTCTGTAAAATTAAGCAGCTTCATTAGTTAGTTCCTCTTTGTGCTCTTTAGCTGAAGATAGGGATTTGTTTACGAACCATGTAATTGCAACTGTGAATGCGATGAAGGTACCAACGAACATCCAGTTACCGTTGAATGCATTACCTAGCAGTAGACCTGTTGAAATAACGTCAGAGTCACTGAATGTCACACCTACGAAACCATAAGTTTCTAGTAGTGGGATTAAGATTGCTGGCAAGAAAGTGATAAATAGGCCGTGTACGACACCACCAATGATTGCGCCTTTACGGCCGCCAAGTGCGTTACCAAAGATACCTGCCGTACCACCAGCGAAGAAGTTGGTAAGAAGACCAGGTAGAATCATCGCTAAGCCAAACATTGGGAACACCAGCATACCGATAACCGAACCAACGGTAGTTGATAGGAAGCCAAGGATGACCGCGTTAGGTGCGTAAGGGAACAACACTGGGCAATCAAGAGCAGGTTTTGCGTTTGGCACCAAGCGCATTGCAATACCTTGGAACGCTGGTACAAGCTCTTGAAGCAACAGGCGTACACCAGAGTAAAGAACAAAGACACCCGCTACAAAAACCATAGCTTGCATGAAAGAGTACATTAGGTAGTTCATACCACCTGAGAACTCTGCAATGTACTCCGGACCTGCTGCAACCGCTGGAATCAAATACATTGGGATCATGACAACTGCCATTGAAAGATAGGTATCGTTCAGGAACGAGAAGCTCTTTGGTAGTTCGATATCTTCTGTAGATTTCGAGCCCTTACCAACCACTTTTGCAACTGCAGCTTGTACCATGTAACCGATAGTACAGAAGTGACCCAAAGCGATGTTGTCGTTACCAGTGATCTTTCTAACAACGGGTTGAGCAATTGCAGGCATAGCAACAGCCATGATACCGCCGAAGATACCACCAGTAAGAACTAAGCTCATGCCTGTAAGACCAGCCTTGTAGCAGATGACCGCTCCGATAGTACTCATCCATAGTAGCGCTTGGCCTGTCAGGAAGATGTATTTCCATGGCGTGAAACGTGCGATGATGATGTTAGTGGAAAAAATCACGATCAAAGTAAGCGCTACTTCAGTACCTAACTGCTGATTTGCTAGACCTGCAATCGCTGCTACATCAGTAATGTAGCCAGTCATTCCAAACCCATTAGTAAATATATTATTTAGGAAGGTCAGCGTTTCAACGATAATATTAATACCAGCCATCATCACCAAGAAACCAAGCATGGTTTTGAATGTGCCTTCAAATATCTTCCCGAAACCTTTCTTTTGTAATATCAGGCCAAGCATTGCAATAAATGCGATAAGTATTGATGCTTGTCCTAATAAGTCTTTCACGATAAATTCAAAAAAAGCGTTCATGTCATTCTCCATGGAATATATTTTGCTTTTATTTAGGGTGTAAAAATCTAGCCCAACCTATATGTAGGGGATGATTGGACTAGTTTTTATCAGGTTAGATCTTTATTATTTATTAAAGAATAGAGAGAGTTTTTCTTCCATTTCAGCACTATCAGTGAATTTTTCAATAGTAATGACTTTCTCTGCTTCTTGAGGTGATGCACTGGATTTAATTGCATCAGCAAATGTGCTTGATGTAATGATGGCATCTGGTTTTAATGCTAATACTTCTGAAACTGTGGTATGGTCTAACTTAAATTTTACACCTAGTTTTTCCAATACAGGTTTTGCAGTCATTTCTAAAGCAAAACTTGAACCCAATCCACAACCACATACACACCATATATTATAAGACATAGATGTCCTCCTGATTCTACATATTAACCTTTCATAACACTGGGTTAGACTATTTTTAATTGTTCGGCCAATTTAAAGAAATGACCGTCTTTATCCACAACCCTGCTTGTCATTGAACCTAAATCGACAGGGATAGGTTTATTACTTGAATTGATGACAATAACCTTGTTGGCCATGCCACTTTGAATACAGCGCACGACTTCCGTTGCAGCAATCGTACCCTGATAAATTTCTTCGGTTGTTGGCTCACCGCTTCTTAAACCAAACCCTAGAGTGGTCTTACGGATTCTCACCCCAATCTTTGGCTCAAGAGCTGCAGAGACTGTGTTTATCGCTCCTTGGAAGCCTGGTTCATACTCCTTTGTGTAGCTTTCAGCGCACAAAATTATGACGCTATTTTGAAGTGCTAGCTTCTCTTGAATGCGCATTGCCAACTCATCGATATCAATTTGATGCTCTGGTATCAAGGCAAAATCAGCATTAGACTTAATTGCAGATTGAAGAGTTAGCTCACCAGAATAAGCACCAAGAACTTCCACCATAAATACGCGATTCGCCAGTGCTCTACCTGTATTTCTTAATTTAGAAACTTCTCTTAATACCTGCTCACAAGCAGTAGAGAAGCCAATTGTAAACTCAGAGCCATCAAGATCATTATCGACCGTCATACCAACGCCAAAGCAATTAACTCCAAATTCACTGAGTTTTGCTAGGAAACGCATAGAACCATCGCCACCAGCACATATTAATGCTCCAACTTTGTCTTTACGTAGCCTATCTGCAATCGACAAGTATTCGTTGTCGTTTAGAAAGCGGCTTGTTCTTCCTGAAGATATAATAGGCATTGAAGACAATGAGTAATCAGCTAAATCTCTAAAGCTTACATCTTTTTTATTACCATTAAGCAGCCCGAGAATTCCACCATTATAAATAACGATGTCCGCATTCGATAATTTAGCGACCTGATATATAAAGTTGTTTATACCAACAGCATCACCGCCGCTCAATACAATTCCAAGTTTCATAGTAGTGCCCCTTTGTTGAGTTTATTATCGGCTACTACAAAAAAACTAACCGTGATCAAGATCGATAAAAGAACCAAATAGAAAGCACCAACCCATTCAACAAGCAGATGCAACGGCCATATTTAGTGACATAAATCACAAACCACCCTTTAATTGTTAAATTATTTAACAATTAAAGGGTGGTTTTTAGAGATCTAAAGCTCATTTCTCTTCGGGGGTGTTAAATTATTGTCACCAGGTCTTATTAATATGGTTTTAGATGAATTTGTGACTGGGATCTTATTAGGGCAATCATCGCTTTTAATCGGAGAACGAAAACATTCTCAATGATTGATAAAATACATTTCTTACTGTAACAATGCGTAACAACAAACCGATGCATGACATATCATTGATGGGGTTAATTGTAGGTAATTTACTATGAATAAAGTATTTCTACATGAGTCGACAAGCGGTCAGTTCGTTTTAATCTGTTGAGCTGAGGCAAAAGTGTCCTCAGCCAAACAGAGGTATATTGCTTTAGCATTGAAAATCAGACGTTATCTAGCGCTCAGTTGTCTCCAGCCCCACTAGCATCAAGTCACCAGCCATTACGCCAGTACTCGCTGTAATGCCAGCAATCAAAACAACGACAGCATATTTGCTCAATAGAATGCCGTAGCCAAGGGTAGTTACGATTCGGTTCATTTGTGTGGTCCTCAAAGTTAAGTGTTTTCACTTTGAACAAAAATACCGAACTTAATTGACCTCGGATGCAACCTAGGTGCATTTACCACTTGTCTCCTCGATAACCAAATCGAGCTAAATAGTGCCAGACTTTTTTTACCTCTTGTTCCTCATAGTTTTGCTCAGTTACCGCCTTTCCCAATAAGGCAGCATCTATAACACCATTGACCGCAATGCGTTTGGCAAGCTCAATGTATTCCTGACCTCGATAGTCTGGAAACTGAGCCATATGTTCTATCGTAAGCACATACCCATCATGCCATTCGACAACAACTCCAAGATCTCGAGCTTGCTGCTCGATTGGCGTTGAACGGTATACTGGGTCGAGTACCAAACTCTCCACATCTTCACAAAGAGAGAGCTCGCCATGGATATGAGCCTCTATATAATCATCAAGGCGATCCACTTGCGCTCGAGTCGCCTTAGCAACGAGATCGCTGAGTCGATCTGAGGTCGCAAAATCTTCAGGATTAAAATAACTGTCTGGGTAACAGAAGGTTGTGCGTTCGAGTACGTGAGGTTTGAGTTTAAAAAAAGCCGAGCCAAACCTTGGGGATGCGCCCATTGGATAATGACGATAGTTTAGCGCACCATACTTGGGCCTCAGGTTATCCGGAGCGCCATCGTAGGCTCCATCAAATACTCTCTCTTCCCACTGCCAACGCTCTCCACCTTTGTAGGCGGTTAATCCACCGTTACTGGTTTGGGTTTCGAACTGAGACTTTAAAACACCAGAATGTGCCATCGCTAAAAGTAGAGGGGTGTTGTCCGCGGTTAATCGGTCAGGGTGGAAGTTGATAGTGACAGTAAACGCGTCCTGTAAGAACGTCCCCTTCGATTTATTGCGGACATTAATAAGGGCTACATCGACTGGGTTACTACTGCTCATGCTTACTCCATCTTATATCTATCGACATTCAGTCTCTGATATTTCTTTAAGCAAAGCAACGGGGTAGATCACCTAAGATACTACCCCGCACACCATCTACTCTTTCTCTAAATACGCTTCGTCTTGTTTCTTATAGAGCATTAACGTCGATTTAATGCCGACCGATTTGGCAGGCTCGGGAGGCAGCCATATAGGCAAACTTTCATCCGCATGATCAAACCACGGGTGAGCCTTACCTTGATAGAGGGTGGCAACAACATCACCAAATAGAAACGCTAAATTAATACCGTGTCCATTATAACCAAGCGCGTAGTAGATGTTGCGATGTTCACCCATCACACCTACTGCTTCTTTGCTATCACCAGTCATACCCAATACACCATTCCACACGCGTTCGAACTTAATGCCTTTCAGCGCTGGGTAGAGCGTCACTAGTTCCGTCATCATCATATCGCTGACTGCATCTAGATCGCCCTTGTAGACTAAACCGTCATTGAACTCATATTCTGCATTGCCCCCACCAATTACGATACGATTGTCTGGAGTGAGCACTATATGAAACAGTAAATTGCGTGTATCGAAGTATGGTATTCCAGGCTGCCATTGAATGGCGTCAAGCTGCTCTTCGCTCAATGGCTCCGTCACTGCACTTTGCGCATGCACTGGGAACACTCGACCGCCAAAATAACCCAGTTTCGAAGTAAAAGCGTTGGTCGCTAATACGATATCATCGGCTGTAACCTTGTGCTTGTCAGCAACACTTAGGGTGATTTGTTTACCCTCTTGAATGTCGGTCACCGGACTGTGCTCATAAATGGTAACGCCGGCTAATTCCACCGCTTTCCTCAGTGCGTTAACCAACTTCATAGCATGCACCTGACCACCATTAGGTTCGTAAACTGCCCCAACATATCGATCCGTACCGTTCTTCTTCCGTTTCGTCTGCATTCCAATACTCAAGCGGAATACCCAAGTCGTTAGCAGTCTCTACGTACTCTTGATATTCGGCGATATCCTCTTCATCAAGAATCGCTTCTAGATAACCATCAAGAACCAGGTCAGCGTCGACACCCGTTGACTTCACCAGAGCTTCAAGCTTTTTCATGCTAGTGACAGTCAGGTCATAGTGACGCTTGCTCGCCTCACCGTCTTCATAGAAGTCCATCTCTTCTGAACCAGGCAGCACCATGCCGCCATTGCTGCCAGACGCCCCACTACCCACCTGTTTTGCTTCGAAAATCGCTATATTGAGAGTTGGGTTGGACTTCGCCAAATGCCAAGCGCTTGATAGACCACTGTAGCCACCACCAATGACGGCAATGTCCACTTTGATGTCTTGGTTTAGCGGCGGGTTATCTTGTTTAGGTTTTTCATCAAACCAGTAGCTGTTGTTGGGTTCAAAGTTACTTTCCGCTGGTTCACATCCCAGTAGAAAAAAAGTACTAAGAACGAGCGTAAAACTGCGTTGGAAATGGCTCCAGTTTGGCATCTGACTCTCCAAGTAGAATCAAAGTTAAAGTAAACGATATACCAAGCATGATAGCTCTCTGTTTCCCTAAAGTCGTGTCGATAGACCTCGCACCTTTCATCATCGTTGTTAGGAATCATCTAGTTCTATTCACCCTAGTATGGGCCAATCTCTCGTTAACACGACTCTCTATTACAAACTCAGTCTGTTTTTTCTGCATTACAGATGTTATCAATGACCAATACACCATTCATCACTCATTTCTAATATACAGGGAGGATGAAGCGGATATGGAAACTGAAAGCAGCCCCACGGAGAGAGCCTATGAATCGCATTAGCTTCTTAAAAATTAATGACAATATCCTTGATGACATCTTAGAGCTTACTGTCGGAGAGTCTCAGTCACACCTTATTTCCAACAACGCAAAATGGCTAGCAGAAGCTAGCCACAACAGCGACAGCATCAGCTATGGAATCTATTTCGATAACCAGCCAGCGGGACTTATTTCAATCATTGATCCTAGAATACTCGAAGCAGAGGATGAGTACTTTCAAAAAGATCATCTCTACATATGGCGAGTAATGATAGATCATCGCTTTCAAGGTAATGGGCTTGGAGAGCAGGCTCTTCACTTTGGCAAACAGTATGCCGCACTAGTGGGCTTAAACGGGGTGTCGTTGACCACTATGGATCTAGAAAAAGGCAATGCACTACCGTTTTATCAAAAGCTGGGGTTCAAGCCGACAGGAAGAAGACTTGATGATGAGATTGAGCTTATTTTTAGCTCAAATCAACATCATGCAGAAGAAACATAAAATCTAGTCGGCACACTATTATCATAATCAGAGTTAATGTAACAAGTAGGTATACGACAACGCCCAGAGGATGAACGTCTGAGCGTACGCCGTATACTGACATGCTAGCTATGTTTTAGGTTACGATTCTTTATGCTTTCAGCTTATCAGCAAAGAAGTCGATGGTACGGCTCCACGCTAGTTCCGCATCAGGCTCAGAATATCGACCCGTTGAGTCATTGTGAAAACCATGATTAGCACCTTCATACATATACATCTGATAGTCAGCGCCAATCGCTTTTAGTTCCGCCTCATAATCTGGCCAAGTCGCATTCACTCGTTTATCAAGACTGGCCAATTGAACCAACAGCGGTCCTTTCACATTCTTTCTCAGCTCCGTTGCCGCTGGCGTTCCATAAAAAGGCACACCAGCATCTAATTGTTCAGGTATGGTTGCAGCGAGCATATTCACCACATAGCCTCCGAAGCAAAAGCCTACCGCTCCCAACTTACCATTACTCAATTCATGAGATTTCAAAAACGCAGCTGCTGCAAGAAAATCTTCTTCAATTTTGGCCTTGTCCATGCTTTTCTGCATTGCTCGACCTTCGTCATCGTTGCCAGGGTACCCACCCAGCGGGAAGAGAGCATCTGGCGCAAACGCCACAAAACCTCTCATTGCCAGGCGTCTTGCAACGTCTTTGATGTATGGGTTGAGCCCACGATTTTCATGAATCACCAACACAACTGGGGCCTTGACTTGCAAATCTTTCGGCACGACCAAATAACCCTGCCCTTCGCCATGCCCCTTTGGAGAATCGAATTTAACGTAGGTCGCTTTAATTGCAGGATCATTGAAAGAAACTTGCTCTGCAGCTGCATAGTTGGGAATTAGCGCTGACGTCAGTGTTGTCATAGTAAAACCGAGCGCTACCAATCCACCTAGGCGAGAGAAAAATTCTCGACGATCAATCAATCCATGCGCATATTCATCGTACCAATCAAATGCTTCTTGCGGAATGACTCTCGGTTCGGTTTGGGCTTGGTCCTTTGTAAGGTCTGACATCCTTTTTCTCCCTCTTTGATTATTATTCAGTGCATATAACTCAAACAATGACGCTTTTGTCATTTATCCTTCGATCAAAGATAGCGGCAATTGAATAATAATAAGAGGCATTTACATTAATTTACACGAGCTTAGGTTTTTCCTGATTTTGAAGTGGTGGCAAGATCTCATTTTACAGCCAAAAGAACTCAGAACTATCACGGCGAAACAAAAAAGCCACCCTATAGGGTGGCAAATGAACAGAAGCAAGATGCTATCGTAAGTGGACTCGTTAAATTGAGTAGAAGAAGTACAGCTGTGATTTCATTCTCAGGATGATTCCTCGGATGACGTCAAGAAATGCAAGAAAGCCAATGGGTTTATCACCACTAACCCAGGCTAATCCCACTGCCCCAACCGGAATGTCATAGCCCTCTGTCTCGTGGATCTTCAAACGAACAAAATGATGCTTGTTGTTAACGTTCTGACCTGTCGTTGTGCGCACTGATTGATCCAGAGCCAACAGTGTTCCTTGAGATTCACCTGTCGCTTCAACAATACCTTCAACTTCGGCGGCAAATACATGACCTGGGTAAACCGAGGTTGAAAACTCTGCAGCTTGACCTTGATGGATATTGCGAATTGCCTGATGGTTAACTCGCATCAGTACGTACTTTTCATTGGTATACATCTGCAAGCGCGGCACTCGCGATAGAAGCTGACCTTCTCGAAGAATGAAGTTGGTAACAAAACCGTCCGCTGGTGCGTAAACCTTGGTGCTGTCTAGGTCCCATCGGGCGCGTTCGACATTTTCTTGAGCGTTTCGAAGCTCTGCGCGTTTACTCTCAACAGCAAGCTCAGATTTATTGATGGCGAGCTTAGCTTTATCTGAATCCACACGTTTCTTTTCAAGCTGCGCTTCGATAGTCGTCACTTTATGACGCGCTACCTCAACCAAGCTCACCTGCTTATCAATGTCACTCTCAGTAATAGTGTTGCTCACAACCGAGTTCTGCTCTTGAAATCGTTTGAGCATTTTTGTCTGTAGTTGGTGATCCACGACTGCTGATTTTAGCTGACTTTGAGAGGTCTCAACCGCTTTAAGTGATGATAGATACGTAGACTTTGCTATTTCGACATCTTGAATTGCGCTATCAAGGGACACTTCAGCGGCATCGTGTTGGATTTCAGCTTGATCCAATACAATCTGGTAGGGTTTTGGATCGATCTCATAGATAAGCTGCCCTTTCTGAATCTGCTGATTAGGCTCAATGTGAAGCTTTATCACCTTACCAGAAACATTCGATGAGTCTGGGCGCAAGTGAATATGTGGAGCTTGAACCAGTGACCCGCCCGATAAGTCCATCGGCGTATAGTTAATCAGCCCTACCCAAACAAACATCAACCAACCAACACCACCCACATAAGCAAAGCTTTTGGAGAACTTATTCCAAGGCATGCCAATTAGCCTAAGCAAGTAGATGAACAGTGCCCAAACCGCTAAACCCTCTAACATGCGTCGCTCTCCGATTTTTCGCTGTTCCAAATATCCCGCAATCGGACTATGGCTTTTTCCATATCCACAAATGCGATGATGACTGCCAATACCCAAACCCAGTGCCAGATAAAGCCAATCCAGGTGAGCGCAGTAATGAGCCCAAGTTGGTGATGGTCGCGGCTATGCGCTTTGTTAATTGGAAGTTCATGGATACGCCAAAACCCATAGATCGCAGCGCCAATACTGGCAACTAACACGACGGCTGACACAACATGAAGCGCAGTATCAGCCCCCGTTCCAACGAAAGGAACACTCACTAAACTCATTGATAGCTCTCTTAGTTAAATCGAGCCGGAAGTGTAAGTGAGGATGAAATAATTAGTTACATTGTGATAGATTCTATCAAAATACCGCCAATTTTGATGAAATCAATATCTAGGGAAAAGTCATGTTTCGCAACGTTCATTTTGTAAGAGTGATGGGAATCAAAGGGTTAGTAGATCGCCTTCAGTTAACTTACGGCATTACATCCGACGCCCTCGGCATTCCACACTCTGTGCTGGAATATGATATGAACCTGATTCCGATCTCGGTCCTCAATCAATTTTATGAAAACATAGAAGGTATTACTGGGGACCCTGATGCAGTGCTTACGCTCGTGCGGCAGATGGATCTCAGTAAGCTGGGGTCGTTGAGTCATTGGTTCTTTGCTGGACATGATTTAGCAACAACGATTCGTCGAATTAACTCTGGTATTACCTGCATTCAATCAGGCGCTTTTTTTGGCGGTGAGATCGTCGGCCCCATCGTTAAGTGGACCTATAGAAACGACTCGATAATTGCCAACGCTAAAGCTCAAGATGGCGTGCGAGTGGCCAACTTCATGTTAAACGTCCTCAGGCATTATTTGGGGAAAGACTTTATACCGGATAGAGTTTGCCTTCCCGGTTCATTGGCCAATAAAATGGAGTATGAAGCCCATTTCGGGTGCCGCATTGAATGGGGTCATAATAAAACCGAGGTTTGGCTGCCAAATCGCCTTCGTTTACAAGGCAATAAAGTCCCTACACTACCTCCTGAAAAGTTATCAATGAGCTTTGCCGACTTAGACGGTTATCTCGATATGCCTGATCCTCAGGATCATACCAAAGTGCTCTACGAAGTCGTTAATTACTCTCGACATTTTGGTCTACCAACGCTCGCCAAGGTATCACAGCTGTTAGGGCTATCCGAACAGCAACTACAGCGTCGGCTACAATCTTCAGGGCTTAATTTCACGTCTATCGTGGGGTTTGTGCTTTCAGGAGAAACTGTTAAGCAAATAGTATTGGGTGTTCCATTAGAAACTATCGCAAAAAGAATGGGATATACCAATATGACGAGTTTTAGTCGCATGTTTAAAAAGTACCGAGGTGTCACCCCCAAACAGTACGCACAGAATTACGCCGACGCTTATTGAATAGATCCAAACATCATCATCACAACAATCGAGCCTCCCTATCAAAGAAATAGGGACAAGCAATCTGAGTTTTTGCCGCTTCAATGCCATGCTTACAGCATAACGTAAGACCGAGTTAATGGTCATTGAGGCGCACTCAACTTACTCAGCTCATCGCTAAGCCAGTTTGGAGGAGCGCTTAACTGTTTCGCATTCAGGAGATAGATATGCACGGTGAACAAACTGGTAATGCTGGCAAATGCCCAGTAATGCATGGCGGAAATACTATACTTGGTGGTAACACTAGGCTTGGTGGAAAAGCGACAAAAAACCTTGATTGGTGGCCTAACCAATTGAACCTAAAAATACTCCATCAGAACGACACCAAGTCAAATCCGCTTGATCAAGATTTCAATT
This sequence comes from Vibrio sp. KUL78, assembly GCF_059725505.1. NCBI lineage: Bacteria > Pseudomonadati > Pseudomonadota > Gammaproteobacteria > Vibrionales > Vibrionaceae > Vibrio > Vibrio sp. KUL78. The sequence goes on along the minus strand of NZ_AP045837.1, from coordinate 1,030,189 downwards.
ATCAAGAAGCGTTTAAAGCGCTAAATCTCAAGGCGGTAAAAGCTGACCTCGAAGCGCTGATGACAGATTCGCAAGAATGGTGGCCAGCAGATTATGGCCACTATGGTCCCTTTATGATCCGAATGGCATGGCATGCCGCAGGGACATATCGAACTTCAGATGGACGCGGCGGCGCTAATACTGGTAATCAACGCTTTGCCCCACTCAACAGTTGGCCCGATAACGGTAACCTAGATAAAGCCCGTCGCCTACTTTGGCCAGTCAAAAAGAAATACGGTAACAGCCTCTCATGGGCCGACTTATTTATCCTTGCGGGCAACGTTGCTATTGAGTCAATGGGACTGCCTACTTTTGGCTTCTCTGGCGGTCGTCAAGACATTTGGGAACCAGAAGAAGACATCTATTGGGGTGCAGAAAGCGAATGGCTTGGTGACGAACGTTATTCCGGTGACCGTGAGCTCGAGCAGCCACTGGCCGCAGTACAAATGGGACTTATCTACGTAAACCCTGAGGGTCCAAACGGTGAACCGACTATCCTTGCGTCTGGTAAGGACATCCGCGATACCTTTGCTCGAATGGGTATGAACGATGAAGAAACCGTTGCGCTAGTCGCAGGTGGACATACCTTCGGTAAAACCCACGGTGCGGGCTCTGAAGCAGAAATGGGACCAGAGCCAGAAGCCGCACCTCTTGAAGAGATGGGCTTTGGCTGGAAAAACAGTTTTGGCACAGGTAAAGGTGACGACACCACCACTAGTGGCATTGAGGGGGCATGGACACCAAACCCTATCCAGTGGGATAACGGCTACTTCGACATGCTGTTTGGCTATGATTGGGATCTCGTAAAAAGCCCAGCGGGCGCATGGCAATGGGAGCCGATTGGTGTCGCCGACGATCATATGGCACCAAAAGCGCATGATGTCTCTCAAAAAGTTAAAACCATCATGACAACGGCCGACATGGCAATGCGCATGGACCCAATCTATGGTCCTATTTCAAAACGCTTCCATGAAAACCCAGATGAGTTCGCTGATGCCTTTGCGCGAGCTTGGTTTAAGCTTACCCACCGCGATATGGGTCCGAAAAGCCGCTATATTGGGGAAGAAACACCCGATGAAGACCTAATTTGGCAAGATCCACTACCGCAGGCGACCTTTAGTACACTGTCAGACAAGGACATTGCGGAGCTGAAACAAGCGATTCTATCGACAGACCTCACGGTATCCGAACTTGTTTATACCGCGTGGTCGAGCGCATCCACATACCGAGGCTCGGATTTCCGTGGTGGTGCAAACGGTGGACGTATTCGCTTAGCTCCACAAAAAGACTGGGAAGCTAATCAACCAGAACAACTCGACAAGGTACTAACAAAACTGGAGTCCGTTCGTTCCGAATTTAACACTCAGGAGCGAGGTATTTCGATTACTGACTTAATCGTTCTTGCAGGTAATACTGCCATTGAAAAAGCGGCGCAAGATGGAGGTTTCGCGGTTGAAGTACCCTTCTCAGCAGGTCGAGTCGATGCAGACGATGAACATACAGACACCGAATCTTTTGCGGTATTAGAGCCTGAGGCTGATGGTTTCCGTAACTTCTCGAAGAAGCTTTTTACGGTGCCTGCCGAAGAAATGTTGCTTGATAAAGCACAGCTACTTGGATTGTCTGCGCCAGAAATGACGGTACTCATTGGCGGCCTAAGAGTACTAGGAGCAAACCATAACGGTACATCACACGGTGTGCTGACTGACCGAGTCGGTGTGCTCAGCAATGATTTCTTTGTCAACTTGGTCGACATGGCAACAGAATGGAAACCAGTATGCCCTCACAACAGCGCTTACTTGGGCACTGACCGAGCAACAGGTGAGAGAAAATGGACAGCCACACGCGTTGATCTAGTCTTCGGCTCCAACTCTCAACTGAGAGCGCTTGCTGAGCTTTATGCGTGTGATGATGCCAAAGAGAAGTTTGTCAGAGACTTTATCGCTGCATGGACGAAAGTGATGAACGCTGACCGATTTGATCTTAAGTAGTCTCTCATAACTCGTTAACGTCAAATATTGGGGTGGCATTACGTCACCCCTTTTTTGTGTTAGCGGTTCATCGCTAAGTTGTAGCCATTGCAGATACAACTGACAAGTTAGTCTGGGCGCTAAGATGGTCAATATCGAACCTTGTCCATCAACGAACACGATAATGGACTAGGCTTAATTTCGACAACACAGTCTGACAGAGGGACAACCTATGAGTCGAAAGCTAGAAAATGCGACCAACCTTTACATGGAAGGGATCAGAGACGGACACGCACGCGAAGCCGTCACTAAATACACCGGGATTCGCTACACTCAGCACAGTACTGGTGTAAGAAATGGCATTGAAGGCTTTGTCGAGTTCTTTGAGCCCTTTATCGAGCGCTGTCATGATAGAGACATTCGAATCGTTCGCTCAGTCGTTGATGGTCAGTATGTGTTTGTGCAAGCCTACCAAAACATTAACAAAGGCGAAGCATACTGGGTCACCACTGACCTTTTTGATACCGATGAAAATGACAAGATCATTGAGCATTGGGACGTAATCTCAGCGTATGTCGAAAACTCAAACGTTGATAAGGACCAGATAGCAGGACCAACAGAGCCGAATGACCTCGATAAAACAACTGAAAATAAAGAACTGGTTCGAACGTTTCTTTGTGATGTCATGGTCTTAGGTCAATACGATGCGGCATCTAAGTACGTGGACTTTCAAAACATCCCAGTCCACTCAGAATCAACCGTCGATGAGCCTCAAAAGTACGTAGGTTGCTATGATCAAGTATTCAAGATAATAGGCCAAGGCAACACTGTCGTTGCCTACAGTCGAGTCGTCTACCAAAGCCAAGAAGTGGCTCGTTTCGATATTTTTCGGGTGCAAGATGGAAAAATTGTCGAAATGTGGGTTAACCAAGAACCTGTGCCTCCAAAAGATGAGTGGGTTAACGGAGGAAAGTTCTAAGTCCCTCTTATTATGAGATTCATCCCCTGACGACCAAAGGAGTGTATGTGTCTATACAGGGGATAACCCATATTGAATGTTTGGAAAGCACCTTAGGATGACCATCTTTAGCCACTAAATATCTACTACGCGATTGCCTGTAATGATAAGATCAACGCATCAGAATTACCGAGAAACCCTATGTTTATCCATCACGTTAACGGCATCGATTGGCTAGTGATTACCGCTTTTGAAGAACTAAAACCCATGTTTATCGAAGATGCAGGGGCGATTCCCTCTTGCTTCTCGACCACCAGCGAACTGAGCTTAATTGACCAAGCTAAGCGCACTTATGGGTATTTGCCAAGACTCGACGGGGTAATCACCGATACTGGAACGTTTCAAAGCCAGAGCAATGAAGAAGATTTGAACCCGCAGCTTGCCTGTATTGTAGAGGGGCGTGGTCGGGTGTTTATCTATCACGGTGGCTTTGTGGCGTTTGTGGATGATGAGCAAACTTTTATTACTCGATTGGGCTAAGAGTTTCCCAGCGAAACAGTATCCCTAGGTGCTCATTCGCAAGTGTTTCGTCGATTACAGTTAGATTCCTACCTGAGTAGGAATCACAGCAATGAGCTAGAATTTGATAAAATTCAGATAGCAAAACGCCGCTAATAAAAGCGGCGTTTTTAAAGGGTGGAGACCTCAGCCACATCCCGGCACACAAGTCACTCGCTGCGGCTGCTTCCTTCCGGACCTGACCGAGTTCACGAGCTATTGTTGCGAGAGGACCAAGACCTCCATAGATTTTTTTGCTGTTGCCTAAGTGAAGGGTCACTGCTGCAAAGCGTGGGAGGATTATCTGGTATCGCGGCGCTGAATGCAAGGGGTAGCGAGGAAAACTGTTTGCTTTATCTGTTAAGTGCTTACAGATTAATCAAAGCGCCCAACATTCCTGCGGTTGCGAGGCTGTTGAGCGCGTTGTATCTCTTCTGTTGTCACACATTATTCGAGGTTAGGTCTCTTGTTGCTCATCATCGATGTTTAAGATGTAGTCGGTCATCCACGCCGTGCCAAGTAGACATAGCCAAACAACAAAGACTGGCTTAGGAACATCGATGGTAGGCACCACCACTATTGCAGCAAAGCCGACCGTTGGGAGTGTCCAGCAAAGCAGCTTGTTCCATTTAAAGGTTTTAAGCCTACCCAGACTTTCCATGGATGCGAGCATGCCTGTCATGCAAAGCGAGATTAGCGCTGCGTATGGCAGACCAGCAGCCCATATTGGTAAGATTAAGAACAGTGACCACCAGCTGTGCTCGGTCGATCCCTTCCAGTTTTTCGCGGCGTACCAAGCAACGAAGACCGAGAATGCCTGTACCAGCGTCACCATTGGTGTGCCACCAAGTTTACCCGCAGATTGGGTCAGCATAATCCCGACATTGAGCGTAAGGACGATAAGCCCGACGATGCTGACTATCCAGATATTACTACGCTTAGAGAACGCGACCATGAAGACGGGTATTAGTATCCAGACCGCCACAGACATGGCGATAGATTGCAGAGGAAGCGTGAGACCGTAGACGACCATGGATGCGAGTAGCATCAACCCTGCAACACCACCCTGAGGCAATATCCATAGCGCAGGAATCATCACCGCAAGTACGGGAATGTCGCCTTCAGTGACACCTATCGTTCTGGCACAAATCATGGCCAGTAAGCTTGTGATTATGAATTGAAACACCGAAAATACCATAGCTCCCCCAAATACCTTTCCGTGGCAAAAATGAACTAGGACAGTTTCAGTATGGATCAATTTAAGACGCAAATCTTTGCAGTAATTCACCAAATTCCATTCGGAAAAGTAGCAACTTACGGTCAAATTGCAAAAATGGCTGGCTATCCTGGCTATGCAAGACACGTTGGTAAGGCGCTTGGTGGCTTGCCTGAAGGGAGTAGCTTGCCATGGCACCGTGTCATCAACAGTAAAGGAGAAATTTCTCTTAAGGGAGATTCGTTTTTGAGACAGAGATCGATATTAATGGAAGAAGGTGTCGAGTTTTCAGTGAAGGGTCGCGTGCGCTTGAAAGAGTTCGGTTGGCAGCCGTAAGACTGCCAACTCAGTCAATTATCTTACGCCCACTAGCAGAAGGTTAACCTGCTCTGTTTTGTTTGCATCCGTGATCACTGGGTAAGAGGTATCTGAGATAAAGCGCAGCTTACCAGCCACTTCAATGCGCGCGCTCACACTGTAAGTGTGCTTAGGATTAATGTCTTTGGTGTCATAGCTCAGCTCAAAATCAAAAGGAACCTGTGCGCCATCTGTGGTAAAGGTTTGCTCACTAATCACCTTTGCTGCAACATCTTGAAGCGACACATCTTGCAGTTTCACGGTAACTACCGCATCAGCAGGTAATGCGATTCGTTCACGGTAAGCTATTGTGCCTTTTACCGCTGCCATCGTCTCTTTCATCTCAGTTTGCTCACTCGCTGGGGTAGCACTTTCTGTCGATTGAGGAGCGGTTTGGCAACCCACCAAGCCCAACACCATCGCCATTGCGCCGATTTGTAGTAATTTCATGAAGCCTCACTTGATAAAGCGGTTAGAGAGTATTCTGTCTGCACCAAGTTTGGTAAACAGCAGATTAGGTTATGCAATAAAAGATAACAGATTTGATGAAACTCGTAGATGTTCCCTATGAGTTTTGCGGAAAAAACCACTGAATTCCTACAAAAGCAATTGCTTGACGAATCCATCAGTAAAATCCACACTTTGCCCATTGAGACCCACACAAAAGATCCATCTATGAGCAAACCATTAACTGAACTACTCGAACTTTTGCAATTGGAGCAATTAGAGCAAGGACTGTTTAGAGGCCAGAGCCAACACTTAGGCTTACCACAAGTCTATGGTGGTCAGGTTATCGGTCAGGCACTGTCGGCAGCTCGCTATACGGTAGAAGAGGACCGCACGGTGCACTCTTTCCACAGCTACTTTCTCTACCCTGGCGATCCTCTAAAGCCGATCATCTATGATGTCGAGAACCTAAGAGATGGACGAAGCTTTAGCACACGTCGCGTCAAAGCGATTCAAAACGGCCGCCCTATTTTCTATCTCACCGCAAGCTATCACTGTGAAGCGCCAGGCTTTGAACACCAAAATACCATGCCAGAAGTCCCTGGACCGGAGAACTTTGCTTCGGAGTCTGAGTTAGCAATGCGCATTGCTGACTTTTTGCCAGAACAAATCCGTGAAGTGTTCTGCAGTGAAGAGGCGATTGAAGTTCGCCCTGTTCATGTGGTCAACCCACTGAAACCTGAGAAGATTGAGCCAAAGCAATACCTTTGGATTCGAGCAAACGGTGAAGTGCCAAATAACGAGCTAATTCACCAGTACGTGCTTGGCTATGCCTCTGACTGGCGCTTCTTAACGACGGCGCTTCATCCGCATGGGGTATCCATTTTCGCGCCTAAATTCCAAATGGCGACTATCGATCATTCAATGTGGTTCCACCGCCCTGTGAACACCAACGAATGGCTGCTTTATGCCATCGACAGCCCGAATGCGAGTAACTCACGTGGATTGGTAAGAGGTGAAATCTATAACCAAAAAGGTGAACTCGTCGCATCGACATCGCAAGAAGGCGTGCTGCGCTTTAACGACTGAGCCTTATCAACTGTTTACTAAATAAACGCCTTATCATCGATAAGGCGTTTTGCTTTCTAGTGAGCATGGCTTCTGATTTGAGCGTTAGCACCAAACGAGCTGTCCACCTCGCCTTTAAAGCAGTTCAGCACCCACGGAAATGCATTCGTGACGTAGTAGCCGTACTGTCCCTCTACCGTCATCCCGTTGCACTCATCAAGCGAGCCAAGTGCAACAACGTACTCGTAGTCACCACGAAATTGACCATCATAGCGGTTGCTCACCACACTGCCACCAGCAACTGGGGTGGTATATCCTGTCACTGCCTGCCTAATACCTGACTTCAACTGATAGCTCGATGTTGCTGCCTTAACAACGCCATCCGCGGGATCCCTGTAACAGCTTCCATAAATGGGAAAACCATCCGCTGCAAAGCCGATGACGGGTGATGGTTCACCTCCCTCACAATCTTGTTCAAACATCGCCATAGGATTGCCGTGATAATGGTATGTGCCGTCTGGCTGAACATGCGCATGATGCTCATCGGTACCGAATCGATTCAGAGAGGACATAGGGTCAAAACGCCATGGGTTATCGATCTGATCTTGGTCGCATCCGGTTTTTTCATTCCCTACGCCATAACAAGCCGCTGCTAAGAGATCGACTTTCACGCCGTTGAGCAAAATCGCTTCAGAGACAGGGAGGCTCAACTCTGTGACCGTCGCCGATACAATTGGCGAGGCATTAAACTCATATTGCTGAGATTGCTCAGAGACATTGGTGGCAAATGAGGCCGACTCGTCGTTGAAATCGTGATTAGGGATGCCATTTGACTGAACGATACAGTGCGTACCAGAGGACTGAACCGAGATAGTGCCAGTGAAGCTGGCACTGCGCTGTATGTCTTCTACATTGGATGTGTAGTCGCCGGTATATTGCTCACAATCACCGTTAGTATTGGTAAATAGAGTATCTGTAATGTCACTGTTGGCTGTTGGCGTGTCGCCTCCTACAGTGTTGCTATTACTCGAATCATCAGAAGCACCAGAGCTTTCATCTCCACCTCCTCCGCAGCCAAGTAAGGTGCCGGCCACTAGCAAAAAGATCATTGAAAGCTTTAGGGTTCCTTGTTGCTTCTGCATATTACACGTCCTGTGTTATTGATATGTTAACGGACAGTGTAAGGGAAAAGTGACTGAGTGCCACGTTGTTTACGTCACTTTACTTAGCGGCACTCAATATGGAGATTTCTACTTATTTGCGTTGGGCTTCTTAATACTTGGATACTTGCCTAGCTTCCTATTAATCAGATAGTTAATAACACGCTTGGCAAAACCGGAGTACGGTGAATACAAGAATCCCGTCGATGCCCATTTCCCCTGCTGCATCACCGGACGCATTTTGGAGAGGGTTTCAAAGCCTTCTTTTCCATGGTAGTGCCCCATACCACTCGGTCCAACGCCGCCAAACGGCAGGTCGTGCTGCGCGACATGCATCATCACCTCATTGATGGTGTAGGCACCTGACATGGTGTTCTCCATTACAGCTGATTGAAGCTCTTTATCATCAGAAAACAGATAGAGCGCGAGAGGCCGGTCTCGTTCGCCGATAAAGTGATAGACATCATCCATCGATTTGTAGGTAATGATTGGAAGAATCGGTCCAAAAATCTCCCGTGTCATGACTGCCTCATCCGCTGAAGGCTCTACCACCAAATGAAGAGGGAAACGGCGAGATTCAGGATCAGGCTCACTGGCGGGGATCAGGTTAATCACCTCTCCTTGCCCCTCTTTAGCCAGTTCCAGGGTCTCTTGTAGGCGCTCGAACGACACCGCATCAATCACCGCAGTATAGTCCGGATGATCCATTGACTTGAATCTTCCTTTCATGATCGATTTCGCAGCCTTCACTACTTGTTTGACCTTGTCTTCAGGCACCAACAGGTAATCTGGCGCAACACAGGTCTGTCCCGCGTTGTATACCTTGCCGCCCAAGATCCGCTTCATCGCCTTTTTGATATCAAAGTCCGGACCGATAATGGTCGGAGACTTGCCACCGAGTTCTAGTGTAACTGGCGTTAGATTCTCAGCCGCTGCTGCCATCACTTTGCGACCCGTAGCCCCTGAGCCGGTGAAGATCATATGGTCAAACGGCAGTTTTGCGAACGCTTGCCCTGTACCACCCGTTTCGGCAATAAAGCAGATTTCATCTTGCGTAAACGCCGTCGAGAAGATATCTCCGAGCGTTTGGCAAAGGTTCATCGAATTCTCCGACATCTTAACCATCACTCGGTTACCAGCGGCCAGAGCCGCCGTCATTGGACCGATAGCTAGAAATAGCGGGTAGTTCCAAGGCACGATAATACCGACCACGCCTAAAGGCTGAGGAACCACTTTGTTCTTCGCTGGCCAAAACCAAACTGAGGTATGACGCTTTTTTTCACGCATCCATTTTTTGAGCTGTTTACGCGCATCGACAATGCCTTCAATGGATGAAAACAATTCGAGCAGAGCCGTTTCTGTTGATGATCTGTGACCGAAGTCTTTCGCAATTGCCTCACAGATCGCCGCCTGATTATCTCGAAGCACCTTTTCAAGCTTGAGTAAGTTCGCCCTTCTGAGTTCACGACTAATGAACGGCGCCTCTTTGAACGCCGACTGCTGCTCATGGAGTCGCTCTATCATTTGCTGTTCATCTAGGGTGACTAGGCTCATTTATTGTGCTCCTTTATCGAGTAACGCTTCTAATAGTTGTTGGCATTGTTGAACATTCATTTCTTCTGGTACTGGGTATTCGCCGAAGGCTTCTTTAATGGCTTGCTTGGCAAGAGCCGGGATGTCCTCTTTTTGAAGCTCAGCGACATACTTTGGTATATCGAGCGCGTCCAGAAGACCCTCGACCTCTTGAATGAATGTTTCGCTGTGTTTATAACCTAGGGTGAGCGCTAGCGTTGTCAGTCTGGCGTTATCTCTTTGTTCTATAAACTTGAGGACATGGGGCAAAACCATAGCGTTGGCACGGCCATGAGGAACGTGGTAAAACGCACCTAACTGGTGAGCGATGGCATGTACATAGCCGATGTAGGTACGAGTAAACGCAAGCCCAGCTTCAAAGCTGGCCATTGCCATCTTTTCCCGCGCCTCGCAGTCACTGCCGTCAAGGTACGCTTTAGGCAGATACTCAAATACTGCTTTAATCGCGTTTAGAGACATAGTTTGAGTCTCTGCATTGGCATATAGGCTTAGGTAAGACTCTATCGCATGGGTTAAGGCATCGACTCCCGTTTCTGCAGTAATTTGTGGCGGCAAACCCAGCATAATATCGGGGTCCAAAACCGCAGCTTTAGGCACCAAAAATGGGTCGGTAATCGCTCGCTTGGTTTTGGATTCAACATCGCTGACAACGGCTGCGACAGTCCCCTCAGAACCTGTCCCTGCCGTGGTTGGAATGGCTATCAAGGGCATAATCGGGCGATGAATTTTCAGAAGACCGGGCAGCTTCGCCACGTCTTTTTTGGTTTTAACGCTTCCAGCGATGGCTTTGGCACAATCAATCGGCGAGCCACCGCCAAACGCGATAACCCCATCACAACCGTTGGCTTGATACTGTTTAACGCCTGCTCGCACAGTCGCGTAGTCGGGATCAGGCTTTACCTCATCAAAAATGGATGCGTTAATGCCAGCATTCTCCAATGACGCCAACATACCGTCTAACAAACCAAGACCGAGCAACACCTTATCCGTGACGACAAGCGGTTTTGATACTGAGTATTGCTGGCAATATTTGGCCACATCAAGCACCTTCCCCTGCCCAACAATACATTCAGGCTTAGGCACCGGTACCATTTTGATAAAGGGCTTTTTAACCGACACCAATACTTGATGCAACATAAACACTCCTTGTGTGTAGCCAGCAATCTCAGTCTATGGACTCATGTAGTTACACTAGGTTATAGAGTGATTACTCTGCGCTGGCAAGGTTACTTGGCTCAAGTTGAGAACTACTACCAAATCAACGTATTGGCAGTGCTGTGGTGTATTTTAGTGGCTCCATCGCAAAGGTAGATGTCACGTTGGATAGCCCATCTATGCTATTGACGAGCTTTTTGTAGAACTCATCGAAACACTTCATATCTTTCACCAACACCTTCATCATGTAATCGTACTCACCCGCCATTCGATAGAACTCCATCACTTCGGGGAACAAAGACACCGTTTCCACAAATGCTTTATACCACTCATGAGAGTGATTGGTGGTTTTGATCTGTACGAACGCCGTGAATGATAAACCCAGCTTTTCTGGGTCTAGCAACGCAACCCGCTTATCGATCACGCCGCTCTCTTCAAGCTTCTTAAGTCGCTTCCAACAAGGTGTAGTGGTGAGGTTAACCGCTTCGGCTAACTCGTTTAGCGACAAGGTCCCATCTTGTTGCAGTAGGGACAGTAGCTTCTTATCTGTACTATCTATATCCAAAATAGCTCCAATGTAGAAAAATTTTCTACCAATTAGCGAAATTGAAGTAAATATAGCAAAGTTTTTCTCTCTATCTGTAGGTAAATTATCACCATGCCAATCACAAAGTAGGAAACCAAGACGATGTGTACTGATCACCAATGGATTAACAACGCTGTTCGCAAAATTGAAGCCGACTTCCAGCGCTCGGCAGATACTCACCTGATCAAACTTGATCTCCCTAGTATTGAAGGGATCGACGTTTATCTAAAAGACGAAAGCACACATCCAACTGGCTCACTAAAACACCGCCTGGCTCGCTCGCTATTTTTATATGCGATCTGCAATGGCTGGATTGGTCCTGAGACGACTGTGATTGAATCATCATCGGGCAGCACTGCCGTATCAGAAGCCTACTTTGCTCGTCTACTTGGTTTACCCTTTATTGCAGTGATGCCAAAGTGCACCGCGCGCAAGAAAATTGAACAGATTGAATTCTATGGTGGTAAAGCACATCTTGTAGACCGCTCTGATCAGATTTACGCAGAATCTCGCCGATTGGCAGAAGAGCTAAACGGCCACTACATGGATCAGTTTACTTACGCTGAGCGTGCTACGGATTGGCGTGGTAACAACAACATTGCAAACTCTATCTTTAGCCAAATGGAGCTCGAAGATCATCCGATTCCATCTTGGGTGGTAATGAGTCCTGGTACAGGTGGTACGTCGGCTACAATTGGCCGCTTTATTCGCTATCAAAAACACGACACTAAGCTATGTGTTGTAGACCCAGAGAACTCGGTTTTCCATGACTACTTCAAGACAGGTAATGCGCAAATTACCGGTGATTGTGGCAGCAAAATTGAAGGCATTGGTCGCCCTCGCGTTGAACCAAGCTTTATTCCAGGCGTGGTTGATGAGATGCGTACCATCCCAGATGCGGCAAGTATTGCAACCATCCATTGGCTGGAAAAAACGCTAGGTCGCAAGGTGGGTGCATCGACAGGTACTAACCTATACGGTGTGTTGCAGCTGGCAAGCGAGATGAAAAGACGTGGTGAAACTGGCTCTATTGTCACGTTGCTGTGTGATAGTGGTGAGCGCTACCTAGATACTTACTACAACAGTGAGTGGATTAATAACAATATTGGGGATTTGCAACCTTACCTAGACAAGCTCGAAGTATTCGAAGCGACAGGTGAGCTTGTAGAGTAACTAACCTCAGTTGGCAGGGAGTGATAATTCACTCCCTTTTTTTCGCCTGTTACTTTTGCGCGTATGAGGTTTTCACTTTCTCTTGCGCCGTTGCAACGTAGGAAACAAGGTCACGATACGCCATATCCATTTGGTCAATCATGTCTGAATCGTTACTGCCTTGCGCTACTAGCCGCAATCCGTCGTGCAGTGCCGTCGCCTTAACATAGAAATACTCTAAAGGCCCACCAGGGGATGCAAGCTGCTGCGTCTCTTCATGACTGGCTATCACCTGACCAAAAATGGTCTCACTTTCAGCAAGCTCAAGCAAACTCGCATCATAATCTGCCCCAATCAGCTTGGAGTGCGCCGTCGCCCACATATTCGTGTACTGCGCGATAGCACTGGACGCGTAGATATCGACCGTAGTGGTATAGATGACGTCAACCGTGTCAGAAGAAAGAGACAAAATGGATTGGGTATCTTGAACTATGTCCGAAGCGCCTTTAGAGGCATCTGCGACTTGCGACGAGACCAATTCGATGTTCTCGCCCGCTTTGTTGGTGCTTCCTTCAATGCGCTCAACCAATCCCGAGATCTCACTCGCCGCTTCATTCGCACGCCCGGCCAGTGAACGCACTTCGTCTGCGACCACAGCGAACCCACGACCGTGCTCTCCTGCCCTAGCCGCTTCAATAGCAGCATTAAGCGCAAGTAAGTTGGTTTGTTCTGAAATCTGATGAATGATACTGATAAACTGAGTGATATCCCCTGTCAGCACTTGTAGTGCCGCCACCGTCTCTTTGCTCGCATTAGAAGATTGCGAGACCTGATCGAGCGAACGATACATCTCTTCAAGCTGCTGCTGCGTCGCGTCAAACACACCTAGGTTTGCCTGAAGCTGGTCACTTTGATGGATGAGCTGATTATTCGCCTGTTCAATATTGCTCGTCGCTCCCACCAGCTGGGAAGTAACAGAGCTCAAAAACAGTCGAGAGCGCTGCTTTTGTTTATCTAGCTGAGCTTCCAGTTTTCGTATCTGCTGCTCTTTTTGAGCTAACTCTTGTTGCAACTGCTCGACTTGGCAAGCGAAGGTGTCTTTCTGTTCGGATTCAGATAGCAATTGCTGTTGGAGTTGAGTGAGTTGTTTTTTGGATGCAAACATATGACCACTTTTCTTTTACTGCTTTCTTTATCGTTATTGTTTTCTAACGTTAGCATTGGTGAGGGAAATATAAATGGCTTGAAGGGTAAGTTGTGATGAGGGGTAGCTGGTATCACCCTATTAGGGTATGGACTTGGGGTGGTTTGGTGGAGTGTTTTTTGGTGTGGGGAACGGGTTTGGGGATTGGTGGGTAGTTTTAGTTTCGCGTTTACCCCCTCTAGCTCCCCCTATTTTAGGGGGAGAACGACTGCTCGCTCCTATCGTCGCGCCGCAACTCGTAAAGTGAGGCGATGCGTCAGCGAGCCGTCTGTCCCTCCCCTTGCAAGCGGGAGGCTAGGAGGGGGCAAGCGAAGCGTGCTCTTAAGCTCTTCAGAGCTCAATCAGAAGAGGACTTAAGCGTCTCCCTCCTCCGCATTGCGTGCCGCAGCTTCTTTAATGATTGGCTGAAGTTCGCCTTTTTGGAACATCTCTACGATGATGTCACAGCCGCCGATTAGCTCGCCTTCAACCCATAGTTGAGGGAAAGTTGGCCATTGAGCGTACTTTGGTAGCTCTGCGCGGATGTCTGGGTTTTGTAGGATGTCTACATAAGCAAATTTTTCGCCACAAGCCATTAGTGCCTGAGCTGCTTGTGAAGAAAAGCCACAGCTCGGCAATTTAGGTGAACCTTTCATGTAAAGAAGAATTGTGTTTTCTTCAATTTGCTGTTTGATTTTATCGATCGTTTCCATTGCTTCCTCGAAATGCTTGTACTGCGAATGTGTTCACATTCTAGCGAATCGTCACAGAATAAAAAGCACAATAATATTGTGGTTATACTATTGTAGCTAAGATGTGATGCACGCTACCTAAACCCTAGCTATCAAGGGCTAAGTAAACAAAACATCACAATTAATTTATCACCAACTCTTTTAATAAAGTAAAAACTTGCTAAAATAGCAAGCAGTCAGTCAACACACGACTCAATAAAAAATATACTTGGAAGCAATCAGGGTAAAAACCCGCTAATAATCAATGGAGAAGCGAGCAATGGCATTCGAACTACCAGCACTTCCTTATGCGAAAGACGCTCTAGAACCACACATCTCAGCAGAAACACTAGATTTCCACCACGGTAAGCACCACAACACTTACGTTGTTAAGCTAAACGGTCTTATCCCTGGCACTGAGTTTGAAGGTAAAACACTTGAAGAAATCGTTAAGACGTCTTCTGGTGGTGTATTCAACAACGCTGCTCAAATCTGGAACCACACGTTCTACTGGCACTGTCTAGCGCCTAACGCTGGCGGCGAGCCAACTGGTGCAGTTGCTGACGCAATCAACGCTGCATTCGGTTCATTCGAAGAGTTCAAAGCGAAGTTCACTGATTCTGCAATCAACAACTTCGGTTCATCTTGGACTTGGCTAGTTAAGAAAGCTGACGGCTCTCTAGACATCGTTAACACTTCTAACGCAGCAACTCCACTAACAGAAGAAGGTGTGACTCCACTACTAACAGTAGACCTATGGGAACACGCTTACTACATCGATTACCGTAACGTTCGTCCAGACTACATGAATGGCTTCTGGGCACTAGTTAACTGGGCATTCGTAGAAGAAAACCTAGCTAAGTAATCCGCTCCTGACCGAGTTTTTCTTAAAGACCTGTTAATACAGGTCTTTTTTTATTTTATCTCTAAAGCTCTCTATGCCCCTGCCGATAAAGTCTCTGTAACGAGAGGACTTTATGCAAATTCATCATTTAGACAAAGCCAATTTAATCAACGAGCTACAGTGTGGTACGTCGCTTAATCGCGCCGTAGAGCAAGGTAGACGTGCAGACTTTGCGTTGATGTTGTCTATGTTCTCTCAAGACTCTCGTGAAACCTCAGTGACCGAGGATGTTGATACCAAGATTACTGATGAAGCAATATTGAGAAAACGCTTCGACGTCCCTACCGCACAAAAACTGCAGGGCGAACTTGATGACTACGAGGTCTCTGCCAGCATCGCTAAGCAGTTTCATGATGGCGGCCTACCTAGCGCAAAACTGCAGCATTACAGCCGACCAGAACCGCTCAACTATGCCCCTGTGGATACTCACGGCCTTGCCGAGGAGGTATACCACAACCTTTCTGGTCATACTCGCCGTCAGCTTGGTCAAAAGTCTGCTCCGAAACCTACAATCGATATTCTATATAACCAGTTATCCACCGCGCATCGTAAGGACGGATTGTCTATCCACCTTTAACCCCTATTTTTTAGTGGTTTCTAATGTAACGCTGTCCAGTTTTTCCGTACAGAGTGTGATTTATCGCTAAAATAACGGTTTGATATTTTTCCTATCCACAAAAACTTGAAGTTATTCACATTTGACTCACAGTTTTTCTACCAAGTTATTACTTCAGGGGAATGGCATTTCGCCAAACTTTATCCGAAACCGGCACTTTCGGGGTAACTATGATCATTAAAAATTCGGTAGTTTTGATTACATCTGCTGGTACCAGCTTAGGTGCAATGATTGCACTGCATTTCGCACGCCTTGGTGCAAACCTGGTACTTTGCGATAAAGACAACAATGCGCTCAGCGCCACATTCCGGCGTTGCCAGGAAGTCACGGAGCTCGTCACTAAGGTTCACATTACCGACATGACTCCCAGCTCTATAGAACGCATTTTCGATGACATAGAAACCCATGTCGGCAGACCACCCAATGTCTTGGTTAATCACTGGACATCACTACCGAAACAATCACTGACCGATGTCAGTGATAGCAACAAGTTTATCAACCAATTTTCGCTGCTCGCATCCAGTCTCTTTTTGTTTGGGCAAGTTGCTGCAGACCGGATGTCTGAAAAGCACTCAGGCGTTATCGTCAATGTAGTTGCGCAAGAGCCTGAGCAGTGCTTTACCGATTTAGACAACACTTCTTCTATTGTCACTGGCTTTACTAAAAGCTGGGCTCGTGAGCTCAAGCCACGCAATATTCGTGTCGGTGGCGTGATTCCGGTGAGCTCTCATGGCTATCACATTGATGCTAACTGGTCGCGGATCCAGGATGAGTTAACAAGAACGACCGAATACATTGTCAGCAATGACTACTTCAGTGGTCGTGTGGTAAGTGCGGAGGCATAGTGGGCACAAAAGCGTAATCATCACTCGTTTTTCTGAATCAAACACGTAAAAAAAGCCCCTTCATTTCTGAAGGGGCTTTACTAATTTTCCCGAATTAGATTTCGTGCTAGCGAAAATCTACTACTGAATTAAGCTTCAGCTTTCTCTTTTTTAGCTTTAGCAGCTGGCTTCGCTTCTTGGTCTGCTTTCTTCTTGATAACAGTTGTACCTTCGAAAGTTTCGCCTTCAACGAATGCGTTACCGTAGTAAGCCGCTTTCAGTACTTCTTTAAGCTCAGAGATTAGTGGGTAACGTGGGTTCGCACCAGTACATTGGTCATCGAACGCTTCAACCGCTAGTTCATCAAGCTTAGCTAGGAAGTCAGACTCAGCAACACCTGCAGCTTGGATAGAAGTTGGGATGTCTAGGTCTTTCTTAAGCTCTTCCAACCATGCTAATAGACGTTCAATCTTCTGAGCAGTACGGTCACCAGCTTGGCTTAGGCCTAGGTGGTCAGCGACTTCAGCGTAACGACGACGTGCTTGTGGACGGTCGTATTGAGAGAACGCAGTTTGCTTAGTTGGGTTGTCGTTTGCGTTGTAACGAACAACGTTAGAGATTAGTAGTGCGTTCGCCAGACCGTGTGGTAGGTGGAACTCAGCACCAATCTTGTGAGCCATTGAGTGACAAACACCTAGGAATGCGTTCGCAAATGCTACACCAGCGATAGTTGCCGCGTTGTGTACTTTTTCACGAGCGATTGGGTCGTTTGCACCGTTCGCGTAGCTTGAAGGTAGGTACTCTTTAAGCATCTTAAGAGCTTGTAGAGCCTGACCGTCAGAGTATTCGTTCGCTAGAACTGATACGTAAGCTTCTAGAGCGTGAGTTACTGCATCGTAACCACCGAATGCTGTTAGAGACTTAGGCATGTTCATAACAAGGTTCGCGTCAACGATAGCCATGTTAGGAGTTAGTTCGTAGTCAGCTAGTGGGTACTTAGCACCAGTCTCGTCGTCTGTAACAACTGCGAATGGAGTAACTTCAGAACCAGTACCAGATGTTGTAGTGATACATACAAGCTCAGCTTTTTGACCCATTTTAGGGAACTTGTAGATACGTTTACGGATATCCATAAAGCGCATTGCAAGCTCTTCGAAGTGAGTTTCTGGGTGCTCGTACATTACCCACATGATCTTAGCTGCATCCATCGGAGAACCACCACCTAGAGCGATGATTACGTCTGGTTGGAAGCTTTGCATTGCTTCAGCACCTTTCTTAACAACAGATAGCGTTGGATCCGCTTCTACGTCGAAGAAAGTTTGAACTTCCATGCCTTGAGCTTTAAGTAGCTTCACTACTTCGTCGCTGTAACCGTTGTTGAATAGGAAACGGTCAGTTACTAGGAATGCACGCTTCTTACCTTCTAGGTCGCTCATTGCGATTGGAAGGCTGCCACGACGGAAGTAGATAGACTTAGGTAGTTTGTGCCACAACATGTTTTCAGCTCGCTTCGCTACAGTTTTCTTGTTGATTAGGTGCTTAGGACCTACGTTCTCAGAGATAGAGTTACCACCCCAAGAACCACAACCTAGAGTTAGAGAAGGCGCTACGTTGAAGTTGTAAAGGTCACCGATACCACCGTGAGTAGTTGGGATGTTTACAAGGATACGTGCAGTCTTCATCTTGTCACCGAAGTAACGGATGCGGTCAGCGTTAACGTCTTGGTTTGTGTACAGACCAGATGTGTGACCGATACCACCGATTTCAACCATAGTTACTGCTTGAGCAACTGCGTCTTCGAAATCGTCAGCGCGGAATAGACCTAGAGTTGGAGATAGTTTCTCGTGAGCAAATGCGTCGTCGTAAGAAACTTTACCTAGACCTTCACCTACTAGAACTTTAGTGTCAGCTGGAACTTTAACGCCTGCCATCTCAGCGATTGCTGGAGCTGGTTGACCTACGATCTTAGCGTTAAGGTTGCCGTCGATTAGAAGTACTTTACGTACTTTCTCAGCTTCAGCTTTGCTTAGAACGTATGCTTTGTGAGAAGCGAAACGCTCTTTAACTTCGTCGTATACAGAGTCAACAACGATTGCAGCCTGCTCAGAAGCACAAACTACGCCGTTATCGAACGTCTTAGACATAAGGATAGAAGCAACTGCACGTTTAATGTCAGCAGTCTCGTCGATAACAACAGGAACGTTACCTGCACCTACACCGATTGCTGGCTTACCAGAAGAGTAAGCTGCTTTAACCATGCCTGGACCACCAGTTGCAAGGATAAGAGCGATGTCGTCGTGCTTCATAAGAGCGTTAGAAAGCTCTACAGATGGTTGGTCGATCCAACCGATGATGTCTTTTGGAGCACCTGCTGCTACTGCTGCATCTAGAACTAATTTAGCTGCGTCGTTAGTAGAGTTCTTCGCACGTGGGTGTGGTGAGAAGATGATACCGTTACGAGTCTTCAAAGAGATTAGAGATTTGAAGATTGCAGTAGAAGTTGGGTTAGTTGTTGGTACGATACCGCAGATGATGCCTACAGGCTCAGCGATAGTCATAGTGCCTAGGTTGTCGTCTTCTTCAAGAATGCCACAAGTTTGCTCGTCTTTGTACTTGTTGTAGATGAACTCAGACGCGAAGTGGTTCTTGATAACTTTGTCTTCAACGATACCCATACCAGACTCTTCAACCGCTTGTTGTGCAAGAGGAATACGAGCTTGGTTAGCTGCTAGAGATGCTGCGCGGAAAATCTTGTCTACTTGCTCTTGCGAGTAAGTTGCAAATTCTGCTTGTGCCGCTTTAACGCGTGCAACCATTGCATCTAGTTCAGCCATATTTGTTACAGGCATAAGGAATCTCCTAAAATAAAAAAACTAAAAACTTTTTAGTAAGTTAGCTACTTCTGCTAATGAATCACTTAACAACAGAACAACTCTACTTAGTAAACTGCTTTCAGAGCTGAGTATAATCTTTCACGCCATGAAAAAAATTGACTCAGATCAGATCTGAAAAGTAATTTACCTACATAGTAGTAACCCCAAAGGGTTGCGTGACGTAACCTGTTGTTTTAATTGATGTTACCCAAGTAAAATACCAAGCTCAAAAAAGCACCATTCAGTATTTTTTTTTCATAACACCTAACAATTGTGTAAAAAAGTTTCACTTTTGTACGGCAAAGACAAGTAAAACGTCACCCTCGTGCTACTAAGTATATGTAGATGACATTACTTTCTTTCAACCCATGGCGTAAAAATAATCAAAACAAGACATGAGCAACATTTTTGCAACGTAAAGGTATGTTACCTCGGTTGTGGCACGAACTTTTCCTTCATAATCTATTCATATTTGCACACCAGACCTCCCGCTTCATATCTACGAACTATTTGTCTTAAATAGCCATCAATTTTTAGTCGATTATCCCGCTGCAATGTCGTACATTACCCGCACTTTTTGCTTGGACATAAATGCATAGCATTACGTCCTACTCCTTCATCGAGATAAGTCTATGAGTAGCATCGAATTTGCAATCTATTTGCAGTTTTTCCTTGGTTTGGTCGCTGCGGTAAACCCGGTTGGGATCATGCCTGTGTTTGTGTCTTTGACGGGCCATATGTCACCCGAGGACAAAAACAAAACGGCCGCCACAGCGAACATTGCGGTTGCAGTGATCCTTATTACGTCATTATTGGCAGGTCAGATCCTGTTAGATATGTTCAGCATCTCTTTAGACTCGTTCCGCGTAGCGGGTGGATTGCTGCTGCTTAGTATCGCTTTCTCTATGATGTCGGGTAAGTTGGGTGAGGATAAGCAGAACAAACAAGAAAAGTCAGAGTACGTAAGTAAAGAGCAAATCGGAGTTGTACCCCTTGCGATGCCGCTTATGGCTGGCCCTGGTGCTATCAGTTCGACGATTGTTTATGGCGCTCGCTACCCTGGCATGGTTGAAACGGTTGGTATCATTATTAGTATCATCGTCTTTGCCCTTTGCTCATGGCTGCTTTATCGCTCTGCACCGCTCATCGTTCGTTTCCTTGGGCAAACGGGTATCAACGTGATCACGCGTATCATGGGTCTGATCCTTGGTGCATTGGGTATTGAGTTTATGGCGAATGGCCTAAAAGCACTTTTCCCTGGCCTCGCTTAACTGACCTAGCCTTTCCCTCACATCTTTGTCCCTCTCAAGCACCTTGTTACCAAGGTGCTTGAACTTCTCTCCTCTCTATTGGCACTCTCCCTCGCCATAAACGAAACGACTCTTGTCCTAGCAAAACTGCCCCTTGCCGCGTCTTGGGTATATACTAGCCATATTGAAGACTTATAAACTCTTGCTATGGAAAACAACCGCTTAAAGCACAAGCTGTACATTATCATCTTTGGTCATCACACCCGTGCAGGTCGAATTTTTGATATTACTCTTATCATCGCGATCTTAATGTCGCTGGCTGTACTAGTGCTGCACTCTATTGAAGGGCTATCCAGCGAGTGGGATAACACCTTTGTCCTCCTGGAGTATTTCTTTACGGCCTTGTTTACAATTGAGTACCTGGTGCGCCTATATTGCTCGCCAAAGCCGAAAGCTTACGCCACCAGCTTTTATGGTGTCGTTGACTTGCTTTCCATTCTCCCTACTTATCTGGCCTTACTCTTTCCGTCCGCGACATTCATGGGGGTAATAAGGCTACTAAGGGTGATGCGAATATTCCGCATCCTCAAGCTGGTTCGTTATCTACAAGACTCCAATATTCTGCTGCGTTCATTGCTCATGTCTCGCCGCAAGATCTTTGTTTTCTTTAGCACCGTCGCCATTTTAGTGACCATTTTTGGCGCGCTTATCTTTGTCATAGAAGGTCCTGAAAATGGGTTTACCAGCATCCCACAAAGTATCTACTGGGCAATTGTGACCATTACGACGGTTGGCTACGGTGATTTAGTACCAAGTACACCGCTTGGCAAAGGACTCGCCTCGCTGACAATGCTGCTCGGCTACTCCATTCTTGCCGTCCCTACTGGAATCATTACGGCAGAGTTAGGCCAAGAAATGAAGACCCATAGAAGCTTGGTGAAGTGTCCAAACTGTTCAAAGTCGGGTCATGAAAGTGATGCGCTGCATTGCAAGCATTGCGGTAGTGAGTTGGCGACACCTGACAAAAGAATTGTTGACGTCGATTCTGAAGATTTAAAATAGCAGAAACTAAAAAGCCCTCTTAAGAGGGCTTTTTCAAACTTGGATGAAAGAAAGAAAATTAACCGTTCTTCTCAGCCAAGATAATGCGCAGTGTACGACGCAGTGGCTCTGCCGCACCCCACAGTAGCTGGTCACCGACGGTAAAGGCATTGAGGAAGTCGTTACCCATCGCCATTTTTCTTAGACGACCAACTGGGATAGACATAGTACCGGTTACTTTTGCAGGCGTTAGCTCTTGAGCCGTGATATCGCGATCGTTTGGAATCACTTTCACCCAATCGTTGTGCGTTGCGATGATTTCTTCGATTTCATCCATGGGCACATCTTGCTTAAGTTTGATGGTAAGAGCTTGTGCGTGACAACGCATGGCACCGATTCGAACACATGTGCCATCGATAGCAATTGGGCTATCTTGCAAACCAAGGATCTTGTTTGCTTCAACACCGGCTTTCCACTCTTCTTTGCTCTGACCGTTTTCACGCTTCACATCGATCCACGGAATGAGTGAGCCCGCTAGAGGTACACCAAATTGATCCGTTGGGAATGAAGAAGAGCGGATGGTCTCAGCCACTTTACGATCAATATCTAGAATAGAGCTCGCTGGGTTTGCCAGCTCAGAAGTCACACAGTCATTTACTACGCCCATTTGAGAGATAAGTTCGCGCATGTTTTTCGCACCTGCGCCCGAAGCCGCTTGATACGTCATTGCGCTCATCCATTCAACAAGACCTTTCTCGTATAGACCGCCCAAGCCAAGAAGCATCAAGCTAACGGTACAGTTACCGCCAACAAAGGTGTTAGTACCCTTGATAAGACCGTCTTGAATCTGACCAAGGTTCACTGGGTCCAAGGTAATGATTGAATCTTTGTCCATACGGAGAGTAGAAGCAGCATCAATCCAATAACCTTTCCAGCCAGCTTGGCGAAGCGCTGGGTACACTTTCTCAGTGTAGCTACCACCTTGACAGGTAATCACGGCGTCCAGTTGTTTTAAGCTTTCAATATCAAAAGCGTCTTGTAGAAGTCCGGCATCTTTGCCAAAGTTTGGCGCTGGAATACCAATTTGAGACGTGCTGTAGAAAACGGGTTCGATGACATCAAAGTCTTTTTCTTCGACCATGCGTTGCATCAGAACAGAACCCACCATGCCACGCCAACCGACTAAACCTACTCTCATTGAATTACTCTCCGTGTGAATTTAAATAAAGGCTCCCCCATCTATAAAATTTTCCGAGCCATAACACAAGAGCAAATTCACATATTGATGAAGTTTTTTCACAAACCCAACCAGTTATTGTGATTTTTACAGTCGCTATATAGCAAAAAGGCTCCGTTGGGAGCCTTTTCATTATTAGTCTGCTATTTTCCGTTCTTTCTTCACTTGAGCCCGCTTACCCAAGGCGTAACCTAATCCTAGAGGAGCAAAGAAGATCACTAAAATGAATAAGATAAAGTAAACAATCGTACTTTTAATTAACTGAATCAGCTTTTCTACAGCAAGAGTCAGTACATCCTGCGAAATCTTATCTAGGTCCTGAGCAAACAACTCGCGTTCACTATTCACAATGACTGCGATCTCTTTGCGCTCTCGCTCTATCATCTTGATCAGCTCTTCACGTTCTCGAGCAACCATATCGTCCAGCGCTTGGCGCTCGGCGCTAAGTTGTGTCAACTTGTCTTGTGTTTTCACGTCGAGATCATTGAGCAGTGGCTGAAGTTCAATCGCCATCTTTTGCGCGAGATCGCGCATGTATTCTGGATTGTTCTCGACAAAATCACGAAACGCTTCCGCGCTCACTTGGAAGCTCTGAATTGCACCACGGATATCATCGCCATTCACATTACTGTTAAGCGCTATCAGTTGAGCCTTCCAAGTCATCAGCTTTGGTGTTTGTTCGGACATTAACGACAGGCGATCTGAAACGTCTGATAATGCTTCAGGCATGGTACCTAGTGTGGTGGTCACCTCACTCTCGTCAATTCCCTGAGCCTTCAACCATTCACGATACGCAGGGACACGAGCAAACATCAGATTTTCAAAAGGGTGCAATGCAGCGAACTTCTGTACGAATTCTTTGGTGGTTGAATAGCTGTCAGACTTGAATAACGACTTGGCTAGCTGATCAATCTCGGTGCTGAGCTTAATTGCGGTTTGAGTGGCTTCTTCGGTGATAAACATAGATTTACCCGGACCAGACACAAAGAACTGTTCCATTTGCAGAGTAAACACCCAAGTATCGATCAGTCCTGCTGCGGGTGAAACCTGATAGGCAGACTGCTGTAGTCCCTCTTCCGCATGAATTTTCCAAAGTAAAATATGCGACTGATTCATCACATCTGTTTCATCGTACTTTGAGGATAGAGAATCAGCGGTCATTTCAACTTGAGTGAAGAACTCGCGGCTGAATTCACGCGTCATCAAACGCATGTTGAGCTCTTGTTTTGTCAAAGGCGTCGTCTGACTATCAAGCTGGATCTCCAATAACGAACAGCCAGAAACCAAAGTGACAAAGAAAAGAAGTAATGCACTGCGTAAGCGATGCAGATGTTTCATTGGAGACCTCAACGTCAGATAATTACTCGGGTATATTACCGCCACTATAAGTGAGCCACGTAAAATTCACGTTAACTATTGATATTTATAGTCTAAATTTGGCGAATTACTAAGCGTTATTGCTGACTCTGTGTTGAGATGTAGTCTTCTGCCGACAATATGGCCATACTCAAACAACGCTCAAGCTCACTGATGGCATCAGGCTCCAAAGACTGAGTATCTTTGAGCTGCTGCTCTGCCACAATGGCGCTTTGTCGCAGTTTTTCAGCAAAAATACTGCCTGATACGCCTTTTAACGTATGAGCTACGCGCGTTGCCTTCTCGATGTCTGAGTCCACCAGGTCGCGTAACTTTTCCGCATCATTCCTGTGTTCCGAAACGAAAACCCCAAGCAAAAGCAGCATAGACTCTTGATCGCCATCCAACGTACTCAACATATTTTCAAACTGAATTGACGATACCGAGGTTTCTTTTTTCGCTTGTTCCGTCGACTGCTCTGACTTAACCACGGCCAATGTTGGTGGCTCTGAGTCATCGGTTTGGGCTTCACCTGATGGGACTTCTCTATGATTCAGATGACGATCCAGTTGACGATCCGATTGTTTTGTATCACTCACTGAAGATTCGGTGTTTTGGGGTTCATCCGCAGCTGTGGATTGAGCGTTGCCCGCGGGCAGATCGTCTTGGTAAGAGACTAGTTCTGACTCATTATCAGCCCTAGCAACGCGCCCTCCACTCAGGCTCAGTGAAAATAAACATAGTATCGCCACTAAGCTTGCCAGTGAGATAAATAATACCTGCCCACTGACTAAGCGCTCCGACTGCAGCTCTCGTAAAGACAGTTCAGTCATAACGGGATGATTAACAACACGCTCAACCAAAAATTCGGTGTTTGCAGACTGAGAAAGTAATACTGAAGCTTGTGAGTTCAGCTCAAGAAGATGGATACGGTCTGTGCTTGGCAGTCGGTAGGCTTCCCTTTGGATATCTTCTAGCTTCAAATAAACTTGTCGGGGTTCAACGGATTCGTTGAATAAGGTATCCAATACTACTGCCGATAAACGATTGCTCAGCGATAGTGCGGGGTCACTAAGATCTTGAGGTTTGTCGTTGATACTAGTGATAAAAGTATCCATTCGCGCTTCATCGCGAGCCAACAACTGCGCCTGTTCTACAAAACGCTCTAGCAGATAGACGGTATGGGAGACATCGGATAATAAATCCGACTGGGTGAGAGACTTTAATTGAACCGTCTGGGCGTGAATGAGCTGAATTTCTAGCTCTAGCTGCTCAGAAAAGCGGGCTCGGTAAGGTTGAGCAAGGAACAGAGTTTGACGAAGTTTATCGATACTAAAGGTTATTTCGTCAATTAAGTGCGTTATTTTCTCTTCTTGAGATGAAACATAAACAACACTCGCGACTGCGATAGACCACAACAGTACAATGGCAACAGCAATACCATTAAGACGCTTGAATAGATTCAACAATCGGTCCCTCTCGACACAAAGCTAGGCTTTTCCTTTACCTTATATAGTTTTAGCACAAAGACGTCATCAGCAAAAAAGCGCTACAAAGTAGCGCTTTTAACGAATTAACGATTTCTAGTGAGTTGGTCTTTTAAGTTAGGTGGTGTGCCTTTAATCGTCAACGTATCTGTATCTGGATCGTAGAACACGCGCTCGCCTAACAACAGACTATCAAAGCTTAGGTTTAGACCACCGCCAGCACCCACAAATTTAGTGAGTTTACGAACGGTCGAGCGATCAGCTGGGAAGCTCTCTTCTAGCTCATAACCTTGCTCTTGGGTGTAATCCAAAAAGCTTGCACCTTCATTGCTTGGTAACTCTCCAGATAACTCTTTGATTTGAACTTCATCACCCGATTTCAGCTGGTCATTACAGTAATCATACACTTGCTTTTTGTAGTTTACCGTTTCGTCTTTATCCAACTGTGCATCGGCACAATAATCTT
The DNA here is from genome assembly GCF_059725505.1 of Vibrio sp. KUL78. Classification (NCBI taxonomy): domain Bacteria; kingdom Pseudomonadati; phylum Pseudomonadota; class Gammaproteobacteria; order Vibrionales; family Vibrionaceae; genus Vibrio; species Vibrio sp. KUL78. The sequence goes on along the minus strand of NZ_AP045837.1, from coordinate 1,003,962 downwards.
CGACCGCCTGCATCAGTATCGAGTTTTGCTGTTTGGTATCTAAGCCGACTTCGGCTTGCAAGAAGTCTAAAAAGAAATCAGCAACCTTACGACCAACACGTCCTTTAATGTAGGTCAGATAACGATTAGAACTCTTATCAAGGTCATAGCTTGTCAGGTCAATACGTGCCGCGATATCCATTTTGGCAATATCGAGGTAATCAATAGAACCAATGTTCAAACCTTCAGTCACTTGCAAACTGTTGTAAGAAGGCAGTAAACCAATGAACAGATAATCTGTAGCCAGAGACTGATATTGAGCCATCACTAAAGTGCCCGCTTCGGCAAATGGGTACTTCGCCAGTTCGGTCTTTAATCGCTCTGCGCTCTGCTGAGAAAAGCTATAGAAATCTTTCTCGCCTTTGAGCAGCTCACTTAGCCAAATTTGGAAATCACTTTCGCTCGTGAAGGAACCAAACCCTTTTCCTGCTTTCGAATTGAAGACACGATGCAGTTCAGCGACTAGAGTTTCAGTAGAACTGTCATTTTGAAGCATCTCTTGGCGATACTGAACGACAAGCTCTTCCTGCTCATTTATTGCTAACTGGTGTAAAATTACGTTAGATAGGTTCAAACTCATTGTGAATTTATCATGGTTGCTGTTTCGTTTGTGATGCAGAGTAGGGTATCATAAGCCGCTTTCATTATCATTAGCAGAGTCTTTATGCCAATTACATCTAAATATACCGATCAACAAGTTGAAGACATCCTTGCCGAAGTTGCCGCTGTTCTAGACAAACACGGTGCGAGCGCAGAACTTTCTTTGATGATCGCAGGGAATATCGCAACCAATGTCTTAAATCAAAACGTTGCTCCTTCACAACGCCAAGCAATTGCGGAAAAATTCTCTAAGGCTCTGATTTCATCCCTAGAAACAAAAGACCAACACTAAAATTTAAGAACGGATAGACTGAACGGCAGATGGTAGATAGCGGAAATTCATACGGAGAAAGAGTGTCTCGCCTAGTAGGCTGGGGACACTGGTTTGCGTTTTTTAATATTATCGCGGCGATGCTTATCGGTACGCGTTATATTGCTGCCTCACCGTGGCCCGATACTTTGTTTGGGCAAGTCTATCTGCTCGCCTCATGGATTGGTCACTTCGGATTTTTAGTTTTTGCGCTGTACCTCTTGGTGCTCTTCCCGCTCACCTTTATTGTACCGTCGCGAAAACTGTTTAGATTACTCGCCGTTTGTTTTGCCACCTTTGGTTTGACTGTCCTACTTATAGACACGCAAGCCTATCAAACGATAAATCTTCACCTATCGCCAGTCGTTTGGGATCTCTTATTCAGCGATGATACGAGTCCGATCAGCTCCGATCTTCAGCACTTATTTATCGTGTTGCCACCTATCTTCCTAGCGCAGTTAGCGCTCGCTGAATGGGTGTGGCGCAAACAACGCAAACTATCTCACAAGCACGTCGGGCGCCCAATTGCTGCACTTTTCTTCGTCTGCTTTATCGCAAGCCATATGATCTTCATGTGGGCAGATGCATTTTTCTATAACCCGATTACGGTTCAGAAAGCGAACTTCCCTCTATCGTACCCAATGACAGCTAAATCCTTTATGGAGAAGCACGGTCTATTAGATAGAGACGAATACCTTCAAAAACTCCGCGACAATGAAGGTGCTGCCGACCTCGTTAGTTACCCTTTAACTGAAATCGAGTTCAACCGTCGCTCTGAAAACCTCAATGTACTCGTGGTTAGTATCAACAATTTGCGTGCCGACATGCTCAACCCGCAAAATATGCCGGTTGCATACGGTTTTGCGTTGAACAATCAAAACTTTGTGAATCATTACAGTTCGAGTAATGATGACTTTGGTGCCTTTGGATTGATGTACGGTCTTCCGAGCAGTTATGCCAGCAGCATTAAAGCACAGGGTTCTGAGCCGCTGATGATGTCCATTCTCGCGAATCAAGGCTATCGCTTTGAGCTTTACAGTGGCGATAACTTCGAAGATGACCTTTATAGCGAAACCATCTTCAGAAAATTCCCAATGGCCGACTTAACGGCCACCGAGTCGGAGACACTTGATAGAAGCATTTCTGATAATGCGGCTATTGAGCAGTGGAGTGATGCCATCACTAATGGCTCAAACAAACCATGGTTTAGTTTCATAGAACTGACTACGGTAGACAACTTCAGTGACTACCAACCAGACTCTGATGCACTGACGGCTGAACAGCGTTTTGTTAGTGCTTACTCTGCCGCTGCTGCGGCTGCAGACGCTGAATTTGGTAAGATTCTACAAACTCTAGTCGACCAAAACCTAATGAGTAACACCGTGGTCATCCTAACGTCGAATCACGGTACAGAGTTCAACGAAACTAAGACACGTAGCTGGGGCTCAAACACCAACTATAGTCAGTATCAATTGCGCGTCCCTATGGTCATCCACTGGCCTGGGAAACTGGCCGCTGACTATACCCATATGACAAGTCATTTGGATTTAGCAGCGACGATAATGGAAGACTTAAGCGGTGTGTCGACCAGCGCGAAAAACTACAGCAGTGGTCGTAACCTGTTTGATGAGCGTAAGCGTAAATGGATCATTGCTGGCGATACTCGCGAACTCGCCCTTATAACCAGTAAAGAGACAACCGTTGTCGATAAGTTTGGTAACTATAGCCTTTACGATGAAAACTACGATCGCATTAGAGATAAGAACCCCAAGCTACCTATCTTGATGCAAGGCTTTACTGAGCTGCAACGCTTCTACTCAAAGAGTCAGTAAATCAAGCAGTTAAACGTGATATTAACCCTTGACCAGCAAAACACTCTGGTTTAGATTGATCCCATCGGACTGTAGCGCAGCTTGGTAGCGCACCGTCATGGGGTGTCGGGGGTCGCTGGTTCAAATCCAGTCAGTCCGACCATATTTCAGCCCCAAGAGAAATCTTGGGGCTTTTTACTACTCATATGTGTAGTTTTTAGACACCCAAACCATTAATTTGCCTCAACTGCTTATAATTAAAGCAAACAGTAAAATTAAGGGTTTACAAACAGTGAGATGCCCATTATTATGCGCATCAACACGGAGAGATGGCTGAGTGGTCGAAAGCACCGGTCTTGAAAACCGGCAACCGTTAATAGCGGTTCTAGGGTTCAAATCCCTATCTCTCCGCCACATTCGAAGAAGCCGCTGATTATTCAGCGGCTTTTTTCATTTCTGGCCCTTCAAAACCTAGTTCTTAAAACCTGCTACAATCAGCTAAAACACCACCTCAGAGAACATACAATGATTATCTTAACCACCACCTATGGCGATATCGAAATTGAGCTAAACATGGAACGCGCACCCGTAAGTTCAAAGAACTTTCTCCGTTATTGTGAAGAGGGATTCTATGAGGGCACGATTTTCCATCGCGTGATTGATGGCTTTATGATTCAAGGTGGTGGTCACACTGAAGATATGACCGAAAAGGATACTCACGCCCCGATTGCTAATGAGGCAAATCGCGGACTAAAAAACACGACGGGCACTATTGCTTTCGCTCGCACCGACGCCCCGCATTCGGCCACAGCACAGTTCTTTATTAACCTCGATGACAACGACTTTCTGGACCATACCGCGAAAACCAACAACGGTTGGGGCTACGCTGTATTCGGAAAAGTGACATCTGGCATGGATATCGTCAATAACATAGGAAAAGCCATGACAGGCATTAAGAAGGGTCATGAAGACGTGCCGCTTGATATCATCAAGATAGAAAAGGTCACCATCGTCGACTAAGTTGACGAGGTCGGTCTCAATAGCACAGTCCAGATGCAGCAAAGGCGCTTACTCAGTAGCGCCTTTTTCGTTCTGTTCATCGTTTGTCGGCTGAACATCAGCAACCAACTCTGGGCTCGATGCTTCTTCTGCTTCCATTTTGGCACGCTCAGCCTTCGAGATATAGCGTGGCTTGTTGCTCTTCTGCTTTTTCGCATTGGCTTTCTTGGCTTTGGCTTTCAAGATCTGATTGATCTTCTTTTTCCTGTTCATATCGGGCTCTTCATGGTTTAGCAGGTCAACTTTGGCTGCGCATGATAGCGCTCTACGTTTTATTTATCCATAGCAGCGTAGCTTAGTGGTTGATTCTGTGAGTCGCTAATTGGCGTCAAGACGGTTGATGCTCTCACCTTCCCCTTGAACATAACTACCTAAATGTTTGGCGTAATGACCCTTTTCAATGATTGGCAGCACCTCTTCACAAAGATTGGCTGGAAAGGTTTTATGCTCAGTGAGTTTTTCGATTGGCAGCCAGACGACTTCCTGAATATACTCCTCATCGTTTAAACCTTGCAGATTCTGCAGGTTGGCGTCACCCGTCCAATCTGTAATGTGATAAAACAGCTCGACATGGTAGCGCTCGGCGGAGGTTTCATAAAACTCTCGAACGCAAATGAGCTCACCAACCTCAACATCAAGATTAGTCTCTTCTTTAAATTCTCGCTTCAAGCCCTGTTTAGTACTGACATCACCCTCTTCAAAACCACCACCTGGCGGAATCCAATACTCGCCCGAGTAAGGGTCTTGAACTCGCAGCATCAAAACACAACTATCTTTAACTGCTATCCCTGCAGCACGAATGCGATGTTTCATGAAATCTCCTTAAGTTGGGCGGCTGCCTCGATCAGTGAATAATGAATTGGTACTAAATCAGCATGTTGACTGCGATAACCTCCTCCTATCACACACGCAATCGGAATGCCTCGTTGGTAACATGTCGACAGCATCCAACTATCACGCGCTTTTATACCCTCGAGACTCACCTCTAGAAAACCAAGCTCATCATCTTGATGGATATCCACACCGGCATCAAATATGACGATATCGGGTTGATGGAGATCGAGTGCAAGCTGAACCACTTGTTGAAAGCCCTCTAAAAATCCTTTGTCTTTCGTTCCGCGTGAAAAAGGAACATCAAAGTCAGAATTCGGTTTGCGCGCCGGAAAGTTCTTATCACAGTGTAATGACAGCGTCACGATGTTTGGATTGTCGTTCATCAGGGAGGCTGTGCCATCTCCGTGGTGAACGTCACTATCAACAATTAGCACCTTATCCGCTCCTCGCGTGAGGGCATGTCGTGCAGCGACCGCTAAGTCATTAAACAAGCAAAATCCACTGCCATAATTAAAATGAGCGTGGTGGTAACCTCCACTCAAATGGATGGCAATGCCTTGTTCAAATGCCTTTTCAACCGTCAACATCGTGCCACCTGTAGAGGTTAACGTGCGTTCTATCAGCCGCTCACTCCAAGGAAAGCCAATACGGCGCATTTTCGCTGCTGGCAGCGTCCCTAGTACTAAATCATCGGTATAGTCACCACAGTGGGTCTGTTTAATTGTTTCAGCACTCACAGCGCTTGGCTTGAAGAACTGAAAGGGTGAGCACGATGTCTCGGGGTATGCCTCTAATATCGCCTTATACAACAATTCATACTTACGAATTGGATAGCGGTGCCCTTCGGGGAGATCGAGCGCTGAGTAAATAGGGTGATAGATCAATGGAATCAAAGTATTCTATTCTCAATTAAACGTCTGAATTAAAAAGGTCACGCGTCATACTAGCGCTAGGAGAGCAACATGAAAACCGTATTCATTACTGGAGCCAATCGTGGTATCGGTCTCGCCCTGACGAAAAAGTATTTAGAGTCTGGGTATCAAGTCCACGCCACCTATCGAAGTCCTAGTGACGCCCTTGAGCTTCTCTCGTTAGAAGTCAGCGAATCTAACCTATCGAGTTACACGCTGGATGTAACCCATTACGAGGCTGTCGCAAAATTAGCGCAAACGCTACCTGACCTCGATATTTTTATAAACAATGCTGGCTACTACGGTCCGAAAGGCTATGGGTTTGGAAACACGGACTTAGATGAATGGCGCAAAGTACTTGAGATCAACACCATAGCGCCACTTAAATTGGTTGAGCTACTTTATCCCAAGCTTCAAAACTCACCCACTAAGATGATTGCTTGCCTCTCGTCAAAGGTAGGAAGCATGACAGAAAACACCTCAGGCGGCGGCTATATCTATCGCTCTTCAAAAGCAGCACTTAACTCGGTAGTGAAGAGCCTGAGCAATGACCTATCCTCGCAAGGGTTTACCGTTTTAGCGCTGCATCCAGGTTGGGTACAGACCGAAATGGGCGGACCCAACGCGCTGATCTCAACGACAACATCCGCGCAAGGGCTGTTTAACGTTATCCGCCAAGCCTCTATCGCTGATTCCGGTCGCTTCCTTAACTATGATGGCACGGAGTTACCTTGGTAACTAACCACCAGATCTAGTGTTACTTACTACGTCGCTTTGCGGTTCCGCCCGCACTGCGGCGTTTTTTGTACTTTTTAAATGCGGGTTTTTCGACTTTCGGCAAATTCCTTAACGACTCAGGAACGGGGCCCGTTTTAACTTGATTCATTAATTGATCAAGCTTGCCGTTAAGCTCCGACATAAAGGGACCATATGACTGCGTCTTCTCCGCCATACCTTGCAGCTGAAACTCCCAATGAGCCGTCATATCTGGGTACGTTGATTCATCTGGCAGGGCGTGAATAAGTCCGCGACCTGCAGGCGTGCTGAGTACTGACTTCCCTTGGCGTTTCAATAGCTGACGTTTAAATAGCGTATCCAAGATACCTGCGCGCGTGGCTTCTGTGCCAATACCATCGGTATCGCGAAGGATTTTCCTAAGGGACTTATCTTCAACGAAACGACTGATGCCTGTCATCGCTTGCAGCAGAGTCGCCTCTGTGAAATGTCTTGGTGGCTCGGTTTTCTTCTCACCTATCTCGCCTTCACGACAAGTGAGAACCGTGCCTACTTCTAGCGGAGGAACCGCATCGACACCCTCTTCTTGAGCATTAGCACTGTTGCCTAACAACACGCGCCAGCCGGGCTCTTGAAGGCGCTTACCTTTAGCCACAAATTGCCCCCCCTGAATGTCGAACTCCAACATCGCTTCTGCATAGACGGCAGGCGGGTAAAACTGCATCACGTATTGTCTCGCAATCAGACCGTAAACCTTTTCCTCAAACCCAGACAATACCATGCTGGTTTTCTTCGGTGTGGGGATGATCGCGTGGTGCGCGTCGACTTTGCTGTCATTCCAAGCCTTGGATTTACGACTGCTATCTGCGTTATCTACTGCCGAGGCGTATTCTTTGCTGTTGTTCTTTATCGCTGTGAGCACGTCATTCGCTTGGTAGAAATGATCTTTAGGAAGATAGCGGTTATCGGAGCGTGGATAGGTAATGAGCTTGTGTTTCTCATACAATGCCTGACAGACATCCAATACCTGTTGAGCACTCATATTGTAGCGCTTTGCGGCGTCAATCTGCAGTGCTGACAATGAGTACGGTAAGGGAGCATTTTGCTTCGTCGACTTGTGTTCAGACTTAACCACTTTAGCGGGTTGACCTTTGATGCGCTCAGCGACGTTCTCGACCAATTTGCGATTGAGTACACGACCTTCCTCATCCTGCCACGGTTTACACGCCTCACTTGGACGCCATTTAGCTCGAATATCAAAAGCAGGACCGGTGTCTTGATATGGGATCAATGCATGCAAGGTGAAATAGTCTTTAGGAATGAAGTTTTCGATTTCTTCATCACGGCGAACCACTAACCCCAGAACTGGCGTTTGAACGCGGCCAACGGAGAGTACGCCTTGATAGCCCGCTTTTTGACCCAACAAGGTGTATGCGCGAGACATGTTCATTCCATACAACCAATCGGCACGAGAGCGCGCTAGTGCGGATACTGAGAGCGGAATAAACTCTTTGTTCATTCTCATTCCATTGAGCGCCTTCTTAACCGCAGGCAAGTTCAAATCGCTGATAAGAAGTCGCTGCGCTGACTCTTTTTTGGCTTTTGAGACCTTACAGTAATCAATAACCTCATCCACCAGCAACTGCCCTTCTCTATCTGGGTCACCTGCATTGACTATTGTGGTTGCGGTCTTGAGCAGCTTTTTCACCGCTGTAAGCTGCTTAGAAGCGCTCTTTCGAGGACGCAATTGCCATTGCTGAGGAACAATAGGCAGGTCCGCTAGATTCCACTTTTTGTAACGCTCATCGTAAGCATCTGGCTCAACTTGCTCCAACAAGTGACCGATGCACCAAGTCACAACGTCACCATTGCCACACTGGATAAAACCATCGCCTTTCTTCTGAGGGTTAGGTAGTGCAGCCGCAATAGCTCGGCCGAGGCTAGGTTTTTCTGCAATAAAGAGACGTGTCATAGATGTGGCGGTTTCTAGGAATAATAAAGGTAAGCTTAACTAAGCTTACCTTTGAGAATCAAGAAAAAACTGTATAAATAGCCAGTTAGTTTTTAGGGGCCCTTCTAAGAAGGTATCGCTTTAAAGAAAGTGAACGAACTTACCCAGTTCTCGCTCGGGTACTTTCATTGGCGTGCAGCCTGGGGTGCCAACGTAGAGGAACCCGACGATCTGATCTTGCCCCTCCAGCTCAAATGCCTGACGAACATGATCATCAAACATCCACTTGCCTGAGCGCCAAAACGCTTGAAAGCCCTGAGCAACGGCAGCCATCTGCATCGCCTGTACCGCACACCCGGCTGAAAGATACTGCTCCATTGCAGGTACTTTGTCGTGAGGCGTCACCTTAGCGATCACTGTGATAACGAGTGGCGCTCGAAACGGGGCTTTTTGAGCCTTCTCAATTACTGCTTGCTCGCTACCTGCGAGTGTGGCGGCTTCGCTCAGGATATTGGCGAGTTTTTGTCTGCCTTCCCCTTGTGCTAATACAAAACGCCAAGGCGTGAGACCAGCATGGTCTGGGGCACGTAGCCCCGCTTTAATGATATTTTCTAGAGCGACCCCTTCTGGCGCGGGGTCTGAAAGTTTGGCAATTGAACGTCGGTTGAGCAACAGGTCTAAAGCATCCATAACGCGTCCCTCTTATGGTTATTATCTTGTCGTTATAATAACAAAGTGTTAACGTCTACGCACTACAATGAGAACCGATCTCAATTAGTGACCTGTTGCCTCTCCCTAAATGGTTTAAATGAAGCGCTACAGCTTGGCTGCCAGCTCCACTCCCTGGCGAATTGCGCGCACTGCATCAAGCTCACCAGCATAGTCAGCTCCTCCAATGACGTGCAGTTTTTCACCGAAATCTGGCCACTCATTTTCAAACGGCTTGACGGATTCTTGTCCCGCACATATCACCACCTTGTCCGCCGGAATCAGTTTCGACTCTCCTTTGACGGTAATGTGCAGACCCTTGTCATCGATCTTGTCATAAGACACACCACCAAGTAGGTGCACACCCCGTTTTTCAAGCGTCTTCTTGTGTATCCAGCCCGTTGTCTTACCAGGACCTTTACCGACTCGCCCTTCTTTACGCTGCATCACCCACACGTTAGTACTGGTCGTTGAATCTGGGAACGGATACAAACCACCAGGATGTTCAAGGTTTTTATCGATACCCCATTCATATAACCAGTCATCCAGAGTCTGACCTTGGGGCTCGGTAATCATACTTGCGATATCAATACCAATACCACCAGCGCCCATAATAGCGACATTTTCGCCTAGATAAGTCTTGTCACGAATCACTGTTTGATAGTCGATAACCTTATCTTTATTGTCGATACCTTCCATTTTTGGCATTCTCGGTTTCACGCCGGTCGCCATTACGACTTCATCGTACTCTTTTAGAAGATCAGCGGTGGCTTCAGTCTCTAGGTGAAGCTTAACACCAGTTTGGGCAATACGGTTGGCGAAGTAGCGAATCGTTTCTCTAAACTCTTCTTTGCCAGGTATCTGCATGGCAAGTCGGAACTGACCACCGATACGATCGTTCTTCTCAAACAGATCGACGGAATGCCCCTTCTCAGCCAGTGTGGTTGCACAAGCAAGTCCCGCAGGCCCAGCCCCAACAACGGCAATGTTTTTGCTGTTCACCGTCTTTTTGATGATCAAGTCGGTTTCGTAACACGCTTGTGGGTTGACTAAACAGGTCGCTCGCTTGCCTTTAAAGGCGTTGTCCAAACATGCTTGGTTACAACCGATACAGGTATTGATGAAATGCGCTTCACCCTGCTCGGCTTTGGCAACAAAATGGGGATCTGCCAAGAACGGTCTCGCCATAGAAACCATATCGGCATGACCGGATGAAAGTATACGCTCGGCTTCATCGGGCGTGTTGATTCGGTTAGTCGTAATAACAGGGATAGAAAGGTGCGGGCGAATCTTCTCTGTCACCCACGTAAAGGCACCGCGTGGCACTTGGGTGGCGATCGTTGGAACCTTTGCTTCGTGCCAACCAATGCCGGTGTTGATTATGGTCACGCCTGCTTGTTCTAGTGCTTTACCGAGCTGCACCACCTCTTCAAAAGTACTGCCTTGCTCAACTAAGTCCAGCATGGAAAGGCGGAAGATAATAATGAAATCTTCACCAACGGCAGCACGCACGGCTTTGACAATCTCGAGCGGCAAGCGAATACGATTGTCATAACTACCACCCCATTCATCGTAACGGACGTTCGTGCGCTGGCAGATGAATTGGTTGATGAAATAGCCTTCCGAGCCCATTATTTCCACACCGTCGTAGCCTGCCTCTCTTGCCAGAGCAGCGCTGTTAGCGTAAGCATCAATGGTTTTCCAGATCTGGCGACTGCTCATTTCACTTGGAGCAAAAGGGGTAATCGGTGATTTAATCTTGGAAGCACTTTGTGAAAATGGATGATAGCCATAGCGACCTGCGTGAAGGATTTGCAGTGCTATCTTACCGCCATGCTTATGAACTGCTTCTGTCACCACTTTGTGTGCTTTGGCATGTTTAGGCTTACTAAATTCTGCCGCAAATGGTGCGAGTCGACCGCGAAGGTTAGGCGCAAAACCGCCTGTCACTATCAGCCCAACCCCACCTTTTGCACGCTCTTCATAGAATGCAGCAAGCTTGTGTAAACCTTCTTTGTGCTCTTCGAGACCAGTGTGCATTGATCCCATAAGTACTCGGTTCTTGAGTTGAGTGAATCCTAAATCCAGTGGCTTAAGTAAGTTCGGGTACATGGCTGACATCACTTCCATTGTTTTTGTTGTGGTCTGACCAGAATATTATGGAAAGGTTAAAAAATCAAACTAGCGTTTACATTCTGACAACATAAGCAGAAAAACTTTCTGAATCTTTGAACTTCATCTAGTATGTTAAGTCTCTAATTTATATTCACTTAACCCCTCGCTGATAGATATCGGCAACTTACACGTACAATTACACTATTCATACAGCGAATTATTAACCTCAGCGCTACACTAGTAATTGATGTTTAGGGAAATGAACACTCACCTAACGTGTGATGTGGAGAGACAATGAAAAAAGTATTCCGTTTTATAGGTATGATTTTCAAAGGCATATGGAAGTTAATTAACTTCACTAGACTTGCCATTGTGAATCTGTTTTTCTTCGCCATGATCGCTGTGTTTTACTTTGCTTTGACGCAAAGCGACGCACCTGCAAAAGTCGAAACCAAAGCGTCTGCGTTGGTTATGAATCTATCTGGACCAATAGTTGAGCAAAGCACCTACGTTAACCCGATGGATTCGTTTACGGGTTCACTGTTTGGGCAAGATCTTCCTAAAGAAAATGTGCTGTTCGATGTTGTCGATACCATTCGTCACGCGTCGCAAGATGAGAAAGTAACCGGACTGGTGCTATCACTCCGTGACATGCCAGAAACCAGCCTGACAAAACTGCGCTATATCGCTAAAGCGATCAACGAGTTCAAAGCAACCGGTAAACCCGTGTATGCCTACGGCGCGTTCTACAACCAAAGCCAATACTATCTGGCGAGCTATGCAGATAAAGTCTATCTGGCGCCTGATGGTGCAGTGTTAGTTAAAGGCTACAGCGCCTACTCTATGTACTTTAAGACGCTTCTCGAAAAGCTCGACGTAACCACTCATGTATTTCGTGTCGGTACCTACAAATCTGCTGTCGAGCCTTTCCTTCGTGACGATATGTCTGAAGATGCTAAAGCCAATGCAACTCGCTGGATTGGACAGCTATGGGGAGCCTATGTCGATGATGTTTCAACCAATCGTGAAATTGACCCAGGTGTGCTAACACCGAGCATGGATGATTTCTTAGCGTCACTCAAAAACGTAGATGGTGACCTAGCGGCACTGTCTAAAGAGATGGGGTTGGTTGATGAACTCGCGACTAAGCAGCAAGTCAATGACGCTATGGTAGAGGAGTTCGGCAGCGACGGTGACGGTGGCTTCAATGCCGTAGGTTACTATGAATATCTCGCGTCAGTACCTTTTGATTTTCCTGAAAATCCAGATAATCAAGTAGCTGTTGTCGTTGCAAGTGGTTCAATTATGGATGGTGAGCAGCCACGCGGCACAATCGGTGGCGATACCACCGCAGCGCTTCTCAAACAAGCCCGTGAGGATGACAGTGTAAAATCTGTGGTACTTCGCGTTGATAGCCCAGGAGGCAGCGCATTTGCATCCGAAGTGATTCGCAATGAAGTTCAGGCTCTCAAAGACGCAGGTAAACCTGTCGTCGTTTCGATGTCTAGTGTGGCAGCATCTGGTGGCTATTGGATCTCCATGAGTGCATCGCAAATCATGGCACAGCCAACCACGATTACTGGCTCGATTGGTATCTTTAGCGTCATAACGACGTTCGAAAAAGGTTTGAACAATATTGGCGTCAATACTGATGGTGTCGGCACGACGCCATTCTCCGGCGTAGGGATCACTCGAGGCATCAATGAAGGCGCTTCACAAGCCTTCCAAATGGGTATCGAGCATGGTTACAAACGCTTTATCTCACTAGTGTCCGATAATCGCGATATGTCCGTGACAGAAGTCGATGATGTAGCGCAGGGCCGAGTATGGACAGGACAAGATGCACTTGACCACGGTCTTATCGATAAGATTGGCGACTTTGACGATGCGATTGCTCTTGCGGCCGAGTTAGCAAGCTTAGAACAATACGATGTGATGTTTGTTGAAGAGCCACTAAGCCCTGCACAACAATTTGTGCAAGACCTGATGAAGCAAGTACACGTGAGTTTGGGACTTGATATTTCTTCTTGGATCCCACAAAGCTTATTGCCAGTAGCAAACGAGCTTAAGCAACATGCGTCGCTCATGGAGAGCTTCAATGATCCAAAAGGTCACTATGTGCTGTGCCTGACTTGTAACGTCCAATAGAGGTCTCATCAGCAAAACCGTGATTCAGAGCCACCGATTGGTGGCTCTTTTATTTGTTTTGGTTATAATCGCCCCCACCTGTTCCCCCGACTAACAAAGTGATGTCTGTCATGACGAGAAAACACATCTATATCGCCTACACTGGCGGCACAATCGGCATGCAAAAGTCCGACCATGGCTACATTCCGGTAGCTGGATTTATGGAAAAACAATTGGCGAGCATGCCAGAGTTCCATCGACCAGAAATGCCAGAGTTTACTATCCATGAGTACGAGCCGCTGATCGACTCGTCTGATATGACGCCTGCAGATTGGCAACAGATCGCCGATGATATTCGCGACAACTACGACAAGTACGATGGTTTTGTGATTCTGCATGGTACAGACACGATGGCGTATACAGCGTCGGCACTCTCTTTCATGTTGGAGAACTTAGGTAAGCCTGTGATTGTAACTGGCTCACAGATCCCACTCGCGGAGCTGCGCTCTGATGGTCAGGCTAACCTTTTGAATGCCCTGCACATCGCAGCGAACTACCCAATCAATGAAGTGACATTGTTCTTCAACAATCAGCTGATGCGCGGTAACCGCAGCACGAAATCACACGCAGATGGCTTCAACGCGTTTACGTCGCCAAATCTACCACCATTGCTTGAAGCGGGTATCAACATTCAGCTCAGCAGTGGTGTTGAAATCAATAAAGCACCAGAAGGTGAGTTTAAGGTGCATGATATTACGCCTCAGCCAATTGGGGTTATCACCATGTACCCTGGTATTTCGCATGAGGTTATTCGTAACACCCTACTTCAGCCAGTCAATGCGATGATCCTATTGACCTTCGGTGTCGGCAACGCGCCGCAAAATCCTGAGCTGCTTGGTCACCTTAAAGAAGCGTCTGAGCGCGGTGTTATCGTGGTAAACCTGACTCAGTGTCTCGCGGGCAAGGTCAACATGGGTGGATATGCAACAGGCTGTGCCCTTGCGGATGCGGGTGTAATCAGCGGCTTCGATATGACCCCAGAGGCGGCCCTAGCGAAACTGCACTACTTGCTGAGCCAAAACCTTGGCTACGAAGAAGTTAAGTCTCAAATGCTTGAAGTTCTTCGTGGTGAGATGAGCAAATAACCCATTCGACACTAACGTTTTTATTGGCTGCGTGTATATCTGCACGTAGCCAACACCCTCTCATTCTGAGACTTCAAAATTAAGTTCTGCGCTTAGTAATACTCAACTAAGCTAGCTTGGCAATAACACTATCCGATGCGTCCTCAATCAAATCCAACACCAACTCAAACCCTTGGTCACCACCGTAATAGGGATCTGGGATCTCTTTGTAGCTAGATGAACCATGACTAAGAAACAGGGAGAGTTTGTACTGTAAATGGCGAGGACAACGCTGCTTTAGATCAGCCAAGTTATCTTTATCTGCCGCCAGAATCATATCGAAATCTTCAAAATCATCATCGGTGACCTGACGAGCTCGGATGCCAGCAAACGAGTAACCACGTGCCTCTCCTGCTTTTTTAGCTCTGGAATCTGGCGGATTGCCTTGGTGATAACCGATGGTACCCGCAGAATCGATTTCGACGTCAATACCGGCTTGCTCTGCTCGAGCACGTAATACGGCCTCTCCGGTCGGGGAGCGACAGATGTTGCCCATGCATACAACTAGAATCGATGGTTTCTTTTTATTATTCATAGAGTTAACACCTAATTTCGGCCAATTTTCACGTCAAAGATACAAAAAATTTTAGTCTATAAATCAGGTACTTGTGAATAGTTTTGGAGGGGTTTTGGAGCGAATTTGCCCTCAAAACGACCATTCAGCATTTATGTGAAAACCATCCTAACAAACTAATTTTCACATAAACCATTGAAAAATAGCCACATTATAAATTTAAGCGTGTTCACAAGGCTGCTTGTCAGTTTTATTTATCTTGAAGAGCAAAAAGTAATCACCAAACGGACTCTTGGGATTTGGCCGGGTGTTAGCATCAGCAATGAAAGGAGCAAAGTGTTCTCCAACTTATCTCAATCCAAGCAAGGGGAGGAAGTATGAGCGGCATTTTTACTTTACTGGCTTTAGTCATCTTTGGTTTGTTTTTGGTAACCAAAATGCGCAGTTACGAAGCTATCGGAAGCACCATCGAACCTGGCGTTAACACCAAGGAGTCAAACCATGAACCAAACTGGGTATTTTACCAAGACCAAACTCAAAGCTCGGTCGATAGCAACTCGTATGAGCCAATTAACGACACCGATTTTGCATCGATGGACTTTACCAACCAATCTCATGTCGATGATGAAGGTACCGTCATTAACCCAGCAACAGGCCTTCCAATGGTTGGAGGTATTGGCGGGCTGGATAGTATGGGAAATCCGTATGGCTACGACAGTCTGTCTCAAGGCACGTACCCAGACGATACCACCTCAAGTACTGCTAATAGCGATGTTGAAACTGATTCTAGCTCATGTACTGATCACGGCTCTGACGAATTCACTACTACAGGCTGTGATAATAGTTGCGATAGCAGTTTTGACGATGGCTTCAGCACGGGATTGGATGACGACATGTTTTCGTAGAGGTTCGTTGTTGAGGAGCTTTAAGCGCTAAGTGTAGGGGCTGGGGAGCTTTCGAGTTAGCTGTGGTTTTGGGGCTAACTCGAAAGTGGGCATCTCTGAGTTACAAAGTCTATTAGATCACGATGCATCAGAGGACTCTTCAAACGTGCTCACGAATAAAGTATGACTGTAAAAAACTACACAAAGACATAGTACGTAGTAGAATAAAAAACTGTGTTACATTTACGGCTTTAGTTAGATTAAATGAAAGAATTATTTGTATTGAAACACCCCGCTTTGTGCTTTTTTGTTTGGCTAATTTTTACCGTGGGTGGCTTTGCCTACTCAATTAATTGGAATGAGCAGTTCGCTTATACTTGGCTAGGTATTGGTGGAGCCGTCCTTACTGCTGTGACTACCGCATTAGTAGCATTCAATGGTATTGAAATAGATAGGGTTAAAAAAGAAAGGGTTAGCCAATACAAATCTTATATCCAGTTATTGAGCCTACTACGATCTAGATTGTTGTTTCTACATAAATATTTTGACGACTTTTCAAAGTGCTACAGTATGGATACAGCTGAGAGAACAAGCCACCTACCAATGTTTTTGCTCGGAGATGACCATATACCACTAGATTTAAAAGAATTGATGTTTCTTAATGTTCATGCAAGTAAAGAAAAAAGTTATTCGGGGGGGAACCCCGTAGACTACGACTACTTAAACATATCAGCCCTAAAGGAATTAGATGATAATTTCCTGAACTTTATTGAAGCCTTACGTCATCTTAACTCACAAAAAAACAAAGAAAAAAGAATTATTTCGGAAAGGTTAGGAAATAAAAAAACTAGAGCAATATCAATGAATCAATTCAGAGAATGTATACCTTTTGTTGACTACACAGAAACTCTTTTAGATGGTGAGGATGTTTTGTGGCTCTACTATGAGCTGTTGAAGCATCATGAATATGCCTATGAAGACTTAAAAAATAGGGCTGAAGAGATTTTTGATAAGCAAATAATTGAAGAGTATGGTAATGCCCATAGCTTCATTCCTGTTTCAGTGCAAGTGGATACTAGTCCAGAATTCATTCAACTACCATCCGACGAAATTAAAAAGTTACATGAAGGAGATGATTACCCAAAACTACACGTTACCGAACCTCAATTTGTAGCAAGTTTTAGTTATGTTGGCGTTCAGGCCAAAAAACTGTTTTTGCACCCTAGTAATTTTAATAGTACTTATTTAACTTGATTGCATGCATGCATACAGAAACTATGTCTCTAGAACAGATGTGATAAGTATGAGCAACATGGCAAGATTTGGACACAAAGACTAGTTTGGAAAAACTACGACAAAACGCCCTTTTTATACAGAACCGAGTCAGCTATATTACTAGTTCAAGTTATAAGGGTTTGACTCGTTTATGGTGGTGAGTATTGCTATTACCACCATAAATCATTGTGTAGTAAAGACCAAAATCAAAGTGAACCGAAAATACCGAGCGATTCGGAATCGGCCATAACCGTTTGCTAGCATTATTCTTACATACAGTACTTACTCGCTTTTCCCTGAGCAAAGCCTGCGATTAAATCAAGCTTATTGATGCGCTTTTCTCGAACTGTCTCTTCATTTCTATCAACAATCTTCGTCAAAAGTAAGTACTCTCGATTGAAAAAGAATGAGAAACTATTCCCTTCGGTGTTTACGACAATGAAGCATTCTTTATATACGTTTTCCACACTACTATTCTTAGCAAGATCATCATAGGGGTTACGTCCGTGAGTCGATTGATACCTTGAAAGTAACTCCTTGACTACCCTAGGGCTACCCCATGTAACCAATACAACTTTTTCATTTAGGTCGAGTAGCGACAAGTGCTTTTTAAAATATTCCCCTTTCGTAAGGAAAACCCCATATTTGTATATATCCTCACCTTTAAAAGGTAGTTTTAGCTCCATACCCTCGGGATGACGACGCGCATTATCAATCATCCGTGTTATAGCCTTATTTCGTTTACCGTACATCTTTGCAAGCTTTGATATAGCCTCAATGCCACCTTCACCTGGTGTATTTATCCTAGATATCAACCCGAACAACTCATCAATTTTACTTTTCTCAGTGTTGCACTTTCTGCATACGTTGAAGTCACCTTTAGCATTTGATCTTTTTTTGCTAACAGCAATTTGTGGTATCAAATGCTCAACAGAGCGTCCAGTATCCGAATTTACGGACTTCTTAACGGCGATACCGCAATACACACAATTCTGATTCTTTATCATAGCATTAATCAAAGCCTATATTTTCAATCTACAGCATGTTAACGCCGTGCTAGTCGACTAACACTGCAATCGCTACACACTACCTTAAACGCTTGAACCAAGATATAGTTAAAATACCAAGCGTTGCGAATTCCTCTTGAGCAGTTTGTTATATGGCTAACCACCGATTAGCTCTCTAAGTTTCCTGAGGGATTTAATAAATATAACACCCGGTAACTGAGCTACAAGTCCATACGATATGGCTACTATTGCTATTAACCAAACGTTTGAAACATATGTAACCAATGGCAACAGTAGGACAAAGCCTAGTAAAGACCCAATCAAGCCTGCTCTTAGTTGGGATACACCCATAATCTGACTATGTGGTACTTGGAACTTAAGCTTAACGCCCTTTATAGTTGTAGATAACCAAATATTAGGCATTTGGGGAGTCTTAGCTGAATTAATATACGTGAGTGTAATTTTCTGCCCACGGTTAAAAACCGGGATTACATACTCCCGCTGTCCATGGTAAGTATTTAGCTGCGCCTCATTAACCACTTCGCCTTCTGGTACATAAAGACTATTTTTATATTTCTCCGTCCAGGAAAGAATATCTGGGGTATCTTCTATTTGGGTAGACTCCGACAAGAGCATTGTGTCAGTAGTGTAAACTTTGATAACTACACTCTCATAATCATTCAGGCTTTCATTTTTGAGCTTAATCGTAGAGAAGTACAAATGCTCAACGTCGTTACCGTTCCAAGTAACGGACACATCTCCAAGTACTGAATCATGCGTTGAACTGCCAATTTTATTGTGTGTAACAAAATAGCTAAACAAGCCACGTTTATTCACAACTTTTTGAGTCAGTACAGCTGTGACAAGGCCACCCAAGCTACCAAATATAATGGATAGATATTCACTTCTAACTAATTCAATAAGTTCCATAAAGTTTCCATATCGTGTAACGCTTTTTAGACGGAATCTTCCATCTTTACCTACCGTGTATTTTGCTGCCGTCTATTATGAAACTCAACTGGTATCAGCTTGTTATGTGAGTAGACAACGAGTTGTAGGAGGAGAATTACGTAATAGTTTCGTTTGAGAGACCAAAGCACAGACTAGTTCAGCTTTATCTATTGATATACTGCGTAGGTTATCCTCTAAACGGCTCTAAGAAGGTTTGGAGCAAAAACGTGTCGCGACACACTCTAGCCGCCAGATATAGAAGCCTCACAATCGCGTTTAGAGCCTGATAACCACATTAAACTCTAACCTGTTTAGAAAGCACCTTATAAACCGTAGAGCGGCTACACGCCAACTCACGGCTAATAGCATGCTTATTCCAACCGCTGTCAGCTAACTCCCTTATGCGTTCATGTAATGCAACGTTTGGATAACGACCAAGGTGCTTTCCTTGCTGTTTAGCTCGTTCTCGCCCTTCATTGCATCGCTGCAGTATTCTTGAGCGCTCCATCTCTGCAAACGCTCCAATTGTGGTATAGATAACGCGCCCCACGTCACTGTTTATGTCTAGGTCGCCCAAGTCATGACAAATGAGCCCTGCGCCCCGCGCGCTCAATTGGTCGGCGACGCCAAGCGCATCGATTGTATTTCTGGCAATCCGGTCTACCTTGGTGACATGCACTATGTCCCCTTCCCTGGCAAACTCAAGAAGCTGCTTTAACCCCTGACGCTCCGCACTCTTACCGCTGGCTTTATCTTGATAGATCTTTTCGCAACCAATAGTAGTCAGGTGTTCAACCTGAATCCCCAAATCTTGTTCATCGCTGCTAACACGAGCATAACCAATCAACATAACCCCTCCTCGAAACTGTTCAATAAGTCCCAGCAATAATGAAGACATGTACAGCAAGTATTTTGCCGACTTAACGTACAGTGATTACCTTACCATTTGGCCGTTTTGCTGAAGTCCGAAAAGGTACACCTTTTTGGACGGTCTATTCGACGAGTACCTGAAACAAGCAGAGTCTAGAAACTCGGATAACACAATCTTTCCAATACCTGTTCAATAGTTGATCTTAACTCGACCACTGGTTCCCAAATTACTGCTGGAAACTTGCTATTCGCTGGCTCAGTCATAGTTCCCTCCTGTGTTTCGTTGTTCTAGTAAAGCACTGAGGGAGCTATGGAAATCTGATTAAGCAGCCCAAATGACAACTGTTAATTCTATTTAGTGAGTTTTCTTCAGGCATGTGAGGATGCCCTGCCAGTGTGAGTTCTTTAGAGCAATCCCAGAAAAGGGAGATGTCTTGAGCCTCACGTGAACCTTATCAGCAGTGATAATCGCGCTGGCCGTACTTAAGATTAAGGCCTGCGCTTTGCACAGTTATTCATCCCCAAAAGTAAACTTAGAGCGCGCTCAAGGCCGCGTTGGCCATGTTTGCAGTATCAAGAGCACCTAGCGACATTGCCCAGCAGATTGGCGGTTTCATAGCTTGTTTTACACGCTTGCTAACCCTGTCCGCCGCTCAAGGCCGCTATGGCCAAGTTGTACGATTTAAGCGGCTACGATAAGCGTCAGTGAAGATACTTTCTCTGCTATAGTCGCGCTGGGTATGGGATTATTTGTCAGTAAAATTTCCCCCAGCATAATTTTTGGGTGGAAAGTGGGGAGGGTCTCCACCCATTACAGATAATTTCGGGGTTTTTAGGCTTTCCACCCAAATACCCAAAACAACCTATTTTTGCTTGTAACCTCGCCTTACAACCATCTGATTAATCGATATATTCTTTTTTTCTCCTGCTTTTTTGCCAACGTCAAAACACGCCTTCCACCCATTACGGGAAATATGACACTTTTCATGATTCAGAAATTAACGTAATACATCGAATTCATTTCACTCTTTGTTTTTCTGACCAATTTTCCCTTGGGTAAAAGAGGGCTCTCCACCCAATACCGGCATTTCACTTAGAATCATCAACAAACGATTTTCCTATGTCATTGTTTTTAAATGTTTTCTTTAAATTCTCACAAATTTGTCCTACATCTTCCACCCAATATAGAGAAACCAACGGTAAATTTGTCGCTAAGTGCACTTTGTGTTTTCTCGCTGTTTTCCCACTTCCTGATGTGTATCGAACGGTGATTAAAGCCGCAGTTCAGAGCAAGAAAGCTATCTGAACAGAACGTACTTTGCTTCTTCGATATTTCTCCAATGGCCTACCCCAAAAAATTTTTGTGCACTCGTTTTTGGCTGCTTAATCCCATTGCCACCATTTCGGCCTCGCTAATCTAGAAAATGTAAGTAAACGGACTTTTTGGGTTCAACCCAAAGGTATGATGGTCGGTTACAGCAAGGCGATTGGCTGACTCAGGCAACAACTAAAGTCAGGAGTGAACTATGCATATTACGATTCGGGAATGGGCAATCCAAGAGTTTGGCTTTGCCCCAAGTGCGAGTACGTTAGCGAGCTACGCAAAAACAAAGCAGATACACCCTGCTCCGGTCAAATTCGGCGGAAAGTGGATGTGCGATGAAAAAGCGGTATTTGTCGGCCTTTGCTCAACAGACTCCATAGAAATCAGCGACCCTGTCGTTGCTAGGATTTTCCGCCATGGCAGCTAGACCTAGAGCACACAATCTAAACGTTCCCAATCTCTATCAAAAATTTGATAGGCGAAATGGCAAGGCGTACTACCAATACCGAGATACTCGAACCGGTAGATTTCATGGATTAGGAACCGACAGAACAACAGCGATTAAGGTTGCGACAGAGCTCAATCGACTCATCGCTGCCCAGCTAGTCGAGCAATATCACCACATTTTCAATGCTAATCCTGCCAAGAAAAAACGAATGGGGATCAGTACCGGTGAATGGTGTGAGCGATACATGGAGATCCAAGCCGAAAGACTTGAGACTGGTGAAATCGTTGATGCTACCTTCAAAACACGGAGAAGTGGCATCAAAGTCCTAAATGACAGATGTAAGCATGTTGCTATCAGAGAGCTCGACACAAAGACTCTGGCCATCATCATTGATGAGTACAAACGGGAAGGCAAAACACGAATGGCTCAAGTTCTGAGGTCTATTTGGATTGATGTTTTCAAAGAGGCTCAACATGCCGGTGAGGTTGAGGCTGGCTATAACCCTGCCTTAGCGACCAAGCCACCAAAAACGAATGTTCGCCGTTCACGTCTAACCGTATCTCACTGGAAGCAAATCGACCGCGTGTTGAAAGAGTCACCTCATGTCTATTGCTATCACGCCGCCCTTCTCGCTTTGACGACAGGACTGCGCCGAGAGGACATCTGTAACCTCAAGTTCTCGGACATTAAAGACGGTCTACTCTACGTTGCCACAAGTAAATCTGGGCAAAAAACGAAACTAGCCTTCCCCCTCACCCTTCGTAATCCAATTCTCGATATGACGCTGGCTGAGATTATAGGGATGTGCCGAAAGACGGATATAGTGTCACGCTATCTCGTTCACAATATAGCGAGAGTACACAGCACCAAACCAGGCGACAAGGTCAACGTCAACACTGTCACTCGAAGGTTTGCCGAGGCTCGAGACAAAGCCAATCTAAAATGGGAAGGCACCCCTCCGACTTTTCATGAACTAAGATCATTGGCCGAACGCACATACCACGAAGCAGGCGTCGATACCCAAAAGCTACTTGGTCACAAAGACCGCCGAACGACGGATAGGTATTCGGATAGCCGTGGTAGTGAGTATGTTGTGGTAGGTGAATTGAAAGGCGCTCAGGGACAATAAGTACTAAACAAGAAATTAAGTTTTTAGCTAATCCATGAAAGTATCGACCTAAATATTTAGACCATGGATGCGTTAGCTTAAAACTGATTGTTTAAAGTGTGGGCACGATCATAATTTTGTCCTAAAGCAACATAAACGTTTAAAATTAGCACAAATCTATTAAAATCAACACGTTATGAAAAACCCAAAACTCAGTAAGCTCTACTCACCTTTATAATAACGGGCTAATTTTACCGCTCTCTTTTTAACCCTTACTTATCAATATCTTAGGCATTTTCAAGAGTTTTTTTAACGTATTTCTAGAAGTTGGACAACCCGAAATGTTGTTGTTTAAAGTTTTACTTCGACTTAAAAACTAATGAGGTGACACAATGGCCGTAAAATTCGCCACTCATACCGAAGCACATGCTTTAGCTGAGCAATTAAAGAACATGATGGAATCTGGTGGCTACAACAAACGGAGCGACTTTGCGAGGGCGCTGGGAGTGAAAACCAGTACGCTGCAAACTCGAATGGAACGCCCAAACCGACGATTCTGGCACTCGACATTGAAAATGTTCCAAGAGAAAATCAACAACTACAACCAAGCGGATGATACGTACAATGATATTAACCAAATGGTATTAGTCAGTAGCTATGTTCAGCGCTGGTTAGTGACCAACAGCGGGCAGGCTAACTTTGATAAAACACTTCTGTCGGAGGTAGTTTCAAAGTTCAATATCCCAACAGCTAAAGCAAAGTGCATTCTTATTTCTCTGGATACTATTCGTCGGCACCAAACCTGCTGCGAATGCGGGCAGCCTTTGTAACACTGCCTAAGAAAAACGAAGCTTCGCAATTTTTCGTCAAGCGGTGAAAGCTTTGGTTGAATTCGGTTGTTGGCTATTCTGTGTGAGAGCTTGATATGTTGCTTAATGAAGCGATAAAGCCTTTTGCTTGACCTTTGAGCTTCAACTTACAATTGCCGTTGATTATACCCTGTAAGAATCATTACTCGAACAATCTTACAGGGGGTTCTTGCGACCAACACACCTGCAATCGCCAGTACAATATACCCTTCGTTAACTCTCTTTGCGGGCTTGAGTTCTATGAGCAATATAGTTTAATCGGCTTCATGCAGGTTTTAGACACTCTGAATCAAATGATGTTTAGACTTTGTACTAGAAAGAGGCCACATAGGCCTCTTTTTTGGATTTATATGCTTAATACGTTGTCGCTCATTTGACTGTTAGTTTCAGATAGAAAAGGTTTTCAGCTTGAGACTGACCATTGTACTCATACTCTAGCTTCATACTCTTGGCACCTATTTCAAAATCATGAGCATCGGCAACTATTTTTGAAACGAACAATCCAAGCCCTTTTCCATCATGATGTGCCTTTCTTGCCCAAGGAGTTCTATAACCTCGATCAAACAGTTTTTCTTGTTGTTCGTCAGTTATGTAGTTACCGGTAGAAATAACATTGATGGAAAGTGAGTTACTAAATTCTTCAAATCGAACCTTTATCTCATCACTAGAAGAGTACTTTATTGCGTTCTGTAGAAATGACATTGGAATAATTTTGAAGGACTCATAGATATCATAGTTCTTATCAACCCTACCGCTGAGTTTAATCTTCTTGTTGAAAGCACTTGCTTCAGAATGTTCCACAACTCGAACTATCTTGTCGACCATTCTATACACATCAGTAGTACGCTTTCGACCATATTTCGCAGCGTTGGG
Organism: Vibrio sp. KUL78; assembly: GCF_059725505.1. NCBI lineage: Bacteria > Pseudomonadati > Pseudomonadota > Gammaproteobacteria > Vibrionales > Vibrionaceae > Vibrio > Vibrio sp. KUL78. The sequence goes on along the minus strand of NZ_AP045837.1, from coordinate 979,455 downwards.
ATTAAAATAAATACCAGTTGTTTCAAGCGAATCTTTAAGCATAACTGAAGACTTATATAAGCTCTTCACACTCTTAGGAGCATTACCTTCGGCTTCCTTTGGAGTGTTACCATACCCTCTCAAAATTTTGTCTGAGTAATGATGTATTTGATCGCACCATTTTGTTACTTCATGAAATTTATCGAAGTCTTCACTGGCTTTTTTATAGACGAGCGCTTCTAAACGACACCCGAATCGTGATATGTAGTTAAACCACCTTTCCGCATATGCTCGACTAACATTTCTGCCTCGATACTTTTTGGCAAGTTTGCTGTTGTCCGATATAACATCAACGATAGCAATATCAATACCATTAACTTTCTTGAGGTAGTGAGTAAAGCCATGATTGCAAGTTATTGTTTTGATTGAATTGTCATATTGTCCATTGTAACATTCGGTTGAACAGATACCGTTGTTGCTGGTTTTATTTCCGCTATAAACCACACCATCAACCATTACAGGAAAGTTGTGGCTAATCAGCCCATCTTCAAAGAAATCACGAATCAAAGCTTAACCTTCCCATTATTCTTTTCGCTAGTGTTGATATTTTATCAGAGTATTTGTGATTGGTGTTTTTGTGAACTACGTCGCACAGGCGTTCGTAACCAACTTGTCCTGAGAAGTAGCCAATCAAATTCTTATTAATGAGTTTCTCTTGCTTTGATTTAGAGCAAACAATCATATTGGTTAGCTCTTCTGCCATGCTATCAACGTCAATATTGTGTTTAATCAAATCTGATATTGAATTCTCGATGTCTATCTCTCGAATAGGCTTATTCAAAACATCGTCTGAATCCTCAAAAAAGGAGTTCAAGTTGAGTTGATATTTACCTGAGGATACAGCAATAACCATAACACTAGGCTTGGCTTTTTTTACGAGCTTCAGTAACTTAGCTCCACCCGTATCTAAGTCTTCTGTAACAACCCCTTTTACATCAAGGAATATAATATCGAATGACAGTAGCCTATCAACCTCATTCAAGGAGATAGATTCATAAGTTGATACACTGTAACCAAGGCTTTTCAGATACTCTATTGGAAAGTCCTTTATCTCATCATCCACAATCGCGATTTTGTATTTTTCTCTCAACCCTAAGTTATGTAGAAATCCATGAACATCGTTTGGCTCCTTAAACTTTCTATACTGTACACGTATTAACTTGAGCGCCCCCCACAACACACCAATGATGGCGAATACAGCTGCAATAAAACCTACAGGCGCATTCCATGCATCGACTATCCCTTGAAAACCCATAACAAACCTCACTTAAATCAGGTAGTTATTATAGAGCCTCGTTGATATGCAACAAAGTAAAACCTAGCAACTAACCTCTCAAAAATGCATACCCGATTGAATGACTTGAAGTTCCATATCAAGAATTTCTTCTTAGGTTCTTTGAATTGATTGCAAGTTATCGATATGCCAAAAAAGCACAATAGTAGGCAAGGTATTACTCTTATTTAACAAACTTTAGGAAAAGTATCAGACTTTGTGTTCTCCGACTCCAGACGTTACCCAGTAACTCATACTAAGTCACCTATAGCACTCTTGCAGCGCGTCTAAAACGCGCTCATATTTTGGAGAACTTTCATTGGAGCAATTTTGGGAACGGAATTTTATTTTTATTTTTCAATCAGTTAATAGAAACAACTGTGCTGCCCATGCATACAACGAGAATCGATGGTGTCTTTTTATTATTCATATAGTTAGCACCTAAATTCGGCCAATTTCCACATCAAAGATACAAGAAATTTTAGTCGATAAATCAGGTGCTTGTCAGTTTAAATTATCTTGAAGAGCAATAAGTAATCACCAAACGGACTCTTGGGGTTTGGCCGGTTGTAGAATGTGGATTTATAAGCTGCGAAAAGTTAATAAACATTAAGTAATGTCTACTTCCATCAGAACCCCAAAGTGATCCGACACAACCGGATAAAAATCGCCATTAAAAATCACCTGATGCTGCTTGACCACCACTGGTTGATTACTAAAAACCAAATCAATCCGAAGCGCTTGGCTATTTTTTTCCCAACCATCAATGTTTTTAATTACTGTGGTTCCAGCATCTTTTATTTCAGCTATTTCATAACAATCTATCAATCCGCGCTGTAAAACATAATCATAACCTTCATCGCGTATATGGCTTGGGTTATTGAAATCACCTAATAGAAAGCTCAATTCTGTTGATAATTTTGCATTGATTCGGTTGAACTGATCCTCAAATGAGTTCTCTGAGTCATTCCACCAGCCGCAATGACAATTATAAAGATTGAAATAACCTTGTTGGGAAGTCACCTTAATACGCACTGCTCGTCTATGTTTCCAGTAGTTCACGTCATAGTTATCGCTTAGGTCAATGACCTCATGTTCGATAATCGGCAGTCGCGTCAAGAACGCCAGTCCCTCGTGATATACGTCATAACTTTGATGAACGAAATCCCATGTAAGTTGGTAGTGATAACCGTATTCCATGAGCTTTTTCTGTAACAAGTAACCATAGTTATCAGCGAGCACAGTGTGATTGGTTAATATATTGGCATCAACAGCCGGGCTGTCTTGATGTTGATTCACTTCCTGTAATGCAACGACATCGCACCCTTGCTCGATAATGGCTTGCGCTACCACATCCAACTTTTCTAGCTGTTTCTCTTCTTGCCAACTATGGGTATTTAGCGTCATTAACTTCATTTATTAATCACTTATTTATTTGGAGTGAGTTAAACGCAGCGCAAGGCTGCGTTTTTCGAGGTTACTCTATCTAAATAGAGAAATAACTACGCTGGTTGTGCTGAAAACTTCGCAACCAATCTAGATTTAATGACATCCACTCCAGGACCATAAATAACTTGTACTCCTTGCTCTTTAATTACAGCGCCAAGTGCTCCCGTCGGCTTCCATAACTCATATTCGGCAACCAACTGCGGATCATTAACTGTAACGCGCAATCGAGTCATACAAGCATCAATCTCAGCAATATTGGTACGGCCACCTAAATTCTTAATGATAGTTTCCATCTTCTCATCTTCTGACATGGATTCTGAACTGTCATCGAGGTAGTTACCCATGCGTCCCGGTGTTGGCAATTTAAGTTTGACAATAAGCACACGGAATAATCCATAGTTAACACCAAAGAAAACAATAGACACCAATGCGAAGCGAACCAAGTCACCACCGATGCCCGCTGAAGCCATCATAGGTATACGAGTGACTAATTCAATCAAACCAAAGGCATGTACACGTAGGTCCATCACATCTACTAACGCAAATGCAACCCCTGTTAACACCGCATGCGCAACATACAAAACAGGAGCAATAAACATAAACATGAATTCAATAGGCTCTGTTACACCAGTTAATAACACAGCAAGACACGCAGATAAAAACATTGGCTTGTATTGTTCGCGCTTATCACTATCAACACAGTGATACATGGCAAGGCCAATACCAATCAATGAAGACGCTGCGATAATAACTTGGCCCGCCTTAAAACGCGCTGGATGTACTGTATCTAGTAGATGTTGGTAAGCTATCGGATCGCTTAATTTAAGATTATTTAGATCGCTCACCCAAGCAAGCCATAATGGGTCTTGACCATAAACACTTGAGCCTGCATTCGTACCAGTCAGAAGCTCATAAGTACCACCCAACTCGGTGTAGTTCATTGGAATAGTTAAAGTGTGGTGTAAACCAAATGGCAGTAATAAACGCTCTAACGTACCATATAAGAAAGGAGCAGTGATCGGTGCTGTGTCTTTAGAGGTTGCAATCCATTGACCAAAATCATTAAGTGCACCTTGAATTAAAGGCCATACGATTGATAAAGCAAACGCAATAATCATCGAATAGAAAATAACTACAAAAGGTACAAAGCGCTTACCGTTAAAAAATGCTAATGCTTGAGGTAAGCGTGCGAAGTCATGATAGCGGTTAAATAAGTTGGCACCTAAATAGCCAGACATAATACCGATAAACACACCCATATTTAGAGCAGGAGCACCTAAAATATTTGTGAAGAATTGAGAGACAGGTAACTCAGAACCAAATAAGCTCATCACAACCGCCTCAGGATCACTGAGCATAGCATTATCCACGCCCAATATAACCCCAGTGATACGGTTGATTAAGATGAAGGCAATCAGAGCAGCAAATGCACCGCCTGCTCGTTCCTTAGCCCATGAACCACCGATAGCGACAGCAAATAATAGGTGAAGGTTAACTATGACCCCCCAACCTATGTTTTCCATAATAGCGCCTAGTGTTTCAATGGCGCCAATACCACCGGCATACATTGCGACAACTTTACCGAGTGATATCATGATACCCGCGGCTGGCATCACCGCGATAACAACGATAAGGGATTTCCCAAATCGTTGCCAAAAATCAAACGACAGTAACTTACTCATAAATGATTCCTTGTTTGAAATGCAGGGTAGCTTTATAAAGACCCTGCGATAAATATAAATTAGTGTTTTCTTGCAAATATATACGCTGCATAAGCTGGGGCAATTTTCGTCGCTATAAAATCTGAACGAGCGTGTTCATTGTTGATATTCTGATTATCAAGTACTAACTCGCCTAATTGCGAGCAGTCGATATCAACGACGTTCTCTTGTGGACTTAAATTGGTAATAATGGTCCATGTCATATCTTGAGCAACACGTTGATAAGCATAGATATTAGGATCGCTAGGTAGCAGCAATTGATAACGGCCAACCACCAAGCTTTCATTTGACTTACGCAGAGCAATCAGCTGCTTGTAGAAACTCAAAATCGAATTTGGATCTATCTGTTGTTGCTCAACGTTGATATCTGCGTGCTGTTGATTGACCCAGAACCAAGGTTGCACCTCAGAAAAACCGCCAAATTTCTGGTCGTTCCATTGCATTGGCAAGCGACTGTGGTCGCGGGATACTTGATTTAACAGGGCTAGGATGTCTGCATCGCTTTGACCTTGTTGAGATAGCTTTTGAATTAAGTTCCTAGCAGACACATCATTAAATTCATCAAGAGAAGTAAACTGATGATTTACCATACCAATCTCTTGGCCCTGATAAATAAACGGAGTCCCTTTCATCAAGAAATAACAACTCGCTAATGCGGTAGCACTGGCATACCTAGAGTTAGGGTCGGCAAAAGTATCAATACTACGAGCTTGATCGTGGTTTTCTAAATAAAGCGCATTCCAACCTTTACCTTCTAATGCATCCTGCCAACGCGATAAAATGCGTTTGAACTCCACCAGATCTAAACGCTCGTTGCTTTGTTCTTCCGACCATAGCTTCATGTGTTCAAACTGAAAAATCATGTTGAAAACACCACCTTGATCCTGCTCGGTCGCTTCGGCAACCCAAGGCAATGCATTCTCGGCAGTAACCCCATTGGCCTCACCAACTGTGACAATGTCAAAGGGATCAAACGCCTGCTCTTTTAACTCATGCAGATGCTTTTCAATGCCTGCCACATTCATGTGATAATCAAACGAGGAGACATACTTTTCACCCTTTGGATTGGGTAAAGAAGGTAAACCTGGTTGTTTCTGAATATGGCTAATGGCATCCACACGGAAACCATCAATGCCGCGCTCCAACCACCAATGAATCATTTTGAATAGTGCTTGCTTAACTTCAGGGTTTTCCCAATTCAGATCCGGTTGTTTTTTAGAAAATAGGTGCAAGTAGTACTGTGCAGTTTTTTCATCATATTCCCATGCACTGCCATGAAAAATACTTTCCCAATTGTTTGGGTCGCAAGTCGGTTTTTCAGCGGTAGCCTCACAACCATCACGCCAAATGTACCAATCGCGCTTAGGGCTATTTTTGTTATCTCGAGATTCGATGAACCATGGATGTTCATCACTGGTGTGGTTGATCACTAAATCCATAATGATGCGAATGCCACGCGTATGAGCAGCAGCGATCAGTCTATCCACATCCTCCAGGGTTCCAAAAGTCAGGATGAATCGCTTGGTAGTCACTAATGTCGTAGCCGTTATCATCGTTCGGTGATGCATAGAATGGGCAAATCCATATTAAATCAATGCCCAAATCAGCTAGGTAATCCAGCTTAGCAATGATTCCATTGATATCACCAATACCATCTTGGTTCGTATCATAAAAGCTACGGGGATAAATCTGGTAGGCGGTCGCTTTTTTCCACCACTCGAGTGGGCTTGAATGTATGTTATTGGCGCAAATCATCAATGTTAGGCTATGTGTTATCGATAACACATGAGGTTAAATGTATTATGTTTAGACTCAATATAATTTCAAAGAAACTGTGAGATACCCCTCATAACCTCAAGAGAACTGTGAACTCTCTCTCATTTTTAAATCGAATGTGCCTTCAACGGAACTGAAATCGCGCTTTATCAGCTTTTTGACAGCTTGGTAGCCCACTTGATAGTAGTTAAAAGCTACAGTAGTCAGACTCGGGACTAACAGATCGCTGTAGTCATAGTCGCCCATGCCTACAATCCATACGTTATGACCAATCTTGAGTTGCTGTTCTTTGGCGCGACGATATAACCGAATGGCAATATTATCGGTGGCACAAAAGTAGACATGATTGGGCTGTAATTGAACTGCCTGGTAGTCGGCTTTTTCCTCAGAGTTGGCTAAGGCTTGCAGTGAAAAGTTTAACTCGGGTACGGTGTCGGTAATGGTGGCTTGCATCGACTTAGTTCGGCTAGAAAGCATACGTTCATCGTAAATATAATTTACGGCTACCAGTGGTGCTTGCTGCTGTTTTAACTGAGTAATGGTTTGGGAGACGAGTGCTTTAATAGCAGCATGATCGGGGTAGTATAAGCAACAATGATGGGGGGAGTTTTTGCCAATAAATAACACATTATCTAAGGTTCGATAAAAAGTCTCTTCAACACTGTGTTTTGAAGCGATAATTATCGTGCCCAGTGCATTTAAGCCGTTAAACTCTCTTACGGCTTGGCATTCTGACTCATGATTAAACCCTGTGGAATGAAACAGCATTCGTACTTGTGATTCGTTGGCAGCAGCCAGCGCCCCTTTAATCACTAGACTCGTCGTATATGACTCAATACGAGGTGCGACAAAACCAATAATATTCGATTGGCTACGAATAGAGCGAGCAAAGATATTAGGCGTGTAATGACTATCCTTGACGATAGCTTCAATTTTAAGGCGGTTCTCAGCCGAAACATAACCGCCATTAAAGTAACGTGACACAGTCATTGTCGAAATTCCAAGCTGTCTTGAAATCTCAGCCATTGTCATCTTTTTACTCATTACATACTTCCTTCAATAATGCACTATTGTCATACACCAAAGTGACCTCAAGATGCTGGATTCAGAGTGGAGTCACTTCGGTATAGTATCCAATATATTGACTTACAATACAGTAAATACAACTGGGAGTGGGCATGAGTGCGCGATTTTTACTCACAAGATTCGGGCCTGTATGTAAGACGAGGGAGCGAGCATACCTAAAACAAGCTAGCCCTCATGACTTCAAAAAGCCTAAATCCTGAACCGTGAAGTTAGCGAGGTTTGGGAAGATATAGTCCATCGAGCTTTTACTAGTTACTCCCATCCACTTAGCAATCGTCGCTCCAATCTGCTCAACGGACGTCGTCGGTATCATTCGCCCTTTGTTGAAGTCATTCTCTCCATCAAGGATGAGTGATGGCCACTGGCCATATAACTGGCCGCCATTTAGTGCGCCGCCCATTACAAGGTGATTGCTGGCCCAGCCATGGTCAGTGCCAGTACCGTTGCTCGCCAAACGTCGTCCGAAATCGGACATTGTCATCGTTGTGACTTTATCACCAAGCCCTGCGGCTTCCATTGATTGATTGAACGCTGCTAACGATTGGCTTAATGCGTTCATTAGCTGAGCGTGGTCTTCCAATTGGTTGGCGTGAGTGTCAAAGCCACCGAAGCCGACAAAATAGACTTGTTTTTGGTGCCCAAGTTGGTCACTCGATTTAATCAGTCTTGCGACCGTATGTAATTGCTGACTCAAAGAGATATCTGGGAAATGTTCCTCTTCAGGCACGGACTCAATGGCAGCCGCTAGCTGATCTCGTATGGAAATGGAATCGCCTTTTACTCGGTCAAACTCCCGACCAAATGCAGTCAATGGGGAGAGACTCATCACTTGATCAAAACTCTTACGCCGCTGTGCGTTGCTCACTGCGTTTACTTTTGGCAAAGATGAGGCATTAATGAGGTTTGCACTTTGTACGCTGCCATTGAGTAGCTGGGCATAGCCATTGAGACTAAACGTTGGACTAATCTCATCAGAATCACTACTAAGCACATCCATCAACCGTCCGGCCCAGCCAAGTGTTGTCGTACTGCCCGACCAGCCCCGCTGCCATTCTGTTTGCTGTGAGTTGTGTGAGAACAAAAACGGAGGCATAGCATGTGTGCCGTCTTTCAAACCTTCTTTTGTTGAAGGCTCTATCAACACGCCGCTGTTGGCAATAGGAATGACTTTTCCACTATTGAACAGGCTTTGAATCTCGCTCATCGATGGGTGTAATCCCAATGCCAAGCTAGAGCCGGTACTCAATGACAACGGCAATAGAGATGCTTGTGGAATAGCAATTGCAGGACGAGCAGTCGCGTACTCATCATAGTGTGCGTTATCGCTCGGCACCAACATGTTAAAGCCATCATTGCCGCCAAATAAAAACACACAAACCAGAGCCTTATAATCACCGTCTGGCAGAGCAAGTGCAGTGCCAGTACCCAGCATCGAAACAATTGGTGTCGACGCCATAGCCGCTAACAAGTGACGACGTGAAATCATTGGGCAAGCTCCTCAATATGAAATTCTTGACTGGTTACGACGGTGTAGAGAGCATTACGAACCTTCAAGCTTTGTTGCGTATCACGAAGATCTTCCAACCCTTCTAGGACAATCACTTTAAGCGGCTCGCTCATTCTTTGAGAAAGCAGTCGCCTTTCAATCTCTTCAATCAGTGCTTCATGGTCATTGGCTATCGCTTCTAGCGGTGCGGTATTAATGACAATGCGCGCCGGATTATCCTCGCCATTATAATTTGTCCTGCCCGTTGCCGACCAAAGCTGGTTATTAGTGAGGATAAAGTTGTTCCAACTCAATATCTCAAACTCAGGTGCTACATCATTCGCATCCGCTATCTCTCCGTTCGGGGCGTAATCTGGCGAGAAAAAGTTGAAGACACTTGGAGAGCCCAATGGCGACTGCCCATACGCTCCAAAGGTGTTAATCGAGTTATGAAAGCGACCCGAAGGATCAGCGGATTTCGCCTCGAGAGCTCGGAAAAAATTGGTCATCGCAATTAGAGGCTCTTTCATCTTAACGGGCGAACGGTCACCTCCATTCAGCGCCTCACTATCAGTCAGAATTCCACGAACTACCGTTTTGAGATCGCCTCTCACGCCGCTACCATTATCGTCAAACAGTGCGCTCACTCTTGCGACATAAGCGGGAGACGGATTCGATGTCACTAACCTTTGGATAAGATGGCGACTGATAAATGGGCCTGTGTTTGGATGGTTTAGCAACATATCCATGGCCTGTGCCATATCTTGTTCGGCGGTCTGCCCTTGAGCAAACACCTCTCCCATCACCACTTTTTCCTCAAAATCATGACGTTCTGGATACGCCACCATTGGCAAAAGCCAGTTGCCATCTTTAGAGCCCCAATTAGGCTGGTTTTTCTCAGCGATGTGCCAGCCGGTAAACACTCGAGCCAGATTCTCAATATCATCCTGCGAGTAAGTTGGAATCAACTGCCCTTGGTTATCAAGCTTCTCCGAGCCATCTGGGTTTAGCTCATACAGACCGATACTGAACAGTTGCATCACTTCACGGGCGTAATTTTCATCTGGGTAACGATTACTCTCTGGGTCTGCCTTTTGATTTGCCATCATCGACAAATAATCCCCCATGGCAGCGTGCAGGGTCACCGATTCAATCAACTCGCGATAATTCGCAAATGCGTGTGTGATGAGCATGTCGTAATAGTCGGTCATCTCCAGAACGCGGCCATTTAAACTGGCGCCATATCGCGAAATCACGAAGATTTCACTAAGGGCGAACGCGACTCGCTGCCTGAGTTGATCGGGGGCATTTAAGCTAAGATCCCACCATACTGACACGCGGTCAGATTGGTTGTAGCTGTCTCGTCCATCTTCGATAGGATACTGTTTGAGGCGAGTTAAATGCAGGCTCGGAGCCATAGAAAACTGCTTATCAAGCCATCTTGAGTAGCCAAGATCGGCTAATTCTTGATAGGAGTTAGGCTTAGGTCCAAATGTAGAGCGATAGAGGAGGTCGTAACGCTGATCTTGTGTTAATGGATTAGGCTCAGGAGAAAGACCTCCAGACTCCCCCTCTCCACCACATGCAGAGAGTAATGAAAGTGCGAGTAAACAAAGGCTCGATTTAAATACGTGACGCTTTATCAGGGGAAACAACTCAAAGACCTTACTACGACTGAAGACTTAATCGAACACTAGCGAACAACACTAAGTGCGGCAATCTAGCCCGTAATAAACTGTGTCACTAGTTCAAATTACCAGTTTGCTCACCAAGACTTCACACAAAAGAAATGCAAAAGAGCCAGCATGACGACATGCTGGCTCTTGAAAACAAGTTAACCTACTTGGTATAGAAAGCGCGCTTGAGCGCCATTTCAAGACCTCGAACTTCGGCAAGTCCTTTCAATCGTCCAATCGCGGAGTAACCTGGGTTCGTTTTCTTGTTGAGATCATCGAGCATCTGATGACCATGGTCTGGTCGCATTGGGATCAGGCGGTTATCACCTTTTTCCGAGCGGCGATGCTCTTCGTCCAAGATAGCCATGACGACATTGTACATGTCTACGTCACCATCTAAGTGTGCCGCCTCATGGAATGTCATTGGATTACTCTCTTCACGCTTGGTTGAGCGCAAATGGGTAAAGTAGATTCGGTCGCCGTGCTTTTTAATCATTTTGACTAAGTCATTATCACCACGTACCCCATAAGAGCCCGTGCACATGGTGAGTCCATTCATTTTGCTTGGCACGTTTTCCGTCAACCAATCAATATCTTCGATGGTCGAGACGATTCTTGGTAAACCAAGAATTGGACGCGGTGGATCGTCTGGGTGCACCGCCAGTTTCAATCCATGCGCTTCGCATACTGGCATAAGTTCTGACAGGAAGTGCGCCATATGTTCGCGCAGTTTGTCTTTAGTAATATCTGCATAGCGATCCAGTTGCGCTTGGAACTCTTCTAATGTGTAGCCCTCTTCCGCACCCGGTAAACCTGCAATAATGTTGCTGGTCAAGCGCTGAACTTGTTCCTCAGTCATGTTCTGGAAATAGTCCGCCGCTTGCTGCTGCTCCGCTTCGGTATAATCAGCATTAGCACCTGGTCGTTTTAGGATGTGTAGCTCAAATGCTGCAAACGCGATCTGGTCAAAACGCAATGCTCGAGAGCCATCTGGCATCTCAAACTCAAGGTCAGTTCGAGTCCAATCAAGCACTGGCATAAAGTTGTAGCAAACGGTATCAACGCCACACTCTGCTAGATTACGCAGCGTTTGCTTGTAGTTATCGATCCACTGTTGGAAATCACCCGTTTGTGTTTTGATTTCCTCGTGAACCGGGACACTTTCAACAACCGACCAAGTGAGCCCTTTGCTCTCAATAATCGCTTTGCGCTCCAGTATCTCTTCTTTTGACCACACCTCACCATTTGGGATGTGATGCAATGCATTTACGATTCCCGTAGCACCTGCCTGACGAATATCATCTAGAGATACCGGATCGTTTGGGCCATACCAACGCCAAGTTTGTTCCATGACACTTCACCTTCTTTTAAGCGCACTTAACCCGCCCGTAAAAACAAGCTAAGTGCAAAAAACGACTTCAAAGACAGCTGCGACAGCAGCTGTAACGAACGACTACGACGACATGTCGAGCCAGTTGTGAGGTTTAATCGTTGCCCAGCAACACCACAGGGTTGGAGCTGAACAAGTAACCATCAAAGTTAGGATCATCGATATCAGACAGCTCAAGTAGACGCTGTTTGACGTTTTCAAGGTGTTGCCACATTGCGTTTTTGGCGGCAATTGGATCTTTACGTTGAAGGGCGGCAAGAATCTTTGCATGATCTTGCAACCACTCTTCGCGGTAATCTTGACCATTGATATGAGAATGGAGCTTCTTCCACATTGGGCTGCTTTCACGTCGCTCCCAAGACTGTCTTAACATATCCACTAAGACAGAGTTTTGGGTTGCTTGGGCGATACATAGATGGAAAGTTTCGTCTCCGCTACAGTCCTTAGTACCACTGGCAAGCTCTTGACGCTCAAGCTCCAATGCTGCTCTCATTTGGGAGATGTCGCTCGGAGTCACTTGCATCGCCGCGAACTCAGCAATGTTACTTTCTAGTAACTGGCGAGCTTGCAGCATTTCAAATGGCCCAGCGTCATCTCCAACAATATTTGAGCGGGAATTAGCATTAGATGGTATGTTCAATACATACACACCCGAGCCCTTTTTCACTTCCACTAAGTTTTCAAGTTCGAGCATAATCAGCGCTTCACGAACCACCGTTCGGCTGACGTCAAGGCGCTCCGCGATATCACGCTCTGGTGGTAGACGATCACCGATATTATAACGACCGTCTATTAGCTCTTGTCTTAGTTTCAGACCGATTTCCTGATAAGGTCTTTTCGGTTCGAAGGGCATCATGATGATATTGTCACTGTATTGCATCTAATATACTTATCTCAATATAATATAGGTTACGATCAATTGGTCAACCTTTTCATCACACTCTGTGATAACACCTTTTTGTTTAGTTTTATCGATGATTAAATCGATTTATTGAACCGCTTTAATACGTTCAACTAGCTGATTAAGCTCAGGTTTTGTTTGTTCGATATCCGCATACATAGGTTGTACCGCACTAACAAATGCCGCTTTGTTTGGTTTAACAAACGTCACACCCATTTTCTCTGCTTTTTCACGCTCTTTCGCTTCTGATGCAGCCCACAGCTCTTTCATATATTCAGAAGAATCTTCCGCTGCTTTCATCAATGCTTGCTTCTGCTCTTCTGTCAACTTGTCATAGGTATTGGTAGAAATGACCAGTACATCAGGAACCATAGTGTGCTCGTCTAGACTGAAGTACTTAGACACCTCACTGTGGCGACTCAAGCTAAATGAAGGAATGTTGTTTTCTGCGGCATCAACAACACCCTGCTGAAGCGCAGTATAAAGTTCGCCGTATGCAAGAGGGGTTGGGTTACCACCTAGTGCTTTAACCATCGCGATTGCCGATGGGCTTGGCTGAACTCGGATTTTCATTCCTTTCAAATCTTCAGGTGTTTCGATTGGTTTACTGGTGTAGAAACTGCGTGCACCCGCATCATAGTAAGTAACGCCAATGAAGCCACTGTCTGAAGACGAATCAAGGATTTCTCTACCAACTTCACCACCAGTTACGCTGTAGTAGTGGTCTTTATCACGGAAAAGATAAGGTAGATTGAATGCCGAATACGCTGGAGAGAAAGCTTCAAGCTCTGCCGCGTTACTCTTCACCATATCTAGAGCGCCGTTTTGCATTAGCTCCATTGACTCTCGCTGAGTACCAAGTTGAGCATCTGGGTAAATACGAATGCGTACTTCACCATCTGTCGCTTGACGAACTTCCTTCGCTAAGAAGTCCATTGCTTTGTGTACCGCATGATCACGAGGGTGGTTGTGGCTTAGCTTTAATGTCGTCGTAGCGTATGCCGACGCCGCAGCACCAAACGTTAAAGCAGTACCAACCATTGCACTTACGAGCGTTCTTTTCATTGTCATCTTTCTTCTCCGTGGATTGGTTATCCAATATGTAGGGTATTGGCTGTTTCGAATGCAATATTGGCGCTACCCATCGATACCGTCAAACCTAAATGATCAATTGATTGACCAATATCACAATAAACCCAAATAATTGGTCAACCAATTTGAATGTGAGAGGGGTCACATGAACATTTTTGGTGTACCGCTATAATCCAAAGCGAAAATCAGTGTGTTTATTATGCAACCTAGAACCTCCAACCCCAATTGGTCGCCCAAAATATGCTTATAGGCGCACATTTACGCTGAAGGAAAATAGAATGAATAAATTGGTCACCTACATAAATAGAGGCTTAGCGGGCTTTACCGTGTCCCTCTCGACCTTTCTTGTTTTTTGCGTGATTTGGCAAGTGATATCACGCTATGTGATCGGCAAACCCAGCACAGTCACAGACGAACTCGCCCGCTATCTGTTTATGTGGGTTGCTCTTATTGGCGCTGCCTATACCACAGGTCAAAAGCGTCATCTCGCTATCGATCTTCTCACTATGAAGTTAACGGGTACTAGAAAAGCCATTAACGAAATTGTCATTCAACTCGCGATCGCGCTCTTCGCCTTTGTTGTTCTTGTTTACGGCGGCACTAAGCTCGCGTTAAAAACACTGGCTATGGGTCAGGTGACACCCGCTTTAGGATTAGAAATGGGTTACATCTATTTCTGTCTGCCGATCAGCGGGGCTTTGATGATCTTCTACTCGATCGTTTTTGCTATTGAACGAATCAAACAGTTAGCAAGTGGCAGCGCCCCTTATGCTGGCTCTCAACTGGATTAAATAGAGGTATTCCAATATGGAGTGGCAAGTAATTTTGACCCTTTTCGGTACGTTTACGTTTTTACTCGCAATTGGCGTTCCGGTTTCTTTTGCTATTGGCTTGTCGTCACTAGCAACTATTCTAATGAGTTTACCTCTTGAACCCGCTATTGCGGTTGTTGCTCAGCGCATGGCTGCTGGCCTTGATAACTTTGCTCTGCTGGCAATTCCGTTCTTTATCTTGGCGGGTAACATCATGAACCAAGGTGGTATTGCCGTTCGATTGATCAACTTTGCCAAAGTACTTGGTGGGCGCCTGCCTGGTTCACTCGCCCACGTTAACGTTATGGCAAACATGATGTTCGGCTCTATCTCAGGTTCGGCTGTGGCCTCAGCGGCCGCTGTGGGTGGCACCATGTCACCACTGCAAAAGAAAGATGGCTATGACGAGAACTTTTCCGCTGCCGTTAACATTACCTCTTGCCCGACAGGTTTGCTGATTCCACCAAGTAATACGCTGATCGTGTTTTCACTGGTCTCTGGCGGTACTTCTATTGCTGCACTGTTTCTTGCTGGGTACATTCCAGGGCTTATCATGGGTTTGAGCCTAATGATGGTGGCAGGATTCATTGCTAAGCGCCGCGGCTATCCGGTTGCTGAGCGCCCTAGCCTAGCAATGGTGTGGGATACCTTTTTGAAGGCAGCGCCGTCACTTATGCTTATCGTCATTATTATGGGCGGTATCATTGGCGGCATCTTTACCGCAACGGAAGCATCGGCAATAGCAGTCATGTACACCTTTATTCTTGCGGTGCTTATCTACCGTGAAGTGAGATGGCGTGACCTGCCTAAGATTGTACTGGAGTCTGCAGTAACAACATCGATCGTGCTACTGCTGGTTGGCGCTTCGATGGGTATGTCGTGGGCCATGGCGAATGCTGATATCCCATACATGATCTCAGACGCCCTTCTGGCTATTTCAGAGAACCCGCTGATGATCTTGCTCATCATCAACGTCATTCTGCTGATCGTCGGCATTTTTATGGATATGACGCCAGCTGTTCTTATCTTTACACCTATCTTCTTACCGATCGCCCTTGACCTTGGTATCGACCCCGTGCACTTCGGAATCATGATGACATTCAACCTTGCCATCGGTATCTGTACTCCTCCAGTAGGTAGTGCACTCTTTATCGGTTGCTCGGTGGCGAATATCTCCATCGATAAAGTAATTAAACCACTACTGCCTTTCTACGCCGCACTGATTTTCGCGCTGTTGGCAGTGACCTTCATTCCTCAATTAAGCCTATTCCTTCCGAACTTGGTTCTAGGCTACTAATCGACATAAGCAATTAATCACCCGCTGGCATGCCAGCGGGTACAAGGAAACAATAATGAAATCAATTGCCAACACAAAACTGAATGACGGTGTAAACACTCCTCTGTACCCAAGAAACCAACTTAAAAGCCGCATAGTCCACCTTGGATTTGGGGCGTTTCACCGTGCCCACCAAGGTCTGTTTACGGATGAGGTAGCAAAAAAATCGGACAGCGATTGGGGTATTTGTGAGGTCAACCTATTTGGTGGTGAGGACCTTATTGAATCTCTTCGCGAGCAAGACCACCTATACTCAGTGGCTGAAAAAGGCGCAACTTCCACCGAAATCAAGGTGATTGGTGCCGTCACCGAATCTCTGCATCCAAATTTAGACGGTATCCAAGCCGTCATCGAAAAAATGGCTGAGCCGCAAGTCGCCATCGTTTCTATGACTATCACAGAAAAAGGTTACTGCGCAGACCCTGCAACGGGTCTGCTAGATAAACACAACCCTCTTGTCATCGCAGATCTAGAAAACCCGACCGCACCAAAAACGGCTCTTGGTTATATCGTGCAGGCATTGAAAGTCCGCCGAGAACGCGGCCTTCCTCCATTCACTGTCATGTCTTGCGACAACGTACAAGAAAACGGCCACGTTGCAAAAGCGGCAGTTCTTGAATTTGCGCGACTGCTCGATTCTGAACTTGGTTCATGGATTGAAGCTAATGTGACTTTCCCTTGCACTATGGTCGACCGAATTGTCCCAGCCGCAACGCCTGAAACCTTGACCGAAATTACCGAGCTTCTTGGTGTGTAAGACCCTTGTGGCATTGCCTGTGAGCCTTTCCGCCAATGGGTAATCGAAGATAATTTCGTTGCTGGCCGCCCTAATTGGGATGTCGCTGGCGCCGAGTTTGTTGCCGATGTGGTGCCTTATGAAGAGATGAAGCTTCGCATGCTTAACGGCAGCCACTCTTTCCTAGCCTACCTTGGCTATCTCGGGGGTTATGCACACATCTCTGACACTATGAAGGATCCCGGCTATCGTAAGGCGGCGTTTGACATGATGATGAAGGCACAAGCGCCTTCATTGACTATGCCCGAGGGTACAAACCTAGAAGCTTATGCCAAGCTGCTTATTGACCGATTTACCAACCCAAGCCTCAAGCACAAGACCTGGCAAATCGCGATGGACGGAAGCCAAAAAATCCCACAACGCATGGGAGGCAGCCTTAAGTATCATCTCGAAAATGGTTCTGACTTTAAGTGGTTGGCGACCGGTATTGCAGGATGGATGCGTTACGTCGCCGCGCAAGATGAGCAAGGTAATGCGATTGATGTTCGCGACCCTATGTCTGAAACCCTAAAACAAATTTGTGATCAGCATGGATTGAACGTTTCAGTGGTCCCAGCACTGCTCAGCCTTGAGGCGATTTTTCCTAGTGAGCTTGGACAGAATCCTATTGTTATCGATGCGGTAAGTACGGCCTATCAATCACTGATTGAGCATGGTGCAAAACATACAGTTGCGGCTTTATAAGGGGAAACAACAATGAAGCACTTTTTATGTGAAGACTTTTTGCTGTCAAACGAGACTGCTCGCCACTTATATCATGAACACGCGAGCTCACAGCCGATCTACGATTATCATTGCCACCTAAACCCTGCGGAAGTGGCGACAAATCGCCAGTTCGACAACCTAACCCAGATTTGGCTAGAAGGCGATCACTACAAATGGCGTGGTATGCGCTCTGCTGGCATCGAAGAGCACTTGATTACTGGCGGTGCGAGCGATCATGAAAAGTTCTTAGCGTGGGCAAAAACCGTTCCGCAAACACTTGGTAATCCACTGTATCATTGGACGCACCTCGAGCTACGCCGCCCATTCGGTATCACTGGTACTCTACTCAGCCCAAAAACGGCTGAGCAAATTTGGCATCAATGTAACGAGATGCTCGCAACGTCGGAGTTTAGCGCTCGGGGCATTATGCAGCAGATGAATGTGGTCATGGCGGGTACGACTGATGACCCAATCGATACCCTAGAACATCACAAGGCTATCGCTGATGACGCTTCCTTCACGACCCAAGTCTTACCTAGCTGGCGTCCAGATAAAGCGTTTAAGATTGAGCTCGATGGCTTTGCAGACTATATGCAAGCACTAGGGCAAGCAGCCGACATCAACATCCATCGCTTTAGTGATTTGACCGCTGCGCTTGATAAGCGTCTAGCGCACTTCGACGCGCATGGCTGTCGCGCCGCCGATCATGGCATCGAGATAGTACGCTATGCGCCTATCCCGACAGATTCAGATTTAGACACCTTGCTCACCAAACGCTTAAACGGCAAAAGTCTGACTGAGCATGAGTGTGCTCAGTTCTCTACGGCTGTTCAAGTATGGCTAGGGAAGCGTTATGCGCAATTAGGCTGGGTGATGCAGCTACATATTGGCGCTCAGCGCAACAACAATACTCGTATGTTCCAGTTGTTAGGCGCTGATGCAGGCTTCGATTCGATTGGCGATCGTCCATTCGCATTTGAGCTGGCACATCTGCTTGATGATATGGATAAAACTAATGAGCTGCCACGCACTATTTTGTACTGCTTGAACCCACGTGATAACGAGATGATGGCCACCATGATTGGTAACTATCAAGGCGGAGGCATCGCGGGCAAGATACAGTTTGGTTCGGGTTGGTGGTTCAACGACCAAAAAGATGGCATGCAGCGCCAAATGGAGCAGTTGTCGCAACTTGGTCTACTCAGCCAGTTCGTTGGTATGCTGACCGACTCTCGCAGCTTCCTTTCTTACACTCGCCATGAATATTTTAGACGCATACTGTGTGACATGGTTGGACGCTGGGCAGAGAATGGTGAGGTGCCTAATGACTTGTCATTGCTGGGGCCTATGGTTGAAGACATCTGCTTTGGTAACGCAAAACGTTACTTTGAGCTTAGGGACTAACTCTCCCTCTTCGCTATAAAAATGAGCTGGGTGGCGTGCTACTCAGCTCATTATTTCGTTTTTGTAGGTTCATTTTATAGGGGCGTTCGTTGGACAATCTCATTGCACAAGCCATTGGAGGCATCGCATTTATCTTCGGTGTGATGGCATTCTGGCAAAAAGACGACATTCGCTTTCGTTATCACATGACCACATTCTGCTTCATTATGGCGATTCATTTCGTCTTAATGGGCGCCACGGTTGCGGCTATCGGTGTGACGTTGAACGCGATACGAAGCTTTATATCGATAAAAACGCAGTCTCGAGGCGTGATGTGGTGTTTTATCGCCGTGATGTGGGGGATGACCGTCCCGAATGTGACCAGCATGTTCGAGCTTCTGACAGTCATCGGTTCATCGGTCGGGACTTGGGCTCTGTTTTCCAAAAAAGGCATTACCCTTCGTTGCCTTATTCTATTTAACTCGCTCTGTTGGGCAACTCATAACATCTGGCTTGGCTCAATTGGGGGCTCTCTCGTTGAAACCACGTTTATCATCACTAACCTAATTACCATCTATCGGCTTTACATCGCCCGTAATCAACAAATCGAAGAAAAGCCTATATAGCTTTACGCTTTGAGTGGTTTGGCGGGTAGCACCTCCTCAAACAATTACAAGGCTCATCTATTCGCTCCCTCGAGCGGTTCCTATTTTGTCTATTTTTTGGCTCACGTTTACTATGTCAATCAACCAAGGGGGACACAGCCCTCAGGTGTTTATCAGAAGTCGTGCATGGAACCCACGGCCATAATCGAAATGGATTCCTTAGCATAGGATAAAAACTATGACTGAACTATGTAAGCCATGTGGTGAGCAACTTGCTCAAAACTTCGATTCTTCTTACGACGCTAACGTTGACCCAGTAAAAACCTACTCGGACTCACTGTCAGCAGACCTAGACTTCTATCAACGTGTTCGCGACACCAAACGCAACGGCACTCGCAAGCATGTGTATTCTGATGTACTAAAGCGCGAGACTGGTAACTCGTTCTTAGTAAAAGCAGGCCAGGTTATTCGTATTGAGCAGCGTCCAAGTGCAGACGGCAACAACGGTCGAACGCAAATTATGGATGTGTTGATGGTGACAACTGATCTGGAGCAGTATTCAGACCACCTAAACTCAACGGCAATCGAAGGCTTTAACCAACGCTTATATTCCGGTATCTGGTCTCAATCGCGCCACTTTAGAAAAATGGCGACGCTGGTTGAAGATGAGTTTCCATATGAACAATTGCCAGAGGGCTTTACGCATATTTGGCTCGCAGCTCACTGCTCACCTGAATATATTGGTCTAGCACACGGCTTGGACAAGGTGACGAACTCATGTCACGAGAACTTCTTGCATGCGTTTAGTCGAATTCCTGCTATCGCGAACATTGAAGACGAAAAGATCCGTAAAGAGGTAACTCAGTTCTTTGCAGACCGCAACGACTGGAACATCTTCCAAGGCAACCAGTTTATGCTCGATGAGCAAAATATCACTCGTGCACGCATGTGTCCGACGCCGCCTGTAGAGGACGGAACCGCCATCGAATGGTATGCCGAGCAAGATATGTATGTGGTTATCTCGAACTGTCCTTACGGTGACCAGCATACCTGCTATACGGAGATTCATAATAACGATGTGTTTATTGAAGTCTTCGACACAGGTATCAAGCCGTACGCACCAGCACTAACCGATAAGATCCAAGGTTGGGAGACGGCTGCATGGGAGCGCGTTGAAGCTCGAGGCGGTAAGCTCGCTGAGCAGCAACCACTTGAACCTGTCACGCTAAAACTCCCTATCGATGTTATCGATATCAACCGATAACGATTGAAAGCTAGAAAAGCCTTCCTCTTGGAAGGCTTTTGTCGTTTAGGAAAACTACTCTTTCATCATTCATTCGAAAACTGATGAGAACCTAGTTCGAATAACACGTCGAACGTCGGCAAAATGTAAGCATCACGCTCTAAAAGAGAGACGAGGGTTTTATAAACAATGAACAACGACTCTGAGGCCAAGGGAAGCAAGTGGGTATTCCGATTTTCAATAGCAATCGCTTGGATCTTTCTCTTACTTGGCGGTTTAAGCTAAAAAGGGCTACCGATTCGGTAGCCCTTTCAGAAAAAGTTTGGAAGCTCGTCTAATCTGAATCGTTATCCGAGTCGCTTTCTGGTGCCAACACCTCTCGTGTTGTCTTGACCAACAGCGCTTCCGCTTCGTCAAACTCTAAAATTTCTAGGTGATACATGGTCTCGACTATGGACGCAAAGGCGCAATTGATCACAGAGTTGGGCTGACCTGCATATTGCCTGACGCATCGGTCAACATAGAGCAAAATGTGTTTTTTTGCCGCGACCTTATCCGCCTCAGTTCGAGCGGCCATAGGTTCACGTATCGCGACGAGGTGTTGGTCAGTATTAAATGGAGGCGCTTTCTCTTCCATATCCGCTTTCGTCACCCTGATCTGCCCCTCTAGTTTACCTTCTAAAGCCTCTTCAACGGGTAAATCAGCGAACTGTTCGCGATATGATTGAATCAGTTGACGCATCTCAGACATGCACTTTTCTGTATCCCCTTCAAAGCGATGATTAGAGTAATACTTGCTGTCTGCGGCGTAGGTGGTTCGATCCATTTGGGTTACCTCAGTTTGAAATGAGCCTAATCGAATCAACGGTTTGTTGATACACGTTTTCATCATTACGTTATAACAAGTCTAGTCTAAGGTCTAATTAGGTACCCATCGATACCAACAATACTTCAGCCACCAGCCATAATCACTTACTAGGAGATACGCATACTTTACATATAAGTTGTGCGCAATTATATTTATTGCAATTAAAATAATAGACTGATACTGTGCTACGTAACTAGACAGAGACATTAAACACTTAACGTAAAGGTTGGCGGATAATGATTACCCTACATCACCTCAATAAATCTCGTTCTAAACGCATCATCTGGCTACTTGAAGAGCTTCAGGTTCCATACCAAATCAAAGCTTATCAGCGTGTACCGGAAACCAATCTGGCACCAGCCGAGCTTAAAGCGATTCATCCGTTGGGTAAGTCACCCGTTATTGAAGAAAATGGTCAGGTATTGGCAGAGTCTGGAGCCATTACCGAGTATTTATCTGAGCGCTTTGGTGCAGACAGTCTGATGCCGGCAAAAGACTCTGAGAACTACCCGCTCTACTTGCAATGGCTGCACTTTGCTGAAAGCTCCGCCGCGCTACCTTTGCTACTCCACTACTTCCTAAAGATTGATGGCAGTGAAACGCGCTTTCTTGATGGTTACAGCAAGCAGGAACTGGCATTAATCCTTGGCTATCTAAACGATCATCTCAGCGACAATACTTGGCTACTCGGTGATCAATTCAGTGCCGCGGATATTCTTCTCTCTTGGATCATTGAGATCTCCGCCGAGTTGGCTCTGCTCGACGAGTACCCAGCGCTCAAAAGGTACTTATCGGCACTTTATGCAAGACCGGCGGCAAGCAAAGCGGCTGAGATTGAAGCTCAGCATGATAAATCGACGCAATAAAAAATATATAAGGCTGCCACTATAAGGTTCCATTGGCAGCCTTTAATTATTTAACGCATTAATTCTCAAGTGACTTAGATCAAAATAATAGTATTATCTTAAATACTGCATAATTATCCGACCTACGAAACAAACCCAGCCATTTAAAAATAGTTTTTCACTATTCTTCCACTGTTTGTCCATTTATATTTCATTACCAATGCTGGCTATTATTTTCCTCAAGAATAAATGTGAGCCAGACTCAAGTTATTCATCGCGATTAATAGTACATTTCTGACACACTAAAGATTAGTAATCCTTATGGCTTCAATGTGGTAATTGAACGTTAAACGTACAGCTAAGCGGGAAGAAAGTACTTCCTGCTAAGGAGAATGCTATGACCGCCCACGTCGTCCATGAACCAAAAAAGTCCGGCGGCTTTTTTACCAATTTTAAGTTCCCTTCTGCCTACACCATTTTGTTTGCACTCATTGCTATCGTGGCATTGATGACTTGGATCATTCCCGCTGGTCAATATGAGCGAGTAATGAATGATGACCTTGGAAGAGAAGTCCCTGTTGCTGGCACCTATTCTAGTGTTGAAAGTAACCCTCAAACCCCGATAGATGTGTTGATGGCACCCATCGACGGTTTCTACGATCACAGCAGCTATGAGGCAGGCGCAATCGATGTATCTCTGTTCGTACTTGTCATCGGTGGCTTTCTTGGTTTGGTAACCAAAACGGGGGCAATAGACGCAGGTATCGAGCGGGTTACTCATCGTCTTGAGGGGCGAGAGGAATTGATGATCCCTATCCTAATGGCTCTGTTTGCAGCTGGAGGGACGGTTTACGGCATGGCCGAAGAGTCACTGCCTTTCTATACCTTACTTGTACCGGTCATGATGGCAGCGCGATTTGACCCACTCGTCGCAGCAGCCACTATTCTATTGGGGGCGGGTATCGGCGTGCTTGGCTCAACCATTAACCCATTTGCCACCGTTATCGCCGCCAACGCTTCGGGCATTCCTTTTACGGATGGCATTATGCTGCGTCTTGCCATGCTCGTGGTCGGTTGGGTGATTTGCGTTGCCTATGTGATGCGTTACGCCAAGATGGTCAAAGCAGACCCGACCAAATCCATTGTCTATGACAAGTATGAGGAAAACAAAGCGCACTTCTTAGGCAATAAAGGCGAAGAGAAACTTGATTTCACAACTACTCGAAAAGTCATCCTGACCATTTTTGGTGGTTCATTCGCAGTCATGATCTATGGCGTATCTGTCGCTGGATGGTGGATGGCAGAAATCTCAGCGATGTTCTTGGCTGCGTCTATTCTGGTTGGTTTCGTTGCTCGAATGAGTGAAGAGTCGTTTATAGAAAGCTTTATTGAAGGCGCAAGGGACTTGTTAGGTGTGGCGCTCATCATTGGTATCGCGCGCGGCATTGTGGTCGTGATGGACAGGGGAATGATCACCGACACCATCCTCAATTCTGCCGAGCACATAGTGACGGGGCTGTCGTCAATTGTCTTCGTTAATGTGATGTTTTTCTTAGAAATACTGCTTTCATTCTTAGTTCCATCAACATCAGGTTTGGCCGTATTGACCATGCCGATCATGGCACCTCTCGGTGATTTTGCAGGCGTTGGAAGGGATCTCGTGATCACCGCTTATCAATCTGCCTCGGGGCTGGTGAACCTGGTAACACCGACCTCGGCCGTGGTGATGGGTGGACTTGCCATCGCTCGCGTGCCTTATGCTCGGTGGTTGAAATGGGTCGCACCGCTTATGGGTATCCTAACCCTGTTCTGTGTCATTATGCTTAGCCTAGGCACATTGATCGGCTAAGTACATGATCGGCTAGTTTCTCTGACAACTCTGCTTTGAAGATTCAGTCAAACTGCACCGAATGATACAAGCCCGCTATCAATAGCGGGCTTTCTGTTTATTTAGTGCTCGTTACAGCCATTTCCCACTGCCCTATCATCTCTTTTTTCTCTCCTTCGACAGCTTCAGCTCCCTCAATATCAACACTCTTAACCCTTTCAAAGCTGACTTGAAAAGTGATCAAGATCCGAATTTTGATAGAAATCCTGTTAACAATCACCTCTAAAATGCTACCAAAAACGGTATCTAGTAGCCTGTTATGCATATTCTGCCGACCTAATGAAATTCATTATTTAAACTAATGCGAATCAAATTTCCTTCACGCTATATTTAATCGTTATTTTTCGGATAATTCATGCATATTATTCCCGCCTAAATGGTCAAATACCCAACTTTATTCGAGACCTTTAAAGAATAGATATTGTTAACAGCCGCCTATTTTAACCCAATCAGTAGCACAGTAAGTGTGTGATCAAGATCCAACATATCCTGAATAAGTTAATGCATATTATAACCACCACAACGAAGCTAATAATAAATACCCTACATAAAACTCTTTGAGTTTTTATTAATACTAGAGAGATTTGATTATGAATAAACTCTATGTTGGTTCTGAAGTTGGTCAGTTACGCCGTGTGTTAATTCACCGTCCACGCCGTGCTCTCACACACCTTACCCCATCTAACTGCCACCAGCTTCTTTTCGATGATGTGCTTGCTGTCGAAAAAGCGGGTGAAGAGCACGATGTGTTTGCTAAAACACTTGAGTCGCAAGGTGTCGAAGTACTCCTACTCACCAACCTTCTTGCAGAAACGCTAGCAATCGCAGAAGCAAAAGATTGGCTCCTTAATACTCAGGTATCGGACTTCCGTTATGGCCCAACCTTTGCGAATGATGTCAGATGTTACCTCGCTGACCTTCCAAATCTAGAACTGGCGAAGATTCTAACTGGTGGGCTCTCTTTTGGAGAGATGCCTTTAGAGTCATCTTCTATGCTGCAGTCTCTGTATAAGAAAAATGATTTCATCATTGACCCATTACCAAACCACCTATTTACCCGCGATACCTCTTGCTGGGTTTACGGTGGCGTCTCTATTAACCCCATGGCTAAGGTGGCGCGTCAAAGAGAAACTAACCATCTACGCGCTATCTATCGCTGGCATCCAAGTTTCGCCGGTCAAGACTTCATCAAGTACTTTGGTGATGAGCCTCTCGCTTATGACCACTCGACAATTGAGGGTGGTGACGTCCTAGTCATTGGCAAAGGTGCGGTGCTCATCGGCATGTCCGAGCGCACAACCCCACAAGGCGTTGAACATCTTGCCTCTAGCTTGTTCAAACATGGTCAAGCTAAACAGGTCATCGCACTAGAACTGCCAAAAGATCGTTCTTGCATGCACTTAGATACTGTCATGACACACATGCGTGAAGACACCTTCTCGGTCTATCCAAATGTGATTCCTGACGATGTGAAGTGCTGGAGCCTTACAGGTGATGAATCCGGTCGAGTGAAAGCCACACAGCAAACCTCTTACATTTCCACCATTGAGAAAGCGCTGCACGTCGACAAGCTCAATCTTATCACCACAGGCGGTGACAACTTTGAAGCAGAACGTGAACAGTGGAATGACGCTAACAACGTACTGACCGTTAAACCAGGCGTCGTTATTGGCTATGAACGCAATACCTACACCAATGAGAAGTATGACAAGGCTGGTATCACCGTGCT
This sequence comes from Vibrio sp. KUL78, assembly GCF_059725505.1. Taxonomy (NCBI): domain Bacteria; kingdom Pseudomonadati; phylum Pseudomonadota; class Gammaproteobacteria; order Vibrionales; family Vibrionaceae; genus Vibrio; species Vibrio sp. KUL78. The sequence goes on along the minus strand of NZ_AP045837.1, from coordinate 953,356 downwards.
CCCTATTCCTGGTGATGAACTCGGTCGTGGTCGCGGCGGTGCGCGATGCATGAGCTGCCCTATTGAACGCGATGGTATCTAACCATTCCTTAAGACTTAATGGATGAAAAAGTTATGAAAAAACAAACCATTGTCGTCGCTCTTGGTGGTAACGCCTTACTAAAAAGAGGTGAGCCACTCGAAGCTGAAGTACAAAGACATAATATTGAAGTTGCGGTCAACACCATCTCCAAGATTGCTGAACAATACAACGTTGTACTGGTGCACGGTAACGGCCCTCAAGTTGGCTTGTTAGCGCTTCAAGGACTGGAATACAAAAAGGTTAACCCTTATCCCCTCGATGTGCTGGGCAGTGAAACACAAGGCATGATCGGTTACATGCTGATGCAAGAGTTTAAAAACCAAATGCCAGATAGAAATGTCACTTGCATGCTGACTCAAATGACGGTCGATCCAAACGATCCTGCGTTTAAAGATCCAACAAAACCGATCGGCCCAATCTACGAGAAGCAGGAAGCCTGCGACCTGGCAGAGAAATATCACTGGACCATAAAACCGGACGGTCAACACTTCCGCCGTGTGGTCCCAAGTCCGCAGCCTACCGGCATTATTGAACATGAGGCGATCACCTCTTTGATAGAGCAAGGTCATCTCGTGATCTGTACCGGAGGCGGCGGCATTCCGGTTACACGCAGAGACGGTAAGTTGGTTGGTGTCGAAGCGGTCATCGATAAAGATATGTCGGCTGCATTCTTAGCCAAACAGTTGAATGCTGATCGCCTACTGATTCTTACCGATGCAGATGCGGTCTATCTCGACTGGGGGCAACCAACCCAGCGTCCATTGCATACCACAACGCCAGCAGAACTCTCCCGCTACCAGTTTGATGCTGGATCAATGGGACCCAAAATCGATGCTTCTTGTGAGTTTATTCAACAAGGTGGGCAAATGGTCGGTATTGGCGCGTTAGAAGATGGTCTTCGCATTCTTGAAGGCAACGCCGGCACCGTTATTACTAAACGCTAAATTCCCTCAATCACAATGATATGAAGCGCTGGCTTAATTCAAGCAGTATGAGCCAGCGCCAAGACTGAAAAAGGACACTATTATGGCTTTCAATCTTCGTAATCGTAACTTCCTAAAACTTCTTGATTTCACACCTCGCGAAATCGGTCATTTGTTAGAACTGTCTATTGAGCTGAAAAAGGCTAAGTACAACGGCTACGAACAGCCAAGACTTAAAGGCAAAAACATCGCTCTGATCTTCGAGAAAACATCGACTCGTACCCGCTGTGCCTTCGAAGTCGCGGCATTCGATCAAGGCGCTCAAGTTTCTTATCTCGGTCCAACCGGCTCTCAAATTGGTCATAAAGAGTCGATGAAAGATACGGCTCGTGTTCTAGGTAGAATGTACGATGGCATTGAGTACCGCGGTTTTGGACAAGCTATTGTCGAAGAGCTAGGTCAATACGCTGGCGTGCCGGTATGGAATGGTTTAACCGATGAGTTCCACCCAACTCAGATTCTTGCTGACTTCATGACAATGATGGAGCACTCCCCAAATAAACCGCTGAGCGAAATCACTTTCGCTTACTTAGGTGATGCTCGTAACAACATGGGTAACTCACTTATGGTTGGTGCGGCGAAAATGGGTATGGAGGTCCGTCTTGTGGCACCAAAAGCGTTTTGGCCAGAAGCATCACTCATAGAACAATGCCAAGCCATAGCTGTTGAAACTGGCGCAAAAATCGTATTTACCGAAGACGTTCAGGAAGGTGTTCAAGGCTGTGACTTCTTGTATACCGATGTCTGGGTTTCGATGGGCGAAGCCAAAGAAGCCTGGGCGGAGCGCATCAAACTGATGCTACCGTATCAAGTTAACATGGATGTGATTAAAGCGACAGGTAACCCTAATGTGAAGTTTATGCACTGTTTGCCTGCATTCCATGGTGAAGATACTACGGTCGGTAAAGCACTCGCAGCTGACTATCCAGAGCTCTCACAAGGATGCGAAGTAACGGATGAAGTGGTGGAGTCTCCTTACTCAATCGTCTTTGATGAAGCAGAAAATCGCATGCACACCATTAAAGCCGTCATGGTGGCAACGCTCGGTCAATAAACAAGCGTGAAGCGGTAAACACCAATAAAAGCGAGGGGATTCTCTCGCTTTTGAGTGTTCAAACAATAACCTAACCTCAAAATGAGATAAGGGCATATATTTTACCCAAGCCTAATTTGGTAGTGTATGAAGTGTTATTTCTACTGATTCACAATATATATAACCATCTCAAGGATGAGTTTTACTATTTAATAGGTGAAACATGTACGACACTCCTGATTTAGATAGCGTTTCTGTCGATGACCACAAGCTTACCGAAGTCTGCAAAAAGCTTCTGCAACAGCAAAGCTTCACCACCCAAAATAAACTGAGGCAAGCCTTGGTCGACCTCGGCTATACCGGGATCAGTCAATCCACTGTCTCGAGGCTTTTGGCTCATCTAGGCGTGGTGAAGATGCAAAACGCGTGTGGGAAAAAAGCCTACTGCCTAACCGCAGAGAGCACCTCTGTTCGCGTCGATTCATCCATCTCTTCTCAGATTGAACTCATTACTAATAACCAATCACTGGTCGTCATTAAGACTCATCCAGGTAGCGCGCAACTCATCGCTCGTTTGATAGATATTGACCCGCATGCTGACATCTTAGCCACGATAGGTGGCAATGATACGATCTTGGTGGTACCCAAGCATGTCAAAGACGTCGATCGCTGTGAACAAGTGGTACGGGCTCGATTAGGCGCATAACAATAAGCGCTAATACGTTAATCAAACGGGGTATTTCCTTAGGAATTATCCCGTTTTTTTCTGCCATGATTGCTTTATGATGGTGGGCACACACTTCGAATAAAAAAGGGAAAGCCCATGTCACTGTCAGAAGACGCTAAACAGCAACGCCACAAAGAGCGTCAGCAAAAAGTGAAAGAGAATGTTGATAAAAAAATCGCTAATGCGCAGGTAGAAAAAGGGCTGCTACTGGTCATTACTGGCAATGGTAAAGGAAAGTCGACCTCAGGCTTTGGCACAGTGGCACGCGCGGTCGGTCACGGCAAGAAATGCGCTGTGGCACAATTTATCAAAGGCACATGGGATAACGGCGAACGTAACCTGCTCGAAAAGCTAGGCGTAGAATTTCAGGTGATGGCAACCGGCTTTACTTGGGAGACACAAAATAAAGCCGCCGACACCAAAGCCGCACAAGGCGTTTGGCAAGAGTGTAAACGTATGCTGCAAGATGAATCTATCGACGTGGTGCTTTTTGATGAGCTGACCTACATGGTGAGCTATGGCTATATCGAACTGGATGAGGTTGTCGAAGCACTTAATAATCGCCCTAACATGCAGTCCGTGATCATCACTGGGCGCGCAGCACATCGCACGCTTATTGATATGGCAGATACAGTATCAGAAGTTAAAAATATCAAACATGCTTTCGAGTCTGGTGTAAAAGCGCTAAAAGGCGTCGACTGGTAAGTTCCAATCTTACCGCTTATGGGGGACGCTTTTGATACCAAAATATCGAGAAGTCACCCATACAGGGTACATTTCACTCAACTCTCTACATGACATTAGGTTGCATTTCGTTTAAATTAAACATAAATGCAACATAGCTTTAACACGGAGAGTTTTATGGAAAGTTGTACTCTAGCACTGTGGATGCGTACGAATGAGCATGAGTTCGTCCTAGGATGGGGCCCAATTCAAAGCTTACAAGAGTCCAAGACTTGCTGGGAATCCATTCGCGAAACAAGCGGTGACTCTAGCTACTCGTTAACCCTTCGCAAGCCGTGTGGTGCTGTCGATTCAAAGAATATAGATATGGCAGCTGCATCTGTACTCATTGAATCTTGGGGCGCTATCAAAGAAGAAGAGCAAGATCTCGATTTGCATTGGTAGTTTGCCTGGCAATTTGGATTGGTAGTGAGTCGAGACACTCGGAATGTAAAAAAGCCAGCCTCTACGGGCTGGCTTTATCGTTCTAATTGCAACAGGGTTACTTACATCAGTTAAACAAACCTTTTAGCAGGCCGTCTACCGCCTTTTTGGTTTTCTCATCTTTAATGCCTAGTCGCTCTGTGGCGCGTTCAACTTCTTTCTTCGCTTTCTCTTTTAATACATCATCAAACACTAGCGCGAACTGAGGCTGAGCCCATGGACCCGTTATCTTGATAGGGATCGTCACGTCACGAAGCTCGTCAATAGATTGACCACCCTGCCCTTCTAGCGTGCCAACAACTGAAGTACGTACTAAGAAGTCTGCTGTTTCGTTAACGTAGTTTGCTGAGCCCTCACCTTGAATACGAAGCAGTGGTGATTCTGCCGTCATGTCTTTGGTCGATACGACGCCGTTTGCTAGATTTAGCGTCGCCTTCATTGCACTGAAGTCCGTTTTTTGTGGACCCTGTTGACCGTCTAAAGACTGACCTTTAAAGCGCGCATAATTCTCACGAATCATCTGCGCAACGTTAATGCCATTTACCGCACCATCGGCAAAATTAATCTTCACCGTACCGGATAGATTTTTCTTCATTGCAGTTGGAGCCAGACCCTTACCTTTAACGTTGACATCAATGTTACCCGTGCCTTCTAGTTTATCGTTGTCAGCGACATCTTTAAGCAAAGGTTGAACCTTAACGCCTTTAATACGCTTAACCGCGCTGTAAATCGCTGGAGACTGGCGCGCATCTAGCTTACCACTTGCGGTAATAGTGCCGCTGTAGAGCTCTGAGCTAAATGATGACAGCTCAGCCACACCGCGATTGACAGAAAAGTCAGCGGTTACTTTTTGCATGTGGGCGTTCGCTGCTTTGAATTTGTCGATGGTGATCTTGCCTTTCACATCCAGACCTTTGAGCGCGCTTAGGTCTGGTTCCACCTCGCTCGCCGATGGTTTCGATGCGCCACCCGTTTGCTCACCACCCGTTGAAGCGGTTTTATCTGCAGGCTGATTCAAACCTAAAAACTCATCCAGGTCGATATTCGGGCTGTGAAGAGAGAAACGTACTTTAGGGATATCGGCTAACTGAACGGTCGCTTTACCGTCTAGCTCAATCTTGTTCACCGTGAGTTTATTTAGAACAAAATCAAGAAAGCTCTTGTTCATATCAAAGCTTAGATCCGACGCCATAGTGACTTTCATCGGAGACTGCGGCAGCGCTGCGCCTTCAAGCGTCGAGTCCAAAGACAAGCCGCTCAACGTAACCAGGCTTATCGCTTTATCAACTGTGAACGTTGTGCCGCCTTTAGCATCAAAGATTAGCTCGGCTGCATTGCCTTTCATTGAGAAATCAATGGCGTTTGGCTTATCAAACTCAAAGGTTGCCAACTTAAGCTGTGCTTGCTGAATTTGATTCGCCGCATCTTGGTAGGTCGCATCAAACTCAATGTTCTTCAATGCATACTCTGCAAAGCCTTGAGCCAGTTTAAAATCAGCCGTACCTTTGGCAGTAAACTGCTGATCATTGTTTTGACCTTTCATTTCAAAATTCGCAGTGGTCCACTGATCAATGGCGAACTCAGAAACATTTAAGCCCACATCATAGAGCTTAGTGAACGTACCCGTTTGTGCGTTAGACATCTCAAGCAGCGCATTTGAAACTGTCACGCCCGATAGAGATATCTGCCATCCGTCTGTGGCTGAAGCCGTCGAATCAGCTGGCGCATCGGATGTGGTTGTCGGCTCTGCTGCCGCTTCCGTTTGCGGCGCTGCCGTGAGTGAATCTAGGTTAGAGCGACCATCTTTAAGTGTTTCTATATGAACCTGTGCACCATCTAGAGTAATAGAGCCAATCTCAAGCGTTTTATCAAGCAGCGGCATAACCGCGACGCTCACACCTACTTGGCTAACGCTGAACAAATTAGGGTTTTGGAAGCCTTGCGGGTTTTTCAAGCTTGTTTGCCCAAGCTCGAGACCCACCGATGGGAAGAATTGCCAGCTAATATCGCCGCTAATTTCAAGATCAAGACCGGTTTGGTTTTTGACTTGCTCTGCGAGCATAGGTTTGAACTGGTTAGGATTCACAAACATCACCAGCGCAGCGACACCTAACACTATTACCAATACAGGTATGGCAAGAATGAGGAGGAGTTTTTTCATTAGCAACTTCCCTGAAAACAAAAAGTGGCACATAAAGTGCCACTAATCTATTAAAAAATAAAGCAATTTAAATGCGGTTCGAGCACCCATTGAGTATAGAACATTCTTACCGCGTTTCGTGTATGTTTTCGACTAGATAATGTCAGAATTACGCACGAAGTAGCTTAGCGATGTGGGCTTTTAGCACATCAATCGCGATACGGTTTTTACCGCCGCGAGGAACAATAATGTCTGCGTGTTGCTTCGATGGTTCAATGAACTGCATGAACATTGGACGCACAGTAGACTGGTACTGCTGCAAAACTGATTCCATCGTACGACCGCGCTCTTCTACATCGCGCTTCACACGGCGAAGTAGACAGATATCAAGCGGCGTATCCATAAATACTGTCGCGTGCATCAATTTACGCAGGCGCGGGTCGGTCAGCAGCAAGATGCCTTCCAGGATGATCACCTTCTTTGGTGTCATAGTCGCGGTGTTTTCCGTACGCGTGTGCTCTGTGTAGCTATATTCTGGTACTTCTACCGCTTCACCTTGAATCAACTGCTCTAAGTGTTCGCAAAGCAGATCGTGATCAAGTGCATTTGGGTGGTCGTAGTTAGTTTTTACACGCTCTTCCATGCTCAAATGACTTTGGTCATTGTAGTAACAATCTTCCGTGATGACACCGATTTGGTGGTCGCCTACCTTTTCACGTAGTTCGTTATAGATAGTGCTCGCGATGAGGCTTTTTCCAGAAGCAGAAGCGCCAGCGATACCGACGATGACACATTGATTATTATCAGACATTCTTTGCACCTAGTACATATATGGTGGTGAGGACAAAACCGCGTAATTATATGGACATCATTCATTAGATACTAGTCGATATCTCACTTATTTGACCTCCAATTTTGCCTTCGCTCAAAGAATGGAGAAATGCAATCGATTACCCGCTAGCGCCGCGTTTTAAATATAACCAACACATGTCATATCATGGCTATTCGACCATCTTGAACATGATCGAGTCTGGTTTGGGTTTACCGCTCCAAAATAGATCAGCGCACACTCGCTCTGCGAGTTCTTGATAGATAATCGCGTGTTCACTTTCTGGTTTTGAAACCACGGTCGGTGCGCCATTATCAATCGACTCTCGAATGTCGATATGCAGAGGTACTTGGCCAAGAAGATTTAACCCGAATTTAGACGCCATCCACTCGGCACCACCAGCACCAAAGATATGCTCTTTCGAGCCGCATTGGCTGCAAATGTGATAGCTCATGTTCTCCACGATACCCACCACTGGTACCGAGACTTTCTCAAACATGGCAGCACCTTTAATCGCATCAGCAAGGGCAAGGTCTTGTGGTGTGGTCACAATCAGCGCCCCCGTCACAGGAATTTGCTGAGATAAGGTTAGCTGAATATCCCCCGTACCCGGTGGCATATCGATGACTAGGTAATCCAGATCTGGCCATTCTGTTTCATTGAGAAGCTGAGCTAGTGCCTTGGAGGCCATTGGGCCGCGCCATATCGCCGCGTCATCGGTACTCATTAAATAGCCAATAGATTGAGTGTAAATGCCATGCGCGGGTACAGGCTGCATCCACTTACCATCACGAACGTCTGGATGAGCATCAATCTGGCCAAGCATAATAGGAATTGAAGGACCATAGACATCCGCATCCAAGATGCCCACTTTGGCACCCAACTTACTGATGGCCAGTGCCAAGTTCACCGCCGTGGTTGACTTACCAACGCCGCCTTTGGCTGACGTAACCGCAATGACGTTTTTGACGCCTTTTATCTCTGTCGCAACCGTGGTTTCCAGTGACTTAGTATTGACAGACACAGAGTAAGAAAATTTAGCAACCTCGCCACTGCTTTGTTTCGCGTCAATCCAGTTTGCTAGAGCTTCTCGTGCTGAGAGATTGGCAAATGGTAAGGCAATTTGAAACTCTCCAGAGGCGGCAACCTTAACCACATCAGGGACTTCGCTCCACCCCAACTTAAGGTTTGAGTGCGTGAACTCCCCCAGCCATTGGCAAAAATCTTGTTTCGATTCAAACGTGCGCATCTTGCTTTCCTTATTATTGTTAGTCTTTCGCTAATCTTTCTAAGATTAGCACTCACTTAGCTGAACCAGAACCCTAAAAAAGTTGGGGAGATTGATACTGGATACCTTGGAGTCATGCCACGCATCATGTAGTATTAGCCAATATTTTTACTCTGAATAAAGAAAGCGAAACAAAGTATGGCAACCGATCCAAGAAAATTGTTGGTCACTTGTGCACTACCGTACGCTAACGGCTCTATCCACTTAGGTCATATGCTTGAGCATATCCAAGCGGATATTTGGGTGCGCTACCAACGTCTACGTGGCAACGTAGTAAACTTCATTTGTGCTGATGATGCTCACGGCACACCAATCATGCTGAAAGCGCAGCAGATGGGGATCACGCCTGAAGAAATGATCGCAGCGGTTAGCGAAGAGCACCAAAAAGACTTCGCTGGCTTTGATATCAGCTTTGATAACTATCACAGCACACACTCAGAAGAGAACCGTGAGCTTGCGTCTCACATCTATCTTGAGCTGAAAAAGAACGGTTTTATCTCTAGCCGTACCATTTCTCAGCTATTTGATCCTGAGAAAGAAATGTTCCTACCGGATCGTTTTGTAAAAGGTACTTGCCCGAACTGTAAGTCTGAAGACCAGTACGGTGACAACTGTGATAACTGTGGTGCAACGTACAGCCCGACGGAACTTATCAACCCTCAGTCTGCAGTATCTGGTGCTACACCGGTAATGAAAGACTCTGAGCACTTCTTCTTCGACTTGCCTCAGTTTGAAAGCATGCTTCAGGAGTGGACTCGCTCTGGCTCGCTGCAATCTGAAACTGCGAACAAGATGCAAGAGTGGTTCGAGTCAGGTCTGCAACAGTGGGATATCTCTCGCGATGCACCTTACTTCGGTTTCGAAATCCCTGGTGAAAAAGGCAAGTTCTTCTACGTATGGCTAGATGCACCAGTTGGTTACATGGCGTCATTCAAGAACCTATGTAACAAACGCGACGATCTCGATTTCGACGAGTACTGGAAGAAAGACAGCTCAACAGAGCTTTACCACTTCATCGGTAAAGACATCGTTTACTTCCACAGCCTGTTCTGGCCAGCCATGCTAGAAGGTGCAGGTTTCCGTAAGCCAAACAACGTGTTTGTACACGGCTACGTAACGGTAAACGGTGCGAAGATGTCTAAGTCAAAAGGCACCTTCATCAAGGCAGCCACCTACCTTGACCACCTAGATCCTGAGTGTCTGCGTTACTACTACGCTGCCAAGCTGAACAGCCGTATCGATGATCTAGACCTTAATCTTGAAGACTTCACGCAGCGTGTTAACGCTGACGTTGTTAACAAGATTGTTAACCTAGCTTCTCGTAACGCAGGTTTCATCACTAAGCGTTTTGAAGGCAAGCTTTCTGACAACTTCGCAGAGCCAGAGCTATACAACGAGTTTGTTGCTGCTGCTGACCGTATTGCAGAGCTTTACGAGACTCGTGAGTTTGGTCGTGCAATCCGTGAGATCACGGCGCTAGCAGACAAAGCGAACCAATATGTTGACGAGAAAGCACCTTGGGTTGTTGCTAAAGAAGAAGGCAAAGACCAAGAGCTTCAAGACATCTGTTCAGTCGGTATCAACCTATTCCGCGTTCTGATGACTTACCTGAAACCGGTCATGCCAGCATTGGCTGCTCGCACCGAAGCGTTCCTAAACGAAACGCTAACTTGGGAAGGCATTGCAGCGCCGCTTACTGGCCATGAAATCACTAAGTTCAAGGCGCTGTTTAACCGTATCGATCCTAAGAAAGTGGAAGCAATGATCGAAGCTTCTAAGGAAGATGCAGCAGCAGAAGTGGCAGCGAAGGAAAAAGCAGAAGCAGAGAAGAACAAAGCAAGCCAAACAGAGCTTGATAAAGATCCTATCGCTGATGAGATCGAGTTTGACGACTTTGCTAAGGTGGATATGCGTATTGCACGTATCATCTCTTGTGAAGAGGTGCCAAAAGCAAACAAGCTACTTAAGTTCCAGCTAGACATCGGTGGCGAAACGCGCCAAGTGTTCTCTGGCATTAAGTCTGCGTACAAGCCTGAAGAGCTAGAAGGCAAGCTAACGGTTATGGTAGCAAACCTTAAACCTCGTAAGATGAAGTTTGGTATGTCTGAAGGCATGATCCTAGCAGCGGGTCCTGGTGGCAGTGACCTATGGATCCTAGAGCCGCACGAAGGCGCTCAGCCTGGTATGCGCGTCATGTAATTGACCGTTTTATCGCTAGACTAAAGCCAGCATTTTTGCTGGCTTTTTTTGTGACCAAATTCACAAATAAAGTGCACTTGCACCATGAGCAAGCAGTTCCTTATACCCCAAAAGTATTAACCTATTGTTTTATAAGCATATTCAACATTGGCACTCGCCTTGCTCTGATTGGAGTGAGAGCGATAAACGACGTAAAGGAGGTCGTTATGTTTGTGTTGATATCTCTAGTCCTATCATTAGGTATTTTGGCTGCTATCTATCACTACGCAAAAGTGACAGAGGCAAAAGTAGAACGTAAGTATCAACTTGTGGTGCATTTACGTGAGCTCGTCACCTTGATTCGACAGCATCGCACAGCCACACACTATCAGCTGATGTTTGACCAAAAGAAAGTAAAGCAATTAGAGAAAATCGAAATTGCGATGGAGGAGTCCTGCCTTAAACTGGTCAATGTCGCTCATTTTGACAATAAGCCCTTGTACCGAGTATTGCATAGCAACGTTAAGCTTCTTACCCGTTCATGGAAAAAGCACAGTGTTAGTAAGAATCAGATTGTGCACGGGAAACTCATTCGACAAACGCTATTTCTTGTCGACGAGATCTTCATGGCCTGGCTCATGGATGTCGACCGCGAAGAGCTGCAGCAAGAATATCGTAATGTCTGGCAAGGCGTGATTGACTCATTAGATTGCCTTACACAGCTGCGTATCTGTATCGATGGTGCTGATAGCGAACTGGGTAAACAGCGAATCCTGCATTACTGTAAGCAGATGCACAGGAAAGTGAATCACTTAAGTCTAGTTGGCCCCCTCTCGGTGCCATCACCCATGTACAGTACTACGATCACTAAGATTGAAGAGCTGATTTCGCATCCGGAAACGTCGTTAGATAAAGAGTCTCTGTATCAGCTTACCTCTGAGTTATCAGAGCTTATCTTTACTACCTACGATGGATTGGTGAGTGAAATTGCGAGTGACCTCTATCAGCCTGTACCAAGTATTATGACAGTCTAATAGTGTCACTTACCTTTCATAATCAATAAGTAAGGTAAGTGGACAAAAGAATTAACCCAAGCTACTTAGTGTTTATAGTGCTTGGGTTTCGCAGGGAGGCGAGAATGAATTATCCAAGAGTTAGAACCACAAAAACAGTGCGCCGCATGTTTAGCACTGCATCCTATCGTGCTGTCAGCGATGAGTGCTACTACCAACGCTTAGCAGACCTACGAAAGCTAATTGCATTACTTAGGCTCCATCGAGAAGCCACACACTACAGCTTGCTGTTTGGACACAATAACCAGCACCAACTGGCATCTGCACAATCTCAGTTAGTCGCGCTTTTAGAAAGCAAAGCCATGGGCAGGCTAGTAGGCTTTGACGATATAAAAGCTTCAGTGTCGTTACAACTGAGAAGTTGGAACCAGCAAAGTGTCAGAGACAATCAGTTGGTCCACAGTCAGTTGATCCGAGATGCGCTGATTCTCGTCCAAGATACGATATCTTCTTGGGCTAAAGCGGACGGACAGACTCATTTGCTGGTGACGCAGCGCAAAAGCTGGCAAATGATTGTGCCCTATATGGATACATTGACCACTCTAAGGCTGCATATTGCGACACTTGAAGCCCAAGAGAGTCAAACGGCTATCCATTCACTGTGTCATCAACTCACACATCAATTATCAGAGCTGTATGTCAGTCAAGATCTAAGCCTACAACAGCATTTGCATGACGGCTTATTACAGCTTCTATCTGAAGTCGACAACCATCAATCACTAGACGAACTGAAAGAGAGACTTTATCGCATCACGTCACAGCTTTCGGAGCTTATTTTCCACTGCTACGATAGAACGGTAACAACGGTTGCTCAGTCGGTTTACTCAACCTTACCCAAGATTGCTGTGGCATAAAAAAAACCGCCTCTCGGCGGTTTTTTTATTAGCTATCGTCTTCGGTAAAGCTTGTTGGCAGTGTGGTCTTCATCTGATTCCAGATTTGACCACTCTCCATACCATACTGACGAATCACATTTGGTAATCTGTCACGATCACCCGTTTGGCATAGCTCTAACAAATCTTTGTAGAAGTTAAGCGCCAGTGTACGTGCCTCAGGGTTCGAGAAGTAGTAAGAGCCCACACGATCATAGAGCTTCTTAAGACCGTTGAAGATCAAACCATAGATTTGGTTGCCAGAATGGAATGCCAAACGCTGGAACAACGAGTAATCGTAAAAGTTAAACGTTTGAGCAATCAGTGCAGATTGGCGAGCGACTTCGTCTTTTTCACCATCATCTTTTACGTGCTGCTTCAACTTATCTGCATAAGGTGAAGACTCGATAAACGCATCCCAAGACTCAGCATTAAGCAAGCTTTCACAAGATTCAATGATACCTTCGATAGTACGCTCTGAATTCTCTTTATTGGCTTTGAATGCATAACGCATAAAGATTGGGCTGATGTTTGTGCGCGCCGCAAGCAAATCTTCAACAATTGACGTCGCGTTATCGGCATCCAACGTCATTAACGTATCAAGGATATGCAGACCTGAGGTCTCCATAAATTGGTTTACTTTCGTAGGTTTACCGTGCTGGATAGTCAGCCATCCATCACGAGCCAAACGTTGCAACACCTCACGAAGTGTTGTTCGAGTTACCCCAATTAGTTCTGACAGCTCACGCTCAGCCGGGAGAATTGAGCCTGGAGGGAAACGGCCGTTCCAGATGCTCTCAATTATATACTTTTCAGCGAACCCTGCTGGGCTCTTCGCCTTAATTACCATTATGGGGTGTTTCCAATTTAATTTTATTCGTAGTTGTATAGAACTCATCATACCACTACTTCAAGATTTTGGTAAACCTACACTACTTATCTATGTAACAATAACAAAATAGAGTAATAACTCCATTTTGACATTTACGACGCTGTAACCATTTATGGGTATGAAGCATGATTATTACAGATTTATTTACATTTCATTAATCATACAAGCCACTGAATTATATAAAAAACACCAATAGCATCACCCGCCCCTATCAATAAGATATTTCCGATCAATTCGTCAGAATAACCCTAAAAAACATACTTTTTTGGCTGTTGTGATTGGCATATTATCGTCGAGCGGTGTTTTATGAAGAACATAGTCAGGCAAGAAAAGTTCAATCATTGGCTAAGTCCATGTTTAGCTTATTTCGTATAGATCGCGTTTTTGGCAAAAAGTACCTTTTTCACTATGTCGAAAGGTAATTTTTGTTGACTAAATCTTACTGAAGAGTAGAGTTGCGGGCGAAGCAAGGAGTGCTTAGCAGCTGAGGGACTTGGCAAGTGAACATTCTCCCCCACTCCGTGTGAGTACTGTATGGAATTTGTTCGTTTTCTAAGTTTTTTAATTCTGCCGATTTATTTGGAAGCCCACTCAAATACTCTTCGTACCCTTTGCTACTGTCGATTAATAACAACATAAGAGTATTCCCATGCCGATGTCCCTTGGAAATGCATTTATCAAGAACTTTCTTGGTAAGGCACCCGATTGGTATAAACTAGCGATCATCGCTTTCCTGATTATCAACCCGATCGTTTTCTTCCTAGTTAACCCGTTCGTTGCAGGTTGGCTACTAGTCATAGAATTCATCTTCACTCTAGCAATGGCGCTCAAATGCTACCCGCTGCAACCCGGCGGCCTACTTGCGATTCAAGCCGTTGCGATAGGAATGACCAGTCCAGAAATGGTGATGCACGAGCTCATCAATAACATCGAAGTGTTATTGCTATTGGTCTTCATGGTTGCTGGTATCTACTTTATGAAGCAGCTTCTGCTGTTTATTTTCACCAAGATACTTCTCGGCATTCGCTCCAAAGCCATTCTTTCATTGGCATTCTGTTTTGCAGCAGCGTTCCTATCTGCTTTCTTAGATGCTCTGACTGTTATTGCTGTTGTTATCAGCGTATCCGTTGGCTTCTACTCCATTTACCACAAAGTGGCTTCAGGTAAGAACTACGGTTCATCTCACGACCATACTCAAGATGGTGAGATCACTGACCTAACTCGTAATGACCTAGAAGACTACCGTGCTTTCCTGCGTTCACTTCTGATGCATGCTGGTGTCGGTACAGCGCTTGGTGGTGTAATGACTATGGTGGGTGAACCGCAAAACCTCATCATTGCAGGTCAAGCAGGATGGGAATTTGGTGAGTTCATCATTCGTATGTTACCTGTTACTGGTCCAGTTCTAATCTGTGGTCTAGCTACCTGTTTCATGGTAGAGAAACTAGGGGTGTTCGGCTACGGTGCTAAACTTCCTGAGAACGTTCGTCAGATTCTGGTAGAGTTCGACCGTGAAGAGCGTAAATCTCGTACTAAACAAGACGTAGCGAAACTTTGGATTCAAGGCGCTATCGCTGTATGGCTGATTGTCGCACTGGCGATGCACTTGGCTGCAGTAGGTCTAATCGGTCTATCTGTTATCGTTCTAGCAACGGCATTTACTGGTGTTATTGAAGAGCACTCTATGGGTAAGGCATTTGAAGAAGCACTGCCGTTTACCGCTCTACTCGCTGTTTTCTTCTCGATTGTTGCTGTGATTGTTGACCAAGGTCTGTTTAAGCCAATTATCGATGCAGTACTTCACATCGAAGATAAGGGCACACAGCTGGCATTGTTCTATATTGCTAACGGCGTACTGTCTATGGTGTCAGATAACGTATTCGTCGGCACCGTATACATTAACGAAGTGAAGACAGCGCTTATCGAAGGCATTATTACTCGTGACCAGTTCGACCTTCTGGGCGTAGCAATCAACACAGGTACTAACCTACCTTCAGTTGCAACACCGAACGGTCAAGCCGCATTCCTGTTCTTGCTCACATCGGCACTGGCTCCGCTCATCCGTCTATCTTACGGTCGAATGGTTATCATGGCACTGCCGTACACTATCGTACTATCTATCGTAGGTCTGCTTGGCATCATCTACCTTGTTGAGCCTATGACAGCATGGTTCTACGACGCAGGCTGGATTGTTAAGCATACTGGCGAAGTAGTTGGGAGCGCTATCTCATCTGGGCACTAATTTTTAGTTGATTGTGAAACTAATCCACGTTAAAAAGCTCTGAGTATTCAGAGCTTTTTTATTTCAACAAGGATGTGACAGTGACACTTCTATCCAACATCAAAGCATTTTCTAAGACGCGACTGTCTTGGGGCTTGCTACTTCTCTCCGTTATTTTTTTCGAACTGAGCGCTCTTTTCTTCCAGCATGTTATGCAGCTCGCACCATGCGTGATGTGTATTTATGAGCGTGTCGCGATGTTTGGCATTGGTGGCGCTGCACTTATTGGCATTATCAACCCTAAGAATACGCTGATTCGCTGGCTAGGCCTTGGCGCTTGGGGTGCCTCGTCGATTAAAGGGCTGACCTTGTCACTAGAGCATGTGGACTACCAGTTTAACCCTTCTCCTTTTAAAACATGCGACCTGTTTGTGACCTTCCCTGATTGGGCACCACTCAACGAATGGGCTCCGTGGCTGTTTGAAGCGTATGGGGATTGTTCTAAGGTTGTGTGGCAGTTCTTGTCGCTGTCTATGCCACAGTGGTTGGTTGTTATCTTCGCAGGTAACTTAGTAGCGCTGGCTGTTATTGTGATTTCTCAGGGTGCGAAGGTGTCATCGGCTAGAAATCGTGGGTTTCAATAGACGAAGGAGCTAGCCTGTGGTTCTCTCCTTAAGATAAGGGGAGCTAGAGGGGGTATCTGGGTGAATGTACAAACGGAACACCTTGAGTCCTGCGCATGTACCCCTCCCAGCCTCCCCTTAGCAAGGGGAGGAGCTATAAAGCTCGCATACCAAAATCAGGCGATGCGACGATAGGAGCTAGCCTGTGGTTCTCCCCCTAAGATAGGGGGAGCTAGAGGGGGTACTTGCGATGAACTCGCAGCGTGTCGCCAATCTATTTCCCACAACACTTCTTAAACTTATTCCCACTCCCGCAAGGGCAAGCATCATTGCGCCCTACCCCTTTGAACGGGTTAACCGTCTGCGATTGGTGTCCCACCATCATCTCATCCGCCGCCATAACAACTTCATTAACCATCGCATCTAATTGCGGTGCTAGATCAGCGTAAGTTGGCAGTTGCTCAAAGCCCGCATCACGCATCTGTGCATGTGTCTGCTCTTCATCCATCGCCAGCATTAACGTGGTTAGTAGCGCTTGAAGCATGCGCTCCGTGCCATCTGACAGCGCTTTGCCTTGCCACTGCTCCTCAACAACAGGCCAAACGGTCATAAAGCCCTCAGCAAAATCGGCTGCAAACTCTTGGTTATCATCAAGCAGTGCCGAAAGAGCGTATTGATTGGTTTTGAGCAGAGCATATTGCGCATGAAGGTGCTCTACCACCCAAGACTCTTGAGCTTGGGTATAGTCGCTCACCACTGTGGATAGCCAAGCCTCTGGCTTCAATGGCTCGGTCGCGAAGTTAGCTGCTAGGATTGCGCCTTCGATAAACGCGCTAGATTCGCCTGCCCAGTCTGCAGGAAGCTCGATGAATTTCATTTGCTCATTACACTAATCAAAATTTGCCGCAAGTATATTTACCTCGTATACGAAACACAATGGTCGATTCTTTGTTCTATAACGGGTAGAATCCCCGCTCCCTGATTATGACGAGAACTGGTATGCGTGTTGTTTTGGGCCCGATGGAGGGTGTGTTAGATCATTTAATGCGAGAAATTCTTACCGAGATCAATGACTACGATCTGTGTGTAACGGAATTCGTTCGCGTTGTTGACCAGGCGCTACCCGATCACGTGTTCTACCGCTTATGTCCCGAGCTTGCTCAAGGCTCTATGACTAAGTCAGGTACACCAGTCCATATACAGTTGCTAGGACAAGACCCTCGCTGGATGGCAGAGAACGCCGTTAAGGCCGCCTCACTTGGCGCGCGAGGCATCGACCTTAACTTTGGCTGCCCAGCCAAACTCGTCAACAAGAGCAAAGGTGGTGCAGCGCTGCTTCAACACCCTGAGCTCATACACAATGTTGTCAAAGCGTGCCGTGAGGCGGTAGACCCGTCTATCCCCGTCACAGCGAAGATTCGCTTAGGCTGGGAAAACCCAGAGGACTGCTTTGAGATCGTTGATGCCATCGAGCAAGCAGGTGCTAACGAGCTTACCGTGCACGCGCGCACCAAAACAGGTGGCTACAAAGCAAGTGAAATTAAGTGGGAATACATCAACGAGATCCGCAAAAAGACCACTCTACCTTTGATTGCCAATGGTGAGATTTGGAACTTTGCCGATGGGCAGCGCTGTATTGAAACGACAGGCGTTGATTCGTTGATGGTTTGTCGAGGTGCGTTTAACGTGCCAAACCTTGGTAATGTAGTGAAGCACAATCACACTGCAATGCCATGGCACGAAGTGGTGGAGCTCCTTTTGGTTTATTCCACTTACGAGATCAAAGGCGATAAAGGGCTTTACTATCCTAATCGCGTTAAACAGTGGTTCTCGTATCTTCGTCAGCAGTATCCAGAGGCGGCAGAGCTATTTCGCGAGATCCGTACCTTCAACAAAGCCGCGCCTATTGTTGAACATATTCAACACTACCGCGACAAGGTCTTAGCGACCCTGCCGCAGTAACGCTTTGTCTTATCGACGCAGCAGAATTGAACCCTCTGCTGCTATGTCGATATCAAGTTTTCCATCGATAACCTCAGCGTACTCACCACTCAGTGGGCACACAAGCGACGCGCTCTCAATGCCTAACTTCCAAATCGGCAGCGTAAGCTTTTTGCTCTCAGCGCTCAAGTTAAAACCACTTAGCACAACATCATCACCAAACTGTCTCGCAAAGACCAAGCTCTCTTTGTCCACATGCATCGGGATAAAACTGCCCTTTTGCAGTGCCGCAGAGTCTTTTCTCAACGCAATAAGCTTTTTGCAGTAAGGAAGCCATTGGCTTGTTTCCACTTGCTCCCACGGGAAGCAGCGTCGGTTATCAGGGTCGTGCGTACCCTCTAAACCCACTTCGACACCGTAATAGAGACAAGGCGCACCCACGTAAGTCATGAGTAGCTGTATCGCAATAGCAAATCGCTCGCTGTTGCTTTCAAGTGTAGTGAGGAAGCGTTCAGTGTCATGGCTATCAAGTTGGTTGAGCAGAGCAAGTTGATTGCTCCAAGGTACCTTGGCGGCGGCTTCTTGCAGCCAATTCAGAAACTCCACACAATCTATTTGGATTGGGTCAAACGCAATATCTTTACCTGCAAGCAACGCGCGCACAGGATGCGCGAAACCATAGTAATTCATCGCGCCATCTTCTTGATCCCCTTGAAGCCATTGGGTCGCTTCAAAGAAGTGCTCGCCCAGCATGTATGAGTCAGGATTTACCGACTTCATCGACGCTCGAAACTCACTGACGTAGTGCGCATTGTTCGTCGCACCTTCGCCTTCTCCCAGCATATGGATGACATCAAATCGCCAGCCATCAATGCCATAAGGAGGCTTTAGCCAGTGCTTGATTACTGAGTTATCATCCTGATAGATATGGCTTTTAACCTCTTGGTTGTGGAAGTTAAGAACAGGGAGAGTATCAATACCTTTCCATCCTACATAGCGCTTAGAATCCCCTTCAAAAAAGTAGTAATCACGATGTGGGCTCTGAGAAGATGTGTAGGCTCCGTTATGCTCGCCACTGATGTCAAACCAAGGGTGCGACACCGATGTGTGATTGAGCACGGCATCGAGTACGACTTTCATGCCTCTTTGATGAAGGTTTTCTGTGAGTGATGCAAACTGCTGGTTGGTACCGAGTTTTGGATCAACGGAATAATAATCGACGGTGTCATACTTATGGTTGGTATATGACGTAAAAATCGGATTCAGGTACAAGGTCGTAATACCCAACTCCTGAAGGTAGTCGAGCTTAGCCTCGATACCAGCTAGGTCACCGCCATAAAATTCAACCGCACCTGAGTCACCGTGTGTGCCAACGGGTTCACCCCACTGTTTTTTTATCGACTCACGTTTTCGGTTTGGGTATTGGTACTCACCGCTTTCAACTCCGATACTTGGGTCGCCATTATTAAAACGGTCAGGGAAAATTTGATAGAAGACCTGTTCAGAGACCCATTCTGGCGGCTGGTGTACTCGATTAAACTTGAAGTGATATTCACGACCAGGCATACGACTTTGAACGCCGCGTGCATCCAGCCAGCGCTGACTTGTTGAGGTTAGCGCTTTGAACACATAATAGGTCACATCCTTATCGACACTTAGCGGCAAGGTCGCTTGCCAAATCTCAAGCTCACCTTTGGCGCCAGACTTAGACATATCTATTAGATATTCTTCGTTGTCAGGTTCATGACGAAGCTTAATCTGCTCGAAAGCGCCTTTTTCAGCAAACACGCTCACGGTAAGTTGGTCACCTTGCCTAACCAAGCCATCTTGGGTTTGTGGGTGATAAAGAAATGGTTGGGTCATTATGATTCTTCTATAAAAGGGAACGAGGTACAGTAATTGTAGAAGAATCACATAGATAAAAAATCCCCCTTCAAATTGAAGAGGGATCACGGTTTGTAGGCGTAGCTAACGGTAAGAGCCAGGCTGAGCCCAATCTAGATTCAATGAGTGACTAACTCAGTAGCAAGCTATCATCAGCAAGTTCCTCACCGCGCACTTTAGAGAACATCTCGAGTAAGTCGGGTACCTGCATATTGGCGCGCTGCTCCCCTTCTACATCAAGCACAATCTCGCCTTGGTGCAGCATCACTGTTCGGTCACCACAGGCCAGCGCATCTTTCATAGAGTGCGTCACCATCATAACCGTCAGGTTAAACTCCTTGATCACCTTTTTAGTGAGATCGATAACGAATGCGGCCATACGCGGATCGAGCGCAGCTGTGTGCTCGTCCAATAACAGCAGTTTACTATCGGATAAGGTTGCCATCACCAAACTCACGGCTTGGCGCTGTCCACCGGACAACAAACCAATATTGTCGCCCAATCGATCTTCTAAACCTAAGCCAAGAATGCTAATGCGCTCTTGAAACAACTTACGACGTTTACTGGATAACGACAGACTCCAGCCGCGCTTCTTTCCACGCATGTACGCCAGCGCCATATTCTCTTCAATCGAAAGATCGCCACATGTACCAGCAAGGGGGTCCTGAAACACACGCGCACACTGATTCGCTCGCTGATCAACGGTTTGACGAGTCACGTCCATATCATCAATTAGCACACGACCACCAACCATAGGCGTTTCACCGGTAACCGCACCTAGCAACGTCGATTTACCAGCTCCGTTCGAGCCTATCACCGTCAAAAACTGATGCTCTGGCACTTCAAGATTTACCTCTTTCAGTGCTCGATTTTCTAGGATAGTCCCCGGATTGAAAGTTACTTGAATATCTTCTAATCGAATCATGCTGTATTCCCCGTGTTGCCTGATTGAGAGACCGCTTTACTCTTAGCAGGCTTAACGACCTTTTTTGCTTTGAGGTTTCCTTTTATCTTCGGTGCGATAAGCGCGGCTGCGACTAGAACCGCCGTAACCAAGTTAAGATCGGACGCTTGAAGACCAAACATTCCAGTACTCAACGCGAAGGCAACAGCAAGTCGATACAACACGGAACCGACAATAACCGCGGTGACCGCAACCCAGATCTTTCGCCCAGGAATTAAGGTTTGACCCAAAATAACCGCCGCAAGGCCAACCACTATGGTACCCACACCAGAAGTCACATCAGCGAAGCTGTTGGTTTGTGCGAACAAAGCACCTGCAAACCCCACAAAGCCATTCGACAAGGCCAAACAGAAATAGGTATAAAACGAGGTACTGGCACCTTGAGCCTTGACCATTCGAGCATTAACGCCTGTCGCACGAAGCCCTAGACCAAAATCACTATTCAGCAGCCTAACGACAAACCACGCAGAGATTAGAACAAGAACGCCAACCACTAAAGGTCGAACATACATCGCATCGCCCATCATTTCGAAAGGCGTGAGAATGGTGTCTTCTCCCAGCAGCGCCATATTGGGTCTGCCCATAATTCGAATATTGATGGAGAACGCTGCAATCATGGTCAAAATAGACGCCAGCAAGTGAAGAATGCCACAGCGCACGGCGAGAAAAGCCGTTACCCAACCTGTTGCCGCACCCGCGACAATCGCCATTGCCGTTGCGACCCAAGGGTTAATGCCCGCGACAATTGCCGTCGCCGCAACAGCTGCCCCCATTGGAAAGCTGCCATCAACACTCAGATCGGGGAAGTCGAGGACTCGAAAGGTAAGGTAGACACCCAAAGCAACCAGTCCGTAGATAAGACCAATTTCAAGGGCTCCAAAAAATGCAAAAGCAGACATAACAACTCCTCTGCTGTTTAACAAATGAAGGCTCTATAAAAAAGCTGGACCCAGAGGTCCAGCCAATTCTTGATGCCAGCGTTACTTAACGTCGGTTGCGCGGTCCATGACCGTTTGAGGAATAGCAAGTCCCAGCTTCTTCGCAGCCGTCGCGTTGATAACCAAGTCAGAACCTTTCGCTACCTTCACATCAATCTTACCAGGGTCTTCACCTTCTAAGATTTTCGCAACGTAGTCCGCTGTTTGAACACCGATTTGGTAGTAATCGAAGCCAAGGCTAGCCACTGCACCACGCTCTACGTAAGACGTTGCGGCACCAAACACAGGTGTTTTAGCTTGGTTTGCTGACACGATCATACCTTCAATAGCACTTGCTACTGTGTTGTCGATCAAAGCGTAGATGATGTCTGATTTCGCTGCGATCGCTTGTGTTGCTGTCTGTACATCAGCACTCTTTAGCGCTGTTGCTTCTACCAGCTCAATACCACGTTTCTCAGTGCTTTCTTTCAGAAGCTTCATCAAACTCACTGCGTTCGCTTCACCTGGGTTATAAACCACACCAATGCTTTTCACATCAGGCATGATTTCTTGAATTAACTCAACGTGTTGGTCTACAGGTGATAGGTCAGAAAGACCCGTAACGTTTTTGCCAGGCTGCTCAAGCTTTTTCACCAGCTTAGCGCCGACAGGGTCTGTCACTGCGGTAAACACAACTGGGATATCACGAGTCGCTGAGACCAGTGCTTGCGCTGTAGGTGTCGCAATACCGACAAGTACATCAGGGCGCTCACCGACATATTGACGTGCTATCTGCACGGCAATCGCTGGGTTACCTTGTGCCGTTTTATAATCAAAATCTAGGTTCTTTCCTTGCTCGTAGCCTTTCGCTTTCAAACCATCGACCAAGCCTTGGCGAGTTGCATCCAATGCTGGGTGCTCAACAATTTGAGATACCGCGACTTTTGCGGTTTTCGCCATAATGCTGGCAGACGATAGTAGCGCCACACCAGTTAATGCTGCAGTGACAATTAACTTGCTTGCTTTCATCTTAACTCCTTGATTAAGCAGCCCTGATTCGTCCTTTTAGAAGACTCATCAATCGGGGAATGAGGTGTAATTTGTGATTTACACTTTGATTGTTCTTTTTTAACTTCCTGTTACTTCTACCAGTTAGCCAACCAAAATGAAAGATGTTATTAACATCTACGTTAGATAAACGTGCTATTCGTATGCTTTCGCAACCAACATTCAAACAAATGCGTACAAACAACGATACATGCGACTAATATTTACTCAAAAACCAGCGTAATCCATTTTTGACAAAAGTGAAGCTTTGTGAATGCATTTCTGTGAAAGATGTCTATATTCATACAGATAGCGTAATCGTTGCTGATGGTTGTTACGTATCACAACCATCTAGCTTTGACTCCAAGGAAGAGAGACATGCGAAAGTTAATCCTTATTCCACTTCTATTCTTCATCGCGCTTTCAGGGCAGGCGCGTGAGTTTGAAGGCAGCCAACTGGAAAAAATCACCACCGTTGACGGCGTACCTTGGTCGATTGTGCATTTAGATGACAACACACTTCTCGTGGCACTTCGAGACGGTAACTTGCTATTAGTCGATACCGTTAAAAACACGCAATCAAAGGTGGCTGGAGTACCAAAGGTATATGCATCTGGTCAAGGTGGGCTAATGGATATACACCCAAGCCCTACTGAAGCTAACGTGTACTACTTCACCTACGCGAAACCCGTTGGAAAAGGCGGAGCACCCACCCTGGCTAAAGCGACGTTGGATGGTTCCAGCCTGTCTGATTGGCAAGATCTGTTTACCAGCAACGTCCCCGTAACCTCTGGCAGACACTTTGGGAGTCGCATTGCATTTGATGACAAGGGATTGGTCTACATGACTATTGGCGACTCTGGAGACAGAGATACCGCTCAGCAAATGGATAATCACGCAGGCACTATCGTTCGTCTCAACCCAGATGGCTCGATTCCTAAGGACAACCCATTTGTGGACAAAGAAGGGGTCCAACCGGAGATCTATTCCTACGGCCATCGCAATCCTCAAGGTATTGTATTTGACAGCGAAAGGCAGCAGTTATGGTCTATAGAGCACGGTCCGAGAGGCGGTGATGAGCTCAACCTTATCAGTGCGGGCTTGAATTATGGATGGCCAATCACCTCTCATGGGAAGGAGTACTGGGGTCCTATCAACGCCGGTGACGCGCAAGAAAAAGAAGGGATCGAATCACCAAAGAAAGTCTACATCCCTTCAATTGCGCCTGGTTCACTGCACTTATACCAAGGCGAGGAATTTCCAAGACTTAACGGCATTTTGTTGATTGGTGCACTAAAACTCACCCACATCAATATTCTCGATGTGAATGAAACAGGCCAGGTACTGGAAGAGCGCCGCTACTATGAAGACTTAGGAGAGCGCGTTCGAGATATCACCAACGATAGCCAAGGAAATGTTTGGTTTAGTACCGATAGTGGGGCCATATACAAAATTAGTCGAGCCTTTCAGCAACAACGTTAGGATCTTTCGGAAGGATACCCATTGACACAAGGCGCTTCAGTTACTGAAGGCATAGGCAAGACATGAAAAAGCCCAGCTCGATGAGCTGGGCTTTGTTGTTCAGTTCAGATGAGTGCTTAGAACCAGCGGTCAAAATCGCTGCGGTCTAACTGACGAAAAGCACGGTTCAGTGTCATCGCCAATTCTTTGTACTTGGGTTTTGCCTTAACAGGCTCCATCGCACAACCAGATTCAACAATTTTTTGATGAAGCTCTCGATACCAAGATGCGAGTGCCGGAGGGAGCTGCGTGTTGTAACGATTCCCCAGCCACCACATACCCTGAACCGGCATGCTGATAGCGAACAAAGCAATCACGATTGCTTGTGGCAAAGCATGAGCGTTATTGAAGGCCATTTGCGTCAGCACACTGATCGCTGCAACCGCTGGCATAACTTTTATACCGAACCGCGTCCCCTTTATGATGCGCTGCTCTGGAAACAAGGGAGTCAGTTCCTTGCGCATCGGCCAAAGTTCCATGTACTTTTGACCATTTTTTATACTCTGAGTCAGACTTGCTCTCTCGCTCATAGCTAACCTCACTAAAAAAAAGTTGAACTATTCAACTAAATCAGCAAAATATTGACGGAAGTTAATATTCTTTCAAATTTATTTTGTTATCTTCTGTCATTATCGTTATTCTTTGCGAATCCTCAATCTCATTGTTGTCTTTATTTACAAATAAGGCAACCGTCGAGATGACCGTCGCAAGGACGCTAATGTGGTTTTCTTGGGAAAATCGCATATTATTATACGGCAATTGATGATTTTATGACCAAGAGTGATAGGCATTTTTCGTCGCCTCTCAGTCTTGAGATACGTTTACATCCTTGATCCCCGATCAGATAAAATACAGGTAACCTCTAATGTCTAAGCTGGTTTTAGTTTTAAACTGCGGCAGTTCTTCTCTTAAGTTCGCCATCGTTGATGCAGAAAACGGTGATGAGCACCTAACAGGTCTTGCAGAATGTCTTCACCTTCCAGAAGCTCGTATCAAGTGGAAACTTGACGGTAAACACGAAGCTCAACTAGGTGACGGCGCTGCTCACGAAGAAGCACTAGCGTTCATGGTAGAAACTATCCTTGCTTCTAAGCCTGAGCTAAAAGCAAACCTAGGCGCTATCGGTCACCGTATCGTTCACGGTGGTGAGCAATTCACATCTTCTGCACTAATTACAGACGATGTACTTAAAGGTATCGAAGACTCTGCAACATTCGCACCTCTTCACAACCCTGCTCACATCATCGGTATCGAAGCGGCGAAGCACAACTTCCCAGAGCTTAAAAACGTAGCGGTATTTGACACTGCGTTCCACCAAACTATGCCTCAAGAGTCTTACCTATACGCTCTACCGTACAACCTGTACAAAGAGCACGGCATCCGTCGTTACGGCATGCACGGTACTTCTCACCTATTCATCGCACGTGAAGCAGCTGAGCTACTTGGTAAGCCAGCTAACGAACTGAACATCATCAACTGCCACCTAGGCAACGGTGCTTCTGTTTGTGCTATCAAAAACGGTGAATCTGTAGACACTTCTATGGGTCTAACTCCGCTTGAAGGTCTTGTAATGGGTACTCGTTGTGGTGACATCGACCCTGCTATCATCTTCCACCTACACGACGCTCTTGGCTACTCTGTTGAACAAATCAACAACATGCTAACGAAAGAGTCTGGTCTTCTAGGTCTAACTGAAGTGACTTCTGACTGCCGTTTCGTTGAAGACAACTACGGTGATAAAGAAGAAGCAACACGTGCAATGGACGTGTTCTGCCACCGCCTAGCTAAATACGTAGCTGGCTACACTGCCTCTCTTGACGGTCGTCTAGATGCTATCGTGTTCACTGGTGGTATCGGTGAAAACTCTGCACCAATCCGCGAGATGGTTCTAAACCGTCTAGGCGTATTCGGCATCGAAGTTGACGGTGAAGCTAACCTTAAAGCTCGTTTCGGCGGCGAAGGTACTATCACTGCAGCAAGCAGCCGCATCCCAGCAATGGTTATCTCTACTAACGAAGAGCTAGTCATCGCTGAAGACACTGCGCGCCTAGCAGGTCTTTAATTTCAAAACTGGCTAACCTAGGTTAGCCAGTTTTCATATTGGGCTCAGTGAAACATTTGCTTGCGCTTTTTTTGCAATTCATCGAACCACTGAGTTTCTTCCCCCTATATAGTTTGAGGTACTCAAAGAATGTCCCGTACTATTATGCTTGTACCTACTAGCGCTGGTGTCGGTCTTACTAGTGTTAGCATGGGTGTCCTGCGTGCAATGGAGCGTAAGGGTGTAAATGTATCGTTTTACAAACCTGTTGCTCAGCCTCGCCATGGTGGCGACCAGCCAGATCTAACTTCTTCTATCGTCGGTAACAGCAGCGACATGAAAGTGGGTCAACCACTTCCTATGTCAGAAGCAGAAAACCTGATTGGTAACGAGAAGTTAGACGTGCTTCTAGAAACTATCGTTGAGCGTTACAACCAAATCAACAAAGATGCGGACGTGACACTTATCGAAGGTCTTGTACCAACTCGTAAGCACCCGTTTGCAAATGCAATCAACGAAGAGATCGCTAAGACACTTGGCGCTGAAATCGTATTCGTTGCAACGCCAGGTACAGACAACCCGAGCCAGCTTAAAGAGCGTATCGAAGTTGCATGTTCTAACTACGGCGGCACTAAGAACAAGAAGATCTCTGGCGTTATCATCAACAAACTGAATGCCCCAGTTGATGAAGCAGGTCGTACTCGTCCAGATCTTTCTGAAATCTTTGACGATGCAGACACGGCTCAGCAAGCTAACCTTGAAGTCATGCAAATCTTCAACACTAGCCCAATTCGTGTTCTAGGCTGCGTGCCTTGGAAGATCGACTTGATTGCGACTCGTGCTGTAGACATGGCAGAGCACCTAAACGCTGAAATCATCAACGAAGGTGACATTGCTAGCCGTCGTATCAAGAGCATCACGTTCTGTGCACGTTCACTGCCTAACATGATTGAGCACTTCAAGCCTGGTTCTCTACTAGTAACTTCAGCGGATCGTCCAGACGTAATTGTTGCAGCAGCACTAGCAGCAATGAACGGTGTTGAAATCGGCGCGATCCTACTAACAGGTGGCTACGACGTACCAGCAGAGATCACTGACCTTATCAAGCCTGCGCTTGACACAGGTCTACCAATCTTCAAGGCACAAGGTAACACTTGGCAAACGTCTCTAAACCTACAGAGCTTCAGCCTTGAAGTTCCTGCAGACGATAAAGAGCGTATTGAGTTCGTTAACGAGCACGTTGCTGGTCACATCGACGGTCCTTGGATTGATTCTCTACTTGAAGGTACTGTTGGCGGTCGTAAGCTTAGTCCACCAGCATTCCGTTACCAGCTAACTGAGCTTGCTCGTAAAGCTGGCAAGCGTATCGTTCTTCCTGAAGGTGACGAGCCACGTACAGTTAAAGCTGCAGCTATCTGTGCTGAGCGCGGTATCGCGGAATGTGTGCTTCTTGGTAACCCTGAAGAAATCAAACGTGTTGCTGCTCAGCAAGGCGTTGAACTAGGTGCTGGCGTTACTATCATCGATTCTGATGCAGTACGTGAAAACTACGTTGCTCGCTTGGTTGAGCTACGTGGCGCGAAAGGTATGACTGAGGTTGTTGCTCGTGAGAAGCTACAAGATTCTGTATACCTAGGCACTATGATGCTTGAAGCGAACGAAGTTGACGGTCTAGTATCAGGCGCTGTTCACACAACAGCGAACACTATCGTTCCTCCGTTCCAAATCATCAAGACTGCTCCAGGTACATCTATCGTATCTTCAATCTTCTTCATGCTTCTGCCTGATCAAGTATTGGTATACGGTGACTGTGCGATCAACCCAGATCCAACGGCTGAGCAACTTGCTGAAATCGCTATCCAGTCTGCAGATTCTGCAGCAGCGTTTGGTATTGAACCACGCGTTGCGATGATCTCTTACTCTACTGGTGAGTCTGGTAAAGGTGCTGACGTAGATAAAGTACGTGAAGCAACGAAACTGGCTCAAGAGAAGCGTCCTGATCTTATCATCGACGGTCCTCTACAGTACGATGCGGCAATCATGGAGAACGTAGCAGCTTCTAAAGCACCTAACTCTCCAGTTGCAGGTAAAGCGACAGTATTTGTGTTCCCAGACCTAAACACTGGTAACACAACATACAAAGCGGTACAGCGTTCAGCAGACCTAGTCTCTATCGGTCCAATGCTGCAAGGTATGCGCAAGCCAGTTAACGACCTGTCTCGTGGCGCACTAGTAGACGACATCGTTTACACAGTTGCACTCACTGCGATTCAATCTGGTCAAGAGCAAAACTAATTTTGTTCTAGCTGAATGACAAAAGCCTCCGAATGGAGGCTTTTTTAATGCGTTGAAGATGGCTATTGCTTTGTTAGAACACTTCGTTGACATGGAAGTAAAAGGTACCGCCGTGCTCGCCGTAGCCGATGTCAGCACGGACATTGACCTTGTCTTTAATCTTGAATCTAAAGCCGGTACCAGCACTTGCCAAGGTGTTATCCCAGAGCCCAGACACATTTTCCGATACGGTGCCAGCAGCACCCCAGAACACAACCCCAACACGCCAGTAAACAGGAAGACGATACTCAACCTGCCCCATCATCATCTGGTTATCACGATAGCGACCGAGGACATAACCACGCATCGCATCTGCTCCACCAAGATCAGGTAATTGATTCCAAGGCACATTACCTGAGGTTAGGTTGGCTTGTACCTGCCATGCCAACAAGCCCGGCACGGGTGCTAGTGAATGATATTGCGACGCCTTGAGCGAGTACTTACCAAAGTTTTCAGAATTGGTCGCATCATGGTACAAGCCCAAATCGGCTTGCAGCAAGGTTCCCTTCGTTGCATTGGTGACATTATCGCGAGTGTCAAAGACGTTCGATACGAAAACACCGTAGCTGGTGTTATCAATGAGCTCATCGGCTAAGTAATCACTATTCTGATTTTCGAACGTCTTGTCGTGAGGTCTCACCGATTTTATATTACCGCCAAAACCCAAGAAGTAGTCGCCACTCACTCGTGTCAGCCACGTAGGTTTTATATCAACCACCTGCTCTTTGAAGTTAATCTTGTTACCCTCTTGCTGACCATTTTCATACCCTTGCCCGTAATACACAGCCGCATCATCAAAGACCTTGATATCGGTGTAGACTCGGTTATCACCCCCGTTGTAGAAGTGCTTATTACTGAACGTAATACCTATTGACCCGTTAGAGGAAGCGTAGGGATTAATCACCATCGATGACGGCTGGCCAGCACCATCACTAGGGTCACCATATAGACCGACGTACAACAGTCCAAGCCCCAGTCCTTGCTCTGGCGTATAGAACACCGCAGGAATGTAACTCGAGTTCAGCCCCTTCTCCTTGTCGTACTCTGATTCCGCACCAAACACACCAAGAAAGCTATCCAGTTTGTCCGTAGTCGAATTGGGCGTATGTTCGAACAAAGGCTCAATATGATCATCTGCGATTGCGGAGACAGACAGACAAGCACTGCAGCCCATCGCAAGTAGAGAGTGCGCAAGTTTGGTATGCATGGATATAACTAACTGAGGTCAATAATAAAGGCTGGGATTATAGTGGAAAAGCGTGACAAATGAGCGTATTCAAATGTAAAAAAACTGCAGATTTTCATCTGCAGTTTTTTAATCATAACTTATCATTTACGTCATTCCCGCGTAGGCGGGAATCAAGGTTGAGGCTTGGTGGTCACTGTGAGTCACTCCCTGCCTACACAAGTGCGCGGCTCATGGGGTGACGAAATCGTTAACCTTGAATACCAACAATCAACCATGGTGCATTTGGAGCCGTCAAGTCACGCTCTAGGTGCCAAATGTCTTCGATATCTTCTTCAATGTTTTCTACCGCATCGCGATAACGACCTGAGAATTGTAGGCTTAGCTGAGCCTTATTCGCATCATAGTCTGCGCGAACTACCTCAGCATCGACATACATTACATCGGTATGTTGCTCGCCTTCTAGCTTAGCACGCTCGCTGATTAGGTCTTGTAACAGGCTTGGCGACACGTATTCTTCGATCGTGTGTAGCTCGTTATGGTTCCAAGCACCTTGTAGGATACGGTAGTGCTCACGAGCGCCATTCAAGAATGCTGCTTGATCAAAGCCCGGTGGGTAATTATGAGGTACGTCGCTGTGACCTGCCGCACCAAAACCACCCGTCGATGCTGCAGATGCTGGCTGTTCAAAGTTTTGGAAGTTCGAAGGCTGCTCAAACTGCTGACGCGAATTGCCTCCGAAAGCTGGTTGCTGTCGCTGCTGGTTCATACTGCCCTGCTTAGCGCCAAGCATACCTCGCATAAACTTAAAGATCACAAACGCAATCAGACCGAAGATCAAGATGTCCATGAAATTGATACCTTCGAATGCGCCACCAAAGAACGCCGCAAGCAAGCCACCCGCCAATAGGCCGCCTAAGATACCACCCATCAGACCTTTCTTGCTGCTTCCAGCTTTGTTTTGATCCTGACGACTGATGTTATTCGTGTTTTGTTGCTGTTGCTTTGGTGCAGGAGCGGTTTTAAAGCTCTTACCAAATGATTTACCGCCACCGAATTTCTTTGCTTCGGCTACCGGGTTCACCGCAACTGCCAGCACAAGCAGCGCGACGAAAGAAAATAAACGTTTCATTCTAGACCTTTAATTATATTGTTACGTCACATCGTAAGTCCTATTACGACTTACTACGCATCATATACTGAGCTTAGCATTAAAGAAATGTTTCTGAAGCTCCGACATGTTTCAGGATATTGCACGTTTGTTACGGTATACACAATACGAATCTGATTATTTTGTCATCAGCTCAGATTGCCGACGATCATCTCAAAAGTTAGCTGAAACCTTGAAACGCAACGCTTCATTTGTTGACGCTACAGGGTCCCACCACTAAAATAACGAACCGTGTTCAATTAAGAATCCACCAACCATGGCCCGCAGAAACGATCATACTAGGGAAGAGCTCATAGACCTGACGCTCACAACAGTCAGGGACTACCTTACAGAGAACTCCTACCATTCACTTAGCCTTCGCAAGATTGCTACGATGATCGGCTACGTGCCGAGCACTCTGGTTAATATTTTTGGCAGTTACAATTTACTGTTATTGCACGCTGTTGCTCGTACCCTTGATGAACTTTCTCAAGAAGCAAAAGGCGTTGTTGAGCAAGCGCAAAACACCGAAGAAGCACTGTATGCACTAGCAAGCTGCTATCATGATTTTGCTAAGAAGTATCCGTATCGTTGGCAGCTTATATTCGAACACAACATGAATGGAGATGCGCTGCCAGAATGGCAATCACAGCGAATTGACGGCATGACCGGCATGCTTGAGCACCTTCTCTCTGTATATCGTCCAGAAAAGTCATCGACCGATGTCATTAAAGCCAGCCGCGTGTTGTGGGCCGGTGTTCATGGTATTACGCTATTAAGCGTGGACGATAAATTCTTCGCGTCCGAGCCCGTTGATGGCAACGAGCTCATCAAAGACCTCATCTCAAACTATTTAAAAAGCTGGTAACCAAAAGGAAAGGTAATGCCCAACACCAAAACCGCGTCTTTGCTCTCTGAAAGGCGCTTTATGCCCTACTTTGTTACCCAGTTTTTCGGCGCATTCAACGACAACATTTTTAAAAACGTACTACTTCTGTTTGTTGCGTTTGCTGGCCCGCAAGTTCTGCCTATCTCAAGCAACTTGTTTATCAACCTCGCCGCAGGTTTGTTTATTCTCCCGTTTTTCCTATTTTCTGCATCAGCTGGGGTGCTAGCCGATAAATACGAAAAGTCGTGGTTTATTCGCAAAGTAAAACTCGCTGAGATCGGCATCATGTGCCTGGGCGCAATTGGCTTTGTCACTGAAAGCTATGGCATTTTGCTGCTACTCCTATTTTTGATGGGAACCCAGTCCGCTTTCTTCGGTCCAGTTAAGTACGCTCTACTCCCTCAGCAGCTAAAACCCAATGAGTTATTGTCTGGTAATGCTCTAGTAGAAACCGGTACCTTTCTCGCTATCTTACTCGGTACCTTGGGGGCGGGGATAATTGCTTCAGCTGAACATGCCAAATACGTGGCAGCCGGAAGCGTGATCTTATTTGCTATCGCAGGTTATATTTCTAGCCGCTCAATTCCAGAAGCGCCTGCAGCCGATCCTGAATTGAAGTTTCGCTGGCAGCCAGTAAAACAAACCAAGCAAACCCTTAAGATCGCGCACCAAGATCGGGTGGTGTTCCAGAGCATTATGGCAATCAGCTGGTTTTGGTTTCTGGGCGCGGCTTACCTAACCCAGTTCCCGAACTTTACCAAGATCCATTTGATGGGTAATGAAGCTGCGGTTTCTTTCCTCCTGGCTCTCTTCTCTGTCGGTATCGCGCTCGGCTCTATGCTGTGTGACAAAATGTCGAAAAACCGCATTGATGTCGGCATCGTACCTATTGGCAGTATCGGCATTACTATTTTTGGCGCGCTTATGGCTTTCTCCGTGCCAGAAGCGCTTCCGCAATTTGAGTCGTTTAGCGAGTTTATTTCCTACTCCGCGCTTTGGCCTGTATTTGGTTACCTTCTCGCATTAGGTGCTTCGGGCGGTTTGTTTATTGTTCCTCTGTACGCCTTGATGCAGCAAGAAGCGAAACCAAACGAACGTGCTCGAGTCATTGCTGCGCTTAACATATACAACTCATTGTTTATGGTAGGCAGTGCCGTGCTGGGCATTGTCGGACTATCGATACTTGAACTCACCATTGTTGAACTGTTCATAGTTCTTTCTGCACTTAACTTCTTGATGGCGACCTATCTATTCTTGCAAGCACCTATCTTTGTGGTTCGCTTCCTGATCTGGATTTTGACGACCATCATGTACCGCATCTCGCATAAGAACTTGCATCACCTGCCTGAAAAAGGCGGCGCATTGATCGTCTGTAATCATGTAAGTTACATGGATGCGTTAGTTATGAGTGCAGCAAGCCCGCGGTTAATTCGCTTTGTTATGGAAGAAGATTACGCCAACTATAAGCCTGTTCGTCGCTTCCTCAAGCGCGCTGGTGTCATCCCTATTTCAGCCAAGCGCAAAGGCTCTATTCGTCGCGCATTTGGCGAGATTGAACAAGCGCTTGCTGAAGGCGAAATCGTCTGCATCTTCCCTGAAGGACGTCTCACAGCAGATGGTGAAATGAATGAATTTATGCGCGGTATTGATCTTGTGCTTAAGCGTTCACCGGTACCTGTTATCCCAATGGCACTAAAAGGGCTCTGGGGTAGCTACTTCAGTCGCCACAAAGGCCGTGCTTGTAAAGGTTTCCCTAATCGATTTAGAGCAAAACTCGAACTCGAAGCAGGCGATCCAGTTCAGCCAGAAAACGCCACCAGTCAGGCGATGTTTGATAAAGTCGCCCAACTTCGCGGTGATTATCGCTAAGACTCGCTTTCATTTTAACGGGCGTTAAGAAAAACTAAACGCCCGTTAAATTTAACTGTGTTTTACTGACCCTTGTCCCTCGATACAATCCACAACTAAGCTGGTCTTAGCTCTCAATGTCTTTTTTAGTAAGGTACTTAATGTTATCCCTTGTGCGTTCCTATCCTCTGTTCTTCCTTGCGTTAATTGCGTGCCTCACGCCGTGGATAAGCTCACCTTTGGCATTGATTCTAGGTTTTCTACTCACCACCTTCAGCCTGGTGCCACACACTGCCTATCGCTAAGTACACAAAAAAACTACTTGCCTACTCCATTGTGGGTCTGGGTTTTGGCATACATTTAGATCAAGCAATGCAGGCAACAAGCGATGGTATCGGCATCATCATAGCCACCATCATTGGTACCTTAGTTATCGGTTGGTTTCTTGCTAAAAGAATGGGATTGGACAAACATACGGGTTATCTGATTTCATCAGGCACGGCTATTTGTGGTGGTAGTGCAATTGCTGCAGTCGCACCCGCCATCGATGCCGACGATGAAAAGATCGCTATCGCACTGGCGACCGTGTTCGTTCTCAATTCTGTCGCGCTCTTTGTTTTCCCAGTAATTGGACACGCTTTAGCGCTCGATCAGCACACTTTTGGGACTTGGGCAGCAATCGCTATCCATGATACGTCTTCTGTGGTTGGTGCGGCGTCCGCCTACGGTGAGGAAGCGCTCACAACGGCAACCACGCTCAAGCTTGCTCGCGCACTATGGATTATTCCTGTCGCGTTAGTTAGCGCACTGCTGTTTAGAAGCAAGAGCAAAAAGATCACCATTCCCTACTTCATTCTTTTCTACTGTGTTGCGATCTTGGTAAGTGATTACTTACCGCAGTTCGAGGTTGCTTATCAAAGCATTTTTGCAGTGTCTAAAAAGTTACTGGTGGTGTGTTTATTCTTGATTGGTAGCAGTATTTCAATTGAAAGGTTAAAACAGGCTGGCAGCAAACCTATGCTGTTTGGTGTAACGCTTTGGTTGCTGATTTCAGTATCATCACTTAGCTGGTTGTTGATGGCTTAAAGCCGTCGCGTTAAGGATCGCAATGCTCTATTTGTGGATTGTTATTAGGTTGTGCTTTGTTATTTGGCTCTAGTTTCTTACTAGGCGACACCGAGTCAGCGTTGGCTTTCTTATAGTTAAGGTATAGTGACACCGTCAAAACAAACGCTGTCAATTCGGCTAATGCTTGTATCAGTCCATCAGATGTCAACGCTAACCCTATTTGCAATCCAATTGCGACAATTAAAAGCTTGTTCATTCCCTACGCCCACTCAACTCTAGTGGGGTTATTATGGTGAGCGCTGTCAGGAATGAAAATTCCGATTTGGACTATGAAATAACAATAAAATCCGACTGAGCAGACCTTAACCAGGTCTTCACTGCTTTTCTGGAGACCTTAATCCCCGATGAAAGCAGATGTTCCGGCATCTGAACATAGCCAATTGGATGCTTGAACTTAGGTAAATGAGGTCGCAAAATGTCATTCATTGCGACCACCGTTGGTAAACTGTCAGACTGGACTACAGCAATACAACGAGTTCCAAACTCCGTGTCCTCCACGGGAACAACGATGCTTTGGGAAATATCACTCAATTGATTGAGCGCTGCTTCCACCTCCTCACAGTGAACATTTTCGCCACCAGAGATAAACAGGTTATCAGCACGCCCAACCACAACGAGCTCGCCTTGCTCATTCCAACGTCCCAAGTCCTGAGTATCAAACCATCCATCCACTAACTCTAGTTGGCGAAGCGCTCCTTGGACGTAATAGCCCGCGGCTAAGGTATCCCCCGCCACATAGATACGCTCACTCTCCACCTTAATCACACGTCTTGGCAGCAAGTAGCCTGAAGATGGGTGACTATCGACTCGCTTTGCCGTTACCGTCGAAGCGGTCTCTGTCATGCCGTACCCCATCCATGCTTCGATACCTTGCAATTGCGCTTGTTTAATCAGTTCGTGCGGGATGTGACTGCCTCCAAGCAGCACACGCTTTAGTCTGGTAACCCATCCGTTATCGACGATACGCTTTAGTTGAGTAGATACCAATGAGGCATGCGTCACCTTAGCAATATCACTAGCAAAGTCGCCTGACGCAATACGCAGCCCACCACCAGTGACGAGCCAGCGCCAAACGATAGCTAATCCCGAAACATGGAACATAGGCAGGCTGAGCAGCCAGGTATCGCTACTCGAATATTGGAACTTCTCCAATAGCCCCTCTGCTGAGGCGACATGGTGGTTAGCTGAATGTACAACGGCTTTTGGCTGGCCTGTCGAGCCGGACGTAAAGACGATAGATGCGATCGGTGAACCAGGTGGAAG
Organism: Vibrio sp. KUL78; assembly: GCF_059725505.1. NCBI lineage: Bacteria > Pseudomonadati > Pseudomonadota > Gammaproteobacteria > Vibrionales > Vibrionaceae > Vibrio > Vibrio sp. KUL78. Next base: position 917,135 of record NZ_AP045837.1, on the reverse strand, counting down.
ATCTTTAGCTGAACCTAGCAAAGGGCTTTGCTGCGCTTCATCTCTGTCAATGCTATGCAGCGAGTATTCATCGGCGTTTGAAGAGCTGTCAATTCCACCCCAAACACAGGCACTTTCTGTCGGCGGATACAGAGTGTCAAACTTAGCGGTTAGCTGTTCCAGTGGTTGATTGGCGACGAGTGCAGGCACGGCGCCATGCTGCAAGCAAGCAAGGTATCTTAGGACTAGGCTAAGTTCTGAACGTCCAGAAAGGCAGACTACCTTACCCACGTGGACATTTTGATATCGAAGTGTCGACACCAGTCCATCGATTCGTTTTGCAAGCTCGAGCCAAGTAATGGATTCAGTAGCGGTGGTAATGGCAATCTTATTGGGCGCATACCGCGCCCACCTCTCGCAGAGATTCACAAAGGTCGTGTTAGACATTAAGCCGTCGCATGCCCATGAGATTGCCAATATAAAGTTTGCTCAGACAAGGTTTTGACTGGCAATAAACATCCCGGCCAAGGCGTTTCAAGTTGAGCACCAAACAATTGCATGGTATCTAGACCGGGCGTTTCATCAGGCACTTGCCAATGTGACAGCCGAGCCAATTGACCCAACCCAACGCTCGACTCAAGACTTGAGCTAATCACAACTTTGATGGCATGGCTGTTGGCTTCTTCAATCAAACGAATACACTTTTGCACGCTACCAACCAAGGTTGGTTTGATGATCAGAGCTTTAACACCGGTCAGATGTTTTACGGAAAAATCTGGCTCACGTACGGCTGCCTGAAGGGTTTCATCCCAAGCAATGGCGATACCCGTATCAATGGCGAAGGAAACACTGTCTCCTGGGCTCTGGCAAGGCTCTTCAATAAACGCGATACGCTGCCTTAGAGACGGTGATATGTATTTAGCGAACTGCTTGGCTTTATCCAAAGTCCAAGCTCGATTGGCATCAAGCCTTAGGGTTAGATCTGGAATCGACTCTAGGAACAGGCTAACAATCATTCCGTCACGAATCGCTTCGTACAAGCCGACTTTGATCTTAGCGACTTTCTTGCCTTGCATGTTGTTGAGAATTGGAATGAGCTCGTCAGGATCGCCGCTGCATAGCGGCGCAGCACGATAGTTACCTTCGCTAGGTAGGCTGCCTTCGAGTTCCAACAATGCAGCCGACAGACCGAACGCAACTGACGGTACACATTGTTCGATATTGATCTGTTGATGATTGACCCACAGCTCAAGCTGCTCTTGAGCTTGCATGCCAGCCATTTCTAATGATTCTTGACTAAATCCAGGAAGAGGCGCGATTTCTCCCAACGCCGTTTTGCCGCTGTCGCAAAGCTCGACAATCCAGCCCTCTCGGTTGGTAAGTTTTTGATCGCGAAGAATAACACCACTGTCCATAGGCAGACTGTAGCGGTAGAGTTTTGCTTGTCTCATGTTTGTTTCCCACTTCATAAGAAGTTATCACTACCACAGATCTAAATGTGTGGCAGTGAACAATACACCGTATTTAGGCTCGATTTTGCATTAAGAGTTCCAAACAATTGTTGCTCAAAAATGTTGCAAAATGTCACCTTGGTTTGCAGCACAATGAGAGTGCTGCAAGCACTTAATTACGGGTTTCTTGGGAACTTATCGAAGTCTGGGCGACGCTTCTCATTGAAAGCATTACGACCCTCTTGACCCTCTTCGGTCATATAGAACATCATGGTCGCATTACCCGCCAACTCCTGAAGACCTGCTTGGCCATCACAGTCTGCGTTGAGCGCAGCTTTCAGGCAGCGCAGCGCCATAGGGCTGTGTTGCAGCACTTCACGACACCAACGCACTGTCTCTTTTTCTAGGTCCTCGAGAGGCACAACTGTGTTGACTAGCCCCATATCGACAGCTTCTTGCGCATCATAGAAACGGCATAGGAACCAAATTTCACGAGCTTTCTTCTGACCTACAATACGAGCCATATACGACGCGCCCCAGCCGCCATCAAACGAGCCTACTTTAGGGCCAGTTTGACCAAACTGAGCATTCTCTGCTGCGATAGTGAGATCGCACATCATGTGCAGAACGTGACCGCCACCAACAGCCCAACCCGCTACGGATGCAATCACAGGCTTAGGACAGGTACGGATTTGACGTTGGAAGTCCAAAACGTTGAGGTGGTGAGTACCTGAATCATCTTGGTAACCGCCGTAGTCACCACGAACGCTTTGATCACCACCTGAGCAGAACGCCTTCTCACCAAGACCAGTAAGAATGATAACGCCCACGCCTTCGTCATAGCGTGCATCTGCCAACGCCTTAATCATTTCATTGACAGTTCTTGGCGTAAACGCATTGTGTACTTGCGGGCGAGCGATTGTGATTTTTGCAATGCCATCTTTAGATTTGTGATATTTGATCTCTTCAAAATCACCTGTTACATCGGCCCAATCTACGGGTGCGTAAAGCTCTTCTTCTGTTAATCCAACGGTTTTAGCCATGATCTATTCCAATTATTTTATTAAGCCTAAGCTCTTTTGTTCTAGATAGTTACGCAGCTTTGAAGCAAAAGCTTCAGGCTGCTCTTTATGTACATTGTGGCCCGCATTCGCAATCACCTCGGTTTGGAGATTGCTCTCTTTTGCAAGCTCAGTAAATTTGTGGTCAAGCGCCCCGCAGACATACAGCGGGACTCTGCCTTGATTAAACGACAAGGCCTGCACTTGAGGTAGCAAGTAAGGCTGTTTAGCTAGGGAGGTTGCTAGCAGCATGTCACTTAATGCACTCCCAAGGTTAACACTACGCTTGGCAATCAAAAGTTGTCTTTGCTCATGATTTAGTGAGGAAAACACCGGCTGTCGATACCAGTCGGTCAAAACTGCTGCAATCTCTTCATTTCGAAAGCGCTCAGCCCATTGACTATCGTTATCTAAGCGAGCTGTGCGAAGGCTCTCCGTTTCTAATCCAAAATTGCCACCTTCAATAACTAATCCATTAATATTTAACGAGTTAAAGTCATCAGAGTTCGAACGAAAATCGCTCATTAGGTACATCGCCAAACGCGCTCCCAGCGAATAACCGACCAAAGATACCGACACTGTAGTGCCAAGTTTTTGTGCTTCAATACAGTTTAGTATTGTCGCACAAATCATTTTGCAAACTTGGTCAAAACTTTCACCTTTGATGACACAACTTTTCCCATGCCCTGGAAGGTCAATCATCAAGCGAGAGTAATCAGGAAGTGCTTTAGATACGTCTAACCAGTCATCCCCCGCTCCCAGAAAGCCATGTATAAACACCAGAAGTTGCGTGCTTCCTTCAGACTTCGCTGGGGAAAAATGACTTGCTAGCATGTTACTGCGCCACCGATTGGCTCAGTTCACGTATAAGAGTGCTCACTTCGTGAGGATCTGTGGTTACTTCTAACAAAAGCGTACCAATGCCCTTTTCAAGGTGAGTCGACAATGCTTGGCTAAGTTCAGTTGAAGATGTTGGCGCCGCATATTGCAATCCAAACTGCTTTGCTGCGTGTTCAAATCGATAGCCATGAGGCATTTGATAGCACTGCTGTTTGTGCTCTGTGGGTGCTGGCAAAATGTCAAATATCGCACCACCATCATTGTTAGTCACCACAATGATCGATGGCGTACTGACATGAGAAAACAGGGCGAGCGAATTAAGATCGTAAAGCAGCGATGTGTCACCGATATAAAGCACCAACGGGCTTTGGGTACCACGCTGAACCCCAGCCGCCGTTGCGACAAGACCGTCAATACCGGAAGCCCCTCGATTGGTATATGTCTCGATCGATGGAACACCTGTCACCATATCCACCAGCCTAACAATTAGGCTGTTGCCGATAAACAATGCGGTATCTTGCGGTAATTGCTCTATTGTTCTCGCAACATCAAACTCAGTTATGTGGGGTCGCTGAGGTACGTTCTCCAATACACTATGAGATGCGGAAGAAAGCACATCCGCCCACCCCTTGTAGCTACTATTGGAAATCACACTCAACGCAGACTCTAACCAGCTTTGGATATCCGCATGAATAAAGCTCACCCTCAAATGGCTAGGATTCAGCCTATCGAGATAAGGCAACACAACCAAGTAACCGCAACACTCCGACACTTGCCTATCAACCCAAGCCAAAAGACGCTTCGATACCAACCTAGACCCAAATTGAACGATCAAGTCAGTTTCGCTCAGTTTTTGGCTAAGCTTTGCGTTTTGAAGCCACATATCGTAGCACTGCCATTTATCATGAGTACCTGACTGCGGGTCGAACAACACAGGCCATCCCAACAGCACGCCCAAGGCTTTGGCTTTTTCAGCGTCCTCCAAGGTGACATTGCCGACTATGATGGTTCCTTTGTATGAACCAAGATTAAGCGCCGTAATGTCTTCCACATCGACTCTGCTAGGTGATGGTTCTGAATAGGTTACGTAACACTGTTCACTATTCAACCAGGCATCAATTGCCGATAAATAGTCATTAAATGCTGATTTGTCCTCTCCGCCATACAAAGGCTCTGGGAAGGGACAATTAATATGAATGCTCGAGCCTTTCTGCTTTTGCTCTGCAAACGCGTGATCCACGGAGGTCAAAAGCCATGGAAGAGGGACTTGCGTACTTGGGGAAGGTAAATTAAGCGCATGAGTGACATGCTTAGAAAAGATCCCCGATTGCTCGATAGCTTGATTGGCGCCGCAACCAACCAGCTCAACGGGTCTATCTGACGTAAGCAGAACCAGCGGCTCTTTGGTGAGCTTTGATTCCGCGACCGCAGGCAACAAGTTCGCTACAGCGGTTCCCGAAGTCACGATAACCGCAACCGGAGTGTGCGTCGATTTGGCTAGCCCCAGCGCCAAAAAACCTAAACCTCTCTCGTCAAAATGAGTATGCACAGTCATATCAGGATGAGCGACCGCTTCAAGCGTGAGCGGCGTAGAGCGTGAACCTGGCGCGATGCAGATGTGTCTTACACCTTGTCGATAGCATTCTTCTATTAAAACTTGAGTCCAAACCCGATTCAAAGCCGCCTGGTTGAGACTCATGATGCGACTCCCAGCGATGGATTGTCTGAAATAAGGCTCAATAAAGTAGACATCTTCTTATCGAGCTCTTGCCATTCATGAGCCGCAACGGACCCCGGAACAATGCCAGCGCCCGCAAAGAGCTGAACTTCATCTTTCATCAGCAGCGCACTGCGAATCGCGACGCAAAACTCTGCTTTTTCATGGCTTAAATAGCCGACGGAACCGGCATACCAACCACGTGCAAAGGGTTCATTCTCTTGGATATAGGCCAGTGCTTCGCTACGCGGCAAGCCCGCTACTGCGGCCGTTGGTTGCAGAGCTTGCAGAAGCTGAACCGCATTGATGCCCTTACTAAGCTGAGCGACGATATTGCGTTTAAGGTGTTGCACTTTACGCAGACGAACTAGACGCAGTTTTCTCTCTAGATGCACCTCACTCGAGTGTGGGGCAAGGCTCTGCAAGATGTCATCAACCACATATTGGTTCTCATTGATGTTCTTAAGATCTTGGGTCAACCAATTGGCAAGCTCCATATCTTGCGCGGCATTGTCGCCACGACCGATGGTCCCCGCTAGCGCTTCAGTCTCAAGTTGCTGACCAACGCGGCGATATAAACGCTCCGGTGTGGAGCCTACAAACGCAAGTTCCTTTGATAACGCCATGAGAAAGTGAAAGCTATGGTGGTTTTCACGATAACTTGCTTTGAGAAGCTGTGCCGGTGAAATAGGGTCTTTGATGTCAATCGTGGTTTTGCGCGCTAACACCACTTTTTTGAATCTGTCTTCTTCAATCCCCGTTAACACATCATCGACCAGGTCATGCCACTGCTGCTCGTTTGGTGTATGTGTCATGCCAACAATAGAGGTTGCCAGGGGTGGCAGCTCTGTCACGTCCGCCATCAATTGCTTGAGCGCACCGATCGCCTTATCGACGCTCATACTGATGTTGACTGCGATGCGCCAAGAGGTGTCAAAACGGATTAACTCGATTTGAGGAAGAAAGAAGAAAGCCGACATACAACGCCTGTTTTTATCGGTGTGCCCATCAAATGAGCGACCACCCCAAACGCGTTGGTTATCCGCGAGAATGGCGTAGGCAGGGGACGCTTCTGAGAAAGTGTGCAACTGACCCAGCGCGACGACCTCTTCACGCGTATCACGTGACTGCCAATAGAATTTTGGAAAGTGAGGTTGAGCTTCTAGCCAATCAATGCAATGAAACTTCGGATGACCCTGTATTTCTTGCTCAATGCGCTTGCAACCTTGTGGTGCCTGTTCGAGCTTGCTGATAAGCTGAGCGATAGCCGTTGTTAACTGAGACAAATCAACCTCATAACCTTAAAATTTGTTTCTATATACACGAAATACTCTATTTCTACCAAACGCATAGATCAAGCAACAAGCTGTTTTATTGCTCGCAATGTTAACCTGCTCAGTACAACCCTATTCATACCGTCTCTTTATTTTCCACTTTTAGCAGATTTATATTCTTTCAAATGCCAATTTGGTGTAATTTAGTAAAGAAATTATCGAATTTTTAGGAATATAACAATGAAAAATATCGGGATGTCGTCAAAACTCGATAATGTCTGCTACGACATTAGGGGACCTGTACTCAAACATGCTAAACGCATGGAGGAAGAGGGACATAAAATACTGAAACTCAATATCGGTAATCCCGCCCCATTTGGTTTTGACGCCCCTGATGAAATTTTAGTCGATGTCATCAGAAACCTACCGACTTCTCAAGGTTATTGCGATTCCAAAGGTATATACTCCGCTCGAAAAGCGGTAGTTCAACATTACCAACGCAAAGGCATTCGCAGTCTAGACGTCGAAGATGTTTACATCGGTAATGGTGTATCTGAGCTTATTGTAATGGCGATGCAAGCACTGTTAAACAACGGGGATGAAATGTTAGTTCCCGCTCCTGATTATCCACTTTGGACGGCAGCGGTATCCTTGTCTGGCGGTAACCCGGTTCACTACCTGTGTGATGAAGAAGCAGATTGGTATCCAGACCTAGATGACATCAAGAAGAAAATCACACCGAAAACACGTGGCATCGTGCTTATCAACCCGAACAATCCAACGGGCGCAGTATACAGTCGCGACTTTCTGCTCGAAGTGATTGAGATTGCTCGCCAACATAAGCTGATCATTTTTGCCGATGAGATCTACGATAAGGTGCTCTACGACGGAGCAACGCACACCTCAGTCGCGACCTTGACGGAAGATGTGCTGGTTGTGACCTTTAATGGTCTTTCGAAATCGTACCGTGTGTGTGGGTTCCGCGGCGGTTGGATGTTCATGACCGGCCCTAAAGAGTACGCCACGGGCTATATTGCAGGTCTAGAGATGCTTGCTTCAATGCGTTTATGCGCCAATGTGCCTATGCAGCATGCCATTCAAACTGCTCTTGGTGGTTATCAGAGTATTAATGAACTCATATTACCTGGCGGTCGCCTACTTGAGCAGCGTGATAAGGCCTATGATCTAATCACACAGATACCGGGAATTTCTTGTGTGAAGCCTAAAGGTGCGATGTACCTGTTCCCGAAAATTGATACCAAGATGTACAACATCAAGGATGACCAAAAAATGGTGCTCGATTTCCTTAAACAGGAAAAAGTACTGTTGGTTCAGGGGACTGGCTTCAACTGGCCGAAGCCGGATCACTTCAGAATCGTCACACTTCCTCATGTGGAAGATCTTGAAATGGCCATCGGTCGATTTGAAAAATTCCTGTCTACCTATAGCCAGTAACTCTTTCATATTTCAGCCATAAAGCCTATTCTTAATACGCGCCAAACTGTCACTCTGGCGCGTATTAAGGGGATTCGCTGTATGAAAGAAAGTCATTTTTTCGCTCACCTTGCTCGCATGAAGCTGATCCAGCGTTGGCCACTTATGCGCTCTGTCTCTACTGAAAACATCTCAGAACATAGCCTCCAAGTTGCCTTCGTCGCCCATGCGCTAGCCATCATCAAAAATAAGAAATTTGGCGGCAATACCAATCCAGAGCGTATTGCAATCTTAGCCATGTATCATGACACGAGTGAAGTATTGACTGGGGACCTCCCTACTCCGGTTAAGTACTACAACCCTGAAATAGCGAAAGAATACAAAAAGATAGAAGCGGCAGCCGAGCAAAAGTTGTTATCGCTTCTTCCTGAAGAGTTCCAAGAAGACTTTCGACCTTTCCTGATTTCAGATGCCGCATACGAAGAGGATACTCAGATCGTCAAGCAGGCGGATTCTATCTGTGCTTACCTTAAGTGCCTTGAAGAGCTGAGCGCGGGTAACCACGAATACGCGCTAGCAAAAAAGCGTTTGGACCAGACCTTACAGGAGAGAAAAACGCCAGAAATGGATTACTTTCTGAATACGTTTGCTCCTAGCTTTGAATTATCGTTGGATGAAATCAGCTAGCATTTAGGAGAGAGCATGAATCACAAAAATCCCTTGCTAAGTGCAGCCACTCTTGAGCAACTGGATGTCTGGCAAGCAAGACACAGTGATGAACACAAGCTGAGAAGAAACGATCACCGCGATCCATTCCAGCGTGATAGGGCGAGAATCCTCCATTCAGCCGCGTTTCGTCGCCTGCAGGCTAAAACCCAGGTCCATGGCACTGGGGTGAATGACTTTCATCGAACTCGACTTACCCACTCACTTGAAGCGGCTCAAATTGGCTCAGGAATTGTGGCGCAATTACGACAAAAACAGCCCGAATTCGATGCATTGTTACCATGTGACGCCCTGATTGAAGCGCTCTGTTTAGCGCATGACATTGGCCACCCTCCCTATGGGCACGGTGGGGAAGTCGCGCTTAATTACATGATGCGAGAGTACGGTGGCTTTGAGGGTAATGCACAAACATTCCGAATCGTCACTCAACTCGAACCCTATACGGAATCACACGGGATGAACTTAACCAGGAGAACCTTGTTAGGCCTGTTGAAGTACCCCGCCCCCCTCAGTCAAACGTGTTCTGACAAACTGCCTCAACCTGTTGCCCATCAGCGTCAGCTTAAAGCCAAAGACTGGTCGCCAGCCAAAGGCATCTACGACAAAGATGACGCTCAATTCGATTGGGTACTGCAACCATTAACGCCATCCGATAAAGCGCTGTTTCAAACCATGCGCCCTGGAAAAACATCGACAAATGGCCACCGCAAGACACAATTTAAGTCTCTTGATTGTTCGATCATGGAGCTTGCTGATGACATCGCCTACGGTGTGCACGATCTTGAAGATGCCATTGTACTTGAGCTCGTCAATAAAGAGCGTTGGCAACTGAGTGCTGCAGAGGCATTAAAGAAACTAGAGCCCAACTGGTTAACCGAGAACATCGACTCCATTTCTGAACTGCTGTTTTCTGGTAAGCACTATGAACGTAAAGATGCCATTGGCGGCATTGTAAACGCACTTTTGACCAGCATTGAAGTAAGAGCCGTCGTTAACAATCAATTCGAGAGCCCACTGCTTGCATACAACGCATACCTTGAGGAAGGTATGGCTGCAGTGCTTGACGTTCTTAAGCAGTTCGTCAGCGACTATGTGATTCAGGTACCACGGGTACAAATATTCGAGTACAGAGGCCAGCAAATCATAATGGATTTGTTTGAGGCATTCAGCGCTGACCCAGAACGACTATTACCGGAGTCGACGTGTAACTTATGGAAAAAAGCGTGCGGGCAACACGACGATGGTATGCGCGTTATCGCCGATTATGTCTCGGCAATGACAGATGGCTATGCTCAAAAGATGCATCAACAGTTGTTTGCTGCAAGCTAGTTTTCTATCGCCTTATTTATTATCGCGATGTTTTTGAGCGCAATGTTTTTGAACACAATAGTTTCGTTCGAAAACGCCTTCTGGCATGTTTTTGATTTGAAAGCCAATCATCTCGTTAAATGCATTAACAAGGGGTGTAAAGTCGATGTTGGGCTCAATCGTTTCAAGTAAGTGAAACCCAGCCTCTACGGTCGATAGCGCATTGCTCGACGGTGCTTTGCGAATACGGTAATCACCAATAAGATCATCGGCCAACTTTACCAAAGGCAATGAATGTAGGTTGGTAGACAGCTTCCACATTTTAAATGCCTTTTTCCATGTACCGTCCAGTAATATCACTCTAAGAGGCTTGCTCTCACTATCATCAGCTAGAGTCTCTGCCGGCAGTGCTCCTTCACCGGGGTAAAGCACAACGGTACGATAATCTTTGTCATCAATTAAGGCATTTAACTCAGTGTGTTGACTGAAATCCTCACCAACAAATAAAGAGGCATTGCCAAGGGACAGAGACAGAATTCGAGCGCTGCCCAAGGGGCGTTTTTCTTCGCTAGTATGCTGCAAAATGATCAATTGTGTGTCACAGTGGATGGGCTCTATCCACTGACATATACACGCCCGCTTTGCTTTGAGGCATTTTGGACAATAACGAGACATGGACACTTCTTTCGTCATAAGGCTATCGCTGTTTAGTTTTCTCTGCGCTTTGCTTCAACTGCCCACGCTTCAAGAGTGGGTTGAATGGAATAAACTAGCCATCTATTCGGGCCAGTGGTGGCGGATAGTAACAGGAAACTTCTCCCACACCAACTTAGCACACCTTGCAATGAACCTAGCCGGTCTTTGGGTTATTTGCTACCTGTTTCGTCCTAGATGGCGCACTCTAGTCGCCGTCGTTTTAGCCAGTGCGACTATCATAGGTACAGGGCTGTTGATGACGTCTTTAGGTCAATATCTTGGCCTGTCCGGTGTACTGCATGCCGTCTTCGCCTTCTGGGCGTTGAAAGAAGCCTTAGAAGGAAGGCGATCCAGTTGGTTACTCGTCATAGGTGGGGTTGCTAAGGTAAGTTGGGAGTCGATTTATGGTGCCTCCGTCGCCACAGCAACACTAATAGAGGCCAATGTGGCGACCCAAGCACATGCCATTGGATTGATGGCAGGCTTGGGTCTTACACTTTACTACCACTATCGTAGATGAGGTGTATCTCCGATATAGCGAACTGAAGCCGCTATAGAATAATACGGTCGCGATTCTTCTCGACCGTCGCAGCACCAATACCTTTCACCTGAGTGAGATCGTCGGCAGACTTGAACTTACCGTTGGCTTCTCGATAATCAACTATCTTTTGTGCCTTATCGATTCCAATCCCTTTAAGAAGCTCTGCAAGCTCCTCTGGCTCCGCTTGGTTGATATTCACAGTTATCTCTATCCCTTCTAACTTATCACCTTCAGAGGCCCAAAGAGAGCCTATAGGAGCGACGAGTAAAGCGATAGCAAGCCAGATTGACGTAATTAGTTTCATGATAATCCCTATTTGTTTTGGTGTTCGAGTGAGCCAAGTTAAGGGATAAGTGTGAGAGAGGAAGTCATTGGAGCAGAAACTATAACGGACTGCAGAAGCAGTCCGTTATTATTTGATTATCAGTTACATTCTTATGTGAACGCAACCACATCTATGCGGCCATTACCGCTCGCCTGTTACTGAGCGTCTAGGAAGTACTCGATCTCAGTATTGCTGCGCAAAATCGCGATAACTGAAGTCAGATCTTTCTGAGTGGCTTCACGCGCCATTTGTGCACCAATTTGCTCATTGTAAGCATTGTCGTAATCAGACGCCACTTTGCTCAGCTCTACGACCACAATATTGCCTTGCATGTCTTTAGTTTGAGCAAAGGTTGCTGCACCTTCTTCAGGCTTAGACATAGCAAATACAGTGCCCGCTAGTGGTGAGCTGCGGTCGATCGTCTCTAGCTCGCCAAACACTAGGCTATTTGCATCTAGAGTATCTGTCTTACCTTCTTTTAGGTCATTAACCAGTTGAACACCAAGCTCCATTGCCGCTTGTTCGCCTTTTACTTTCGCTAGCTGTGTTTCAACCTGTTCTTTCACTTCTTCTAAAGGAAGAACCGTTTGATCACGAACGTCGTCCACACGAACCACAATGATGTGCTCAGGTGCGATTTCCATTGCCTCTGAGTTAAGACCATCTTCTTTCACTTCAGGAGACTCTAGTGCTTGCATAACGGCAGGCGATCTTAGGATCTCAGGTGCGTCAACTTGAGAGATGAAGTCCGTTGTGACGACTTTTTGGTTTACGGCTTTTGCTGCATCATCCAAAGAGTCTGGGTATTCAAAGGCAACTTTCTCTAGCTCATTTTGAAGGCTGTAGAACTCATCAATCGCTACCTGGTCACGCAGTTCTGCGATGATTTCGTCTTTCACTTCAGCAAGAGGCTTAGACTCAGAAGCTTTTACCGCATCCAGTTTGATGATGTGGTAGCCAAAGTCAGATTTCACTAGACCCGTGCGGTCACCAACATTAGCAAGCGAAAATGCCGCTTCTTCAAATGCTGGGTCCATGACATCACGCTCAATCCAGCCTAGAGAGCCACCTTCTTCAGAGCTACCAATGTCTTCAGATTTCTCTTTCGCAACTGTCGCGAAATCGGCACCCGCATTTAGCTCGTCAAGAATAGCTTGAGCTTTCGCTTCGTCGTCACCTTGAACTAGGATATGGCTGACTTCACGCTGTTCAGACGTTGAGTACTTGTCTAAGTGCTCATCGTAGTACTGCTGCACATCCGCATCGGTGACTTCAACGCTGTCTTTTAGCGCTTGCGCAGATAGCTCGATGTAAGACACTTTTACTTGCTCTGGGCGAGTAAATTGAACTGGGTTTTCGTCGTAATACTGTTGAATCTCTTCTTCAGTAATCGTCGCTTTGTTAGCAAACTCTTCAAGAGAAAGAGTCAGCGTTTTGATATCACGCGTTTGAGTTAACAGCTTGCCTTGAGATTCAATTTCACTCGGAAGTGTAAACTCACTGCCTTGCAGTGCACTTAGCAGTTGGTTACGAACTAGGTCACGGCGAAGGTATTCAGCAAAGCTGTCTGCGCTGAAGCCAGCACGGCGAAGCGTTGCTTGATAGATTTCTGGGTCGAACTTGCCGTCGTTTTGGAACTGAGGCATTTCTAGCATCATTGTACGAATTTGAGCATCGCTAATACGAAGACCCAAAGACTCTGCATGTTGCTCAAGAAGGACATCGTCAATCATGCGGTCCAGAACAGATTTACGGAAAGAAGCGACATAGCTTGGATCGCCAAGTAGAGTCGAGAAGTACTCGCCCATTTGCGATTGCATACGATTACGCTCGTTTTGATACGCTTGCTCAAACTCGCCACGACCGATCTCAACATTACCCACTTTTGCAGCTGTGTTGCCAATACCGCCTGCGATATAGCTGCCTACACCTGCAAACACAAAAGATAGAATAATGAGTCCTAGGATAATTTTAACCGCGATGCTATTCACGCCTTCGCGAATTCGCTCCATCATAATTTTATTACTCTCCAGATAGGAAGGGTTATCTTCTACTGCTTGGGATAATATCAGAAAAAGAAATGCGCATCAGTAAGATGCGCATATTTAAAAAAGGTTCGACTTTTTTTGTCGATTAAGCTTGTTGAAAGCTTAATTTTTGTACAGTTAATGCAAGGTTTGCGACTAACTGCAACAAAAGATTAGTTACAAGCGTCTTTAAGCGCTTTACCTGCTTTGAATGCAGGAACTTTAGCTTCAGAGATTTGGATCTCTTCACCAGTTTTTGGGTTACGACCAGTACGCGCTGCACGAGTACGAACGCTGAATGTACCAAAGCCAACTAGAGCCACTTGATCACCTTCTTCTAGAGTAGTGCTCACTGCTTCGATGAAAGCGTCTAGTGCACGGCCAGCTGAAGCTTTAGATAGATCTGCGTTCTCTGCGATTTTTTCCACTAATTGTGTTTTATTCACTGTGTTTCCCCTTTCTGTTACCAGATTATTATTTTTAAAAGGTAACGTTAGTTCCATTCTCGTAGTTAAAGACTCCAAGCCTTGTCTATCAAGGGCTTCGGAGTTACATAGCTAAAGTTAGTGCCACAAAAAAACGCTGACAAGCTTTTTTTACCTATCAGCGTATTTCTTTTACCTAAATTTGGGGCACATCACTATTTTACAGGTTCAAACGCCGCTCCAAGCGGTGCTCGCTCTAGTGCTACCTCAAGAACTTCGTCAATCCATTGAACTGGAATCACTTTTAGATCCGCGATAACGTTGTCAGGAATCTCTTCCAGATCACGCTCGTTATCTTTAGGAATCAACACCGTTTTGATACCACCACGGTGCGCCGCTAGCAGCTTTTCCTTCAGACCACCGATTGGAAGCACTTCACCACGCAGAGTAATTTCACCTGTCATGGCTACCTCAGCTTTTACTGGGTTGCCAGTCAGGCTAGAAACAAGCGCAGTACACATCGCGATACCCGCACTTGGGCCATCTTTTGGTGTTGCACCTTCAGGTACGTGAACGTGGATATCACGCTTCTCGTAAAAGTCAGTGTTAATACCAAGTTTTTCAGCGCGCGAACGTACTACCGTCATTGCCGCCTGAATCGACTCTTGCATAACGTCGCCAAGCGAACCCGTTTGCGTCAGCTTACCTTTACCCACCATCGCTTCTGTTTCGATGGTCAGTAGATCGCCGCCCACTTCTGTCCACGCTAGGCCTGTCACCTGACCAATGCGGTTGCTGTCATCAGCTTTACCGTAGTCAAAGCGCTGTACGCCAAGATATTCTTTCAGATTGCCTTGGTTGACCGTCACTTTCTTCAGGTCTGGATCAAGCAGGATGTTCTTCACTGCTTTACGACAGATCTTCGAGATTTCACGCTCTAGGCTACGTACGCCCGCTTCACGAGTGTAGTAACGGATGATGCCGATGATCGCTGAGTCTTCAATTTCAATCTCGTGCGCTTTCAGGCCATTGCGTTGTACCTGTTTAGAAACAAGGTGACGCTTCGCAATGTTTAGCTTTTCATCTTCGGTGTAGCCCGACAGACGAATCACTTCCATACGGTCCAAAAGTGGGCCCGGAATGTTCATCGAGTTCGATGTCGCCACAAACATCACATCCGAGAGATCGTAGTCGACCTCTAGATAGTGGTCGTTAAATGCATTGTTCTGCTCTGGGTCCAGAACCTCAAGCAGTGCAGAAGACGGATCGCCACGCATGTCCGATGACATCTTATCGATCTCATCAAGTAGGAATAGCGGGTTCTTAACGCCTACCTTAGACATCTTCTGGATAAGCTTACCTGGCATCGAACCAATGTAAGTACGACGGTGACCACGGATTTCCGCTTCATCACGCACGCCGCCCAGCGCCATACGCACGTACTTACGACCCGTTGCTGCCGCAATAGAGCGACCAAGAGAGGTTTTACCCACACCTGGAGGACCAACAAGACATAGGATAGGACCCTTAAGCTTATTGATGCGGTTTTGCACGGCTAAGTACTCAAGGATGCGTTCTTTAACGCGTTCCAAACCATAGTGGTCTTCGTTCAGTACTTCTTCAGCTTTCGCTAGGTTTTTCTTAACCTTAGAGCGCTTCGCCCACGGTACACCTACCATCCAATCGATGTAGCTGCGTACCACAGTGGCTTCAGCGGACATTGGAGACATCATCTTAAGCTTTTGAAGCTCTTGTTCTGTCTTCTCTTTCGCTTCCGCTGGCATTTTCGATTCTTCGATTTTTGCTTTTAGCGTCTCGAACTCATCCGGCGCATCATCAAGGTCACCCAACTCTTTTTTGGATAGCCTTCATTTGCTCGTTGAGGTAGTACTCGCGCTGTGATTTCTCCATCTGCTTCTTAACGCGACCACGGATTCGTTTCTCAACTTGTAATAAGTCAATCTCCGACTCCATTTGCCCCATTAGGAATTCAAGACGCTCTGTCACATCCAGCAATTCAAGCACTTGTTGCTTGTCAGCGAGTTTCAACGGCATGTGCGCAGCGATAGTGTCGGCAAGACGGGCTGCTTCATCGATACCACCTAGAGAGGTCAGTACCTCTGGTGGGATTTTTTTGTTCAACTTGATGAAGCCTTCAAATTGGTCAATGGCACTGCGCACAATGACTTCTTCTTCGCGTTCTTCAAGCTCTGGAGTAATTAGGAATTCTGCATCCGCAACGAAAAAGTCTTCATCACGGTAACTGCTGATGTTTGCTCGCTGTTGACCCTCAACAAGCACCTTCACTGTACCGTCAGGAAGTTTTAGTAGCTGCAGGATCGTAGCAACAGTACCCGTGGTATACAGGTCATCAATGGTTGGCTCTTCAGTATCTGCTTCTTTTTGAGCTACTAGGAGTACTTGTTTGTCATTGTCCATCGCTGCTTCTAAACAGCTGATCGACTTTTCGCGGCCAACAAACAAAGGAATCACCATGTGTGGGTATACCACAACGTCGCGCAGAGGCAATACCGGGATTTCTATACGCTCGGAACGTTCCAAGTTCATATTATTCTCTCTTCCGCTTAGTATTATTTTCAGTATATGGGGGCGTATTCGTTGGATTCAATAAAGAAATAAAAAAAGGAGGTAATGATTACCTCCTTTTTGAGTGAACTTGGCAAATTACTCTGCGCTTGCCACTTGATTGTCGTTGTTGGTGTAGATAAGTAGCGGTTCTGACTCACCATTTATCACACTTTCGTCGATAACCACCTTGCTTACATCTGTTGCCGATGGAAGCTCATACATGGTCTCAAGAAGCACACCTTCAAGAATTGAACGCAGACCACGAGCACCTGTTTTACGCTCCATCGCTTTAGCAGCGATCGCACGCAGTGCATCTTCGCGGAACTCAAGTTCAACACCTTCAAGCTCGAACAAGGCACCGTACTGCTTAGTAAGGGCGTTTTTAGGCTCGTTCAAGATTTGAATCAGCGCGTCTTCATCCAGCTCAGTCAATGTTGTCGTGACTGGAAGACGGCCGATGAACTCAGGGATAAGGCCGTATTTAACCAAATCTTCTGGCTCAACTTGAGTGAACAACTCACCAACGGTTTTAGTTTCGTCTTTAGAGCGAACTTCCGCACCAAAGCCAATACCAGTTCCCGTTGCTACACGCTGGTCAATCACTTTATCTAGACCGGCAAATGCACCGCCACAGATAAATAGGATCTTAGATGTGTCCACTTGCAAGAACTCTTGCTGTGGATGCTTACGACCACCTTGAGGTGGAACAGAAGCAATCGTACCTTCAACCAGTTTTAGCAGTGCTTGCTGCACACCTTCACCGGATACATCGCGCGTAATTGATGGGTTTTCTGCTTTGCGTGAGATCTTGTCGATTTCATCGATATAAACGATACCACGCTCTGCTTTTGCTACGTCGTAGTCGCACTTTTGCAGCAGTTTCTGAATGATGTTTTCTACGTCTTCACCAACATAACCTGCTTCGGTTAGTGTTGTTGCGTCGGCCATAGTGAATGGAACATCAAGGAAACGAGCAAGCGTCTCAGCAAGCAGCGTTTTACCACTACCTGTTGGACCGATAAGGAGGATGTTACTCTTACCGAGTTCAACACCGTCTGCCGTAGTATCACCATTGCGCAAGCGCTTATAGTGGTTGTATACGGCAACAGAGAGAACTTTCTTCGCATAGTCTTGGCCGATTACGTAATCGTCTAGGTGCGCGCGAATGTCTCTTGGCGTTGGCAACGCTTCAGATTCCTTCTTCGGCAGCACATCTTTGATCTCTTCGCGGATAATGTCGTTGCACAAGTCAACGCATTCATCGCAAATGTAAACAGACGGACCTGCGATTAGCTTGCGAACTTCGTGCTGACTTTTGCCACAGAAAGAGCAGTACAATAGTTTACCACTACCGCCCTCTTTGCTTTTATCTGTCATTCGCTAACCTCTTAGCCTTTACTTTCTATGTTTTGAGTGTATATCACTTTAGACTATATTGCGCCCGAGAATTCATTTTTCAAGGGCTGCAATCCAGTCTTATTTCACTCAAACGATGACGGGTTAACCGCGGTGGGTCAAAACTTCGTCGATAATACCGTATTCAGCTGCTTGAGCCGCTGACATGAAGTTGTCACGGTCAGTATCTTTTTCAACAACTTCGAGTGGTTGACCTGAGTGCTCAGCAAGAAGTTTGTTTAGCTTCTCTTTGATGGTCAGGATTTCTTGCGCGTGAATTTGAATATCAGATGCTTGACCTTGGAAGCCGCCTAGCGGTTGGTGAATCATCACGCGAGAGTTTGGCAGCGCAAAGCGTTTACCTGGAGCACCACCAGCAAGTAGGAAGGCACCCATTGAACATGCTTGACCAGTACACAGTGTGCTGACGTTCGGCTTGATGAACTGCATAGTGTCGTAGATAGACATACCCGCCGTTACACTGCCACCTGGTGAGTTGATGTAGAGGAAAATATCTTTGTCAGGATTTTCTGATTCTAGGAAAAGCATTTGGGCGACGATAAGATTCGCCATGTTGTCTTCCACTTGACCAGTCAAGAAAATGATTCGTTCTTTTAGTAGTCGCGAATAAATATCGTAAGAGCGTTCGCCGCGGGAAGTTTGTTCAACCACCATAGGTACTAGCGCGTTCATAATTGGCGACATTGCATTTTTTTCTTGGTAGCTCATATTCTTATGTCCCTAAAATAAATGGCCCGGATGATAAACATCATACGGACCATTGTTAGCAGAGAAGTCGACTCTAAGTCAACCTTCTATACAAGATATTGCTTATTAAGCTGCAGGCTGTTGGTTCATTAGCTCGTTGAAGCTAACTTCTTTGTCAGAAACCTGTGCTTTAGCTAGGATCGCGTCGATCGCTTGCTCTTCTAGTGCAACGTTGCGCATGTTGTTCATCATTTGCTCGTTTTGCTCGTAGTAAGCGATAACTTCTGATGGATCTTCATATGCAGTTGCCATTTCAGAGATAAGCTCTTTCACTTTCTCATCGCTAGCTTCTAGCTCTTCAGACTTGATCACTTCACCTAGAAGAAGGCCAACAACTACGCGACGCTTAGCTTGCTCTTCGAATAGCTCACGTGGAAGCTGAGCTGCTGCTTCTGGGTTACCGCCGAAACGCTGTGCAGCTTGCTGACGTAGAGCACCGATCTCTTGATCGATTAGTGCAGCAGGAACGTCGATGTCGTTCTCTTTAACTAGACCGTCAAGAGCTTGCTCTTTGATACGGTTCTTGATTGCTTGCTTAAGCTCACGCTCCATGTTCTTACGAACTTCAGCTTTAAGAGCGTCAACGCCGCCTTCAGCTACACCAAACTTAGCAACGAACTCGTCGTTGATTTCTGGTAGTTCTTGAGCTTCAACTTTGTTCACTTTGATTAGGAACTTAGCTGCTTTACCTTTTAGGTTCTCAGCGTGGTAATCTTCTGGGAAGTTTACGTCGATTTCGAATTCCATACCCGCAGTCTTACCTTGGATACCGTCTTCAAAACCTGGGATCATGCGACCAGCGCCCATTTCTAGTGGGAAGTTCTCAGCTTTACCGCCTTCGAACTCTTCACCGTCGATAGAACCAGTGAAGTCG
The DNA here is from genome assembly GCF_059725505.1 of Vibrio sp. KUL78. Taxonomy (NCBI): domain Bacteria; kingdom Pseudomonadati; phylum Pseudomonadota; class Gammaproteobacteria; order Vibrionales; family Vibrionaceae; genus Vibrio; species Vibrio sp. KUL78. The sequence goes on along the minus strand of NZ_AP045837.1, from coordinate 897,705 downwards.
ATAGTTACACGCTTGCCGTCTTCAGCTGCTTCTTCAACTTCAGTCCAAGCTGCTTGCTGCTTACGTAGAGTTTCGATCATCTCTTCAACGTCTGCGTCTTGTACTTCAGTCGTTGGTTTTTCAACTACAACGTTCTCTAGACCCTTAAGTTCAACTTCTGGGTAAACTTCGAAAGTTGCAGTGAATACTAGATCTTTACCAGCTTCGTTCTCAACAGGAGCGAAAGTTGGTGCGCCTGCTGGATTGATTTTTTCAGAAACGATTGCTTCGATGAAGTGACGTTGCATAACTTCACCCATCACGTCTTGACGTACTGCTTGGCCGTACATTTTAGCAACCATCTTCATTGGCACTTTGCCTTTACGGAAACCATCGAAACGACGGTTTTTCGCGATGTTGCGTAGTTCAGCTGTCACTGCGTCTTCGATGTTAGCAGCAGGAACAGTAATGTTTAGACGGCGCTCTAGGCCCTCTAGAGTTTCAACAGTAACTTGCATTGTATAAACCTCAGTTTGGCTCAGTGTTGGCTGAGCGTATGAGCGTCAATATCACGGGGATACTTCCGCTTCATCCTTGTTAGTACCAAACGTACTTCTTTAAAATGAGCATCGATAACCAGTCAATTGTGCCTTATACAGCACTTTGCTCTGGATATCGGACTAATGAGTGACGTCTTCTTTAGCACTGAACATGTCAGTTAGAACATGTCAGTTAAAAGGCATCTCTGATTAGTCTCAGGACAAAATTTCAGACGCGACATTCTAGCGATCTCCACCTACCCTGTCGAGTCGAACTCGGGTCAATCGACGCTTTTGTCGCTAAATACTCAAAGAAAAGGGAAATCAGTGCTGATTTCTCCTAAGTCCACATTGAAATGGGGACAATATCGACTTTTTCAAGAGATTGAAGGGCTTTTTTTGGTGAAAGACGAAAAAAGAGATCTTGCTCCTGTTTTGCTGGTCTTCCACCTCTCAGTTCTTATAACTTTTTCGCCACAATTTCCTTATATTCGTTAACCTATATATATCGAGCTGTAGAGGTGCTGTCATGCGATTAAAACGGATTTTAGTGAGCTTTATTGCACTGTTTGTTTTTATCTCTGCGACAGCCGGTCACTGGTATTGGAGCCACAGCTTTGAAGCGATGCAATTGCAACACCAGAACTGGCTCAACCGCTTTGTCGAGACCATAGATAGCAAGCTTGATAAATATCGTCATATTCCTCAGCTACTGTCGCAAGACAAAGAGTTAGTCGACGCTCTGCAAGCACCTAACAACTCCGCGCAAATTGAAGTGACCAATCGCTATCTTCAACAAGCCAATGCCATCATCCTTGCCTCAGACACTTATCTACTGGATCGCTATGGCAATACCATCGCATCGAGTAACTGGAATCTTCCCCATTCGTTTGTCGGCAAAAATTTTGCGTTCCGACCCTACTTTCAAAATGCAATTGAGGGTAAACAGAGTGCTTACTTTGCACTAGGCTCGACATCAGGACAAAGAGGCTACTACTACTCGTTCCCTGTGACCTATGCCGCTGACAACATAGGCGTGGTGGTGGTTAAAATGGATCTCTCGTCAATCGAGCGCAGCTGGCAAAGTGATAACAGCATTTATGTTGCCACCGATAACAATCAGATCGTTTTCATGTCGAGTGATACCGATTGGCTTTTTACCAGTCTCTCCGATATTGATTCTGAAACACTAACGTCAATACGTGACTCTCGACAGTACCTGCAAACCGATATCAAAAGCCTTGGCTTTCAAGGTGACTTGCTTGCTTCATCTACGTTGCTCACTAACCCAAAAGGGAATATTTTTACCAAACAGTATTTGGCTACCCAACGTGACTCCGGCATCCCAAACCTAATACTTCGCGTGCTAACGCCGCTATCCGCGCTCTATATTGACCTCTTCAGCTTTATTAGCGTCATAGCTCTTGTGTTTATTTCCCTTTATCTCGTCGTCGCGCTTGCAGAAAACCGTCGCTATCGCCATCGACAAATCGAGCAACTACAAGCAGAAGCTAAGCAAAAACTTGAGTTTCTCGTCATGGAAAGAACCGCGGAATTGCATGTGGAGATTGATGAACGAGTCAAAACAGAGAAAGCACTGCGCCAAGCACAAGATGAACTCATTCAAGCAGCAAAACTCGCGGTGTTAGGACAGATGTCAGCCAGTATCAGTCACGAGTTGAACAACCCTCTCGCTGCAATAAGAAGCTTTGCAGAAAACGGTCAACGTTTTATCGATAAACACAAGGTGGATCGTGCCAAAGACAACCTAAATCGTATCGTCGCCCTGACTGAGCGAATGGCGAAAATTAGCCAACAGCTCAAATCTTTTGCCAGACGAAGCGACGCAAATGAGCTCAGCGAAGTCAAATTGGCACCAGTACTGTTCTCAACCATTGAGCTCATACAACCTCAGCTTAAGAGCCACCAAGTTAAGCTAGATTGTGTCATCGATCAGCAGGATATTCTCGTTGTCATTAACCCTATTCAGCTTGAGCAGGTACTTATAAACCTAATGACCAACGCGATGCAAGCGATGGAAAACAGCCCTCAAAAGCAGTTAAATCTCAGTGTAGAAACAACAAATCAGGCGGTTACTATCCACGTCGATGATTCCGGTCCTGGACTTCAGAATTACTCAGAGGAGAATCTGTTTGAGCCTTTCTACACCACGAAGGAAAACGGTTTGGGGTTAGGACTCTCTATCTCTCAGCAAATCATTCAAAACCTGCATGGAAAAATCCATGTCACTCAATCCTCTTTAGGGGGCGCTCGCTTTAGTGTCGTGCTACCGATATCCGACGCAGCATTGACGCCCACAAGGAAGCCTGTATGAGCCAAGTTTTTTTTATCGATGATGAATCCGACATTCGAATCGCCTTGGAACAAAGTTTCGAGCTTGCCGATATCGATGCCAAATTCTTTGCCAATGTCGAAGATGCACTCCTCTGCCTCAAACAAGAGACACCACTCGCCATTATTTCAGATATCCGATTACCAGGTTTATCTGGGTTAGATCTGCTCAACACAATCAGCCACCACTATGCGGGGATCCCGGTGATTCTCATTACCGGGCATGGTGATATATCTATGGCCGTCCAGGCCATTCAAGATGGTGCTTACGACTTCATTGAAAAACCGTTCTCCGCAGAGCGCCTTATTGAGATCACCGAACGTGCCATCGAAAAGCGCCAGTTAACCCTAGAAAACGAGCAATTAAAACGCTCTTTAAAAGCTAGTCAAACGCTGGGGCCGAGAATTATAGGCGACACGTCCGTGATTCAAAATTTGCGCGAAACCATCTCTGCGGTTGCGGACACTCACGCCGATATACTGCTGTTCGGAGAAACGGGCACGGGTAAAGAGTTAGTGGCACGTTCACTTCACGAACAAAGCACTCGAAAAGACGCCAATTTTGTTGCTGTGAATTGCGGCGCGGTTCCTGAGAACCTTATCGAAAGTGAACTTTATGGCCATGAAAAAGGGGCATTTACTGGCGCAGAAACAACCCGCGTAGGTAAATTTGAGCATGCTCAAGGAGGCACCCTGTTTCTGGATGAGATAGAGTCCATGCCGATGCAAGCTCAGATTCGTCTGCTTCGCGTACTGCAAGAGCGTTCAATCGAGCGTGTCGGTTCGAATACGTTAATCCCACTTGATATTCGCGTCATTGCAGCCACCAAAACCGATCTAAACCAAGCGTCACTGGAAGGCGATTTTAGACAAGACCTCTATTACCGACTCAACATTGTCACGCTGGATCTCCCCCCATTGAGAGAGCGTAAAGACGATATCGCCGCCCTATTTCACCACTTTCAGCTAGTGGCCGCTTCTCGCTATGGAAAGACCGCTAACGCTCTTAGCCCGCAAGAGCTAAGTCAGCTAATTAGTCATGATTGGCCGGGTAATGTGAGGGAGCTACGAAACTGCGCCGAGCGTTTTGTCTTGCTGGGTAAGATTCAAGCGGGAGATAACGCTAACGACTCGAAAGACACGGGGCAAACCCTCGCAGAGCAGGTAGGGCTGTTTGAGAAAAGTGTCATTGAACAAGCTCTAATTGAAACCAACGGCAGCATCAAAGAAACCATGGAAAAACTCAATGTCCCGAGAAAAACTCTCTACGATAAAATGCAGAAATATCAGCTTATTAAGGAGTCCTACAAAAAGTAATCCCTAAAATAAACTAGAACTGTGATTGAGATCTCCTAGACTTATAAATGTAAACACAATGTTGCATAACAACTTTGGAAAGAGGGAGAGATCTGATGGGCGAAAAAACCAAGGTGCCCTTCATTTCAGACACTGTTGAGATTGATGGTATTTTTTACGTTGAGCAGCGTGTTGAAGTTGGGGACAGACGCAAACAAAAAGCGAAGCGCGTATTCTACGAAAGACGCTTCCAGCCCGACCCGAGGGCACAACATGGGAAACATATTGATGAGGAGGTCTAACGACCTCCTCTTTTTTGTTACTTGGTAATAATTTCTGGTCCCATCAAGGTCGTTGGTAACCATGTCGACACCCAAGGTACATAAGTCACGATGATCAAGAATAAGAACATCACCCCCACCCATGGCAGCGCAGCTTTGACCACACCCATCATCGACATCTTAGCGACACCTGCCGTCACAAACAGGTTAAGCCCAACGGGCGGCGTAATCATGCCTATCTCCATGTTTACCACCATCATGATGCCGAGGTGAATTGGATCAATCCCAAGCGCAATCGCAATTGGGAAAACCAATGGCGCGACAATGATAAGTAGACCAGACGGCTCCATAAACTGACCACCGATTAGCAGCAACACGTTAACCACAATTAGGAAGGTGATCGGTCCCAAACCCGCAGAAAGCATCGACTCTGTGATCATCTGAGGGATACGTTCTTCAGTCAGAACATGCTTGAGAATCAATGCGTTTGCGATGATAAACAGCAGCATAATAGTGAGCTTGCCTGCTTCAAACAGTGTGTGCTTGGTATCTTTGTGCACAAACGTCTCAAAGACTTTGACTAGAGCAGGTTTCTTGTTTTCCTTGTCGGCAAACGGCCCCATATCCTTATAGATGAAGTTAGCGATCAAGAACGAGTAAACCGCTGCTACCGCTGCCGCTTCTGTTGGCGTAAATACCCCACCGTAGATCCCTCCAAGGATAATCACCACCAGCAGCAAACCCCAACTTGCTTCACGAGCAGAATCGAAGACCTCTTTCCAGCCTACAAATGGCTGCTTTGGAAGACCTTTTACTTTGGCAGCAATATAAATAGCAATCATCAGCATCAACCCAGCAAGCAGTCCAGGAATGACGCCACCAAGGAACATGCGACCTACCGAAACGTCAGTTGCTGCCGCATAGACCACCATAACGATCGATGGCGGGATAAGAATGCCTAACGTCCCTGCATTACAGATAACGCCAGCGGCAAACTCTTTGGTATAACCGTTCTTAATCATACCTGCGATAACGATACTACCGATGGCGACCACCGTCGCTGGCGACGAGCCAGACAGAGCAGCAAACATCATACAAGCCACCACCGATGCCATCGCCAATCCACCTCGGAACCAGCCAACCATGGCAATCGCAAAACGGATAATTCGCTTCGCCACACCACCTGTCGACATGAAACTGGATGCCAAAATAAAGAATGGAATCGCAAGCAGTGTGTAGTGTCCAGCAAAGGCATTAAAAAGAGTTTGAGCAACCGAGGCCAGTGAAGCATCAGAGTGCATCAACAAAAACAGAATACTTGATAGGCCAAGAGACACCGCAATCGGCACGCCGATAAGCATAAAGCCTATCACCATGAGAAAGAGTAATAGAATATCCATGCTTATTTATCCTTGTCCTTAACGTTATCGAATGCGTTGTCTTGCATCTCAGCTTTCAATGCTTCCAAATCCTCTTCAGCTTCATGACCTGCAATTAAGCGATCCAGCTTTCCAGTAAAGATTTGATAGGCCGCCTGAGCAAACCGGAAAGTCAGGAGAGCCATACCAATAGGAAGCGCCATGTAAGGAATAAATCGCGGCATTTTTTCGTAACGCTCACCCTCATTGAGCCAGTCCGCTAGAAACTGGAGCATTTCAGGCATAGGAATATCGTCGGTTTCATACCAAGCTCTGTCGGTGACAAACGGATACCAGTAGTTCCATGAACCGATAAGCAACAGGACTGAAAACGTCAGACAGGCTAAAACAGAGAGAATGGCGAAGAGCTTACGGTTATTTTCCGAAACCATGTTGATTACAACATCAACACCGATATGAAAGTGTTTCTTTACACCGTAAGAAGCGCCGACAAGCACCATCCAGGCAAACATAAAGACGGTAAGTTCAAGTGCCCATAAAATATTGTCGTTAAACACATAACGAGAAATAACATTGGCAAATGTTAACAGTGTCATCGCACCTAAAAAGAACGCAATCAGCGTTTCTTCAAAGGCATCGGTAACCTTGCCAATACGAGAGATAAGAGACTGTTCCATGTGATACATCGCTTTTGTAATAATTGGGACAGGGAAGATGACCTCACTTTCGTGAGGTCATGAACTGCTTAATAATTATTGTTGGTTAGACGCCAGTGCTGCTTCGATGAGATCAGAGCCGATGTCCTTCTCAAACTTCTTCCACACTGGTTGAAGAGCTTCGACCCATTGCTGGCGCTGCTCCGGCGTCAAAGTACGCACCACACCACCAGACTCTACGATGTTGTTTTTGTTTGCTAGGTTTACTTTGGTCGATTCAGCATTACGAGTCTCAGTAACTTCTTTGAGAATCAAAGCAAACTGGTCACGCGTATCTTCTGGCATGCCATCCCAGAACTCACGAGAAGTCACGACGAGGTAATCAAGGATGCCGTGGTTGGTTTCTGTCACACCATCCTGAACTTCGAAGAATTTCTTACCGTAGATGTTTGACCAAGTGTTCTCCTGGCCATCAATAACTTTAGTTTGCAGACCGCCATACACCTCTTTGAACGACATCTTCTGAGGGTTAGCACCTAACTGCTCAAATTGTGCAACCAGTACGTCCGATGCTTGAACGCGGAACTTCAGATCTTTCGCATCACCCGGTACTAGCAGTGGCTTGTTCGCCGACATCTGCTTCATACCGTTGTGCCAAAACGCTAGACCTTGTAGGCCACGACGCTTCATCGCATTTTTGAGCTTTTCACCCGATTCTGAGTTTTGGAAGCGATCGACTGCTTCCACGTTTTCAAACAAGAATGGCAAATCAAAGATGCGGTATTTCTTAGTAAACTTCTCGAATTTAGAAAGTGAAGGAGCGGCAAGTTGAACATCACCGTTCAAAAGGGCCTCGAGAACTTTGTTGTCATCGTACAGTGTTGAGTTAGGGAATACCTGCATACACGCTTTACCGTTCATTTCAGTATTCACGCGCTCTTCGAGCATTGACGCTGCGATGCCTTTCGGGTGTTTGTCCGTATTCGTGACATGACTGAACTTAATAACAATTTCACCAGGGTCACAGTTCGCGGCAGCGTTGAAGCTAATAAGCGCAAGAGCAGAGACAGGCAGTAGGGATAGAGGCTTTAACATTATTATTCTCCTTTGGATTAATGCAGTCCCATCTATGGGTACTGATGGGCTTTAAAGGAGCAATAAGGGTGCCAAGATGAAAGAACATGTTAATTGATTGATTTTTAATAAAATAAAGACTGAAGGAAAATATAACCACTGAGTAATTAGGCCTTGATGAGTGAAAAACCATACAAGGCCTAAGCTAAAATGGGTGGATTTCCGCCTATTACTGACTGGCGATAGGATCAGGATAGCTGTCTCTTGGATCTGTTATATCGCCATTAATCGTGATGTTATCGATGCCGACCGCGAGGACTACACCACAAAAGTGCGGCGCGGCCATGGATGTTCCATTGTAAGCAACAACACCACCTCCAGCCTGCGTAGACAGAACGTTCACGCCTGGCATTGCGAATTCCATCGTAGAGGCAACAGAAGCGCCGTCTGAGCGAGTATAAACATGATTATTTGAGAAATTAGAGAAGCTCGCAACGTTATTACCATCTGCAAACGCTGATATTGTATACACCCCTGGATATTGGGTCACTGCCGGGGTGTAGCCAATAATATCGGCACCGCTGTTACCAGCAGCAATAGCAAATGTTACACCGGTCATATTCACAGCATTAATCAACGCTTCATCCAAAGCCCGCGAATAACCGGCACCACCTAAGCTCATATTAGCGCAGTCCTCTGAGCCTGCATTGGCAGCAACATGGTCGACTCCCGCAATCACTCCAGACATACTGCCGCTACCATTATTGTCGAGGACGCGAACGGGCACTACTTTGGCGCCTGGAGCCACTCCAACAACGTCAATCTCATTGTCATACGCTGCTATCGTGCCCGCTACATGAGTCCCATGCCCATTTCCATCTTCAGTGGTGTTTTTTCCGCGAGCGAAGTTAGCACCTCGCTCTGTATCAACGTTTAAATCGGCATGACGGCTATCTATCCCAGTGTCGATCACCCACGCTGTCGCAAACGGACCATTTTCACTCGGTCCACCGACTCGATCAATTCCCCAAGGGGTTTGCTGGGCTTGAGGTGGGCTGGTGTCATCCCCTCCCCGATTGGGCTTACCACCTCGTGGCAGTGCCACCATCAATCTGTCTTGCTCTACGTATGCTACTTCAGAAAAACGTGACAATTGCGCTTTCGCTTGAGGGGGTAAGTTTACTGACATTCCTTTTAGCGCATGACGGTAGTGTTGAGTGACCTGACCTTTATTCTGTAGAACAAAATTTGCGACTTCACTTCGTTTGGACTCTGAGATTCCACTGTTGAACACAACGATATATTGATTAGCAAAGTTATGACCTTGCTTTACACCTGCATGGAGAGGTGCACTCAGTGAGGCTATGGCAATAGTTATTGCTAGGTTGGACAGTTTCATAAATCCTCCCACATTTGGTCTTTACGAAACAACAATGTGTGGTAGGGATTATAGTTTGCGAGGAATTAGCGCGTAGAGAAGGACTGTTTCATCTTTGAGACTTGGCCCTAATGTACCCATTATGGATGATCAAACCGAGGAGAATCTCGTGAATCTTCCTCGGTCTGCTTTGAGTATAAAAATTAACTAGGTATTTCTAAACAATTAAACGATCCTCTGTCCCCGCATCAAAAAACACGGCCTTAGACATATCAAAATAAAGTGGCGCTACCTGCCCAACATTGGCATCAAACTCGGGTGATAAGCGGCAGGCTACTTCCTGCTCATTCACCTTAACCATAGCGATAACATCAGGCCCCGTGGGTTCCAACACTTCCAGCTTGAGGTTCACTTGGGTCGCAACAGCCGTCTCTTCTTCGAGCTTTTCCGTGATGTGTTCAGGACGCAGACCAATCACAATCTCATTGCCGTCTTGTGGACGTAATGAGTCAGGAAGTGCGACAACATGCTGCTGATTGTCGCCAGAGACCACACGAATAATCGGCTTGTCGTTCTCATCTAAATCAACACGAGTCTTAATGAAGTTCATTGACGGAGAGCCCATAAAGCCTGCGACAAACATATTGTTTGGCTCGTTGTAAATCTCTTTTGGCGTGCCTAACTGCTGCAACTCACCATCCTTCATAACTGCGATACGATCCGCGAGGGTCATCGCTTCGATTTGGTCATGCGTTACATACACAATCGTGGTATTGAGCTGCTGATGAAGGCGCTTTATCTGGTGGCGCATCTCAACACGCAACTTCGCATCCAGGTTAGATAATGGCTCATCAAACAAGTAAAGCTTAGGACGGCGTGCGAGCGCTCGGCCCATCGCGACCCTTTGTCTCTGACCACCCGAAAGCTGCGATGGTTTGCGATCGAGTAGGTGGTCGATTTGAAGCATCTCAGCAACGCGGTTTACTTCCGCATCGATCTGCTCCTGTGGCATCTTGCGGATCTTCAATCCAAAGGCGATATTGCCACGCACTGTCATATTTGGATAAAGAGCATAAGATTGAAACACCATAGCAATATCGCGATCTTTCGGCTGCACTTGAGCGACATCGCGACCATCTATCACAATTTCACCTGCGCTGATATCCTCAAGGCCTGCAATGGTGTTCATCAAGGTTGATTTACCGCAGCCCGATGGTCCCACAAGGATAAGGAACTCACCTGAGTCGATACTGATATCAATACCTTTTAGGGTTTCATTGTCCGCATTGCGATAAGTTTTACGGATCTGTTTAAGTTCTAAAGTTGCCATGTTGATTATCCTTTTACTGAACCCGCAGTGAGACCGCGAACAAAATACTTCCCTGCCAGTACATAGACCACCAGCGTTGGCAATGCAGCGATGATCGCAGCAGCCATATCAACGTTGTACTCTTTAACACCAGTACTCGTGTTGACCAAGTTGTTGAGCGCCACCGTTATCGGCTGCGTCTCAGAGCCTGAATAGACGACCCCGAATAAGAAGTCATTCCAGATTGAGGTGAACTGCCAAATCACTGTCACCATGATGATAGGTGTTGAGAGTGGCAGCAGAATTTTAAAGAAGATGGTGAAAAAGCCTGCACCATCGAGTTTGGCTGCTTTGACCAGTTCATCTGGCACCGCAATGTAGAAGTTACGGAAGAACAGAGTCGTAAACGCCATACCATAGATCACGTGTACCGCCACCAAACCTGCGGTCGTGTTTGCCAGACCAAGCTTGCCAAGTAACGCCGCCATTGGTAGCAGGATTACTTGGAATGGAATAAAGCACCCGAACAGTAACAAGCTGAAAAACAAATCAGAGCCTCGAAACTTCCACTTAGTGATCACATAACCGTTGAAGGCACCCAACAAGGTTGAAATGGCCACAGCCGGAATCACCATCTGGAATGAGTTCCAGAAATAGCTCTTCACCCCTTCACATTTCACGCCAGTACAAGCGCTGCTCCAAGCTTTACTCCATGCATCAAACACCCACTCAGTCGGTAGTGACATCAGGTTACCCGCTTTGATGTCTGGCAGTGTCTTGAAGGAGGTGATGACCATGACAAACAGCGGCATTAGGTATACCAAGCAGAAGAAGGTCAGCGCCGAGTAGATAAAGAGTCTAGAAAGATTCATCGACGTATTCATGATTTCTTCTCCCTAAGCTCTGAGTACAAGTACGGAACCAAAATTGCCAATATCCCCGCTAGCATCATCATCGCACTGGCTGCACCAAGACCGATCTGGCCACGGGTAAATGAATGCGCGTACATGAACAGAGCTGGCAAATCAGAGGAGTAGCCAGGTCCGCCTGCGGTCATCGCCGTCACCAAGTCAAAGCTCTTAATAGCGATGTGCGAAGTGATAATGACCGCACTAAAGAACACAGGGCGTAGACAAGGCAAAATGATTTTCCAATAGATGGTTGGCAAACTCGCCCCATCAATTTGCGCCGCCTTAATAATCGACGAATCAATACCGCGAAGACCCGCTAAGAACATCGCCATCACAAAGCCTGATGACTGCCACACCGCGGCTATCACAAGCGTGTAGACCGCCATGTCGGAGTTCACCAGCCAGTCAAACTTAAAGTTTTCGAATCCCCAGTCATGCATCAGCTTTTCGACGCCTAGACCTGGGTTTAGGATCCATTTCCATGCCGTACCCGTCACGATGAAAGAGAGCGCCATAGGATAGAGATAAATCGTACGTATCGCGCCTTCTTGGCGGATATTCTGATCGAGCAATATTGCCAGCCCTACACCAAGGACAATCGCAATAAGCATAAACAGCACCCCGAAGATACCGAGGTTAGTGATTGAGGTGATCCATCGGTCGTTGTCCATCAACTTTTCATATTGAGCAAAGCCGACAAAATTAAACGACGGAAGAAAACGCGAGTTGGTCATTGAGACCGCCGCGGTCCAAAAAATAAACCCGTAGATACACACTACAGTGACGAGCATGGTCGGTGCCATGACAATCTTAGGTAGCCAATGTTGAAGGCGATCTACTAAGCTGAGTTTTGGCGCGGACTGCTTATTTGAGTCTTGTGCATTCAAAGCCTGCTCCATAACCTTTCCTTACTAATAACTGCTTTCGGAATTGAGCAAGCGTTAAGGGTGCAGGGCACCGCTCTCTCCCTTTTACAGGGAGAGAGTCATCTATAACGCTTGATTTAGGAGGAAGTGACTAGATAGCCGCTTTGACAGCTTTCGCCAGTTTCTGTGCCGCTTCTTTTGGATCCGCATTTGGATCGTTGAAGAAGTTAGTGACCACGTCATAAATAGCGCCTTGCGCATAACTGGTGGTCGACATGCCGTGCGCCATACTTGGCACTAGGTCGCCGGTTTTCGCGGTTGCCTTGAAACTCGCCATTGAGTCCAGTGCACATTGGTCAAACGCGCTCATGTCCATATCGGTACGAACTGGGATTGAGCCCTTGTTGAGGTTGAATACTTCTTGGAACTTCTTATCCAAGATGGTCGCCGCCAACGCTTTTTGCGCAGCGACGTTAGTTTCATCTTTGATTTCAAAGAAAGCGAAGCTATCTACGTTGTGTGTGAACTGCCCATCTGTACCAGGCGCAGGTGCACAGATATAGTCTTTACCTGGTACCTTACCTGCTGCGGTAAACTCACCTTTGGCCCAGTCACCCATGATTTGCATCGCTGCCTCACCATTGATAACCATAGAGGTGGCAACGTTCCAGTCACGACCTGGCGAGTTCGCATCAATGTAGTCATGTACTTTTTGGAACTTAGTGAACACTTCTACCATCTTGTCGCCAGATAGCGTGTCCATATCTAGGTCTACAAACGCTTTGCGATAGTCATCTGAACCTAGTACATCGAGAGCAATCGCTTCAAATACGGTTGCGTCTTGCCATGGCTGACCACCGTGAGCAAGAGGAATGAAGCCTGCTGCTTTGATTTTTTCTGCTGCAGCGAAGAAGTCGTCCAAGGTCTTTGGTACTTCTACACCGGCTTTTTTCAATACTTCTGGGTTTGCCCAAAGCCAGTTAACACGGTGTACGTTGACGGGTACTGCAACATACTCACCATTAAACTTCATAACATCTGTGACCATGCTAGGGACACTTGCATCCCATCCACCAGACTGTGCAACGTCGTCTAGGTTAGTCAAAAAGCCAAGGCCGCCCCATTCTTGAATATCGTGACCTTTAATTTGAGCCGCTGAAGGTGGGTTACCTGATACAGCGCGCGTCTTAAGTACCGTCATCGCACTTTCACCGCCACCGCCTGCTACCGCAAAGTCTTTCCATGAGTGACCTTGCTCTTCTAGCATCGCTTTCAGTTCTTGTACGGATTTCGCCTCACCACCAGAGGTCCACCAGTGAAGGACTTCCACTTCACCTGCACTAGACAGTGAAGGTAGTGTGGCTGCAGCGAGGGATAGAGTCAGTAGGGTTTTATTCATTTTCATTGTTATCTTCCATGTATTGGATTAGACAAAAGGCCATTCTTGCCCCTGTTCGATACACAGTGTAGAAAAAACCAGCAACACTCACTGCAACAAACTGTTAACGCAAGGTAACAAGGATGTTACATTGTGAAATCTATCACTAAGCCTCTAAATTAGGCGGAATATAGATCTTCACTTCTAAACCACCTTGCTCGGCATTTTGTAGCACAAGGTCTCCGCCCAGGCCGTGCAAGATACTGCGGCAGATCCCTAAGCCTAAACCGTGGCCATCTTTATCATTTGCGAGGCGGGTATAAGGCTCAAAAACCGCTTCCAATTGAGATTCTGGAATGCCGTTACCTTTGTCTAGAATTGTGACAATGATCCATGTCGAGTTCTCTTCGATGGATACAAACGCATGCTTGCCATACTTGACGGCATTATCGATAAGGTTGGTCAGCACACGTTTAATGGCCAATGGTTTAAGTACCACAGGCTCCATCGGTAACGCCGTAAAGCTCACTTGCGTGTGCACTTGATTGTAAGTTTCAGAGAGGTTTCGAATCATCTCATTGAGGTCAACAAAGTCGTTGTTTTCATGCAAGTCCGTATCTCGAACACACTGCAATGCACCTTTAACCATCATCTCTAGATCATCGAGATCTTGGTTGAACTTGTCACGTTTCGCATCATCGTCAAGCAGCTCAGCGCGTAGCCTTAATCGAGTAATAGGTGTTTTTAAGTCATGAGAGATGGAAGAAAATAAATGTTCTCTATCAGACACATACTTTCGAATCCGGGTTTGCATGCGATTAAATGCTCGCGTCGCGGTGACGAGCTCCGTCGCCCCTTCCTCTTTGAGCGGCGACTGGTCAATGTCCATACTCATCTCATTCGCGGCTTTAGCAAGCCGCCTTAAAGGCTTAACCTGAGCACGAACCAGCAAGAAAGTTAACACCAGCAATAGCGAGGTAAAGATCACCAAAAAGACTAATTGGTCCTGAGAGAAAATACGGTCATCTAGCTGCATGTAAGGCGACGGTAATAGCGCCGCCACGTAAATCCATTCTCCTTCTTTGAGCTTGAGCTGGACCACGAGAATCGGTGGGTCAAGAGGCCCTAAGGTCAACGTATGGTGAGCCCATGATCTTGGCAAGTCATTGAGAAAGATATCGTTCTTAAGCAGTCTTAAGTTTTCAGCCTTCGAGAAATCGACCTTCACCGCTTCAATCGTTGGCAACTTCTCTTTTAAAACCCGAGTAACAGATTGCATCGACGCTAGCTTGAGCGGCGTGTCAGGAATCGGATCGACAATCAGCTCTTCACTGTTAAAGGAGACGAAGAAGCGCGTTCCCCCCATATTGCGAATTTGGTCTAAAACGATATGTCGGTATTTAATCGGCAACCTTTGAAAAAAGGTCACCGTGGAGGCAAACATAGTCGCCATACTGGCCGAGGTATCACGAATACCAGAGAGTTCATCCTGCTTGGTTTTCTGATACCAAATTGCAGTAAGAACACCCTGAGAGCAAAAAACCGCCAGTAAAGTCAGTAGTAGCGTGCGGGCTACCAAGGAGTTCGGGCTCAAACGCTTGAACCAGCGTGTTCTAGACATGAATTATTGACCGTATTCGACAGGCACAGAAAGAATGTAGCCGTTACCACGCATGGTTTTAATGTAGTGAGGATACGTTTTACTGGTGCCCAGTCTGTTGCGAATTCGACTCAACTGAACATCGATTCCTCGCTCATAAGGCAGCGCTTCGCGACCTCGAGTGGCAAACGAGATCGTATCCCTATCAAGGATCTCATTCGGACGCGACAAAAACAGCATCAGCAGCGCAAAGTCACTTCCAGACAAGTCATGACTGCGTCCATTAACCTTATTCGTCATACGGTGTGCAATCGTATCTAAATGCCAGTCACCAAAATCGATGGTGCGAGGTGGTGTATCATCGTGTTTATCTTCATGGATATGCGCACGGCGCAATAGTGCCTTAATGCGAGCCATTAACTGTCTCGGGCTGAATGGCTTAGCGATATAGTCATCGGCCCCTATCTCGAGACCAATGATTTGATCGGTTTCATCAGACACCGCAGTCAACATGATAATAGGTACTTGAGAATCACGCCTAACACGCTGACAAAGGGTAAACCCATCGTCACCTGGCAACATCACATCAAGCAGAATAAGATCGGGATATCCCTTAGCTTTGATGAATAGCTCCATCTCCACGCCATCTTCGGCACCCGACACTTCAAAGCCTGCCTTAGTTAAGTACTCTTCGAGCAATAGGCGGATTTCTTCGTCATCATCAACCACTAGAATGTGCGTCTTAGCCTGCATTATGTTCCCTTAAGTCTGCACTGCGATCCCTACAGTGTAAGGGTTTTGACGGGGAGTTATTATTGATTCGTTTATAAATTTTGCTACTTAGCTCTGCGTGAGGTCACAAAAATGACATGGAAATGACCAAATGAGCATTTGTCACCCACTAGGACGAGCAACTGATTGCCATCTTTTTGCCCCAGTCGGGTGGTAACTTGGCGAGATAGTCGTATTCTGGTTGCTCATCATAAGGGGCTTTGAGCACATCAGAGAGCGTATGGACCAACGAAAAATCCCCTTGCTCTGCAAGTTCGATGGCCTGCTGAGCCAGATAATTTCTCAGTATGTACTTGGGGTTCACATCGCGCATTTTTTCGCAGCGCTCTGACGCGGACAGTGTCACTTTTTCGCAGCGCTGCAAATACTGGTTCACCCACATCACCGCTTTATTTCGGTCAACGAGCGTTCGATCAACGAACAAGTCAACAAGCGCAGAAGTGCCAACAGAATCGAGACAAGATAGCGCTCTGAAGAAACGGGTATAGTCGACTCTAGCCGTTTCCATCAAATCGAAACTCTCACTGAAAAAAGCGCCATCCTCAGGCTGTTTGGTGAACAAGCCAAACTTAGCGCGCATTTGAGCACTGTATTGACTCTGAAGTCGCGGAGTAAACTTCTCAAGGGTTGAGTCCAAGTCGGCACGTTCGATAAGGGGTGTTAACGTCTGTGCTAGCGCTGTCAAATTCCAAAGCGCAATGGAGGGCTGATTATTAAACGCATAACGCCCTTGGTAATCGGAATGATTGCAGATATACCCGGGCTCATAATCGTCCAGAAACCCAAACGGGCCATAATCAAACGTCTGACCGAGAATCGACATATTGTCGGTATTCATCACCCCATGAGCAAACCCTTTGGTCTGCCACTGCGCGATCATGTCAGCAGTTAGCTGCACGATGGCTTCAAACATGGTTAGATAAGGTTTTTCGGAAGTTTCACCGTCAGGGAAATGCCACTCGATGACCCTATCTGCCAACTGTTTGAGCTGCTCATACTGCTCTGTATAAAAGAAATGCTCAAAATGCCCGAACCTTATGTGTGACTCTGCAAGGCGCAGCAACAGGGCCCCTTGCTCAACTTTCTCCCGATACACAGGTGTATCGCTCACCATCATGCCCAGTGCACGTGTTGTCGGCACGCCTAGCCCTGCCATCGCTTCACTGCAAAGGTACTCGCGGATCGTCGAACGCAGCACAGCCCGCCCATCTCCCATACGCGAATACGGTGTTTGTCCTGCTCCCTTTAAATGTAGATCGAACACAACACCATCCGATGATATTAACTCACCCAAGAGCAGCCCCCGACCATCACCCAAATCCGGATTGTAGATACCAAACTGGTGCCCTGCGTATTTCATTGCTAACGGCTTAAACGCGTCATGAGATACAGTGCCAGAGAACGCATCAAGTAAACACGCAGATTGAGGTGCGTCATGACTGAATCCAAACTGTTCAGCCAACGGTTGATTCCAGCTCACCCATCTCAGATTGTCTAGTGGTGTTGGTGTCACGAACTGATAAAAGCCAGCAGGTAACGTCGCATAGCGGTGAGTGATAGTGATTTGATCGAGCAGCGGCATATCAGTCTCATTACGTGAGCACAAAGACGGTTGATATGAGTATAGAGGTTAGGAAAATTTAAAAAAGAAACGAAAAGTGTGGGTATTGCGAGAGGTTTTGAAGTTTTGAGATTTTGTCTAGAGGAACGCCCATTTGCGAGGATTGTTAATTGCAAAAAATGCATTGAATCGAAGCGTTTGGGCTGTCCCCTAAGAAGTACTGTTATTAGAGCATCGCTAGAACTGCGATCACTGTACCTAGAGAGAAAAGGCAAGTGCGACTAATAACGCCAAGGTTGGTAGGTTGAATCATTTCTTGATGCATAGGCAATATCTCCTTTTTATTACACTACGATTACAATGTAGGACGAAATGGGTGTTTTTACAACACATATCGCACTATTCTTTGAAATTGAGCCAAGTTTTTTCACCAAAAGACGGTCAAAACGACGATAACGGAACCTAAGAAGGTTGCAAAGCATATGGGTAGCACTAAGTGCTTGTCGCGAGAGAGGGTTAAGAAACCGGGCGGTTGATGAACGACAAAAGTGACCATAAGCAGATTGTAAACGGCTATGAGGATGCCAATCATAAAAACATCAAAATATACCAAACTCGTGACCAAATAGACGTAGAACCCTATTAATAGATAATCAACGACTATCAACCAAGCAAGGCATTTACGCATATTGGCAGCAGGGAAAGCGAGTTCAGTCATATCGTTTCATCACCTCAAACGGGGTTGTTGGCTGATTTCGAGCGGCCTCTTGTATCGCTTTTTGTTTGGATTTATCGACTAGACTCGTAAGCTCACTCTCATCTAAAGGCGGCTTAGCTTCATCCAAACTAAAGGCAGTCAGGTCCTTGTACACCTCGTTGAGCTGACGGAGTGTCTCTGCCGTCAGGATATACAACTCGATGCGCCTATTTATACCTGAATCAGGGTTCTCTAGATCAATCGGAGCGGTATCGCTCATACCTGAGACCTGAAAGATATGTCTCTCATGCAAGCCACCTTTATCTAGATAGTAACGTGCACTATTGGCTCGATTACTAGATAGTTCCCAGTTGGTCGTGCGTCCTCCTTTAAAACGACTGGCGTCGGTATGACCTGTGATGATCATCTTATTCTCAATATTGGCAAGCAGACGCGCCAAACTTAGCAATAGGTCTTGATAAAAGGGGGTAACTTTCGCGCCACCACGATAGAACATGGGCCCCTTCTCAGAGTCTGCAATAACCAGCTTAAGTCCTTGAGGGGTAATTAAAACGGCTACGCTGCCTAACGCATCTATGCCAGCAAGCTCTTGTTTCACGCGCTCAGCTAAGACTTCGAGCTCTTGTTGACTGTTGAACTCACCGGATAATACTGATGTGTCGTTGATTCGATGTAGGTCAGCGTCGTAGTGCGAGGTGGCGACCGATGACAGAGGCAATGGATTAACAGAGTTGCCACCCGTTTCCGTAGTACCATGATGCTGAACAGGATCGTTACCGTAAGCAAAATAATTGAGCAGCTTTTTCTGATCTTCAACATCCACAACTTGTAGTATCCATAGCACCAGAAACAGGCACATCAAGGATATCATCAAATCCGCCATCGCGACCTTCCAACCACCATGTTGCAGAGGATCGCGTTTTTTACGGCCTTTTCTGGCAAAAACAATGGGCTGCTCCATAGCGTCTCTCCCCCTGAGGATGGGATTAAGTTGTGAATGGTTCTACATCATTGAGACGGCTGCGAACGTAGTACTTCTACCGCTTTTTCTAGTTCAACAAACGATGGCTTGTAGCGGGTTTCAATATTCTTCCTTCCGGCGTTAGCACACATGTGTGCTGACTGGCCTTGAGAGTAAGCGGACAAAATCGATTTTACGCACTGCAAAGGTGCTACCTGGCTCTCTGACACATCTTTGATGCTACTCGACATTGGCCCTAGCACGCAGTAGCAGCCAAACACTCCCGTAAAGGTTCCCACCAATGCTGCGGCGATGTTTTTGCCTATTTCAGAAATCTCGCCATCTAAACCTTGCATGGTTAAAATGATCCCCATCACGGCCGCTAAGATGCCAAGTCCGGGCATTGCTTCGGCGGTGGCGTGTAGCTTTTCAGAAGGCTTAGTGTATTCATCCTCAAGATGCTCAATTTCTTCCTCTAAAAAAGCTTCAAGAAGATGGTGTGACTGCTTACCAGTAATCACCTGCCTGAACGAGTCGATAATAAAGTTAGTGGTCAGTGTATCCTTGGTCACCCTAGGGTACTTAGCAAAAATCTTACTTGAGTCCGGATTCTCCACGTGGACATCAAGTGCCTTAATGTTTTGTACTCGAGCAATATTGATTAGCTCAAACATCAAAGAGAGCAACTCTTGGTAATAGTCTTTGTTGTAAGATGTAGCGCGAAAAGCCAACCCTAGTTGTTGAGTCATTAACTTGAGGGTGCCCGATGTTGTCGACATCAATAAGCTAGCGAACGCAGCACCAAAAATGATAATGATTTCAGACCATTTAAAGATGAACTCAAATTTACCACCCAGAAAAATAAAGCCGCCAAAAATGACGCTGAGTACGACGACAACGCCTATCAACTTTTGCATGCGCCACTCTCCTTCATTCTGCTTTTCAGAATGTCCAACCCTCGATGCTTTAATCGATGCACTTTGGTTTCATTCACGTCGAGCACCATGGCAACCTCTTTGGTGTTAAGACTTTTGACATACACCAGATACAAAATTTGTTTTTCCATTTCCGGCAGCGTCTCGAGCACCTCTCTGACTTCTTCAAACAGCAACTGTCGGTCGGTTTCTGGCACTGCCGTGACCACATTTTCCAGCTCAATATCATCAAACACGTCGACTAAACTCATGGCCTTTTGAAAATCACTATCCTCTATGCCAAGAAAGTGACAAACTTCAACAGTAGTCGGCTCGCGGTTGAGCTGTTGAACTAACTTTTGCTGGGCAAACTTAATGCGATTGACGAGCTGACGTTTGTCACGCTCCATATAGTCACGCCGCCTCAATTCATCCACCAGCTCGCCGCGGATACGCACCGCTACCGCACGCCGGAAATCATCGTTAGCCACATGGTCAAACTTTCTCAGCTCAATGACGAGCGTCATCATGGCGGTCTGGCGTAAATCTTCAAATGTCCCTTCATCGACGGCATAACGGTACTGGTACAACAGCCCATTAATGAGCTTTAGGTTTTTCTGCAACACCAACTTCTCAAGCTCTTGAATACTCGATTCTTCTTCAGTTTGGGTATGTTGATATTTAGGTTGCAGTAACATCGTTCCACCTACTGAAAGACAGCCTTGGTCACGAGCACATCCCCTACCTGCAAAGACGCCACCTCTGATAAGTCATCTTTTAGGTCGTCCTGTATGACATAAATAAACTCTTTATTAAAAAAGTAATCCCTGTCTTTCACGCTGAACTTCTTAATGATTCGATTCTTAATTCGACTACGCTGTTCATTTAAGAAGCCCTCATTGCTACTGGGTGTAAACAGAGAGACATCGAGCAACAATAAGCTTTGTCGATTGCCAAGGTTAATGGGCACCAGCACGTTATCCACCTGCACTTCAACCTGCTCAATCGGTGTATCCACAGGCTCCTCAGAGCTAAACCAGCCGCCAATCATCTGCATTGAAAGCATGTTGCTTTGATAAAGGACAAAGCCGGCAAGACACAACGTCACAGTGAGTAGGAAGGTTACGGCTATTTTAATCATCGCTATACCCTCGCAATATAAGCCGTGTACTCAGGCACACTGGGTGACGCTTCGTCGTAAACGTCTTCTTGATCGTGCTCGACAAAAGAAGCTAGATACTGCTCCGGGTTCGCAGAATGTTGCTGCTGTGAGAGCGCAACGTCTACTTCAGAAAGGGCACTATTTTGTGCTATCAGCTCATGACGAAGGCGCTCTGACGTCGCCATCAAGACTTCTCGTGTCGTAGCCGCTGTGGCACTTATTTGGACCGTCAACTTGTCACCTTCGATTCTAAGTACCATTTCCATACGGCCAAGTTCCGGTGGGTCAAAACGTATTCGTGCCACCTGGCTATTCATATCAAGCTGGAGCTGAACCTTGTCCTTCACTACTTGATACATTTGTCGTTGTGCTTCTATTGGTAAGCTTTTTTCTACAATCAGATTGGTTGATGTGGCTCGGCTACCCAAATTATCTATTACTGAGGCAAGGTTTTCCGCAGACACCGCTAGGGTGTTAGTTAGTGTGTTTATTGTAGATGGGCTAATAGCCGTATGACTGCTAATAGGCTGCAACTGGCTAAACACAGTTTTCCAGCTTGCATCGTTTACTTTTAGACTGCTTGGAGTATGACTTTGCATAGAGCTTGCGTACTGAGCCAGAACATTCATTTCTGCACGAAGCGAATCACTATAAGGTGAGAACAAGGTTTCTAATTGAAACCGCTGGGCTAACTCGAGTTCATTTGGATTTGATGTATGTTGGCGATACGCCCCACGAGGTAGTAGTATCACGTCGCTGTCGTTTTTATAAGCAAGACCATCGACAAGGCTAGCGCTTTCCGACAATGCATTGTCTAGCGCGAGCGCCACATCTGCTGCAATCTTAGTTCTTAGAAGTGGAGTCTGGTCACTCACAGAGGCTTTATCACCCTCTATAGGTAGCCCAGAGGATACCGGTACAAGTGATCCAGTAAGCAACGCGCTATCAGCACCAAAATTGGCACTACAGTCACTACTTTCGCTATGGCCTGTGGTGCTAGGCACACTATCCGTCAAATGCGAAGTTGCCACTGTCGCTTTATGAGCCAGATTCAAAGCAGAACCTTCAGAAGCGAGAAGTTTACGTTCTGAGAATAAATAGGCATCGCTAGTGCCTAATCCTTGACTGGAACTCTGTATCAAACCGTCTTGTATGGTTACAGGTGAAACTTCGGCATCCGCTTCCATGTCATCCAGAGAGTAAGAGAGCTGCTCTAACGTGTTATAGAGCGTCTGAAATGACTGCGCTAATGGCGTCATTTGCGTGCTACCGATCTCCCGAGCAGAGTGCCAATATTCACTTTTCAATAAAGAGGAATGTGTAAACGAGGAATCACGATTGCTAGAGACGGACGTTTCAATGTCACCAAACACGGAAAAAGTAGTTCCCTGGCCGTACGGATTAGTCTGTAATTGCATCATGACTCCCTAGCCCTAACTTGCGTCTGAGCATACGCTTTGTCGCGCGTTTTTAGACTGGCATTGTGTTCAATTTGCTGTTTTAGAGCACTTTGTTCTACGTCTACCAACTGAACACATTGCTGGTGGATCTGTTTCACTTTAAGAACCGTCAAGTAAAAGCGCTCGTCATTTTGGTCAATGCTAGGCAGTACTCTCAATAGCACTTGGTTCCACCTGGCGATCGACTTAAAGTCTTTCTGCTCCAACGCTTGTTGTAGCTTGTTCGCTAGCCCTCGCAGTTGACTAGCCTTGAGCGTCATCGAGCCACTCCATCGCACCTTCCCAGCCTTCTTTGAGGTCGGTAACAACCTTGATGAACTGTTCAATCAGCTCTGGTTGCATCTCTTTTGATGCCTCAAATACGGTAGCAATACCATGCTCGTAAAGGGCATGAATGTTCTGAATAAGCGCTTCACCGCTAGAAAGGTCTAGGGATGCATCCAGTCCCACTAAGATATCGATACACTTTTGCGAAGACTTCGCTTTTAACTCCATATCCTTTGTTTCAATCGCGTATTTGACACTCTCTAACTCTTGAATTAATCGCTCATGAAGCATGCATATCAGCTCAAAACTGGACGACACCGACGCGTTCGCGTTCACTTGGACATTGCTGTAGTTCTCTTGCTGTTGTTTGCCTAATAACATGAGGTGACTCCTTACACGGTAAATAATCCAGAGACAGACTGTAGCTCGCTACTCAAAGCGTTGAGTTGGGTAAATTGGGAAAGATATCGGTTGTAATAAGTTTCGTATCTGGCATCAAGAGCCGAGAGCGCATCATTTATTCGGCTCTTTTCAGAGTTCAACGTATCGATACGACGGCTCAAAGAACCGTCTGAAAAGTCCAAGTAAGTCTCGAGCGTGGTTTCAAACGCTTGGAACACACCCGCATCACCAGTAAACAGCGTTTCTATATCTTGGGTTTTAGCCGCTTCTTCGAACTTGTCTCTATCGAGGCTCAGTTTTCCATCTCTATCTAGCTCTAAGCCCACTTCATATAGCCGAACACCGCCATAATCCTCTCTGATCACTGAGGCCAATTGATTCTTGATATTGCGAACGGTTGAATCAGAAGCAAGTACCCCTCTTGCATCATTCTCACCCCCAGATTGAGTCAAATTAGTAATTTCACTCACTGCACTGTTATATGCATCAACAAACGATTGGAGCGAATCAAGCGTCGCCGAGAAGTCGTCACTGACCTGAACGCTTGTTGCGGTATCACCAGATGCATTCGCTTTCTTTAGCGTGACATCGACACCTGAGACCAAATCTTCAAACGTGTTGCTATTATTCGTGAATAAAGCGCCCGCTTCTCCACCAATGGAAATTTGTGCATCTTGCCCTGACTGCACCACAGAAGCAGCCGCGACATCCGTCGTCCCCCAATCACTGGTCGCATCACTCGATAAACTGAAGATATTTTCCTCACCCTCAGAAACTGCACTAAACAGTACCTTCATCGCGCCTTGTGATTTGACGATAACGGCTTGCATCGAGTCTTCAAATTGGCCGTTGAAGTAAGTAACAAACTCGCTATAAGTCACATCTCCGCTGGCATCACTGTCTGCATCCATAATATTGATAGATTGAGCATCACCTGATTTGGTATTAGTCACGGTAAAAGAGCCATCTGACGCCATCACATCAGAAGGATCGGTTGAGCTCACATCCACCATCATTTGATGGTTTTGAGCCAACTTGTGAACGAAGATATCGAGGTCTAGATCTGTGACACTTGAACCGGTGGTCACTGAAAAGTAGTCATCGCTACTTGTCGTGGTTGCCTTTTGCATCAAGGTCGCACCAAACTTAGTGAACTCATAAGCTTGGTCATCCAATTTTTGCAGCGCCGATTTGATTCGATTGATGGCCGACGTTTGCGAGCTGATCGTCGACAGTTTTTGGCTATATCGCAGCTCAAATGGCTGCACATCCAACGTGGCGAAATTAGTCGCGAGCTGCACGGCATCGACATTCATTGTCCTATCCTCAGGCACTCCGAAGGTACAGCTCTACCCTTCGGATCACGGTTTTACCTTACCCCAGCAAGCTCATTGCAAGCTGCGGCACCATTTTCGACGCACTCAGCATAGAGGCGCCAGATTGCATCAACATTTGCTGCTTACTCATCATTCCAGACTCAGAAGCAAAGTCGGTATCCATAATTCGACCCTTCGCCGTTGAGACGTTTTCGGTCATGTTACCGAGATTGGTGATGGTGTGATCTAGGCGGTTTATGTAAGAGCCAAATTTCGATCTGGCTGTACCAAGAAGTTCAATCATTCCGCTGGCACCTGACAAGCTATCTACAGCTGCACTTGCACCACCCGCAGTAGCCAATGTATCCGAACCTAGGTTAGTTACCTCAGTGTTCACCGCTTGAACTTGAGTATCAACATCCGCAGTTAACTTTTCCGATGTCGTGGAGCCTATTTGGAATAGAACATCGCCATCATCAAATACACCTCCAGTAGTAGCTAGCAATTTCTGACCACCAAAGTTTGTATTATCCATGATGTTTTTTAATTCCCCTTGTAATGCAGAAAACTCTGAATTGAGAGCAGTACGATCAGCAGTAGTATTAGTTCCATTGGCCGCTTGCAGGGCAAGGTCATTCATTCGATAAGCAATGTTGGTCATCTCATCTAATGCACCTTCAGCCGTCTGTAGCATCGAGATAGCATCTTGAGAATTACGCATCGCGACGTTCATCCCTCTACTCTGTGCCTCTAGACGGTTGGCAATTTGCAAACCAGCTGCGTCGTCGGATGCCGAGTTAATTCTGAAGCCGGTGGATAGTCGTTCTAGTGATTTGGTCAACGAGTTGTTAGTAGATTGCAGTGTATTTTGTGTCACCAAGCTTGCGTAATTAGTATGAACCGAAATAGCCATAACATAGTCTCCCGTAATGTATTAACCAAGTAGGCTCATCGCCAGTTGTGGCACCATCTTCGATGCACTAAGCATTGAAGCACCGGATTGCATTAACATCTGTTGCTTACTCATCATTCCAGATTCAGAGGCAAAGTCCGTATCCATGATACGCCCTTTAGCGGTCGAGACATTTTCGCTCATGTTGCCAAGATTTGTGATAGTGTGCTCCAGACGATTGATGTATGCGCCAAACTGAGAGCGCGCATCACCTAAAGCCCCTATTAAGGTCACACCTGCAGTACCGACACCGGTGCCCGATAGGGCATTTATCGCTGCGTCAGCGGTCGAACTGATGGTTCCCAGAGAGGCTGAAGAAATAGCTGTAGTCAAACTCGACACTTTGGCAGATACATCAGCAGTAAGCTTTTCACTAGTAGTCGAGCCAATTTGAAATGCAACAGCTGCAGAAAAACTACCTGCTCCAGAAAACAGCTTGTTACCACCAAAGTTCGTGTTTGAAAGGATGTTAGATAGCTCCCCTCTTAGCGCTTGGTACTCTGAGTTAAGCGCTGTTTTGTCTGCGGACGTATTGGAACCATTGGCCGCTTGCAATGCTAGGTCGTTCATGCGATACGCAATATTTGTCATTTCATCCAATGCGCCTTCAGCAGTTTGTAACATAGAGATAGCATCTTGAGAGTTACGCATCGCAACGCCCATCCCCCTACTCTGTGCTTCCAAGCGGTTAGCAATTTGTAGACCTGCCGCGTCATCCGAAGCCGAGTTAATTCGAAACCCGGTCGATAAACGCTCAAGCGATTTGGTTAACGCATTATTAGTCGACTGCAGCGTATTCTGCGTCACTAAACTTGCGTAATTAGTGTGTACTGAAATAGCCATTTTGGTTTCCCCATCCTGTTAGCCGTTCACCTCTCCATAACGACAGACCAAAATTTCCATTTCAGATTTTTCCAAAAAATTTTCATAACCAAGAATTTTTCAAGTATCAATTTTGAGAAATGATTGAAATTTATCCTAGTATTTATTTCACTGATAACCACAAAACCTTGGCTATGGGTGATTTAATAAGGACATTATCCACACGACTCACGATTCCTATCGTGCTATTGATGATCTTGGCAATGGTGATTCTCCCTTTACCTCCATTGCTTCTTGACGCGTTTTTTACGTTCAATATCATGCTGGCCATTGTGGTACTGCTGGTAAGCAGCACCGTATCGAAGGTTCTCGACTTCTCTGTCTTCCCCTCCTTATTGCTCATCGCAACGCTGTTAAGACTCACACTCAATGTGGCGTCTACTCGAATCGTGCTACTGGAAGGTCACAATGGTGGTGACGCAGCAGGGAAAGTCATTCAGTCTTTTGGTGAAGTGGTCATTGGTGGCAGCTATGTTGTGGGTATCGTGGTGTTTATCATCCTAATGATCATCAACTTTGTCGTTATCACCAAAGGGGGAGCGGATTTCAGAGGTCTCTGCTCGCTTTACTCTCGATGCTCTCCCTGGCAAACAAATGGCCATCGATGCCGATCTTAACGCCGGAGCATTGGATCAAGAATCGGCCAAACAACGTCGAAAAGAAGTGGGTGAAGAAGCCGAATTCTATGGCTCGATGGATGGTGCCAGTAAATTTGTGAGAGGCGATGCCATCGCTGGATTGCTGATTCTGTTTATCAACTTAATAGGCGGTGTTCTTATTGGGATATTTGAACATGGTCTCAATGCAGAGCAAGCTTTCAAAACCTATGCTCTACTGACGATTGGTGACGGACTAGTCGCACAAATTCCATCTCTACTACTCGCTACCTCCGCCGCTATTATCGTCACTCGCATCAATGATGCAGACAACGACATAGCTGAAACAGCCAAACGTCAACTTCTTGCGACGCCACAAAACCTGTATATGGCAGGTGGTGTCATGTTTGTTATCGGTAGCGTACCTAACATGCCTCACCTCGCGTTCTATACGTTTTCTGTTTTACTCATTTTTGTTGGCTGGCGACAATCGGTATTTCAGCCTAAAGAGCAACACCAGCAAAACAGTGATGTGGCCACGCTCCCTCCCCCAGGACAAGAGCAAGTTATTGATTGGGGGATCATTCCTACCATAGATGTCATTGCGCTGAAACTCGGGTTTAAACTGGTTCCTCTGGCCACCGCTAAAAAAGGAGGAAACTTACTAAAGAGTATCCGCGGCAGCCGAAAAACACTGAGTGAGCAAATAGGGTTTGTCATACCAGAAGTCGTGATTAGTGATGATCTGTCTTTAAAGCCGTCTGAATATACCATCAGTATTGATGGCGACGAGATTGAACGCGGAGAGATCTACGCCGATAAAGTTATGGCCGTTGGCGGGCGAATTAATCACCCTGACATTGAAGGCATTGTTGGTGTCGATCCGGCCTATCAGTTGCCTGCGCTCTGGATTTCAACGACCGATAAAACCAAGGCGATTCATCTCGGGTTTCAAGTGATAGAAGTACACGATGTTATTGCAACCCATGTGAGTAAAGTATGCAGTGAACATCTAGATGCCATTTTTAATTACGACGACGTCAAAGCACTCAACCAACGCCTCGCGTCTCATCATCCCGATCTCGCCGAAAACTTATCGAGTGTGATCTCCCCAAATTTACAAATGCAGGTCATTCGGCAGTTGCTAGCACAGCAAGTACCCATTATTAACGTTCGTACTATCGCCAACACCATCATCGAGAGTATTGATACTATCAAAGACCCTATCTTACTCTCGTCAAACATCCGAGTGGCACTCAAACGCAGTATTATGAACTTGGTGGCACCTAACCAGAAGGCCATTAGTGCATTCATTATTGCTCCCGCCCTAGAAGCGGATATTAAAGGGGCTATTTCGTTGTCCCAACAAAACGACCCCGCAATTCCCCTCGACTCCATTCCGCTTGAGCCAGGAATATTGCAGAAGTTTCAGAATCGAATGCCAACCATTGTTCAAACAATGCAAAGCCAGAATGTTCCTCCAGTGGTTGTCGTGCCTCCTACCACAAGACCAATGATAGCTAAGCTTGCGAAAGCATTTGCCAAAGAGCTCATCGTTCTCAGCTACAACGAAATTCCGAATGATTACGGCTTAAATATCTTGGGTGAAATCGAATAAAGGAAACGCTATGAATGACATGTACCAACACAACATCACACTGATTCGACATCGCTGGCCCGAGGTTGCAGAGCGAATTGAACAAGCCGATATCAGTGAGATGTCGTTTGAAGTTGTCGAGGACAAAGCGGCAAGTTTAATCATTGATGGCATTCAATTATCGAGCACCATTGACCCTATCGAAGAAGCCTTTTTATTTCGGCAGTTAGTGGAAGGCAATCACTACATTATCTGGGGATTAGCGCTTGGTCACTTACCCGAGCTACTCACACAAGATGAAAGTGCGCAGACCATTGGTATTGTTTTGTTTAATTTTGATGTGACCAAACTAGTATTGCACCTGGTACCATTTCACTGGCTAGACGATCCTAGAGTTCAGCTTATCGCGATCTACGAAAGCGCACCTAACCTTAATCAAATGCTCGGCAATATCGCATTTCAAAATTCAGTCATCATTACAAGTGAAAGAATACTCGCCCAAAAAAGACAAACCCTGGTTATCACGACGTATGGACGATCGCTTGTATACGATCCACTGCCGACTGTCTCACCACGAAAGAGACTCTGAGTACCAGGAGATTGAAAACCAGAACATAAAGTTACTGCGAAAGCTGCGCCCAATTGAAGAGTATCTCGTCAAGCCTCTCAAAACGGCCATCATAGTCGGAGCAGGCCCATCGCTAGAGCATCACATTGAAGAACTAAAATGGGTATACCAACAGCAGGAACGGCCAGAAATTATTGCTGCGGCTACGGCATGCACCTGTCTAAAACAACACGATATCAAGCCAGATGCAGTGTGTGTCATCGATATTGATATTCCAGAGTCTTACATCAACTTTGATTTAGCAAAAAATACCCCACTCCTGTTCGCCTCTCGAATGCGGCCAGAAATTTTCACCAAATGGAAAGGCCCCAAATACTTTTTCCATCTAAGTGACCCAACCTATGACCGATTCGCCGAGGCCATTCCTTCATTTAGATTGTACGTTTATGGGTCAGTTATTCATCCAACCATTTACTCAGCATTGGCTCGAGGCGCCGATAAGATCTTACTGCTTGGCTGCGATTTTGGTTTTCCAAACGAAATCATCCACTCAGGACTCAGTAACGATACTGACCCTGATAGAAAAATGGATATGTGGATAGAAAATGGGTTAGGCGATGAGATTCGTACTGAAAGCTCATATCGCATGTTTCTAACGGGTGTTGAAAGTCTAATTCAACAAAACCCTGAGATTGATTTTGTCAATTGGAGCAAAATTGGCGCCAAAATCATCGGTACTCGATATCTAGATTACGGGAATATTGAAAATGAACTTAGATCTCAGCAAAACCTTTAACAAAGCCAGCGAATGCTATTACTACGGTGATTGTCTTAGTGGTGACAGAATGCTCAGCCTCTGCTTTCTCGCTCTAAGTAACCTTGCAGATGAATCTCCAGAGAATGAGAGTGTTATTTTGGAATTCATAAAAGCCATGCGAAAGCAACGAAATAGTGAAAACTATGTTGGCCTCGCCGACTCATTGATTCGAGTACGCCATCAGTTTTTTGACATTCAACACGAGTAGACGCTGTTTTTATGTTGAACCAACAAAAATGAAAGTTTAAAACAACACACAGTTCGAACGTAAGTACGCCTCGGAGTTTTGTCATTAGAAGATTACTTTATCTCCAGAAGCGCTAGATAAACCCTGTTAGAACACTCGAACCATATTCTTCTCTACAATGACTCCTTTCAGAGTTTTTCCTGACTGGGCATTGCGTATTGCAATCGTGTCACCCACCAAGCCATCTTCTAGCGCCACGCCATCTGTCTCTAAACTAAAGGTGCTTGAATGGTAAATCAGGTTAACTGGCAGACCTTTCTCAACATCATAATCCAGATAAAACCGTTTCGCGGTAAGAACATCCCCTACCCGCACCGTGCGTCGAAGCTTACTACCCACTAGCTGTGTTAAATCGAAAAAAACACTATCTGCTTTCTTCAGTGTTACCTTTTCAAAACGAACATCTTCTGGTTGCAGTCGATATCCTTTTTTCATCGCTTTGCCTGCTGTGGCAACTTTGATGGTTAAAGACGAGGTTGATGTTGCAGAAAGCTTCCATCCGAGTGGCGGGCAGCGCACAAACCACTTTAGAGTGCCCAAAGTAATCTGCTTGTTTACTGAAATGCTGGGTTCTATCGGACACAATTCCACATACAGCAATGCTTTAGAAAAACGCATTTTCACCTCAAGCTCATAGGGGTGCGGATAGCGACTATCCATCGCCGTAGCAATTTTCTTGGTAATTCTTTGGGTCAGCTCTTGCTTTGTGGTGTCTGCATAAGCTGAGCCGGATGAAAAAACGGCCAACATGCTTAACACCATTGGAAGCATACTTAATCGATAATTACACATTGATCTTCAGCTGCGGCGCTCCCATTGCCTCTTCCATAGCATCATGTTGCATCACCATAAGGCGTCCCTGTCTTGCCAGTTTGTGTTTGCAGAGGTGAACAGAACGCTCAATCTTACTGTCTATCTCCGTGACTCTCTTTAACGCCTCGCCCTTCAAGCGGCGTTGCACTACCTTGGCATATTGTCGTTCCGTACAACCTAAGTGTTTTGCTAGTGAGAAACGCTTAGTATCCGCTTCTGCCATCTGGTAGCTGAGCGACAAGATGGCATCATTAAGCGTTTCTAAGGAGTGATATTCTCCTTTTAAGATAGCCAGTCTGATTTCATCTAAGCGCTCTGACAGCAGTTGAGACAACCGAAAGATCACTTGGCCATAATGTAGATAGCCAACAATTACTTTTCTATTTTCCATGGTCTAGCCTCGCAATTACTCTTGCCAACTCATCCATATCAAATACCAGCTCTCCTGAGGCAATCTGAGCCTTAATTTGCTCCACCTTGGCGGCATCAATATCATCCATGCCATCAAACAAGGTCTTGCCACTTTCTAATAATGACACCTCATGCTGGGATAAATTGACCTGCTTAACCCTTGTCTTATGCTCAGGCTCCGTTTTCTTCTGTTGCAGGGCATCAACCTGAGTATTGGGAACAATATATTTAATATTGTCGACCTTGATGTTGCTCATATGCCATACCTAGCTGTTTTGATCTCTATTAGGCTATAACGACAACAAATTGATCCCATTTCAGTTTTTTCTCAATAGCTTGATGACGTTGTCACGACTTGGCCCCTGAAAGCTGCTATGAATGGATTGCAAAGACGTTTTAGGGCTGGCACTTACCTGCTCTTTAAAGCTCCCTACCTCTCTCAATTCTGGGTGAGAGCAGAACGCAATCAGTTGATTCGCTTTCTCTTTTTTTATCTTTAGCACCTTGGATAAGGCCAAATACATCTTGTTTACTCGCTCTAATACGCGCTCTATCTGGACGACAGCGCCCTTCTCATTGACCGCTAGCTGAGTGATATGCTCCAGTACAGGTTGTATCGGCAGGGCATTCACGGCGATAGGCGCCCCCTCCGCATAACGTCCACCTTGTCCCGACACGTAAACTTGGCCATCCCATTGACGCCACTGAGCATCAGGAATACCAATCACCAGCTCCTGCTGCTCGTTGAGCCTGAGCTGTAACTGAGCAAAGGCAAACATCATCTTAAACTGCTCAAGTAGCACCTCTCTGTCTTCGGTCCGCTCAAATGCTAGCGCAACGAGCCGGTTATTTATGTACAAAGAGACCACCTCATCCCTATAACGCTCTCGATTCATATCGAGCCCTGGAATGGTAAATTCCACCAGCACACTGTCAGTCTGAACAGGTGCAAAAGTCGAATCCAACACGTAACGACCAAACAACTGTTTCTTACTCCAGAACATGACTGTCTTTTTGATAACATCAATCTGGTTTGCTTGGGATGGCGTGTACTGAGGCAGCTCAGCCAGTCTGCGCAATTTGAGCAGCTCACTGGCACATGTACGCAGTACCTCACCAGCCAGAATCAGCTGGCTGTAACCCTTGTGAGATTCAGAAACTTCTGCAATGAGCTTTGGTCTTTCATGCAAATTCAGTTGCAGCATTTGTGGGTTAAGCACCGTGTGGGGGCTCGGCCTATGCTGCAGTTTTTCTGGTTTACGAATACGGCTTGCTGTAGCCGAACTCACCTCGCTCTTACGCAATCCTATGCTTGTTAACTTCATCGCCTCTCCTTGGCACTCAGGTGTGCTTCACCTTTCTTCGAATCTCAACTAAGTCAGTCTTGGTTCGTTAGCAAAATTGAGCTTGATCTGCCCTTCGGCTTGCAGCTCTTTTACGATATCGATAATCTCTTTACGAGCTTGCTCAACCTGACTCACTGGCACAGCACCAATGCGAACCAAGTTCTCTTTTAGTTCAGTCGATACTCGCTGTGGCATGGAATTAATAATGTAGAGTCTGCACTCTTTGTTGGTACCTTTAAGCGCATACGCCCAGCACTCCAAACTCACTCGTTCGTTGATGACATTGATGGTCTCTAAGTCTTGATTAAATAGGGTAAAGAAATCGAACATGGCTTCTTCCACCATCTCCGCGGTTTGTTTATCCCTATCGTGCAAGTATTCGAATAGATGATTCTTGTTGCCGGAGTAGCGATTGATAAGATTTGCCACCACCTTCGAGCCCTGCAAGCTTGAAGATCCACCACTGTGATAATTGATTTTGCAGCGGTCAATTAAGTCCTTTAAGGTTTCCATGAGACCCGAAGTCAGAACCTGGGTTTTAGAGATCTGTAAAATCAATTCATGACACTCTTTCTCTTCGTATTCGTCCATGACTCGACCACTGTATTCCAACGGCAAATGGGCGATCAGCAAGGCTTGAAGATTGATGTGTTCTTTTCGAAGGTCATTGACCAAAAGGTCTGGTGGGATCCATGCCAGCTTTTCCGCATGGGAGCGGATCTCGTCTCCGTAGATTTCCGAGACAAGGTCACGTGCCAAATTACCATTGAGGGTCTTTTCGAGCACATTAGTAATGTACTTTCGCGTCCCCCCTAAGATGCCAGAGTGACGCCTAAAATCATCAAAGAAACCGCTTAGGGATATCATGGCATCGGCCGCTTTGATGTCTTGCATTTTACTCATCGCATGGGTGATTTGCTTGATTTCTTCATGCGTGAACCCTTTAAGGACTTCCGCTCCTATATCTTCCCCCATGCTTAGCACCAACATGGCAACACCATCGACGGATTGATAGGTTTGTTTGTCATCCATGATTACTCCCCCGCTATTTAGACTATGCCTGTATCCATGTTCTCAGGATCTCTGCCACTCGATTTGGGTCTTCTTTGGCAATGAGTTTTAAGTGCTGTATTTGCACTTCTAATGGGCTATCTGCCGAAGGTAGGTTGTCATCGAGTGCTTTTATCCCTGTAGCGTCAATGCCGAGCGCTTCGAGTTTCGACTCCATAGCGGCTTGAGCATCACGCTCCTCTTTAGTAATGAGGTTGTCGTAGTCCATGCTCTCTGCTTCGCTCTCTTCTCGCTCAGCTGACTTAGTTAGGTATTGAGCGAGGGGTTTAAGTACAACCATGATCATTAAGCCACTGAGCATAACGCCCAATAGGTACTTGAGCGGCTGCATGATGTTCATGTTCTCGAACCACGGAACCTGCACTTGTTCTGGAATTGCAGCGACGACAAATGGAAAGTGCGTAATGTGGATGTTGTCACCACGCTGTGCTTCAAAACCAATGGCAGAGCGCACCACATTCTCAATGTTCTTAAGCTCTTCTGGCGTCCACGTTTGGTTCGGGTTGGCTAAGTCATTAACCACAACGGATACGGAAAGCTTGTTCAATACCCCTTGTTGGTGTTGCACATGTCTAATCTTCCCGCTGACCGCATAATCGCGGGAGGTTTCACTTCGATTCACTGTCGAGTTAGGGTCAGGTTGTTCTTCAGCATCAGTGACTGGCGGCGTGTTGCTCAATGCACCAGGAATACCCAGCGCCATAGAAGATTCGTTAACGTCGCTGAGTAAGGTTTCCTTGCGCACCACAGGGTCAGCGTAAATCTCTTCCGTTTCCTCTATTTTGGAGAAGTCTATATCGCTCGCAATCTGTACCCTGAAATTACTCACACCGAGAATGGGCGTAAGCATATCGGTCGCTTGAGCCACTAAGGTGCGCTCGACATTGCGTTTGTAGTCGCTTTGCTTGCCTGACGTCACCGTGATGTCCCCTACGGTGGCATCGTTCGACAATAGACGACCGTGCTGATCTACGACGCGCACGTGTTCTGACTTCAATCCGATGACTGCACCCGATACCAGGTTAATAACCGACTCTACTTGCGAGGGCTTTAGGTCCATGCCATTGATAATATGCACGATGACCGATGCCCTTGGCTGTTCAGCTTCTTCTCGCATGAACAAGCTTTCTTTAGGTATAGCCAAGTGCACCCTTGCCAGACTGACCGCACTCATGGTGGTAATACTTCGCGCAAGCTCGCCTTCTAGTGCATGCCTATACCTTGCGTTCTCCATAAACTGGCTCTCTCCGAGCCCTTTACTGCTGTCTAGAGAATCAAAACCACTGGGCAGTTGCTCCTTTAAGCCCTTGGAAGCCAATATCATTCGTATCTTGGCAACGTCTCTCTCTGGAACCAGGATTTGCCCGTCATCTTGGCTTAGCTGATAACGTATCGTCTCTTCATCCAACATCTGCAAAATCTGACTGGAGTCGTAATTAGACGATTTGCTGTATAACGGACGATAACGCTCAGCTGATGTCCAGAGCATAATCACTATGATAGCGGCAGTGATGGTCGCAAAAATCGTGATGATGATGACGTTACGCTGCGAGCTTTGCCAAAATCCGGCAAACCACCCTGACGCTTGACCCAACTTCTCTCTCGCCGCCCCTAAGTTATCGGATAGCGCGGGTTTGTTCTCCACCTCAGTCGCCATATGCTTTCCCTAGCCTAAATTGGCATCTTGATGATGCTTTCAAAATTCGACACCATCTTGTTACGCACTTGCATCAGTGCATTGAACGACAAACTCGCTTTTTGAGACGCTATCGTGGCACCTAGTAGATCATCACTTTGCCCAAGCTCGACTGCGGTGATCTTCTCCGACGCATGAGCTTGGTAATCGTTGACGGTATCAATCACACCTTTTAGCGCCTTACCAAACTGCAAACTGTTCTCGGCAACCGAACTCTCCACCACTTTACCGACCGGCTGATAAGCATTCGTTTCAACGGATTTAACAGACAGCGGATTGCTCGCTATCGATTGTGCGGATGCCATTTTGTCCAACATCTCCTGCTGAAGCTGAATGACGCTGATCTTGTCCATTCTTTTGTCCTTGTTTTTATTGTTTTCTACTTCCTAACCAGTCGAATTTCGACACGCCGATTCTTGTTTCTTCCCTCTGGGGTAGTGTTGTCATACTTGGGATACCGGTCGCCATGACCGCGAATTTCTATCATGGATTTTGACACCCCGTTTTCTACAAACCACTCAGCAACATCTGACCCCCTCTGCTTGGAGATCTGCAAATTGGCAACAGAGTCACCTGAGTTATCGGTATAACCATCTATCAGCACTCGAACTATCTTTTGGTCGCGCTTAATTAACGTACTGATGTCATTAATGATTTGCTTTTGTGTTGAGGTAAGCTCAGTCGAGCCTCTGGCAAATAAAAGCTCGACTTGTCTGGCATGCTGAAAGTTCACAGGTGGGAGCTGATAGCGGCACTCATTAAACTCTGTGAACGCTTGATTGAAGTGCGTCGTCGGGAAATAGACATCAAAATCCATCGCGTTAATGTTAAACCACGCTCCTCCCGCCATGTCTGCAAGCAGCAAATCAGCGCCATCTTTAGTAACGAGCTTGGTTCCACTACGAGAAATATTCTCGATGGTTGTGGTGGAATAGGATTTAGAGATCCCCCAAACCGGCTCCGTGGTATTGAAGGACGTCGATTTTGGTAACGAGCGAACGCCACGCTTTTCGACGCCTAACTCCAACGGCTCAGAAGCCACTAACGAGAACTGAACTCGGAATCCTGTATGCGGGTCGTTAGCGGCTAAGATGCAGCGATCCACCTTAGCTTCAAACTGCCATTTCACCGCATCAAAGGGAACAATGTATTTTTGACCAAGCGCTCCTAAGGGTAGCAATGAAGCCATCATAACTATTTTTCGTAACCCCTTGCCTGCAAACACAGTTCTCATCGATTCACCTAGATCAAGTCAAAAAGCGAAATGCCAGCAATTCGCGCGAAGGTTTTCTGAGTCGCTTCTAACGCAATCATGCTTTGATTGAGCTCTGTTGATGCTTCAGCATAATCGAGCTCTTCAAGACTGGTGGTAACCGTCTCTGCAAAGAACACCATATCGATACTGGTCTCTTTTTGCCTATCCAGAGAATTGTACTGGCTACCTATATCGGTCAGTGACTCTAGTATCGTTTGGTGGACCTGTTGATTACTCTCCAAGGCAGTGCCGAGAGCGGCTTCAAAGCCCACGCTAGGTGCTTCAAGCTCAGCGATCGCACTATCTAAGGAAGTAAAAATCACATTACTGCCAATGACATCGGTAATCGTCAGGTTGTTATTCACATATTGGTCATCGCCTACTTTGGTCTGGCGATAGTCATTGTTGCCTGTAAACGCATAAGTGGTTGCATCAATTGCGGCTGTAAAAATATCGGTGCCAGAAAACAAATAGCTTCCCTCGTTTTTTTGATTCAATGTGGTAAGCATTTCTTCTTTAAGGGATTTAAGCTCAAGTACAATACCTGCACGACTTTCTGTATCGAGTGCGCCATTTTTGCCTTGCAGCAGCAGCTCGTTGATCTGCTGAGAAAGCTCTTCAAGCGTATTAATATTGGTCTCGTAACGAGTAAGTTGAGACTGAACATTTTCAATGTTTCGCTGGTACTGCTGGTTGTCAGAAATGTTCTTCTTGAGCCCTTCCAAACGAACCGCCGCAATAGGATCATCAGACAGATGATTGAGCTTCTTACCGGTCGACATCTGCTCAAATACGCGATTGAGTCGGATGTTGTTGTCCATCAATGCTCGCTGCATGATGGCGTTAAACTGTGAGTCGGTGACACGCATCGTCTTCTCTCCTTAGAATGCTTGCAGTAAGGTCTGGAACATTTGATTGGCAGTGCTGATGACCTTCATGTTGGCCTCATAAGCATTGAGATAAAGCATCATGTTCGCTGCTTCTTCGTCTGAATTCACCGCACTCACACTATCGCGAATGACTTGAGCATCCTCCAAGCTGATTTGGGCCGCTGTCGATTCACTCTCCGCTTGGCGTGTGAAGATACCGATATCGCCTAGCAATCCAGAGTAAGCGCTATAAAGTGTCTTCCCCGCTACTGAGCCACTCGTGAGCGTCTTTTGCGAAAGCATGGAGAGCTCGGTTAACTTCCCCCCATCACCGGCTTGCCCTGTGCTGGAAAACGCCAAGCGCTCGGGCGTGAGTGTGCTATTAATGGCGATAGATGAGGCTTCACTGCCAACTGTAACCACAAACAGATCGCTATCAGGACTTAACAACTGGGTGCCATCCAACGCGTGCCCACCGCTTAGCACACTGTTAGCCTCTGAACTCAATGCGCCCGCCATGTCATTTAGAAGGGTCTTGATAGGTTCATACTGCTGAGTTTTGAGTGCTTCAATCGCACCAAGCTCACCACCCAGAGACGCATCTACTGGGGTTACCATGGTTTGAAATTGGATGTTTAAGTCCGTGCTGTAAGGATCGCTATTGGTAATGTTGCGCTCTAGCCTTGCTGAATAACCATTGATAACCAAAGGTTGACCATTCGGTGTGGATACCTCCACACCGCCAGAGTCTAAGTAGATAACTTGAATATCCACTGATTTGGCAAGCTCATTGAGATGCTTGTCCATGGAATCTTGTAGCCCCGAGATACTCTTGCCTAGCAACGCATCCGCTTGAAGTTGAGTATTGAGCTTGGCGATGCTTTCAAGCTGGCTATTAACGCTGGCAACAACAGCACCATAGCGCTCGCTTTGTGCGGCTTCTTGCTGGTTAAGCTGCCCATAAACCGAGTTGAACTGCTGAGCCAATGCATCAGCGTTGGTGAGCACTTGTTGGCGAAATGCCAAGCTTTCTGGGGATACGCTCGCTTCATCGATAGCCGCAAAGAAATTGTTGAAGCCTGAGGTCAAGCTAAGGCCCTCTGCTCCCAGCATGTTCTCTAGGTTAGATAGCCCCTCGAAATAGGTTTGTGAATACTGAGCAAGCTCCGTCGATTCGCGCAGACGATTGACACTTGATTGCTCCGCAATACGAATCACACTACCGACTTCAACACCTGCGCCAAGATTCACGCCATTAATGAAATTACCCGAGGAAGTCGCGGTGAAATTAACCACCTGCCGGCTGTAACCTGGCGTGTTGACGTTAGCCGTATTTTGCGCCGTGGTATTTAAAGCGACGCGGTTGGCTAAGACACCCGATAATCCGATATTGACCATTCCCATTAGCGCTGTCCTCTAAATTGTTTAGTGCTCTGCAAAGCCTCAATAGCGTCCAAATTTGAATGACGAAGTGTTGGGGTCACGTTATGTGAGCCTGTCACCGGAACGCGAGATGCCAGCTGCTGATAGATCATGTCTGCCAGACCAAAGTGAGACTGCTGACTTAAGCTTTGTGCTAATTGAGCATCGAGCATCCCTTGAAACAAACTCGACGATTTTGTAGAGAGTGGATTGTTTTCGTCACTCAAGGCTTCCGTGGCTGCACGCATGCGCTTTAGCATAGATTGAATAAACAAGGCTTCGAACTGCTCAGCGGCAGCCAACAAACCTTGTTGACTATTGTCATATTTGAGTTTTGAAAGTGAATTCTGGTCGAGATAGAAATGGCTTAAGGGGCCCATATCTGCTTTGATATGGCTATCAATGTCAGAGCTCGCCGTATGCGATTGGCGCTCAACGCGATTGACCACGTCCGTGAACGTCGGCGGGGTCGAGCTATTCGACCTCTCCTCTACTGGTGGCAGCAATACTGATGCTTTTATCTCACCTGTGGTAAACCCGTCGAGTACGGAGTCTTTGGCAATAATTGCCAGAGCATTGGAGTCAATCATATCACCACCAGCTCCCCGTTAATCGCCCCTACTTCATCGAGGGCTTGCAAGATCTGCATTAAGGCTTCTGGTGTTGCGCCTATATTATTAATGGCATCGACTATCTCTTGTAAATTGGTGCCAGGCGGCCAAACCATGGTCGTGCCGTCATCTTCATCTACGCTGATCTGAGTGTTCTGCACGACCGCCGTTTCACCCGCCGTATTGAAAGCGCCACCCGGTTGAGATACCGACTGTGACTCAAGCACAGTCACTGTGATACCACCTTGGCTTACCGCCGCTTCAGTGACGGTTACTCGTTGGCTTATGACGACCGTACCTGTGCGAGAGTTAAACACCACTTTGGGCATTTTTCGCCCTTCTTCTATCTCGAGCTCCTGAATCATGGCGACAAACATTACGCGGTCTTCGCTATCGATAGGTGCTGAAATCTCAACCTGTCCTTTATTGAGCGCTTTCGCTACCTGTCCACCAAAAGTCAGGTTAATGGCTTTGGAAATATTCAGCGCTGTCTCATAGTTAGGGTGTCTTAGCTGCAGTCGAATCGTTGGATCACGGTCGACGCCAGTCGAGATAGAACGCTCCAATGTCGCACCGTTGGGTATTCGGCCTACGGTAGGCGTATTGCGTGTCACGCTAGTGCCATTCTCACCCGTGGCATTAAATCCACCTACCACCAAACTGCCTTGCGCTACCGCGTAGACCTCGCCATCAATACCTCTCAGTGGGGTCAGCAGCAAGGTGCCACCTCGTAAACTTTTGGCATCTCCTAGCGATGACACCGTCACGGTGACGTTTTGCCCTGGTCCCATGTGGGGTTCTATCGCCGCGGTCACACTGACCGCCGCGACATTCTTTAATTTAGGGTTGGTGGAGTCATCGAGCTGTACTCCGAATTGCTTAATCATGTTCACGACAGATTGCTGGGTAAATTTGACTTGGGACTTGTCGCCCGACCCATCTAAACCCACCACCAGTCCATAGCCAATGAGCTGGTTCTGCCTATCACCATAGACGTCTGCTACCTCAGCAATCGGACGCGCAGCCAAGGTTTCAAACGTCATCAGTAACAGGACTAACGCCATTAAACCGCGCAATCCACGGCGCGCAATCACCAATAAATTTTGCTTTTCTTGTGTATTCATTAGAACGGCATCCATGGTGAGTTAAAGAACTGGGTTAACCAACCCGCCGTGTTGCTGTCTGCGAAAGTACCGCGACCAGCGTAGGTAATGCGTGCATCGGCAATACGCTGTGAAGAGAGGGTATTGTCCGCTTGAATATCATCAACTCTCACATTGCCTGTAAGCCGAATGTACTCATCCCCTTGATTGAGTTTGAGCCATTTCTCGCCGCGAACTCGCAGCACCCCATTAGGCAACACGTCGTAGACGGTCACCGTGATGGAACCCGTAAGTCGGTTACCTTGAGTTGATGCCGCAGCACCGTCGAAGTCACGCGATGCCTCAAGTGATGCCGCGCCCTCTGGGTAGGTGGTAGCCCCTAACGTTGGCGCTGCAACCGCTACGCTCGAATCTTTACCAAACTGTGTCGATGCACTTTTATCGGACTCGGTCTTTTCATCGAGGACAACGGTTAAGATGTCGCCAACTCGATAGGCGCGACGGTCTTGAAACAGAGTCATCGCAGTTTTTCCGGTATAGAGGCTTCCTTTACTCACTCTCGTCACTTGATAATCGAGTTCCGGTGGTGCGTACGCTTCGTCATCAGGAGATGGCGGTATAAACTCCTCTTGCCTTCCTGCGCAGCCAGAGAGGTTGATGACCAATAACGCCACCACAGCCATAAAGTAGATCGCTCCAATGGCATGTCGTTTCTCTATTGCACCCGTCTTTTTCGACGTTTGTGGTTCCGGCTTAGCCATACGTTCCTCGCATCAGGTCACCTACTAACGTCTCTACTTAGGACTGCTGCGCGATGTACTGCAGCATTTCATCCGCCGCGCTGACCATTTTGGCACTCATTTCATAAGCACGTTGAGTGGCGATCATATCCACCATTTCTTCTACCACTTGAACATTAGAACCCTCAAGAGCGCCTTGTTTGAGCTGCCCTGAGCCTTCCGTTCCAGCCACTAACTCAACCGCTTCGCCTGACCCCTCTGTTTCAGCAAACAAGTTACCGCCTTGAGCGGCAAGACCCGCTGGATTCATAAATTTCACTATGGTGATCTGTCCCAACGCCTCTGGGTTCACTTGCCCTGGAATGGTGGCCGTCGCTACGCCATCGGCGGTAATACTGACTAAGGTTGCTTCTGGCGGAATGACAATTTCGGGGATCAGCGGGTAGCCTTGAGTGTTAACCAACTGTCCATCGGAGTTGGTGTGAAACTGGCCATTTCGGGTATAGAGCAGCTCACCATCGGAGTTCTCAATCTGAAAAAAACCATCGCCCAAGATAGCGATATCGAATTGCTGATTGGTGTTTTGAACATTGCCTTGCGTGAAGACTTTTTCGGTCCCAACAACCCTAACGCCATTCCCTAACTGAATACCTGTGGGATGTTCATTGAGCTCGGTCGTTTCCGTACCCGCTTGTTTATCGACGCTGTAAAACAGGTCTTCAAAGACGACTCGGTCACGTTTAAAACCAACGGTGTTGATGTTGGCGAGATTATTAGAAATGGCCGTCATCTTCGCATCTTGTGCTGCCATCCCCGTTTTCGATATCCATAATGCACTGTGCATTGGAGCCTTCCTTAAGCTTTAAGAAGCTTGTTCCCTATTTGTGCGATTTCATCGGCAGATGCCATCACTTCAATTTGCATCTCGTACTGACGAGTAAGTGACATAATGCTGACCAGCTCCTCAAGGCTGGACACATTACTGGCCTCCAAGTAGCCCGACCGGACCTGAACGGTAAAATCCTCCCCAAGCTCGTCACCAGCTTTTGGAACAAAGTGACCACTGGCATGCATCGTCATCTGCTCATAGTCTGGCTTCACAAGCTTTAGCGCCCCGACTTCAAGCGATGCCTCACCGCCAATTGGTGTCACGGACACTAAGCCATTGCTGCTTATAGAAACAAACTCAAAATCTGGGAGCACCATTGGACCTTCTGTCGACATCACGCGACGCCCTCCTAAAAAGAGCTGACCATCACCATCGAGACGAAAGTTACCTGCACGGCTATAGAGCTCTTCAGGTTCATTTTCCAAGCCTTCTAAGGTGAAAAAGCCGTCACCATTAATAGAGACATCAAGTGGTCTGTCGGTACGAATGTCTTCACCCTGGCGAAAGTTATTCACTGCCGAATTGGTGCGAGACGTGACCGACGTCAGAAAGCCAGAGCCTTCAAGGCGCATTGGAGAGGAGTGCTCCATCAAAGCCTTAAAACCTATGGTATCGGCATGGGATAGATTATTGGCACGTACGTGCTGAGCGAGCATGGTTCGCTCAGCACCTTTCGCAGCGCTGAATAATATGGGGTTCATTGTTCTACACCACGTTAAATAGCGCTTGAGTCAATTGATCTGAGGTTGAGATCGACTTGGTATTCGCCTGGTAATTTCGCTGCGCGGTCATTAACGCCACCAACTCGGAGGTTAAGTCAACGTTTGAACCTTCTAGCGCGCCCGAGGTCAAGTCACCAAATACGCCACTCCCAGCAGTACCCATCACAGGCGTGCCGGAGCTGAAGCTTTGCAGCCAAGCAGTATCACTGGTTTTAATCAAATTCTGAGGAGAGGCGAAGTTAGCAAGCACAACCTGACCCTGAAGTTGTGACTGGCCATTGGTATAGGTCGCGTAGATCTTGCCATCGTTTTCCATTCGAACGCTGGCATAGTCACCGGAGGTATAGCCATTAGGGCTATTCTTTGACACAACAAAATCACTACCGTATTGAGTAATGCTCGCTAGGTTCACATTAATGTCAAGATTGCTGGCAACCGGCGCTAGAGTCACTGGGATGTTGTAGTTGCCATCCACCGTCAGCGTATTGCTCGCTGCACCTAAATCAAGCGTACCATCATTGCCAAACACCACGGTTTCAACGTCCGATGCGTCCGCGGTGCCACTGCCATCCAAATCAGCTTGAACACCATCAACATAGACGTACAAGTTCCACTCATTGGTATTCGCTGTCTTCACAAAGTACTGGCTTACAGTGTGTGGATTACCCAGTGAATCAAAAACGGGCGTGGTGTAGGAGTGGTTGTAGCTATTTGAATCCGTTGGGTCGAACGTCGCGCTGGTAGGTACATTCTCTCGTGCATCTAGGTTAGCAACAAAGTCGATGCTGTCCGTTGCCTTGGCTTGCAATGACGCGGTACTGATTTGCACCGTACCCACAGAACCTAACATCAGGTTGTTGTTCCCATCGACCGAATAACCTTTAAGGGCTGCGCCATTGTTAGCAATGATCTGCCCGTCCGCGTTCATATTAAAAATACCAGAACGGGTATAAAGGGTTTGGCCTTTGTTGTCTTCGAGCACGAAGAAGCCATTGCCACTCAATGCCATATCGAGCGATCGCCCTGTTCCCGTGACCGTGCCGCTTTTCTCAAAGTTTTGAGACACGCCAACAACCTCAACACCGCCCGCTTCGCTTCCGCTATAAACAGAAGCAAATTCGGTCCGTGACTCTTTAAAGCCCGATGTCGAAACATTGGCGATATTGTTTGAAATGGTATTGAGCTCTGAGTTGGAGGCATTTAGCCCGCTCAATGCAATACTAAAACTCATAATGTCATCCTCTTCATTCCTAAAGAGGCTATCTCCTGGCTCTATGTCCTATTGGAGAACGACAGCCGTCATCTTACTTACCACAGCGCCAAACAAAAAAGAGCGCCAAAATTCAGTTCAAAATAGTAAAGGCGAAAATTAAAACCTTTCTGTGCAGCTTAAGCCCTTACTGCGAAAAAGCCGCCACGTCATAAAAAGCAACACGCCCAATCCCTTCAACCTCTAAGTGGCTAGTCCCATCCATGGCAGGTGTCGTCACCTTCGCTACCGTACCGTGCTGAAAGATGGTCGGGGAATAGCTTTGTCCACTATCTAGGCTTACTCGCATTTGATAGTGACCGTTTAGTTCATGCTGCTGCGCATCAATAGTGAAATTCACTTGCCCAGCAGATTTAGGACCCAGCGGTATCTGTGTCACGTTGCCCGCGCCATCTAAGAGCTCAATCGTGACTGTATTTGAAGGAGCGAGCAATTCGATATAGCCTTGATTAACGCTGGATGGAGTCATCTGAAGTTGATCGCTTCGAACCGT
The DNA here is from genome assembly GCF_059725505.1 of Vibrio sp. KUL78. Taxonomy (NCBI): domain Bacteria; kingdom Pseudomonadati; phylum Pseudomonadota; class Gammaproteobacteria; order Vibrionales; family Vibrionaceae; genus Vibrio; species Vibrio sp. KUL78. The sequence continues at coordinate 852,784 of NZ_AP045837.1, read as the reverse complement.
CACACTTTTGTCCACTAAACCAGCGGTGCTCAGTACCTGTAAGTTATCGAGCATCGCCGTATTCGATTGCATCAATTGCACCAAATTCTCGGTACTCTCTACTTGAGAAAACTGCGCGAGCTGAGAGACATACTCAGTGCCATCCGTTGGATTCAGTGGATCTTGATTTTCAATCTGAGCCACCATTAGCGTAATGAACTCATTTTTTTAACGCTTCACCACTATTTGGATTGGTCTGAGGCGCCGCAGTCGAGGCTGACTCAATGGTATTGACCTGCGCTGCACCTGATATCGTTGCCATCGTCTTAATTACCCTTTAAAGATGTCCACTTTGACTCACCGAACTACAGTAGCCTTACTTCTACAGTAGCCTTACTTAGTTACGACTGATTGCGCCACAAACCAAGCAATGACTGCTGCATGGATTTGGCATTGCCAAGCACTTCCACGCTGGCTTCAAAGCTTCGAGTCGCCGACATCATATCTGCCATCTCATTTACCACGTTTATCCCCGAGTAGTAGACGTAGCCCTCGTCATTTGAAAGCGGATTATCAGGTTCGAATCGCTCTTCCGTCATAGAAGAAACCTCTACCACATCTGCTATGCGGATCGGAACAATGCCTTGATGAGCCCCCAGATTTTGAGACAGCTTAGAGTCAAACTGATTGTAGATTGACGAGAAGATCGGCTTGAGTGGTTTGTAAACCTTAGCGGGATCGCCAGACACTGAATCTGCGTTCGCCAGATTACTGGAGATGGTATTAAGCCTGACGGTTTGAGCAGTCATCGCTGACCCTGCCGTCTCGTAAATTCCGAAGAAAGACATAGTATCCCTACTTAGTTAGCCAACTTCCTAACGTTGTTTTTATTGCCCTTTAATGGCGGACTTTAAGCCGTTAATCTTTGACTGCAAAAAAGCGAGACTCTGGTGGTAGTCCATCACATTCTTAGCAAATCTCGCTTGCTCTGCTTCCAGCTCCACCGTGTTGCCGTCGCGCGTTCTTTGTACAGGTATCCGATACAGCATTTGGCTATCGACCTGCCATGTTTTACTGGTACCGATACCCGTCAAAACGGCATTAAACGACACATCAACCGACTTGTAATTTGGCGTATCCACATTAGCGATGTTTGAGCTTAGTACGCTCGCTCTGTCTAATCTAAACTGCACCATTTGTGGGTGCACACCCAACGCTTGGTCTAAGTCAATCATGCCTCTTGCCCTCACAGCGCAAAGTCATATTAATTTGAAATGGAAACCCTATAACCTATAGTTAATGTAAATTATCGTGTCAAACTTGAGAACAAACTCAAAAACAACAAAGGAATACTTGACATGGAGAAAATTCTACTAACCGAATTTGGTAATCCAAATGTCAAAATGCGGAAGTTTTTACTTAAACACACCAGCCATTTTTCCAATGAAGTGATTGATTTATTCAAGTTTAATTTTGCTGGTAGACACACTAAGGTCACTTTTTCGCAGGCGAGCGATTATCCGGAGAATTCCGTCAAATCTGTGCTGAACATCGAAGAGTTCGGTAATATTTTTTTCTATATCGAGCCACAAAATCTGGATGTGTTACTCCACCGGCACCTGAGCAGCGACACGCCAGAAGAACCAAAACATCTAGCGAGTTCTGCCTCAGAATTAACTCAGACTCATCTGCGCCTTTTTCAGAAATTTTCAATGGCACTGGCCAATACGATGACGGCAGATGCTAAGCACTATCTTATTGATAATACTGATCACGAACCCTCTAATGTTGGAGTTCGTATCACGTTCCATTTTGATCACAAAGAGCTATCGATTGTTATCCTCATTGACGATCGTTATGTGAAAAAACTGCGTGAGATGCTGGGCAACAATGAGACATTTGATCGAGATGAGATTCTCAATACCCTGCGGTATCAACCCGTCGAGATGGGCTGCGTATTGCTGCATGGTCAATGCACACTGCATGAACTTTCCAAACTGGTGCCCGGTGACGTACTCCCTCTGACATTGTGCAAAAACCTAACCGTCAAAGTGAACGGGCATCCTACTTTTTTTGGCAAACTGCAAACGATTGATTCAGAACTGGGAGTAAAGATCGATGGCTGATGATAAACCAACACGAGACATTGATGTCTCCATCGAAGAGATGAACCTGCAAGATGAACTGCCTGATCTTGACGATCTCGACTTAGACCTCAACGATCTTGACGATGACGGGATCCACTCTGATCACGCCACCGCTCCGGCAAGCAGTGTCAATCTCCTTAAGAGCATTCCTGTCGACATCACCGTCGAGGTTGCTCGCAAAACGTTAATCTTAGACGAACTCCTTAATCTGAAATCCGGTAGCGTTGTGATGTTGGAAAAACATGAGGGTGACCCAGTGGATATCAAGATAAATGGGACCTCATTTGGTACCGGAGAAATCGTCTCTAAAAATGGGCAGTACGGGGTAAGACTGCTGAGTATCATCAAGAAACCCAACCAATAAGTGCTGCTATGTCACGGACGACACTCGGACAAACCCTGCTGCTTTTCGCCCTGCTTTGTATTTCACCGCAGGTCGCATTGGCTGAGGGATTGACGATACTCACTGAAACTCAAGGGGAGCAAGGCACAGAGTACAGTGTCAAACTGCAGATCCTGATATTGATGACGCTGCTTAGCTTTGTTCCTGCGTTTGTCATCATGTGTACCAGTTTCACTCGTATTGTCATCGTGTTGGCGATCCTTCGCCAAGCATTGGGGCTACAACAAACGCCCCCCAATCAAGTATTGGTTGGCATTGCGCTTATTTTCACGCTGCTGATCATGCGTCCTGTTTGGAGCAAAATTTACGATGACGCCTACCTACCCTACAGCACGGGAGAGGCGACATTAGCACAGTCACTTAAGGCCGCTGAAGGTCCACTGCGCCGATACATGCTCGATCAAACACAGCGAAAAGCACTCGAGCAAGTCACAAAGATCGCGGGCGAAACTCAAATGGCGGATGAAGACGACATCCCATTTCTTATCCTGCTTCCTGCCTACTTACTCAGTGAGCTGAAGGTCGCATTTCAAATCGGCTTTATGCTGTTTCTCCCATTTTTGGTCATCGATTTAGTCGTCGCATCTGTATTGATGTCGATGGGGATGATGATGCTATCACCGCTCATTGTCTCACTACCGTTTAAGCTGCTGGTTTTTGTCATCGTTGATGGGTGGGGGCTACTCATGGGAAGCCTTGCCAATAGCTTTTGGGTGAGCACATGAGCCCAGAACAAGCGGTGACACTCGTTGGTCACGCCATTAGCGTCATCTTATTGATGGTGTCTGTCCTTATCCTGCCAAGCCTAGTCGTAGGTTTGGTAGTCGCTATTTTCCAAGCCGTCACCCAGGTAAACGAACAAACACTGAGTTTCTTGCCACGCTTGCTGGTCACTCTGCTCACTATTATTCTGACTGGGCATTGGTTGCTACAAGAAATCACAGACTTGTTTCTGTTCGTATTCAGTTCCATTCCCGCCGAAGTAGGTTGATATCATGACCATCACCTTTACGGAACTTACTCAGTGGCTGGGGTTGATTTGGTGGCCATTCGTGCGGCTTGCTGGGCTATTTTTAATCGCGCCATTTTTTGGCGATAAAGCGATACCCATGCGCGTTAAGATTCTATTTGCGTTCGTGTTTTCACTGTTACTTGCTCCTATGATCAATACGGTTCCTCCGTTTAATCCATTTTCTATCGATGCCATCATTTTCACTCTCTACCAACTGGTATTTGGTTTCCTCATCGGTTTCTCGGTGATGATTTTCTTCACGATTTTTTCTATTGCTGGTCAAGCTATTTCCATGCAGATGGGACTTGCGATGGCCATCATGAATGACCCAGCAAATGGCGTCAGCATCGCCATTATCGGTCGCATCATGTTTATAACCGCTATGCTGCTGTTCCTGTCTATTGATGGTCACTTAATTGTCTTACTGCAACTTAAACAGAGTTTCACCCATTGGCCTTTGGATTCACTGTTTCCGTTTAGCAGTATCGACTATGTGTTGAAGATGGTCTCGTGGATGTTTGCTACTGGTCTGCTTGTCGCCATGCCCGCCATTGTGGTGATGTTACTAAGCAATATTACCTTTGGTTTAATGAACAAGGCCGCACCCGCCCTGAATGTGTTTGCGCTGGGGTTCCCGATGACCATGCTGCTCGGGCTGTTTGCCATGATGGCATCTTTAACAGGGATCGGTGATCACTACTTCGAGCTCGCGTTGGAGTTGAATCGCCATCTCAATTATATATTGAGGCTACCAAATGGCGGATAACCAGGATAGTGGCGATAAGAGTGAACTGCCAAGTCAACACAAACTGACCAAAGCAAAACGAGAAGGACAGATCCCTAGAGCCAAGGATTTTGTGTCAGCCGTTACGCTAACTGCGGTGGTGAGTTACTACGTGCTAAGCATCGACTCCCTTGCCGAGACCTTTATTGAGCTGTTCTTGATTTGCTATGAGTTTGACGCATCAGTGGTGGGTAAGTTTGATGTCATCGTAGAGTTGGTAGGCAAAGCCTTATTTGCCATGATCATGCTGTTTTTTCCGCTGTTCATCTATCAAGTCATCGCCGCGATCATAAGCTCTACTATGCTCGGTGGATGGGTGTACAGCCCGACCCTACTAGCGCCAAAGCTGGAAAAAATCAGTCCGATTAAAGGGTTTAAACGGATTTTCTCTACCCAGTCTTTGGTGGAGCTTGCCAAGAATACAGTTAAAGTCACCCTGTTTTTTGCCATTCTCTATTGGGTTATCGATCGATACATAGCGGTAATTACAGGGCTAGTTAGCTCACCCTTCGATACGGTAATTACAACCATCACCACAATCACGGTGGAGTATCTAGGTTATCTTCTGCTACTGATTCTGGTCTTTGGCCTTGTTGATTTCCCTTATCAGCGCTACGAGTTTACCAAGCAGATGAAGATGACTAAGCAAGAGGTCAAAGATGAACACAAGGAACAAGAAGGTCGTCCTGAGGTAAAAGCTCGCATTCGGCAGATCCAAACTCAGAACGCAAAACGAGGGGCAAATGAAAGAGTACCTAAAGCGAGCGTGGTGCTTACCAACCCAACTCATTACTCTGTCGCACTCGTCTATGACCTAACTCAAGCTGAAGCCCCGTTTGTGGTTGCTAAAGGCAAAGATGACGTGGCCACTTACATCAGAGAGCTTGCCGCAAAGCATCAGGTCGAGGTGGTTCAAAGCCCAGAGCTGACCCGTGCTATCTATCACACGACACAAATAGACCAAATGGTGCCCAATCAGCTTTTTGTCGCGGTGGCGCACATCCTAACATATGTCAATCAGCTAAAAGAGTGGCGCAAAGGAAAAAGAGGCAAGCCAAATAGCTTGCCTCCGTTCGATATCCCTAAAGCGTGGGCCGAATTTAAAGAACCGCCTGAGTGACCTTCTCAAGCCGCACTGCAGATACTTTAAACTCTGGGATCTTCGCGTGCGGGTCAGTTGCTGTATTGGTCAGCTTATTCGCTGCCGATTCAGCAAAGTGGAACGGCACAAACACAACGCCCTGCTGCATCCGTTTGGTAACAAAGGCAGGCGCGGAAATCTCGCCGCGTCGCGACACCAACTTCACATCCTGACCATTAGTCACGCCTATCGCTTCAGCATCCTCGACGCTGATCATAATGCGCGGTCCAGCAAGGTTATCCAGCCCTTTAGTTTTGCGCGTCATGGTTCCTGTATGGAACTGCTCGAGTAATCGACCCGTGGTAAGAATCATAGGGAACTCGTCATCAGGAAGCTCCGCTGCGTATTCGAATGAAATTGGGGCCATCGCCCCTTTACCGCGGATAAACTGGTCCTTATGCATAATGCGAGTACCGAAAGGCTTCACATCGTTACATGGCCACTGCAGACCGTTTTTACCAATCGACTGCCAGCGAATACCGCTGTATTGCGGCGTAACATCGGCGATTTCCTCAGTGATTTCTTGCACCGTTTGATACTGCCAGTCGCCGCCCATTGCATTGGCAATAGACTGAATAATACGCCAGTCCTCTTTTGCTTCACCCGGTGCTTGCACCGCAGGAACCAAGCGTTGTACGCGTCTTTCAGTATTGGTGAAATGCCCTGCTTTTTCCGCAAAGGAGTATGACGGCAACACCACGTCCGCAAGCTCAGCCGTTTCGGTTAAGAAGATGTCCTGAACCACGAGGAAGTCTAGCGATTTCAATCCATGAACAGCGTGCGCCTGATCTGGGTCACTGAGTACTGGGTTCTCACCCATCACGTAAAGCGCTTTGATATCACCGTCGCAAGCGCCATCGATGATTTCAGTCAGTGTCTTACCACGCTCTTTAGGCAGAGTGTCTGAATTCCAAGCTTTGGCAAACTTTGCCTGCACGTCTGGATTCGTCACCTTTTGATAGCCAGGGTAATCGGTCGGCAAAGCACCCATATCGCAAGAGCCCTGAACATTGGATTGACCGCGAAGCGGATTAATACCGCCGCCTTCAACGCCCACGTTACCACACAGCATTTGCAGGTTGGCAATCGAGCGCACATTATCATGCCCAGTAGTGTGCTGAGTGATCCCCATTGAGTAATAGACTGATGTCACCTTCGAGGTGCCAATCAACTCGGCGAGGCGCTCAATATCAAACTCAGCAACCCCAGTGACAAGTGCTGCATTGCGTGGGCTGTAGGCATCTTTACGTATCTCTTTAACGAACTCATCGTAGCCTTCGGTGCGCTCGTTAATGTACTGGCTATCGTGCCAGCCATTTTTATCAATCACATGCATAATGGCATTAAGTAGCATGACATCTGTGCCAGGGCGATGGCGTACATAGAGCTCGGCATGATCTGCCATATCAATACGTTTTGGATCGGCAACAATCAGGCGCGCACCCTTCGTCACCGCCTGCTTAATATGTGAAGCGATAATTGGGTGCGCAGCGCTGGTGTCTGACCCAATGATAAAGATAACGTCAGAATGGGCAATGCTCGGAATATCATTGGTCATTGCGCCGCTACCAAAGGAGGCTTCTAGCCCAGTCACCGTTGATGAGTGACAAAGCCTCGCACAATGGTCGATATTGTTGGTACCAATCTCTCTTCTAAATAGCTTTTGGAATGCATAGTTATCTTCATTCGTCGTTTTCGCTGAAGAGAAGCCAGCAAGACTGTCACTGCCATACATAGACTTAATTTTGTTTAGCTTATCGGCGACATAGCTAACGGTTTCATCCCATGAGGCAGGCACTAACTCACCCGACTTACGGATAAGAGGCCTGGTCAGCCTCTCTTCGCTGTGTATAAAGTCAAAACCGAAGCGTCCTTTCACGCAAAGCATACCTTGGTTGACGGGTGAGGTTTTATCTCCCTTCACGTAGCGGATTTTGTTGTTGGCAGCATCAACATAGAGCTCGACTCGACAACCAACTCCGCAGTAAGTACAGATAGTTTTTACTGGCGTCAGCATTTCTACGCGGCTATGTGACTTATCGCGCTTATCGGCAAGTGCCCCTGTTGGGCACACCTGAACACAGGCGCCACACTGCACACAATTACTGTCACCCATAGTCGCTCCATCTGGGAAGGATGGGCGATGCGAAGATTCGGAGAAGTTGAGTATGCCATGCACTGACTCGGTTTGGCAGGCATGAACACAAGAGCCACAGCTAATACAGCGGTTAGCGTCGAAGACAATGAACTCACTCGATTTATCGACTGGGAACATCTTGCGTTCCTCAGTATTAATCTCTCGATAATCGACCTGATACTCAGTGGCGTAATCTCGAAGATCGCACTGGGTGTTGGCTTGGCAACCACACTCTAGACAGCGCGCAGCTTCGGCTATGGCATCTGAATCGGTCATCCCAAGCTCAACTTCTTGGTAGCTCGTCTGACAAAGCTCTACATCAAGATGATCTGCTTTTGCTCGTGATTTCGCACGCTCTTGTAAGTATTCAGTTTGACGAACCTCAGTAAGACGCTCGGCCTTGCGGCTATTGAACGGCGCTGGCTCAGGCTTAAAATGCCCTTCGAGAATATAGCGCTCAATAGCATCCGCCGCTTTCTTGCCGTCGGCAATCGCTTCAATGGCCGTAGCAGGACCACGTCTAAAATCACCGATACTGTAGACGTTGTAGCCATGGTGCATGGAGTCGTTGTCAGCAGACGCTGTACCCCAGTCAGTCAGTGGCAGCGATTGTCTTGCAGATTTTAGAAACTCTGTATCAGGCTTTTGTGATAGCGCTGAGATTACCGTATCAAACTTAATGGTCTCGGTTTCGCCGGTTGATACCGGACGACGACGGCCTGAGCTATCAGGCTCACCTAGAGCCATGATCTCCAACTCAATCGACTGAACACGACCTGTCGAGTCAGCATGGTTGGCTTTCGGGTTGGTTAAGAATTTAAATTTGACGCCTTCTAGCTCAGCAGCTTCAATCTCATGGAGTTCGGCTGGCATCTCGTTGCGAGTACGACGATAGATGATAGTCGTGTCGGCCCCTTCACGAACCGCAGTTCGCGCGCAGTCGATCGCCGTATTGCCGCCGCCAATGATGGCGACTTTTTTACCAATGCTAAAGTGCCTCTCGGTCATATGATCTTTGAGGAAATCAACACCCAGAATACAACCTTCCAGATCAGAGCCGGGATATGGCATGTTCACCGCTTTGGTCGCGCCAACAGCCAAACACACTGCTTCATAATTCTCAGTCAATTCATCGAGGGAAACGTCCTGACCAAGAAGCGTATTGGTATGAATACGCATCCCGCCGCGACACATGAGTTCAATTTCTTTATCGAGAATGTCTTTTGGTAAGCGGTACTCAGGAATGCCATAGCGCAACCAACCACCAGCTTGTGGCATTGATTCAAAGACATCGACAGCAAAGCCTTGGTAACTCAGGTAGTAACCGCAAGCCAGACCACCGGGACCCGCACCGACAATCGCGACGCGATGCCCGTTGTACGGCAGTTTTGGTGGTTCAAACTGCTCAGCCAGTGACAAATCAATATCTGCTGCGTGACGTTTGAGCTGGCGAATCGCTAAGGGCTCATCCACCAAGCTGCGTCGACACTCATGCTCACAAAACGCAGGACAAACACGACCAATCGAGATTGGCATCGGCAACGTATCTTTAATCACTTTGACGGCTTGATGATGATCAGCCTGGGCGATGTGGTGTAAGTAGGTTTGAATATCAACGTTAGCAGGGCACGCCACTTTACATGGCGCTTCACAGTCAGCATTGTGGTCGGCGAAAATCTTATTGAGGGCTTCTCGTCGCAGATTATTAAGCTGAGCGGACTCGGTCACTATCGTCATCCCATCTTGGATCTGAGTTTCACAGGCTTTGACCACGCCTTCACCAACGACTTCAACGACGCACATGTCGCAAGACTGCTTCTCAGCATGCTTACTGATTGAGCATAGCGATGGGACCTCAACTTTAATATCTTTGGCCACATCAAGGATGCTTTTGCGTTCTCTTAGAAGATACGTTTGACCATTGATAATTACATTCATAGAGCTATCTCTTTTTAGACAGATGACACATAACCCACTGATCTTACGCGTTGATTTGACATGGCATTTGACCATGTATGAATGGGCACCTATTAATCATACAAATGACAATTAATCATACAAATAGACCAAAGTCTATGATTTTAAATAGGAACCTATACGGCAAGTACAACGAGCCATCAGCAAGTAAGCTGCATGTGTGACTCGTGTCACAGTGGTAGAACAAATCTAAATTGAGAAATTTTGGCGCTCTCAGGGGGTCCCCCGATTGGGAGATTTACAAATAGGAGCAAAACTGACCTCAGTATAACCCTACTCATACAAAGGTCAAATAAACCCACTAAATGTGTGACAATAGAACATCAGAGCGTCTTTATCGATGGCGTAAAATGGTAAATGGTGCCGCTCCACAATTGATACCTTAGCCCTGTCAGCAAGAACAACGCCAAGAGGAATCAATTTATGAAAATGCTTAAAGATATCGCTATCAGCTCTGTTATCACGACTATCGTAATGTTGCTACTCAACGCTTCTTGGGATTGGGTTTTCATCGCGAGCCTGGAAGTGGCGGTACTCGCCTCGGTTGTCCTTGCGAGTATGCTGAAAGGGGCTATCTCACTAGAGAAAGTGATGGCATCGCACTTTCTAACCCATAAAACACTACCAAAACTGAAACGAGGTGTTTCGTCATACATTATTTTGGTGGGCTCTAAGTTTGTCGCAATGGCTGTTATTGCCCTTCTGTTTGGTCAGCATGTTGCATTTACTGGTGCGTTTGGTGGTGTGGTTGCTTTCTTCGCAATTATCTTTGCGGTGTTGGGTGTGGAAGGTGTTATTGGTAAGGTAATGGCACGCCGTGAGGTTGTTGCTGCTTAAGCTTTTAGCGTCACATCGCCTGATTTTAGTCATCGCCGCGCAATGGGCTTTTTGCTCCTCCCCTTACCAAGGGGAGGTTGGGAGGGGTGAATGCGGTGAACTGTCAACGCGCTCGAAGCAACAGTGAGCTTATTGCACAGAGAAAGGCACTGAAACCATTAATCGCTTTGAATTAACCGCATTTTACCCCCTCTAGCTCCCCCTATATTAGGGGGAGAACCAAGGCTAGCTCCTATCGTCGCATCGCCTATTTATAGTTAGCAGAGCGCTGCAAGCGTAGTGCTCCTCCCCTTGCTAAGGGGAGGCTGGGAGGGGTGAATGCGGTGAACTGTCAATGAGCTCGGAACCAAAGTGAACTTATTGCTTAGAGAAAGGTACTGAAACCATTACCCGCTGTGACTTCACCGCATTTTACCCCCTCTAACTCCCCCTATATTAGGGGGAGAACCGTAGCCTAGCTCCTAGCGTCGCATCGCCTATTTTATAACTGGCGCAGCGCAGTGAGCGTTGTACAAACCGGGCACATCGTTTACAAAATTACTTTTCGCCAAAACGCAAAAAGCCTCGCTAAATAGCGAGGCTTTTTTAAAAGTGGTCGGTGAAGAGGGATTCGAACCCCCGACCCTCTGGTCCCAAACCAGATGCGCTACCAAGCTGCGCTATTCACCGAAAATGTTTGTTAGGTATTCGCTTCACCAAGGGTCGCCCTCTGGTCCCACTATTCCTAACCTCAGGATGCGCTACCAAGCTGCGCTATTCACCGAGATTGCTGCGTGGCTTATTGCCCGTCAACGGATGCGTATATTACTGATAATTCTCAGGCACGCAAGGCTTTTGTAGCATCTTTTTTCCAAAACAGTTCTGTTTGCTCATCAACTAGCCAGAAGCACGAAAAATGTGACCGTATACACACACTCACATACAGGTTATTAACACTCCGAGTACAATTGATCCAGATCAGTGTTCACTTTTAAACCAACCGTTAACGTAACCCTGTCATCACTACTTTTTGGAGGAAACATGGATTTTTGGCTTGATCTCCTATTTGGTAATGCAGTAGGCCTCTCTTCAATGATCGTTATCTTTGGAGCGTTTGGTTTAATGCTGTTTTACGGTGCTTTCTTCATTTATAAGGTAATGAATGACAAATCTCCTCACTAGAATCGCTTAGCTTCTATTTTTTGAATAGAAAACTGCTATGCACCGGAGTGGATCGCCTGTTCACTCCGGTTTTTTATTGCTCTCACTTTTTGCTCGACTTCGTATATACTCCAAATAAATTGGCTTATTCGAGATGCAGTTATGTCTCAAGACGATGATCTAGACCTATTTCAACAAATGATGGGCGATGTAAAGCCTATTCAAAACGACACCGTCGAATTAAAAAAGTCCCACCAAGTATCTGACTCGCAACTGGCAAAACGTCAGGCTGCGCTGTGGCTCTCTGAACAAGATCCTGAATACCTCTCTATCGATTTCGCCCCTATGGTGAAGCCCGATGACATCATAGAGTTCAAACGTGACGGCGTTCAGGAAGGGGTTTACCGAAAACTTCGACTTGGTAAATATCCTCTACAGGCAAAACTCGACTTACACCGCCGCACTCTCAAAGAAGCGCGTGATGAGGTCATTAAGTTCTTGCAACAATGCATGCGAATGGACATTCGAACCGTCATCATAGTCCATGGCCGTGGTGAACGTTCTAATCCGCCTGCTTTGATGAAAAGTTACTTGGCTAACTGGCTGACTCAGATTAAGGATGTACAGTGTGTTCACAGTGCTCAGCGCTTTCATGGCGGCAGTGGTGCTGTCTATGTCATGCTTAGAAAGAGCCAAGAGAAGAAGCTTGAAAACCGCGAACGTCATCAAAAACGCATGAGTTAAGTGACTTAACGCCAAGTTGGGTATAAAATACGCGACCTTTAAATCAGACCAACATAGAGTGATTACTTCGCATGTCGAACTCTGCTGACGGAAAACGTCTCAACAAATACATCAGTGAAACGGGCTTTTGCTCGCGTCGTGAAGCGGATAGGCTCATTGAGCAACAACGCGTGACGATTAACGGCAAGGTACCAGAAATGGGCACTAAGGTTATGCCGGGTGATAATGTTGAGATTGATGGCAAGCCAGTTCGCAGTAAAGAGAAACCAATCTATATCGCTCTGAATAAGCCGACAGGCATCACGTGTACGACAGAGCGTGACGTCCCTGGAAACATCGTTGACTTCGTGGGCCACCACAAGCGCATCTTTCCTATCGGTCGCCTGGACAAGCCATCTGATGGTCTAATTTTCTTGACCAATGATGGCGATATCGTCAATAAAATCCTGCGCGCTGGTAATAACCACGAGAAAGAGTACGTAGTTCGTGTCGACAAGCCAATCACCAAGGACTTCATCAAGAAGATGGGCGCTGGTGTCGCTATCTTGGATACGGTGACTCTGCCGTGTAAGGTCGAGCAAGAAACCAAGTTCTCATTTCGTATTACGCTAACGCAGGGGCTTAACCGTCAGATCCGTCGTATGTGTGAAGCTTTGGGTTATGACGTTCTTAAGCTGCGCCGTGTGCGTATCATGAATATCTCAATCGATGGGATCCCGAACGGAAAATGGCGCTACCTCTCTGATGAAGAAGTTGCCGAGATCCTGCGTATGTGTGAAGGCTCCGTCAGCACTGAAGAAGCCTCTCGTAAAGATGCAAAAGGTCGCCACATAACTAAGGCAACGGATGCAAAACTGCATGATGCGCGCCGCGAGGCCAAACGTGACAAAGAGCGTGAAGGTAAGCGCGACAAGATGAAGACCTATTCTGGTCATGGCGCGGATGAGTACCGCCGTGGTCCTAGCAAACGTCGCCACTCAGACTCAGAGAATGGTCGTAATGAGGGCAGCCGAGGTGGCAAGCCTGGTCAGCGTAAGCCAAACCAATCAGGTAATAAGTCTCGCCCTTCAAAGCCAAACAACAAGCGACCAGTGAACCCTAAAGCGGGACAGTCTGATTCGGGGCAACGTAAGCCACGTGTTGGTGGAACCCTATCTCTGAAAAAGTAAGCGGCATAATAACCGCTGTTAGGCCTCACAGAGATTAACAAACTTAGCTCGAGTTAGCGCTGCCAAATCGGATGGTGCTAGCTCAATCTCCAATCCCCTTTTGCCCGCACTCACACACATGGTATCGCGGTCTTGTGCCGTGCTATGAATAAACGTTGGCAGTGCTTTTTTCTGCCCTAGTGGACTAATGCCTCCAAGCACGTATCCCGTCGTCTTCTGAGCAATGTCTTTGTCTGCCATATCTGCTTTTTTGCCACCAGCCGCCTTGGCTGCAAGTTTCAGATTCAGTTTTTCTTCAACAGGTATGACGGCAACCGCTAGATTTTTGGGCTCACCGTTAATGGCGAACAGCAGCGTTTTGAAGACACTTTCTGGATCTTGCCCTAACGCCTCGACCGCTTCCAGTCCATAGCTTTCATGGCGTGGGTCATGATCATATTGATGCACGGTGTGGGTGATTTTCTTCTTCTTTGCCAGATTGATTGCTGGTGTCATTGCCTACTCCAAAATGCACGACGTGGCGAGCCTATGCTTACTCGGCTTACTCGCAAAACGAAAAAACGGTGCCAATTGGCACCGCTCTATTTATCGAATAAAAACCCGTTAATGTCTAGTTCTTATAGACAATTTCGCCTTTAGGCTGGTACTTATTCACATCGATCGGGCTATTTGCTTCTAGGTAATCTTTCAATACTTCAGCATCGACAAAGCCCGTGTTTACGTGACCAGGGTGACCTGTTAGTTTCGGATAGCCGTCACCTCCCGCTGCGTTAAAGCTCGGTACCGTGAAGCGGTAAGTGGCTTTCGGGTCGAGTGCTTTGCCGTTGATAACCACGTCAGAAACTTGGTCCTTATCGACCGTCATTGAAATACCAGAGAACTGCGCATAGGCACCTGAATCAACAGGTTTTGTTGCTACAACATTCAGATAATCAAGAACTTCTGCACCTGTCATGTCAGTGTAGGTGATGATGTTGCCAAATGGCTGAACAATCAGCACGTCTTTGTACGTCACATCGCCTTCTGCGATTGAGTCACGTACACCGCCTGAGTTCATCACCGCGAAATCGGCTTTAGCACGCTCCATGTGAGCGGTACCAATTAGACGACCTAGATTGGTTTGGCTAAAGCGAACCACATTACGGTCACCTTCTAGCTTGCCATTGGTTTCACCAATCTTAGCACCGAGTTGCTCCTGACCTTTTTCTTGGAATGGAGTCAAGAACGCCAGCAGTTCTGCATCTTGCTTGATCTCATCTTCAACAAGAACACGCTGTTTCTTACCATCTACTTTGACTTTCTTCTTCAGGTTCACTGGAATAAGGTCATAGCTCACCATATTCAGCTCGCCATTTTTGAACTCATAGTCGGCACGACCGACATATTTGCCCCACTCGTACGCTTGAACAATCCAAGTACCATTTTGGATATCTGGTTTACACTCGTCGCTTGGCTTGAAGTTCTTCTTCACGACGTTTGGACCTTCCATACATACAGGCTCTTGAGAGTGACCACCAACGATCATATCGAGGTCGCCTTCGTTCAAGTAGCGAGCAAGCGCAACGTCACCCGGTGCGTTCACACCACGCTGACCGTTCTCGTAGTGCCCCATGTGAGTTACCGCGAAAATAAGATCGGGTTTTTCTGTTTCTTTAAGCTCTGCAATCAGTTTTTTAGCTTCTACTTTCGGGTCGCGGAACTCAATACCACCGATGTACTCAGGGTTGCCGATTTTCGCCGTGTCTTCAGTCGTTAGACCGATAACCGCAATTTTGATGCCTTGCTTATCAAACATGTGGTAAGCATCGAACAAACGCTCACCGGTCTTCTTGTCATAAATATTGGCAGACAGCATTGGGAAGTTCGCCCACTCTTTCTGCTTAAACAGTACTTCCAGCGGGTTATCGAACTCATGGTTACCCAATGCCATCGCATCGTAACCAATCATGCTCATGCCTTTAAAGTCCGGTTCTGCATCCTGAAGGTCAGACTCAGGAACACCCGTATTGATATCACCACCTGACAGCAGTAATACGCTGCCACCTTCCGCTTCTACATCAGCACGAATCTGGTCAATCAGCGTTTTACGCGCTGCCATACCATACTCGCCGTATTTGTTTTGCCAGAAGCGACCGTGATGGTCATTGGTATGAAGAATCGTTAGCTTATAAGTCTCATCAGCATTCCATTCTTGCTCTGGTTGAGTTGCGCATCCTGCTAATGACGCGATGATAGCCGCGCTTAGCACGGACTTAAACATAAGGCTTTTTTTCATTGTCATACCTTTAATTTTTTGGGAACCACTGCCTTGAGCATATTGGGTTTGCTCATATTTTGCCGATCTGTTGTGTTGTAAGACTAAGAAAAACATCGACAAAATTTGCGTTAGTTTAAAGTAAGCGTTTAAACATAACATTACGATTTCACTTTTATGTAATCTATATCACAAGTTGATATACATCAGCTGGCATTATTATCAGTAATGTAATTACGCGCTATGAAACTGTAATAGATAGCAGAAGAATAGTGGTAGATATTCAGTGGCTGGAAGGTGTTTTTTCTGCGAAGAAACGATTGCTCAACACAAATAGTGAACATAAAAAAGCCAGCTGAATTCAAGCTGGCTTTTGACTAGGTAACGTTAGAACCTATTTGACATCGATGTGCTCAAAGCCTTTAATCAGGTCATCGAGTGCCTTCATCTGCGCTAGGAATGGTTCTAGTTTATCCAATGGTAATGCAGAAGGGCCGTCACATAGTGCTTTATCTGGATTTGGGTGAGCCTCAATAAACAGACCTGCAATGCCAGTCGCCAAACCCGCTTTTGCAAGTTCTACAGTCTGCTCGCGGCGACCGCCAGAAGCCGCACCTGAAGGATCACGCATCTGAAGCGAGTGAGTCACGTCAAAGATGATTGGGCTGCCATTTGATGCTTTTTTCATTACACCGAAACCAAGCATATCAACCACTAGGTTATCGTAGCCATGGCATGAGCCACGCTCACAAAGAATAATGTTGTCGTTGCCACATTCTGCAAACTTGTCAACGATGTTGCCAACTTGACCTGGGCTCATGAACTGAGGCTTCTTAACGTTAATAACCGCACCCGTTTTAGCCATCGCCTCAACAAGATCAGTTTGACGAGCTAGGAACGCAGGTAGCTGAATAACATCAACCACATCCGCTACTGGCTGTGCTTGCGCTTCGGTATGAACATCGGTAATGATTTTCACGCCAAACGTATCTTTTAGCTCTTGGAAGATTTTCATACCTTCTTCCAAGCCTGGGCCTCGGTAAGAATGAACTGAGCTACGGTTCGCCTTATCGAAAGACGCTTTGAAAACGTAAGGAATGCCAAGTTTCTCAGTAACCTTCACATAGTGCTCACAGATCTGCATCGCAAGATCGCGTGATTCCAATACGTTCATACCCGCGAACAGCGTAAAAGGCTTGTCGTTCGCGACTGGGATATCACCCACGTGTACAGTTTTCATTTCCATGTTGTTATTCTCTGAGTTTAGTGAAGAGTCACAGGGGTGCGGCTGATAGCTGACACCTGCGTTTTCAATAATTCGATAGCTGGGTCATCGGGACATTGATCGATGAAGTACTGAAAATCGCTCGCCGCTATTTGATGGCAATCCAGCTGTTGGTAAATATAGCCACGATCGCGGATTTCATAAGGATCGTCTGGAACAAAGGTTAATGCAAGATCAGTACAACGCAGTGCGAGCGTGTACTTTTCTTCACGCAATAGCGCGCTCTTAAGCAGCGCCAACCAGCGACCAATTACCGTTGGGTTATCGACCGTTTCTAGGTGTTTAGCCTCTAGCTTTGCCAAAGGACCTTCATGGCCAATTAGCCAAGCTTGCAGGCGCTTTTTACTGACGTATTCACCATCATAAGGATTGATGTATACCGGCGCCTCATTTGGCCAACAAACCTTGACCAAGAATTGCGTTGGGAATGTCACCGCTTCCAGCGGCAAGCCAAGCTTGTGACCAAGGTAGAGCAAGATCGAGCCTAGGCTAACAGGTACACCCTTTCGACGCTCAAGCACCTTATCAATGAAGGCGTTATCCGACGAGAAGTACTCGTCGTGGTCACCTTTAAATTGCCATTCGGTGTAAAACAATCTTAGTAGCGAGTCGAGTCGCTGCTTATCATTTCTTTCATGGAACAGCTGTTGCTCAGCTTCTTCTGCAAGCCTAGCCAATTCTAGTTCGGCCCAATGCTGATCCGTTTCTGGATCCACTGCTTTGTTTAAGATCAGTGCACCTTCTGCTAACTCAATCGCATCAAAATCTTCATCAAACAGTTCAATCATGGTTTACCCCATAAGGAATGGCGTTTTCAGCATGGCAATCTTCGCAGCCATCATGAGCCATCCCAGCGCGCCAAAGAAGGCACACGTTCTTAATAATTTGTTCTTTGCTAGCTTTATAGTGAAAAAGGCCAAGGCAAAGTAAGCCAGTATGCAGGTCACCTTTTCCGTCATCCACGGTGCTGCGTCCGTGAATGGAACAAACCCTGTGTATGCAATCAAGCCAAAGCCTGACAGCAACAAAAGAGAGTCATTAATGTGTGGGAAACGCTTTAGAAATGGCAGATTCACCTTTGGTGAATTCGCCATGAGCAACCCGTATCGCACAGTTAACAAGGCGACAGAAATCGCTATCGTCAAAAGGTGAAAATGCTTTAATCCTTCATACATGTTGGCGTCTCTCTTACTTTCTTTTCGTTATTATTGGTGCCACTTTCCAAGTGTCACTCTATCATTGCTTGCGTAGTCTTTCTCTGTGATGACCTCAGTAAAGCCGTTCGTTTCTAGTATGTTTCTAACCGCCTCACCTTGTTCAAACCCGTGTTCGAACAACAACCAGCCACCATCAAGCAAGTAATTGGGTGCTTGTGCACTTATGGTTTCTATATCGGCCAAACCGTTGTTTTCTGCAACCAAAGCTGACGATGGTTCAAAACGAACATCCCCTTGAGAAAGATGGGGGTCATTTTCGTCAATATAAGGGGGATTAGAAACAATTATGGCGAACTTGTGAGCTGCATCAATCGGCTCAAACCAGCTTCCTTGGGAAAAACTTGCATTAGAAATATCAAGCTTCTTAGCATTACCTGTCGCCAACTCCACCGCATGCTCTTGGTAATCAACACCTTTTACGCGGCGTTTCGGCAGTTCAGAAGCTAAGGCTAAAGCGATTGCGCCGGTTCCCGTCCCTAAATCCAACAGGTCTCCGTCAATCTGCATCGCTTTATCCAATGCCAATTCAACAAGACGCTCGGTATCAGGTCTTGGAATCAATGTGCTTGGAGCAACGTTAAGTGATAGGGACCAGAACTCTCGCTCACCTAGAATATAGGCAACGGGCTCGCCTTTGGTTCTTCGAGACAACAGCTCATCGAACGCAATTTGCTCTGACTCGGTCAGCGGTTTCTCTGGCCACGTCATGAGATAGCTGCGAGGCCTACCTAACGCGTGGCAAAGCAGCACTGCGGCATCAAGGCTTGGTGATTCGCTGCTGGTCTCAGAAAGAACAAGCGATGCTCGTTTGAGCACCGCTTCTATCGACATATCTAACGACATGAATTAGTTGTTCTCTGCAAGTGCTGCGAGCTGATCAGCTTGGTGCTCTTGAAGTACTGGGTCGATAAGGCTTGCCAAATCACCTTCCATCACTTCGTTCAAACGGTAGAGCGTTAAGTTGATACGGTGGTCCGATACGCGGCCTTGCGGGTAGTTGTAAGTACGAATACGGTCACTACGGTCACCAGAACCTAGTAGGTTACGACGAGCATCCGAAACTTCAGCTGCGCGGCGTGCTTCTTCTGCTTGCACAATACGTGCTGCTAGCACAGCCATCGCTTTCGCTTTGTTCTTATGCTGTGAACGCTCATCCTGACACTCAACCACAGTACCTGTTGGCAAGTGAGTAATACGAATTGCAGAATCCGTGGTGTTAACGTGCTGACCACCCGCGCCAGATGCACGGAAGGTATCGATCTTAAGATCTGCGGCTTTGATTTCTGGTAGGTCGGCTTCTGGGATCTCAGGCATGACAGCAACAGTACATGCTGACGTATGTACACGGCCTTGAGACTCAGTTTCTGGGACACGCTGTACGCGGTGACCACCAGATTCGAACTTCATTGTACCGTAGACAGAATCACCCGATACTTTTGCGATCATCTCTTTGTAACCGCCTTGCTCAGACTCGTTGCAGCTCATTACCTCAACGCGCCAGCCTTTCTTCTCGGCAAATTTAGAGTACATACGGAAAAGGTTGCCCGCGAAGATACCCGCTTCGTCGCCACCCGCGCCAGCACGGATTTCTAGGAAACAGTTGCGTTCATCGTTTGGATCTTTTGGCAGCAGAAGAATTTGTAGCTCATCCGTCAGGTTTTCGATCGACGCTTTCGCTTCTTTGATCTCTTCTTGAGCCATTTCGCGCATCTCAGCGTCATCTTCTTTTGCCATTTCTTCCGCAGCTTCAAGATCGTCTTGCGCTTGCTGGTAGGCTTGGAAACACTTAGTCACTTCTTCAAGCTGAGAGTACTCTTTAGAAAGAGCGCGGAACTTGTCTTGGTCACCGATAACACCAGGGTCACCAAGTAGATGTTGAACTTCTTCGTAGCGTTCAACAAGAGTTTCCAATTTTACTAAAATGGAGGCTTTCATAATTGCGTCTTTTCTCGGGGTGAGGCTTATTTCGTTTGGTCTAAACCCAAACTCTGTCTGATAACCGTGAGTTTCGCAGGGTCACCCTGCTCTGCGGCATCTTGCAGCGCTTTGGTCGGCGCATGAATAAGCTTGTTTGTTAATCTATTACTGAGCTCTAGCAGCACTTTCTCTGGGTCTCCCCCTGCGGCTAGCGCTTGTAAGCTTTTAGATAGTATATCTTGTCTGGTGTCATTCGCCTGTTTGCGATACTGCCGAATACTATCAACGGCCTGCAGAGAACGCATCCAAGACATAAACTGCGCGCTCTCTTCACTAACGATGGCTTCCGCTTGAATCGCTTCTACTTTTCGCTGTTCGATATTGCTATCAACAATAGACTGCAAATCATCAACAGTATAAAGGTAGGCATCGTTCAGTTCGCCAACTTGCGATTCGATATCGCGCGGCACGGCAATGTCGATAAGAAGCATAGGTTGATAGCGACGCTTCTTAATCGCGGTTTCAACCATGCCCTTACCAATAATCGGTAATGGACTGGCCGTGGAGCTGATCACAATGTCGGCTTTTGGCAACACTTCCGGAATATCATTAAGTGCAATCACCTCAGCACCAAACTGAGAAGCCAACACTTCAGCTCGCTCTTTGGTACGGTTGGCAACGATCATCTTCTTGCACCCTTGCCCTTCTAAGTGCTTGGCAACCAGTTCAATCGTCTCGCCAGCGCCCACTAGCAGAACCGTGGAATCAGCTAACGACTCAAAAATCTGTCTCGCAAGTGTGGTAGCGGCATAGGCCACAGAAACGGCACTGCCACCAATTTCCGTTTCGGTACGCACTCGCTTAGCTACAGAGAACGTCTTTTGAAACAGCTTCTCTATGCCACCTTCTACCGACTGGTGATCACGAGCATCACTGTACGCCTGTTTTACCTGCCCTAAGATTTGCGGCTCGCCCAATACAAGCGAATCAAGACCACAGGAGACTCGCATCAAATGCTTGATAGCAGCCTGCTCTTCATAGACATAGAGCGAGGGTTTGAGCTCTTCAGCAGGTACGTCGTGAAAACGAACCAACCAATCGATCAGTTGCGACTTATTGGTATCACCAGTGTCACAATAGATTTCGGTACGGTTACAGGTCGAGAGAATTACAGAACCATTGACTTTGGTATTGTCTCTCAGCTCATTCAGTGCTCGGTCGAGTTTTTCAGGTGGGAACGCCACCTTCTCTCTCAGATCCACTGACGCTGTATTGTGGTTAATACCAATAGCAAGCAATGACATGTAACGCGAATTCTCTGATACGGATTTGACAAATAGGGCAGAATTTTACTTGATGGCACCATTTATTGAAAGTCTCTGACCAATATGTTTTCCTGAGTTTGTGGGATTGATGCTATAGTCTTTCAATATTGTATTGAATTTGAACAATAATCCATCACGTAAGTAGTTTCCTATGACCAGACTTTATCGTCGCCTCTTTTATACGTTCACAGCACTATTTTTGATTGGTTGTAGCACTTTGCCACCTGAGCCTCAAAGTGTCGAATGGCAAGCTCACCGCCAGCAACTTGAATCACTTACCCAATATACCGCCAATGGCAAGCTCGGTTATATTTCTCCTGAACAGCGCCAAACGCTCAATTTCCATTGGACATATTCCGCCAATTTGACTCAAGTGCGTTTAACCACTTTTTTAGGTCAGACAGTGTTTAACCTCACCTCAACACCCAACGGTGCGTTTATCGAAACCTATGATGACCAGAAACTATCCGGCCAAGACGCCAATCTACTTATCTATCAGTTAACTGGGCTCAATATCCCTATCGAGCAACTCGCTGCTTGGCTCATCGGCCTTCCAACGAATGCAGACACTTATCAGCTTAATGACCTTAATACAGTGGCAAGCCTTTCCAAAGAACTCAATCATAAGACTTGGGCGCTTAACTACACTGAATATCGAGCATTCAATGTCGAAGACACTGAGCGCACCCTGCCAATGCCAACTCGAATGCAATTGGTGCAAGACGACACTAAGCTCAACCTCGTTGTATCTAAATGGACCATCAAACAGTGACCGAACGCAACATGATCACCGAAACCACCACGTGGCCAAGCCCAGCCAAGCTCAACCTATTTCTATACATCACAGGCAGACAGCCTAATGGTTACCACGAACTTCAAACCTTATTTCAGTTTATTGACCTATGTGACTCATTAGAGATCACGGCGAACAACAGCGGTGAGATCACCTTATCTCCCGACATTGAAGGTGTCGCAACGCAAGACAACTTAATCTGGAAGGCCGCTACCGCCCTTCAAGCCAAGGCAGAGTGCTCTTTTGGTGCGCACATTAAGCTGGATAAAATTCTGCCAATGGGAGGAGGCATCGGCGGCGGCTCTTCTAATGCCGCTACGGTGCTTGTTGCGCTCAACTTTTTGTGGCAAACCGGTTTAAATAGCGACGATCTTGCTGAAATAGGCCTTGCGCTTGGCGCGGATGTGCCTGTGTTTGTGCGTGGATTCGCCGCATTTGCAGAGGGTGTTGGTGAGAAGCTATCTTCTGCTGAACCAGTTGAGAATTGGTATCTGGTCGTGAAGCCAAAAGTCAGCATCGCAACTGTCGATATCTTTACTCACCCCGATCTGACAAGAAATACGCCAAAGCGAGAGCTAGCAACGCTTTTGGAGAGCCCTCACGTAAACGATTGCGAAAAAATTGTACGAATGCTCTATCCAGAGGTTGATAACCAACTTTCTTGGCTGCTACAATACGCGCCGTCAAGATTGACGGGGACAGGATCTTGTGTGTTTTCCGAGTTTAATAGCAAAGAAAATGCCGAGAAAGTCCTTGAAATGCTTCCTGACACCGTCTCCGCTTTTGTGGCGAAAGGGTGCAACCGCTCTCCTTTGTTAGAGACCCTGGCTAACTATGAATTAGCCCATTTACAATCTGTTTAAACTGGACGCAACCCTGAGGTTTCCACCGTGCCTGATATGAAGCTATTTGCTGGTAACGCAACACCTGAACTAGCCCAACGTATTGCTGACCGTCTATACATCTCTCTAGGAGATGCTACTGTTGACCGTTTCTCTGACGGCGAAGTCGCTGTTCAAATCAACGAGAACGTTCGTGGTAGTGATGTATTCATCATTCAGTCAACTTGTGCGCCAACTAACGACAACCTAATGGAGTTAGTGGTAATGATTGATGCAATGCGCCGCGCTTCAGCAGGCCGTATTACTGCTGTTATTCCTTACTTTGGTTACGCTCGTCAAGACCGTCGTGTACGTTCTGCACGTGTACCAATCACTGCAAAAGTTGTTGCAGACTTCCTTTCAAACGTTGGCGTTGACCGCGTTCTTACTATCGACCTACACGCAGAGCAGATTCAAGGCTTCTTCGATGTACCTGTAGATAACATCTTCGGTACTCCAGTGCTTCTTGAAGACATGGCTGAGCGTGGTCTTGAAGATCCAGTTGTTGTTTCTCCTGACCTTGGTGGTGTTGTTCGTGCTCGTGCTACTGCTAAAGCACTAGGCGATATCGATATCGCAATCGTCGACAAGCGTCGTCCACGTGCTAACGTATCTGAAGTGATGAACCTAATCGGTGATGTTGAAGGTCGCGACTGTGTGATCGTTGATGACATGATCGATACTGGTGGCACGCTATGTAAAGCTGCAGAAGCGCTTAAAGAGCGCGGTGCTAAGCGTGTATTCGCTTACGCAACTCACGCAGTATTCTCTGGTAACGCAGCGAAGAACATCAAGAACTCTGTTCTAGACCAAGTTATCGTGACTGACTCTATCACGCTATCTAAAGAGATGGCTGCGACTGGTAAAGTTACTCAGCTAACTCTATCTAGCATGCTTGCTGAAGCTATTCGTCGCATCAGCAACGAAGAGTCTATCTCTGCGATGTTTACTTCAAAGTAATCCGCGTCTAGAAATGAAAAAACCACTTCCTATCGAAGTGGTTTTTTTGTATTCACATTTTTTGTGCCAATTTAGTGTGCTATCATACCGCGCTTTTGAGATTCAAGAGAGATCTTAACGTTGACTCAGCAGATAAAATTGCTTGTAGGCCTTGCCAACCCTGGACCTGAATACGCTCGCACGCGTCACAATGCCGGTGCTTGGGTGGTAGAGGAACTCGCTCGTATCCACAATGTCACTTTGAAAAACGAACCAAAGTTCTTCGGTCTCACAGGACGAATTCTGGTGAATGGCAGTGACTTAAGACTGTTAATCCCGACCACATTTATGAACCTATCTGGCAAGGCTATCGCTGCATTGGCGAAGTTTTACCAGATCAAACCTGAAGAGATCATGGTCGCTCACGATGAGCTAGACTTACCTCCAGGCGTTGCCAAGTTCAAAAAAGCGGGCGGTCACGGCGGTCATAATGGTTTAAAAGACACCATTAGCAAGCTGGGCAACAATAAAGAATTTTATCGTCTAAGGATTGGCATTGGCCACCCTGGACACAAAGACAAAGTAGCAGGTTATGTACTCGGTAAAGCACCAGCAAAAGAGCAAGAATGCCTTGATGCTGTTGTCGATGAATCCGTACGCAGTCTCGACATCTTACTCAAAGATGGCCTGACAAAAGCACAAAATCGCTTACACACCTTCAAAGCTGAATAAGGTTTACAATCATGGGTTTTAAATGTGGCATCGTTGGTCTACCAAACGTAGGTAAGTCAACTCTGTTTAACGCACTGACTAAAGCTGGTATCGAAGCAGCAAACTTCCCGTTCTGTACTATCGAACCAAACACAGGCGTGGTACCTGTGCCAGATCTACGCCTAGACGCGCTGGCGAAAATTGTTAATCCACAAAAGATCCTTCCAACAACTATGGAATTTGTGGACATCGCTGGTCTTGTTGCTGGTGCTTCTAAAGGTGAAGGCCTAGGTAACAAATTCCTGGCTAACATCCGTGAAACTGACGCTATCGGTCACGTAGTTCGCTGTTTTGAGAACGAAAACATCGTTCACGTTGCGGGTAAAGTATCGCCAATCGAAGATATCGAAGTGATCAACCTAGAGCTAGCGCTTGCTGACCTAGATTCTTGTGAGCGCGCAATTCAGCGTAACGCTAAGAAAGCAAAAGGCGGCGACAAAGACGCGAAGTTCGAGCTAACAGTACTTGAAAAACTACTGCCGGTTCTTACTGAAGGTGGCATGGCACGTACTGTTGATCTTGCGAAAGAAGAGCTGGCAGCTGTTGGTTACCTAAACTTCCTGACTCTTAAACCAACCATGTACATCGCAAACGTGAATGAAGATGGTTTTGAAAACAACCCTTACCTTGATGCGGTACGTGAGTACGCAGAGAAAGAAAACAACGTGGTGGTTGCGGTTTGTGCATCTATCGAATCTGAGCTTTCTGAGCTAGACGACGAAGATCGCGAAGAGTTCCTAGCAGATATGGGCATTGAAGAGCCAGGCCTTAACCGAGTGATCCGCTCTGGTTATGAGCTTCTAACGCTACAAACCTACTTCACTGCTGGCGTTAAAGAAGTGCGTGCATGGACTATCCCTGTTGGTGCAACTGCGCCGCAAGCGGCAGGTAAGATCCACACTGACTTCGAAAAAGGCTTCATCCGCGCAGAAGTCGTTGGTTATGACGACTTCATCCAGTACAACGGCGAGTCTGGTGCAAAAGATGCAGGTAAATGGCGCCTAGAAGGGAAAGAATACATCGTTAAAGATGGTGATGTAGTTCACTTCCGCTTCAACGTATAATTACGACGCACTCGTTATTGTTTAAAAAGCCAGCAACTGCTGGCTTTTGTTGTTTTACAAGGTCTATCAACTCACAATAAACGCCTACTACAAAGCAAATAGACCCTCGCGAAATCGGCAATTATCTAGCAGATTTAGATCAGAAACAGAGCGGTTTGATTAAAAAAAACTCGAACGGCACTTTTTCGCTAATTTCTTCGCAAAATAAGTTGACGCATCAGATTCAACTCCGCATAATGCGCCCCGTTCTCAGCGATAAGGCAACTTTCAAAGAGAATCAACAATATGGAAATGGCTACGTAGCTCAGCTGGTTAGAGCACATCACTCATAATGATGGGGTCACAGGTTCGAATCCCGTCGTAGCCACCATTTCCTAAATGCTCTTTTTAGAGTCTTTAGGAAATAATGCGGAAGTGGCGGAATTGGTAGACGCACCAGATTTAGGTTCTGGCGCCGCAAGGTGTGAGAGTTCAAGTCTCTCCTTCCGCACCATTATTGTTGAACAACGTTTTCGTTGTTATCTGCAGGGCTATCGCCAAGCGGTAAGGCAGCGGCTTTTGATGCCGCCATTCCCTGGTTCGAATCCAGGTAGCCCTGCCACTTTTAAAGTGGCAAGTTTTTTTGAAAAAAACCTTGGCACATGAGACGAGTTTGTATTATATTCTCTCGCTCTCAAGAGTGGCTACGTAGCTCAGCTGGTTAGAGCACATCACTCATAATGATGGGGTCACAGGTTCGAATCCCGTCGTAGCCACCATTTATTACAACTTGCAGGTTCGCCTTCAAGTACAACGTTAAGATTTAGTTTTACCAATTACTCTCTTAACTATAAATTCTCTTAGAAATAAGAGCGTTGCGGAAGTGGCGGAATTGGTAGACGCACCAGATTTAGGTTCTGGCGCCGCAAGGTGTGAGAGTTCAAGTCTCTCCTTCCGCACCATCTTTTAGATAATAACGTTTACTCGTTGTTTTCTGCAGGGCTATCGCCAAGCGGTAAGGCAGCGGCTTTTGATGCCGCCATTCCCTGGTTCGAATCCAGGTAGCCCTGCCACTATTTAAGTGGCTCTGATTTAAAATCAGGTTACAACGTTAAGATTGAGTTTTACCAATTACTCTCTTAACCATAAGTTTTGTTGCGGAAGTGGCGGAATTGGTAGACGCACCAGATTTAGGTTCTGGCGCCGCAAGGTGTGAGAGTTCAAGTCTCTCCTTCCGCACCATCTTTCTTTTGAAAGAACATACGGCGAAAGCCTCGAGTGGCTACGTAGCTCAGCTGGTTAGAGCACATCACTCATAATGATGGGGTCACAGGTTCGAATCCCGTCGTAGCCACCATTTATTATAACTTGCAGGTTCGCCTTCAAGTACAACGTTAAGGTTGAGTTTTACCAATTGCTCTCTTAACTACAAAGTTTTGTTGCGGAAGTGGCGGAATTGGTAGACGCACCAGATTTAGGTTCTGGCGCCGCAAGGTGTGAGAGTTCAAGTCTCTCCTTCCGCACCATCTTTTAGATAATAACGTTTACTCGTTGTTTTCTGCAGGGCTATCGCCAAGCGGTAAGGCAGCGGCTTTTGATGCCGCCATTCCCTGGTTCGAATCCAGGTAGCCCTGCCACTATTTAAGTGGCTCTGACATTGCTCAGGTTACAACGTTAAGATCGAGTTTTACCAATTACTCTCTTAACTATAAGTTTTGTTGCGGAAGTGGCGGAATTGGTAGACGCACCAGATTTAGGTTCTGGCGCCGCAAGGTGTGAGAGTTCAAGTCTCTCCTTCCGCACCATCTTTTAGATAATAACGTTTATTCGTTGTTTTCTGCAGGGCTATCGCCAAGCGGTAAGGCAGCGGCTTTTGATGCCGCCATTCCCTGGTTCGAATCCAGGTAGCCCTGCCACTATTTAAAGTGGCGCGATAGAGAAGCGGCTTTTGATGCCCCATCTATTGTCCCTGGTTCGGCTCTAGTTAGCCCACCACTATTTAAGTGGCTCTGATTCAAAATCAGGTTACAACGTTAAGATCGAGTTTTACCAATTACTCTCTTAACTATAAGTTTTGTTGCGGAAGTGGCGGAATTGGTAGACGCACCAGATTTAGGTTCTGGCGCCGCAAGGTGTGAGAGTTCAAGTCTCTCCTTCCGCACCATCTTTTAGATAATAACGTTTACTCGTTGTTTTCTGCAGGGCTATCGCCAAGCGGTAAGGCAGCGGCTTTTGATGCCGCCATTCCCTGGTTCGAATCCAGGTAGCCCTGCCACTATTTAAGTGGCTCTGATTTAAAATCAGGTTACAACGTTAAGATTGAGTTTTACCAATTACTCTCTTAACCATAAGTTTTGTTGCGGAAGTGGCGGAATTGGTAGACGCACCAGATTTAGGTTCTGGCGCCGCAAGGTGTGAGAGTTCAAGTCTCTCCTTCCGCACCATCTTTTAGATAATAACGTTTACTCGTTGTTTTCTGCAGGGCTATCGCCAAGCGGTAAGGCAGCGGCTTTTGATGCCGCCATTCCCTGGTTCGAATCCAGGTAGCCCTGCCACTATTTAAAGTGGCGCGATAGAGAAGCGGCTTTTGATGCCCCATCTATTGCCCCTGGTTCGGCTCTAGTTAGCCCACCACTATTCAAGTGGCACTGATTAAAAATCAGGTTACAACGTTAAGATCGAGTTTTACCAATTACTCTCTTAACCCTAAGTTTTGTTGCGGAAGTGGCGGAATTGGTAGACGCACCAGATTTAGGTTCTGGCGCCGCAAGGTGTGAGAGTTCAAGTCTCTCCTTCCGCACCATCTTTCTTTTGAAAGAATAAATGGCGAAAGCCTCGAGTGGCTACGTAGCTCAGCTGGTTAGAGCACATCACTCATAATGATGGGGTCACAGGTTCGAATCCCGTCGTAGCCACCATTTATTTTGTAAGTTATACTTACGACACAACGTTGAGATTGAGTTTTACCAATTACTCTCTTAACTATGAAGATTTGTTGCGGAAGTGGCGGAATTGGTAGACGCACCAGATTTAGGTTCTGGCGCCGCAAGGTGTGAGAGTTCAAGTCTCTCCTTCCGCACCATTACAAGAAAGGCTCGTCATTTGACGAGCCTTTTTCTTGCCAATTGTTTACTCTTTTTCAATAAGCGAGTCGTCTAATTTCTGTAGAGTCATATGTTTCGCAACACTCCTCACAGATTTCTTTCCTGATACTACCTTTATTGCACAACCCCAGAGATGCTTAGCAAACCTGTTACTCTTGGGAATCAAAGTGAAATCTCTACCTTTCAATATCCTCGTTGGTCAATACTCAGATCCTCACCATTTGGGCTTTTGTGCCCTAACACTGACTTCAGAGGGTCAACTGGCCCAGCAGACTAAGCTAACGAATATTTGTGATGCTTCTTACCTCGTAAAAACCGAGTCTGGTATTTATGTTGTCTCTGAACAATATCAGCAAGATGGTGCTGCACTTTATTTTGTTAACCATAAAGGTGTGATCCTTCAACGGATCGCGCTAGAGGGGGACGCCCCCTGTCACATTGCAATATCAAAAGACCTAAACTTGATTGCCGTTGCCCATTACGGTACAGGTAATTTCGAACTGTTCAGGCTCACATCAAATGGCATGATTGAGGATAGAATCTCCACTATCACCAATAAAGGCCACGGTCCGCACCCTGATAGACAGTTGGCTCCTCACGGGCATCAAGTCGCGTTTATACCAAACTGCTCTGTGTTCATAACGGTGGACCTTGGTATCGACATGCTCACGTTTTATGAGCAGCACAATGAGGAACTTGAGGAGCTGCAACGACTAGAGTTGCCACCAGGCTCGGGGCCAAGGCATGCCACCTTTAGCTGCGATGGAAGAATTGGATTTGTCCTATGTGAACTCGATGAATCATTAGTAGTGATTCG
This sequence comes from Vibrio sp. KUL78, assembly GCF_059725505.1. Classification (NCBI taxonomy): domain Bacteria; kingdom Pseudomonadati; phylum Pseudomonadota; class Gammaproteobacteria; order Vibrionales; family Vibrionaceae; genus Vibrio; species Vibrio sp. KUL78. The sequence goes on along the minus strand of NZ_AP045837.1, from coordinate 822,968 downwards.
ACGAAATAGGGATAAGCGATGGGAGGTAATTGCAAACCAAGCAGGCTTTCCAGAGCAAAAATGTCATGAGGCAGCCGCGGCGATAAAACTCTCTGCCGATCAACGCTACCTGTATCTTACAAGTCGAGGAGAGTCGATAATTTCCTGGTTTGACGTCTCCGAACCAACGAACCCAGTCTACCAAGGTCACGTCAGCTCTGGTGGCGATTTCCCGCGAGATCTCTCACTCTCTTCCGATGGTAAGTGGCTGATTACTGCTAATCAGCACTCTCACAGTGTGGGCCTGTTTAGTTTGAATCACGAAACAGGCCAGCCAACACTTGTATCAAGGATAGATAATATCGCTGCGCCTGCATGTATTGTGGTGGACTGATACTCGCTACTTAAGACCAATCGCGTACTTCAGCACCTGTTGCTTTATCGGGCCTGAGTGCTCTGCAATCTTGAGCAGAGCATTTCGAGCAAATGCAACGGGGGGTAGAGTGTTGCTAAAGCCTTTGTAAAAGACATCCATCCCTGTTTGCATCAACAAGTTATCAGGGCGACGCAAGCGCTCGTAGCGAACCAGCGCTTCATCATTGACGCCCTTTGACTCAAAACACTCAAGCAGTGTCTCAACATCTTTAAAGCCAAGATTCACTCCCTGCCCGGCAAGCGGATTAATCGTATGAGCCGCATCACCGACGATGACACAACCCTGTTTGTGGTAATGTTGTGCATGACGACGAGTCAGTGGGAATGAGCCATGCTGTAGCACCTTTATTGACCCAAGCTCTTTAGGGAAATGCGTGATTATTTCTTGCTCTAATTGAGCAGGAGTCATGGCTTTTAACTGCCTGATACGCTTGGGAGAATCATACCAAACTAACGAACCCTGATTGCCACACAACGGCAGAAACGATCGAGGTCCTGAAGTGGTAAACCATTGCCAGGTGATATCTTGCTGCGGCAGCTCCGTCTCGACATTAATCAACATGCACTCTTGACGGTAATCCCACGCAGTAATACCGATTCCCGCCGCGCTACGAACTCGTGAATTCGCACCGTCAGCCCCCACCACTAAGCCTGCATTAATTACACGCCCAGACTCCAACGTAATGGTGGAATTGCTTGAACTGAGCTCTAAACTCTCAACGCTATCTCCTTCAATGACTTTGAGGTTATCAAAGCGCTCGAATTGTGCCCAAAGTCCTAGCTGTATGAGACGATTCTCTACAATGTAGCCAAGCTGAGGCAGAGCAAGCTCCTTGGCAATGAATCGAATACGACAGGTATCTGCTTCCCACGTTTCTAGCCGCGCATACGGACAGACGCGCATCGCCTGTATCTCCTGCCAGGCATCTAAAGAGTCTAATAAGTCGACTGAGCGGTGAGAAATAGCTGAGACACGCAAATCCATTGGTTGACTGGAATCAAACGTCTTGGGTGTAAACTTCTCTATTACAGCGACGGAGCGCCCCTGCTTAGCAAGACCAAGAGCCAACGCTGCGCCGACCATGCCACCGCCTACTACTGCTATTTCAAACTGTTCCATCGTCTTATTACTGTCTTAAAATCAATATGTTCTCATTGTACGTAGCCACATACGAAAGCGCGAGTATTTTCCCGACCAAATCCCTGCTTTTGTGAGGGCTAATATCGCCTCGCAACAATTGAAATATAAGCTCTCAAAGAGTTTTCCCCCTACCCCTAGTCAGGCGGTTTTTAAAGCAGTACAATACGCCGCTTACCGCCGAGATGGTGGCTATAATTTGAACAATAGTTCAGCATAAGATTTACATAACTGACGAGCGATAGTGATGAGTAAGAAACTGCTAATTAAAACCTGGGGCTGCCAGATGAACGAATACGATTCATCAAAAATGGCCGATCTGCTTAATGCTGCAAATGGCTATGAGCTAACTGAAGAGCCAGAGGAAGCAGACGTACTACTATTGAACACTTGTTCGATCCGTGAAAAAGCGCAAGAAAAAGTGTTCCACCAACTTGGTCGTTGGAAAACGCTTAAAGACAAAAAAGAAGGCGTTGTGATCGGTGTTGGTGGCTGCGTAGCGACTCAAGAAGGTGACCATATCCGCGAACGTGCACCGTTCGTTGACGTTATTTTTGGTCCACAGACTCTGCACCGTCTGCCTGAGATGATCAAGCAATCTCAAAGCGACGAAGCACCAGTAATGGATATTTCGTTCCCAGAGATCGAGAAATTCGACCGCCTGCCTGAGCCTCGTGCTGAAGGTGCGACTGCTTTCGTTTCTATTATGGAAGGCTGCTCAAAATACTGTACTTACTGCGTAGTACCATACACTCGCGGTGAAGAAGTTAGCCGTCCAATGGATGACGTTCTATTCGAAATTGCACAACTTGCAGAGCAAGGCGTTCGTGAAGTAAACCTACTAGGTCAAAACGTGAACGCATACCGTGGTCCAATGCACGATGGCGACATCTGCTCATTCGCAGAGTTGCTTCGTCTCGTTGCTTCTATCGATGGTATCGATCGTATCCGTTTCACAACGAGCCACCCATTAGAATTTACCGACGACATCATTGCTGTATACGAAGACACGCCAGAGCTTGTTAGCTTCCTGCATCTTCCTGTACAGAGTGGTTCAGACCGCATCCTAACAATGATGAAACGTCCACACACAGCAATCGAATACAAATCAATTATTCGTAAGCTACGTAAAGCACGTCCTGATATTCAAATCAGCTCTGACTTTATCGTTGGCTTCCCTGGTGAGACAGACAAAGACTTCCAAGACACTATGAAGCTTATCAAAGATGTCGATTTCGATATGAGCTTCAGCTTCATCTTCTCACCACGTCCAGGTACACCAGCGGCAGATTACCCATGTGATCTTCCAGAGCAAACCAAAAAAGACCGTTTGTACGAGCTACAACAAACTGTCAACACACAAGCGATGCGTTACTCTCGTCTAATGCTAGACACTGAGCAACGCGTTCTTGTTGAGGGGCCATCTAAGAAGAACCTAATGGAGCTTCGTGCGCGTACTGAAAACAACCGCGTAGTAAACTTCGAAGGTGGCGCTGAGCTTATTGGTCAGTTTGTCGATGTGAAAATTACCGATGTCTTTGCGAACTCTCTACGTGGTGAGATCGTAAGAACTGAAAAAGACATGGATCTTCGCACCGTGATTTCTCCGACTCAAATGATGGCGAAAACCAAACGCGAAGACGAGCTAGGTGTGGCTACCTTTACGCCTTAACGCCTATACCCACCCCGCGCCAATGTGCTATTTTGGAGTGAAGTGGGAACAAATGTGGAGTCCGGTCCCAATCGGGCTCCAATCATCGCCCTTTAAGGGCAAAATGCGAGGCAACATTGAGTAATCAAATCGTAACTCTAGAAATCAATCTAGAACCTTCAGACAACCGCCGTCTGTCCAGCTTGTGCGGTCCTTTCGATGACAACATCAAACACTTAGAGCGCCGTTTAGGTGTCGAAATCAACCACAGAAGTAACTACTTCACGATAGTGGGTAAGCCACATACTAGTGCCGCTGCACTCGACATCATTAAGTCTCTGTACGTAGATACTGCGCCTGTTCGTGGTCAGATCCCAGATATCGAGCCTGAACAAATTCATCTAGCCGTAAAAGAATCTGGCGTCCTTGAGCAAAATACCGACTCTGAAATTGCTCACGGTAAAGAAGTCTTCGTAAAAACGAAAAAAGGCATCATCAAGCCACGTACGCCAAACCAAGCCCAATACCTAGTCAACATGGTGACTCATGATATTAGCTTCGGTATCGGTCCTGCGGGTACAGGTAAGACTTATCTAGCGGTAGCAGCTGCAGTCGACGCACTAGAGCGTCAAGAGATCCGTCGAATCCTGTTGACTCGCCCAGCAGTAGAAGCTGGCGAGAAACTGGGGTTCCTGCCAGGTGACTTAAGCCAAAAAGTCGACCCATATCTGCGCCCTCTTTATGATGCGCTGTTTGAAATGCTTGGCTTTGAGCGCGTTGAGAAGCTGATTGAGCGCAACGTGATTGAAGTCGCGCCACTGGCTTACATGCGCGGTCGTACTCTTAACGACGCGTTTATAATTCTTGATGAGAGCCAAAACACCACGGTTGAACAGATGAAGATGTTCTTGACCCGTATTGGCTTTAACTCTCGCGCGGTAATCACTGGTGACGTGACCCAAATTGACTTGCCGCGTGGCGCAAAATCAGGCCTTCGCCATGCGATCGAAGTGCTTAACGAAGTGGATGAAATCAGCTTCAACTTCTTCCAATCTGACGACGTAGTACGCCACCCTGTGGTTGCGCGTATCGTTAACGCGTATGAGAAGTGGGAAGCTGCTGATGCCAAAGCGCGTAAAGAGATTGAACGCAAGCGTCGTGAAGAGCGCGAAGCTGCGCAAGCTCTACTAGACAAAGCGGCTAACACAACGTCACCTGCGGAAAGTAAATAATGAGTATCGAACTTGATCTCCAACTCGCTGTCGAATCGGAACAAGGTCTGCCAAGTGCTGAAGACTTTCAGCGCTGGCTAGACAAAACCATTATTCCGTTTCAGAAGGAAGCAGAGCTCACCATTCGCATTGTTGACGAGCAGGAAAGTCACCAACTCAATCATGAGTACCGTGGTAAAGATAAGCCTACGAATGTACTGTCATTTCCATTCGAGGCCCCTCCAGGCATCGAGATGAGTCTGCTTGGCGACATGATTATTTGCCGCCAAGTGGTCGAAAAAGAGGCGATTGAGCAATCTAAGCCTCTGACTGCACACTGGGCACATATGGTTGTACATGGCAGTCTTCATCTGCTAGGTTATGATCATATTGAGGATGAAGAAGCCGAAGAAATGGAAGCTTTGGAAACCGAAATTATGCAAGAAATGGGCTTTGAAGACCCGTATCTCGCTGAAAAGGAGTAGCGGTAAATCGTTTCTATCGGTACTTGCGATGAAACGTTAATTTACCTCTACGCATGTGCGCTATCACACATCTGATAGCATTCTGAATTGAGAAGTCATGAACGAAGAGTCTTCTCCCTCTCAGCCAGAGGGAAAAAGTAAAAAATCTGAAGGTCCGAGTAGGAAGTCCTTCTTAGAGCGCCTAGGTCAAATTTTTCAAGGTGAACCAAAAGATCGCCAAGAGCTAGTGGATGTTATCCGCGACTCTGAAGAAAACGACCTAATTGACCACGACACCCGCGACATGCTCGAAGGCGTCATGGAAATTTCTGAAATGCGTGTACGTGACATTATGTTGCCACGTTCGCAAATGGTCACTATCGAGCGTTCCGACGACCTCGATAAGCTGATTGCTTTGATGACAGATGCCCAGCATTCACGTTATCCAGTTATCAGTGAAGACAAAGACCATGTAGAAGGCATCCTCTTAGCTAAGGACCTCCTCCGTTACTTGGGCTCTGACAGCGCCCCATTTGATATTGAAGAAGTGATCCGCCCTGCCGTTGTAGTTCCAGAAAGTAAGCGTGTAGACCGCCTACTGAAAGAGTTCCGCGAAGAGCGTTATCACATGGCCATCGTCGTTGACGAGTTCGGTGGAGTATCAGGTCTTGTGACCATCGAAGATATTCTCGAAGAAATCGTTGGTGAGATCGAAGACGAGTTCGATGACGATGACGAGCTCGATATCAGAAAACTGAGTAAGCACACATTCGCTGTGAAAGCGCTCACCACTATCGAAGAGTTCAACGATACCTTTGGCTCTAACTTTAGTGATGAGGAAGTGGATACCGTTGGTGGCTTAGTCATGACTGCATTTGGTCACTTGCCGACTCGTGGTGAAGTGGTCGAAATCGAAAACTATAACTTTAAGGTGACTGCGGCGGATAATCGTCGTGTGGTTCAGGTCCAAGTTACTATCCCTGACCAAGAAACAGCCTCAAGTGTTGAAGAGTAAACTCTAATACCAAGCTTGAGCTCACCGAATAAGTGAGAAAAACATAAATGAAGAAAAGTCTTCGACTACTGCGGCCCATTGGGGCCGCTTTTGTTGGCGCAAGCACTACCCTCGCCTTCGCACCATATCAACTATGGCCCCTCGCCATTTTAAGTCCATTCCTGCTTATGATGCTCATCCGTGGAAGAAGTGCAAAAAGCGCTCTCTGGACCGGCTATGCATGGGGATTGGGACAATTTGCAACAGGCATCAGTTGGGTTCATGTCAGTATCGACACCTTCGGTGGCATGCCAAAAATAGCGAGTCTATTTCTAATGGCGCTACTCGTTGGTTACCTGTCTATCTACTCGGCTCTTTTTGCATGGTCTTTGAATCGCTTCTTCCCAAGCGACAGTAAGACACGCTATTTCATTGCCGCCCCAGCACTATGGTTGATTTTCGATTGGGCGCGCGGCTGGGTAATGACTGGCTTCCCGTGGCTATGGCTTGGTTACAGCCAGATAGACTCCCCGCTCGCAAGCTTCGCACCGATCGGTGGTGTAGAGCTAATCACCGCCTTATTGATCGTCATGGCAGGAAGCCTAACGTTTCTCACGGTCACCAAGCAATGGCAGCTCATCATCATTCCTATGGTGGTGTTTGCGACCGGATTCGGTCTCAGAAACTATGAATGGGTCGTACCTGATGAATCTAGAACCAAAACAGTGGCTCTGATTCAAGGGAATGTCGACCAAGCACTAAAATGGTTACCAAGTCATCGCTGGCCTACCATTATGAAGTACACCGATCTCAGCAGAGAAAACTGGGATGCCGACATTATCATTTGGCCTGAAGCGGCAATCCCTGCGATGGAGTTCGAGTTGCCATCATTTTTGAGCAACCTAGATTCCGCTGCTAAGATGAACGACTCTGCGATCATCACTGGGGTTATCAATAAAACGGAAACCGACCAGTACTACAACAGTATTCTTGTCGTTGGCCAGACGCCATATGGTGATTATGAAATGGATCTGGATGAGCGCTACCACAAGCATCATCTACTACCGTTTGGTGAGTTTGTGCCTTTTGGCGACATTCTTCGACCAATCGCGCCTTTCTTTAACCTGCCTATGTCATCCTTTAGCCGTGGCGCTTATGTGCAGCCTAATATTGTCGCAAATGGAATGCATATGGTGGCGGCTTTATGCTATGAGATCATCTTTGGTGAACAAGTTAGACAGAACGTGACTTCGGAAACCGACTATCTGTTAACACTGTCAAACGACGCGTGGTTTGGTCGCTCGATAGGACCGCTACAGCATATGGAGATTGCTCGAATGCGTGCTCTTGAGCTTGGCCTGCCTCTGATTCGTTCAACAAACAATGGCGTCACTGCAGTAACGGACCACAAAGGTACGATCACCGCAGAAATCCCTCAGTTCGAAACGGCAGTACTTCGTACAGACGTTACACCTACTGACGGCACTACCTGGTATCGCGAAGTAGGCACTTGGCCTCTGTATATCTGGGTAACCTTCTGTTTAGCTTTTGGTTTCATAAGACGCAAAGCGTAAATTAATACCCGACCACCAGTCGCTCAAGCGACTGGTGGTCGGGTCGTTTTCATCCCTTCCCATGTAACGTCTGCTCACTGCTGATGAACTTTCTTCCATAATATATAACTATTTGGTTCTTTTCCCTTGCCAAACAAAATCATATTCTTAACTGGTAATCAATAACCACGATGGTTGAATGAAGGAACATAAAATGAGCAAGATTTACGAAGATAATTCACTGACAATTGGTAACACCCCTCTAGTTCGTCTTAACAAAGTAAGTAACGGCAACGTGCTTGCAAAAGTTGAAGCCCGTAACCCAAGCTTCAGTGTTAAGTGCCGTATCGGTGCAAACATGATCTGGGAAGCAGAGAAAGACGGTCGTCTAAAGCCTGGAGTCGAGCTAGTTGAGCCAACCAGTGGTAACACAGGTATTGCTCTTGCTTTCGTTGCAGCTGCTCGTGGTTACAAGCTAACGCTAACCATGCCAGAGTCTATGAGTCTTGAGCGTCGTAAACTTCTTAAAGCGCTAGGTGCAAACCTTGAGCTAACAGAAGCGGCGAAAGGCATGAAAGGCGCTATCGCTAAAGCAGAAGAAATTGTTGCTTCTAACCCAGAAAAATTCCTACTGCTTCAACAATTCAACAACCCTGCTAACCCTGCTATCCACGAAAAAACAACAGGTCCAGAGATCTGGGATGCAACTGATGGTGAAGTAGACGTATTCGTAGCCGGTGTCGGTACAGGTGGTACTATCACAGGTACTAGTCGCTACATCAAAGGCGAGAAAGGTAAAGCGATTGTTTCTGTTGCTGTTGAGCCTGCAGAATCGCCAGTTATCACTCAAGCACTTGCTGGTGAAGAAATCCAACCAGCACCGCACAAAATCCAGGGTATCGGCGCTGGCTTTATCCCAGAAAACTTGGATCTTGAGCTTCTAGACCGTGTTGAACAGGTCACTTCAGAAGAAGCGATCGAAATGGCACGTCGCCTAATGGAAGAAGAAGGTATCCTTGCTGGTATCTCATCTGGCGCAGCGGTTGTAGCAGCCAACAGACTAGCAGAACTACCTGAATTTAAAGGAAAAACAATCGTAACTGTACTACCAAGTTCAGGTGAGCGTTACCTAAGTTCAGCATTGTTCGCAGGCATATTTACTGACAAAGAGATTCAGCAGTAATATGTAGCTAAATCAATTTTTACACGAAAAAAGCCCCTTTAAGGGGCTTTTTTGTTGAATCTCTGTCAGCCTTTGGTAATATCAGGACAGTTTTATTTTAAGCCAAAAAATAAATAGGCTAAATACTGAATAACGTAGTACATGCATACAGCGAAGACTGCAATCATGTCCTACAATTCTAGTCCGACACAATTCTTAACGGTTACGACCTTCGCACTATAGCGGGGCATAACATTTAGCGATAAGGTTTGTTTGGTCTAGGAACTAAACAGAAAATAAATCAATTGGGGTATAAAAAATGTACGAGAAGCAAGTAGAAATCACAGCAGAAAACGGCCTTCACACTCGTCCGGCTGCACAGTTCGTTAAAGAAGCTAAAGCATTTGACGCTGACATCACTGTGACTACTAACGGCAAAAGCGCTAGCGCAAAAAGCCTGTTCAAACTACAAACTCTAGGTCTAGTTAAAGGCACTACTATCACAATCGCTGCTGAAGGCCCACAAGCTCAACAAGCAGTTGACCACCTAGTAGCTCTAATCCCTGAGCTTCACTAATAGTCCAGTTCTCCTTAAAGCCATTTTGTGAAAACAGAATGGCTTTATTGGAAATAGCTCAGGCTATCAGCTACACATTATAAGTAGCTAAAAACTATCCAATCTTTAATACACTAGACCATATAAAGGTAAAGCTATGATTTCAGGCATCCTAGCATCTCCTGGTATTGCTATTGGTAAAGCACTACTACTTCAAGAAGACGAGATTGTTCTAAACACGTCGACCATTTCAGACGACCAAGTTGAAGCGGAAGTTGCGCGTTTCTTCGACGCACGCAACAAGTCTGCACAACAGCTAGAAGTTGTTAAGCAAAAAGCGCTTGAGACTTTTGGCGAAGAGAAAGAGGCTATCTTCGAAGGCCACATCATGCTTCTTGAAGATGAAGAGCTAGAAGAAGAAATCCTAGCACTCATCAAGAAAGACAAACTATCTGCAGACAATGCGATTCACACAGTAATTGAAGAGCAAGCGACTGCACTAGAATCTCTAGATGACGAATACCTTAAAGAGCGTGCAACTGATATCCGTGATATCGGTACTCGTTTCGTTAAGAACGCACTAGGCATCAACATCGTTTCACTGGGTGACATCGATGAAGAGGTTATCCTAGTTGCTTACGACCTAACGCCATCTGAAACTGCGCAAATCAACCTTGATTACGTTCTTGGTTTTGCGTGTGACATCGGCGGTCGTACTTCGCACACTTCTATCATGGCACGTTCACTAGAACTTCCTGCGATTGTTGGTACTAACGACATCACTAAGAAGGTGAACAACGGCGACATGTTGGTTCTTGATGCAATGAACAACAAGATCATTGTTAACCCAACTCAAGCTGAAATTGATGAAGCTAAAGCGGTACGTGAAGCGTTCCTTGCTGAAAAAGAGGAACTAGCAAAACTTAAAGACCTACCAGCAGAAACTCTAGACGGCCACCGTGTAGAAGTTTGCGGTAACATCGGTACAGTGAAAGACTGCGATGGCATCAACCGTAACGGCGGTGAAGGTGTTGGTCTGTATCGTACAGAATTCCTATTCATGGACCGCACTGCTCTTCCTACTGAAGAAGAACAGTACCAAGCTTACAAAGAAGTTGCGGAAGCAATGAATGGTCACGCGGTAATTATCCGTACTATGGATATCGGTGGTGATAAAGACCTACCATACCTAGACCTACCTCAAGAAATGAACCCGTTCCTAGGCTGGCGTGCAGTACGTATCAGCTTGGACCGTCGTGAAATTCTTCGTGACCAGCTACGTGGTATCCTACGTGCATCAGCACACGGTAAACTACGTATCATGTTCCCAATGATCATCTCTGTTGAAGAGATTCGTGAGCTGAAAGCTGCAATCGAAGAGTACAAAGCAGAACTTCGTGCTGAAGGTCTAGCATTTGATGAAAATATCGAAATCGGTGTAATGGTTGAAACGCCTGCTGCGGCAGCGATTGCCCATCACCTAGCTAAAGAAGTTTCGTTCTTTAGTATTGGTACTAACGACTTAACTCAGTATACTCTAGCTGTAGACCGTGGTAATGAGCTGATTTCTCACCTATACAACCCACTATCACCTGCTGTACTTACAGTAATCAAGCAAGTGATTGATGCTTCTCACAAAGAAGGCAAGTGGACTGGTATGTGTGGTGAGCTTGCTGGTGACGAACGTGCGACTCTACTTCTACTAGGTATGGGCCTAGACGAGTTTAGTATGAGCGGTATTTCGATTCCTAAGGTTAAGAAAGTTATCCGTAACGCTAACTTCGCAGAAGTAAAAGCAATGGCTGATGAAGCGCTAGAAATGGCGACTGCTGCAGAAATTGAGGCACACGTCGAAAAATTTATCGCAGAAAAGACAAACAGCTAATATAATTGACTGGATTAAAATCAAACCTTTAGGAGCACGACATGGGTCTGTTTGACAAACTGAAGAAGCTAGTATCTGACGACAGCGCTGACACTGGTGCAATCGAAATCATCGCACCTCTTTCTGGTGAAATTGTAAACATCGAAGATGTGCCAGATGTAGTATTCGCTGAGAAAATCGTTGGTGACGGTATTGCAATCAAGCCAGCTGGCGACAAGATGGTAGCTCCTGTAAACGGTACTATCGGTAAGATCTTCGAAACGAACCACGCGTTCTCAATCGAATCTGACGACGGCATCGAGCTATTTGTTCACTTCGGTATCGACACAGTTGAACTAAAAGGCGAAGGCTTCAAGCGTATCGCTGAAGAAGGTCAAACTGTTAAAGCTGGCGACACTATCATTGAATTCGATCTAGCTCTTCTAGAAGAGAAAGCGAAATCAACGCTAACGCCTGTAGTTATCTCTAACATGGACGAAATCAAAGAGCTTAACAAGCTTGCTGGTGCCGTGACTGTTGGCGAAACACCTGTACTACGCGTAACTAAGTAATTAGTTATCTCGGGGTAGAAAAAACGCAGCTTATCCGCTGCGTTTTTTTGTGCCTGTCATTTGGCTTCGTTGTCGTTCGATAGCACCTAGAGCGCTATTGACGCCAGCACTTCACCTTCAAAGGTTTGCACACTCAATTGGTTATTTTCAAGTAAACCAAAGCTCGCAGCGAACTCATTACGAGGGAAGGTAATAGAGCCTGGATTGAAAATGATCTGCTCTCCTTGCCATTCAGCAACTGGAATGTGCGTATGACCGTGAGCAATCACATCCCCTTTTTTTAACGCAGGTCGTTTATCACTGTTGTACAAGTGGCCGTGCGTTAGGAACAAACGTTGACCCGTTGGCAACATGACCCAGGCGTAGTCACTCATCATCGGAAACTCAAGCAGCATTTGATCCACTTCACTATCGCAATTGCCACGTACTGCAATGATATCTTGCTTGTATGCATTAAGAAGCTCTGCCACTTTAGGTGGGTTATAACTACTCGGTACAGGATTTCTTGGTCCATGATTGAGTACATCACCTAAAATCACAAGATGGTCAGCACCTGAGCGACGGTATTGCTCCAGCACTTGCTCGGTGGCTTCTTGGCTGCCATGTAAGTCCGATGCAAAGAACAGTTTCATTGATATATCTCCAACACTTTCTATGTGGCTATTGTATCGAACTTAGTGGCCAAGGTGCAGGGCTAATCTAAACCAAGCATACCGTTCACTACGATGTTATTGTAACTAACCATACCAATGACCCGTCCATCTTCTATGACGGGGGCCCGACTTATTCCAAAGCGTTCAAATAGCCTTGCGCAGTACTTAACGTTCATATCGGGGTCCACACACAACGCGGGTTTAGTCATAATTTCATAGATATTGGTACGCTGAGGAGAGCGGTTGCGCGCCAACACTTTTTTGGCGATGTCATTCATCAAGACGATTCCAAACTCATCATCGTCATTGCGCTTCTCAACCACCAGCGCTTTAACTCTATGCTCTTTCGCAAGCACGATACCATCGTGTACGGTCTTTACTCCATCGACCATTACATACGTATTGGCCATTACATCGCGTACGCTAACTTTTTTTTGCTGACTCATAGTTCGTCCTCCACGACTTTGGTCAATGTCTCTACTTGATGAGCGACACCCACTGCATCCTCTATGTCTATCTGCACCGCTATCCCCTGGCCAGAAGTTTGATCAAATTCGCCAACTTGGCTAATGGTTTCCAAGATATGGCGAGATAGATGCTCTTCAACAACAAACAGCACCACATCCTTTTGCACCTCTAAAGTGAGCCCAAAAAAGGTTTGCTTCTTGTTAAGGCCTTCACCTCTCGCATTGTTGATCACTGTTGCACCGGTCGCACCAGCCTCTCGGGCGGCATCCAATACCTTTTCCGTCTTGCTATCTTCTACAAACGCAAGGATCAGTTTAAAGCGCATTTTTCTTCTCCTTAGAGGGGATTGGGTGTTTGGCTGTTTGTTCCTCGTTGGAGTTCTGACTGACAGAGGAACGCGCCGTTAAATACTGAGTGAGCTGGGCATAGGCCATCACTGAGATGATTGGAAACAAGCTGGCAAATGCGATAAGCCCAAAACCGTCTATCATGGGATTTCTGCCTGGTACTGTTGAGGCAAGACCAAGACCTAAGGCAGTCACTAAGGGCACTGTCACGGTTGAGGTCGTCACGCCGCCCGAATCGTAAGCGAGCGGTACAATAAACTTTGGAGCATAATAGGTTTGAATCACGACCAGTATGTAGCCTGCAATGATGTAATAATGGATTGGGTCACCGACTACGATACGATAGCTGCCAAGTGAGATGCCGACAGCGACACCCAACGCGACCGCGATTCTGAGACCGTTTACCGAGATCGCTCCTGCAGATACTTGGTTGGCTTTTATCGCTACTGCCAACAGCGAAGGCTCGGCGATGGTGGTACTAAAACCAATACAAAACGCAAAGAGATATACCCAGTAGTAATCGTTCCACTCAAGTGAGTCCCCTACCGTCACTCTCACTTGGTTCAAAAAATCAGGAGCGGTAAGCTGCATCGCCATCGTCTCCCCAAGCGGAAACAGTGCTAGCTCTAATCCGACGAGAAATAAACTCAAGCCCACAATCACATAGCCAAACCCAATCATTACCTTGAGCGGATTAGCGATAGGCTTTTTAAGGATGGCAAACTGAAACCCGAAGATAATCACCATAATTGGGGTGACGTCTCTTATGGTCATCAGCAAGGTGTAAAAAAACTCCCAAAGAAAACTCATACCATCACCATCCCATAGATCATCACGAACATCATAGGAAGCAAGGAAGCGAAGGCGATTAAGCCAAATCCATCGAGCATGGGGTTTCGACCTTTAATGGTGCTCGCAAGCCCGACACCGAGCGCCGTGACCAAAGGAACGGTAATGGTTGATGTTGTCACCCCACCAGAGTCATACGCTACGCCGATAATGTACTCCGGTGCAAACCCTGTCAGGATAACCACCCCGATATAGCCACCTATGATGAGCCTATGAATAGGCCACCCTTTTAAAATGCGCAGCACACCAAGAACGATGGCCAAGCCAACAGACACTGCGACCGATAAGCGCAAACCATCAGCATAGCCTTGCATTGATTCTTCGGTCATCGCGATGATCCCACCCTCTGCGGCCACCTCTGCCGCCTCAGCTGAGACAGCGGTCAAAGCCGGCTCAGCGATAGTAGTACCGAAGCCCAAACAGAAAGAAAACACCATCAACCAAAACACGCTACCCTTACGAGCAAAAGACTGCGCCATGGTTTCGCCGATAGGAAACAGTCCCATTTCCAGACCGAACACGAAAAACGTTAATCCGAGTACAACTAGGAGCAAACCAAATAAGATAGAGAGGACGTTAGGGAGAGGCTCTTGAAGCACGACAAGCTGGAAAAACAGAACGACTAGGACGATGGGCATAAGGTCCTTAAAGCTATTTATCATAGCGCCAAGGAGTGATTTCAGACCTTGCATGGTGCACCTCCTTTATCCAGCTTTCACTAATATAATCATGGCAAAGATAAATGTAAGAAAATGTGACACGTGTGACACTGTCGACGCTCTTCTTTACCGAGTCACGTTTTTGTGAACCAAACACGCTGTGCTACATATAAAACTGGGCCAAATAGGCCAAAATACGCAGGATAGATCAGTTAGTTAATTCCCTGATTCGTTGCTATATTTAAACCCAAATGCCCGAGATGAGGCGTATCGTGTGTAGCCGTTCGCTACCGGAAGAGGAGAGACAATGAAGCTGTTATTAACCGGCGGGACCGGCTTTATCGGACGAGAGTTACTCAAGCATCTCACCACCCATAGTGTGACTCTGCTTACACGCGACATTGCCTCAGCCAAACGTACGCTAAACCACACTGACCTTGGCAACATTGACTACATAGAATCTCTCGACATCTATAACGATCTCAACGAGTTTGATGCCGTTATCAACTTGGCAGGTGAACCTATTGCCGATAAACGCTGGAGTGCAGAGCAAAAGAAGCGAATTTGCGATAGCCGCTGGAAGGTTACTGAGAAGATCGTTGAGTTAATACACGCCAGCACGAAACCCCCGTCCACTTTTATCAGTGGGTCTGCGGTTGGATACTATGGTGATCAACAAGACCACCCATTTGATGAAAGCTTAAAAGTACATCAAGACAACTTTGCTCATACCGTTTGTGACCGATGGGAAGAAATAGCGATGCGCGCCCAGTCTGATCAAACTCGCGTCTGTATCCTAAGAACCGGAGTGGTACTTGGAGATGGTGGCGGAGCGCTGGCAAAAATGATGCTGCCATATAAGTTAGGCGTTGGCGGCCCCATTGGCGATGGTTCTCAATATATGCCATGGATACACCTTCTTGATATGGTGCGTGGTATCGTGTTCTTATTAGAAACCGATCATGCCGTAGGTCCATATAATCTCTGTGCTCCTCATGCGGTGTCTAACGCCACATTCAGTAAAACCCTTGCTAGTACACTCGGCAGACCCCATTTTCTCATGACCCCAAAATGGGCATTGAAACTGGCCATGGGTGAGTCTTCTTGCTTGCTGTTTGACAGCGTACGAGCCAAACCCAAAAAGTTAACGGAGATGGGCTTTAACTTCTCCTTTCCCCACATTGATACCGCATTAAAAAACATCGTCAGTAACGCACGGTAATGCTTGCTACTCCCCATGAACTGTCGGTAAGGTAGATAGAAATAAATCATAGGGTTAGCTTAGTAATGGCAAAGTCAGTTCTTATCACGGGATGCTCAAGTGGCATCGGTTATGTCGCCGCGCACGCGCTGAAAAAGCATGGATATCAAGTCATCGCCTCTTGTCGAAAAGATGCCGATGTCGCGCGCCTTCAGCAAGAAGGTTTAACCTGTATCCAGCTCGATCTTGCCGATCCTAAAAGTATTAAACTTGCTGTACAGAAAACCCTCGCTCTCACAGAAGGAAAGCTTTACGGTCTTTTCAACAATGGTGCATATGGACAGCCTGGCGCACTAGAAGACCTACCTACCGAGGCGCTGCGAGCTCAATTTGAAGCCAATGTGTTCGGCTGGCATGAACTCACCAAGCAAATACTACCTATTATGCGAGCTCAGGGCGAAGGGCGCATCATCCAGAATAGTTCGGTATTAGGCTTTGCCGCCATGAAATATCGCGGCGCATATAATGCTTCAAAGTTTGCTCTAGAGGGTTGGACAGATACGCTTCGACTCGAGTTGTATCAAACTGGAATCCATATCGCTTTGATTGAGCCCGGCCCTATCGAAACGCAATTTAGAGCCAATGCAAAGCGCGCCTTTCTTGAATGGATTAATGTCGAGACAAGCGCTCACCGGGCGCAATACGAGCAGCAACTCAGCCGCTTATCGGCAGATGCATCTGGCAATCAATTCGTACTGCCCCCAGAGTCTTGTATTCCACCATTGCTGCATGCACTAGAGTCAAACACACCAAAGCTTCGTTATCGTGTGACCACGCCAACAAAAGTATTTGCCGTACTAAAACGGCTCCTTCCAAGCAAGTGGTTAGATCCTATTCTGCGAAAAGCCGCATAAAAAATGATCATTTGTAATTTTAGTGTCACAAACAAGCATTATATTGTTCACCGTGGTTAAACCACATGGTGCATCAAAGCCCTACTTTACTTGATGCCCGCAATAAATGACTCACAGCATTCACGTGGATTACAACGAAAATGACGCTAAATCAGCTTAACTGGTTAGCTGTGGGGGTTACACTAGCTTACTTCGTAATGTTCTAGACACCTTTGCTTGCTACCGTTCTGGAATCCATTAACGCCGCGTTCTCGGACGCGGCGTTTTGGCATCTAAAATCCTCGTTTCTCACCGCATAACCTTGAATTTTCTGTCGTTGATACCAATCTTGAAAGAATAACGATAGAAATCACCAACAAGGAACACTCAATGCAACCTGCGACCATTGTGGACTTAAACGAACAGAACTTTCAGCAAGTATTAGAAGGCTCAATGACCGCTCCCGTGCTCATCCATTTCTGGGCACCAATGAGTGAAGAAAGCGCCCAGCTTATCCCATCGCTTAAAGCGCTAACCGAGCAATACGCTGGCGCATTTACCCTAGCACTACTTAACTGTGAAGAGCAGCAAGCCATTGCCGGCCATTTCGGTGTACAAGCGCTACCCACTATTGCTCTATTTGTGAACGGTAAACCTGTTGATGGTCTTGGTGGTCCTCAACCAATTGAAGCCGTAAAGGCGATGCTCGCTAAGCACCTACCAAGTGAAGATGAGTTAAATGCACGAAAAGCACTGGAGCTATCTCAGCAAGGTGAATACGAAACGGCGATTAACCTTCTTGGTAGCTTATCTGATGAATACAAGCAAAAAGGTGAAATCAAATTAGCCCTTGCTCAGTGTTTACTCGAAACCAATCAATTTGATCTAGCGGAAGCGGTACTGAACACCATTCCAATGGAGTACAAAGATAATTTCTATAAGAGTTTGATGGCCAAACTTGAGCTCCACAAACAAGCCGCCGACAGCCCAGAGATTCAATCTCTTGAAGCAGCTCTGAAAGCCAACCCTGAAGACCTTAAGATCGTTGCCGAACTCGCCTTACAGTATCACCAAGTGAACCGTGACGAAGAAGCGCTTGAGCTTATGTGGACACCACTGAGCCGCGACCTAAACGCCCTTGACGGCGATCTTAAAAAGTCATTTATGGATATCTTATCGGCTTTAGGTCAGGGCAACCCAATTGCTGCGAAATACCGCCGTCAGCTGTATTCACTGCTCTACTAGCCGCTCATTATTTCATCTTTCATAGAAGGGGCCTTTGTGTCCCTTTTCTCATATTGGCATGACCAACACTGGTTACCCTTGCGTATAAGCTGCTGATACATTTGATAATTATCAATCGCAAAAATACACTTCATTACACATAAATGTCTCGACTAAACTGTATACTGTTGAGAAGACGTACATTTTTAATACAGGGAAATTGTCATGGCTATTGATGCAATGATCACTATTGGCGGGTTTATACTCGTTGCCGTTGTCTTTATCGTCGCAGGTGTAAAAACCGTTCCACAAGGGAACAACTGGACCGTAGAACGATTTGGGCGCTACACCCAAACCCTCAAACCAGGCTTAAACCTCATCATCCCCTTCATCGATAGTGTGGGTAACAAAGTCAACATGATGGAGCGAGTACTGGACATTCCACCGCAAGAAGTCATCTCACGAGACAATGCGAATGTCGTGATTGACGCTGTCTGTTTCGTCCAAGTCGTCGATGCTCCAAAAGCGGCTTATGAAGTCAACGACCTAGAGCATGCGATCCGCAACCTAACCCTAACCAACATGCGTACCGTGCTTGGCTCTATGGAGCTCGATGAAATGCTCAGCCAACGCGATTCAATCAATACAAAACTGCTCTCCATCGTCGACGAAGCAACTAACCCCTGGGGTGTGAAGGTAACCCGTATTGAAATCCGCGACGTTCAGCCACCAGCAGACCTAACAGCAGCGATGAATGCGCAGATGAAAGCCGAGCGTAACAAACGTGCTGAGATCCTTGAAGCTGAAGGGGTTCGTCAAGCAGAGATCCTTCGCGCTGAAGGTCAGAAACAAGCAGAGATCCTCAAGGCTGAAGGTGACAAGCAGGCTGCTATACTTCAAGCAGAGGCTCGCGAACGTGCCGCTGAGGCCGAAGCAAAGGCAACGGAAATGGTATCGAATGCAATTGCACAAGGTGACATGCAGGCGGTGAACTACTTCGTAGCTCAAGGCTATACCGATGCGCTGAAATCTATCGGGCAAGCTGAAAATGGCAAGATCATTATGCTACCACTAGAAGCAACGGGGCTAATGGGATCCATCGCTGGCGTTGCCGAGATGTTTAATCAGTCCAAAGCAAGCAACAAAGAGGATAAAGCGTGATTGAATTACTCAGCCAAGTTAACTACTGGCACTGGTTAGCACTAGGATTACTTCTGCTTTGCGGTGAACTGCTTGGCACGGCTGGGTATATGTTGTGGCTTGGTATCTCCGCGATGCTGGTCGGTATCGTGTTGGCGTTTGTTCCTATCAGCTGGCAGCTACAATGGGTGAGCTTTGGTGTATTCGCTCTCGCACTCACCTGGCTCTGGTGGCGTAAGCAGCACAAGGTAGATAAACGCTCCGATCAACAGCGAGACCTTAACCAAAAAGACAAACAGCTTCTCGGTCAAACGACCATTTTAGAAGAAGATATCAACCGCGGAAAATGCCGTATCAAACTTGGCGACACCTCGTGGTCAGCTTACAGTGACCAGCCTTTGCCTTCAGGCACTATGGTCAAAGTGATAGATGTTGATGGTATTACGCTTCTTATCGAGAAAGTAGATTAAAAAAAATCCCCTGACACATCAGGGGATTTTTTTATTTGTCTTGAGCTTCACGCTTGTGCTTCGGCACATAGTTCAGAATAGAAATAGGTACCGGTTTTCTCGGGATGAAACCCTCAATCTCGACGCGCTCTAGAAGGTGTCCTAGTCGACTTTCAATCATACATAGATTCTTAAAGTTATCTTTAGACACCAGAGACACCGCTTCACCTGCAGCATTAGCGCGACCGGTACGACCGATTCGATGCACATACTCATCGGCAGGATACGGTAGATCATAGTTGATAACGACCGGCAGGTTCTCAATATCAATACCGCGAGCGGCAACACCCGTTGCGACTAAGTATTGGATCTCTCCTGCTTTAAACGACTCAATCAGTTGTTGACGAACCTTCTGATTACGCCCACTGTGGAAAGCTTCCGCTGCAATGCCGCGTTTCTCTAGTTGGCTAACAAGTTTGGCCGCACCATGTTTAGTCTCGATAAAAATCAACGCCTGCTTCCAATCGTTAGTTTGCAACATGTGGCTAAGTAACGAAGACTTCATATCTTTATCGACAGTCACGATCCACTGCTTAATGTTGCTTTTCGAGGCACTATGCTTTGTAATCGAAATCTCTTCCGGATCGCGAATAGCCGATCTCGCTAACTCTCTAACTGGATTCGAAAGCGTGGCAGAGAACAAAAGGTTCTGTGCGTCTTCTGGTACGCGAGCGATGATTTTGTTGATCGCATCGATAAAGCCCATATCAAGCATCTTATCGGCTTCATCCAGCACTAAAACTTGCAGCTCATCAAAATGAATAGCGCGCTGACCGTAAAGGTCAATCAAACGACCCGGCGTGGCCACAACAATATCTACACCATCAATCAGAGCTTGCTTCTGCGGCGCGTAATCAACACCACCAAACATGGCCATCGACTTAAGTGGTAAATGTTGTGCGTAAGCCTCAATGCTTTGATTAACCTGCAGTGCGAGTTCACGGGTTGGAGTGAGGATAATCGCACGCGCGCGTTTCTTACGCTGCGTTTCACCTTGGCTCAGCATTTCAAGAATTGGCAAAACAAAGCTTGCGGTTTTACCCGTGCCAGTTTGCGCCGCCGCAATCAGGTTTTCACCTTTTAGGACAATCGGGATCGCTTTCGTTTGAATCGTGGTTGGCTTTTGGTAGCCAAGCGATGCTACTGCATCAAGTATAGGTTGGCTTAAGCCGAGTTTAGAAAAAGACATCACGAGTTCTCTTTATCAAGATGAAGACCCGCGCATTCTATAGAGCTTGAGATTGATGCACAATGTTATTGACGCTTAATCACAATATCGGCGAGATCTGCAGATGACCCGTGGTCCAAAATACCCACCCTACCAGTAAATAAAACGTCGCCAGCAAAACTCGTTTGCTGGCATCGCGCCAGAAACAGCGCTGCGGCGCTTGTGTCGATACTGAAAAACGCTCAGAGGAGTAATCCAGCACTTTACGACTGGTAAAGACCACAACGACTAAAGCGAGAAAGCTTCCCAAAAAACTGCAAACAACAAGTGCTGCGGCCAAGCTCCAATCAAACCAAAGCAACGTAAATAGCGCGATGAGCGACGTGCTGGTGCACGGTCTAAGTCCATACAAAAGAAGCCCTACTCGCGACGACTGTTCGCTAGGAGTACTAGTGGCCACCTTCGCATCGGAGCGAAGCCACTGCTTTATTAATGCCACGATGAGCAATACTAATAAGTATCCACCAAATAGCATCATGGCTATGCCAACCCATTGATTGATAGAAGATACGTAGCCGAGTGACTGTCGATAGCCTAACGATAATACTTGGTTCGCGGCAATCACGACGCCTGCAGTGACCACACCTTGCATCACATTAAGTAGCAAGCAAGTACCGACAATCTTTGACTTGCTCACCGACTCTGCTGATACAAGAAAAACCACCGCACTTTTGCCATGTCCTGGTCCAAGAGAATGAACAAATCCGTAGATAAAAGTGAACAAACACGTCAATACTAGAGCCGTTCTGTCTCCCGTATCAATAAGGTCGAAATAGTCAGATAGCCCTGAAAGCAACGTTCTTTGCGTGGTGACTAGGTACTGCGTGATAACATTCAGTTCGTTCACAACGCTTGCCACCACTATCAGTAAGAGTACGGTAGCAACAAAAAGTCCCCAACGCTGCTTTGAACTACGAACCACAGGACAGACTCACTCTTTGGCTAAAGTGACTACCGAGATCATCATCACCAACATCATCTACACCAAGCGACATGGCATAATCAATGATGTCTTGCGAAGGTGTTGGCGTGGTCAACTCATACTGACAGTGTGGATTGAGGCTTTCCCCCAACGAAATAGTCGATCGATTTTCCCAAGAAATATCGATGTAATAAGTGTTATCAAACACTTGGATATCCAACTCTTCCTTGGTCAAATCTACGTTTCTTGATAACGGCAGGGTAAAGTTCAGCACTATTCGCCGCCCTTGCCTGCTCAGTGAATACACTTCAGGAAGTCGAAACTTAAGTGGTGCGTTATCCGCATACAGGTAGGTAAAGTAGTGAGTATTCAACAGATTCCGCATCAATCTTAACGCTTCTTTGTGAGCACTCTCCTCATTATCAAAAACCGAGAAATCCCCATCAAGCGCATACGCACTTGAGAATGGGTCAAAGGTCCACGTCATCGTCAAACTCTCCACTTCAGTGCCGTCACCGTTAACTTGCAATTCATTGCCTATCCATGAATGAGGGTGTGCGTGAGAGGAGACAGAGAAAAGCACAAGGAGCAGTAAAGAAAAATAACGCCGCATAGAATGAATCTCTTGAAATTAGAGCAGTGCTGTCATGTAAGCACTAGGATAATTCAAACAATTGTTATGTTATATCATTCCAATAATAACGGTGAAACATTGATATTGTCAGAAGATGCTAATCGTTCTTAAAGCAAGGTGGTTTCGGTTAAGTGCGACGAATAAACGACAAATACGCAATAGTGATGTTGGTTTTAATTGGTAATGAGGTCGACTTGAGAAAGTCTGAAAGAGAATAAAGAGGGGGAGAATGGCACGCCCTGTAGGATTCGAACCTACGACCACATCCTTAGAAGGGACGTGCTCTATCCAGCTGAGCTAAGGGCGCGCTACAGGGAAAGGATTATACGAGTTAGGAGAGGTAAATCAATGGCTTTATTGCCTAGAGCGGTTTAAACGCCCAAAAAAAAGTCAACATATCAGCAAAAGATGAAAAACCCACCGATGCAAACGTTTGCGTTGTAGCTTTTGAAATAGTTTTCTGGGACAATGCACACAAAAATAACAGTCAATTAACTTTCTCAAGGAAAATTATGTCTGCTCAAAACATTGATGGGAAACTCATTTCTCAAACTGTACGCTCAGAAGTTGCCGCTCGTGTTAAAGCGAGAACGGATGCTGGACTTCGAGCGCCGGGGTTAGCGGTTGTATTAGTGGGTGAAGACCCAGCCTCGCAAGTTTATGTGGGTAGCAAACGCCGTGCGTGTGAAGAAGTTGGTTTTGTTTCTAAGTCGTATGACTTGCCTGCTAGCGCAACAGAAGAACAGCTTCTGAGCCTTGTTGACGAACTGAATAATGACCCTGAAGTCGATGGCATCTTGGTACAGCTACCATTGCCTGCAGGTATCGACACGACGCATGTACTAGAGCGCATCATTCCAGAAAAAGATGTCGATGGCTTCCACCCTTATAATGTGGGTCGACTAGCACAGCGCATTCCTAAGCTACGCTCGTGCACGCCAAAAGGCATTATCACTCTCCTTGATCGTTACAACATTCAACTTCGTGGTAAACACGCTGTGATTGTGGGTGCATCGAACATTGTTGGTCGCCCTATGACGCTAGAGCTATTACTGGCTGGCTGCACAACGACCACATGCCACCGATTCACTAAAGACCTCGAAAGCCATGTACGCCAAGCTGACGTGGTCGTTGTCGCAGTGGGTAAACCAAACTTTGTTCCTGGTCACTGGATCAAGAAAGGCGCTGTTGTGGTCGATGTAGGTATCAACCGTTTGGAAAATGGCACCTTGGTTGGCGACGTTGAGTACGATGTCGCAAAAGAAAACGCGAGCTTCATTACTCCAGTTCCTGGCGGTGTTGGCCCAATGACGGTAGCGAGTCTGATTGAGAATACTATGATTGCTTGTGAGCAATTTCATACCGCTAAAAAGTAATCTTATTGAGTAAGGGAGTTCGCTCCCTTACCATTCCCCCACCTCTTGTCGCACACTCTTTCCTCTTTACAATCATACAGATAACGTTAACCCCCTCTCATTTTGTACTGATACTTTCCTACCTATTAGCAACTTTACTTCTTCGTCACAGATTTCAAACCACATGTTCGGTACAAACAACCTCATAAGCGAATCAATCGAATAACAAGGAGATGTACCCTATGTATAAGAAAAACGCATTGATCACAGCAGAGAGCGGCTTACACACAAGGCCGGCAGCGCAGTTCGTTAAAGAAGCGAAAAAGTACTCAGAAGATATCGAGATCGTCTCTAAGGGAAAGACGGCTACGGCTAAGAATTTGTTCAAGTTGCAGACATTGCAGCTTGTTAAAGGCACTGAAGTGACGGTTCAGTCATCCAACAGGCAAGCTGTTGATGAACTGGCAAGCTTTTTGGAGAAAGTGACCGGCTAGCAGATAGTAAAACTAAGCGCCCATGCACGCGGCCTGAGTGCATGGGCGCTTTTTCATTTTATGTAGACGTTAATCCATCGCGATTCGGTCAGCAAGGTGGCTGACAGCCAAAGCGAAGTAATACGAACGATTCCACTTCATCAACACGTTATAGTTGTTATATACCAAATAAACTCGACCATTCTCGTCATCAGGCATGATAAGCCAAGCTTTAATGTCTTCATCAAGCTGAGGCAGTGGGCGACCATCGTATCTTGTCACACCGAGCTTGCTCCACTCTTGCAAGAACTTGCCTTTTTCAGGATCGCGCCCCTGAAGCTCAGGAGAAAACCCTTTAGGAACTTTGACTTGTCGTCCCCAAGTGTATTGATCATCCCAGCCAGATTTCGCTAAGTAGTTAGCGGTTGATGCGAAGACATCGGCTTCGCTGTCCCAGATATCTTTCTTGCCATCACCATTACCATCAGCGGCAAAGTTCAGGAACGAGCTCGGCATGAACTGGCTTTGTCCCATTGCGCCAGCCCAGGACCCTTTCATGTCTTCAGGTGCGATATGACCTTGTTCTAGAATGGTCAGTGCCGCTAGAGCCTCACTGCGGAAGAAGGCTTCTCTTCGTCCTTCATACGCCATGGTTGATAGCGCATCGATCACTCGATAGTTACCAGTAAAGCGACCAAAGTTACTTTCAACGCCCCACAATGCGACGATAAAGCGCGGCTGGACGCCATACTCGTCGCCAATACGTTTCAGCTCTGCGTAATGTTTGTTGTGAAGCTCTTTCGCTTGCTTTACTTTCCAATCCGGCACTGCTCTTGGTATGTACTCATCCAAGGTCAGTCTTTTCTCAGGCTGGTTACGGTCGGCTTTCACCGCTCTGGGCTTGTATTCCACACCAGCAAAGGCCTCTGTTAAGATTTGCTCAGAGATTCCTTGCTCTCGAGCCTCTTGCTTGAGACCCGCGACATATTCCTCGAAGGATTCCTTTTGTTGCGCGACTGCGCTTGTGGCTAGGCTTGCCCCTAGCATCACTGACAATATCTTTTTCACCGTGCCCTCCCCTGAGCAGTCGGATTATTTCTGTTGAGCTTTCTGCTCTTTGTATTTATCCAGTAAGTTTTCTGGCGGTGGTGGTAATTGTAAGAAAAAGCCCTCTTCGTTAATCGAGGTTTTGACCTTCTCAACATCGACCAACGCCAGTGTACGGCCAGCAAGGTTAACCACCATGACAAACTGAGGTCTGCCAAACATGTCCATCAACGCTTCTGGTACTGGAGTGAAGTCGTCTTTCTTTGCGATGTACAGGTATGCCCCGTCTTTTTTAGTGCTTTTATAGATTGAACAAAGCATGGTTGTATCTCTTATCGTTACGTATCTTCTCAAGTAGAAGAAATAATTCGGTTAGTTTATGGAAAATTGAGAGTTAATTATCCATTTGAGAGCAAGATAGCTTGCTGTATCTAATGTTGAAATATAACATGATTATTCCCAAGTAACCTCTAGATACGGTTACATTGGCATAACCTAATCAATAGCAATGTCATTGGCACAAGGATTTGATCATCAATGTCTCAATCCCCAGATCTGAAAGGCAGTAGCTTCACCTTATCGGTGTTGCATCTTTCTGACAACGATGTTTCCAAAGCGGTTCAATTTTTACAACAAAAAGTCTCTCAAGCCCCGACATTTTTCGCCTCGGCACCCGTGGTGATCAATGTTAGCCAAGTAGATGGCGATATTAACTTTATCGACCTAAAGCTGGGCGTAGAAGAGATAGGTATGATTCCCGTTGGCATTACTGGCTGCCAAGATAAGCGACTGCAAAACCTTGCGTCAGAAGCAGGGTTTGCGGTCATGACGGCCAGTAAAGCACCTTCTCAAGCCCCTGCCAAAATGGAGCCAACCAAAATTGTCCGCAACCCAGTTCGCTCTGGGCAACAAATCTATGCCAAAAACAGTGACCTTGTCATATTAAGCCATGTGAGTGCGGGCGCCGAAGTTATCGCCGATGGCACCATTCATATCCATGGCACATTACGAGGCAGAGCAATCGCAGGAGCGAGTGGCTCACGCGATGCAAAAATTCTCTGCAACGACTTACAAGCTGAACTAGTCTCCATAGCAGGAAACTACTGGCTCAGCGATCAGATTGAACGTGAATACTGGGGTAAAAAGGTGCTATTCGGCATGACCGATGACCAACTCGATTTCGAGATCCTCACGATTTAGAATTTAAAGGAAAACAATTAATGGCACGCATTATTGTGGTAACGTCGGGTAAAGGCGGCGTAGGTAAGACGACCTCGAGCGCGGCAATCGCGTCAGGACTGGCACTAAAAGGCAAGAAAACGGCCGTTATCGACTTCGATATTGGTCTTCGTAACCTAGACCTTATCATGGGTTGTGAACGTCGCGTGGTTTATGATTTCGTCAATGTTATCAACGGTGAAGCAACGCTAAATCAAGCACTTATCAAAGATAAGCGTACTGACAATCTGTTCATCCTTCCTGCCTCACAAACTCGTGATAAAGATGCGCTGACCAAAGATGGTGTACGTCGCGTATTGGACGACCTCGACGAAATGGGTTTTGACTTCGTAATCTGTGATTCACCTGCGGGTATTGAGCAAGGTGCATTGATGGCGCTGTACTTCGCGGACGAAGCGATTGTCACCACCAACCCAGAAGTCTCGTCGGTTCGCGATTCAGACCGTATTCTTGGCATCCTAGACTCGAAGTCTCGCCGCGCTGAAGAAGGTAAAGAGCCGGTAAAACAGCACCTATTGTTGACTCGCTACAACCCAGCACGAGTAACACAAGGAGAAATGCTGTCTGTCGAAGATGTAGAAGAGATCCTACACATTTCACTACTTGGTGTTATTCCAGAAAGCCAAGCAGTACTGAATGCCTCTAATAAAGGTGTGCCAGTCATTTTTGATGATGAGTCTGATGCAGGTATGGCGTACTCAGACACCGTTGATCGTCTACTCGGTGAGCAAGTCGACTTCCGCTTCTTAACAGAGCAGAAGAAAGGTATCTTCAAACGTCTATTCGGGGGGTAAGCTATGTCTCTACTTGAGTTTTTCCGCCCACAGAAGAAGACCTCAGCAAACCTAGCAAAAGAACGTTTGCAAATCATCGTTGCAGAGAGACGCAGTGAAGGCTCGCCTTCTCCGTCTTACTTACCGCAGTTAAAGGAAGATATCCTTAAGGTGATCGCGAAATATGTCGATGTTGATCCGTCTATGGTGGATTTGTCATTCGAACATAAAGACGATGACATTTCGGTTCTTGAGCTCAACGTGCAGCTTCCAGAAGACGAAAAGTAATTCAAAAAAGGCTCGCAATCGCGAGCCTTTCTTCTATTAGCTAAGTTTATACATCCATAACTTGGTCTAGCTGACGACCAAACAGCTCAAGACGCCACCCTTGCATCACATCCGGAAGCTTGGCTGGATCGCGCTGATGCTTCCAAACCCAAGAAAGGTATTGGTTAAGCTGCTTTTTGGACGCTAAAAACTCTGTCGCTAAGCCGCTGTGCTGAGCCGCCTTCTTCACTTCGTCTTTCAGTTTTTTGAACACTTGCTTGTAGCTTGGAAAGTCCATCAAGCGTTCAATTTTCTCTGGATAATCTTCTTCTGGCGTTTGCTGCGCACGCTTAACGATAGCAGCAATACGCTCACCATGACGGCGAATAGCTCTAGGGTCGATGCCCTCTTGCTCCATCTGTTTTGGCTTTTTCAGGCCATGACGTGCAACCGTCCAAAGCTCTTGCTCTTTGATAATGAAGTTCAAAGCTAAGTCACGTTTTAATGCTTCATTGAAGCGCCATGTCGCGAGCGGTTTCAGTACAGCTAGTTGCTTTCGCTTAAGCTGCCACGCACCTTTGATATCTAGATAGGCTTTCTCAGGGTTCGGAGTTTTGCCGCGCTTTTGCATCAGCAAATCAGACTCTTGCTGAGCCGCTTCCCACCACTCTTTGGCTTCCACTTTAGCAAACAGCTTAAAGTACAGTGGCCACAGGTAGTACACGTCTGCCGCAGCGTAATCGAGCTGTTTGTCAGTCAGTGGACGAGCTACCCAATCGGCACGCGACTCACTCTTATCAAGCTCGACATCAAGATACTCTTGAACAAGAGTAGCAAAGCCCGTTGATAAACCGTGACCAAGAAATGCGGCCATGATCTGCGTATCCACCATTGGGTATGGCATGCAATCGAAGCTGTTCGCGAACACCTCAAGGTCTTCGCCGCAAGCATGAAGAACCTTTAATACTGACGTGTCCTTCAAGAGCTCGATGAAAGGGGTGAAATCACTGATAGTAAGTGGGTCAATAAGTGACAACTGTTCGCCGTCATAAAGCTGAATCAATCCAAGCTTAGGGTAGTAAGTACGAATGCGCACAAACTCAGTGTCCAACATCACGACATCGGATTCACGAGCCTTGCTGCATACCGACTCTAGCTCGGCAAACTCTGTTACTATTTGGAATTCCACTCAATCTCTCTTTATAAAAAATGCCAGCTTTGCGGGCTGGCATTTTAGCACTGATTGTAATCAAACGTTAACTTAAACTGTCTTCTCTGAGGTTTTCATCAGTTTTGCATCGTTTTCTTCGCGCAACACGCGGCGTAGAATCTTACCAACGTTGGTTTTTGGCAGATCTTCTCTAAATTCAACGCGTTTCGGGATCTTATAGCCCGTCAAGTGTTGACGACAATGCTCGATGACCTCTTCTTTAGTCAGAGAGTTGTCTTTTTTAACGATGAAAATCTTAACGATCTCACCCGAGGCTTCGTTCGCCTCACCAATCGCTGCGACCTCGAGTACCTTGTCATTCAAGGCAACAACGTCTTCAATTTCATTTGGATAAACGTTGAAGCCCGACACTAAAATCATGTCTTTCTTGCGGTCGACGATATGTAAAAATCCTTCGTCGTCGAACTCAACGATATCACCTGTTGATAGCCAACCTTCTTGGTTAATCACCTCTTTGGTCGCTTCCGCACGCTGCCAATAGCCTTGCATCACCTGAGGACCACGAACCTGGAGTTCGCCTTTACCATCACCCTCAACTGGATTGCCTTCTTCATCAACAATACGCACTTCCGTAGAAGGAACTGGAAGACCAATTGACCCGTTATATTCAACCAAGTCATGTGGATAAGCGGCAACGAGAGGCGAGCACTCCGTCAGACCGTAACCTTCGAGAAGCAAACAGCCAGTGGTTTTCTTCCACTGCTCAGCAACGGCACGTTGAACCGCCATACCGCCGCCCACTGCCAGTCTTAATCCACGGAAGTCCAACTCATGGAAATCTTCATTGTTAAGCAGAGCATTGAACAGAGTGTTTACCCCGGTTATCGCAGTGAACGGGTATTTTTGTAGCTCTTTCACAAAGCCTGGAATATCACGCGGGTTGGTAATCAGTAGGTTTTGACCACCCATTTCAATGAACAGCAGACAGTTAACCGTAAGTGCAAATACGTGATAGAGCGGCAGCGCGGTGACCACAAACTCACGTCCTTCGTGCAATACTGGCGCATACATGCCCTTCGCCTGCATCACGTTAGCAATCATATTGCGGTGAGTCAGGATCGCGCCTTTAGCAACGCCTGTCGTACCGCCGGTATATTGCAAAAACGCAATATCATCACCCGTCATAAACGGCTTAACGTATTGCAGGCGACGACCTTTGTGGAGTGCCTTCTTAAAAGAAATCGCTCCTGGTAAGTCGTACTTAGGCACCATGCCTTTCACGTACTTCACAACGAAATCAACAATCGTGCCTTTCGCTGTTGGCAGCATTTGCCCTAGGCTGGTCAGCACCACGTGCTTGATCGGCGTCTTATCTACAACTTGCTCTAGAGTGTTAGCAAAGTTTGACACGATAACGATGGCTTTCGCATCTGCGTCATTCAACTGATGCTCTAACTCACGAGGGGTATAAAGTGGGTTAACGTTGACCGCAATAAGGCCGGCTCTAAGTACACCAAATAGCGCTATTGGGTATTGCAGCAAGTTTGGCATCATAATCGCGACGCGATCGCCTTTTTGCAACTTGAGTTCATTTTGCAGGTACGCCGCAAACGCTCGGCTGCGCTCTTCCAACTTACGGAACGTCATGACTGAGCCCATGTTCACAAACGCAGGTTGGTCTGCAAATTTATGAACCGACTGTTCGAACATCTCAACTAGAGAAGGGTACTGATCCGGATTGATGTGCTCAGGCACGTCACTTGGGTATCGAGAAAGCCAAGGTTTATCCACAATTCTACTCCTTGCGTGTAAGGTCACTCTTCCGTTTCATAGCCGTAGGCAGGTTTCAGTGTTGTTTTAAAATATTGTTAACACTTTATGGGACTATGAATGTTTTATTATTCCTGCTATTACAACACAGCAGACCAGTTAGCGCACGAAAGACTCAAACACTTGTTTAATTTTTGTTAACTAGTCCAAGTATTAGTTCAAATACACTTTCTGGCGACTCAAGATGACAATGATGGTCACCTGCTACCCACTCAATTTGTGCCTTGGGCAACATCGCTAAACGCTCTTTATGTTGAAGATAGGCATAACCGCGCTCGCCCAAAATCACCAAATGAGGTGTTTGAATAGCATCGACGATCGCCTGAGCATTTTGCTCCGCCATTCGATAGACAGACTCGCACTTGAGCTTGCTGTCATGACGCCAATACCATTTACCCTGCTCACAACGAAGATCGCGCTCTACGATCGGCAACACAGCAGACTCGGAGAGTTTTGTTGCTCTGATCCGCATGTTAATCGCGTCTTGTTTCGAAGAAATGGCTTTCGCGGTTTTACCACGCCAGCGCTCGCGGCTTTCAATGCCTTTTCTTAAGCGTCCAGCACTTAGCTGAGGTGATTCAGATAAAGGGATATGCGCTTCGATTTGAACTAAACCTGAGACTTTTTCAGGAAAGGCAGCACTATAGCAACTTGCGATCAATGCACCAAGTGAATGCCCCACTAGAAACACATCGACTGCGTGAAGTTTAATCAATATGCGGTGAAGATCATCAATATAGTCATGAAAGTTATAGAAATGATGAGGACTCTTGTGGGAAGAGTGTCCATGCCCAGGTAAGTCAATGGCGACAACACGCCAATCGGGCGATTGTTTCTCAATCAGCGCAAGTAAAGCATGAAAACTGGCCGCATTGTCCATCCAACCATGAATAAAAACGACCGTCTTGGCGGTCGTTTTTGAGGCTTCGCGTTCAAGGTAGGCTATCGTCCTGTCGTCTATCTTGAGCGATTTTTCTTTAAAGGTGGAATCCAATCCTATTTAACCTCTTTGATCACTCGACCAGTGCTAGGTCCGCTGTGGTAATAGAAACCATCGCAATAGTAACCCCAGCATGACCCATAGCTGCCAAAGTCGCGATTAATGATTAAGCGTTCTTCAACTCGCCACAGGTAATTACCATAGGCATTAATAACCGGGAAGTCACCTTCATATTCGCCAATGCGCCCGCGCTCCATACCAACTTTGTAACCGCCAAAGGTGACTAAACGCCCTTGCGCGTAGGTGATAGGGTCAACAAACCCGTCTACATAGGCAATGAAGCGTCCATTTGGCTCTTCACTAATATCTGGCTTGCCATACTTGTCAATAGGTAGGTTAACAACTTCGATGCGAGTTCTATCGGCGAGATTTTTTACCGTGTCTATCACTCCACCCAAACGCACCTCGGTCTTGTCATTGGTATCAAGGACACCTTGATAAGTAGCAACCACGTTCTCGTTGTTGGTCGCTAAGGTGTCAGGAAGGCTGCCACAGGCACTCAAAATGGCACTTAACGCCACAATACTACTGAGTTTCAGGAGTGTTTTCATAAATGGGGATACCCTAATTAAAGCAAGTTACAGTTAAAGCAAATAACTCTTATTATCATATATAGATATCGACACCAAGCAACTGTTCGAGTTCCTCTCTTTTGGCTCGATTCATAACATTCATATACTCTTCCAGAGCCTTTTTCGATCGACCCTCCGGGAGATCATACTGAACCTGAGCCTTTGCCATGTCAGCATCGGATAAATGCTTTACTGAATGCGCGACCGCTTGCGCCACTTTCGTGACCTGCGTCGATTGGCTGGTTGACTGCGAAGATTGAGATGTAGACGCTTTCGACACTGCCTTTTTTGCATTGGCTTTCTGTGTCTTGCGCTGATTGGGTATGGAAGGTAAGCCGTTAATCGAGACCATAATCAAGTTGGGCTAGCGCTGTGGACTAGCCCTCTCCTTCGTTACTCTCTGCCTGGCAGCTTTTTCCATGCAACAGTATCACGCAAATAAACTGGGCTAGCTTCTTCAGCTGGGACTGTGTTGCCCTTTGCTAACTCGAACTGAGCGAGATAAGCAATATCCTGTGCCTCTGGGTAGAGAACCTCTGAAGCTTGAGTGGTGATCGCCAGT
The DNA here is from genome assembly GCF_059725505.1 of Vibrio sp. KUL78. Taxonomy (NCBI): domain Bacteria; kingdom Pseudomonadati; phylum Pseudomonadota; class Gammaproteobacteria; order Vibrionales; family Vibrionaceae; genus Vibrio; species Vibrio sp. KUL78. Next base: position 790,373 of record NZ_AP045837.1, on the reverse strand, counting down.
GTTGATAGTGATTCTGAGTATGCATCCCAACCTGTACCAGCGGTTGTCCATTTATGCTCGTCTGCCACGATATTTTCGACAAGAACACTCGGCGGAATGACTTGCTCTTGATCAACCTCTTGCCAGTCTCCTGACTCTAGACGCTCGAAACGACCCCAGTACACTTCGTTCATGCGTGCATCGATAGCACTCGCTACGTTGGTTGCTTGGGCGATACGATAGGCCCCTTGCGCCATCGCTTTTAATGTCGAAATGCCGATCATCGGCAGATCTGCACCAAAACCCAAACCTTGCGCGATACCAATACAAATACGCACACCAGTAAAGCTACCTGGACCACGTGCAAACGCAAGCGCATCAAGATCAGTCAAGGTTAGATCTGCCTCTTTCAGCAGTTCATCTACCATTGGCAGTACTTTCTTAGTGTGGTCGCGCGGCGCGAGTTCACTGCGTGAGTATGTCTTGTCGCCAACTAGAAGCGCTACTGAGCAATTTTCTGTTGCGGTATCGATAGCTAAGATTTTGTAAGTCATTTATTTCTCAATTTGTTCTTCTGCTGCACTCGGTGCTTCGCCTTGTGCTAAAAACGTTTTAATCACGCCCAGGTCTCGAGTTCGGGGAATCGGTGGGAGACTGGACAGGAAGGTCGCTCCATAGTCTCTGGTCACTAATCGGTTATCGCAAATAATCAGTGCACCACGATCTTTTTGATCGCGTATCAAACGTCCAACACCCTGCTTAAGCGTAATCACCGCATCGGGGATCTGAACCTGCTGAAATGGGTCTCCCCCTTGCAGCTTACAATCCTCGATCCGCGCTTTAAGTAACGGATCATCCGGTGCGGTAAACGGTAATTTGTCGATGATAACACAGCTCAAGGTGTCACCTCTAACATCTATTCCTTCCCAGAATGCACCTGTTGCCACCAGCAAGGCATTCCCAAGCTCCATAAACTCAGCCAGGGTTTTCTGCTTACTGGTTTCCCCCTGCAATAACACGGGCAGTGATAGTGTCTCTCGGAACTTCTCCCCAAGCTCACGCATCATGCTGTGCGACGTACACAAAAAGAAACAGCGTCCTTGGTTTTGCTCAATAACAGGGGTAAGCATTCTTACAAGTTTATCAGCCAGACCATTACTGTTGGGCTCTGGCAAGTAACGAGGCACACAGAGTCTTGCTTGGCTTGGGTAATCAAACGGACTTGGTAATGAAAACTGCTTTTTGGGCACTAAGCCCAATCGCGAGGTGAAGTGACCAAAATCATCCGATACAGCGAGTGTGGCGGAGGTAAATATCCAAGCGCCCCCTTTCATCTCAACCTGCTCATGAAACTTATCGGCCACCGTTAAAGGGGTGATATGCAAACTGAAATGGCGCGGTGATGTGTCGTACCAGTAGGAGTAGCCAGGAATCGTCACATCACAGACTCGCTCGATCCTGCCCTTTACGAGGTTAGCGCGTTCAAATGCGGTATCGAGAAGTTGACTGCGACCAAGGGCAAGCTTGAGTACATCAATCACGAAGTCCAAAGCATCGGTGAGTCTTTCCATCTCACGCTTAATACTCGGCGAAGCGATTGCATCTCGCCAGTTACCGCGAAAACCGGTATCACCAAGCACAATTCTCATATCCATCGCTGCTTGAGACAGACGTTCCCCTGCTTTTTGCAGTTGACGCATATCTCTCGCTTCAGTGCGATAACCGATCTCAATGTCCTTACACAGATCTTGGATCTGTCGGCTAGAAACTGATTGTCCAAAGTACTGGCTAGCAATATCAGGGATCTGGTGAGCTTCATCGAAGATAAACACGTCAGCTTCTGGTATCAGTTCACCAAAGCCAGTCTCTTTGATCGCCAAATCCGCCATAAACAAGTGATGGTTCACGACCACAACATCGGAGTCGAGCGCTCGCCTTCTTGCCTTGAGTACAAAGCAATCCTCGTAACTCGGACACTCTTTGCCTAGGCAATTGTCATTGGTTGAGGTAATGGTCGGGATGATTGGGCTATCTTCGGCAATAGCATCGCACTCACCTAAATCGCCTGACTTGGTCTCCGAGGACCAGGTTCGCACTTTAACCAGCTGGGAAAGCAGATCAGTTTGCGTTTCAGTAGTGTGGCTTTCGACCATTTGTCGACTCAGCCTATCCAAACACAAATAGTTAGAACGACCTTTCAGCAGTGACACTTTTCCATGAAAGCCCAAAGCTTCAACCATCAAAGGCAGATCTCGGTGGAACAGCTGCTCCTGCAGGTTTTTCGAGCCGGTACTGATGATCGTCTTTTTTCCACTCAGTAACGCAGGAACGAGATAAGCAAATGTCTTACCCGTGCCCGTGCCAGCCTCGACTACCAGCTGCGTTTGATGCTCAATAGCTTCATCAACGGCATTCGCCATATCCAGCTGCGGTTGGCGTGGTTGAAACCCCGGTATGACCTGCCCTAGCGCACCATCAGAGGCAAACGCTTTGGTGATTGTTCGTGAACCCATTTGGTACCACTGCTAATAAAGAATGGGGGTAGTATACCCAAACCACCAGCAGTTAAAAAACCGATTTGATAGGGGTTAGGGCTGCTAGATTGCATCGAAATCTGGCTTTCTAGAGCCTTTGCCACTAGTGCGGCAGACTTCTTTTGTTGAAACCTTGCTCAGAATAGATTAATAATGTCGGTTATATTGCGTACAACCTTGATAACACGCAGCAAAGATTAAATCCTCGAGTGAGCAAACCTCCAATGCCTTTCATTGAGTTGCATAATCACTGACACACCAAATAAATAGTTTGAGTGACCACGAGGTATGAATGACATTTTCACGGAAGCAGTAAATCATGGAAAAGAAGACCTTATTGACGCATTGCAACGATGCGCCAGGTTTGATCTCAAAGATCACTAACATCTGTTACAAGCACCAGCTAAACATTATTCACAACAACGAATTTGTGGATAACACCAGCGGTCATTTCTTTATGCGTACCGAGCTTGAAGGTTACTTCAATGACGAGACCTTCTTAGCAGACCTAGACCACGCCCTTCCTGAAGGCACTAAACGCAGACTGGTAGATTCATCTCGTAAACGCATCGTGATCTTAGTGACCAAAGAAGCACATTGTCTTGGTGATATCCTGATGAAAAACTTCGATGGCAGCCTAGACGTCGAGATCGCGGCAGTTATCGGCAACTACGACATCCTCCAGGGATTAACAGAGAAGTTTGATATTCCGTATCACTGTGTGTCTCACGAAGGTCTTAGCCGCGAAGAGCACGAAGCAAAAATGTTGGAAGCCATTGACCAATACGAAGCAGACTACCTAGTGTTAGCTAAGTACATGCGCGTACTGACGCCGACTTTCGTTGAGAAGTACCATCACAAGATCATTAACATCCACCACAGTTTCTTGCCTGCTTTTATCGGCGCGAAACCTTATCAGCAAGCGTATGATCGCGGCGTGAAGATCATTGGTGCGACCGCGCACTTTGTTACCAACGACTTGGATGAAGGTCCGATCATTAAGCAAGACGTTATTCCTGTCGACCATAACTTCAGCGCTGCTGATATGGCACAAGCGGGTCGTGACGTAGAGAAGAATGTCTTATCTAAGGCGCTCAATAAAGTGGTCAATGACCACGTATTCGTCTACGGAAACAAGACAGTGATTTTGTAATTATCTATCTGATTTCATTATATTAAAAGCCCTTCTCATCTTAGTATGAAGGGCTTTTTCTCTTTCATAGGGTCGACATTTACTGGTAGGTGTCACCTTTCGAATAATCCACCCGATAACCTAAGTCATCGAGCACTCCCAATGTCACCGGACCTATCAGGTTGCCATTTGCCATCAACTCTGCACTCATGTCTGGCACTGGGCGACCATTCTTATCGTAGCGTTTTTTGTCTTCACTCCATTTAGAGTCGTAAAGATGCCCCCCATCATCACTGATTGGCAGCTCACGATAATCCACATCATATTGCTCATTAAAGCGCTTCACCGCTTGGCTATCGCGCACCATAAACACCTTACCGAGCTGTCCGTCGTGACGTGTGTAGTCCATGGAATACGCACCGATGCCAAACACATGCCCCATTTCATGCAGAATATTGGCATTGAACTCCACCTGATCAAAGCCAGGTTCGTAGGTGTGACTGCCAATAAATACCGAGCCTTCGGTTGGGATTAAACGCCAATTAACGTCAATTTCGGCTTCTGGTCCCGCCATACCGTTGGCGTTGTCCATGGGCACCACGTAGAAGTCAATATCTAGCCTGTGCTGCTCAACCCCATCAACGGAAAGAATCACCTCTAACCAGCGTTTTGATGCGGACAAATAGGGCTGTATGCGCGCATCGGTCCACGTGGCTAGCTTGCCGTCGTGAAGTGTTAGTTGATTGCAGAAGTTGAGGTTAAGTGTGAGATGATCATTGGTGACACTGCGAGATGCTTTGACATCACATTGAGGGTTGTCGAAGTCAAAGTCTTTGGCATGAATCGCCATTGGCAAGCAAGACAACATCAACACAATACCAACAAGCCTTGTACTATCACCAACCATCTTGTTTAGATTCACGCGTCGTTTCCTTACAATCTGAATACGTTTTTCAATTGTAGCTTGCCGACGCGCGTTCATTGGTATGAAGGTGTCTTTACCGTGTTTAACTGTTAACCACGCAAGTAACCTTTTTCACTAGGATGTCAGATTAAGAGCGCCGTCACTTATTCTTTTTCAGAAACGTCCTCTTGCTCAGAAGCGACGATATTTTTCAAACTGTGAGGGTGGAGCTTGATGCAGATGTTATTGAGTTTAAACGCGACCGTTGGGTTAACCAGACGCTCACCTTCTCCTTTCGGGCTCGATAACTTGACCTTTACCCCTTGCTGTTTCGCTTGCTCAAGCTGGCGCTCAAGGTTCGGAAACAGCTTATAGAGATCTTGCAAAAAGGCCTCAGCGGTCAGCGCATTTGATGGCACCACAAATTCAACATGTTCCCAATCCTCTACTGGGTGTGTTTTGCCAATCGCAGGGTAAGGCAATTCTAGACATTCAATGGACCAGCCATGACTTTGAACAGCGTTATCGAACTCAAGCACGATAATTGGACGACCGTTGATCTGCGCCTCGGAGATCACTTTCCCATATTCTAACCATGCTTGATGCGCCGCTTTCGCCAGCTCAGCATCATTAATACGCAAAGCAATATGATCCGCCTGATAAGCAGATAAATCGATAGCTAACAGGCTGCATAAAGCCTGAATATTATCCAGAAAATCATCGATTTTATTCAACATTGCAGAAGGCACTAGACCTTTTTCTATCAGGGTTTGTTGCATTTTTTCGTGCTCACTTTGATCATCAAACGCCAAATAGTAGCAGGATTGAGCTAGAATCAGAAAAAATACAAACTTTCCCCCTAGGTCAGCGGCGTTAAAGTTGCTATTATGTGCGCCAATTTACTAGATTAAATCCAATTCCAAGAATTGAAGCCAAGTTTTGAAGGAAATGCGTGTGAATATCCAAGCACTGATCAACGACAAAGTATCTCAGGCTCTAGAAGCCGCTGGCGCACCTGCAGGCAGTCCTGCGGCTGTTCGCCAATCTGCAAAGCCACAGTTTGGTGACTACCAAGCAAACGGCGTAATGGGCGTTGCTAAGAAGTTGGGTACTAATCCACGAGAATTCGCGCAAAAAGTTCTGGATGTTTTGGACCTAGATGGAATTGCAAGCAAAACAGAAATTGCTGGTCCTGGCTTTATCAACATCTTCCTAAGTGAAGAGTTCCTAGCGCAGCAAGCAGACGAGGCTCTGGCTGACTCTCGCCTAGGTGTGGCTTCTCAAGAGCAGCAAACGATCGTTGCTGACTACTCAGCACCAAACGTGGCTAAAGAAATGCACGTTGGTCACCTGCGCTCAACCATCATCGGTGATGCGGTTGTTCGCACGCTAGAGTTTTTGGGTCACAAAGTGATTCGTGCAAACCATATCGGCGACTGGGGTACTCAGTTCGGTATGCTTATCGCAAACCTTGAGCGCGTACAACAAGAGTCTGGCGAAGTCTCTATGGAACTTTCTGACCTTGAAGCGTTTTACCGTGAGTCTAAAAAACTGTATGACGAAGATGCAGAGTTTGCCGAACGCGCACGTGGCTATGTTGTAAAACTTCAAGGTGGCGATGAGTTCTGCGGCGAGATGTGGAAGAAACTGGTTGACGTCACTATGATTCAAAACCAGCGTAACTACGACCGTCTAAACGTATCACTGACTCGCGATGACGTAATGGGCGAAAGCATGTACAACGACATGCTGCCAGGTATTGTTCAAGATCTGAAAGAAAAAGGTCTTGCAGTAGAAGATGACGGCGCGCAAGTTGTCTTCCTTGATGAGTACAAGAACAAAGATGGTGAGCCAATGGGCGTTATCATCCAGAAGCGTGACGGCGGCTTCCTGTACACCACTACTGATATCGCTTGTGCTAAGTACCGCTACGAGCAGCTAGGCGCAGATCGCGTACTTTACTTCATCGACTCACGTCAGCATCAGCACCTGCAACAGGCGTGGACAATTGTTCGTAAAGCGGGCTACGTGCCAGAGTCAACAACGCTTGAGCACCATGCGTTCGGTATGATGCTAGGTAAAGATGGCCGTCCATTTAAGACACGTGCTGGCGGCACGGTTCGTCTTGCAGACCTTCTAGATGAAGCGGTTGAGCGTGCAAACGCGCTTATCGAGTCTAAGAACCCTGAACTTGCAAGCGAAGAGAAAGCAAACATCGCGAACACAGTTGCAATGGCAGCGGTTAAGTACGCAGACCTTTCTAAGCACCGTACTACTGACTACGTGTTTGACTGGGACAACATGCTTGCATTTGAAGGCAACACAGCACCATATATGCAGTATGCGTATACACGTGTAGCGTCTGTATTTGCTAAAGCTGGTGTGTCGATGGATGAGCTTACTGGCGACATCAAGATCACTGACGAAAAAGAGAAAGCACTGGTTGCTAAGCTTCTACAATTTGAAGAAGCGGTTGAGTCAGTGGCTCGTGAAGGTCAGCCTCACATCATGTGTAGCTACCTATTCGAACTAGCAGGTCAATTCTCTAGCTTCTACGAAGCGTGCCCAATCCTAGTTGCCGAAGACGAAGCGGTGAAGCAAAGCCGTCTACGACTTGCAGCCCTAACTGCTAAGACTATCAAACAAGGTCTTGAGCTACTGGGTATCGAGACACTAGAAAGAATGTAATTTATTGAAATAGCATTCATAATAGAAGGCGAGATGCGAAAGCACCTCGCCTTTTTTGTCCCTTTTACTTCGACATGAGCGCCTACCATGAGCTTTGAACTGCACCCACAACTTACAAAAGACACTAGCCTACTTGGTGAATTTCCATTGAGTCTGGCGCTACTACACAGAGACGACTCGGTTCCTTGGGTTATCTTGGTGCCTAAGAAAGCGGACTTAACTGAGCTGCATCACCTGCCAATGTCGGAACAGCAGCAGTTTCTAATCGAGTCTGAGGTAGTCAACCGTGCTCTAGAGACCCTGTTCACCCCGGATAAGCTCAATTTTGGCGCACTGGGTAATATGGTGCCGCAGCTTCACGTTCATCATATTGCGCGCTTTAAGAATGATATCGCTTGGCCTGGACCACTGTGGGGAAGCACCAAGGGTGAGTATCGCAGCGATGCAGACCAACAAAGCTTGGTTCAACGTATTCAGTCGCAGCTCGCGGAAAGTGAGCTTTTTATAAGCGCGTGATTGACTAATAGCTGGCTGTTCAAGAAAAGAAAAGCTCCGACAAAATCGGAGCTTTTTCGTGACTACATTTTAACACTCAGTGATAAAGCATCGGCTTGATTCACATGATATCGCACGCGCATCACCTGGCCTTTCTTATCACAATCTTCCGTCCTTGAAAGCTTTCCTTTTCGAATCCAGACCGCAAGCATGGCATCAACTCCGTCTTCGCTGAGCGAGAACTGCTTTGCTAGCTCTTGTCGGATTACGGCTGGGTTCGCTTCAATATACGCTTTCAAATCAGATAGAATCATGCCGTTTGCATCTCCATTTGTGCCTGCTTTTTGCCTTGGTTCTTAAGCAGTTTCCACACCAATGCGCCCGCTGCCAAGATTGCAACGATCCACACAGCACTCGTCATCGGGTGAAGAGCGAAGTGAGTGACTTGGTAGTACAGCGTTGCACCACCGTAGGCAAGTCCCATGGTCCATACTGCAATAAAGCGCGCGTACTTCTGTCCAAACTCTTTCACGTAAGCGCCCATAGCCGCAACACATGGAGTGTAGAGCAAGATGAAGATCAAGTAAGCAAACGCTGCGTTACTGGTCACGAAGTAGCCTTTAAGGTTACCAAAGATCGAGCTATCTACCTCTTGGTCTTCTGCTACTGCCGAAGAATCAGACAGATCACCGACATCGACACCCAGTGGGTCTGAGTAGCTGAGATCCGCCAGGTTCGCAGGAATAGATTCAACGGCTTCTTGAAGGCTACCCAGTAGATCATATTCACCCTCTTCACCCTCACTAGAGGTGTAAAGGCTGTTTAGCGTACCGACGACTGCTTCTTTGGCAAAGATACCCGTGATAATACCCACTGTCGCCGGCCAGTTGTCTTGTTGAACACCCATAGGAGCAAAAACAGGAGTGACGACTTGTGCTGCTTTTGACAGTACTGAGTTCTCGCTATCTTGGTTACCAAAACTGCCATCTGTACCCACTGAGTTTAGGAAGCTAAGAATGGTCACAACCACAACGATGGTTTTACCGGCACCGAGTACAAAGCGCTTTAGCTTCTGCCAGGTCTTAATCATCACATTCTGGAAAGTTGGTAGCTCATAGTCAGGCATTTCCATCACTAGGCTATCGCTCGAGCCCGGGTAAATCGTGTGCTTTAACACCAAACCAGTAAAGACGGCTGCAACAATACCTAAAAGGTAAAGAGCAAATACTACGTTCTGACCACTTTCTGGGAAGAATGCAGCTGCAAACAGAGCGTATACAGGCAGTCTCGCGCCACATGACATAAATGGAGCCATAGAAGCAGCGAGTTTACGCTCACGCTCTTGATCCAGCGTTCGTGTCGCCATAATTGAAGGCACGTTACAACCAAAGCCAAGCACTAGAGGAACAAACGCTTTACCTGGCAGACCAATTTTCTGCATGACCTTATCAAGTACAAACGCCGCTCGTGACATATATCCAGAGCTCTCTAGCACCGCCAAGAACAGATAAAGCGCAGCGATCACGGGAATAAAAGTCGCCACGGTTTGGATACCGCCACCGACACCATCGGCGATCAAAGTAACAAGCCAAACTGGAAGGTGGTCATCAAGAAGGTAGTGCCCGCCATCAACAAGAAGTGCGCCAACGCCGATATCAAAGAAGTCGATGAAAGCACTGCCAATGTTAATGGAGAACATGAACATGAGATACATGACCACGAAGAAGAAAGGCACACCAACCCATTTATTGAGGATGAAGCCATCTACTTTTTCGGTAAAGCTTCGGCTCAGTTTACCCTCGCTGCGGCGAAGCTTTTTACACTGCTCATGCAAGAAGGTGTACTTGGTATCCGCCACTTGAAGGTCAATGTCGATCTCTGCTTGGTTTGAAGCCAGCTCGATCTCATCTCTCTGCTCTGAGGTGAGTGAGTTCAGCACCATAACATCATTTTCTAGCGCTCGAATCGCCAAAGCGCGAGAGCTCACTGACTCACCAGCAAAGGTCGGCTCAACTTTTGCGATCGCCTGTTCCATTTCAGAGCCATAGTTAACCGCAAGTGCATCGAGAGTAAGACCTTGCACAACCGTTTTATGCAATCGCTCTTTCAGGGCTCGTACCTGATCTTTGTCTGTCGCAGAAAGCGTGAGCACTGGGCAGCCGAGTGCTTTTTCTAAGCCAGCGACATCCAGCTTGACGCGTTCGCGTTTTAGCGCGTCCATTTTGTTAAGCACAACGACCATCGGACGACCCAATTCACGAAGCTGCAGCGTCATGTAGAGACTGCGTTCGAGGCTTGTTGCGTCGACAACATTGATAATAAGGTCTGCTGGATGAGTCAGTACCGCGCGAGAAGCAATAGATTCATCAATACTGTTGCCATCATTTCCGCTATCTAGTGCATAGATACCAGGTAGATCCGTTAGCTGAAATTGGTCACCGGCATGGCTGTATTGACCCGTTTTCTTTTCAACCGTTACGCCAGCCCAGTTACCGACTTGTTGCTTAGCACCTGTTAGGCCATTGAATAGCGTTGTTTTACCACTATTAGGATTACCCACAGTAAGGATGGTGTAGTTCATCACAATGACTCCACTTCTATTGATTGAGCAATATTGTTGCGAACCGCTAGTGACACGCCACGTACTTCGATCTGCAATGGGTCGCCCATAGGAGCACGACGAATCACCTTTACTTCGGTGTTTGGTAACAATCCCATTACCATCAATTTTTTTACGGACGTCACTCGATAGCCCAGTTAGTGCAGTAATCTTGCCACTGCTTCCGATGTTCAAATCAGCAAGTTTCATTCAATTCACCCAAACTATGATTGGTAATGAGAAATATTAACATTAACAGTCATTTTATAGTTGCAAGCTTATTTTGCGCATTGCGCTACGTCAATTTAGGCCGGATTGCAAACGTATTATTTGTCAAAATATGTCCGTCAATTACGTCAAAATGTCATCTCAAAAACTTTTATCGTGACAAAACAATGACAGCCACAAAAACTAAATTTAAATAAAAGTTCATATTTTCAATCACTTAACATAAAGCCAGAAAACTGTCGCAATCTTCATGGTAACTTGCCGTTATTTTTATAAGGAAATTAAGTCGAGTTATTTATAGTTAATACCAACAGAGCAACCTGCTCCTGTTAATCGAAATTCCAGAGGTGATGTGGGCGACCACATCACTCCGGCAGCAAGCGAAGGTGTCATTGACACCCGCGGTATGGTCCCCCGGCTATGCCGCGATTTTTTTTTGTCTGCTATCTAATACCTCACAAACCTACCGTCCGCGAATTGTAAAAACACAAACACCACTTCATAATTTAACTATCTCTGATAAAAGGAAATTATCCTATGATGAAGTTAAATGGAGACGTTGGTGAGAGCTTCGGTCAATGGAGTATGGGGTGTGATAGTGAACTTATCCCACTTCTCGATATGGCAAACATCGCTTGTGGCTTTCATGCATCCGACCCCGACCACATGTCGCAAACCGTTAAACTTTGCAAAGCACATGACGTCACCATAGGAGCGCATCCGGGTTATCCAGATTTACAAGGATTTGGCAGGCGCAGTCTTGCCATGTCAAGTGAGTCCATTACTCACTCTATCCTTTATCAGGTAGGTGCGTTACAAGCAGTTACAAAGCATCATCAAACCTGCGTCGAGTACATAAAACCTCATGGCGCGCTTTACAACGATATGATGGCATCTGCTTCTGTATTTGATGCTGTGTTGCAGGCCGCTCATACGCTAGAGTTGCCTTTGATGATATTGGACACCGCAGAAGCTAACACTTATCGCTCTCTTGCTGATGAGCAAGGGGTTGCTTTGATTATGGAGGCATTTGCCGATCGTCGGTATCTGAGCTCTGGTCGCCTTGCGCCTCGTCAGCTCGACAACGCCGTCCTTCACCAGCCTGACGAAATATTGTCACAAGCTGATGCTTTTCTTTCACAGCGCCCAATCACCACCATAGACGGTGAGTCATTACTTCTAGCGCCAGATACACTTTGCGTCCATGGTGATAACCAAGCGTCTATAAAAGTAGCAAGTCAGTTAAAACAGCGTATCGCTCAGACTGAAGCTAAGGCTAGATCATGAAGAAGCCGTCTATAGATCAAGTGAGTGAATCGGCACTGCTGTTAACCTTTGCTAGCCGTATAGATACGTCCCTTCCTACGAAAATTGCCAGTATCGCCAATCAGCTAGAGCAAGCGTTTTCAGGCTCAATTACCAACTGCACCCCCTCCTACACAACGCTTCTTATTGAGTTTCATCCGATTCGCGGCTCTGCCAACCAGATCATTCAGTTCGTAGAGGGGATTTCTGCCAAAGATGAGATTAATAAGGACACGTTAGGTGAGCCTATTATGTTGCCTACCTATTATGGTGAAGAAGTTGCTCCAGATTTGCTCGCACTAGAAGCCTCGCTGTCGTTATCTCGAGAAGATATAGTCATGTACCACACCAGTACGATTTACTCAGTGTGTGCGATTGGTTTTGCCCCTGGTTTTGCATTTCTAGCAGAGCTACCCGAGCAAATACGTGCACCTAGACACGTCACACCCCGCTCGTTTGTGCCAAAAGGCAGTGTCGGTATCGCCAACAACCAAACCGCCGTCTATCCCAACGACACTCCGGGAGGATGGCAAATTATTGGCAATTGTCCTTTACCCCTGTTTAATCAAGCGTCACCTGATCAGTCCCTTCTCAAAGTCGGTGACCGAGTGCAATTCCATGCTATTAGTAAACAGAAGTTTTTGTCGCTAGGAGGGCGCTTATGGGACGCCTAATTGTCATCAATGATAATCATCATATAACGACTCAAGACTTAGGCCGATTTGGAGCCAGTAAATACGGACTCACTCAAGGTGGCGCCGCAGACCTTCATGCTCACTGTTGGGGACAAAAACTACTGGGTAACACCATGTCTAGCACCAGCCTCGAAATATTATTGGGGCGTGCCAAATTCCGAGCCGAGGGTGATATGACTCTTGTTCTCACTGGCGCAGATTGCAACGGCGAGATACTGACAGGGAGCACAGATAGTAGAAGAGTCGTCAATTGGCATCCATTTGGCCTCAGAGATGGACAAGAGTTGCATTTATCGATCCCGAGAGCGGGTTGTCGAACCTATATCTCTACAAGCGGCGGATTCGATGTCGCAACCTTCATGGGAAGCACATCGACCGTCGAGCGCGATGGGGTCGGTGGTATCAAAGCAGGTTTGCCATTAGCTAATGGAGATTCGCTAAAGTCAGCCAGCCGCAATTCATCCATTCCTTCCGATAACATGCCCAGAACGGCAATGCCCAATTACGAAGGCGTACGCACACTTCGCATTATCCCTAGCTTTCAATATCACCAATTGGATAGGTGTCTTCTGCAAAGAGTTCTGCAACAATCTTACAACGTCAGCCCAAACAGCAACAGAATGGGGGTCAGGCTACAAGCAAGCCTTGTGTCAGAGCCAGTAAATACTCACTCACTCATTTCTGAAGGTATTGTCTGTGGTGCTGTACAGATCCCGCCCGACGGTAATCCTATTGTCATGTTAAGCGACCATCAAACGCTTGGCGGGTATCCAAAACTTGGTGTAGTGGCATTTCGCGATCTTTCCGTTGCGGCTCAATTGAGACCCGGAGATGCTGTACGTATACGCCTTACTAACCTCCCATTGGAGAGACTGAAGCAGCGCGCATTTTATCGCTACTTTAATCTGTAACAAGGTCGCTTAATACCTAGCTTTCGGTCACGTCCATCATGGCAAACTTAGATGGTGGAAGACCAAAGTAGACCTTAAAGCGCTGCGAGAAGTACGATGGGTCATTGAAGCCACACGCAAAGGCAACGTCCGACACCTTCTCTCCCTGCAAGAGCATCTCACAGGCTTTTTCCATACGAACATCCGTTAAGTAATCGGTAAAGGTGCTGTTAAACTGCGATTTAAAGCGGCGCTGGAAGCTCCTTTCTGACAAGAATAGAGCTTTAGATACAGACGCAGTGCTAAAGTCCGGGTCATTGAACTGCTCCGATACTAGTCGAGTAACTTGGCGCTTCCACTGCTCATGCTTGTCGACTTTTATTTCAACAGGCGACTTCGAAGCCTCCACTCCGAGTATCGGTTTTCCAACTGTACGCTCTGAGATATCGCCCAAGCCACTGTCTCGCTTTTCTTCTGGAGAGAGCATCCAACGAAGTGTCAAACGATTCGTGCTTCCTCTTTCGACCGGCTTTAACTCCCCACCTGAGCGATGAATATGAGCTGGGAGGCTAGAAGGGCTAAAATCGAGCTGACTCTCTTTTCCATCAAACGATTGAGTGGAGGCCTGTTCGTTGTAGTTAGGCAAAGGTAAACCATTGTCTTCGAAAATAACATTGAGTTTGGTTAGCTCATCATCAACCGTCACCTTAAGCACCTGACCCCGAACCATTCTTCGAAGTGCATTAGCGATGACAGAGTTGAAGATGATGTCGAGATTACACGTATCGAGAACTACACGCTCACAGCTCGCTTTGACCACGAGTTCGACTTTTATGCCGTAGCTATCCAGCTCTTTTTTCCACGCATCGACGGTAAACTTGAGGATACTGACCACAGAGCAAACAACAGGTGATGTACTCTCCTCATCAAAAATAGCCTTGATGTTGTCAAGTCCATCATAATCTGGCGTTTTACTCTTTGACCAGTTAGGGATCTGCTCAAGCTTAAACTGAGCACTATGTTGGGCCGCTTGCTCCACCAGCTCTTGCAGCAATAGTTGTCGGATTTTGAAAGCCTTACGCAACTGCTGATTATTACCAACCAATACTCGACTCTGGTGCTGAAGCTGCTCAGTTTTTAAGGCGACTTGTGTCTTCAACGAGCGGTTCATAAACCGGATCCGTCTTGAGCGCCAATAGATAATGCCAGCAATAAGCAGTATGGATGCTAGCCCTAGGACTGAATAGAACATGCCCGTCATGTACCAAGGAGTACGCACTAAATAACTGAAGCGTATAGGAAGACTCTGCTCTTGCGCACCTAGTACGGCCACTTCAAGGGAGTGGATACCTGGCGTTGGCTTATCAATGTTTAGTTGGAAGCCTTGCATCGTTTGCCAATCGGTATCAGGTGTTCGGTATACCAAACTTTGGCCTTGATTAGATGGCCACAAGCTCAATTGCAATGCAATGCTATCGCCATAATCAACGTCGTGGACCGCCTCTTGAATATCACCCAAGCTGATGGGTTCGTTATTCACCGATACTTGCGAGACTAAAACCTTAGGGGTTGGCGCAGGGTTATCTAGCAGTTTGTTGGGAGAAAACTCTACGATGCCATATCGTGAACCTAAAACGACGCGATCACTGTATGAGCTATAAGCGCAGCTACCGTTGATAAATTCATTACTTATCACACCATAAGGCGCACTTAGGTGTCTGACTATCTGCCCATTATCATTGTATGCGGTGAGTCCCGCAGAGCTAATAAGCCAAAACGCATTATCACTTCGAGTAATACAAACTGGTCTAGTGCTATCCTGAAAAAGCTCCAGTCGAGAAAATAACTGATGCTCAGTATCATAGCGAAACGCACCATAGCTGCTAGCAGCCCAGATACTATTATCATGCGCAACCATTTCTGTGACACTTCCAAATGGCTCACTTTCACCAATATAACGACTTCGACCTTGCTCAATGATATAGAGCCCGTGATCCGTGCCAATGAGGGCCCTATCCTTCCCAAGTGCATTTATCTCGGTCACCTTTGCGGGTAAGTGACCACTCACAACCCATTCTTGCCCATAGTCTTTTGCAGAGCGGGTTTCGATGTCGATACTGAAAAGATGAAGACCGTCACTGACCCACAAAACGTGACCACTCCCTAAAGCAACATGTTCGACCTGAGCCGGGAGGTTTTCTACGGTTTGATTCATTGCTGTAATTTGGTAAGCCCCAAGCTCTACATGCATAAGCCCTCGGTCTGTGGCCAACCAAAGCTCTTGCTCGCGCTGTGCAAGTGAGGTCACTGCGCCCCAAAATACCATAGCTGACTCACCCCGCTCATCAACGGAGTAGAGCGCGCTTCCGGTAATGACCCAATATCCTCCAAGCGGATTGTCCATCACTTCCAGCTTGGGCTCTAAGCGATTCAGGTTTTCATCAATCGACACCGAGCTACGTTTAAAAAGCGAACCATATTCAGAAAAATAACGGACACCGTTATTCGTCGCAATCCACATACCGAGTTCACCGTCCGCGACAAGGGCATAGATCTTCTCACCAGCAAGACCAAATTCATCGTGAGGGTTAAATTTAACCCGTTTGATTTCTTGAGACGCTTTGTCCAGAAGGTACAGTCCCTGCTCCGTTCCTACCCAGAAATGTGTCGCGGAGCTTTCAAGTGCAAGTACATGTTGACCTAATGGAAAGAACTGTCGTTCACCATTGTTATCTATAGGCAAAGTCTCAACACCGGAGTGGTAGCCTATGACAAGCGTATTCGACTGGGGCTCGACAAGTAACCGAGAGACTTGTCCACGATGTGTTTTACCCACATAGCTCAAACTATCGTTTTGCCAACGATAGAGCCCAACATTGGTGCCTATATACCAGCTATCTGAAGTGTCTATCGCTGCGGTCACCGAAACGCCAACACCACCATAAAAGCGCTCAAACGCCTTGATCTCAATGGATTCAAATCGAGAGCTTGAATCAATACCAAGATAGAGGTGTTGGTCGGTCGCAAACCAAATGTGCTCACCACCATTTCCAAGCGATTGAATATGCTCAGTAAGCTTAGTGGTATAAACCTTCTCGACGTTACCAAACGGCTTTTTAGAAAAAAGCTTGTTTGCCTTTGCATACCAAAACTGCCCCTCAAAAAAAGTGACGTCATTGTATTCGAACGCGAGATTCTCTAACTCAATAAACCGAGTACCATCATAGAAGCGCACACGATTATGGACATCAATGGACCAAAGCCCTCCCTCTACACCTGGAAACAACTGTTTAGCAGCTAGGAACTGCCCATTGGTTTGTAATGACAAAGGATAAAAAACAGGAGGAAGCTCTTTCGCTTTTAGGCTTAATGGACATAGCAAAAGCAAAGCGGTGAACAAACAAGTAAATATCGAGCGAGCAGACACCGTTTGACTACCCGCTCTTTTATGCGAGGTAGTAGGCGAGCTAAGTGTTTTCAGCAAGGATAGAGTCAAAGCCAAACCAGTTAATTTGCGACGATAATTATCGTAAATCTACTGGATTTGGCTTTGTTAGGAAAGGAAAAGCGTGACTTCAGTCGCCTAAATGGCTAAATGATCACAGGTAAAACTTAATTAAACGCCCATTTTGTGGAACGGCACTCACATTATGTGCAATGCTATTTGTCGGCTTTTACTGACTTAGACACCCTGCATAGCTATCTGCAACTGCCTTTAAGAAGGTGAAGTAGCTGCCTTTTTTCACCTCAATATCAGTACCTAATGGGTCGAGCTGACCAATATGCGTGCCCGTCCCGCGTGTCACTGACTCAACAACCGCAGGGGTAAATTGAGGCTCAGAGAACACGCATTTTACATTCTGCTCGCGCAGCGTTGTCTTAATTGAGATCAGTGTCTTAGCGCCCGGCTTACGCTCGGGGCTAACGGTAAAGTGTCCGAGGTTGTTGAGCTTAAAGAATTCCTCGTAGTATCCGTACGCATCATGGAAAACGTAGTAGCCTTCACTACGAACCGGCTCAAGTTGTGCCTTCACTTCATCAATCGTTTTATCTAGACTAGCTTCAAACTGCGCCAACTTTTGTTGGTAAGCTTCGGTATTATCAGCGTCAAGCTCTTGAAGCTTGGTCGAGATTGCACGCGCAACCTGTCGGCTCTGCTCAGGGCCTAACCATACATGAGGATCATAGCTACCGTGATGATGACCTTCATGCCCATGGTCATGCTCATCTTCGCCAAATTCACGCAGCGATAGCCCGTCAATCGCTTCAATTTTTACCGTATTAGGCTGCCCTTCCAGAGACTTTGATAAGAAGCTCTCAAGATCGTTACCAAACCAAACCACAAGTTCACTGCTACGTAATTTCTTCACGTCAGAAGGTTTGAGTGCATAATCATGAGGAGAGGCGTTGGCATTCAATATTGAAGACGTAGATTGCCCATCGAGGATAAGCTCCTGAGAAATCATCTCAAATGGTTTAATACTGTTTAGCACTTCAAAAGCTTGCGATTTAAGCGGAAGCAGTGTAGTAAGTGCCACAATTGGAATGTAACGATGCATAGGGCTTCAAAATCCTTCTAGCTAGTAATGGCTCGAAATGTTACATTATAACACGTATCAATTGCAAATGAGTTCTATTTATGTCCGAACTGATTAAACTGGACCGCGTTAGTGTTGAGTTCAGCAAGAGAAAGGTTCTAGATAATATTAGCCTAACGATAAATCGTGGTGAAATTCTCACTCTAATAGGTCCTAATGGTGCCGGAAAGTCTACGCTGGTAAAGGTCATACTGGGTCTTCAAAATCGCTACAAGGGCCATATTACGCGCGATAAAAAACTCAAGATTGGTTATGTTCCTCAGAAGCTCAAACTCAATGATTCACTTCCGCTTAATGTGGAGCGCTTTCTGGCATTAGCCGGTAAGTACAGCGTTCAAGAAAGGCTCGACGCGCTAAAGCTTGTCGGAGCGGAACACCTAATTAAGAACAACATGCATCAACTCTCTGGTGGTGAGAACCAGCGCGTATTGCTCGCACGTGCGCTCTTGCAACGACCTGATATATTGGTCCTTGATGAGCCTGCGCAAGGTGTTGATGTGCAGGGTCAGATCGACCTCTACGAACTCATCGATTCGATACGTCATCGATTTAATTGTGCCGTGTTTATGGTGTCGCACGACCTTCATCTGGTGATGGCAAAGTCCGATAACGTTATCTGTCTGCACCACCACATTTGTTGCCAAGGTGCGCCACAAACGGTCAGACAGCACCCTTCTTACATTGCATTGTTTGGTAGTGCTACGCAAGAAACACTGGCCTTCTATCAACATCAGCACCTACATCACCACCACGACCTGTCAGGTGAACCAGTGCAAGGTGACGCCACACAATGTTCACACCATGATCACGGACACGCCCATCATGATTGAGTTTTTACTTCCTTCGATTATTGCCGGTATTGGCATTGCTTTGATTGCTGGTCCACTTGGATCCTTTGTGGTTTGGCGCAGAATGGCTTACTTTGGTGATACGCTTGCCCACGCCTCGCTAATGGGCTTAGCGCTCGGCTTTCTGTTCAACATTAACCTCTACCTCGCGCTCGTCATTTGCTGCATGGCGCTCGCTATCGTTTTGGTGACGCTGCAAAAGCAAAAACTGGTCGCGACAGACACGCTGCTTGGGATACTCGCACATAGTGCGCTCTCGCTAGGTTTGGTTGCCGTAAGCTTTTTGGATAATGTTCGCGTCGATTTGATGAGCTACCTGTTTGGTGACCTGCTTGCTGTCTCGCCGACCGATCTTTTCTACATCTATGCTGGAGTCGCGGTGATTGGCTTGTTGCTATTCATTTTTTGGCGACCACTCCTCTCAACGACCGTCAATGAAGATCTCGCTGCCGTTGAAGGCGTCAACGTCGATTTAATGCGCTTAATCATTATGTTGATGGTGGGTCTGGTTATCGCAATTGGAATGAAGTTTGTCGGCGCACTGATTATGACATCGTTACTCATCATTCCCGCTGCTACGGCGCGTAAGTTTACTGTGACACCAGAGCAGATGGCCGTTACCGCATCTGTCATTGGTATCATCTCTGTTTTTTGTGGCCTTAGCCTCTCTTGGTTCTACGATACACCCGCAGGACCATCAGTGGTGATCAGTGCAGCAGGGTTTTTCTTGCTGGCTCAACTCGCCCCCTCAAGAGCCTAGAGTTCGACAGATTCTTAGGCTTTACCCATATACTAAATACCAGAAACAAAAAAGCTCTAGCAAATTGCTAGAGCTTTTTACTTTCAAAGATTAGGTGTTACCAACCAGTGATCTCACGAAGACCTTTACCGATGTCAGCAAGGCTCTTAACCGTCTTAACACCCGCAGCTTCTAGCGCTGCAAACTTGTCTTCTGCGGTACCTTTACCACCAGAGATAATCGCACCAGCGTGACCCATACGTTTACCTGGAGGCGCTGTAACACCTGCAATGTAAGAGACAACTGGCTTAGTGACGTTTTCTTTGATAAACGCCGCCGCTTCTTCTTCCGCTGTACCGCCGATCTCACCGATCATAACGATCGCTTCAGTCTCTGGATCTTGTTCGAACAATTTAAGGATATCAATGAAGTTTGAACCTGGGATTGGGTCACCACCGATACCAACACATGTAGACTGGCCAAAGCCTTCGTCTGTAGTCTGCTTAACCGCCTCGTACGTAAGCGTACCTGAACGAGATACGATACCCACTTTACCTTTCTTGTGGATATGACCTGGCATGATACCGATCTTACACTCATCAGGAGTGATAACGCCTGGACAGTTTGGACCAATCATCACAACGCCCGCTTCGTCTAGACGTACTTTCACGTCTAGTAGGTCCAGCGTTGGAATGCCTTCAGTGATAGTTACGATAAGCTTAATACCAGCATCAATCGCTTCAAGAATTGCATCTTTACAGAACGGCGCTGGTACGTAGATAACTGATGCCGTTGCACCAGTTACTTCAACCGCTTCACGTACTGTGTTAAATACAGGAAGACCTAGATGAGTTTGACCACCTTTGCCTGGAGAAACACCGCCAACCATTTGTGTGCCGTAAGCAATAGCTTGCTCTGAGTGGAACGTACCTTGACCACCAGTGAAGCCTTGGCAGATAACTTTTGTATCTTTATTAATTAGTACAGACATTATTTGCCCTCCGCTGCAGCAACTACTTTTTCCGCTGCTTCTGTTAGCGAGCTTGCAGCAATGATATTCAGACCACTTTCCGCGAGTTTTTGTGAGCCGAGAGGTGCATTGTTACCTTCTAGACGAACCACTACTGGTACTTCAACACCCACTTCTTCAACCGCGCCAATGATGCCATCCGCGATAAGGTCACAACGTACGATACCACCGAAGATGTTAACCAGTACCGCTTTCACGTTGCTGTCAGATAGGATGATCTTAAACGCTTCGGTTACACGTTCTTTTGTCGCGCCGCCACCTACGTCAAGAAAGTTAGCTGGCTGACCGCCGTGTAGGTTTACAATGTCCATGGTACCCATTGCAAGGCCCGCACCGTTAACCATACAGCCGATGTTGCCATCAAGTGCTACGTAGTTAAGCTCCCATTGAGCCGCGTGTGCTTCACGCTCATCTTCTTGTGAAGGATCGTGCATTTCACGAAGTTTAGGCTGACGGTAAAGTGCATTTGAATCGATGTTGATCTTGCCATCAAGACATAGAAGGTTGCCTTCGCCAGTAATAACCAGTGGGTTAATCTCTAGCAGTGCAAGGTCGTATTGAGCAAACATGTTGCCTAGACCCATGAAGATTTTTACGAACTGCTTGATTTGGTCGCCTTCAAGACCAAGCTTGAACGCAAGCTCACGACCTTGGTAAGCCAGTGGACCCACTAACGGATCAATCGCAGCTTTATGAATAAGCTCTGGCGTTTCTTCCGCCACTTTTTCAATCTCAACGCCACCTTCAGTTGATGCCATGAACACGATACGACGTGTAGCACGGTCAACAACGGCACCAAGATACAGCTCATTGGCGATGTTAGACGCTTCTTCAACTAGGATCTTAGTCACTGGTTGGCCATTTGCGTCTGTTTGATAAGTCACTAAGTTCTTACCAAGCCACTTCTGAGCGAATTCTTTAACACCATCTTTGGTGTCATGAAGTTCCACGCCGCCCGCTTTACCGCGGCCACCAGCGTGAACCTGACATTTAACTACTTTCTTTTCAGTACTGATACGACCAGCAGCTTCGAATGCTTCTTGTGGGGTGTCACATGCGTAGCCTTCTGGTACAGGCAATCCGAATTCTGCAAACAGCTGTTTGGCTTGATATTCATGCAAATTCATTGTGCGATTCCATTTGTTATATCCCTGAGGGATTTTATATTTCCATATACCGATTATCGGTAATACGTCTGTAGGAGTACTCGTTAGAGCCGCCTCTTCGGGGCTTACTAAGGAGCTAGACGTTGAGCTAGTCTAGCTCCATTTATTTTGGACGTCTATACATCCAAAATAAAAACAACGCTTAACTATACATCCAGTAGCAAGCGTGCTGGATCTTCCAGTAGTTCCTTGATAGTCACCAAGAAGCCTACTGACTCACGACCATCAATTAAACGGTGGTCATAAGAAAGCGCTAAATACATCATCGGCAGGATCTCTACCTTGCCATCAACAGCCATCGGACGGTCTTGAATCTTGTGCATACCCAAGATTGCCGCTTGTGGTGGGTTGATGATAGGCGTAGACATTAGTGAGCCAAACACACCGCCGTTAGTGATGGTGAAATTACCACCCGTCAACTCTTCAACCGTTAGTTTGCCGTCTCGACCTTTGATCGCTAGCTCTTTAATACCTTTTTCGATATCAGCAAAGCCTAGTGAATCACAGTCTTTGAGTACTGGTGTCACAAGACCACGTGGCGTTGAAACTGCCATGCTGATGTCAAAGTAGTTGTGATAAACGATGTCATCACCGTCAATAGATGCGTTCACTTCTGGGTAGCGTTTTAGCGCTTCCGTTACTGCCTTGACGTAGAAAGACATGAAGCCTAGACGAGTTCCGTGACGCTCTTCAAACTGATCTTTGTACTGCTTACGAAGATCCATAATTGGCTTCATGTTCACTTCGTTAAACGTCGTCAGCATCGCAGTGCTGTTCTTCGCTTCAAGCAGACGCTCCGCTACACGTTTACGTAGGCGAGTCATAGGTACACGTTTTTGGCTACGAGCCAATACAGGTGCTACCGGTGCCTCAGCCTCAGCTTTAGGTGCGTTCTTCGCTGTAGCCAGATGCGCTTCGATGTCTTCACGCGTAATACGGCCGCCAACACCAGTGCCTTTTACATCCTCAGCTCTGAGGTCGTTCTCTGCAAGAAGACGACGAACGGCTGGGCTCAGAGCGTCATTAGACTCTTCTGTAAGCGCCGCTTTGTGACGCTTGTCTGGAGAAGCTTCTGTTGATTCAGTGGTATCTGTGGTTGGTTCACCAGCGACTGCACCAGGCTTAAGCTTGGCAATCAGCTGCTTAGATAGAACCGTTGCGCCTTCTTCTTCAATAATCTCTTCAAGAACACCTTCTTCAGGTGCAGGGACTTCAAGAACCACTTTATCGGTTTCGATATCAACGATAACTTCATCACGCGCTACCGCTTCGCCTGGTTTCTTGTGCCAAGTCGCGACTGTCGCGTCTGCAACTGATTCAGGTAAGTCTGGAACCAGAATTTCAATTGTCATATCTGTTTCTTCCTTTTTCTTCTAGTTCTTAATCTAGGGTCAACGCGTCAGAAATTAACGCTTTCTGTTGTTTCAAGTGTACCGACATATAACCAACCGCCGGAGATGCTGATGCTGGACGGCCAGCGTATTTCAAGTCAGCGCCTGCAGGGATAGCTGCACGGAAATTGTGTTGACTTGAATACCAAGCACCTTGGTTTTGAGGCTCTTCCTGACACCAAACGAAATCTTGAGCATTGGTGTATTCAGCAATCTTGGCTTTTACATCATCCAGTGGGAATGGATATAGCTGTTCAATACGAACAATCGCCACATCTTCTTGCTCGTTGTTACGACGTTGCTCTAGCAGGTCGAAATAGACTTTACCGGAGCAGAATACAACGCGCTTGACGTTTTCTGGCTTAAGCTCATCGACTTCACCGATCGCAGGTTCAAACGTACCCTCTGCCAAATCTTCAATGCTAGACGTACACAATGGGTGTCTTAGCAGTGACTTAGGTGACATGACGATAAGCGGACGACGCATTGGACGAACGACCTGACGGCGAATCATGTGATAAACCTGAGCTGGCGTTGATGGAATCACCACCTGCATGTTTTGTTCAGCACATAATTGAAGGTAACGCTCTAGACGAGCCGAAGAGTGCTCTGGACCTTGACCTTCATAACCGTGCGGCAACAGCATCGTCAGACCGCACAGACGACCCCATTTTTGCTCACCAGACGAAATAAATTGGTCGATAACAACTTGAGCACCGTTGGCGAAATCACCAAACTGTGCTTCCCAAATCGTGAGACCACTTGGCTCTGCTGTTGCATAGCCATACTCAAATGCCAGTACCGCTTCTTCCGATAGAACCGAGTCAAATACCTGGAATGGACCCTGTTTATCGTGAAGGTTAGCAAGTGGAATGTAGGTACTTGCATCTTCTTGGTTGTGCAGCACTGAGTGACGGTGGAAGAACGTACCACGACCAGAATCCTGACCTGAAATACGGATGCGCTTACCATCATCGAGCAGCGTTGCATACGCCAACGTCTCTGCCATACCCCAGTCGATCATCTTCTCGCCACTCATCATGGCAGCACGATCGTTGTAGAGCTTGTTGACTCGACTTTGGAGCTTATGGCTATCTGGATATTGACCAAGCTTCTGACCAAGAGCAACTAGACGCTCAGTACCAACTTGACCACCCCACTCTTCGTCCCAATCTCGACCAAGATACGGAGACCAGTCAACAGAGTGAAGAGCCATTGGGCGCCACTCTTTACAAACCACTTCACCACGATCCAGCGCGTCACGGTATTCATTGATCATCTGCGTTGCAGTTTCAATGTCGCTCTCTTCACGCTCGATCAGGACATCCGCATACAGCTTACGCGGTGTTGGGTGCTTTTTGATCTTCTGGTACATCAGTGGCTGAGTAGCGTTCGGCTCATCAGCTTCGTTGTGACCATGACGACGGTAACAAACCAGATCAATAACCACGTCTTTCGCGAACTCGTTGCGGAAATCTAAGGCAATCTGAGTAACAAATGCCACCGCTTCTGGATCATCTGCGTTAACGTGGAAAATCGGCGCCTGAACCATTTTCGCGATATCGGTACAGTACATCGTTGAACGAGTATCGCGCGGATTAGAGGTCGTAAAGCCAACTTGGTTATTCACTACGATGCGAATAGTACCGCCAACTTTAAAGCCACGCGCTTGCGACATGTTAAAGGTTTCTTGTACGACACCTTGACCCGCAATCGCAGAGTCGCCGTGAATCGTAATAGGCAGAACCATACCGCCATCTTTATCGCCTAAGCGATCTTGACGAGCACGAACTGAACCAATAACAACCGGGTTAACGATTTCAAGGTGAGATGGGTTGAATGCTAATGCTAAATGCACATCTCCACCTGGCGTCGCGAAGTCAGCAGAGAAACCTTGGTGGTACTTAACATCACCTGTACCCCATGTTTCGTCGTGCTTACCAGCGAACTCATCGAAAAGGTCTTGAGGTTTTTTACCCAAGACGTTAACCAACATGTTCAAACGACCACGGTGCGCCATACCAATGACCACTTCACGCATGCCTTGGCTACCAGCATGTCGAATCAGTTCTTTTGTCATTGGGATTAGAGCATCACCACCCTCTAGCGAGAAACGTTTAGCACCTGGGAATTTAGCACCAAGATAGCGCTCTAGACCTTCAGCGGCGGTAAGTTCTGCTAAGAAAGTGTGTTTATGTTCGGAATCAAAGGAGGGTTGACCAACGACCGACTCTAGACGTTGCTGAATCCAACGTTTTTGAGCAGTGTTCGTCATGTGCATATATTCTGCACCGATAGAGCCACAGTAGGTTTTTTGCAGCGCCTTGTGAAGATCACGTAACGTCATGCTTTCTTGCCCGATAGCAAAAGAGCCAACATTGAATGTTTCGTCTAAGTCATCTTCGGTGAGTGAATGGAACGCAGGCTCCAATTCATCAACGGTTGGACGTTTCCATAAACCAAGTGGGTCCAGATTAGCAGCTTGATGCCCGCGGAAGCGGTAAGCATTGATAAGCTGTAGAACCTTTACTTGTTTTGCATCGACCTCGGGGTCACTTACTTGAGCACTTGAATGCTTTGTTTCTTGAGCGAGTCGTCGGAAGTAATCACGGACACGTGAGTGCGGTTGTTCAACCACATCAGGCTGCACAGGCAACCCATCAAATACACGTTTCCACTCCTCACTTACCTGTTCGGGATCACTTAGATACAGTTCGTAGAGGTCTTCTACGTACGTTGCATTGGCGCCTGCCAAGTGTGAAGACTCGAGCCATGCCTTCATCACACTATTGTGCATATTTTCCCTTAACCAGTAGTTTTCACGTATGCATCGGTCTACGCCGAGCTATAAGAAGCCGACTCTCCAGGGCGTCGAGTCGGCAATTTTTATTTTTTATTACACCGAACGATTAACAAGCATTGACTTGATATGACCAATCGCTTTCGTCGGGTTGAGTCCCTTAGGACATACACTGACACAGTTCATAATGCCGTGACAACGGAAAACGCTAAATGCATCATCAAGATTTGATAAGCGTTCATCTGTTGCCGTATCACGACTGTCAATCAGCCAGCGATACGCCGCGAGAAGACCTGCAGGTCCAATGAACTTGTCTGGATTCCACCAGAACGATGGGCAAGAAGTCGTACAACACGCACACATGATGCACTCATAGAGACCATCAAGGTGTGCTCGTTCTTCTGGCATTTGCAGGTTTTCACGCGATGGTGGCACATTCCCATCTGAAATGAGAAATGGCTTAACTTTCGCGTAGTTATCATAAAACTGAGTCATGTCTACAATCAAGTCTCGAACGACAGGAAGTCCCGGTAACGGACGAATGACTATCTTGCCACCCTCAAGCGCTGATAATGGTGTGATACAAGCAAGGCCGTTCTTACCATTCATGTTCAGACCGTCGGAGCCACAAACCCCCTCACGGCATGAACGACGAAAAGCGATCGTTGGGTCTTGCTCTTTCAGCAAAATCAGAGCATCAAGTACCATCATGTCCGACCCTTCATCCACCTCTAGGGTGTAGTCTTTCATGTATGGCTTGTTATCTACATCCGGATTGTAACGGTAAAGAGAGAAATTAAGTTTCATAGTCGTGTCCTCCCTTTAGTACGTACGTGCTTTCGGCGGGAAAGCTTCACGGTGAACAGGCGTCATGTTGACATCACGCTTCGACATCTGCTCAGTTTCAGGGTTATAGATAGAGTGGCATAGCCACTGCTCATCATCGCGCTCTGGGAAGTCAAAGCGAGCATGAGCGCCGCGACTCTCGGTACGATAGTTTGCCGCTACCGCCGTGGAGAACGCTGTCTCCATCAGGTTATCAAGCTCTAAACACTCAACACGCTGGGTGTTGAATTCTTTCGACTTGTCAGCAAGGTGTGCTTCTTTCAGACGCTCACGAATCACTTTCAGCTCTTCTAGACCCGTTGCCATCGCATCGCCTTCGCGGAATACCGAGAAGCTGTTTTGCATACAAGTTTGTAGGTCCTTACGGATTTGAGCTGGGTCTTCGCCTGATGCACTGTTTTCCCAACGCATAGTACGAGCAAGCGATGCTTCGATATCGGATTCGGTTGCAGGGCGTGCCTCTGTTTGTGCAGCCAATGTCTCACCAAGGTGTAGACCTGTTGCGCGACCAAATACCACAAGGTCAAGTAGCGAGTTACCACCCAAGCGGTTAGCGCCGTGAACCGATACTGATGCAATTTCGCCGCAAGCGAATAGACCTTGAACCTCAAGATCGTTCCCTGATGCGTCTTGCTTAATCGCTTGACCAGAAACTTGAGTCGGTACGCCACCCATCATGTAGTGACAAGTTGGAATAACTGGAATTGGTTCTTTCACAGGATCGACGTGTGCGAATGTACGAGATAGCTCACAGATACCTGGCAAACGAGACTCAAGTACATCTTTACCTAGGTGGTCCATCTTCAGTTTAATGTGCGGACCCCAAGGACCATCACAGCCGCGACCTTCACGAATTTCGATCATCATTGAACGAGCTACAACGTCTCGACCAGCCAGGTCTTTCGCGTTCGGTGCATAACGCTCCATGAAGCGCTCACCATCTTTATTTAGAAGGTAACCACCCTCACCACGACAGCCTTCTGTTACCAGTACGCCTGCGCCAGCGATACCCGTTGGGTGGAACTGCCACATTTCCATGTCTTGCATTGGAACACCAGCACGAAGTGCCATACCAACACCATCACCTGTGTTGATGTGTGCGTTGGTTGTTGAAGCGTAGATACGACCTGCACCACCCGTTGCAAGGATGGTCGCTTTCGATTTGAAGTAACAAATCTCACCGGTTTCCATACACAGAGCAGTACAACCCAATACCGCGCCATCTTGGTTCTTAACAAGATCCAGCGCATACCACTCAGAGAAGATAGTGGTCTTGTGTTTAATATTTTGCTGATAAAGCGTATGAAGCAGAGCGTGACCAGTACGGTCAGCGGCAGCTGCGGTACGCGCCGCTTGCTCACCACCAAACTCTTTAGACTGACCACCAAATGGACGTTGATAAATCGAACCATTATCAAAACGAGAGAAAGGAAGACCCATTTTCTCTAGTTCGATAACCGACTTAGGACCATTTTTACACATGTACTCAATAGCGTTTTGGTCACCGATATAATCCGAACCCTTAACAGTGTCATACATATGCCACTGCCAATCGTCTTTATGAGAGTTACCAAGCGCGACTGTAATACCACCTTGGGCAGATACAGTGTGCGAACGAGTAGGAAAAACCTTAGATAGCAAAGCACAAGAAAGACCTTGCTCTGAAATTTGTAGTGCAGCGCGCATGCCTGCACCACCAGCGCCGATTACTACGGCATCAAACTCACGAACTGGAATAGACACTTACGCACCCCACAGAATAAAGAAACCAGAGAAGAAATAACCAAGCAGTACCGCAACAAACGTCAGTTGCAGTGCGCCACGTAGTAGCGTGTGCTTGATGTAGTCTGTAAGAACTTGCCATAGACCGATCCAGGCATGAATTAGCACTGAGGCTAACGCAAGCATGGTGAACACCTTAGTGAAAGTGCCACCGAAGAAGTTGGTCCACGATACGTAGGAAATATCCCCTGCAAACGCGCAGAAGCTCACGAGATAAATTGTGTACAAGGTCATAATGATGGCGGTGGCACGAATTAATAGAAAATCGTGTACGCCGTTACGACCAAAAGTTGAAACGTTGCTTACCATACCAATACTCCAGCCAGCAGTGACAGAACACCTGTCACGATGAAGGCAACCTTGGCACTCTTCGCGCCCGATTCGAGCTCTTCAAAATAACCTAGGTCCATAATCAAGTGGCGAACACCACCCACGATGTGATACGCAAGTGCTGTCAAAATGCCCCAAAGGATAAATTTGACGAAGAAACCGTCGACAATGTCGGCAGCCTCCGCAAACCCAATCGGGGATGAGAGTGACTTGGCTAGTAACCAAAGGAGAATACCGATCGACACAAACGTAATCACACCTGACACACGGTGCAGGATGGAAGCGATTGCGGTGATCGGAAAGCGGATTGTCTGTAAATCTAAATTAACAGGTCTGGACTTTCTTTCTTTCACGGGCTTGCTCACTCAGCTCCATTGAGCATTTATTGTTATGAATAATTTTTGGTCTCTAAGCCTCAAAAGTTAACATAAAGTTAACAATAATTTCGTGTTACAAGGGAGATAATTGTAACGATAATGTTAACAGACGAGAATTCAAATCGACCTCACTTCGGTTTGCATCCTCGAGTTTACAAGGTTTTGACCAACAATTTCACCGAAACTATACGGTTGGCAACATTCTAATACAATTGGTGTAACAAAATATGCTACACAGAACAGATTTTTAACCATTTTTCTATAAAAAATCATAACAAGTGCACACAAAACCGTATAAAAATTGACTTTGCCCACGAAGCGAAGTAAAAAATTGGCACACAAACATCCTGGACGGATTAAATAATAAACAAAGGAGATTGTTATGGCAGATAAGAAAGCGACCCTTCATATTGAAGGTCAAGCGCCAATCGAGCTGCCGATTATGGAAGGTTCTATCGGACCAGAAGTAGTCGATGTTCGTAAACTTGGAGCCAATGGTTACTTTACATTTGACCCGGGTTTTCTTGCCACTGCATCCTGTGAATCTCAAATCACTTATATCGACGGCGGTAAAGGTGTCCTGTTACACCGTGGTTTCCCTATCGATCAGTTAGCTAACAACGCAGACTACCTAGAGGTTTGCTACATTCTTCTCGTTGGTGAAGCCCCTACACGCGAAGAATACGAAAGCTTTAAACAAATCGTGACCCGTCACACCATGGTTCATGAGCAAATTGCGAGTTTCTTCCACGGTTTCCGTCGCGACGCTCACCCAATGGCAGTAATGTGTGGTGTGGTTGGTGCTCTTGCCGCCTTCTACCACGATTCTCTCGATATCAACAACGACTCACACCGTGAAATCGCAGCTTACCGCTTGATTTCTAAGATGCCTACACTTGCAGCAATGTGTTACAAGTATTCTATCGGTCAACCATTCATCTACCCACGTAACGACCTAACGTACGCGGAAAACTTCCTACACATGATGTTCGCTAACCCATGTGAAGAGTATGAAGTCAACCCAATCGTTGCACGCGCAATGGATAAGATCTTTACGCTGCACGCAGACCACGAGCAAAATGCATCGACGTCGACTGTACGTCTTGCTGGTTCGTCAGGTGCTAACCCATTCGCATGTATTGCGGCTGGTATTGCCTCTCTATGGGGTCCTGCTCACGGCGGTGCTAACGAAGCATGTCTTCGTATGCTTGAGGAGATTGGCTCTGTAGATAAGATCCCTGAGTACATCGAGCGTGCGAAAGACAAAGATGACCCATTCCGACTAATGGGCTTCGGTCACCGTGTTTACAAAAACTACGACCCACGTGCGACAGTTATGCGTGAAGCATGTCACGACGTACTTAAAGAGCTTAACATTCAAGATCCTCTATTGGATGTTGCAATGGAACTTGAGCGTATTGCTCTGTCTGACGAGTACTTCGTTGAGAAGAAACTGTATCCAAACGTAGACTTCTACTCAGGTATCATCCTTAAAGCGATTGGTATCCCAGTATCTATGTTCACAGTAATCTTCGCGATGTCTCGCACGGTAGGTTGGATTGCTCACTGGAACGAAATGCACAGCGATCCAGGCAACCGTATCGGTCGTCCACGTCAGCTTTACACTGGTGAAGCAATGCGTGACTTTAAACCGCTACATGAACGCGAATAACGATAAACACAACATCAAAAGCAAAAGAGCAGCCTAGGCTGCTCTTTTTTTGTTTGCTCGTCGTTAAACCGGATTATCAATATCCTTAAACTCAACGTCGAGTCCATGCTCTTTAGCCAACCATTCACCCAGCGCCTGAATGCCATAGCGCTCGGTTGCATGATGCCCTGCGGCGAAGTAGTGAATATTGAGTTCGCGTGCTGTGTAGGTCGTACGCTCAGAGATCTCTCCCGAAATAAACGCATCCAAGCCTTTTGACGCAGCAAGCTCAATGTAATCTTGACCACCACCTGTACACCAACCAACGGTTTCAATCAGCTTATCCGCCATACCTGGAGCGATATGCAAAGGTTCACGATTCAGCGTCTTTGCAATCTTAGCGGCAAAGTCAGCCCCCGTCATCGGCGTCGCTAGTTTGCCGAACATAGCCACAGATTGTGGGTGCCCTTCAAGACCATCAATGACTTCAATATCAAGCAGCTCGGCTAATCTTGCGTTATTACCAAGCTCAGGGTGGATATCAAGCGGGAGGTGGTAACCAAACAAGTTCACGTCGTTCTTGATCAGAGTGCGAATTCGCTTACCTTTCATCCCACGAATCGGCTCAGGTTCACCTTTCCAGAAATAACCATGATGTACTAACACAGCATCCGCTTCTACGCTCACCGCATAATCGATAAGCGCTTGAGAGGCCGTTACACCAGTGATCACTTTTTTGATTTCACTCGCACCTTCAACTTGAAGTCCGTTAGGGCTGTAATCTTTAATTAACTGCGGCGATAGTTTTTCATTGAGGATAGCTTCAAGCTTTAAATTATTCATGGCACTTCCTGAGCAAATTCTTGATTTCCGTGGTTATAGCAATTTACTCTACCAATGTCGAAAGGAAAACGTAAAGAATACGCCATGCAATCAATTAGGGACTTCATCACTTGGATAAGCGAGAGCCAAAGCCTCATCACAGGGCACGAAAGCGTGGCAGAGCGTTTCCCAAAGTCATCGAATATTTCAAGCACACAGGATGACTCTGAGTACCAAGGTAACCCTAGGCTCGGTTTTCTTTATCAGGAACTGTGCCGACGCTTGTTCGAGCAAAGCAAGCTACACAGCGTATTCGCGGAAGAGATACAACTGCAGCAAGACGGGCGGACCTTAGGCGCTATCGACTTCCTTATTGAGAAAAGAGGTGAGCCAAGGCTTGAACACTGGGAAGTCGCGATTAAGTTCTATTTGCTCAAAGACGGTCTTTGGTATGGTCCGAACGCTAAAGATAGGCTGGATAAAAAGCTAAGCCGTATGCTCGACCATCAACTTAAGATGTCGGATACCCCAGCGTTCAAATCACAGTACCCCGACCTAGTCAGCCCATCTCAACATCTACTGATGCATGGTCGACTCTATATCAACCCATTTGAGAAAGAAGACGTGCCAACAGAGTGTGTGGGACTGCGCATCAACCCACAACGGGTCACTGGCTACTGGTGTTACCAATCTCAGTTTCACCGCATAAATGAACCTGTGTACAGGTTGGAGAAGCCACTTTGGGCGATAGGAGAGCGTCAACGTGGTGACTGTGATCCTGTATCGGCTCTCCCCAAGCACTTTATTCACTGCCAAGCCGAGAGCGGTCAATTCTGGTTTATCGTCCCTGATGACTGGCCGCAGAGCAGTATGTAAAAAGTTGATATCGTCTACTGAGACAAAACAAACTCAGCCAGCATTGGATTATGATCCGACGCGTCACTTTCAGGGGTGCTCATCGCCTCTAACGACATGCCTCGATAGAAGATATGATCGAGTGGCAGTCCGGTAACAAAGCGTTTTCGATGATCTGGGCTAAACTTGACCTCTTTGATTTGATAGTTACGAAGGACATTTTTTAGTACTTCCATTCGTGATTCGCTCCAACTGTTGAAGTCACCTGCGATGAGTAAGGGGCCGGAGTGAGATTCAAGCACTTGCTTAAACGAGTCCAGTTGTTGCTTATACTCTAGCGTCCCTAAGGTAAAGTTCACCGAGTGCAGGTTAAGCGCTATCAAAGTCTGTCCATTAGAGAGCTTATATTCTGCATAGAGACCAGATTTAGGGAGTTGCAGCCAAGGTTCAACTTGAAGGTTTGCACAGGCGACTTTTGGCATGGCACGGCTCAAGTTCAAAACCCCACTTGAAACATCAAATGCTTTAAATGCGCTGACCTGATTACTTCCCCACTCTGAGCGCTGTAGCCAATCGAGGAACTGATCATCAAGACTTGCCTCTTGAAGTAACACCAACTGTCTGTCTTGAGAGCGCTCTGTAAGCTCTGAGAGAAGGTTATCTCTGTTTTGCTTATAGACATTCCACACCAGCACATTAAGTCGCCCTGCGTCATCAAGCGCCTCTGGCGTGGGATTGTGATAACACTTTAATTCGGTATCAACCTGCGCGCCGCGAACGGTGGTGATTTCTGGCGTATCTGAAACGGTAAACACCGCTTGAAACCCACCAACCGCCATACCAAGCGCAGCCAATGCACCGACTAAAAGCCACTTTAACTTCATTGCTCACCCTAAAAGTAAAAAAAGGAGTAGTTGCCTACTCCTTTTAATGTTAGTGCTAAACGCGTTTTAGATCGCGTCTTCGTCTTCTTCGCCAGTGCGGATACGAACAACACGCTCGATATCAGTGATGAAGATTTTGCCATCTCCAATCTTGCCGGTTTGAGCCGTTTCAATGATGGTCTCAACACACTGGTCAGCCACATCACCCGCAACAACAATCTCGAGTTTCACTTTTGGTAAGAAATCGACCATGTACTCAGCGCCTCGATAAAGCTCAGTGTGGCCTTTCTGGCGACCAAAACCTTTCACTTCAGAAACGGTCATACCTGTAATGCCCACTTCAGCCAGTGCTTCGCGCACATCATCAAGTTTGAATGGTTTGATAATCGCTTCGATCTTTTTCATGTTCTTCCCTTACATCAATTTTGTTAGCGACATTATCTGGTAGGTCGCAGCAACAATCAACGAAAACAAAAAGCCCGAAGCGTAGCTTCGAGCTTTGTGTCAAACATTCTTGCAACCGACTGAGTCGTTGCGTTATTTCTAGCTTACGTTCGGAACGATAAGTGGTCGTTACTTCAAGCTAGCGTAGTATGCGGCTAGGTTAGCGATGTCCTCATCACTAAGCATCGATGCTTGAGCTTGCATGACTGCTGCCAAACCACCGTTGCGCTCTTTGTTTTTATACGCCTTGATGGACGTCACGAGGTACTGCTCATTTTGTCCTTTAAGGTTTGGGTAACCAGGGATAACCGCAATCCCATCAGCACCATGACACGCTGCGCAAACCGCTGCTTTCGCTTTACCCGCGGCGACGTCACCTGCCATTGCTGGTCCACTCAGTAACCCCACTACTGCAATTGCTCCAATCATCAATTTTTTCATTGCTTTACCTTGTACTTTTTATCAATGTTAGTCAGAAAGCAGTGCATCCATCACACAAATTGAACAGTTCTAACCGCTTCCTGCGTTTTATTATCTTTACGATTGTGACATGAAAAAGGGTCATTTGTCCCAGACAAGTTCACAATCTGAGCCGTAAAAATCCTTATCTACAAACAGGTTACCGACGGCAACCACAATGCCGTTCATCATCAGGATTGGCGTGCGGCGACGTTGCCAACTTGGAACCTGATATTCTTGAAACAGCTTCTTTAACTTGCGAGAGCCAGAGCGTCCATGGGGATGGGCGCTCAGTCCTTCAGGGTTGAACGTAACGCTCAAAGCCCCAGTGAGTTTAGCGCATTCTAGCGTCATAGTGCTGTCGCCTGAACGACCTCTTTTTAAACTTAAGATCCCTAAATCATCTGGTAAAGCTAACGGCTCCTCCAATGTCAGGGCATGTGTCCAACTCGTCACATCAGCTTGCTTCGCAATCCAATAAAGGTAGCCACGAAATCGGCGGACTACTCCACCGGACAATTCTATCTGAGGGTTTGCATCAACCCTAGCTAACGCGACTTCCTGCCAAAGTTTTTGTAGCTGAACTTCACTAGGCAAAACTGTCACTTGAGATTCTAACCACATACGCAATAGCTGGTCGCGTTTTAGCTCTGAAAAGTGATTTAACGCCTCTACCTTGATACCCATAAAGCTATTAAGGCAGGCATCAAGCTCCGGTTTTAGCAGCTCTTCTAGTAACCGCTCTTGCTTAGCACATAGTCTTGCACTGCGATTCACCGCTTTGGAAAAGCTAGGCCAACGAGTACTGAGCAAGGGCATGACCTCATGCCGCAAAAAATTTCGATCGAAGCGGGTATCTTGATTACTTTCATCCTCAAGCCATTGCAGTGCTTGATCATTGGCAAATTGTTCAATGTCTTGACGTTGCGCATTGAGGAGAGGACGAACAAGACTACCCTTACCGAAAGGCATACAAACCGCCATTGATGATAGCCCCTTAGGTCCGCCGCCACGCTTAACGGCAAGCAGAAAAGTTTCGGCTTGATCATCCAAATGCTGCCCGGTGATCAGAACGTCGTCATGCGTCATATGTTGATTGATAGCCTGATAACGAGCATGACGCGCCTGCTGCTCAATGCTATCACCACTATTGAGGTTCAGTTGTACATGCTCTGCAACAAACTCAACCTTTTCTTCTTTCGCCCACTGCTTGCATAGCGCTAGCCAATGGTCAGCTTTGTCGCTCAACCCATGATGAACGTGAACTGCGACAATCGAAGTAGATGGGTAGCATGTACGATACTCAACGGCCAGTCTCAGCAATACTCGGGAGTCAACGCCGCCACTGAATCCGACAACAATGCGCCCTCCATCAGGAATATAGCGGAGCATAGAATTGGTGAACTGTTGACGTAGCGACATTGGTATTTCCTAAATGGCGTAGAGACTCAAAATACAAAAAAGGCGAGCATAATGCTCGCCTTATTATATAAATCAATTTCGTTTAGCAGTAGCCATAACTCATCAAACGTTGATAGCGACGCTCAAGAAGGTTCTCTTCTTCTAGCTGATCGAGCTCTTCTAGCTGACGAAGCAGGGTTGCTTTCATGTTTTCAGCCATTTGGATCGCGTCTCGGTGAGCGCCACCAAGCGGCTCTTCGATGATCTCGTCAATAAGCTCAAGCTCTTTAAGACGCGGGGCAATCAGACCCATCGCCTCTGCTGCTTGTGGTGCTTTATCCGAATCACGCCACAAGATAGACGCACAGCCTTCAGGAGAAATTACCGAGTACGTTGAGTACTGAAGCATGTTCACGTAGTCGCCCACACCGATAGCGAGTGCACCACCAGAACCGCCTTCACCTACAACGTTACAGATTACTGGCACCTTCAAACCCGCCATCACCTTAAGGTTCATTGCGATAGCTTCAGACTGACCACGCTCCTCTGCGCCAACACCTGGATATGCACCCGCCGTGTCAATAAAGGTAATGATTGGCATGTTGAAACGTTCAGCCATACGCATCAGACGAAGCGCTTTACGGTAGCCTTCTGGCTTAGGCATGCCAAAGTTACGTTTTACTTTTTCTTTGGTTTCACGGCCCTTCTGGTGACCAATGATCATCACTGGACGTCCTTCTAGGCGAGCCATACCACCCACGATCGCTTTGTCGTCTGCAAAAGCACGATCACCAGCAAGCTCATCGAATTCCGTAAATACGTGCTCAACGTAGTCCAACGTATATGGACGTTGCGGGTGACGAGCGAGCTGTGCTACTTGCCACGCGCCAAGATCACTAAAGATTTTCTTTTTAAGCTCTAAGCTTTTCTTCTCTAGTTGTTCAATTTCTTTATCTAAGTCAATTGCGCTGTCACCACCGTGACGAGATACATCACGCAGTGCTTCAATTTTTGCTTCTAGTTCGGCAATTGGCTTTTCAAATTCAAGAAAGTTCAAGCTCATCTATGAATCCTTTTCGATTCTGCTTTGGGACTAAAGTCCCAAAGTTATATTAGTTAAATTCGAGTTCTACCTGGTCTTTACCAAGTAACTGCTGTAATTCTTCTAGCAGCGTATCATTTGGTGTAACACGCCATTCTGTACCCAACGTTAGTTTTGCTCGTGCATCCGAACGCTGATAATAAATATTGACCGGCACAGTCCCCGCTTTATGAGGGGTAAGTATTTCCATAAAGCGCTGATAAAAGCGCTCATCAATTTGTTGCTCTAACAAAGAGATGGATAATCCTCTCGTAAATTTCTCGCGAGCGCTACCAAGATCTAAAACTTCGCGGGCAGACATTTTAAGTCCACCATTGAAGTCATCAAAGCTGACCTGTCCAGAAACAACCACTATTTTATCTTTTTCTAACAATTCAGCATATTTATCTAGTGCATCTGAGAACAACATCACTTCCATACGACCACTTCGGTCGTCCAAAGTCATAATTCCGATGCGTGTGCCACGTTTCGTAGTCATCACACGAGCAGCGATCACCAGACCCGCAACCGTCAGCGATTGATCACGACGTGTTGGCGTGGCGTCTTTTAGTCGACAACTTGTATACTTGGTTAGTTCCTTGAGGTAGGCGTTAATTGGGTGCCCGGTCAAATAAAGACCTAACGTCTCCCTTTCGCCTTCCAGCCAAACCTTTTCTGGCCAAGCAGGAACCTGAGTATACTTGTTCTCGACTTCTTCTGGAGCATCGGTCAAGACGCCAAACATATCGCCCTGTCCAAAAGCTTCAGCTTGGTGATGTTGACTTGCCGCTTTCACGGCATCATTTAGTGATGCCATTAATGCGGCTCGGTGTGGCCCCAGTTTATCAAGCGCCCCCGCCATAATGAGTTTTTCAATCACTCGCTTATTGACCTTTTTAAGGTCAATGCGAGCGCAAAAATCAAACAAGTCACGGAAATAACCATCTTTGTTTCTGGCTTCGATAATGGCATCAATTGGGCCTTCACCAACCCCTTTGATCGCTCCGATTCCGTAAACTATGGCACCTTCATCATTGACATTAAATCGGAACAAGCCAGCGTTGATGTCTGGTGGCAATACCTTGAGCTTCATGCGGAAGCACTCATCGACAAGGCCGACGACTTTTTCGGTGTTATCCATATCTGCGGTCATTACCGCTGCCATAAACTCAGCTGGATAGTGTTTCTTCAGCCAAAGCGTTTGATAAGAAACCAGAGCATACGCTGCCGAGTGCGATTTGTTAAAGCCGTAACCTGCAAACTTCTCTACCAAGTCAAAGATCTTCATCGCCAGTTCGCCGTCGACGCCATTATTAATGGCCCCTTCTTCGAACACTGCACGCTGCTTGGCCATCTCTTCAGGCTTTTTCTTACCCATCGCACGACGCAGCATGTCTGCGCCGCCTAGCGTATAACCCGCTAGGATCTGCGCCGATCTGCATCACCTGCTCTTGATAAAGGATGATGCCATAGGTTGGCTCAAGCGTCTCTTTTAGCGATTCATGTTGCCAGGTTTCATCCGGATAGGAGACGGCCTCTCGTCCGTGTTTACGGTCGATAAAGTTATCTACCATGCCCGACTGAAGCGGACCCGGACGGAACAAGGCTACCAGTGCGATAATATCTTCAAAACAGTCCGGCTGAAGGCGTTTGATAAGCTCCTTCATACCTCGAGATTCCAGCTGGAATACCGCAGTGGTTTCTGAATTTTGTAGCAGTTGGAAAGACGGCTGATCGTCGAGTGGAATGGATTCGATCCGAACCGGCTCTTTACCTTCTTTCTCTAAGCGTGGGTTGATAAGCCCCAATGCCCAATCGATGATGGTTAACGTTCTCAGGCCCAAAAAGTCAAACTTAACCAGACCTGCGGTTTCCACATCGTTTTTATCAAACTGTGTAACTGGGAAATGGCCCTCGGAATCTGCGTAGATCGGCGCAAAATCCGTAATTGTGGTTGGTGAGATTACAACACCACCCGCGTGCTTACCGGCGTTACGTGTACAACCCTCTAGGATTCGACACATGTCGATAAGGTCGCGAACTTCTTCATCGTTGTCATACAACTGCGGTAGTGCGGGCTCAACATCAAACGCCTTTTGCAGCGTCATACCAGGATCACCCGGGATAAGCTTCGATATACGATCGACAAAGCCAAACGGGTGACCAAGTACGCGCCCTACATCTCGAATAACCGCCTTCGCAGCCATGGTACCGAATGTAATGATCTGAGATACCGCATCACGACCATACATTTCTGCTACGTGATCAATAACTTGGTCACGTTTATCCATACAGAAGTCGACATCGAAATCGGGCATGGAAACACGCTCAGGGTTCAAGAAGCGCTCGAATAGCAGATCGTATTCTAGAGGATCAAGGTCGGTGATTTTCAGCGCATACGCAACCAAAGAGCCGGCACCCGAACCACGACCAGGACCTACAGGGATCGCATTATCTTTCGACCACTGGATGAACTCCATTACGATCAAGAAGTAGCCAGGAAAGCCCATTTGGTTAATTACGTCGAGCTCTACTTGTAAGCGCTCATCATACTCCGGTCGGCGCTCAAGACGGACCTGCTCATTAGGGAATAGGAACTCTAAACGCTCTTCTAGACCTTCTCGAGACTTCATCACCAAGAAGTCTGTCTCTTCCATACCCTCTGTTGGGAAAGCAGGTAGGAAGTACTCTCCAAGCCTGACCGTGACATTACAT
This sequence comes from Vibrio sp. KUL78, assembly GCF_059725505.1. Lineage (NCBI taxonomy): Bacteria > Pseudomonadati > Pseudomonadota > Gammaproteobacteria > Vibrionales > Vibrionaceae > Vibrio > Vibrio sp. KUL78. The sequence continues at coordinate 750,705 of NZ_AP045837.1, read as the reverse complement.
CGCTTGGCTATCTCGACAGAGTTTTGCAGTGCTTCTGGAATATCGGCGAATAACTCGCACATCTCTTCTTCGCTGCGTAAATACTGCTGGTCACTGTAGCGTTTAGGACGACGTGGATCATCGAGGGTATATCCATCGTGAATCGCGACTCGGATCTCGTGAGCGTCGAACAGTTCTTTATCGACAAACACAACCTCGTTGGTGGCAACGACAGGTAACTCTAGCTCTTCGGCTAACTCAATCGCAAAATGCAGGTAACTTTCTTCGTCTGAACGTCCCGTACGAATTAGCTCGAGGTAGTAGCGATCTGGAAAGTGGGTCTGATAGAAAGCCGCACACTGCTTGGCAAGCGCTTGGTTGCCTTTGAGTAGGGCTTTACCAACCTCACCTTCTTTGGCACCCGACAGGACAATCAATCCCTCTGAGAGCTCTGCAAGCCACGCTTTGTCAATCACAGGTTGATGCTGTACGTGTCCACGAAGGTAGGCTTTTGAGATCAGCAGCGTTAGGTTGTTGTAGCCCTTGTTATCCGCAGCAAGCACAGTAATACGAGTCAGCTCTTCGCCAAACTCGTCTGATTGCATGGAAAAGTCGGCCCCAATCAGTGGCTTAATACCCGAGGAATGAGCATTGCCATAAAACTTTACGAGACCACAAAGGTTAGTGAAGTCGGTCAATGCCATAGCTGGCATACCCATCTCCGCTACCTTCTTCACTAGTGGCGGTACTTTGGAAAGACCATCCACCATTGAGAAGTCACTGTGAACACGTAAGTGTATAAACTTGGGGTCTGACATAATGAATCCTAAATCGTCACGACATTCTAATGGCTATATCTGAAGCCACTAGCATTTCAATAGCGTTAATCTTTAATACTGTTAGTCTTCTAAACCTAGGGCGCGCTTTACTGGCTTAAAGCTTTTTCGATGCTGAGCAATAACGCCATGCTGCTCAATCGCTTCAAAATGCGCCTTGGTTGGGTATCCTTTGTGCTTGGCAAATCCAAATTCCGGATGCTCTTTATCGAGCTCTTCCATTTCTTGGTCACGCACCACCTTAGCGATGATAGAGGCGGCGCTGATTTCCGCGACGCGAAGATCGCCTTTCACCACAGCCTGTGCGTCCATCGGAAGCGCCGGCGTTCGGTTGCCATCGATAAGCACGAGATCTGGCGTAGCACTCAGCCCAGCGACCGCTCGCTGCATCGCAACCATGGTAGCTTGAAGGATATTAAGCTGATCAATTTCTTCCGGTGAACAGCGACCCACAGACCAAGCTAACGCTTTCTCTTTTATCTCTGGATAGAGCGCGAGCCGTTTTTTCTCTGACAGCTTCTTAGAGTCGTTGAGACCTTCTATCGGATTGTTAGGGTCAAGTATAACGGCAGCAGTTACTACGTCACCAACCAAGGGACCACGTCCTACTTCATCCACACCAGCTACTGCAAGGTAACCTTGAGGATATTCAAAAGGAGGTAACTCTACTGGTGTTTTCTTTTTGGTCATAATCTATCAATCAATTTAAGTACGGCGTCGGCGGCCTGTTTATCCGCATCTTTGCGGATCCAATGATGCATTTCGGTGAACTTCTCAATCATATCGCGATTGTCGCCATTCAGCAGTCGCGTCAGCTCAGCGTGCAGGTTCTCAGGTGTGCAGGCTTCGAGTAGGAACTCTTTGACTATCTCGTCGTCCGCCAAAATATTAGGTAAAGAGACATACTTAGTCTTAACCAGACGCTTTGCCAAAAATGCGGTGATGGCATTCATCTTGTAACCAACAACCATAGGTCTCTTGAGTAACATGCACTCTAATGCCACCGTACCAGACGCGAGCAACACTGCATCGGAGGCTGTAATCACATTACGGGCCGTATCTTGAACAATATGAAAATCTAGCTCTGGGGCATATTGCTGCCAAGCATCAATAAACTGCTGTTTACGTTTATCGTTTACGGCTGCAACGACAAAGCCGAGTGTCGGATCATCCTTGCTGAGCTTGAGACAGGTCTCGATAAATGGCTGCGAGAGCATTTTGAGCTCATTACCACGACTACCCGGTAGCACAGCGAGCCATTTTCTATCTTTATCAAGTCCCAGCAGCTCTTGAGCTGCCCCTTTATCAGACTCCAAAGGAATCGCATCGGCAAGGGTGTGACCAACAAACTCACACGGTACGTTGAACTTGTCATAAAACGCTTTTTCAAACGGCAGAAATGCTAACACTAAGTTCGTCGCTTCAGCGATACCGTGGATGCGTTTTTGCCGCCAAGCCCACACAGAAGGGCTGACGTAATGTACTGTTTTAGTGCCTGCTTTTTTCAGATCCAACTCAAGTCTTAAATTGAAATCTGGGGCATCAATCCCGACAAACACATCGACCGGATTCTCAGTAAAGTACTTAACCAATTCAGCCTTAACATGCAGCAGTCTTCTTAGCCTACCCAAGACCTCCACAAGCCCCATCACAGCAAGCTCTTCCATATCGAATAGAGACTCGCAGCCCTGGGCCATCATCTTTGGTCCGCCAATACCGACAAACTCAGCATCCGGATAGCGCACTTTGAGCGCCTTGATAAAGCCCTCGCCAAGCGTATCACCAGAGAGTTCGCCTGCGACGATGCCGATGCGTAATGGTCGTTCCATTGATAGTCCCTATTTGCGATAAGTTTATGGTTTTCTTAAAACAGAAAAAGACCGCCAGTCCGACTGGCGATCTTTTAAGCTTGCTGAGATGCTGAGCTAGCGAATAATGCCACGCTCTGACGTTTCCAAGATCTCAATGAAGCGTCCAACAGAGGCCCATTCTTGCGCCATCTCTTCCAGTACCGGCTTCACTTCGGCTAGGGTCTTACCCGAGCGATAAATCTCTTTGTAAGCTTTCTGCAATGCACGAAGCTCTGGCTTCTCAAAGCCATTACGCTTTAGGCCAACAAGGTTTAGGCCAAACGGCGTAGCGTGGTTACCTTGGGCTAAAACATAAGGTGGCACATCTTGAACGACAGCAGAACAACCGCCTACATAGGCGTATGCGCCTACCGTGCAGAATGGGTGAATCGCTGATAGAGCCATCACGCCAGCGTAGTCGCCAACGGTAACATGCCCACCAAGGATTGCATTGTTGCCAATATGAGTGTGATTACCAACGATCACATCATGAGCGATGTGTGCGTTGACACACAGTAGGTTGTCGTTACCAACAACAGTCTGTGTTTTGTCCTGCGTGGTGCCTCGATGGATCTGTACACTCTCACGGATCACGTTGCGGTCACCCACAATTACACGTGTATCTTCGCCGCCATACTTCTTATCTTGGTTTTCTTCACCGATAATCGCTTGCGGGAACACTCGGTTGTCATTGCCAATCGTCGTGTTACCTTTAATCACGACGTGCGACATAATTTCATTGTTTTCACCGATGGTGACGTCACCCGCAATGTAGGTAAATGGACCTACTGTGGTGTTCGCACCAATAGTGACGTTACCTTCGATAACGGCACTTGGGTGTATCTTTGCAGACTCATGAATCATATTAAAACTCTCTACGAGCACATTTCCAGTTCAGCAGAACAAACAATCTCACCATCGACTTTCGCCACACCGTTAAATGCAGCGATACCGCGGCGCTCTTTCACGAACTCCACTTCGATAATGAGTTGATCACCAGGCACTACTGGCTTGCGGAATTTCGCTTTGTCGACACTTGCAAAGTAGTAAAGCTCATTATCTTTAGGTGCACCAAACGATTTAAACGCTAAAAGGCCGGTTGCTTGCGCCATCGCTTCTAGGATCAATACACCAGGGAATACCGGAAGCTGTGGGAAGTGACCTGTGAATTGTGGTTCGTTCACCGAAACATTCTTGATAGCGGTCAGATACTTTTCTTCTTGATAGTCGGTCACACGATCGATAAGCAGAAACGGATAGCGATGTGGCAGAAGTTCCTGAATCTCAGTGATGTTCATTGTTTTAGTATCGGTGCTCAAAGTAAAAATCCTATATCAATTCTTTTCTAGTCTAGGGGCATTATATACCCAAATACCCCACAGTGTCAGTTAGGGAGCCAAGCTCGACCTGAACCAAGTTCACGCACATAAAAAGACTCGCCTAAAGCGAGCCTTTTTTGTTTAAGCGACTGAGGGTTAGTCCTCTTGTTGCTCGAGCAGTTTCTCGACTGCTTTTAGGCGCTTGTTCATCTCATCAATGCGATGAACACGAGTTGCGGTCTTACGCCACTCTTTATTGGTTTGAAGCGGTATACCTGACGAGTAGATACCTTTCTCTGGTAAGCTGCGCATAACCATGCCCATTCCCGTTACGATAACACCATCGGCGATTTCAATGTGGCCGTTAAGAACACTTGCTCCACCGATTTGGCAGTATTTACCAATCTTCGTACTACCAGCGACGATAGTACCACCAGCCATCGCTGTGCCATATCCGATGTGCACGTTGTGTGCAATCTGCATCTGGTTATCGATGATGACATTGTCTTCGATAATCGTATCGTCGAGTGCACCACGGTCGATGGTTGTACAGGCACCGATTTCTACTCGATTGCCAATTCTTACTGTACCAAGCTGAGGGATCTTAACCCACTCACCTTTTTCATTGGCATAACCGAAGCCGTCAGAGCCAATCACTGTACTTGATTGAACAAGGCAGTCTGTACCCATCACAACATCATGGTAGATGGCAACGTTCGCCCAAAGCTTAGTGTTTGCACCAAGCTTTGCGCCTTTACCGATAAAGCAACCTGCACCAATAACAACGTTGTCGCCTAGCTCAGCACCGGCTTCAATAACAGCGTTAGCACCGATAGAGACATTACTACCTAATTTTGCTTCCGGTGATACTACAGCGCTCGCTGCAATGCCTGCTGAAGCCGGACTAGGCGTACTATCTAATGCTTGAGCAACTTTCGCATAAGCCACATAAGGATCAGCAACCACTAAAGCATTCGTTTTACAGTGCTCTAATTCCGTTGCCTTCACCATTACTGCTGAAGCTTTACACTCTCCAAGGTGCTTTGCGTACTTAACGTTGGTTAAGAACGTAATTTCACCTTCACCTGCGCGATCCATTGGGGCAACAGTGTGAATTGAGACATTCCCATCACCGTGTAGTTCACCACCAGTGATCTCAGCAAGCTGTGCTAACGTCAATGCTGTCATGTTATTCCTACTAGCTAAACTAATTACTTAAGAGTGTCGATAACTTTGCTTGAGATATTGAACTCTTCTTTCGCATAACCCACCGCTTGAATGTCGATGATCATGTCGTAGCCTTCTTTCTCAGCCACTTTCTCAACAGCTTGTTGGATAGTTTGGAAAAGCTTTTGCTTCTCTTCTGCTTCACGACGCTGGCTCTCTTTCTCTAGAGCTTGACCCTTGATCTTGTATTTGCTGTCTAGCTGACCAATTTCAATACGTAGTTTCTCTACTTCTTCAGTGCCTAGTAGCTCGCCATCGCGCTGAAGTTTTTCCATTTTCTTAGTCGCTTCTGCTTGGATAGCTTGAAGCTCTGCCGCTTTGTCTTTGAACTCGTTTTGCAGTTTCTGAAGCGTAGCTTCACGTTGTGGAAGCGCTTGGAAAACTTGTAGCGTGTTCACGTAGCCAATTTTCTGAGCCGCTTCAGCTGCTGTTGCAAACATTGAAGAGGTAAGGATAACTAGGCCAAGACCAGCCGCTTTCATCATATTTTTCAAGGTCGATTCCTCTGTTTAAAAATCTTGTATTTACTTAAGCTGTGGGGCAATGCCCCACAGAATTAGAATGTGTTACCAATCGTGAAGGTAAAGGCTTCTGTTTTATCGCCTTCAAACTTCTTAACTGGCGTCGCTAATGAGAAGACCAATGGCCCCATTGGCGACATCCATTGGACTGCCACACCTACCGATGCACGGTAGTTAGATGGGTCCGAATAGTCGTAGTAATATTGTTTACCCGGCATGTTTGGATCTGGGGATACATAAGTAAACTCGGTATCCCATAGGCTTGCCGCATCAAAGAACACACTGGTTCGAATTTGATTTCGGAACTCATCCGATGCAAATGGTGTTGGAACAATTAGCTCCACACTCGCTAGTGCTACCGCGTTACCACCCACCGATTGTTCTGTCGCTGAGTAACACGGGTTGTTACCGCCGACGTTACCACAACCACCGCCGTTTGGATCGTTATAAACCGCTTTCGGACCTACCGAGTTCTGACGGAAGCCTCGTAGTGTTGAGAAACCACCGACATAGAAGTTCTCGTAGAACGGCAACAGGTTGTCATTACCATTGGTTTGACCATAACCGTTACCGTAGCCTAAACGACCCTTCAACAATAACGTAAAGTTGTGGCTTTGTGTAATCGGAAAGTACTGCCTAATGTCGTATTGTGTCTTAAAGTATTGAACATCCGAACCAGGTACTGTCACTTTTCCGTAAAGTTTTTGATGGTTGCCCGCTGTAGGGAAACGACCACGGTTTAGATTGTTTCGAGTCCATGCTGCTGTCAGGTGGAAATCATCGGTAATCAAGTTACCTTCTGCATCTCGGTTCTTCTCCTGAGCTTGCAGGAATTTTTCAATCTGAACGTATTCTTTGATGTTACCCAGACGACTGTGGGTATAGCCACCACCGAACTCAAGATAGTTAAGTTCGTCGACCGGGAAACCCCACGTCAACGTACCGCCGTAGCTTTGGTCGGTATAGTCGATGATGCCCGCTTTAGACGCTTCGAACTCGTTGTAGAATATCTGCCCACCCAAACTAACGCCGTCTAGGTTCCAATAAGGGTCACGATAATCTAGGGTAATGTTCTTTTGGTATTTGTTGGTCATAGCACTGATACCAACTCGGTCACCTGAACCTGCGAAGTTATCTTGCTGAAGACCGACCTGGAAGCTGATACCCGATTCGGTACCATAGCCGACACCAAAGTTAACACTGCCCGAGTTGGCTTCTTTTACGTCATAGACCAAATCCACTTGGTCATCAGAACCAGGAACGCGAACGGTTTGTACATCTACGGTCTCAAAGAAACCCAGTCGGTTCAGACGGTTTTTACCCGTTTCGATAGACTTAGAGTTCAGCCAGCTCGATTCCATCTGACGCATTTCTCGACGCAGAACTTCATCTTTTGTCGAGTTGTTACCTGTAAAGCGAATATCACGCACATAAATACGATTTCCCGCTTCCACATTGATAACTAGCGATACCTCATTGGTTTCGTCGTTAAACTCTGGGATCGTTCTCACCTGAGGATACGCATAGCCGGACTCGCCCAGCACTCGCTTAATGTTCTCTTCAAGCGCGGTTACGCTAGAGCCATTATAGGTATCGCCTGCAGCAAACGGCACCATACCTTCAAACTCAGCTTGCTTACCAATCAACTGACCTCGGAAATTCACGTCTTTAACTGTGTAAGCTTCACCCTCGTCGATACCAAGGGTGATGTACACACCTTTTTTATCTGGAGAGATAGAAACCTGTGTCGTGTCGACCTTAAATTTCAGATAACCACGGTCTAGGTAGAATGACTTCAAGGCTTCAATATCACCAGCCAGTACCTGTTTCTGGTATTTGTCATCGGCCAAGAAGTTCCACCAAGCGACATCAACATTGAGGTTGAAGCGAGACAGAAGTTCTTCGTCAGCAAAGACGGTGTTGCCAATAAAGTTAATCTGCTTAATTTTCGCAGACACACCTTCTGTAAAGACAAACTTCAAGTCAGCACGGTTACGTGGAAGTGGTGTGACAACGGCTTGTACTTTTGCGTTGTATTTACCCACACTGTAGTAAAAGTCCTCTAGACCTTTTTCAATGTTACTCAAGGTCGTTCTATCAAGTGCTTCACCTACCACGACGCCTGACGCATCAAGGTTTTGTTGCAGTTGTTCTTCCTTGATAGCCTTGTTGCCCGAGAATGAAATGCTTGCAATGGTTGGGCGCTCTTTCACTCGAACGACTAACGCATCGTTATCTCGAAGGACTTTAATGTCTTCAAAGTTGCCAGACTGGTACAAAGCGTTGATGATTTCGGAAATATCTTTACCGTCAACGGTATCACCAATACGTACAGGCATCTTCAATAGCGCCGCACCCAGTGCAACCCTTTGCAATCCCTCTATACGAATGTCCTGTACAACAAAATCCTCAGCCCCATTCGCCGACACACTTGTCGCCAGTAGAGATGCGAATAAAATATGCTTAATCGCCATACCTGCTCTAATTATTCCTTGCTAATACTGCTGCCTGAATTCTGATATCAAAGGCGTGTAAAATCATTAAAAATTGCTATCAGCATTAATGAGAAGATGATGGCACCTCCCACTCGATAGCCCATTTCTTGTACTTTTTCTGGGACTGGTCGTCTAATCACTGCCTCTACAGCGAAGAACATCAAATGACCGCCATCTAACATTGGTAACGGTACTAAGTTGATTATCCCTAGGTTGACACTAATCAGCGCCAAGAAACCTAAGAAGTAGACCAAACCATAATCTGCCGTCGTTCCCGCACCTTTCGCGATCGAGATCGGTCCGCTCAGATTATTCAGCCCCACATCGCCAACAATCAGCTTTTTAAGCATCGTCATTGTCAGCTCAATAATTTGTCCTGTTTTTACGATGGCCTTCCCCACCGCTTCTACCGGTCCATATTGAAGATCAAATCGATAATCCGCTGGCCATTCGCCCAGTTCTGGAGCAATGCCCGCAAACCCTATATTGCTTCCATCAGCCAACTCGCGAGAGCCAGGGACTAGGGTGATTGAAACACTCTCCCCCGCTCGATTAACCGTCATTGGTAGCTGGGTATTTGCACTGCCTTGAATCGCTTCGACAACCTGGTTCCAACTTTCAACAGCAACACCATCAATCTGAGTGATGGTATCGCCTACAAGAAGACCAGCCTGTGCACCTGCACCATCAGCACTGACGTTTACCAGCGTCATCTTTATCTCAGGAGAGAAAGGAACAAAACCAAGCGTCCCCATAGCAGACTCTGTTTCTGGATTAAAGTTCCACGTTTGAAGATCAAGTGTTAACTTTTTGTCCATTCCTATTTGGCTTTCTGATGACACTGTGATCGTCATCTGACTATCACCAATGTGAGAAACCAAGCCGAGGTTTACCGACTCCCAGTCTAGAGTTTGCTTGCCATCAACAGAGAGAATCTGCATGCCTGGCTCTAAGCCCGCTTGAGCGGCTATTGAGCTTGGAGTCACCTCTCCCACCACAGGCTTAACCGCAGGTACACCAATAAGAAATACCAACCAGTATGCGAATACGGCAAAGAAGAAATTGAATGCTGGACCCGCTCCTACAATAGCGGTTCTTTTCCATAGAGGCTTTTTATCAAAAGCATACTTGTGATCTACCTCAGAGACTTCATCGACTCGACTGTCGAGCATCTTGACATAGCCGCCTAGGGGGATCATTGAAATACTGTATTCGGTGCCGTCTTTACCGACTTTAGACCAGATTGACTTACCAAAACCAATCGAGAACTTTTCAACGTAGACGCCACACCGTCGAGCAACCCAAAAGTGCCCAAATTCATGAACGGCGACAAGAATGCCTAATGCGACAATAAAGGACGCCAGATTCCACAAAATATCAGTCATAGCTATATCTCAAAAAGAGGTCTGTTAAAAAGTCTTGTATTAATACGAACGCACTATTTCTTGCGCATAACTTCGAGCCATTCTATCTACCTCAAGAATAGTTTCCAAGTTATCCAATTGCTTAAATTCGTTTGATGCGCATACTTTCGACATAACACGCTCATTTACTGAGCTTATCTCGGTAAATCGAATTTTTTCCGATAAGAACGCTTCTACCGCAATCTCATTGGCCGCATTAATCGCTGTGGTGGCATGTTGCCCTTCAAAACACGCTTCCATCGCCAATGCTAGACAAGGATAACGAGTGTAGTCTGGTTCAAGGAACGTCAGCTCACCCACTTTAGTGAAATCAAGTGGTGCAACGCCTGCCGGAATACGGTCTGGATAGGACATGGAATACGCAATCGGTGTCGCCATATCAGGCTGTCCCATCTGCGCCAGCACTGAGCCGTCGTTGTACTGCACCATGGAATGAATGACCGACTGCGGATGGATGATCACCTTTAGTTGGTCTTTCGAGGTGTTAAAAAGCCAGCGAGCTTCGATAAACTCTAGCCCTTTGTTCATCATGGTCGCAGAGTCTACTGAGATCTTCGGCCCCATCGACCAGTTAGGGTGTGCAATCGCCTGAGCTGGTGTTTTACTCGCTAATTCTGCGATATCGGTATATCGGAAAGGACCGCCGGAACCTGTCAGTAAGATATGATTGATGCCAGAATCTGCTAATTGGCAATGCCCAAGGTTAGTTTGAATATCGGTAGGCAGACACTGAAAGATAGCATTGTGTTCGCTATCGACGGGTAGCAAAGAAGCATTGTGTTCACGCACAGCATCAATGAACAATTGGCCTGACATCACCAAGGCTTCTTTGTTCGCCAACAGAACTCGTTTACCTGCCTTAACAGCTGCCAAGGTAGGAAGCAATCCAGCCGCACCCACGATAGCAGCCATGACCATATCAACGTCACTGGCGCTTGATACGTCACACATCGCTTGTGGACCTGAAAGCACTTGAGTTTTCGAACCCGATACAAGCAGCGCTTTGAGCCTCTTGGCGTCAGCCTCGTCATTTAGAACTGCAAATTGTGGTTGCCACGCCGCGCATAGCTCAGCCATTTTAGTGACATTTTTGCCACCAACGAGCGCGTATATATTGAAAGCAGAAGGGTTTTCCGAAACGACTTTTAAAGTGCTAGCTCCGATAGAGCCAGTTGCACCTAAAATGGTAAGATTTTGCATGCTAAAACAACCACTTTTAAACCAAAGAGAGAGTGACAACTCACTCTCTCTTTAGCAGATTAAAACACGAGATATAGGAGGGCAAATACAGGGAAAGCTGCTGTTAAGCTATCAACGCGATCAAGCACCCCTCCATGACCAGGTATGATGTTGCTGCTGTCTTTGATCTTTGAGACACGCTTAAACATACTTTCTACCAAATCGCCTAAAACAGAAATCACGACTGTTGCTAACGTAATGATAGCCATCGCAGCGAAACTGGTAAACTGAATGTCAAAGATAACGGATGCGCCCCATGCAACGATAAGCGCAGCGGCTATGCCACCCAATAATCCTTCAATCGTTTTATTAGGGCTGACATTAGGTGCCATCTTGCGTTTACCGAAGCTTTTGCCTGCGAAGTAAGCACCGCTATCTGCAGCCCAAACGATCAAACAGACGAACAAAACGAGTTTAGAGCCGTAGTAAGCATCAATGTGGTAGTGCTGCCCGCGGAGAATCACGATGCTCCATAAAAACGGGACCAAAGTCAGAATGCCAAAGGCATGTCTCAACAAATTAGAGCCATCCCAGAGAGACGAAGATTTAGGATAAGTCATCGCTAGAGCACTAGCTATAATCCACCAACCAAACCCAACCCCTAATATAGCGATATGTAAGGGTGCGACTGTGTTTAAAGAGATAACATCAAAAGGGACGACAAGAAGTGACAGTGCTACAGCAGCACCTGTTGGTACCATTCCCAAGATACGCGATTGATTTTGAGTGAACTGCGCCCACTCCCATACACCAACCATAGTAATCGCTGAGACGAGACCTATGAACCACAACAGTGGTAAAGAAAAGATCCCCCAAACCACCAGCGGCGCTAGGATTAGGGCGGTAATAATTCGTTGTTTCAAATTAAATCGTCCTTAATTGGCTTCCATTAACGCTTTGACTTGTTCTCCGGTACATCCGAAGCGTCGCTCTCGGTTAATAAACCAGGTAATCGCTTTAACGAGAGTATCTTCGTTAAATTCCGGCCAGTACTCATCCATAAAGTACATTTCCGCGTAAGCCATTTGCCAAAGCATAAAGTTACTAATTCGGCACTCACCACTGGTACGGATCAAGAGATCAACGTCAGGTAGGTCCGACATAGTGACATGTTGGCTGATCATGTCTTCTGTAATATCAGAAGCATTAAGCTCACCCGTCTCAACTAGCTTAGCCAGTTGTTTGGTGGCCTGTAGGATATCCCACTTTCCGCCATAGTTTGCTGCTACGTTGACCACAGTACCGGTGTTGTTAGCCGTTAATGCTTCCGCTTCGGCAATCTTGCGCTGCAATCGCTCATTGAAGCGAGTTTTGTCGCCAATGATACGTAGTCTTAAATTATTCTTGTGGAGTTTTTTAATTTCACTTGATAGAACCGTAATAAACAGCTCCATCAATAAGCCAACTTCGTCTTCAGGACGGCGCCAGTTCTCGCTGCTGAATGCAAACAAGGTGACCGCTTTTATATTAAGCTTTGCCGCTGCTGAAATCGTCTTACGAACCGCTGAAACCCCTTTTTTGTGCCCGAATACGCGCGGCTTTCCTTTGGACTTAGCCCAACGGCCATTACCATCCATGATGATCGCGATATGTTTTGGAAGGGCGTCGTTGAAGGTGTCTGAGTTCTGCATAAAAGAATGTAGTTATAATTGGGACGGACAGAGTAGCATAAAAAAACGCTGTGCTGTCAGCACAGCGTCTTAACAAGAGTCAATCGATGAAAAATTAGACTTCCATCAACTCTTTTTCTTTCGCTGCTAGTAGCTCATCTACGTTCTTAACAGCAGCGTCAGTGATTTTCTGAATTTCGTCTTGTGCTTTACGATCTTCGTCTTCAGAAATCTCTTTGTCTTTTAGCAGCGCTTTTAGCTCACCATTAGCGTCACGACGGATGTTACGGATAGCAACACGACCACCTTCCGCTTCACCACGAACGATCTTAACTAGGTCTTTACGACGCTCTTCTGTTAGTGGTGGAAGTGGTACGCGGATAACCGTACCTGCAGACATAGGGTTTAGACCTAGGTCTGACATCATGATCGCTTTTTCAACTTTAGGAGCAAGCTCTTTGTCGAATACAGTGATCGCTAGTGTACGTGCATCTTCAGCGATAACGTTAGCAACCTGGTTAAGAGGTGTTGGCGCACCATAGTACTCAACAGAAAGACCTTGAAGAAGGCTTGGGTGTGCACGACCGGTACGGATCTTAGTTAGGTTGTTTTTTAGTGCTTCAACACTTTTTGCCATGCGCTCTTGAGCGTCTTGTTGGATTTCGTTAATCACAATATCACCTTAAATAATAGTAACCTGAAAGCCAGTCTGCTTTCAGGCTATGTCCTTCGATAATTCTGGTTAAGAGTTTACTCTTATTCTGCGTCGCTGATAAGCGTGCCTTCTGCTTCACCCATCACAACTCGGCGAAGTGCACCTGGCTTGTTCATGTTAAACACACGAATTGGCATCTTGTGATCACGTGCCAATGTGAATGCAGCCAAGTCCATTACTTTCAGTTCTTTTTCCAAAACTGAGTTGTACGAGAGCTTATCACATAATACTGCATCTGGGTTAGCTACTGGATCGGCAGTAAATACGCCATCTACCTTGGTGGCTTTAAGAACCACATCTGCTTCGATTTCGATACCACGTAGACACGCTGCAGAGTCTGTTGTGAAGAATGGGTTACCAGTACCAGCTGAGAAGATTACTACGCGACCTTGACGAAGTTCGCGAATCGCATCAGCCCAGTTGTAATCGTCACACACACCTTTTAGTGGGATAGCAGACATTACACGAGCATTAACATAAGCACGGTGTAGAGCATCACGCATTGCTAGACCATTCATTACAGTCGCAAGCATACCCATGTGGTCACCAACAACACGGTTCATGCCAGCTTCAGCAAGACCCGCACCACGGAATAGGTTACCCCCACCAATTACAACACCAACTTGAACACCCAGTTCTACTAGCTCTTTTACTTCTTGAGCCATACGATCCAAGATTTTAGGGTCGATACCAAAGCCTTCGTCGCCTTGTAGAGCCTCGCCACTAAGTTTTAACAGAATACGTTGATAAGCAGGTTTTGGGTTCGTTGTCATGGAGTATACCTTCCAAAGAGTTATCGATTAACGGTCATGGGTTAAGACTAGCGTATGAATCCCAACTCATGACGATTAAAAAATAACAGATAGCCTAGTCGTAAAAAGACCGCAGCCAAGGCCACGGTCTCTTATCAACAAATCGTCAAGGATTAACCTTTCTGAGCTGCTGCTACTTCATCAGCGAAGCTCATTTGCTCGCCCTTGTCGATGCCTTCACCAACTTCTAGACGAACGAATGTCGCTACAGATGCGCCACGCTCTTTTAGGATTTCGCCAACAGATTTCTTAGGTTCCATTACGAATGGTTGACCTGTTAGAGAGATTTCGCCAGTGAATTTCTTCATGCGACCAACAACCATCTTCTCTGCGATTTCAGCTGGTTTGCCTTCGTTCATAGCGATTTCAACTTGAACAGCTTTCTCTTTTTCAACTACGTCTGCAGGTACGTCTTCTGGGTTAACGAACTCTGGACGAGAAGCAGCAACGTGCATAGCAACGTGCTTAAGAGTTTCTGCGTCACCTTCACCAGCAACAACAACACCAATTTTCTCACCGTGACGGTAAGCAGCGATTGCAGCACCTTCAACGTACTGTACGCGACGGATGTTGATGTTCTCACCGATTTTAGCAACAAGAGTAACACGCTCTTCTTCAAACTTAGCAACTAGCTCTTCAGCAGTTGCTTTAGTTGCTAGTGCGTCAGCAGCAACTTTCTCTGCGAATGCAGTGAAGTTTGCATCTTTAGCAACGAAGTCAGTTTGGCAGTTAACTTCAAGAAGAGCAGCAACGCCGTTCTCTTCTTTGATGATGATCGCGCCTTCAGCAGCGATGTTGCCTGCTTTCTTAGCAGCTTTAGCAGCGCCAGACTTACGCATGTTTTCGATTGCAACTTCGATGTCACCGTTAGTTTCAACAAGCGCTTTCTTACATTCCATCATGCCTGCGCCAGTACGGTCGCGCAGTTCTTTAACTAGAGCAGCAGTAACAGCCATTCTCTATTCCTCGATTGATTCTAATTAGGGTAAAAATCAGGGGCACATATGCGGCCCCTGATCTAACTATAACTCAGTTTATATGAAGACTCTGTGTCTACCAAAACTAAGTGTGGCTAAAGCCGCAATTATTCAGCTTCTTCTACGAAACCGTCTTTGTCAGCTACAGCAGCAACATCTTTGTTACGACCTTCTTTAACCGCGTCTGCAGCAGCGTTTAGGTAAAGCTGTACTGCACGGATTGCGTCGTCGTTACCTGGGATAACGTAGTCAACGCCGTCTGGGTTAGAGTTAGTATCAACAACAGCAAATACTGGGATACCTAGGTTGTTTGCTTCTTTAACAGCGATGTGCTCGTGATCAGCGTCGATTACGAATAGAGCGTCTGGTAGGCCGCCCATGTTCTTGATACCACCAAGAGACTTCTCTAGCTTCTCCATTTCGCGAGTGCGCATTAGAGCTTCTTTCTTAGTTAGTTTCTCGAAAGTACCGTCTTGAGCTTGTGCTTCGAAATCTTTAAGACGCTTGATAGACTGACGAACAGTTTTGTAGTTCGTTAGCATACCGCCCAACCAACGGTTGTTCACGTAGAACTGGTCAGCGTTGATTGCAGCTTCTTTAACAGCTTCAGATGCAGCGCGCTTAGTACCAACGAAAAGAACTTTACCTTTCTTCTCACCGATTTTAGCTAGCTCAGCTAGTGCATCGTTGAACATTGGTACAGTTTTTTCTAGGTTGATGATGTGTACGCGGTTACGAGCACCAAAGATGAATGGCTTCATTTTTGGGTTCCAGTAACGAGTCTGGTGACCGAAGTGAACACCAGCTTTAAGCATATCGCGCATTGATACAGTTGCCATTTTAAATTCCTCTATGGGGTTAGGCCTCCACATTTCCCATGGTTCCGACTTGGTATGAATGATTACTCAAGCACCCCGGAACATGTGACGAAATGTGTGTGGATTTAAATTAAAGTATGTTGATGCACAACCTAACTCGCCGCCCTTTCTAAAAAGAGTGAAGAGACTAAGTCCTGTCATCGGCGCGCTTTATACCATATTTAAGGGGTCGATTTCCAGAAAAATCGCAAGAAATGTACAAAGTGACAGCGATTCAATAGGTGAACTCTTAGCAAACCCAAACTACACTGAGTAACGTATCAACAAGGAAGTGAGAGTTATTCTTGTTGCGCTTAATCTCGCCACTGATAGAATAACGCGTCAATTTAAAATACAGAGAACACAGATGTCTATCAAAATCAAAACTGAAGCTGAAATCGAAAGAATGCGAATCGCAGGTAAGCTTGCAGCAGAGCTTTTAGAAATGATCGAACCTCATGTAAAAGAAGGGGTCACGACTGAGGAGCTAGATAGAATTTGTGCTGAGTACACTCGTGAGAAAGGTGCGTATTCTGCGCCACTTGATTACCACGGTTACCCTAAATCAATCTGTACTTCTATCAACCATATCGTTTGTCACGGCATCCCAGCTGAAAAAGACGAAATGGGCACAACGGGCAAACTTAAGCCTGCAGTACTCAAAAATGGCGACATCGTGAACGTGGACGTGACAGTTATCATTCCTAATGATGAAAATGCGTCTCTAGATACTCGCCCAGAAGGCTACCACGGTGACACATCTAAAATGTTCCTTGTTGGTGACGTGTCTCCTGCAGACAAGCGATTGGCGATGGTGGCTCAAGAAGCGCTCTACCTTGGTATGAAGACCGTTAAGCCAGGCTCTACGGTTGGCGCTATCGGTACAGAAATCGAAAAGTTCATCAAAGCCAACAACAAAAAGAACCCGCGCAACAAGTTCTCTATCGTGAAAGATTTCTGTGGTCACGGCATTGGTTCTGAGTTCCATGAAGAGCCGCAAGTGGTTCACTACAAAAACAACGACCGCCGCGTTCTAAAAGAAGGCATGGTGTTCACTATCGAACCTATGATCAACGCGGGTAAATTCGGCTGTAGCATCGATGCAGAGGATGACTGGACGGTTTACACAGGTGATGGCAAAAATTCAGCTCAGTGGGAGCATACCATTGTCGTCACTAAGACTGGCTGTGAGGTACTCACACTGCGCAGCGACGAGACCATTCCTCGTCATATGAACAACCTGTAATCTCCTCTCTGAACGTTTCTAAAAATATCCCCAACTCCTGGGGATATTTTTTTATCCGCCCTATTTTGGTATAACCCTTGTTAGTGACTTTTTTTTGCTTGCACGGATTGCACACATGACTTTTCAAAGCCCAACAACGCTTAATGATGATCAGTTGACCATTCAAGAGTTGAAAACACAGCTCGAGGCGTTCTCGAACCATCAAAAGCACGAATTTTTAAATCACCACCCCATCACCGATTTGGTACTTGGTCGTTCTGATTACATCGATCAGCTACTTCGGCGACTCTGGTCTGCATCAGAGCTCTCTAATCAAACCTATCTATCTTTGGTAGCGGTAGGTGGATATGGCCGTGGCGAGCTTCACCCTCTGTCTGATATCGACATCTTAGTGGTATCGCGTAAAAAGATACCTGCCGCGCTCGAAAGCACCATTAGTGAGTTTATTACCTTATTATGGGACCTTAGATTGGAAGTCGGTCATGCCGTTAGAACCGTCGATGAATGTATTGAGATCGGCAAATCAGATTTAACCGTCGCCACCAACTTGCAAGAAGCGCGACTTCTTTGCGGTAGCGAAGATACCTTCTCACAACTCAAAGCCCAAATTGACTCAGATAGCTTTTGGCCTTCAGAGACGTTTTACAGTGCGAAGATTGAAGAGCAGCGCGCACGTCACGCCAAGTATCATGACACCACTTACAACCTTGAGCCAGACATCAAGTCGACGCCAGGCGGATTACGTGACATTCACACGCTGAGCTGGGTAGCACGCAGTCACTTTGGTGCAACTTCCCTGTATGAAATGAGCCGTTTCGGTTTCCTTACCGATGTCGAATACCGTGAGCTGGTTGAGTGTCAAAACTTTCTATGGCGAGTCCGTTTCGCCCTGCACATCGAGCTAAGACGATACGACAATCGACTCATGTTCGCTCATCAAGCACA
Source organism: Vibrio sp. KUL78 (assembly GCF_059725505.1). NCBI lineage: Bacteria > Pseudomonadati > Pseudomonadota > Gammaproteobacteria > Vibrionales > Vibrionaceae > Vibrio > Vibrio sp. KUL78. The sequence goes on along the minus strand of NZ_AP045837.1, from coordinate 732,653 downwards.
AGTTGCTGAAAACTTAGGTTTTGTTGGTGAAGGAAATGTCGCTGTCGAGACCATGATGAAAGAGTTTTATCGCACCTTAAGACGTGTTGCTGAGCTCAACAAGATGCTGTTAAAACTATTCGACCAGGCCATCATCAATAAAGGTCAAATCCAACAAGCGGAAATCATCAATGAGGACTTTCAACGTCGCGGCAAACTCATCGAAGCAAGAAAGCCAGCCCTGTTTCAGGCTCGTCCAGAAACCATTCTCGATATGTTTATTCATATTGCTAACGACTCAAGTATTGAAGGTGTCAGCCCTGCGACGCTGAGGCAGCTACGCACAGCAAGGCGCAGATTGAACAAGTTCTTGCACACCATCCCAGAAGCTAGAGAAAAGTTCATGGATTTGGTCCGTCATCCAAATGCCCTTCACAGAGCATTTCGTTTGATGCACAAACTTGGCGTACTCGCCGCCTACTTACCACAGTGGAGCCAGATCGTTGGTCAGATGCAATTCGACCTGTTCCATGTTTATACAGTTGATGAGCACAGCGTGCGCCTTCTCAACCATATTCACACCTACAGCCTAGAGGAAAGCTACAGCAAGCACCCGATTTGCTGTGAGGTGTACCCTCGAATGCAGAAGAAGGAGCTGCTGATCTTAGCCGCTATCTTCCATGATATCGGTAAAGGGCGTGGTGGCGACCACTCTGAAATCGGAGCGACTGAAGCTTACGACTTCTGTATGGAACATGGCTTATCAAAACCAGAAGCGAAGCTCGTTTCTTGGTTGGTACAGAACCACCTACTCATGTCGGTGACAGCTCAGCGCCGTGATATCTACGACCCAGATGTCATTATTGAGTTTGCTAAAAAGGTTCGTGATGAAGAGTACCTCGAGTACCTTGTCTGTCTCACCGTAGCCGATATCTGTGCAACCAACCCTGAGCTTTGGAACAGTTGGAAACGTACGCTACTAGCCGAGCTATTCTATTCAACTCAGCGAGTCCTGCGACGAGGTCTCGAGAACCCTGTTGACGTGCGTGACCGTATTCGTCACAACCAACAGCTCGCCTCAGCCCTGCTTCGTAAACAAGGGTTTGCGGCGCGTGAAATCGAAGTACTGTGGCAGCGCTTTAAAGCCGATTACTTCCTGCGCCACACCCATAAACAGATAGCATGGCATAGCGAACATATCCTCAATCTTGACGATCCTACCAAGCCACTGGTACTCATGAGTAAAAATGCCACTCGTGGTGGCACAGAAGTCTTCGTCTATAGCAAAGACCAACCCGCCCTCTTTGCAACTGTGGTCGCTGAGCTGGATAGACGAAACTTTAACGTTCATGATGCACAGATCATGACCAGCAAAGATGGTTATGTGCTGGATACCTTTATGGTGCTGGATCAGCATGGTGATGCGATAGATGCAAGTCGTCACCCTGCCGTTATCAAGCACTTAGTCCACGTCCTACAAGACGGAAGACCAACCAAGATTAAGACAAGGCGAGCGCCACGTAACCTCAAGCACTTTAACGTCAAGACTCAAGTTGATTTCTTGCCAACCAAGAGCAAAAAACGCACCCTCATGGAACTCGTCGCCCTTGACGCGCCTGGTCTACTAGCGAAAGTGGGTGCAACTTTCGCTCAGCTGAACCTTAGTATTCATGCTGCTAAAATCACCACGATTGGTGAACGAGCGGAAGATTTGTTTATCTTAACGGGTGAAAACGGTGGCCGTTTAACTGAAGACGAACAAGCAGTCTTGAAGCAAAAACTGCAGGAGAATATTTCAGAGCAAATCACTAGCTAGTCATTAATATACAGTGAATAAATTCAGGTTATTTACCACCTCTAGCTAGTTACCATAAAGGAGATCGCTATTTAGGCGATCTCCTCCACAATTATCCCTAAACTGTCCTCAAATCAGCTATCTACCCCTTACATTGCCTGCTACAGTTGTAAAAGAAACACACAACCAAAGAGGTCATCTATGTACCCAAACCTCACAGGGTTAGGCATCCAAGATCCTAAACAAATCGAGCGTTATTCCCTACGCCAAGAAGCGCATAAGGATGTGTTGAAAATCTACTTTCGTAAGCAAAAAGGTGAGCTGTTTGCGAAAAGTGTCAAATTCAAATATCCAAGACAAGTTAAGAGCGTTCGCACCAATAGCAGTAGCCAAAACTACAAAGAAGTCACTGAGATTAACCGTAACCTTACCCTAGTCATAGATGAACTAAACCGTCTGACCAAACCTATCGAAGCAACAGAAGTCGACGTCAAACAGAAGATTCTTTCCGATTTACGTCATCTAGAGAAAGTCGTGTCGAGTAAGATTGCTGAAATTGAAGCAGACTTAGAAAAACTCAAATAGCGACCATTCCGAACTCAAAAAAATGCTCCCATTTGGGAGCATTTTTCATATCGATAATTGAGATAAAATCTTAAGCGTACTGGCGTTATGGAACGTAGTACGTCGCAGCACCTGGGCCTACTGGAAGACCAAACAGGAATACCCATACGTAGAACAGAATACTCCAACCTACGATAAAGCAGATTGAGTAAGGCAGCATGGTCGCGATTAGCGTACCGATACCTAGGTTCTTCATGTAACGAGTCGCTACCGCAAGAATAAGGCCGAAGTAGCTCATCATTGGTGTGATGATGTTCGTGGTTGAGTCACCGATACGGTAAGCCGCCTGAATGGTCTCAGGAGCGTAACCCACTAGCATCAGCATAGGTACGAAGATAGGTGCGGTTACCGCCCACTGTGCCGATGCCGAGCCAATCATCAGGTTGATGAAGCCACACATTAGGATAAATGCGAAGAACAGTGCAGGACCAGTAAGGCCGATAGTCTGGAGGAAGTCCGCACCCGCTACTGCGAATACTTGACCGAAGTTAGTCCACTTAAAGAAGGCAACAAATTGAGCTGCAAAGAACACCAGCACAATGTACATGCCCATCGAAGACATCGACTTCGACATTGCATCAATCACATCGCGGTCATTCTTCATTGAGCCCGTTACTTTGCCGTAAACAAAGCCAGGGATTGCGAAGAATACAAAGATGAACGCTACGATACTCTTAAGGAATGGAGAGCCCGCAACTTGACCGTCAGCAGTACGCAGAACGCCGTTCTCTGGAACAACTGTTGATGCGATAATTGCGCTCACTAGTAGAACCGCAATACCCGCCATTTTCAGGCCTTTCTTCTCAACCGCAGTCAGAGAACCCATGCTATCGTTCGACAGGTCTTCAGCCGCTTCTTCATCGTTGTATTTGCCAAGTTTTGGCTCAACGATTTTCTCAGTTACGAATGCACCGGTAATCGCAATGAAGAACGTCGAAATGAACATGAAGTACCAGTTTGACTCTGGGCCTACTGTGTACGTTGGGTCGATCATTTGCGCCGCTGTTTCAGTGATACCTGAAAGCAGTGGGTCAACCGTACCAATAAGTAGGTTTGCAGAGTAACCACCAGATACACCAGCAAACGCGGCAGCAAGACCTGCTAGAGGGTGACGTCCTAAAGAGTGGAACAGCATCGCTGCCAACGGAATAAGTACGACGTAACCAAGCTCTGAAGCTGTGTTAGAAATGATACCAGCGAATACGACTGTCACTGTTACCATGCGCTTAGACGCGCCCATAACCAGACCACGCATCGCCGCTGAAAGCATACCTGAGTGCTCAGCGATCGCGACACCAAGCATGGCAACCAATACCGTGCCAAGCGGTGCAAAACCAGTAAAGTTTGTAACTAGGTTGGTAACAATTAACTGCAAGCCTTCAGCATTAAGAAGACTCACTACTTCGATCATACCGTTCGCGGCACGGCCGGCTGCACCTTCAGGGCGAGGATCAGCAACAGCAACGTCGAAGTATCCAGCGATGCCAGACATGACAAGAATCGCTAGACAGAAAATCGCAAATAATGTGATTGGGTGGGGTAATAGGTTCCCCAAGTACTCAACGCCGTCAAGAAAACGGGTAAATAGAGGCTTTTTTGGCTTGTTGTGTTTCAATGTGGCAGATGAACTCATCTGTCCCCTCCTTTTTTATATTGTCCTAGCTGTTAACAAAGTCTTGTAATGCAGATGACACTCATCGGTCTTAGTTCTGACAACTTTGTAAAAAGCAGGCGCAGGGTACGTGAGCCAGCTCAATAATAAAAGCCCAAAATGTTGCCAATTGTAAATCTTGCGCAATTTTCATCCATTATGTTAGCAACTATACAATGACTTATATTGATCTAAATATAAAATAACCTATAACATTCTTGTGACATATTCATCTTTTTTACCAACTCACAAGCAATTAGGGCTAAAAAAAGCTCAAACGATCATCAATTGAAAAAAATCGTCGCTTCTGAAATGATGAATATTGAATAATGTGAACTAGGACTCAGTAAATGAGCTACTCTCTGCACCCGATTGGCACCATTCACTCTCCCTACAAAGAGAAGTTTGCCGTACCAAGACAGCCCAGATTAGTGCCAAGTGCCACTGCTTCCATCGCCTTACAGGGCGATATAAATTGCTTAGAGGCGGTTAGGGGTCTTGAACAGTTTTCGCATTTATGGCTGTTATTTCTGTTTGACCAAAATCTCGAGGCAGGCTGGAAACCAACGGTCAGACCGCCTCGTCTCGGCGGCAACGAACGCATCGGTGTACTAGCAAGTCGCGCGACCTTTCGCCCTAATGGAATCGGAATGTCTGCAGTTGAGTTTCGAGGGGTAAGACAGAAAGGTCAGCAGGTGTTTATTGATGTCGGCAGTGTCGATTTGGTTGATGGCACCCCTATTATTGATATAAAACCTTACATCCCCTATTCCGATTCCGTCACCAATGCAAAAGGGGGATACGCGGAATCCCAGCCGGAAGCGACTGAGGTGATATTCTCAGACTCTGCACTCGAGGCTTTATCACAAACGTCAGAGGGTCAACACAAGCAGCAAATCATCCGTGAGGTACTCGCACAAGACCCTAGGCCGGCCTATAAAAAAGGCAAGCTTGATGACAAAGAGTATGGCGTGAGATTGTTTGACTGGAACGTAAAGTTCAAAGCACTGAGCGATCATATTGTCGTCACCGCGATTGAAGCCCTCTGAACACTGAATCCTGAGTGTTTATCGATGGAAATCATTTGATAGAAAGTCATTTGGTAGAAAGCCATTTGGCTGATATCATAAGCGGCTTAACTCAATTTGGGCATCTCTGCCTGAATTTACTATCAACATGATGAACGGATACCCATAAATGCGTACCAGTAACTATCTTCTTTCTACACTGAAGGAGACACCAAACGACGCAGAAGTTGTAAGTCACCAGCTCATGCTGCGTGCAGGTATGATTCGTAAGCTAGCTTCAGGTCTATACACTTGGCTACCTACGGGTCTACGTGTTCTGCGTAAAGTCGAAAACATCGTTCGCCAAGAGATCGATAATGCAGGTGCAGTTGAGACTTTGATGCCCGTAGTGCAGCCGTTTGAACTATGGGAAGAGACAGGCCGATCTGAAAAGATGGGTGATGAGCTTCTTCGCTTCACTGACCGTCATGAGCGTCCGTTTGTACTTAGCCCAACAGCAGAAGAAGTGATCACTAGCCTTGTTCGTAACGAAGTTAACTCGTACAAACAGCTACCACTGAACCTGTACCAAATCCAAACTAAATTCCGTGATGAGCGCCGCCCACGCTTTGGTGTTATGCGTGCACGTGAATTCTCTATGATGGATGCGTACAGCTTCGACATCGACAAAGAAGGCTTAGAGAAGTCTTACGAAGCGATGCACGATGCCTACTGCAAAGCGTTTGACCGCATGGGTCTAGATTACCGCCCAGTACTAGCAGATACCGGTGCTATCGGTGGTAACGGCTCTCACGAATTCCACGTATTGGCAGAAAGCGGTGAAGACCTTATCGCGTTCTCTTCTGAGTCTGACTACGCTGCAAACATCGAAAAAGCAGAAGCATTGGCACCTGCTGCAGAGCTTGCCGCTCCAACTCAAGAGATGACAATGGTTGATACGCCAAATGCGAAAACCATTGCTGAGCTTGTTGAGCAGTTCGATCTACCAATCGAGAAAACAGTTAAGACGCTATTTGTTAAGGCATCTGATGAAATCGAAGCGCCGCTTGTTGGCCTTATCATCCGTGGTGACCACGAACTTAACGAAATCAAAGCAGAGAAAATTGCTGAAGTTGCCTCTCCTCTTGAGATGGCAACAGAAGAAGAAATTCGCGCAGCGATTGGTGCAGGTCCAGGTTCACTAGGTCCTGTTGGTCTTGAACTGCCATTCATCGTTGACCGCTCGGTTGCAGTAATGAGCGACTTTGGCGCTGGCGCTAACATTGATGACAAGCACTACTTTGGCATCAACTGGGGTCGTGACGTTGAACTGGGTAAAGTAGAAGACCTACGCAACGTTGTTGAAGGCGATCCAAGCCCATGTGGTCAAGGTACTATCCTACTTAAGCGTGGTATCGAAGTGGGTCACATCTTCCAACTTGGTAAGAACTACTCAGAGAAAATGAACTGTGGCGTGCTTGGTCCTGACGGTAAGAACGTTATCCTAGAGATGGGTTGTTACGGTATCGGTGTTTCTCGTGTGGTAGCTGCGGCTATTGAACAGAACAACGACAAGTACGGCATCATCTGGCCAGACGCTATCGCTCCATTCCAGGTTGCGATCGTACCAATGAACATGCACAAGTCTGAGCGCGTTAAAGAAGCTGCAGAGAAGCTATACGCAGAACTGACTGCAGCGGGTATCGAAGTGCTATTTGACGATCGTAAAGAGCGTCCAGGTGTGATGTTCTCTGATATGGAGCTTGTAGGTGTTCCTCATACTGTGGTTATTGGTGACCGCAGCATGGACGAAGGTAACTTCGAATACAAGAACCGTCGTACTGGTGATAAAACGCCAGTGGCTATCGATGACATCGTCGCGCATGTTAAGGCTCAATTGGCTTAGTGCTAACGCCTTTTAGTTCGCTAGTTTAAGAGGCCGCTTTGCGGCCTCTTTCTTTTCCTACAGAAACGCTATGTATCCCCTTCCTCATCCATCTCACTTATAACCGTTAAATTCACTCATGCATTTACGCAAAATCCATCCGCGCTCTCAAAAACCTATAAATACACTTAATGACACCTATATACATAAGCCATACAACAGCATGAAAAATGCTGACAAAACCACTCATAAGCGATATTCTTTCTGCAATTTTATTGTCAATTTTCTCATATCAGACCTATTTCAGAATGAAAGCTTTAAAAACTCGCTTAAGACAGTTCGATCATTGGCGTCGTGGCTGGATGTCAAACCTCGAGCCAACGCTTTATCGATTGATCAACAATAACCGCCTAAGCCAAAAAGCCTTAGTCGAAAAGCCGGATGTGAAATCGATTCTGATTGTTCGCAACAATAAGCGCATCGGTAACATGTACTTCTTGATACCATTTGTGCGTCAAATGCGTGCCCAGTACCCAGATGCAAAGCTCACTCTGATGCTGAATCAACCTTGGCAAGGCGAGGTTTTTGCCAATATGGGCGTTGATGAGATTGTCTATTCTCACTTCTCATTCAAAGAAATCGTCAGCTGTTTAAAATCGGTATTCACATTGAGAAAAAACGACTACGACCTAATTGTTGCGCCATATCGCTCAACGGGTGATGCGGTTCTTGTTTCTGTGTTGGCAAGTAAAAACAAAGTCGCCGAGCACCACCTTGGGAGTGATGTTGCCTTTACTCATACCTTCCAAAAAGACGATGACCTTCACCATACCGCGCTGACAAGCTTGTACCTCATCAAGGCGCTCGGTAATACGCTTATCTTGCCAGTTGCTCATCAGATTGAGCTTAGCCAAGAAGAAATTACAACAGGGCAAGACGCAATGGCGGGCTTATATTCCGGTGAAGATGGAATCTGTGCATTTTTCCGTGGTGCCCGCGGTGCCAAGCAGCTTTCCAATGCCGAATGGACAGACATTCTAAATAAGTTTGAGCAAGAATCGGAACGCCCAATTAAATGGGTAGAGATCCTTAGCCCAGATATCACATCGCCTCTGAAGCCAGACTATGCCACTTACTCAAATAAAAACATGCGTATCTTGGCTAGTTTTCTGAAAAATACTGATGGCTTTATTTGCTGTGATACCGGTCCTTTGCACTTAGCCGACGCAGCAGATGTGAAGTGCTACGGTCTGTATAATAAGACCGATCCTCGCACATTCGGTGTCATTGGTGCTCAGAGTGTCAACATCACTGATTTCAACACGCCAAGCAAAGGGCATAATGAATTAGTTGAGGCTCTATAAGAGACTCGCATGAGTACCTTTTAAGACTCTCTTGGTCAATCCAATCTGAATAGCACCGAATAAAGGTGCTATTCCCCCACTCTTCTTCATATTCTGTTCATCTTCACTCTCTTACTATGAATCTATACCCGAGTAGCCCGATAGGACCGAGGAGAAAGAGATGAACTTAAAATCCTTACTGAATCAAGCCCTTAGTTCCGATATAGTCAGTCAAGCCACGCAGAAAGCGAGCCAATCATCGTCAAGTATCGGTCAGACATTAGGTGACAAGAAAACACTTGGTGCTTTCGGTGCTGGTGCTGTGGGTGGTGGATTGCTTGGTATGCTGATGGGCTCTAAGAAAACCAAAAAGATGGGGAAAACTGCCCTTGGCGTCGGTGGTGCTGCCGCCCTTGGCGCACTCGCATACAAGCTGTATAACGACTACAACAAAGTTAGCAACCAGCCCTCAGGCTCCGATCCAACGTTATCGTCGCCAGCAAACTTTTCTCAATCTAGTCAACATGATGAATCAGTGCTCAAAGCCATGATTGCAGCGGCTAAAGCCGATGGTCATATTGATGAACATGAAATGGCCAAGATTGAACAAGCCTTAACACAAATTGATGCTGATAGTTCTGTTCAGCAATTGATTCAAGCTGAGATAGCTAAACCACTTGATCCGGCCGAAATTGCTCGACTTGCGGTATCACCAGAGCACGCGACGGAAATCTATTTAGCGAGCTTGTTAGTCGCCGATGAGCAAAACTTTATGGAAAAAGCGTATTTGAAAGAGTTGGCAACCCAGCTTGGGTTAGAGGATGGTTTGGTTGAGCAATTGAACGCTCAGGTAAGTCAGTAGAACTGAGTTGAGAATGACAATGCGTTCCTAGGGGAGTCCCTAGGAACCACCTACAGAGCGAAAAGAATTACTCTTCGCTATCTGCTGCAGCTTCTGCTTTCGCCGCTGCTTCTGCTTTCGCTGCGCGAGCTTCTGCTTTACGTTCATTGCGCTTTGCTTGGTTTTCGATAAAACCAGCGAGCTCTTTCTCCGCCCACGCTTGAGCCAATTCTTGGCTTTCAAAGCCCATCTCACGCTTAGACACAACCGTGCGACGAGAAGTCACTTGACGAATGATCTCTGCAGACCAGCCGTTACGCTTTTCCGTTAGACGGATAGTAAATTTTTTATTTTCAGACATTTATGTATTTCCTAAAGACTTTGTTAAGGGATATTCCAGCAATGTAATGCTGGCCATCCCTAAGCCAGCGCGGTATTAGAACACAAATCGAGCGCTGACGCTCAGAGTTTTTATAAGAAAAAGTCCCCAGTGTTTCCACTGAGGACTTCATTAACTATTGGGTTGTAACCTTTGAGGCAGTTGCCTTGGTCGACTACTTACCAACGTTCACGCGAGCGTTGCGGAACATGCGCATCCAAGCACTGTCTTCACCCCAAGACTCTGGCGCCCAAGAGTTAGCAACCGTACGGAATACACGCTCTGGGTGCGGCATCATAATCGTCACACGACCGTCACGAGTCGTTAGACCTGTGATTGCGTTTGGTGAACCGTTCGGGTTGTTTGGATATTGCTGCGTTGGGTTACCGTTGTTATCAACGTAACGCACTGCTACCGTACCTGAAGCTTCAATCGCATTTAGGTGGTCAGTGTCGCGAACCTCTACGCGGCCTTCGCCGTGAGAAACTGCGATTGGCATACGAGAACCTTCCATGCCATCGAAGAAGATAGAGTCAGACTTCTGAACTTCTACTAGGCTAAAGCGAGCTTCAAAACGCTCAGATTCGTTACGAACGAAGCGTGGCCATAGGTCTGCTCCTGGGATCAGCTCTTTTAGGTTCGATAGCATCTGACAGCCGTTACACACACCTAGTGAGAAGGTGTCTTCACGGTGGAAGAAGTTCTGGAACTGGTCACGTGCTTGGTCGTTGAACAGGATAGACTTCGCCCAACCTTCACCCGCACCTAGAACGTCACCGTAAGAGAAGCCACCACAAGCCACAAGACCTTGGTACTCTTCTAGAACCGCTTGACCCGTCAGGATATCGCTCATGTGGATGTCTGTTGCTTCAAAGCCAGCACGGTCAAACGCTGCTGCCATTTCAACGTGAGAGTTAACACCCTGCTCACGAAGAATTGCCATCTTAGGCTTAACGCCCGTCGCGATGTACGGCGCTGCAACGTCTTCTTTAACGTCGAAGCTCAGTTTCACGTTTAGACCCGGGTCAGAGTTGTCTTTCTTCGCTTCGTGCTCTTGGTCTGCACACGCAGAGTTGTCACGTAGAGACTGCATCTTGTGCGTAGTTTCCGCCCAGATAGTACGTAGCTCTGTACGAGAGCGCTCAATAACAACCGCATCACCAGAAGTGATAACGAAGTCGTCAGACGCTTCAACGCTGCCGATTACGTGAGAGCATGCTGCTAGGCCGTTCGCCGCTAGAACCGCCTTCACTGCTTCTAGGTCGTCATTCTTAACCTGAACAACCGCACCTAGCTCTTCGTTAAATAGTGCCGCTAGCGCATCTTCACCTAGGCCTGCAATATCAGCTTTCACGCCACAGTGACCAGCAAATGCCATTTCAGCAAGCGTTACGAATAGACCGCCATCGCCTTTATCGTGGTAAGCCACTAGCTTGTCATCACGAACAAGGGTTTGCATCGCATCGAAGAAGCCTTTTAGCTGCTCTGCGTTGTCTACGTCTGCTGGCTTATCACCAAGCTGCTTGTAAACCTGTGCCAATGCCGTTGCACCTAGACGGTTTTTACCGTTACCAAGGTCAACAAGAACCAGTGACGATTCGCCTTTGTCAGTGCGAAGCTGCGGCGTGACCGTCTTACGGACATCTTCCACACGACCAAATGCAGTGATAACCAGTGAAAGTGGCGACGTCACTTCTTTGTCTTCACCGTTCTCGTTCCACTTGGTCTTCATCGACATTGAGTCTTTACCTACTGGAATCGTTAGACCCAGTGCTGGACATAGCTCTTCACCTACCGCTTTCACCGCTTCGTAAAGACCTGCGTCTTCACCTGGGTGACCCGCTGGAGACATCCAGTTAGCTGACAGCTTGATACGCTTGATATCGCCGATGTCTGTCGCTGCGATGTTAGTCAGAGACTCACCTACCGCTAGACGAGCAGAAGCGCCAAAGTCTAGTAGAGCAACTGGCGTGCGCTCACCCATAGACATCGCTTCACCGTGGTAAGTGTCGTAGCTTGCTGCGGTTACTGCGCAGTTTGCTACCGGCACCTGCCAAGGACCCACCATCTGGTCGCGAGCAACAAGACCTGTAACCGTGCGGTCACCGATGGTGATTAGGAATGTTTTCTCTGCAACTGTTGGCAGACGAAGAACGCGGTCAACCGCATCGTTCATTTCAATGCCTTCGCGAGAGATCGCAGGGCTATCTACTTTCAGTGTTTTCGCATCACGGTGCATCTTCGGCGTTTTGCCAAGAAGAATGTCCATCGGCATGTCGATTGGCGTGTTGTCGAAGTGTGAATCTTCAAGTTTCAGTTCGCGCTCTTCTGTTGCCACACCCACTACTGCGTATGGTGCGCGCTCACGCTTACAGATAGCATCGAATGCTTCCATATTCTCTGGTGCAACCGCCATTACATAGCGCTCTTGAGATTCGTTACACCAGATCTCAAGTGGGCTCATGCCAGGCTCATCGTTTGGTACGTCACGAAGCTGGAAGATACCGCCGCGCTCACCGTCATCAACAAGCTCAGGAAGTGCGTTTGAGATACCGCCCGCGCCCACATCGTGGATAAATGCGATTGGGTTGTCTTCACCTAGCTGCCAGCAGCGGTCGATCACTTCTTGACAGCGACGTTCCATCTCTGGGTTTTCACGCTGTACTGACGCAAAGTCTAGGTCTTCAGCAGACTGACCAGACGCCATAGAAGAGGCTGCGCCACCGCCAAGACCGATGTTCATTGCAGGACCACCAAGTACGATTAGGCTTGCACCTACTGGGATCTCTTTCTTCTGAACGTGCTCGTCACGGATGTTACCCATACCACCAGCAATCATGATTGGCTTGTGGTAACCACGCACTTCTTCACCTGCGTGAGACGTAACCTTCTCTTCGTAAGTACGGAAGTAACCTAGTAGGTTTGGACGACCAAATTCGTTGTTAAATGCCGCGCCACCTAGTGGACCTTCTAGCATGATATCTAGGGCGTTAACGATACGGCCTGGCTTACCAAAGTCGGTTTCCCAAGGCTGTTCGAAGCCAGGAATGCGAAGGTTAGACGTTGTGAAACCAACAAGACCTGCTTTTGGCTTACCGCCAATACCTGTTGCGCCTTCATCACGGATTTCACCGCCACTACCTGTCGATGCACCCGGCCATGGAGAAATCGCTGTTGGGTGGTTGTGTGTTTCCACCTTCATTAGGATGTGCGCTTTCTCGTGGTTGTAGCCGTATTGACGTGTTTTTGGATCTGGGAAGAAGCGACCTACTTCAGAGCCTTCCATAACCGCTGCATTATCTTTGTAAGCAGACAGAACGTGCTCAGGTGTCGTTTCGAATGTGTTTTTGATCATCTTGAACAGCGATTTGTCTTGCTTAACGCCGTCGATAGTCCAATCTGCGTTGAAGATCTTGTGACGACAGTGCTCAGAGTTCGCCTGTGCAAACATCATCAGCTCGATGTCTGTTGGGTTGCGCTCTAGCTTAGTCACAAAGCTTTCAACTAGGTAATCAATTTCATCTTCTGCAAGTGCAAGACCAAGCGTCACGTTCGCTTCTTCTAGTGCTTTGCGACCGCCAGTTAATAGATCAACATCAGCAACCGGTGCTGGCTCTGCGACTTGGAACAGCGCTGCCGCTGATTCGAAGTCAGAGAAAACCACTTCCATCATGCGGTCGTGGATCACGGCTTTAAGCTCAACAAGTTGAAGCTCAGTCAGTTCGCTTGATGTCTCTACATAGTAAGCAGTACCGCGCTCTAGACGAGTCACTTTGTCTAGGCCACAGTTGTTCGCAATATCCGTAGATTTAGAAGACCATGGCGAGATAGTACCAGGGCGAGGTGTCACTAGTAGCAGTGTGCCAGTTGGCTCGTGCTCTTCGATAGTTGGACCGTAAGTCAGCAACTTCTCTAATTTTTCAACTTCAGACTCATCCAGGTCTGCCGTTAGGTCGGCAAAGTGGGCAAACTCAGCGTAAATACCTGTTACTGGTAGGTTTAGTTCACGACAAAGCTCTAGTAGCTTGTTAACACGAAACTCAGAAAGAGCTGGGGAACCACGCAAAATTCTCATGTGCTTAGGTCTCTTATGCAGTTGATTTAGGTGAAATTCTTATAAATTCAATCAGTTAATAGTAAAAACTGAACTTATAACGATTTCTCCTACCTTGATGCGGCGGTATTATAGAGGATTTTTTTTTGTGACGTAAGCGTTGGCGCAAACGTTTTCGTCATTTTTTTTGGTTTTGCCGAAATACGTTAGAGATCGGCGATAAAGTGACCACTCTCGGGTGTTTCTGCTATCTCGCTTTGCCAAGGACCTCAGCTTTGGTATAAAGACAGCACTAACGTTGTGAGATCTATGAATTAATGCAAAGTCTTTCTGCTCCTCGCTGGCCTAATCGTCGCTGGTTAAAATTGCTATCTGTGTGCCTTTTCTCAATCGGGTTGGCTGGCTGCCAAATCGATTCTGATCCTAAAAGTGAACTCGAAAACATCAAAGAACGCGGTGTACTTCGCGTAGGTACACTCAATAATCAGCTCTCTTACTATATCGGTCCTGATGGTCCTACTGGCCTCGATTATGAATTAGCCAGACAGTTTGCAGACGAATTGGGCGTTCGTTTAGAGATGAAACCTGCTTATCGCCAAGCAAGCCTATTCCCTGCTCTGCAAAAGGGTGAGATCGATATTATTGCGGCTGGACTTAGTCAGTCTCCTGAGCGCATTCAAGGCTTTCGCGCTGGGCCCGCTTACTACTATGTCAGTCAACAGGTTGTCTATAAGAAAGGTCAGTGGCGTCCGCGTAACCTTGAGCAACTCCTCAACAACCAGCAAGAGTTAATCGACCAAGCTGATGGTGAAGAAGTGTTTGCGATTGTCAAAGACTCACACTTTGAAAAGACCATGGCAACGGTGACCGAAGAACATCCAGAGATCCGCTATTACATCGACGCGAATGCTGACGTCAACGACCTGCTAAAACAAGTCTCCGAGGGTAAACTGAAATTCACCATGGCGGACTCTGTCGAGCTTTCTCTGTCACAGCGTATCTACCCTGACCTAGCCCTCGCCTTTGAGATGACCGAAGATCAGCCAATCTCTTGGTACATGCGTAAATCAGAAGATGAAAGCCTGTATGCCTTGCTTATTGAGTTCTTTGGGCAACTTAAACAGACAGGGGATCTAGCAAACCTAGAAGAAAAGTATCTAGGTCATATCGGCGTATTTGATTATGTGGATACCCGCGCCTTTATCCGAGCGCTCGATAGTAAGCTACCTAAATGGTCACCACTATTTAAAAAGTACTCCAAAGAGTTTGACTGGCGTTTGATTGCCGCTTTGGCGTACCAAGAGTCACATTGGAATCCAGTCGCAAAATCACCAACCGGTGTACGCGGGATGATGATGCTGACATTACCGACTGCCAAAAGCGTTAACGTGACCAATCGACTCGACCCTGAACAGTCTGTGCGTGGTGGTGTGGAATACCTACGCCGAATTGTTGATCGCGTGCCTGACTCAATCAGTGAGCACGAAAAAATCTGGTTTGCCCTCGCTTCCTACAATGTTGGTTTCGGCCACATGATGGATGCAAGACGCCTGACAAAACGCCAAGGTGGCGACCCAGATGCGTGGGCGGATGTGAAAGATCGTTTACCGCTGCTGCGCCAAAAGAAGTTTTACAGTCAGACTCGCTATGGCTACGCGCGAGGCGATGAAGCCCGCAACTACGTGGAAAACATTCGTCGTTACTATCAAAGTATCATTGGTCATGTCGATAAACAGCTCGCTGCGCAAGCTGAGGAAGAACTCAGTACCGAAGACTTGATCGTGATTCCACCGCTACCACCTGTGTCAGGCGCGGTTTCTAGCGCAGAGGCAACCATCAGTGCCACGCAATCTACAGAAATACCCGCCGTTGGTGGCAATACAGGTCGCTAACTATCACTCTCTTTCAAGTGTGCGAAATCTAGTTCGCTTCGCACACTTGAAATCCGACCACTAAGCCCTTACATTACTGTTTGAGACTAGAGGAGACGATCGTCCTGATCCCTCGACTTTTCTCATCTGGCAGGTACGTCCGTACCATCCACAAACTGTGCATACTTTTTCAGCGGCTCTAGTCAAGAGTAGAAAAAGTGTGTGTTGGACTCCGACATCGATCCATTGATAAGGACATCTAATACGTCATTATGCGTATAGAGTTAGATCGGAGAGGTTTACCAGTAGTGAAAGGAGGTAGTTTTATGCTTGCAAGGAAACGAAAGCAATCTAAACACCTTAATAAGACGGTGGCAGCAAACCGCCGCAAACGTAAGATGGCTAACAATAAGAAGAAAGTTATTTGGCGTCATCGCGCGTTTATGCAGCTTCTATCTTCATAGATAGCGAGCAGCAACAGCAAAGACAGCAAGCATCTGCGATGCAGATGTTTGCTAAATATCCCATCTAGTTACACCAATCTTCAAAATTCTATCTATTTCAATTCTGGGTGCTATTCCGACTCTAGACGCTGTTTTTAATCTAGGTGCTACTCTGATTCTAAACGCTTGGCTTGTTTCGCTGCTTTAATCTCTTTGCGGCGGCGTTTAAAGAATGCTTGCAACTGATGACGGCACTCTTGCTCCATCAGCCCTGATTCTACATCGGCATAATGATAAGACGCTTGGCTCTCAAATAGATTGAGCACTGTGCCAGCTGCTCCTGCTTTTAAATCTGGCGCACCAAAAACCACCCGCTTTACTCGGCTGTGCAGCAAGGCTCCTGCGCACATAGGGCAAGGCTCTAGGGTGACATACAGCGTGGTATCAAGCAGTCGATAGTTTTCTAACACTTGTCCAGCTTTGCGTATCACCTGCATTTCGGCGTGCGCGCTGGCATCGTGAGCACCAATCGACTGATTCCATCCTTCAGCGACCACTTCACCATCTTTGACAAGCACCGCTCCGACGGGTACCTCGCCCTCTTGCTCTGCATGAGAGGCAAGCTCCATTGCACGTTGCATGAAGGCATAGTCTTGTTCGCTGAAAACGTGTTCTGTCGTAGTCGCTGGCGATGTTGGCTTATCGGTCATGATGCTTCCGGTTTAATGCTTCAGATAAATAGTCGATCAAGGTTCTTATTTTAGACGTTAGCATGCGGTTTTGAGGATAGAGTGCCCAGATACCCTCTTGATCCCCACGGTATGGTGTTAATACTTCCACCAGCTCACCCGTCTCTAAATAAGGCTGCACATAATAGTCGGGAAGCTGCACAATTCCCAATCCTTTTAGTGCGGCATCAACCAGAGCGTAGCCGCTATTGCATTGCACCCTGCCATCAACATGAATCAGTCTTTCTGCCCCTTTGTCTTCAAACCGCCAGTACTTGGTTGACCCGCGAAGGCACTGATGGCGTTTTAATTCCGAAAGTGTATGAGGCTCACCGTGCTTGGCCAGATAGTCTGGGCTTGCACAAACGAACATATGTCGATCCAACAGTTTGCGCGCCATCATACTAGAGTCATCAAGCTTCCCTAGCCTTACCGCAAGATCATAACCCTCTTGAACCAGATCCATCTTTTGGTTAGATAACACCAAATCCAACTCAATCTGAGGGTACTGCAGTAGAAACTCATGCATCAGCGGAGCCAATACCTGCTCTCCAAAGGTGACTGGCGCGGTCATCTTAATCCGCCCAGTAGGGCTGGCTTGCAGCTGTGTGATAGCGAGCTCCGCTAACATGAGCCCTTCAACAAGTGGCTTACAGTGCTGATAGTAGGTTGCCCCAACCTCTGTGACCGAGACCTTTCTGGTCGTACGAACGAACAACTTCACCGCTAACTTGTCTTCTAACGCCGTGACTCTGCGGCTGATATTGGCAACAGAGGTCGAAAGTCGCTCTGCAGCAGCCGTAAAACTCTGCGTCTCTACGACCGCAACAAACTCATTAATACCTTCCCAGTTCGCCATAGACCAATCTCACTATTACAAATCAGTAATAGTGTATTTCAAATTCTCTTAATTATCATTTTTTAAGAAACAAATATACTGCTTGTCATTCGATGCAAACGGAATGAAGTGAACTAACCTTATTGAGTTAGCCGTTTGTGTTCTTACGTATAGATTCATGCCCTTGAAACAACGACCTTGAAGGAAAGGAAAAACCATGACCGAACAATTTATTAAATCACGCGCTGCTGTCGCCTGGGGTCCAAACCAACCGCTTAAAATGGAAGAAGTCGACGTCATGCTGCCAAAGGCAGGTGAAGTACTGGTGAAAATCGTGGCGACTGGTGTTTGCCACACTGATGCATTTACCCTCTCCGGTGACGATCCAGAAGGCATCTTCCCTAGTATTCTTGGTCACGAGGGTGGCGGTATTGTTGAGATGGTTGGTGAAGGCGTAACGAGTGTTGAGGTGGGTGACCATGTTATCCCTCTATACACAGCTGAGTGCGGCGAATGTAAATTCTGTAAGTCGGGTAAAACTAACCTGTGCCAGGCGGTTCGTGAAACCCAAGGTAAAGGTCTAATGCCAGATGGTACGACTCGCTTCTACAAAGATGGTCAGCCAATTTACCATTACATGGGCTGCTCGACCTTCTCGGAATACACTGTTCTTCCAGAGATTTCACTGGCCAAGGTGAACAAAGAAGCCCCACTTGAAGAAGTTTGCCTACTTGGCTGCGGCGTAACGACAGGTATGGGCGCTGTACTTAACACAGCAAAAGTTGAGAAAGGCGATACGGTTGCGATCTTCGGTCTTGGTGGCATTGGTTTGTCTGCAATTATCGGGGCACGTATGGCTGGTGCGAGCAAGATCATCGGTATCGATATCAACGAAAGCAAATTCGAGCTCGCTCAACAACTTGGCGCAACAGACGTGATTAACCCGCAGAAGTTTGATAAGCCAATTCAAGAAGTGATCATCGAGATGACCGATGGTGGTGTTGATTACTCGTTCGAGTGTATTGGTAACGTCAACGTGATGCGCCAAGCACTTGAGTGCTGCCACAAAGGTTGGGGTGAGTCTGTCATCATTGGTGTTGCAGGTGCAGGTCAAGAGATCTCCACTCGTCCATTCCAACTTGTTACTGGCCGCGTATGGCGTGGTAGTGCATTTGGTGGCGTTAAAGGTCGCAGTGAGCTTCCAGAGATCGTTGAACGCTACATGGCAGGTGAGTTTGGGCTACAAGAGTTTATCACTCACACTATGCCTCTTGATGAGATCAACGAAGCGTTCGAGCTTATGCACAAAGGCGAAAGTATCCGCAGCGTAATTCACTACTAAGATCCAGCTTAGGGCTCTGTATACAGAGCCCTTCTTTCATTTAGGTTGATAGAATGACAATAGAAAACCTCAGCCAAGCAAAAGTATTTGGCGGCTGGCATAAGCAATACCAACATACCTCAAGCGCTCTAAATTGCTCGATGCGCTTTGCAATTTACTTACCGCCAGAGGCGAGTGCCGACAATCCAGTCCCAGTGCTTTATTGGCTATCAGGCTTAACCTGTACCGATGAGAATTTCATGCAAAAAGCAGGCGCGTTTCGCGCTGCTGCTAAGCTTGGTATTGCCATCGTTGCACCGGATACCAGCCCTCGTGGAGAAGGCGTGCCGGATGACCCAGACGGTGCCTACGATTTTGGTCTCGGTGCTGGCTTCTATGTGAATGCCACCCTAGCTCCTTGGAATAAACACTATCAGATGTACAGCTACATCGTAGAGGAATTGCCAAAGCTAGTCGAAGAGCACTTCCCTGTAACGAGCGTTCGCTCTATCTCTGGACATAGTATGGGGGGACACGGCGCACTGACTATTGGTCTTAAGAACAGTGACCGCTACCGTTCTATCTCTGCATTTAGTCCGATCAGCAATCCGATGAACTGTCCTTGGGGACAAAAAGCGCTGAGCCATTACCTTGGCAACAATACAGAACAATGGAAGCAATACGATAGTGTCGAGCTTCTGAAAAGTGCCCAAGCTACCCTGCCGATTTTAGTCGATCAAGGTGAAGACGACGGATTTTTGCAAGATCAACTCAAGCCTGACCTGCTACTAGCGGCGGCGGAAAGCTCAGGCAGTGATGTAAAACTTCGCATGCAGCCAGGCTACGATCACAGCTACTTCTTTATCCAAAGCTTCATCGATGATCACTTACGCTTTCACGCCGGATTCTTAAAAGACTAGTTTTCAGCTTGAGAAACTAAAACCGAGAGCGACAAAACAAAAAGCCCGCCAAGGCAATCATACCTGGCGGGCTTTTTTAGTCTCTTACTACAACTTACATAGTGTAAGTGTATGGCGCTTGGATACCTAGCGGGATACCTAGAGCCCAGTAAGCTAGCAAGAAGATAGTCCAACCAATCAGCATTGCGATTGAGAATGGCATCATTAGAGAAGCTAGCGTACCGATACCAGTAGACTTCACATAGCGTTGGCAGTAAACCACAACCAGTGGGAAGAATACCATTAGAGGTGAGATGATGTTCGATACAGAGTCACCAACACGGTAAGCTGCTTGAGATAGCTCAGGAGAGATACCAACAGCCATTAGCATTGGAACTAGGATTGGACCAATCAGTGCCCACTTCGCTGATGCAGAGCCAACCAGTAGGTTAACAAATGCAGTTAGCAGAATCATACCAACGATCGTTGCCTGACCTGGCAGGTTCATCGCTTTCAGACCTTCTGCACCGTAAAGTGCCAGCATAGTACCGATGTTTGACTGACCAAACGCCGCAAGGAACTGTGCACAGAAGAACGACATTACAATGTATGCGCCCATAGTAGACATGGTCGTACCCATCGCTTTAATGACATCGTCGCTGTTCTTAAACGTGCCAGATACACGGCCGTATACGTAGCCAGGAATGATAAACAGGATGAAGATAAGTGGAACGATAGACTGCATTAGTGGTGCAGAGAACGCTGTGATCTCACCTTCTGGAGAGCGAAGTGCTGATGATTCTGGAATGATTGCAGCAATAAGCAGTGCAATACCCGCCATCATAGCCCAACCTGCCGCGCGGAACGCTTTAGATTCAGTTTCAGTGAACGTACCTAGATCTGGTGCTTCTTCTGCATCTTCATCAATTGGCGTGTTCGCTAGGCGTGGCTCAATGATTTTCTCAGTAACATACCAACCGATAGCAACGATGATCACAGAAGAAAGACCTGTGAAGAAGATGTTTGCTAGTGGGTTAACAATGTATTCTGGGTCTAGAACCTGCGCAGATGTTTGCGTGAAACCAGCAAGTAGTGGGTCAATACCAGATGGGATGAAGTTTGCAGAGAAGCCGCCTGATACACCAGCAAACGCTGCTGCAATACCCGCAAGTGGGTGACGACCTGCCGCGTGGAAAATGATACCACCTAGAGGAATAACTAGAACATAGCCTGCATCCGCTGCTGTGTGAGAAACGATAGCAACAAGAATCAGCATAGGTGTTAGAAGTTTCGCTGGCGTGAAGTTCAGCATCTTCTTAAGACCAGTAGTGATGAAGCCTGAAGAATCAGCAACACCAACACCCAGCATCGCAACCAATACGATACCTAGAGGCGCAAAACCAGTGAAGGTTGTGACCATGTTAGCAAGGAAACTAGCCAGAGCTTGACCCGTTAGAAGGTTAGTTACTTCTAATGGCGCGTCTGTGCGTGGGTTAATCAGGTCGAAACTGACATTTGATAAAAGTGCTGATGCAACCCAAACAATAACGAGAGCCCAGAAAAATAAGATAGCAGGATCTGGGATCTTGTTACCCGCTTTCTCAATAAAGTTTAAAAAGCGATCCATTCCAGTCGGCTTTGGAGCTGGCGCTTGATTAATCGATTGGTTACTCATGGTAACTCCGTGTGTGTGATGTTGTTATTTGTGAATCTCAAGGCAAGTTTCACTGTGACATAAAAACTGCGTGACCATTCTATTTAAAAAACATGAAAAGAGTAGATAATTTGGAACTTTTTCCATATTTGTAGACTTATTTTGCAAAAATTACCGATTATCATAACATTTAACCAACAACAATTAGCACAATAGCAAAACAATTATCTAACTAGCACGCAAAATGCCCGATGATATAAAGATAGCTTATAATTTAACCGCATTCTAAAAGCTGAGGCTGTGCATCACTTGGCAAGCGCTATTGGTAAGAGGGTAATGTGCAATGAAAACAGATAGTTGATATTAGAAATCACACAGAGAGAACGATTCCAATAATTCTAAGGTCTGACAACCCGTTGCGATGCTCTGAATGTTAATCAAATTCACTAAAACGAGAGATCTGCGTCGTTAACGATAGGTTTTGTGATTGCCCTAGCCTATCGCTCCAAGACACATTCACGACAACGGTTTTGACATTCCCATCCATGGTGACTGCGGGTACTGTCCAGGTCAGAAAATAGGGATCGCGTAGCTCTGAGCCATCAATAATATCGGCGTCAAAGTCTGCGACAACCATAGAGGAGTCTGCGCTGTTTGCGCCTCGAGTACGAAACCACTCCAACTTTGCCTCTGCCAAACCAAGAGCCTGAATACTGCTGTAGGCATAATCGGAGCGCTGTTCGATGAAAGTTTGCATTTTGACCAGTCCTAGCGCTCCGACGCCAACGAGACACATGGCAATCATCACCTCGATTAAACTAAAACCCCGCTGATTAGAAGTCACGCCATGCTCCCTTTTTCCAGGTAAATAGAGAGGTGGTGGCTTGTGCTTGGCGAATGACATCTCGATTGTAGTGAAAGGAAAGTGAATCTCTAAATAGAGAAACATGGCTTGAGTCTGGGTAATCAAAAAAGACACCACCAGTGATGCTAAAACTTCCGCCCTGGTAATACGCGGCTAAACCATAGTCATCAGGAAAATGAGCCACCGCGCTATCCGCTAGATCGAGCGTTTTCCAGGCTTCTTCAGATGGTGAAAAGTCATAATTAAAATGAAAAACCACGCCATCGAGCGTCGCTGCGCCTTGAAGCGCAAAAAGCCCATCATGTACGACTAGAGTGATTGCTTTTTTCTCGAGCCCTGTAGGGTTGAGTGCCGACTTTATTGCGGCAAGCTCTGTAGAAGAGATAACGCATGAACCTTCAACCCAGAGTTTTCGTGCATCCGCCTCGAGCTGCTCAATGATCTCTGCACCGCAGTTTTTTGCCCCTAGCTGTTCTCCGGCTAAATCAATAACATGGAAATCTCCACTGTCTCTCACAGAGTCATGATACTGAGGCTCGACGCCGAAAAAATCCTTGAAAATGTTAAGCTCCGAGTCTTTCTTGAAATCACTTAACAGGCATTGTGGTTGCGAGTCAGACGAACAACTGCCATCCACTACCGTTTTCTCAACGCAGTCTTTCTCATTGTGCTCAAAGTCCTGATAAGGCAAATTGCCATGAACGACACCACTATTGGTAATCGATGCGTTAGCGGTAAATCGTCCACCAAACCTCACAGCCGTACAATCCCACTTTCCATCTTCAAGTTTTGAGCCAGGGTCCGGTGTGGTGATATTCACAGCACTCTTTGCCACAAAGCTTCCACTACTTTGCAGCGCACCAGGCTGCAGGTTGGAGCTTGAAGGGATAAAACGTCGACTCACCACATGAGTCCCCGCTTTAGCAGAAAGGATGACCTCTTGCGTCGATTCGTCCAAAGTAAAGCTAGGAACAATCTCTATATCAGCATCACATGTGGTTACGATCTCTGGCATCGTTAATGTTGGGATAAACTGTGCTACCCCACATTCAACTCCCCCTTCAGCCTGCCAGTAGGCTTTTCTAGACTCGACTTCATTTTGCGCACGTTTTATCTCGTAGAGTGCAGCTCTATAAGCGCCCATTGTGACTATGAGTCCAACGACCAGTAACAGCCCTGTAGTCATTAGGGTGACGACTCCCGACTGCTTCATCATTGCCCATTCCTTACTAAAAACTGTCGAGTGAGCGTACTGAAAATGTCCTCATTTTGTCGTAGCTGCGCTTCGATGGTCATATCAATAAACTGATGGGAGGCGTTATCGCTCGCCACTAGATGGCTATGTAAGGAAAACGAAATCACATGAATGAGGTTTGGCTCAAATATGGACGTGCAACCAGAAGCTTGTGAGAATGACGTCGCCTTGGCGCCACTCGCAACACTGGTTTTCTCTCGGCATATCGCAAGCCTCCCCCTTTGCCAGTCGTGTTGCCAAACCACGTTTTCCAGCGGTGCCTGACCTCTATCATCTCGATACGCATATTGAGCAACTGAGCCACTCTGAGAGATAAAAATGGTTCCTTGTGACCCAAAAGCCACTAAGCTTTCATCTTTGACGCCATCGTAGCCTGCTCGAATCATGTCGTTTTGAATCCGCCTCGCGGTGGTTGCCAATGCTTGATTCAAAAGCAGCAGTTGAGATCGCTGAGAAGCGTGACTTTGAACGGAAACATAGAGGGAACCGACAAGGGATATCAGCAGAATGCCTGCCGCTGATGCAACCAGCATCTCAATAAGAGCAATGCCTTTTTGCCTTCTCACCTTAGCAAGCCCCCAGACCAAACTCAGCGCCATGTTGACAGGCACGTACCCGACCAGAGTTCGCATCTGTCACGATTTTGGCGAAGCCCTCACTATGGGGATAGGGTTTTATGGTGATATTGCCCGCCGCTCGAGCCGCACCTATAATGTGGTCAACCTTAACTTGCTTTCCATTGTAGTTGACCTCTAGCGTAATGCCGTCAAAAGGCGCGCCAGAGAGCGTAAACAACTTATCCGTATCTGTACTATTTAAGCTCTCGCTGTTGGCCACAACGGCGCTCCAATCACCATTTGAAGCGCCTTCAGGTAGCCCTTCAAAATGCAGCCAAAGCGGCTGATTGCGCAGTATGGATTCTGCTTGTGTCTGCACAATGATGCCGTAAAGTTCTAAAACTGCTCGCTCTACTTTGTTTGACTTAGCGGTATTGGTAAACGCTGGCACCATTGCCATTAAAATAATGCCAGAGATGACGATGGTGATGATCAATTCCAAAAAGGTAAAGCCGCGAACCATTTCCCAAATACCTATGAAACAAATAACAAACAATCCAATCTACTTGCCTTAATCCTAGCAGCAGGCAAAACTCGAAAAGTCTTTTAAAATAGGCAGTTGGATTGACTTAATAGAATGCGATGCAAACAAGGTAATCACAGGCAGCTAGGTTTGACACTGATCGAGTTATTGATCGCCTTAGCCATACTAGGGATCTTAACCTCAATCGCTTATCCCAATTATCACCAACACATTAGGGAAAGCTATAGAATGGTAGCCCTAGGTGACCTGCTGGAGATGCAGCTCGAGTTAGAACGTACTTACAATGCAGGCTATCAGTTTGAAGCTGTGATTTCTGGAGGGGTTTGTTCGGTGTGCGAGTCGTCACTCGATCGTTACCAATTTGAGGTTGTCAGTAGTGCCGCAGCGACTTACACCATCAAAGCCATCGCACAAACGACGACGCGACAAGCCGACGATACTTGCCTTGGTGCTGATAAGGCAATGACCATCGACTCCAAAGGCAATGTATCACCTATCGATTGCTGGTAGAGCACACCACTACTTTATTCGTGCCCGAAATGTAAACAGCCCGCGATAACTTGAGTTATCGCGGGCTGTTGATTAAATCATAAACGAGTTAAGGGCTTAGCTCGTTAGATCATCAAAAAACTTCTTCACACCATTGAAGAACCCTTCTGACTTAGGCTTGTGCGTGTTCGCTGCTTCACCGCCACATGACTCTTCAAACTCATGCAGAAGCTCTTTCTGACGCGCGCTTAGCTTAACAGGCGTTTCTACCACAAGCTTAACGATGAGGTCACCTACACCGCCGCCACGAACGCCTTTCACGCCTTTGCCACGCATGCGGAACATACGACCTGTCTGGGTCTCTTCTGGCACTTTCAGGCTTACACGACCGTCTAGTGTTGGAACTTCCACTTCGCCGCCCAGCGCCGCTTGAGCAAAGCTCACTGGCACTTCACAGTATAGGTTGTTGCCTTCGCGCTCAAAGATGTGGTGCTCTTTCACGTGTACTTGTACATACAAGTCACCTGCTGGTGCACCGTGCTCTCCCGCTTCGCCTTCGCCAGATAGACGAATACGATCACCAGTATCGACGCCAGCAGGGATCTTAACGTTAAGTGTCTTCGTCTTCTGTACGCGGCCTTGACCATGACAGCTGTTACACGGGTCTTTAATGATCTTACCAGTACCGCTACAAGTCGGACAGGTTTGCTGAACCGCAAAGAAGCCTTGGCGCATTTGAACTTGGCCGTGACCATGACAGGTGCCACACGTTTGAGGTGAAGAGCCTTTCTTCGAGCCAGAGCCGTCACACGTCTCACACTCCACCAGCGTTGGGACTTCAATCTCTTTTTGAAATGCCGCGAACCGCTTCTTCTAGCGTTAGCTCCATGTTGTAGCGTAAGTCTGCACCGCGCTGTGCACGATGGCCACCGCCGCCACGACGACCGCCACCAAAGATATCACCAAATACGTCACCGAAGATGTCACCGAAATCAGCACCGCCGCCGCCGAAGCCGCCGCCACCCATGCCACCTTGTTCAAAGGCTGCGTGACCGTATTGGTCATACGCCGCTTTCTTTTGAGGCTCAGTTAGGATCTCGTACGCTTCTTTTACTTCTTTAAACTTCTCAGCCGCCGTCTCATCACCTTGGTTTCTATCTGGGTGATACTTCATCGCAAGACGTTTATACGCCTTCTTGATGTCGCGCTCTGATGCGTCACGATCAACGCCTAATACTTCGTAAAAATCACGTTTTGACATATTGCTTGTTACCAATTACTTCGACAAACAGCCCGACGCTGTTTGGGGATTGTATCGTTCTAGATAAAGATTGGTGTCCTTATCTAGAGCGACATGACTCTCGTAAACTCACTGTTTACAAATTTGCGGGCGTAAAGGTTACCCCAAACGCCCGCATAAATCACTTTTCGAGAATCCAGTTCACTGAATTCTCTAAGCTAGAAGGCTCAAGCTCAAGGAGATGACGCTCAGTTTACCTACTCTTCTAAGAGAAAGGGCAAATGAGCATCACCGACGCCGAGATTGGGTCTTCTAGCGACGAGAATTATTTTTTCTCGTCTTTTACTTCTTCGAACTCAGCATCAACAACATCGTCGTCTTGCTTAGGCTGTTCGCCAGCTTCAGCTTCAGCGCCAGCACCTTGTGCTTGAGCTTGTTGCTGTGCGATTTCCATTAGTTTCTGAGCCGCTGCCATTAGCGCTTGAACTTTCGCGTCAATCGCTTCTTTGTCTTCACCTTTACGAGCTTCTTCTAGCTCAGTGATTGCAGCGTCGATCTTCTCTTTCTCTTCTGCAGGTAGCGCTTCACCAGCTTCTTCTACTTGCTTACGAGTACCGTGAATCATTTGGTCTGCTTGGTTACGTGCAGCTGCTAGCTCTTCGAACTTCTTGTCCGCTTCTTTGTTAGCTTCTGCTTCTTGAACCATTTTCTCGATGTCTTCATCGCTCAGACCGCCAGACGCTTGGATAGTGATCTTCTGCTCTTTACCTGTCGACTTGTCTTTCGCAGATACGTGTAGGATACCGTCCGCATCTAGGTCGAAAGTAACTTCGATTTGAGGCATACCACGAGGTGCAGCTTGAATGCCTTCTAGGTTGAATTGACCTAGAGACTTGTTGTACATCGCTTGCTTACGCTCACCTTGAAGAACGTGGATAGTTACCGCGTTCTGGTTGTCTTCTGCTGTAGAGAAAACTTGGTTCGCTTTCGTTGGGATAGTGGTGTTCTTCTCAACTAGCTTAGTCATTACGCCGCCCATAGTCTCGATACCTAGAGACAGAGGAGTAACGTCTAGTAGAAGTACGTCTTTCACATCACCAGCAAGTACACCACCTTGAACTGCAGCACCCATTGCTACTGCTTCGTCTGGGTTCACGTCGCGGCGAGCTTCTTTACCGAAGAACTCAGCTACTTTCGCTTGAACCATAGGCATACGAGTTTGACCACCAACTAGGATTACGTCGTTGATGTCACTTACTGATAGGTCTGCATCTGCTAGAGCAACTTTTAGTGGCTCAAGAGAACGTTGTACTAGGTCTTCAACTAGAGATTCTAGTTTCGCACGAGTCACTTTTACGTTCATGTGCTTAGGACCAGTTGCATCTGCAGTCACGTAAGGTAGGTTTACGTCAGTTTGAGAAGTAGAAGAAAGCTCGATCTTCGCTTTTTCTGCTGCTTCTTTAACACGCTGCATTGCTAGTGGGTCGTTCTTAAGATCGATGCCTTGCTCTTTCTTAAACTCTTCAACTAGGTAGTTGATCATGCGGTTATCGAAGTCTTCACCACCAAGGTGCGTGTCACCGTTAGTTGCTAGAACTTCAAATGTCTTCTCGCCTTCAACTTCGTCAATCTCGATGATAGAGATATCGAATGTACCACCACCAAGGTCATAAACTGCGATAGTGCGGTCACCGCCTTTCTTGTCCAGACCGTAAGCAAGTGCTGCTGCTGTTGGTTCGTTGATGATACGTTTAACTTCTAGACCTGCGATACGCCCCGCATCTTTCGTTGCTTGACGCTGCGCATCGTTAAAGTAAGCAGGAACTGTGATAACTGCGCCAGTCACTTCCTCACCTAGGAAGTCTTCAGCAGTTTTCTTCATTTTCTTAAGTACTTCAGCAGATACTTGAGGAGCAGCCATTTGTTGGCCTTTCGCTTCTACCCATGCATCACCGTTGTCAGCCTTAACGATTTTGTAAGGCATGATTTCGATATCGCGCTGAACTTCTTCGTCTTCAAAACGACGACCGATAAGACGCTTAATAGCAAATAGCGTGTTCTCTGGGTTTGTAACTGCTTGACGTTTCGCAGGTTGACCTACTAGCGTTTCGCCGTCTGTGTAAGCGATAACCGATGCGGTTGTACGCTCACCTTCAGCATTTTCGATTACGCGTGGTTTGTCGCCGTCTAGAACAGCAACACAAGAGTTAGTAGTACCTAAGTCAATACCAATGATTTTACCCATCAGGCTATCTCCGAATAATTCTATTGTTTCGTTTGCTGCCTCAGTGTGAGGCTGAGAGCCGACAATTTGTCCGCTCGCAATAGGTTTGTTTTCTGTATGACCCTTAGATAAGGGCGTCAAAATGCTTTTCAAGGGAAAAAGTGAAAAAATTTTAAGTTTTTTCTTCTCCGATGAGGCATCACCGCCTACCTTGGACGTTATTCAACCTACGCCAAGTGTTTGAGAAATAAAAAAGCGGAGCCAAATGGGCTCCGCTTTTCTTCTCTAATGATTTTTTTGGCGATTAAGCACGACTCTCAGCGAGTGTCGCTTCGCTCTCTTGAGCTTCTGGCGCACCAAGCTCGCCTTCACTACCCGCTACAATAGTGTTCACGGCGGTATCACCTACTACGTTAGAGCTTGTACAGAACATATCGTTAATACGGTCAACGGCAGCAACAATCGCCAAACCCTCTGGTGGCAAACCTAGTTGGTGAAGGATAACACCAATCATCACGACACCACCGCCAGGGACGCCACCAGCACCGATAGAAAGAAGCAATACTGTAAAGCCTAGAGTAAACAGATCGCCCATTTGGATTGGCTGACCAAAGGCATTGGCAATGAAAATCGTCGCGATAGCGATGTAGATAGAAGCCCCTGCCATGTTCATGGTCGCGCCAAGTGGTACACCAAAGCCAGCAACGGACTTAGAGACACCGATTTTGTCTGTCAGAGTACGCATAGTCACTGGAATCGTCGCGTTAGAGCTTGCCGTCGATAGAGAGAACAGCACCTGCTCACGAGTCGCGCGAATAAACTGCGCTGGCGTCATCTTAGTTGTTGCGCCGACCATGATTGGGTACACAACGAAGATCCATAGCACAAGGATACCAACCACCAAGGCAACATAGCCAGCTACGGATGCCAATGTATTAGCATTTAGCGTTGCGCCAAGCTGAATCATAAGTGCGAATACACCGTACGGAGCTAGGCTCATGACAAGACCGATTAGCTTCATCATCACGTCGTTAGCGACTTTGAATGCATTGATTGCCGGACCACCTTTCTTATCCAGGGCTTGGATCGCCAGACCTGTTAGGATCGCCATAAAGATAATTTGTAGCATGTCGCCATTTGCAAACGCTTGAATTGGGTTGCTTGGGACAATGTTCGTGATCATCGAGAAGATGTCTGGCGTCGTTGTAGAGGTGATCTCCACCGCTTCAGCAACTGTGCCGCCTAAATTAGCACCAGCACCTGGCTGTACAATCATACCAATCGCAAGAGCAAAGGTGATTGCAATAACGGTGTTAAGAATATAAAGCGCAAAAGTTTTGCCGCCAAGGCGACCGAAAGAGTTGATGTCTTTAAGTTCTACAATACCGCACACGATAGATACGTAGACCAGCGGTACAACTAATAGCTTGATAAGTGAGACGAACATGCCGCCAACGCCTTCTGCCAAACCTAATAGGTATTGGTCAAAAATGCTAACACCCGCGAACAAGTATTGAATCGCCGTACCAATCAAAAGGCCAGCAAATAGACCTATAAAGATCTTTTGGGATAGTGATTTATTCATTCATAAACTCCAGAATGTTGTGTTTAGTCCCTGCGTTTTTATAGTTATTTGCTTTCTTATTTATAGAAAGCTCAGGGGATATTACAGATCTAAAGCTAGAATGAAAGCATAAATTTTACATTTCGTTATCCAATTTTTAAAGTTTATAACTCTGTTTTTATCTACAAAACTAGATTATTAAACCAAAAAAAATGAAGCCCATAAGGCTTCATTTTATAGATTTGGGAAAGTTGCTGGGATAAACTTCTAGTGTCAACCCCTAGAAACTTTCTGTTATTTTGACACCATAACCATTGCTGGTCGGATGACGCGTCCGTTGAGTTCATAACCCTTTTGCATAACAAACATGACGGTGTTTGGCTCGTGGTCAGCACTTTCCTGAATAGACATCGCTTGGTGCTGTTCAGGGTTAAACGCTTCACCTTCTGGGTTGATCTCTTTAAGACCGAACTTAGCGACAACATCAACGAATGTCTTGTGCGTCATTTCAACGCCTTCAACAATCGGTTTTACCACTTCGTTTTCAGCATCTGCTGCCGCGATAGCGCGCTCAAGGTTATCAATCACTGGCAGCAGCTCTTCAGCAAACTTGTTAAGCGCATACTTACGAGCTTTGTCAATTTCTTGCTCTGTGCGACGACGCATGTTCTCTACGTCAGCTTTCGCGCGAAGAACAGAATCCTGCTGCTCTTTTACTTTCGCTTCGCTAGATAGCAGGGCTGCTTCTAGCTGAGCAATTTTAGCTTCTTGAATGTCTTGCTCGGATTCTTCGTTCCATTCCACGTCAGCATCAGAACCAACCACTTCTGCATCTTCCTGTTTTGCTTCCGCTTCTTGGGTGTTTAGCTCTTCTTGATTTACCTTGTTTTCTTCGTTGCTCATGGTCTCTCCGGAATACTCGATTCAAGGCAATGCATAATACGACTCACCCACAATTCTTAGGAACAAAATCGCACCAAACACTGCATATATACATACTTTGGGTATATTATGGGGATGAAGATTTGTGATTCAAGCACTAATAGTTTGGAAGTGATATGAAAAAACCTTTTGAGGTGATCGCCATCATAGGCAAACCTCGAGCCCAACAAGCCATTCAAACCCATAAAGAGTTGTTTCAATGGCTAACCTCTAAAGGCTATAAGGTCTTGGTGGATGACAGATTAATCGACATTTTAGTCGATATTCCAAGACAACATTTTTTCAGCCTAGTGCGAATTGGTCGCGAAGCAGATCTCGCTATCGTTGTCGGCGGCGACGGCAACATGCTTGGCGCTGCCAGAGTGCTATCGCGTTTTGACGTTGCCGTTATCGGCGTTAACCGTGGCAATCTCGGCTTCCTAACCGATCTTAACCCTGAGGGATTTGAGACGGCATTAGAAGCGGTACTTCAAGGTGAATACTTGGAGGAGAAACGCTTCTTGCTTGAAGCCGAGATCCACAGGCACGGTCAAATCAAGAGCCACAACGCCGCTTTAAATGAGGCAGTCCTCCACCCCGGACAAGTGGCGCACATGATTGAGTTTGAAGTCTATATCGACGACTCCTTTGCTTTCAGTTTACGCTCTGACGGTCTCATCGTATCGACACCAACAGGGTCTACCGCGTATTCCCTCTCCGGTGGTGGTCCGATCCTATCTTCTCAGCTCAATGCCATCTCTTTGGTGCCTATGTTCCCACATACGCTATCGAGCCGACCGCTCGTGGTTGATGGCAATTGTCGCATAAAGCTCGTTGTCTCTCCTGACAACCGAGGAACGCAAGAGGTGAGCTGTGATGGACAAATCTCGCTGCCCGTTTCTCCTGGTGACGAGATTCACATCTATCAGAGCCCAAACGTACTCAAGCTCATCCATCCTAAGGACTATAGCTATTACCATGTTCTCAGGAACAAGCTCGGTTGGTCTAGTAAACTGTTTTAGAACAATCATATAGATAGCCTCAACATCACCGTTGAGGCTTTTTTTCTTCTTCTCGACGTGCTTTTTGCTCAAAAAACTTACAACAGTGCGTCGTGTCACATAAAAATTTACCTGTACAACTTTACTGTATAAAGAAACAGTATATACTGAATTTACATACAGTAGTGTTCATTTAAACAGGTAATTAAAATGCTGTCTCATCTAAGTGTTAATAATTTTGCTATCGTAAAATCGCTGCAGTTAGAACTTTGTACAGGTATGACAACCATCACTGGCGAAACTGGCGCAGGTAAGTCCATTGCGATAGATGCTCTCGGTCTTTGTCTTGGCGGCAGAGCGGATGCGGGTGCGGTCCGCGCCGGTGAAGACAAAACCGAGGTTACCGCCGCATTTGCGATTGAGAATAACCAGCAAGCAACGCGCTGGCTCGAAGACAATGACCTGTTTGATGGCACTGAATGTATTTTGCGCCGCACGATTACCAAAGAAGGACGCTCACGCGCCTTTATCAATGGCAGCCCGGTCCCCTTGTCGCAGCTTAAAGCATTGGGACAACTGCTCATCAATATTCATGGTCAACATGCTCACCATCAGCTGATGAAAAGTGACTACCAGTTGAGTCTGCTCGATCAATACGCAGGACATACAGCACTGCTCAAGCAAGTCCGCTCCAAATACCAAACTTGGAGAAGCGCCGACATTGCTCTTAATCAGTTAAAAGAAAACAGTGCCAATAACTTAGCTCAGCTTCAGCTTCTTGAATATCAAATCAAGGAACTCAATGAACTAGCTATCGGTGAAGAAGAGTTTCCTGAGCTTGAGCAAGAACATAAGCGTCTATCAAACAGCGGTGAGCTTGCCGTCACCTGCCAGCAAGCAATCGACATTATTTATGAAGGCGATGAAGTCAACGCACTGGCTATGCTTCAAACGGCGAGTAGTAAACTTGTGCAACTCGCAGAGTTGGACTCAAGTCTAGCGCCGCTGCCTAATATGATTGAAGAAGCGATCATTCAAATTGAAGAGGCCAATACTGAGCTTCGAAACTATTTGGACAAAATCGATGTCGACCCTGAGCGTATGGCTTATGTTGAGGAGCGTTTTTCCAAAATCATGTCCCTCGCCCGTAAGCATCATGTTATGCCCGAGGAGCTCTATCAGCATCATCAAGATCTGCTGACACAAATAGAGGCTCTTGATTGCTCTGATGAGAAACTTGCAGAGATGGAACAAGAAGTTACCGCGCACTTTGAAGCCTATGTCAGAGCCTGTGAAAAGCTCAATAAGTCACGCGGTCGCTATGCAAAAGAGCTTAATAAGCTAATTTCTCAAAGCATGCATGAACTTAGCATGGAGAAAGCGAAGTTCGCTATTGATGTTTCCTTCCATCCTGAGCACCCCTCTCCAACCGGTATGGATAACGTCGTGTTCCTAGTATCGACCAACCCAGGTCAACCGATGCAGCCCATTGCCAAAGTGGCGTCAGGTGGTGAGCTTTCACGAATCTCTCTTGCAATTCAGGTTATTACCGCACAAAAAGTCGATACACCGAGTCTTATTTTTGATGAAGTGGATGTGGGTATCAGCGGCCCTACCGCAGCGGTCGTGGGTAAAATGCTTCGCAAGCTTGGTGAGTCGACTCAAGTACTGTGTGTTACCCACCTACCACAAGTTGCGGGTCACGGTCATCAGCAACTGTTTGTTACTAAAACTACAAAAGCCAACAAAACAGAAACGAGCATGCTTAACTTGAATGAGCAGGAACGCATCAGTGAATTGGCTCGTTTGCTTGGTGGCAGCCAAATCACCGACTCAACATTGGCCAATGCTAAGGAGCTACTGATCGCAGCATGATTACGTTAGGTGGAGATAGTTCCCTAAACCGGGAAAATTAACCAAGGATTGCTGCTCAACTCATAAAACGAGCGCCAATAGCCCTATCTAGAGCAGACAAGTTTTTACTTCTGGCTCATCCTTGTTTATTATCTTTGCAGTTTCAAAAATCGACGTTGTAAATTAGAGCTATGCAATTAAAGAAGTGGTTACTTGCATTACCACTAGCACTTAGTGTGCTGACAGGATGTTCAGTAATAGAAAAAATCGTTTATCGCATCGACATCAACCAAGGCAACTTCGTTGAGCAAAATGCGGTAGACCAACTACGCTATGGCATGACCAAAGAACAAGTTCGCTTTGTTCTAGGCTCACCTATGCTGGTTGAAAATGGTTATCCAAATACGTGGTACTACATTTATCACGCAACCAAAGGTCACGATGACCCGGTTCAACAAAACCTTATCGTCAACTTTGATGGCAGTGGCACACTCGCCGCGATTTCAGGAGACTATGAGGCGAGCGACAACTTTTTCGACGCGCTCAACTAACCTTATCGGATTCAAAAAAAGCTCGCCTAGGCGAGCTTTTTTAATGTTCAGAAAGTAGTGGTTTCTTAGCTTGTCTCAGAATCTTTCTTCCGAAGCGGAGATGGCTTTCCGCCCGTGACTGGATCGGCTTTGCCTGAGTTCTTCGCCTGTTCTGCACGTTTACGTCTGATCTCTTTAGGGTCGGCAAGCAATGGACGATAAATCTCGATTCGATCCTTATCTCTGACCGTCGCGTCAAGTTTAACATTTCGACTAAACACGCCGACTTTGTTTTCAGACAGGTCTATCTCTGGGTAAACCGCTAGAACCCCCGACTTTTGAATGATCTCTTCTACCGTCGATTCGTGGTTTACCACCAACTGAAAAACACGCTGCTCTTGAGGCAATGCATAAACCACCTCAACGTGGATTAGCTGCGAATCAGCACTCATAGGTGTAAACCTCTTTGGCACGCTTTGTAAACGCGTTAACCATATTGCTCGTTACATCGTGGAAGATCTTTCCAAAAGCGAGTTCAATCATTTTGCTCGAAAACTCAAACTCAAGCTTAAGCTCAACTTTGCAGGCTTGATCATCAAGTGGAATGAAAGACCAAACGCCCTTAAGCATCTTAAAAGGACCGTCAACCAGCTCCATCAAGATTTCGCTTCCATGCACTAAAGTATTCGCGGTAGTAAATGTTTTACTGATCCCTGCCTTAGAGACATCAACCGATGCAACCATCGCTGAGTTGGTCGCCTCTAATACTCGAGAACCTGAACAGCCCGGCAAAAAATCAGGATAACTGGCGACATCATTGACCAAGTTAAACATTTGATCAGCACTAAACATCACGAGCGCTGAGCGAGTCACTTGTTGCATAAAAACTCCCCAAACTAAAAGGTTGCCTCCGATTCTACTGTTAAGCAGCTGTTAGCTCAAGTCGCACGCTCACACCCTACTAGAATAGGGAGGTAACGCAAGCTCACACAAAACAAAACCTTGGCGAATAAAACCCTTTCCTTAACACAAAAACAAGCCGTATAATGACGCCACTATGGTAAAGAAGAATTCAAAGAATAAAGCGGGTAGCAATACCATCGCTCAGAACAAGAAAGCTCGCCACGAATTTCACATTCAGGACGAGATCGAAGCTGGTATCGAGCTGCAAGGCTGGGAAGTTAAATCCCTACGCTCAGGCAAAGCCAATATCGCTGAGAGCTACGTTTTCCTACGTGATGGCCAAGCTTACATCAGCGGCATGTCTATCATTCCGCTTAACCAAGCATCAACTCACATTGTTGCAGAGCCAACGCGCGTGCGTAAACTGCTCATGCACCGCCGCGAACTAGACAAGCTTATCGGTCTAGTTAACCGTGACGGTATGACGCTGGTTGCTACGACTATGTATTGGTCGCGCTCTTGGGCTAAGATCAAAGTAGGCGTCGCGAAAGGTAAAAGCTTCACGACAAACGTGCTGATTTGAAAGAAAAAGATTGGGCACGTGATAAAGCGCGAATCATGAAGAGTAATTTGCGCTAAAACTGACCAGTTAAACTCCGCAGTGCTAGACAGGCTAAGCTTTTCTGGTAACATGCGAAGAACACTTTGGGGCTGATTTAGGATTCGACAGGAATTTTGCAGTCTGAGGTGCATGCCGTGGGGCGGTTGGCCACGTAAAAAGCCGCAAAAAAATAGTCGCAAACGACGAAAACTACGCACTAGCAGCTTAATAACCTGCTCAGAGCTCTCTCGCCCTAGCTTCCGCACGTAAGACGGGGAATAACGAGAGATCAAACCCAAACGCGCTAGCCCGGATTTTCCCACCTGAGAGATGAACGGCGAATTATAATTCAGGTTAGCCATTAACTAGCGTGTCGGTTCGCAGGTTGGTGGTGAATTTAAAGATCGACTAAGCATGTAGTACCAATGATGAATGGTTTTTGGACGCGGGTTCAACTCCCGCCAGCTCCACCAAACGTTTGGAAAGGGCGATAACTCTATGAGTTATCGCCCTTTTTGTTTTATATTCGATTAAGAAGATTCATTGCATCCGTCGTTAATGAGAGTGAGGTACTTTGCTAAATCCTCATCTGGCATTTCCAACAACCTGTCTCCTACATACCATTCTATGTAGCTTTGATCCGCTAACATGCCTTGTTGAGGGTTGCCTATCCAAAGGCTGTGTTCTTTTGCCAATCGATCTCTGAGCGATATTGCTTGGTCTTGGCTAATGGGGAGATGGATGTGCAGCATGTTCGCTTGGGGCTGCTTAGGGTTTGGAGTGATGTTTGGAAACGCATCGAGCAATGCGTAAACCTGCTTTGTGCGCTCAAACAGTTGAGGCATCACGGCAATTCTCTCATCAAACTGCATCGCCGCCGCAACGACATAAGGGGTTCTATGGTAAACGCTGCCACCTTGTCTGTTCATCCATACGGCGGCTTTTTCAATAAAGGATTGCTCGCCGAGCAGCAATGCTCCGCCTAGCCCACCAATGCCTTTATAGAGAGAGACGTAGGCAGAGCTAAAGCCTTTGGCAATATCAGAATAGTCTTTTCCATAGTAGGCGGCTGATTCCCAAAGCCTTGCACCGTCCATATGGAGATGAATATCATTCTGTTGGCAGTAATGCTTGATTGATTCAAGCTCTGCAAAGCTAGGTAGCTGTCCACCGATTTCTCTCATCGGGAGCTCATACAATACTGCACCTAGCTTATCCTGGATCTTTTCTAAATCCGATAAGCTCCACGGCGTATAAGGCTTACCAACGGGAAGCAAACAAAAGCGATCTTGTAGCTGGTAACCTTGGTTTTCATGAATATGGATATGACTCGATGGATGCATGGCGACGTTGCGGCACTGTTTTGTTTCGCAAGCTATCTGCAACGCTGTCGGCTGAGTCATGGTGCCTGTCACCACAAAAAGCCCCGCCTCGAAACCCAGCATGGCAGCCACTTTTTTCTCGAACGACTGAATTAAGTCCCCTTCACCATATCGGTCATGTTCGATGTTGTGCTGCTGACACCAGTTTGCCATTCGGGCAAACATGTCTGCAGGTGAATACTCTTTGTTGCCAGGCAGTGAAATCCGACATTGTTGCTGCATTACTCTTCCCTATCATTCGTTCTATTGTGAACTAGAGTACCACCAGCAATGCAATTAATAACAGCGCTCTAAACGAATCACACTCATATTGTCAGAAGGCTCATGGTTAAGGTCAACTTGATTCAAGCCAAGTCGTTTACATACCGCTACTGCCGCCGTGTTACCCGCACGGGTTTCAGCAAATATACAACGTGTACCAAACTGTTCGATACCGTAACTAATGAGCTCAGACATCGCCTCGACAGCCAAACCTCGCCCTTGCCTGTCGACTGCAAGACCGAAACCGATAGACGCCTGATTGTCTGACTCTAGACGAAACGCCACGGTGCCAATAACTTGGTGACTCTCTTTGCCTTCGATAACGAGCTGAAATTTGGTGCGTGGCACCTGATGAGCTTGCTCGACAAACATCTCGAGTAAGTGAGCATTAAACTCTGGTGAACATTCTTCTTTAGGGTAAAAGGTTTGGTACTTAGGGTGAGAGGTCATTTGAAGCCAGGCTTCGATGTCTCCGAGGTCAAAATCTCTTAAGATAAGCCTTTCCGTTTCTAGATTGAGCGCCATTTTTTTCTCTTTGTTCGTTCGACGTACTTCGTCATTCCAGTGAGTGTTCAGAATAGTAGCTCACACTTGGTTATGCGAATGTAAATTATCGAATCACACTGTGATGCAAACCTAAAAATCCTCTGTAACGCTAAAAGTTGCTGAGAATTCACTCACAACATCCCCTCAGCTGTGCTCAACACGTCTTAATCCGCATTTTTTGGTTTCCAAGTGATTGGATTATCGTTACCATTTAAATGTCGTAACGACACAAATCTATTCTCAGGGCGGGGCGAAATTCCCCACCGGCGGTAAGTCATCATGATAAGCCCGCGAGCGCCTGATACTGAGTATCAGGGTCAGCAGATCTGGTGTGAATCCAGAGCCGACGGTTATAGTCCGGATGGGAGAGGATAAGTATTATCGAGACACTTGGACACCTTATGGAAAAGTGTCGGTGCTTTGTGCGCCATTTTCGATAGAGCAACACGATAATTTTCGGCACTCATTGAGTGGCGACGGCTTTCGTGTGGCTTGGCTATACCTTTTGGAATCAATAGTTTTATCAAATAGATAGACTAGTGCTTCCCCATATCTATGCCCTGATTCTGGTACTAATATTTAGGAGTATTACCATGAATCAGAACCAAACCTCACTACTGGCCGAATTTGGCACACCTCTAGAGCGCGTTGAGATCGCTCTACAAGCACTGCGTGAAGGTCGCGGCGTACTGCTTCTCGATGATGAAGATCGTGAAAACGAAGGCGATATCATCTATTCCGTTGATCATCTTACAAACCAGCAAATGGCGCTAATGATACGCGAGTGCAGCGGCATCGTTTGTCTTTGTATTACTGATGAACAAGCTCAGCAGTTAGACTTGCCGCCAATGGTAGAGAACAACAACAGCGCAAACCAAACCGCGTTCACTGTCTCTATTGAAGCGAAAGTGGGTGTCACAACAGGCGTATCGGCAGCCGATCGCGTGACGACAATCAAAACAGCTTGTCAGCCAGGTGCACGCCCAGAAGACTTAGCGCGCCCGGGTCATGTATTCCCACTACGAGCGAGAAAAGGCGGTGTACTTACTCGCCGCGGACATACAGAAGGCACCATCGATTTGATGCAGATGGCTGGTCTCTCTCCATTTGGCGTGCTTTGTGAGGTAACAAACCCTGACGGTACTATGGCCAAAGCACCTGAGATTGTTGAGTTCGGTAAGCAGCACAGCATGCCTGTTTTAACGATTGAAGACATGGTGCAATATCGACTTGCCGGCGCAGAACAATCTGCGTAAGTGAATAGATAGAATACGAAGCCGCTCAATAAGAGCGGCTTTTTTGTAGGCGCCACCATAGCTCGCTTCGTGTATCTCTAGAGAGGTGTCGATCTGCTACGAATACACTCTACAAGTATGATGGCTAATCTAAATGCTCAGTTCGAACCTTAATACTCTATTGACACGCACCAAGGTCCTTCCAGACTCCCCATTGGCCAGATTTAGTGGGTTCATCATCTTGGGTCCACCACTTAGCCGAGTAGCGATGACCTTGGTAGATAACTTCCGCACCACCGTTGTATACCGCTGACGCATCCCATGTATCTGCGCAAACGACGCTGCCACCATCCGCTTTCACTGTGACGACATGAGATTTGCTAGTGCTTAGAGCGCCATCACTCACCGTTACCGAAATCGTGAAGTCTGTGTCTACCGATAGGCTCGGCGCAACAAAGCTAAGCGTGCTGCCTTGAGTTGCTACAGACAACTCTGCCGGCGCTTGCCACGTGAACGTGAGAGGATCGCTTTCTGCATCTGTCGATCCCGACGCATCCAACACAACTGAGTCATTTGCGCTTGCCACTGCTGGACCATTCACTACGGCAACCGGTGCGGTATTGGTAGGCGTTGTGCTCGTTGGGTTAACCGTCACTGTTGCCGTCGATGTCCCTGTCGCACCTTCATTATCAGTGACCGTTAACGTAAAGCTATATTGCTCGCTAACCGTAACCTCACCAACAGTAACACTAAGTTGCGCCGTGTTATCACCCGCTACCACCACAGGTTGTCCCGCGGTTTGTGACCAAGCGTAACTGACTATTGAGCCATCACTATCACGGGATGCACTGCCATCAAGGACGAGGGTTGCAGGACCCACGACAGTTTGATTGCCACCAGCATTGGCTGTTGGAGCTCGGTTTACTGGTGTGCCGCCAGCTAAACCTTCATGCATCGCATTAAGAATGTCACCGTTATCAGCGTCAATCTCCCATGAGAACAGTCCCGCAAAGCCTTGTGCTCGAACATACTGACCTTTCGCGATGACAGAGCGAGCATCATCAAACGTCACGAGCTCACCGGTTGAACGATTCCACACGTACGGAGCTTCTGCCAGCTCATCATAGCCATACTCAAATCCATTGATGCCAGTATTGTTTGGACCAATCATAAATGACTTCAAGCCTTTATAATCAATCACACCGTCTTCCCATACACCTTGCGCTGTTGAGCCTTTAAGCTTGCCTGTTGCCACGCCAGTCATAGGGTCAGTGGGATCGGACAGTGTATTTGGCATCACCCCTTCCCAACCACGACCGTACATTGCAGCGCCAACCACTAATTTGTTCGCAGGAACACCTTTCGCGAGAAGAAGCTGAATACCGTTATCTGTGGTGTATGCAGGCCCTTTATACGGCACACCCTCCGCGTCCACACCCGTTCCATCACATTGACCAGGGCTCATGAAGTTACCGCAATAGAGCGCAGCTTGATGGCCGGGTACGTTGTTCCAACCACCATAGAAGTCGTAGGTCATCGCGAAGATGTAATCCATATGAGGCACAGCATCGGCATAGTTCACATCTTCAATCTTGTCATAACCGACACCAACCGCGGATGTCAGTTCATAGGTACGGCCAGTCTCGACGGTTAGCTCATCTAGCATGATTCGAAGTTCTTGCATTAATGCTGCATAAGCATCACCGTCTTTCAAAGGATCGCCAAGGTCGGGAGCAGCCCCTTGCCCACCTGGGTATTCCCAATCAATATCCACACCATCGTAGAACTTCCACGTCTGTAGGAAGCGTTTAACGGACGCAACAAATACGTCTCGATTTGCTTTATCAGTAAAGCTGTAGAAGGGATCTGAAAGGGTCCAGCCACCGATTGAAGGAAGGATTTTGAGATCGGGATTGCGCTGTTTGAGTGCCATGAGCATTGCGTAATTACCTTTGATAGGTGAACTGTACTCATGCCCCGCTTGTGGGAAACTCTTTTGATAGGCCGCCCACGGATCGTGGATAACCACTTCATAGTCGGGCATTCCCTGACACGCTGTTTGAAGCGCATTGAAGCTGTTACCACCAACCGATTTAACTGACTCGTTTGGACCACAAATAGGAATAAAACCATAGATAATATGGGTTAGGTTATCGACGGGAATATTGTCCACGGTAAAGTCGCGACCGTAGATCCCCCACTCGACAAAATACGTCCCGACGACGGTATTTGGATCTGTATTGAAGGTCTTATTGTTAGGGTCAACGTTCATGGTGAGCGGCGCAAGGTGTGCACCATCAGTATCGGCAACAACCAGTTCAGCTGGCGCGCTGCGGCTACAGCCTGTAGCGTCACACGCTTCCACTTCAACCTGATAGCGGCCTCCTTTTGCATACGTAAAGTTAGCTAAGGTTTGACTGCCTGAGATAGGGCCGGTTGCAACCTTGGCACCATCAAAATAGATGTTGTAGGTGTCACCAGTTGTGCCACTCCATTGATTAAATTGAATACCGATATCAGCGGCATCTTTATACTGCACCATCTGGTTGTAACCAGAGGTCGTTTCCATTGCGAGCTGAATCTTTGAAAATTGTAGATTGTTTGAGCCGTAGACATCGATAGACGGCGCAGCAGGAGCAGCCGTGACGCTTTGACTCACTGCCAATGCGACCCCTGATAAGCCTAATAATAGTTTTTTCATTGCCATTCTCTTTCCTTGAAAGACGAAAAATTTCCTGCTCACAACTGTTTACAAGCTAAAACGAATCAAAAGTTCAATAACTTAAGATGTATTAAAAAGTTGTGAACATCGGTATTTATTAATAGGCAGATGTGTTTATTTTTTGTGCAAAAATAAAACTCACTTCGAGTCACCACTCAAAATTAGGTCCTTTGTCTCAGGCATTTTCATTAACTCTCCAACCCTGTGCCCAGAATTTTTCACTCATTTAAAAGATCACAAAAGTCATAAATGCCAAACCCATCCATCAAGCAGATAGCTACACCACCCACACATAAGGGGGATAAATAACAATACATAAACCACATAAATAGCCGAAGCTGATCCGTTATTACTGGAAAAGTGACCACGCTTGTATGACAATGAGCCTCACATTAGTCGGGGGGCATTTATGCTGAGATCACCATTGTGGTGAGACCCGTTGAACCTGATTCAGTTAGCACTGGCGTAGGGAACTGATAGACAATGCAAAAAGACTCACTACCCGAGGCGTCTTTGGCAGGGCTATGGCTGTTCCTTCGCAGAAAAGGAGCATTTATGGTCACAGCATCGCAACACACCCCAATCGTATTAACCATTGCCGGCTCAGATTCTGGCGGTGGTGCTGGTATTCAAGCGGATATTAAAGCGATTTCAGCCACAGGTTCTTACGCCTGCTCAGTCATTACAGCGCTTACCGCTCAAAACACTCAAGGTGTAACAGGCATACTTGGCATTGACCCAGACTTCGTCAAAGCACAGCTTGATGCGGTCTTTAGCGACTTGAACGTTGTCGCTGTCAAAATCGGCATGCTGGCAGATGCCAATATCATTGGCGCTGTCGCCGAAAAACTGCGAGAGTACCAACCGCAATACATCGTTCTCGATCCGGTCATGGTTGCCACCAGCGGAGACCTTCTTCTTGAAAGTAGTGCTATTGATGCACTCAAAACACAGTTGCTACCATTAGCGACCGTGATTACTCCGAACCTGCCAGAGGGCGCAGCACTATTAGGTTGTGATGTCCCACAATCTCAACAGGATATGGAAGCACTGATCGACGCACTGCGTGCTTTGGACACCCCTGCTATTTTGCTAAAAGGTGGGCACTTAGAGTCAGAGCAAAACAGTAATGATCTGTTGATCACTAATAGCGATGTTCAGTTCTTTAATACCACTCGGATCGCGACAAATAATACCCATGGCACGGGCTGCACCTTAAGCTCAGCGATCGCGTCCTTCCTAGCAAAGGGGAACGAACTCGATGACGCAGTAAAACTGGGTAAAGACTATATTACCCAAGCGATAGCGCATGCTGATGAGCTTAAGATCGGTAAAGGTCACGGCCCCGTCCACCACTTCTACGCCCTTAATAAAGACACCTAAGACCAATGACGCCAATTCGTATTCAAGGAGCGACCCTT
Organism: Vibrio sp. KUL78; assembly: GCF_059725505.1. Taxonomy (NCBI): domain Bacteria; kingdom Pseudomonadati; phylum Pseudomonadota; class Gammaproteobacteria; order Vibrionales; family Vibrionaceae; genus Vibrio; species Vibrio sp. KUL78. The sequence goes on along the minus strand of NZ_AP045837.1, from coordinate 689,226 downwards.
AGGTATTTGGGCGATAGCAGCGCAATATTCTCAGGGTTAGAAGTGAGATTTGAACCGGCTACATGGACGGCCATTCTTGGTCCAAGTGGCTGTGGAAAATCGACGTTGCTACGCTACATAGCCGGGTTGCTCACTGATAAGGTCGAGTTTTCAGCAACAGAGTTTTCCCCACCACTTGACGTGCTAGCCGATCAGGTGGCCTACATGGCGCAGCAAGATCTGCTGATGCCATGGCTATCCGTGCTCGATAATGTGTGCCTAGCCTCTCGCTTAAATGGCAAGAAAGTGGACGCGCGGACTCTTCAAAAAGCACTGTCACTGCTGGAGAAAGTGGGGCTAGCGGATAAAGCCGCTTCAAACCCCAATGATCTATCTGGTGGTCAAAGGCAACGTGTCGCATTAGCTCGCACCTTAATGCAAGATAAGTCCGTCGTGTTGATGGATGAGCCTTTTTCAGCGCTCGATGCCGTCACGCGCTACAAGCTGCAAGCGCTCGCAGCTAACCTGCTCAAAGGCAAAACTGTGCTGCTGATTACTCACGATCCGCAAGAGGCACTTCGTTTGGGTGAGCAGATCCTAGTCATGAATGGTAAGCCCGCGCGACTGCACAGCATTACTCCACCAAAGCAAGGAATACCTCGTGATATAGACGGCGAGTTCGCGGCTATTCAACAATCCATACTCGAGCACTTAGCTGGGAGTCACACAGAAAAAACTCGATGTCGCTGAACGGCAAGGAGGCTCCCATGACGCTACTCGCTGAGGTTGCGAATCGAAGCCAAAAACAAGCGTCAAAGCAAGGTTTAAGCGCCATGATGCGCGTGATCATTAGCTTGGTGATTATCTTGGCTATCTGGAAGAGCATTGTGGTTATTTTTGATATGCCAAGCTTTATCCTTCCCGCGCCAGAGGCGGTATTTATAAAGCTTTTCGAACGCCATGATGTGTTGCTCAAGCATACCTGGGTGACTAGCCAAGAGATATTACTGGGTCTGTTACTTGGACTGTCTATGGGGCTTTTCTTTGCTCTACAAATGCTGCTGTTTCAACCAGTAAAACGCTGGCTACTGCCGATTCTTATTACTAGCCAAGCGATCCCTGTATTCGCACTGGCACCCATTCTGATGCTTTGGTTAGGGTATGGTATTGCCTCCAAAGTTGTCATGGCTGCACTGATTATCTTTTTTCCGGTAACCACCTGCTGTTATGACGGATTGCGAAATACGCCGACGGGCTATTTAGATCTCTCACAAACAATGGGCGCAAATCGTTGGCGTCAGCTTTGGCATATCCGCTTGCCTGCATCCTTGCCTGTACTAGCATCGGGCATTCGTGTTGCTGTGGTTGTCGCACCGATTGGCGCCGTTGCCGGCGAATGGGTGGGGTCAAGTGAAGGGCTTGGCTACCTCATGCTGCAAACCAATGCTCGAATGCTCATCGATGAGATGTTTGCGGCCCTGTTTATTTTGGCGGCTGTATCTGTCTCTCTCTACTTCATTACAGATTGGGCGCTAAGACGCCTTATCCCATGGGAAAATAACTAAATTCAAAAGGAAAAAGTATGAAATCCACTTCAACTAAAGTCATTGCAGCGCTGCTCACTGCTATGACGACATTCGCCGCAAGCGCTGCCGATAAGTCGATAACGCTGATGCTTGACTGGTTCGTGAACCCTAATCACGGCCCTATCGTCATTGCTCACGAGCGTGGCTACTTTGAAGAGCAAGGGCTAGAAGTCAACATCCAAGAGCCTGCCGATCCAAGTACACCAGCTAAGCTGGTTGCAGCAGGCAAGGTGGACATGGCGGTTTCGTATCAAACCAGCCTAACCATTGATGTTGCGGCAGGTTTGCCTCTTATTCGCAGTGCAACGCTCATTGCTACCCCTCTGAACACCATGATGGTATTGGATAATGGCAAGATCAATTCTCTTGCGGACCTCCAAGGCAAAAAGATCGGTATCGCCATCGCGGGTAATGAAGAAGCGACCATAGGCACTATGCTGCAAACCGAAGGCGTCGCGTACAAAGATGTGCAGATCATCAACGTTGGCTGGGCACTGTCATCATCATTAGCGTCAGGTAAGGTTGATGCCATTTGGGGCGGTCTGCGTAACTTCGAAACAAACCAACTAGAGCTCGAGGGCTTCAAACCAAAGGCCTTCTTCCCTGAAGAGCATGGCGTTCCGACCTATGAAGAACTGGTTTTTGTTGCTAATGCAAAGACTCATGACAAAGAGGCCATCGCTAAATTCAACCGTGCTATCGAGAAAGCGACAACCTACATCGTCAATCACCCTCAAGAATCTTGGACCCAGTTTGTTGCTTACGCGCCAGACACGCTAAACAACGAGCTTAACAAACGAGCATGGCGCGACACGCTAACGCGATTTGCACTGCGTCCATCTGCCATCGACGCTGCTAAATATGATGCCTTCACAGACTTCATGTACCAGCACAAGATCATCTCGAGTAAACCAGCAGCAGAGACCATGGTACCTGTACTGTAGGAGCAATTATGAACCATCAAGACCTTATCAATGCCTGCCAAAGCGAATGGCAAGGCTATACCGAACATGAATTTGTGCAGCAACTTGCTAAAGGTGAGCTTGAGCAAAAAGCGTATTTGCACTATCTAAAGCAGGACTTTCTGTTTCTAAAGCAATATGCCCGCGCATACGCCTTGGCAATCTATAAAGCCAAAACACTGACTCAAATGCGTGAGGCAGTACCTAGCGTGGCTGCCCTACTTGAGTCCGAGATCTGTCATCATGTCTCTTATTGCAGCCAGTGGGGCATTACTGAAGCTGACATGGAAGCGGAAACAGAAGACTTTGGTACCGTGGCGTATACCCGCTATGTACTCGATGCCGGCATGACCGGCGAGCTTGTTGACCTGTATGCGGCTTTGGCACCTTGCGCTATCGGCTATGCCGTGATCGGTAAAGCGCTCATCGAGTCACCCACTACAGTATTAGAAGACAACCCATATCGCAGCTGGATAGAGCTTTATGCCGGTGAAGATTTTCAATCAGGCGTTCAGGTGAGCATTGAGCGTTTGGACACCTTACTCAAAGACATTGAGCTCGATAGCCCGAGAGGCCAAGAACTCATACATGTGTTTAAAACAGCAACAAGAATGGAAATTGCCTTTTGGCAGCAAGGTCTTGATACAAAATAACGCGACGGTGCCGACCTCTTGGTCGGCATTTTTTTCTCTCGTAACCGCTCATTTAACAAACAAAAATCACATCCTCAACCCGCATTTCGGATTTTGTGCCCAAAGTCACGCGTTAACACAATATTTACAACTGAGTTTAACATTGGCAACAAAGTTAGGTAGGATATGGACTCGTGTTTGGTATGTTCAAACACCTCGCGCTCTCTTTCATCATGCTTTTCGTGCAAGCAAGGACGATTGATAAAGGATGAGCATCAACAAGTGATGTCGAACAATCAGACCATGAGTCGCTGAGCTTCGACCTCATCCCCAGCTTTACAGGGAAGAACTATGCAGTCTTTAGTTGATTTTTTAAACGGGATTATCTGGAGTCCCGCTCTTATTTATTTATGTCTTGGTGCAGGCCTTTTCTATTCCATTCTTACTCGATTTGTACAAGTCCGTCATTTCTTCGAAATGTGGCGCTTACTACTGTCGGGCAAGAGCTCTGAAAAAGGTATTTCATCGTTCCAGGCGCTTGCTGTGTCACTATCTGGCCGTGTGGGTACAGGTAACATTGCAGGTGTGGCTGCGGCTATCGGTTTCGGTGGTCCTGGCGCTGTTTTCTGGATGTGGATGGTTGCCTTCTTTGGTGCAGCGACGGCCTACATCGAATCGACGCTCGCGCAAATCTATAAAGAAGAAGATCGTGGCGAGTTCCGTGGTGGTCCAGCTTACTACATTGAAAAAGCCATGGGTCAAAAGTGGTACGCGTGGATTTTTGCTATCGCGACTATCTTTGCGTGTGGTGTCCTACTACCGGGTGTTCAGTCGAACAGTATCGGTAACGCAGTAGAGACCGCATTTGGCTCTGGTGCGATGATTGACACAGCGATTGGTACTATCAGTTTTGCGAAAATTTTCACTGGCGCTGTTATCTCTATCATCCTAGCCTTCATCATCTTCGGTGGTGTTAAGCGTATTGCGCATTTCACGCAGATTGTTGTTCCTTTCATGGCGCTTGCATACATCATAATCGCGTTTGTGATCATTCTTCTGAACATCGGTGAAGTGCCACGTATCGTGGGGATGATTCTCGGCGATGCCTTCACACCTATGGCGGGCTTTGGTGCTGCGATTGGTTGGGGTGTTAAGCGTGGCGTTTACTCTAACGAAGCAGGTCAAGGTACCGGCCCTCACGCAGCGGCAGCAGCGAACGTTGATCACCCTGCGCAGCAAGGTCTGGTTCAATCTTTCTCAATCTACATTGATACCTTGCTGGTTTGTTCGGCAACGGCATTTATGATTCTTATCACTGGCGCTTATAACGTGCACGGTCCTGAGAGTACATTCCTAGTTCAAAACCTTGCGGAAACCGTTGGCGCTAATGGCCCTGCGTTCACTCAGCTAGCGATTGAAAGCACGATGCCTGGTGTTGGTAAGCTGTTCATTGCATTTGCGTTGTTCTTCTTCGCCTTTACTACTATTTTGGCGTACTACTACATTGCAGAAACCAATATTGCTTACATTCGTCGTACCTTTAAGGTAAATGGCCTAATGTTCCTACTGAAGCTAGTTCTGATCACCTCGGTATTCTACGGTACGGTCAAAGCCGCCAACCTAGCTTGGGCGATGGGTGATGTCGGCGTAGGTCTCATGGCGTGGCTAAACATTGTGGGTATCTTGATTATCTTCTTCATTGCTAAGCCAGCTATCGTGGCACTTAAAGACTACGAGAAGCAGCAAAAAGAAGGGGTTGAAGAGTATACGTTTAACCCAGTCGCACTTGGTATCAAGAACGCAGATTACTGGGAAGGTCGATACGAGCGTAAAACAGGTAAAAAGCCTGAAGCGGCTCAAGAGGCGGATTCTGGGTCGACTCAGACGCAAACGTCGTAATCAAACTTGGCGATCGCTTTAGGTAGATCCCTGCCTGCGCATGGATGACTGAAGTAGCCAATAATCGTTTAAAAAAGAAAAAGGGGTAGCTTGGCTACCCCTTTTGTCATTCACTGTTCCCGAATGAATGAAACTTAATTTATGCCGCCACTTCTTGTGCAGAAGTTACCGGCGCTTTTTTCTCACCGATAGGCAAAATTGTGCGGCCGTACTCGTTGTTCAGTACTTGAGCCATTGCGAAGTAAATCGCGCTAGCGCCACAGAAAATTCCTTCGAAGCCAGCGATGGTACCGATCAGTTCACTGCCGAAGAAATCACGCGCAGCCAGCAAGAAGAACAGAATGGTCAATGAACCAAATACAACTTGCTTAGCCACTGGGTAGCAAAGTGAACCGATAAACATGAAACCAGTAAATACGCCCCAAAGCAGTAAGTACCAGCCCATAAACTTCGCCGGACTTGCTGGAAGACCCATGTAAGGCATAACAATAATGCCTACAAGCGTCAGCCAAAATAGACCGTACGAAGTGAAAGCCGTGGTGCCGAATGTGTCACCACGTTTAAAGCACATCATGCCAACAAACACTTGGCTTAGACCGCCATAGAAAATACCCATCGCTAGGATCATCGAATCAATCGGGAAGAAACCTGCGTTGTGGATGTTAAGTAGAATGGTCGTCATACCAAAACCCATAAGGCCAAGCGGCGCTGGGTTAGCGAGTTTGTTAGACATTGTCAAAGAGCCCTAAATTCAAAATTAGTTACAAAAATTGTAGGAAAATTTTAATTCAAAATGTAAATGTTGAGCAGACCCATTATTTGCAATCTAAGTTTTACCGATTGCATATTCGCATTCAGCCTTTTCCGACACACATAAAAAAAGCCGACATAACGTCGGCTTTTTACAATCTAACTTATCTCAAAGAGACTACGTATCGAGGGTTATTCCCACTCGATAGTCGCTGGTGGCTTACCAGAGATATCGTAAACAACGCGAGAGATACCGTCTACTTCGTTGATGATACGGTTAGAAACCTTACCTAGGAAGTCGTATGGTAGGTGCGCCCAGTGAGCGGTCATAAAGTCGATAGTCTCAACCGCACGTAGAGAAACAACCCAGTCGTACTTACGGCCATCGCCCATTACACCTACAGAGCGAACTGGTAGGAATACCGTGAACGCCTGAGATACTTTGTGATAAAGGTCTGCATTGTGCAGCTCTTCAATGAAGATAGCATCGGCACGACGCAGTAGATCACAGTACTCTTTCTTGATCTCGCCAAGAACACGAACACCTAGACCTGGACCAGGGAATGGGTGACGATAAAGCATATTGTATGGAAGACCTAGCTCTAGACCGATCTTACGTACTTCGTCTTTGAATAGCTCGCGAAGCGGCTCAACAAGACCCATTTCCATATCATCAGGAAGACCGCCCACGTTGTGGTGCGATTTGATGACGTGTGCTTTACCTGTTTTCGATGCTGCAGATTCAATAACGTCTGGGTAGATCGTACCCTGAGCTAGCCACTTCGCGTTTTCTAGCTTCTTCGACTCTTCGTCGAATACGTCTACGAATACGTGACCGATAGTCTTACGCTTCTCTTCTGGATCAGACTTGCCTTCAAGTGCTGCAAGGAAACGCTCTTCTGCATCTACCTTGATGATGTTTAGGCCGAACTTGTCGCCAAACATCTCCATCACTTGCTCGCCTTCATTGAGACGAAGAAGACCGTTGTCTACAAATACACAAGTCAGTTTGTCGCCGATAGCGCGGTGAACAAGCATCGCCACTACTGATGAATCAACACCGCCAGACAGACCAAGAATCACTTCATCGTCGCCCACTTGCTCTTTAATGCGAGCAACCGCGTCTTCAATGATAGAACCTGGCGTCCATAGACGCTCACAGCCACAAGCACCAAGAACGAAGTTCTCAAGCATTTGTAGGCCTTGCTTGGTGTGCGTTACTTCTGGGTGGAACTGAACACCGTAGTATTTCTTCTCTTCGTTTGCCATTGCTGCGTACGGACAGGTATCCGTCTCACCAACTTTTACGAAGTCTGCTGGGATTTCAACAACTTTGTCGCCGTGGCTCATCCAAACATCTTGAGTTTCTTCAAGATCTTTAAAGATTGCAGAGTCACCAGATACTTTAACTTGTGCGTAGCCAAATTCACGCTCGTTAGAGCCCGCTACTTTACCGCCAAGTTGCTCAGCCATGGTCTGCATGCCGTAGCACACACCAAGAACTGGAACACCTGAATCAAATACGTACTGAGGAGCACGTGGAGAGTTGTCTTCCGTAACGCTTTCTGGACCACCAGATAGGATGATACCGTCTGGGTTGAATTCACGAATATCCGCTTCTTCTACGTCCCAGCTCCATAGTTCACAGTAAACACCGATTTCACGAACACGACGTGCTACTAGCTGTGTGTATTGAGAACCGAAGTCTAGAATCAGAATTCGTTGGTCATGAATATTTTTCGTCATTTTGGGCAATCTTATCAGCTAAGTGTTGAAAACGGAGGCGAGTTTACCCGCCTCTCATCTTTGCTTCAAGGAAAAAAGCAAACGTTTACGTAGGATTTATTTCACTACGTTGTCGTTGTTAACCTAAGTGGCTAATTAACCTAAACGATTAATTAACCCAAACGATAGTTAGGCGCTTCCTTGGTGATTTGAACGTCGTGTACGTGAGATTCGTTTAGACCTGCACCAGAGATGCGAACGAATTCTGCTTTAGTACGCATGTCTTCGATAGTTGCAGAGCCAGTTAGACCCATGCTTGAGCGAAGACCACCCATTTGTTGGTGAACGATCTCTTTTAGGCGACCTTTGTAAGCGATACGACCTTCGATACCCTCTGGAACCAGCTTGTCAGCAGCATTGTCAGACTGGAAGTAACGGTCAGAAGAGCCTTGAGACATTGCGCCAAGAGAACCCATACCACGGTAAGCTTTGTATGAACGACCTTGGTAAAGGATAACTTCACCAGGTGCTTCTTCAGTACCAGCGAACATTGAGCCAACCATTACACAAGATGCGCCAGCTACGATAGCTTTACAGATATCACCTGAGAAACGGATACCGCCGTCAGCAATAACTGGGATGCCATACTCTTCAGCTGCCGCTGCCGCGTCTGAAATCGCTGTGATTTGAGGTACACCAACACCCGTTACGATACGAGTTGTACAGATTGAACCAGGGCCGATACCTACTTTAACTGCGCTTACGCCAGCTTCGATCAGTGCTTTAGCACCTGCAGCTGTCGCTACGTTACCACCAATGATGTCGAGATCTGGGTATGCAGCGCGAGTTTCGCGGATACGGTTCAGAACACCTTCAGAGTGACCATGTGAAGAGTCGATAAGTAGAACGTCAACACCAGCTTCAACAAGTGCTTTAACACGTTCTTCGTTACCAGCGCCAGCACCCACTGCAGCACCAACGCGTAGACGACCTTGTGCATCTTTACATGCGTTAGGCTTACGTTCTGCTTTGTGGAAATCTTTTGCTGTGATCATACCGGTAAGTTGGAACTCGTCGTTTACAACCAGTACCTTCTCAACACGTGCGCGGTGCATCTCTTCTTGTACTTCTTCACGAGAAGCACCTTCTTTAACAGAGGCTAGGCGCTCTTTTGGCGTCATTACTGCTTCTACTTTCTTAGAAAGGTCAGTAACAAAGCGAACATCACGACCAGTGATGATGCCTACAAGCTCGTTGTTTTCAGCAACAACAGGGAAACCTGCAAAGCCGTGCTTATCAGTCAGCGCTACCACGTCAGCGATAGATGCATCAGGGCTAACCGTTACTGGGTTAGTCACCACGCCTGCTTCAAAGATTTTAACTAGACGAACTTGCTCAGCTTGTTGCTCGATAGACATGTTCTTGTGGATAAAGCCAATGCCACCTTCTTGGGCTAGCGCGATCGCAAGACGCGCTTCTGTCACTGTGTCCATAGACGCAGAGATCATTGGAATATTCAGAGTGATATTCTTGGTCAGCCGAGTGCGAAGATCAGCTGTGTTTGGGAGAACGGTGGAGTGAGCTGGAACGAGTAGTACATCATCGAACGTCAGCGCTTCTTTGGCAATTCTTAGCATTTGCAATATCTCACAATAGAGGAGTTTAAAGGATAATCCGCCCTTATCGTTTCGCATAATAAGGTCATTTGGATTAGATATTGCGGTGGGATTATACGCCCGACGAAATCGCTTGGCTACACATTTTTCTATTTTTTATTTGCATTTACCCCCTTGATATGTATTATATTGCCGCTAATTTCCATACTCACGTCTTTGAGATTAGCTGTGTCCCTATCCCCGCGATCTACTTCTCATTCATCTTCTTCCAATCAGAACATTTACACGGTCTCTCGTCTGAATTCCGAAGTACGTTTATTGCTAGAAAATGAAATGGGGATTGTCTGGTTAGTCGGTGAAATCTCTAACTTTTCCGCCCCTGTATCCGGCCATTGGTACCTGACGCTAAAAGACTCTCGCGCTCAAGTTAAGTGCGCTATGTTTCGTGGTAATAATCGCCGAGTCACCTTTAAGCCAGCCAATGGCAATCAGGTATTGGTAAAGGCGCGTCTCTCGTTGTACGAGCCGCGTGGTGATTATCAGCTGATCATTGAATCAATGCAGCCCGAGGGCGATGGAAGATTGCAGCAAGAGTTCGAGAAGCTAAAGATGTCTCTCGCAGCTGAAGGCTTGTTCTCACAGTCTTTAAAGAAGCCTCTCCCCTCTCATCCTAAACGTGTAGGTATCATCACCTCCAAAACTGGCGCCGCTCTGTTCGATATTCTCGATGTACTGAAAAGACGCGACCCATCACTGCCTGTCGTTATCTATCCGACAACAGTGCAAGGTGATGCGGCAGCGATTGAGATTGCGCAGGCAATTGGACGCGCCAACAGCCGTAACGAGTGTGATGTATTGATAGTGGGTCGAGGTGGCGGCTCGCTGGAAGATCTTTGGTGTTTTAACCATGAGATCGTAGCAAGGACCATCGCGGCTAGCCAGATTCCAATCATTAGTGCGGTCGGGCATGAAATCGACGTCACCATAGCGGACTACGTTGCCGACGTGCGAGCGCCAACACCGAGTGCTGCGGCTGAGCTTGTCAGTAATGACACCTCACATAAGCATGAATCACTTAAGGGGCGTGAGCAAAGGCTGCGTAATGTAATGCAGATCTATCTAGCGCAGCAAAAGCAGCACTTATCTGTGCTAACACAAGCACTCAACAGCCATCATCCAAAGCACCAGCTTCAGAGGCAGAGCCAGCTTCTTGATGAGTTTGAGTTCCGTTTGAGCTCAGCAATTAAGCAGCGCCTATCTCAAGAGACACTGCGCCTGAGCAATAAACAACACAGGTTAATGGCACTCTCACCAGCTCGCCAGCTCGACCGACAAACCAATCGATTAGATCAGCTACAAGCCAGGCTTAAGCAAGCCATGCAGAAACAGCTCGATAGCGCTAAGCATCAATTCGCCGTTACCGTAGGTAAATTGGACACAGTCAGCCCACTGGCGACGTTGCAGCGCGGTTACTCTATCACTCAAGATGCGCGCGGACAGGTCATCACCAACGCTCAGAGTGTCGAAGTCGGCAGTGCGATCACCACCAAACTCGACAATGGCATTATCGAATCTCAGGTCACTAGCATAAAAGATCACAGCTAGACGACAGCTGCCATCTAGCTTCTATGCAAGGCACTCAAAGACAAACTTAACGCGTGACTTAGATTTCAGTTCATTACAGCTATTACAAAAATAGCTCGCTGAGCCACACGCTTGAAGTTTCTCTAGCTCTGCTTCACAGTCAGGGCAAAAACCAATCTTTTTGAAATGGACTTGGCATTGCCCGCAGTGATACTGCCCATCCCATTCAAGCTCTGAGTGGCACTTAGGGCACTGGTTTTGTTGAGTCGTCATGACTTACCTATATTAGAAAGTGATAATATTAACTATCATACGACTTTTTTTTCTGGGTTCGCATTGATATCAATCAAGCTCGGAGAAGCACTACGTAGAGGTACTGCACGCTTATTTCGACGCTTAACCTTGTACATTTCGCCGTCTGCTTGGCGGATTAACTTATCCATTGGCAGATCTGAACAGCACTGTTTGGTCGCAAATCCGACGCTGACAGAGATATTGGTATCATTCAGTGTTACGGGTTTGTTCAGCTCATCGCTCAACGTTTGATAAAAAGCGACTGCGCCGTCTTCATCAGGGAAGCAGCAAAACGCCAAAAACTCATCACCGCCATAACGTCCAAGCACGGCTTGTTCAGGCAAAAGATGTTTAAGCTGCTCAGAAACAGCTACAAGTACTTTGTCACCAAAGCAGTGACCATATTCATCATTCACCTGCTTGAACTTGTCGATATCAACAAAAAAGCAGCCGAGAATATTGCCATCAAAGCAGTGACTCTGCTCAACTCTTTCCAATAAAGCACGTCTATTCAAGCAGTGAGTGAGCGGATCCATCTGGGCTTGAAAGGTAAGCTTATCCTCAAGAGCGTACTTCTCAAGCGCAACCGAATACACGGCAGACATGGATTCGAGTATCTCAATCTCAATCGCGAGCGGGGTAGAACACCTCTCGTCGTAGAGAGCGAATGTCCCTAAGCATTGCTCTTGAGTCGAGATGACAGGTACCGACCAGCAAGCTTTCACATTCGCAGAGGCGGCAAGCTCAAGAAACGGCGTCCAGTTGGCGTGTTTAGTTACATCGTCAACAATCACAGAGCGTTTCAAGTAGGCAGCAGCCCCGCAAGATCCCACTCGCTCACCAATTTCTAACCCATTAATAGCTTGGTTATACATAATAGGTAGCTTAGGGGCGGCTACCGTGAACAGGCAGTTTGTCGATTCATCCAACGATAAAATAGAAACTCGTTTTCTAGGAAATAGTCGCTCTGTAAGATCAACTATCCTTTCCACTAATTGGGTTTGGGGTAACCCTAGCGCGAGCTCTTTTAATAAATTATTCATGCCCTTATGGGCATCTATTAGCAAGTCTTTATTCATAGTTCGCGTCTTTTAATTTGCTACCATACGGCTCTAACTCTAAAGCTGTTGGCATTCTGTTTATTATGCGCTCGCGGCACATACTAACACAGGGCGCAAATAGATGAACTATTGACCAAAGGAATATTTGTACGTAATTTGAACCAGTACACCCTGGAACGACAAAAAACACGATCTTTTCTAGATCATCCCCAAAAGCTAGCTTGATCAGCGATCTGCTTAAAAAAGAACATTTATATAACCACATACCGAAAGCATAAGTTACATGTGCTGTTTTTCGATTTTTAACAGATTTAAATGTCATAAAGACCAAAATAAATCAGTCTAATTGAAATTTAATAAAAAGATCGTTTTTCTAATTATCGACTTACATGGGTGTGCATTTCGATATAATTGGCATCGATAGCTCGCAGTTCAACGTTTAATCGCTTCAGACTGTTTGTCGTTGTAACGTGCGTGCCACCACAAGGCATGACAACATCCATCCCGTCCAATCTACAATGCCAGTAACGAGAGCTGGTGAGGTAAGGACCTTCAAGCTGCATCTCTACTTCTGAACCCTCGCTAAGCCATAGATTAAGCTGTTGGTTGACCCTAGACTCTATCTCTTTAAGCTCTTCAAGTACCTGCGCAGTGTTAAGACCACGCTTTTTAAGCGTCTTACCTAAGCGATAGTTATCAAAGCAAGCATCTGGTGATACAAAGCTCTGCTCCTGTGCGTAGCTATTAAAATCATAGTGCCCTAGTCCATCTTTGCGATCGGCGTCTTTTCTCCAATACGCTTCAGCAAGAACCTTGTTGAGCGCCAAAGACGCTATATGACCAGCGCTGTGGCCACGGCTTAAGCTATCTTGATACTCCTTGTCTACCGACAGGGAGACGGTCTCACCTTCTGATAATACGGCTTGTTTAGAAATGCGATGCACCACGACAAATACCCAGCCATCGGTATCTCGTTTTACTGGGATGGATTGCGCGACAAAGAGTCTTCCGGTTTCGAGCTCAACAGCACCAACTAAACAGTCTGTAACTGGAAACGATTCTGTGCTTGTTGATAACGTTCCTCTGTCTGCTGGGTGATCAGGCCAGATATGGCTAACAGGATGGAATGGCGTGTCTTTCACCACCACATCGCAATGTTCTTCATGATGGTTGACGAGTTGGATTTGGCTATCTAGTTGCCATGTTTGATTGCAGAAGTGCACTTTACTAGCGGTGATCATCTGTTTTCCTTACATCATGGGTGCTTTACACCATAAAAGTTCAGACCATAAAAAAGCGCCCTCTCATTGAGAGGGCGCTATTTAGCTTATTCTTATTTCTTCGGACGACCTTTCATCATACTCATCAAGCGCTTACGCTTGCGCTCCTGAGAAAGTGTCATCTTGCTCGTTTTACCCTCGAACGGATTGTCGCTGCTCTGGAAGTTGATACGGATTGGTGTTCCCATAATTTCCAGTGAACGACGATAGTAGTTCATGAGGTAACGCTTGTATGAATCTGGCAGCTCGTTCACTAGGTTACCGTGAACAACAACGATTGGTGGGTTATAACCACCTGCGTGCGCATACTTGAGCTTCACGCGGCGACCACGAACCATCGGTGGCTGGTGATCTTCTGTTGCCATCTTCATGATACGAGTCAGTACAGAGGTACCCACACGTGTCGTCGCTGACTTATACGCTTCTTGAACAGACTCGAACAAGTGACCCACACCGGTACCGTGTAGCGCCGAGATGAAGTGAATGCGGGCAAAATCTACAAAGCCTAGACGACGGTCTAGCTCTTTCTTAACCTGCTCTTTCACGTCTGTATCCAAACCATCCCACTTGTTCACAGCAAGTACAATTGAGCGACCTGCGTTAAGGGCAAAACCAAGAAGGCTGAGGTCTTGGTCTGAGATATTCTCGCGAGCATCAATTACAACCAATACCACGTTGGCATCTTCAATGGCTTTAAGCGTTTGAACCACCGAGAACTTTTCTACCGTCTCGTTGATACGCTTACGACGACGTACACCCGCTGTATCAATCAGAACATATTCACGACCATCACGCTCCATTGGGATGTAGATAGAATCACGTGTCGTACCTGGCATGTCATACACCACCACGCGCTCCTCACCGAGGATACGGTTAGTTAGTGTCGATTTACCAACGTTTGGACGACCGATGATAGCCAGTTTAATTGGCTGATCTTGAAGACGCTTGTACTCTTCTTCTGCTTCTTCTTCGGTGTAGTCGAGTTTCTCTTCTTCCGCGTCCTCAAACATGGTCAAGTCTTCGATTTCACCTTCAGCTTCTGATAGGTGTTCAAAGAAAGGATCCAAGGCACGGTCCAGAAGAGCAGTAACACCACGACCGTGAGCCGCAGCGATGTGATACATGTTTTCAACACCTAGCTGCCAAAACTCAGCGCTTGCAGCATCGGCATCAATGCCATCTACCTTGTTGACCACAAGGAAAGCTGGCTTTTCAATTTTACGTAGGTGGTTAGCGATCGCTTCATCCGCAACCGTCAAACCCGCACGACCATCCACAAGGAATAGTACTACGTCAGCTTCTTCAATCGCAGCTAACGATTGTTCCGCCATTTTGGTTTCTACACCTTCTTCAGTGCCATCAATACCGCCGGTATCGATAACAATGAACTCATTCTCACCCAGTTGAGCTTGACCATATTTACGGTCACGCGTTAGTCCCGGAAAGTCCGCTACCAAAGCATCACGCGTACGCGTCAGTCTATTAAACAGTGTCGACTTACCCACATTCGGGCGTCCAACTAGGGCAACAACAGGTAACATATTAACCTCTACAATTATTTCTTATTGTAGTTATAGGTAAAAATGCTCTCGTTTTCCTATAACCACAACGTATTCTATCTATCCGAGCTCGAAAAGATCCTTTTGCTTCGCAGCAATAAAACGGCTCCTAACTGAAAATCAGCCAGGAGCCGTTTGTGAATTATATCACGCTTTCTAATTAATGGTGAGTTTCTTTATTTCACCATCACGAGTAACGATCACATAGCCACCAGGGACTAAAGTCGGTCCAACCGACATACCGCTGTCATTCATGAGTTGCTGTGCCACAAACTCACCGGTTGCACGGTCAATCCAGTGAAGATAACCAAGGCTATCCCCTACTACAACGTATCCGTCAACAATAACAGGCGCCGTAAGCTGGCGGTTTTCTAGTAGATTGTTTTCCCAAAGCTCGGTACCACTTCGAGCATCGACAGCAATCACGTGATCCGTTTCTGAAATCAGGAACAAGCTACGATTGTCTGTCGCCATATCTGTCGCTGATGAGTAATTACGCTTCCAGATTGGGTTACCCGAGCGAAGGTCGATGGAAATCAGCTGACCGTTAAAGCCCACTGTGTAAAGCGTACCACCTAGAATAATTGGCGAGGCATCAACATCCACCAAACGGTCGATCTCTGTTGCACCCTTAGGCGTGCCCACTGGTTGTTGCCAGATCAACTGACCACGCTCGACAATCGCTGCCGCTAGACGACCATTCGCCGTACCCCAGAAAACACCACCGGAAACCGTCGCAGGCGCACTATCACCACGCAAGGTTAGGTTTGGTACATCAGTACTGATCGCCCAACGTTCTTCACCACTGGTTTGCTCAAGCGCAGCAAGCACACCTTGACTGGTATGAACCATAATCAGGCTAGCGTCAGCAACCGGCTTCGCCAGTACCTCACCATTTACCTCTGCGCGCCAAAGCTCTTCACCTGTTTCTACGTCAAGAGCAATCACTTCACCGTTTTCACTGCCGATATACAGCTTTTGATAAGCGGCTGCAATACCACCAGATAGGCGAGCCGTTACTTCACCTTTGATTTCGGTTTGCCAGATAGTTTTACCATTTTCTGGATCCATAGCTTTCACAACGCCATCGCGGCTCGCAACAAACAGTTTGTCGTAAGCGTAGACTGGTGAAAGCTTAGAAAAATACTGACCGACACCATTGCCTATGCTTGAAGACCACTCTGTACTTGGAGTGAACTCACTTTGCACGACGGGTAGTGGCGCCATCACTATGGTGTCTTCTTCACTCGAACACCCTGCAAGTACACCTAATACCGAGATAGAAAGTAATACCTTTTTAACGAGTCTATTCATCGGCTATAGCCCTTACTTGGCAAGATCATCCAGCTTGATTTGTAGCGCTTGGCTCGCATCTTGTGCTTGCTGAGCTTGTGTATAAGCCGTGTAGGCAGCATCACGATCGCCTTCACGGATAGCAATATCGCCACGAAGCTCTGCGACACGACCAGCCCATGCTGCATCCGTAATTTTATCGAGTTCCGCACGTGCGCCATCGTTATTACCCGACTCTGCCATTAGGCGTGCAACGCGATAAGTCACTAGCGGTGCAATCGCTGGATCTTTGGTGTTGCTCTGTGCCCACTGCAGCTGCGTTAGTGCATCTTCAAGGTTACCTGCTTCTACCTGCGCTTTAGCCAATTGCATCGCAGCAAGTACCGCATATTCACTCTCTTTGCTCGAATCGATGAAGGCTTGTACATCAGCACTCGCGTCAACACCACTTACTACCATCGACTCAATAGCTTTGCTGTATTGCTCTGATGCAGCTTCTTGAGCCTGGACCACGGAATCTTGATAATAACGCCAGCCAAATAAACCACCTAGACCAACAACAACGCCAAGAACCACGGCTTTCCCGTTTTCCTTCCACCAGTCTTTGATCGCTTCAACTTGTTGTTCTTCAGAATCGTAGAGTTCCACTTCCTGTCCTCTTAAAAGAAATCATTACCTAAATTAATAGGCAGCCCAAAATTGCTGCCTATCAACTTGGATTTAAACTTAAATAATATTTGCTAATTTAGCGGCTAACTCAGTTTGAGCAATAGTTTCTTGCTCTCCGCCCTGCAAATCTTTGACCACGACCGTATTCTCAGCAACTTCGTTCTCACCAAGCACAAGAGCATATACCGCCCCTACTTTGTCTGCGCGCTTGAATTGTTTCTTGAAGTTACCGCCACCAAAGTGGTTCATCACACGAATACCAGGGATCGCTTCACGCAGGTTTTCAGCAAGCTTCATACCTGCCATCATGGTGCCTTCGCCCGCTGTCACGACATAAGCGTCTACGCTGCGACGAACGTCTGTTAGCTCTAATGTTTCCATCATGAGTACAAGACGTTCTAGGCCCATAGCAAAACCCACGGCTGGTGTTGGTTTACCACCAAGCTGCTCAACAAGGCCATCGTAACGACCACCGCCACATACAGTACCTTGAGCACCTAGGCTTTCAGTGATCCATTCGAAAACAGTGCGGTTGTAGTAATCAAGACCACGAACCAAACGTTGGTTAACCGTATATTCGATACCCGCAGCATCAAGAAGTTCACAAAGACCGGCAAAATGCGCTTTTGATTCTTCGTCTAGATAATCAGATAGCTCTGGCGCATCCACCAAGATCGCTTGTACATCTTGGTTTTTACTGTCCAAGACACGTAGCGGGTTAGTATGCATACGACGCTTGCTATCTTCATCCAGCACATCAATGTGTTGTTCTAGGTGAGCAATCAGAGCTGTGCGGTAGTTAGCGCGCGCTTCTAGTGAACCGATGGAGTTTAGTTCTAGGCGAACATGCTTGTCGATACCCAGCTCACGCCATAGACGTGCTGTCATCATGATAAGTTCAGCGTCAACGTCAGGGCCGTTTAGACCGAATACTTCCACACCACATTGGTGGAATTGACGGTAGCGACCTTTTTGCGGACGCTCGTGACGGAACATTGGACCCATGTACCACAGGCGCTGCTCTTGGTTATAAAGCAAACCATTTTCAATACCAGCGCGTACACAGCCTGCCGTGCCCTCAGGGCGCAGTGTTAGGCTATCGCCATTACGGTCTTCAAAGGTGTACATTTCTTTTTCAACTACGTCGGTCACTTCACCGATAGCGCGGCTGAATAGATGTGTCATCTCAACGATTGGCATACGTACTTCGTTGTAGCCATATGCGCTGACCACATGCTTCACTGTATTCTCAACTTTTTGCCAAAGTGGAGATTGTGTAGGGAGGCAGTCGTTCATGCCTCGGATTGCTTGAATAGTTTTTGCCACAGTTTAATACCGTATTGTCGTTGAGATTACTTGTCTTCTACTTCATTTACTTCGATGCGATTTGCTGTATCTAGCATCGATGCTTTCGCTCGAATTTTTGCTTCAAGCTGATTAACGAGATCATCGTTATCAAAGCGCTCTTTCTGACGTTTGCCGTCTTCATAGAAAGCACTCTTCTTATTGCTGCCCGCTAGACCTAGATGAGACACTTCCGCCTCGCCTGGGCCGTTGACCACACAACCAATGATAGACACATCCATTGGTGTAATGACATCTTCTAAACGCTCTTCTAGTGCGTTTACTGTGCCGATCACGTCGAACTCTTGACGAGAGCAGCTTGGGCAAGCGATAAAGTTGATACCACGAGAACGAATGCGTAACGATTTCAAAATATCGAAACCCACTTTGATCTCTTCAACTGGATTTGCAGCCAATGAGATACGCAGCGTATCGCCGATACCTTCTGCTAAAAGCATACCTAAGCCAACCGATGATTTTACCGAGCCTGCGCGAGCGCCGCCCGCCTCAGTAATACCAAGGTGAAGAGGTTGGTCGATTTTCTTCGCAAGTAAACGGTAGGAGTCAACAGCTAGGAATACATCGGATGCCTTCACGCTGACTTTAAACTGATCAAAGTTCAAACGATCTAGAATATCCACATGGCGCATTGCCGATTCAACTAACGCCTCTGGCGTTGGTTCGCCGTATTTCATCTGGATATCTTTTTCCAGAGAGCCGCCATTTACACCAATTCGAATTGGGATATTTTTATCACGTGCACAATCGACGACTGAACGGATACGAGCTTCGTTACCTATGTTGCCTGGGTTGATGCGCAAACAGTCTACGCCGTACTCCGCAACTTTTAGTGCAATACGGTAATCGAAATGAATATCCGCTACGAGAGGAATCGAAACCTGTTTCTTGATCTCACGGAATGCTTCAGCCGCATCCATGGTAGGAACCGAAACGCGAACAATGTCTGCGCCTACGTTTTCCAAAGCTTTGATTTGAGCAACGGTCGCGGCGACATCGGTCGTACGCGTGTTGGTCATTGACTGAACGGCGATAGGTGCGCCATCGCCGATAGGTACATCGCCCACATAAATACGCGTAGAGGGACGACGTTTAATTGGTGATTCGTGATGCATAGTGTTTTCTAAGGTAAGGTGAATCGAGCTACTTTGCCTGAAGTATACCCAGAAAGGTCGACAGGTTCACTCGCAAATGTCATAGAAACCTTCTCTGGTGCACCTAAAATGATTTTAAACGGTGCTTTTCCATTAAGATCTACACTATCGCCAGCTTTCTTAATGCCTGTTGATACCGTTTTACCGTCTGCATCTTTTACTTGGATCCAGCAATCACCAGAAAACGACAGAGTCAGGTTTGTCAGTCCTGCTGGAACCTCTGGAGCCACAGATGCTTCTTCAACTACTGCTGGCTCAGACTCTTCGACGACGACCGCAGCTTCGGCTTCTGCTGGAGCGGCATCCTCGACGACGTCCTGCGCTTCAACTTCTGGCTGTGCCGGTGTTTCAACAATGGCTGATACATCAAGCGTTTTGACTTCTGGCTCAGGCGCTAGCTCAGTTTCCAATGCAGCTACTTTCTCACTTGCCGTTTCCTCAACAGCGAATGCAGGATCATTGGATGAGGTATCTGCGATTTCAGAAAGCGTATCTTTCTGCTGGTTTTGCAGCCACCACACAGATGAGATACCAATGATGACAATAAAGATGCCCCATGTAAGCTTCATGATACGGCTATCATGTTTTTCTTTATTGGTCTTTTTGGAAAAGCTTTGCATTGGCTGTTCGTGGTGTTGAGCGGCGCTATGGTTCTCAATGGTTCCCAACACCTCTTGCTCATCAATTCCGACAGCTTTCGCGTAGGATCGCAAATAGCCACGCGTAAAGGTGGCGACCTGCTCTCCGTCAAAATCGTTTGACTCAATTTTTTGAATGATCGCGACACGTAAACGCAATCTATCCGCGATCTGCTTTTGCGTCAGCCCTAAGGCTTCACGCTTTTGTTTTAAAATGGTTCCCGCAAGCTCAACGTCTTGTGCTTGATGTACTTGTTCTGTGGCGTTATTTTGCTCAGTACTCATTGATATTGTACTTCTTATTGGTTGTTACTTTGACCTAACACGCTTAGTTCGTTTTTTTATCGGTGGTCATGGTCATTAGTTTGGTAAATCGCTCGCACTAGCTGTTTGATACAGCATAGTCCCAAATTGCCAACTACGGCACTTATAATCTATGTAAAGCGCTCGATTTTATTATGATTTCATACCAACTTATCGGATTAAGCCGGTTTCATCTCGATTGGAACTGCCCATCATAGTCGATTCTCCGCACGAGTTAAAACGCCCCAAGGGAAATCAGCGTAAATAGTGACAATTTTGATTAAAAATTAACACTACTCATATCATTTTGGCGGCATTTCGTAGTATTTGATTAACGATAACTATATTTGTTCCGTTATTCTTCAATTATTTATCGAGGAAATGTGGGAAAGATCAGAGTTTTGATGCACGAATACATTCATTCAACTCGAAACTCGGAAGTACCCGCTGATTTTCACTACAAAATGTGCAAAAACGACAAAGCCAAGTCGAAACTTGGCCTTGTGTTCATCAAGATACGAATTATACCGCTTTGACTGGAATCGCCTGCTGACCCTTTTGAGCCGCAATCTGCTGAGTACGTTTGGTTCTATCAATAACGTCACCAACCAACTGTCCACACGCCGCATCGATATCATCACCGCGAGTCTTACGAACCGTCACGGTGTAGTCGTACTTCATTAGCGTTTTCATGAAGCGGTCAATACGCGAGTTACTCGGTTTTTTGTACGGAGAACCTGGATACGGGTTAAACGGAATCAGGTTAATCTTCGCTGGTGTATCTTTAAGAAGCTCAGCCAGTTCACGAGCGTGGTCCATATCGTCGTTAACATGGTCTAGCAATACATATTCAACCGTTACTTTACCGCGGTTCGCGTTAGAAGATGCGATGTAACGACGAACAGATGCTAGGAAGTCTTGAATATCCCAGCGATCGTTAATTGGCATGATTTCGCTACGAAGCTTATCGTTTGGCGCGTGTAGAGAAATCGCTAGCGCAACGTCAATTTGACCTGTCATCTGGTCAAGGCCAGAAACCACGCCCGACGTTGATACAGTTACGCGACGCTTAGACAAACCAAAGCCTAAATCATCAAGCATCAGCTCAAGTGCTGGCATCAGGTTTTTCATGTTAAGCAGTGGCTCACCCATGCCCATCATTACGACGTTAGTAATAGGGCGGCGACCCGTTTCTTTCTCAAGACCGATCTCACGAGCTGCGCGCCACACCTGACCGATGATTTCAGACACTTTAAGGTTACGGTTAAAGCCTTGCTGAGCCGTTGAGCAGAACTTACATTCCAGTGCACAACCCACCTGCGAAGAAACACACAGCGTCGCGCGATCATCATCAGGAATATAAACGGTTTCTACGTCTTGATCGCCAACACGCATTGCCCATTTAATCGTGCCATCAGAAGAGTGCTGAGCTTCAGAGACGGTTGGCGCTTTGATTTCTGCCAAACGAATCAGCTTTTCACGCAGCTTCTTGTTGATGTTAGTCATCTTCTCGAAGTCGTCGACACCAAAGTGATAGATCCACTTCATTATCTGATCAGCACGGAAGGCTTTTTCGCCCAGTTCCTCTTGGAAAAACTGACGCATACCCTTGCGATCAAAATCGAGTAGATTGACTTTTTGTGTGGTCATGGTGCCTCTTCGATGACGGTAAATGGTGTTAAGGGCGCGAATTGTACAGGCTTTAGCCCCCTACAACAAGCGTTACAAAACCCTAAAATATTAAGGTATTCATTTCTAAGTGAACATTTTTTGCACAACAAAAGTGACGGGTAATAAAAAAGGAGGCTACGCCTCCTTTTTACTCACAACTGCACTCAATTAACGAGGACAAATTTCTGACTGTGGAAAGAAAAACTCAATCTCACGTGCTGCTGACTCTGGGCTGTCTGATCCGTGTACAGAGTTGTGGCGCATGCTTAGCGCGTAATCTGCGCGGATAGTGCCACACGCTGCTTCTTCTGGGTTAGTTTTACCCATTAGTTCACGGTAGCGACAAATTGCATCTTCACCTTCAAGTACTTGAACCATGATAGGGCCAGACGTCATGAATGCACGAAGATCATCGAAAAACGGTTTACCTTCATGCTCAGCGTAAAAGCCTTTTGCTTGCTCATCGGTAAGATGAACCATCTTAGCTGCGATGATAGACAGACCTGCTTTTTCGATACGGTTATAGATTTCACCAATCAAATTACGCTTAACTGCATCCGGTTTAACGATAGAGAATGTTCTTTCTAGGGCCATTAGTGTTCCTTTTCTTTCGTGTTGTTCTTTTATTAGTAATAATTCTCTTGAATTACTTGTCAGCCTGCTCCGTTAGCAAACGAGCGAGTGTGCGCACACCCATACCCGTAGCGCCTGCAGACCATTTATCGGTTCCTGACTTACGGTAAGTACCAGCACAATCGAAGTGCAACCAACCTTTCTTATAGTCTTCCACAAAGTAAGACAAGAATGCCGCCGCTGTACTTGCGCCCGGAGAGTAGTCACCACTGCTGATGTTCGACAAATCAGCGAAGTTCGATGGCAACATGCCGCGATGGAAGTCCGCCAATGGCAGAGGCCATAGACCTTCTTTCTCTTGATTTGCATTGGTCAGCGCTTGATGCGTTAACTCATCATCAAATGACATGATGGCGTGGTAATCGTTGCCAAGCGCGTTCTTCGCTGCGCCAGTAAGCGTCGCGCAGTCGATGATAAGCTCTGGATTTTGCTCACTTGCGTAGATAAGACCGTCAGCAAGAACCAAACGACCTTCCGCGTCAGTATTCATGATCTCAACCGTCTTACCATTTTTATAGGTAATCACATCACCTAGCTTAAGAGCGCGACCGGATACCATGTTTTCAGCACAGCAAAGGATAAGTTTTACGCGCTTGTTTAGGCCACGCATGATAGCAAGACCTAGACCACCAGTGATGGTGCCCGCGCCGCCCATATCTGCTTTCATCGCCGTCATAAAGTTCGATGGCTTTAGGCTGTAACCGCCGGAATCAAAGGTAATACCCTTACCCACTAAACAAGCAAATACTGGCGCGTTTTCATCGCCAGTTGGGTTGTAGTCCAGTTGCAGCATCGCAGAGGTGCGCTCAGAGCCACGACCAACAGCAAAAATGCCTTCCCAACCTTCGGTAAGTAGATCTTTGTCTTTAACGATGCGGTAAGTCACATGCTCTGGAGCCGCTGACTTAATAAATTCTGCAGCCATTGTTGCCAATTGACGCGGCGCTACTTCTTCAGCGCTTTTATTGATGATGTCACGCGTCCAATCAGACGCTTTGATGCGCGCGTCTAACTCTTTCTTATCTTGCTCGTTTAGCTCAGCCAGCTCGACTTGAGTGCTTTTCTTAGAATTACGGTAACCTTGATAAAACGCCCAAGAAGACTCTAAATCCCAACCCTCGCCTGCAAGTGTGGCGTTTGAAATGCCTTGTGAATCCAACTTGCGGGCCGCGCGTTGAACCGCTCCAAGATCGTGACCTTCACCGATGTGGATCGTCGCACCTTGCTCTGAGAAAGAAATGATAGCCTTTTCGCCCCATTGTGGCGCTGCCGCTTCTTGGCTAATAAATACCGACATTGTGCTAGACATGGTCTCTCCTTGTCTTAAATCTAATTATTGCAGCTTGCCTGTTGCAGTTCGGCTGCTGTGTCGCATTCTATATATCAAATGATGTTATCACTATGTAGAGACAATACCAATGACTGCACCATGGGAATTAATAACAATGTAACATGGTGCGACAAAAAAACGGGCCAAAGGCCCGTTTTTGTATAACTAACTAGTAAGTCTGTTTAATCGTACTCATCCATCCAGCATAAAATCACAGCTTCGAGGATTTTTTCGTTGGAGCGATTTGGATCGTCGTCAAAATCTTCCAAGTCTGTAATCCATTTATGCAAGTCGGTGAAACGAACCGTTTTCGGGTCAGTTTCTGGAAATTGATCGCACAGCTCGATAGCGATATCACGAGAATCAGTCCATTTTAAGCTCATGAATCCTCCAGTTAATTAGTGTTCTTCAGATGCGTGGTTGAGTGTGTATTTTGGAATTTCTACCACAAGATCTTCATCTGCAACAACCGCTTGGCAACCTAGACGCGACTCAGGCTCTAGACCCCATGCTTTATCCAACATATCGTCTTCAAGCTCTTCACTCTCTTCTAGTGAATCAAAGCCTTCACGGATGATGACGTGACAAGTGGTACATGCACACGACTTTTCACAAGCGTGCTCAATTCCAATACCGTTCTTTAGCGCTACGTCTAATACAGTTTCGCCTTCATTAGCCTCTAATACTGCGCCTTCTGGGCAGAGATCTTCATGGGGCAGAACAACAATTTTTGGCATGACTACTTAGTCCTCGATCTAAATGTTATCAACTGATTGACCCGCCAATGCTTCACGGATGGATTTGTCCATTCGACGTGATGCAAACTCTTGGCTCGCCTTATCAGTGTCTTTAATACCTTGTTCAATAGCATCGGCATCATCGCCATTGCGAAGTTCAATCAGAGCTTCAATCGCTTTAACCAATGCCTGTTTTTCTTCTTCGTTTAGAAGTGCATCGCCGTCCGCTTGCATCGCGGCGATCAGACCTTCGATAACACGGTCGGCCTCTACGCGTTGCTCGGCCAGAGCACGCGCTAGCATGTCATCTTTGGCGTAAGTCATCGAGTCTTTGAGCATGTTCGTTACTTCGTCATCGCTGAGACCGTAAGATGGTTTAACCTGGATTTCTGACTGAACACCGGTGCTCTTTTCCATCGCAGTCACAGACAGTAGACCGTCAGCATCAACTTGATACGTCACGCGGATATGAGCTGCACCCGCCGCCATTGGAGGGATGCCTTTCAATGAGAAACGAGCCAGCGAACGACAATCGTCCACCATCTCACGCTCACCTTGCACTATGTGTACAGACATCGCCGTTTGACCATCTTTGAACGTGGTAAATTCTTGGGCGCGCGCCACTGGAATCGTGGTGTTACGTGGAACGATCTTCTCGACCAAGCCGCCCATGGTTTCAATACCCAGTGACAGAGGAAGAACATCCAATAGCAGCATCTCTGAGTCAGGTTTGTTACCTGCAAGAATATCCGCTTGAATCGCTGCACCAATCGCGACTACTTCATCTGGGTTGATACTTGTCAGTGGTGTTTTACCAAAGAAGTCACCAACCATTGCGCGAACCAATGGTGTGCGAGTCGAGCCGCCTACCATGACGACTTCAAGAACGTCTTCTGCATCTACCTCGGCATCTTTCAATGCACGGCGACATGAAAGCAGTGTCTTCTTCACAAGTGGGCGAATTAGGTCTTCAAACTGAGCTTTTGTCAGTTCACCCTGCCAGCCAAGAGCGTTAACAGTCGCAACGTCATTTTGGCTAAGATCGATTTTCGCTTGCGTTGCGGCATCGAGCAGTTCACGTTGCTCATGAGCGTTAAGCTCTAACTTGCCTGCTTGCTGCTGCAAGTAGTCGGCAACGAGGTGGTCAAAGTCGTCACCACCCAGCGCGGAATCGCCGCCAGTCGCCAGTACTTCAAATACACCGCGTGATAAACGCAAGATAGAGATATCGAATGTACCACCACCTAAATCGTAAACCGCAATCACGCCTTCTTGACCACTATCTAGACCATAAGCAATAGCTGCTGCAGTCGGCTCATTAAGAAGACGCAGTACATGCATACCCGCTAGGTTTGCTGCATCTTTGGTGCCTTGACGCTGAGCATCATCAAAATACGCTGGCACAGTAATCACCACGCCAGCTAATTCGCCACCAAGGGACTCTTCTGCGCGCTTACCAAGCGTTTTAAGAATGTCAGAAGAAACTTGAATCGGGTTCTTTGCGCCGCCTGCGGTTTGCAGAACAGGTAAACCATTATCACTTTCTGTCAGTGAATATGGCATTGATGGGTAACGAGCCTGAACGTCTGCAAGTGAGCGGCCGAGTAGACGCTTCACAGAAATGATGGTGTTAACGGGGTCGAGGGCTGCGTTGTCACGAGCGTCAATACCGACAGTGATACTGTCATCCGCATAGCGAACCGCTGATGGGAGGATCTTATTACCGTTGGCATCTGGTAATGTCGCGGCTTCACCACTTCTTACTGTCGCGACGAGGGAGTTAGTCGTGCCTAGGTCAATACCCGCAGCCAGTTTATGTTCGTGTGGCGCGGAGCTTTGGCCCGGCTCTGCGATTTGAAGTAATGCCATTCAAATATCCTTGGGAGCTTCCATTAACCAAGCAGCTTATCTTCTAGCTGTTCTATTTCACTTTGCAACTTGGCGATAAATTTTAGTTTTCTAACGCTATCAGCAGCAACTGGCCACTCGGCTTGCGAAAGCTGACCTTCTAACTCTGATAGCTGTACCTTGAACATTTTGCTGACCTTAGCTTCAAAGTCAAAAAGTTCTGATTCAGGGTCACTTGAAGACGCGAGATCTTCCAATTCTTCTCGAAGTTCCATCTGCTCCATTAAGAACAGTGGATCTTGCAATGTTTGCTGCTCTGCGCGAATATCGACACCGTTTTCGGCCAATAAGTATTCAGCGCGAGAGATAGGCTTTTTCAGCACTTCGTAGGCATCATTGATTTGAGCTGCCTTTTGCACTGCAAGTAAGCGGTCGCGCTCAGAGGCAGTGGCAAAGTTGTCTGGGTGAAAGCGTTTTTGCAGTTCTCGGAACTGAGAAGAAAGAAGGCTACCGTCCAACTGAAACTGAACAGGTAGCCCAAATAATTCGAAATGGTTCATAGCATTGACTCGCAATTAATGAGCTTGGCCGATATCACAGCCAAGCTCGTCAAAGGTTAAACATTAAAGCTTTCACCACAACCACACTCGCCTTTCGCATTCGGGTTGTTGAACTCAAAACCTTCGTTCAAGCCTTCTTTTACATAATCGAGCTCTGTGCCATCGAGATAAACCAAGCTCTTAGCATCGATGATCACTTTCACGCCTGAGTGCTCAAACACTGAATCACCATCATCCAGTTCATCAACGAACTCAAGAACGTAAGCCATGCCAGAGCAACCCGTGGTTTTTACACCTAGGCGTAATCCAATACCTTTGCCGCGATTATCTAAAAATGTCTTAACTCGGCTCGCTGCTGCGTCTGTCATTGAGATGGCCATACTACAACCTTTGTTCGTTTCTCTTGATGATACTGTGTCTTAATAAAGCTAAAGGGCTTGGTTATCCAAGCAGTTTAGTCGTGCTTCTTCTTGTAGTCTGCAACCGCTGCTTTGATTGCGTCTTCAGCAAGAATTGAGCAGTGAACTTTCACTGGTGGCAACTCTAGCTCTTCTGCAATTTCAGAGTTCTTGATCGCTGCAGCTTCGTCGATAGACTTGCCTTTCACCCACTCTGTAACCAGTGAGCTTGATGCGATCGCTGAACCACAACCGTAGGTCTTAAACTTAGCATCTTCGATGATACCTTCTGGTGTCACCTTGATCTGAAGTTTCATTACGTCACCACAAGCTGGTGCGCCAACCATACCACTACCCACAGCCGGATCATTCTTATCAAATGAACCTACGTTGCGTGGGTTCTCATAGTGGTCAATTACTTTTTCACTATACGCCATAATAACTTCCTCGAATCCTCTACTTCCGTGAGATTAGTGGTGTGCCCACTCAACCGTGTCTAGGTCAATCCCTTCTTTATACATATCCCATAGAGGAGACATGTCACGTAATTTGTTTACTGCTGTTCTGATCTGCTCAATCGCAAAGTCGATGTCTTCTTCAGTGGTGAAACGACCAAATGAGAAGCGAACCGAGCTGTGTGCAAGCTCATCGTTTAGGCCAAGTGCACGAAGCACGTATGAAGGCTCTAGACTTGCTGATGTACATGCAGAACCAGAAGATACTGCTAGGTCTTTAAGCGACATTAGTAGCGACTCACCTTCAACAAACGCAAAGCTTACGTTTAGGTTGTGTGGAACGCGTTGCTCTAGGTCGCCATTCACTGTCACGGCTTCAAGATCTTTAACGCCGTTTAGTAGACGGTCACGCAATGCTTTTGCGTGGTCGTAGTCTTTCTGCATGTCTTGCTTAGCGATAGCGAAGGCTTCGCCCATACCCACGATTTGGTGAGTTGGTAGTGTGCCAGAGCGGAAACCACGCTCATGACCGCCGCCATGCATTTGCGCTTCTAGACGGATACGTGGCTTACGACGCACGTAAAGCGCACCGATACCTTTCGGGCCGTAGGCTTTATGAGCAGACAGTGAAATCAGGTCGACTTTCATTTCCTGAACGTCGATTGGCAGTTTGCCTGCAGATTGCGCCGCATCTACATGGAATACGATTTTCTTGCTACGGCAAAGCTCGCCAATAGCTGTAATGTCTTGTACAACACCGATTTCGTTGTTTACGTGCATGATTGACACAAGCACTGTGTCTTCACGCATTGCCGCTTCTAGCTTAGCTAGGTCAACGATACCGTTTGATTCTGGCTCTAGGTAGGTCACTTCGAAGCCTTCACGTTCAAGCTGACGGCAAGGGTCAAGAACCGCTTTGTGCTCAGTCTTAACCGTGATGATGTGCTTACCTTTCTTGCTGTAGAAGTGCGCTGCACCTTTAATAGCAAGGTTGTCAGACTCAGTAGCGCCAGACGTAAATACGACTTCGCGAGGGTCTGCATTCAACAGATCCGCGATCTGTTCACGAGCGTTATCTACTGCTTCTTCTGCTTGCCAGCCAAAACGGTGAGAACGTGACGCAGGGTTACCAAAGGTACCGTCCATTGTCATGTATTGAACCATTTTTTCTGCAACCCTTGGATCGACAGGGCAAGTGGCAGAGTAGTCTAGATAAATAGGCAGTTTCATTCTTTACTCCAATGTATAAGCGACACTACTACGAGCGAACATTGATTCCGATGGGTGCGGTGCTTGTACTTTTTCTTGAGAACCCATGATTTACCGCGAGATCTACGTCTTGTCGGTCTGAAATTTCTAATACTTCGTTATCTACCATCAACTCACCGAGAGTGATGTTGTTTAGGAAGTCACTGATTCGAGAGCTTAAATCTCTCCACAGTGTATGTGTGAGGCAACGTGTACCACCTTGGCAATCTCCTTTGCCAGCGCATTTTGTTGCATCAACGGACTCATCAACTGCAGCGATAACAGTACCGATGGAAATCTCATTGGCTTCTGCACCTAAGCGGTAACCACCACCTGGACCACGAACACTCGCTACCAAACCTGCTTTACGCAGTTTAGAGAACAGTTGTTCTAGGTAAGACAAAGAGATACCTTGACGTTCAGAGATGTCAGCTAGAGGTACTGGGCTTTGCTGTGAGTGCAGTGCGACATCAAGCATCGCTGTTACTGCATATCTTCCTTTTGATGTAAGTCTCATATCACACTATCCACATTGATTATGTGGCATAAATATTTTCATACCTGAGTATTTTAGTCAAGTATTTAATTGACTAAAATACTCAGGTATTTAACCCAACAAAAGAAATGGTTATTTTTTAACCCCAATTGCTTTTTCAACGGAGGTTAAAATGCCACGCAATGTATTGATTTCCGTCGCTTCAGGACGTGCTCGACTAAACATTCTTCGTAGCTTATTCATCACAAGGCCCGGCTTTTCCTTAGAGATAAACTGGGTATCAGTGATGACTTTTTCAAGGTGCTGATAGAATAATTCCAGTTCTTTGTGACGTGGATAATCGACTTCACTTGGCTCTGGATACTGCTGAGCTTCTCGCTCTAGATGCGCGACTCTAACTTCATAGCTAAGTGTTTGCACCGCCATAGCAAGGTTGAGTGAGCTATATTCCGGGTTTGCAGGAATACACGTATGGTAATGACACAGCTGTAGCTCGTCATTGGTTAAACCGGTGCGCTCGCGCCCAAACACCAAAGCAACCGCGTGCTTTTCGCCTTCAATCGCAAACTTCTTGCCACACTCACGTGGCTCAATCATCGGCCAATCTAGAGTACGAGAGCGCGCACTTGAGCCAACCACTAGACCGCAATCTTCTACCGCTTCTTCTAGAGTCGAAACGATTTTTGCACCTAATGCTATATCACTCGCACCCGCTGCCAACGCAACCGCCTGAGAGTCCACCTCACATTGAGGGTCCACAAGCACCATCTGGCTTAGTCCCATCACCTTCATCGCTCGAGCTGCCGAGCCGATGTTTCCAGAATGAGAAGTCCCAACCAGGACGATTTTTACGTTGTCTAGCATAGTCACGTTGCACTCATTTTACACAATCGCAGAATGGTAACATAAACTTGACTAAAGTAGTCAGGATCTTTCTATTCATAAAATTAACAGCACAAAAAATAACCACTTCCCTTTTGCCAAATCTTTGGTATACTTCGCGCCGCTTTTTGTTCTTTAACATCCGTTGGGAAAATTCGTATGCATCCAATGCTAAACATCGCTATACGCGCTGCGCGTAAAGCGGGCAACCATATTGCTAAATCACTAGAAAACACTGACAAGATTGAGTCAGTACAGAAAGGCACTAATGACTTCGTTACTAACGTAGACAAAGAAGCCGAAGCAATCATCATCAGCACTATCCAAGCTTCATACCCAGACCACAGCATCGTTGCTGAAGAGGGTGGCCTAATTGAAGGAAAAGATAGCGACGTACAATGGATCATCGACCCACTGGATGGCACTACTAACTTCGTTCAAGGCATTCCTACTTTCTCTGTGTCTATTGCAGTTCGCATCAAAGGCAAAACAGAAGTAGCGTGTGTTTACGACCCAATGGTTAACGAGCTTTTCACTGCACAACGCGGTGCTGGCGCTCAGCTTAACAATGCACGTATCCGTGTAAAACAGCTTAAAGATATCAAAGGTACTGTTATCGGTACTGGATTCCCATTCAAACAGAAGCAACACTCTGAAAGCTACTTCAAGATCATGTCTTCTATGTTTGTTGAGTGCTCTGATTTCCGTCGTGCTGGCTCTGCAGCTCTAGACCTATGTTACGTTGCAGCGGGTCGTCTAGACGGTTACTTCGAGCTTGGTCTAAAACCATGGGACATGGCGGCAGGCGAACTGATTGCTCGTGAAGCTGGCGCTATCGTAACTGACTTCTCTGGCGGTACAGAGTACATGAAGTCTGGTAACGTTGTTGCTTCAAGTGCACGCGGCGTAAAAGCGATGCTAAAACACATCCGTGAAAACGGTAACGAAGCTATCCTTAAGTAATTCTTTACAGCTTAAAATAGCTCTGTAAAAGAAAGCACAGCCCGTCACAGCTGAATTTGAAATCCCGACCTATGGTCGGGATTTTTTGTTTGGCACCAGGGGAAATTAAGTGTTTTCACAAAGAATCATTTTTACGGGATAAAAGAAAAGCCACTCCTAAGAGTGGCTTTTGTATGTTTGTGGCTCATAGCTATGTCATTCCACTAGCCGTGCGCCTGCGCACGCTGGAATCTATTCGAGGCTTGGTGATCGCTTTGAGTAGATCCCTGCCTACGCAGGGATGACGATACAGCCAAAAGCCTAATCGAATGCCTTACGGCATCTCATCAAACTCAGCACCTTCTTTTTCAATCTGTGGTGGCATTAGGTGCTCCTTCTGGATACCCAGTTTCAGAGCGAGCGCAGATGCTACGTAGATAGAAGAATAAGTACCGACCGTGATACCTAGTAGCAATGCAGTCGCAAAGCCATGGATCATTGCACCACCTTGAGTGAATAGTGCGATAACTACGAACAAGGTCGTACCGGACGTAATCAAGGTACGGCTTAGCGTTTGTGTGATCGAGCTGTTCATGATGTCAGCTGGCTCACCCTTACGCATCTTGCGGAAGTTCTCACGGATACGGTCAAATACAACGATGGTATCGTTGAGCGAGTAACCGACAACCGTTAGAAGCGCTGCCACGATGGTTAAATCAACCTCTATCTGCATAAGCGAGAATACGCCTAGCGTGATGATAACGTCGTGCGCGAGTGCGAGTACCGCACCGGCTGCTAAACGCCACTCAAATCGCACCGATACATAGATCAAGATACAGATAAGCGACACTAGAATAGCAAGACCGCCTGCCTCTGTTAGCTCATCACCCACGTTAGGACCAACGAACTCAATACGACGCATTTCAACGTCTTCGCCCGTGCCTACGCGAATTGCATCAAGGATCTGGTTTGCCAAGCGCTTCAGCTTGAACATCATCACGAGGACGCAGGCGAACCATAACGTCACGTGCCGAACCGAAGTTCTGCACTGTCGCATCGCCGAAGCCTTTCGCATCTAGTGCTGAGCGTACTTCCTCAAGGTTTGCAGGCTGTTCAAAGCCTACCTCGATAAGTGTACCGCCAGTGAAGTCTAGACCCCAGTTAAGCCACTTAGTCGACAGCGTAAAAATAGCCGCGCCGATCATCACAATAGATAGAACGAACGCAACTTTTGACCAACGCATAAAGTCGATCGTTTTGTCTGCTTTCATTATCTGAAACATAACTAACCCTTAGATCGACAGTTTGTTGATACGCTTACCGCCATAAACTAGGTTCACGATACAACGTGTGCCTATGATGGCTGTAAACATAGAAGTAAGAATACCGATAGACAGTGTTACCGCGAAGCCTTTGATCGCACCTGTACCGACAGCAAACAGAATGATAGCTGTGATCAAGGTCGTGATGTTCGCATCGGCGATAGTACTGAAGGCGTTAGCGTAGCCTTGGTGAATCGCTTGCTGAGGGTTACGCCCCTCTTTGAGCTCTTCACGTATACGCTCAAATATCAGAACGTTCGCATCCACCGCCATACCTACAGTCAGTACAATACCTGCGATACCTGGTAGCGTCATTGTCGCACCTGGAATCATCGACATGACACCAACGATAAGAACGATGTTCGCCATCAATGCCATATTGGCAAATAGACCAAATCGACGGTAGTAAACCAGCGTAAATAGCATCACGGCAATCATACCTGTGATACACGCTTTGATACCCATATCGATGTTTTGCTGACCCATTGATGGACCGATAGTACGCTCTTCAACAATAGAAATCGGCGCAATCAGAGCACCTGCACGAAGCAGTAGCGCTAGGTTGTGCGCTTCAGCGGCAGAGTCGATACCTGTGATACGGAAGTTACGACCAAGTGCAGACTGAATCGTCGCTTGGTTGATTACTTCTTCATGCTTATCAAGGATAACCTTGCCTTCTGGCGTGCGCTTACCGCTGTCTTTATATTCAGCGAAAACCGTTGCCATTAGCTTACCGATGTTCTGACGAGAGAACGCCGCCATCTTGTTACCACCCTCGCTGTCTAACGAGATGTTAACCTGTGGGCGACCATATTCATCAGCACTCGAACTCGCATCAGTGATACTAGCACCGCCTAGAATAACGCGCTTCTTAAGAACAACTGGACGACCGTCACGATCGAGCTTAATCTCGCTACCCGCTGGTGCGCGACCACTTGCAGCCGCTGCTAAGTCAGCCGAACTGTCTACTTCGCGGAACTCTAGTGTAGCTGTTGCGCCCAAAATTTCTTTCGCGCGCGCCGTATCTTGAACACCCGGTAGCTCAACCACGATGCGACTTGCACCTTGACGCTGAACCAATGGCTCTGCCACACCCAGTTCGTTTACACGATTACGTAGGATAGTGATGTTCTGCTCTACCGCATAGTTACGGATTTCCTGTAGGCGAGTTTCTTTGAAACGAGCAACAAGGGCAAAACGGCCGTTCGAGTCAGAATCGGTGAAGTCCATATCTGGGTATTTAGCTTCCAGCACCGTCTTAGCCTGCGCTAGTTGCTCAGCATCACGGAGCAGCACTTCTACGCCATCACTACCCGCAGGGCGGATAGAACGGTAACGAATGCGCTCTTCACGAAGATCACTTCTAAAGCCTTCTTCTTGCTGACCGACAAGTTTTTCCATCGCAGCATCCATATCCACTTCCATCAAGAAGTGAACACCGCCACGAAGGTCAAGACCTAGCTTCATTGGCGCAGCGCCAATCGCTTCGAGCCAGTCAGGAGTCGCAGGGGCAAGGTTAAGTGCAACGATGGAATCTTTGCCTAACGCTTCGCTGATAATATCGCGGGCGCTGATCTGAGTATCCGTGTCTGTAAAACGAACAAGAATGGAGCCATTTTCTAGAGCAATGGACTTACGGGAGAGTTGCTCTTCATCAAGAGCTTTAGTGACAGTATCCAGCGTCGACATATCAACAGAGGCGCCACGCGCCCCTGTAATTTGAATAGCCGGATCTTCACCGTATAGATTGGGAAGTGCGTATAACGCCGCTGCCGCAATGGCGAATATCACCATCAGGTACTTCCACAAAGGGTAACGATTTAGCACAGCGAGATCCTATAGCTGTTTTATAGAGACTTCAGCGTACCTTTTGGTAGCACTGCAGTAACGAAGTCTTTCTTGATAACTACTTCATTGTTGTCGTTAAGTGCGATTGCAATGTAGTCGTTATCTTCAGCGATTTTAGTGATTTTACCAATTAGGCCGCCGTTAGTTAGGACTTCGTCGCCCTTACCCATAGAAGCCATTAGGTTTTTGTGCTCTTTTGCACGCTTAGATTGTGGGCGGTAAATCATGAAGTAGAAAATTACCGCGAACATGCCTAGCATGATTAGCATTTCGAAACCGCCACCTTGTGGTGCTGCTTCAGCTGCGTGAGCTGCAGAAATCAAACTCATCGGAGAACATCCTCTTTAATGTAAATACATATCCAAAATTGGGCTATCCCCATATCTTTTCAAGAAGCAAACGGTAACTCAATGTTTCTTATTCGCTTAAAGGCACAAAAAGTGTGACCCAGAGCTAGGATTTGTTACCTATTGCAGGGATAGCCGACTATTTAGCCAACTATTGAGCGTCGACCTTCATATCTAGTGGTGGCACTTCGCGATTGCGACGTGCGTAAAACTCTTCCACAAACTGCTCAAAACGGTCTTCATCAATCGCTTTACGGATGCTTTCCATTAGCATTTGATAGTGACGTAGGTTATGAATCGTGTTGAGACGAGCACCCAAGATTTCGTTACAGCGATCTAGGTGATGCAGATACGCTTTCGAGTAATTCTGACAGGTGTAGCAATCACAGTTCTCGTCTAGTGGACCTGTGTCTGTTTTGTTCGTAGCGTTACGAATCTTAATCACGCCACCTGTTACGAACAAGTGCCCGTTACGAGCGTTACGCGTTGGCATCACACAGTCGAACATGTCGATACCACGGCGAACACCTTCAACCAAGTCTTCTGGTTTACCTACGCCCATCAAGTAGCGAGGTTTATCTTCAGGAAGTTTAGGTGTCGTGAACTCAAGAACGCGGTGCATCTCTTCTTTAGGCTCACCTACTGCAAGACCGCCCACTGCGTAGCCATCGAAGCCAATGTCAGTCAAACCTTTCACCGATACTTCGCGCAGGTCTTCGTAAACACTACCTTGAACGATACCAAATAGAGAGTTCTCGTTGTCTAGCTTGTCGAAGTGGTCGCGAGAGCGCTGTGCCCAACGCAGAGACATTTCCATCGACTTCTTCGCTTCTGCGTGAGTCGCTGGGTATGGCGTACACTCGTCAAAGATCATGACCACATCAGAGCCAAGATCTTTTTGGATTTCCATCGATTTCTCTGCATCCATGAAAATGCGGTCACCGTTTACCGGGTTACGGAAATGCACACCCTCTTCAGTGATCTTACGGATATCACCAAGGCTGAATACCTGGAAACCGCCTGAATCAGTCAGGATAGGACCGTACCAGTTCATGAAATCGTGCAGGTCGCCGTGCAACTTCATGATCTCTTGACCTGGGCGAAGCCATAGGTGGAAAGTGTTACCTAGAAGAATTTCAGCACCCGTGCCTTTTACTTCTTCAGGTGTCATACCTTTCACCGTACCGTAGGTACCTACAGGCATAAATGCCGGTGTTTGCACCGTACCACGTTCAAACGTCAACTGACCACGGCGTGCGTGACCATCTTTTTTCTTAAGTTCGTATTGTAATTTCACGAAGCCTCCAAATTGCCAGAGACACAGTCTGACACAATCTTAAAACGCACTAACAAGCGTAGCTTGTCGCACTTGAATCCGCTCACTCTACATCAACTCGTCAAGCGAGCGGCTTTGGTGTTCCTTACCGTATTCCACTGAGTCCTTGAGTGAAATAAAAAGCTTACTAATTACTGGCGTCGGTTATGCCGTCTTCTTGGTAATGAACATCGCATCACCATAGCTAAAGAAACGGTACTTTTGCTCCACTGCATGCTTGTAGGCGTTCATGACATTGTCATAGCCTGCAAACGCACTGACCAACATGATCAGCGTAGATTCCGGTAGGTGGAAGTTTGTCACGAGACAATCCACCAGCTGATATTCATAGCCAGGGAAGATGAAAATCTCAGTGTCACCAAAGAAAGGCACTAACTCGGTACCCTTTTTCAGTGCATCTTGCGCTGCACTCTCGAGTGAACGTACTGAGGTGGTACCCACAGCAATGATTCGGCCGCCGTTTGCTTTAGTCTCTGCAATCGCATCCACCACGTCTTGAGGCACTTCGACATATTCTGCATGCATGTGGTGGTCATGGATATTTTCAACGCGAACAGGCTGGAATGTACCTGCGCCAACGTGAAGTGTCACATACGCAAAGTTGGCACCTTTCGCTTTAATCTGCTCGAGAACACCGTCATCAAAGTGAAGACCAGCCGTAGGCGCGGCAACCGCGCCTGGTTTCTCGTTGTAAACCGTTTGGTAGCGCTCTTTGTCTGCATCTTCGTCTGGACGATCGATATAAGGTGGCAGTGGCATGTGGCCAACGTCGTTTAGGATCTCAAGCACCGTCTTTTCAGACTGCATTTCAATCTCAAATAATGCATCGTGACGCGCCGTCATGATCGCTTGGTATTCGTCATTTTCACCCAGAAAGAGCTCGGTACCTGGTTTTGGTGATTTTGAACAACGTACGTGCGCTAGAACGCGCTTGTCATCAAGCATACGCTCTACCAGTACTTCTAGCTTACCGCCAGAGGCTTTGCGACCGAACATACGCGCTGGGATCACGCGCGTATTATTGAATACAAGAAGGTCACCAGGCTGAACTTGACTGACGATATCCGTGAAGTTTCCATCTACAACTTCACCCGTGTTACCGGTCAATTGAAGCAGTCGGCTTGAGCTACGCTCTGCCTTTGGGTAACGAGCAATTAGCTCATCAGGTAATTCGAAGTGAAAATCTGAAACTTGCATAACACCAATCTTCTTTATTAAGCGACTAAAACGGCGAAAAAATTCGCAGCCGCATAGTATAAAGTGACCCCGTGGAATAGCAAGCTGAACCGATGTTTGTCGCCCTTATGAGCCCAAATTGACCAAGGCGAATTTAACCACCATATCAATAGGGATATTTTGTGAGTTGAACGGCAAAAACCGACGGTAATCTCAGATTTAATCGGTGAAAAAATCTATAGTTAAAATAGACAAACAGAACGAGTTGGAGGCCATATGATCAAGGTCCAAGACATGATGACTCGCAACCCTCACACCCTATTGCGGTCTCACTCATTAGCCGACGCCAAACACACGATGGAAGCGCTCGATATTCGCCACATTCCTATCGTCGATGCAGAACGTCATTTGCTGGGTATTGTTTCACAACGTGATGTGCTAGCGGCGCAAGAATCGATTTTGCAGAAAATCCCTAGCGATCAATCCTACACACTCTCCACACCTCTTAGTGAAGTCATGCGTACCAACATCATGACCGCTGAACCGCGAGCAGGCTTGAAAGAAAGCGCGTTGTATATGCAAAAGCACAAAGTTGGCTGTTTGCCCGTCGTGCATAACAAACAGCTGGTCGGCATCATTACCGACAGTGACTTTGTGGCTATCGCGATCAATCTGCTGGAACTCCAGGAAGATAGCGAGCCAGAAGAAATTCAATCTGAAAACGAGAATCAGGGCGTTAACCTGTAAGATTCGCAAAGTCAGCATAAAAAAGAAGCGGCTTGCGCCGCTCAAATCTACCGACAATCAGTGGTCGTTATCGACCACGTGGGGCAGTGCTCAAAACAGGTTTAGTGGAAGTTTTCATTTGTAGCTTTCAAACAACAGGTGATGAACTATTGACTAAAAGACTTGGCATTTTTCTAAGTAGATACTTTGATGGCTCAGTATACAAAGTAGCGACCTAACATTGCCTTAAAAACCTCAAAACCATGCAGTTACATTACCCAACCCACTTTAGAGTTACAACTCTAAAGTGGCCATTTTTGGTATTTCGACAGTTTGTTCTATTGGCTCTAAAGAGCCTTACTCAACCTTAACTAGGTTATAGTTACGTAATAAAATTACAATCTCTGTACACCCAAGAAACTGATTCAAATTAGCGTAAGACGAGCCAAATCGACTTCTCCCTACAGGCATGTAGAGTTTTTCAATACGGCCTGTGCTTTTTCTAAATATCACAATGTAAAATTGACAAGGTGAAGTCGCCGAAATGATTGAAAACTAATTCGAAGTACTCGCTAAAGCCTGAACAGAAAAAAAATTCCGAACTAGTTATTCATACTAAAAAAGGCACCTTAATCGGTGCCTTTCACTAGTGTTCTAAGGTCTCGTTTTACGAATGTAGACTTACAGCAACTCCGAGACGACGTCTGCTAGCTGTAAGAAAGAATCTCGTCTAGAAGAGCTTGGACGCCATACAAGTCCAATGTCTCGGTGCGCTTGCTGACCAGGAGGCTCAATCACGATCAAGTTTTGATTCTCCAGCAGGCCGTGTTCTATTGCCATTTGAGGGATAAAGGTGGTACCCAGACCATTGGCAACCATCTGGACCAAGGTATGCAAACTGGTGGCACTGAACGGGTTAATCTTCTCTTTGTCAGTAAGCTTACATGCGGAAACAGCATGCTCCGTAAGACAGTGCTCGTTTTCAAGTAAGAACACAGATTCGTCAGGCAAGTCATCATATTTAATTGGGACACGGATGTTGTCAGCCTGATTGCGACTGATCACCATCTTAAACGGGTCATGTCCCACAATGCAGCTTTCCATCGTGCCAATATCCATAGGGAGTGCAAGGATCAGTACATCCAGTTCACCATGGCGCAGCGCCGCGAGCAAGTTGGCTGTCGTGTCTTCTCTAAGTAGAAGGTTAAGCTGAGGATAGCGCGCATTGATTTCCTGAACCAAATCACACAACAAAAATGGCGCGATAGTCGGAATACAACCAAGCTTAAGCTGGCCTTGCATGACGTCGCCCTGGCAAAGACTACCTAATTCAATAAGATCCTGTCCCTTTGCCAACAGCTCACGTCCCTGGGACACCACCATCTCACCCGCTTGAGTAAACACAAGCGGACTTTTCTTGTCTTTCTTTTCGTAAAGAGGACAACCGATGAGTTCTTCGAGATTTTGAATACCCTTACTCAGTGTCGATTGACTGACGAAACAACGTTCAGCGGCTTCACTAAAGTGTCGGGTTTCATGAAGGGTAACCAGGTAATGAAGCTGCTTTAAACTTGGCCATTTGTTCATGGTAACTGCCTGTTTTGGGACCAGAATCAAAAAAGGAATCAGCCCTATTGCTTCATCGCTTTTTTCGATGGAATTAATCTATTAATTTCGCTTTTTTCAATACTACAATGTGTACTATAGTTTGTCTCGCACAAACACGGACCAAACCGAAAAGGTTTGAAATAAACTCTATTTAGGAGCAAAAAAAATGGTACTAGTTGGTCGTCAAGCCCCAGACTTTACTGCAGCAGCTGTTCTAGGTAACGGTGATATCGTTGAGAACTTCAACTTCGCAGAGTTCACAAAAGGTAAGAAAGCAGTTGTATTCTTCTACCCACTAGACTTCACTTTCGTTTGCCCATCTGAGCTGATTGCATTCGACAACCGTCTAGCTGATTTCCAAGCTAAAGGTTGTGAAGTTATCGGTATTTCTATCGATTCTCAGTTCTCTCACAACGCATGGCGTAACACTGCTATCGAAGATGGCGGTATCGGTCAAGTGAAATACCCACTTGTTGCAGACGTTAAACACGAAATCTGCAAAGCGTACGATGTTGAGCACCCAGAAGCAGGCGTTGCTTTCCGTGGTTCTTTCCTAATCGACGAAGACGGTCTAGTACGTCACCAAGTAGTTAACGACCTACCACTAGGTCGTAACATCGACGAAATGCTACGCATGGTTGACGCTCTTAACTTCCACCAGAAGCACGGCGAAGTTTGTCCTGCACAATGGGAAGAAGGTAAAGCAGGTATGGACGCATCTCCAAAAGGTGTTGCAGCGTTCCTATCTGAGCACGCAGAAGACCTTTCTAAGTAATTCGAGCCTTCACCCTGCGCTCAATCAGGGTTGATGGTTGGACATATATAAAGCGGAAAACGCACGCCAATCATTGAAGAAGAAACGAGTTAGCCAAAAAACAAAGCCCGAGTCACCGACTCGGGCTTTTTCTGTTTCCAGAACCGATTGTCAGAGATATATTGAGAGCAGTATTTCTACTGAGAATCACAATGAGTTACCAACTTGAAGTCTGTATCGACAATATCGAGTCACTCGCTTATGCCATCGCCGGCGGTGCAACTCGTATTGAGTTATGCTCCTCACTTGCCCTAGGCGGTTTAACCCCTAATGCAGGACTTATCAAACAAGCGGTTCAATCTTCTTCCATCCCTATTTACGTCATGATTAGGCCTCGCCAAGGTGATTTCCTTTATGACTGTGACGATGTGGAAATCATGGCAGAAGACATTCGCACCGCTGCCAAATATGGTGCGAGTGGCGTCGTCCTTGGTCTTCTCGACAAAGAGGGACATGTTGATATGCCACGCTCCATTCGACTGGTTAAACTCGCCCGTGAGCTTGATTTAGGCGTTACGTTTCACCGTGCATTCGATCAATGCCGGCATCCAGAGCAAGCACTAGAGGACGTCATTGCACTCGGTTGTGAGCGAATACTTACTTCTGGATTGGCATCGAGCGCGTCTAAGGGGGTAGCAACCTTGAGCGCCATGGTCAAACAAGCAGAAGGCAGGATCGCTATTATGGCTGGGGCAGGCGTATCTTCAGATAATGTAGCTTCTATTATTGCCTCCAGCGGAGTCAACGAAGTGCACCTGTCAGGCAAGTCAACTCGTCAAAGTAAAATGCATTACGTTGCCGACGATGCCAAGATGGGGGTGAGCGATATCGACGATTTTGCGATTCCTATTACCAGTAGCGAGAAGATTCGCGCTGTCACTAAGGTGCTAAACTCACTGTAAACACCTAGGTTATTCAAGGAGAAGGATTTCTATGGGCAAAAAGAACAAGATGGATAAAAAGCTCTATGAAAGCGAGCTGGCTAGGTTACAGATTGAGTTGGTAAAGCTGCAAGAGTGGATAAAGCACGAGGGCTTAAAAGTTGTCGTTGTTTTTGAAGGTCGAGACGCCGCTGGTAAAGGCGGCGTTATCAAGCGTATTACTGAAAAACTCAACCCACGAATTTGCCGTGTTACTGCCCTACCTGCACCAACGGAAAAAGAGAAAACGCAATGGTATTTTCAGCGCTACGTAGCTCACCTACCGTCAGCTGGGGAAATCGTGCTGTTTGACCGTAGTTGGTATAATCGTGCCGGCGTAGAGAAAGTCATGGGCTTTTGCAGCGAAGAGCAGTATCAAGAGTTTCTGCGCTCTTGCCCAGAGTTTGAACGCATGTTGGTGCGCTCTGGCATTATCTTACTTAAGTACTGGTTTTCGGTTTCCGATGAAGAGCAAGAGAAGCGTTTTCTGGAGCGAGTCATCACCCCCATCAAGCGCTGGAAATTCAGCCCTATGGATTTAGAATCTCGTAACCGCTGGGCTGAATATTCGGAAGCCAAAGACACCATGTTCTCGTATACCGACACTAAACAGTGTCCATGGTGGGTGGTCCCCTCTGATGATAAGAAGCGAGCTCGATTAAACTGTATCAGTCATTTGCTCAGCCAGATAGAATACAAAGAAGTCAGCTATCCAGATATTACACTGCCTGAACTAAACAAAGACGGCTACATGCGAACGCCGATCGAAGAGCAATCTTTCGTCCCCGATAATTATGAATGATTCAACCAATCTGTTTTACAAAGCTGATCTCAACTTACTGAGAACATTCCGAATATTACTGCACGAGCGCAATATGCGAAAAACCGCTGAGCGACTTTTTGTCACTCAACCCGCGGTCAGTCAAGCGCTGCAAAAGCTTCGCACGATCTTTGACGATGAACTCTTCGTTAAGGTTCAAGGCGGTCTCGACCCAACTCCGTTTGCTCTTCAGCTGGAAGACAAAATCGCGCCTCATCTTGATGGATTAGAAACTGCCCTCAATAACCTAAATGAGTTCGAGCCTTCCGAGCTAAGCGGAACCATTAAAATCGCGCTCGCCCCTATTGTGATGGCGTCTTTGGCGGGAGGGTTATTTACAGAGATTCGCCAACAAGCACCAAACGTTAACCTCGAGCTGCTGAGTTGGAGTCAAACCACCGCGGAGCAAATACGCAGTGGTGAAGTCTTTTACGGTGTGCATTACGATCTCGAGAACCTATCGAAAGAGTTAGCACGAGACAGGCTCTTCGACTTAGAGGGACGAATCATCGTCAGAAAAGAACACCCGATTAAAAAGCCGGTTATTACCCCTTCAGACTCTGTTGGATATGAGCTCACCTCGCTAATCTCTCCTGGATGGAATGATCACTTTACTCACGCAAGTCTTATTCTCGAACGTCAGGGGTATACACCTAAAGTCGGCTTTCGCTCAGAGATGCTGCTCGCGCTTATCGATGTGATTGAGTCTACGGACATGCTCCTGCCCCACTCCAATCTATTCCCGATACACAACTATCCGAATTTAAGATCACTGAAGGTGGAAATCGACAATCAGACTTACACCAAGAGCCTGTTTGGTTATATCCACAATAAGAATCGCCACTCTCCCAAAGCAAAGTGGATTGAGTCGATCATCAAACAAAAGCTTCCTCTCTATACCGATAAGCATCGCTAATAAACGCTATTAGCGACGCTTTTTAGTCACCAATCAGCAAAGCCGCTACCATCGGCGCACTTTCCTGTTTGTTTGTGATTAGGTACTGCTATGAAAAAGTTGCTACTTCCACTTTTTGCCGCGTTATCGATGGGCGCTCAAGCGCAGAGTATTCATGTGTCACCCGATGTCAAAATCGGCGTATTCAATGGTGCAGGGATACAGCTTGGCGTTGCGGATGCATTTGGAATGGATGCGGTCTATTTCAGTTATGCCCACAAATACTACGACACTGACCGCTACGATGAGGCAATCAACTCATATCGTCTCGGCTTACAACACATGTTCGGCGACCGAGAAAACTATGGCCTTCAAGCAGAGATTGGAGTAGCCAACTATCGAGGTGAGAAGCGTACCAATAGTGAGCTTTCACACCGAGATGCAAACGGACTTAGCATCAGTGCAGGATATGTCTATATGCTGAATCCAAGCTTTGGCTTGAGAACGGGATTTGACTACGACGTGTTTGGTGCGAGCAACACCTTTATCTCGATGGGCTCGCACTTTTCACTCAACTTTGGTGTGGTTGGGCGCTTCTAACCGAGCTACAGAATGTCGTTAATCGCTTTC
Organism: Vibrio sp. KUL78; assembly: GCF_059725505.1. NCBI lineage: Bacteria > Pseudomonadati > Pseudomonadota > Gammaproteobacteria > Vibrionales > Vibrionaceae > Vibrio > Vibrio sp. KUL78. Next base: position 645,238 of record NZ_AP045837.1, on the reverse strand, counting down.
TCATCAAGGTGGCGTACGTCTTTGCCCTTAACGAAGTAGATGATGTACTCACAGATGTTCTGACAGCGGTCACCGACACGCTCTATCGCTCTTGCTGACCACATGACCTGAAGGATATTTGGGATATTCTTTGGGTCTTCCATCATGTAAGTCATCAACTGACGAATCACAGCTTCATATTCGGCATCTAGTTTATCATCTAGCTTATAGACTTCTGCTGCTGCATCAACGTCCATGCGAGCAAAGGCATCAAGTACTTGGTGCAGCATAGCAATGGCCTGTCGGCACAGCGGCTCTAAGGAGACGTGAAACTTTTGATGCTTCGTCGATGGTTGCTCAATAGCAACATAAGCGATGCGTGTGGCAACATCACCAATACGCTCTAGATCGGTAATGGTTTTGATGATCGCCATAACCAAACGAAGATCTTTCGCCGTCGGCTGTCGCTTAGCGATGATACGAGTACAGGCTTCATCGATAGACACCTCCATCGCATTCACCTTATGGTCATCTCGTACCACTTTGCGGGCGAGCTCAATATCGTCTTTGTGCAATGCTTGCATCGCAAACGACAACTGCTGTTCCACTAAGCCTCCCATGGTCAAAACATGGGTACGAATAGACTCAAGCTCGGCATTAAACTGACCTGAGATGTGACGACCAAAATGCATGTGTGAAGGTTTCCTGTTTTAAACTAAGGCTAGTCTCATTAGCCGTATCGACCAGTGATGTAGTCTTCCGTTTGTTTTTCAATCGGTGAAGTAAATATAGTATCTGTATCCGCGTACTCTACCAGTTTTCCTAAATGAATAAACGCAGTATGGTCACTAACGCGCGCGGCTTGCTGCATATTATGGGTAACGATCACAACCGTATACTTGGTTTTCAGATCGTTAATCAGCTCTTCAATAGTCAGGGTTGAAATAGGATCGAGCGCCGAGGTCGGCTCATCAAGGAGCAAAACCTCTGGCTCAATGGCGATGGCTCGCGCGATGACCAAACGTTGCTGCTGACCACCAGAGAGTCCAAACGCATTTTCGTGAAGACGGTCTTTTACTTCATCCCATAGTGCGGCTGCACGCAGTGAACGCTCTACGGCATCGTCTAGGTTACGACTGTTTTTCACCCCTTGCAGCCTAAGACCATAGACGACGTTCTCATAGATCGACTTAGGGAACGGATTCGGTCTTTGAAACACCATGCCTACGCGGCGACGCAGTGTCGCTACATCGACTTTGGGGTGATAAACATTACCACCATGCAACTTCACCTTGCCCTCGACAGTGCAGCCTTCGATCAAATCATTCATTCGATTGATGCAACGCAAAAGGGTCGACTTTCCGCACCCTGAAGGACCGATGAACGCAGTGACCTGTCCTTTAGGAATACGCATCGACACATTATCTAGCGCCTGCTTATCGCCATAGTACAGATTCAAGTTTTCAATGGCGATGGCGGTTTGATCATCGCTTAGGTTGTTCACATCTAAAGGCGTTGGATAGCCCAAAGTTTGGTTGATAGAAAACATGCTTAATCTTGTCCTAATGTGCGATATTTTTCTCGCAGGTTATTTCGTATTGCTATTGCGGTTAAGTTTAGTCCAACGACAACGGTCACCAGCAAGAAAGAGGTAGCGTAAACCAATGGTCTTGCCGCCTCAATATTAGACGTCTGAAAACCGACATCATAGATATGAAAACCCAAATGCATAAATTTGCGTTCAAGGTGCAAGAACGGGAACTGAGAATCCACCGGTAAGCTTGAAGCCAGTTTCACAACACCCACCAGCATGAGAGGTGCTACCTCGCCTGCGGCTCTCGCAACCGCCAAAATAAGCCCAGTGATAATCGCAGGGCTTGCCATAGGCAAAACGATACGCCAGAGCGTTTCAGATTGGGTTGCGCCCAACGCAAGCGATCCATGTCGGGCCGATAGCGGAATTCGATTCAAACCTTCTTCTGTGGCAACAATCACTACAGGTAGCGTGAGAATGGCGAGCGTCAATGACGACCACAACAGCCCTGGCGTACCAAATGTAGGTGCAGGCAAGCGCTCAGCGTAAAACAATGAGTCTATCGAGCCACCTATGGTGTAAACAAAAAAGCCTAAGCCGAAAACACCATAAACAATAGAAGGTACACCAGCAAGGTTAATAACCCCGACCCGTATCATCCGAGTGAGTAGGTTATTTTCGGCATATTCATGTAGATAGACCGCAACCAAGACACCAAGCGGCATCACCATGACCGACATGATAATTACCAGCAATACGGTGCCGAAGATCGCGGGGAACACACCACCTTCAGAGTTCGACTCACGTGGCTCATCGGAAAGAAACTTCCATACCTGTCCCCCCCAATGAGATAGCTTATCTGGATAATTCATTTGGTTGGGGTACCAGAAATCGAGCACTCGGTTAAGTCCAATCTCTAAACGCTCGCCGCGCATATCTTCAACGACCAAAACCTTACTCGCTAGCTCAGCACGCAGTTCATCAAGCTCAACTTCCGTTTGGCTCAATTGCTGGCGGATAATCGCATTTTGCTGCTGATAGCGCTCACTTAGTTCATCGGTGAGCACACCGTTGAGTTTATCTCGACGCTGCTTAAGACGCAGAGCCTCAAGCTGATGGTTCAGGCCTTTGAGCCTTCTCTCGATAATGGCGTCGATTTGATCTCTGGTCATTTCAATCTGGCTAAGCTCTATTCTGAGCAAGCTTTCCAGCGACGTATCAACCTCACCCTGCGGTCCTTTTAGAGCCAGAATTCGTCCGAAAAAATCACCGCCACGCGTACGCTCAATAACCACTAAGTCGTTCGGGGTTTGCTGCTGATGAAGCTCGGAGGAAAGCAGCGAAACAAAATCAATACCGTAAAGATCTCGGTTAGCTATCTTGATGCTATAGCGCTCTACCTTTCCGGCTTCCAAAACCTCTTGAGGCAGCAGTTCGTTCGCATTCGGGATATTGTAAGTCGGCACCCAAGTTTTAGAATACACCTGACCGATTAACGCTGAGCCGTTATCATCTTGCCATTGATATAAGGGAGCCGGCCAGAAATAGGTAAGACCGCGCCAACCAATGAGCAGCAGTAGTCCCAATACGGAAATCAGACTGATGCTTACCGCGCCCCCTGTTAGCCAAACCCAAGGCGCACCAGATTTGAGCCACTTAAACATAGCTGGGCTCCTTTCGATGACTACAGCGCACTGTATTTCTCCCTGAGTCTTTGTCTCACCCACTCAGCTAGCGAGTTCACAACAAAAGTAAAACTAAACAAGATCAAAGCGATTAAGAACAACAAGCGATAGTGACTGCTGCCCACTTCCGACTCTGGCAACTCAACCGCCATAGTAGCCGACAAGGTTCGCATACCCTCAAAGATGTTCCAGTCGAGTATCGGAGTATTACCTGTCGCCATTAACACAATCATGGTTTCACCCACAGCGCGGCCCAACCCCATCATCACCGCAGAGAAAATACCGGGACTGGCGGTGAATAGCACAACATAAATCAAAGTCTGCCACTGGGTTGCACCTAGCGCTAAAGAGCCATCTGAAAGGTGTTTGGGCACGGAGAAAATGGCATCTTCTGCGATAGTAAAAATGGTTGGGATCACAGCAAACCCCATCGCAAAGCCAACGACCAGGGCGTTTCTTTGGTCGAAATCAACGCCATGCTGAGCTAAGAATACCCTCGCATCGCCGTTAAAGAACATCACTTCCATATCACTTGAGAAGGTCATCGCGAGATAGATAGCGGTGATGATCACCGGAATCAGAGTAAACGGATGAAGTCCGCTCGGTAATTTAGAGGTGTAAGCTCTAGGGATCGCATACCAGACTGCGCCAGTAAGCAGCGATAGCAGAGGCAGCGCCACCAGCAGAAGAAGGATTGCTGGAAGGTGTGTTTCGACAATAGGCGCAAACCACAACCCCGCCAAAAAACCGATAATGACTGTGGGCAGAGCTTCCATCAGCTCAATGGTTGGCTTGACGACCTTACGCATTTTAGACGACATAAAATACGCCGTATAAATGGCACCAAATACAGCAATCGGCACTGAGAACAACATCGCAAACATTGCCGCTTTAATGGTTCCAAAGGCGATTGGTACTAGGCTGTACTTACCCTCAAAATCGTCAGATGCAGCGGTAGTTTGCCAGATAAATTCAGGCTCTGGATAACTCTCGTACCATACCTTTTGCCACAGTGCGCTGAATGAAATCTCTTTGTGATCGTTAGGGATAAACGCGGTAAAAGCTTGCTCTGCGGTAACCAACAACGCATGGTCATTGTTATTCGAAATAGCGAATGTCTTTAGCTCACCTTTAGGCAGCTGGCTCTCCGTCACTAACTTTTCACTGGTGGTATATAGGGTTTGGAAACGACCATCATCCAATACAACAGCAAAGCCTTTACTCATGGTTTCTGGAATTAACGCAACAATATCCGCATCAAACTGAAAGGAGCGGACTGGCGTCAACGTTCGTTCGCCATTGGTTAAAACATCAAACCATTGCCATACCTGTTGGTTGTCGTATTGAACCAACAAGGAGTAGGCACCCGACAACAATTGGATATGCGTCGCTTGAGCCCCATTTGGCGTTGATAGATCGATGATCTCACGAACTTTTAGAGCCTGCGGATCGCGGTTGATAACCGCTAAGCTATTCCCCGCTTTTACATAAATAGTTTTCGCGTCTGGGGTGACTAAGATATCACTCGCATCTTCAATAGGGCCGAGTGTTGAGAAAGAGCTGAATTCTGCATCCGTCGCAGTATCACGCATATCAAGATGCACAAACCCTTGGTTATCAACTGAAGCAATGGCCTTGATTTGCTTGGTAACAACGGCATCGATTAAAGCAGGTTCATTGATCGTAAACCAATCTTTTTCAGTAGGCGTTTCAATGAGGAGTTTGGCGTCCCCACTACTCGGGTCAACCTGAAATTTTGGATTAATTGCCGTCCATTGCTGTGCATCATTTTTTATCAGTAATGTCTTCGAATCTGAAGATTGCACCGACACACCTTGTTCAAGGTATTGAGAAGACGTTTGTGAGCCCGAGACCAGTGACTGCTCAACAATAGTGCCGTCACGATAGAAGTAAGCCGCATGCTTGCCACTGTCGCTGACTATACTTAACTCAGGTCCTGATTGAATATTGACAGCTTGGCTACGCTCACGCCACGTCACTTCATTCTCTGAAAACAGCGGCAAAGTCACAAAGGCGAGGTAAACGAAGATAAAGATCAAACCTGCCAGCACACTCAATCCACCAAATGAAACGATCCAACGCACGAGGCGATCTTTAATCAGACGTTTTCTGTCTTTGGTATGTAGTGAAAATTTGGCCGTTGCCATAGTTTACGTTCGTTCTCTTTGATGCAGTATGAGTGTTTGAGGCGTTTGCCACCAAGGGATTGAGGCTAATGAACAGCATGCACGAATTGCCTCAACATAATATGTCGTTCAGATGACAGTTATATTACATAGCATCTAACGTGCTGAAAATAATGAATTGTGCCGCGTTGCACGCTTTTTGAAATAAAAATGTCATATACAATCTCTAAGGTTCACGATCAGATTAGTCTTACATCCCACTCATCAGCAACTTAAGGTGAGTGAAAAGTGTCGGTGGTTGAGTGTATGAGCGCAGAAAAACTGTATATCGAGAAAGAGTTAAGTTGGTTATCTTTCAATGAACGAGTCTTGCAAGAGGCGGCGGATAAAACCGTTCCGTTAATTGAGCGAATCCGTTTTCTAGGGATCTTCTCCAATAACCTCGATGAGTTCTACAAAGTACGCTTCTCAGATGTAAAACGCAGAATATTGATCAATCAAGACCGTGGTGTGAACGACAACTCAAAACACCTGCTCGGTAAGATGCAGAGCAAAGCACTAAAACTGAACCTGCGCTTTGATGAGCTCTACAACGAACTCATTCTTGAAATGGCGCGTCGCCGTATCTTCCTTGTCAACGAAACCCAGCTCAACGAAACGCAGCAGAAGTGGGTCAAGAAATACTTCATGAAGGAAGTGCTTCCTCACATTACCCCACTTATGCTCAAAGATGATATCGACGTACTGCAATTCCTAAAGGACGAGTACGCCTATATTGTTGTGGACATGAAAAAAGACGAGACGTCTAAATACGCGATCTTGGAGATCCCAACCGATCACCTTCCGCGCTTCGTCATGGTCCCAGAGCAAAAAGGCAAACGCCGTAAAACCATCATATTGCTCGATAACATTATTCGATACTGCTTAGACGATATTTTCCGTGGCTTCTTCGATTACGATGAACTTAGTGGCTATGCCATGAAGATGACCCGAGATGCAGAATACGACCTGAGCCATGAGGTGGAACACAGCCTGCTCGAGCAGATGTCTGAAGGGGTTAGCCAGCGCTTAACCGCGATGCCCGTAAGATTTGTGTATGAACGAGAGATGCCGGAAGCCATGCTCACGACCCTGTGCGACAAGCTTGGTATCTCCAACTACGACAGCTTGATTCCTGGTGGTCGTTATCACAACTTCAAAGACTTTATTGGCTTCCCAAATGTGGGCCGCGAGTATCTAGAAAACAAACCGCTGCCACCTATGCGCAGTGCTGACTTTGATGGTTACGACAACACCTTTGATGCGATTCGCGCTCAAGATATTCTGCTCTATTACCCATACCATACCTTTGAACACATCACTGAGTTTGTACGCCAAGCATCTTTCGATCCTAAGGTCTTGAGTATTAAAATTAATATCTACCGTGTCGCGAAGGATTCTCGCCTCATGAACTCGCTAATCGATGCGGTTCACAATGGCAAGAGCGTCACGGTAGTGGTGGAGCTTCAAGCTCGATTTGATGAAGAAGCCAATATTGAATGGTCAAAGGTACTCACTGAAAATGGTGTACATGTTATCTTTGGTGCGCCGGGCTTAAAAATCCACTCCAAGCTACTACTCATTAGTCGCCGGGAAAACGAAGAAATCGTTCGCTATGCCCACGTCGGCACTGGTAACTTCCACGAGAAAACCGCACGCATCTACACCGACTTCTCGCTACTGACAGCCGATCAAGAGATCACTGATGAAGTCCGCAATGTCTTTGGCTACATCGAGAACCCATACCGCCCAGTGAGATTCAATCATCTGATAGTTTCTCCGCGCAACTCACGCAAACAATTGTACCGACTCATCGATGCGGAGATAGCTAACGCTAAAGCCGGCAAAAAGGCGGCACTAACACTCAAAGTGAACAACCTTGTCGATAAAGGGTTGGTGAACAAGCTTTACGGAGCAAACAACGCAGGCGTAAAAATCAATATGATCATTCGCGGCATGTGCTCTTTGGTACCGGGAGTGGAAGGCGTCAGTGATAACATCAAAATTATCAGCATCGTAGATCGCTTTTTGGAACACCCTCGCGTTATCATTACCCACAATGATGGCGACCCACAGGTATACATTTCCTCAGCGGACTGGATGACTCGAAACATCGATCACCGTATTGAGGTGGCAGCACCTGTGCGTGACGAACGCTTAAAACAGCGCATTATCGATATCGTCAATATTCACTTTACCGACACGGTGAAGGCGCGTTGGCTAGATAAAGAGATGAGCAATACCTATGTCCCACGCGGTAATCGCAAGAAAGTTCGTTCACAAATTGCTATTTACGACTATCTTAAACAGGTAGAGAAGCAAACAAGAAAAAACAAAGAACAACTAGAGCAGTATGAGTCAAACCAAGGACACGAACACGATAGACCAGACGAATAATGAAGTCGTAGCCAAGGATGTGGCCGCTATAGACCTCGGGTCAAATAGCTTCCACATGGTGGTTGCAAAGGTCGTTGGACAAGATCTTCAACTCGTCAGTCGACACAAGCAGCGCGTGCGCATGGCATCGGGATTAGATGCCGAAGGGAATCTAGACAATGCGGCGATTGAGCGAGGACTCGAGTGCCTCGCTATGTTCGCAGAGCGTCTACAAGGCTTTGAGGTGGATAACGTCCGCATTGCGGCTACACATACCCTGAGAATCGCTAACAACGCTCATATCTTCCTACAGCGCGCTCGAGAGGTACTCCCCTTTCCTATCGAGGTCATTCCCGGCGAAGAAGAAGCACGTTTGATCTACACAGGCGTGGCGCACACCCAAACTGAGTCGAATTCTAAACTTGTGGTCGATATCGGTGGCGGTAGTACCGAGCTCATCATCGGTAAAGCTTTTGAGCCTGTATTGCTAAACAGCACACAGATGGGCTGCGTTAGCTACACCAATAAGTTTTTTGCTAACGGCAAGCTCTCATCGAAAAACTTCACCAAAGCCATCTTGTCAGCAAGACAACGTTTAGAGGCTCTCTCTCCCCGTTACAAGAAAAAAGGCTGGGAGGTTGCTCTTGGCTCATCGGGCACCATTAAGGCCATCAAAGAGGTTCTTGTCGGGCTAGGGAATGAAGATGGCATCATCACCAATAAGCGCCTTTATAAGCTCATCGACAAACTCTGTGAGTTTGACTCCATCGACGATATTGCACTCTCAGGACTAACCATTGAGCGTAAACCTGTGTTTGCCGCGGGCGTGGCGATACTGACGGCGATATTTGAAAGCCTTAAAATCCGTGAGATGCATTTCTCACCAGGGGCACTGCGTGAAGGGCTACTCTACGAGATGGAGGAGCACTTCCAGCGCTCCGACATTCGCATGCGCACCACCGAGAACCTGGCAGCCAAACACTTTGTCGACCTTGAGCATGCAGCGAAAGTGCGTGGGCAGGCAAACGAGTTCTTGAGTCAAACCTGTGAAGCATTGGGGCTTAAAAAGAAAAGTGAGTTATTCAGCCTACTTGAGTGGAGCGCCCTGCTGCATGAAGTAGGATTAAGTATCAGCTATCAAGCGTTTCATCGACATTCAAGCTACATTCTCAATCACACCACGATGCCTGGGTTCAATAGTGAGCAGCAACTGGTGCTAGCGACCTTAGCCCGCTTTCAACGCAAATCCCTAAAACTACAAGAGCTTCCCGAATTCACGCTGTTTAAGAAAAAACACATCTTAGGCTTGATTCGCATACTGCGCCTGTCGATCTTAGCTAATGGGCAGAGAAATGAAGAGCTGCTTCCTCTTACGCTGAGCATCGAAGAAGATAAATGGCTGCTGAGCAGTGAACAAGCTGACTGGCTAGAACAAAACAAGCTGCTACAGGCAGATCTGCAGACCGAGCAAGCTTATTGGGAAGCTGCTGGCTGGCAACTCGAGATCCAATAAAAAAGCGGCGCACTAATGCGCCGCTTTTTTATCATTAACTGTCCCAAACATTGATTATCTAGTCTAAGCTAAGCCCAATTTTAGCAAGCTCACCTTGCGCAAACTCTCGGCTAACTGGCACATAGCCATCTTTCAAGACAATTCTCTGCCCTTCTCTCGAATAGATGTATCGAATGTAGGCTTCTTCAATAGGAGCGAGGTCGCGATTGGGGTCTTTGTTGACATACACATACAGAAAACGAGACAAGGGATAGCGTCCAGATTGCACGTTTTCTTGAGTCGGCAATACGTATTGGTCACCATGGTTGGCAATTGGAACTAATTTGGCACCAGACACCTGATAACCAATCCCCGAGTAACCAATAGTGTTAATCGATGACGCAACAGATTGAACCACAGACGCCGAACCCGGTTGCTCATTTACGTTACGTCTAAAGTCGCCACCGCAAAGCGCCTTATCCTTAAAGTAACCATACGTCCCTGAGACAGAGTTTCGACCAAAGATTTGGATAGCTCTTTCATTCCAAGGAGTCTCGATACCTAGCTGCTGCCAAGTTCTTAAATACTCAGTGCCACCACAACGGAGCGTCGATGAGAAAATCGCATCCAACTGCTTGAAGTTAAGCCCCTCAATAGGGTTATCGGTGTGAACAAACAAACCAATGGCATCAATAGCCACGCGCAGTGCTGTCGGCTTGTAGCCATACTGGCGCTCAAACGCTTCGACCTCTTTGGCGCGCATTTTTCGGCTCATAGGTCCAAACTGAGCCGTACCCTCGGCTAAGGCTGGTGGAGCCGTAGAAGAGCCAGATGCCTGAATCTGTGGATTTACGTTGGGATAGATATTCTTAAACTCTTCCAGCCAGAGCGTAGTCATGCCTGATAGCGTGTCAGAGCCTGCTGAAGATAGGTTTCCAGATACACCTGAGAGTTTGCTGTATTTAGGCAGATCGTCGGCAAAAGCGCTCCCTGCGACGAGAACGCAGAGAGCAATAAGCGTTGGAATGCGCTTTAACAGTCCCATTATTGAACGACCAAACGTTCTGGAAGGATGAATGAGAACTTACTGCCCACGCCAACCTCTGACTGTATTTCTAAGTGAGAGTCATGGTGTGAGAGCGCGTGTTTTACTATCGCAAGCCCGAGTCCACTGCCCCCGGTATCACGAGAGCGCGCTTTATCTACTCGGTAGAATCGTTCTGTCAGTCTATGAAGGTGCTGCGCTTCAATACCGTCTCCAGTATCTTCAACTTCCAGGTGAGCACCTTGCGATGATTGATACCAACGGACTTTTACGTTCGCACCTGGCGGCGTGTATTTCACCGCGTTATAGACCAGGTTTGAAATCGCACTGCGCAGCTGATCATCATCGGCAAAGACACGTAGGCTATTATCAACATCAAAACTGATCTTATGTCCTTCTTCACCACTGAGACTTACCGCTTCTTTTTCAAGCACTTCTAGCATGGCAGGCACATTCACGACTTCATCCAACTCATGCATAGGTGCCGCTTCAATCTTAGATAGCGTAAGCAACTGATTAACCAAGCTGTTCATACGGTTGAGCTGCTCAGTCATCACACCATGAGCTTTAGTCCACATAGGTCCCACAACCATATCTGGATCTTCTGTCATCTCAAGATAACCCTGAAGTACGGTCATTGGTGTACGCAGCTCATGGGAGACGTTGGCAAAGAAGTTACGACGCATACCTTCAAGCTGTTTGAGCTGACTAACGTCACGAACCACCATCAGGTGTTCACCCTCAGTGTATGGCACGATACGAAGCTCCAGCATGCGCTCTACGTTAAGTGGAGAACGCATTTCTAGAGGCTCTGAGAAATCTTGTTTGTTCAGATACTTGATAAAGTCTGGCGTGCGGATCAGGTTCGAAATCGGCTGCCCAGAATCATCCGGCCACCGGAAGCCTAGAAGGTGTTGAGCTAACTTGTTGCACCAAACGATGTTGCCTTCGCTGCGGAATACGACAACGGCATCGGGTAAGGATTCTGCACCATTCTTAAAACGACGAATCAGGTTAGTAAGCTCTTTGCGTTTGCGGCGCTGCCTTTGCTGAAGGCGATAAATGCCATTGAACAACGATTCCCAGTTACCAGTACCTGAGGGCGGTGTAAGACGTTTTTCATCCCACAGCCATGCAGACAAACGCAACTGATTATGTAGATGCCACATCAACTGCAAAACCGTGGCAACCAAAAGCAGCCACGGCATGTATCCAAATATCCACCCGACGACGATCCATGGGGTGTAAAAAAAGCCAGCTCCCAGGCCAGCTTTTTCCAGGTTAACCTTTCAACCATTTACCTCTCCAGTTCGATGCTAGCCCTTGGTTGAGAATCGGTAGCCAGCACCTCGAACGGTTTGAATCAATTTATCATGACCTGCTGATTCAAGAGCTTTACGTAGTCGACGAATATGAACGTCGACAGTACGGTCTTCAACGTAAACATTCGTGCCCCATACGTTGTTGAGTAGTTGCTCGCGGCTGTAAACACGCTCTTGGTGTGTCATGAAGAAATGGAGCATCTTGAACTCAGTTGGTCCCATATCTAGAGGCTGTTCATTGGCAGTCACTCGGTGAGACACAGGATCAAGCTTAAGGCCTTGAACATCAATCACATCTTCAAGTGCTGTTGGCGTCACACGACGAATTACCGCTTTGAGGCGAGCAACCAGCTCTTTTGGCGAGAATGGTTTAGTGATGTAGTCATCGGCGCCAACTTCTAGGCCGCGTACTTTATCTTCTTCTTCACCACGTGCTGTTAGCATCACAACAGGAATGTTGCGAGTCAGCTCTTCGCGCTTCATGTGTTTGATAAAGTTAATGCCCGAACCGCCAGGTAACATCCAGTCAAGTAGCACAAGATCTGGGTAAGGTTCAGCCAGTTTGTTAACTGCTGTATCGTAATCTTCAGCTTCAACAGCTTGGTAGCCTTTCTGCTCTAGTACGAAACACAGCATTTCGCGAATTGGTGCTTCATCCTCAACAACCAGGATCCTTCTAGACATATCTGAATAACCTTTTGGAATCTAATCAACTTCATGCATTATCAAGAATTATTATGACACTTTTGTGACCATTGAAAACAATTTTTAATATAACTTTCGCACAAGATCTATTGCGATAATCGAGATTTAAGCTAGGACAATTTAAGGAAAATTGCCTATCATGTGCAGCTATCTATTCTAAAGGTGAGAGTAATATGTGGTTTAAAAACTGTTTGGTCTATCGATTCAACAAGGAACTCGAGTTTAATGCAGATAAGCTAGAGCAGCAGCTTGAAGAGTTTCGCTTTACTCCTTGTGGTAGCCAAGACAAACAGAAGTTTGGTTGGGTCACGGCATTGGGTAAACATGGCGATATGATGACCCATGTTTCTGAAAACCGAATTCTACTGTGCGCGAAAAAAGAAGAGAAAATGCTACCAGCGTCGGTTATCAAAGACTCTCTGGCTAGCAAGGTAGAAGCACTTGAAACTCAAGAAGGTCGCCCTCTCAAGAAGAAAGAGAAAGACGATCTTAAAGACGAAATCATCATTGATCTTCTACCACGTGCGTTTAGCCGCAGTAATCTTACTCACCTGCTTATCATGCCAAAAGAAGGCTTTGTGATTGTTGATGCCAGCAGCTACAAGAAAGCTGAAGATGTGATTACACTGCTGCGTAAAACAATGGGTAGCCTACCGGTTATCCCGGCATTCCCAGAGCAGCCTATCGAAAATACGCTGACAGAATGGGTAAAAACCAGCGAAGCACCAACCGGCTTCAACCTTCTTGATGAAGCGGAGTTGAAATCAGTTCTTGAAGATGGCGGCGTTATCCGTTGTAAGAAACAAGAACTGTCTAGCGACGAGATCTTGGGTCACATTGAAGCCAACAAGTTTGTGACTAAGCTGGCGCTTAACTGGCAAGATCGTATCGAATTTGTCTTGGCTGATGATGGCAGCATTAAACGCTTGAAGTTCAGCGACGAGTTGAAGGATCAAAACGATGATATCCCACGTGAAGACGCTGCAGCTCGTATCGACGCAGACTTCTCACTTCTATGTAGTGAATTTGGTACCTTCTTGCCTAACCTGTATGACGCACTAGGCGGTCTACCTAAGCAATAACCCCTTCTTTACTAGGCTCGCTTCTCAACCTTACCCACACTTCTAGAGCAGCGAGCTTGATTCAAAACTTGGAAATCTTCCCATACTAGCGTAAAATTTGCGCCCCTTAGTGCCATTAGGTGGCACAACACTGACTTGTAATCAGATTAGAGATATAAAGCAATGTTTACTCCAGAACTTCTGTCACCAGCTGGCAGCCTCAAGAACATGCGTTATGCATTCGCGTACGGCGCAGATGCAGTATACGCAGGTCAACCTCGCTACAGCCTTCGTGTTCGTAACAACGAGTTCAACCACGAAAACCTAAAAATCGGTATCGATGAAGCACACGCTCAAGGTAAAAAGCTGTATGTGGTATGCAACATTCAACCACACAACTCAAAGCTAAAGACGTTCATCCGCGATCTAAAGCCTGTGGTAGAAATGGGCCCTGACGCCCTCATCATGTCTGACCCAGGTCTTATCATGATGGTTCGTGAAGCATTCCCAGAAATGCCAATTCACCTGTCTGTACAGGCGAACGCGGTAAACTGGGCGACGGTTAAGTTCTGGGCGGCGAATGGCGTTGAGCGCGTTATCGTGTCTCGTGAGCTATCACTGGAAGAGATTGAAGAGATCCGTGAACATTGCCCTGAAACTGAACTAGAAGTATTCGTACACGGCGCACTTTGCATGGCGTACTCTGGTCGCTGCCTGCTGTCTGGCTACATCAACAAGCGCGATCCAAACCAAGGTACATGTACTAATGCATGTCGTTGGGAATACAAAGTTGAAAAAGCAACAGAAAACGATGCTGGTCAAATCGTAGAAGAGTTCACACCTGAGGCTCAGCCTGTTGAAGTTGTTGACGAACGTCCTGAGACAACTATCGGTCGTGGCAAACCAACTGATGAAGTTGTACTGCTTTCTGAAAGCCACCGTCCAGAAGACAAAATGGCAGCATTTGAAGACGAGCATGGCACATATATCATGAACTCAAAAGACCTACGTGCAGTTCAGCATGTAGAGCGCTTGACGAAGATGGGTGTTCACTCGCTTAAGATTGAAGGTCGTACTAAGTCTTTCTATTACTGTGCACGTACTGCACAGGTTTATCGTAAAGCGATCGACGATGCCGTTGCAGGCAAACCATTCGATGAGTCGCTAATGGGTACGCTAGAGAGCCTAGCTCACCGTGGTTACACCGAAGGCTTCCTGCGTCGTCACACACACGACAGCTATCAAAACTACGACTACGGCTATTCTGTATCTGACTCACAACAGTTTGTTGGTGAGTTTACCGGTAAGCGTCGCGGTCACTTAGCGGAAGTGGAAGTGAAGAACAAGTTTATCGTTGGTGACAGCCTCGAACTAATGACACCAAAAGGCAACGTTGTCTTCAACCTAGAAGTGATGGAAAACCGCAAGTCAGAAAGCATCGATGACGCAAAAGGTAACGGCCACTTTGTCTTCATTCCAGTACCAGAGGAATTGGATCTGGACTACGCACTACTGATGCGTAACCTAAACTCAGGACAAGATACACGTAACCCAACGGGTAAGTAACGATGGCGCTGCTCATTACCGACAAGTGCATTAACTGCGATATGTGCGACCCAGAGTGCCCTAACGGTGCCATTTCTATGGGAAGTGAGATCTTCGAGATCGACCCAGATCTGTGCACTGAGTGTAAAGGTCACTATGAGAAGCCTACTTGTCAATCGGTATGCCCGATCACGAAATGCATCATCACTGACCCTAATCATGTAGAAACGGATGAAGAGTTACTCGAGAAATTCGTGATTATTCAAGGCATGGCCTAAAGCACAAAAAAGCCTCCCAATGAAGTGACCCCATAAAGTTGGACATTTCTGTTATGCGGCTTGTAAGGCCTGATTTCGATATTCCATCGGAGTCAGGCCTTTTAGTTTCACTTTGATGCGCTTTGTATTGTAATACTCGATGTATTCATCAATTTGTTCGATTAAGTCATCCGCATCTTCAAAGTGCTGATTATGGTACATTTCTGTTTTCAGCAAGGCAAAGAAGTTCTCTGCCACCGCATTATCCAAACAGTTTCCTTTTCGCGACATACTTTGAGTTAACCCCCTGTCAGCGAGAGTTTTCTGATATTTCCTATGCCTATATTGCCACCCTTGATCGCTATGAACGATTGGCTTTGAGTTCTCATCTAAAGTCGCAACTGCCTCTGTCAGCATGTCTGTGACCAGAGGTAAGCACGCGTTTTTTGCAACCTTATAAGCGACGACTTCCTGCGTAAACAGATCGACGATTGGTGATAAGTACACCTTCTGCTGCTTAACTTTAAACTCAGTAACATCCGTTACCCACTTTTCATCAGGCTTCGTTGCATTGAAGTCCCGCTCAAGCACATTTGGTGCGGTTGTTCCTGCCTCTCCCTTGTATGAGCTGTATCGCTTGGGCCTAACCGTTGATTTTAGGCCAAGTAACCTCATCAGACGTTGGACTGTCTTGTGGTTAAGAGTGACGTTACGCCTCCTTAACTCGAGGTGAATGCGACGATAGCCATATCTCCCTTTGTGGTCATGATATATTTTCTCGATCAACTGCTTCTCATCTTGATAGCTATCGGCGGCGTTGCTCGACTGCGCGTGATAATAGAAGCTACTTCTCGCTAACTTAAGGGTATGCAAGAGATGTTGTTGTAGATGTTGATTTCTAAGAGCTAGAACTACTTTCGTTTTTTCTGTGTTCGACGACGTTTCTCCTGTTCCAGCTCCTCTAACTTTTTTAAGACAGCGTTCTCTGCTCGCAAGTACGCTAACTCCTCTTTGAGTTCTTCCAATGTCTTCTCATCATCGTGCTTATCTTGAATAAAGGGGTGCTTACTCATTGTTGGTCGTCCTTTGCTACACTCAAGCCCCTGGATACCATCTCTTTCGTATTGTTTGAGCCAAACGGAGAGAGTGCCAGGAGACGAAAAATTCAGTACCGCACTAGTGTGGCCGACAGACCAACCATTCGTCCACATGTGTTTTAAGGCTTGCAGTTTGGTTTTGTGCGTTCTTTTGCAAACCCATGAGGCATAAATGCTTGAGCACCATGAATATCAAGCACTTGAGCCCAGTAACGTATTTGACGTGATGGTATGGAATGAAGACGAGAAAGCTCACCGGATGAACTCTCGCCTTGTAGATATTGTTTTGCTATCGAGCATTTTAATGCTCTGCTGTACTTGGACATAAAAAGACCCCCAATAATTGGTGTCCAACTATTGGGGGTCAGTTCATAATGGAGGCTTTTTTATTACCCAGACTTTTCGATTGGGAACACATTGCAGTACAGCTCTTTCTCGTACTGGATCTCCAGCTTTTTACGCCAATTTTCAGCAGAGTTGACGGGAATTAAATAGAATTTCTCTCTGCTCGTATCGGTCACAAAGGCAATGCCGTGTTGCATCAGTTCGTAGTGGATGTCATTCACAAACCCCAGCGTAAAACTCTGCCTACCGGATAGTTGATTAATGTCTTCTCTGGTCAGGATCACTCCGCTTTTTTCAGAAGCAAACCTCTCTCTTAGCCATCGGGCAAACTGCCTTGATGATATCATTGTCATAACAGTATTCCTTACCCTAACGATTGGGGAACCCCCCCTTTCAAAGCAGCAGAACAGTCCTAAGCAAGACAACAATAAAACCTAGAAAACAACGACTAATCCGCTGAAGTACCAATAACAATAGTCAACATCAAGGAACTTCTCCAGTCGCATTTATGAGAGCAGCCTAATTCGATGGTTTAGCCGTAGTGATTACCGTTGTCGTAGTAACTATTTGGCTCTAAAGCGACAAAAATCACAGCCACATCTCGCTCTTTACCAAGTACAGAACGCACTTGATTAGTTATAACGCTTGCGACCTTATCTTTGACTTCTTGCCCACGGTCGAACCATAGCACCTCGACAAAAGGATACGCATGACTCTGCTGAGCATCAAAAAAGAAGGTCGAACTGATGTGTTCAATCGTGAAATCCTCTCTAGGGCAATCCATTAGAGGCAGAAGCTCGTCGACAAGTGGACTTGAAAGCGTTTTAACCATTTCTTGTTCAAGAGCTCTAAAGCGTAAATGAGGCATAGTCATATCCATTTCAGTGGTGATGGAAATGAGTATATCAGCGAACTGTAAGGTTGGAGAGTATAGAAATGTGAAAACTAAAAAGGCTCCGACCTAAGTCAGAGCCTTTAAATATGACTGATGTAAAAAAACCCCGTCTTTCGACGAGGCTTTAAAGATGGCAGGGGTGGAGAGATTTGACCGGGCTGGCGACCCAGCTCCCAACACATCGCTTTGGAAAAGCGAAAACAAAAAAGGCTCCGACCTAAGTCAGAGCCTTTGAATATGGCAGGGGTGGAGAGATTCGAACTCCCAACACGCGGATTTGGAATCCGCTGCTCTGCCAATTGGAGCTACACCCCTATCTTCGTGTTTAATGAGACGACTCTCAAATAAGTGGCGGAGTGGACGGGACTCGAACCCGCGACCCCCGGCGTGACAGGCCGGTATTCTAACCAACTGAACTACCACTCCGCAGTGGCAAACACGTTCTACAACGTGGTTCCTTAATTTAAAGCCTGGCGATGTCCTACTCTCACATGGGGAAACCCCACACTACCATCGGCGCTATTGCGTTTCACTTCTGAGTTCGGCATGGAATCAGGTGGGTCCACAACGCTATGGTCGCCAAGCAAATTCTGTTTTGCCTTCAGATTTTCTGAAAATCTGAAAACAATAAATCTGGAAAACTGATTTTAAAAGTCTAAATACACATTCAATGTTCTTACTTTGAGTCCATCAAAACCCTTTGGGTGTTGTATGGTTAAGCCTCACGGGCAATTAGTACAGGTTAGCTCAACGCCTCACAACGCTTACACACCCTGCCTATCAACGTTCTAGTCTCGAACAACCCTTTAGGACACTTAAAGTGCCAGGGAAGACTCATCTCAGGGCTCGCTTCCCGCTTAGATGCTTTCAGCGGTTATCGATTCCGAACTTAGCTACCGGGCAATGCGTCTGGCGACACAACCCGAACACCAGAGGTTCGTCCACTCCGGTCCTCTCGTACTAGGAGCAGCCCCCTTCAATCTTCCAACGCCCACGGCAGATAGGGACCGAACTGTCTCACGACGTTCTAAACCCAGCTCGCGTACCACTTTAAATGGCGAACAGCCATACCCTTGGGACCGACTTCAGCCCCAGGATGTGATGAGCCGACATCGAGGTGCCAAACACCGCCGTCGATATGAACTCTTGGGCGGTATCAGCCTGTTATCCCCGGAGTACCTTTTATCCGTTGAGCGATGGCCCTTCCATTCAGAACCACCGGATCACTATGACCTGCTTTCGCACCTGCTCGAATTGTCATTCTCGCAGTCAAGCGGGCTTATGCCATTGCACTAACCTCACGATGTCCAACCGTGATTAGCCCACCTTCGTGCTCCTCCGTTACTCTTTGGGAGGAGACCGCCCCAGTCAAACTACCCACCAGGCACTGTCCGCAGCCCCGATAAGGGGCCAACGTTAGAACATCAACACTACAAGGGTGGTATTTCAAGGACGGCTCCACTAATACTGGCGTACTAGTTTCAAAGCCTCCCACCTATCCTACACATGTAGGGTCAATGTTCAGTGCCAAGCTGTAGTAAAGGTTCACGGGGTCTTTCCGTCTAGCCGCGGGTACACTGCATCTTCACAGCGATTTCAATTTCACTGAGTCTCGGGTGGAGACAGCGTGGCCATCATTACGCCATTCGTGCAGGTCGGAACTTACCCGACAAGGAATTTCGCTACCTTAGGACCGTTATAGTTACGGCCGCCGTTTACCGGGGCTTCGATCAAGAGCTTCGACCGAAGTCTAACCCCATCAATTAACCTTCCGGCACCGGGCAGGCGTCACACCGTATACGTCATCTTACGATTTTGCACAGTGCTGTGTTTTTAATAAACAGTTGCAGCCACCTGGTATCTGCGACTCCCCATAGCTCCATCCGCAAGGGACTTCACCGCGAGGAGCGTACCTTCTCCCGAAGTTACGGTACCATTTTGCCTAGTTCCTTCACCCGAGTTCTCTCAAGCGCCTTGGTATTCTCTACCCGACCACCTGTGTCGGTTTGGGGTACGATTCCTTACAATCTGAAGCTTAGAGGCTTTTCCTGGAAGCATGGCATCAATGACTTCACTACCGTAGTAGCTCGACGTCGTGTCTCAGCCTTAAAGAGAGCCGGATTTACCTAACTCTCAAGCCTACGCACTTGAACCTGGACAACCGTCGCCAGGCCCACCTAGCCTTCTCCGTCCCCCCATCGCAATTGTAAGAAGTACGGGAATATTAACCCGTTTCCCATCGACTACGCCTTTCGGCCTCGCCTTAGGGGTCGACTCACCCTGCCCCGATTAACGTTGGACAGGAACCCTTGGTCTTCCGGCGAGGAGGTTTTTCACCCCCTTTATCGTTACTCATGTCAGCATTCGCACTTCTGATACCTCCAGCAGACCTTACAGTCCACCTTCAACGGCTTACAGAACGCTCCCCTACCCAATATACAAAGTATATTGCCGCAGCTTCGGTTTATAGCTTAGCCCCGTTACATCTTCCGCGCAGGCCGACTCGACTAGTGAGCTATTACGCTTTCTTTAAATGATGGCTGCTTCTAAGCCAACATCCTAGCTGTCTAAGCCTTCCCACATCGTTTCCCACTTAGCTATAATTTGGGACCTTAGCTGGCGGTCTGGGTTGTTTCCCTCTCCACGACGGACGTTAGCACCCGCCGTGTGTCTCCCGGATAGTACTTACTGGTATTCGGAGTTTGCAAAGGGTTGGTAAGTCGGGATGACCCCCCTAGCCTTAACAGTGCTCTACCCCCAGTAGTATTCGTCCGAGGCTCTACCTAAATAGATTTCGGGGAGAACCAGCTATCTCCAGGTTTGATTGGCCTTTCACCCCTAGCCACAAGTCATCCGCTAATTTTTCAACATTAGTCGGTTCGGTCCTCCAGTTGATGTTACTCAACCTTCAACCTGCCCATGGCTAGATCACCTGGTTTCGGGTCTATATCCAGAGACTGAACGCCCAGTTAAGACTCGGTTTCCCTACGGCTCCCCTAAACGGTTAACCTTGCCACTGAATATAAGTCGCTGACCCATTATACAAAAGGTACGCAGTCACACCACGAAGGTGCTCCTACTGCTTGTACGTACACGGTTTCAGGTTCTATTTCACTCCCCTCACAGGGGTTCTTTTCGCCTTTCCCTCACGGTACTGGTTCACTATCGGTCAGTCAGTAGTATTTAGCCTTGGAGGATGGTCCCCCCATATTCAGACAGGATATCACGTGTCCCGCCCTACTCGATTTCACTGATGATGAGATGTCGGTTACGGGGCTATCACCCTGTATCGCGGCACTTTCCAGAGCCTTCACCTGTCTCATTAAAAGCTTAAGGGCTAATCCAATTTCGCTCGCCGCTACTTTCGGAATCTCGGTTGATTTCTCTTCCTCGGGGTACTTAGATGTTTCAGTTCCCCCGGTTCGCCTCGCTGAGCTATGTATTCACTCAGCGATACCTGCTTATGCAGGTGGGTTTCCCCCATTCAGGAATCCCAGACTCAAAGGTTATTACTACCTAATCTGGGCTTATCGCAAGTTATTACGCCTTTCATCGCCTCTGACTGCCAAGGCATCCACCGTGTACGCTTAGTCACTTAACCATACAACCCCAAAGAGTTTCAGATGAAACCATGAGATTGTTTAATCAAACAACCAAAGTTGTCTGCATTTTTATACATGTGCAGACTCGATTTTGCCGGACTCAAATATGAATCACTTTCGTGATTCCCAAGAACACTTGAATGTGTGTTGGTACCTAAATGATTACATCATCTAGGATTTGAGAACTTTTAATTGAATAACATTAATCAAATGTTATTCGTCAGCTTTCCAAATTGTTAAAGAACGAGATTTGCTTTCTATTTAAAGAAAGAAACCATTTTTAAATATTCTCAAAGAGAAAACACTTAAAGATGGTGGAGCTATGCGGGATCGAACCGCAGACCTCCTGCGTGCAAGGCAGGCGCTCTCCCAGCTGAGCTATAGCCCCATCAGTGTGATGCTTACCGCCAATCATCTGGGAGGAAGATTGGTGGGTCTGAGTGGACTTGAACCACCGACCTCTCGCTTATCAGGCGAACGCTCTAACCACCTGAGCTACAGACCCAAGCATCGTCTTTAATTCATAAACCGTATCAATCTGTGTGAACACTCATCGCAATAATCTATTCGTATAAGGAGGTGATCCAGCCCCAGGTTCCCCTAGGGCTACCTTGTTACGACTTCACCCCAGTCATGAACCACAAAGTGGTGAGCGTCCTCCCGAAGGTTAAACTACCCACTTCTTTTGCAGCCCACTCCCATGGTGTGACGGGCGGTGTGTACAAGGCCCGGGAACGTATTCACCGTGGCATTCTGATCCACGATTACTAGCGATTCCGACTTCATGGAGTCGAGTTGCAGACTCCAATCCGGACTACGACGCACTTTTTGGGATTCGCTCACTTTCGCAAGTTGGCCGCCCTCTGTATGCGCCATTGTAGCACGTGTGTAGCCCTACTCGTAAGGGCCATGATGACTTGACGTCGTCCCCACCTTCCTCCGGTTTATCACCGGCAGTCTCCCTGGAGTTCCCACCCGAAGTGCTGGCAAACAAGGATAAGGGTTGCGCTCGTTGCGGGACTTAACCCAACATTTCACAACACGAGCTGACGACAGCCATGCAGCACCTGTCTCAGAGTTCCCGAAGGCACCAAAGCATCTCTGCTAAGTTCTCTGGATGTCAAGAGTAGGTAAGGTTCTTCGCGTTGCATCGAATTAAACCACATGCTCCACCGCTTGTGCGGGCCCCGTCAATTCATTTGAGTTTTAATCTTGCGACCGTACTCCCCAGGCGGTCTACTTAACGCGTTAGCTCCGAAAGCCACGGCTCAAGGCCACAACCTCCAAGTAGACATCGTTTACGGCGTGGACTACCAGGGTATCTAATCCTGTTTGCTCCCCACGCTTTCGCATCTGAGTGTCAGTATCTGTCCAGGGGGCCGCCTTCGCCACCGGTATTCCTTCAGATCTCTACGCATTTCACCGCTACACCTGAAATTCTACCCCCCTCTACAGTACTCTAGTCAGCCAGTTTCAAATGCAGTTCCGAGGTTGAGCCCCGGGCTTTCACATCTGACTTAACTAACCACCTGCATGCGCTTTACGCCCAGTAATTCCGATTAACGCTCGCACCCTCCGTATTACCGCGGCTGCTGGCACGGAGTTAGCCGGTGCTTCTTCTGTCGCTAACGTCAAATGATGCCGCTATTAACGACACCACCTTCCTCACGACTGAAAGTGCTTTACAACCCGAAGGCCTTCTTCACACACGCGGCATGGCTGCATCAGGCTTGCGCCCATTGTGCAATATTCCCCACTGCTGCCTCCCGTAGGAGTCTGGACCGTGTCTCAGTTCCAGTGTGGCTGATCATCCTCTCAGACCAGCTAGGGATCGTCGCCTTGGTGAGCCATTACCTCACCAACTAGCTAATCCCACCTGGGCATATCCTGACGCGAGAGGCCCGAAGGTCCCCCTCTTTGAGCCGAAGCTATTATGCGGTATTAGCCATCGTTTCCAATGGTTATCCCCCACATCAGGGCAATTTCCCAGGCATTACTCACCCGTCCGCCGCTCGACGCCGTTAACGTCACCCGAAGGGTCAGTTAACTCGTTTCCGCTCGACTTGCATGTGTTAGGCCTGCCGCCAGCGTTCAATCTGAGCCATGATCAAACTCTTCAATTTAAGATTTTGTCGGCTCAATGAATACTGAACATTGCTCTTGCTAATAAATAGCATAAGTAATGTTTGAATTGACTGTGCCAAGTCCGAAGACTTGAATTGGTCACTCAGTTCATTGAAACCTAATTTGATACCGCTCTTTATTAAGAGAAATATCTAATTTGATTATCATCAACGAGTGCCCACACAGATTGATAGGTTTAAATTGTTAAAGAACTTGTTTCGAAGCTTGCTTCAAAACGGACGGTCATTTTAGCGAGATAAGCTTTAGTGTCAACCACTTTTTTCAACTTAATTTGCTTTGCTTCCTTAGAAGCATTTGACCTTCTGACTCGTTAGAGATTTATCTCTCTGTTCCCGTGTCAGCGAGGTGGCATTATAGAGATCGCCATTCACTTGGCAAGCGCTAATTTGCATTAAATTCGCTTTTTCTTTCTGTTCGTACACAAAAGAATCAGAACGTCCAAAAAAGACACAGAAAAGGGGAGTACCCCTCCCCTTTACGCGATTGTTCGCTAGTATTTAGCTACTGTCCTACCGCAATTTTATCGTTATTGACGATAAGTTTGACGGGTTTGCTTGGATCCACCTTGCCAGCGAGTATTTCTTTCGCGAGTGGATTCTCAATACTTTGTTGAATGGCGCGTTTTAAAGGTCTTGCACCATATACAGGGTCGTAACCCACTTTCGCAATGTAATCGAGCACAGCATCTGCAACAACCAAAGAGTAACCACTGTCTTCCATTCGCTTGCCTAAACGCTCAAGTTGTATGTTCGCAATCGACTTGATGTGTTGCTGACCTAGCGGATGGAAAACCACGCTCTCATCGACACGGTTTAAAAACTCAGGCCTAAAGTGCGACGTCACAACATCCATTACTTCACGCTTGATCCCTTCATAATCGAGAACTTGGAAATTCTCTTGGATTCTAGATGAGCCCAAGTTAGAGGTCATGATGACAACGGTGTTTCTGAAGTCGACCGTGCGCCCTTGACCATCAGTAAGACGACCATCATCCAATACTTGAAGGAGAATGTTGAACACATCCGGGTGTGCCTTTTCTACCTCATCCAGCAAAATTACCGAATATGGCTTACGTCTAACCGCTTCAGTTAGGTAGCCGCCTTCTTCATAGCCAACATAACCCGGAGGCGCACCTACTAAGCGAGCTACTGAATGTTTCTCCATAAACTCTGACATGTCGATGCGCACCATGGCATCTTCACTATCAAACATGAAATTCGCAAGCGTCTTACATAGCTCGGTTTTACCAACACCTGTTGGACCCAAGAATAAGAACGAACCAATAGGTTTGTTAGGATCAGCAAGACCTGCTCGGCTACGACGGATCGCATCCGATACCACTTCTACCGCTTCTGCTTGACCAATGACACGCTTATGCAGCACTTCTTCCATACGGAGTAGTTTGTCTTTCTCCGCTTCCAACATCTTAGAGACTGGAATACCCGTTTGCTTCGACAATACTTCCGCGATTTCCGCATCCGTAACCTTGTTACGAAGCAGACTCATCTCCTGCATTTCAGCTTGTGTGGCAAGATCGAGCTGCTTCTCTAATTCTGGAATACGACCATACTGAAGCTCAGACATTCGATTTAAATCGCCCGCTCGTCTAGCAACATCCATATCCAGTCGCGCTTGCTCAAGCTCCGCTTTAATATGTTGTGTGCCAGATAGTGCCGCCTTTTCTGCGTTCCAGACTTCTTCTAGCTCTGCATATTCGCGCTCTTTGGAATCTAACTCTTCATTGAGTACCGAAAGTCGCTTACTACTCGCATCGTCCGACTCATTTTTCAAAGCCTGCTGCTCTATTTTGAGCTGAATGATTTTACGTTCGAGCTTATCGAGCGATTCAGGTTTCGAATCGATCTGCAAACGAATACTTGATGCAGCTTCATCAATCAGGTCAATGGCCTTATCTGGCAACTGTCTATCTGTCACATAGCGATGAGAAAGACTTGCCGCCGCGACGATGGCGGGGTCGGTAATCTCTACATGGTGATGAAGCTCATAACGTTCTTTAAGTCCGCGCAGAATCGCCACGGTGTCTTCGACACTTGGCTCATCCACCAGCACCTTTTGAAAACGTCGCTCTAGCGCTGCGTCTTTCTCTATATATTGGCGGTATTCATCCAAAGTGGTGGCGCCAACACAATGAAGCTCACCGCGAGCAAGTGCCGGCTTGAGCATATTGCCCGCATCCATAGAGCCTTCGCCTTTACCTGCGCCAACCATAGTATGCAATTCATCGATGAACAGGATGATGTTGCCTTCTTCTTTAGCAAGCTCATTAAGTACCGACTTCAATCGCTCTTCGAACTCACCTCGATATTTAGCACCAGCGACTAAAGAGCCCATATCAAGGGACAATACACGACGACCGCGCAAACCCTCTGGCACTTCGTTATTGATAATGCGCTGAGCCAAGCCTTCTACGATGGCAGTTTTACCCACACCAGGCTCGCCGATAATGACCGGGTTATTCTTGGTACGACGTTGCAGGACCTGAATAGTGCGACGAATCTCATCATCACGACCAATGACAGGGTCAAGCTTGCCTTGCTCTGCACGCTCGGTGAGGTCAATGGTAAACTTCTCTAGTGCTTGGCGCTTCTCTTCGGCATTCGGGTCATCAACTTTTTGACCACCACGAATCTGCTCGATCGATTGGTTAATCTTAGCTTCCGTTAACCCTTGCTCTTTAAGCAACTGCCCCAAGGGGCCTTTGTCTTCAATCGCAGCAAGTAAGAAGATTTCAGACGAGATATACGCATCTTGGCGTTTCTGAGCGACCTTATCGCAAAGGTTAAATACTTGCCCCATTGAGCTGGAGAGCTGAACATCGCCACCTACACCGGTTACCTTTGGCAATTTATCCAATAATTCAGCGAGTTTTGAACGCAGATGGACAACATCTACATTTAGCATGGTTAGCAATGGACGAATCGAGCTGCCTTCTTGATTGAGCAGCGCGACCATGAGGTGAACAGGTTCAATGTACTGATGATCTCGTCCTAAAGCTAAAGACTGAGCATCGGAAATAGCGACTTGGAATTTGCTAGTAAATCGATCTAAGCGCACAGCAACCCCCTTAATTACATACGGCTTGATATGCAAATAAGATGGTTACTCAGGTGGAGGATTTCAAGAGATGGGAGCGAAAATCAGGCTTTGATCCAAATAAAGCTTGCCATACGACCAGTTTGCCCATCACGTCGATAAGAATAGAAGCGCGTCGAGTCTTGGAAGGTACACAGTCCACTTTGAGTAACGCTATCGACCCCTAGAGATTTAAGCTTCATCTCAGCGATTAGCGCCAAATCAGCTAACCATTTGCCAGATGTAGGGTGCGGTTTGAATGCGATTGTGTATTCAGGGTGATTGGTGCAAAACGCGTCTCGAACATCTTCTCCCACTTCAAAAGCATCAAACCCGATTGCAGGTCCAATCCATGCTTGCAGCTCAGACTCGAAGAGAGACACGGCATTTTCAACAATACCATCTGCAAGTCCACGCCACCCCGCATGAACGGCGGAAACCGCAGAGCCATCTTTTGCAGCAAGTAAAATCGGCAAGCAGTCTGCGGTCATCGCGCTGAGAACAACACCTGGTACGGTAGTGAAGCTCGCATCGGCATCGACAACCGTGTCAGTTGGTGCATCAACCTTAGCAACCACTGTGGAATGAGTTTGATTAAGCCAAACTGGGGCAGACGGCATGTTCGCTAAGGAAGCCAGTTGAAGTCTGTTTGCTTCAACATCTGCTGGATTGTCTCCGACATGCATTCCTAGGTTCAACCCAGAAAACGGCGATTTAGATACGCCGCCTTCACGAGTTGACGTCACCGAACTCACATTCGATGCAGACTGCCAGTTTGGCTTAAGAGTCGACATTAATAGTCTTCTTCTTTATTTAGCTTAGTATCTTCACGAAGTGCTTCTGCCATCGCTACCATATCGTCAGGTACTGGCGCGTGGAACTCCATCTCTTCGCCTGTTACTGGGTGAGCAAATTTCAGCATCACAGCATGCAGTGCTTGACGATCAAAGCTACGGATCATCTCGGTCAGTTCTTCGCTAGCGCCACGAGGAATGCGAGCGCGACCACCATAAGCCGTATCACCCAACAGTGGGTGTTGCAGGTAAGACATATGTACACGGATCTGGTGCGTACGCCCTGTTTCTAGGCGTAAACGGATACGCGTGTGCTCACGGAAGTGTTCCGCAACACGGTAGTGAGTGATTGCAGGTTTACCTAGCTCATTCACCGCCATCAGCGTGCGTTTGGTTGAGTGACGACCAATTGGCTTATCAACCATACCACCAGCCGTCATTTTACCGATAGCAATCGCTTCGTACTCACGAGTAATGTTGCGTTTTTGCAGAGCACGAACCAAACGCGTTTGCGATGGAACCGTCTTCGCTACCACCATCAAACCTGTGGTGTCTTTATCGAGACGATGAACGATACCTGCACGTGGTACTTCCGCGATAGCTGGGTAGTGATGCAAAAGCGCATTCAGAACCGTGCCATCTGGTGTCCCTGCTCCAGGATGGACAACGAAATCTCTTGGCTTATTGATAACAATAATGTCATCATCCTCGTATACGATGTTTAGAGGAATATCTTGCGCTTCGAAGCGTTCTTCATCTTCTAGTTCAGCTTGAACGGTAATCAATTCACCGCCCATCACTTTAGTGCGAGGCTTGGTCACCACGACACCGTTAACCGCGATTTTCCCGTCTAGCAGCCATTCTTTTAGGCGCGAACGAGAAAAATCTGCGAAGAGTTCAGCTACAGCTTGGTCTAAACGTTGACCTAACTGGCTGTCTTTTACTGTATTTGTTAATTCAATCTGCTGAGCCATATCGAACTTTTTAAAAAACCTTGGGACTAATACCACGAGTGTGGATAATATAGCCCATCATTGTATCTGTTACTGGCAAGAAAAGTAATGGAAGCGGAAAAATATTTACGTCAAGGAAAATCGTTCTCGTATGAAACTACTTAAACTAACAGGCTTGCTTTCTGTAGCTTTGTTGTTTGGTTGTGCTGACAAAGAAGTCACCGTCCCAGATGTCCCGCCGTCTCAGTTGTATTCTGAAGCTCAAGAGTCACTGCAAGGTGGTAACTGGACATCCGCTATCGAGCGCCTTGAAGCGCTGGATTCTCGCTACCCATTTGGTGCTTATACCGAACAGGTTCAGTTAGACCTTATCTATGCATACTATAAGAATGATGACTTGGCGCTTGCGTTAGCCACTATCGAGCGTTTCTCTCGCCTGAACCCAACTCATGAGCGTTCTGACTGGGTTCTGTATATGCGTGGTCTAAGTCATATGGCGCAAGATCGTAACTTTATGCATGACATCTTCCGTATTGATCGTTCAGACCGAGACCCTGAACCAGTTAAAGCGGCATTTGCAGACTTCGATCGCCTACTCAAGCGTTACCCAAACAGTGCTTATGCCGAAGATGCACAAAAGCGTATGGTAGCTCTGAAGAACCGCCTAGCAAACTATGACCTAGCGACAGCCGATTTCTACTTGCGTCGCGAAGCTTGGATTGCCGCGATCAATCGTACGCAAGAGCTGCAGAAAACGTATCCAGATACAGAAGCGGCTCGCAAATCTCTGAGCATTCAGAAGAAGGCTTACGAGGAACTTGGCATGCAAGAGCAAGTCGAGCGTACAGAGAAACTTATTGAGCTGAACCCTCTATAAGCCTCAAAGAGATTCAACTAAAGCGCTGTAGTATCAGCGCTTTTTTTGTGCCCAAATTGGCGAAAAGGCGTTTTCATTTATATATTTACCTTTAACACAATAATAAAAAGGTGATGGAAGTGAAGGCGCTGTTACTGAGTTTAGCCATCGTATTGTTCTCACTCCCACTGCGAGCATTAGAACTTACGCCATTAAGCAATACCCCCTACACAGGGGATCTAGATACCCTTGCGGAAAAGCGAGTAATACGAGTGCTCGTGTCTGCCGACCTTGGGTTCTATTACATTGAAAAAGGTCTACCTAGAGGTATTGGCGCAGAGCAGCTATACCACTTTGAAAAGCACTTCAAAAAGAAATACCCCAAAGTGAAGCTACAAGTCATTCCAGTTCCTCGTGATGACCTGATTCCAGCCCTAGTAAACGGATATGGTGACCTGATTGTCGCTAATCTCACAGTGACACCTGGGCGTGAGCAAGTGATCCAGTTCAGTACCCCAATCCTCGATGGCATTGATGAGCTCATTATTACCAGTGACGACTACCCAACGCTGAGCAGCCTTGAAGATCTAAGCGGTAAAGAAGTTTGGGTGAGAGCGAGTTCAAGCTACTTTGAGAGCTTACAAAAGCTCAACCGGGAACTGACCGAAGAAGGGCAAGCACCTGTATTGGTGCAATACCTCGAAGAGACGCTTCAAGATTACGAACTCATTGAAATGGTGAAACAAGGCTATGTAAAGGCGACGGTACTCGATAGCCATAAGGCCTTCTTCTGGAACAAAACCTTTGATGATCTAAATATACACAGTGAACTGCCGCTTCGTGAGGGCGGTCAGATTGCTTGGGCAATGCGCAAAGACTCTCCCAAACTAGGCGCACAGGTGGACGCCTATATCAAAACAGCTAAAGGCGGCACCTTACTCGGTAACGTTATCTACAATAAGTATCTTGAGAACACATCATGGTTTGCTAAGGCTCTAGATCCTAATAACATCCAGCAGCTTGAAATGCTCATTACCCTCTTCAAAAAATACGCAGACCAGTATGACTTCGACTTCTTAATGATCGCCGCACAAGCATTCCAAGAATCTAAGCTCAATCAAAATAAAGTCTCCCCAAAAGGCGCAGTTGGCATTATGCAGGTACTACCAAGTACCGCGAGAGACCAGAACGTCAACATAAAGAACATCAACAACATAGAGAATAACGTCCACGCAGGGGTCAAATACATGCGCTTTATTCGCGATCGATATTTCAGCGATGATGCGATCAGTGACGACGACAAAGTGTATTTAACACTCGCCGCCTACAATGCGGGGCCGGGTAATATCTCGAGAATGCGTCGCCTCGCAGAAAAACACGGCTACGATCCCAACAAATGGTTTGGGAATGTAGAGCTAATGGCACGACGTAATATCAGTTCAGAGCCCGTTACCTATGTCGCGAACATCAACCGATACTTTGTCATCTACAAACAACTAGAGTCATTACAGGAGATCAGAGACGAACAACAAGCTCTCAATCAGGACATTGAGTTTTATAGAATATTGGGAGAAAAGGAGGAGACATCGACTAAGTGATAAAGATCACATTTTAGTTCTGAACACTAATTAGCCAGCCGCTTTCTTAGGGTCGTACTAAGTCGCCAAAAATGGGAAATTTTCAGAACGCTACTCTATCCAAATTAATGACTTTTCACGGAAAGAAAAGGCTTTTTTACACTCGACAGCACAAAGTTTTGCGATAGATCACATTTAGATTTGGAAGCGAAAAACCCTCGCACAAGAGTGATCTAGATCACATTCTTTTCGGTCTGGATAAGTAATCTGGAGTTAACCCATGAGGGATGCAACAGAGGAAAAAACATATGAGAGTAAACATCACTGGTAAAAACATTGAGATCACCTCTGCAATCCGTGAGCATATTGAGAGCAAATTTAAGAAGTTAGAAAAATGGCAAGTGGACATTATTAGTTGCCAGACTGCTTTCAACGAAGAGCCAAACAAACAAATGAAATTCGAAGCGTCCATTACGGTACCCAAAGGCAAACTTGTCGCTTCCGCTACTCATGAAGATTTATACGCTGCCGTTAACGAGGTAGAACAGAAACTGGAACGTCAGCTAAACAAACTAAGACACAAACCTGAAGCTCGTCGCACAGAGAAGCCTGAGCTCGCAGAAGCAGAAGAAATCGAATAATACATTCGTCTTACCGCATAGCGATTCAATTTAGTCACAAAAAAATAGCGCCTTAGGGCGCTATTTTTTTGCTTGACGCTCCAAGCTCCCTTGCTTATTGTGGGGCTTAGCCAATAAAAATGATTAAGCAACGATTTATGCGCCCAAGTATTCTGTTCTTTTTTGACTTCTTTTTTCTCCACTAGGCTTGGAGGCTTCTTCGTTTTCGAAAGAAAAGTCAAAAACGAACGGAAAGCCTCCCAAACGGGAGGCTTTTTTATAAGGACTATTTGATGACCGACACCAACTATTCACTAGATGACATTCGCCTGAGACTGAATGAACTTGATGACCAGCTACTGCAACTTCTATCTGAGCGCCGTAAGCTCAGCATTGAAGTAGCGAAAAGCAAAGTAGAGACATCTAAACCCGTTCGTGATGCTGCTCGTGAACAGCAACTGCTCGTTAAGTTAATCAACAACGGTAAAGACAAGTACGAACTCGATGCCCCGTACATCACTAAGATCTTTCATACCATCATTGAAGACTCAGTGTTGTTGCAGCAGGTTTACCTACAGAATCTAGCGAATCCAGACCAAAGCCGAAAGCCCGTCGCTCGCGTGGCATTTCTTGGTGCAAAGGGCTCTTACTCCCACCTTGCAAGCCGAGACTACTTCTCTCGCAAGAACACAGAACTGGTAGAGCTTAACTGCGACCAATTCAAAGAAGTCATCAAAACAGTTGAATCTGGCCATGCAGATTACGGTGTACTGCCAATCGAGAACACCAGTTCAGGCTCTATCAATGAAGTATTTGATCTGCTTCAGCACACGACTTTGCATATCGTCGGCGAGATCACTCAGCCTATCGAACACTGCTTGGTAGCGACGAAAGAGATCCGTCTTGAGAACATCAAGACACTATATTCACACCCTCAGCCTCACCAGCAATGCAGTGAGTTCTTGAGCCGTCTGAAAGGCGTGACTCTTGAGTCCTGTGCAAGCACGGCTGATGCGATGCAAAAAGTACAAGAGCTAAATCGCGATGACGTTGCGGCTATCGGTCACGCAGCAAGCGGTAAGCTCTATGGTTTACAGTCGATTCAAGGCAACATTGCCAATCAAACAGAGAACCACACTCGCTTTATTATTGTGGCGAGAAAGCCAGTGGAAGTGTCGGCTCAGATCCCAGCGAAGACAACTTTCATCATGGCAACCTCACAAGAGGCTGGCTCACTGGTTGAAACCTTGCTGGTGCTTCAGCGCTATGGCATCAATATGACCAAGCTTGAATCTCGTCCAATCATGGGCAACCCTTGGGAAGAGATGTTTTATGTCGATGTCGAAGGACATAAAGATTCTGAGGCGATGAAGAACGCAGTCGATGAGTTAGTGAAGATAACGAAGCATCTAAAAGTATTGGGCTGTTACCCTATCGACAACGTCAAACCTGTTATTCCAGATCTCGCTGACAACAAAGAATAAAACCAAAAATCCCTAGGTATGACCTAGGGATTTTTTATCTATGTTCGATACACGGCTTACGTCAGCGGTAGAATCTTAATCTCTACACGTCGGTTGCATTGACGCCCTTCTGTCGTTGAGTTGCTACAGATAGGGAAACGCTCACCCATGCCGCGAGCGACAGCACGACCTGGGGCAACATTTTGGCTTACCAAGAATGCGCGTACCTGCTCAGCACGCTTTTCAGATAACTGCTGATTGTAATCGGCGCTACCCGTACTGTCGGTATAACCATCGATGACAAGGCTTGTATCTGGGTATTCAACTAAGATGCGCGCTACACCTTTAAGCGTGTTGTGAATGTTACTATCTAAAGCGTGCGAGTTACTCGCAAAACCAATGCCATTTTCTAGACGAAGAACCAATTGATTGTCGCCTGTGCGCTCCACTTGCACCCCAGAGTTTAGTAGCTCTTGGCGTAGCGCTTTTTCTTGCTGATCAAAGTAGTAACCAGCACCGCCACCGATTGCCGCACCACTCGCTGCGCCCAAAAGAATACCCTTGCTATCGCCACCAGAGGCAATACCCACAGCGGTTCCTGCAATCGCACCGATCACGGCACCTTTGGTCGCTGAGTTAGTCTCATATTCACCCGTTGTGGCATTTTGACGCTGCGTCGCTTGGCATCCTGCCAGCGTCATAATTCCTAAAGCCACCACTACTTGTTTTAATTTCATATCCATTGTCTCTTGTTGAAGTTTCTGACTATAAATAACAGAACATCATACTATAAAAATTATATTGAATCCTAATTGGACCCTGAATCGGTCACAACCAAGGATAGGGATATTGAAGATTTAAATGACATGAATAGGGAAGATTTACGTTAGAATTAGGTTCTTACGTTTTATACATGGATAAGTCTGTCATGAAAAAGGTCGTCATTGCCTCATTAAACCCAGCCAAAATCAATGCTGTTAAAAGCGCGTTTGAATCGGCTTTCCCAAACCAAACATTTGAATTTGAGGGTGTTAGCGTACCAAGTGGTGTGGCGGATCAGCCTATGGATAACGAGGAAACCCATCGCGGTGCTGTAAACCGAGTTAATAATGCCAAACAGGCTAAACAAGGCGGTGACTTTTATGTGGGTATTGAGGCTGGATTGGATGGCGGCTGTACCTTTGCGTGGATGGTGATTGAATCACAAGGACTGGTTGGTGAGTCCAGAAGCGCGAGCTTGATGCTGCCAACGGCTGTTGTTGAGCAGCTATCGCCTACGGTAGAACTTGGCGATGTTATGGATAAAACGTTTGGCACCGACAACATCAAACAAAAAGGCGGCGCCATTGCGCTATTAACTCAACACCAGCTCACTCGCAGTTCGGTATACCATCAAGCCTTGATTTTGGCACTGATCCCTTTCGTGAATCCAGACCATTTCTAACCGCACGTTACGCTAGTGCCAGTGAGCGAGACCTTATAGGTCTCGCTATTTTAACAGTAAGTCACTCAATGCGTTCTTTTCTGCATCTTCAAGGCGCTTCACCTCTGCACTGCCTCGAGTAATGGTCGCAACACCCACCCCTAACATCTGGCTAATTTGACGCTGAGATAAGTCCCCTTTTAGTAGCTCACATAAGATGTTAACGCGAGCAGTGACCGCTTCACGCTCATCTGGCGTTAACAGCATCGTCATGAGCTGCGCTTGTTGCTCTGTACTTTGCGAACGTTGAATCAGGTCGAGAACTTGTTGCCAATCTTGATATTGAGGTTCCATGAATCATTCCATTAGAGACTTCCAATACTCCATTCTAACCCCAAGCTCACGCCAATTCCTAGTGTACGGTAACTAGTACCGCTTATTCGCCTCTGCATCGGTAAGGAAACTTCCTTGAACACCCATCAAATCACGATAATAGACCTGGAACATCAGAATGTTCTGGACGTAGCCACGGGTCTCCCGAAACGGTATTGCCTCAATAAACGCGATAGCATCTAGGTTGCCATCAGAAGCTTCTCGCCAGCGCTTCACTCGGTTCGGTCCGGCATTATAAGCAGCGAGCGCAAAGATGCGGTTATTGTCATAGTTACCCAACAGCTCGTTGAGGTAGTGTGAACCTATCTCAATGTTTTTATTCACTTGATACAGCTCACTGGTTCGTTTATAGGCAATTTTGTGCTTTTTCGCGGTGTATTTCGCGGTGGCGGGCATGATTTGCATCACTCCACGAGCACCTACCGGAGAGCGGGCTTCCACATCCATCGCACTTTCTTGTCTTGCCAAAGACATCAGAAGGTCCGTATCTAAGTCCAACTTCTCCCCATAGAAGTTAAACCACCATTGGTGCGCAGTCGGGAAACGAAGACTCATGTTGTCCCACATCTTGGCAGATATGGTCGCCACCACGGTGAGGTGATGCCAACGCTTCTGTCCAGCGTAAGCTGCGAGCATCTCTTTCTCTGGCTTAGAAACATTAGAAAGTAGGTAGCGCCACTCAGATTTCGCCGCGGCAATTTTATCGCGCTTAATAAGCTCTTCAATGCGAATCAGGCTGCTCTGATAAGGGGCAACCACTTTACTATCAAATGTGGTCGTCGAAATCGGATAAACAATCGAGTGTTTTAAATGTGTAGCGGCGGCTGCACTGTAGAAGTTGCGCTGCCCAACAATAGACTCCAGTCGCTTTTCACCTTGTGCTTTATCACCATTGCTTATCTCTGCTCGCGCTAGCCAATACTGCCAACGGCTGGTTTGTTTTGTTTTGTCACTCAGTTTATCTATCCACTGAGTCAGCCCTTTCCAATCGGCTTGCTGCACCGCTAAACGAGCACGACGCTCTAGGTAACCATCATTGCTTGATGTTGCTAAAACCCCATCTCGCCATTTAGCTTCGCTATCCGAGTCTGTGGTAATAAAGCGCATCGCCAAGTAATCATTCATCGACTGTTTCAGCTCTGGCGTCAATTTACTGTTTTTATTGAGCTTCGAGAGTGCGCTGCGCGCTTGCTCTTTATCGCTTCGCGCGAGTTTTTGCAGTGCCGACTCCGTCAGTAAACTGCGATTTGGTTCAGGGAAACTGCTTGCGGCAAACGTTGCTACGCTTTTAGGTGACTTGAACAGGGCTTGGATCTGCTTACCTTGCTGTTTTCCTTTTGAGGTTTTCAACTGCTTGTTGAGATAGTTAATTAAGGAGCCATTGCGAGCCTTAAACGCAAGCGTCATTCGCTCGAGAATCAAATCGTCTGTGCGCAGCCCTGCCTTATTCCATGAATCGAACAAGGGATCGCAAGCGCTATCGACGCTATCGCCACTTTTCCATAAGTTTGCCGCACCTTCATACGCAGCTTTACTGTCGCCTGTTTTTAGCTGAGCATAATGATAATGACACTGATAGCGCTCCCCATTGGGATAAGTGGTTTGAAACGCTAGAAGATCATCCCAACGTTTCTGCCTCGCCAACTGGTCGATAAACGGCGCACGGATGCGCGAAGAGAAAGGGAACGCCTGATGCGTTTCTATAAACTGATTCACCTCGGAGACCGATTTGTCTTTCAACTGCAGAGAAAAAACTCGGTAATCGACATAAGGCGTTAACGGGTAGTCTGCAATTTGAGCGCGGATCTTGTTGTAGCCACTGATGTCTTTTTTATCGATGAGATCTTGAGCTTTGTCATACGTATCGCGCTGACGTTCAAGTTTTGTTGCAGAGGCTTGGGCGGTGCCGATAAAAACTGGTAAAGCCAGTGATACGATAGCTCCGTACGCTGTTGCTATTAACGGCTTTGAGTATCGTCGTTTGAAATCCATGTAACCATTCCTTCGATGCTGTGAATGTTGACCATAAGAGATATTGTTATTGTTTTCCTGACGACCGTGTCAGCTGTCATTTAATGCATGGTCAAACTTCAATTTAAGACCAAATGAGTCAACTTTCCAATGGCTTTGTTATTAAGAATTTGTTTCTGGCTATTTGATACGCACTATCCCCTCGAAGCGTTTCAATCGATACATGCTTTCTTAGAAGTAAAATTGAAAGGATTCCGCTCGGTGGTGTAAAATAGGAACTTTATTGACTTCAAAATTAGGAACGATCGGCAATGGCTGAATACGTCTATACTATGTCGCGCGTGAGCAAAGTAGTGCCACCAAAGCGACAAATCCTTAAGGACATTTCTCTAAGCTTCTTCCCTGGCGCGAAAATCGGTGTACTTGGTCTTAACGGCGCAGGTAAATCAACGCTTCTACGCATCATGGCAGGTATTGATACTGACATCGATGGTGAAGCACGCCCACAACCAGGTCTAAACGTAGGTTACCTACCTCAGGAGCCAGTACTAGACGAATCAAAAACGGTTCGCGAAATCGTTGAAGAAGCCGTTGCTGACGTTGCAGGTGCGATGAAGCGTCTTGACGAAGTGTACGCAGCTTACGCAGAACCAGATGCGGACTTTGATGCGCTAGCAAAAGAGCAAGGTGAGCTAGAAGCGCTGATTCAAGCGAAAGAAGGTCATAACCTAGAAAACGCTCTAGAGCGCGCTGCAGATGCACTTCGTCTTCCTGAGTGGGATGCAAAGATCCAACACCTTTCTGGTGGTGAGCGTCGCCGTGTTGCTATCTGTCGCCTACTGCTTGAGAAGCCAGACATGCTGCTTCTTGACGAACCAACCAACCACTTGGATGCTGAATCTGTAGCTTGGCTAGAGCGCTTCCTTGTTGATTACACTGGCACCGTTGTGGCGATTACCCACGACCGTTACTTCCTAGATAACGCAGCAGGTTGGATCCTAGAACTTGACCGTGGTGAAGGTATTCCATGGGAAGGTAACTACACCTCTTGGCTTGAGCAAAAAGATGCGCGTCTGCAACAAGAAGCGTCTCAAGAGAAAGCTCGTCAAAAGACCATCGAGAAAGAACTTGAGTGGGTTCGTCAAAACCCTAAAGGTCGCCAAGCGAAGTCTAAAGCACGTATGGCACGCTTTGAAGAGCTGCAAAGCGGCGATCACCAGAAGCGTAACGAGACCAACGAGCTGTTCATCCCACCAGGTGAGCGTCTAGGTGACAAAGTTCTAGAAGTGAACAACCTAACTAAGTCTTTCGACGGCCGCGTGCTTATCGATGACCTATCATTCAGCATTCCTAAGGGTGCTATCGTAGGTATTATCGGTGCCAACGGTGCAGGTAAATCAACGCTATTCAAGATGCTAAGCGGCACTGAGCAGCCAGATTCAGGTACGATCGACCTAGGTGAAACTGTTAAGCTGGCGTCTGTTGAGCAGTTCCGTGACTCAATGAACGACACTAACACAGTATTCCAAGAGATCTCTGAAGGCGCTGACATCATCAAGATCAACAACTTTGAGATCCCAGCTCGTGCATACTGCTCGCGCTTTAACTTCAAAGGCAGCGACCAACAGAAGATCATCGGTGAACTATCTGGTGGTGAGCGCAACCGTGTTCACCTTGCTAAGCTTCTTAAAGCTGGCGGTAACATGCTACTACTTGATGAGCCAACCAACGACCTTGACGTTGAAACGCTGCGTGCACTAGAAGAAGCACTTCTAGAGTTCCCTGGCTGTGCCATGGTCATCTCGCACGACCGTTGGTTCCTTGACCGTATCGCGACTCACATCATCGACTACCGTGATGAAGGTCAGGTTAACTTCTACGAAGGTAACTACACCGAGTACATGGAATGGTTGAAGAAGACGCTTGGTCCTGAAGCCGCTGAACCACACCGTATCAAATACAAGCGTATCTCAAAATAAGCAACTGATTTACAGATAAACTTGTTTTTTTTCCATAGGGCGCTAATAATAGCGCCCTATTTTTTTGTGATTTTGTGCCACAAATTAGCGAAATTAACTGAAAATTCACGTTATTTTATAGACAGACTGTCATCTACGAACCGTTACTATGCCCAATAAGATTCGCGTTGTTATACCAACACAACAAGGAAAGAAGAAAACGCTGCGCCTAGGAAAAAAGCGCACCTACACAGCTATCTTACTAGCTGCAGCTTTCCCTGTTGGCTTAGGGTTAGTTGGGTATTCGTATCAGCAGTCACAGCTAGAACTGACCTCAACAGAGGGATCGTTGGCAAGTCTGCACCAAGAAAAAGCTATGCTCGAGGCAAAGTTAGAAGAGCAAGTGAATGAAATGCACGACCTCTCTCAAGAGCTTGAAGAGAAGCGTGATTCATTACAGCTTCTAGGTAAGCGTGTAAACGATGTTGAAGCGATACTTGGTCTTGTCGATGAAGAGCAGTATGACAGTGAGATGCCATTAGAAGAGCGCATCGACGCTGCAGCTATTGACTCAGCTGTGCGCGCCACCATGCTAAGACTCATCCCCAACGACAGTCCAATGACTTACCAGCGCATCTCTTCCTCTTATGGCAGACGCACGCACCCTATTACTGGTAAGCGTCACGTGCATAGTGGTATCGACCTAACCTGTAAAACTGGCGAACAGATCTTAGCGCCTGCCGACGGTGTGGTTGAAACCGTGAGACCAAGTCGCCAAGGCTATGGTAACTACCTCACCGTCCGTCATGCTTTTGGTTTCATGAGCTCTTACGCTCACCTGCACAAATTCAAAGCTAAGAGCGGTCAGTTTGTTAGCAAAGGCGATGTGCTTGCTACCTGTGGCAACAGCGGCACTTCAACAGGCCCGCACCTTCACTACGAGATCCGCTTCTTGGGCCGCACGCTAAACCCTCAGTACTTTATCGATTGGAGTCCAGAAAACTTCGATTATGTCTTTGAAAAAGAGAAGAAAGTGCAATGGGCACCGTTGATTGAGTTGGTAAGCAGTGTAGTTAAACTGCAGATCAACCTGACTAATGCGCCTTATGTTGATTCGTCGATTAAGACGGCGGTGAATGAAGAGAAGAGTTCGGAAGAGGTTGAATCAACGAACTAGTGTAAGCGTTGTTGCTTCCATTATTTGTTTTGAAGCGACAGCAAAACATGGTTATTTTCCAAGTTTTTACAGTCCACCTCTAAGTGCTGTTGGTCGGAAAAATATAGGTTAATCTCTTTTATTGCCATTTTGACACCTAGCTTTTCAGCCTGAGAGAAACAAAACACGCCCTGTCCGCTTACAGCCATCGTCTGCTCTGAGCTCAGATCGTTTTGAATATCTAGATACACCCTAAGCCGCTCTGGCGTGAAAACGCTTGGTACATAGCCAGAGTTCCACAAGACTTCACCTTGATCATCAAAATCGAAGTCTCTCACGGCAAAGTTCGCCTTATTTACTTTAGCAAGATCCTGACTACTTAAACCGACATATAGCTCGGTTCCAACTCTCCATTTACTTCCATCGGCAGTCAATTTCACGCTTCGCGGCTCCGTCCTTTGGTCATCGAACCAAAAAATGCGCAGTGTTTTACCCTCAACATTTGGGTAAAGTATGGTCGCAGGGAGTTCCTCACCGTCTCTAGAAAACTCGTAGGTTGAGAATACATTTTCATGACCAAAACACTTATTCAGATCGGCTTCCCCTCTGATCTGCTTACACTTTCCGATTCTAAAACTGGGGGGTAATATTTAGATGATCATTCTCATAAAACCACTCTCCTACATCGTTTCCAAATGAGTGAAAACTAGCAAAAAACAAAATCGGAGTTAAAAACTTTATAGCGTTAACAACCATGCGATTAAAACTACCCAAACCCTAAAATTCTTGTTTTGCCTCTAGTGAAATTCTGGCTCACTCGGGTCCTGAAATTGCTGAGGAAAACGTTTTATCAACTCATCATCAAGTATTAACCAACCTGATTGATCTCCACCAAAAGTATTCAGCCATAACTGTTCATCACACCAAGATTCAAATACAACATTCTTTCGTTTAGAGACTCGTAAACTACAATTCCCTGCGACATTGCTTATATTATATCGATAGTCTCCTATATAAAAGAATATCTTTCTCCCCTGAGCATTTGGGCCTAACCTAACGTGGTAGGTTAAAAATCTACCTTTTGGTGTTCCCAAGTCATTTGGGTACTCTAACTCTATATTATCTGGTAAACCATATCTATATTTAACATAACCTGTGCTCGGACTTTTATGCTTGCATCCACATAACGAGGCAAACTTGCCATTCTGTAACTTTGCATTAAAGTAAATATCTTCCTCATCGCTACATAAAGTTATAGTAATATCACTAAGTTTTACGTTTATTTGCGGGTGAATTGCATAAGTAGAACTGACTCCAAACAAACCCATCACAAACGATACAAGAACAAAATACCTACTCATAAATCAAAAACCACGTAATTCATTATAATTTAGCTTTTCAATCGGAAACATACACATCACTAAGCATGTCTCTGCAATCGTTTTCAAACACGACTTTACCATCATATTTGACTCTAAGTTCATAGTAGCCATTATCAAAATTATTTACATTGCCTGAAGAGATATTAAAATTAAGAGAATAGTTATAATCTTGCCTTTCGAAGGCATACTCTTTAATTAAGTTACTATCCATATATTCATTAGCTAATATTTCACTCTCTTTATCAGATGGATATGTTATTTCGATATTATCTGGCATACCATACTTAT
This sequence comes from Vibrio sp. KUL78, assembly GCF_059725505.1. Classification (NCBI taxonomy): domain Bacteria; kingdom Pseudomonadati; phylum Pseudomonadota; class Gammaproteobacteria; order Vibrionales; family Vibrionaceae; genus Vibrio; species Vibrio sp. KUL78. The sequence continues at coordinate 604,040 of NZ_AP045837.1, read as the reverse complement.
ATGTTAATGTATTACCTTCCTTACACAAGGAAACCACTTTCTTATTATCAAGCCTGCAAGAAAGAGTAACCACTTCATTATCACTACATATATTAATTTCATATCCATTTGGGTAAGCAGACTTTATATAATCAACAACATCAAAGGTGGATTCATAACGATATTTAGAAACAGAACCATCCGACTGATACCCACTGAAGCCTTGTAAGTTTCTATCCGCGCTAATAACCTTATTTAAAGTTAGCCTCTCGTTCTTCAACTGGTATACATAGCCAACGTAGTCGCTACCTTTAATATCATAATGATTTATATCCCAGCGCACTTGAATTAAAACATAGAGATCACTTCCCAACTGAAACTTGGACATTCCATTTATAAAGGGATCACTACCTTCAAATGGGTACTGATCGATCTTAGATGTCTGTTTTCCTATTTCAGAGTACAAAGCTATAGGGTGATTGACATCTTCCTGAGTTACAGCATAAACCCTTAATTCACTATTTAAGCTAAGTTCAATTCCATTCGCTACACCTAGTGAAGGGAGAACTAGAAAAAACAGGGGATAGCATCTAGCCAACATTATCAACCATCTCCTTTCGGTACCTATGCCTAAGCCCAATCATGGCATATTAATAATTGACTCTAACAAATAATTATTCATCTCGTTATACTCATTAACTTTACAAGATAGGAGCGTTGCTAACTCTACATCTGTTCCCTTCGATTCATTGCTCTCAAAAGCACACTTCTTCTCTACAAGAACAACCCACACAGACACCATCTCATTAAATTCAATCTTACCTTCAATGGATGATGAACGTATCTCTTGTAGCCTTTCTTTAAAGGTATGTTTAGCCTCGTCAAAATTTTCAGTGTATTTGTTATTTATCTGCACTAGTTGATTTTGCTCAACATTATTTTCAACGCCATATACCAATGCATTGAATGACAAAAAAATCAGTAGTGTCAATTTCCTTGTAAAAATAACTCATCTCCATTTACTATGAATATTCAATAACCTTAACTTAGCAACCTTTATTAAAAATTAATATAATCCAAATTTTAAGGTGGGTTACTATATTATAAAGCTATTAGTATGTACACTGAGCTGTATCTTTTTCTATTTAGCAAAGTCTTCACATACATCAGTCGTTTTTTTGATTGCTACATATTTATCCCCATACCATTTTAAAACCATTGGGGTTTGTGCATCATAACTACCCCATAAGGCTTTATCTATGAAACAAACATGTAGCTCATTATCTTTTTCCTTAATAACATCTAATTCATAGTGCCAATACTCATGCTTTATTATAACCTTATTCTCCATAAAATTAGGGGCAGGCAATGAATCAACATCTTTAAACACAGTATCTCCCTCACTCAACTTTTGAATAAGGGAACTATTAAAACTGGTTATATCAAGATATTCGTAAACATCTTCAATTGTCGCTGAGTATGCATTTGAACAAAAAAATGTGACACTAAGTAATATATATTTAAACACTATAAAATTTCCTTAAGCAACTTTGCTTCTTTCTTTCTTCTTGTTTCATATTTACATCCAAAATCAACCAAATTTTCGTATGCACTCTGCCAATCCTGGTCGACCACCTGTTTCCAATATTCACTTGTTTCACTGGGTAGATAGCCAAATTGATATGCCACTGAAGCAATAACAGTTTGTGCTTGCCATGGGAGTTCCTCAAACCTAACATTGACGCTATGAGAATTGTATAACTCAACTATCCTATCTGTTTCAGATTTTTTGATCGCTTGATCAATTAATGCAAGCTCTTCATTGGTAACTATAAGTGGTATCTCATTTAATTTATCCAACGCTTTTTGCTTTTTCAAGCCAAGATAAGGTTTTAACTTTTCGAACAGTTCACCGGAAAAGCCTAAATTTACAAGATCACGTTCATTCCGAGCCCCTAGATCAAACCCTGTAGCAATCGTAACGCCACTTTGACTCTTTTCAGGGTCTGGTACATAACCCACATTTTCAGTTCCTTCTAATTCGCGTATAAAATTGAAATCTATTGCTAGTCCACTTTTAACATCATCTAAATTGAATGCAAATGGCCAGTAATGCCATAATTTTTCCTCAGTTGGTTCATCCAATTTGAGATTGAAACTCTCCAACCAAGAAAACTCCTTCGCACGCTCTCTCTCATGCTCCGAAAAAACATCATACTCAGCTAGTACCTTCTTTCTCCATGGCGAATTCTCAAAATCTTCTAAACTTACAAAACCTCTCGAGAGAAGTTGTTCGTATATTTCTCTGGCAACTGCGTGTACTCGTTCATAGATTGAGTCAGATTTCTCCACATGCCAATCAGATGGGTGTTTTACTATCACGCGCTCGAAGTGTTTTCGTTTATTGTTCAAATAGGTTTTTAGCTCTTTGGGTGTGGCTGAAGAGAAATCTACTTCTTCACTATCTGCTGCTTCATCACTACTTTTTCTGCTTTTTGATACTTCTTTGGCCAGTGATACGAAGAATGCATTTTCACTACTCAGCGCCCCATCACTATCACTCCCATCAATCACTATCAATGGTGTTTCTTCAGCATTAGGTGGGGATATTAACTTCTTAAAGTACTCCGGCGGCTCATCGATAGAGAACAGCTCGATGTGAACTCTGTTATCTTCTTTTTTGGTCGCGTTGATGTCGTTGCTGTATTCATGAAGCCCCATATAGCCAATTTCATCGCCCGCATTGATAGATATACCGAGATCTGGGGTTCCTTCAACAGACACAGTGAGTGGCACCACGCTGCCATTACGTAACTTTGCAGCATCTTGTTTCATCCAAGGGGGCTCTGATACTGGTACAGGCTGCATCACACTGGTGTTTTCTAGAATGTCGAACTCACTGTCTTTGCCTGCAGCAAACCAAACCAATTTCCCTTCCATGCCTTTTTCTCGAGTGGAATTTTGATCGCCCGCTTCAACTACTCGGCATTTAATCATGTGATAACCGGTGCCATTAATGTTGTACTTATGAGTTTCCTTTTCCTCAGCATAGAGATATTCAAGAATCGTCCCTTTCGACATTCCAACTTTATCTAGTTTGCTTTCTTGTTTAGGTTCACTGTCTAACTTGAAGGTACGTACATTCCTTTTGCCTTGCTCCATTACCATTTTATAGCGAGTACTTGGGGAGCTATTGGCACCGATATCTGCCGGTGGCGCAAGGTGCATGTAAAGAGAGTAGAACTTAAAAACATCGTTACTATCGTCAGGGTTTTGGCATTCATGTTCAATCAACACAAAGTTATTGCTGAACTTGAGCTCCTGACCTTTGTATAAGGTTTTTTGGTAATCCTCATGAATTCGATAGGCGATGATCTTGCCATCTAACATGGATTGAATCGGTCTTAGTCCTTTACCCCAGGGCACCATTTTTGATGTGAGGTGCACGCCACTGTGCCAACCATAACCTTGTCCAAGAAGATAACGACCACTCTTAGCTTGGTCGAACATTTTAGTGAAATCGCTTAACGTATGATAAGGCTCACCATTTCTTTGTGTGATTGGGAAAACAGCTTCCATAGTGAGAGACCTTAATCAGAGAAGACATCATCGAAGGTGATGAAAGGAGGACGATTTAAGTTGTGAGTTCGTGTGTAGACCACAGCGTTAAACTCACTATTCGTGGTCGAAAAGCCTGAAGAACCATTGCTATTCACAATCGTCCCTATTGCCATTCCTGATATCGTCAGCAGTTTATCGTTGGTGCTTTCCAGTATTTGGCTGAACACATCAGGCAACACTCGTGAGAGTGTCAGCAAGGCACTCTGATAGCCTTTTACACCTTGTTGTACTGCGGTGTATGACTGGGCTTCTGCCTGTGAGTAGATGTAAGCTAATCGCTCGTCCAACGCAGCAACCAGTTCATCAATAAAGCCACATACTTGTTGATTGATGAAGGTCCACATCATCATCTGCATGTACCTAACTGTGTTGCCCGTACCAAGTAGGCGAAGCTTGGCAAGCATATCGGCTGGCGGTTCGAACAAATCAGCTTGGAAGAGAATCCTCAGAATGTCGCCATTTTCATTCACTTGTTCAAACAGCAGTTCCAATAATGGCTGGTACTTTTCTAAAGATTCTGTGTCGTGTTGAGCATGATAAAGGGCTGACACAAACGCCGCAGCAAAACTATGCGAATGGTTTCGGTCTACAGCATAAGGAGACAGGATTCGACTTTGCTCAAACACCATAGATTGGAAATCATCATCGGTGTAGGACGGAGAAAGTAAGATTCCCCAATCATTTGCCACGCCAACTCTACTGTCCCAAAATGGCGCTCTTGAGCTCGCAACAAACGTGCAAAAGTCGTGACTGTCTTGATAGGTTTCTGTAGGTATATTCTCGGCTAGTGAACCGTTGGGCTCATAGCTATCCTGCGTCTCTTTTAATACAAATTTGCATTCCGTCTTTGGTAATCCGCTGACAGTACTCATACCTTGTTGGTCGAGTGTCCCTACAGCCACTATCGCACCACTCGGTTCCACCAGCTGAAAATCGGCATTCGCGTAGGGTCTTCCATTCGGGTATTTGCAGGTTAGATCGACGGTGTAGGTGCCTTCTTGGTCTTCGGTGACGGAGACTGCCGGGTTCTGCACCCCGCCCAAACACATCGTATTCGCTTTGTTCATCGTCATTTGATCACTCAAACGACAGACGCCCTTACCTTCGATGATCACGGTTGGAGACGAAGAAATAAATTCGGCTTCGGCTTCAATTGTCCCTGACGACACGCCCTTTTTGTCGCCGCCAGCATCACCGGTACTCGCACTAAATTTACTGCCTTCAATGGCAATGCTGTTGCCACCATCCATACTCACGGTCGTTGTACCATCCGCCAAATCTGCCGATTTTGCGTTGTTACCATAAGGGATAGGAACCACAGAGTTTCCCATCGTGGTTAGGCACACATCTGGCAGTGTTGCGTTTGCTTCGCCACCCGATCCTTTGTGAACTACGCTGAGTCCATTCGCACAAACTGTTACACCCATAGTCAATCCAACTCATATTTACTGAGTGAATAATAAAGTAATTTCCCTATTACTATCTCACTAAACCATTAGTTTAATTGACTAAATTACCTTTCATAACAACTTGATGCTTATAATTTTGCCACAGGTCTCATTTTATAAAGTAGAAACGAGCTTCAGGTGTTTTTCTAGATACCGCAAACATAAAAAAACGCAGCGAGAATGCTGCGTTTTTCATTATTTATTGAGTACAAACTTAGCCACGATGAATAGCATCATTCGCTTGTTTCAGAAGATTTTGACTCTCAGACATAAACTGCTGTGAGTAATCACCAAACCAATCGCTCACCTCATTAAATTCAGTGACAAACTTCGCTTTATCTTTGCTATCGAGTAGCGCTAACGCTTCACCAAACTGCTTATGGAAACACTTGATCATCTCGATGTTTTCTTCTGATGACATAATGATGTCACCGTACAGCGTTGGGTCTTGAGCAAACAGTCTGCCAACCATCGCTAGCTCGAGACGGTAGATCGGTGAGCTCAATTTCACTAGCGTATCAAGGTCAGGGTTTTGCTGACTCAGATGGCGACCGTAGGCGAACGATGTGAAGTGGCGTAACGCCTGGATCAATGTCATGCCTTTGTCGTGTTGCTCAGCCGAGATCTGGCACAGACTTGCGCCCCAAATCTTGAACTGTTCGAGTAGCCATTGGTATTCGGTTTCTTGTCTGCCATCGCAGTAAACAATGACCTGCTTAGCAAGGCTTGGTACATCAGGACCAAACATTGGATGCAGGCCAACAACCGGACCTTGGTGCACGTTCATCATGGCATTAAGTGGCTTGGACTTGATGGACGTTAGGTCACACAGAATGCAGTCTTCTGGTAGGTTTCCAAGCTTCTCAATCACACCTTCTGTCAGGTGAATTGGCACCGTTACTACCACAAGACCAGCGTTGTCTAGGATCTCATCAGCGCGATCCCAATCTTGGCTACCGAGCACTTTGACTTGATAACCAGACAAGGTAAACATGCGACCAAACAAGCCACCCAATTGCCCTTTACCACCAACAATAACGACTGAGCGCAGTTCTGGATTAAGGCACTTAAAGCCAGAGTCTTTCTCACTCGCATAAGACTCACGCATGGTGCGGCGCAGGATGTCCTCGATTAACTGAGGTGGCACACCCTTTTTTGCCGCTTCTTCACGGCGAGAGGCCAGCATGGCTGCTTCTCTGTCTGGGGCATAGATAGGTAAGCCGTGTCGGCTCTTTACTTCACCAACTTGCTCCACAAGAGATAGACGCTTTGCCAAAAGCTCAAGCATCTGCTTATCAACGTCATCGATTTGGTCACGCAATGCGTTCAATTCAGCAGCCATGGATGTCATTATTCCTTAATACGATTTTCCAAGAATGGGACGAGCTCAGTATGAGCATGACGTAATAGTGCCTCAGTTGAATCCCAATTGATACACGCATCGGTGATAGACACGCCGTATTGCATTTCATTAAGCGGAATATCTGAGCTTTGGTTGCCTTCGTTGAGGTGACTTTCAATCATCAAGCCGATAATCGACTTGTTGCCTTCGCGGATCTGGTGAATCACATCCTCAGCAACTAGAGGCTGACGACGGTAGTCTTTGCGAGAGTTAGCGTGGCTACAATCGACCATCAATGATGCATCTAGGTTAGATTTGGCAAGCTCTTGCTCACACTCAGTCACAGACACTGAATCGTAGTTGGTTTGTTTGCCGCCACGAAGAATCACGTGACCGTTAGCGTTACCTTGCGTCGTCAATAGTGCTACCTGACCCTCACGGTTAATACCCATGAAGCGGTGGCTTGAAGAGGCGGCTTGCATCGCATTGATTGCTGTCGCTAGGCTGCCGTCGGTGCCGTTTTTGAAGCCGATAGGCATTGATAGACCACTCGCCATTTCACGGTGAGTTTGTGATTCTGTGGTGCGGGCACCGATCGCTGCCCATGAGAAGGTATCCGCCAGGTACTGTGGGCTGATTGGATCTAGCGCTTCAGTTGCGAGAGGGATTTCCATCTCTGCTAGCTCTACCAATAGCTGACGGCCTACGTGCAGACCGTGCTCAATGTCGAACGTGCCATCAAGTTGAGGATCGTTAATAAGACCTTTCCAGCCCACTGTGGTACGCGGCTTTTCAAAGTACACTCGCATAACAATGTATAGCTGATCACTCAGTTGCTCCGAGAGTGCTTTAAGGCGTTTCGCGTATTCCTTTGCTGCATCAACATCATGGATAGAACAAGGACCACATACAACCAACAGGCGATGGTCTTTTTTATGGATGATATTAGCGATGGTCTCACGAGAGTCTTGAATAAACTTACGCGCTTTTTCGCTCAGTGGTAGCTTTTGTTTTAGTTGCTCTGGAGTAATCAGTACCTGTTCGTCACTGATATTGATATTACTGAGTTCGCTCTTTTTCATCTCATCACCTGTAAATTTATTTTTACACCGAACTTTTATCAATTCCATGTCCGGCTAAGCTTTAACTGGTAATATACATAGATAAAAACCACATGCAAGCGTAAACTTAAAAAAAACACTTAGTGTAACATTAGGTTTACACTAAATTATTTGCTTACCATCACCTTCCAGTAAACAGACTTCGACACTGCCCTCTCCTCTTTGTTACGACATGCGTTACAATAGAAGCATCAAGGTTGAGGTGGTACCCATGGACTTAATTATCTCTTTGCTGCAACAGATGTGTGTGTATCTGATGCTGGCTTATATGCTCAGTAAGACACCTCTGTTCCTCCCGCTGTTTAGCGTTACAAACCGCTTGAGCCACAAGTTCAGTATCTATGTACTGTTCTCCTCGTTCTGCATTCTCGGCACATACTTTGGTCTTCAGATCGATGATGCGATAGCGAATACTCGTGCAATTGGAGCTGTGATGGGCGGTTTGTTTGGTGGGCCCGTTGTCGGCTTTGCGGTCGGATTTACTGGTGGCATGCACCGCTATACGTTAGGTGGTTTTACCGATGTCGCCTGTGCGATCTCCACCACAGCAGAAGGGGTGATTGGCGGTATTATGCACCTCTACTTCCTCCAAAAAGGCAGAAAAGAACAGCTGTTTAATCCCATGGTGGTGTTCTACGTGACCTTTGTAGCAGAAGTGGTACAGATGTTGATCATTTTGATTGTCGCCAAGCCTTTTGATCAAGCCTACACGCTAGTTTCTAACATCGCAGCACCTATGATCATTGCCAACTCAGTTGGTGCAGCGCTGTTTATGAGCATACTTCAAGACCGCAAAACCATCTTTGAAGAATACTCAGCAACCTTTTCTCGGCGAGCGTTAAACATCGCAGAACGCTCGGTGGGTATTTTGGTCCATGGGTTTAACTCCAACAATGCGAGTAAGATTGCCCGTATCATTTACGAAGAGACCAATGTCGGTGCTGTTGCCATCACCGACCGCGAGAAAATCTTGGCCTTCGTGGGTATAGGTGCGGATCATCATAAGCTTAACCGCCCTATTTCATCGCAAAGCACGCTAGACTCGATGAACAATAACGACATCATCTACCTCGATGGCAAAGAAAACCCGTATCAGTGCTCTATCTCGAAAGATTGCAAACTCGGCTCAGCGCTTATCATCCCGCTGCGTACGGGAGATGAGGTCATTGGCACCATTAAGCTGTACGAACCGAAGCGGAAGCTGTTTTCAACCATCAACATGTCGATGGCAGAAGGCATAGCTCAGCTACTCTCCAGCCAGATCCTGCATGGCGATTACATCCATAAGCAGACCTTGCTAAACCAAGCTGAGATTAAGCTGCTGCACGCGCAAGTGAATCCGCACTTTTTGTTTAACGCGCTCAATACCATTAGCGCGATAACCAGACGTGATCCAGACAAGGCACGCAGTTTGATTCAGCATTTGTCGCAGTTCTTCCGTAGTAACCTCAAGCAAAATATTGAGACGGTGACGCTCAAAGAAGAGCTGGCGCACGTCAATGCTTATCTCACAATAGAGAAAGCGAGATTTACCGACCGATTGGAGGTAGATATCGATATTTCACCCGATTTACTCGAGCAAACTGTACCGAGCTTTACCTTGCAACCTCTGGTCGAAAACGCCATCAAACATGGCATATCCAATCTTATTGAAGGGGGCACTATTCGAATCTTTAGTGAACCCTGTGAACAAGGCTATCGACTCACTGTTGAGGATAACGCGGGCACCTACTTACCTCCTGAGCCGGGTCATCAGGGACTGGGGATGCAGATAGTGGATAAACGCTTGAGTAATCAATTTGGGCGTGACTCAGCGCTAAAAATTGAAGTTGAAACACAGCGTCACACACGAATGAGCTTTATTATTCCAGCGCCCGTAAATTCAGACGATAAAAGGACGGCTATCGCCTCATGACACGACTAACCGCATTAGTGATTGATGATGAATTGTTTGCTCGTGAGGAGCTTATTGAGCTTTTGGCTGAGTTTGAACAGATAGAGGTTATTGACCAAGCCAGCAACGCCATTGAAGGTTTAAAGAAAATCAATCTGCATAAACCCGATGTGGTTTTTCTCGATATCCAGATGCCACAAATCACAGGTATTGAGCTTTTGGGCATGCTTGACCCTGACACCATGCCAAATGTGGTCTTCGTGACCGCCTATGATCAGTATGCGATTCAAGCGTTTGAAGACAACGCGTTTGATTACCTGCTTAAGCCTGTTGACCCTTGCCGCTTAGGTAAAACTATTAAGCGCCTCAATAAGCGCGACACCACTCAAACCGAGAACTTTGATACTCTAGCGCCAGCCACGCTAGACCAGATTCCTTGCGTTGGTCACAACCGCATTGTCATCATAGCCACTAAAGATGTGGAGTTTGCCTACAGTGACCTTTCTGGTGTACATGTACAAACCGCGACTCAAAAAGCGACCTCGCAATTGACGCTCAAAGTGATTGAAGATAAGACGTCACTTATTCGCTGTCATCGTCAGTTTTTGGTGAATGTGAAGGCGATTAAAGAGATCAAACTACTAGAGAATGGACTGGCGGAAATCATTACTCAAAGTGACCATCCAATACCTGTGAGTCGCCGGTATTTGAAGTCGTTGAAAGAGACGTTGGGGTTTCACTGATACTATTAGCTAACTTACACAATAGCATTTGTTACCCATGTGCACGGTTAGAACTGTTACCTTTGAGCCCGGTAATACCCACGAGATCGTCACCCCTGCGCAGGCAGGGTCTACTCAAAGCGCATACCAAGCCTCAAGAAGATTCCTGCCTGCGTAGGCGCACGGCCAGTGGAATGACGCGAGTTGTTGGTTCTTCAAACTCAAAATAATCGTCATCTCTGCGCAGGCATAGATCTATTCAACGCGCGCACCAAGCCTCAAGATGATTCCTGTCTATACAGGAATGACGCGAGTTGTTAGTTCTTTACACTTAAAATAATCGTCATCTCTGCGTAGGCAGAGATCTACTCAACGCGCACACCAAGCCTCAAAAAGATTCCTGCCTGCGTAGGCGCACGGCCAGTGGAATGACGCGAGCTGTTAGTTCTTTATACTAAAAATAATCGTCATCTCTGCGCAGGCAGAGATCTACTCAACGCACACACCAAGCCTCAAAAAGATTCCTGTCTGCACAGGAATGACGCGAGTGGTTAGTTCTTTACACTCAAAATAATCGTCATCTCTGCGTAGGCAGAGATCTACTCAACGCGCACACCAAGCCTCAAAAAGATTCCTGCCTGCGCAGGCGCACGGCCAGTGGAATGACGCGAGCTGTTAGTTCTTTACACTCAAAATAATCGTCATCTCTGCGCAGGTAGAGATCTACTCAACGCGCGCACCAAGCCTCAAGATGATTCCTGTCTATACAGGAATGACGCGAGTTGTTAGTTCTTAACACTTAAAATAATCGTCATCTCTGCGTAGGCAGAGATCTACTCAACGCGCACACCAAGCCTCAAAAAGATTCCTGCCTGCGTAGGCGCACGGCCAGTGGAATGACGCGAGTTGTTAGTTCTTTATACTAAAAATAATCGTCATCTCTGCGCAGGCAGAGATCTACTCAACGCGCGCACCAAGCCTCAAGAAGATTCCTGTCTACACAGGAATGACGCGCGTCGAGTGTTGTACTAATCCTGAAGCTGCCCCTCTAACCTTCCAGCGCCGACAGCACCTTACTATTCGCTGCTTTCCACTGAGCACTTTTCTTAAGCTCTTCTAGGTCAAAGTTTTTCTTTCTAAGCATGCGACTTGCCTTCTTCACTTTAGTAATTGGCAGATGGTCCAACACCTCAATCGTCGAGTTGCGGTTATTACACATCAAGAGCGTATCGCAGCCTGCATCGAGCGCCTGCTGGGCACGAGCTGCTGGACCGCCCATAATCGCAGCGCCTTCCATTGATAGATCATCAGAGAACACAATGCCATTAAAGCCAAGCTGTTTGCGCAGCACGTCTTTTAGCCAATAGCTTGAGCCACTCGCTGGCTTATCATCATAGTGAGGGAAAACCACGTGTGCCGGCATCATGGCATCGAGTACTCCAGCTTTGATATGAGCCTGGAAGATGCGCATATCGTCTTCAAAAATAGAGTCTCGATTATCTACTGGCGTCTCAAGGTGCGAGTCCGCGCTTACGCCGCCATGCCCCGGAAAGTGCTTACCTGTTGTCGCCATGCCCGCTGATTTCATGCCTGCCATAAAGGCGGTGGTGTACTGCACAATCGTCTGGAAGTTGTCACCAAAAGCGCGATTACCAATCGCTTTGCTTTGCTCACCTTGGTCGAGTACCGGCGCGAAGCTCAAATCAATATCATGAGCAATCAGCTCGGCAGCCATCAACCAACCTGCTTGATGTGCTAGCGCCTCGTCTTTAAGCTTGGCGTAACGAGCGGCTGGAGGAAGCAAAGTAAAGCCATCACGAAAGCGCTGTACGCGCCCACCCTCTTGATCAACACCAATCACTATGGGTTTCTTTGCCGCTTGACGGATTTGTCGATTGAGTTCAATCAGTTGCTCGGAGTCGTGGTAGTTTCTAGCAAATAGAATTAAACCACCTACGGTTGGGTGCTCCAAAATTTCACGATCTTCAGCAGTCAGCTCGTAGCCTGCCACATCAATCCATAGCGGTCCCATAATTGCTCCTCTGCAAAATTATTATCAAATGGGCATCCCCAGAGGTTATTCCTATTGTTTTTGATTTACAATAAAGCTGAGTAAAAACGGAGTAAGTTTATGATGTCAAAGGAAGCGCTGTATATTGGTATCATGTCAGGCACGAGTCTGGACGGTGTCGACACTGCGATTGTTGCCATTAAGGGTAAACAAATTCGCTTGCTAGATAGTGATTTTCTAAGTTATCCCGACACACTCAAACGTGATGTTTTGGCAATATGCCAAGGACAAGCCACCAGCCTAAAATCGATAGGTGAGCTCGACCATAAGCTGGGAAAACTCTACGCTAACGCCGTTGAGTCTTTGCTGGCCAAGTCGAGCTATAACGCCTCTGACATCACGGCGATTGGCAACCATGGTCAAACCGTCTTTCATCAGCCTGACGGCGACATCCCGTTTACGGCTCAACTAGGCGACAATAACCTTGTTGCTGCGCTCACGGGCATTGATACCATCGGTGACTTCAGACGCAAAGACATGGCTCTAGGTGGTCAAGGTGCACCCTTAGTACCTGCATTTCATCGTTACCTATTCGGCGACAGCGAATCGACGCAAGTTATTCTCAATATCGGCGGAATTGCCAATGTGTCTGTGCTTCAGCCTAATGGCGATGTGATCGGGTTTGATACCGGTCCCGGTAATGTGCTTTTGGATCATTGGTGTACTCAAGCTTTTGGGCAAGCTTTTGATAAGGATGCTCAACTCGCCAATCAGGGTATGGTTCACCATGAACTCTTAGCCCAGATGCTGAAGGACCCTTACCTAACGCGAAGCGCACCCAAGAGCACTGGGCGCGAGTACTATCATGGGCAATGGCTCGATACTCAGCGCGCTGCCATCAAACCGGGCATGAGCGATCATGACCTACTGCGCACCCTAACTGAATTTACTGCCATGACTGTCGCGGATGCCATCAAGCCTTACGGCATCGGCAACAGCCCCAAACTGCTAGTGTGTGGTGGGGGCGCTAACAACCCGATTATCATGAGCCGCCTTAGCGAACTGCTTACAAACTGGCACGTTGACTCTACCGATAGCGAAGCAATCAACGGTGACTATATGGAGTCAATGGCATTTGCTTGGCTGGCTCACTGTTTCGTTAATAAAATTCCAAGCAACCTGCCTTCGGTCACTGGCGCAAGCAAAGCCGTACCGCTGGGCGTGTTCTACCCCGCTAACTAGGACCCATTATGACAAACGACGCTTTACTTAATGCGCTCTCCCAGCTTGTGTCTGAAGGACGCAACCCAGAAACCATGGACATCGATTTGCTATCGTCTGAGCAGATATTGGTACGCATGAATCAGCAAGACAGCCTCGTTCCTTTGGCGGTTGAAAAGGTCATCCCAGACATTGCCAAGGCGGTTGATGCCATTACTGATGCTTTCAAGCAGGGCGGGCGCCTTCTCTATGTTGGAGCAGGTACCAGTGGTCGACTTGGCGTACTGGATGCTTCTGAGTGTCCACCAACCTTTGGCACTGATCCTGACATGGTGGTGGGAATTATTGCCGGTGGCAAAGATGCGATGTTTAAGGCGAAAGAAGGGGCGGAAGACGATCCTGTACTCGGTGCTCAAGATCTCAAAGATATCGCCCTATCGGATAAAGATGTCGTTGTAGGTATCGCCGCAAGTGGTCGAACGCCTTATGTTATCGGAGCCTTGGAATACACTAACGAGGTAGGCGCGACGTCCGTCGCACTATCTTGTAATCCAGCCTCTGACATAGCCAACATTGCAAACATTGCGATTAGCCCAGTTGTGGGCCCTGAAGCACTCACAGGTTCCACTCGCCTAAAGTCAGGGACAGCACAAAAACTGGTACTGAACATGCTCACGACTGCGAGCATGATTCGATTAGGAAAAAGCTACCAAAACTTAATGGTGGACGTAAAAGCCACCAACGCAAAGTTAGTAGCCCGAGCGACACGAATCGTCATGCAAGCCACAGAATGCCATAAAGAGGCTGCCTCTAAAGCACTCAAAGAAACGAACTATGACGTGAAATTATCCATATTGATGATTCTCACCGGCTTAGACAAAGCGGCTGCCGAAAAGCAGCTGATGCAGCAAGAAGGCTTTCTGCGTCGAGCTGTGGATGGCGATAACAGCAGCCAATAACTCGCGCTTTAGTCCGATTGACCGATTAGTAAACGCAAAAGGGTTAGCATGTCGCTAACCCTTTTATTGTTCATTGCTCTAATGAAGCTGCGATATTAAAAACCGCTTTGCTGAGAATAGTCAGTCCAGCCGCGCTGCCACTCCATTCGAAAACGTTGAGCTTCCGGTAAACCTTCACACGCACCGGTATAATATTGCCCAGACAAACCAATCTGATACGCAAAATCTGCATCGCAGAACTCAATAAGGCCGCGCTGATAACCCGCGTCATACTCTGAATGTACCGCTTCACCAAGCTTATTTAAATCGGAATAGCTTCGCGATAGCTGACCTCTCACGCCATCTTGATAACCGATCTGATCCCAGCTTCCTTCTTTAGCAAGATCGTCCACACCCTTAGCACAGCCAAATGCTAGTAAGCTGGTCGCAACGATGATTAGCGCTCTCATGATTTCCCTTTATGGTCGAAAAATGTCTTGCGACAACAATGCCAGTTCTGAAGCCGTTTTACCACTCTTGCTCAGTGAAAGTGACCCGCTTCACGCTTTTATTCTGCCACTCACCGCCTAAATCCGACCGCTTAGCCAACGACAAAACCACTTAACCTAGCTATTGACCACTTAATCATCTATTCCGCCACTAACCGAATAAGGCGATGTCGTGCTAATTCATCATTTTTATAATGGTTACCAGAAATTAATGTCATCACAAACTAGGGATAACAGTTATGTTGTGGTTTTTAACTTGTGTTGCAGCCTTGATCGGCGGCTACTTTATCTACGGGGCTTTCATTGAGAAGGTCTTTGGTATTAACGAAAAACGTCAAACACCTGCTCATACCAAAGCAGATGGCGTTGACTACGTTCCAATGTCAACCAAGAAAGTTTACTTGGTTCAACTACTCAACATTGCGGGTGTAGGTCCAATCTTCGGTCCTATTATGGGTGCTCTGTACGGTCCTGCTGCGATGCTTTGGATTGTTATCGGTTGTATCTTCGCAGGTGCGGTTCACGATTACTTCTCTGGTATGTTATCAGTGCGTAATGGTGGTGCATCAGTACCAACGATTACCGGTCGTTACTTAGGCAATGGCGCCAAACACTTTATGAACATTTTTGCCATCGTCCTATTGCTACTGGTTGGTGTGGTATTCGTTTCAGCACCAGCTGGTATGATTACAAACCTAGTAAACGACCAAATGGACATGTCAATGAGCATGACCACTATGGTAGTTATCATCTTCGCTTACTACATCATCGCAACGATTGTTCCAGTTGATAAGATCATTGGTCGCTTCTACCCACTGTTCGGCGCACTGCTTATCTTTATGTCTGTTGGTCTAATCACCGCAGTTGCACTGTCAAGCGAACACCAAATCATGGGTGGTTTTGAAATCAGCGACATGTTTACCAACATGAACCCGAATGACCTACCGCTATGGCCTGCACTATTCATCACCATCGCTTGTGGCGCTATCTCAGGCTTCCACGCAACTCAGTCTCCTCTGATGGCTCGTTGTATGGAAAATGAAAAGAATGGTCGCTTCGTATTCTACGGTGCGATGATTGGTGAAGGTGTTATCGCACTTATCTGGTGTGCACTAGCGCTCTCTTTCTTCGGCTCTATCGACTCTCTAGCAGAAGCAGTGAAGAACGGCGGTCCTGGTAACGTAGTTTACAGCGCTTCATTCGGTCTACTGGGTGTCTTTGGTGGTGTGCTTGCGTTCCTAGGTGTGGTTATCCTACCGATTACTTCTGGTGACACAGCGTTCCGTTCAAGCCGTCTTATCCTTGCTGAATACTTCAACATGGAGCAGAAGACACTGCGCAACCGTCTAATGATGGCTATCCCACTGTTCGTTATCGGTGGCATCCTGACTCAGGTTGACTTCGGTGTTATCTGGCGTTACTTCGGCTTCGCTAACCAAACCACGGCAGTAATGATGCTTTGGACTGCGTCGGCTTACCTACTGCGTCACAACAAGCTTCACTGGGTAACAACGGTACCTGCAGTGTTCATGACAACGGTAGTGATTACCTTCATCCTGAACAACGCTACGCTAGGCTTCGGTCTACCGATGCAGCTATCAACAATCCTTGGTATTGTATCTTCACTTTCTATCGCGGGTTACGTGATTAAGAAATCAAAAGGCAAAGGTGAGACTGACCTAGCCGACGAAGAGAAACCAACAGGTAAAACAGAGACAGCGTAAGTTATCCCTATTGCGCTAACGCTCTAACGAAAAGCCCCTTAACATCACGTTAAGGGGCTTTTATTATCAGCGCCAGTTTGCGCTCAGCTTAAATGCTCTTGTTGAACAGCCGCTTCAGAATCGCAGCCTGTTGAGGCGCCCCTACTTCGATGCCCAGTTCTCGCGCTATCACAGCAAAGTATTCATGTTCTTCGAGCTCAATAACCGACACCTCCTCTTCACCAACTCTGCATCTCACTACCCGATCGAGCAAAGTGACGCTGCCTTTTTTGAGTCGCTAGAGCTGCGGTGAGAGATTGAGTAAAAACGGTATTCGCGCTTGTGGATGTGTAGTGGTTGGCATACTCGATATCTCCCTGCCCAGCAAATGCCATATCGAGGCTATAAAGATCCATCCACCCATCTTCATTACGTCTTTGCAGCAGGTAGCCAAAGTCTTCGACTTCTACGAATCGAAACAGCTGAAAGTCGACGTGCTGCTCTACATCAACAACAAGTTTTATTGGCGCTCTTGGGGTATGAGAGCCAAAACCAACATCCACTATCCAGCGCTCTTCACCTATGGTGACCAGCGTCACTTGATGACTTCGGCCTGAGGGCTTATCGCCAAGGTGCACTCGAGCAAGCTTAGGCTCAGCTTGAAAGCCAAGAGTAGTTAAAACATCGAGAAACAGCCCGTTAACCTCAAAGCAATAGCCGCCTCGTGGATGGCTCACCAGTTTTTCAAAACGAGCTTCTTGCTTGAGGCTAATAGCACCGCCAGCAAACACATCGAAGTTTTCAAACGGAATAGCTTGATGCTGCGCCTTTTGCAGTAAAGCCAGACACACAGAATCTGCCACAAACTCGGTGGTCACTTTTCCATTATCAACGCCAGGCAGCGCCAAGCCGATTTTATCTAAGTACTGTTTCAACTGAAGTGGTGACATGCTTATTCCTGTAATTGGATACCTAACTTTTTAAAATGTAAGCCAGCTTAATACCTTAGGTTAACTTGAGGTCAAGATAAAAAAATGCCCAAGCTGTCTACTAGCTTGGGCATTGGTATTTTCGCTATTCGAGTTACTGAACTCGGCGCAATACTGCTTTTAGTGCATCGAAGTCGTTATCAAGGTCTTCTGATAACAGCTCCATTGCAGCGTGTTTTGCGAGTGGTCCTGGAAGCTCGATGTCTGACTCAAGAATATCGTCCACGACCTCTTTAAACTTCGCAGGGTGAGCAGTACACAAGAATAGACCCGTTTCACCTTCTTGAAGTTGCTCGTCCAATAGTCGGTACGCGATAGCGCCGTGTGGCTCACATAGGTAGCCTTGCGCGTTGAGATCACGCACAGATTCCGCACTTTGCTCATCCGTTACCATGCCTTTGCCTAGCGTATCCAGCCCCCAGCCTTTGATTTGGCATAGCTCTTCGATACGTGGCCAGTTGTTTGGCTGGCTTACGTCCATCGCGTTTGAAGTTGTCGCAACCGTTGGTTTAGGATCCCACTCACCCGTTTCTAGGTAGCGAGGCACCGTATCGTTAGCATTGGTTGCCGCAATGAAGCGTTTGATAGGAAGACCCAGAGCTTTCGCCAATAGACCTGCCGTTAGGTTACCAAAGTTACCACTTGGAACCGATACAACTAGGTTCTCACGCTCTTGTTTAGACATCTGAGATGCCGCTTCGAAGTAGTAACAGATCTGCGCCATCAGACGGCTGATGTTGATTGAGTTCGCCGAGTTAAGGCCAATCTCTTCACGCAGTGCTGCATCGTCAAAGGCTTGCTTAACCAGTGCCTGACAGGCATCGAAGTCGCCATTGATTGCTACTGTATGGATGTTCTTGCCTAGTGTGCAGAATAGTTTTTCCTGCAGCGGGCTGATCTTACCTTTTGGATAAAGGATAACGACGTTAATGTCTTCCATGCCGTAAAACGCGTGAGCAACCGCCGCACCCGTATCACCTGAAGTCGCAGTAAGGATGGTGATCTTGCCACCATCAGAGACTGCCGCCAAAGACTGAGCCATAAAGCGGCCACCGAAGTCTTTAAACGCTAGCGTCGGACCGTGGAAAAGCTCAAGCGCGTACACGCCATCTTTAACTTGATTGATAGGCGCTGGGAATTGGAATGCATTGTCGACCAACTCATTGACTTTCTCTGCTGGAAGCTCATCACCGATCAGCGCAGACAAAATCTTTGCGCTACGCGTGACAAAGTCTTCAGCCAACAGTGCGTCTACATCATCGAACTTTGGCAGCTCAGATGGGAAAAATAGACCTTGGTTGCGACCCAAGCCTTGGCGAACGGCTTGGCCAAACGAGACTTGCTCGTCGTTCTCTTTGATGTTGTACAGCTTCATAGCTTACTTCCTGTTACCTTCGAGCCTTGCTTGTCGAGACGACAAACATGGACGAATCCTTCGTTATTTTGTACGTAATTCTCTTCTAGCCAGCGAGCCACTCTGTCCGCGACATCTTTGTCTTTACAGATGCTGAAGAGCGTCGGGCCGCTGCCTGAAATTCCTGTTGCTAGTGCACCCGCTGTTGCAGCGTATTCACGAGCTTTGCTAAACCCTGGTAATAGCTTAGCGCGATAAGGTTCGGCGATGACATCTTTGATCATCTTCGCAGCCAACTCTGGTTGATTAGAGTGACAAGCGTGAATGAACCCAGCTAAGTGACGACCATGGGCAATGATATCTTGTCTGCGATATTGAGATGGTAGGATCTCACGCGCTTCAGCAGTCGACACCTTGATGCCAGGATAAGCCATAACCCAGTACCACTCATCAAAGCATGGTACTTCTTGGCTGATGATACCGAGCTCTTCGAGCATCAACTGCACGCCGCCTAGGTAGCAAGGTGCCACATTGTCATAATGGATGCCACCAGAAATTTGACCTTCCATCTCACCCATTAGCGCAAGAAGCTCAGTTTCATTCAGTGGATTACCGTGGAACTGATTCAAAGCATCGAGCGCAGCAACAATCGAGCAAGCGCTAGAACCCAGTCCAGAACCAATTGGCATATTCTTCTCAAGCGTCATGTAGACTGGCTTGAGTGCCACACCTTTTTTGTCTAGCTCACGCGCATAAACCTTCCAGCAATCGTAAACGATGTTCTCTTTTGGATCGCTTGGCAGCTTATCAACAAAGCTGCCTTTGGTGGCAAGGTCGAACGGCTTATCGCCCAGTCTTACCTCAACACAATCGCCAAGCAGGGTACCATCAACAGGTGATACCGCTGCGCCCAACACATCAAAGCCAACGCTTACATTGCCAATCGAGGCAGGCGCATAAACGACAACGCTATCACTCATCTTATACTCCTAGTTTCCAGCCTAACGTACGCATCACGTCAGAGAAGACGCCCGCAGCCGTCACTTCTGTACCTGCGCCGTAGCCGCGAAGTACCAGTGGGATTGGTTGATAGTAACGGCTGTAGAAGGCCAGTGCGTTCTCGCCGTCTTTGATCTTAAACATCGGGTCGTTTTCATCGACAGCTGCAATGCGAACTCGGCATTTGCCATCGGCGATCTCACCGACATAACGCAATACTTTGCCTTCTTTGGCTGCGTTTTCTACCAACTCGCTGAAGTAAGCATCAGCTTCTGGCAAACGAGCCATAAACTCATCGATAGAACCAGAATCGTCAAAGCCGGGTGGTAGGGCTTGGTCAACCTCAACATCTTCAAGCTCCAGTGCCATGCCAGCTTCACGAGCGAGAATAAGTAGCTTACGCGCGACATCCATACCCGAAAGATCGTCTCGTGGGTCCGGCTCAGTAAAGCCTTTATCTTTGGCTACATTGGTTGCTTGGCTCAGCGTTAGTCCTTCATCCAACTTACCGAAGATGAATGATAGAGAGCCAGACAGGATGCCATTGAACTTCTCAAGTTCATCACCCGCAGCAATCAGGTTCTGCAAGTTTTCGATAACCGGTAGGCCTGCACCTACTGTTGTTTCATACATCAGCTTACGGCGAGAGCTGCGAGCCACGTCGCGAAGCTGATGGTAGTAGGACATGCTAGCAGTGTTCGCTTTCTTGTTTGGCGTCACTACATGGAAGCCAGCTGCTAGGAATTCAGCGTATTGATTCGCGATGTCTTCGCTAGACGTACAATCAACCAACACTGGGTTAATGATGTGATTGCGCTGTACCAATGCAGCAAGACCCGCAACAGTGAATCGCTCACTGACATCGCCCATACGGTCGCGCCATTGCTCTAACGGAAGACCGTTACCATCAAGCAGCACACCTTTACTGTTAGCTAGACCACATACGCGGATGACGATGCCTTTTTCAGCCAGTTTCGCTTGCTGTCTTTGGATCTGATCCACCAGCTCACCACCGACGCCGCCGACACCAACGACAAATACATCTAGGAAGTGCTTAGAGTTAAATAGGTTCTCGTGACAGGCTTTGATGGCTTCAGAGATCTTATCTTCTGGGATAACGGCTGAAATCGCGCGCTCTGAAGAGCCCTGTGCAATCGCAACGATATTCACATTAACTTCTGCCAGTGATGAGAAGAATTGAGAGGCAACGCCGCGAGAAGTGCGCATACCATCACCGACTAGCGTTACGATAGCAACGTCGTCCATAAACTCTACAGGCTCTAGCAGACCATTTTTAAGTTCAAGCTCGAACGCTTCACTAAGCGCACGTTCAGCCTCTAGCTTGTCTTCTTCTTCAATACAGAAACTGATGCTGTACTCTGATGAAGACTGGGTAATAAGAACAATAGAGACACCTGCCGATGACATCGCGCCAAATACGCGGCTTGCCATACCGACCATACCCTTCATACCAGGACCTGATACGTTAACCATGATGAGGTTAGAAAGCGTAGTGATGCCTTTGATTGGCAGATTGTCTTCGCCTGTGTCCTGACCGATTAGCGTACCGGCACCCTGTGGGTTAAAGGAGTTCTTAATCAGACATGGGATATGGAACTGAGCGATAGGAGCGATGGTTTTCGGGTGCAGAACCGAAGCAC
Organism: Vibrio sp. KUL78; assembly: GCF_059725505.1. Taxonomy (NCBI): domain Bacteria; kingdom Pseudomonadati; phylum Pseudomonadota; class Gammaproteobacteria; order Vibrionales; family Vibrionaceae; genus Vibrio; species Vibrio sp. KUL78. The sequence goes on along the minus strand of NZ_AP045837.1, from coordinate 582,528 downwards.
CAAAGTAAGAGAGCTCCATCGCTTCTTGATAGCTTAGCGATTTCAGAAGGCGCGCATCGTCTACCAATCGAGGGTCACAGTTATAAACACCATCAACATCTGTCCAGATCTCACAGCAATCTGCTCGCAAACACGCAGCAAGTACAGCGGCAGAGTAGTCTGAACCATTACGACCTAATGTCACCAACTCCCCTTTCGCATTACCTGCTGTAAAGCCAGGCATGATGTGTACAACACCTTCAGCAAGCGGGTTAGCTTGGAAGTTTTGCGTAGAGACCTCAACATCCACCATAGCTTCTAGATGATCGCCGTTGGCAAATAGGTACTTCACAGGATCAATAAGATCAGCGGCTTGGCCTTTCGCGACAAGCACAGCCTTCATAAGCTGAATTGAGATGCGCTCACCTTTAGAGATGATGCGAGCGTTCACATGATCTGGGCATGTGCCCAACAGGCGAATACCATGGACAAACTGATGTAATTGGAACAGTGATGTTTTGACTTGGTTATCAAAATCCGTGCTGTCGATACTCGGGAGGACTTTCTTAATATCCGAGAACAACTCATTGAATGAGGTTTCTAGCTCAGAGATTTGCAGTTCAACTTCATTGTTTTTCAGTGCAGTTTCAATAACTGCCACTAACTTGTTGGTGGTTTTACCCGGTGCCGATAGCACCACAGCTAGATCTTCTTGCTGGGCATTATTAGCGATGATGTCCGCCGCTCTTAAGAAACGGTCTGCATCTGCTAACGATGAGCCTCCAAATTTTAGTACTCGCATCCTTTCCTCCCGAAATACTCAAAACAGGTAAAAAAAAGGCCCGTATCTTGGTGATACAGGCCTTGTTTTTGAATTTCTTTCGTCTACCAGCCTGCCCCAACGATAATGTCGGTAATAATAATGGTGGTGGTCATTACTACGTGCTGGCGATTAAACATAATAGGTTGTGCTTCAATTTCTGTTATGTGCTTACCCATACGTGTACCGCATTTGTTGGCGATTAGTCAATCAAAATTTGTACTTTTGTTGCTTATAGTGCGTTTTTTTCTCAAAAGCATTGAAACGAATAATGTCGCATTTATATGCAGTTAGGATCTTTATACATAACTAAATGCTATATAGTTTTACAACTTTTTGCTTAGATTCTGTGCTTTAATTAGAAATCAATAAACTATAAAAACAACAACCAAGGAGTGGTGCTATGAAAGCAGTGTCTTTATACGCTTTGCCGTTTCTGTTGTTTTGTGGTTTTTCTCTTGCGGTAGAGCTTCCAGCACTCCCATCTCAACACAGTCAATCGCCACATAATTTCTTTATGTCTTCGGGTAGCAAGTCTAGCACTGCGGACTCATTTGACGTTTGGAATATAGACAGTGGTTACTCGTATGCGGTATTTGACTCGCTCGACGTTTATATCGGTGCGCGCCTTAACAACTCAGAATTGTCCAATGACAGCGGTTTTTTGAGTGGTGTGAATTATCAGGTTTCAGATCGTATCTCGGTGAAAAGTACGCTGCGTGGTTATCAATATGAAGAGAATAATGAGACTCAAGGCGGCATGGCGGCTGAGATTTCGAGCCGAATGAGATTAACCGAAAACCTAGACGTTCACGCGACCTTTGATTTTGAAAAGGTACAACAGGGCGTAGAGGTCGGTCTAGGTTTCCGTTTCTAATCCAGTGTTACTGCAACACTAAAATTCCAGCTTTTCTTTGCTTACCAGCACACCATTCCAGTCAGAATAAATATAGTGACCAGGTTGAACAATCTGATTGTTCATCGTCAGCGTGACATTCACCTGACCCGCGCCACGTTTTTCTGTCTTAAATGGGCAAGCTGCGAGCGCTTTTACGCCAAGATCCATTTCAGACATGGCCGCCACATCGCGAATAGCGCCATTCACGATTACGCCTTCCCAGCCATTTTCAATAGCCATGATCGCCAACTGATCTCCAAGCAGTGCTTTGGCGCAAGAACCATTGCCATCAACAAAGAGTACTTTCCCTTTTCCATCGTGTCCGAGCACTTCACGCACCATTGAGTTGTCGTGATAGCAACGAACCGTCACTATCTCTCCCCAAAAGGCGGCGCGTTGTCCAAAGTTTTGCAGTGGTAAGTTCAGCAGCATCACTTTGTCTTCGTGTTGGTCACAAATATCAGGTGTGATATCTCTCATGTTTCCTCCGTGATATAGCTCAGTAGCCACAAAAAAGTGCCTGTGTCTTTAAAGAGCATGTAAAGTAAAATCCGTTTCCACCTGCCCAGTCAGGGTGCTAGTCGCACACATACTGACTCAACAAGCCTAAATTCTGTTGTGTTCGGTTCTCATCACAGGAGACCAAAAACAGTACACCATTTTCTACCCAATAGATGGCATTTTGCTCATATTTTTGCGCTAACTCACAGGCTTGCAATAAGATGATATCAACCGAAAAGCTCGCTTCAACCCAGTCAAAGCTTGGGTCACCGACGTTAACACGCCCATAGTGAAACCCTTGTAAGTCTTGCTCTAGCATTCGGTTTTTTATGCAGTTAGCTTCGTCTGAAAGCTTTTGGCTTCTGGGGTTGCAAGCCGTAATGATGGCGTAACTGCTGCATTCCCACCTACTGAGAAAACGCATCGCAATGTTTGAATAGGCACGCCAGAGTCGTGCATCAATACTCATACTATCCAAATTTTAGCCTCTGCCCAATACTATTAATATTTGTTACAAAGCGGCTATTGATTTAAATCAACAAACTGCAAGGAATTAACATTTGACCATTGTTAGCATGCTGTTAACATTATAGAATTCGCCTCAATGACATAGCAGAATAATAAGAGATTAAAGGGATTTCTCGTTTTTTGGCAACATCATGGATGGCGACGTAACACGTAACTGTTTCGATGATGGTGAGTAAAACCTCCAAGAAACATTACCTATATGTTAACTTTTTGCCTAGAATTTATTCTACTAGCGACAGAATTATCACAAGTTTAATTTAGGTACCGCCGATGCAAAGCCCGCAGATTCTTATTGTTGAAGATGAGCAAGTAACCCGTAACACCCTAAAGAGCATTTTTGAAGCAGAAGGATATGCTGTTTTCGAGGCCAGCGACGGTCAAGAAATGCACCAGGTGCTATCAGAAAACTCTGTAAACCTAGTTATCATGGATATCAACCTTCCTGGTAAGAATGGTCTACTTCTAGCGCGTGAACTACGTGAGCAAGCAAACGTTGCTCTAATGTTCCTAACAGGTCGTGACAACGAAGTAGATAAAATTCTTGGTCTAGAGATTGGTGCTGATGACTACATCACTAAACCATTCAACCCACGCGAACTGACTATCCGCGCTCGAAACCTGCTAACTCGCTCAATGAGCAACAATGCAGCGACTGAAGAGAAGCGTAGCGTAGAGAAGTACGAGTTCAACGGTTGGGTTCTAGACATCAACAGTCGTTCTCTAGTGAGCCCTAGCGGCGACAGCTACAAGCTGCCACGCTCTGAGTTCCGTGCTCTACTGCACTTCTGTGAGAACCCAGGCAAGATCCAAACTCGTGCGGATCTTCTTAAGAAGATGACTGGTCGTGAGCTCAAGCCACATGACCGTACCGTAGACGTAACTATCCGTCGTATTCGTAAGCACTTTGAATCAGTGTCTGGTACGCCAGAAATCATTGCAACGATTCACGGTGAAGGTTACCGCTTCTGTGGTGATCTAGAAGAGTAATTCACTCTTTCTTAGCCAAATAAAAAGGGACGCATCACGCGTCCCTTTTTTCATCTGCGGTGAGGCAAATCAGTAAACCGTGTCGATGTTCACCTGTTTGCTCACCAACCAAGTTTTGTTTTCACCATCGATAAGCTGCACGGCCACATCGACAGGTTTGGTGATGTTCACCTCTAGCTGCCAGTTAAAGGCGACTTCCCATTGACTCTCTGAATGGTTACGAAGCTCAAAGTCACTGCCTTCGAATTCCCATGTCATATCGCCTTGCTTAAGCACGACCTTAGACACATCCATATCAGCCGGAAGTTGGTTATCCGTACTCAGGTTCAAGGCTCCATAAAGGTTTTGCTCTTTCACCAACGCCGATGTCTCACCAATTTTTGGCATCATATCAATCCATAGGTTCGAATTGAGGCTAACAGTTTGCTGCTCGACCATCGCTGTATTGCTCGACGCCCACATAGCTGAGTCGGTTGCAGGAGATGATGCACAGCCCGCTAACGCAATAGAGAGTGCAAGTGCGGTAACAACTTTTTTCATTATGATTCCTTACTTTCCAACCACGATTTTAGTATCTGAATATCATTTTGATATTCGTTTTTAATCTCTTCAACCCAATCTTCGATATTTTCCCACCATGCCGGCAGTTCTGGGGATTGAGCTTTTTGTGCAATAGACTGAATACGCTTCAAACCGATAGACCCGGCTGCACCTTTGATCTTGTGCGCCTCAGAGGCAATACCTGGCTGGTCTTTGGCGGTCATGTTTGAGTCTAGGATCTCAATGTAGCCTGGCATCATATCTTCGAACATAGTGATGCTATCAAGCACGGGTTTACTGCCAACAATATCGACATACGACTCCAGCATGTCTAAATCTAACAAACGAGTAAATACTTCATTATTGATGTTCGATTCCACTGCAACCTCCTGCGGTGTTTCCTCTGTTTGCTCTTCCTCACCATGGAATTTATTAATGACTTCCGTCAGTGCTTTCACACTAAGCGGCTTACTAATGGCATCATCCATTCCCTTGGTAAGATATTCTTGTTTGTCCTTAAGAACGTTCGCTGTTAGTGCCACCAATGGCGGTAGGGTTTGATAGCGCTCTCTGAAACCTTGGGCAACATCAAATCCAGTCATATCCGGCAGTTGTATATCGAGTAGCGCAAGATCGTAATCACCCGGTTTGAAGTCAGCCATCGCCTCCTCGCCACTCATCGCCACTTCTACCGTATGCCCCAAACTCTCGAGTAGAGAGCGAGCAACGGTAATATTAAGCTCGATGTCCTCAAGCAAGAAAATACGCAGACTGCCTTGGCGTTTCACTTCAACCGGTGCTAATTGCACCTCGTCCGCGCAAGGCACGTTGATCGTAACAGTAAAGGTGCTCCCAAAGCCTTCTTCACTGTCGACGGTGATATCGCCGTCCATCATTTTGATCAGTTGTTTGGATACGGCAAGACCGATACCGGTTCCCACCGCGTGTAAGTTGTCTTTGCCCGATTTCACTTGGTAGTACATAGCAAAGATCTTATCGAGCTCTTTTTGCGGAATACCGATACCAGTATCTTCAATCTCTATGGTGATATGGGCGCGATTGTCTTCAACATCGGCGCTGATCGTCATGACTACGCCACCTTGCTTGGTGAACTTCATTGCGTTGCTCACCAGGTTCCAGATAACCTGACGCAGTCGCGTAGCATCCACGACTACCCCTTCAGGTAGATCCGTGAGTCGTTCCAGATCAAAGCGCAGCCCTTTTTTGCTCGGCCATCAATCCAGAGATACTCTCGAGCTCGGCGACGAAATCTTCGAAATTTAGTGGTTCGGGGAAGAGCTCGAGCTTGCGCCTATCAAACTTATCCATATCGATAATGTCGTTAAAGATATGACCCAGAGTAATCGCACTGACATTGATGGTTTGTAGCTGCTTGCGCTGCTCGTGGTTAAGCTGTCCATCCAGCAGCATACGACTCAAGCCAACAATGCCGTTAAGTGGCGTTCGCAGCTCGTGGCTAATGGTAGAGATAAAGGTTGTCTTATCTCGACTCGCTTTCTCCAGCGACTCTGCGTGACGCTTACGCTCCGTAATGTCACGCCCAAAGCCAACCAAGCCCAAGTGACGGCCATCTTTACTGTAAAACGGCACCTTACGAAGCTCGTAGAAGCATTTTTTACCGTCTGGATACTCAAGCCACTGCTCATAGGTGAGGGCTTGGTTATCCCCCATCACCTTGTGATCGGTCTCCACAACTTGTTTGGCGATCTCTTCTGAATAGACATCCCAAGGCGTGAGGCCAACCAAGTCTTGCTCTTTGCGCCCCGTAAGCACTTCCATTGCTTTGTTACAGCCAGAGAACACCCCTTCGGCATTACGATAGTAAATAAGGTCTGGAGAGGCATCGATAAACGAGCGCAGCAAAGCCGTACGCTCTGCCAGCTCTAGTTGAGTACGTTCACGTTGAAAGACTTCGTTTTCAAGATCTTTCATTGCTTCTTCACGAGCTTCCTCGGCTTTTTGCCTCTCTTCGATCTCTTGGTTGAGCTTGCGGATGTTTTGCTGAAGCTTGTGGTTAAGATCTTGGTCGCGTGAACGCATTTCTTTGAGTTTGGAAACCATCTTAGCAAGGCGCTGACGAGACTCTTCGAGTTGGTCGACCACTACAGAGAGAAAGTACACCGCCCAAGGGGTAATCAATAGACCAAAAAACACTGAGCGAACAATATCGATATCATCGACACGCCCATTTAGAACAAGGGTGATTCCAACCTGAACGACAACAGCCAGTGCGACTAGCGCCAACGCCAATATAATAGAGAAGCGAACAATACCGAGTCTCACCAACAGGTCGACATAGTATTGCGCGAGATTTTTGATGGGTTTCATTCAGCACTCCGTGCGTTACAACTGGGCTAAGTCTATCACTAAGCCCAAGTTTGCACACGGAAGGCGAATTATTTGAGAACAGGTTTGTGATAAATAAACGGATTCTCAGTCAGCGCGCCCTGAGCACCTTGTGTCGTCAGAGTCCGACCCAGTTCTGTCATCGCCAGCCAGCGGTTTTCACACCACAATGGAGACAACAAAGTTGGACGTCGCGCAGATGATGAAACTCGGTGATACACAATCTCAGCAGGCGTTCTACGAATCATTTCACTGGCTACATCGAGATAAAACTCCAATGTTGGTGCTTCCAAACGCCCCGCTCGCCACGCCTTCGCCATGGTGCTCCCTTCAACGATATGAAGACCATGCAGCTTGATACCATCGGTACCTGTCGCAAGTACTTTCTCTAAGGTCTCAAGGTTGTCTTGTTTGGTTTCATTCGGAAGGCCGACAATTAAGTGCGTACACACCTTAATGCCAAGCGCGCGAGCGCGTTTGGTGATCTCGTCGTAAACTGCAAAATCGTGACCACGATTAATACGCTTAAGTGTTTGGTCGTTGGCGGTTTGCAAGCCAAGCTCGAGCCAGATTTCATAGCCCTGCGTTACATAACCCGCTAACAATTCAAGAACGGAATCGGGCACACAGTCCGGGCGCGTGCCGACACACAAACCGACGATGTCGGCGTACTTAAGCGCTTCTTCATACATGTTCTTCAGTACTTGCACTTCGGCATAGGTGCTGGTGTAAGCCTGAAAATACGCCAGATATTTCTTGGCACGTTTAACCTCACCCGCTCGATCAGTCAATTGCTCGTGGATAGACTGGATCTGGGTCTCTTCGCTTGCGAAAGAGGCCACATTGCAGAATGTGCATCCGCCACGGCCAATCGTGCCATCGCGGTTTGGGCAGCTAAAGCCGCCGTGCAGGGTTAGTTTGTGAACCTTTTCTCCATATCGACGCTGAAGATCTTGTCCAATGGTGTTCACCAACTCATGTAATTGCATTGCTCAAAAAACCTACTAATAAGAATGAATCTCACTCTAATTCGTGAAACTTAATTACATCCCTGCAAAAGAAAACCATGAATAGTAGCAACGAGCCTGTGAATAGCGCTTAACTAAAATCAATAAATATGCATAAAAACAAGCAAAAAACCGCAAATGTTGCGGTTATGTTATGAATTATATTCAAAACAAGATAAAAAAAATGTGTAACAGACGTAAGTTTCGTTGGAATTACACAGAACAAAATTGTAGGATACTTACACAATTCTGCTGTATTTGCCGTTTTTATTACAGCATGAATTAGTAGATAAAAGGTCGATATTCTACTCCCACCAACAGATTCCACTAGATTGTGGAACGTAGACATTGAATATCACCACGGAATGTTTTTCTCGCAACACATTTCCTGCGAGATGCAGAATGGACTCGAACACTGCCCCCTCTGGCAGTCAAGAATCAAAATTACAAAGGACAAGACGCAATCACACACTCTAGTTGCGTCTAGATTTAACTGGAAGGAAGTATCTATGGTAGATAGAGAGCAGAATACACAGGGTCTGTATACTCCAGAATTGGAGCATGACGCTTGTGGTATCGGTTTTGTTGCTCACCTAAAAAACCGTAAATCTCACGAAGTAGTGACTCAAGCCCTGGATATGCTAGCGCGTATGGAACACCGTGGCGGTCAAGGTTGTGACCCATGCAGCGGTGATGGTGCAGGTATCCTACTTCAAAAGCCACACGAGTTTCTGTTAGAAGAGAGCGTGAAGCTTGGCATTAAACTGCCATCTTTTGAGAAGTACGGTGTCGGTGTGGTGCTATTCCCTAAAGACGAGCACAAACGCGCGCAATGTCGTGACATCCTAGAGCGCAATGCTAAGCGTCTAGACCTAGAAGTCATTGGCTACCGTGTACTGCCAACCGACAACTCAATGATCGGTGCAGACCCACTAAGCACTGAGCCACAATTTGAGCACGTTTTTGTAACCGGCGGCCCTGGTTGCACGCCAGAAGAGCTTGAGCGCAAGCTGTACGTTCTTCGTAACTACACAGTTCGTGTATGTCTAGAAAGCGTGTCAAATATTGGCGATGACTTCTACATCAACTCTATGTCTTACAAGACACTTGTCTACAAGGGTCAGCTAACGACAGAGCAAGTACCTCAGTACTTCTTAGATCTACAAAATCCAACGATGGTGACGGCTCTGGCTCTCGTTCACTCTCGTTTCTCTACCAATACTTTCCCGAAATGGCGCTTAGCGCAGCCTTTCCGTTACATTGCCCACAACGGTGAAATCAACACAGTTCGCGGTAACTTGAACTGGATGAAGGCACGCGAAGCGATCATCGAATCTGACTTGTTCACTCAAGCAGAAATCGACATGCTGCTCCCTATCTGTCAAGAAGGTAGCTCGGATTCATCAAACTTCGACATGGCACTAGAGCTCCTAGTTCTTTCTGGTCGTAGCCTGCCACATGCACTAATGATGATGATCCCTGAAGCATGGCAAGAAAACAAAAACATGGATCCAACACGTCGTGCGTTCTATCAGTACCACGCGAACGTTATGGAACCATGGGATGGCCCAGCATCGGTGTGTTTCACTGACGGTGTTCAGGTAGGTGCAACGCTTGACCGTAACGGTCTGCGTCCATCTCGTTATACCGTGACTAAAGATGACTTCCTAGTGATGGCATCGGAATCTGGTGTTGTCGACATTGAACCAGAGAACGTAGAGTTCCGTGGTCGTCTACAGCCAGGCCGTATCTTTGTTGCTGACCTAGAACAAGGTCGCATCATCTCTGATGAAGAAGTGAAAGATGGCATCGCAAGTGCTCAGCCATACCAGAAATGGGTGGAAGAGAACCTGCTTAGCCTGAAGAAACTTCCAGATGCGAGCAACGAATTCAGCCAACCTTCTCCAGAGAAGCTACTGCACAAACAGCAAGCGTTTGGTGTTAGCTCAGAAGAAGTGAACGAAATCATCGTACCTATGGCGAAAGATGGCAAAGAGCCACTCTCTGCAATGGGTGCCGACTGGCCACTAGCGATCCTTTCACACCAGTCACAACATCTATCTAACTACTTTAAGCAGCTTTTTGCTCAGGTTACCAACCCACCAATCGATCCGATTCGTGAGCGTATGGTAATGTCTCTGAACACTTACCTAGGTAAGGATCAGAACCTACTGACTGAGTCTCCAGAGCACTGTCAAAAAGTTGAGCTTGAGTCTCCAGTTCTGTCTAACTCTGAACTTGAGAAGCTACGTGCTATCGATAATGAGCACCTGCAAGCGAAAACTCTGGATATCGTTTTCCAAGCAAGTGAAGACGAAGGCAAGCTAGAGCGAGCACTGAAACGTATCTGCCAATACGCAGAAGACGCGGTTATCGATGGTTACTCAATCATCTTGCTAACTGACCGTGCTATCAACTCTAACCACGCAGCTATCCCAGCAATGTTGGCGGTCGGTGCCGTTCACCACCACCTAATCCGCAAGGGCTTGCGTGCTAAGTGTGACATCGTGGTAGAAACGGGTGACGCACGTGAAACGCACCACTTTGCAACGCTAGTGGGCTACGGCGCGAACGCAGTGAACCCATACCTAGTTATCGAAACTATGGTTGAGCTACAGCGCACTAAGAAGCTAGACCCTGAAACCAGTATCTCTGAGCTATTTGAGAACTACCGTAAGTCTATCAACGGCGGTCTTCTGAAGATCTTCTCGAAGATGGGTATCTCAACACTGCAGTCATACCACGGCGCACAGATCTTTGAAGCACTTGGTATCAGCAAATCAGTCGTAGAGAAATACTTCACGGGTACGGTTTCTCGTATCCAAGGTCTCACCATTGACGACATCGCTAAAGAAGTACTGATCCGTCACCGTGTTGGCTTCCCAACGCGTGAGATCCCAGTACAAGTTCTTGATGTTGGCGGTGTTTACCAATGGAAACAGCGTGGTGAGAAGCACCTGTTCAACCCAGAAACTATCTCGCTACTGCAACAGTCAACTCGCAACAAAGACTACGCTCAGTTTAAGCAATACGCGAAAGCGGTTGATGACCAAGGCGACAACGCAGCAACACTGCGCAGCCAGCTAGACTTTGTTAAGAACCCAGCAGGTTCGATTCCTTTAGAAGAAGTTGAGCCAATTGAAAGCATCCTTAAGCGTTTCGCAACAGGTGCAATGTCGTTCGGTTCTATCTCGTACGAAGCTCACTCTACTCTTGCTGTTGCGATGAACCGCATTGGCGCTAAGTCGAACTCAGGCGAAGGTGGTGAAGACCCAGCTCGTTTCGAACGTAAAGAAAACGGCGATTGGGAACGCTCTGCTATCAAGCAGGTTGCATCAGGTCGCTTTGGTGTGACTTCTTACTACCTAACTAACTCTGAAGAAATTCAGATCAAGATGGCACAGGGTGCGAAGCCAGGCGAAGGTGGTCAGCTACCAGGTGATAAAGTCGATGACTGGATCGGTGCGACTCGTCACTCAACTCCAGGGGTTGGTCTAATTTCTCCACCGCCACACCACGATATCTACTCAATCGAAGACTTGGCTCAGCTGATCTACGACTTGAAGAATGCGAACCGTGCTGGTCGTGTGAACGTGAAACTGGTATCGGAAGCAGGCGTTGGTACTATCGCCTCGGGTGTAGCGAAAGCGAAAGCGGACGTGGTCCTTATTGCTGGCTTCGATGGCGGTACCGGTGCGTCACCAATGTCTTCAATCCGCCACACTGGTCTTCCTTGGGAGCTAGGTTTGGCAGAAACACACCAAACGCTTCTGAAGAACGGTCTACGTAACCGTATCGTGGTTCAATCTGATGGTCAGATGAAAACGCCACGTGACCTTGCCGTTGCGACTCTGCTAGGTGCTGAGGAATGGGGTGTGGCAACAGCCGCTCTGGTTGTTGAAGGCTGTATCATGATGCGTAAGTGTCACAAGAACACCTGTCCTGTTGGTATCGCAACGCAAAACAAGACGCTACGTGAGCGCTTTGATGGCCGCGTAGAAGACGTTGTGACCTTCTTCCAATACATGGCTGAAGGCCTACGTGAAGTAATGGCAGAGCTTGGCTTCCGCACTATCGATGAGATGGTGGGTCAGTCTCAGAAACTGAAAATCCGCGACGACATCGCTCACTGGAAATACAAGAACCTCGACCTATCGCCAGTTCTACACATCGAGCAGGCGCGTGAAGAAGACGGTGTTTACAACCAGACAGAGCAAAACCATAACCTAGAAGAGGTTCTGGACCGTAAGTTGATTCAAGCGGCTATCCCAGCACTTGAGAAGGGTGAAGCGGTCAACGCTGAGTTCCCAATCATCAACACGGATCGCTCTGCAGGTACCATGCTGTCGAACGAAATCTCTAAAGTGTACAAAGACCAAGGTCTACCAAAGCCAATGAACGTCAAGTTTAACGGCAGTGCTGGTCAGTCATTCGGTGCTTTCCTTGCTAAGGGCGTGAAGTTCGAAGTGGAAGGTGATGCGAACGATTACTGGGGTAAAGGTCTCTCTGGCGGTACGCTAGTACTGTACCCAGATGCGAAATCAAGCATCGTTGCAGAAGACAACATCGTTGTTGGTAACGTTTGTTTCTATGGTGCAACGTCGGGTGAATCTTACATCCGCGGTATGGCCGGTGAGCGCTTCTGTGTTCGTAACTCTGGCGCGAAAGTTGTGGTTGAAGGCGTGGGTGACCACGGCTGTGAATACATGACTGGCGGTGTGGCGGTTATCCTTGGTTCAACAGGTCGTAACTTTGCTGCTGGTATGAGTGGTGGTGTGGCGTATGTTTGGGATAAAGCAGGTGACTTTGAAACCAAGCTAAACCCAGAATTGGTCGACCTAGATCCAATCGAACAAGAAGATCGCGAACTACTACTAGACATGCTGACTAAGCATGTGGAGTTCACAGGAAGTGAAGTCGCTCAGTCGTTCTTAGACAACTTTGAAGCAAGCATTGCATCGCTGGTTAAAGTCATGCCACGCGACTACAAAGCAGTGCTACTAAAGCGCAAAGCAGAAGCTGAGCAAGCTCAAACGGAAGAAGTGGAGGCAGTATAATGGGTAAGCCTACTGGATTTTTAGAACATGGTCGCGAGCTTCCAGGGAAGCTCGACCCAGCGGTTCGTATTGAAGACAACAAAGAGTTCGTTCTTAACGAAGAGTTTGGCGATAAGATCAACACTCAGGCTTCTCGTTGTATGGATTGTGGTGTACCTTTCTGCCACAACGGTTGCCCAATCGGCAACATCATCCCTGAGTTCAACGATGCTGTGTATCGTGATAGCTGGGAAGAAGCTTGGCGCATCCTAAGCACGACAAACAACTTCCCAGAGTTTACAGGTCGTGTGTGTCCTGCTCCGTGTGAAAGTGCCTGTGTACTTGGGATTAACCAAGACCCGATCACTATCTGTAATATTGAGAAAACGATTGTTGAAACAGCTTACCGTGAAGGCTACGCGAAACCTAAAACGCCGCGCTCTCGCACGGGTAAAACTGTCGCTATCATAGGTTCAGGTCCTGCAGGTCTATCTGCAGCTGAGCAGCTAAACAGCGCAGGTCACTCGGTAACTGTATTCGAGCGTGACGAGAAAGTGGGTGGTCTACTACGCTTTGGTATCCCTGACTTTAAACTGGGCATGGATATCATTGACCGTAAAATCAATCTAATGGCAGAAGCGGGTATTGAGTTCAAAGTAAACCAGCACATTGGTGTTGATGTTAACGCTGCTCAGCTTCGTCAAGAGTATGATGTTGTACTACTAACAGGTGGCTCTACCGTTCCTCGTGACCTACCGGTTCCAGGACGTGAGCTAAACGGCGTTCACTTTGCAATGGAATTCCTAGCGCAAAACAACCGCCGTGCTAACGACATGGATCTTAAAGGTGAAGAAATTCACGCTAAAGATAAGCATGTTGTGGTTATCGGTGGTGGTGATACAGGCTCTGACTGTGTGGGCACCTCGAACCGTCATAAAGCCGCAAGCGTTACTCAGGTAGAAATCATGCCGATTCCACCAGAAAAACGTCCTGCTAACATGCCATGGCCGCAATACCCGATGATCATGAAGACCACAACTTCTCACGAAGAAGGCTGTGACCGTCATTGGAACATCTTGACCAAAGAGTTTATCGGTAACGATGAGGGCCAAGTAACGGGTCTTCGTATTGCAGATATCGTTTGGAAAGATGCCGCTCCAGGTGAGCGCCCAAGCTTTGAAGAAGTTGCTGGCTCTGAGCGCGTAATCCCATGCGACATGGCGTTCCTAGCAATGGGCTTCCTACACCCAGAGCCAACGGGTGTTCTAGCTCAGCTTGATATCAAACTGGATGAGCGTGGTAATGTTGCTGCGGAAAACTTCCAGACTAACCAACAAGGTGTATTTGCTGCAGGTGACATGCGCACAGGCCAATCTCTGGTCGTACGCTGTATCAACGAAGGTCGCGAGTGTGCGCGTGCCATCGATGAGTACCTAATGGGCAACACAAACCTTGAAGCGAAAGCAGATTCATTAATGCTTTCAGCTTAAAGGCAGACTGTCTAGTTACACGGATAAGTAACTAACAGCATTCCTTCCGAATTTGGCCAGCTTATGCTGGCCTTTTTTATCTCCCACAAAACCCTCCATGTAGCGCAAAAAGTCTAGTGCCACTGACGGTGCGCCTCCTTAAATTTGTTAACTTTCTCACTTTTTACGAGACAAGCCTTTGTTCTTCAAGCAGATAATTCGTTTGATTTTCCGCAACATACACAACAAATTCCTGAAAACTTGACCTTTATTGCCATAACCTATACGTTGTGAAGTTCGTGAAAATAAAATAGATGCAAATTGTTAACGATTAACGACTAAAAATTGACTCAAATAACAACAAAAAGTCATTAAAAAGCATTAATTTACTGTCAGGATGACAGCAAGCTCAAAGGGAGAAAGGCAATGGCTCTTTACGATCCAAGTCTTGTAAAAGACAACTGTGGATTTGGCCTTATTGCGCATATGCAAGGTCAACCAAGCCACAAACTGGTTCGCACCGCAATCTCAGCACTGGACCGCATGACTCACCGCGGCGGCATCAACTCAGATGGCAAAACAGGCGATGGTTGTGGTTTATTACTTCAAAAACCCGATTCTTATTTCCGACTTATTGCAGAAGAAAATGAGTGGAACCTAGGTAAACAATATGCCGTCGGCATGATGTTTCTATCCAAAGACCCAGTAAAAGCCCAATCTGCAAAAGACATCATCAACCAAGAACTGTCTCAAGAAACTCTGACGATAGCTGGCTGGCGCGACGTGCCAACCAATGAAGACGTACTCGGCCCAATCGCGCTGAGTTCGCTGCCCAATATTGTTCAGGTATTTATCTCGGCACCAGCAGGCTGGCGCGAACAAGATGTAGAAAGACGCCTATACATCGCCAAGCGCCGTATTGAAAAACGCATCACTGAAGACGAAGATTTCTACATCTGTAGTTTGTCGACTCAGGTGATCGTCTACAAAGGTCTGTGTATGCCGGCCGATCTGCCGCGATTTTACCTCGATCTTGCTGATCTTCGCATGGAATCATCGATCTGTTTGTTCCACCAGCGCTTTTCTACCAACACGCAACCACGTTGGCCATTAGCACAGCCATTCCGCTACTTAGCGCACAATGGTGAGATTAATACCATCGAAGGCAACCGCCAATGGGCGAAAGCCCGCGCCTACAAATTTGCATCACCGCTGCTACCTGACCTTCAAACGGCAGCTCCGTTTGTTAACGAGACCGGCTCAGACTCTTCGAGCCTAGATAATATGCTCGACCTATTCCTATCTGGTGGTATGGATATCTTCCGAGCGATGCGAATGCTGGTTCCACCAGCATGGCAAAACCACCCTGACATGGATCCAGACCTTCGTGCCTTCTACGACTTTAACTCCAAACACATGGAGCCTTGGGATGGCCCGGCTGGTATCGTGCTCTCAGACGGTCGCTATGCCGCCTGTAACCTGGATCGCAATGGCCTGCGCCCAGCACGTTATGTGATTACCAAAGACAACCTTATTACGCTAGCATCGGAAGTTGGTATCTGGGATTACGCTCCAGATGAAGTGGCAGAGAAAGGGCGCGTCGGTCCTGGTGAGCTGCTCGTCGTCGATACTCAAGAAGGCGAGCTATGGCACTCCGATGACATCGACAATGATCTCAAAAGCCGCCACCCATATCGTGAGTGGATGGAAAACAACGTGCATAAGCTCACGCCATTTAGTGCGCTGACTGACGATCAGGTCGGTGAACGCAGCTTCGATGAGACTCTGCTGAAGACCTACCAAAAACAATTCGCCATGACCAACGAAGAAACCGACCAGGTGCTTCGTGTGCTCGGCGACATGGGCCAAGAAGCTGTTGGCTCTATGGGGGACGATACACCGATGGCGGTACTGTCCTCAAAAGAGCGTTTGGTGACGGACTACTTCCGACAGAAATTTGCTCAGGTAACGAACCCGCCTATCGACCCACTGCGTGAAAAACACGTGATGTCGCTAGCGACCAGTGTCGGTCAGGAAATGAACGTGTTCTGTGAGACCGACGGACACGCCTATCGTGTGACCTTCGATTCACCTGTGCTGCTTTACTCTGACATGCAGCAGCTACTCGAACTGAGCGACAAACACTATCGCAACACGATCCTCGATATTAACTACGATCCAAGCGAGAAAGATCTCAAGCAAGCCTTACTCGATCTCTGCGATCAAGCGGAATCCGTGGTTAAAGAAGGGACGGTTCTAGTGGTACTTTCGGATCGCGCTCTTGTGAAAGGCAAGCTGCCTATTCCTGCTGCGATGGCGGTTGGCGCTGTGCAAACACGATTGATTGATGCCAACCTTCGCTGTGATGCCAATATCATTGTCGAGACCGCAACCGCGCGTGACCCACACCAGTTTGCTGTACTAATGGGCTTTGGCGCGACGGCTGTCTACCCTTACCTAGCGTATGAGGCGCTGGGTAAACTGGTCGATGACGGGGCAATTGATAAAAGCTATCGCGACGTGATGCAAAACTATCAATACGGTATCAACAAGGGTCTTTATAAGATCATGTCGAAGATGGGGATCTCGACCATCGCGTCCTATCGATGCTCACAACTGTTTGAAGCCGTTGGTCTGCACACCGACGTGGTCGACTTATGCTTTAAAGGCGTCACCACACGCATCCAGGGCGCAAGCTTTGACGATTTCCAACAAGACTTGTTTAACCTCTCTCGCAAGGCATGGGCAAAACGCAAAGCCGTTGAACACGGCGGTCTACTCAAATACGTTCACGATGGTGAGTACCATGCGTACAACCCTGATGTGGTAGGTACACTGCAGCAAGCCGTAAAATCCGGTGATGCCGCCGATTATAAATCCTACGCCAAGCAAGTGAACGACCGTCCGACTGCGATGCTGCGTGACTTGATGAAGCTGAAAAAAGCAGACCAAGCACTACCGCTCGAACAGATTGAGCCCAACACTGAGCTATTTAAACGCTTTGACTCCGCTGCAATGTCCATTGGGGCATTGAGCCCAGAAGCGCATGAAGCCCTCGCCATGGCGATGAACAAGCTTGGTGGCTACTCCAACTCTGGTGAAGGTGGTGAAGATCCACGTCGCTTTGGTACCAACCGTAACTCTCGCATTAAGCAGATTGCGTCTGGCCGTTTTGGGGTGACACCACATTACCTCACCAATGCCGACGTCCTGCAAATCAAGGTCGCTCAGGGCGCAAAACCAGGTGAAGGCGGACAGCTTCCTGGACATAAGGTGACAGCCGAAATTGCTAAGCTGCGTCACTCGGTACAAGGGGTTACACTCATCTCCCCTCCTCCGCATCACGATATCTACTCCATCGAAGATTTAGCTCAGCTTATCTTCGATTTGAAGCAGGTTAACCCAGATGCACTGGTATCGGTAAAACTGGTTTCCGAGCCAGGTGTTGGCACGATTGCTACCGGTGTTGCCAAAGCTTATGCCGACCTCATTACCATCTCTGGTTACGATGGCGGCACGGCGGCAAGCCCACTGACATCGGTCAAGTACGCAGGTTGTCCTTGGGAACTCGGTCTTGCCGAAACCCAGCAGGCACTGGTTGCCAATAACCTTCGTCATAAGATCCGACTCCAAGTCGATGGCGGTCTAAAAACCGGATTAGACGTTGTGAAAGCAGCCATTCTTGGCGCTGAGAGCTTCGGCTTCGGTACTGCGCCTATGGTCGCCATGGGCTGTAAGTTCCTGCGAATCTGTCACCTCAATAACTGCGCAACAGGCGTTGCAACGCAAGACGAAACGCTGCGTAAAGAGTACTTCAAGGGCTTACCTGAAATGGTGGTCAACTACTTCACTGGGCTTGCCGATGAAGTACGCGAACTGCTCGCTGAGTTAAGGGTAGAAAAGCTAACCGACCTAATCGGTCGAACAGATTTATTAGAAGCCGTAGAAGGCATGACGGCGAAGCAATCCAAGCTTGATCTGTCGAGTATCCTCGAAACGCCCGTATCGCCGCTATCTCACCCGCTGTATTGGACTGAGCCCAATCAGCCGTTTGATAAAGCGGAGCTTAACCAGAAGATTATCGAGGAAACCGAAGCTGCAGTAGAGACCAGAGCCGGTGGTAGCTTCTACTTCGATGTAAGAAACACCGACCGCTCTGTGGGTGCAAGACTCTCTGGTAGCGTTGCTAAGCGCTATGGCAACCAAGGTATGGCGACGAGTCCTATCAAGCTGTATCTCGATGGTACTGCAGGCCAATCACTCGGCGTTTGGAATGCTGGCGGCGTAGAAATATACCTAACGGGCGATGCCAATGACTATGTTGGCAAGGGCATGGCTGGCGGTAAGCTGGTTATCAAGCCTCACGTCGGTACCACCTTTGCTTGCAATGACGCCACCATCGTTGGTAACACCTGCCTCTATGGCGCAACAGGCGGTAAGCTCTTTGCAGCAGGTACTGCAGGGGAACGCTTTGGAGTGCGCAACTCGGGTACCATTGCTGTGATTGAAGGGGCTGGTGACAATGCCTGTGAGTATATGACTGGAGGTATCGTCGCGATTCTTGGCGCGACTGGCGTTAACTTTGGTGCGGGTATGACAGGTGGTTTTGCCTACGTTATGGATAGCAACGAGGACTTTGAAGGTCGCGTCAACACGGAATCGGTAGAAGCGATTTCGCTGTCTGATTTGTATATCCATCAAGAGCATCTGCGCGGACTTATCGCTGAGCACCTAGAAGAGACAGGCTCAGTGCACGCCGAAAACATTCTGGCGAACTTCGATGAATGGATTCCGAAGTTCTATCTCGTCAAGCCAAAGGCTGCGGATCTTCGCACCTTACTTGGTCACCAAAGCCGAAGCGCTGCAGAGCTGCGCGTTCAAGCACAGTAGTTGGAAGGAGCCAGAATAATGAGCCAGAACGTATACCAATTTATTGATGTGAACCGCGTCGACCCAGCTAAAAAGCCGATTAAGGTTCGCAAAATCGAGTTCGTGGAAATCTACGAACCCTTTACCAAGCAGCAGGCGACAGCTCAGGCCGATCGCTGCCTCGACTGCGGTAACCCATACTGTGAATGGAAATGCCCAGTTCATAACTACATCCCACAATGGCTAAAGCTAGCCAATGAGGGACGCATCATAGAAGCCGCTGAACTCTCACATCAAACCAACAGCTTGCCAGAGGTCTGTGGTCGAGTGTGTCCGCAAGATCGCCTGTGTGAGGGGTCATGTACGTTAAACGACGACTTCGGTGCGGTCACTATCGGCAATATCGAAAAGTACATCACCGACAAAGCGTTCGAGATGGGCTGGAAACCAGACATGTCTCACGTGGAATGGACGGATAAGAAAGTGGCCATTATTGGCGCGGGACCAGCGGGTCTTGCCGCTGCCGATATTCTGGCACGTAATGGTGTTAAGCCCGTCGTCTTTGATCGTTATCCCGAGATTGGAGGTCTACTCACCTTTGGTATTCCCTCTTTCAAACTAGAGAAAGACGTCATGATAAACCGCCGCCGCATCTTTACTGAGATGGGGGTTGAGTTCCAGCTCAACACAGAAGTCGGCAAAGACGTTGAGATGGCGACGTTAATTGAAGAGTATGACGCCGTTTTCCTTGGTGTAGGGACCTACAAAAATATGCGAGCGGGCCTCGAGAACGAGAATGCACCTGGCGTCTTTGATGCCCTACCGTTTCTTATCTCAAACACCTACAAGGTCATGGAGCTTGATGGTGAGCAACCGTTCATTAATATGAAAGGTAAGAAGGTCGTAGTACTCGGTGGTGGCGATACGGCGATGGACTGTGTTCGCACCTCTATTCGTCAAAGTGCGAGTAGTGTAGTTTGTGCCTATCGCCGAGACGAAGCCAACATGCCAGGCTCCAGACGTGAGGTGAAAAATGCCCGTGAAGAAGGGGTTAACTTTATGTTTAACCTTCAGCCACTGGGCATTGAGGTTGATGCCAATGGTAATGCCTGCGGCGTTAAAGTTGTAAAAACCGCTCTAGGTGAACCCGATGAAGCCGGTCGCCGCCGTCCAGAACCCGTAGAAGGCAGCGAACATGTACTGGAAGCCGACGCGGTGATCATGGCATTCGGATTCCAGCCACATCAGATGTCTTGGCTAGAACCTTATGGCGTTGACCTTGACCAATGGGGTCGCATTAAAGCGCCTGTATCTCAAGAGTTTATGTATCAAACCACCAATGAGAAGATCTTCGCCGGAGGTGACGCGGTACGTGGCTCTGATTTGGTTGTTACCGCCATTGACGAGGGACGCAAAGCGGCAGAAGGCATACTAGACTTCTTAGATGTATAGAGTGAAAACAACAATACGTTAAGCCCAGCTCTGCTGGGCTTTTGTTTAAGGGAACATCATGACCAAAACCATCATGACCAAAGCCAAGCTATTAACGCTTTCCTCCATCGTTTTTCTTACGGCCTGCGGAGCTGGCTACAAAACCACAACGGACCGCACTGACGAGCCATGTGGAGACAGTCCTCGCTGCGTCTCTACCCAAGATAGCCGTGAAGAATTTAATCTCGCCCCTTTCAAACTCGCCCCCAATACCAACATCAACCAAATCGAAACCGTCGCTTTAAGCTTCGATAATGCAGAGGTTGCCGCCATTGATGACAACTACCTACGGGTTGAATACACCTCCAGCGTGTTCCGTTATGTTGATGATATGGAGGTAAAAATCCAAGATGGGGAACTACGAGTACGCTCTGAGGCACGCATCGGCTACTACGATTTTGATGTCAATCGGAAGCGGGTTGAAGCCTTTCGCGCTAAGCTCATCGAAACTGGATTGATCATCGCAAATCCCTAATTGCTCAATCTCGCAAAGGTTGGGAAGCGAGGCGACTGTTGCTATACTGCACGCCAAAATACGTTTTCCAACTTGAGAGAATCTCTATGAAAATCGGCGTAATCGGCGCAATGGAACAAGAAGTTTCCATCCTAAAAGCAGCACTTACTAACCTAGAAGAAACCAAAAAAGGCGGTTGTACCTTCTTTACGGGTCAACTTCACAATGTTGATATCGTGCTACTTCAATCAGGTATCGGTAAAGTAGCCGCTGCAGTGGGCACGACGATTCTTCTTAGCGATTACCAACCAGATGTTGTGATTAACACAGGCTCTGCAGGTGGCTTTGAGTCTTCTCTTAACCTAGGTGATGTGGTTATCTCGACTGAAGTTCGTCACCACGATGCTGACGTGACAGCATTTGGCTACGAGATTGGTCAGATGGCAGGTCAACCAGCGGCATTCACTGCTGACCAAAAGCTAATGGATGTGGCAGAGAAAGCACTCGCACAAATGGAAGACAAGCATGCGGTACGCGGTTTGATCTGTACTGGTGATGAGTTCGTTTGCCGCCCAGAGCGTCAAGCATTCATCCGTGAGAACTTCCCTGGTGTTATCGCTGTAGAAATGGAAGCGTCTGCTATTGCGCAAACATGTCACCAATTCGACACACCATTTGTTGTGGTTCGTGCCATTTCTGATGTTGCCGATAAAGAATCACCAATGAGCTTTGAAGAGTTCCTACCTTTAGCGGCGCAAAGCTCGTCTGAAATGGTAGTTAAAATGGTTGAACTGCTTAAATAAGCAGACGTTCTTGCAAAGAACTTAACGTACAAGGACGACGTCAATGAGCTCTTTTTTCGAGAGTTTATATGCCAATGGTGCACTCCTGACTTTATGGGGTGCACTATTATTTCATCTACTCATTCCTATCCCACCAGCGGCGCACCCAGTGCGATTTTGGCAACTATTGCTCACCAATATCGCCCAAAAAGTGAATCAGCCTAACGCCTCAATTCAGCAGCAAAGACTCTCTGGCTCACTTGCTCTGCTTTTACTAACCTTGCCCACACTCACTGTACTCATAGCACTGCAATCTTTGGTGTGGAAAGCGGAGTTTTATCAACTGGCACTTTTACTACTTGCCGTTGAGTGGCGTGGTAACGAGTTATTTACTCGGCGTTTTATTGATGCACTCGCCAAAGAAGACAAACACACTGCCCGGCATTTGCTTGCTTCTCGAGTCAATCGAGACACCGCCTCTCTGTCATTGCTAGGACTTGGCAAAGCGGGCGCTGAAAGCGTCATCATGGGATACGCGAGAAACGTCATTGGTGTCTTGTTTTGGTACGGCGTCGCAGGGGGTATTGGCGCACTGATGTATCGACTATGCGCGGAGATTGCACGCAATTGGAGTCCGCATAAACCCGGCTATGCCACCTTTGGCAAGCCCGCAGCTTGGTTGTTTATGGTGGTCGATTATGTGCCGCAAAAGCTGTTCTCTGTCACCGTACTGCTTGGTATGCCAACTAAAGCCGTCCAACAAACACTTAACCAAGCCAAAGCATGGGCCAATTCAGCGACGAGCTGGCTTATTTGTGGCTATGCTAATCGTTTTGAGCTAGCGCTGGGTGGCCCGGCTATTTATGGTGATGAGAAATTACAACGAGCACGCATTGGTGGAAAAATCGCACCTGCGGCTATTCATATCGCTCAAATTCAAAAACACATAGCATGGCGGATCTATATTTGGCTGATGCTGCAAAGCGCAGCAATGTTCATCATCTATCAAGGGTTGTAACTCATGGATAACACGTATGTTGGGCTACTCGCTCTGCTTGCCAGCGGTTCATCGCTCGCCTCGCCAATGGCGAACACCGACATCGAGCGCATTGTCAGCCTTGCGCCACATACCACCGAGCTTGCCTACGCCGCAGGACTTGGTGATAAGTTGGTGGCGGTAAGCGAATACAGCGACTACCCAGAAGCGGCTCAAAAGCTTGAGCGTGTCGCAAACTATCAAGGCATTAAGCTAGAGCGCATCGTAGCCTTGGAGCCCGATCTTATCTTGGCGTGGCCAACAGGGAACCCTGCCAGAGAGTTAGAGAAACTTGAGCAGCTTGGCTTCAACCTTTATTACTCTAAAGCAAAATCACTCGATGGCATTGCCAATAATCTCGAGACGCTTAGCCAGTACGCAGATAATCCCAAAGTAGGTCTAGTTGCCGCAAAGCAGTTTCGTGAAGCGCTTGCCAAACTCAAACAGAAATACGACACCAAGCAGAAAGTTCGCTATTTCTACCAGCTCAGTGAGAAGCCGATTATTACGCTTTCTGATGGTAACTGGCCAAGTGAGGTATTTGAGTTTTGTGGTGGAGAAAACATCTTTGCTAGCAGCAAAGCACCCTATCCTCAAGTCAGCCCCGAACAGGTTATCGTTCGCCAACCTGAAGCTATCTTCACCTCAGAGCACACCATGGCAAACGGCAATATGTGGCAAAAATGGCAGCAAGAATTACCTGCGGTACAAAACAAACATGTATGGGCTTTAACCTCAGATTGGCTGAATCGCCCCACACCAAGAACTCTACTGGCGGTCACTCAAGTATGTGAACATTTAGACTGGGTACGAACCCACAAATAGTGAGACCTAGATCACATTCAAGTAAGATTCGCTATCCGCAAACGTTAAATCCCGTAAAATTGGCGCACTTTCCTATTACTTTTCTTCAGTGAGAATATAGCTGTGGATTCCATGCTCTATTTGGTCGACCTTTTTGGTACGGCAATATTTGCAATATCGGGAGTGATACTTGCAGGAAGACTTAGGATGGATCCTTTTGGTGTCATGGTACTTGGCAGTGTTACCGCCATCGGTGGTGGAACCATTCGCGATATGGCGCTAGGTGCAACACCTGTTTTTTGGATAACGGATACCACCTATATCTGGGTGATTATCGTGACCTGTATTGCCACTATGATGCTGGTCAGGCATCCAAGGAGACTGCCTTGGTATGTATTGCCAGTATGTGATGCAATAGGTCTCGCGGTATTTGTCGGCATTGGTGTTGAAAAAGCACTGATGTTTCAGGATTCGTATTTGATCGCCGTTATCATGGGCGTATTAACGGGTTGTGGCGGTGGCATTATTCGTGACGTTCTTGCCCGAGAAGTTCCGATGGTATTAAGACGTGAAGTGTACGCAACGGCTTGTATTATTGGCGGTACCTTTCATGTAGGGGCTCTAATGATGGGCGCATCAACCGGCAGCGCCTTCCTGTGCTGTGTCGTCGCTACGTTGGTGATTCGACTGGGTGCAATTCGCTGGCATCTTTCGCTACCTACTTTCGCTCTCGATAAATAGATTCAAGATTTGATGACTGGAGAATGTCATTTCTCCCGTCATCCTCTTCATTTTTCCCTGTTGCTTTAGTATGTTGGTTAAAACCTACTCGCTTATGCATTCGGACAGGGAAACGTCTATGGATATTACATTTGATCATGTCTCGCTAAATCACCCACTTTCATTGTCGATTCCAGATTGGACAATCCGCTCTGGTGAGCATTGGGCTGTGTTCGAAACCCATGGCAATGTCGGCAGTTTGCTTGGTGATCTACTGTGTAATGAACTCACTCCTGACTCTGGCACCGTTTGCCAGCCGCACACTCGAATCGCACAGGTTTCTCTTGCCGAGCAACAAAGGCTGCTTGAACTCGAAAACGCTAATGACGACACCGACTTCCTTGACCGTATCGATTATGGTCGCACCGTCTACCAACTAGTCTCTGAGTTTTCAGATAACCCTGAGGTAATTGAACAGCTTATTCAAGAGCTCGACCTACTTCACTTAAAAGATAGAGGATTCAAACAACTCTCCACTGGCGAGACGCGGCGCGTGATGCTTGCCAGAGCACTTGCTTGTGCACCAAAGGTACTTATCCTTGATGAACCGTTTGTCGGTCTTGATAAGTTGCATCGTAAAATGCTCGCCGATTACCTGCGTGATCTGTCACTTCATGTTCAATTGGTGGTCATCACCTCACGTGAAGATGAAGTGCCAACGTGGATGTCTCATGTGGCCATGTTCGAGAATGGCGAACTCAAGGAACAGCTAAGTTACAACCAATGGCGTGAGCACCCAATCATTTCGCAGTTACTTGCACAGTCTTCACAGCAAAGCGAGCAGTGGTTAGCCTTAATTCGCAAGCATCAACACAGTGCAAAATTTGCTGATCCTCTAGTGAAGATCACAGACGGTAACGTTGAGTACGTCGACCAAAAAATCTTCTCTGGTGTTAATTGGCAAATCAACAATGGCGAGCACTGGCAAGTCCGTGGTCCAAATGGCTGCGGCAAAAGCACCTTGCTTGGGATGATTTTTGGTGATCATCCCCAATGCTACAGTAATGACATCGAGATCTATGGAATCAAACGAGGCAGCGGAGAAACTATCTGGGATATCAAGCAGCACACAGGCATGGTCTCTTCGTCGCTACATTTACAGTATCGAGTCAACTGCAGTGCTCGTAATGTCTTGTTATCTGGATTCTTTGACTCTATCGGTCTCTATGACAGGCCCAGCCAGAAACAAATTGAGGCAGCAAATGAATGGCTGACGCTACTGCATATGTCCGAGTTGCGAGACACCTCCTTTAAGTCTCTAGAGTATAGCCAGCAGAGGCTGTTGCTTATCGCACGCGCCATCATCAAGCAGCCAACGATACTTATCTTAGATGAGCCTTACCAAGGTTTAGATTTCCTCGGCCGTAAACTGGTGATGAACGCACTTGAGCTGATTGCCAAAGAAAACCTGAGCCAGCTTCTTTACGTCTCACACTATGTCGAAGATGAGCTAAGCAGCATTCAACATTTTGTCGACTTTGTCCCTGCAGAGGGACAAGAAGAGGGTTACAAGGTGGCTATTAGTACGCCTATTCAGCAAACGGCGAGCAATAACAAAATGAATGACAAAGCGGGTGCCGAAGACAATGTGAAAACGAAGTCTCTATGCCAAGAAGAATAGCGTAATGCCTGTCGGCATTTCGTTTGCAGCATGCTAATCTTTAGCTATTGATTCCATTCTTTCATCAAAAGACACATGCTTCTAGAGGGTATTGAAACACTGCTTGTGCTCGCGCAAGAAAAGACGATGGGCAGAGCCGGAAGCCGGCTTTATATCAGCCAGTCAGCGGTGAGCAAGCGTATCGCTAACCTAGAAAAGCGGTTAGGAAAGACCCTGATTGAACCTGAAGGTCGGCAGATTAAACTCACCGCAGAAGCTGAGGCACTGATTGAACGCGTAGGTCCGAGTTTAAATGAGCTAAGAGGACTTATCGCCGAAGAGCAAAACGTTGAGAAGCAATCTATTTTACGACTCGATTGCTCTGAGACGCTGGTTGCAGGCTACTTGAGTGAAGTGATGCCGCAACTGTTGGCGCAAGATAGCTTTCTGACCGTCACGACCAATCATACCCCCCGAATAGTCGAGCACGTCAAATCAGGAGAAGCGGCTGTCGGTTTATGTGCCGGACACCTGAACTCACGGCTTGGACTTATCGCCACGCATCTTTTTGACGAGCCCTTTAGGGTCGTCAGCAAGCAGCGGTTAATCCAGCCTCCTACTAGTGTGATTACCAATGACTTGAATAATCCCGCCAACACTTATCAAGCTGGGTTATTACAGCAGGCTGGAATTTCACCCAGCATGCAGATGGACTCGTATACCGCCGCCGCTCAACTGGCGATTCGAGGAGTTTCACCAGCACTTGTGCCACTGTCTATTATCAAAACACTGCACATCAGCGAGGCTTTATGTTTCGACTTTGAGTTTTTGACTGCACTGACGCGTCCGGTTCACGTTATTTATAGACCGAGTGCGCTTAAACAAGCTCGCCTTAAAACAGTGATTGAAACCATTGAGGATGCTGTTCCCAAAGTAGCTTTAATGCCATCACCATCGACATAATCACCACCAATGGGCGGATAAACTTCTTACCTTTAGAGACCACGACCTTAGCGCCCATCCGTGCCCCTAAGAAGCCACCAGCAGCCATCACCAATCCAATCTCCCATACAGGCAGACCAGCGATAATAAAGAAGATCAAGGCAGCTAGGTTCGAGGTAAAGTTAAGCACCTTGGTACGCGCGGTCGCGTGCACAATCGATAGCTGAGCAATAGCCACAAAGCAGATAGTAAAGATAGAGCCCGTACCTGGACCGAAGAAACCATCGTAAAAGCCGACACCGGTGCCAACAGAAAACGCAAACAAGGTTTCTGACATCTTCGGCTTGCCTCCGCCTTCTCCAGCTTGCGGCGCCAATAAGAAATAGAGCGAGATGCCAAGTAGCAGCACAGGAATCAAGCTCGTCAGCACCCCAGCATCAATATACTGAACCAACTCGGCTCCGATAGCCGAGCCCACAAAAGTACAGGCTATCGCGAGACGCATATCTTTAAGATCGACAATACCATTACGAACGAAATACCAAGTCGCAGAGAAACTGCCGAACGAGCTCTGCAGCTTATTCGTCGCGAGAGCCTGGGTAGGTGGCACGCCAGCGGAAAGTAGCGCGGGTAGCGTCAACAGCCCTCCTCCACCAGCCATCGCATCAATAAAACCAGCTAAGCCAGCGACAAAAAACAGTAAAACAAGAATGTCGTAAGTTACGTCCATGTGGGAAGCTCAAAAGAAATTTTGTGAAATTGTATCCACCAGCGCTGCTAACACTAGCGAAACCACCGATACAAACCTATTCCAGATTGGAATCGTTTATTGGACAGGTAAAAAAAGCCCGCTCAATTGAGCGGGCAATGAGGTTGTCTAGGAGGTGATAACTCACCTCTCTATTCTTATTGTGTTACGCGATTAGGCGTTTTTGATCTGCTCGTGCAGCTCTTGTACTGACGTTACTGATACTTTCGCATCAGCAGTGTGAGCCATACACGTTGCAAACGCTGCGTTTAGCGTTGTTGTGTAGTTCACTTTCTCAGCCAGAGCACCGCGACGTAGAACTTTTGAGTCTTCAATCGATTGACGACCTGCGGTCGTGTTCACGATGTAGGTGTACTCGTTGTTCTTTATGCGGTCTAGGATGTGTGGACGACCTTCGTGTACCTTGTTCACAAGACGAGGGTTGATGCCCGCTTCACCTAGGATTACCGCTGTACCGTGTGTTGCATCTAGCTGGTAACCAAGCTTAGTTAGCTTAGAGGCTAGGTCAACAACACGCTGCTTGTCGCCTTCGCGAACAGACAGTAGTGCGCGGCCGCCTTCTGGGTAAACATTGCCACAACCAAGTTCTGCTTTCGAGTAAGCTTCTGCGAACGTTGCGCCAACACCCATAACTTCACCGGTAGAGCGCATTTCTGGGCCTAGTAGTGGGTCAACACCAGGGAACTTGTTGAACGGCAGTACCACTTCTTTCACAGAGTAGTATGGTGGGATGATCTCTTTAGTAAAGCCTTGAGACTCGAGAGATTGACCTGCCATTACGCGCGCTGCGATTTTCGCAAGCGGTGCACCTGTTGCTTTAGAAACAAACGGTACAGTACGAGCTGCACGTGGGTTTACTTCGATTAGGTAAACCTTGTTGTTCTTAACCGCAAACTGAGTGTTCATCAGACCGCGTACACCCAACTCGAATGCTAGCTTCTCAACTTGCTCACGCATCACATCTTGGATTTCTGCGCTTAGTGTGTAAGCCGGAAGTGAACATGCTGAGTCACCTGAGTGAACACCTGCTTGCTCGATGTGCTCCATGATACCGCCGATAACCACACGCTCGCCGTCACAGATAGCGTCGATATCCACTTCTACTGCATCGTCAAGGAAGCTATCTAGAAGTACTGGCGATTCGTTAGACACGCTTACTGCTTCGTTGAAGTAGCGACGTAGGTCTTGCTCGTCGTATACGATTTCCATCGCACGACCACCCAGTACGTATGAAGGACGTACAACCAGTGGGAAGCCGATTTCACGAGACTTATCAACCGCTTGCTCAAGCGTGGTTACTGTTGCGTTTTCTGGTTGTAGTAGGCCTAGACGGTCTACAGCAACTTGGAAGCGCTCACGGTCTTCTGCACGGTCGATAGCGTCTGGGCTAGTACCAATGATTGGCACGCCAGCTGCTTCAAGAGCACGTGCTAGTTTCAGAGGCGTTTGACCACCGTACTGAACGATAACGCCTTTTGGCTTCTCAACGCGTACGATTGACAGTACATCTTCAAGCGTTACAGGTTCGAAGTACAGACGGTCTGACGTGTCGTAGTCCGTTGATACTGTTTCTGGATTACAGTTAACCATGATGGTTTCGTAACCGTCTTCACGCAGTGCAAGAGACGCGTGTACACAACAGTAGTCAAATTCGATACCTTGACCGATACGGTTAGGACCACCGCCCAGAACCATGATCTTGTCTTTGTCTGTTGGCTGCGCTTCACACTCTTCATCGTAAGATGAGTACATGTAAGCTGTGTCAGATGAAAATTCTGCAGCACAGGTATCAACGCGCTTGTAAACAGGGTGAATCTCGTACTGGTCACGTAGACGACGGATTTCGCTTTCAGACACACCTAGTAGAGTCGATAGGCGAGCATCTGCGAAGCCTTTGCGCTTCATCTTGCGAAGGACGTCTTCAGTAAGACCTGCAAAACCGCCAGCTTTAACTTCGTTCTCTAGTTTCACAAGCTCTTCGATTTGAACTAGGAACCAACGGTCAATTTGCGTTAGGTTGAATACACCGTCCACAGACAGACCTGCACGGAATGCGTCTGCGATGTACCAGATACGCTCCGCGCCCGCTTCTTTCAGCTCGTGACGGATTTTAGACAGTGCGTCTGGAGAGTCTAGGTCAACCATCTCGTCAAAGCCGTTCGCGCCAACTTCTAGGCCACGAAGTGCTTTTTGTAGAGATTCTTGTTGGTTACGACCAATCGCCATTACCTCACCAACTGACTTCATCTGAGTCGTTAGACGGTCGTTAGCGCCCGCGAACTTCTCGAAGTTGAAGCGAGGGATCTTAGTCACAACGTAGTCGATTGTTGGTTCGAACGATGCTGGTGTTGCGCCGCCCGTGATGTCGTTCATTAGCTCGTCTAGAGTAAAGCCAACCGCTAGCTTCGCAGCAATCTTCGCGATTGGGAAACCTGTTGCTTTAGATGCTAGAGCAGAAGAACGAGATACACGTGGGTTCATCTCGATGATAACCATACGGCCATCTTTCGGGTTGATACCAAACTGAACGTTTGAACCACCAGTTTCTACACCGATTTCACGCAGTACCGCTAGAGAAGCGTTACGCATCAATTGGTATTCTTTGTCCGTCAGCGTTTGCGCTGGCGCCACTGTGATTGAGTCACCAGTGTGGATACCCATTGGGTCGAAGTTTTCAATCGCACAAACGATGATACAGTTGTCCGCTTTGTCACGAACCACTTCCATCTCGTACTCTTTCCAACCGATTAGCGACTCATCGATAAGCAGCTCATTCGTTGGAGAAAGGTCTAGGCCGCGACGACAGATCTCTTCGAATTCTTCTTTGTTATACGCGATACCACCACCGGTACCACCCATAGTGAAAGAAGGACGAATGATACAAGGGAAGCCAACCATATCAAGAACCGCGTACGCTTCTTCCATAGTCTTAGCCGTGTCTGCACGTGGACACTCTAGGCCAATTGACTTCATCGCTTTATCGAAGCGAGAACGGTCTTCTGCTTTATCGATAGCGTCAGCCGTTGCACCGATCATCTCTACACCGAACTCAGCTAATACGCCGTGTTTTTCTAGGTCTAGAGCACAGTTAAGTGCAGTTTGACCACCCATAGTAGGTAGTACTGCATCTGGGCGCTCTTTCTCGATGATGTTGCGAACCACTTCCCATTGGATAGGCTCAATGTAAGTTGCATCTGCCATGTCTGGGTCAGTCATGATAGTTGCAGGGTTCGAGTTCACAAGAATAACTCGGTAACCTTCTTCGCGCAGTGCTTTACACGCTTGAGCACCTGAGTAGTCAAACTCACAAGCCTGACCGATAACGATTGGGCCAGCACCAAGAATTAGAATACTTTTTAAGTCAGTACGTTTTGGCATTCTCAACTACTCCGAATTACGCTTTATGTTCTTTAATTAGGTCGATGAAGTGGTCAAACAATGGCGCTGCATCGTGTGGACCTGGGCTCGCTTCAGGGTGACCCTGGAAGCTGAACGCTGGCTTATCTGTACGGTGGATACCTTGAAGTGTGCCGTCGAACAGAGATTTGTGCGTTGCACGTAGGTTCTCTGGCAGCGTCTCTTCATCTGCAGCAAAGCCGTGGTTCTGTGAAGTAATCATTACTACATCACGGTCTAGGTCTTTCACTGGGTGGTTTGCACCATGGTGGCCAAACTTCATCTTCACTGTTTGCGCACCAGACGCTAGAGCCAAGATTTGGTGACCAAGGCAGATACCGAAGATTGGTAGGCCTTTGTCTAGGAATACTTTTGTTGCTTCGATAGCGTAAGTACATGGCGCTGGGTCACCAGGGCCGTTTGATAGGAATACGCCATCTGGGTTAAGTGCAAGCACGTCTTCAGCAGAAGTTTGCGCTGGAACCACTGTTAGGCGGCAGCCGCGGTCTACAAGCATACGTAGGATGTTGCGTTTTGCACCGAAGTCGTAAGCAACAACGTGATATGGCAGCTCGCTGTCGTCTTTCGCTTCAGGAAGGCCACCCTCGAGTGTCCACGAACCCTGTTTCCATTGATACGTTTCTTGCGTTGTTACTTCTTTCGCAAGGTC
Organism: Vibrio sp. KUL78; assembly: GCF_059725505.1. NCBI lineage: Bacteria > Pseudomonadati > Pseudomonadota > Gammaproteobacteria > Vibrionales > Vibrionaceae > Vibrio > Vibrio sp. KUL78. Next base: position 550,803 of record NZ_AP045837.1, on the reverse strand, counting down.
CATACCTTTCAAGCCAGGGAACTCTTTCGCTTTCGCCAGTGCTAGCGCTTCGTCTAGGTTATCACCAGCAACGATACAACCGTTCTGAGCGCCTTTCTCACGTAGAAGACGAGTCAGCTTACGTGTATCGATGTCTGCGATACCAACGATATTTTGAGACTTAAGGTAGTCTGAAAGTGACTGTTCATTACGGAAGTTAGAAGCGATGAGAGGAAGATCGCGGATCACAAGGCCTTGTGCGTGGATTGCTGAAGACTCTTCGTCTTCTTTATTAGTACCAGTATTGCCAATATGAGGATAAGTAAGAGTGACAATCTGTTGAGAATAGGAAGGATCAGTGAGGATTTCTTGGTACCCCGTCATCGAGGTATTAAAAACAACTTCACCAACGGATAAACCATCTGCTCCAATGGAAACACCGCGGAACACTGTCCCATCTTCTAGGACTAACAGTGCTGATTTACTCAAGACAACCTCCAGAATAAAAATGCATAAATTTTAAATTAAATTGCAGATTTGCCTTCCTCTTCGCTATAAATAAGCGGTTTTAGGTAGTTCAGACAAATTGGCGGTATTCTAATGATGCCGGCGTTTTGTGTCAACAAGCATGGAAAAATAAATCTAAATTTTATAGTCACTGGCGAATTTTTTGTTTAAAACCGCCAAAAATGAACATTTACAAAGAAAAATTCAATCAGTTAACGGCAAGCATAGTTTTTCTACAAAGAAACTCACCGTCACACGACAAAATTTGCAACAACTATTTGCGCAAACGATAGCCAAACAGACAAAACACACAAAAATAGAGGTTTAAATTAAAAAACCACAAAAAAGCCCCATAAAAACAGATAAAAACCACAATTCTTGTACATTTTGCAACCATTCATGAAATTTAAACCCTAAGGAGTTTGTAGTCACTCAGGCTATCGTTTCCAGAATATTTATGTACTTGTTGTTTCTGGTGATCACACCTCTTTAGGGTATAAAAAAAGCGCCATACTGGCGCTTTTTCTAAATGCTGTCTAAACCGAGCACTTCGGTCATGGTATAGAAACCGGCAGGCTTATCATTAAGCCACACAGCGGCTTTGACTGCGCCATTAGCAAAGGTCATACGATCGGTCGCTTTATGAGTGATCTCAACACGCTCGCCGATATCAGCAAACATCGCTGTGTGCTCACCGATAATGTCACCAGCGCGAATCGTCGCAAAGCCAATTTCATCACGAGTTCGCTCACCAGTAATGCCTTCACGAGCGTAGACTGCCACATCATTAAGCTCATTACCCATCGCGCCCGCGATCGCCTCACCCATACCAATTGCTGTGCCAGAAGGCGCATCAACTTTATGGCGGTGGTGTGCTTCTACGATTTCGATATCACAGTAATCACCCATGACCTTCGCTGCTTTCTCTAGCAGTTTAAATACTAGGTTTACACCAACGCTGTAGTTTGGTGCCATGACAACCGGAACCACCTTAGCCGCTTCATCGATGAGCTCTTTCTCTTCTTCGCTGAAACCTGTGGTACCAATGACCATTTTTTTACCATGCTGTTTGCACAGCTCTAGATTCGCAAGGGTACTTTTCGGTGCAGTAAAGTCGATAATCACATCAAAGTCGGCAATTGACTTCGCCAAATCATCAACCAGCGCGACATCAAAGCGCCCTTCACCACATAGCTCACCAACATCAACGCCAACGAGTGAAGACTCAGGACGCTCAGAGCCCGCTCCCACGGTCGCTTGTTTGTTGTGAAATGTTGCTTTTACTAGGTTGCGACCCATGCGGCCCGCTGCTCCTGCAATCGCAATTCTTACCATTGCGTTATTCTCCGTTGTTTTGTGTTGCTACCAATGTAACGTAAAGCAATTAGGGCTGCTAGCACAGTTACCAATTTTAACGGTATTTTTCGATGACTTTGTTCAAGATAGGCACGTTGGCTTCAGGGAAGCTATAATCTGCCAATTCACTGATACTGACCCAGCGTCCTTCCTGCCCTTCTTTACCAAAAGGCACACCTTCAAAACCTGTTACTGAGATGAAATCGAACTCTAACGACTTCTCAGGGTAATCATGCAGAAGATGTTCAAAAAGCATCTGCTCTGTCACTTTGATATCAATCTCTTCATACAGTTCACGAGCAATGGCTTCTTGAATCGTTTCACCCACTTCAACCTTGCCACCTGGGAACTCCCAAAAACCACCTTTGTGTAGGTTATCGGGTCTCTTGGTAATGTAGATTTGAGACTTATCTTGATTGAAGATAATGGCGGCGACAATATGAACTCGCTTCACTTCCTTTCCTCACTGTTATTGTTGTTTTCACTATTCTAATCAGGCTCACGCTATCTGCGCGGACTAATAACGTTAGCATAAAAAAAGAGCCGCTTAATGCGACTCTTTTCTTCAATACCGTGGTTTAGTTGATTTTACCGTGGCATTGCTTGTACTTCTTACCGCTACCACATGGGCAAGGCTCGTTACGACCAACCTTACGCTCTTCGCGTACCATAGGTTGTGCTGAACCTTCTTGCTCTTGTTCAGAGTTATCCGCCAACTGGTTCTCTGCGTTCGCGTGTTGAGCCTGCGCTTTTGCTGCTGCAGCTTCAGCTTGTGCTTGGCGCTGAGCTTCCATACGTTCCACTTCTTCTTGCTGCTGTACGCGTACTTTAGAAAGAATGGTGATGACATCAATCTTCAAAGAATCTAGCAATTGCTCGAACAATTCAAACGACTCACGCTTGTACTCTTGTTTCGGGTTCTTCTGTGCGTAGCCACGAAGGTGGATGCCTTGACGTAGGTGATCCATCGCCGCTAGGTGCTCTTTCCAAAGCGTATCTAGTGTTTGTAGCATCACAGACTTTTCGAAGTTACGCAGTACTTGAGCACCAACGGTCTCTTCTTTCTCTTTGTAGATAGTGACAGCAGTATCCAAGATTTTCTCGCGCAGTGCTTCTTCATAAAGCTTGTCGTCTTCTTCCAACCAAGATTTGATCGCCAGATCAAGGTCAAAGTCATTCTTAAGACGCTCTTGAAGACCTTCGATGTCCCACATATCTTCAAGCGACTGTGGCGGGATGTATTCATCGATAACAGAAGTAAAGACGTCAGCGCGGTTTTGCTCTAGCATCTCGCTAATGTCATCAGCGGTCATTAGTTCATCACGTAGCTCGTAGACCACCTTACGCTGATCGTTCGCCACGTCATCAAACTCAAGAAGCTGTTTACGGATGTCGAAGTTGCGACCTTCCACTTTACGCTGTGCTTTCTCGATTGAGCGAGACAGCATCTTACTTTCAATCGCTTCGCCTTCTTCCATACCGCTCTGGATAAGACTCGCCATACGATCAGAGGTGAAGATACGAAGTAGTTGGTCTTCCATTGATAGGTAGAAGCGAGAAGAACCCGCGTCCCCCTGACGACCAGAACGACCACGAAGCTGGTTATCGATACGACGAGATTCGTGACGCTCAGTACCGATGATGTGCAGACCACCGGCTTCTAGCACTTGATCATGAATCACTTTCCACTCAGCCTTAATAGCGTCGATCTGCTCTTGAGATGGGTTATCTAGCTGCTCAACCTTCGACTGCCAGCTACCACCCAACACGATATCGGTACCACGACCTGCCATGTTAGTTGCGATGGTCACTGCGCCTGGCGTACCCGCTTCAGCAACGATTTCCGCCTCACGCTCGTGGAATTTCGCGTTAAGTACGTTGTGCTTGATCTTCGCTTGCTTCAGAGCGTTTGATAGCAACTCTGATTTTTCAATCGATACCGTACCAACCAGAATAGGCTGACCATTTGCCGCACGCTCTTTGATATCTTCGATGATGGCGTTGAATTTCTCCATCTCTGTACGATAAACCACATCCGGCATATCGTTACGTACCATAGGTTTGTTGGTTGGGATAACCACCGTCTCTAGGCCGTAGATAGATTGGAATTCGAATGCTTCAGTATCAGCGGTACCAGTCATGCCCGACAGTTTGTCGTATAGACGGAAGTAATTCTGGAAGGTAATCGATGCCAGCGTCTGGTTTTCATTCTGGATCTTAACGCCTTCTTTAGCTTCAACCGCTTGGTGAAGACCTTCAGACCAACGACGACCAGGCATAGTACGACCCGTGTGCTCATCAACGATAACCACTTCGCCTTGCTCGTTAACGATATAGTCAACGTTCTTCTCAAACAGCACGTGAGCACGCAGTGCAGCATTAACGTGGTGCAATAGGCTAATGTTAGTTGGTGAATACAGTGTATCGCCTTCTTCCATCAGACCGTTTTTGATTAGCAATTCTTCAACGTACTCTTGACCGGTCTCAGTCAGGTGAACCTGCTTAGATTTCTCATCAACCGTATAGTGACCGTCACCGCGGTACTCTTCAGAATCTTCTTGCTCTTGCTGTTCAAGATTCGGGATTAGGGTGTTGATGCGAGTGTAAAGATCAGAGCTGTCTTCTGCTGGACCAGAGATAATGAGCGGGGTACGTGCTTCATCGATAAGGATGGAGTCCACTTCATCGACAACAGCGAAGAAACGTTCGCGTTGAACTCGGTCTTCAACACGGAAGGCCATGTTGTCACGAAGATAGTCGAAGCCAAACTCGTTGTTCGTACCGTATAGGATATCCGCTTGATAAGCTTCTTTCTTCTCTTGAGGGTGCATGTTTGGTACGTTGATACCAACCGTCATGCCTAGGAATTCGAATAGCGCGCGGTTAGTTTCCGCATCACGCTTAGCAAGATAGTCGTTCACCGTTACGATGTGAACACCTTTGCCTGGTAGAGCGTTCAAATAGGCTGGAAGTGTTGCAGTCAGCGTTTTACCTTCACCGGTACGCATCTCTGCAATTTGGCCTGAGTTAAGAACCATACCACCGATAAGCTGAACATCGAAGTGACGCATGCCGAACACACGCTTAGATGCTTCGCGAACAGTTGCAAATGCTTCTGGTAGGATTTGGTCTAGGTTTTCACCTTTGTCCAAACGCTCACGAAACTCAACCGTCTTTGCTTTTAGTTCTTCATCAGACAATGCTTCGAACTGCGGCTCGTAGTTATTGATCTGTTTTACGATTTTTCTTAGTCGACGCAGTGTTCTGTCGTTGCGACTACCAATGACCTTTGTCAGTAGGTTAGTAATCATTGTGTTTTTGTTCTCTCTACCATTAGATCATTTCGACCTATTAAAATTGCCTTCCGTCTCTACTAAGGCCAAGCGACCTAACTGAGATAAAATCTATACCAACTGATATTGAGTTCAAGCGGCTAGAATTCAAGGCAGACATGCTAATTAATGGCACATAGTTTAAGGAATTTTTGCCCCAACAACCAAGCATCTATCGAAACTAACCGCAATTAGTTTGATGTGTTTGGAAGTTTTGGGGTATTGAAGGGATGAAAGTACACCATTCTTGCTAAAAAGTATGACAGCAATACGAGATAAGCAGGGCTAAAAGTGAAAACTTATACTCCACGAAACAAGGGCTGTGGTGGTATTAGGGAAAACAGAAAGCAAAAAGGATCGAAAAGATCGGCAGATGATCGTCCACTCAAGAGATACGATCTTTTTTGAGATGGCAACTTTTTGCCACCGTGCCAGTGATGCTAAAAACGACAGAAACAAAAAAGTCAGGCATGAAGCCTGACTTTTTCTAAATTCTGTATTGACGTTATTACGCCATTACCATGCTCGGGTCTGCAAACGCTACTGGAGAACCTGCTTGCTCTTCAAACGTTGCCCATTCCCACGCTTCTTGGTCTGCCAGTACCGCGCGAAGCAGTTGGTTGTTTAGACCATGACCTGACTTATAAGCTGCAAACTCACCAATAATGGCATGACCAGCCATATACAAGTCACCGATCGCATCCAATACTTTGTGCGTTACGAATTCATTTTCGAATCGTAGACCTTCTTCGTTAAGGATACGGTAATCATCCAAAACAATAGCGTTGTCGAAGCTACCACCCAAAACTAGGTTTTGTGATTGTAGGTATTCGATATCACGCATAAAGCCGAAAGTACGTGCTCGAGAGATTTCTTTTACAAAACCTTGTGATGAGAAATCAAACAGAAGACGCTGTTCGTCAGCATCGATGGCTGGGTGATTAAACTCAATCTCGAAGTCCATTCTGAAACCATTGTAAGGGCGAAGTTCAGCCCACTTATCGCCATCTTCGAAGCGAACAGGTTTCTTGATACGAATGAATCGTTTTGGTGCATTCTGAGTTTCAATGCCCGCTTGTTGTAGCAGGTATACGAATGGGCTTGCGCTACCATCCATGATTGGAATCTCAGGTGCATCAACCTCTACGATGATGTTATCGATGCCCATGCCAGCTAGTGCAGCATTGAGGTGCTCAACCGTAGAAATACGGATGCCTTCATCGTTAACAAGCGCAGTACAAAGCATAGTGTCACGTACAGAAAGAGGATCCGCAGGAAAATCCACAGGCGGATTCACGTCAGTACGACGGTATACAACACCAGTATTCGCAGCCGCAGGACGCAAAGTTAGTGTTACTTTACGACCAGAGTGAAGGCCCACTCCTACAGTAGTCACTATTTCTTTAAGCGTACGTTGTCTGATCATCTACAAACCTCTTAATCTACGCTACATATCACGGTTGATTATGTAACCAACCGCGAATCCTACCAGAAATTTGAGCTATGTCAAATTCACACAGATTATCAATCTGCTTGACGACGCAAAAATGCTGGAATGTCTAAGTAGCCACTTTCCTTCTCAGGCTTAGGTGCAGCGCTGGTATTGCCGCTCGACACAGGTGCTGAGCTAGCAGTATTCGGCGTGTTTACCTCAACCTTTTCCTGATTATTTACAGGCAAAGATTGTGCCACTTTGTCCTCTACTTTCGCAGCTGGCGCTTGAGTTGGCTGTTGAGGCTGACTTGCAGTCACTGGCGTTTTGCCACCTGCGACTAGCGTAATATCTGGCTTACGCTCATTACCGATACCCGTTGCAACCACAGTCACGCGAATTTCGTCGCTCATGTCTGGGTCTAGAGAGGTACCAATAACAACCGTTGCATTGTCAGAAGCAAAAGCTTTTACTGTGTTACCCACGGTCTCAAATTCATCTAGACGCATATCAAGACCCGCGGTGATGTTAACAAGCACACCACGCGCACCGGCAAGATCAATATCTTCTAGAAGTGGACTAGAGATTGCCATCTCTGCCGCTTCTTCTGCACGATCTTCACCTTTTGCAACACCGCTACCCATCATTGCATGACCCATTTCCGACATCACGGTACGAACGTCCGCAAAGTCGACGTTAATCATGCCAGGGCGAGTAATTAGCTCTGCGATACCTTGAACCGCATTCTTAAGTACGTCATTTGCGCTTGCAAACGCTTCTAGAAGCGTTACACCACGACCAAGTACTTTAAGAAGCTTCTCGTTTGGAATCGTGATCAAAGAGTCAACATGCTTTGAAAGCTCTTCGATACCTTGCTCAGCGAACAACAGTCGCTTCTTACCTTCAAAGCTAAATGGCTTAGTTACCACTGCTACAGTAAGAATGCCTAGCTCTTTCGCTACTTCAGCAATTACTGGAGCTGCACCGGTTCCGGTACCGCCGCCCATACCAGCTGCGATAAACACCATATCGGCACCAGTAATGCTTTCTTTAATTCTTTCTTTGTCTTCAAGAGCTGCATCACGTCCAACTTGAGGGTTTGCACCTGCACCCAAGCCTTTTGTGATATCGCCGCCAATTTGAATAACGTGGTTGATGCTCGTTTTGCGCAATGCTTGAGCATCGGTGTTAACACTAATGAAATCAACCCCTTCGATTGATTCACGAACCATGTGTTCTACAGCGTTACCACCGCCACCGCCTACGCCTACTACTTTAATGACAGCTTCGTCAGACATTTCCATCATCGGTTCAAACATTTGTTATCTCCGTTTTCCTGCAACTCAGGTTAAAACTCTTTTTGTATCCAATTACGCAACTTTCCAAAGATTGTCGACACCGATTGACGCTTTGGTTCGTTATAATCATTGTCGTCATTAATCTGACTGTCTCTTGCGTAATGAAGTAATCCAACGGCCGTAGAATGATACGGCTCTTTTACATAGTCCGTTAGGCCACTTACCTCTAAAGGCTTACCTACCCGAACCTGATTGCGGAATACGCGCTCTGCACACTCCACAACCCCTTCAATTTGTGCTGCACCGCCGGTTAAGACAACGCCTGCTGCGAGATGGTGTTTTACACCGCTCTCTCTTAGTTTAGCTTGAACATTATCAATGGTTTGATTTACAAGTCCCATTAATTCTGTATAGCGTGGTTCTATTACTTCTGCCAGTGTTTGACGCTGAAGACTGCGCGATGGACGACCACCAACGCTCGGCACATTGACCGTATCGTCTTTACTTACTAGTTCGCTTAACGCACAACCATACTTTACTTTTATCTCTTCTGCATCACTTAGTGGTGTGCCAAATGCAAATGCGATATCGCTCGTCACGGCATTACCTGCATAAGAGAAGACTTCAGTATGTCTTAATGCGCCACCAGTCCAAATGGAGATATCCATCGTGCCTGCACCAATATCGACCACACAGACACCAAGCTCACGCTCGTCTTCTGTAATAACCGCATTGCTTGAGGCAAGACCAGAGAACACTAGCTGTTCCACTTTCAAGCCGCAGCGCTCTACCGCTTTAATGATGTTTCTTGCCATATCATTGTGACAAGAGATCAAGTGGACACTGACTTCCATACGAACCCCAGACAGACCAAGCGGGTTTTTTATCCCTTCTTGATAGTCTATGGTAAATTCCTGAGGAATCACATGCAGTATGCGCTGTTCATCACCGATTTTTATGGATTTCGCGGTATGAATCGCCCGATCCATATCATCCTGTGACACTTCCTCTTCAGAAATGGTTCCCATGCCTTTTTCAATTCGGCTTGCAATATGCTTACCAGAAAGAGAGATAAAGACGTTGCTGATTTGGCATTCCGCCATGAGCTCAGCTTGATCGACAGCACGTTGCACGGACTTGACCACTGACTCAAGGTCGTTAACGCCACCTTTGTCCATTCCGCGAGAAGGACTAGAACCTGCACCAATGATATTTACCTGCCCGTCTGGTAATACTTCACCGACTAAAGCAGATACGGTCGCAGTGCCAATATCAAGACCGACAATAATATTGTCATCCGTGGTCTTCGTCATCTGTACTCTCTTATGTTTCGCTATCTCAATTCCCAGAGAACAACTCGCTTGGGTTGTCCAATTCCTAACTGAACTTAAGTATCGATACGCAAGGCTTATCGATACATAAAACCAGTCACCCTGTTGTATTCGCTTTTGAAGCTTCGCTGCTAGGTGCTTCTTCGACTGGGAACCAGCCAACCGCTGCCCCGGTGTCATAGCGCAAATCAATGTAGCTAATCTGCGATACTTTCTCGCCTAGTTCGCGATACAGAGACATAAATCGCTGTAAACGTTCGTCTAAGGCGTCTTTACCCAGCTCCAAGCGGATTCCATTATCAAGAATCACTTGCCAAGCACGGCGCTCGTTCAATACCAGAGAAGAGATCGCCAATCCTAGCTCAGCCAATTTCGCGTTACTATCGCGGTAGGTATCAAGAACGTAACGCTCGGTCCCTTCAGGACCATAGAGTTTTACTTTCTGTTCTTCGATAACCGACACATCGCCACTAAACACAACGCCATGAATATCTAGCATATCAATGCCATTCCAGATAGCACTTGCCTGATACTCAGTGAGAAATACCTTCACGGTATCCGGCCACTGTTTACGAACCGATGCTTGCGATACCCATGGAATTTGCTCAACACTTTGTTGGAGCACATCAATGTCCTGCGACATGAATGTGCCAATATGCTCAAGACCCGCAAACGCGTGCTGAACATCTTTGGCTGTCACATGGGTTAGATCACCCTGAAGCACTATTTTCGATAAGGGAAGGCGCTGGTCGTCCCACATCCAGCTAATGGTGGAATAAAGTGTTGAACCGATGACTGCGATCACTGCAAATAAAAAAATCGCCCCGATCCCGTGTTTTGAAAACAAGGAAGCTCGACGCGTTAGCTCTACACTGCTGTCTGAAGTTTCAGTCAAACTCTTTGGTCCCTTATTAACTTCTCTTCGCCTTTCCTTAAGATAGTGGAATAAGAGTCTAATCTAATGGTGTTAACCTTAGGATTATACTAATCAATATCAAACTATCAAACACTCAACCCAAGAAAACTGGGCTTTTGCGCACTGAAACAACAAAAAAGTTCGAATGGGCGATCAATTCTCTATATCGCTCAATCGAACTCATAAATTATCAGTCAATCTCGAAAATCGACGTATCAGCTATTTTTCATCACTTGGATGTTCAGTTTCATCTGCTCCAGCTGCTTGGCTACTTTACCAATATCACCCGCCCCTTGCGTCAAGACAAGGTCGCCGTCTTGCAAGAGATTGGATAAAACTGATGGTAAACCACTCATTTCTGGAACAAAAACTGGATCTAGCTTACCACGAGTACGAATAGTACGACACAGTGAGCGTCCATCTGCACCCGCGATTGGAGCTTCGCCTGCGGAGTAAACATCCAGCATCACTAACACATCAACCTGTTCAAGCACATTCGCAAAGTCATCATACAGGTCACGGGTGCGGCTATAACGGTGCGGCTGGAATACCATCACTAAGCGCTTATCTGACCAACCATTACGTGCTGCTTTGATTGTGACATCGACTTCGGTTGGGTGATGACCATAATCATCGACCAACATGACGTTACCATTACCAGTTTCAAACTCACCGAGGTGCTCGAAGCGACGTCCAGTACCCTCAGTACCGAGCATGGCTTTCACAATCGCTTCATCACTGATGTTGTCTTCTGTCGCCACCGCTATCGCAGCGGATGCATTCAGCGCATTGTGTTTACCCGGAATATTCAGGGTAATCTCAAGGTTTTCTCGGCCTTTTCTGACAACGGTAAACTTACCTTGCTGTCCTTCTTGGCGATAATTCTCGATACGAACATCCGCGTCATCGGAGAAACCGTAGGTGATAACTTGACGACTCACACTTGGAATCAGCTCACGTACCACAGGATCATCAACACACATTACCGCCTGACCGTAGAATGGTAGGTTATGTAAGAAGTCGATAAAGGTCTGCTTAAGCGTATCGAAATCACCGCCATAGGTATCCATATGATCGGCTTCGATATTAGTAACAATGCTCACCATTGGCTGAAGGTGCAAGAATGATGCATCACTTTCATCAGCCTCGGCGATGAGAATACGGCTTGAACCTAGACGCGCATTGGTACCTGCGCTTTTCACTAGACCACCATTCACGAACGTCGGATCCATGCCCGCTTCTGAGTAAATTTGTGTCACTAGAGCTGTGGTTGTGGTTTTGCCATGTGTACCTGCAACTGCAATACCATGTCTAAAACGCATCAGCTCAGCAAGCATCTCAGCACGACGAACCACTGGAATGCGTGATTCTTTTGCAGCTACTAACTCTGGGTTTTCAGGGTCAATTGCCGTAGAGACAACAACAACGCTCGCCAGATCAATGTTACTTGCAGCGTGGCCAATGAAAATCGTTGCGCCTTTTTTGCTGCAGGCGTGCAGTCACAGCGTTTTCAGCCAGATCGGAACCTGTGATCTGGTAGCCTTCATTAAGAAGTACTTCAGCAATACCGCTCATGCCGGCGCCACCGATACCAACAAAGTGAATGCACTTGACTCGTCTCATCTCTGGTATCAAGGCACGGATCTGCGCTAAATCTGGAGTTTGTTGCTGTGTCATGGGTTCGTCTCGTTAATCTATTTCGTTAATTCAATAATTTCATTTGCGACGCGCGTATCGGCGTCTAACTTGGCTGCACCTCGTGCATTGATTGCCAAGTCTTTTAGCTGAGCTCTGTCTAATGTGCGTATCTGCTCGGTCAGTTTTTCTACCGTGAGCTCTGGCTGTTCAATCATGTAGGCGGCATTGCAATCGACAAGGTGGTCACCATTGAGCGCTTGCTGACGATCTTTGTGCATAAATGGAATAAAAATCGCGCCCACTCCCACCGCAGCTAATTCAGAAACGGTAAGCGCTCCTGAACGACAGACAACCAGGTCTGCCCACTGATATGCCTCGGAGACGTCATCGATAAACTCCGTTACCTCAGCGCTATCGACCTGATGTTGCTGATAGAGCGCTGAGACCTCTTGCTGACTTCCTTTACCCGCCTGATGGCGAATGGTGTAGCCATTTCCTAGCGCTGCCATCACAGGTGGTAATGTGTGATTAAGGATGCGAGCCCCTTGGCTGCCCCCCATGACAAGGATTCGAATATCGCCTTCGCGACCATCGAGTCTTGTATCTGGCGACTCAATATCCACCAAGTCTTGGCGTACTGGGTTTCCGACCACCTCTGCATTAGGAAAAGCGCCTGGGAAGGCTTGGAATACCTTTTTGGCAATCTTAGATAGCCACTGATTGGTCAGCCCCGCTACCCCGTTTTGCTCATGAAGTACAACAGGAATACCCATTGTCCAAGCTGCCACGCCACCTGGGCCACTGACATACCCTCCCATGCCCAATACCGCATCGGGTTTCCAGCGTTTTAAGTGCTGACGAGCCTGCAAGATAGCACTGAAGATCTGAAATGGTGCCTTAATAAGCTTAGCAATTCCTTGGCCTCTAAGGCCCTTCACCTTGATGAAATCAATCTCTATGCCGTGTTTAGGCACTAGATCGGCTTCCATTCGGTCTGCCGTGCCAAGCCAGCGGATTTCCCACCCTTGCTCTTGTAAGCGTTTTGCTACTGCAAGACCTGGAAAAACGTGACCACCAGTACCACCAGCCATCACCATTAAACGTTTATTCTTTGTCATTTTGAGTCTGTTTTTTATCTGTTTCGGGCTTACTTTTCTGAGGCGGCTCTGGAGCAACGTCAGGCAGCAAACGGCATTCATGATCGACACGCAGCAATATAGAAACGGCGACCGACATAATAATCAAACTGGAGCCACCGTAACTGATCAATGGCAGGGTCAAGCCTTTGGTCGGCACCATACCCGCAGCAGCACCAACGTTAACCAAGGTTTGAAATGCAAACCAGATACCGATAGCGAAGCATAAATAGCCGCCAAAGAACTGCTGCTTTTCAAACGCTCGCTTACCGATGTAGAGTGCCTTTATCACCAGAGCAAATACCAACATTAGCACCAAGACAACGCCAATAAACCCGAGCTCTTCCGCCAATACCGCGAATACAAAGTCAGTATGCGCCTCAGGGAGGTACTCGAGTTTTTGAACTGAGTTACCAAGCCCTTGCCCCATCCAGTTACCACGCCCGAACGCCATCAAGGATTGAGTCAACTGATAGCCACTGCCGAACGGGTCTTCCCAAGGGTCGAGAAACGAGGTTACACGCCTGACACGATAGGGCTCAACCAGAATCAAAGCAATCACCGCGCTGACACCAGCGACAAAGAGAGCGATGAACTGGGATAGCTTAGCTCCAGCGATGAACAGCAGTCCAAACAGGGTGACCAGCATAACTACAACCGTACCTAGATCGGGTTGTCCAAGCAGCAAAATTGCAAACGTGGTAAACACCATAATAGGTTTAATAAAGCCGCCAAAAAACGACTGACGCACCTCATCTTGCTTTCTGACCAAATAGCCGGACATAAAGATAAACAGCGATAGCTTCGCGACTTCGGCGGGCTGCAGGTTAAACAGCCCTAGTGGGATCCAGCGAGAGGCACCATTCACCGATTTACCGACGACGAGTACGACAATCAATAGGAAAATGGATAGTGCGAGCAGATAACTGCTGTATTTAAACCATTTGGCGATCGGAACTTGCAGCACCACTGAAGAAGTTCCAAGCGCGAGAACTAAAAAGATCGCATGACGGAACATAAAATGGAATGGTTGGTCGGTGAGTCTCGAACTGATCGGAAACGATGCCGATGTCACCATCACAAGCCCTGTCACCATCAACGCAAACGCCAGCCAAACCAATTGACGGTCATAGAGCGCTTCAGGTGCGCTGTGGGTCATCCAACCCACGGTGCGTTGTCGAAGTTGATGAAACATAGTGACAGGTCCGTGTTAACTAACTTGTGTCGAGTATTGCTGAGCTAATTGAGTGAAATGATCGCCACGAGCCATAAAATTGGCAAACTGATCGAAGCTAGCACAAGCCGGCGATAGCATGACCATATCACCCTGCTGTAACTGTGGCGTGATCTCAGCCAAGATATCGTCCATCGAGGCATATTGCACCGCGCTATCGTGAAGTGGCACAAACTCATGCCCATCGCGACCAAAACAGCACAGCTTCACGTTAAGCGCTGCTAACGGTGCCGCTAATTCGGAAAAATCGGCCCCTTTACCTACGCCACCGACCAACAGGTATAGAGTGCCGTCCAGTGAGAGCCCTGACAACGCAGCGAGCGTGCTTGCTACATTGGTTGCTTTTGAATCATTCACCCATTTCACGCCACTATTGTCAGCAACAACCTGACAGCGATGGCTCAGGCCACGGTACGTTTTCAAGCACTCCAACGCTTGTTGATAGTCTACGCCCGCGAGTTTAAGTATTCCGCACGCCACCAATGCATTAGACCAGTTATGCTTGCCCACAATGCTAAGCTCGTCAGTAGCAATGATGAGCTCACCGCTATCAACAAGCCATGTGCGCCCGTCAACCTCTTGCATGCCAAATTGCGTCGAGTCAAAGCCGAACGTCGTTACAGTAGCATTAGACTCTAGAGGGTAGGTGTCCGGTTCATCTCGGTTGACTAATGCATTATCAGCATGCATGAAGATCCTGCGCTTAGCCTCCGCGTAATCGTCCATCCCCTCGTATCTATCCATATGATCTTCAGACAGATTCAAGAAGGTTGATACTGTGGTATTGAGCGACGAGGTCGTTTCCAACTGAAAACTCGAAAGCTCAAGGACGTAAAGGTCCGCATCTAGCTCTAACAAATCGAGAGCAGGAACACCAATGTTGCCGCCGACACCAACGGTTAAGCCAGCCGCCTTAGCCATCTCACCGGTGAGGTCAGTAACCGTACTTTTGCCGTTAGACCCTGTTATGGCGATAACGGGTTTGGAATTCGCCCACGCAAACAGCTCGATATCCCCAACGACACGTACACCACCTTGCAGTGCTTGATCAATTTCTGGCGTCGCCAGCGCAATGCCTGGATTGCATACCACTAAATCAGCGCTTAATAGCCACTCAGATTCAAAGCTTCCAGTATGCAAGGCTACGTCAGTCGGCAGCTGCTCCGCTCCAGGTGGATTATCGCGACTATCCATAACCTTGATAGCGATATTTGAGTGATGTTTTCGAATGTGATTAACGACTGAGAGCCCGGTAATACCGAGCCCTACTACGACGACATTGTTAATATCTTGCCAGCGTTCCATCAACGGGGTCCCTATCTGAGATTAACGTACTTTCAGTGTGGCTAGACCAATCAGAACCAGCACAATAGAGATAATCCAGAAGCGAACGATAACACGCGGCTCTGGCCAACCTTTGAGTTCATAGTGGTGATGGATAGGCGCCATACGGAAGATGCGCTGACCACGAAGTTTGTATGAACCAACCTGAAGGATTACCGACAGTGTTTCCATCACGAACACGCCGCCCATGATGACCAACACAAACTCTTGACGCACAAGAACCGCGATCACACCCAGTGCACCACCAAGCGCCAATGAGCCCACATCACCCATAAACACTTGTGCTGGGTAGGTGTTAAACCATAGGAAACCTAGACCTGCACCAACCATTGCTGTACAAACCACAACTAGCTCAGAGGTGTACGGGATATACGGAATATGCAGATAGTTGGCGAAGTTTACGTTACCGGTTGCCCAGGCAATGACCGCGAAACCTGCCGCAACCAATACGGTTGGCATGATCGCTAGGCCATCGAGACCATCGGTGAGGTTTACCGCATTACTGGTACCTACGATAACGAAATAGGTAAAGACAATATAAAACAGTCCCATTTGTGGCATGACGTCTTTAAAGAATGGCACCACAAGTTGTGTCGCTGCTGTATCTTGGCCGTGAGCGTAAAGTGCAAAGGCAACAACCAAAGCAATCAAAGACTGCCAGAAGTACTTCCAACGAGCGATCAGACCATCGGTGTTCTTGCGCACTACTTTGCGATAATCATCAACAAAGCCGACGGCACCATAACCTAGCAGTACCGCTAGAACGGCCCAAACATATGGGTTACTCAGATCAGACCAAAGCAGCACGGTGACAGAAATCGCAAATAGGATCATCCCACCCATGGTTGGCGTGCCACGTTTACTAAAGTGCGACTCTGGACCTTCGTTACGAACAACTTGTCCAATTTGCAGCATTTGCAGACGGGCAATCATTTTTGGTCCCATCCACAAAGAAATTCCAAGAGCAGTTAATACACTGACAATGGCTCTGAATGACAAATATTCAAACAGACGAAAAAAAGAAAAGTATGGCTGTAGTAACTCTGCAAGCCAAATGATCATGTGTATTTCTCCTTCAGTGCATTGGCGATATTGAACATGCCTGCACTTAGCGCCCCTTTAACTAACAAAGTATGAGGGGTCTGGTTTAACTGTACTAATGTTCGCTCGATATATTCGAGCATGCTGTCGTGACTTTCAAAATGCTGTCCACTGCATAAGTCACTAATCACTTTTGCATCCTCACCATAGGTCAAAACGTGCTCAAAAGCGAAAGGAGCAGCATGTTCACCGACTTCTTTGTGAAGTGCAAGGCTTTCATGCCCTAATTCGGCCATGTTACCCAAAATCAACCAACGATGCGTTTGGGTAAACTGCCCGAGAAGATCGACGGCGGCTTTCATCGCAGGCACGCTGGCATTGTAGCTGTCGTCAATCAAGGTAATGGAGTCGTTAAGTTTTTCAACGTCAACGCGACGTTTCACTTTACTCAGTGATTGCAAACCGCTCTGGATCTGCTCATGCGTAGCGCCAACTTGCGTTGCTAACGCGGCTGCGGCAACCGCATTAGCCACGTTATGCTCACCAATCATGGTTAACTCTACTGAAACCGAACCCGTTGGTGTATGAAGTGTAAACAGCGGACTTCCGAGCGTTGACATGGTGATGTCAGAGGCATAATAGTCTGCGTTAACATTCTGTTTGGAAAAAGTAACCACACGTTTGTCAGCAAGCACCTCATTCCAATAGTCACCACCATTACTGTCAAGGTTGACCAAGGCAATACCACCCTTAGAAAGTCCTTGATAGATTTCACCTTTGGCTTGCTTTACGCCATCAATAGAACCAAAGCCTTCAAGGTGTGCCTCGGCAACATTATTGACAATAGCGACATCCGGTTGAGTCAGCGCCGTCGTGTAAGCAATTTCACCGATGTGGTTTGCACCGAGCTCGATAACCGAGAACTCATCTTGAAGTGTATTGCGAAGTAAGGTGAGTGGCACTCCGATGTCGTTGTTAAAGTTACCTGCCGTGTAGAGCACCTGCCCTTTACTCGACAAGATGCTGGCAATCATTTCTTTGACCGTGGTTTTGCCACAACTTCCCGTAATGGCAAGGGTCTTGGTTTGGCAACGCTTGTGAACTTCTGCGCCAAGCTGCCCTAATGCTCGCTTACTGTCGGTGACCACGATTTGCGCCACCGAGACATCGAGCTCTCTTTCAACTATCAGTGCCGCCGCACCTTTATCCACGGCTTGCTCAGCAAAATCATGAGCATCAAAGCGTTCACCAACCAGCGCGATGAATAGCGCGCCGGCTTCGATCGCTCGCGTGTCTGTGGTGACATCCGTGATATGGACAGATTCACCGACTAGCTGACCATCGACGATGGCTGCAATATCCGTTAACGAAAGTTCAATCATAATGTGAGTCCTAGTAACTGCGCTGCGGTTTCTCTGTCTGAGTAGTGAACGGAATCAGTGCCAATCACCTGATAGTCTTCGTGACCTTTACCAGCAAGCAGAATAATGTCTGAGGCGGTCGCATTTCGCACCGCCAACTGCGCGGCCTCAAAACGAGAATGTTCAACGTAAGCACGACTTGGTTCACGCATTCCCGCCAGCATGTCCTCAACAATCGCTTTAGGATCTTCGCTGCGGGGATTGTCATCACTTAAAATCACTTTATCCGCTAATTGCTCTGCGATAGACGCCATCATTGGGCGTTTACCTTTATCTCGGTCACCGCCACATCCAGCGATCACCCAAAGCTGTCCTTCACAATGCACTCTTAGCGCCTGCAATGCCTTTTCGAGTGCATCTGGTGTATGCGCATAATCCACTACAATTTTGGGCTTATCTAACGCTTGGAAAAGCTCCATGCGACCCAAAACAGGCTGAAGTTTACAGGCAGTTTCGGTAAGCGCTTGTTTATCAAAGCCAAGGACCAGGAGCGCTGCGAACGCCAGTAACACATTACTAGCATTAAACTGACCAATAAGCGGCGCATCAAGTTTACCGCTGCCAAAGTAGCCATCAAATTCTATCGAGATGCCGCCATCACTGTAATGCACCGATGTCGCCCATAACCCTTTTTCGCTGAGCTGATGACCTTCGACAGAAACGGCAATCGCATCACTGCGATCAGAAAGCCAGCGACGGCCAACCTCATCATCGACGTTCAGCACGGCGTGCTCGCAATGATGCCCCGTAAACAGTAGCTTTTTCGCCTCTTCATAGCCTTGCATCGTGCCATGGTAATCCAGATGGTCGCGACTAAGGTTAGTAAAAATACCCAGAGAGAAAGGAACCGCCGCTACGCGCCCTTGAACCAAACCATGGGACGAGACCTCCATTGCCGTGTATTGCGCACCTTGGCTATCCAACTGGGATAGAGTGCGCTGAACGTCAATCGCGCTGCCAGTGGTATTTTTCGCTTCTTGCAGATCGCTTAAGAAACCATTGCCCGTGGTGCCCATGATGGCGGCTTTCTCGCCAAGCAGTTCAATCCACTGCGCAATAAGCTGAGTGATCGTCGTTTTACCATTGGTGCCCGTAACACCAATCACTTGTTGCTGGTACTGATAAAAGACGCGCTGCGATCACCGATAGCAAGCTGTCGAGCTGATAGATATGAACAACAGGTACATCGTGAACGTAACTGATTTCGCCATGTTTGTGCTCAGCATCTGCCTGCGCAATAACAGACTTGGCGCCAGATTGAACTGCACGCTCGATAAACAAGCGACCATCGACAGTGTGACCGATAATCGCCACAAAGGTATCACCTTGTTCAATCGCACGACTATCAAGTTCCAAGTTAGACACCTCGATTGTGCCCAGAGAACTATCTGTCATCAGCTTGTTGCTGTCATCAAGCCATGGTTTTAATAGCTTTGCCAATGTCAAAGAGGTCAACATTGCTTCTCACCTATTGCTGAAATTGGTTTTCGTCGGGAGCGACATTCAGTATCTGTAGCGCTCCTTTCATGATTTCGGAAAATACCGGACCCGCTACGGCACCGCCATAATATTGGTCACCTTGTGGTTCATTGATGACCACAACCAAGGCAATGCGTGGGTCGCTCACTGGGGCAACACCTGAGGTGATCGCTACATACTCATCGCTATAGCCACCCGCTGCCGCCTTTCTTGATGTACCGGTTTTTGCAGCAACTCGATAGCCAGGCACGGCTGCTCTCGTAGCCGTACCTCCCGGCTGAGTGACCGCTTCTAGCATATGCAAAACCGACATCGCGTCGTCGTGATCAATGACCTGCTTTGACAGGTCTTGCTGGTTATTTTCAATAATATGCACAGGCTGGTATAAGCCACCATTGCCCAGCGTCGCATAAGCATGAGCAAGCTGAAGAGGCGTGATGGAGATGCCGTAGCCAAACGCTAGAGTCGCGATTTCAAACTGCGACCAGCGGCGTCGATTCGGGAAGATACCAGTGGTTTCACCGACGAGGTTGAGGCCAGAGAGTTGGCCATAGCCGATTGAGCTATACATGCCAAGTAGCGCCTCTAACGGCATGTCTAACGCCAGTTTAGCGACACCGATGTTACTCGACTTTTGCAGAATCTTAGCGAGGTTCGCTTTGCCAACCTTTGAGGTATCGCGTACGCGACTGCCACCAATTTGCATGATGCCATTGCCGGTATCGATAATGGTATTTTCATCGGCAATCCCAGCTTCTAAAGCCGCTAGCACCACAAACGGCTTAACAGTAGAACCTGGCTCCATAGCGTCGGTGATCACTCGGTTACGCATGGTAAATGATTGGCGAGAAGAGCGGTTATTCGGGTTGTACGATGGGGCATTGACCATGGCTAGCACGCCACCCGTTTTCACGTCTATGATGACGGCGCTGCCAGACGTCGCACGATAATCTGCTACCGCTTGCTTAACAGCACGATAAGCGATCGCCTGAAGTCTTTGGTCGACAGTCAGTTCGAGCGGCTTGCCTTCCTCTCTATCTTCCAGAGATATATTTTCTACCACACGCCCGTAACGGTCTTTACGAATAATGCGCTTGCCAGCTTCACCCGTCAGCCACTTGTCGTAACTTCGCTCCACCCCTTCAAGGCCATGCCCATCAATACCTGTTACGCCGACCAAGTGAGCACTAACCTCGCCCGCTGGGTAGTAACGTCTTGACTCGGCTTTCAGCCCAACACCTGAGAGTTTCAGCTCTTTAATGTACTTTGCCATTGCAGGGCTTACTTGGCGTTGCAGGTAGATAAATCGGCGGGATTTGTTTTTATTGATTTTAGCGATCAAGTCATCTCGGTCGAGGCCGAGAACATCAGCAAGGGCATGCCAGCGGTCAAGCTGTTTTAGACCATCGTCTTTGAAAATGGTAGCGGGATCGGCCCACACTGCCTGCACAGGTACACTAACTGCCAGGGGCTCACCGTTTCTGTCTGAGATGATGCCGCGCGCAGACGGCAGCGCTTTAACACGCACAGAGCGTAAATCGCCCTGCTTAATCAGGTTGTCAGGCTCGATAACTTGGATGTAGCCGATACGCACGATAAGCGCGGCAAAGATAAGAAGCACGCCACCCATAATAAGGCGAAAACGCCAAGCAATGAGCTCTGGCTGGGTAGCTGCTTGCTGAGATTGTTTCTTGTTGGAAGACTTAACGACTTTTTTGCCTTTCATTTCAGGGAAACCACTACTTCCTTGTCTGCGTCTGGGCGCGTCATATCTAACTCTTGTTTCGCCATAGCCTGCACTCGGCTATGCTCTGAAAGCGCATTTTCTTCAAGTAAGAGGTTGCGCCACTCGTTATCAAGCCGCTCACGCTCCTGAAGCGCAAGATCTTTTTCATTAATGGCTTCACGCGTGTGATGGGTTGCAAATACCACCCCCATCGCTGTTGCGAATATCATCAAGAAGACCATGAGCGGTATACGCCCTACCGTGATGATATCTAAGGCAATCAGTTTCGCGAGATTGTGAGTCGGCTGGTTAGACATCCCGTCATCCGTTACAGTTTTTCCGCCACGCGAAGTACAGAGCTGCGTGAGCGAGTGTTCATTTCCACTTCTTGATCAGAAGGCTTTAGCGCCTTACCGATTGTTTTAAGGTTAGCGCTGCCAAGTGCACGAATTTGGTCTTCCGTCATTGGAATACCATGTGGCACCTGTGGACCCTTACTCTCTTTGCGCATAAAGTGCTTAACCATGCGATCTTCTAGCGAGTGAAAGCTGATCACTGACAGTCGCCCCTGTGGAGCAAGAATGCTTGCCGCCCCTTTAAGCGCAGTGTCGATCTCTTCTAGTTCGCTATTGATATAAATGCGAAATGCTTGGAATGCACGCGTTGCCGGATGCTTCTTCTCTTTGAAGCTCTTTGGCGCAGCTTCTGAAATCAACTTCGCTAGCTGACTCGTGCGCGTCAGCGGCTCTTTCTCTTCGTCTTCACGATGAGCAACAATCGCTTTTGCGATGCGGCGAGCGTGCTTGTCTTCACCAAACTCACGAATCACCCAAGTAATGTCATCAAGATCAGCTTGCGCCAACCATTCAGAAACGGGCATACCGGACGTTGGATCCATACGCATATCCAATGGGCCATCTTTCATAAAGCTAAAGCCGCGCTCTGCGTCATCAAGCTGAGGTGAAGAGACACCAAGGTCGAGCAACACACCATCGACTTTCCCTACTAGGTCATAGCGCTCTGCGTATTCAGCCATGCCAGAGAATGGACCATGGATAATGGTAAAACGAGGATCGTCGATCTTTTTTGCTTCTTCGATAGCCGTCGGATCGCGGTCAATACTGAATAGGCGACCGTTGTCACCCAATTGTGAAAGAATCTGACGACTGTGACCACCGCGACCGAACGTTCCATCAATGTAAGTTCCATCCGGTTTGATCGCTAGACCATCAATGGATTCGTGAAGTAGTACCGAAATGTGTTGAAAGGATTCGCTCATGGGTGATCTCGAGAGTTGCTTGGGCAAAGATGACAAGTTTACTGATTTACTGCAGTAACGTCATCTGGTTAAGTTCAGCCTATCGTAAAGATAGGTGATAAAAAAGCAAAAAACCCATCACAAAATCAATTTGTAATGGGTTTTTCTATAATAGGTGAAGTTGACCTGTAAGCCGGGTTCTGTATCCGCCGAAGCGGTGATAGCCATTCGTCTAGGCCAGCAATCGCTCACTGGCTCGAGCAACCTACCCGCCCCCTTACGCGAGCCACGCAATGTGGGGGCCTATTTGGTCTTGCTCCGGGTGGAGTTTACCTTGCAACGAACTATTGCTAGTCGCCCGGTGCGCTCTTACCGCACCCTTTCACCCTTACCTGTGCTCCTTCCGAAGAAATGGAGCCATCGGCGGTCTTCTCTCTGCTGCACTTGTCGTAGGCTTTCGCCCCCCAGGCGTTACCTGGCACCCTGCTCTGTGGAGCCCGGACTTTCCTCCCCTCCGTCAGTCTCCCCCAAGACAAGCTCAAGGGGACGTCAACGAAGCAGCGACTATCCGGTCAACTTCAGGGCGCGGATTGTAGCGAAGCGAGCAAGATTACTCAATGTTTTTCTAGGATAAGTTTTCCAAACCCCATTTATAGAGGGCGTTCTTCTTGAGGTTATAGATCTCAGCCGTCGCAGCAGCGGCTTTCTTTAACGGCAGTTCTTTGACCAATATTGCCAAGGTACGCGTCGCGTCATCAGGCAGTTCTTCGTTCACTGGCTCTCTGTGTCCATGAATCAGCAGCACCATCTCGCCGCGCTTACGGTTTTCATCTTCTTCAATCCATTCAATCAGCTCACCTAATGGCAAACCTTGAATCGTTTCGTAAGTCTTGGTGAGTTCTCTAGCCAGTACTACCTCGCGCTCAGGACCGAGCACGTCCAACATATCAGCGAGGGACTCGGTGATTCGGTGCGGTGATTCATAGAAGATGCAAGTACGCTCAGCCTTGGCGATCTCCATAAATTTATCTTTGCGCCCCTTGCTCTTCGCTGGCAAAAAGCCTTCAAAACTAAAGCGATCAGATGGCAGACCAGAGGCACTCAACGCCGTGATCACCGCACATGCACCAGGTAATGGCACAACTTTAACGCCTGCTTGACGACATTGAGAGACCAAATGATACCCTGGGTCACTAATTAGCGGAGTCCCTGCATCAGAAACCAATGCAATAGATTCCCCCGCTAGAAGTTTATCGACTAAAACTTGCGCTTTTTGCTGCTCATTGTGATCATGCAGCGCAAATGTTCTAGTTTGAATATTGAAGTGAGACAGAAGCTTGCCTGTGTGGCGCGTATCTTCAGCAGCAATAATGTCGACGCTATTAAGCACATCTAGCGCTCTTTGTGTGATATCACCGAGATTTCCGATCGGTGTCGGTACAATAAAGAGCGTTGGTTGCTCAATATAAGTAGTTTTGTTGCTTGTCATTTGTTTACCAGCACTTCAACGATTAATATAATGATTTTACACGAATAGTGATTAAAGAGCTCATGGCAATGATGAACCCAAAGAGAAATAGTGTAACACGCCTACTGACTCCAATTGCATTGGCTTTGACCATTGCCGCTTGTTCTTCCCAGCCAAGCGCCCCTGCGAGCGTAGACATCACCCTTGCACCGACAGCCTCATCAGAGACTTATCTGATGCGCGCGGACGCCGATCAAGGTGGATTTGCCAATGAGTGGTTAATTTTAGCGCTTAAGGCTTCTATCCAAGAAGGTAACTACGAGCAAGCTCAAAGGCTCTCTAATCGCTTAGCGAAACAAAATCTAACAACTATTCAGCAAGCTGAATGGCAACTTGCTCGAGCTGAGCTAAACCTTGCTCAAGGTAAAGCGCAAGATGCTTACCTACAGCTTAACTTCCCTGTTGAGTGGCCACTGGCCCAGCAACAGTGGCAGCGCTACTACCAACTTCGCGCGCAAAGCCTAGCGGCGATGGGCGACTACTTCGAGGCAAGCCGCGAGCTGATCGCGATGTCAGGCTTCGCTCCACGTGACCAGCAAGAAGCCATTAATGCCGATATCTGGAACAACCTAAACCAGTACTCTGCTCAAGACCTTTCAACATTGGTTGCTGAGCCGAAAGAAGAAGTGCTTGATGGGTGGTTACAATTAGCGACGTACATGAAAGCAATGGGCGGCTCTCTGCCTCAGCTTCAGAACACCTTGCAGAACTGGCTGACGGAAAACCCAACTCACCCAGCGGCTGTCTACACACCGCAAAGCATCTACGACATACTAAACCTCGAGATTTCTTCACCGCACAGTACTGCGCTTCTGTTGCCACTGTCTGGCAAGTACGCAAAACAAGCTGCGCTGGTCCGTGATGGATTTATGATGGCGATGATGGATGACGAAGTGCGCGATCCAGAAGCCATCTTCACTGTCATCGATACTAACGAAGCGACACCGAGTGACATCAAAGCAAAACTTGTCGCCAATGGTGTCGATTTCATCGTTGGTCCGCTTGTAAAAGAGAATGTTGAAAAGCTTCAGCAGGCTCAGCAGAACTCAGAAACACCGATTCCAGCACTTGCGCTCAATATCCCAAACGATATCGAACCATCGCAAATGATGTGTTACTTAACACTGTCACCCGAGCAAGAAGTTGCACAGGCAGCACAACATTTAGCAAAGAATGACTATTCATTCCCGCTAATCATTGCGCCTCAAGGCAATCTAGGTAACCGCGTCGCGAAAGCATTTGAGGAAGAATGGTCCAAAGTGAGTGAGAACAAGGTTGCGGTCGCACAATATGCGAACCGTGCTCAGCTCCAGAAAACCATTAACAATGTGTTTGGTCTTCAAGAGAGTCAGCAGCGTATCGCACAAATGGAAGCGCTAACAGGGATGAAGCTTGAGAATCAACCGCGTAGCCGCCGTGATGTCGATTCAGTCTACATTGTCGCGAATAACGCCGATCTTACTTTGATCAAACCGTTTATCGAAGTGGCGATTAACCCAGATGCACCGCAGCCTAAGCTGTTTGCAGACTCTCACAGCCACAGCGAGAAGCGCCAATACGAAGACCTCACTGGTGTGGTATACAGTGATATTCCGCTGCTCGTTAATGAAGATTCTGAGCTTGATGCTCAAATGAACAAGTTCTGGCCTAAGAGCTCAAATGCAGAGAAGCGCCTCCAAGCACTTGGCATGGACGCGTACACGCTAACGAAAGAGCTACCGCAACTAAAAGCGGTTGAGGGCTACTCAGTAGATGGTCAAACTGGCGTGCTTACGCTTGACCAAAGCTGTATCGTACAGCGCCAAATTTCATGGGGCGTATACGGCGAAACCAAACCAGCTGCTGAGCAAGAAGCGACAGCAGAACCCGCTCAGGATGAGAGTACCGATGACATTGCTGCCCTGGAACAAACCGTCAGCGAGTAAGCGTGCCGTCGGCAAAAACTATGAGGAACTCGCCAAAGACTACCTTGGTCGACAAGGTTTAGTTCCTCTTACTGACAACTTCACGGTAAAATGTGGCGAAGTCGACCTCATCATGCGCGACAAGTCGAGCATTGTCTTCATTGAAGTTAAGTATCGACGCAATCAAAACTATGGCACGGCCCAAGAGATGGTGACACGTGCCAAAGCCAAAAAGATTGAGAAAGCAGCGACGCTGTGGCTACTCAAAAATGGCTTATCACCCTATGACACCGAATTTCGATTTGATGTGGTTGCCATCCACGAACAAGGCAATGATATCAACTGGATAAAAAACGCGATCACTCAAGGATAACCATGCGCGATAGCATCAAAGAAAGTTTTACTGAAAGCATTCAAATTCAAATAGCAGCGGCAGAAGCCCTGCCAGACGTCATCACTCACGCCGCCCAGGCCATGGTTGCAACGCTGCTGAATGGCAACAAGATCCTATGCTGCGGCAATGGCGGGTCGGCCTCCAACGCGCAGCAGTTCGTATCATGCCTCCTTAACCGCTTCGAAACAGAGCGTCCTAGCCTTCCGGCAATGACACTGACGGCAGATAACACCACCATGACAGCGGTTGCCAACGACTATAACTTTGAGGATATCTTTGCCAAGCAAGTGCGCGCATTTGGACAGACTGACGATATCCTGCTTGCTATCTCTACCAGTGGAAACAGCAAGAATGTCATCAAAGCGATGGAAGCAGCGGTTACGCGCGGGATGACCATCATCGCCTTCACAGGTAAAGATGGCGGCGAAATGGCAGGTCTGCTCGGCGAGAACGATGTGGAAATTCGAATTCCTTCACACCGCACGGCGCGCATTCATGAGGTTCACATGGTGACTTTGCACTGCTTGTGTGACCTTATTGACCAAGTTCTATTCCCGTCTCACGAAGAGTAATAGCATGAAGATGTATAAAGCGATCACGCTCCTAATGGTGAGTGTCATGATGTCAGGCTGTGCTGGATTGTTTGTCGCTGGCGCAGCAACAACGGTTAACCTAGTCACCGACACACGCAGCGCAAAAGAGATCTGGAATGACAGCGCCCTTGAGTCTGAAGTGGCTGGCATGGGCAATAAAGCCCCTTACGTGGGCAATGTTCGAGTCGTTGCTAGCTCACAGCGCGGCACGGTTGTGCTAATGGGTCAGGCGAACACCGAGGCTCTGAGCAGTCAACTTGAGAGCCAAGTGAAGGGATTGAGCGGTGTCAAACGTGTCTACAACCAGATTCGCATCAAACAACCACTGAGCTTCACCCAAATCAGCAATGACAGCTGGCTAACGACCAAGGTCAAGTCGGCACTGCTTACTGATCAAAGACTTAACGGCGTAAAAGTCAAAGTCATTACCGAAGACAGCGAAGTTTTCTTGCTAGGCTATGTATCTAAAGAGCACGCCGATATTGCTACTGAACTTGCTCGCAACGTATCGGGTGTAAAGCAGGTTATTCGAGCATTCCAATTCAGTGAGCAACAAGAGAAGCTCAATACAGAAGCAGAGGCTGAGCCGGCACAAGTTGAAGAAACGCCTCAACCTCAAGAAGAGGAAGAAGAGATGCGACCTATCATCGAAGAGCCTGCACCATTTGTTGAGATTGAAGGCTAATCGATGACCTTCAGTTAGATAACGAGTTAGATAACAAAAAAGCCAGTCCTGAGACTGGCTTTTTTCATGCTGCTAGAAGCGCTATGGCTTTAGCGCTCGTTCACCACGAGCAATACCGACAATACCGCTTCGAGCCACCTCAACCACATCAGTGACCTCAGACAAAGCCGAGACAAACGCATCGAGTTTTTCCGCCGTACCAGCAAGCTGCACCGTATACTGAGATGCCGTTACATCAACGATCTGACCACGGAAGATGTCTGCCGTACGTTTCACTTCTGCACGAGCAAAGCCACTTGCCTTAACCTTCACCATCATTAGCTCACGCTCGATGTGGTCAAACTCCGTCACTTCTTGAACTTTCAATACATCAATAAGCTTATGAAGCTGCTTCTGGATCTGTTCAAGCTCCATTTCATCCGACTCAGTGGTGATGTTGAGTCGCGATAGTGTCTCGTCATCGGTTGGCGACACGTTCAAAGATTCGATGTTGTAACCACGCTGAGAGAATAAGCCAACAACGCGAGACAGTGCGCCAGGTTGGTTTTCCATTAGTAGCGAAATGATATGTCTCATATTAGGTTCTCTCCGTCTTGCTTAGCCACATCTTGTGCATGCCTTCCCCTTTGATTTGCATAGGGTAAACGTGCTCGGTCTCGTCAACATTGATATCAACGAAGACTAGGCGGTCTTTCATTTCTAATGCTTTTTTCAGACCTGATTCCAGCTCACTTGGATTCGAGATTCGAATACCAACGTGTCCATACGCTTCTGCAATCGCAGCGAAATCAGGAACAGAGTCCATATATGAGTTAGAGTGACGCCCTTGATAAATAATATCTTGCCACTGTTTCACCATCCCTAAGAAACGGTTGTTTAGGTTGATGATCTTAACTGGAACGTCGTATTGCATTGCCGTAGACAGCTCCTGAATATTCATCTGAATACTACCATCACCTGTCACGCACACGACCTCTTCATCTGGGTAGGCAAATTTAACACCCATGGCCGCAGGGAAGCCAAAGCCCATGGTGCCCAGACCACCTGAATTAATCCATCGACGAGGCTTGTTAAACGGATAGTAGAGCGCTGCAAACATCTGGTGCTGACCGACATCGGAAGCAACAAACGCGTCTCCACCCGTCAGCTTGTGCAGCACTTCAATAACCTGTTGCGGCTTGATGCGCTCTTCTGAGGTTTCATAGCCAAGACAATTGCGCTCCTTCCATCCCGCAATATCATCCCACCACGAATTGAGTGCAGCTTCATCGTTCGTGCCACCCTGCTCGACAAGCAGTTTGAGCATGGTCTCAAGTACCACGTCTGCTGAGCCCACGATAGGTAAGTCTGCGCGTACATTTTTCGAGATAGACGATGGGTCTATATCAATATGAACAACCTTAGCGTCAGGGCAGTACTTATCTAGATTGTTGGTGGTTCGGTCATCAAAGCGAACCCCCACGCCGAAAATTAGGTCGGCATTATGCATAGCTAGGTTTGCTTCGTATGTACCGTGCATACCTAGCATGCCCAAAGAATTCTTATGTGTACCAGGGAAGGCACCCAGCCCCATCAAGGTACTCACTACTGGCAGGTTCAAGGTTTCTGCCAATTTGACGATGTGTTGGTCCGCTTCTGACATGATGGCACCACCACCCACGTAAAGAACCGGCTTTTTCGCCTCTAAGATCGCCTTAAGTGCTTTTTTGATCTGCCCTTTGTGCCCAGATAGTGTCGGGTTATAAGAGCGCATCTTGATCGCTTCTGGATACTCGTAAGGGAACTTAATCTGCGGATTCATCACATCCTTTGGTATATCCACAACAACCGGTCCTGGACGACCTGTTGAGGCGATATAAAAGGCTTTTTTCAGTGTCTCTGGGATATCTTCCGCACGCTGCAATAGGAAGCTGTGCTTAACCACAGGGCGTGATACACCAACCATGTCACACTCTTGGAATGCATCGTTACCAATAAGGTTATTTGGTACGTTACCAGACAGCACAACCATAGGGATCGAGTCCATATAGGCGGTTGCGATACCCGTGATCGTATTGGTCGCACCTGGGCCTGAACACACAAGTACTACGCCCGGTTTACCTGTGGCGCGCGCATAGCCATCGGCCATATGCGTAGCGGCTTGTTCATGACGTACGAGAACGTGTTGGATGTTTTCGCGCTTTTCGTGTAGCGCATCGTAGATATCGAGAACGGAACCACCTGGGTAGCCAAAGATCTGTTGTACACCCTCGTCAATCAAAGATTGCACGATCATCTCTGCGCCAGATAGCATTTCTGGGGTTGAATCTACCATATTGTCTCCTTACCAGTCACCTCAACAATTAGGTCCTTGCTGAGCTGGCATTACATAGTTAGGTCTTATTCGTAGCCTAAATCGAAATTACTCACTTTCGGCTATGTCACATAGCTTGTCATAACAAGCAGTATGTTTACGCAACAACTTTAACGCTTTATTTGCATCAGGTCTAACCCGACAAACATCGCAAAAAACACACTTCCCTCTGAAATAGCCTAATCGCCAACATTTGTTACAGAGCGAAGCCAAGACACAACCAAACCATCGACATAACCTCGTAAATTCAGAGTAAAATTCTAGATAACAAATCAAAATATGGCACAAACCTATCAGCTGTCCTGATTATTTACTTGAAACGACTCTTGCAAGCCAATAAAAAAGCCCCATCTCAAAAATCGAAAATGGGGCTTTGGAAGCTTAGGCAGCCTTAACGGGCTTTTTTTCAGGTTTTGACCTCAACTTTCGCAGTGTTCGGCTGAGTATTGAGGGCTTCTTTTCCTGCTGCTCAGTTCGACCTAGCATCAGCAGACACGGCGTCAGAACCAGTGTCAGTACTGTCGCAAATGCCAATCCACCAGCAACCGCCGTTGCAAGTTGAGACCACCACTGGGTGCTCGGTGCACCAAACTCTATCTTTTGATTGATCAAGTCAACGTTCATCTCTAGAACCATAGGCATCAAACCGAGTATGGTGGTCACAGTGGTCAAAAGCACCGGACGCAAACGCTGCACCCCTGTACGTAGAATCGCATCGCGCTTCTCTAGGCCACGCTTAATAAGCTGGTTATAGGTATCAATCAAAACAATATTGTTGTTGACCACAATCCCCGCCAGAGCGATCACACCAATACCAGACATGATGATGCCAAATGGACGCTGGAACACCAACAGACCTGCAAACACCCCGACCGTTGAGAAGATAACCGCACTCAAAATAAGCAAGGCTTGGTAGAAGCTGTTGAACTGAGTTATCAAGATAAGCGCCATCACAGCTAATGCGACCATAAAGGCACTTTGCAAAAACTCAGAAGAATTCTTCTGCTCTTCATTTTGCCCTTTGATCTTGAACTCGACACCGCTTGGTAGCGCAATACCATTAAGCTGTTCAATAAACCCTGGCAGCTCAACCGCAAGGTTATAGCCTTCTGCCATATCCGCTTGAACACTAATGATACGAATACCATCGAGACGATTAATCGTATCTTGTTTCGGCTCTGGCGTGATCTGGGCGAAGTTGGTGATAGGTACCAATCCAGCTGGTGTTTTCACTCTCAGCTCATCAAACCGCCCTATGTCACGATGCTCTTCTGGGAAGCGCACCAAGATATCCACTTCTTCTGTGGAGTCATCAGGAAGGTAATCACCAATCTTTAGACCATTAGTCACAAACTGAACCGTGTTACCCACCAAGGTAGCATCGGCAGCAAAGCGCGCCGCGTCATCGCGGCTTATGTCTATCTGCCAATCAATACCCGGTTTATTAGAGGTATCGCTGATATTGGTCAGCTTGTCATTACCATCAGCCCAGCGGCGAACGGTTTTAGCGGCTTCATCTAGACCATCTGGGAATCGAGCGGACAGCTCAATCACCAGATCATGTTCAACCGGAGGACCCGCGTCAGGGAACTTATATTCAATCTCGACCCCAGCGAATTGATCGGTGGTCTGTTTGAGCTCCTCAATAATGGCATTCACTTTACGGCGATATTGCCAATCCACTGGCGTTATCTGAATGACACCGATCTCATCCTTGCCGCCTGTTTTGGTATAGACGCTTTCAAACTCATCATGCCCAAGCATCACCTTCTCAACCACACTCATCACTTCGTCTTTCTCATTGATAGACAAATCACCGTGTGAACGCACTTTAACGTTAAAGTAAGGAGGATCCACTTCTGGGAAGAACTCTGCCCCGAGACCCGCCTTGTTGTAGGCAAAGCCCACGCCAATCGCCATGGCAATCGCCAACAATAGGATTTTTAATGGATGACCCAGAGCGATATTCAGTGTGTGGTAGTAGAGTTTGGTGATCCCGGTGGCTTTATCAAACTGTCCCTCATGCAGTGCCACCATCTTGGTTTGCTGAGCTTTAGAGACATATTGAGGCTTACCAATAAGACCGCCCAGCACTGGCACAAACAGCAGCGCCATAACAAGGGATGCCGTTAGCGTGGCAATCAAGGTCATTGGTAGGTACTTCATGAACTCGCCGGTAATATCGGGCCAGAATAGCAATGGGGCAAACGCTGCCAATGTCGTCGCTGTCGAGGCGGTGATCGGCCACGCCATTCGCTTCGCCGCATCTCGATACGCCTCTTTTCGCGGTGTGCCCTCTTGCATTCGCCTATCGGCAAACTCGGTAACCACGATCGCGCCGTCCACCAACATACCAACAGCCATAATAAGAGAGAACAGCACTATGATGTTGACGGTGAGCCCAAATACCGACAGCACTAAGAGGCCAGTTAAGAAGGAACCCGGAATCGAGATCCCAACCAATAGAGCAGTTCGAACGCCAAGGATCGCGATAATCACGATAACAACGAGGATAATGGCGGAAAGGATGTTGTTTTGCAGATCATTGAGCATGATCTTTACATCTTTCGACTCATCTTTGGTGAACTTCACCTGCAGGTTATTCGGCCACTCATCTCGTAGCTGAGCTTGTCTCAGCACTTCTTTGACCAAAGTCACCGTTTCGATGATGTTCTCGCCTGCTCGCTTTTTCACATCCAGAACAACAGCTGAGCGGCCATCAAGACGGGCGAAACTGTCTGGGTCACGAAAGGCTCTACGTACAGTCGCCACGTCACCAAAGGTAATGACCTGCTTACCATCAACCTTAACAGGCAGCTCCAACACATCTTTTAAGCTATTGAAAACGGAAGGCACTTTCACCGAGAAGCGGCCGTAACCTGTATCAACAAAACCCGCTGCTACGACACGGTTGTTTAGCGCAATCAGGTTATAGATATCACCTTGATCGAGCCCGTAGCTCTCCATCAGCAGCGGATCGACCACGATCTCAACGATGTCTTCACGATCACCGGCAATATCCACTTCAAGGACTTGTCTGTAGCTTTCCAATTTGTCACGAAGCTGTCTCGCTAATTGCACTATGGTCCTCTCGGGAACGGTGCCGTATAGCACGACAGACAGCACAGGCTGTTGAGAGGCAAAGGTCACTTCGTTGACCGTTGGCTCGTCGCTGTCTTCTGGTAGCTTAGGTTTGGCCAGATCAACCGCATCTCTGACGTCAGCCATAGCCTTGGTAAGATCAACGCCAACGTTGAACTCCAGGGTGACAGAGCCGTGACCTTCTGATGCCACCGCTGTCATCTCCTTTACGCCTTCAATGGAACGAAGCTCTTTTTCTAGCGGCCTGACAAGAAGTCGCTCAGCATCATCAGGCGATATTCCTTGGTGTCCGACAGAGACATAGATGATTGGTATTGTAATATCCGGACTAGACTCTTTAGGAATCGTGTTATAGGTCACCACACCGGCAATCAGGATCATGACCAGGAGAGTGAGCATGGTTCTGGCGCGAGACAGCGCCGCATCAATCAATGAATACATGCTGCCCCCTACTGCTGCTCAGCGATTTGATTCGCCTCGTCCACACTAATGGCATCCACTTCATCACCGTGCCTGACAAAACCTTGTCCGAGAACGATGATGTCGCTGGTATCGCCAAGACCGGTGAGCCAAACACCATCTTGCTCAGCTTTAACAAGCTGTATTGGCACAAAATCAACGCGATTGTTCTTGAGGGTTTTCACGCCCAAATTGCCCGTCTCATCAAGCGCAAGCATGGCTGGAGTAATCTTGATCGCCTTTTGCTGGTCAAGTGCCAACTCCACCTCGGCACTCACCCCGGCTGGAATACGCTGATTAGGATTCGGCACAGCGATTTCGATAGGAAAGGTATTGGTCGAGACGGAAGAAACACGCGATATGTAGCGCAAAGTACCCGTCACCTCTTCACCGCCGATAAATCGGATCTTAGAGCTTTGATTAGTACTTAGCTTTTGAATGTGACGCTCACTCACATCCGCTTCAATAACCAAGGTTTCTAAATCAATGAGTGTCGCGACCGGATCCCCAATGCCGACGAAATCACCGAGTTCAATCGATAAGTGATCAACGATACCGGTAAACGGCGCGGTCACCGTGGTGTTTCTTAATGCTAATCGAGCGGCACTGACCATTGCTTTCGCTTCGGTCAGATTTGCTGCTGCGGTTGAGTAGGCAACCTCACCTTGAAGGCCACGGCTCTTTAGCGATTTAGACGCGTTAAATTCTTGTTGTCTAACGTTTAGCATCGCTTGTGCACGCTCAAGCTGAATGTTCAAATCACCCTTGTCTATTTGGGCAATGGCTTGCCCCGCTTTTACACTGTCGCCTTTTTTCACATTAAGATTGATGATTTTTCCCGCAATTTCAGCGCCCAGTTTAGCGGTGCGATCGGGGGCCGTTCGACCGTACAAATCGATCTTCTTTTCTATGTTTTCAGCAGTAAATTCTTGATAGACCACACGGGCTAGCGGAATGGTTTGTTCTTTTTTCTGAGGAGGTGCTTCTTCCGCCTTTAGCACACCGAGACCAAGCCAAATAGACAAAGCGATCACGCAAACCAAAGAGATTAGCCAAGGACGTCTTGATAGAAAGCTGCCACTTTGAGTGGTTGCCATAGTAATTTCCTTATTATTGTATTCCGACACTAACGTTGTTTAGTGAAATCAGTGACTTTGTACGTATAAAGGTCACTGTTGGTTCTAAAAAACAATTAGCAATCAATCGTTAAACGATATCCTACTGTTTAACGCGCTAAGCTGACTACTGTCGCAATTTTAACAAAACGAGAAGCGGTAATTGCAGACGGTTTTGCTACGAGTCTCGCATTTTTTATCCGATTGACGATTTGTAGAGACAAAAAAAGGCGAACCTAAAGTTCGCCTTTCTAACCACACTAATTAGACACTGAAGGATGCACCGCATCCACACGTCGTTGTGGCATTTGGGTTATTCACGAAGAAACGTGACCCCTCAAGACCTTCTGTATAGTCCACAGTGCCACCAACAAGGTATTGTAGACTCATTGGGTCAACGACTAGCGTTACACCACATTTTTCGATGGTAGTATCACCATCGTTAACGCTTTCATCAAACGTGAAACCGTATTGAAAACCACTACAGCCACCACCGGTGATGTAAACACGAAGCTTAAGCTCTGGGTTTTCTTCTTCTGCGATCAGCGCTTGTACGCGCGTTGCCGCGGCATCAGAAAAATTTAATGGAATAGCTACATCACTCACGGGAACCTCTCTTGCTACTCAATCGCAACAGCCTCTCACTAACAGCAATCTAAAGCGAACGCTACTAGCAATAAAACCTTGCGACGACTCAACAGCACTCGATACTTAGTCGAGTATCATTGTCTTTTGTAAAGTTATTGGTTTCGATTATCTAATACCTGAGTGCTTCGTTCAAGTATTAGACAAACTCAAATTAATAGAGATGTACCCAAAACTCGTATCAATATAAGAAAATGTGCTCAAAACACTTCTCGATTCCGCTTGGAGATGTACAATGCTGCACACTTGGTCCGAACAAGCAAAGAGGAACTTTCCATGACCAAATCAGCTGAGCTGTATGAAAAAGCGCAACAGACCATCCCTGGTGGTGTTAACTCTCCGGTTCGTGCCTTTAACGGCGTAGGTGGTTCACCTATCTTCGTTGAACGTGCCGATGGTCCATTGATTTTTGATGCTGATGGTAAAGCGTATATCGACTACGTAGGTTCATGGGGTCCAATGATCCTTGGTCATAACCATGCTGTGATTCGCGATGCGGTTATCGATGCAGCTCAACGTGGCCTTAGCTTCGGTGCCCCAACTGAAATGGAAATCAATATGGCGGAGCTCGTTCGCAAGCTAGTACCTTCAATGGAACAGCTTCGTATGGTGAGCTCGGGTACAGAAGCAACAATGAGTGCTATCCGCCTAGCCCGTGGCTACACAGGTCGCGACAAAATCATGAAGTTTGAAGGTTGTTATCATGGTCACGCTGATAGCCTGTTGGTAAAAGCGGGCTCTGGTGCGTTAACACTTGGTCAACCTAGCTCTCCAGGTGTGCCTGCCGATTTTGCAAAATACACTCTGACAGCTCGCTTCAACGATCTTGAATCAGTAAAAGCGCTGTTTGAAGCAAACAAGGGCGAGATTGCCTGCATCATCGTTGAACCGGTTGCGGGCAACATGAACTGCATCCCACCAGTTGAAGGCTTCCACGAAGGCCTACGTCAGATCTGTGACGAGGAAGGCGCACTGCTTATCTTTGATGAGGTAATGACAGGTTTCCGCGTTGCTCAAGGCGGCGCTCAAGCGTATTACAACATCAAACCGGACCTAACGACGCTTGGTAAAGTAATCGGTGGTGGTATGCCGGTAGGTGCGTTTGGTGGTCGTAAAGAAGTAATGCAACACATTGCGCCAACGGGCCCTGTTTACCAAGCAGGTACACTATCGGGCAACCCAATCGCTATGGCGGCAGGTTACGCTTGTTTGACGCTATTGTCTGAAGAAGGCAATGAAAAGCGTCTGGCTCAAAAGACCAAACAACTTGCTGACGGTTTCAAATCACTGGCAGACAAACACGGCATCCCATTGGTTGTGAACCAGGTGGGCGGCATGTTTGGCTTCTTCTTTACTGAGCAAGAGACTATTACTTGCTACGAAGATGTCGCGAAATGCGATATCGAACGCTTCAAGCGCTTCTTCCACCTAATGTTGGACCATGGTGTTTATCTAGCACCTTCAGCGTTTGAAGCCAGCTTCACCTCATTAGCTCATGGTTCAAAAGAGATCGATGCAACGCTGGAAGCCGCTGACCGCTGCTTCGCTATGCTGGCGCAAGAAGCATAATCTCAAGCTGGATGCTAATTGATTAATGGAAAGGGCTGAACAATTCAGCCCTTTTTTATCCCTGCCAGTTGAGAACCGCCAATAATACCAACAGCCCAATTGTGATTGTAAACCATGGTAAAGGGCGTCTTTTTTTCTTACCCTGTTCACAGTTTTTTTCACCGCTACAACAGCCCATAACCCACTCCTTTCTCGTCAATTCTGACACTATTTTAAATTGATCACTCAAAGATTTACGTCCATTATATGACCAACACTGCGTATGTCTGTCGGCTTTTGTCGAACGCACAACGACATAACGCTAAACACGTCCAGTGAAAAGGAAACTCTGTGAACAACAAAATGAACGTGACGGCCAGCCACTGGGTGCTCGTCGTAGCCCTGCTATTTGCCGCGTTTGCCTGCTATCTTTTGGTGGAGCCTTACATCAACTCCATTGTCATGGCCTTTATCTTGTCACTGTTGATGTTTCCAATCCATGAGTGGATCGAGCGTAAGCTGCCTAAACACAAAAACATCGTTGCCTTGCTCTCCTGTATCGTATTGACCTTTATTATCGTCATGCCGCTCATGCTGGTATTTAGCGCCATCGTTCAACAAGGCTCCGTGTTCTCCCAGAACATGTATCAATGGGTGACTGGCGGAGGCATTCAAGAGGTTATCGCCCACCCTTGGGTTGTGACTGGTCTTGATTTTGTTAACGAGTACCTGCCTTTTGATGCTATCAATCCGCAAGATATTGCTCAGAAAGCCGCTGAGTTTGCGACTTCACTAGGCTCAAATTTAGTCGCGATGAGCGCCAAGATCTTAGGGGACGCGACCAACTTCCTGATGAACTTCTTCTTGATGTTGTTTGTTTTGTTCTTCCTTCTGCGCGATCACGACAAGATCATCGCCGCGATTCGTCATATTTTGCCATTTTCTCGCAGCCAAGAAGATCGCCTACTCAACGAGATCGAAAAAGTGTCAAAGTCTGCGGTTATGGGCTCATTCTTAACCGCGATTGCTCAAGGTGCGGCTGGCGGGTTTGGTATGTGGATGGCCGGTTTCCCAGGTCTGTTCTGGGGTACTATGATGGGCTTTGCATCATTCATTCCGGTCGTAGGTACCGCGCTTATCTGGATCCCGGCGACGGCGTATTTGCTGATTACCGGTGATACCGGTTGGGGGCTATTCTTAGCTATCTGGAGTATCGCCGTCGTCGGCTCTATCGATAATGTGCTGCGCCCACTGCTCATGCAAGGCAGTGCTGGCATGAACACCCTAATGATTTTCTTCTCACTGCTGGGTGGTATCCATCTATTTGGCCTTATCGGTCTGATATACGGCCCGCTTATCTTTGCGATTACCATGGTACTGTTCAACATGTACGAAGAGGAGTTTAAAGAATTCCTCGACGGGCAAGATAGAAGCTAGAGTCTTTTTTCAGGGAGGGGTTTGTGAGAGAATCGCCTCCCTTTTTATTTCGAGAGAAACATCGCCATGGCAAGCTACATCGCACCCAGTCAAATCGCAGAACGACAACTAGAGTATTTTGCAGACAAACGTGTATTGGTCATTGGCGAGATTGAGGACAGCTTTCCGATTGAACTGAGTCGCCACTGCAACAAGGTGACGGTTTTTACCAGCAACTACATCACCTATCGCTCCCTACAATCATCATCAAAAATCCGCACACTATTCGGTGCATCACTGCCTGGTGATATTGATGCAGACATGATCTTGCTATACTGGCCAAAAGCGAAAGCTGAGGCACAAATGCTGCTGCACATGTCGCTGGCTGCGCTCGGCAAAGAGACCGAGATCGTCGTCGTTGGTGAAAATCGCTCTGGGGTAAAAAGCATTGAAAAGATGTTTTCCTCTTATGGCCCTATCAACAAGTACGACTCTGCAAGACGCTGCTCCTTCTATTGGGGTGTATGCCACGAAACGCCAGAAGCGTTTGACCTAAATAGCCAATTTAAGACTTATGATGTCGAACTTAACGGTGTTGAGATAAAGGTCAAAAGCCTACCCGGTGTATTTAGCCATGGTGAATTTGATCACGGCACCCAGTTGCTGCTCAATAACCTACCAGAGCTAAAGGGTAAGGTGCTCGACTTTGGTTGCGGTGCGGGCATTATCGGTGCTTATATGGGAATTAAGAACCCAGACATCAAGCTAAACTTATGTGATATCAATGCCTTTGCTATTGAATCAAGCAAACAAACCCTAAAGGCGAATGGCTTGTCTGGCGAGGTGTTCGCCTCTGACGTCTACTCCGACACAGGCAAGGGCTATGACTTCATCGTCAGTAACCCACCTTTTCATGCGGGCCTAGACACCAGCTACTCAGCAACCGAAACCCTCTTGGCTGACGCACCTAACCAGCTAAATAATCAAGGCCAGCTTTGGATTGTTGCCAACAGTTTCCTAAAGTATCCACCTATCATTGAGCAGCATTTCGGCAACTGTGAAACGGTTGAAAAAAATCGCAAGTTCGCGATTTATCACGCAGCAAAATAAGCACTTTACAGCATATTGTCTTCTACCACTTGGTGACATCTTTTGGATCCAAGTGGTGCGTTAAATACTCGTTTCATCACCACACATCCCCATTTTTCCTACAACCTTAACCACCCATACACATTTTTGTGTGCCTCAACACGCTTTGCCTGTCACTTACTTGCCAACAAAAATTAAGTCGATAAATTGGTTAGGTTAAGAGTATCTTATTGATAATGTGAGAGTGCATAGCCCCTATGTTGAAGTTGCGTCGCAAACAGAAGTTCAAACGGTTGCAAAATACCTTGATGATGGCGTTTTTGGTGTTAAGTATTACGCCGCTGACGATCATCGCTTTGTTCTTTCTAAACGCACACAGCCAAGATCTCCGCGATCAAAGTACCTCTCATCTCGTTTCACTGCGCGACACCAAACAACAACAGCTACTCAACTATTTCCAAGCGCAAGAATCTGAAGCCATGGGGTTTGTTCGCTCTGAGCTTGCCTACGCAAGTGGTGGACGCTTCTATGGCCTGGTCAATGCATTTCAACGTCTTGGTGACGATGTAGAGCAAGCGAGAAAGCATGCCCAGGAGCGCTATATTCAAGGTTCTGGTGATAAGATCAAAACCGCGATTCTCCCAGATTCCAGCAGTTTTGTTGGTAGTGAGCGCTACCGACTGTTGCACAAACGTTATCATCGAGCTTTTATGGAGCACCTAAAGCGTTCCGATTTTGACGACATCATTTTAGTGGACCTGTCAGGTAACGTGACCTACTCGGTATACAAATACGACTACTTTGGTACCAATCTAGAAACCGGTGATTTTTCGACGCAGGTATTAGGCGAGACCTTTAAGCGCCTCAAGTCAGAGGTCAGCAGCAAACGCAAAGAAAATGAAGAGTACACGCCTGTCATTGTCTCGGATTTTGCTCGCTA
Organism: Vibrio sp. KUL78; assembly: GCF_059725505.1. Classification (NCBI taxonomy): domain Bacteria; kingdom Pseudomonadati; phylum Pseudomonadota; class Gammaproteobacteria; order Vibrionales; family Vibrionaceae; genus Vibrio; species Vibrio sp. KUL78. The sequence goes on along the minus strand of NZ_AP045837.1, from coordinate 510,604 downwards.
CAATGACAAACAGTACGCTTGGATCGGCGCACCCATCATACAGCAAGGCTATCTTCACAGTTATGCCATGTTCCGCTTGCCGATAAGTGGCATCACCAAACTCGTCACTGACGGCACACCAGCAGACATTGATATTCTTTTAGTTGGTAGCGATCACTCAGCGAAATTACTCGGACTCACGCAAGAAACTATCGCCAACAGTGACCAAGTCATCGCCATGGCGCTATCAGGCATCTCGGATGTCAGCAGCTATCAAAGTACCCTAGGTGAAGATTACTTTGCCGCGTTCACTCCTATTGCGCTGGGCACAACACATTGGGCGTTAGTTGTCGAAACGCCAGAAGCCATTGCGTTTGCCAGCGTAAAACAGCTTGAAACCTTGTTTGTGATCGCCATGCTCACCGCCATCGTTGTGGTAGTTGCTGCCTCGCATTACCTGTCTAACTTCATTACCTCACCACTTCTCAAGCTAACATGGGCAGCGGAGCGTGCCTCTGGTGGCGATCTCGAGCCTTCCATCATTAGCCTAGAGCGCGGTGACGAAATTGGTCGCCTGGCATTGAGCTTTGAGAGAATGAGACGCTCAATTAAAGACAAGATTGAGCTGATTAAGAGTCAAAACCAAGAGCTCGAACAGAGCCTTGCCATCATCAAGAAACAAAATGAGGAGTTGCAGGTTGCTGACAAACTAAAAGATGAGTTCCTAGCCACCACCTCTCATGAACTTCGAACCCCACTGCACGGCATGATAGGCATCGCTGAGGCAATGATCTCTGGCGCGAATGGACCTATCGGGGCGAATCACAAGTACCAGCTAGACATTATCGTCAACAGCGGACAGCGCCTCGCAAGCTTAGTCGACGATCTTCTCGATTATCACAAAATGCGTTATGGCAGCCTGGATATAGAGCGCTCTGCGCTTAGCCTAACCAGTACCACGCAGCTGGTCATCGAGCTTTCTAACCACCTGCTCGGTGATAAAAAAATCCGCATAATCAACCAGGTACTAGAGCCCCTTCCTTATGTATCGGCGGATCCACAACGTTTGGAACAGGTACTGTATAACCTACTCGGCAATGCCATTAAATACACCAACGAGGGTAAGATCGTTCTCTCTGCCACGGCTATGAACGACCACATTCGTGTTCAGGTCGTCGATACAGGTCAAGGCATTCCTGCTCAGCAACTTGAACACATTTTTGAGCCACTCGTTCAAGCTGGGCACGATTCAGGTCACTATCGTCAAGGCGCAGGCCTAGGGCTCTCTATCAGTCGTCAATTAATTGAACTGATGGGCGGCTCACTCTACGTGAGTAGTCAACCGCATGTTGGCACGACTTTTAGCTTCACGCTTCCTCTTGCGACCCAAGAAGAAATTGAAAAACAATCTCAAACAAACAGCGTCAGTCACTTTCAGATCGCCGAATCCACTGAGTTGCAGCTCGAAGAGGAAGAAGTACTGCCAGAGAACCCTGATGGTCCTGTGCTGCTGATCGCCGATGATGAGCCGGTTAACCTTCGAATCCTTGAGAGCTTCTTAAGGCTTGAGGGCTATCAAGTCAGGCTTGCAAAAGACGGCATAGAGGCCTTAGAGCAGATTGAAAAAGAGAAACCAGAGCTACTGCTTCTCGATATCATGATGCCAGGAATGAGTGGTTTTGAAGTGTGTGAAGCCGTGCGAGAGAAATATGACCATGCCGCCCTGCCCGTGATTATGCTGACCGCACTTAACCAACCAGAAGATAGAGTGCGCGGTTTCGAGCTCGGCGCCAATGACTATTTAGCGAAGCCGTTCAGCAAGCCAGAGCTCGCAGCTCGTATCGCGGCGCATCTGCAAGCCAGTAAAGCCGAGGAGCGTCGCGCCGAAAACCAAACCCTTAAGTACGAACTCAAACAGCGAGCATTAGTGGAGGCAAGTCTACTCGAGACACAAGGCCGTTTAATAGAGCAGCTTGATAATGCGCCTGAAGCCATCTTGTGTATTCGCGAAGATTTAAAGGTACAGTTTGCTAACCAAAGCGCGGCTCGATTATTCAAGCGTACCATCGAGCAACTGAAACGAGCCAGCATCGAAGAGTTGATTGCACCTAAATTTATCCACCTCAATCAAGAACATTACTTTGGCGAAATAGACGCCTTCGTCGACGATGTACGTCAGCATATCAATGCCGATGTTCTTACTCTACCGCAAGGTTCAGGTCTGAAGAGTATCTATATCTTCGAGCAGGGACAATCCCTTGATGCAAGCAGAGTTAAGAACCTAGAGACCGCCATCGATGCACTTTCTACTTACGCTATTGAAGGCGATAAAGCCAAACTCAGAGAGCTCAAAGAGCTTGGTGGCGAGTTTACTCGCTTGGCAGATAAGGCTGAAGGCGAAGAAAAATCTCGACCAGAAATCATGCGTGAAGTCCTCGTTGAGACCATGACAAGCTCACTAAGTTACTGGGAAGAGGTGACTGGACAGTCCAAGTTTTCTTTTGCAGAGCAAAGTGGTCTTTGGCGCGTCTATCTTGATAGAAGCACACTGCAAACCAGAACACTCGACAAGTATTTAAGGCTAGAAACCTTGCCGAAGACACCGAGGTGGCGCACGGTACTCAGCTCGGTAGAGTACATTCTAGAGCACTGCCATAAGCAAGGACCCGAGCGAGATTACATCATTAGCCTACGAGACAAGCTGCAGCGATTACTCACCAGCTAGTGAAGCTCTCCATCGGCCTCCTAAGTAGCCTTAGAACAGGCCATAAAGAGTAAAACAGATAATAAAGCATAGAGCAGACAATAAAAAACCACGGTTAGTACCGTGGTTTTTTTGTGCCTAAACAAGGCTCAATGAAGAGCCTCATTGACCGTTATGCAGGCTCTTGGAAAATCACAGTGTCTGCTTTTTCCGTGTACTCAGCCATACGGTGGAAGTTTAGGTAACGGTAAGTATCCGCTGCCGTCGGGTCAATCTGCTTCATGTACTCTAGGTATTCTTCCTTCGTTGGGATCTTACCAAGAATCGCACCCACTGAAGAAAGCTCAGCCGACGCTAGATAGACATTGGCACCAGTACCCAAACGGTTCGGGAAGTTACGTGTCGAAGTCGACATTACCGTCGCTTCGTCCGCTACGCGAGCCTGGTTACCCATACATAGTGAACAGCCCGGAGTTTCAATACGCACCCCAGCACGGCCAAAGATACCGTAGTAGCCTTCTGCTGTGAGCTGGTCACGGTCCATCTTCGTTGGTGGCGCAACCCATAGACGAGTATCAAGCTGACCGTTGTACTTCTCTAGAAGCTTACCAGCGGCACGGAAGTGACCAATGTTCGTCATACATGAACCAATGAATACTTCACTGATTTCAGTACCTTGAACTTCAGATAGTAGACGAGCGTCATCTGGGTCGTTTGGCGCACACAGAATTGGTTCTGTCACGTCAGCCAAGTCGATTTCAATCACGTGAGCGTATTCTGCATCGCCATCAGCTGTCATTAGCTCTGGGTTTGCTAGCCACTCTTCCATGCCAGTGATACGACGCTCAATCGTACGGCGGTCGCCATAGCCTTCAGCAATCATCCACTTAAGCATAGTGATGTTCGAGTTCAGGTACTCAGAGATAGAGTCCTGAGATAGCTTAACGGTACAACCCGCGGCACTACGCTCAGCTGATGCGTCAGAAAGCTCAAATGCTTGCTCAACCGTTAGGTGCTCAACACCTTCAATCTCTAGAATACGACCAGAGAATTCGTTGATCTTACCCGCCTTCTCAACCGTCAACAGGCCTTGCTTGATGCCGTAGTAAGGGATGGCATGAACAAGGTCACGTAGCGTGATACCCGGCTGCATCTCACCTTTAAAGCGAACCAAGATAGACTCAGGCATATCCAGTGGCATAACGCCTGTCGCCGCAGCAAACGCAACTAGGCCAGAGCCTGCAGGGAAAGAGATACCTAGAGGGAAACGCGTATGAGAGTCACCACCTGTACCTACTGTATCTGGCAGTAGCATGCGGTTTAGCCATGAGTGGATAACACCATCACCTGGACGAAGTGATACACCCGCACGGTTCATAATGAAATCAGGCAACGTATGGTGCGTGTTCACATCAACCGGTTTTGGATACGCAGACGTGTGACAGAATGACTGCATGACAAGGTCAGCTGAGAAGCCAAGACACGCAAGGTCTTTAAGCTCATCTCGCGTCATTGGGCCGGTTGTGTCTTGAGAGCCAACCGTTGTCATCTTAGGCTCACAGTATGTGCCCGGACGAATGCCTTCAACGCCACATGCTTTACCCACCATCTTCTGAGCAAGCGTATAGCCTTTACCTGTATCTTCAGCAGCCACAGGAAGACGGAACACCTCAGAAGGAGCAAGGCCTAGAGATTGACGCGCTTTGTCTGTTAGACCGCGGCCGATGATAAGTGGAATACGACCACCAGCACGGACTTCATCAATCAGTACGTCTGTTTTTAGACCGAACTCAGCCAGTGTTTCACCAGTTGCGTGGTCGCAAACTTTGCCTTCGTATGGGTAAACATCAATCACATCACCCATGTTCAGTTTCGTCACGTCAACTTCGATAGGTAGCGCGCCTGCGTCTTCCATTGTGTTGAAGAAGATAGGTGCAATCTTACCGCCAAGTACGTAACCGCCAGCGCGTTTGTTTGGTACGTTAGGGATATCATCACCCATGAACCAAAGCACAGAGTTGGTCGCTGATTTACGAGATGAGCCGGTACCCACAACGTCACCGACATAAACTAGCTGGTGACCTTTCTCTTTCAGCGCTTCGATCTGTTTGATTGGACCAATTGAGCCTGGTTGATCCGGTTCAATACCATCACGAGCGTTCTTAAGCATTGCTAGCGCGTGCACAGGGATATCTGGGCGCGACCAAGCATCTGGTGCTGGAGATAGGTCATCGGTGTTTGTCTCACCCGTTACCTTGAAGACAGTGAGCGTGATCTTTTCTTGAAGCTCAGGTTTCGATAGGAACCATTCCGCTTCAGCCCAAGACGTTAGCACCTGCTTCGCATAAGCATTGCCAGCTTTTGCTTTCTCTTCGACATCGTAGAAGGCATCAAACATGAGCAGTGTGTGTGATAGGGCTTTAACCGCGATAGGGGCGAGCTCTGCATCATCAAGCAATGACACAAGAGATTCGATATTATAACCGCCTTGCATTGTACCCAGCAGTTCAGCTGCTTTTTCACGGCTCACGAGAGGTGATTCCACTTCACCTTTGGTAATGGCCGTCAGAAAGCCGGCTTTAACGTAAGCAGCTTCATCAACACCTGGTGGGATACGATTCTCTAGGAGGTCGAGGATAAACTCTTCTTCACCTTGAGGCGGGTTCTTTAGTAATTCAACAAGTCCTGCAACTTGTTCAGCGTCTAAGGGTCTAGGAACAACTCCTTCGGCAGCACGCTCTTCGACGTGTTTACGGTAGGCTTCAAGCACGACTTTTTTCCTCTCATTGCGGTCCCTCCTTATAATTAGAATTCGGAGTGGACATCCTTGGAAACTTGGCTCTCCCTTGCCATTGGTCGTCTTCAACTAATTGAATCAACAGCGCCAGAGAGGCCAAACTGTGGGGCGAAGGATATCAAATTTAACGTTAAATTAAAATCTTCCCATTTTGACCAACATTGCAAGTTTGAGTAAAAATCAACGATTTCTGACTAAACTAGCAGCGAGTTAGCGTCAAGATGACCCTTCATTTTTAGCATTTATATTCAACATAATCCTGAGTGATGACGAACTCTAGAATCATAAAAATTAGTAAGCAGCACCAATAATCAAGTAGAAGGAGCGCAGTCCTGTCTCAACCTGTCCATAAGAGAGCATGATTGGACCAACAGGTGAGTCAATCCCTGCAAACAGTGAACCAGCCAAGTACAATGGCGCATTAGATAGGTTTCTATCGCCATCCCACACCCCGCCATATTCCGCTGATGCACCCAAATATACCGGTGATTGGAACATGCCAAAGTCGTTATCAAACCAACGATATCGATAGACGACACTGCCAAACACCTTGTTTTGACCAATCAAGCTGTTGCGTGGAATACCCGACATGTTCAAGAAGCCGCCTAACTCTCGAGGACTCACCGGTAACGAGTCATTCTCCGTTTCAATCATACCCGCGTCAAACGAGCCAACAAAGGTATTACGGCCTGTGGTATGAGCATATTTCGTTTGGATGCTAATTTCTTGAGCGTGGTCTGAAAACTCTGATATTCCAGCATTTATGTTTTGTTCGCCACTATCGCGAGAGTGCAGATACTCAAGGTCTACATACCAACCTTTTGTCGGCAAACTAAAGTCATCAAGCGTATCAAGGCGGTAGTTTACAAATAAGCCACGACGGTCAAAATCAAACTTGCCAGCCGATGGTAATGGAGAAACAAAAGACTCCCCTTTAGTGAACCGTGCTCCAACCTTAAATTCTTGCCACAAAGTGGGTTGATAGCCAGCGGCTACCTCTCCTTGCCACTCTCTATAAGTCACTGGAATAAAGTCTGCGTTGCCCTCAAGTGCAGGGGTTACACAGTCCTCTTCCAACTCATCTAGCTGGCACAGCACACTTCTCTTATCACTGTGGTATTTCACACCTGCTAACCAAAAGAAATCTTGATTGAGCATAAACGGAGAATAAAGCTCTGCTTCAACGCGTTTATCAGTGCCGAAGTCGGCATTGACGCGCAACTCTGCACCACGATCATTCAGGTCGGTAAAGTTGGTAGACACACCGATAGAGTAGAAACTGTTGGCGTTAAAGTCCTCTTCTAGGTAGAAACGGAAGTCCATGTAGTTTGGTCCCCAAGACTTCTCTTTGACGTTAACGATTAGGTTGGTTTCCCCTTCCACCTCTTTGTACTGATAGGTAATGAGTTCAAAACGATCCAGCGCATAGAGCTCTTCGATTCGTTGTTCAATTTCGTCGGTTTCCAACTGCTCGCCAGCGGCAAGCCCCAAGCGCGTGGTAATGAGCTCGTCGCTATAATGGCTTTGGTTATTTATCACTATCTTGTCGACGACGTTCTCGTCACCATAAACCAGCTCTCTTCGTGACGCTTGCTTGTCATCAATATAACGTTGATAGTTAGCACCATTGACAGACAAAGCTCTGAGTTGCTGTTCATTTTGATAAGCAGCTTGATAACCCAGCTCATAAGCGTCTGGCATTGAAGAGAAGTCCGTTGTGGCAATCTGACCCACCGTTGGGTGTAAATAGATATCTCCCTCCTCCAGAGCCTGCATCTGCTCTTCAGTACTTCGACGCACTAAATAGTTCGATAGCTGCTCACCTACAGTAAAGAAACTGCTGAAGTCTTCTCGCGTTTTGTAGTCACTGCTGATATCGACGGCAATGATAATATCGGCGCCCATCTCTTTAGCGAGTTCGACCGGCATGTTATTGGTCACGCCACCGTCGACCAAGAGATAGTCACCTAGTTCATAGGGTGGTAACGCGCCAGGGACTGACATACTCGCCATCATGGCATCGACAAGGTAACCGTCGCCCAACACAACAGGCTCTAGTTTTAGAATATCCGTCGCGACGGAGCGGTAAGGAATAGCCAGCTCATCAAAGGATTCAAATGCAGGAAGGTTGCCAGTGGTCTTACGCAAGATACGCAGCATATTTTGGCCTTGCACCACGCCTTTCGGTGCTTCGATAGAGCCAAAGTGTAACCCTAGATCGGTGCGGATTTGGTATCGGTCTTCCGCTTCTTTATCACGAACCCGACGCTGGCTTCGACTCACTCGATCTCGATAGCCATTGTTCCAATCGACTGTGTAAATAAAGCTCTCGATCTCTTCCGCACTCATCCCTGTGGCGTAGAGTCCGCCTACATAAGCACCCATGCTGGTACCCGTGAGGATATCGACGGGGATTTGCATCTCTTCAAGCGCTTTTAAGACGCCAATATGTGCCGCGCCTTTGGCACCACCGCCAGCGAGCACGACACCTATCTTAGGTCTATCCTGAGAGTTCAATGCAGACTCAGTTGAGTCTTGAGCTGCGGCCATTCCACTGCAAGAAAAGGCCACGACGGCTACCAGCCAATGAGTTAGGCGTTTCACATTCATCCCTAAAAGCGCTTTGTTATTATGGTTAATATATCAATATATTAGCCGTTCTCAGAATAATTAACACTAGTCCAATTTACCAATCAAATAGATTTTTGATCCACTGTTTGGGCTGATTATCACAAGAGGCCTTGAGCTGTCCGCCTTCATCCCATACAGGCAATTGGTATTCATTGTGACAATCGAGCTGCAAAGCCCCATCACTCTGCTTAGCGAAGCCGATCATGCTGATATCCTTGGGCCAAGGCAGCACCAGCTTTTCTGGAATACGCGCAGCAAGATAATCGGAGTACACCCGTAGCGCGCCACTCGAACCGGTAAGCTTGGTTGACTTGTTATCATCGCGCCCAACCCAGATCGTCGTCACTTCACGCCCATCGACACCCACAAACCAGCTATCACGCGTGTCATTACTGGTGCCCGTTTTACCCGCAAGGGCAGCCCATGCAAACTGGCTATTAAGGTAGCGGCCAGTCCCTTCTGCAACCCCTTTTTTCATCGCAAAAGTAGTCAGCCAAGCCGCTTGCTGAGGCACCTTCTGTTGCGCTTTTGGTAGCGAGCGATAGATGACATCACCCTCAACCGAAACGACAGAACGTAAGGTGGATAGCTCAGCCTGTCGACCCGAGTTAGACAGCGTTTGGAACATCTGCGCTACTTGGTAAGGCGTCAGCGATAGGGACCCCAAGAACATTGAAGGAACGGGGCGAATTTCATTCGCATCGACACCCAAGCGAACAAGAGTGTCCGATACATTTTTGATGCCCAGCGCCATACCTAAGCGTACTGTCGGTACGTTGAGTGATTTTGCTAACGCTTCGTAAAGCGGTACATCGCCTCGGAACTTACGGTCGTAGTTTCTTGGCTGCCAAACGTTGCCTTTACTTCCTTTTAGGGTGATTGGCGTGTCCTGGAGGGTACTCGCGAGATCATAAGCCTCCGGCTGCTCGAGAGCTGTGAGATAAACAGCGGGTTTGACTAGGGAACCAATCGGCCTGCTGGCATTAAGCGCTCGGTTAAATCCGCTGTAACCCGTACGTTTACCACCCACCATAGCTCGGATTTCACCTGTGTTACGATCAACCGCAACCGCCGCCGCTTCGAGCCCTTTGCCCGATGTCTTTTCAAGCTGCGGGATACGTTTGGCGATGGATTTTTCAAGTTTGTCTTGCGATACGGGATCAAGTGACGTGTATATACGAACGCCTTTCGACGACGTCATCTTGTCACCCACTTTACTGCGCAGTTCACGCTTTAGCTGTTGGAAGTACGCAGGCTGACGACTGGCAATTTGTGGGTTCTTTTGCAAATCAAGATCGCGCGAGGCAGCCATTTCAAACTCACGCCCCGTAAGCATGCCTTGGTCCATCATCAGTCGTAGCACTAGGTCACGACGCTGTTTGGCACGCTCTGGGTGACGAATTGGGTTGTAATAAGATGGTCCTTTGACCATACCCACCAGCATAGCAAGCTGGTCAATACGTAAGTCTTGCAATGGCTGACCAAAATAGAGACGCGAGGCGAGACCAAAGCCATGAATCGCTTCACCGCGACTTTGACCAAGGTACACCTCATTGAGATAGGCTTCTAAGATCCGGTCTTTGCTGTAGCGGTAGTCCAAAATCAGCGCAATCAGCACCTCACGGACCTTACGCCATAATGTACGCTCACTGGTCAAAAATAAGTTCTTGGCTAACTGCTGGGTTAGCGTACTGCCACCTTGAACGGTTCTGCCTGCACGAATATTGGCAAAGAAAGCACGGGCGATTGCCGTCGGTGAAACACCATCGTGCTGATAAAAGTCTCTATCTTCGGTGGCAATTAATGCATCGATCATGACCTCAGGAAACTGATCTCGTCTCAAGAAAAGTCGCTGCTCATCCGCATGTTTCTCGAGCATGCCCAGCATCTTAGGTTCGATACGCAGAAAGCCAAGATCACCCTTTTTCTCTAGTGATTGGATGCGCGTCAGCGTGCCATCATTAAAGTAAAGCATGACATGGCGATCAGGCTCAGGGCCATCAGCAAACTCAAAGGGACGACGAATGAGTTCGACTTTACTGGAAGACGACGAATACTCTCCGGGATGACGCGGCTGAGACACTTTTCGATAACTGAGGACGTCCAACTCATTACGCAGTTGTTGGACTGTGATCTCATCACCCACCGATAGATTGAGCACTCGGGCATAGACTACCGTTGGCAGCTCGAACAGCTCACCCTCGAAGCGCTCTTTCACCACTTGGTCGAGATAGTAAAGCACCGCCCCCATAGCGACGACACCGACTAACGCAAGCTTCCAGCCGATAGAGAACAGACGCTTACCCCAGCCGACCTTACGTTTGCCACGCGTCGATTTACGCTTGGGACGTCGTGTGCTCGTTTTACGTTTGGTCGCTGGCTTAGCCGCGCTCTTTTTAGGCGCTGGTTTCTTTCCCGCTGCTGCTAACTTATTTCTTGTTATCATGAATCTAATTGTCTTTTGGTTTTACTGGTGGCTTGATGATTCATTGGGTCATCTGGCCATGGGTGCTTGGGATAGCGCCCCTTCATTTCTTTCTGTACTTGCTTATAAGCACCTTGCCAAAACGCGGCAAGATCTCGAGTAATTTGCAGTGGTCTTTGTGCTGGAGAAAGCAGCTCCAATACAATGGCTTGCGTCCCTTTTGCTATCGTTGGTGACACTTTTTCACCAAACATCTCTTGAAGCTTCACGGACAATGTTGGCGCCTCACCAACCTGATAGCGGATCTTCTTACGATTTCCGGACGCCACAGTTAGATGTGTCGGTAACCATTCATCGAGTTGCTTCGCTTTCTCCCAGCCGAGTAAGGCTTCTAAGGCGGCGACAGCATCCACTTTTTTTAGCTGCTTGGCATTGGTTACGCCATGCATAAATGGCAGCAACCATTCATCCAGATTCGCCAACAAATCTTTTGAAGACATGGCTGGCCATTCGTCATTCTCTAGCCATAGTGCGGCACATTGCACACGTTGAGTTAGCTCCTCGGCTTTGTCAGTCCAACTCAACACACTCAACCCTTTACGTTGAACGTAACTGAGCAATGCTTGTGAAATATCCGCATCTTCAGGAACTGTGGTTTCTTTACTTTCCACCACGAGAGCCCCGATGCGACGCTGCTCACTGGCGACAACGCGCCCTTTGTTATCGTCCCATTCCACTAGAGTTGCCTCATCGACCATCTCAGGCAACAGAGTATTGATCTGCTCAAAAGTGACCGGAGCCGCTTTGAAGATGGCGCTGCTGCCCTGCCCTGTTCTCATCAAATCCACTGCCACTAGCATGGTTTCATCCGACAAGCGATGCTGTTGATCCACAGAAGCACCGTGACCATTGGCAAGCACATAGAGGCCTGACTGCTTACGAGCTAAGGCTATTCTATCTGGGAATGCCAACGCTGCGACAACGCCAAGTAAAGATTCGTCAACTTCATTAACATTAAAGCGACAAGAAAAGCGTGATGATAAGGTTTTCGCTCGCTGTTTCAGAGCGTTGTTTCGCGGGTGTCTCGCTTGTTGCCAGCGGTGCAAAGATTGGCGAAGGTCGACTTCATTACGCTCTGGCTCTTCAATCAAAGCGCATAATGCAACCGCGCTCTTTAAGGCTTGCTCACCAATGAGATTCGCTTGGAGCAACATACTTGCCATTCGAGGCTCAACGCCTAACTGATAGGCTTCATTGCCAAGCGCTGTGGCTTTCCCCGTGTCATCGATAAGCTTTAGCGCAATCAGTAGCGACTTTGCTTGCTCAAGGTGAGTAAATTTTGGTTCATCGATCCACGCGAGATCACTTGCCTCATGACAACCCCAGCGGATCAATTCGAGCTGAAGCGAAGCGAGATCACTTCGCAATATCTCTGGCGTGCTCTGTTCAGGCTGTGCTTGAAACTGACTTTCACTGTAAAGACGGACACACAACCCCGACTCAGTCCTTCCCGCACGACCCGCTCGCTGAATAGCGGACGATTGAGCGATGCGTCCTTGCTCTAGCTTTGATATTCCGGTCTTTAGATCGAACCAAGCCTGATTTTCTAAACCAGAATCCACCACAAGGCGGATACCTTCAATGGTCAACGAGGTCTCGGCGATGTTGGTCGCGAGTACGACTTTGCGCTCTCCTGCCTTGGCTGGCTGTATCGCAGCCTGCTGCGTTGCAAAGTCTAACTGACCGTAGAGTGGGCAAACTGTGGCATCTAGGTTGGCCTTTTGCAGCAGTTCTTGTACACGTTTTATTGCCCCGACTCCAGGAAGAAACGCCAGCAGGGACCCTGACTCACGAATAAGTAGCCGCTCTATCTGCTTTGCCATAAAGTCGGGCAGATAATCATTTTGCGACATGGGCTGATAATCTATATCGACCGGATACGTGCGTCCCTCAGATTGAATAAACTGAGCGGTTGGCAATACCCGAACAAGGTCATCTGGATCCAGCGTGGCTGACATTACGACGATCTTAAGATCTTCTCGCAGTGCTTCTTGGCTCTCTAGTGCAAAAGCCAATGCCGTATCGGCATGTAAACTGCGCTCATGAAACTCATCAAAAATGATCATATCGATGCCAGTCAGTTCAGGATCATCTTGCAGCATTCGCGTCAATATGCCTTCGGTGACCACTTCAAGCTTGGTACTTACACTCACTTTAGACTCACCACGGACTCGATAACCCACCTGCTTACCGACGGGCTCTCCCAGTTGGGCTGCGACATACATCGCGATGTTTCGCGCCGCTATCCGACGAGGCTCAAGCATAACGATCTTACCAGGGATGATACCTGACTGAACCAACTTGAGGGGAAAGTGTGTCGACTTACCCGCACCTGTGGCCGCTTTTAAGACGATTTGATCCGATGTGCGAATAGCTTCAAAGAGCTCTGGCAACACGTGTTCGATGGGCAACTGTGACAACGCAATGACCTTATGATGTAATGAGGCTCATCATTCTAATAAAAAACGGCCTCAAAATGCACTTCGAACCACCTTTAGAATCGGGGAAGTTAGTTCAGCGCTATAAACGCTTCCTCGCCGATATTACTTTACCTGATAGCAAAGAAATCACGATTCACTGTGCCAATACAGGCGCGATGACAGGCTGTGCGGAGCCTGACTCAACCGTCTGGTACTCCACCTCAGATAATCCCAAACGAAAATACCCCAACAGTTGGGAGCTTACCGAGACCAAAGCTGGGCACACCATTTGTGTGAATACTGCCCGCGCCAACACATTAGTTGTCGAAGCAATACAAAAAAACGTTGTAAAAGAGCTAATTGGTTACCAAACTTTACGAACAGAGGTGAAATACGGTCAAGAAAACAGCAGAGTCGATATTTTATTGCAAGATAGTGATCGCGCAGATTGCTACATCGAAGTAAAAAGTGTCACACTGCTGGACGAAGGCAATACGGGACAAGGGTATTTTCCAGATGCTAAGACCACTCGCGGTCAAAAGCACTTGAGAGAGCTCACAGAAATGGTTCAATCAGGACATCGAGCCGTATTATTTTTCGCTGTTTTGCATTCAGGGATTGAAAAAGTGTCGGCGGCACACCATATAGATGCGAAATATTCACAATTACTTGAGCAAGCAAGACAGGCTGGGGTCGAAGTGATTTGTTATAAGGCGGCTTTTTCTGACAATGAAATGGCGCTGACATCGGCGTTGGATTTCATTCAAAAGTGATGTCACTTCACATAGAGAAGAACTTTAACAAACTTCGTTTGCCACCAGCATTTGTTTTTGCTATAGATACCCGCCTTAAAATTAACTGTTCGCACAGTTGACTAGGTGTAAGTAGGAGATGCTGCATGCCAGAAACTAAGAAAAAAGCGCTAGGCATCCTAGCCATTGCAGGTGTTGATCCATACCAAGAAAAAGCTGGTGAAGAATACATGTCACAAGCTCAGTTGGATCACTTTACAAAAATTTTGAGCGCTTGGCGCAACCAACTTAGGGAAGAAGTTGATCGAACTGTGCACCACATGCAAGACGAAGCAGCTAACTTTCCTGATCCAGTTGATAGAGCTTCTCAAGAAGAAGAATTCAGCTTAGAGCTACGCAACCGTGACCGTGAGCGTCGTTTGATCAAGAAGATTGAAAAGACGCTAAACAAGATTGAAGAAGACGATTTTGGTTTCTGTGAATCTTGTGGTATCGAAATCGGTATCCGTCGCTTAGAAGCCCGTCCTACTGCCGATTTATGTATCGACTGTAAGACACTTGCAGAAATCAAAGAAAGACAGATGCAAGGCTAACAAGCGAGAAAAAGGGAGCAAACGCTCCCTTTTTTTGATCCACCCTTCAGACACGAAAAGCACTATGTATATTGGTCGATTCGCGCCCTCTCCTTCGGGTCCCCTACACTTTGGTTCCTTAATTGCCGCACTGGGTAGCTATTTTCAAGCTCGATCTCAGAATGGTCGATGGCTGGTCAGGATTGAAGATATCGATCCGCCGCGAGAAGTGGAAGGTGCAGCAGAGCTGATATTAAAAACACTGCAAGCCTATCAACTGCATTGGGATGGTGAGGTGCTATACCAAAGTCAGCGCTTGGATGTCTACCAAGAACAAATCGATCACTGGCTAGCCAGTGGACAAGCTTATTTGTGTGAGTGCACGAGAAAACAGATCAAAGCTACGGGTGGCTTTTATCAAGGAACATGTCGTGATAAGCAGCTAAACGCCTCCGACAGTTGTGCCGTTCGCCTTACCATGGACTACCCAGTATCCTCTTTTATCGATGAGAAGCATGGACCGCTGGATATCCCAGAGCAGCTCGCTCAAGAAGATTTCATTATCAAACGTCGAGATGGCTTATTTGCGTACAATCTCGCAGTGGTATTAGATGACATCTACCAAGGGGTCACAGAGGTCGTTCGTGGCGCAGATCTAATTGAGCCAACAGGGCGTCAAATCAGCCTATACAAAACCCTAGGTGTGGAGCCTGTGACCTATCTTCATCTACCGCTCGCGATCGATGACAACGGTAATAAGCTATCAAAACAGAACCACGCAACGGCTATCGATTTGGATAACCCCAAACCGACACTGCTCAATGCGATGCGCTTTCTTGGTTTCGATGTGGAGACTAAAATAGCCACGAAAGAAATCGCCGATATCATCCAATGGGGCGTGGAAAATTGGCGACTATCTCAGCTTCCTAAGCAGCTCAAAATCAAACCGCCATTCTCAAATGACGCTCTCTAGGCTAGAATAAGCGGCAAATTTCATGCGTCAGGCACGAAACAGGGCTAAAAAGCACTCTATTTCGCGAACCTTAATTGCGTTAAAACTATGAATAAAAAAGAAAATTCTCAAAAAGCTCATCATGTATATAGTGACATCTCATTACACGTCCATACACGTGATGAGCACAACATCTCGCGCAAGCAGATCAGCGATAATGCGTTAAAAGTCCTATACCGCTTAAACGGTGCAGGCTATGACGCATATTTAGTTGGCGGTGGCGTGCGCGATCTGCTGCTTGGAGAACAACCTAAAGATTTCGATATAGCCACTAACGCGACGCCAGAGCAAATTAAAAAACTGTTCAGAAACTGTCGACTGATTGGTCGCCGTTTTCGACTCGCTCACATCATGTTTGGGCGTGATATTATCGAGGTTGCTACCTTCCGAGGTCACCACCAAGAGCAGGAAAAAAACGTTTCACAGCAGAGCAAAGAAGGCATGCTGCTGCGCGACAATGTCTATGGCAGCATTGATGAAGACGCAGAACGTCGAGACTTCACCATCAACGCCATGTACTACAACATCGGTGACTACTCGATCCACGATTACGCAGGTGGTGTCGAAGATCTCAATGACCGACTTATTCGTCTCATTGGCGAGCCGGATGTGCGCTACCGCGAAGACCCAGTCCGTATGCTTCGTGCGATTCGTTTCGCAGCTAAGCTGGATTTCGACATTGAAGAAGATACCGCAGCGCCAATCGAAGACTTGGCGCCGCTGCTGCGCGATATTCCTTCTGCGCGTTTGTATGAAGAAGCACTCAAACTGCTTCAATCGGGTTATGGTCTGGAGACCTACCACTTAATGCGCGAGTACAACCTGTTCCAGCAGTTGTTCCCTCTTATCGCTCCTCACTTCACAGAAGACTACTCGTCACAAACCGAGCAAGTTCTTGATCTCGTGTTGGATGCAACCGACGAGCGTATCGAAGAAGGCAAACGCGTTAATCCAGCCTTCATGTTTGCCGCCATGCTGTGGTATCCAATGATGGAAAGTGCCAAAGAGCTAATGTCGCGCGGCCTATCAGAGTACGACGCAATGATGGAAGCGAGCAATATCATACTGGATGAACAGGTGAAATCGACTGCCATTCCGCGCCGCCACACCGCGACTATTCGCGAAATCTGGCAGCTACAGCTGCGTCTTCCACGTCGCTCCGGCAAACGCGCTTACCGCTTGATGGAGCTAAACAAGTTCCGTGCTGGCTTCGATTTCCTTGAAATGCGCGGCGAAATTGAAGGCGGCGAAGTGGCACTGCTGGCAAAATGGTGGGGCACATTCCAATCTGCGGGACGTAATATGCGTCAAGCGATGGTGAATGATATCGGTGGCTCAAGCTCACGCTCTGGTTCGCGTCGCAGACGCACGCCAAAGGCGAAAAACGCCAAGAGTGCTGAATAATGACCATCTGCTACATTGCTATCGGCAGTAACCTGTCCGACCCAGTCTCACAAGCCAAAGTGGCGATTGAGGCACTTAAAACACTTCCTAAGAGCGAGCTTCTGGCTTGCTCTTCACTTTACAGCAGCACTCCGATGGGGCCACAAAACCAGCCTGATTACATCAATGCTGTTGCAAAGATTTCAACCGAATTAACGCCACTGGAACTGCTTGATTGCACCCAAACGATCGAACTGGAACAGGGGCGTGTCCGTAAAGATGAGAGGTGGGGCCCAAGAACCCTAGATCTCGACATCATTCTTTATGGCAATGAGGTGATCGATTCCGAGCGCTTAACCGTTCCTCATTACGGGATGAAACAACGCGAGTTTGTTCTCTATCCGCTTATGGAAATCGCACCAAATTTACAACTCCCTGATGGGACTGAGCTCACTACCCTCATCGATAGTGTTGACCGTAATGGACTCAGAGTTTGGCAATCCTAGCCAATCCCCTAATAAGGATTAAAAATGAAAAAAATCAACATTAACGACCTCGTTAAGTGGAAAAGCGAAGGTCGCAAATTTGCAACTTCAACGGCATACGATGCCAGTTTTGCAGCTTTGTTTGAAAGCCAAGAAATGCCTGTAATTTTGGTCGGCGATTCACTCGGCATGGTACTGCAAGGTCACAACGATACCTTGCCTGTTACTGTCGATGATATCGCTTACCACACGCGCGCTGTGCGCGCAGGCAGCCCGAATTGCCTATTGATGGCTGACATGCCATTCATGAGCTATGCAACACCACAGCAAGCGTGTGAAAGCGCTGCAGCGCTGATGCGCGCAGGTGCCAACATGGTGAAGCTAGAGGGTGGTGACTGGCTAGTTGATACGGTAAGAATGTTAACTGAGCGCGCAGTACCCGTCTGTGCTCACCTGGGTCTTACGCCTCAAAGCGTCAATATCTTCGGTGGCTATAAGGTACAAGGTCGCGATCAGAAAAATGCGGATAAGATGGTTCGTGACGCACTCGCTCTACAAGAAGCAGGCGCACAAATTATCCTTCTTGAATGCGTACCTGCCGAGCTAGCAGCGCGCATCACAGAAGTGCTAGACGTTCCAGTCATCGGTATTGGTGCCGGCAATGGTACCGACGGTCAAATCCTTGTAATGCACGACATGTTTGGCATTTCGGCTAATTACATGCCTAAATTCTCAAAGAACTTTTTGGCAGAAACAGGCGATATGCGCAGCGCCGTTGCTAAATATATCGCGGATGTGGAGAGCGGCGCTTTCCCAGACGACGCTCATACGATTGCCTAGGGGGAATCATGCAAACTTTCGCTGATATTGCTGAACTTAGAGAGCAGATTGCACAGCTAAAACGTGAACAACGCCGTATCGCGTTTGTTCCGACCATGGGTAACCTTCATGAAGGTCACTTAACGCTGATGCGCAAAGCTCGAGAGAACGCAGATGTGGTTGTGGCGAGTATTTTTGTTAACCCAATGCAGTTTGAACGCGCAGATGACCTCAACAACTATCCGCGCACGCTGGAAGATGACCTGAGTAAGCTGACCGCTGAAGGGGTTGATTTGGTATTCACGCCAACACCAGAAATCATGTACCCGAACGGTCTTGATAAGCAAACCTTCGTTGAGGTACCTGGCATCTCGCACATGCTTGAAGGGGCATCTCGCCCAGGACACTTTAGAGGCGTTGCCACTATCGTCACTAAGCTGTTCAATATTGTGCAGCCAGATGTCGCGTGTTTTGGTGAAAAAGACTACCAGCAGCTCGCGCTGATTCGTCAGATGGTGAACGACCTCGCCATGAATATCGAGATCATTGGCGTACCAACAGTACGCGAAATGGATGGTCTTGCTATGAGCTCTCGCAATGGCTACCTCACAATGGATGAGCGTCAACGTGCACCCGTGCTTGCGAGAACCATGCGTTGGATGAACAGTGCCATTCGTGGTGGTCGTGACGACTATGCATCCATCATCGAAGATGCCAGTGACCAGCTTCGCGCCGCGGGTTTGCAACCCGATGAGATCTTCATCCGTGATGCACACACCCTTCAGGCTATTGGCGACAGTTCTACCCACGCGGTCATTTTGATGTCTGCTTTCTTGGGTAAAGCGCGCCTTATTGACAATCAAGTACTCGAACTGGCTCAAACGCAGGTTGAACCAGAGACGAGTAACGAAGAGAATCAATAAGCACTCAGCTAAAAAAAGCGGCTCACTTACACCAAGTGAGCCGCTTTTTTATTGAAGCGTCTATAGAAATCTAACGTCGTTTAAACGTTGAAAGACTGGATCTTGCTATCAAGCTCAGCCGCGTTGTTTTGCATCATCTCAGACGTTTCGAGTAGCTCAGTGACCACCACAACCGATGCCTCTACCAACTCACGTACATTGGTTAGGTTTTGGTTCATCTCTTCAGCAACACTGCTCTGCTGACCCGCTGCAGTCGCGATTTGGAAGTTCATATCATTAATCTGGTTAACCTGGCTTACGATGCCATCAAGCTCAGTGCCCGCATTAGTTACAAGCTCTACGCCATCCGCCGCTTCAACCACACTCTTCTCCATCAGCTCTACCGCTGAATTGGCGCTCGATTGTAGCTGAGAGATCATCTCTTGAATTTCGACTGTTGCTTGCTGGGTACGCTGTGCAAGGTTACGTACCTCATCCGCTACCACGGCAAAACCACGTCCAGCTTCACCCGCTCGGGCGGCCTCAATCGCTGCATTCAGTGCAAGTAAGTTAGTCTGCTCAGAAATGCCTTGAATAGTGCCGACCACGCTACCAATCGATTCAACGCGCTCTTCGACCTGATTTACCGCTGCTGCAGAAGCAGAGATGTCGTTCGATAGCTCGCTCATCTTAGTAACAGTGCCCTGTACAAAGCGTTGACCCGTCTCAGCTTGACCCGAAGCCTGCTCAGTTAGTTGCGAGGCGTTATTCGCGTGGTCCGCAACGGTTTGAACCGTAGAGCTCATTTCGCTCATTGCAGTAGCCAACTGATCGATCTCTTGGAACTCTTCCTGAGATGACTCTTTGGTCTCAGACATGCTCAGCGTCATCACTTCAGTGAGTGTCGCCAGCTCTTGAGAGGTTGCTACTTGAGTTTTGATGATGTCTTGAAGCTGTGCACGCGTTCGTTCTAACTCACGAGCTACATCGCCGTACTCATCTTTACAGTCCATGATTACCGGAACTGTGAGATCTTTATCTGCCATTCGCTTAATGGCGTCGCTTAGGTAATTAGTCTGCTTAAGCATGGTTTTTGCTGCAAACATCAGCAATGCCACAAACAAAACAATCATCAAGGCAGTTTGCCATACGACCTGAACTAGATAAGCTTCGTAGTGCTGCTGGGCAATCGCTTCGTTCTGGGTTGCGGCAAGAAGAGAGTCGTAAAATGTGCTTGCATCCCACAACTGCTTACCAACAAGCAGTACGGTACTAAAAATCATCAACATCAACATCTTAGGAACTAAGCGAACATCGGTGATGAGTCGCTCCCAAGGTTTAAATGCCAGTGTGGTCATTATCCGTTCTCCATTAATTATTATATAGTTAGGGAATCTTTCTCTAACTGAATGCCATTTTCACTTGCCTGCATGCCAAAAGCCGTAGGGGGGAATGTGAATCATGAGACCAAGTTATTTATTTCGAGCCTCGTATGAAAGCAAATGATACCAAAACTGAAACTAAGCCTCTGAGCTTATTGTCACTGTTCCTCTCTTTTATGGCGCTATTTGTGATCTCAGCCTTATTGTTTGCTCCCATCAACGAGGATGAGCGTACTGTTCTTATCGGCCTCGACTTTATAATCTGTAGCTTATTTATTCTGCAACTTGTTGTGGATCTGATCCGCTCCACAGATCGAGTGCAATTTTTGAAAACCCACTGGATCGACTTTCTAGCCAGCCTGCCGATGATCGAGCCACTAAGATATGCCCGCGTCTTTCATATTTTCCGTGTGGTATTGGTGATTCGCTCTGGTGAGGCCTTATTAAGACAACTCGCTCGTAATAAACATGAAACGACGATCGCATCGATCCTTTTGCTACTCGTGCTGCTCATTACCGTTGGGGCTGGGCTGATTATGTGGGCTGAGAGCGGCGATCCCGATGCCAACATTCAACATATTGGCGACGCCGTTTGGTGGGCTTTTGTCACGGTATCAACGGTCGGTTATGGCGACCATTACCCGGTTACAATCGTAGGTAAGTTCTTGGCAGGTATCATTATTATCTGTGGTGTGGGTATGTTTGGTATGACGTCGGGCTTGATTACCTCACTGCTCTCTTCACCCAGTTCTATGGATGAGAGACGCTCCAAACACAAAGAGGTCATGCTACAGAAAGTGCTTAACCAACAAGAAGTGATTTTGCATAAGCTTGAGAAGATGGAGCAAAAAATCGAATCACTCGAGCAAGATAAAAAATAGGGAGGCGTATTGCCTCCCTACTCTGAACCGAATTAATTTTGCCAGTATGGCTCGGCCTCAATACTGATCTGCCTGGTCTGCTCCATAGCGTGTAAGATTGAGCTCTCCTGACGACGCAACCAGCGCTCTAGCTGCTCGCGCTCTTCGCCCTCAAGTTTATCAACAAGCTTCTCTAACAATTCTAGCATCTGTAAATCATCGATACCCTGCAGCAAGTCTGCCCACGGCAAACGGAAGTTATTGCGCTCTTCCATGCTGTACAGGCTTGCAAAACCAACGCCGGTATATAAGTTGCGCATCAAACGATACTGCTGGTCGATGTACTCTTGACGAGACAGTAGCTTCTCTGGTGGAAACGCTTCAATGAGCTCAGCCCAAGTACGAGCGAGCTGTTTCACTGAGAATGGCTTAATGTCTTGAGACATTTTTTCACGCGCCTTGTCATCCAAGAATGGCTGCCAGCCTCTCGAAAGGATCCAGCGGCTAAGGTCAAGCAACAAGCCTGCGTAACGCCCTGAATGAATGAGCTTTAGCATCTCTTCACGCTCAGGCAACTCTTGCTCCATCTCTTTAAGCTCAGCAACAAGAAACTTTCTTGCGTCTAGCTTTCTCAAAATGTGGCCTTTGTCTTCCAGCAAGGTCTCAAAGTGATCGTAGCTTTTTAGCCACTGCAACTCTTGCTCTAGCCATTTCAATTCTTGTCTCAAAATGGCGCTTGCGCGTCGCGGTACAATTCCACCGTAAACAGTCAGGACCTGGCGAATAAAGCTGAGCGCATGGCTGATCTCTTGCAAGGCCTCAATCGACTCATGCTCAACATAAATTTGCTCGTGATAATGCCAGTGCGCTAGTGCATGCTCTAAGGAGTGAACAAAGCAGCTTTCAACACTATCTGTCGCCACAGTATCCACCAAATCCATGGTCTTGACTGGGTCGCCATCATAGTTAGCTGCGAGTCTATAGCCGCGCGCTGCTTTGCTTAGGTTACCAAGTCGAATACCACCACTTTCACACAGCTCGCGGGCCAGAGTGAACAAGGCATCTGTTTGTCCGGACTTTAGCTCGAGCTCAACTTCACAAATTGGGTACGTTCTATCACCTGAAGAGACAACACCCTGATCAAACGCAACCTCAACCTGACTGCCATCAGTCATACCGATTAACCACTGTTCACGAGTGAAGTCGGTAGCAAATATTGGTAACAATTCTGATTGTAACGTCGCGATATCTTTCCCTTCTGGATAGATATCGGTAGGGTGAAGTGTTAAGTCTGGGATGTTAGAACTGTGTTCAGCGTTATATTCTGGACGTTGGTGCAGACCAGCCACAACGCGTCCTGCTGTCTTTACAGTCTGTACAAAAACATCGTCAAAGCGACGAATTCTGAGACCAATATCGTGTTGGCGCAGCCAGTTATCTGGCGTGTCGAAGTAAGTGTTTCCTAACTCACGACAACTGTGCTGAAGTACTTTTGTTTCAGCAATCTTGCTAAGCAAAGTTTCTGAAAATTCTGGAGAAACAAAAAACTTCAGTTCTATCTCGGTTTCCATAGTTTTACCTTTCGGGGGTACTGACAACAGGATATGAGCAATCGTACTAATCAGCAAGTGACAAATATCACCCAAATGATGATCTAAAACAGTTTAAATCGGCGTTTTAATGAGTTACCATGCGCGCCTTTATAGCCATCGCTCAACATTTCACCATGATATTGGTGTATGTTTATTTCAGGTTATATTAATTAGGTTGAACAACCATGCCAGTAAATACAATTATGGGGTTATTTGCAAAGTCCCCTATTAAGCCTTTGCAGCGCCACGTTGTGTGCGTAACAGAATGTTGCTCTCACCTTATCAACTTCTTTGAGACAAGCTCAAAGGGTGATTGGGAAAAAGCAGCGGAGATCCGTGCGCAGATTTCTCACTTAGAGAAAGAAGCCGACGTTTTGAAGCGTGAGATCCGTCTTAAACTACCACGCGGCCTGTTCTTGCCAGTAGACCGTAGCGATATGCTAGAGCTACTGACACAGCAAGATAAGCTTGCCAACCTTGCCAAAGACATTGCCGGTCGTGTTTACGGTCGCCAACTTGTCATTCCTGCACCACTTCAAGAAAACTTCATCGCTTACGTGAAGCGTTGTCTTGATGCAGCCAACCAAGCTCAGAACGTTATCAATGAGCTGGATGAACTGCTAGAGACAGGCTTTAAAGGCCGTGAGGTGACTCTGGTTGCAGAGATGATTCACCAACTCGATGTCATCGAAGATGATACCGATGCCATGCAAATCCAGCTTCGTCAGCAACTGATGGCGATTGAGCAAGACATGAACCCTATCGACGTTATGTTCTTGTACAAAATTCTTGAATGGGTCGGCGGTATTGCAGATCAAGCTCAGCGCGTAGGCGCTCGTCTTGAACTCATGCTGTCTAGGTCTTAAACACACGTTAACTAAGTAACAAAGAGCGAAGAAGTATTAGGCGTTGAGCACAGACAATGCTTAAGAGATTGCCCTGCGCCCGACTTTTGCTCCGCTTGTTATGAAACAAAACTAGGTTATTACAATGGATATTCTTGCAAACTACGGCACTATCCTGATTCTTGTTGCGGCGATGTTCGGTTTCCTTATGGCAATCGGTATCGGTGCAAACGATGTTGCCAATGCAATGGGTACTTCTGTTGGCTCTAAAGCTCTAACAGTTAAGCAAGCTATCATCATCGCGATGATCTTCGAATTCGCCGGCGCATACCTTGCTGGCGGTGAGGTAACAGACACTATCCGTAAGGGTGTGATTGAGACCTCTCTGTTTGCTCACCAGCCAGACGTTCTTGTGTTCGGTATGATGTCGTCACTATTGGCGGCAGGCACATGGCTATTGCTCGCGTCATACATGGGCTGGCCGGTATCTACGACTCACTCTATCATCGGTGCGATCATCGGTTTCGCTTGTGTGTCTGTCGGTACTGAAGCCGTAGACTGGGGTTCAGTAAAAGGCATCGTGGGTAGCTGGGTTATCACGCCTGTGATTTCTGGTTTCTTCGCTTACGTTATCTTCGTCAGTGCACAGCGACTGATTTTCGATACTGAGAAGCCACTGTTTAATGCTAAGCGCTTTGTGCCAGTGTACATGTTCATCACAACCATGGTGATTGCGCTGGTAACCATCAAGAAAGGTCTAAAGCACGTTGGCTTGCACCTTGAAGGTATGGAAGCATGGGCGTGGGCTGCAGGCGTTTCGGCCCTAGTTATGATTGGCGGTTACATCTACATTCAGCGTAAGTTTGCTGACCGTGAAGAAGACCATGGCTTTAGCGGTGTAGAAGGTATCTTCAGCGTACTTATGGTTATCACAGCTTGTGCGATGGCATTTGCACACGGTTCAAACGATGTGGCGAACGCGATTGGTCCACTGTCTGCTGTTGTTTCAACGGTTGAGCACATGGGTGAAATCACAGCGAAGAGCACCATCGCATGGTGGATTCTACCTCTAGGTGGTATCGGTATTGTTGTGGGTCTTGCGACTATGGGTCACAAAGTAATGGCTACTGTAGGTACAGGCATTACAGAGCTAACTCCAAGCCGCGGTTTCGCAGCACAGCTCGCAACAGCGTGTACTGTAGTATTAGCCTCTGGTACTGGTCTGCCAATCTCTACAACACAAACTCTAGTTGGTGCGGTATTGGGTGTTGGTTTCGCTCGTGGTATCGCAGCACTTAACCTAGGCGTTGTACGTAACATCGTGGCTTCGTGGGTCGTGACTCTGCCTGCTGGTGCACTGCTAGCAGTCGTATTCTACTACATGATGCAAGCGGTATTTGGCGCATAAGCCAAAGCAAAACAAAAGTCAGGGAGATGTGAAGCTCACGTCATATTTGACTCAAATTCAAATAAAGGGAGGCTAAGCCTCCCTTCTTTGTTGCACCCACTTAAGAAACTTCATACTATTTGGGCATTCTTAAAAGTTTACAATTTGAGAGTGCGTAACAGCCCTGCTGCTAGCGCTACTTTCTTCATCATTCCCCATTGATACACTTAAGGGACTTACTGTGAAAAAACTGATCTGCATGATCATGGTGTCGTTGCTCGCTGCTCCTGCGGCGTTGGCTCAAGATCGTTATATTGCCGACAAGCTATTTACCTACCTACATTCTGGACCAAGCGCTCAGTACCGTATTATTGGTAGCATCAACGCAGGTGACAAGGTTCAGCTGCTATCGTCTAACCGTGAGACAGGTTACTCACAGGTTCAAGACAGCCGTGGCCGTAAAGGCTGGGTAGAATCTAAATTTGTGACGACTCAAGAAAGTATGGCGGTTAGACTGCCTCGTCTTGAGAAAGAACTGACGCAAGTGAAATCTCAGCTATCGAGTGCACGCGAAACAGCAGACAGTGAGAAAGGCGGCCTAGTCAGCTCGCTAGAAGCACGCAACAAGCAGATCGCTGAGCTTGAGCAAAACTACTCAGACATCAGTGAACAGCTGACCTCTTCTCAAACAGAAATCCGTGAGCTACGCGCTAAGCTAGACACACAAAAAGAAGACCTACTGCTTCGCTACTTCATGTACGGCGGCGGTGTAGCCGGTGCTGGTCTTCTATTCGGTCTGATTCTTCCGCATCTGATTCCGCGTCGTAAGAAAAGCCCGAATGGCTGGGCGTAATACGCTAACGCCATCAACACATAAAAAAACCGCCTTATAGGCGGTTTTTTATGTCTTTTGAATCGATTCTAATCGTCATCGAAATTGAACAACGACTCCATATTCAAACCTTGTTTCACTAGTATATCGCGCAACCTGCGAAGCCCCTCAACTTGGATCTGACGAACACGTTCACGAGTGAGGTTAATCTCTCTGCCGACCTCTTCAAGTGTCGATGGCTCGTAACCAAGAAGACCAAACCTTCGAGCTAGAACCTCTTTTTGTTTCGGGTTCAGCTCATCTAACCAGTGAATAAGTGATGATTTAATGTCATCGTCTTGGGTTGATACTTCTGGATCAGAATGGGTTGAATCAGGAATGATATCCAGTAGCGCCTTTTCACCATCTCCACCAATTGGCGTATCGACTGAGCTAATACGCTCGTTAAGGCGAAGCATTTTAGAGACATCGCTGACCGGCTTATCGAGTTTTTGAGCAATCTCTTCAGCGGTCGGCTCATGGTCAAGCTTTTGCGACAGCTCACGAGCCGTACGAAGGTAAATATTCAGCTCTTTGACGACGTGAATTGGCAAACGAATGGTGCGCGTCTGATTCATCAAAGCACGTTCAATAGTTTGGCGGATCCACCAGGTCGCATAGGTTGAGAATCGGAAGCCACGTTCAGGGTCAAACTTCTCTACAGCACGGATCAAACCTAGGTTGCCCTCTTCGATTAAATCAAGGAGTGCAAGGCCACGGTTGCTGTAGCGTCGAGAGATTTTCACAACGAGACGAAGGTTACTTTCGATCATACGTTTACGTGCAGCTTCATCTCCTTTGAGTGCACGTCTTGCATAAAGAACTTCTTCTTCAGCGGTAAGTAGTGGTGAGAAGCCAATTTCCCCTAGATAGAGCTGGGTCGCATCCAAGCTTTTGGCCGAGGCATCGTACAGGTCTTTCTCTTCGGCTTCTGAGTTGGAATCGTCATTGGTCAATGTTGATTGCACAACATCAACGGATTCGTTTTCAATGTCGAAGTTTTCGTTCTTGGTTACTGCATTGCTGATACTCATAGCGCCTCCCCCTGGCGAGCTAGCAAGACATGACAACTCAACTATGTCGCTAACTTTCTCTGATTACGTCAATCAAATTGCAAGTAGCTTTTCGTACGTTGTAAACGTTATACGGCAGTTACGGCAAGTAGCGTTTAGGGTTTACCGATTTGCCTTGATATCGAATTTCAAAGTGCAGTCTTACGCTGTTGGTTCCGGAGCTTCCCATCGTAGCGATTTTTTGTCCGGCTTTGACACTTTGTCCTTCAGAGACCAATAGCCTATCGTTGTGTGCATATGCGCTTAAGTAGCTGTCGTTATGTTTGACGATAACGAGGTTTCCATAACCACGAAGTGCATTGCCCGAGTAAACCACAGTTCCTTTTGCAGTGGCGACAATGTCTTGGCCACGCTGGCCAGCAATGTCTATCCCTTTGTTTCCTTGGTCCCCTGCAGAAAAGTTCTTTATTACACGTCCCTTTGTTGGCCAGACCCAGCTGGAGACTTTCGCGTTAGAGCTAGGCGGAGGTGTCGGCTTAGCTTTTGCTGTCTGCTGTGGCTTTGCTTGCGGCTTAGCGGTCTGTTTTGCCGTATTAGGTTTCGTGTTATTAACATTTTGTTTACCTTTAGACTCACCATACTCCTTTGTTTTGCTTTGATCAACCTTCTTTGCAGCCGTTTTTTGACTATTTTGTGTTGATGAGCTACTCGCTTTTGGAGCCGGGGTTGAGGCTGCTTTTGTGCTGCTTGAACTCGCTGCAGCCGTTGCTGCAGAAGCCGTCGCGACATCGCCAGCCCCCGAACCACCAAATGCAGGTGGCGCATAGGCTTGACGCCACAAGTTGAGGCGTTGCCCCGGATGAATAGTATAAGGTGATTGAAGATTATTGAGTCTAATCAGGTCTTTAACATCTTTATCGGTAACGTAGGAGATAAAATAGAGGGTGTCACCTTTCTGGACTTCGTAGTAGCTACCTCGATAGCTGCCACGGGAGACATTATCGTACTTGCCTCCCAAATTTGAGACAGGCGCAGGCGAATGCCCAGCACATCCAATGAGTGCACTAGACAGAAAAACAACGGAAACCACTGCTTTCATTCGGCTTTGCATTTACGCCAATTCACCTGCTACGAGAGGAACAAACCTCACCAATTCAACAACTTCGGTACTAAAACTATCACCTTTACGGGTGATTTTTAATAATTGTTGCTCATTATCGCCGACTGGGATCACTAAACGTCCACCATCATTGAGCTGCGACAACAAGGCTTGGGGAACTTCGGAAGCAGCCGCGGTAACGATAATGGCATCGAATGGGCCCTTTGCTTGCCAGCCCTGCCAACCATCACCATGCTTGGTGGAAATATTGTATATATCAAGGCGCTTCAATCGGCGTTTAGCTTCCCATTGCAGCGCTTTAATTCTTTCCACCGAGTAAACATGATCCACAAGTTGCGCGAGTACCGCCGTCTGATAGCCAGATCCCGTGCCGATTTCGAGTACGCGTGTCTCTCTTTCAAGATCCAGTAGTTCTGTCATCTTAGCGACAATATAAGGCTGCGAAATCGTCTGACCGGCACCGATAGGTAAGGCATTGTTGTCGTAAGCTTGGTGAAGCATAGCCTGAGAAACGAACTGTTCTCTAGGTACAGCTAAAATGGCATCGAGCACCGATACGCTGTTCACTCCATGAGATCGGATAAACTCCACTAATTTTGCTGCTTGTGGGTTCATTAGTTACTCTCTCCCTGATACCCAACGTTCCATTGCGCCAATTGACTCATGGGCAGTTAAATCGACCTGCAAAGGTGTGATCGAGATATGCCCCTGTTCAATTGCATAAAAGTCAGTGCCTACTCCAGCGTCTTGCTCCTTGCCAGGAGGTCCCAACCAATAGATATCATGACCACGCGGGTCTTGTTGTTTGATCATGCTCTCTGCATGATGTCGAGCGCCCAATCGTGTCACAGACACCTCGCCAAGATCTGCAAGGGCACGATCTGGGATATTAATGTTCAGTAATCGATTCGTGGGAACGCGCGTCGCTAAATGCCTTTCGACAAATTGACGAGCGATGATCGCTGCCGCTTTAAAATGCTGTTTACCGACCAAGCTGAATGCGATGGATTGTACACCTAGAAAGTGACCTTCCATTGCTGCAGCAACAGTTCCAGAGTAGAGCACATCATCACCTAGGTTCGCACCATGGTTGATCCCAGATAACACCAAGTCAGGCATATCATCTTTCATCAACTCGTTCAGGGCAAAGTGCACACAATCTGTCGGTGTGCCCTGCACTGAGTAGACTTTGGGCTCGATCTGATTGACTCGCAGGGGCTGCTCAAGAGTCAAAGAGTTTGAAGCGCCGGAACGATTACGATCTGGCGCAACAATAGTGACATCAGCGATCTGAGCCAGTTCCGCTGCTAAGGTGCGAATACCCTCTGCATGCACACCATCATCATTACTGATGAGAACTTTTATTCTTTTACTATCCATGAAACCTAGAATTGCCTTTCTACTTCTTCTACGTTTGCCAACTCTCTCAAGATTGATGTCGCAAAGCTTCCTGAATCAAGGAAGAAAGAGAGCGTTACGGCTTGTCCATCTGAGTCACTGTTTAGTGCCTCTGGTTTGAGCACAATCGCTCGTCGGTCGTGACGCATGCGATTACCGCGGATCAGAGCCATCAGATCGGGTTCGCCGTCAACAATGCTTTGCTCAAGCGCCATCGCCGCATCTTGTGTTGGTAGCGCATTATCGCCTGCCAACGCTGCTGTGATCAGCCCGGTTTCATCCAGAATGTCACCAGGTAACTCTGAGTTAAAACAGCCTTGCTCAAGTCGCATAGAAACGATTTGGTTAAAGATCCAAGAACGAGCGGCTGACAGATACAAGCTACGCTTGTTCTGATTACGGGTGCGAACATTCTCACGCCCCCAGCGCTTTGCTTCCGTAACGTTGTTGCCATCGCGACCAAAACGCTGTTGACCAAAATAGTTTGGCACGCCTGCCTCAGACACTTTGGCGACTCTTTCCATTAAGCCTTCAACGTCAGACACTTCTGTAAGGCGAATTTCAAACTCGTTGCCAGCAAGGTCACCAGGGCGCAGCTTTTTGTTGTGCCAATCTGTTGCCACTATTTCAATACTAGGATATTGAGCAAGGAACGCTGTAAAGTCAGGAACATTCTTCTTAGGCAAATGGACACTGAGCCATTGCTCGGTAATCGCATGACGATCTTTTAAACCTGCCCAGCCGATATCTTTAGACTTAACGCCACATACCTTAGCAAGTTCATTGGCGACAAAGCTGGTGTTTTCACCATTTTTGCGCACGCGAAGCATTAAGTGTTCACCTTCGCCAGCAAACTCAAAACCAAGTACTTCTTTAACAATAAAGTCTTCGTTGCTGGCTTTGAATTTAGCGCTAACCGTTGGTTTCCCGTATAGGTAGTTCAGTTCGTTGAGAACATCCGTCATGATATCTGCCTTTTAAGACGTTACTTTGTTGATCAGTACCACAGCTTCTGTGGCAATACCTTCTTTACGTCCTGTAAAACCAAGTCTTTCCGTAGTGGTCGCCTTAACATTGACGTTACCAATATCTGTATCTAGGTCTTGAGCGATGACCTGACACATGGATTCAATATGTGGTGCCATTTTCGGCGCTTGTGCCATGATGGTGATGTCCGCATTGACTAACTCGTAGCCTTTCGCTTTCACCTTACTGTAAACATCACGCAGCAGCGCGCGACTGTCCGCGCCTTTCCACTCTTCATCAGTATCTGGAAAGTGACGACCAATATCACCCGCAGCGATAGCGCCCAGCAAGGCATCACACAATGCATGTAATGCCACATCGCCATCTGAGTGAGCAATCAAGCCTTGCTCATAAGGAATCGAAACACCACCAATGATGACAGGTCCTTCACCACCAAACTTATGTACATCAAAGCCATGACCTATTCTCATTGTTCTGGTTCCTTATTTTTAAGATAGAACTCCGCCAGAGCGAGATCCTCTGGTCGAGTAATTTTAATGTTGTCACTGCGACCTTCCACCAGCAATGGCGCTAACCCTGCCCATTCAACAGCAGACGCTTCATCGGTAATGGTGACCCCTTCCGATAGTGCATCACTCAGTGCACTGTGCAGCAGTTCCACTTTAAACATCTGTGGCGTAAGTGCATGCCAAAGACCCGCTCTATCCACCGTATGATCAATGCCTTTGGCACCGTTTGCGCGTTTCATCGTGTCTTTCACTGGCGCAGCAAGAATTCCCCCAACTGGGTGAGTGCTCACTTCATAAATGAGTTTGCTGATATCTTCGTGAGTGATACAAGGTCTCGCCGCATCGTGCACAAGACACCAAGCATTAGGCACACGCTGTTTCACATAGTCTATTGCAGATAAAACTGAATCAGCACGCTCACCACCGCCCGGCACTCTGATGACGGGTTTCTCTGAGATAAACGACAGTCCTTCAAAGTAAGGGTCATTATCACTGATTGCGACAATCACACTCTCGATACTTTGATGCGACAATAGGCGCTCAATAGTATGCTCAAGAATGGTCTGCTCGTGGATTTTTAGATATTGCTTGGGAATATCCGCTTGCATTCGACTACCGACACCTGCTGCAGGCACGATAGCAATGATTGGATGATGCTCAGGGATCATTGGTTGTCCTCACCTATGATTCGGTAGAAAGTCTCTCCTTGCTGAATCATTCCGAGCTCATGCCTAGCGCGCTCTTCGATAGCATCCAGTCCCTGTCTGAGATCGTCTATTTCAGCAAACATCTCGTCGTTGCGGGTTTGAAGGTTACCATTCACTTGCTGCTGGACATGAATTTCTGCGTCTACTTGGTTAAAGTCAACGATGCCATTTTTTCCAAACCAAAGAGTGTACTGAAGCCAAGAAAACACCACAAACAACACAAGTGTAAAGATACGCATAAGTCGGAACATTCCATTGAGAAATTCTGCTCTTTATATAGCACAGTTTACACTTTGAAATAAGCGAAGAAAAAGCATTGTTGTTATGTAGAAGTCAAAGTAAGCACACACTCGCTTTTTAACTCACATTCAATGACAGCTCCGCGAGTGTGGTTTTTAAGCGATTAGACATTAAGACTTGTTGATTGAACTGAATGCCAAGTAGCGTGCCTTTGCCTTGCTTCTTCACCGTAACCACCTCAAAGCTTATTCCAGCCGGTAGGAACTGGTTTAATGGACACTCGACTTTGAGAGCTAATCCTTTACAGAAATCATGTGGCCCTTCGATATACACACCACAACCTGCCAATGAGAAATCAACCATTTTGCCCTCTACAGCAGACTGCCCAAAAGAGAGATTGCATGGCACGGACAACTTGTAGCGAGAGTGCTCCCTGATGGGCTTAGAAACAAAATCAGAAGGCGCCGCCAAGAACAGATGCTGACACGGTTCATCCGCTCGCGAAATAAAGCGTGAACGAAAAGCGATAACATGACCAAAGCTTGAGTCTGAGAGTCCCCGAATGACAAGATCGCCGTCAGTCAGCTCTCCGAGAGCCTCTGAACCAACCTGAGTGACATCAACAATTAGAAAGGCGGAAGGTTTGAAGCCGATAAGGGTTGCGGCGATCCCTTTAATCTGCTGATTATCTGCGGATGAAAGACTCAATTTCATCCCTGGTTTCAAGAAACGGTAACACTTATTTTGTTCTTCTAGTCCCCACTCCATTGATAGAACTCCTTTCACTAACAACAAGTTAATTACACTCCATTTACCATTGTTATGCAATCACTCCCTTGTATAAACAGGCGATACAATTGCTTACATTTATATTTATTGTAAATGATAATAAATAGCATTAGCATTCATGTCGCCATTTCAACTATTGGCATAACTCTCTAATAATAAAACCGTTTGTCTCGGATACTCGAGCAAGGAAAGCCCAGAATGAAATTCAAAGTGACCACACTTTGTAGTGCAGTGGTACTCGCACTCCATACCGCCCCAACCTTCGCAGATGACGCACCTAGCAATGTAGACGAAACGCTTGTTGTTCACGCTCAAGCCTTCGATGACTACAAAGTGGATAGTGCAACCGGCGCGATGCGAACCGACACCACTATGTTGGAAACGCCTCAATCCGTGAACGTTATTCCTGAAATTGTGCTTGATGAGCAACTTGCAACCACGCTAGGTGAAGCGCTACAGAATGATGCAAGCGTCAATGCAGGTTCTCAGAAGTGGAATCGCGAAGAGTTCTATATTCGTGGCTTTGAGCTTTCATCAACCAACGGCTACCTTCGAAACGGGCATTCATTGTTTACACACTACATGCTGCCTATCGAGACACTGGATCGCATCGAAGTGATCAAAGGACCATCAAGTCTACTTTATGGTAACTCGGCACCTGGCGGCATGATCAACATGGTTTCAAAGAAACCGACGGCGAAGCCTATGGTGAATGTAGGAACAGACTTCGATCACCTAGGTAGTACTCGCTATCACATTGATGCATCGGGCAAGTTAAATGAATCTGGTACGTTGCGTGGGCGAACCGTTCTTGTAAAGCAAGATGCAGTGGAGACGCGTCGCTATTCCAATGGCGAGCAAAGAGAGCGCGATCGCTTCTTGGGATACGGCGTGATTGAGGCCGATCTTGCGGATTGGGGCTTGCTGTCTGTTAACTATGAAAAGACTAACGACCGTGCACCTATCGACTCTGGATCATGGTTAGATATGCAAGGCAATCGCCTTGGTGATCGTGACATGATCCGTGATGCACACTGGTCATTTATCGATAATGATGTGGAGAACTGGGGCGCGGATTTAGACCTATATATCAACTCCCAATGGCGCGCTAATCTGAGCTATAACTCACAGCATATGAAGCGCCACCGCTACGATTCTCTGCCAACGCCGACTGCGGATACCATCGTGGATGG
This sequence comes from Vibrio sp. KUL78, assembly GCF_059725505.1. NCBI lineage: Bacteria > Pseudomonadati > Pseudomonadota > Gammaproteobacteria > Vibrionales > Vibrionaceae > Vibrio > Vibrio sp. KUL78. Next base: position 476,770 of record NZ_AP045837.1, on the reverse strand, counting down.
CAGTTACATACTAAAACCGTTTGATCGTCACGATACATGGAAAACTCAAGCATTCCACGCAGACCTTCACGGTGAGTTCACCGCATTAAGTGTCGATCACCAAGTGCTTCTTGGCGTTAATGGTCAGTTTTATGATTACGCCCAGCTTCGAGTATCAGGCGAGGCTATCGATGTGAATCCTGGTGATATCCCGAGCAACCCAGGGTTGGATTACAACAACGACAAAACGGTCTATGAGAGCAGCAACCATTTCTATGGTTTCTATGCTCAAGATTTAATTACCTTTAACGACCAGTGGCAGGCACTTGTTGGTGGACGTTATGATCAATATTTTGCTGATGGCACCAACCCAGCAACCGGTGACATTGTCAAAGGCGCCAATGATAGCCAAGCGTTTTCGCCAAAAGTCGGCGTTATCTATCACCCAAGTTACTCAGGCAGTATCTATGCAAACTACTCTGAGAGCTTCAACCCTGTTAGCAACGTTGTAAATGACGATGGTTCGGTCACCGAACGTACCCCGGAAAAGAGCCGACAGTATGAATTAGGCACAAAGTGGGAACTGATGGATAACCGCTTGCTTCTAACGGGTGCTGTATTCGATATAGAAAAACGAAACATCAGCATCGAAGAAAATGGCATTACTACCCAAAATGGTAACCAATTGCATCGCGGCGCAGAAGCTGGAGCACAAGGTCAACTGTCAGAGCAATGGTTTGTAATGGCGTCAGGTATGTACCTAGATGCGAAATACAACAATCACGATTTGTACCAAGACAAAACGCCAGCCAACGTTCCTGAATGGTCAGGTTCAGTATGGACGCGTTATGCATGGACTGAAGCGACCGCATTCAATATTGGTCTTTTCTACCAAGGTGAACGCTGGGCAGACAATGCGAATACCGTTCAATTAGATGGTTATGCTCGTGTTGATACCGGCGCATCACATAAGATCGCCAGCGATTACGTCACATGGGACTTCCGCTTTAATATCGAAAACTTGTTCGACACTGAATACGTGTCTGGCACCGGCGGCAGCACCAGCAACAATGTTGTCACAGACGTGCACTACGGCAACGAGCGTCGCTTCAAGTTATCGGTGAATGCAACCTTCTAACCCGCATTAACCTCAACACATCTAAGAGCGCTTCGGCGCTCTTTTTTATTGCCAGCTGTCTATTTCGTCACCAATCTGACATCAATACGTCATCCATCCTCCATCTCTCTTACGCAATTTTGACACATGGGCGTCATACCCTTTTAACGACAATAAATGGAATACGCCCAGAGGATGTTATGGATACCACCAGCCCTTTTCGCTTGCCAAGAAAGACCCCTTTAGGAATTGCAGAGAACGTTGCCGAATGGGCCACTGGTCTGTCGGTACTTGACCAATTATATGCTCAGCGCCCTGCTGGCTGTAATACCGAGTCCTTCTTGCGTTTTTCATTAGAGATTTTGGGGATCGACTATCACGTTGTGTCGGGCAGTCGTGACAACATTCCACATACAGGCTCAACCCTGATCGTCGCAAACCATCCGCTCGGCTGTGTTGAAGGCGTCATACTCGCGGAGTTACTGCTGCAAGTTCGCAAAGACGTGAAAATACTGGCAAACGAGTTCCTGAAACTCGTCCCGGAGCTAGAGCCGCTATTTATTGGTGTCGATGTCTTTGATGGTGCGAATGCTCACCGCTCCAACACCCGTGCACTCAGACAGGCTAATCAACACCTTGAGCAAGGCGGAGCCTTGCTGCTCTTTCCCGCAGGAGAGGTATCTCAACTAGTTGATAGCAAAGCACTTCGCTTAGAAGATAAAGAGTGGAGTCGCTCTGTCAGTACCCTGATAAAGAAAAACAAGGCGCTCACCGTACCTGTTCATATAGGCGGGCTGAACTCAAAGCGTTTCTATCTAGCAGGAAAGGTACATCCTATGCTGCGCACTGCCATGTTGGGTCGAGAGTTGCTAAACAAAAAAAATCGCCCTATTGGCATCTCTATTGGTGAAGCCATCAAATACAAAGAGGTAAACACCCTCGATAACCGACAGTTAGTTAACTACCTGAGACTCAATACCTACCTATTGGGCAGGGATCAGACCGAGCGAAACGTCTCTGATTCAGACACCTCCAACTACCAAGCCATCGCTCCTGCTGTTCATGTCAGTGATCTACTCGAAGATATAGAGCAGCTGCCAGCGGAGCATCATTTACTGTCCAGTGGTGAGTTTGAGGTTTACTGTACGACCATCGACTATATCCCATCGGTGATGCACGAGATTGGACGCATGCGCGAGAGCAATTTCCGCCAAGTCGGGGAAGGTACTGGGCTGTCACTCGATATCGACCAGTTTGATAAAGACTATCATCACCTGTTTGTGTGGGATAGAGAGAAGCACAAACTCGTGGGCGCCTACCGACTTGGTTTGGTAGATAAGCTGCTCGAACATCACGGAATCCAAGGCTTGTATTCAAGAACCTTGTTCCAATACGACCAACCTTTTCTTGATACCATGGGCAAGTCTATTGAGATGGGTCGAAGCGTCATTGCCCTTGAATATCAAAAGAGCATGAGCGCACTGCTATTGCTTTGGAAAGGCATTGCTGAGTTCGTACATCGACATTCGGAATACACTCACCTGTTTGGTCCGGTCAGTATCAGCAGTGACTACAGTGAGGTAGCAAGACAGCTTCTAGCGGATACCATGACGCTGCATCACTACGACAGCGAGAGTGCAAAACATGTCATTGCTCCAAATCCTCCAAAACTGGAAGATGCACCAAGCTGGAATACCCACCTGCTTTCTGCCCTGGCTGACATGCAGCTTCTATCGCGCGTAATTTCTCGACTGGATGAAGGCAAAGGGGTGCCCGTGTTGCTAAGGCAATATCTAAGCCTCAATGGCAAGCTCGTCAGTTTTAACGTCGACCCTGATTTCAACAATGCGCTCGATGGACTTATTGTGGTGGATCTAAGGCGCGTGCCTCTCAAGTCTTTGTCTCGTTATATGGGTAGTGAACATGCCAAACAGTATCTCGCTCTTCACAATAGCTAATCGGTAAATAATTGATAAGTTGAATATTTAAAAAGCAGCTTCGGCTGCTTTTTGTGGTTTCACCTGTCTCACACCTGAGAAAAAAGGCAAACACTGTCAGCAAAAACCTACAAATTGATATGCATCACAGTCCTTATGTATGGTGCATGATAGAAACAGCAAAAATGATAACTACCTCAACCACTTCCATTCGTAAGCCACGATTTGGTCTTGTGGGCTATAGTGGGATTTTTGCAGTGACAGATTTGACGTATCAGCAAGCGACGGCGCTTTTTCGCCATTTCCCTGGTTTTCTTTCTATCAGGAATGCGCAACATCAATATGTGTATATCAATGATAAGTTCACTGTTTGGCTACGCCAGTACTCTGATGTTGACCCTATTGGTCTTAACGCTGATCAGCTTTCAAAACGAGTCCCGAGTAATGTTGGAGAGATGCTCAGAGAGTGTCACGACGCCAGTTTGGAATATCTAGGAGCAGGACAATGTGCACCCAAGATCATCAAGTTCACCAGTTTAGATAAGGTGTCTTACTTCAACGTCCTAAAATTTAAGGTACTGATTGACGGTGAACCTTATATCTATACCACCAGTTTCGATGTCACCGATTTGCATCACGAAGCCAAGTTCTTCGAGAAAAAAGCCTATACCGACCCCTTAACCAAGCTCCACAATCTCGCTTATCTGAGCTCAGTGCATTGGCAATACGGTTACTGTGTGGTGATAGATCTAGATAACTTCAAGCAGGTAAACGACACTTCTGGCCATAGCGAGGGGGATATTGTACTGATGCGCTTTGCGCGCTGCCTGAAACAGGCTTTTGCCGCTCAAGACATCCTGGTGCGCTATGGTGGCGATGAATTTGTAGTACTGACCCACCATCAAGACGAAGTCATGTTGCACTTAGCGCTTGAGAAGTTATCTGCCTTGTTTGAAAAGAACTTCGTAAACTATCCGATGCTATGCCACAGTGTGGGCTATACCCCTTTTCGAACCAGCCTGAGAGGAACGCTCAAGAAAGCGGATCTCGCCATGTACAAAGCAAAACACAACAAACGAAGTACGCTTGAACAGTCATAAAAAACGGAGCCACTTGGCTCCGTTTTCAGTTGTATCGCTCTGTCGCTAGATTCTGTACAGGACACTAAGAGGAGTAGCGCGCTTTCATCTTTAAGGTGAAGTTGACCAAGGCAATCAATACCGGCACTTCAATAAGAGGACCAATAACCCCCGCAAACGCCTCTGGTGAGTTCAAACCAAATACGGCAATAGCAACGGCAATGGCTAACTCAAAGTTATTACCTGTTGCGGTGTACGCAATAGAAGCATTCTTATCAAATGGCACGCCCATCTTTTTCGCAACAAAGAAGCTCACGAAGAACATCAAGAAGAAATAGATAGTCAAAGGTATGGCAACACGAACCACCTGCATCGGCAGTTCTACAATCATCTCACCTTTTAGGCTAAACATAAGTACAATCGTCGCCAGCAACGCGATCAAAGTAATAGGCGAAACTGCTGGGATAAACGTTTCGTTGTACCACTGCTCACCTTTCTTAGCGACTAAGATCTTACGGCTTAAGAATCCTGCCAAAAATGGAATACCAAGATAAATCATGACACTCTCGGCAATCTCTCCCATTGAGATATCAACGACTTGACCTTGAAAGCCAAATTTAGGTGGCAGAACGGTAATGAATAGCCATGCTAAGAAGCTGTACGTCACGATTTGAAATACACTGTTGAGCGCGACAAGCGCTGCCCCATACTCTTTGTTACCACCACCAATATCGTTCCACACTAGTACCATAGCGATACAACGCGCGAGACCAATCAGAATAACGCCAGTCATGAGGCTAGGCTCATCACCCAAGAAAGTCAGTGCCAGCACGAACATCAAGATCGGGCCCACTAACCAGTTCATGACCAAAGAGAGTGTAACGGCCTGCTTATCTTGCAGCACTTTGCCCATCAAACCATAGTTCACTTTGGCAAGCGGTGGATACATCATCAAAATAAGACCAATCGCTAGTGGGACGTTGGTACTGCCAACCGTCATTGACTCATTCAAGCCTTCGATTTGGCTTGGAAACGCGACACCCAATAGAACACCAACACCCATGGCTAAAAAGATCCACAGGGTCAGAAATCTATCTAAAAAGCCCAGTTTTTTCGGTTGCTCAATCGCTAACTCAGACATGTTAACTCTCCGATATCGTTAATCGTCGAATAACGATAAACAAGTGGTAATAAAAGCCGGCATCGCCGACTTAATGATAATCAGGGCTCTTAGCCAGCTTAATCAAATGTGGATAAGCTCAGCGAAGAAAACTCATTTAATGCTTCGCGCTGTATGCGATAGCAGACTTTAGGTGGCGTTGATTCTGCACTAATAAATCCTGCGACCTTCAAAATACGCAAGTGTTCAGAGACCGTTGACTGAGCAAGACCTAACTGCGACACAAGGTCGCTATTCAAACACCCACCAGCGCGCTCCAAATCAGACAGAATACGTAAAATCCGAATACGTGCAGGGTGTGACAACGCTTTCGCTTGTGCAGCTAACCTCTTCTCTTGAGATAACTGCTGCTCAGAGGCGACAAACATATCAGGATTTTCAACGCTACAACTGGTCACACTCTTTCCCCATCGTCTTTTGACGATAAATGTACGCCTGAAACAAAAAAGAGTCAATCGTCTTTTAACGATTGACTCTTTTTAATGAATATTCACTTTATCCTGCGACAGCTTTTGGCGCACCAGGCAAACGAATTGAGATGATGGTCGTTAGCACTAAGAACGCAAACGACACCCACATACAAGCTGCGAGACCCGCCACTTGGAACACCCAACCAGACAACACAGTACCGATCAAACGCCCCATCGCGTTAGCCATGTAATAGAAGCCAACGTCCATCGACACGCCATCGCCTTTTGCATAGCTCACAATCAGATAACTGTGCAAAGATGAGTTAACCGCGAAGATAGCGCCAAAAATCAATAGCCCCACAACAATAACCGCTTGTGGGTACCACTGCATCTGAACACAGTAAGCGATGATACCCGTCACCACGGCTAATGCCAGAGCCCACCACATGGCAGCACTACCATCTGGTACTTTACCCTGCGCTTTACCGGTAATCTTTGGGGCTATGCCTTGAACAAAGCCATAAGCGATGACCCATAACGCTAGAAATCCACCGACTAAGGTATGATCCCAACCAAAAATAGAGCCAAGATAAATAGGCAAAGCGACGACAAACCAAACATCACGAGCGCCAAACAGGAACATACGCGCAGCGGATAAGATATTGATGCTCTCTGATTTAGAGAAGATCTGCTTAAACTTAGGCTTAGCTTTTGCCTTACCCATATCGCTTTCTAAGCTGATAACGCTGCCAATGAACACCAGTGTCAGCACCGCCGCCATTGCTGCAACGGCATACTGGAAACCTAAGACCGACAGCAACAAACCACCGATAAAGAAGCCCGCACCTTTTAGTGCATTCTTAGAGCCGGTAAGAATCGCAACCCATTTGTAAAGCGCCCCTTGCTGCTCATCAGGCACCAAGGTCTTGATGGCACTTTTCGCACTCATCTTATTCAGATCCTTAGCAATACCTGACAGCGCTTGAGCGGCCATCACCCATGGAATGGTTAGCCAAGCACTCGGAACGGCCAGCATTAGCAATGCAAAGATCTGCATCCCAAGCCCGATATTCATGGTGCGATTAAGCCCTAAACGTGCGCCTAGCCAGCCGCCAATGAGATTGGTGACCACGCCGAAGAACTCATAGAAAAGAAACAGGGATGCGATGGCAAGCGAGCTGTATCCGAGATCGTGGAAGTAGAGCACCACCAACATTCGTAATGCACCATCGGTAATGGTGAAATTCCAGTAGTTAAAGGTCACCAACATATACTGGCGAACGCTTTTGCTAAGGTTAGACAACATAATTCTTCTGCCTAATAACAGGGACAAATGTTCAGAAATAGAAGCCCTCATCAGAGGGCTTCTATCTAGGTTTACTCACTACGAGTGCTGCGCCTAGAACGTCGCTGCAAGCTTTTCTACATAGTCAATTTGAGGCTGCTTAGTGAAAGCACCCGGGCGTAGTGCCTGAACTTCACGGCGAATCGTCTCAAGATCCCAGCCTTTCTCAAGCAAAAGGTTTGCCGCAAGAAGACCAGTACGACCAGAGCCGCCCATGCAATGCATAGCAATTTTCTCGCCCGCTTCCATCGCTTGATGAAGCTCTGGTGAGATTGCTTTCCAGCCTGCTGCAAACTCTGAACCAGGAGCGCGATCATCTTCAATTGGCGTTTGGAACCACTTGATGCCTAGAGCCTGTGCTTTTTCTCCAAGCTCAGCAACGCCTGCTTCTGCCATCTCGTGGTTATCCAAAGCCGTCACGATTACCGTGACACCTTGCTCTTTAAGTTGCGCCAATGAGTCGTCTAATGACGCCTCTTTGGTACCCGGACAAGGCGTTAGTACTAGCGCAGCGTTTTCTACGTTAAGTTCCCATGTTGGATGCATCATCATTACCCCGCTAGACCGACTTTACGAACCAATTCGGCTGTGCGTGTTGCATAGCCCATTTCATTGTCATACCACGCATAAATTTTCACCATTCGAGAGCCAACGACCATGGTAGATTGCGCATCAACGATGGTTGAGCGTTGGTCACCGCGATAATCGATAGACACAAGCGGACGCTCTTCGAAACCAAGGATACCTCTTAGCTCACCTTCGGAAGCTTCTTTAAGAAGTGCGTTAACTTCTTCAGCCGTTGTATCGCGTTTTACATCAAAGATGATGTCGGTGAGTGACGCATTTGCTAGTGGTACACGCACTGCGTGGCCGTTGATCTTGCCTTTTAGCTCAGGGAAGATCTCAACGATAGCCGTTGCACTGCCCGTCGTGGTTGGGATAAGGCTCATACCACATGCACGAGCACGGCGTAAGTCTTTGTGCGGCGCATCAAGGATAGTTTGTGTATTGGTTAGGTCGTGAATAGTTGTGAACGATGATTGCTCGATACCCAGTTTCTCGTGAATCACTTTCACCACAGGCGCGATACAGTTGGTAGTACAAGATGCCGCCGTCACGATACGGTGTGCCTCTGCATCAAAGATTTCGTCATTCACACCAACAACGATGTTGGCAATGCCTTCTTCTTTCACTGGTGCAGAGACAACCACGCGTTTCACGCCTTGGTCTAGGTATTTGTTTAGGAATTCAGTTTTACGGTGCACGCCAGTTGCTTCAATGACAACATCACAACCAGACCAATCAATCGCGTCGATATCGCGCTCTTGAGTCGTTTTAATGCGCTTGCCGTTCACCACAAGCTCATCACCTTCAACGGCTACACCGTGATGCCAAGTACCTTGTACTGAATCGAACTCCAATAGGTGACCTAGTGTGGTTGCATCACCTGCAACATCATTAATCAAAACAAACTCAAGTTCGTCCCAATCAAATGCTGCGCGAAGCGCCAAACGGCCAATTCGACCAAATCCGTTAATGCCTACTTTAATCGCCATAACTCAATCTCTTAATTACGTAAAATTTTCGGTTGTACCGTCAAGCTTTAAGCATCGTTCGATGATGACACAAGCTCGTTAAAGTTTAATTGATAAGCACTTTGCAAACAGTTCGACTGTTCAAGCCCTTTCAATGTTCGATAGAGCCAACCAGGCAATCCTTCAGCTAAGCTGTAAAAGACGTGCTGCCCTTGCCTCGTATCCTTGAGCACCCCTGCTTGTCTAAGCATAGCTAAATGTCTCGATACTTTAGGCTGGCTCTCTCCCAATGCCTCCACCAGATCGTTGACACAGACCGAGCCGTTGGCCGACACCCAAAGCAGGGTTCGAATACGGGTTTCATCAGACATCAATTTGAAAAACTCATGTGGAAGCATCTTTAAATACTCATATATGGATATGCGTATATATTAAAAAATATCACGAACGAGTCAAGGATCTTTTTGAACTGTCATAAAAGCTTCATACAGAATGTAGCCGATACTGGTTGAAACGATTTGGGGGCACCGGAGGGATACAATGCTTTCATTCGCACCGATAAGCTTTCATAATATTGTGTGCGCTAATACAAGCCGATTTGATGAGGACACCATGACAAAAAAAATACTCTTTGTTTGCAGAGGAAACTCGGCACGCTCGCAGCTCGCAGAGGCGATCGTCAACAGAGATTATGCGGACCAATACCAAGCATTTAGCGCTGGTAGTAATCCAAGTCATGTAGACAATAGAACGTTAACCACACTCAAAGAGTCTGGTTTTGATAGCGAGGGTCTGCGCTCAAAGTCGGTAGAAGAGTTCGACGGACAGCATTTTGATTATGTCATTACGCTATGTTCATCAGCGCACAAAGAATGCGGGGTATTTGAAAACAGCCAAGAGAGCCTTTTTTGGGATCTTCCCTCCCCCACCTCTTTATCAGAGACTTCTTTTGACGCCTCTTTATATGATCTGTACAAGCGAATCGAACTGTTTGTGGCCGTGCACAGTGACAGTAACGATTTAGATTTTGACCCACTGGTGATTCATAAGTGTCTGAGCGACCAAACAAGGCTCCTCATCACCTTAATGATATTTACCGAAGTGGAGCTCAGTGTGGGTGAGTTGTGCGACGCGCTGCAAGAATCTCAACCAAAGATCTCCAGAGCGCTCGGCGTACTTCGAAACTGTGGGGTAGTTAGCGATAGACGCCGAGGACAATGGGCGTTTTATTCCATCTCAGATAAGCTACCGCTATGGGCTATCGACATACTGGATGCATCCGTTGTCAGCATGCGTAGCAAGTTACTCGCGGCTAATCAGTTACTCAACCAATCTGCCAATCGCCCAGACAAGCACAACTAACCTATGCTTTTAAGATCATTGAACAAAGGCCAGCAATTGCCTCATATCGGAGATGTAGTGTAGGTAAGGGCTATCAATTTCAATCTTTTTATGAGGCTCTGCATGTGAGAAATATAAGGTGGTGACTTGTGCTCCTATGCCAGCTTGAACACCGACAAGAGAGTCATCAATAAATAGACACTCTTCCGCTCTCACTTGCATTTTATCCATGACAAAGTGCAGAAGTTTAGGGTCTGGCTTCCAGGCATGTGCATCTAATGCGCTGTACACCGTGCCCTCGAAATAGTGGTCGAGTTTTGTCAGCGGTAAAGTAAACGCCATCTTTTCATGAGGAGCATTTGACGCTATGCATATGGCAATGTTGTTGGCTTTGAGCTCATCTAAAACCTCATAAACGCCATCGATGACCTTGAGCTGCTCAGTGAACAGTTCCTGACAGCGCTGACGATAATGGCGAACAAGTCCTGTTAAGTCGTCATCACTAAGCAATGAACTATCAGCGATAAGCTCTCCAAAGATCTTCTCAAGCTTTACCCCTTGGAACTGATCTTTCACCTTCTCATAATCAACATTAACGCCAACGCACTCTAGTACTTCGACGATTGCCTGTATACATAGACGTTCGCTATCGATAAGCGTACCGTCACAATCAAAAATCACACATTTGATCTGGTTTGAAGCCATATTTTGCTACACCTCTCGATTCCAACTGGCTCTTTTTGAACAGTAAACAGCCATACTGGGTACACAATATCACCAGCAATGAGCCTCTTCAATGGACAGGATTCTGTACTGTATTGGTAACCATTTTGAAAAAAAGTTACCAAATGGTGTCGATTCATCCGGTTTATTTATTTTGATCCAAAAATTAAATCTTAAGCGCCGAAACCTTGCTCTAAAACAAGTTATGCACAGTGAAATCCGATCAATTCAGTGGTAGAATTCGTGCCCGAAAAGAAAATAAATTACAGAATTAGTGGTTATTTTTTTGTAATCTTACTGAATTATCCTAGTGAGAGCCCAAAAAAGTGGCCTAGAAAGCGCCTCAATCAGTCATAAAATGACTAAACTTGATGAAAGACTTTCATTTCTAGAAGAAGCGAAACTAGAGAAAAGATTGATAGCTCATGTGAATTATTTGTGGGCATCCCTAGCCTTCTAGAGAGACTAATACTAACTTTCAAATTGCAATTATATTTACTCGGAGAGTATCTTCCATGAAAAAGACCAAAATCGTATGTACGATCGGCCCTAAAACTGAGTCTGTAGAGAAACTGACTGAGCTAGTAAACGCAGGCATGAACGTTATGCGCCTAAACTTCTCTCACGGTAACTTCGAAGAGCACGCGAACCGCATCTCTAACTTCCGTGAAGTAATGGCAAACGTTGGCAAGCAACTAGCAATTCTTCTAGACACTAAAGGTCCAGAAATTCGTACTATCAAACTAGAAGGCGGCAATGACGTTGATCTAGTAGCTGGTCAAGAATTTACTTTCACTACTGACGCTTCTGTAGTTGGTAACAAGGACGTTGTAGCGGTAACTTACCTAGGTTTCGCTAAAGACCTATCTGCTGGTAACACTATCCTAGTAGACGACGGCCTAATCGAAATGGAAGTTATCTCAACAACTGAAACTGAAGTTAAGTGTAAAGTTCTTAACAACGGTGCTCTAGGTGAGAACAAAGGTGTTAACCTACCAGGCGTTTCTGTACAGCTTCCAGCGCTTTCTGAAAAAGACAAAGCTGACCTGAAATTTGGTTGTGAGCAAGGCGTTGACTTCGTTGCTGCTTCTTTCATCCGTAAAGCTGCAGACGTTAAAGAAATCCGTGACCTTCTTGACGCAAACGGCGGCGAGAGCATCCACATCATCTCTAAGATCGAAAACCAAGAAGGCGTTGATAACTTCGACGAGATCCTAGAGCTTTCTGACGGTATCATGGTTGCGCGTGGCGACCTTGGTGTTGAAATCCCAGCTGAAGAAGTAATCTTCGCTCAGAAGATGATGATCGAGAAGTGTAACCGTGCTCGTAAGACAGTTATCACTGCAACTCAAATGCTTGACTCTATGATTCAAAACCCACGTCCAACTCGTGCAGAAGCGGGTGACGTTGCAAACGCAATCATGGACGGTACAGATGCAGTAATGCTTTCTGGTGAAACAGCGAAAGGTAAGTACCCTGTTGAAGCGGTAACTATCATGGCTCAAATCGCTAACCGTACTGACGGTGCGCTAAAAGCTGAACTAGGTTCTCGTCTAGACAGCCCACGTCTACGTATCACTGAAGCAGTATGTAAAGGTGCAGTAGACACAGCTGAGAAGCTAGCTGCTCCACTAATCATCGTTGCTACTGAGGGTGGTAAGTCTGCACGTTCTGTACGTAAGTACTTCCCAACTGCAAGCATCGTTGCACTAACGACTAACGCTAAAACTGCTGCACAGCTAGTTCTTACTAAAGGTGTTCGTCCAGTTCTTGTTGACTCAATCGACAGCACTGATGAATTCTACAAAAACGGTAAAGAGTACGCTCTAGAATCTGGTTTTGGTAAGAAAGGCGACATCGTAGTTATGGTTTCTGGTGCACTAGTAGCATCTGGTACAACGAACACAGCATCTGTTCACGTACTATAATTCCGACGAGTTATACAAAATATCTATAAAAAGAGGGCTTCGGCCCTCTTTTTTTTATAATTGCCTTGCCCATTTTTTCAACACGCTGTACTATCAAAAACAGGTTTACAACATGGCATACCGCCATGGTTTTCCAACTATTGTTTTTAAAGTTATGAGGTGCATCGTGTCTAGCCCAACATTGACAGACAAGGTCGCAAAATTGATCTGTCAGGACATTCTTTCTGGAGAACTTAAGCCAAACCAAAAACTGGTAGTAGCAGAGCTTAAGGAAAAGTATCACGTCGGAGCCTCTCCGATAAGAGAAGCACTCATACAGCTTTCTTGGATTAAATACGTCAAGCTTGAGCCGCAAAAAGGCTGCTGGGTCGCTCCAATCTCAAAATTAGAGTTATATGATCTTTATGAGAGCCTTAAGGTGGTGTCTTCTGTGCTGCTTGAGAAGTCTATTCAGCAAGGAAATGAAGGCTGGGAGCTAGAGATACTCACCGAGTTCCACAAGCTATCTCGATTCAAATTCCAAGGTGATAACTTTAATTGGGTTGATTGGGAAGAGCGTCAAGAAGCTTTCTATAGTTCATTACTTAGTGGATGCTTTTCAAAGAACATGCTCGATTTCTTCAACGACATCATTCGCCAAGTTAAGCGCTACCGTCGCGTCTCATTAAGCCACTCGCCTAAGCCATTTGCCGAGCTATTTAATCTTGAAGAGCACGAAAAGATGATGAAGCTGACACTCGACAAAGACCTAGACGGCGCTCGACAGCAGCTTACTCAATACCTCACCGATATGATGAAGGATATCGAATCAACGGTAAATGAGATTGAAATGAAATAAAAAAATCGGGGCTAGCCCCGATTTTTACCATCCAAAGAATTCTTTGTGATGTGTGTTGAGTAGCAGCACCATAGGCAAAAAGTATAATGCGCTCAACTTGATACCTAAAACGACTAATGCGCCGATGGTAAGCCTTACCAAAAAGTGATTGTACATAACAAACCTCTATCACCTAACTCATTGACATCCAAGATGATCTTGTCCAATCAAAGCAGAATTCCATTCTAGAGGAAGGGAAAAATGTGTACTAAAAAGTGTGACCTTTCTCCAAGAACGCCTAGTTTACTGATTACACTAAGATGGTCAAGTTTTAATCAGCATTAGACTAAAGTCTAATACAGTGGCACGTCTTTTACACGTCTCAGAATAAAGAAGAGATCAACTCAAGGCAGGATAGCGAGGAAGGTGTACCCTTGTTACGCATTAAAAAAGCCGCATATTAAATGCGGCTTTTTGTCATTTGACTACTCGAAGACTTGGTCGCCCTTTTGGTTTAGGCGGTTCATCGTCTCCGTTAGGCTCTTCATTGGTTTGCTCTGGCTGTTCCGTCTCAGCGGCAACAGACAAGCCTGTTGTCACTTCCGGTTGAGTGATGTCTTCTTCTTCAATAGAAAGATAAGCATCTTCAGGCTCAAACATAGTTCCAGCACCGTTTTCACGAGCATAGATAGCTTGTACAGAGTACAGCGGAGCAATCACTGAGTGCGGTTTGCCACCAAAACGAGCGTGAAACGTAATCGCTTCGTTGCCCAGTTCCAGTTGTCCAACCGCTCTAGGAGCAATGTTAAGAATGATCTGACCATCCTGGACAAACTCCGAAGGAACTCGAACACCCGGCATGTTTGCATCAACAACAATATGCGGAGTCAGATCATTTTCAACAAGCCAATCATAAAATGCACGAAGCATATATGGTCGGCGAGGTGTCATTTTTTCAATATCCATCGTCTCAGGAGAAACCTATAAGGACTAGCGAACCAAACGCATCTCACGCTCAGCTTCTGTTAGAGAAGCTAGGAATGAATCACGTTCAAATACACGGTTCATGTACACTTTGATCTCTTTTGAGCCTGGACCAACTAGCTCGATACCCATTTCAGGTAGACGCCACAATAGTGGTGCTAGGTAGCAATCAATTAGGCTAAACTCTTCGCTCATGAAGTACTCATACTCAGCAAAAATAGGTGCCAGAGTCAGTAGGTCATTGCGAAGTTTATTGCGAGCCGCTTCTGCTTCTTCAGCAGAGCCTTTCATTACTTTCTCAGCAAGTGAGTACCAGTTACGCTCAATACGATAAATCATCAGGCGGCTGTTACCACGAGCTACAGGGTATACTGGCATTAGCGGTGGATGCGGGAAACGCTCATCAAGGTATTCCATGATGATCTTAGAATCGTAAAGGGCTAGCTCACGATCGACCAAAGTTGGCACTGTCTTGTATGGGTTTAGTTCAGCAAGCTCAGCTGGGATGTTTACATCATCCACTAACTCGACTTCAACACTAACCCCTTTTTCCGCTAGAACGATTCGAACCTGGTGGCTATATAAATCAGTAGCACTGGAAAAAAGAGTCATCACAGAACGTTTATTGGCAGCTACAGCCATGGAGCCCTCCGGGATACTTACAAAAAACAATGGAGGCTGTGCCTCCATTGTGAACAAATTGGAATTAACGCGCTATGATAGCACAATTAGTGAACATCGCGCCAATACTCTTTCTTAAGCAGCACAACGACGATAGTAAAGATGACTAGGAACGCCATCACCCACCAACCTAGCGCATGACGCTCAAGCTTCACTGGGTCACCTGAGTATTCAAGGAAGTTGACGAGGTCACGTACTGCATCGTCATACTCACTTGAGCTCAGCTCACCACGACCATCGGTTTGAGTGCCAACAATCACTTGTACTTCCTCACCATCAACGATCTTAGTCTCGAAGATTGGTGTCGGGATACCTTGCAGCTCTTCAAGAACATGCGGCATACCCACATTCGGGAAGGTGGTATTGTTCACGCCAAACGGACGACTTGGATCGACATAGAAAGTACGTAGGTATGTGTATAGCCAGTCTACGCCGCGAACACGAGCAACCAAGGTTAGATCCGGTGGCGCTGCACCAAACCAAGCCGCTGCTTGTTTCTGAGGCATAGAGTTAACCATCAAATCACCGATCTTAGCTTCTGGGTCGAACACTAGGTTCTCTTTTGCAAGATCAACCGGGATACCCAAGTCAGTCGCCACACGCTCATAGCGTTGATACTGCGTCGAGTGACACGCAAAGCAGTAGTTCATAAACAGCTTGGCACCGTTTTGAAGCGACGCTTTGTCCGTCAAATCATTGTTTGCTTTATCAAGATTTACATTGCCACCAGCCGCTAGTGCTAGAGATGGCAGCAATGCGAAAAGTACTACAATCCACTTTTTCATTTGAATGTCACCCTCTCTGGCAATGGCTTGGTGTTCTCATTTTTACTGTAGAAGAACAGCAGAACGAAGAACATGAAGTAACCTAAACTGAAGATCTGAGCCAGTAGCGTGTACGTCGGCGTCGCTGGTAGCGCACCAAGAATACCCAAAGCAATAAAGCTAATGGTGAACTGGATGATGTTGATTAGGTGAATCTTACTTCTGTAGCGATAAGAGCGAACTTTACAGCGATCGAACCAAGGAAGTAGGAATAGGAACACAATCGATAGACCCATTGCTACCACACCCAACAGCTTGTCCGGAACCGCACGCAGAATCGCGTAGAACGGCGTGAAGTACCATACCGGAGCAATGTGCTCAGGAGTCTTCAGCGGGTTCGCTGCTTCAAAGTTAGGTGGCTCAAGGAAGTAACCGCCCATCTCTGGGTTAAAGAACAACACATAACAGAACAGGAAGAAGAAGCCAGCCACACCAACAAGATCTTTTACCGTACCGTAAGGATGGAAAGGAATCGAATCAATGATGTCGTATTTCTTACTGTAGTAATCGTGGAACTTGAACTGCGTCTTGTAGTCATCGCCCATGCTGCCTTTAGGAAGCTTAGTCTCAATACCATCAGGGTTGTTTGAGCCTACTTCGTGTAGAGCGAGTACGTGCAAGACAACAAGAAGTAGCAGCACGATTGGCAGAGCAATCACGTGAAGCGCGAAGAAGCGGTTAAGCGTTGCACCAGAGATAATGTAATCACCACGGATCCAAAGCGTTAGGTCATCACCGATAACTGGAATAGCACCAAAGAGCGAGATGATTACCTGAGCACCCCAGTAAGACATTTGTCCCCAAGGAAGTAGGTATCCCATAAATGCTTCTGCCATCAACACAAGGAAGATCAGCATGCCGAATACCCACAGCAGCTCACGCGGCTTCTGGTAAGAACCGTAGATAAGACCACGGAACATGTGAAGGTAGACAACAACGAAGAAAGCCGAGGCGCCCGTTGAGTGCATATAGCGGAGTAGCCATCCGTATTCCACATCACGCATGATGTATTCAACAGAGGCAAATGCACCTTCGCCAGAAGGTACGTAGTTCATTGTTAGCCAAATACCCGTTAGGATTTGGTTAACCAGCACTAGCATGGCTAGTGAGCCAAACAGATACCAAAAGTTGAAGTTTTTTGGCATTGGGTATTCAGACAAATGCTTTTTATAAGCATTCATTGCAGGTAGACGTTTTTCTACCCAATCAAGTAACACTTGCATTATGCATCCCCCTCATCAACACCAATAAGGATTCTGGTATCGCTCAAGTACATGTGTTTAGGAATGACAAGGTTGAGTGGCGCTGGTACGTTTTGGAAAACACGACCAGCCATATCAAACTTAGAACCATGACACGGGCAGAAGAAACCAGACTTCACACCTTGGACTTGTTCACTAAAGGAATCAGCAAGATAGGTAGGCGAACAACCTAGGTGGGTACAGAAACCAACGGCAACAAAGTACTCCGGTTTAATGGAGCGGTACACGTTTTGTGCATACTCTGGCTGTTGTTCTTCAGCGGAGTCTGGGTCACGTAGCTGATTGGCTAGGTTGCTTAGGTTGTCCACAACAGATTGCGCGCGACGCACAACCCATACCGGCTTACCCTGCCATTCAACACGAACCATTTGACCTTCTTCAAGCTTGCTGACGTCCACTTCAACAGGGGCACCAGCAGCTTTTGCTTTGGCACTTGGGTTCCAAGATTTAATAAAAGGAACGGCGACTGCAGCTGCTCCCAAACCACCGACAACCGCAGTTGTCGCAGTAAGGAAACGCCTGCGACCGTTATTTAAAGGCGCATTGCTCATCCAACATTTCTCCCATTTGCTCCTTTGGGTCAACACTGAGCGAATCCAAGTTGCTCTTTTAGATGGAATAACCCATTGGGGAACCATTCCTTGGGCTATTTTCCTTCAAATTGAACGAGCCAATAGTACTAATTATTTTGGCTACTTGAGTCTGCTCAGACATCGATTCCGACCAGTAGAGCATGGCTAACAAAATACGAATTTTAGTTGTATTTATTTGATAGCAAATGATAAAGAAAACCCTACTTTTTGACAAGATAAAGCTACCTTTTCGTAACATCTATAGCAGGAAATCGCTTGCTAGTTCACAAAAGGAGGGAAAAGGAGAGAGTGAAGATCAGAGTTTCTGAATTTAATGAGGTTATTGGACGTATAAATACAAAAAAGCCCAGCCGAAGCTGAGCTTTTTGATTCCACGTTCCAGCATAAAACTGGAAAGCATAATTTTCTCGATAAGGAGAAAATTAACGCTTAGAGAACTGTGGACGACGACGTGCTTTACGTAGACCAACTTTCTTACGTTCAACGCAACGAGCGTCACGCGTAACGTAGCCAGCTGCACGTAGAGCAGGACGTAGAGTCTCATCGTATTCCATTAGCGCGCGAGTGATACCGTGACGGATAGCACCTGCTTGACCAGAAATACCGCCACCTTTTACAGTAACGAATAGGTCTAGCTTCTCAGTTAGTTCAGTTAGCTCAAGAGGCTGACGAACTACCATGCAAGAAGTTTCGCGACCGAAGTAAGTTTCTAGTTCACGCTTGTTAACTACGATATTGCCAGTGCCTGGTTTGATGAAAACACGAGCAGCTGAGCTTTTGCGACGGCCAGTGCCGTAGTATTGATTCTCTGCCATTTTCGAAATCCCCGATTAGATGTCTAGTACTTGTGGTTGTTGAGCAACATGGTTGTGCTCAGCGCCAGCGTAAACTTTAAGCTTACGGTACATAGCACGGCCTAGAGGACCACGTGGTAGCATACCTTTAACCGCTAGCTCAAGAGCCATTTCAGGCTTACGATCGATCAGCTTTTCAAAAGTGATTGATTTTAGGCCGCCTGGGAACTCAGAGTGACGGTAGTAAACTTTGTTCTTAGCCTTGTTACCAGTTACAGTAACTTTCTCAGCATTAACAACGATGATGTAATCACCAGTGTCAGTGTGAGGAGTGTATTCAGCTTTGTGTTTGCCACGTAGGCGAGATGCAATTTCACTTGCTAGACGGCCAAGAGTTTTACCTTCAGCGTCTACAACGTACCAGTCGCGTTTTACAGTTTCTGGTTTAGCAACGAAAGTTTTCATGCTAATAATAACCCGTTAATTAAATTTACACTTAAGGAGCTTTCGCTCCCACTGTCTAAGAGCCCATACATCACCCCTTCGAGTGTTGAAACTCTCGGCATCGTTCCTCAAAAAGTTTGAAGAAACTCGCCTGCAGTAACGGTGGGTCGCAGGATTATAGAGAAGCTCGAGGAAAAAATCATCTATTTTTTGGACAAATTTACCAAAAACATCAAGGTAGATGCTCTGAAGCTAAATAGTCATGGCTTTGCATCTCTGTAAGACGCGAGATACAGCGCTTGAACTCAAACTCCAACTGACCTTGGGTGTACAGCTCTTCCAGTGGTACCTCTGCAGAAATAATCAGTTTTACCCGTCTTTCATAGAATTCATCCACTAAGGCAATAAACCGCCTCGCAGCATCATCCAGTTTGGCATCCATCTGCTTAACATCGGCTAACAGCACTGTGTGGTAGATTCGAGACATCTCAATGTAGTCATTTTGACTGCGCATGGTCTGGCAAAGCTGCGCGAAACTAGCAAATAAGACATCATCGGCAGCGGCAAAGACTTCAATATCGCGATGATTGATATCAATACTTGCTTCGTGAACGCGATCGTCCACCACCAGTTGATTGAAGTAACGCTCTAGGATTTGGTTTGCGGCTTCATCTAATGGGAAATGGTAGATTTCTGCCTGTTCCAGGGTTCGAAGCCGATAATCGATACCACTATCTACATTCAGCACCACACACTGACTCTGAATAAGGGTAATTGCAGGCATGAATCGAGCGCGCTGCAGGCCATTACGATACAAGTCTTCAGGAGGGATGTTAGAGGTAGCGACCAGTACAACACCACGTTTAAAGAGTGCTTGTAACAGGGTCGCTAAGATCATGGCGTCCGTTATGTCCGAAACAAAAAACTCATCAAAACAGATAATCTTCGCTTCAGCTTCAAACCTATCGGCAACTTTCTCAAGTGGGTTTTCCACATCACCAAGCTGTTTGAGTTCATCGTGAACCCGATACATAAAGCGGTGAAAGTGGACACGCATCTTTTTCGTGGTAGGTAAGCTATCGAAAAACGCATCCATCAAGTAGGTTTTACCGCGCCCTACTCCTCCCCAAAAATAGAGACCTTGCGGTGGCGTCGCTTCTTTAGGCTTCTTACCTAGCAGTTTTTGCATCATCGTTAGCGCAGGCGCTTCAAACTGTAAGTAATCGTTAAACTGATGATGCAACCTATCTAAGGCTTCCACAGCAGCCCGCTGGGCTGGGTCTGCTTGAAAACCATTCATTTTTATATCATGTTCGTATCTTTCTATGGGCGTCATGGATTACTCGCAACACTGATCCAAGGGCTGGAGAGCACGTATTTTTGCTTTATTGGCTCTAAATCTCATAGTAACATGGCTAAACGACGTGTGTAACCGCTTGGTAACGCGCATGTTAATAATCATTATAAAGGAGCTGTTATGCCTTGGATATATGCCATTGTCGGCTTGCTAGTTGGTGCTATTCTCGGAATCGTAATTTCCCGACTAACTACTCCACAATACAAGAAACAAAAGACGCTACAGAAAGACCTTGAATCCGCAAAGTTTGCACTTGAGCAGCAACGTCAAGAACTCTCAGACCACTTTGCTCAAACCGCAGAGATGCTTGATACACTGGGTAAGGATTACACAAAACTGTATCAACACATGGCAAAGACCTCGACTGAGCTGATGCCTAACTTGCCAGAGCAAGACAATCCTTTCGTTAAGAAGATTGCCGAGCATAATGTGGAAACCATCGAAGCCAACGCTGAGGTTGAGCATCCACCGAAAGATTATGTTAACGGTGCAACTGGACTTCTTACTGAAGAAAAGAAAGAAGTCGTTGAAGCGCCCGAAGCTGTCGGGCAAGAATCTGTTGTACAAGAACCCATGACAACAGCAAAAGCGTCTTAGTAGACAAGTTACCACGGCCAGTAATTGAATAAATTACTGGCCGTTTTTACATTCAGGATGAACTTTACAACTTTCGTTGAGTCATAAACCTTACTGATCCAAAGAGGAGTTTTATGATGAAAAAACCAGTACTTGCATTAACTGTCCTTTCGTTAAGTCTGAGTGCAATCATCGCCCCACTACCTGCAACCGCTGCATTACCGCTTTCCGTAAACGGCGAACAGCTCCCTAGTCTAGCCCCTATGCTGGAAAAGGTGACACCCGCTGTCGTCAGTATTGCAGTGGAGGGTACACAAGTTTCTCGACAGCAATTGCCAGAGCAGTTTCGCTTCTTCTTCGGCCCTGACTTCCCAACCGAACAGCTTCAAGAGCGACCGTTTAGAGGTCTCGGCTCTGGTGTCGTTGTCGATGCGGACAAAGGCTATATTGTCACTAACTACCACGTGATTAATGGTGCGGAAGAGATTCGTATCAAACTTGGCGATGGACGTGAGTTCGATGCTGAGCTGGTTGGCGGCGATGAAATGTCAGACGTCGCGCTGCTAAAGGTCGATGGTGCCAAGAACCTCACCGAAATTAAGGTCGCGGACTCTGACGAACTTCGCGTCGGTGACTTTACCGTTGCAATTGGTAACCCATTTGGACTCGGTCAAACAGTTACCTCAGGTATCGTTTCAGCCCTTGGGCGCAGCGGGCTCAACCTAGAAAACTTTGAAAACTTCATTCAAACAGATGCTGCGATCAACAGTGGTAACTCTGGTGGCGCGTTGGTGAACCTTAATGGTGAGCTCATCGGCATCAACACTGCGATTCTCGGTCCTAACGGTGGTAACGTGGGGATTGGCTTTGCGATTCCATCTAACATGATGAAAAACCTCACAGACCAGATCATTGAGTTTGGCGAAGTGAAACGCGGCATGTTAGGTGTACAAGGTGGAGAAGTCACCTCTGAGCTCGCGGAGGCGCTGGGTTACAACTCCAGTAAAGGTGCATTCGTTAGCCAAGTCATTCCTGATAGCGCTGCGGACAAAGCGGGCCTTGAAGCCGGTGACATCATTGTCTCTGTTAACGGTAAGAAGATCTCTACCTTTAGCGAGCTTAGAGCAAAAGTCGCCACCTTGGGTGCTGGCAAAACCGTGACGCTAGGTATCGTTCGAGACGGCCAAGAGAAGTCTTACGATGTAACATTATCAGAGGCAGCGAAGACCATCACCAAAGCCGACAAACTTCACGAAGGCTTAACGGGTGCAGAGTTTGCTAACACCGACAGCAGCGACCCAGTTGAGGGCGTCAAAGTGAAATCTGTCGAGGAAGGCTCAGCGGCCGCTCAATATGAGTTGCAACAAGGTGACATTATCATCGGTGTTAACCGCGCTCGAGTGAAAAACGTGGGTGAACTGCGTAAGATCCTAGAGAAGAAACCTGGTGTACTTGCTCTAAACATACAGCGTGGTGACAGGACCATTTACCTCGTTGTACGTTAACGACAAATAGACTGAGTTAATTTTGTGTCATAGAGCAGCCGAATAGAGGCTGCTCTTTTATTATCTGCAGCAGAAATGATATCCTTTGCACCACAGCTGTGCTTATCAGAACTTTTTCGGTTAGTATCAAAAAAATTATCTCGTTTTGACTGTCAGATAATACTAAGTTAAGAAGGTAACCGTTTGCGAATTCCGACATAGCGGCTCAAATTCCGATTCAACTAGAGGGAACAATGCTGAACTTTCTCATCCGCTCTGTATCTATGGGTCTCATTACAGCGCTACTCGTGCTACTTGCGGTTCCTTCCCTCAGACAAAACATCATACCGAATAATCTCGCTTCTCAACCTGAGTATGATACGACCGAACAGATCTCATTTAACCAAGCAGTCCGTAAAGCGGCCCCTGCCGTGGTCAATATCTACAGTCGTCAGTATAAAGAGAGTGACCGCACAACACTCGCGACTCAAGGATTGGGTTCAGGCGTTATTGTCAGCGATAAAGGGTATATCATTACCAATTATCATGTTGTCGCTAACGCAGACCAAATCATCGTCGCGCTGCAAGATGGACGCGTGGCAGCCGCTCAACTAGTCGGCAAAGACCAACGTACAGATATCGCCGTTTTGCGAATAGAAGGTGGCAACCTGCCAGTTATCCCGCTAAACCCGAGTTACTCACCTAAGGTAGGCGATGTGGTTCTCGCGATTGGTAATCCCTACAACCTCGGGCAAACGACCACATTTGGCATCATATCGGCAACAGGTCGCTCTTCAATTAGTGCAGGTGGTATTCAAGCCTTTATCCAGACTGATGCCGCGATCAACCAGGGCAACTCCGGTGGCGCTTTAGTTAATACACGTGGTGAACTGGTTGGCATCAATACCGCTTCATTCCAGCAGGCCACTGACCTTGAGACCTACGGCATTTCTTTCGCTATTCCCTATCCGCTTGCAAGCAAGATTATGGAAAAGATCATAGCGGATGGACGTGTGATTCGTGGTTACATCGGGGTTGATGGGCAAGACATCAATTCTGTTACCGCTCGTCTGCTCGGAAACGAACATATCGGCGGAATTATCGTACTGGGCCTAGACCCAGAAGGACCTGCCGCAAAGGCGGGCATTCAGGTTCAGGATATAATCTTGATGATTGATGGCAACAAGCTTAACGGACGTCAAGGTGTGCTTGATTTGGTTACCGATCTAAGGCCAGGAACCACTGTAGAAGCCAAGCTACTTCGTGATGGTAAAGAGATTACCTTACCAGTCACGGTAGGCGAAGATAGCCGAGAATAAGCCGGGTATAAAACGACAACCATAAAAAAACCTCCGACTTGTCGGAGGTTTTTTTATTACTAACTGAATTTACTCTTCAGTCGGCGTCTCTTGTGCGTCATTGCTTTCAACTTCGATACGAGTCACGCGCTGAAGACCCCTTGGTAGCAGGCCGCCACGACGACCGCGTTCGCCTCGGAAGTTATCTAGGTCACTTGGTTTCAACCCTAACTTACGCTTACCGGCATACAAGGTGATTGATGTACCTTGAGGCAGCGCCATCAGATGCGAAACAAACTCTTCGCGCGCCTTAGCCTTCGCCGACGGAATATTGATGATCTTGTTACCTTTACCCTTGCCAAGCTGTGGCAAGTCTTTAATCGGGAACAGCAGCATTCGACCTTGGTTAGTAATCGCCAGAATCTCATCGGACTCAAGATCGCCAACCATTGCAGGTGTCATTACTTCCGCTGCTTGAGGCAAGGTCACTAACGCTTTACCACTGCGGTTTTTTGACAGTAAGTCGCTGCCTTTACAGACAAAACCGTAGCCCGCGTCTGAGCCGATTAACCAAAGCTGGCTCTCTTCACCCATCACGACCTGACGAATACTTGAACCCGCATTGATGTTTAGTCGACCTGTAATTGGTTCACCTTGGCTACGCGCTGACGGTAGAGAGTGTGACTCGAGCGAATAGCTTCGGCCATCACTACCGAGGAATACCGCTGGCTGATTACTCTTACCTCGTGCTGAGGCAAGGTACTTATCACCTGCTTTATAGTTGAGGCCGCTAGCGTCGACATCATGGCCTTTAGCATGGCGAATCCAGCCTTTTTCAGACAACACAACCGTGATTGGCTCACTCGGAACAAGATCACGCTCAGTCATCGCTTTCGCTTCTGCACGCTCAACGATTGGAGAGCGACGGTCATCACCGTATTTTTCAGCGTCCGCTTGAATTTCTTTCTTAAGTAGCGTGTTCATACGACGCTCAGAGCCAAGCAGCTTCTCTAGCTTCTCGCGCTCTTTCTCAAGCTCTTCCTGCTCACCACGGATCTTCATTTCTTCCAGCTTAGCCAGGTGGCGAAGCTTGGTATCCAGGATTGCATCCGCTTGAATGTCCGTGATACCAAAGCGCGCCATCAGCACCGCTTTTGGTTCATCCTCAGTACGGATGATTTCAATCACTTCATCTAGGTTTAGGTAAGCTACCAACAAACCTTCAAGGATGTGCAAGCGAGAAAGGATCTTATCTAGACGATACTGAAGACGCTTACGCACTGTCTCACGGCGGTACTCGATCCACTCCGTTAAGATCTGTATAAGACCTTTCACTTGTGGGCGATTATCAAGACCGATCATATTGAGGTTTACGCGGAAGTTTTTCTCAAGATCCGTCGATGCGAACAAGTGATTCATCAACTGATCACAATCGATGCGGTTTGAGCGCGGCACCACGACGATACGCGTTGGGTTCTCATGATCCGACTCATCACGAAGATCGTCCACCATTGGCAGTTTCTTCGCACGCATCTGGTTCGCTATTTGTTCCAGAAGCTTCGCGCCAGATACCTGATGCGGCAGCGCAGTAATGACAATCTCTGCGCCTTCCTTATGCCAAACGGCACGCATCTTCACGCTACCACGACCCGTACGATAGATTTTCTCTAAATCGGCTTGCGGTGAGATGATTTCAGCTTCCGTTGGATAGTCAGGCCCCTTTACAAACTCCATCACCTCAGCAAGCTCAGATTTCGGCTTATCAATGAGATGGATAGTTGCATCGGCGATCTCACGCATGTTGTGTGGCGGGATATCGGTAGCCATACCAACAGCGATGCCCGTAATGCCATTCAGCAAGATATGCGGTAATCGTGCAGGTAAGATCTTTGGCTCTTTCATGGTGCCGTCAAAATTTGGCTGCCACTCAACCGTGCCTTGCCCAACTTCGCCTAGCAGTACTTCAGCAAACTTAGACAGTTTTGCTTCGGTATAACGCATCGCAGCGAACGATTTCGGATCATCCGGCGCACCCCAGTTACCTTGACCATCCACAAGCGGATAACGGTAAGAGAATGGCTGAGCCATTAATACCATGGCTTCATAACAGGCTGAGTCACCGTGTGGGTGATATTTACCTAGAACGTCACCAACCGTACGAGCTGATTTTTTGTATTTCGCCGATGCCGAGAGACCAAGCTCAGACATCGCATAGATAATGCGGCGCTGAACAGGCTTTAGACCATCGCCAATATAAGGCAATGCACGATCCATAATCACGTACATTGAGTAATTCAGATAGGCGTCTTCAGTGAACTTTCGCAGAGGCAGCTGTTCTACGCCATCAAAAGACATTTCAGTCGACATTGTTATACCTCAGCCATGTCACCGTTGTTTTGTAGCCAGCTACGACGATCGTCCGCACGCTTTTTACCAAGCAGCATATCCATCATTTCATTGGTAGCTTCGTCATCATCAATGGTCAGTTGCACCAAACGGCGTGTATTCGGGTCCATCGTGGTTTCGCGCAGTTGAAGCGGGTTCATCTCACCTAGACCTTTGAATCGCTGAACGTTGATCTTCGCTTTCTTCTTACTAAGACGCTCTAAAATGCCATCCTTCTCGTCATCATCGAGGGCGTAAAACACCTCTTTACCACAGTCGATTCGATACAGAGGCGGCATCGCCACATAGACGTGACCAGCAGCAACCAGGGAGCGGAAATGCTTAGTGAACAGAGCACAAAGCAGCGTGGCAATATGCAGACCATCCGAGTCCGCATCGGCAAGGATACAGACTTTACCGTAGCGAAGACCATCAAGGTTTTCGGTATCAGGGTCGATACCAAGCGCCACGGAGATATCATGCACTTCTTGTGATGCGAGCACTTGGTCAGCCGAGACTTCCCAGGTATTAAGGATTTTACCGCGCAGTGGCATCACCGCTTGGAACTCACGATCACGTGCCTGTTTGGCACTACCACCCGCCGAGTCACCCTCCACGAAGAAGATTTCGGTGCGGTTAAGATCTTGCTGTGAACAATCGGTCAGCTTACCTGGCAGTGCAGGACCCGAGGCGACCTTCTTACGAACCACCTTTTTGCTGGCACGCATACGGCGGTGGGCATTAGCAATACAGACTTCAGCAAGCTGCTCTGCAAGTTGAGGTTTTTCGTTTAGCCACAGGCTGAACGCATCTTTAACCACACCAGAGACAAACGCTGCGCATTGGCGCGACGAGAGGCGCTCTTTGGTTTGACCCGCGAACTGCGGATCTTGCATCTTGATAGACAAGACATACGAGCAACGCTCAAAAACATCATCACCGGTAAGCTTAACGCCACGAGGCAGTAAGTTACGGAACTCACAAAACTCACGCATCGCATCGAGCAAGCCCTGACGCAGACCATTGACGTGGGTACCACCCTGAGCAGTCGGGATCAAGTTTACGTAGCTTTCGGTGATCATCTCACCACCTTCAGGCTGCCAAATGACCGCCCAAGTTGCCGCTTCGGTTTCCGCAGAGAATTCACCGGTAAACGGTGCTTCAGGCAGTACGGCATAACCTTTGACGCCTTCCGTTAGATAGTCTTTTAGACCATCTTCGTAGTACCACTTGTAGTCTTTACCGTTCACTTTGTCGCTGAAGGTGATTTCTAATCCAGGACAAAGAACCGCTTTCGCTCTGAGATTGTTAACCAGTCGAGTAACAGAGAAGTTAGCAGAATCGAAATAGCTCGCATCTGGCCAGAAGTGAACACTGGTGCCGCGATTACGTCGACCACAAGTGCCAGTGACCGTCAGCTCTTGAACCTTATTACCGTTCTCGAACGCCATCTCATACACTTGCCCGTCACGACGTACGGCAACTTCAACGCGCTTTGACAACGCGTTTACTACAGAGATACCAACACCGTGCAAGCCACCCGAGAACTGGTAGTTCTTGTTTGAGAACTTACCACCAGCGTGCAGCTTACAGAAAATCAGTTCAACACCCGAGATCTTTTCTTCAGGGTGAATATCGACGGGCATACCACGACCATCATCGATAACCTCTAACGATTGGTCGGCATGCAGAATGACTTGTACCTTAGAGGCATGTCCGGCTAGCGCTTCATCGACACTGTTATCGATAACTTCTTGGCCCAAATGGTTTGGGCGCGCTGTATCCGTATACATCCCTGGTCGGCGACGTACTGGCTCAAGACCATTGAGAACCTCAATGGCTCCAGCATTATATTGTTCTGTCATAATACGGAAATTTTACT
Organism: Vibrio sp. KUL78; assembly: GCF_059725505.1. Lineage (NCBI taxonomy): Bacteria > Pseudomonadati > Pseudomonadota > Gammaproteobacteria > Vibrionales > Vibrionaceae > Vibrio > Vibrio sp. KUL78. The sequence goes on along the minus strand of NZ_AP045837.1, from coordinate 448,815 downwards.
CAAAATAATGATTGATACTTAGCAGCAAAAATAGTGTGCGATGGAAGATCGCAGTTCGCTCGGTGAATTGATACACAGTTCCGAGACTTACGCGCAAGTACAGACGTATCATAGTCTGGCTCAACGCCAGTGTTGTCAAGTTTCACGCAGAAGTTGGGGGGAAAATTATGACTGTCTCCTCAAGCGGAGACGAAAAAAGCATCGCTTACAGGGATAAGAAGCGGATTATCTGTTCAGGGAATCGCTCGAAGCCCACAAAGCTATGATCGCCATTTTCTTCAACAGTTTGCTTACTTTCACGATACTTACTCACCGCCTGGCGATAATCTAGCACCTCGTCACCTTCTTGCTGCAGTAGCCAAAAATCCTGTGGCGAAGTTAGCTCATTCACCTCTAGCGCTTTGAGTTCATCAATATGCTTCGCTTCTAGAAAGTAACGTTCATGTGTATAGGGGTTCTGCTGCTCACCAAGGTAATCCAACAACAGTTCATAAGGCTTTACGGCTGGGTTAATCAACACCGCTTTAAACCCATATAGATTATTTAGCCAAGTCGAGAGGTAGCCACCTAAAGAGCTGCCCACAAGCGCAATTTGATAATCGCTTTGATACGTTTCGATCAGTTGCTGCAGATACTCCGCCGCTTGCTGGGGAAAGCAAGGCATTTGCGGCACCACTACTTTAATATCAGGTCGATGTTCGCGACAGTAGTCCATCATGACTTGCGCCTTGAATGACTGAGGCGAGCTGTTAAACCCATGAATATAAAGTAGTAGTGGCTTTTTGGTACTCATTAGTAGCCTTCCGCATTAAAATCTGGACGGAATGAACCATGTGGTAAGCGTTTGACCTCTGTATTCACCGTACCATCTGCGCAAAGCTCGAGTTCACGCCAGCCTGGTGCACGGGTATCAAGCGCAAACTCATTCGAGTTAGGCTTGAACTGCACACAGGTCGAAGGGGTTGCAAGCACTCGAACACCCTCTCGAATCACATCCATTTCTTGATGAATATGACCACACAATACAGCACGCACATTGTCATGCTTATCCACTACCTGCCAAAACTCGTGCGCATCTTTCAAAGAGTGCTGATCGAGCCACGCACTGTTTACTAACAGTGGATGATGATGCAATAAGACCAAGGTGTGTCGGTTGGCATGCTCTGTTAGCTTACGCTCCAAGAAATCCAACTGACTGTCACTAAGTCGACCATGTGGGACACCGACTACTTGAGAGTCCAACAATAAAACCTGCCAGTGCTCTCCTAAAAGCGCATGGGTGACATCCTGCATGAGCGGTGTGCTTACTACACTGTTCATACACGGTTTGTAATCATGGTTTCCTGGAAGCCAATAGCAAGGCAATCCCAAAGGCTCAATACCAGCGACAAACTTTTGGTATGACGCTTCGCTATGATCTTGAGAAATATCACCGGTGGCGAGCAGCGCTTCAAACTGAGTTCCTTGTTGAATCACCTCGGCCACAACGGCATGAAAACTGTCTTGGGTATTAACACTCAGCAAGCAACCATCATGAGGCGCAAACAGATGCGTGTCCGTTAATTGCAGCAACCTAACGCTACTTAACTGAGATTCATCACTGGGTGTTGTCTTCAAAATATTAAAAACCTGAACTTATAATTCTTCGTTAGCTACGATACATAATCGGAGCTCGACTAATGCCATTTTTTAAGCAAAACGTCAGCCAATCACTCAAAAACTGATTAAACTGAAACTTTTCATCCTTCTGATGCATTTTTGCATTGGGATAATCGTATCGTGCTTGAACTCGAGAAGCATTTTCGCAATCACAGACTTCTGCAACCTTCGCATCGTGATAAAGCCTCACGGTCATTTTAGGCAAAGGAAAAACAGGAAGCTCATCATCTTGGAAAATTTCAACCAATGTTGTGTACTTCGTCACTTCTCTCACCTCTAACTGATAGGTGAGCGATCCCGCTTGATAACAGCGCACATCCCCGACTTCTGGAGCGGTTGGAATTAGACGATTAAGCTTGGCATAGTTCGTCTCATATATGCGCATTAGCTCTGCTAGATCAACATGATACGAATTAGTATCGACAACGCGAGCCATAAAAAATTCCCTCTACCATTGCTGTTTTAGCTTTTGATAGTTTAGTTGTAACCATTGTAGAGCGATGATGGACGCACCGTTTTCAATCTCGCCACTCTCTATCATTTGATAGGCTTGCTCTCGAGATACGACACTGACACGAATATCTTCTCCCTCACTCTCTAAACCATGAACACCAGACGCTTGAGTCGCATCAACCTGGCCGACGAAAACCGAAATTCTCTCATTACACCCACCCGAAGAAGGGTAGTATCGCGTGATCGGCACGAGATTCTTTACATCGACGCCCGCCTCTTCGACTGCTTCTCGACAAACGAGCTCTTCAATACTCTCTTGCTTATCGACAATACCGGCAACAATTTCCATCTGCCATGGGCTTTCATGTTCTAGAGCCCCAACCCGAATCTGTTCGATTAGGACCACTTGGTCACGAACGGGGTCGTAGGGAAGCATTGCTGCGGCTTCACCGCGAACAAACATTTCTCTGTCAATCACTGAACTCCAGCCGCCTTCAAAACGTTTATGCTTGAAGCGAAACTGCACCATTTCAAAAAAGCCTTTAAAAACGGTCTCTTTTGACACAATGTCGACATCATCGGGCGTATACTTATCACCAGACGGTAGTGCGTTTCTCATAGCGGACCTCAAGTTACAGTGAATCTTATAGTTTACTCAAGGAATACAACGACTACCAAGGACGCGGTTCAATTTTTTACGTAAAAATTCAAAATAAATTTGATTCTGGTTAATTATTTGTCTCAATTTTTGGTGTGGATGCGTAAAAAAGTGCAAAGTTTCGAGTGAATTACGGTCATTTTAAGTTAAACTGTGAATCATACCTTTATTAGTATTACTAGGCAGGATTAGGACAAATGAAAAAACTGCTTCCACTCTTTATTACAGCTGCATTAGGAAGCGTAAGTGCAGCGACATGGGCCGACTCCCTAACCGAGATCTACGATCAAGCAAAGCAAAACGATCCTCAGTTGCTTCGTGCAGCCGCTCAGCGTGATCGTGCATTTGAAGCGATCAATTCTGCTCGTGCAACACTATTACCACAGATCAATCTTACTGCAGGTCTTGATTTCACTGCATCAGACTATGATCCTCAAGATAGTACCAATCTAACTGCCGGTGTGGGCTTTTCTCAAGAGCTATACAACCGTGCTAGCTGGATCACTCTGGACACTGCGGAAAAAACAGCGCGTCAAGCAGACTCGCAATATGCAGCAGCTCAACAAGACCTAATCCTTCGTACTGCGCAAGCGTACTTTGAAGTGCTGCGTTCAAAAGACAACCTAGAATCTGTTCGTGCTAACAAAGCAGCGGTTGCTCGTCAGCTAGAACAAACTAAGCAGCGTTTCGAGGTTGGTCTATCGGCGATTACCGACGTACATGATGCTCAAGCTCAGTATGACCGAGTGTTGGCAGATGAAGTTGTGGCAGAAAACAACCTGTTAAACCAATACGAAGCACTGCGTGAGATCACCGGCCAAGAACACACGAAAATTGATATTCTTGATACTGACCGCTTCTCAGCAGCGCGCCCAGAGCAAAGTGTGACTTTCTTCCTAGAGGAAGCGCAGTCGAAAAACTTAGATCTACTATCGGCACGTATCGGACAAGATATTGCTAAAGACAACATTACATTAGCAAGCTCTGGTCACCTACCGACGCTAACACTAGACGGTGGTTATGGATACGATAGCGAGCGTAACAGTAACAACAGCCGTTATGGCGGTCCATCAGAGAATATCAATGCATTCAATGCTGGTATCAACCTGTCTGTGCCTCTATACACTGGTGGTAACATTACTTCGCAAACCAAACAGGCAGAGTTCGCTTACGTTGAAGCAAGTGAGCAGCTAGAGCAAACTTACCGCTCTGTGGTTCGTAACGTTCGTGCGAATAACAACAACATCAACTCATCAATCGGCGCAATTCGCGCGTTTGAGCAAACCGTTATCTCTGCTGAATCAGCACTAGAGGCAACCAAAGCAGGTTTTGATGTGGGTACGCGTACTATCGTTGACGTACTAGAAGCGACACAGGCGCTTTACGATGCAGAAAGTAACTTGTCTGATGCTCGCTACGATTACATTGTCAGCGTACTTAACCTACGCCAATCAGTAGGTACTCTATCTGAGCAAGATATCGTAGACATCAATGCGGGTCTTAAGAAAGACAACTAATTGATACGATTGAATTAAAAAGGGACGCTATCGCGTCCCTTTTTGTTATCCGTGTCACTGGTAGTCAGTAAAGGGCGCTTACCCTTTACCACCTTTAATCGCTTCGATGATTTCGGTCGTTGAACAGCCATCTTCAAAGTTAAGTACTTTGACTTCGCCACCAGCGGCAATCACTTCTTTACCACCCGCAATCTCTTCTGGTTTGTAGTCACCACCTTTAACAAGCAGAGACGGCAGTACTTCTGAGATCAAACGGCGCGGTGTCTCTTCAGAGAAAGGCACCACCCAGTCAACAGCACCAAGACCAGCCAATACCGCCATACGGCGATCTGTTGGGTTAACAGGGCGACCTGGGCCTTTGAGCTCACGGACTGATTCGTCCGTATTTACGGCAACGATCAGGCGATCGCCAAGCTCTGCGGCGTGATTGAGATAAGATACGTGACCTGCGTGTAAGATATCGAAGCAGCCATTGGTCATTACTACCTTCTCACCTTTTGCGCGTGCTTTAGCAACAGCTTCGATAAGTGCTTGCTCAGTGATCACACCGTAATCTGTATCTTGGCTGCCGTGTACTGCTTCCGCGAGTTCAATCGTTGAAAGCGTTGAGGTACCCAATTTACCAACCACAACACCCGCAGCCGCATTTGCCAGCGCACACGCTTCATCAAGTGGTTTACCCGCAGCAACAGAGGCAGCGAGTACAGAGATTACCGTATCACCAGCACCCGTTACGTCGTACACTTCTTTTGCTTGAGTTGGCAGATGGAAAGGTTCTTGATCGCGACGAAGTAACGTCATACCGTGCTCACTGCGAGTCACAAGTAGCGCTTCAAAGTCGAATTTCTCGATAAGAGCATGACCCTTTTCAATCAGCTCTTCTTCATTTTTTACTTTACCAACAACATGTTCAAACTCGGCCATATTTGGGGTAAGCAGAGTCGCACCGCGATAGCGCTCAAAGTCTGCACCTTTAGGGTCGATAAACACCGGTACACCAGCGGCTTTGGCCTTCTGGATATAGCGTTGGACATGCTCAAGGGCTCCCTTGGCATAATCAGATAGAATCACAGAGCGCACGTTTGGCAGTGCTTGTTCCATCTTAGCAAGCACTAGCTCAGGGTCGGTGTTTTCGAACTTGTCTTCAAAGTCCAGACGGATCAACTGTTGACCGCGACTCAACACACGCAATTTAGTGATCGTCGGATAGTCTGGAAGCGCAACAAAGTCACACTTCACCTTAAGAGACGTCAGAGTCTCTGTCAGTACTTTTGCTGGCTCATCCATACCAACCAAGCCGATGGTATGAGCGTGACCACCCAGTGACGCGATGTTCATTGCCACGTTAGCCGCGCCGCCAGGGCGTTCTTCGTTGTTTTCTACTTTCACTACAGGTACAGGCGCTTCTGGTGAAATTCGTCCTGTCGGTCCATACCAGTAGCGGTCAAGCATGACATCGCCGACAATCAATACGCCAGAATCACTGTAATTCGGTAGGATGGGTTTCATTTCTTCACTCCAATTGAGTATGAGAAGGCGCCGCTGCCCCTTCTCATTCATTATCTATTTATGGCTTTTTCTGACTAAGCCTTTGATGGGATAGTAGCACAACTCTTGGTTTCACTACTAAAACATGGCGTTTTACTCAAAGACATTGATTCAATTATTTTGAACCCAGCCAGGCATTCCAAGCCTGAACCACAATCGCCTTTTCGGATTCAAACTTATCCTCTGCCACATCGGCATCGAGATTCAGTAAGTTTCGGTGATGGATTTCATCACGCAGCGTGGTATAAGCCCGCGTTAACGCCATTGCTTGCTCTTCTTCCATGACGCCTTGTGCCATCATCGACTCAAAAATACGCACGTTGTCTGACCATCGTGTAAGCTTAGGCTTTTCGTGGCTAAATTGTAGAACGAGATACTGAGCCAAAAACTCAATATCTGTGATTCCACCAGGGTCCTGCTTGAGCATAAAGCGCCCAGCTTTCTTACCGCCTAGGTGGTCACGCATTTTTACACGCATATCGACGACTTGACCTATGAGCGTCTCTTTGTCGCGTACTTTACGTAGGATGTCATTGCGCGTCCCACTAAAAGCCTGCTCAAGGGCCTGATCGCCATAGATCATGCGCGCTCTTACCAAGGCTTGATGCTCCCAAGTCCACGCATCGTTGTGTTGATACTCATCAAACGCATCGGTTGGGCTCACCAAAAGACCCGAAGCGCCTGAAGGACGAAGTCGAGTATCCACTTCATAGAGAATACCTGACGCTGTTCTCGTCGAGAAAATATGGATGATTCTTTGCGCCAGCCTCAGATAGAACTGACGACCATCGATCTCTTTCTTGCCATCGGTATATACACTGACAGGACAATCGTGCATAAAGACGATATCAAGATCCGAGTTATAACCAAGCTCCCAGCCGCCGACTTTTCCGTAGCCAATCACAGCAAAGCCTTTGCTGCCGCGATCTTTAAGGTGAGTAGGCTCTCCATACTTCGCCGCCATTTGCTGCCAGGCCTGGTTGATCCCAGCTTCAACGATAGCTTCCGCCAGATAGGTCAAGTGGTCACTCACCTTCATGACGGGTAGCACGCCTGCAATGTCTGCGGCAGCAATCCGTAAAATACAGGTCTGCTTGAATTGTCTTAGCGCCTCCATCTGCTGCTCCATATCCTCTTCAGGAATACGAGCTAGATAGTCACGTAGCTCCGTCTTATAAGATTCAAGCGGGACTGGATTATAGAGATGGGCCGGATCAAGCAGCTCATCAAGCAAGATAGGATAACGTCCAAGTTGCTCGGAGATCATTGGACTCGCCGTACACAAGCGAACTAACTGAGTTAACGCCGCAGGGTGCTCATCAAGTAGCTCTAAGTAGGTGGTGCGAGTGACGATACGGTGCAGAACATGCAGTACTCGTGGCAAGCCAAACTCCGCATCTTTGTTACTGTAAATCGCATTGAAGATCTTTGGCATTAGCCTATTGAGAACCTCACGACCTCGAGGGCCCAGTGTTTTCTTGGCAAGATCGGCCTTAAACTGCAGGATCACATTTTGCTTTTCTTCGGGATTTTCCACTTGAAGATCGTGCTCAAGGATATGCGCAATCACGCCCTCACGCCCAGCCATGTCCCAGAGTTCATGGAAGTGCTTGGCAATAGGATCCGCCTCTTCGTCATCTTCTTCTTCACCGATCAAGTTAGCGAAGACATGGTGAACATTGAGCATGTGCTGCTCAGTCTGCTTGAGCATGGTATCCCACGATTCAAACCCCATTGCAAAGGCAAGTTTCAATTGCTCACTTTGACAATCTGGTAGCGTCTGGGTCTGTTTATCCGCCATAGCCTGCAATAAATTCTCTTGGCGACGTAAGAAACGATACGCCTGTTGCAGATGCTCAACTTCCTTTGCATCAAGCAGCTTGAGGGTGTTTATCGCCTCGAGTGTCTCCAAGAGACCGCGACCACGTAAGCTTGGTTCACGTCCCCCACGAATGAGCTGGAACACTTGCGCGATAAACTCCACCTCACGAATGCCACCCGCACCGAGTTTGATATTGTTGCCCAAGCCACGACGACGTACTTCGCTGCTGATCATCGATTTCATTCGGCGCAGCGACTGAATCGCGCTAAAGTCGATATAGCGGCGGAACACAAACGGTCGCAGCATTTGACGAAGCTCTTGATACTCAGGGTACATTTCTCTACCCATGACTCGCGCTTTGACCATCGCATAGCGCTCCCAATCGCGCCCTTGCTCTTGGTAATAATCTTCTAGTGCTGCATAGCTCATCACGAGCGGGCCGCTCTCTCCAAAAAGGTCTCAAACGCATATCGACGCGATAACAAAAGCCATCAAAGGTTTGCTGGTCGAGCGCTTTAATGATGCGCTGACCAAGGCGAGTAAAGAACTGCGCATTGGCAATCGATCGTCTCGCACCTTGCGTCTCACCATTTTCTGGGTAAGTAAAGATGAGATCGATATCCGAAGAAAAGTTAAGCTCACCACCACCAAGCTTGCCCATACCAATAATCAGCATTGGCTGAGCCTCGCCCGCACTATTGCAAGGCGTCCCCCACTCCTGGCAACACGCTTTATATTGCCATTGGTAGGTTTCAAAAATCATTGCCTCTGCCAGCATAGAGAGATGACTAAGGCTTTCATCTAGGGTCCAGTCATTTAAGAAATCACGCCAAGCGATGTACGCCATCTCACGATTACGGAATCTACGCAGCACGCGATGACCATCGGCTTCTACAGCACACGATTCCAATTCGATGGCAAGGCGATCACGGTAATGCTCTTCGCGACTTGTGTGGGTAAGCATCTCTGGAAAGGATTGAAACAGCGCCTCATCTTTTTGCAATGCGTCTTTTACAAACTGACTCATCGCGACAACTTGCTTGAGTTGAGCTTGCTGTTGCTCAGACCATTGAGAAAAATCAGAGTAAGTTTCTTGTAGTTGTGTGAACGCTTGTTGAGCGCTTTGTTGTAGTTCTGCGGGCAGTTGCATTTGTCGTCCTTGTCTCGACTCATAACAAAAGAGGCGGCCTAGGCCACCACTTATCGTTGACTTGCTACTAGTCTCTGGTCACTAAGATAATCAACCAAAGCCTCTCGCAATCTCGCTTAGCTTCTTAGGCCAATACCTTTTTGTTACCAGATGGTGGGCTACTCCATAAAGTACCACGATAAACACCAAGAGTACGCCAAAAGATGTCACAATCCCCACATCTGACACGCCGAGAAAACCGTAACGAAATGCATTGACCATGTAGACGATAGGATTGATCTTGGATACGCCTTGCCAAAACTCAGGCAGCAGACTTATCGAATAGAACACCCCACCAAGATAGGTCAGAGGCGTCAGCACAAAAGTTGGAATAATCGAGATATCATCGAAGGTCTTCGCAAAGACGGCATTGATAAGCCCACCCAACGAAAAGACCACTGAGGTTAAAAATACTGTCGCAATGATAATGCCCCAGTGTTCTACTTGCAGGTCCACAAAGAACAAGGACACCAACGTTACGATAGCGCCGACCAACAGACCACGAACCACGCCACCCATAACGAAGCCAGCAATAATAATATAGTTCGGAACAGGTGCGACCAAGAGCTCTTCTATGTTGCGCTGAAACTTAGCACTAAAGAATGACGAAGCCACATTCGAGTATGAGTTAGTGATGACCGACATCATGATCAGACCCGGCACAATGTACTCCATGTAGCTAAAGCCATTCATCTCGCCGATGCGAGAGCCAATCAAGCTACCAAAAATAATAAAGTATAGGGTCATAGTGATTGCAGGTGGCACCAGTGTTTGAACCCAAATACGCGTAAAGCGATTGATTTCTTTGGTAAGCAGGCTCTTAAACGCTGTCCAATACAAGCCGTACATATTCATTATTTCGTCTCCGCCTGTTCACGAACAATAGAGACAAACAGCTCTTCAAGTCGGTTCGCTTTGTTTCTCATAGATAGCACCTTGATGCCAGCAGCCGATAGCTGAGTGAAGATGTGGTTGAGACCTTGTGTCTTTTCAATCTCGATCTCCAACGACCCGTTGACGACCTGCTGTGCATTAACACCCTCTAACTCAGGTACCTGCGCATCCGCTTCAATATCTAAAATGAAGGTTTCTACGTGTAGCTTATTCAGCAGTGCTTTCATCGAGGTATTCTCGATCAACTCACCGCGCTGAATGATGCCGATGTTTCGACAAAGTAGCTCCGCCTCTTCGAGATAGTGCGTCGTCAAAATAATGGTAATGCCTTGACGATTGATCTCTTTAAGAAAATCCCACATTGAGCGGCGAAGTTCGATATCCACACCCGCTGTAGGCTCATCAAGAATAAGCAGCTTAGGCTCATGCATTAACGCACGCGCAATCATCAAACGACGCTTCATGCCTCCAGAGAGGTTGCGAGCGCGCTCACTACGTTTCTCCCAAAGATCGAGCTGCGACAGGTATTTCTCAGCGCGCTGCTTTGCCACATCTTTGGGAACGCCATAGTAGCCAGCTTGCTGAAGTACGATTTGCTCAACGGTCTCAAACTGGTTGAAATTGAACTCTTGTGGCACTAGGCCCAATTGCTGTTTCGCCAACTCCAGTTCTTTGTCGATATCGTGCCCGAATACGGTCACCTTGCCGGAGGTCTTATTTACCAGTGACGTAATAATACCAATCGTCGTCGACTTACCTGCCCCATTGGGCCCTAAGAGAGCATAAAAGTCCCCTTGTTCCACCGTTAAACTGACACCTTTGAGTGCTTCAAAGCCACCAGCGTATGTTTTTCTGAGCTGCTCTATTTCTAACGCGACCATACCTGACCATACCTACCGCTAAGATCTGACTCATCGGAAAGTTTGATATTTCCAATGATGTCGAAAAGTTATCTGATGGTACTACACATGATGCTGAAATCACCACTTTTCAAGTCAATTAGAAAAAATGAATATAAAAAAGCGAGTGCTGATAACAACACTCGATCTTGTTCATCCACCTTATTGATTAAGCGGTGGCGTTATAAGCCGCTTCTAGCGCTTTTTCTCGCTCAATATAGATGTTGTCATCAGGTACGAGATCAATCACGTGGAATTTGTCCAGTTGCTGCTTAATTTTGTCGGTTGGACACAATAAGTAAACATGGCAATTGGCATCCTGTGCATCCTTGATCGCATTCTCTAGAGCCAGACCAACGGTCACATCAATCATAGGTACGTCCGTCAAATCGAGGATCATCGCCTGATAGTCTGAAATACTTGAGTGCTGCCTAGAAATCGCTTTCGATACACTGAAGATCATAGGACCAGACAGGTAGAAAAACAGCACTTTCCCTTGCGCCTGTTCCAATAGTCCGCGTTCGCTATCGGTTAATGGCACATCATCGTCGTCCGCATCACTGATCGCCTTCACTTGCCTTGCTTGCTCGCGGCTCAATCGTTCAATGATAATAATATTAGAGATAAAGACGCCAAGTCCTACTGCTACGATAAGGTCAACAAACACAGTCAGCAGCATAACGCCATACATAATCGCCATACCCGGGATGCTGACTTTGTGGGCGCGCTGAATAAAGCTCCAGTCAAGAATATTAAAGCCAACATATACCGCAATACCTGCCAATACCGCCATCGGAATAGGTTCGGTTAATCCACTTGCCACCAGCACCACAAGTGCCAAAACGAGCGCACGCACCACGCCAGACAGCGGAGAACGAGCACCAACCTGGATATTAGTGACCGTCCCCATCGTCGCGCCAGCACCAGGAAGCGCACCAAAGAGACCAGCAACCAAGTTCGCCAAGCCTTGTCCACGCAGCTCTTTGTCTGAGTCGTGCTCTTTACGAGTCAAAGAGTCACCAATAACCGCCGTTAACAAGGTATCGATACAACCCAGAGTACCAAGCACTAGCGCATCGATGATCATTTCAGTGAACATTTCTGCGTTGAAATGAGGTATTACGAGAGAAGGAAGACCAGCAGGGATCTCGCCAATGCGTCTTATCGTACCATCGTCAAAGAACACCACTGACAATAATGTCACAGCAACCAGAGCTACCAGTTGTGGCGGCACGTGCTGACGATACTTTTTAGGAAGCAGGAATAGAATGGCTAAAGTAAGTGCGCCAAGAAATAGCTCAGCGAAATCCACATTTGATAGCAGCTCTGGGATCGCGGTAAGCGTACCGACTACGCCTCCTGTTGGCGCGGCTTGTCCAAGTAAAGGTGCCAACTGAAGTATGATCAGAATAACCCCTATCCCGGACATAAAGCCAGAGACAACACTATAAGGCATGAGGGTGACGTACTTACCCAACTTCAGTGTGCCGAGCAATATTTGAAACACACCCGCCATCATGACTACGGTGAACGTCATGGCTAATCCTGTTTCAGGATATTTCGCCATCATGCTGGTCAATACCGCGGTCATGATTACGGTCATAGGGCCTGTGGGCTCAGAAATCAGAGTGGAGGAGCCGCCAAACAAAGCAGCAAATAGTCCCACCATGATTGCACCCCACAGCCCGGCTTCTGCACCAGCTCCAGAGGCAACACCAAACGCCAGCGCGAGTGGTAAGGAGATGATCGCTGTGGTCACACCACCAAACACATCTCCTTTTAGGTTAATATCTTCAAATCGACGTCCTAACTTCATTACTATCCCTGAGAAATAACCAAAAAATTGATTTAGGTTAACAAATGTGACGCCGAGTTAATATTTATTAAATGAAGTTTAAAATTCATAACTTATAAACAAATGTCACCAAATCGTTAACCAATTGATTTTAGGCGCATGAACACGTCAGATGAGTACATTTTGACACCTTTTTTTGCGAGATTCGATTTGTAACATTGTGTATAGTGTGTCGAATCATTGAAGGGAAGTACCATGCCGGAAATCAAACAACTTTTTGACAACAACTCAAAGTGGTCTCAGGAGATCAAATCTGAACGCCCTGAGTATTTCGCCCAACTTGAAGAGGGCCAAAGCCCTGGCTTTTTGTGGATCGGTTGTTCAGATAGCCGCGTCCCCGCAGAGCGGCTGACTGGGTTGTACTCTGGTGAACTGTTCGTTCACCGTAATGTTGCCAACCAAGTTATTCACACCGACCTCAACTGTTTGTCTGTCGTTCAATATGCCGTTGACGTTCTCAAGGTTAAGCACATTATTGTGTGCGGTCACTATGGATGTGGTGGCGTTAACGCCGCGATCGATAACCCGCAACTCGGGCTTATCAATAACTGGCTGCTCCATATACGCGATTTGTACCTGAAACACAGAAACTGGTTAGGCGAACTACCTCGTGAGATGTGGGGCGATAAACTCTGTGAGATTAACGTTGCTGAGCAGGTATACAACCTAGGTAACTCCACCATCATGCAGAATGCGTGGGAACGCGGACAAGATGTCGAAGTACACGGTGTCGTGTATGGCATCGGCGATGGTAAATTGCAGGACTTGGGTGTTCGCTGCTCAAGCAGAGAAAGCCTTGAGGTCAATTATCAAGCTGCCATGGCGAAGATTCTAAGTACTGAAGTGAGTAAATAGTCTTAAAGTACAAATGACACAAAATAGCAAAATGCCCACCTCATTAAGGTGGGCATTTTTTAAATCAGCCTTAAGAGATTACTCTTGAGGAACGACTTTACCAATGTAAGGTAGGTGACGATATTTCTGAGCATAATCAATACCCACACCCACAACAAACTCATCAGGGATTTCAAAGCCAATCCATTTAACATCGACATCTACTTCTCGGCGAGATGGCTTATCAAGCAAGGTACAGATCTCGATCGACTTTGGCTCACGTAGAGACAGGATCTCTTTGACCTTGTTTAGCGTGTTACCTGTATCAATAATATCTTCAACAAGCAGAATGTCTTTGCCTTTGATATCGTCATCAAGATCTTTAAGGATACGTACATCGCGAGAGCTTTCCATGGTGTTGCCGTAGCTAGAAGCCGTCATAAAATCCACGCAATGTGTCAAGTCGATAGCGCGAGCTAGGTCTGCCATAAATACAAACGAACCACGAAGCAAACCAACCATCACTAGGTCTTCGCTGCCTTTATAGTGTTCAGTGATCGCTTTACCCAACGCTTGTACGCGCTCATGAACTTCTTGCTCAGAGATCATGACTTCTACTGTATGTTTCATATCTATCTCGATGTTAGTAGGTTGATATAACAAACGTGGCCTCAGCCATGCGTCGCCTCATACAGTATAAAACATCAGAGACCAGCCGCTAAAACAGCACCACCTTGCCAATTAGCGCGCCATAGTATCACTTTCTTACACATGATAAAAATCGAGTACATGGGAATTTTTCAGTCATTAATCCCCTCTTCTAATATTCAACTGTTAACGGCTTCTGTTGAAAGGAGTGGTTAATTTCACTGCAAAATGTGATATGCAGGTAATTTACTCGTAATTATCATAATTATCAGTGTATGACTATTGACCACAAACATATGCACCATTACACTTATCTGGAATTAGAAAAATAAGAGCAGTGGATTTCCATTTTGGAAATAACCTAACTCGCCCTATAGATTGACACGGTGACGTTAGGTTTATGTTGTTTTCCGCTTTGCGAGATAGCTGACTCTAAATAAAGCAGGGTGAAAAGGTAGATTCAAAAAGGATCACCAGCCCTAACTAACGTTGGCAAGGAAAATAATATGGACTCAATCGTAAAAAGACCTAGGACACGCCTGTCTCCGCAAAAGCGAAAGCTTCAGCTCATGGAGATAGCATTAGAAGTATTTGCAAAGCGCGGTATTGGGCGCGGCGGACACGCTGACATCGCAGAGATCGCTCAGGTATCTGTCGCTACAGTGTTTAACTACTTCCCTACTCGTGAAGACTTAGTGGACGAAGTACTTAATCACGTCGTTTGCCAATATTCCAACTTCCTCTCAAATACCATCGACCTCGATGTCAATATCAAGGACAACCTGACGAACATCCTAGATAGCGTCGTGGATATGGTGATTGAAGATTGTCACTGGAATAAAGTGTGGTTTGAATGGAGCACGTCTACTCGTGATGAGGTATGGCCGCTGTTTGTAAGCTCAAACAAGACTAGCCAAGCTCTAGTAGAAAATATGTTTATCAGAGCTATCGAACGTGGTGAAGTCTGCCCGCATCATAACCCTAAACACCTAACAAGCTTGTTCCACGGTCTTTGCTATTCGCTCTTCGTAGAAGCGATGCGCAATAATGATAGCGATGCGGTGAAATCATTGACGGATTGCTACATGGATATGGTGTGCATCTATAACAATGGCGACGCACACTAAAATTAGTCGATACAAAACAAATCGAACACAAAAAAACGGCCAGTATCTCTACTGGCCGTTTTTCTTTATTCAGAAATTACTTCTTTTTCTTCGCTTTCGCATTTGGAAGGTCAGTGATTGTGCCTTCAAATACTTCTGCCGCAAGACCAACAGACTCGTGAAGCGTTGGGTGAGCGTGGATAGTCAGAGCGATATCTTCTGCATCACAACCCATCTCGATCGCCAGACCGATTTCACCAAGCAGTTCACCACCGTTAGTACCAACGATAGCACCACCGATAACACGGTGAGACTCTTTGTCGAAGATAAGCTTAGTCATACCGTCAGCACAGTCAGACGCGATTGCACGACCTGATGCTGCCCATGGGAATGTCGCCACTTCGTAGTTGATGCCTTCTGCTTTCGCTTCTTTTTCTGTCTTACCAACCCATGCCACTTCTGGCTCAGTGTAAGCAATTGAAGGAATAACTTTCGGGTCAAAGTAGTGCTTCTTACCAGAGATAACCTCTGCCGCTACGTGACCTTCATGCACACCTTTGTGAGCAAGCATTGGCTGACCAACGATGTCGCCGATAGCGTGGATGTGTGGAACGTTAGTACGCATCTGCTTATCAACATTGATAAAGCCGCGCTCATCCACTTCAATACCCGCTTTCTCGGCATCAAGAAGCTTACCGTTTGGCACACGACCGATAGCAACAAGAACGGCATCGTAGCGCTCTGCATCAGCAGGCGCTTTCTTGCCTTCCATTGAAACGTAGATACCGTCTTCTTTCGCTTCAACGGCCGTTACTTTGGTCTCAAGCATCAAGTTGAACTTGTTTTTAATGCGCTTGGTGTAGACTTTAACCATATCTTTATCCGCTGCAGGGATAAGCTGGTCAAACATCTCAACCACATCAACTTGAGAGCCTAGAGAGTGATAAACCGTTGCCATCTCAAGACCGATGATACCACCACCCATGATAAGCAGTTTTCCTGGTACTTCTTTCAGCTCAAGAGCGTCCGTTGAGTCCCAGATACGTGGATCTTCGTGTGGAATAAATGGCAGTTTGATAGGGCGAGAGCCCGCAGCGATGATAGCGTTGTCAAACGTTACTGTTGTTGACTCGCCTTCACCTTCAACAAGGATAGAGTTAGGACCAGTGAACTTACCGTAACCATTAACGATGTTCACTTTACGCATCTTAGCCATACCGCCAAGACCACCGGTAAGTTGGTTTACAACCTTCTCTTTCCAGATACGGATCTTGTTGATGTCTGTTTGTGGCTCACCGAAAACAACACCGTGTTCAGCCATTGCTTTGGCTTCTTCGATAACTTTTGAAACGTGAAGAAGTGCTTTAGATGGGATACAACCCACATTCAGACAGACACCACCTAGGGTGCTATAACGTTCGATAAGTACCGTTTCAAGACCTAGGTCTGCACAACGGAATGCGGCAGAGTAACCAGCAGGACCAGAACCAAGTACAACAACTTGGGCTTTAATTTCTTTGCTCATTTTGACCTCTTGTAGTCATTATCCCTAACAGGCTGAGTGGGTATTGATTTTCTTTTTTATAAACTTCGCTTTGACGCCTAATGACAACGTTTATAGCGTAATGAATTTAAATATTTATGATTTCAGACCGCCAACATTTTACAGAGATGTTAACGGTGTGAAAAGTAAATCAATTTAGCCTGTGAGCTAGACAACAATTCAATGGGAATTGTTGTATGAATTTGGTTTTTTACCCCTCTAGCTTCCCGGTTGGGGGAAGCTAGAGGGATCAAACTGCCTTAAAGTACCAAGCGACGAATATCGCTCAAGCAGCTGTTTAGATAAGTAATGAAACGTGCACCTTCCGCACCGTCAATCACACGGTGATCGTACGATAGTGAAAGTGGAAGCTGTAGGCGCGGCTCAAATTCTTTACCGTTCCATACAGGCTTCATTTCAGACTTAGACACACCAAGGATACCAACTTCAGGTGCATTTACGATAGGAGTAAATGCAGTACCACCGATGCCGCCTAGGCTTGAGATAGTGAAACAGCCACCTTGCATATCTGCAGCCGTTAGCTTGCCGGCACGTGCTTTCTTCGAGATAACCATTAGCTCTTCAGATAGCTCGTAGATCCCCTTCTTGTTTACGTCCTTGAATACAGGAACAACAAGACCGTTTGGCGTATCCACTGCGATACCAACGTTCACGTACTTCTTAAGAATGATGCTCTCGCCATCTTCTGATAGAGAAGAGTTAAACGCAGGGAAGGCTTCAAGTGCTTTCGCAACAGCTTTCATGATGAACACAAGTGGCGTGATCTTCATACCTGAATCTTTCTTCGCTTCGATAGCGTTTTGCTCTTTACGGAATGCTTCAAGCGCTGTGATATCCGCGTTATCCCACTGTGTAACGTGCGGGATCATTACCCAGTTACGGTGTAGGTTAGCACCAGAGATCTTCTTGATCTTAGAAAGCTTCTGAACTTCAGTCTCACCAAACTTGCTGAAGTCAACCTTCGGCCAAGGTAGCAGACCAAGAGCTGAGCCGTCACCGCCTTTGCCAGATGCTGCGGCACCAGACTCAAGACGCTTAAGTGCATCTTTAACGTAAGCTTGAACGTCTTCTTTCAGTACGCGGCTCTTACGACCCGTACCTTTTACTTTCGCTAGGTTAACACCAAACTCACGAGCTAGACGTCGAACGACTGGAGACGCGTGCGCGTACTCGTGGTTCTCTTGGAAGTCGTTCGCTTGTGGTGCTGCATCCGCTTTCGCTGCTGGAGCCGCCGCCGCAGGTGCTGCTGCTGGAGCCGCTGCTTGTGCAGGTGCTGCAACAGGTGCAGGCGCTGCGCCTTCCACCGGAGTGCCGGCCACAACGAACGTCATGATTAGCGAGCCAGTCGTGACTTTATCGCCAGCTGCAATCTTGATTTCTTTAACTGTGCCAGCGAAAGGTGCTGGTACTTCCATAGAAGCTTTGTCGCCTTCTACAGTGATAAGAGATTGCTCTTCTTCCACTGTATCGCCAACCGCTACCATTACTTCAGTAACTTCAACTTCGTCACCGCCGATATCTGGTACGTTTACTTCTTTTTCAGCCGCGGCCGGCGCTCCGGATGCCGCAGGAGCCGCTGCAGGTGCTGCAGAAGCTTCTGCTACTGGAGCTGCCGCACCCGAACCTGCAGTTTCAAATACCATGACAAGAGAACCAGTTGTTACTGAATCACCTTCAGCAATCTTGATCTCTTTAACCGTACCTGCAAATGGTGCTGGTACTTCCATAGAAGCTTTGTCGCCTTCTACAGTTAGAAGAGATTGCTCTTCTTCCACTGCATCGCCAACTTTAACCATGATTTCAGTAACTTCTACTTCGTCACCACCGATGTCTGGTACGTGAACTTCTTTCAGTTCTGCTGCCGCTGCTGCTGGAGCTGGAGCCGCTGCTGGAGCCGCTTCAGCCGCAGGAGCAGGTGCAGCAGCTGCTGCTGCACCTTCGGCTTCGAAAATCATAATTAGAGAACCCGTAGTAACAGAATCGCCTTCCGCTACTTTGATTTCTTTAACAATACCTGCTTGAGACGCTGGAACTTCCATAGAAGCCTTGTCGCCTTCAACAGTGATTAGAGACTGCTCTTCTTCCACCTTGTCGCCAACGCTTACAAGAATCTCAGTAACTTCAACCTCATCCGCACCGATGTCAGGTACATTAATTTCGATTGCCATTGCTTATTTACCTTCTAATTAAGCGCTGTATTAAGCGTAAAGTGGGTTAGTTTTTTCAGTGTCGATGTTGAACTTAGCAATTGCTTCAGTCACAACAGACTTTTCAACATCACCGCGCTTCGCTAGTTCAGTTAGCGCTGCAACTACCACGTAGCCTGCGTTAACTTCGAAGTGACGACGTAGGTTCTCACGGCTGTCTGAACGGCCGTAACCATCTGTACCAAGTACTTTGTAAGACTCAGTAGGCATGAATGCGCGAACTTGCTCAGAGTAGTTCTTCATGTAGTCAGTCGCCGCGATTGCTGGCTCAGTACCCATTACTTGTGCAATGTAAGGGACTTTCACTTCTGCTTCTGGGTGAAGCATGTTGTAACGCTCTGCGTCTTGACCGTCACGAGTTAGCTCGTTGAACGATGTTACAGAGAATACGTCAGAAGCGATGCCGTACTCTTCGCTTAGAATAGTCGCTGCTTTACGTACTTCGTTCATGATAGTACCAGAGCCCATTAGCTGAACTTTAGACTTGTCACCTGCGTAAGACTCAAGCTTGTAGATACCCTTACGGATGCCTTCTTCAGCACCTTCTGGCATTGCTGGCATTGCGTAGTTTTCGTTCATCACTGTTAGGTAGTAGAACACGTTCTCTTGGTTCTCACCGTACATGCGACGGATACCGTCTTGCATGATTACCGCAACTTCGTAAGCGAAAGTTGGGTCGTAAGAGATACAGTTAGGAACCGTGTTCGCCATGATGTGCGAGTGACCATCTTCGTGCTGTAGTCCTTCACCGTTTAGCGTTGTACGACCAGCCGTTGCGCCTAGTAGGAAACCGCGAGCTTGTTGGTCACCAGCCATCCATGCCATATCACCTACACGTTGGAAACCAAACATTGAGTAGTAGATGTAGAACGGAATCATTGGCAGGTCGTTAGTGCTGTATGATGTTGCCGCTGCAACCCAAGAAGCCATTGAGCCTAGCTCGTTGATACCTTCTTGTAGAACCTGACCTGACGTTGCTTCTTTGTAGTAAGAAACGATACCTTTATCTTCTGGCGTGTATTCCTGACCGTGCGGGTTGTAGATACCGATCTGACGGAATAGACCTTCCATACCAAACGTACGAGCTTCATCACAGATGATAGGAACAACGTTCTTACCAATGTTCTTGTTCTTAAGCAGGATATTAAGCGTACGAACGTATGCCATCGTCGTTGAGATATCACGCTTCTGCTCGCTTAGTAGCGGCGAGAACTCTTCTAGCTCTGGCACTTTGAATTCTTGAGTAAACTTAGGTAGACGCTGTGGCGTGTAACCTTTTAGAGCTTTACGACGAGCGTGCAGGTATTCATATTCCGCGCTACCTTCTTCAAGTTTCAGGTATGGAAGCTCTGCTACTTTCTCATCAGTTAGAATGTCTTGAAGACCTAGACGATCACGTAGGTGTAGAACGTGAGTCATGTCCATCTTCTTAACTTGGTGTGCGATGTTCTTACCTTCAGCCGCTTCACCCATGCCGTAACCTTTAACTGTCTTAGCTAGGATTACTGTTGGACGACCTTTAGTCTCTGCCGCGTTCTTGTATGCTGCATACAGCTTAGAAGAATCGTGACCACCACGCTTAAGCGCGAAGATTTCGTCGTCAGTCATATCTGCAACAAGTGCAGCTGTTTCTGGGTACTTACCAAAGAAGTGCTCACGTACGTATGCACCATCTTTCGATTTAAATGTTTGGTAGTCACCATCTACAGTTTCGTTCATTAGCTGCAGAAGTTTGCCTGACGTGTCTTTCGCCAGTAGTGCATCCCAATTGTTACCCCAGATAACCTTAACAACATTCCAGCCAGCGCCTTTGAATAGACCTTCTAGCTCTTGAATGATGCTACCGTTACCCATTACAGGACCATCTAGGCGCTGAAGGTTACAGTTGATTAGGAAACATAGGTTGTCTAGTTTCTCACGCGCAGCGAAAGAAAGTGAACCGCGTGATTCTGGCTCATCCATCTCACCGTCACCTAGGAAGGCATAAACACGCTGAGCTGAAGTGTCTTTTAGGCCGCGACCATTTAGGTACTTAAGGAAACGTGCTTGGTAGATCGAAGAAATAGGACCTAGACCCATAGATACTGTTGGGAACTGCCAGAACTCAGGCATCAGTTTAGGGTGTGGGTATGAAGGAATACCTTTACCGTCTACTTCTTGACGGAAGTTATCTAGCTGCTCTTCAGTTAGACGACCTTCTACGAATGCACGAGAGTAGATACCTGGTGAGATGTGACCTTGATAGTAAACTAGATCGCCACCGTCAGTCTCGTTAGGAGCACGGAAGAAGTGGTTGAAGCACACTTCATAAAATGCTGCTGCAGACTGGTAAGAAGCCATGTGACCACCAAGGTCTAGGTCTTTCTTAGAAGCACGCAATACGATCATGATTGCGTTCCAGCGAATAATCGAACGAATACGACGCTCAAGCGTTGTATCACCAGGGTAAGCTGGCTCTTGTGCTGCTGGAATAGTATTAATGTAGTTAGTGTTGATGCCTGTTGGCATATCAACGCCATCTAAACGAGCTTTCTCTAGAACGGTTTCTAGTAGAAATTGTGCACGTTCTACACCTTCTTCACGAACAACGGATTCAAGTGCTTGAAGCCAATCTTGAGTTTCCAGTGCATCTACGTCATGCTTCATGTCAGACATGGCGATCTATCCTTCTGTTGGTTGGATCTACTTAATTAAAGTAAGCGTTTCTAGTTTTAAGAATCACTATCTTGTTGAATTCGTCTCAAAGAGCGCTCACGACGAGACGCTTCTCGAGTCAAATCTAACAATGTTTCTTCGATGTAAGCTAAATGCGAATGCGACATCTCACGCGCCTTTTCTGGCTGACCAGCGACGATCGCTTCAACGATATTAGCTCGGTGTTTACTGACTTTCTCCACCACCTCAGAGCGGCGGTGTAATAGCTCTAAATTCTGTAGAACATTTTGCTCAAGTAACGGTGCTAGGCTTCGAACAATGTGCAGCAACACAACGTTATGTGCAGCTTCTGTTAGTGCCACAAGAAATGCCATGACCGCAGAGGCTTCAGCCTCAACGTCGCCGGACTCTTGTGCTGTGCGAATATTGCCTAAACATGCTTCAATCTGAGCAAAATCTTCATCGGTGCCACGCAATGCAGCGAAGTAAGCAGAGATACCTTCCATAGCATGACGAGCCTCAAGCAAATCTAGCTGAGTCTCGTTGTGAGAAGATAGGAGGTCTAACAAGGGATCAGAGAAACTTTTCCAGATGTTCTCGCTAACGAACGTGCCACCGCCTTGACGACGGGTTAGAAGCTTCTTCGCTTCAAGTCGCTGAATTGCCTCTCGAA
Source organism: Vibrio sp. KUL78 (assembly GCF_059725505.1). NCBI lineage: Bacteria > Pseudomonadati > Pseudomonadota > Gammaproteobacteria > Vibrionales > Vibrionaceae > Vibrio > Vibrio sp. KUL78. Next base: position 426,634 of record NZ_AP045837.1, on the reverse strand, counting down.
TAGAAGGTCGAGAAACATCAAATTGCTTTGCCAGCTCACGTTCTGGTGGAAGCTGCTGCCCTGCTGAAAGCGTTCCTTCAACAATCAAGCGTTCCAATTCTTGCTCGATAACATCCGAAAGTTTCGGCTGACGGATCCTTTGATAAGCCATAACTATTATTCTTTTATTCTTCTACTTTCTAGAGCTGTTAATTGGTATTACCAATTTATAAGTTGGGGTAAAAATTAACACATTTAAAACACCAATGTCTAGTGAAAAATTGATTCACATCATAGAACCGGCCTTGCATTAACCGTTATGAAACATTTATAGATTAAAACATCAACACCCTTGGTCAGACCAATTACATACGAGAAACTTATCGGGTAAATGACGTGCTATGAAAAGCCTTAAAAATCAATAAGAAAGGAGTTTATTTGTCAGACAAGGGAAATTGACCAATATCAAGTAAAGAAGGAATAACCAGTGTTCTGGTTATTTATAATTTGAATAACAAAATAAATCGTGATGCTGAAAAAGCACCACGAATTCTGCTCAAATGGGCAGGAGTGAATCTTTTATTACAATGTATTTTTGAAACGCGACCAGTCAAAAACTAGACCTGGATCGCTCTTTCTTAACGGCGCTATGTATTGATGACCAGTGATGCGCTCACGAGTGATCTGCGGATACCGAGCCATTAGCGATTGTGTAAGACGTTGTAAACTCGCATATTGAGCGTTGGTGTAAGCGACATAATCGGTTCCTTCTAGCTCTATTCCAATCGAATAATCGTTACACCTTGCACGCCCCGCAAAACTCGAAACACCAGCATGCCAAGCGCGAGCACTGAAGGGAACAAACTGCACTACCTCCCCGTCACGGCGTATCAAACAGTGTGCGGAGACTTTCATCTTTTCAATCACCTTAAAAAAGGGATGACTCGATGCATCGAGCTGTCCGAGAAAGAAATCTTCTATATAGGGGCCGCCAAATTGTGCCGGTGGCAGGCTGATATTATGCACCACCAGCAGCGACACATCCTCTTCGTCTGGCCTCGCATCAAAGTGAGGGGATACCACGCATCGCGCAGCTTGATACCAACCTTGTTTATCAATCTCAGAAAAGCCCTGTGAACTATAAGGTCTATCTTGGTTTTGCATATATTTTGAGCCTATCTACATCGCTATCGCTTTGATTTTATCCGACAGCCAATAAAATGCGAGATTTGATGCTGAAATTCCGCACAAGCAGGAGTATCATGCCCACTTTGTTCCCCCACTAGACACGTTAAGCGATGAAAAACACACACAACAGCCAAGAACGTCTTGAATATCTAAAGCAGCAACTCCCTTCAGAAATTACTCGTGCCGTGGCAGACACGCTACGTGAAGACTTAGGTGGGACACTGGATGTGAGCGCAGACATCACGGCGAGCCTTATCCCGGCTGAGACTCAAAACGTCGCGACGATCATCACTCGTGAGCATGGTGTGTTCTGTGGTCAAATGTGGGCAGACGAAGTATTCAAACAGCTTGGTGGCGAAGTCCGCATTGAATGGCACGTTCAAGACGGTGACAAAGTAGAGCCAAACCAAGTGCTGTGCACCCTAACAGGCCCTGCACGCATTTTGCTCACTGGTGAGCGTAACGCGATGAACTTCATCCAAACGCTATCTGGCTGCGCGACTGTTACCGCTGAGTACGCTGAAAAGATCGCACATACCCAATGTCGCCTACTAGACACACGCAAAACGATTCCTGGTCTTCGCAGTGCACTAAAATACGCTGTCGCCTGTGGCGGTGGTTACAACCATCGTATTGGTGTCTTCGACGCTTACCTTATTAAAGAGAATCACATCATCGCTTGCGGTGGCATCACTAAAGCCATCGAGACTGCGAAACAGCTAAACCCAGGAAAACCTGTCGAAGTCGAAACTGAATCTCTAGAAGAGCTACAACAAGCCATAGATGCTGGCGCGGATATCATCATGCTCGATAACTTTACGACGGATATGATGCGTCAAGCGGTAGAGCTGAATGCAGGACGCGCTGCGCTTGAGAACTCGGGCAACGTAACCATGGAAACCATCGCTGAGTTTGCGGAAACAGGCGTTGATTACATCTCGGTTGGCGCTCTGACCAAGCATCTTAAAGCGATGGACTTATCGATGAGATTCAAAGACTAACCCCGTCATTCTTATCATTGCAGTAAAAAGCGAAGCTATGAGCTTCGCTTTTTTGTGTCCGCCCCTCTCCCCCACGACTTTCCCTCTCATTCAGCCGTGCTAGTCCCCAACCTTCAGAGTCAGTCGCACCCAAAATGCAACGACATGCAATGGGCCTTCATTTTTTAGAACCTGTTCTAGGGCGTTAACCCATTAACTTTATTGGGTTAAATCTCAGGAGTATGTTCGCTATGTGCAACTAATTTAGTTAAGGGAATACAAATGAACAAAGCAAACAAGCAACAAGGTTTTACCTTGATTGAGTTAATGATTGTCGTCGCGGTGATCGGGGTACTGGCTGCAGTGGCACTACCTACTTACCAAAACTATATTGCAAAAAGTGAAACATCGTCTGCCCTTGCAACTTTGTCTGCATTAAGAACGCCTATTGAAACGGAAACCTTATCAAATGGTCAGTTTCCGAATCCAGCAAGTGCCGCAAGCTATGGCATTCCGCAATCCTATGCTCTAGGTACTATTACTTTAACGGGCAACAGCGGAGCAGCAGGCACCATTCGCGTAAGTTTTGAGACGGGAAAATCAAGCCCTAAGGTGGCTGGAAATACCCTAGACCTTGTGAGAACCACCGAAGGAAGCTGGAGCTGCCAAGCAGCAAATATTGATAGTGAATTGCTTCCAAAAGGCTGTAACTAGCTTTGAGCATAAGTAGGCTGCCTAGCGTTCTTGCTGAGGCTCATATTATTTCAGAGAGTCAAAAAGATCGTCTAATAGAATGCACGCAATCAAGTATGGAGTCTGTTCCATCAATCATTGTGGAATTGGGCTGGCTGACAGCCCAAGACTTAACTTCGGCTTTAGAGAAACTATTTGCTCTGCCCGCTACACAACTGCATGACTACAACTACATAGAGCTTTGTCGAACAGCAGGATTACGTGAGCTAATCGTAAAAAACCACGCAATTCCGATCAAGCAAAATAGCCACACCCTCTCTATCGCAATATCAGACCCGAGCATTGTCGAGTTAGAAAATGATTTTCGTTTTGCGACTGGACTACAGATAGAGCTCGTCGTCTGTGATTGCCTTGATATCACATCGGCCATTAAGCGTCTTTATGGCGAAAACCATAAGGGCATCAATCCTAGCTTTAGAGAGCTCACTTCTGAAGCACTAACCAACCTAGTCCCAATCAGCGATTCGGAGCTCGAGAACGTCGAAGACCTCTCCCAAGATGACTCTCCTGTAAGTCGCTTTATTCATCAGGTATTGACGGATGCCGTGCGCAAGAAAGCCTCGGATATTCATTTCGAACCTTATGAGCACTCTTATCGAATACGGCTTCGCTGTGATGGCATCTTGATAGAGACTCACCAGCCTGCGACGCAGCTTAGTCGTCGATTGGCAGCTCGGATTAAGATCTTGGCTAAACTTGATATCGCCGAAAGGCGCTTACCGCAAGACGGTCGACTGAAACTGAAACTCTCTGAAGCAGCCTCTATCGACATGCGCGTTTCAACCCTACCCACAATGTGGGGTGAGAAAATCGTGTTAAGACTTTTGGACGCCGATGCCACCCAGCTCAACATTGATCAGCTAGGTTATACCGAGCAACAAAAATCGCTTTACCTCACCGCACTAAAAAAGCCCCAAGGTATGATCCTAATGACAGGTCCCACTGGCAGTGGAAAAACCGTTTCGCTATACACTGGACTTAGCATTCTCAATACCGCAGAGCGCAATATTTCTACTGCTGAAGATCCGGTTGAGATTCATCTTGAGGGCATCAATCAAGTTCAGATCAATCCAAAGATCGGCTTTGATTTCTCTACCGCCCTTCGATCTTTTTTAAGACAAGATCCCGATATTGTCATGCTCGGCGAAATCCGAGATATCGAAACCGCCGAAATTGCGGTCAAAGCAGCTCAAACGGGCCACCTTGTGTTATCTACACTGCACACCAACTCGGCCGCAGAGACCGTCATTAGGCTCAAAAACATGGGTGTCGACGCTATCAACCTGTCGTCCTCTCTATCGTTGATCATTGCTCAGCGCTTAGCACGAAAGCTGTGTGAGTGTTGTAAGATACCAGACCCAATGTCCCCTCAACTTCGTCACTCCCTCAACATTCCCAATGAGTCGATAGTCTACCTCGCCAACGAGCAAGGCTGTAACCATTGTAATCATGGTTATCTCGGTAGGACTGGTATCTATGAGGTAATGGCGTTTACTCATGAACTCGCCAGCGCGGTAGTCACTAGCGCAAGCCTAAATGAAATAGAAGCTATTGCTAAGGCCCAGGGAATGAAGACGCTAAAGCAATCTGGTGTGGAAAAGCTAATCGCTGGCATTACTAGCTACCGCGAACTGCAACGCGTGCTCTACTTTTAGTATCGGGAGGATATAGTGGGTAAGACTGAGCCAACACTAAGCGCATTCCACTGGAAGGGAGTGAACAGCCAAGGTAAAAAAGTCTCTGGACAAACGCTCGCCATCACCGAGATGGAAGCTAGAGCGTCGCTAAAGCAGCAGCATATCCAAGTCCGAAAGATAAAACGCCGTAGCCTCTCTACTTGGACGAGACTGACTCAACGCATCAATAGTAAGGACATGACGGTACTCACCCGACAACTGGCAACCATGCTCAGCACTGGAATACCGATTGTCCACGCCATTAAGCTCATAGCAGACAATCAATCTAAAGCCGAAATGAAGTCTGTACTATCGCAGATCAGTAAAGGGCTTGAGGCTGGCACACCGATATCACGAGTCATGCAATTCGCTAGCCGCCATTTTGACAGTTTTTACGTTGATATGGTCGCTACGGGAGAAAACTCAGGGAATCTAGCTGGGGTATTTGAACGCTTGGCCGATTATCGGGAAAAACAAGAAATGCTACGTTCAAAAGTGATAAAAGCCCTTATCTATCCTGTGATGATTCTTTTGGTCTCACTCGGAGTTACCTATCTCATGCTAACCACGGTAGTACCTGAGTTTGAATCCATGTTTCGCGGCTTTAATGCTTCACTGCCATGGTTTACGGTTCAAGTCCTTAATCTATCAAGATGGTTTCAGGAAAATGGATTCTTAGTAGTTAACTTAGTCATTATTAGCACCTTAGGGCTAAAAGTCGCGAGGCAACGAAGTTTCGCCATTCGTCTATCAACCAGCCGTTTAGCCCTTACTGTTCCTATTATCGGACAGGTTATTACCAAGGCATCCATTGCTAAGTTTAGCCGCACACTCTCTACTAGCTTTAGTGCAGGTATCCCAATCTTATCGAGCATCCAAACCAGTGCAAAGACGGCGGATAACCTTTTCTACCAGCAGGTCATCACATCGATCCACACTGATATCGTTGCAGGTGTTCCAATCCACTTAGCGATGCGACAAGCCAATGCTTTCCCAGAAATGGTGTTGCAGATGGTGATGATAGGTGAAGAGTCTGGCACATTGGATGATATGTTGAATCGCGTTGCATCCATCTACGAAGCCGAAGTCGACAACACGGTGGATAACCTCGGTAAGATTCTCGAGCCTTTTATCATTGTCTTTTTTGGGAACCCTAGTCGGTGGACTTGTGGTCGCAATGTACCTTCCCATCTTTAACTTAATGACAGTAATAGGCTAACATAGACATTAACTTATTGATTTATTGCCAGTGTACCCCTAAATGGACGTGTTGATTTATTATCCTTGGTTGTTCGTTGTCTTCGCCACCATTTTTGGTTTGATTATGGGCAGCTTTCTCAACGTCGTGATTCATCGCTTGCCTATTATGATGGAACGCGGTTGGCGAGAGGAATGTGCCGAGGCTTTTCCAGAGTACAAAATCACGCCCCCAGAGGGACAGTACAATCTCAGCGTGCCACGCAGTGCTTGCCCTAAGTGTAAGACGCCAATTCGCATCCTAGATAACATCCCCGTGTTGAGCTGGCTGATCCTAAAAGGTCGCTGTCGCCACTGCGATAACAAGATAAGCAGTCGGTATCCGTTAGTTGAACTGCTCACCGCCGCAATGTGTGGAATCGTCGCATGGTACCTGGGATTTAGCTGGTACAGTATTGCGCTTATTGGTATGACCTTGGTACTCATCAGTGCGACATTTATCGACCTTGATACTATGTTGCTCCCAGATCAACTCACTGTACCACTGCTTTGGGTTGGGGTCGCATTAGCCTTGTTGGGTATCTCTCCTATCTCACTTCAGGATTCTGTTATTGGCGCCATCGCGGGTTATCTATGCCTTTGGTCTGTGTACTGGCTGTTCAAGCTAGCAACAGGTAAAGAAGGGATGGGTTATGGTGACTTTAAACTGCTCGCAGCTCTCGGCGCATGGTTAGGCTGGCAGTTCCTTCCTATGATTATTCTACTTTCTTCTGTTGTAGGCGTTGTGTTTGGTCTCATTCAGCTTAGAATGCAGAGCAAAGGCATCGATACGGCGTTCCCATTTGGTCCTTACCTTGCCATTGCTGGCTGGGTCAGCGCACTGTGGGGCAGTCAGATTACGTATGCCTATCTTGCGATAACGACAGGAGTGTATTAATGGGGTTTGTTGTTGGTTTAACCGGTGGAATCGCAAGCGGCAAGACCACGGTAGCAAATTTGTTTCGTGATGAGTTTGGAATTGAACTTGTCGATGCCGATGTGGTCGCAAGAGATGTGGTTGATATCGGTTCTGAGGGATTAGCTGCGTTAGAGACACACTTTGGCGCAGATATTTTGCAACCAGATGGCTCACTAAATCGAGCTAAATTACGGGCACGTATCTTTGCGAATGATGAAGAGAAGACTTGGTTGAACAACCTACTTCATCCAATGATTCGAGAGCAAATGCTGGCAAGGCTTCAAGCCTCGACAAGTCCGTACACATTACTTGTTGTACCCCTGCTGATTGAGAACAACCTTCAAGGTATGGCGGACAGAGTGTTGGTCGTCGATGTTAATGCCCAGACACAAATTAACCGAACAATGACACGTGACGGGGTGCCTGAGGAACAGGTGCGTTCTATACTCAAAGCACAAGTCGATAGAGACACACGGCTAATGCATGCTGATGATGTGATTGATAATAATACTGACAACGCTCAACTTTTGCCCCAAGTCACACAATTGCACCAAAAGTACCTAGCATTATGCGGTAAAAATCGGTGAAAATAGCATGGAAGCGTTTAAAGGCTAGCAGATGATCACAAATAGATTCGAACACCCTCTTAATGAAAAAACAAGAATTTACCTAAGAGTTGAATCTCTACTGAGACAGCTACAACATTCCTCGTCTTTTTCAGATAGCAACCAGCACCAAATCTTCTTCAAATCCATATTTGATTTATTGGAGATCTTTGAACAGATCCAGCTAAAAAGTGAGTTGGCGAAAGATCTTGAGAAGCAGAGACAAACCTACCGTGCTTGGCTGAACGTCGATGATGTTGATCAAGAGATGCTGGGCTCTATTCTTCGTGACCTCGATGGTGTCCATCGCGAGTTGATGGCGGCTGAACGATTTGGACAATCTTTCAAAGAGGACAGATTCTTAAGCACCATTCGCCAACGATTTGGCTTGCCAGGTGGTTCATGCTGCTTTGATCTTCCGACTCTGCACTACTGGTTGCACCTACCGCTCGATAAACGTATGCACGATGCGGAAAAATGGCTAAGTTCACTCAAGCCATTAATGGATGCCCTACACATGTGGCTCAAACTAACGCGCGAAACAGGTCGCTTTAAACCAGAGATTGCTCGAGCGGGATTTTTCCAAAGTGATGCCGAAGAAGCCAATATATTGCGACTCAATATTCCCATGCACTATGGCGTGTATCCAATGGTATCTGGGCATAAAAACCGTTTTTCAGTGAAGTTTATTGCCTTTGAGTCGGGGCAAGCCTACCCTAACGATATCGAATTTGAATTAGCCGTTTGTAACTAGTTCAGCTTTACCTAATAGTCGCACTCAGGAACCATTATGAGTAAACCAACCGTTGTCCCATGCCCACAATGTAAAAAAGACGTGGTATGGGGTGAAGAAAGCCCGTTTCGTCCATTCTGCTCTAAGCAGTGCCAAATGATTGATTTTGGTGAGTGGGCGGATGAAGAGAACACCATTCCGGGCGCACCAGACATGTCAGACAGCGATGGCTGGTCGGAAGATAGTTACTAACCTCGCTGGATCCCTCCCCCCCCTAATTAAACTTATCGTCATCCCTGCGTAGGCAGGGATCTTGTTGAAGCGATCACCAAGCCTTGAGTAGATTCCTGCATGCGCAGGAATGACGCTCGCTATAAGTACAACAACTCGATTTTATCCTCATCCATGCACAGACGAGGGCTTTTTGAAGCGTTCACCATGCCTTAAGTAGATTCCTGCCTCTGTAGGCGCACGGCCAGTGGAATGACGCGCGCTTTGAGTACAATTACTCAAAATCATCATTTCTGCGTAGACAAGGGACTTTTTGAAACGACTGCCTGGCCTTAAATAGATTCCTGCCTACGTAGACGCACGGTCAGTGGAATGAGGCATGCTGTGAGCACAATAACTCCAAAATTACCGTCATCCCTGCGTAGGCAGGGATCTTATTGAAGCGATCACCAAAACTTATGTTGATTGCTACCTGTGCAGATGCACGGCCAGTGGAGTAACGTGCGTAGGGCACAACATCACCATGACTTCAAACATAAAAAAGCGGAGTCCGAGGACTCCGCTTAATATTTGAGAACGCTAGTAAAATAGCATTACTTCTTAGCAAGTTTCTCTTTGATACGAGCAGACTTACCAGAACGCTCACGTAGGTAGTACAGCTTGGCACGACGTACTGCACCACGGCGTTTAACTTCGATGCTATCAACCATTGGAGAGTGAGTTTGGAACGTACGCTCAACACCTTCGCCGTTCGAGATCTTACGAACAGTGAAAGCAGAGTGAAGACCACGGTTACGGATAGCGATTACAACGCCTTCGTAAGCCTGTAGACGCTCACGATCACCTTCTTTTACTTTAACCTGAACTACAACAGTGTCACCTGGTGCAAATTTAGGTAGGTCTGATTTCATTTGCTCTTCTTCAAGAGCCTTGATGATGTTACTCATGTTCTTAAATTCCTAGAATAAACTGATACTAAATTAAATAGGTTACTTGCTGTTATTTCGAGTTTCTTTAATGAACTCGGCAAGTAATTGTTCCTGTTCGTCAGTCAGAGCTAGGTTTTCCAGGAGCTCCGGTCTTCTTAGCCAAGTACGGCCTAACGACTGCTGTAGTCGCCAGCGACGAATGTCCTTGTGGTTACCAGACTTGAGGACACTTGGTACCTCTAAATCGTCTAGAACTTCAGGGCGCGTATAGTGTGGACAATCTAGTAAGCCATTTGCAAAAGAGTCTTCTTCTGCTGAAGCAAAATCGCCTAGTACTCCCGGAACAAACCGTGAGACTGAGTCGATTAGCGTCATGGCTGGGATTTCCCCACCTGTCATCACAAAATCTCCGATTGACCATTCTTCGTCAACCTCAGTTTGGATGATGCGCTCATCTACCCCTTCATAGCGTCCACAAATCAACACAAGGTTGTCGTTTTTCGCTAGTTCTTCTACCCCAGTCTGGTCGAGCTTACGACCTTGAGGAGAAAGGTAAATGACTTTCGTCTTACCCGGTGATGCCTGTTTGGCTGCCTGAATGGCATCGCGCAATGGCTGAACCATCATCAACATACCAGGACCACCACCGTAAGGTCTATCATCGACAGTGCGATGTTTGTCGTGAGTGAAATCACGAGGATTCCATGTCTCAATCGACAGTAGACCTTTTTTAACCGCTTGACCTGTTACTCCATAATCAGTAACGCTGCGGAACATGTCTGGAAACAGGCTAATTACGCCAACCCACATCTGTTCTCTCGCTCTATTGAGTTACTAAAAATGAATTAGAATCCAGGATCCCAGTCAACTTCGATCCGTTGAGCTTCGCGATCAACTTTCTTGATCACTTGCTCTTCAAGGTACGGTACCAACCGTTCCTTTTGCCCAAAAGCATCTTTCAGATTTGCTTTCACAACCAAAACATCGTTCGAACCAGTTTCCATGATGTCAGTTACTTCCCCTAGGTCATAACCTTTCGTGGTCACTACTTTCATACCGAACAATTCGCGCCAGTAGAATTCATCTTCTGACAGCTCTGGTAGCACAGCTGGGTCGATTGCAATCTCGAAGTTGGTCAGTAGGTGAGCTTCTTCACGAACCTCAAGACCTTCTAGCTTACACACCATACCTTTGTTATGGCGCTTCCAACTTTCAACTTTGTACTCTACCCATTCACCCTTTTTGGTTAATATACCAAGGGCTGTAATCGAAAATACTTTCAGGATTGTCTGTGTAGGTAAACACCTTAAGCCATCCGCGAATGCCGTAAGTAGAACCAAATTTACCTACAACAATTCTTTCGTCTTGATTGCTCATTGTGTCTTTACCTTTCATCGACGACATACTGCTTACTTAACTAGAATTAAGCCGCTTTTTGAGCGTCTTTAACTAGCTTAGCAACGCGGTCAGAAACTGTTGCGCCTTGACCAACCCAGTGGTTAACGCGCTCTAGGTCTAGACGTAGACCTTCTTCTTGACCTTTAGCAGTTGGGTTAAAGAAACCCACTTTCTCGATGAAACGGCCAGTTGCTGCATTGCGGCTGTCCGCTACTACGATTTGATAGAATGGACGCTTCTTAGCGCCGTGACGTGCCAAACGAATGGTAACCATATCGTCCTCTTTGCTTTCTCAATAATAAAAATGACCTCAGAAATGTTTCTCAAATGAGCAACCTGAGGTCTCGTGCCAAAATAAAGCCTCGGAATTTTACTCTTATTCCGAGGCATTGCAAGGGGTTTAGCTATTTTTTCACCAGTTTTTGGGCTCTGGTGAAGATGTGAGCTGGGTAACAGTTTGAAAGATCAATGAGTTGCTTTCAGTCGCTCTGTTACCCTTCGCGAATTGCGAGATTATCGGCCAAACGGATTGCCACCGCCGCCCATACCGCCCATGCCACCCATCATGCCCTGCATATTACGCATCATGCCGCGCATGCCACCTTTCTGCATCTTCTTCATCATCTTCTGCATTTGGGTGAATTGCTTAAGCAGGCGGTTCACATCTTGTACCTGAGTACCAGAACCTGCCGCGATACGTTTTTTGCGAGAGCCTTTGATAAGTTCAGGACGCTGACGCTCTTTCATTGTCATCGAGTTGATGATGGCTTCCATCTGCTTGAACATCTTGTCGTCAACTTTATCTTTGACGTTGTCAGGTAGGTTTGACATGCCTGGAAGTTTATCCATCATGCCCATCATGCCGCCCATGTTCTGCATCTGACCAAGCTGTTCGCGGAAGTCTTCAAGGTCAAAACCTTTCTTCTCCTTGAACTTCTTCGCCATCTTCTCAGCTTTCTCTGTATCGACATTACGCTGAAGGTCTTCGATAAGAGAAAGAACGTCACCCATACCAAGGATACGTGAAGCCACGCGGTCTGGGTGGAACGGTTCTAGAGCGTCAGTCTTCTCACCTACACCCAAGAACTTAATTGGCTTGCCGGTGATATGGCGAACTGAAAGCGCCGCACCACCACGTGCATCACCATCCACCTTAGTCAGGATTACACCTGTTAGTGGCAGTGCATCACCGAAGGCTTTAGCTGTGTTCGCCGCATCTTGACCTGTCATGGCGTCAACCACGAACAGGGTTTCAACTGGGTTGATTGCTGTATGAAGCTGCTGGATTTCATCCATCATTTCGTGGTCAACCGCTAGGCGACCTGCGGTATCGACAATCAATACGTCGTAGAATTTCTTCTTAGCGTGGTCGATAGCAGCATTAGCAATGTCGATTGGCTTTTGATCGGCTGTCGATGGGAAGAAGTCCACACCCACATCACCGGCTAGTGTTTCAAGCTGCTTGATTGCCGCTGGACGGTATACGTCGGCAGACACAACCAGTACTTTCTTTTTCTCGCGCTCATTTAGAAGCTTAGAGAGCTTGCCCACACTGGTGGTTTTACCTGCACCTTGCAGGCCCGCCATAAGAATGACAGCTGGCGGCTGCGCAGCAAGATCAAGCGCTTCGTTCGATTCACCCATAACTTGCTCAAGCTCAGCTTGAACAATCTTGATGAACTCCTGACCTGGCGTAAGTGATTTAGACACCTCAACACCAACAGCGCGCTCTTTAACACCTTTGATAAACTCACGAACAACGGGCAGAGCAACGTCCGCCTCAAGTAGCGCCATGCGAACTTCGCGCAGCGTGTCTTTGATGTTGTCTTCGGTCAGACGACCTTTACCGCTGATATTCTTCAGCGTTTTGGATAGACGATCCGTTAAATTCTCAAACATTTCTTTCTCTTCGCTTCAAACTGGCGATCAATTGCAGTGAGTATACCTTAGCCAGCAGTGAGAGTCATATCTAACAAGATCAAATACGAGTCAATAGTTTTTACATCTGGCGTAGCCCAATAGGACGATGCAGGGTATAATTCGGGCTCTAAGCAATCGATTTTTTAGGAAAAATGGACAGTTTAATCGCAATTGCGGCCGCTATTCTTTATAGCTTGGCCATCGCAACAATCATCCCAGGCTTGGTCAATCAGGTCGGGATCCGTACGAAAACTGTTCTGGTTAGTGCTGTTTTAGCGCTGACTTTTCACGCGGTGTTACTCAGCGATCTCATCTTTAGTGGTGCAGGTCAAAACCTCAGTATTCTGAATGTCGCGTCTTTAATTAGCTTCATCATCTCGCTATTTATGAGCGTGGCTATGGTGAAAACACGTATCTGGTTTTTGCTTCCTGTTGTCTACAGCTTTGCTGCAATCAACTTATCAGCAGCGACCTTTGTACCAACGGCTTTCATCACTCATCTTGAGCACAACCCAAAGCTACTGATTCATATCTCGCTAGCGCTTTTCTCATACTCAACGCTATCGATTGGCGCACTCTATGCCATTCAACTAGCTTGGCTAGATCACAAACTGAAGAATAAAAAAGCGCTCACCATCAACCCTAACCTTCCTCCATTAATGATGGTGGAAAGACAACTTTTCAAGATCATCTTGATTGGTACTGGGCTATTAACCGCTACCTTGGTCACAGGTTTTGTATTTGTGCAGGATATGTTTGCACAAGGAAAAGCTCACAAAGGTGTGTTGTCGTTTATGGCGTGGGTTATCTACACCGTGCTTCTATGGGGTCACTATCAAAAGGGCTGGCGCGGCAAAAAAGTCACTTGGTTTGCAGTTGCTGGGGCCACACTTCTCACACTCGCTTACTTTGGCAGCCGCTTTGTAAGAGAGATCATCTTGAACTAGGCGACTTCATCAACGCTCTACGACCAAAGGCGCGTTGACAATAAGGTTTAAGTAGTTCATAAATTAACCAGCTATTAACTAAAGGAATTCTAGGGCATTGGACGACATTTCGACCGGTATTTTATTTGCAATCCTTGCAGGTCTAATTGTAATTTCCGGCTATTTCTCGGGCTCAGAGACAGGGATGATGTCTTTGAACCGATACAGACTTAAACACTTATCCAAAACAGGCCATAAAGGTGCAAAGCGTGTTGAGAAACTGCTTAGCCGCCCCGATCGACTCATCGGCCTGATCCTTATCGGTAATAACCTAGTTAATATACTGGCGTCTGCAATCGCTACGGTACTTGGTCTGCGTTTGTTCGGTGACCTCGGTGTCGCGATCGCGACAGGTGCACTGACTATGATTATCTTGGTGTTCGCAGAAGTAACGCCAAAAACGCTCGCCGCTCTTTATCCTGAGCGCGTGTCGTTTATGAGTAGTATCGTGCTCACCATCTTGATGAAGCTGCTCTCGCCTCTGGTTATCCTGGTCAACTTCATTACCAACGGTTTTATCCGCCTGCTTGGACTTCGTGTCGACCATAACGATGAAGATCACTTGAGTTCAGAAGAGCTGCGAACAGTGGTAAACGAAGCGGGCTCGCTGATCCCTCGCCGCCACCAAGATATGTTGATTTCGATCCTCGACCTTGAGCACGTGACCGTAAACGACATCATGATTCCACGTAACGAGATCACCGGCATCAATATCAACGATGACTGGAAATCGATTGTTCGTCAGCTAACGCACTCGCCTCATGGCAGAGTGGTGCTGTATCGAGATCAAATCGATGAAGTCGTTGGCATGTTGAGACTACGTGAATCATATCGTCTGATGCTTGAGAAAAACGAGTTCACAAAAGAGACCCTGCTGCGAAGTGCAGACGAAGTTTACTTCATCCCTGAAGGGACACCTCTCAACGTGCAGATGCTTAAGTTCCAACGCAATAAAGAGCGTATCGGTCTTATCGTTGATGAGTATGGTGATATCAATGGGCTCGTGACTCTCGAAGATATTCTGGAAGAGATCGTGGGCGAGTTTACCACCTCAATGGCGCCTACTCTGTCTGACGAAATTACGCCTCAAGGCGATGGCAGTTTCCTTATTGAGGGCAGTGCTAACATTCGAGACATCAATAAAGGGCTTAAGTGGACACTCCCAACTGACGGCCCGCGCACCTTAAACGGTTTGATTCTAGAGTACTTAGAAGACATCCCTGAAAGCCACCTAAGCGTGCAGGTCGCTGACCATCAGATGGAAATAGTAGAGCTTGAGGAAAACCGCATTAAGATGGTGAAGGTTTTCCCAAAGACAAAACACTAATCAGAATTGAATACCCAAGAAAAAACGGCACCTTTCGGTGCCGTTTTGCGTTTTAATCTATGACTAGTTGATGTTAGGACCAAGCCACTTTTCAGCTTCTTCCAAGCTCCAACCTTTTCGATCCGCGTAGCTATCAACTTGGTCTTGCTGAATCTGAGCAATAGCAAAGTAGCGAGAGTCAGGGTGCGAGAAGTACCAACCCGATACCGACGCGCCCGGCCACATCGCGTAGCTACTGGTCAGCGACATACCTATAGTCTCTTCGACATTAAGCATCTCCCATAACGAGCCTTTCTCTGTGTGCTCTGGACACGCTGGGTAGCCAGGTGCAGGGCGAATACCTTGGTATTTCTCACGGATAAGGTCGTCGTTCGACAACGCTTCATCCGCAGAGTAGCCCCAGATTTCTTTACGCACTTTCTCGTGCAGGTACTCAGCAAAAGCTTCAGCTAATCGGTCAGCTACCGCTTGGATCATGATGGCATTGTAATCATCACCTTGCGCCTTGTATTCATCGGCAAGTTCTCGTTCGCCAATGCCACCGGTTACCGCGAAGGCACCAATCCAATCTTGCTTGCCACTCTCCTTCGGTGCAATGTAGTCCGATAGACAGTAGTTAAAGCCTTTTGGTTTTTCAGTTTGCTGGCGAAGGTTATGAAGGACAGTGCGAACTTCACTGCGTGTTTCATCGGTATAAACTTCGATGTCGTCACCCACAGACGCTGCTGGGAACAATGCACACATGCCCGCAGCTTTTAGCAACCCTTCTCGTTCAACGCGATCGAGTAGGTCGTTAGCGTCTTTGTACAAACGTTTCGCCTCTTCACCTACTTCTTCGTGCTCTAGAATGGCTGGGTATTTGCCCACCAGCGACCACGTCATAAAGAATGGTGTCCAGTCGATGTAATTACGCAGTGTCGCAACATCGAAATCTTCAAACACGTGCACGCCTGGCTTAGCCGGTTTTGGCGGCGTGTAATTCTGCCAGTCGATATCTACCTTGTTTTCACGCGCTTTTTCCAATGTGACTGGCTTAGTGCGTGGCTTTTTACGATTGTGCTGGTCGCGGACGCGCTCGTAATCAATATCTAGCTTCTCAACAAACGCAGGCTTTAGTTCGTTAGAAAGTAGCGAAGTACACACACCCACTGCACGTGATGCGTTGTTGACATAAACCACAGGCTCGCTGTAGTTCTGCTCAATCTTAACCGCAGTGTGCGCCTTAGATGTCGTCGCGCCGCCAATCAATAGCGGCAGGTCGAAACCTTGACGCTCCATCTCTTTGGCGACGTGAACCATCTCATCAAGCGATGGCGTAATTAGACCTGACAGACCAATGATGTCGACGTTTTCTTCTTTGGCGACTTTAAGGATCTTTTCGCAAGGCACCATGACACCAAGGTCAATGATCTCGTAGTTGTTACACTGCAGAACCACGCCAACGATGTTCTTACCGATATCGTGAACATCGCCTTTAACGGTGGCAAGAAGGATCTTACCGTTGCTCGAGCCCGCCTGCTTGGACGCATTAATAAATGGCTCTAGATGCGCCACGGCCTGCTTCATAACACGCGCAGATTTCACTACCTGAGGAAGGAACATCTTACCTTCGCCAAATAGGTCACCGACCACGTTCATGCCATCCATCAAAGGACCTTCAATTACCTCGAGAGGTTTTGAGGCATTGACGCGCGCTTCTTCGGTATCTTCAACGATGAACTCGGTAATACCTTTCACAAGCGCATGCTCTAAGCGCTTTTCTACTGGCCAAGTACGCCACTCTAGCGCACTGGCATCATCTTCTTTACCAACGCCTTTGTTTGCGTATTCAGCGGCAATATCAAGCAGACGCTCGGTTCCATCATCACGACGGTTGAGTACCACATCCTCTACAGCCTCACGCAGCTTGTCTGGAACGTTATCGTAGATCTCAAGCTGACCGGCGTTAACGATACCCATGTCCATACCATTCTTAAAACAGTGGTAAAGGAACACGGCATGAATCGCTTCACGAACATAGTTGTTACCACGGAACGAGAAGGAAACGTTCGATACACCACCAGAGATCATCGCATGCGGTAAGTCACGTTTAATGTCTGCTACTGCTTCAATAAAGTCGACTGCGTAGTTATTGTGCTCTTCAATACCCGTCGCTACCGCGAAGATATTCGGGTCAAAGATGATGTCTTCTGGTGGGAAGCCAACTTCATCAACAAGAATACGATAAGCATTGGTACAGATTTCTAGCTTACGCTCGCGAGTTTCCGCCTGACCCACTTCGTCAAACGCCATCACGATAACGGCTGCGCCATAACGGCGGATCAGCTTCGCTTGTTCAACAAACTTCTCTTTGCCTTCTTTTAGCGAGATGGAGTTAACAATGCCCTTACCTTGGATACACTTAAGGCCCGCTTCGATGACTTCCCACTTTGAGGAATCCACCATGATAGGCACTTTGGAGATCTCAGGCTCAGAGGCACACAGATTTAGGAATCGAACCATGCAGGCTTCAGCATCTAGCATGCCCTCATCCATGTTGATATCGATGATCTGCGCGCCATTTTCAACCTGCTGACGAGCCACTTCTAGCGCTTCATCATAAAGCTCTTCTTTGATAAGGCGCTTAAAGCGTGCAGAACCTGTCACGTTGGTACGCTCACCAACGTTAATGAATAGCGATTCTTTCTCAATAGTAAGTGGCTCTAGACCAGATAGCCGACAAGCAACAGGGAGCTCAGGCAGTGGACGAGGAGTCACACCCTCGACAGCCTGAGCCATCTGGCGAATGTGTTCAGGCGTAGTACCACAACAGCCACCCACTAGGTTTAGGAAGCCGCTTCGTGCCCACTCACCGATGTGCTCAGCCATGTCTTCAGGAGAGAGGTCGTATTCACCAAAGGCATTCGGTAGACCGGCATTCGGGTGCGCAGAGACGAAGCCCTCGGAGATGCGAGACATCTCTTCAACATATTGTCTTAACTCATCAGGTCCAAGAGCACAGTTGAGACCGAAAGAGATTGGCTTCACGTGGCGCAATGCGTTGTAGAAAGCTTCGGTAGTTTGCCCTGAAAGGGTACGACCAGACGCATCGGTAATGGTGCCTGAGATCATCACTGGAAGCTCAATGCCTAGCTCTTCAAATACGGATTCAACCGCGAATGAACAGGCTTTTGCATTCAGCGTATCGAAGATGGTTTCAATAAGAATAAGGTCACTGCCGCCGCGAATCAGCGCGCGAGTAGACTCTGAGTACGCCTCCACCAGCTCATCAAAGCTAACATTACGATAGCCCGGATCATTTACGTCTGGGGAGATAGAACACGTACGGTTGGTTGGACCAAGAACACCGGCAACATAACGAGGTCGCTCTGGCGTTTTGGCTGTCCACTCATCGGCAGCAATTCTGGCAAGTCTAGCGGCTTCGTAGTTGATTTCCTCACTCAGTGATTCCATCTCGTAATCTGCCATAGCGATCGTGGTAGCGTTGAAGGTGTTAGTTTCAAGAATGTCCGCACCCGCTTCTAGGTAGGCACTATGGATCTCTTTAATCAGGTCTGGCTGAGTTAATACTAAAAGGTCATTGTTGCCTTTAAGATCACACTGCCAATCTGCAAAACGCTCGCCGCGATAGTCCTCTTCCTCAAGTTTGTATCCTTGGATCATGGTGCCCATACCACCATCGATCAAAAGAATACGCTGCTTGAGCTGATTTTCTATCTGAGTTTTTTTGCTAAGAGCTTTCTTGCCTTCAACGTACTTACTGCTTCCCACGATACTGCCTCATTCCTTGCTAATGCTGTCATCGTATCACAGATTTTTTAGAAATCTAGACGTCTAAAAAATCTTTACTGATTTGTTATCCCCTCAAATTATCGGACTCTCGGAACAGAAACAAGTTGTTCGTTGTCTACTCACTCGACTGAGTGAATAAAAAACAACAACATCGCGTAACTCGCCCTAATCTATAAGTGCGAAGAATAAATTCACAAATAGTGATTGATATTCACAGGTGAGAAGAACAAAATCCCATTAACATTTATTTACATATCTAGGTGAAGTGATGTCCGTCTATCAGACTTTATGCTTTTTGTCCGCAGCAGCCATGTTAATTGCTCTAATAAATAGCAAGATAGGTAAGATGCAAACCACCATTGCAATTACTGCCGGCGCTATGATGCTATCACTGCTCATCTTAATCGCAGGCCAAAATGATTGGTTTCAGTTAACCGAACTCGCGACCGAAACCGTCGCTGATATCGATTTTGAAGACTTCCTACTCCAAGGGATCCTCGGCTTCCTGCTGTTTGCCGGTGGTTTAGGTATCAAACTGCCCCACCTTAAAGATCAAAAATGGGAAATTACCGTCCTTGCTTTAGGCGCGACGCTATTCTCTACCTTCTTTATCGGGTTTGTGCTGTATGGCTTCTGTTTACTGATTGGCCTTCAATTTGATCTTATCTACTGCTTGCTATTCGGCGCCTTGATCTCCCCTACCGACCCTATCGCCGTTCTTGCCATTGTGAAAAAGCTCAATGCTCCGCAAAGAGTCTCAACCCAAGTCGAAGGTGAGTCACTCTTCAACGACGGTTTTGGCCTAGTTATTTTTGTTACGCTATTTACCATTGCATTCGGTAGTGAAGCACCAACGGTGGGCAGTGTAACGGCTCTGTTCCTGCAAGAAGCAATTGGCGGTATTGCCTATGGTTTTGCACTCGGTCTCGTATTCCATTACCTCATTAGCTCAACCGACGATCATTCAATGGAACTCCTGCTGACTATTGGTATCCCAACAGCCGGCTACGCCTTTGCTGAGTTCCTTCATGTCTCTGGACCACTTTCAATGGTGGTGTCGGGTATTATGATTGGCAACTGGACACGTTACATTGGCTTTTCAAAACAGTCAGAGGAACACCTCGACCACTTCTGGGAGCTTGTGGACGAATTCTTAAATGGTGTGCTGTTCCTACTCATCGGTATGTCGATGCTGCTATTCCAATTCCATCAAGAAGACTGGATCATGATGGCCGTTTCAGTACCGCTTGTACTTTGTGCGCGTTATTTGAGTGTAGCGCTGGCCTACGTGGGCTTTAAGCGCTATCGCCGCTATAACCCTTGGTCGGTGCGTATTTTAACGTGGGGTGGCTTACGCGGCGGTCTTGCGCTGGCAATGGCACTCTCTATCCCGTCCGGTATCTGGGTGATTGAGGATAAGCTCATCGACGTTAAAGAGATCATCATGGTCATGACCTACTCGGTTGTGGTGTTCTCCATCTTGATTCAAGGCTCAACCATTACCCCTATGATTGAGAAGGCTAAGTTAGCAGAGAAAGAGATGCAGAAAGAAACGCAGCCTGAGGGCGAGATAAAAGTTCAGCAGGATTAACAACAAGCTGACTCAAAATAGCCTCGCATAACTTGCGGGGCTTTTTTTATGACTTTGAAATCAGAAACCGTAGAAACGAAAAAAGCCGTATCTTTCGATACGGCTTTTTTCTTAAAGTGGCTCCCCCTGCGGGACTCGAACCTGCGACATACGGATTAACAGTCCGCCGTTCTACCAACTGAACTAAGGGGGAATTATTTGTGTAAGCTAGGTCGTAAGACCATTATCAGCTTTACACTAAATAATGGTGCCTCGAGGCGGAGTCGAACCACCGACACGCGGATTTTCAATCCGCTGCTCTACCAACTGAGCTATCGAGGCAAATAAATGGTGCCGACTACCGGAATCGAACTGGTGACCTACTGATTACAAGTCAGTTGCTCTACCTACTGAGCTAAGTCGGCGACACTTTATTTGTTATTGCTCGTGTTTCTGTTAACAACACCAACAATCTAAATTGTGGTGCCCGGAGGCGGAATCGAACCACCGACACGAGGATTTTCAATCCTCTGCTCTACCGACTGAGCTATCCGGGCAACGGGGCGCTATTAAACGGATTTTCGGTCCTCCCGTCAACGCTTTTTTGAAAAAAACTTTAAAAAAGCGTTCAAGCGCTGCATTTTTCAGCGGATCGTATTTGTTTTAGGCAAATTTGGCAAAATTAGCCTTTTCCAGCATTAAAATCTTTTTTGAATTTAGTTACTTTCTCTAAATAACGACGCGCCTCTGCATTCGGGTGCTTTTTAGTCAGTGCCCAATAAACCTGATTCGGCTGCAGTGAATTAAGATCGTTCATCGCCCGTTTTCGGTCTGTACGGTGGAAGGTGTTTAGTACGCCGCCAGTACCACCGTTGTACGCCGAGATCATGCTGTACTCCAGCGACAGCGGGTGACGTACATCACGAAGGTAGCGGTTTTTCAAAATATAGAAGTACGCAGTGCCGGTATCAATGTTCTGCTCTGGATTAAACAAGTACTCCGGTGTTGGCTCTCCCGGTTTGTTCTTCACGAGCTTAAACACATCTCGCCCTGCCGTCTTCGGCACCACCTGCATCAAGCCATAGGCATTCGCCCAGCTCACAGCATACGGGTTGAAACTACTCTCGGTTTTGATAATGGCGTAAATCAGATCTTCTGGAATATCGTAACGCTTTGATGCGCGGCGAACGATATCTGAATATTGGTAACTTCGCTGCTGAAAGTGGTCAGCAACCATAGGGATCTCGACGTAATATGCCTTCTTGTAATCAACATTCTTAGTCTTGAGCTTGTTCGCGATCAGATAGTCAGCAAAGCGATTGGCACGCCAAGTCCATTGAATCGGCTTCTTCTCTTGGTCGACAACCTGATTGTACAAAAATGGCTGACCTTCGAGCGTAATCCCCTTTGATGAGAACAAATCTACACTCGATGGATCATCTGGTGTAAGCAGCGTCGTCACGATCGCTGTTTTGAGGTGCTTTTCAGGCTCTGTCGGTGATACGGTCTCTATGGTAATCAAACCTTTGCTGAAGTTAACCTCAGCACGACTCAAATAGTTATCTATGTATTTAACGTAGTTACTCTTGCCTGCAACCTTAATCTCGCGGCTACCCCAGCGCTTCTCGATGTTGCCGTTAAAGCTGCTGATAAGCGCATCCAGTGCAGCAACATCTTTAACGTACTGGCCTGGCAGTTGAGCCAAATTCTTAGCAAAGCGGTTAGTTGGTTCGTAGTTCACATCATAGATCTTTTCGATGAACTCACGGCTACAACCGAGCAATAGCAGCGGCGTTAAAAAATAGATTAACTTCTTCATAGATACCATTTAAAAACACCACCCGTGGGGTGGTGCTTGATTCATTCCTTGGTCAATTACTCAGATGGTGGCGTGTAGCCGTCGATAATGACGTCTTTTCCTTCAAACAAGAAGTTAACCATCTCAGCTTCAAGCAGCTTACGATGTTCAGGATCCATCATATTCAGCTTCTTTTCATTGATCAGCATCGTCTGCTTAGATTGCCACTCCGCCCACGCTTCTTTAGAAATATTATCGAAGATACGCTTACCCAGCTCACCTGGGTACAGTTGAAAGTCTAGGCCTTCAGCATCTTTCTGTAGACGAGCACAAAAAACCATACGGCTCATAATGTTATCCTCAATTAATGTCGTTGTAAGGTGTCAATCAGCTGCTTCACTGGTGCAGCCAGCCCCACCTTTTCTGGTTGGGTAATGTTATACCAAAGACCTTTAGACTCTTCCATCATCATTGTCGGAAGCTGGTTCAGCGTCACGACGATTGGGGTGATATCCAAGTGATAATGACTAAAGGTATGTCTAAACGCTATCTCAACGTCTTTAGAGGCTACCATGGCTTCACGAATGCCTAACCCCTCGAGTACTGGCTCAATATCCGCTGTTGGGCTTTCAGGAAAACAAAACAGCCCTCCCCAAATCCCCGTCTGCGGGCGCTGAGCAAGCCACAGCTCTTGGTTGTGCTTAACAATCACAAACCAGGTCTCTTTCTCTGGCTTTTGTTTCTTAGGCTTTTTGCCCGGATAGTCGAGGGGGTTTCCTTGCTTGTTCGCCGCACACAATGACTCAATAGGACAGAGTGTGCACTTAGGTTTGCTGCGCGTACAGACCATCGCCCCCATATCCATCATGGCCTGATTATATTTATCAGTATCGACTTCAGGTGTATGTTGCTCAGCAATCTCCCATAACTGATTTTCCACTTTTTTCTGCCCTGGCCAGCCTTCCACGGCAAAACTACGAGCCAAGGTGCGTTTGACGTTTCCATCAAGAATCGCATGTGGCAATTTATGAACCGAGGACAGGACTGCGGCGGCGGTTGAGCGACCAACTCCCGGCAATGCGTTCATCTCTTCTAGGCTCAACGGAAACTCGCCTCCATGTTGCTCAACAACCACTTTGGCGGCTTTATGTAGATTGCGCGCTCTCGCGTAGTAGCCAAGGCCAGTCCAAAGGTGCAATACCTCATCTTGTGGCGCATTAGCCAATGATTCGACTGTTGGGAAATGTTCTAGAAAGCGCTCGTAGTATGGGATGACCGTCGCGACTTGGGTTTGCTGAAGCATGATCTCAGACAGCCACACTTTATAAGCGGTTTTGTCATGCTGCCACGGCAACTGTTTACGACCAAATTTGTCGTACCAGTCTAATATTGAGCGTGCAAAAGGCGTCACAATGTTTCTCTTCTCTCTTATAATTTGCCGGAAATTGCACCACACTTAGTAACAGAAGTAAAACCGCGTGAATTTCTGATCCAATAATGCTTGCTTGATGGCAAATTCTTTGGATAATTCCCGCTCTGATTATTGAATGAACAGGCTAAACCAATGAGTGAAGTGACTACTAACGAATACACTGAAGATGGCAAACTGATTCGCAAAGTTCGCAGTTTTGTTCGTCGCGAAGGACGTCTAACAAAAGGCCAAGAGGCGGCGATGGAAGCGTGCTGGCCAACGATGGGTATTGATTATCAAGAGTCACTACTCGACTGGAAACAGGTGTTTGGCAATAACAACCCAGTAGTACTAGAGATTGGTTTCGGTATGGGCGCTTCGCTGGTTGAAATGGCAAAGAACGCACCAGAGAAGAACTTCATCGGTATTGAAGTGCACAGCCCAGGCGTTGGTGCTTGTCTGTCTTCTGCACGTGATGCGGGTGTAACGAACCTACGTGTAATGTGTCACGATGCGGTTGAAGTGTTCGCTAACATGATCCCTGAAGGCAGCCTAAGCACGCTGCAACTGTTCTTCCCAGACCCATGGCACAAAAAGCGTCACCACAAGCGCCGTATTGTTCAGCTAGATTTTGCAGAAATGGTAAGAACTAAACTTATCCCTGAGTCTGGTATTTTCCACATGGCAACAGACTGGGAGAACTACGCTGAGCACATGGTAGAGGTGATGAATGAAGCACCTGGTTTTGAAAACATTGCTACCGATGGTGATTTCGTACCACGCCCAGAAGAGCGCCCACTGACTAAGTTCGAAGCTCGTGGTCACCGTCTAGGTCACGGTGTTTGGGATATCAAGTACCGTCGCACTGCGTAAGCACACTGCGATACGTTATTAATGAAAAGCCAACCTACCGTTGGCTTTTTTTAGCGCTAATGTTGGGAGAACAATAACCATGAAACCAACAAAACAGATCCTTTCTACCATTTTAAGCGAAGTAAAACCGCTGATTGGACAAGGCAAAGTCGCGGACTATATTCCTGCTCTTGCCAATGTGCCAAGCAACAAATTAGGTATCGCGGTCTACACCAACGAAGGTGAGGTCATCACCGCTGGTGATGCTGAAGAGAGCTTCTCTATTCAATCGATCTCGAAAGCCCTGAGCCTTACGCTTGCTATGATGCTGTATAAGCCAGAAGAAATCTGGCAACGCGTTGGCAAAGAGCCATCAGGTCAAGCTTTCAACTCGCTAATCCAGCTTGAAATGGAACAAGGTATTCCTCGTAACCCATTCATCAATGCTGGTGCTATCGTGGTGGCTGATTTGCTTCAGAGCCGCCTTTCGGCTCCGAGGCAGCGCTTGTTGGAGTTTGTGCGCGTGTTATCTGGGGATAGCCATATTGTCTATGACAAGATTGTTGCGGCCTCTGAGATGATGCACAGCGACAGAAATGCCGCTATCGCTTATCTGATGCGCTCTTTTGGTAACTTCAATAATGATGTTATCCCAGTACTCAACAACTACTTCCATGCCTGCGCGCTGAAGATGAGCTGTGTCGATCTCGCTAAGACTTTTAGTTACCTTGCCAACCAAGGACAGTCGGTCAACACCAAAAAGCAAATCATCACACCAACACAAACCAAGCAGCTCAATGCCCTTCTTGCAACCTGTGGACTGTATGATGGCGCGGGAGAGTTCGCTTACCGAGTCGGCATGCCAGGAAAATCCGGTGTTGGCGGCGGGATCATCGCGATCGTCCCAGGAGAAATGACGATTGCCGTATGGTCACCAGAGCTCGATAAGTCAGGCAACTCACTCGCCGGTACTCGTGCTTTAGAGATGCTATCGGAAAGAATTGGTCGCTCAATTTTCTAACTATTGAAATGAAAGAAGCTGGTATCCACCAGCTTCTTATTTTACCTACAGTAATGCGAACTTAACGACTACTCGAGTTCAAATTGCTCCAGCACATCGTTTAGGAATAGCTTTCCTTTTTCCGTCACAATCCAGCTATGCTCCAAATCATCGATGTAGCCATTTTCGATGCAATAGTTCATTGGAGTTCGTATGGCATCTAACGGCAAACCTGTTCTTTCTGTGAACTCTGATTTTGGACACGCTTCGAGTAGACGTAGTCGGTTGATAAAGAACTCAAACGGTCTTTCATCAGCTTCGACATGAGTTTCAGAATCCAAATACGGTTTCAGCATATTCAGATACCCTCGCGGATGCTTCACCTTGGTGGTACGAACAATTCGCCCATCTTCAAAGCTCAGCTTACCGTGAGCACCACAACCAATACCAAGGTAGTCACCGAATCGCCAGTAGTTAAGGTTATGCTGACACTGGTACTCCGGCTTACTGTAGCCCGACACCTCATATTGCTGATAACCCGCTTCCTCGAGCATCTTGTGTCCTTGCTCGTAGATATCCCAAAGATCATCATCATCAGGCAAGGTTGGCGGCTTTGAGTAGAACAGCGTATTTGGCTCGATAGTCAATTGATACCAAGACAAATGTGGTGGCGCTAGGTCAATGGCTTGCTGCAAGTCGCCCAGTGCATCACTGACAGACTGTTCAGGAAGTCCGTGCATCAAATCTAGGTTAAAGCTGTTTAAGCCAATGGTGTGCGCTAGCTTTGCAGCATTGATTGCTTCACTTTCACCGTGAATACGACCTAGTCGCTCAAGCTTTTGCTGCTGAAAACTCTGCACTCCGATTGAAATACGAGTTACCCCACCAGTTTGATAACGCTTAAACCTCGCAGCCTCGATTGTCCCTGGGTTCGCTTCCATGGTGATTTCGATATCATCACGAAATGGAATGCGCTGCCTTACTCCATCTAGCAGTTCCTGAATCAACTCAGGAGCAATGAGGCTTGGCGTTCCACCACCAATAAAGATCGAGTGCAGTGGACGCTCATCATCAACCAGTTCATAGCGGGCAATATCAGCGTCTAAGTCTTCTAAAAGCGCAGTAATGTATGCCTGCTGTGGTATCTCACCCTTTTGCGCATGAGAGTTAAAATCACAGTAAGGGCACTTCTGCACACACCATGGTATATGAATGTAGAGACTAAGCGGCGGCGGCGTTATCGCAGAGAGAGTGGACATGAGTTATAGACCTTGCGCCTTGATAGTAGCGAATAACTCCTTCAACGCCTTACCACGGTGAGACAGCTGCTTTTTGCGCACTGGTTCAAGCTCTGCAGATGCACAGTTTTCTTCAGGGACAAAAAAGATTGGATCATAACCAAAGCCATTCTCACCACTCGCCTCGGTTAAGATGCGCCCTTCCCACTTTCCATGACAAACAATTGGAGTAGGATCGGCGGCGTGTCGCATCAATACCAACACACAATGGAAACGCGCTGTTCTTTGCTCTTCAGGGACACCTTGCATCTCGCTCAGTACTTTCTCTAGGTTGAGCTTATCTGTCGCCCCTTCACCATAGTAACGAGCAGAGTAAATACCAGGCGCACCTTTTAGGTAGTCAATCTCTAGACCAGAATCGTCGGCAATGGCTGCAAGACCCGTTTCCTGAGCAGCATGGCGCGCCTTAATAATGGCGTTTTCGATAAACGTAGTACCCGTTTCTTCAACTTCAGAAACCTGATACTCATTTTGAGCGTGAACCTCAAAACCAAAATCAGACAGCAAGTCTGCCATCTCTTTTACTTTGCCTTGGTTTCCTGTCGCTAGGACGATTTTTTTGTTCATGGGGATGTCTCGAGATTATTGTTCAACATAGAGTTTCTGGCTAAAGGAAATAGGACCACGCCCTTTGTTTCCTGCGTCAATATCAATCGTGAACTTGTAGGTATCTTCGTTTACGATAGGAAATTGAGCGAGGTAGTATATCGCATCTCCCTCTTTAATTTCCTTAAACTCGAGCGTTCTCGTTTGACCGATGAGGTTTTTTGCAGAGCCTTCAATCCCAACCGCCATTGCAGGTTTACCGGTACTTGCTCTATCTAACACACTCACATTCACCGTAGCGGTAAATTCATTTCGCTTGAGACCATAGCTGCGAGCAATTTGCGGCGTCATGAAGGTTGAGTTAAACACCACATAGTGCACCTCAGCATCTTTGATGGTTTTAAACTGTCCAGCTTGTGCTAGACCACTCGCAAGTATTGCAAAGATGAATAACAACGATTTTTTCATCCTATCTCTCCTTGTAAAAAGCCCTCATAAGAGGGCTTGGAATTCGTTCGGGATCTGAGTTGGCGCGACAATCCGCAATTGCTTATGCCGTCCCAATTCCCCCTTCTCTATCACTACCTGACCTTTCGCTACTTTAAACTGCTTCGCCAAATATTTGCTCAGGTGGGCATTCGCCTTGCCATCGACAGGAGGAGCTGTAATTGCAACTTTAAACTCATCGCCATGCTCCCCCACCAATTTGTCTCGGCTTGCTTTAGGCTGTACGTAGATACGCAGGATAAGATCGTCACCGACCCTAACAACCGCTGGCATTATAGTCGGTACCAGATTGGACCAATCAAATCACCCATCAGGAAGTTAGCAAACTGCAGTAAGATAAACAGTACTAACACACTGAGGTCAAATCCGCCCATCGCTGGAATAATGCGGCGAATTGGCGCCAACATAGGCTCAGTTAGTTGATGAAACACATACTCGATTGGGCTACGACCTTGGCTAACCCAGCTCAGGATAGCGCGGATCAAAAGCACCCAGAACAATAGACCGCCAGCAGCTTTTAGTAACGACAAGCCACCCCAAATAAAGAAGCCTGCATCTAGGCTAATGTTGCCACCCGACGAAACCAGAACCAACGCGACAAACTTACCCACGCTGAGTAGATAAGCAAATAGAACCGTTGCCATATCGATACTGCCGATCGATGGAATAACACGACGCAGCGGCGCTACCACTGGCTGGGTCGCTTTGACGATAAATTGAGAGAATGGGTTGTAAAAATCAGCGCGAGCGGCTTGCAGCCAGATACGCAAAATAACGACCATGATATAGAGATCAAACAAGGTCGAGACTAAAAAACTCATTGAATTCATATAAAGCCCTTACGAATTATCATTATTGGGATTAGAACAGTTTTTCCATTTCTTCTGCACGCGTTACTGCCGCCTGCATCGCTTTGGCTACAATGCCACGAATATCACTTTCTTCAAAGGTGCGCACGGCTTCTGCTGTGGTCCCACCTTTAGAGGTAACCTGCTGACGAAGCGTCGCAAGATCCGTTTCAGGGTTCTCAACGACCATAGTGGCGGCACCCAACGCCGTTTGCTGAACCAGCATACGAGCCGTCTCGGAATCAAAACCACTCTCTATCGCCTGCTGTTGAATCGCTTCCATAAACAAGAAGAAGTAGGCTGGCGCACTGCCTGCAGCTGCTATCACATCGTTAATACCGGATTCTTGTTCGACCCAGCATACCTCGCCAACAGCTTGCATTAAATCACCCGCAAACTGCTTATCGGTTTGTGGCGTTACAGAAGAAGCAAAAAAGACCACTCATACCCTTACCAACCAGCGATGGCGTGTTTGGCATCACTCGAATCAGATTTAGCTCGCAGCCAAACATCTGCTGCATCCTTGCTACGTTGATGCCCGCAGCAATAGAGATCACTAACTTACCACTAAAATCGATGCCTTGAAGCGGTTTTGCGACCTCTTCCATCAACTGAGGCTTCACTGCCATAACGATAACGTCAGCCTGCTCCGCAGCGGCAACATTATCTGTGGTTACCTGCACACCAAAGTCTTGCTGCATTGCAATGAGCTTTGCTTCGCTGCGATTGGTCGCAGTAATAGAACTAGGCTCGTAGCCACTTGCGACGAGTCCAGCCACAATTGAGCGCGTCATATTACCCGCGCCAATAAACGCGACTTTTCTTTGTTCCATGAATCTGTTCCTAAATGAGAGCTTGTGAGCGGCGCTAACTAAGCTTTGTTACTGTAATCTCTTGCGCCAAATATAGCGGTACCAATACGAACTATGGTACTTCCCGCTTCAATCGCAGCTTCCATGTCGCCACTCATGCCCATCGACAGAGTATCAACACTTGGGTATTTCTGTGCCAATTTCGCTTTAACTTCAGCAAGTCCCTTAAACGCAGCTAACTGTGACTCGTAGTCGCTAACATTTTCCGGAATTGACATCACTCCTCTTAACGTGAGGTTTGGCAACTCAGATATCAACTGCGCAAGTTCAAAGACTTGCTCATCATTGACTCCAGACTTACTGGTTTCACCACTAGTGTTCACCTGAATGAGCACTTGTATCGGCGACATATTTTCCGGTCTTTGATCATTTAAGCGCTGAGCAATTTTAGCTCTATCAATGGTATGAACCCAGTCAAAATGCTCCGCAACAGGGCGGGTTTTATTGGATTGAATCGGACCGATAAAGTGCCATTCGATATCGAGATCAGAGTGTTGTTCTCTGAACAGCGCTACCTTAGACACACCTTCTTGCACATAGTTTTCACCAAACATACGCTGCCCAGATTGGCACGCTTCTAAGATGGCTTCCACAGGCTTGGTTTTGCTTACCGCGAGCAATTGCACCTCACCTTGCACTCTCCCGCATTTTTGCTCCGTAGCCGCAATTTGCGAGTTGATAATTTGTATATTGTTCTGAATGCTAGTCATAGATATAAAGTCAAAAGGAAAATGAATGGATATCACCGAGTTACTAGACTTCAGTGTAAAGCATAATGCATCAGATCTACACCTTTCTGCTGGGGTTTCCCCCATGGTTAGAATTGATGGTGAAGTCAGAAAACTGGAGATACCATCACTCGAACAATCGGATGTGCATCGGCTCATCTTTGACATCATGAATGACAAGCAGCGCAGTGAATATGAAGAACATCTAGAAATCGACTTCTCCTTTGAACTCTCGAATATTGGTCGCTTTCGCGTTAATGCATTTAATCAATCCCGCGGTTGTGCTGCCGTGTTTCGAAATATACCCACATCCCCTCCAACACTCGAAGAGATTGACGCCCCAAGAAAGTTTGCGGAATTAGCGAACCTCGAAAATGGATTAGTGCTTGTGACAGGTCCTACAGGCTCAGGAAAATCCACCACGCTTGCAGCAATGGTAAATCACATCAACGAGTTTCAAAACAAGCACATCCTTACTATTGAAGACCCCATTGAGTTTGTGCATCGCAATAAGAAATGCCTAGTCAATCAACGAGAAGTACACCGAGATACCCATAGTTTTAAAGCAGCCCTCAGATCGGCGCTTAGAGAAGATCCTGACATCATCCTAGTGGGTGAATTAAGAGACCATGAAACCATCAGTCTCGCCCTGACCGCGGCCGAGACAGGGCACTTAGTGTTCGGCACGATGCACACGAATTCCGCTGCAAAGTCTATTGACCGAATCATTGACGTTTTCCCGGCAAAGGAGAAAGGTATGGTCCGCTCTATGCTGTCTGAATCATTAAGAGCCGTGATTGCCCAAACACTTCTAAAGCGCCTCGGTGGTGGTCGGGTAGCATGTCACGAGATTATGATGGGAACCCCTGCGATCAGGAATCTAATACGTGAAGACAAGGTAGCTCAAATGTTTTCGGTCATTCAAACAGGCGCAGCGCACGGCATGCAAACGATGGAGCAGAATGCTCAGCAACTCTTATCACAAGGGTTGGTCGATGTTGAGGAGATAAATAAAAGAGTCACCTTACAACAACCGATGCCTCTGTAGGTCATATCTATGGACACGATGGATAGTATTTTGAAGCAGATGCTCGAGTGTAGAGCGTCCGATCTTTATTTAACCGCGGATGCCCCCGTCTTATTCAGAGTGGATGGAGATCTAAAGCCGCACGGCTCAGCCCTACATCACCACGATGTTCACTCACTGCTACAAGAGGTAATGGATAGCACGAGTTATCAAGACTACCAAGCAAGTAAAGAAGCTAATTTTGCCATTGTTAAGACTTATGGGCGCTTCCGTGTGAGTGCGTTCTTTCAAAGAGAACTGCCAGGTGCGGTCATAAGGCGTATCGAAACTCACATTCCCAGTTTTGAAGAACTCGCACTTCCTGATGTAGTACAAGATCTTGCTATCGCCAAGCGTGGACTAGTGCTGATCGTTGGAGGAACTGGCTCTGGTAAGTCTACAACCATGGCGGCAATGACAGGTTACAGGAACCGCCACCGCAGTGGACATATACTGACGGTGGAGGACCCTATCGAGTTCGTCCACCAACATCAAAAATGCATTGTTACCCAGAGGGAAGTAGGGCTAGACACTGAAAGCTACGACATCGCACTTAAAAACTCTCTTCGACAAACACCAGATATGATCGTCATTGGCGAGATTCGTAACCGTTCAACCATGGAGTACGCAATGGCTTTTGCCGAAACGGGTCACCTATGTATGGCAACCCTACATGCGAACAACGCTAATCAAGCCTTAGAGAGGATACTTCACTTAGTGCCAAAAGAGCGTAAGGAGCAGTTCCTGTTTGATCTCTCAGCGAACCTCAGAGGCATTGTCGCTCAGCAGCTTATTAGAGATAAACATGCACAAGGTAGGCATGGGGTTTTTGAGGTTATGCTGAGCAGTCCAAGAATCTCAGACCTTATCCGCAAAGGCGCGCTGCACGAGCTCAAAGCAGCAATGACGAAAAGTAATGATGTTGGAATGCAAACATTTGATCAGGCGCTATATCAATTGGTTAGGGCAGGAAAGATCAATCAAGAAGACGCTTTGCACAGTGCAGACTCTCAAAATGATCTCAGGCTAATGCTAAAGATTCAAGAAAGTGAATCTCAAGAGAAAAATCCGCTCAGGGGGATTAAGATTGATATGAGTTAGTGTCAGCGTTGTGGCATCAAGTTTACAAAGCTTGGGAGCATTAAATGCAAAAAAGCCGCATCTTTCGATGCGGCTTTTTTAAAGTGGCTCCCCCTGCGGGACTCGAACCTGCGACATACGGATTAACAGTCCGCCGTTCTACCAACTGAACTAAGGGGAATTGCTTTTAGCAATAAAGTGGTGCCGACTACCGGAATCGAACTGGTGACCTACTGATTACAAGTCAGTTGCTCTACCTACTGAGCTAAGTCGGCACTTAAAGCAAGCTTTCGCTTACTTTTGAAAGTGGCTCCCCCTGCGGGACTCGAACCTGCGACATACGGATTAACAGTCCGCCGTTCTACCAACTGAACTAAGGGGGAATTACTTTAAGTAATAAATGGTGCCGACTACCGGAATCGAACTGGTGACCTACTGATTACAAGTCAGTTGCTCTACCTACTGAGCTAAGTCGGCGACACTTTATTTGTTATTGCTCGTACTAATTGTCTTAGCACCAACAATTTAAATTGTGGTGCCCGGAGGCGGAATCGAACCACCGACACGAGGATTTTCAATCCTCTGCTCTACCGACTGAGCTATCCGGGCGACGAGGTGTATTAAACGGTTTTTCGGTCTTTAGGTCAACACTAAATTGCAAAAAAAATATCGTTTGTTGCTTTTATATACTCAGCGTTCTATTTTTATTCGTTTGGTGCTCAAAAACAAGCCCTGGCAGTGGGTCAGCCATTTTTAGACCACGTTATTGCTAGGCTCGAGATAGTTCTTAAGCACCAAAAAAGTATCTATTTTAACGCCTACAACTCGCTGTGTTTCGCATTATGCCACCTCAAAACGAGCTACTTTCGAACTTAAGTCTTCAGAAAGCTGGTTCAGAGTTTGTGTTGAACGCTTGGTTTCGTCCACAACGCTTCTTAACTCACTACCACTATGCTCAATCATATTGATACGCTGAGAGATATCATCACTAACCTCGGTCTGCTCTGCCGCAGCTGTCGCTATCTGCTGGCTCTTTTCTGTAATAGCCTCAAGACTCAACACAACCTCCTGTAACGCTTGTGAAGCTGTTTGTGACTCCGATACGGTTGCTTGGCTTGTCTCTGCACATAGTAAGATGCTTTGGATGGCATTCTGAGAGCCTGACTGCAGGTTTCCAATCATCTCCTGAATCTCTTTGGTACTTTGCTGCGTGCGACCCGCTAGGTTTCGAACCTCATCGGCTACTACCGCAAACCCTCTTCCCTGCTCTCCTGCTCGCGCTGCCTCTATCGCAGCATTCAGCGCTAACAAGTTGGTTTGTTCTGCAATATCGCCTATCACATCGAGAACACGCGCAATGTTATGCACGTCGCTATCTAGGTCGGAGACTGCTGCGCTAGCGCCCTCCAACTGAGTAGCCAGGCCTTCGATATTAGAAACGGTTGCAAGAATGAGTTCACTCACCTGTTGGCTCTGCTTATCAGCCTCATCAGTGCTAAGTGCTGCATCTGTTGCCGACTGAGCAACGTGAGAAGCCGAAGACGCCATTTCGGTCATCGCTGTGGCTATCATTTCGGTACTTTGCTGCTGAGTCGATGTAAGAGATGCAATTACCGATGAGCGAGAGTCTGCGTCGGATAATTGTGTTGTGATCGAAGCTGTTACCTTTTCGATGCTAGAGAGCAGTGCAGCGAGCGATAAGTTCATCGTTTGCACCGAGTGAAAGATACTGCCCTCTATCGCCTTATGCTCAAAGCGAGTCTTTAGCTTGCCATCTGCGACATCTCTTACAGCCTTAAGTACATCAGAAGGCTCTCCACCAAGAATAGAAGTCATTCGACTTAGAGAAATCAATAATAGACCAACGATGGCGACTATGATGGCCAAACAAAATGAAAGCTGCCATTTGGCGGTTGACCAAAAACGTTCGTTCACCTCATTAAAGCCAATCCCAGTACCAACAACCCAGTTCCAATGTGGCGTTCGCTCAGCAATTGAAAGTTTGTCCTCCACAGATCCGTCAGGAAGAGCTTGAGACCAATGATATTCAATCAGAGCTCCTGTGGTGTTACCAAGCTTACTTAGGATGATATCCGCAACGCTGCGACCGGTGCTGTCTTTGAAATCGTGGAAGCTAGTGCCATGTAGTTGAGGATCTAAGGGAGCAGCAATAAAAATCATCTGCTCATCGGCAACATACACATACTCATTGTCTTTATACACATTGTTTCTGAGTATACGGGTAGCGATTGCTTTTGCTTCTGACTCAGAGAGTGTGCCGTCCTGAGCAAGCTTTTCTAGCTCAACGACCGTTGAGTAAGTGCTGGTAAAGATCTCAGTTACCCTAGCCTTGTTATCGCTATTACTGGCGACACGCAGGGACCAAAGCCCCGAAATAGCAACTGCTACTACGGCTATTAGGATAATTAGCGATAATAAATATGTCTGATTTTTTAACTTCATTTTCTAGCTCAGATACCGTTAACGTACGAAATATTGCATTTTAATGAAGAATACATGACAGCGATATCTTTAAAAGCAGAGCTAACTAAAATTATGACCACGGTTAAATTTGCGAGAAAAATTAAGTTTAAATCTAAAGAATCAATGCAAACGGTCGGTTACTAAATTAGAAATAGAAGTCTGCTAAACAAGTATGAGAGCAACTGGGGCAACTGAATACTAGAGACGGAACACTTTTAATGAGGAACTAAAGAAGGCTTTGAGACAGTTTGGAATCTTACAAACGTAAAAAAGCCTCGTCGTTAGACGAGACTTCTTAATAAGTGGCGAAATGGCGGGGGTTGCCATCAACCGGGACTCGACTCCCTTGAAAAGGAGCAACCAAATCTTAGATAATAAAAAACCCGACGCTTTCACATCGGGTTTTCTAATAAGTGGCGGAGTGGACGGGACTCGAACCCGCGACCCCCGGCGTGACAGGCCGGTATTCTAACCAACTGAACTACCACTCCGCAGTGGCAAACACGTTCTACAACGTGGTTCCTTAATTTAAAGCCTGGCGATGTCCTACTCTCACATGGGGAAGCCCCACACTACCATCGGCGCTATTGCGTTTCACTTCTGAGTTCGGCATGGAATCAGGTGGGTCCACAACGCTATGGTCGCCAAGCAAATTCTGTTTTTGCCTTCAGATTTTCTGAAAATCTGAAAACAATAAATCTGGAAAACTGATTTAAAAGTCTAAATACACATTCAAAGTTCTTACTTTGAGTCCATCAAAACCCTTTGGGTGTTGTATGGTTAAGCCTCACGGGCAATTAGTACAGGTTAGCTCAACGCCTCACAACGCTTACACACCCTGCCTATCAACGTTCTAGTCTCGAACAACCCTTTAGGACACTTAAAGTGCCAGGGAAGACTCATCTCAGGGCTCGCTTCCCGCTTAGATGCTTTCAGCGGTTATCGATTCCGAACTTAGCTACCGGGCAATGCGTCTGGCGACACAACCCGAACACCAGAGGTTCGTCCACTCCGGTCCTCTCGTACTAGGAGCAGCCCCCTTCAATCTTCCAACGCCCACGGCAGATAGGGACCGAACTGTCTCACGACGTTCTAAACCCAGCTCGCGTACCACTTTAAATGGCGAACAGCCATACCCTTGGGACCGACTTCAGCCCCAGGATGTGATGAGCCGACATCGAGGTGCCAAACACCGCCGTCGATATGAACTCTTGGGCGGTATCAGCCTGTTATCCCCGGAGTACCTTTTATCCGTTGAGCGATGGCCCTTCCATTCAGAACCACCGGATCACTATGACCTGCTTTCGCACCTGCTCGAATTGTCATTCTCGCAGTCAAGCGGGCTTATGCCATTGCACTAACCTCACGATGTCCAACCGTGATTAGCCCACCTTCGTGCTCCTCCGTTACTCTTTGGGAGGAGACCGCCCCAGTCAAACTACCCACCAGGCACTGTCCGCAGCCCCGATAAGGGGCCAACGTTAGAACATCAACACTACAAGGGTGGTATTTCAAGGACGGCTCCACTAATACTGGCGTACTAGTTTCAAAGCCTCCCACCTATCCTACACATGTAGGGTCAATGTTCAGTGCCAAGCTGTAGTAAAGGTTCACGGGGTCTTTCCGTCTAGCCGCGGGTACACTGCATCTTCACAGCGATTTCAATTTCACTGAGTCTCGGGTGGAGACAGCGTGGCCATCATTACGCCATTCGTGCAGGTCGGAACTTACCCGACAAGGAATTTCGCTACCTTAGGACCGTTATAGTTACGGCCGCCGTTTACCGGGGCTTCGATCAAGAGCTTCGACCGAAGTCTAACCCCATCAATTAACCTTCCGGCACCGGGCAGGCGTCACACCGTATACGTCATCTTACGATTTTGCACAGTGCTGTGTTTTTAATAAACAGTTGCAGCCACCTGGTATCTGCGACTCCCCATAGCTCCATCCGCAAGGGACTTCACCGCGAGGAGCGTACCTTCTCCCGAAGTTACGGTACCATTTTGCCTAGTTCCTTCACCCGAGTTCTCTCAAGCGCCTTGGTATTCTCTACCCGACCACCTGTGTCGGTTTGGGGTACGATTCCTTACAATCTGAAGCTTAGAGGCTTTTCCTGGAAGCATGGCATCAATGACTTCACTACCGTAGTAGCTCGACGTCGTGTCTCAGCCTTAAAGAGAGCCGGATTTACCTAACTCCTCAAGCCTACGCACTTGAACCTGGACAACCGTCGCCAGGCCCACCTAGCCTTCTCCGTCCCCCCATCGCAATTGTAAGAAGTACGGGAATATTAACCCGTTTCCCATCGACTACGCCTTTCGGCCTCGCCTTAGGGGTCGACTCACCCTGCCCCGATTAACGTTGGACAGGAACCCTTGGTCTTCCGGCGAGGAGGTTTTTCACCCCCCTTTATCGTTACTCATGTCAGCATTCGCACTTCTGATACCTCCAGCAAACCTTACAGTTCACCTTCAACGGCTTACAGAACGCTCCCCTACCCAATATACAAAATATATTGCCGCAGCTTCGGTTTATAGCTTAGCCCCGTTACATCTTCCGCGCAGGCCGACTCGACTAGTGAGCTATTACGCTTTCTTTAAATGATGGCTGCTTCTAAGCCAACATCCTAGCTGTCTAAGCCTTCCCACATCGTTTCCCACTTAGCTATAATTTGGGACCTTAGCTGGCGGTCTGGGTTGTTTCCCTCTCCACGACGGACGTTAGCACCCGCCGTGTGTCTCCCGGATAGTACTTACTGGTATTCGGAGTTTGCAAAGGGTTGGTAAGTCGGGATGACCCCCCTAGCCTTAACAGTGCTCTACCCCCCAGTAGTATTCATCCGAGGCTCTACCTAAATAGATTTCGGGGAGAACCAGCTATCTCCAGGTTTGATTGGCCTTTCACCCCTAGCCACAAGTCATCCGCTAATTTTTCAACATTAGTCGGTTCGGTCCTCCAGTTGATGTTACTCAACCTTCAACCTGCCCATGGCTAGATCACCTGGTTTCGGGTCTATATCCAGAGACTGAACGCCCAGTTAAGACTCGGTTTCCCTACGGCTCCCCTAAACGGTTAACCTTGCCACTGAATATAAGTCGCTGACCCATTATACAAAGGTACGCAGTCACACCACGAAGGTGCTCCTACTGCTTGTACGTACACGGTTTCAGGTTCTATTTCACTCCCCTCACAGGGGTTCTTTTCGCCTTTCCCTCACGGTACTGGTTCACTATCGGTCAGTCAGTAGTATTTAGCCTTGGAGGATGGTCCCCCCATATTCAGACAGGATATCACGTGTCCCGCCCTACTCGATTTCACTGATGATGAGATGTCGGTTACGGGGCTATCACCCTGTATCGCGGCACTTTCCAGAGCCTTCACCTGTCTCATTAAAAGCTTAAGGGCTAATCCAATTTCGCTCGCCGCTACTTTCGGAATCTCGGTTGATTTCTCTTCCTCGGGGTACTTAGATGTTTCAGTTCCCCCGGTTCGCCTCGCTGAGCTATGTATTCACTCAGCGATACCTACTTATGTAGGTGGGTTTCCCCATTCAGGAATCCCAGACTCAAAGGTTATTACTACCTAATCTGGGCTTATCGCAAGTTATTACGCCTTTCATCGCCTCTGACTGCCAAGGCATCCACCGTGTACGCTTAGTCACTTAACCATACAACCCCAAAGGGTCTCTGTTACGTAACCAAAGTTGTCTGCAATTTTTATACATGATGCAGACTCGATTTTGCCGGACTCAAATATGAATAGCTTTCGCTATTCCCAAGAACACTTGAATGTGTGTTGGTACCTAAATGATTAAATCATCTAGGATTTGAGAACTTTTAATTGAATAACATTAATCAAATGTTATTCGTCAGCTTTCCAAATTTTTAAAGAGCTTGATTCATAAAGAACCATTTTTAAGAACACTTAAGACTTTCTATTAAAAAGAAATGTGCTTAAAAATGGTGGAGCTAAGCAGGATCGAACTGCTGACCTCCTGCGTGCAAGGCAGGCGCTCTCCCAGCTGAGCTATAGCCCCATCAGTGTGATGCTTACCGCCAATCATCTGGGAGGAAGATTGGTGGGTCTGAGTGGACTTGAACCACCGACCTCTCGCTTATCAGGCGAACGCTCTAACCACCTGAGCTACAGACCCAAGCATCGTCTTTAATTCATAAACCTAATCAATCTGTGTGAACACTCATCGCAATAATCTTTCGTATAAGGAGGTGATCCAGCCCCAGGTTCCCCTAGGGCTACCTTGTTACGACTTCACCCCAGTCATGAACCACAAAGTGGTGAGCGTCCTCCCGAAGGTTAAACTACCCACTTCTTTTGCAGCCCACTCCCATGGTGTGACGGGCGGTGTGTACAAGGCCCGGGAACGTATTCACCGTGGCATTCTGATCCACGATTACTAGCGATTCCGACTTCATGGAGTCGAGTTGCAGACTCCAATCCGGACTACGACGCACTTTTTGGGATTCGCTCACTTTCGCAAGTTGGCCGCCCTCTGTATGCGCCATTGTAGCACGTGTGTAGCCCTACTCGTAAGGGCCATGATGACTTGACGTCGTCCCCACCTTCCTCCGGTTTATCACCGGCAGTCTCCCTGGAGTTCCCACCCGAAGTGCTGGCAAACAAGGATAAGGGTTGCGCTCGTTGCGGGACTTAACCCAACATTTCACAACACGAGCTGACGACAGCCATGCAGCACCTGTCTCTCAGTTCCCGAAGGCACAAGACTGTCTCCAGTCTCTTCTGAGGATGTCAAGAGTAGGTAAGGTTCTTCGCGTTGCATCGAATTAAACCACATGCTCCACCGCTTGTGCGGGCCCCCGTCAATTCATTTGAGTTTTAATCTTGCGACCGTACTCCCCAGGCGGTCTACTTAACGCGTTAGCTCCGAAAGCCACGGCTCAAGGCCACAACCTCCAAGTAGACATCGTTTACGGCGTGGACTACCAGGGTATCTAATCCTGTTTGCTCCCCACGCTTTCGCATCTGAGTGTCAGTATCTGTCCAGGGGGCCGCCTTCGCCACCGGTATTCCTTCAGATCTCTACGCATTTCACCGCTACACCTGAAATTCTACCCCCCTCTACAGTACTCTAGTCAGCCAGTTTCAAATGCAGTTCCGAGGTTGAGCCCCGGGCTTTCACATCTGACTTAACTAACCACCTGCATGCGCTTTACGCCCAGTAATTCCGATTAACGCTCGCACCCTCCGTATTACCGCGGCTGCTGGCACGGAGTTAGCCGGTGCTTCTTCTGTCGCTAACGTCAAATAATGCAGCTATTAACTACACTACCTTCCTCACGACTGAAAGTGCTTTACAACCCGAAGGCCTTCTTCACACACGCGGCATGGCTGCATCAGGCTTGCGCCCATTGTGCAATATTCCCCACTGCTGCCTCCCGTAGGAGTCTGGACCGTGTCTCAGTTCCAGTGTGGCTGATCATCCTCTCAGACCAGCTAGGGATCGTCGCCTTGGTGAGCCATTACCTCACCAACTAGCTAATCCCACCTGGGCATATCCTGACGCGAGAGGCCCGAAGGTCCCCCTCTTTGAGCCGAAGCTATTATGCGGTATTAGCCATCGTTTCCAATGGTTATCCCCCACATCAGGGCAATTTCCCAGGCATTACTCACCCGTCCGCCGCTCGACGCCGTTAACGTTCCCCGAAGGTTCAGTTAACTCGTTTCCGCTCGACTTGCATGTGTTAGGCCTGCCGCCAGCGTTCAATCTGAGCCATGATCAAACTCTTCAATTTAAGATTTTGTCGGCTCAATGAATACTGACTTTAAACTACCTTAGTAATCTAAAGCTATTATCGTTCCAACAGAACGATAATGAATTGACTGTGCCAAGTCTTTCGACTTGATTGGTCACTCAGTTCATTGAAAACCTAATTTGAAACCCCTCTTTATTAAGAGAAGAATCTAATTTGATTATCATCAACGAGTGCCCACACAGATTGATAGGTTTATATTGTTAAAGAGCAATTCTCTAAAAAGAGAGAGCTTTCAGCACCTTAAGTGCCTCAGCGAGGTGCGTATAATACGCTTCCCACTTTGAAAGTCAACATAAAACTCTAAGAAAACTTAAAGATTTATGGTGACTTGCTTAGATACTAAGCAAGTGCGAAATTAAAGCCTGGCGATGTCCTACTCTCACATGGGGAAGCCCCACACTACCATCGGCGCTATTGCGTTTCACTTCTGAGTTCGGCATGGAGTCAGGTGGGTCCACAACGCTATGGTCGCCAAGCAAATTCTGTTTTGCCTTCAGATTTTCTGAAAATCTGAAAACAATAAATCTGGAAAGCTGTTAATGCGTTCTCATACACATTCAATTTGTTCTTGCTTTGAGTCCATCAAAACCCTTTGGGTGTTGTATGGTTAAGCCTCACGGGCAATTAGTACAGGTTAGCTCAACGCCTCACAACGCTTACACACCCTGCCTATCAACGTTCTAGTCTCGAACAACCCTTTAGGACACTTAAAGTGCCAGGGAAGACTCATCTCAGGGCTCGCTTCCCGCTTAGATGCTTTCAGCGGTTATCGATTCCGAACTTAGCTACCGGGCAATGCGTCTGGCGACACAACCCGAACACCAGAGGTTCGTCCACTCCGGTCCTCTCGTACTAGGAGCAGCCCCCTTCAATCTTCCAACGCCCACGGCAGATAGGGACCGAACTGTCTCACGACGTTCTAAACCCAGCTCGCGTACCACTTTAAATGGCGAACAGCCATACCCTTGGGACCGACTTCAGCCCCAGGA
The DNA here is from genome assembly GCF_059725505.1 of Vibrio sp. KUL78. Taxonomy (NCBI): domain Bacteria; kingdom Pseudomonadati; phylum Pseudomonadota; class Gammaproteobacteria; order Vibrionales; family Vibrionaceae; genus Vibrio; species Vibrio sp. KUL78. Next base: position 385,141 of record NZ_AP045837.1, on the reverse strand, counting down.
TGTGATGAGCCGACATCGAGGTGCCAAACACCGCCGTCGATATGAACTCTTGGGCGGTATCAGCCTGTTATCCCCGGAGTACCTTTTATCCGTTGAGCGATGGCCCTTCCATTCAGAACCACCGGATCACTATGACCTGCTTTCGCACCTGCTCGAATTGTCATTCTCGCAGTCAAGCGGGCTTATGCCATTGCACTAACCTCACGATGTCCAACCGTGATTAGCCCACCTTCGTGCTCCTCCGTTACTCTTTGGGAGGAGACCGCCCCAGTCAAACTACCCACCAGGCACTGTCCGCAGCCCCGATAAGGGGCCAACGTTAGAACATCAACACTACAAGGGTGGTATTTCAAGGACGGCTCCACTAATACTGGCGTACTAGTTTCAAAGCCTCCCACCTATCCTACACATGTAGGGTCAATGTTCAGTGCCAAGCTGTAGTAAAGGTTCACGGGGTCTTTCCGTCTAGCCGCGGGTACACTGCATCTTCACAGCGATTTCAATTTCACTGAGTCTCGGGTGGAGACAGCGTGGCCATCATTACGCCATTCGTGCAGGTCGGAACTTACCCGACAAGGAATTTCGCTACCTTAGGACCGTTATAGTTACGGCCGCCGTTTACCGGGGCTTCGATCAAGAGCTTCGACCGAAGTCTAACCCCATCAATTAACCTTCCGGCACCGGGCAGGCGTCACACCGTATACGTCATCTTACGATTTTGCACAGTGCTGTGTTTTTAATAAACAGTTGCAGCCACCTGGTATCTGCGACTCCCCATAGCTCCATCCGCAAGGGACTTCACCGCGAGGAGCGTACCTTCTCCCGAAGTTACGGTACCATTTTGCCTAGTTCCTTCACCCGAGTTCTCTCAAGCGCCTTGGTATTCTCTACCCGACCACCTGTGTCGGTTTGGGGTACGATTCCTTACAATCTGAAGCTTAGAGGCTTTTCCTGGAAGCATGGCATCAATGACTTCACTACCGTAGTAGCTCGACGTCGTGTCTCAGCCTTAAAGAGAGCCGGATTTACCTAACTCTCAAGCCTACGCACTTGAACCTGGACAACCGTCGCCAGGCCCACCTAGCCTTCTCCGTCCCCCCATCGCAATTGTAAGAAGTACGGGAATATTAACCCGTTTCCCATCGACTACGCCTTTCGGCCTCGCCTTAGGGGTCGACTCACCCTGCCCCGATTAACGTTGGACAGGAACCCTTGGTCTTCCGGCGAGGAGGTTTTTCACCCCCTTTATCGTTACTCATGTCAGCATTCGCACTTCTGATACCTCCAGCAAACCTTACAGTTCACCTTCAACGGCTTACAGAACGCTCCCCTACCCAATATACAAAATATATTGCCGCAGCTTCGGTTTATAGCTTAGCCCCGTTACATCTTCCGCGCAGGCCGACTCGACTAGTGAGCTATTACGCTTTCTTTAAATGATGGCTGCTTCTAAGCCAACATCCTAGCTGTCTAAGCCTTCCCACATCGTTTCCCACTTAGCTATAATTTGGGACCTTAGCTGGCGGTCTGGGTTGTTTCCCTCTCCACGACGGACGTTAGCACCCGCCGTGTGTCTCCCGGATAGTACTTACTGGTATTCGGAGTTTGCAAAGGGTTGGTAAGTCGGGATGACCCCCTAGCCTTAACAGTGCTCTACCCCCAGTAGTATTCATCCGAGGCTCTACCTAAATAGATTTCGGGGAGAACCAGCTATCTCCAGGTTTGATTGGCCTTTCACCCCTAGCCACAAGTCATCCGCTAATTTTTCAACATTAGTCGGTTCGGTCCTCCAGTTGATGTTACTCAACCTTCAACCTGCCCATGGCTAGATCACCTGGTTTCGGGTCTATATCCAGAGACTGAACGCCCAGTTAAGACTCGGTTTCCCTACGGCTCCCCTAAACGGTTAACCTTGCCACTGAATATAAGTCGCTGACCCATTATACAAAAGGTACGCAGTCACACCACGAAGGTGCTCCTACTGCTTGTACGTACACGGTTTCAGGTTCTATTTCACTCCCCTCACAGGGGGTTCTTTTCGCCTTTCCCTCACGGTACTGGTTCACTATCGGTCAGTCAGTAGTATTTAGCCTTGGAGGATGGTCCCCCCATATTCAGACAGGATATCACGTGTCCCGCCCTACTCGATTTCACTGATGATGAGATGTCGGTTACGGGGCTATCACCCTGTATCGCGGCACTTTCCAGAGCCTTCACCTGTCTCATTAAAAGCTTAAGGGCTAATCCAATTTCGCTCGCCGCTACTTTCGGAATCTCGGTTGATTTCTCTTCCTCGGGGTACTTAGATGTTTCAGTTCCCCCGGTTCGCCTCGCTGAGCTATGTATTCACTCAGCGATACCTGCTTATGCAGGTGGGTTTCCCCATTCAGGAATCTCAGACTCAAAGGTTATTACTACCTAATCTGAGCTTATCGCAAGTTATTACGCCTTTCATCGCCTCTGACTGCCAAGGCATCCACCGTGTACGCTTAGTCACTTAACCATACAACCCCAAAGGGTCTTTGTTACGTAACCAAAGTTGTCTGCAATTTTTATACATGATGCAGACTCGATTTTGCCGGACTCAAATTCCAAGAACACTTGAATGTGTGTTGGTACCTAACGTTCCTTAATAAAAAGGTCGATTAGGATTTGAGAACTTTTAAATGAATAACATTAATCAAATGTTATTCGTCAGCTTTCCAAATTGTTAAAGAGCTTAAAGCAAAAAGCTTTAATCAATGACTAAACATTAATTAAAGCTCTTTCGTCTTTATTAATAAAAACCAATCAATCTGTGTGAACACTCATCGCAATAATCTTTCGTATAAGGAGGTGATCCAGCCCCAGGTTCCCCTAGGGCTACCTTGTTACGACTTCACCCCAGTCATGAACCACAAAGTGGTGAGCGTCCTCCCGAAGGTTAAACTACCCACTTCTTTTGCAGCCCACTCCCATGGTGTGACGGGCGGTGTGTACAAGGCCCGGGAACGTATTCACCGTGGCATTCTGATCCACGATTACTAGCGATTCCGACTTCATGGAGTCGAGTTGCAGACTCCAATCCGGACTACGACGCACTTTTTGGGATTCGCTCACTTTCGCAAGTTGGCTGCCCTCTGTATGCGCCATTGTAGCACGTGTGTAGCCCTACTCGTAAGGGCCATGATGACTTGACGTCGTCCCCACCTTCCTCCGGTTTATCACCGGCAGTCTCCCTGGAGTTCCCACCCGAAGTGCTGGCAAACAAGGATAAGGGGTTGCGCTCGTTGCGGGACTTAACCCAACATTTCACAACACGAGCTGACGACAGCCATGCAGCACCTGTCTCTCAGTTCCCGAAGGCACAAGACTGTCTCCAGTCTCTTCTGAGGATGTCAAGAGTAGGTAAGGTTCTTCGCGTTGCATCGAATTAAACCACATGCTCCACCGCTTGTGCGGGCCCCCGTCAATTCATTTGAGTTTTAATCTTGCGACCGTACTCCCCAGGCGGTCTACTTAACGCGTTAGCTCCGAAAGCCACGGCTCAAGGCCACAACCTCCAAGTAGACATCGTTTACGGCGTGGACTACCAGGGTATCTAATCCTGTTTGCTCCCCACGCTTTCGCATCTGAGTGTCAGTATCTGTCCAGGGGGCCGCCTTCGCCACCGGTATTCCTTCAGATCTCTACGCATTTCACCGCTACACCTGAAATTCTACCCCCCTCTACAGTACTCTAGTCAGCCAGTTTCAAATGCAGTTCCGAGGTTGAGCCCCGGGCTTTCACATCTGACTTAACTAACCACCTGCATGCGCTTTACGCCCAGTAATTCCGATTAACGCTCGCACCCTCCGTATTACCGCGGCTGCTGGCACGGAGTTAGCCGGTGCTTCTTCTGTCGCTAACGTCAAACGATGCAGCTATTAACTACAACGCCTTCCTCACGACTGAAAGTGCTTTACAACCCGAAGGCCTTCTTCACACACGCGGCATGGCTGCATCAGGCTTGCGCCCATTGTGCAATATTCCCCACTGCTGCCTCCCGTAGGAGTCTGGACCGTGTCTCAGTTCCAGTGTGGCTGATCATCCTCTCAGACCAGCTAGGGATCGTCGCCTTGGTGAGCCATTACCTCACCAACTAGCTAATCCCACCTGGGCATATCCTGACGCGAGAGGCCCGAAGGTCCCCCTCTTTGAGCCGAAGCTATTATGCGGTATTAGCCATCGTTTCCAATGGTTATCCCCCACATCAGGGCAATTTCCCAGGCATTACTCACCCGTCCGCCGCTCGACGCCGTTAACGTTCCCCGAAGGTTCAGTTAACTCGTTTCCGCTCGACTTGCATGTGTTAGGCCTGCCGCCAGCGTTCAATCTGAGCCATGATCAAACTCTTCAATTTAAAGTTTTGATTCCCTAAATAAATAGGGGAGGCTCAATGAATACTGACTTTAAACTACCTTAGTAATCTAAAGCTATTATCGTTCCAACAGAACGATAATGAATTGACTGTGCCAAGTCTTTCGACTTGATTGGTCACTCAGTTCATTGAAAACCTAATTTGAAACCCCTCTTTATTAAGAGAAGAATCTAATTTGATTATCATCAACGAGTGCCCACACAGATTGATAGGTCTATATTTTTAAAGAACATTCTCTTCAGAACTCTGCGTTTCGCTTTCCGTTTGAAGAGGCGGCTATTCTAGCGAGATGATTCTCAGTGTCAAACACTTTTTCTAATTATTTTTGATTTTTTCAAATCTAACTAGAAGACCATCTTGTAAGCTGAATGCCTTACTGACTATCGCCTCGAACCCTTGTGGGCTCTGCCGTGTCAGTGGAAGCGCATTATAGAGAGCCTCATCACATTAGCAAGCCTTTTTTTAGAAAAAATACAAAAATAACGCCTAACCGCGTCTTTTTCATTCAAAGCCTTATTTATTCAACTTTATCCTAGTAATGACTACAAGTTATCCACAGAGTTATTAAAAAAGGAGGGCAAAGCCCTCCTTTTTTTAATGATGTGAATAGCGGTTAAATACCAGAACCGTCTGTCTCACCGTCGTCTTCGTGTAAACCACACTCACGTTTTAGACCATTAAAGCGAGTTTCCTCTTCTTTCATACCTGGTTCCCACTTCACTGTAGAGTGAGTATCACCTAAAGATAGGTAACCCGCTTCTTTAAGAGGGTGGTAACTCAAGCCATGCTCTTCTATATAGCTATCAACTTGTTCGTTGTTCCAATCGATGATTGGCAAGAACTTAAAACGGCCATTTTGAATCGCCAGTACTGGCAAGTTAGCTCGACTCTCTGACTGCTCACGTCTTAGGCCAGAAAACCAAGTATGAACATCCAACTCTTCGAGTGCCCTTTTCATTGGCTCTACTTTATTAAGCTGGTTGTATTGTTTAAGTCCATCGAGCCCTTTTTCCCATAACTTACCGTAGCGAGCCTCTTGCCAAGCTGGCGAGATGTTCGCTTTATAGATGTGTAGATTCAGATCTAACTGCTTCTGAAGCTTATCTATAAACTGATACGTTTCTGGAAATAGATACCCTGTATCGGTAAGCACTACCGGAACGTCCGCTTTTACACTTGTCATTAAGTGAAGCATAACCGCCGCCTGAACTCCGAAGCTTGAACTTAGGATATGCCCACCTGGCAAATTCTCTAGCGCCCACTCAACTCTCTGCTTCGCAGTCAATAGCTCAAGCTGACCATTTAGTTCTGCTAGCTTTAAAATCTGCTCGGTTTTAGTCAGTGACAACAACTCTTGAAGCTCTAGCGCTTTTGACTGATCTTGCGCGACTTCGCTAACTGAGCCTGCTTTAGCTACTTGTTTCTGGGAGATAACGTCTCTAGGCATAGAAATCCCTTTTCGATACTTTGACCTCTTCTATAATCCCAGCACGGATAACGAAGTCACCAAATGCTTCACCTTCATTACGCTGCTCCGCCCATTGACCTACTAAAGCATCAATCTCTTCTAGGATTTGTGCATCCGTAATGTTCTCTTTGTACATCTTAGGTACACGTGTACCTGCCTTGTTGCCGCCTAAGTGCAGGTTGTATCGGCCCGGCGCTTTACCAACCAAACCAATTTCAGCCAACATCGCTCGACCACAACCATTTGGACAACCGGTGATCCTCAAGATGATGCTCTCATCACTTGGGATCTGGTGTTTATCCAGAATGCTCTCTACATCAGTAACAAAGCTTGGTAGGAAACGTTCCGCTTCTGCCATTGCAAGAGGACAAGTTGGGAAAGCGACACAGGCCATCGAGTTTTTGCGCTGCTCAGATACCGCATCGTCCATCAGACCATGTTCACGAGCGATCTTCTCAATCTTGGCCTTGTTTGACTTAGATACCTTAGCGACAATCAGGTTTTGGTTTGCCGTCATCCTAAAGTCGCCTTTGTGGATCTTCGCAATCTCAGCAACACCTGTTTTAAGAGGCTTACCCGGGAAGTCGAGAAGTCGACCATTCTCAATGAATAGCGCTAAGTGGTATTTACCATCGATACCTTCAACCCAACCAATTCTGTCGCCACGCTCGGTAAACTCGTATGGACGGCTTTGCTCGAAACTAATGCCCGCACGTTTTTCAACTTCTGCTTTGAATACATCAATACCAACGCGGTCTAGTGTGTACTTAGTCTTGGCATTCTTACGATTTGAACGGTTACCCCAGTCACGCTGAGTTGTCACAACCGCTGCTGCTACATCTAGTGTTTTCTCCAGAGGAACAAAACCAAAGTCATCCGCACGTCTTGGGTACGTAGACGTATCACCGTGAGTCATGGCAAGGCCACCGCCAACAAGAACGTTGAAACCCACCAGCTTGCCGTTATCAGCAATCGCGACAAAGTTCAGATCATTGGCGTGCACGTCCACATCATTTTGCGGTGGGATCACGACTGTCGTTTTGAACTTACGTGGTAAGTAGTTCTTACCCAGAATAGGTTCGTCTTCTTCCTTACCTTCTGATGCAGTAGATTCTACTTTCTCACCATCAAGCCAAATCTCTGCATACGCTTTGGTTTTCGGAAGCAAATGCTCACTGATCTTTTTCGCCCACTCATAGGCTTCTTGATGTAGCTCTGATTCCACAGGGTTAGTCGTACATAGCACGTTACGGTTCACATCACCGGCTGTCGCAATAGAATCAATGCCGATAGAGTTCAGCGTTTGGTGCATTAGCTTGATGTTTGGCTTCAGCACACCATGAAACTGAAACGTTTGACGCGTCGTTAAACGAATACTTCCATACAGCGAATGATCAGTCGCAAACTTGTCGATAGCTAACCATTGCTTAGGCGTGATAATACCGCCCGGCATACGTGCGCGAAGCATCACGTTGTGTAGAGGTTCTAGTTTTTGCTTAGCTCGCTCGTTACGGATATCACGGTCATCTTGCTGATACATACCGTGGAAACGAATGAGCTGGAAGTTGTCAGCGGTAAATCCACCTGTGATGCGATCTTGCAGATCGTTCTCAATGGTTCCGCGCAGTAGGTTACTCTGCCCTTTTAGACGCTCGTTATCAGACAACGGCCCCAACTCTTCACCCAACACTTCTTGAATAGTGGCTGATTGCTTGCTCATTAGTACACATCCTTCTGATAACGTTTTGCTTTTCTTAGTTCGTTGACAAATTCTTCCGCCTGGTCAGCTTCTTTTCCACCATGCACCTTAACGATCTCAATCAGGGCATTGTGAACATCTTTGGCCATATGGTTGGCATCGCCACATACATAAATGTGGGCACCTTCCTGAAGCCATTGCCATACCTGCTCACCTTGTTCTAGCAATCGATGCTGAACATACACCTTCTCGTGCTGGTCACGGCTAAAGGCCACATCCAATCGGTTTAGCACACCTGACTTCAGATACTTTTGCCATTCCACTTGATATAGGAAATCTTGAGTGAACGTGCGGTCGCCAAAGAACAACCAGTTTTTGCCGCTGTCGCCTTGGTTATCACGCTCTTGGATGAAGCTTCTAAATGGTGCAATACCCGTACCAGGACCCACCATAATCACTGGCGTGTCACCATTTTCTGGTAGCTTGAAGTTATTGTTGTGCTCAACGAATACTTTAACTTCACCACCTTCTTCTAATCCACGCGATAGGAAGTAAGATGCACCGCCAAATCGGCTTTCCTCGCCCGCTTGATATTCAACAAGCCCAACCGTTAGGTGAACTTCTTCATCGACTTCTTCTTGGCTGGATGCAATTGAATAGAGACGTGGGGTTAAACGACGTAGTAGACCCAGTAGTTGCTCGGCCTCTAGCTTTGCTTTCTTCTCTTTAAATACGTCAATCACTTGGGTATTCGAAGCATACTCGCGAAGTTTGTCTTTATCAGCCGCTAGCTTCTCAAGCTTTTTACTTCCAGAAATCTCCGCATACTGTGCTACTTGTTGAGGATTTGCTGCGGTGATCTCGTAGTGCTTAATCAGTGCAGAGCGTAATGATAGGCTCTCCCCATCCACATCCACACTTTCAATACCTGATAGTCCAACTTGAGCAAGAAGTGCATCCACCAGCTCACTGCTGTTTTCGAACCACACACCCAACGCATCGCCCGGCTTGTAAGTGATGCCAGAGCCTTCAAGATCAATCTCGACATGACGAACATCTTTGCCAGAATCACGACCCGTGATCTTTTGGCTCGTCAGTAGTGTAGCGGTATATGGATTTTTCTTGGTGTAGTTAACCGTAGCGGCTGCAGTTGCCACAGGCAGTGTCACAACGTCTGCCGGTTGAGAGGCAAGATCTTCTTTGATGACCTCTAGCGCTTTCGCTCGCCACTCACCCGCTGGTGCGTCGTAATCAACGTCGCAGTCGATGCGATCAATAAATGAGGTTGCACCTAACTTGCCAAGGTACTCATCAAAATCTTTACCCGTTTGGCAGAAAAACTCATAGCTAGAATCGCCTAAGCCAATAACACCATACTTAAGATTCGGAAGTTTTGGCGCTTTCTTAGATTGAAGGAACTCATGTAGCTCAATCGCGTTATCAGGTGCTTCGCCCTCACCGTTTGTAGAGGCAACAACAATGACGTGTGTCTCTTTTGCCAAGTTCTTACCTTTGTAGTCACTGGCATCAAATAGCTCAACATCGATACCAAGCGCAGAAGCTTCTTCTTTTAGCTCCTCAGCAACCCCTTTGGCGTTACCCGTTTGAGAAGCAAAGATAATGGTCAGCTTACCTGCTGGTACGGCTGCCGCTGCTGTATTCACTGCGCTGGCAACTGGAGTAAGCGCTGATGGTGCACCCGCCTGACTCAATCCCCAAAAATAACCGCTTACCCATGCAAGCTGGTTTGAAGATAGGTTCGTTGATGCTTGTTGTAGTTGTGATAGCTGCTGATCGTTAAGTGGAGCAGCTAGGCTTGGTAATTCTTGAGAATTGTTATTACCGTTCGGCGACTGTTTTACGTTTGAAGACATTGTCACGACATCCCTAATCATTGCGTGACGATAGATTAACCAACCACCTTAATAACAAGAAAGAATAGATATGAATGTTTTATAACTTTTTTGGAAGAAGAGGTTCGTTTGGTAGGGAGGCTATTTAGCCTCAATACGAACCTCAGTAAAGCCGACGGCGAGCGCTGATTTAGACGCTTTGTCGAGATCATTGTACTGACACTCAGCGCCGTGAATATCCGTCAGCATAACGAAACCGCCTTGTTTGTGGCGAAACTCAACGATCCAACCGCCTTCGGATTCGGCGGGTTCAATGATCGCTTCTGCCAGTAAATCTTGATGGAATAAATACTTCAATTCCGTAATTGTCATGGCTCCCTCCAGAAATCCGATAATGACCGACGCCCTTGGTCATATAGATAACTATAGCAATTGTGCTTATCCCTGTAGGGTTATTTGTGATCAGTTTGTTAATTTGTGGGCGCCATTACCTTTTTATAGATCCAAATCGCTATAAGGAAGGCAATAATGTAAGGCAAGAGATTTAAAACAACCCCAACCATACCCAACAGAAACATCACCGCGAACGACACCACAATCGCCATTGTCACCGTGACAAACGTAACGCCTGTCATGACAAGAGTTGCAAGAAATACCAAAACGAAAATTAGTTCAAACATAACCTCTCCCATTTCGTTGCTAGTTTAAGTCTTTTGAATTACTCAAATAGACTGCAGGAAGCGTTCCAACTTTTAGATTCTTTAAAAATCATATAGATAGCTGAAAGTAAAAACTCCGACTCGCTTTCGCACAGTCGGAGTTGGTATTTATCGCCAAATGATTGGTAAATTACACATCCAGTTCAGATGGGATTTTTGCTAGTGCTGTTTCAAGCACTTCAATGCCTGCACCTTTCTTATGTGCATTTTCACTGATGTAACGACGCCACTGCCTTGCGCCTGGCATTGCTTGGAACAAGCCAATCATATGACGAGATATATGACCAAGGTACGAGCCATTAGAAAGCTGACGCTCAATGTACGGATACATCTCTTCAACGACTTGCTTGCGCTTTTTCACTGGAGTGTCTAAACCAAAGATAAGCTGGTCAACCTGGGCGAGGATGTAAGGGTTCTGATACGCCTCACGACCAATCATCACGCCATCAAGGTGCTGCAAGTGCTCTAAAGATTCTTCTAGAGTTTTTACGCCGCCATTTACTGCCACATTCAGATGTGGGAAGTCTTTCTTAATTTGGTAAGCGCGAGGGTAATCCAACGGTGGTATCTCACGGTTCTCTTTAGGGCTCAAGCCACTTAGCCAAGCTTTACGTGCGTGAATGGTAAACTGATCAACACCGCCCTTCTCAGATACCGTAGAGACAAACTTAGTCAAAAACTCATACGAGTCTTGATCATCGATACCAATACGAGTTTTTACCGTCACTGGAATATCAGCCACTTCACGCATCGCCGCTACGCACTCAGCCACTAAATCAGGTTCTGCCATCAAGCATGCACCGAAGCGGCCATTCTGTACGCGATCTGATGGGCAGCCTACATTCAGGTTTACTTCATCATAACCACGCTCAGCAGCAAGCTTTGCACAGGTTGCCAAGTCAGCAGGGTTTGAACCACCTAGCTGCAGTGCCACTGGATGCTCTTCTTCGTTATACGCGAGAAAATCACCTTTACCATGAATGATCGCACCTGTTGTTACCATCTCGGTGTACAACAAAGTTTGTGACGACAGTAGACGATGAAAGTAACGGCAATGTCTGTCTGTCCAATCGAGCATCGGTGCCACGGATAAGCGGTTTGATTGGAAATTGCTTGTGTTATCTGGCTTGGTCATTGTTTTACCTAATAATTTTACCCATCAAATCCGCTTTGAATATCGTGGAATTTTCCCAAATTTCGTCCTATAGTACCCCTTACAGTACCCCTCAAAGAGTAGGACGACGGAATGGCTTCACTCTCAATCGAAAAGCGGCAACTTAAAAACGGTGAATTCCGCTATAAAGCAACAATCATCGTCAAGAAAAAGCAGGCAATCATACACAGAGAGTCAAAGACTTTCAAAAAGAAAGAGCACGCTCGTACCTACGGTAAGAAACGCCTATCCGACATTGAATTAAACGGCATAAATAGTACCAAAACAGTCCCCCTTTCGGTACTCCTCGATAAGTTCATGGCAGATAAGGATTTATGGAACAACACAGGGCGAACCAAGCGCTACGTTATAGAAATGCTCAGAGATTGCGATATAGCGCAAATAGACAGCAATGAGCTAAAAACTAGCGACCTAATACAGCACTGCAAAAATCGCCGTGGTGCAGGCGCCAAACCTGCAACCATCTATCACGATATTGCTTATCTTCGTTCTGTAATGAAGAAAGCTAACCCCGTGTTCGACATAGAAGCCAACTATAAGATCTTTGATGAAGCAGTACCGGTACTAACAGACATGCAGCTTATCGGTAAAAGTGATAAGCGTACCCGCCGCCCTACTAGAGAAGAACTCGAAGCACTAAAGCAAGGGTTGATTGAGCGCCAAAACGCCAGAGCTAATGGGCAAGCTCGTATTCCGTTTGTCGATATCCTTGAATTTAGTATTTTGACTTGCATGAGGATTGGTGAAGTTTGCTCTTTGCGTTGGGAAGATATTAACGAAGAACATAAAACTGTGGTTGTGCGTGACCGTAAAGACCCGCGTAAGAAACAAGGGAATCACATGATTGTTCCTTTATTGGCTGAGTCGTTTGATATTGCAATGCGCCAGCCAAATGAGAGTGAGTTGATTTTTCCATTCAACTCTCGAAGTGTGACAGCTGGCTTTCAAAGAGTCAGGAACAAGCTTGGGATTAAGGATTTACGCTATCATGATTTGCGCCGTGAAGGGGCTAGTCGGTTGTTCGAGAAAGGCTACTCCATTGAAGAAGTAGCCCAAGTGACGGGGCATCGCAACCTGAACATCTTGTGGCAAGTATATACTCAACTTTTTCCACATAAACTACACAGAGATACTAATTAGACCGCCGCAAGTGAAGACAAAAAAATCACAAATCGATACAGGTAGAAGCAAATTGCTTCCCTGCAGCGGAAGCTTTTAAGCACAATTGTTTATCCTCCACACACGCATGAACCTTAACGATTCCCCAATCAAAAATATCGGCACAAGTGCCAGGTATGGCTACACAATATCGTTTGTTTGTGGAGAAGACTTTTACCCACTTACCGAATATTTTCACTTCAGCTCTAACGTCAAAATCTGCACAAATTTTAGTCCCCTCAAACTTGACGTTTCGAACACGAAGATGTCCTCTGTAGTCTTTCAGGATTGTTGGATCATCGTCAGTAAAATCAGATGCGAGGCCCACTTCCGGCTTTAGTTTTACTATTGGCGAATCAGCTGGAATTCTCCAAAACGTATCGCTGCTTTCAATAACCTCTTTCTCTGGAACTAACCAGTAGCCATGATTTCCTGATACCAACTGTCCTTCATGTTCTACGGCTTGTACAGCAATCAGTATTGCCCCCCACCTAAGGCCGTTGAATTTATACCTATTTTGTTTATCGAGAACTCTTCACTCTCAGAACCGTAAATTACTACTGAAAACCTGTTGTTTATTAGATCATTTAGCATCTTACATATCCCTATGTATTTGTCCTCTACAACAAAATTCAGAGAATAGTTTGTTAAGCCACAATACAGTGCCCGATGTTCATCTCGTTATCTAAAGATGATGAACGTTTTCAGATCCTGTACTAACGTTTCAACTAAATAAGATAGGTATTAAAAACTAGAATCACACTTTTTTTATGGCTGATGATTGACATAGGTATAGCAAGAAATCCTTCTATAAAAACTTAAAACTAATCAAACCGACTCCCCCCTCACTCTAGTATTCTCTGTTTTCTAACCTAGTTAAACGCTCATCCATTTTTTCCATCATCAAACGTAACCACTTAACATCAGTCTTGAGCGCGACTCCTACTCCAACTCCACTTGATAGAGCGCTAACCGCAGCAACAATCACACTTTGATACTCAGCCATTAAACTCATCTCGTATCGCCTCCCACAACCCAACCAAAATCGGTGCAGCTACACCAATCAAGCCACCCAATTGCAAACCTTCAGGCGTCACACTTGCCGTTAATAATTCAGGGTGCCCCGTTGCCAGTGCTACACCTGCACCGATTAGCGCAAGCCCCTTCTTAGTCGATGCCTGTTTTAAATCTATTTTCATTGTTAGTACTCCTAGCCGTTGATGCGCTTCCAGATATAAGCGCTGATTAAAGCGGTCAGGATGCCAACCGCTAGACGTTGCATTACTTCTTTTCGGGTCATGCCAGTGCCACCCCTTGAGCCGCATCCTCTAATGAGTAGTAGCGCCCGACTTCCATAATCGACATGGAATGCACTAGACGAGTCATGAACTCATCATCAAAGAGGTTGAGCTGAGTGTTGGCGCCAACATTGAGCCGACCAGCCACGAACTGTACATAGTTATCCGTGTCATTGTTGTCACTCTTAGGTGCAAAGCGGCCGATAATCCCTTGAAGGGTGTTTAGCCCATACAGGTTTTGGTAGTTGCGAATGAGCTTAGTCGCCGCACGAAAGCCGTACTTCGAGTGTGAGAAGGTTTCAAATGCCTTGTCTTTAGACGGTGTGACTTTACCCGTCCAAGCATTGTTACTAATGCGAATATTGAGCGGGTTGTTGTTACGTATCCCGCGATTAAGTTGAGATTTCACGATATTGACTCCTTTAGGCGCACTCCATGCCAGCACGCCGATGATTGTTAATAGAACAATTGCGCGCAGCATTGGATTACTCCTCTACGGGTGGAGGTGGCTGTTTGAATGCTGGCTTATTGAATCCAACAAAACGCAGTACTCCGAAGTGGTCATCTGCCTTAACCAATCCAGCATCAAAGTGATTACCCGAATCACCGCCAATCTTCATATCAAGGTCGAGTCGAACGGGTTTTCCTTCACCGTAAGTCAGCCATTCATCGAGCTTCATAGGGTCAATCATGAGCGAGAATTCGTTCTCTAGTGCAAAACCGTATTCTGTCGGCTCATCCACTTTCGCCAGCTTAGGTGTGATTTTTGAGTAACCAAGCTTCACTGTGTTTTCAGCATCAATGAGCATGGATAACTCAGCCTTAACACGAAGCTTTTTAAGCTCTGTCTCTAGTACTTCAGGCGCAATAGGGTCAGATACCTCCAATTTGAAAAACATGCTCAGATTGAAAGTCAGCCATAAAAACTCATTCGTCGTTGGCTCAGTGCTTTTAAGTAGCTGAGATAAGTCAATGAGCCCGTCTTGCGAGTTATTGAAAAACAACGTGTCGACCAAGGGACTTTCCATTGCATCCCAAAACGGCGACTTACCGAGCTGAATAGTTTTTTCAGTGTCACCCGAACCGTTGCTGTAGGTTGAAATCGGCGCTAGAAGGGTTTGACTACTGCCGCCACCTTGATTCTTGAGCAAGTCATATAGGAACTCTATTTTGTTTCGACTGCTACCCGTTGGTAGCGCAGGAAAAACGGACATAATTAGTACTCCAATACCTGCGCTTTATCTGGCGCGGTACCTGTTAAGGTGAATGTGGCAGCAGTTGGAACCGTGAGCTTTTCGCCTGCCGTAAGCTCAAAGCCGTTAAGACTGATTAGCCCTGTGTTGGCGCTGCTGGCTTTGATGATGACGCCATTGCGGGCAGGATTAGCGGGCACCTCTAGAGGCATTTCTCCGCTAATGGTTGAAAGCGCGCTACCTGAGAGCACCTTGATACTCTGTCCCACTGCCAGCTCAATGCTTGGCATGGTGCCGATATTCACCGACTGACCGTTTTTGAGTTGAACGTCAGGCAGGGTTTTGATGTCAACTTGCTGACCATCTTCAATCTGCACCTTTGGCAGTGAGGAAACCCCCACGCTTTGCCCTGCTTCAATTTCGACTTTGGGTAACTCG
Source organism: Vibrio sp. KUL78 (assembly GCF_059725505.1). Lineage (NCBI taxonomy): Bacteria > Pseudomonadati > Pseudomonadota > Gammaproteobacteria > Vibrionales > Vibrionaceae > Vibrio > Vibrio sp. KUL78. The sequence continues at coordinate 369,742 of NZ_AP045837.1, read as the reverse complement.
GTCACTCCTACCGTTTGTCCAGGCAAAAAACTAACGGAGGGCATAGTTTGAATATCGAGCTTTTGACCTTCCACTGGCGGAGTGAAATCACCCACACCATGCTCAAGAGAAAGCTCTCCCTCTCCCGATAGCAGGATTCGACCTAACGGTTTGCCATATCGAAGCACTGAGCGATTAGGTAGAGAAAAACTCTCCCCTGTCGCGTCCACTTGAACCGATAACTTGCCAGCAATCGACTCAACAAAGAGCCAAGTCGATTCAATAGTGAGAGGGATGGTTTGCCCTTTGACTAGATTGAGGTTCATTTCTGCACCGCCTTAAAGAGAACAAAACCAAGCACCAGCACAATCACTGCCATGAGTATCAATTGCTGCTTATTCAGTGCGCTTTGTCCGTTGTCTTGTTTGAACTTGGCAAGCTCGGTGAGCTTGGCGAGGTTTTCCGTATTTTGAGCCGCTTGGTTACCTGCAAGCCCTGCCATCATCTGCAAGTTTTCGCTATTGGTGGTACTGAACTCGTTAAGTGCACCCGCCGCGAACTTGAGACTGTTATCGGTGTTGCGCTCAACCAAGCCAAGCGTTTCACTCATGGCGCCACTGGCGAACTCATAAGATTCGTCCAGCGCGTCACCCGCAAAAGCAAATGACTCGTCTACCGTGTCACTGGCAAACGCTAGGGTTTCTTTGCCGAACTCAAAGGATTTATCCACGGCGCCGTGGTCAGTGGCAGTAATATTGAGCGTGGAATCGCTCACCCCGCTGACTGCTACGCCTAAGTTGTCACCGTCAATGGCATTCTGACCACTGACGTTTTTGGTATTCGTTGTTGTATTGCTTGAGGAGCTACCGCCACCACCGCCCATGCTACAACCTCCACTTTAGATATTTGGCGTCACCGTGCGCTGTCTCCGTCACACCACCTAACCTTTTAAGTAGCCTCACCACCAAAGGGAAATAAGAGTGGCAAGCCATTGCGGTTAATTGGTTCTTTTTGACGAACTCAGAAAGCACACGGGTCGCCTTGAGCGCATTGGTACCCACTGCCGCCCAAATGAAATAGGTTTGACCGCGCACCTCTCCCGCCAGCAAGCAATCTACCCCTTCGCCTTGAATGCGATAAATGCTTACTCGCCCCGCTTCAATCTCATGCTTCATCACATCAAAGTCATTCGGACAGGCACGAAAAGCAGGTTTGAGACTGTCTATGGATGCTTGGTTTTGGGTTACGACGCGAATCATTTTTTGCGCATCCAGACAATGAGCACGGCAACCACCCCAGCGACAATCAACCAAGTCGGCATACCGCCGCCCATGTTGATACCACCTACGCTTTGCCCTGAACGGGTCGAGCCATGAGAAGATGATGGACCAGCCGCGCCGCCACCTGCATTGATAGGCATTGAGCCGCTATTCGTTAGAGAATCAAAACCAATCATTTACCACCTCAACTTGAACCAGATAACCACCGCAATCACAGCTAGAATCATCCACTTTGCTTTGTTGATTTCCTTGGCAGTGAGGTAACCCAAGGTCACCCCCGCCAAGCCTAAATAAGCTAACGGCATCACTTGCCCCCTTTGAGCGCAAACGCAAAGCCGCCTAGCACCAACACAGCCAATAGCGCGATGATTGCCACGCTTTGCCACTGCATACCGCCCGAAGTGGTGTGCACTGGTTGCCCGTTAGGTTGCTGGTAATCATTGTTGTTAGCTCGATTCTCGTCTGGACTGGCAGACTTAGCGCGGTCTAACTCGTTATCCATCTTGATACCAAGCCAATCCTCACCAAAGCCGCCGACCACATCCACCGCGCCGCCAACAATCTCACCTGCACCCTCTAGGATGCTGTCAAACCAACCACCACTTGAGGAGGTTTGAGTCACACTAGGGTTTTCCATTGGTCACCCCCTTTATTTCGCTGCGATAACGCCCACTTGCTCAATCGCTTCAATCAGTACTGGCACACTGCCGTTCTGTGACTTATCCAGTTCGAATTGAAGCTGTTTTAGTGCGTTGGTAGGCAAGCGCCCCTCAACACCAAAGCCCGTTCGAACAAAATCAAGACTGAACCAACCTGCGTTTTGCTCTAGACCTGAAATCGCCAAGTCAAAAGCGTTATCCGCTTTGGTGACATTGATTTCTTCCACGCTGTCACGCATGACGCGAACACGGTCAATAGACGAGTCTTTGAAGTGAACACGCTTGAGTGAAAACGCTGGCGAACGCTCAGGAAAATCAAACGGCGTGCGACCTGTCGCACTGGCGAACCAAGTCAGTGAGTAGATGCGCGGTAAGTAAATACGCTGAGATTGTGCCGCAGTCGTATGAGAGCGAGCACGGATACTTGGCGCAGGAGTGCCACCCGCTTTCGAGGCAAGCTGGATATACACAAACCAGATTTCACCTTGCAGCGTGACCAATTCACCAGTACGAACGCCGCCCTTAGTACGAAGGGTTAAATCCGCAAATGGGATAACGTAGCGACCATCTTGGGTAAACTGCTTACGGTGTTCTTGAAGATCTACCAAGTCTTGACCTGTTAGGTTGTACACCTCCTTACCATTTAGCGTGATGCGTACACGCTCAACATCGGCAGGGTCAGTAATATCGGTGACCAACTCAATAGATTGATATGTAGGACCACTTACCAAACGCAGTGTAGCTTGGTTGCCCCAATTCACACCCTCAACAGGGTCTAAATCAAGTGGGCGCGGGTTAAATGGTGTGCTTAGTAGTTCCATAGCTTAAAACCACCCTGAGTTACCATTGATTTGCTCTTTGATAGGCTTGAGCGCGCCTACGTTGTTAATGACTGCCAATGCAATCAGCATGACCACGATGGTCATCAGCATTGTTTTATGACTAGCTTTCATATGTTTCCCCTGCTTCACAGCGTTGGAAAGGTTTAAAGGAGTCAATATCAAATCAGGTGGCGGGGAGTTCGTCACTAGGGTTCAACCTATAGGTATAACTTTTAACCTATAGGTTGAAATGAGAGGTTAACGATAGTTTCGAGAGAGCCTTTTGCCCGTTTCGCAGTTCAATGCGCCGCGCTCTAGGTTGCCAATACCGTCACGAATAATCAGGTATTCGGCAATCGCTTTGCCACTGCATTGCTTGTTTACTTTGGCACTTTTAAGGTCAGCCACTTCATTCGAGTGAACCCCTTTTTGCTTGGCTACCCAATCCGCATCCACGCCAGAGTTCACCGCACCAAGCCACCACACGCTTGATTGGTTAGTGACAGTTTTGGGCACCTCTTGCCCTCGCTGAAAGATGGTGTGAACCACATGACCAAACTGGCGACCACCACGAAGTAATTCACCCGTTTTGCCCTCAAGCTTTCCTGACGTTTCCGCGCAGCTTGCCAGCTCCTCTATCACTACATGCAGTTTGGGTTTGTGACCATCGCCAAGCGCCCAAGCAATTGCGCTGAAGGTTTCAAGCTCGGACATACACGCGCCTTTTGGTGGTATGTAGGCGAGCTTAAACGAACATCCCGCACGGCGTCCTTGTACCGCCGCCTTGATAAACTTGGCAGGGTCAGTAAAGCCGTGACACATTTGCCCGTGAAACTTTTGCCCTGCGTAGTTGCGGTACGGATCAAAGAACAGAGCTTGTGACTTCTTAGGTACGAGCCCCATGTATTTCACTGCACTGGTTTTGCCGCTACCCGTTCCGCCAAGGTAAACGGTGTGCTCAGCGTCGTGGGATGGGTTGGAGTTAATCGGGTTTACGATGAGAGTCACGCTCTGCCTCCTGCTGCTTTTTCAGTTCAAGGGCGGTGATTTGCTTTTTAGACGCCCACCACAAGCCAAGGATTGCCAAGGCAAGGGTCATGACATTCATGTAATCGCCGCATTGGTCGAGAAGTGCACCGCCGTATTGCTTGGCAACAGGGCGAGCCGCATTCACCACGCTTTGCTTGGCGCGCTCATCAAACTCAAAATCAATGTCTTTGAGAATCGACACGGCTTGCTCAACCACCACAAGCCCAGTAGTGACCAGCGCATCAAACGCCTCGCTGGTATCTACCTCAGTCTGACTTTCAGTTGAGGCTAACGCGCCTTCTTGTACTGACGGCTCATTGTTGAGGTTGGCAATGTAAGCGTCCAACTCATCGAGGTTGTCAGCACTTGTTTCAACGGTTGGGTTAGTCATGGCTAACGCCCTCCTCACTCGGTTGTGGCTTGGCTAACATGCGTTTGATGGCAAACAGCAACACGACAATGACGCCAAGACAGGCGGCAACCTTGAAAATTTGCGGTTTCAGGTTTGTTGCTGGCTCAGTGGTTTCAGTGGTACTGGGCTCGGTTGGTGGCAGCACCTCTGCGGGAGGGGTTACCGTAGGCGAAAAAATCTCAACGCTTTCAACACTCGGTTCAACCGTTGATTCAACCGACTCCACAACAGTTGGCTCAACCTTGTCAGATAAGGCTTGGAGCGCATCGGCGGTTTCGGTCATGTTGTCAGTGCAATAGCCACTCACGGTTTTGCTCATTGAACTGTTACCGCAGCTAGGGCACTTGTAATAGAGCAAACCAAGGTTGCGCCCGTTCTTGACCGTTTCCCCGCTATCTATCAAGCGACCTTCCCCCACCATGTGAACGGTGGCAGTGCTGCTGCAAACAGGGCACGGCACATAGCCGCGCACTGGATTGGGCGTTTTACTCATTGGTGGTCGCCTCCTCAATCACTGCATTCAACTGCTTTTCAAGCGCTTGCTTGCGCTGCTCTCGAATAGCTCGGTTTGACTTGGCGACCAGTTTTGCTTTCTCGATGAGCTTAGGGTCTAAGCCAAGCACGGAAAGCGGGTCAGCGCCGCCCATAATGACTTTGGGCGCCAGCGATAAAAGCTCACCTGGAGAGAAATCTTTGACAGTATCAAACGCCGTTTCTAATTCTGCTTCCAGTGCGTCAATGGTGTTAAGGCGCACAAGCTCGGCTTGGCACTCATCTTTGGTCATGGTTTTCATGGTGTTCCCCTGTCTCTCGACGTTGGTAATGGTGTTGTTAAGGTTGCCCCTGATTCACATCGTTGGCAGTAAGCTAGGTGCCACCTCTGGCGGCGAACTCCTCCCACTCTGGCGAGCCAAACCTATCTAGCTCGTTGAACAGGAAAAAGTTATCAATGATTTGTTGTTGTCTTGGTAGCGAAATTTTCTGCGTACAATTATTGCCACTAGACCAAGGCGCAAGCTCCCGCTTGCTTGAAGAAGCCTCCGACAAGTCGGAAGGCTTTTTGATGAGCTTCCACTCTATCTCATGGGTGAGCACTTCTAGACCGCTTCCACGTAGCCCAATAACACGCGCTGTCATTTCGCCGTATTTGTTCTCTTTGGCTTCTTTCTTGGTGGTAATTGGGCGCATGGATTGAGGTAGTCGGTGACCGCCCATGTAATCGAAAAAAGCAGAGAAAAAACCCGCATCAGCCGCACGGCGCGCCTTCTCAAAGGTGCAATATTCTTGCTCATCGCTAATGCGTCTTAGCTCGCGCCATACCGTGACAGACGGTGTTTTTTGAAATTGGAACTGACGAAAACAAAAGGTGCGCGACCATGAAGTGACGTTTTTCACCGTGTCTTGCAGCTTGGCTTTCTTATTGTCGAGATCCGATAAATCCTCAAGCCCAAAACCGTCAACGTTCTTAGAAATGTACTTGGCAAGGTAAGCCACGGCGCCGCCTTCAGTGCCGTCCAGCATCTTGGCTTCAAAGCGCGCTTTCATAGCTCGGTGTTTTGGGTCACCGTTCCTGAAATAAAGCTCATCGCTGTCACGCTGAAATTGGTATTCCTGAAGCATTCTGATAAACACGGGCATTTGCTCAAGCGGCATGAAAAACACGCCGTGCCAATGGGGTGTGCCGTCTTGGTGAGGCTCCACGACTCGCATCCCGTAATAGGTTAAGTCATGGCGCCCCGCCCATGCTCGAAAACGGTTCCAAGACATAGACAGCCAAGCGTGAGCACCTTTCGGTGTGCCACCGTCCCAATGGGTGTTTTCAATCCAATATTCACCGCGCTTGGTGAGTCGGTGAAAACGGCTTGGTGCGGTCATAGTGATAAAAATGGCGGCGTGGTTGTTTGAGTCGGCATACTCCTGACAGCCAGCAATGCGGGTCATGAGTTCATGACGACGATTAACAGGGTTGGACTGTGACGACTCATGCACCTGTGACATTTCCACCACATCACCCTCAACGGATTCAATCGCCATGAGTTCTAACCACTCACGCTGTCGCTCTTGGCGAATCTTGAGCCACTCACACGCCGAAATCGACGCATAAGGGGAGATATGCGGCGACACCATTCCCGCCGCCCTACGTGCATTCTCAAACGCTGCAATGGTCTGTTTGTCGATTGCTCGGCGCCATACGCCCTCATCAAGCAAACGGGCAAGGATGGAATAAGCCTCATCTTCATCGTTGGCAACTTCAAATTGAGGCATCCAAAGGCAAGCCCCAACATATTCATGAATGCGTTTAATCGCATCAAACGCCGTGCCGCCTGTTTTGGCGACGAGTTCAAAGTGAAAACTTGCGCGCCCTGATAACTCAGTTGCAAGGCGAGCACGTTTTAACTCTGTGTTGATAGTCCAATATGGCTCTGGCAATACGCCAAGTGCTGACGATGCCGCCGCACTGCGTGACTCAATGAATTGCAATGCTCGCTTAAAGCCGTACTTGCGAAAACGAACCGCTGACGCTTTATCAAGGTAGTTGCGAATGTCATTAGGTAGCTTGAACTTGTTAGCGACTTGGTGAGCAAACTCAAACACACGCTCTTTGGGCGTGGCGCCACATAGCGGTTGATGCTTTTCCGCTACCATCGCCAAATGCGGCGCCGTAGCTTGGTTTTTCATCACATACGTTGCAAGCTCCTGACGCAGATTGGTCGGGAGCTTAGTCAACGGATTATTGGTGGTCTTACCGATTTTCTGCATTGATTAACGCTTAGTCCAAGTGAGAGGGTTAACGTTGAGTTTGCGAGCGCGTGGGCGGTTCAAGCCAAGCTCAGAGCGTAGCTTTTGAACCATACGCGCTGATTTTTCACTCTTGTCAGGGTCGAAGTTGGCGCACCCCGCCATATCGGGGCACGGCAAATGAATGGGGTCAGATACTTTCATGCTAAGCCTCGACGCTTTCCATAAGTTCAATTGCCTCCTCAAGCTGAATAAGCACACCCGTGAGATAGTTATCTTGGTCAGTGCTGTTGCTAGGCTGCATTTGATTTTCAATCACCTTATACAAAAGCTTGGCTTCGCTTGAATGAGTGAAATCTAGGTTGATGCCGTGTAATGGTGTGCTCATCAGATACCTCCATTTACTGACTGCCAATCGTTCATTGCTTCAGCATGGCGTTGGTCGATGTACGCTGCGAGATCTTCAATTTTGATTAGTGATGGGCTGCGCTCAGAATCACGCAATTTGAAGGTAGGAACGGGGAAGTCACAAGCCTTAGCTCGCTGCTCTGCCGTTTTGGGTGTGATGCCGAAAAACTCTTGGCATACCTGCTTTAGTTCAACTGTAGGGCTTTCAAATCGCGCCAATAGTGCAAAATTTGTGTTCATATTTCCTCCATGTTGTACACTTGAGGTAACTAAAGTTAATTCGCAACTCCTCAAGTTTCCTCAAAAACGATTTGAGTTAATTATGAGGAATTATTTCTACATTTCAACCCACTTTTGAAGAATTGAGATAATTATGAGTGATTTTGAGTTAAGTTTGAGGAAACTTAAAGAAGTTACGAATACCTCTACCAACGCAGAGCTGGCAAAGGTTTTAGAGATATCGCCCAAAACAATCTACACATGGCGAGAGCGCCAAAACATACCCGAAAAAATCTTCCTGAAAGCTAGACAGCTGTCACAGAAAGCAACCACATTGCCTATGGGTTACCTAGAGCTAAAATTCTTTGATATTGAGGTAAGTGCTGGACACGGGGCGCTTGTCGAGAAAGAAGAAGAATCAACCGCGATGGTGTTTAGCGAAAAGTTCTTGAGGCAAGACTTAGGCTACAACCCTGCAAATGTGTTCTTGATGCCTGTTCGTGGTGACAGTATGAGCCCCACGTTAAAGAATCAAAGCATCGTAATGGTCAACCGCGTTGACGGCTTCTCTACAGATGGAATTTATGTCTTTAGATATGATGGACGATTGATGGTTAAACGACTCCAGTTCTTACCTAATGGCATTAAGGTAGTTAGCGACAACACAGCTTATGAACCTTGGGAGCTTGGAAAGGAAGATATCAAAGGAGCTGACTTTGAGATCATTGGAGAAGTAGTTTGGTCGGGACAACGAATGTAAAAGTCAATGGCTAATTATTCTTGAAGGCTAGGTGATAGTTTATCGAACTCGCCTTGCAACGTAGCGTCATACAGGTGAGCATGTACAATTTCTCGAATTGGCAGTGTTACAACGAACTGCGCCCAGCTTTCTTTCTTAAATAGCTCATCATGCTGCTCTAAGAAACTATTCATAGATTCTTCAGACACCTTAACTCCATCTTTTTCCAACGAATCAACGAAGGCCTGCTTTCGCTTATCTTTAACCATCGACAAGACTTTTTCATAGGGAGTGGTTGGGAGAAATTTCTGAGTTTTATCATTGCGATAACCACTCAATATCGGTAAGAGCAATATGTCTGACACCCTAGGCCGTGGTGTAACTTCATAAATATACCCAACGTATACTTTGTTATCAGACATGGTAAATAGAATTGGTAATCGTGTTTGCAGAGAGTCTCTAATAGTCCTTGTAAACTCAGGGCTCTCGGGATCATTCAAAAAAGCATTTTTAAACTCGCTAGCTTGTTTTTTGAAAGTTTCTTGTCTGTACAAACACACACTCTTGAAAGAGAAGCCATTGCCTGAAAAAAACTCTTTTATGTTGGGACCGTAGTGGTAATACTTGGTAGAAATGCTTAAACAAACAGCAATTAGAGCTACGTCGATAGCAGCGGCATTGCTGTTATCCTCTTCCAACGAAAATACCCAGCAAAGAATTAGATGTCCGACACTAGATTCAATACCTAGCGCCTTACCAGCTAACAGAAACAGTCCATACAAAAGAACGGCAGCCCCAAAGAACACGAGACCATAGGCGGAGATAAGGAAAAAAGTATGATTACCACTGCTTCGTTTAAGCTGATAGTGCTTGGTGTGTAGGTTTTCCAGATAATGATAACCTGCCATACCAATAAAGAACACTAGGAGAAATGTCGGTTTTATTAGTCCCACTTATTGTAACCATTCCTTGGTTAGGTTTAACCCATTATTAAACTGCGCCTTTCGCGATACCAGCTTGCTCAACAACACATGAAGCAGCTCGAATCTGATCATTTACAGTTTCATCTTCGCTGAGTTGTGCGACCCTTACGTGATAAACGTCATCACCAACGTTATCAATCAGACTAACAGCCTCATCTTCCATTTGCTTAATGTGTTCGTCATATTTTTTCAAAAGAGCATCCAACTCTTCATCAATAGTAGAACGTACATCATTTTTAATAGCCATGAACACACCTCTTTGTTTTATGACCATCAAGTGCTAGCCTCAAGGTCATTAGCTTTGTAATAGTTGTGTATGTAAAGCATTTTGTCCACATAAAAGATTAGAAAACTTGAACCGAAACTATGTCGGTTTTGACAGTGCCATAGGTCAATAGTTCCCCTATGGTACCCCTCAACTTATGCAAAGCCATATATAGAAACACTTTCTGTCCAATCGAGCATCGGTGCCACGGATAAGCGGTTTGATTGGAAATTGCTTGTGTTATCTGGCTTGGTCATTGTTTTACCTAATAATTTTACCCATCAAATCCGCTTTGAATATCGTGGAATTATCCATGCTTCCCTGATAAAGCGGTTATCGTCATCAAGAAAAAGCAGCCAATCATACACAGAGAGCGGAAGAGTTTCAAAAAGAAAGCGAAGTAGCTAATCATCTAACCAACACAGATATCGCCATGTCTAACAGCCAATAACTGCGCTTTAAAGACCACCAGCTACCTTGCGGGTTATATTTCAAACCAACGACTGTTGTCCTTATCATTACAACGAAACGATTTTGTTATTGTGTTTCTATTTGATTGAGTGATTTGGATACAAATATGCAAATCACGATTATCTCGTATCGGTGTACGTTCACTTTCTCCATGCTGATTCAGCACTCTAAAATGCTGCGTCTTACGATATTTGTCTAAGTTGTTTAGTGATATTTGAGTCTCGCAGTACACTGATATCGAATGTTTACTAAGTCTTTTGGCAACAGAGATACTCTCCGCTTTTTGCAAACACAGCTTAGATGATGTTTTATGCGGGATAAATTGAGACTGCATCCGAGTTTTGCGCTTACCAATGATTCGAAAACTTCCAGGTCGAATCAATTTATATCTTCGGTAGAAATTAAATTTGTTAAGCAGCTTGGTGATCTTTACTTTGAGAACTTCTTTGACAACATCACGCCCACCATAAAGCAAGCAGATCAATATAAGTAGACTCAAAGTCAAATGTCCATCCTGTTTCATCAAATGAATATTGAACATTAACACGACTGACATAGCGAGCATGCTGCTTAAAGCAATGGTTATCAGGTGGTTTACGGATGCACGGCGCTGAGTACACAAGTGCTCATGCCGATAAGCCGGCCAACTAGAGGCAAACTCCTCGATTTCATCATGGTAGCCCGTTCCACGATATGCTTTCTTTCTCTGTTCGTATGGACGCCAGCCTGCAATATGGTTGCGTTCAAACAAAAGTCGAGAAAGACAGTTCAACACAGATTGCGATGACGACTCTGCATGATTGTCTCTCAACCTTTCATAGAGTTTTAACAGCTCTTGGCATGCGATGACTAATAAGCGTTGATGTAATGAGCGCGCCGATGGGCAACGCTCAAACAGAAGAGCAAACTTATAATTTACCCGCTCCACCTGCCAACACAAAGATGGCACGCTAGGGTATCCAGACTCACAACAAACCGAAAGACACCGTGCACGTATCGCAGTATGGAACGACGTTAGCCATTCCACTAGTCTACTTTCAGTTGCAGGACACCAGTGACCCATTTCCAGAGCGATGAACTCCAGTCGAGCTTCTTCAGTTAATAGACTATCAGTGTTGTGATAGAGGAATATTGAACGGTACAGATCATCAGTTGCCTCCTCACTGAAATCTGCAACTGAATAACGTTGGCCATCCATATAGATCTTGATATCTATGGTTCCAACCTCACCACCCCGTAGCATCTGGGACACCACTATAGCATTGCTCGCTCTCCATTCTATATTCATGATGACAACTCCTACTCTGAGGTTAAGACAAACCGAGTAATCGAGTAGTACAGAAGAAATAGATTAGCAGTCCACCAATATCAACGATGGTGGTTATCGCTGGACTAGCGACAACGGCAGGGTCAAGGTTGAGTCGTTTAGTCATCATAGGCAGCATAGCGCCAATAACGGTAGAAGAGACTATTTGGAAGAAGAGTGCTAAGCCAATTGCACAGCCCAACATGGTTAGTGTCAGATTCGCCGGCAACTCAACGCCATAAGACAGTAAGGTCACTTTCCCTAAGGTGAAAACAGCCAGTGCACCACCAATAACAATGGCAATGCGTGTCTCCTTCCACAACACAGACAACCAGTCACGAAGCTTGACGCTTCCTAACGCCAGAGAGCGCACTATCACAGTCGCAGACTGCGTGCCAGCATTGCCGCCAGAGTCCGCTATCATTGGCATATACAAGGCCAAAACCGTAAACGCTTCAATTGCATCTTCATAACTATGGATCACCATACCGGAAAACAAACCCAATATGGCTAAGCCTATTACCCAGACAATACGCTTACTCACATGCTCCATAACAGACAGGCTCATATAGTCGCCGACATGACCATCTTGCTGAATACCCATCAATCGTTCCATGTCTTCAGTTTGCTCTTCGGTAACGATATCTATCGCCGATTTAGCCGATAGCAAACCGACAGGAAGTCCCTGACTATTTAAGATTGGAACAACGTCAAAACGACTTTGCTTGAGTAGCGCCACCGCATGTTCTTGTGATGCGCTAAAATGACAGCTGATGGCATGCTGTACAATCTCAGACAGTTTTAAATTAGATTGAGACTTAAACAAAATATCCAGCTTAATTAAGCCAACAAACCGTCCCAGATCGTCGACGATAGTAAGACAGGCAAACTCAACATACAGACTGTTCAGCGCTTTTTTCGCCTGCTCTACGGACATATCATGATAGAACACTGTCATTGCAGCGGAGTTAACAGTATGGATAACGGGATGCCTTGCTTGAAGAAACCGCTCTATATCTTGCTGATAGTCGAACCCCTCTAGAGAATAAAGACGTTGAAGCGACTCTGCCGATAACTGCTGAGTAAAACAAAGCGTTTGCTGAATGTATTCAGCGTTAAAATGTTTGTTAAGCTTTTGTATCTCACGCATTTCAATCCAATGATTAAAAAGAGTGAAATCTACTTGAGTCGCGCCGGACTCGAAGCTAACGGTTTGGTGATGGTTGTATTCGTTTACGGTGTTAATAATGGTCATGATAACGCACCTTTTTATTAGATATGACGATCCCTTGCTCCATTCGAGCAATAGACAAAACAATTCATTTTCAGGTGGTTACTAACAAGATAACGTTTGAGTTTCAGAGAAAGAAACCAACGTCATTTTAAGAGAGCGAGAAAAGGTGAAGGGGATAACAATGTTTAGTCTATATTACTCCAATAAGATCCGCGCTCTTGAGCTAGTAATCCACCTTCGACTGTCGTTTTCCATAATATTTCTCCTGTGAAAATATGGGCGCATGGTAGGTATCCGACTCCTCATAGTCAACAGTGCGAATATACAACTTGGCAACTTTGATGTTGCAAAATATTTCATCCCTTTATTCAGAGCCATCAGCAGAATAAAGTGACGAATCGGTCAATACGAAAATTCGAGTCAGCCTACTAACGATCTATGTGAGGAATTAGTATAAAATAGTCAGACTTCGCTAAGATAGGTGGACATGTGGATCAGAAGCTAATCAAACAACTAGAAGATATTTGCTCGGCACGAGGAGTTCGTTTAACACCTCAGCGAAAGCGTGTGTATGAACTCATTTGTGAAAGTAACAAGGCGTCTAGTGCTTATGAATTACTTGACCTGTTAAAAGTGAGTGAACCACAAGCGAAACCGCCAACAGTCTATCGCGCTTTAGACTTTCTTTTAGAACAAGGATTTATCCACCGAGTTGAATCTACCAACAGTTTTGTCTCTTGCTGTTCATTTGGTGAGCATAAACACTACTCGCATCTGCTGATTTGTGACAAGTGCGGTAATGTCGTTGAACTACAAGATGATATTCTGATAGCCTTGCTTAATAGCAACGTTGAAAAACATGGCTTCCAATTGTCAAACCACGTCATAGAAACTCACGGCACATGCCAGACGTGTTTATCATTGGAAGAGCAGAATAAATAGAAGAAGTTATGCGCGCTGAATTTGTAAATCCGTTTTTAGCCTCACTGATGAACGTGCTAAAAACGATGGCTTCAATGGAGATCAAGCCACTTAAGCCAAGAATTAAAAAAGACGAAATCGCTCGTGGCGACGTCTCTGGTCTAATCGGTATGGTAGGGAATCAAACCCGCGGCTCAATGTCGATTACCTTTGAAGAGGGATTAGCCCTCGAGATCATGCAAAACATGTTAGGGGAAAAACCCCACGGCTTAAACGAAGAAGTCACCGATATGGTGGGTGAAATTACCAATATGGTAACAGGCGGAGCGAAGCGTATCCTCGCGGAAAATGGCTTTGACTTTGATATGGCAACACCCGTAGTTGTTTCGGGCAAAGGACACACCATTCGTCACAAATGCGATGGCGCGATTATCCTCATGCCATTTACCTCTGAATGGGGTAATGCCTTTATTGAGATCTGCTTTGAGTAGTGCATAAAATCGAAATGATAAAAAGGGCGTCATTGCAAAATGACGCCCTTTTTCTATCTGGTCATCGAGTGGTTATTCACCTGCGACTTTCAATGACTCAAGCAAAATAGAACCGGTTTGGATCTGTGAGCGAGTTTCGACATCATTGCCTACCGCTACGATCTGTTGGAACATCTGAGCAAGGTTTCCGGCTACGGTAATTTCGGATACTGGGTACTGGATTTCACCATTCTCAACCCAGAAGCCTGCCGCTCCGCGAGAGTAATCACCGGTGACAATGTTCACACCCTGCCCCATCACTTCCGTGACCAATAAACCGGTACCAAGCTGTTTGAGCATGGCATCAAAATCTTGCCCTGTCGATTTCACAAACCAGTTGTGGATACCGCCCGCGTGACCGGTTGGTGTCATCTTCATCTTACGCGCTGCATAGCTTGTTAGCAGGTAGGTCGCTAATTTGCCATCGGTAATGATATCCATGTCCTTAGTGGCAACGCCTTCGTTATCAAACGGGCTTGAAGCCAAACCGCGCAGTAGGTGCGGTTTTTCTTGCACTGAGAACCAATCTGGCAGAATCTGTTCGCCCAGTTTATCTAGCAAGAAGGATGACTTACGGTAAAGGTTACCGCCACTGATACCCATCACTAGGTGACCAATCAAACCAGTTGCCACATCGTTGGCAAACAGCACTGGGTATTGACCCGTTTTGACCTTTCTTGGGTCTAGACGCTCAACGGTTTTCTTGGCTGCCTTCTCACCAACAGATTCTGGTGTCCAAAGATCATCACGGTGGCGCGCTAGCGTGTAGCTATAATCACGCTCCATATCACCATTTTCACCCTGACCAATCACGCTACAGCTGATACTGTGACGGCTAGAGGCGTAACCCGCTAGCAAGCCATGCGAGTTACCATAGACTTTTACACCATAGTGGCTGTCATAGCTGGCACCATCGCTTTGTTTGATCTTATCGCTATATGCTAACGCGGCTTTCTCAGCGGCAATGGCTTTTTGTGCCGCGGTATCCGGGTTAGGCTCATCAGGATGGAACAAATCGAGATCTGGTATATCCGTTACCATCAGTTCTTTTGGCGCAGGACCAGCGAAAGGGTCTTCTGAGGTGTACTGGGCGATATCCAATGCCGCTGCAACGGTCTGCGCTATCGCTTTCTCACTCAAATCGGAAGTAGAGGCGCTGCCTTTTTTCTGTCCGCGATATACGGTAATGCCAAGTGCACCGTCACTGTTGAATTCTACATTTTCAACCTCGCACATGCGAGTGGATACGCTAAGACCTGTGCTCTTGGTGATCGCAACCTCTGCAGCATCTGCACTTACTGAAGCCATATCTAACGCTTTCGCAACTGCTGCTTCTAGCTCAGCTTTTTGCTGGGCGACTTGCTCTCTTACGTCCATATTTATCTAATTCTTTGCCAATAACTTTGTCTAGAATAACAAGGTTTTCGCATTCTCCCCAGATTTCTTGCTAAAATAGCGGATATTCGTAATGAGATAGTGATATAGGCAGACATCATGGCCCGCAAAAATCAGAAAGCGCCTTGGGAAGAGGAAGAAGAGATCATTTGGGTAAGTAGAACCGAAATGAAAAACGACATGGAAGAGTTACAAAAACTCGGCGAAGAGTTGGTTGATCTAAAACCTGCTGTGTTGGATAAATTCCCACTAAGCGAAGATCTGAGAGAAGCGATCGCAGATGCGCAGCGCTTTAAGAACGAAGCTAAGCGTCGTCAGTTGCAATACATTGGTAAGCTAATGCGCACCGAAGATCCTGAGCCAATTCAAGCCGCTCTTGATCGTGTACGTAACAAGCACTCTCAATCTACTGCAGCTCTGCACAAGCTTGAGCAATTGCGCGACCGCATCATTGCAGAGGGTGATGAGGCAATTGCAGCAGCAATGGAGCTTTACCCTGAGCTTGACCGTCAGCGCTTGCGTCAACTTGCTCGTCAAGCAAACAAAGAGAAAAAAGCCGGGAAGCCAGCAAAAGCATTCCGTGAAATCTTCCAGATGCTGAAGCATGAAGAAGAGCAAGAGTTCTAAACGTTAGGCTCATCGTGATATCAAAAAGGCAACGGAGTGATTCGTTGCCTTTTTGTTTGCCTAATGCGCAGCTTGTACAAATGCCGCTAATGCTTGGTTAGGGTGCGTTGAGGTTAATTCTTCTATCTCCCCGATTACCTCGATTTTGCCATTGGCAAGATAGGCAAAACGATTGGCAATAGCACGCGCGTCACTAAGATGATGCGTCACCATAATCACCGTTGCCTGTTTTTCTGTTGCCAAGTCTTGCACTACCGTCAGCATCTCTTTGCGAAGGATGGGGTCAAGAGCGGAAAAAGGCTCATCCAAAAGCCAAATAGGATGCGGCTGCACAAAACAACGCGCAAGGGCAACTCGCTGTTTTTGACCACCTGAGAGCTCTGAGGGTAAGCGAGTTAACATCTCTCCTAACCCTACCTTTTCTGCTGCACTGACCACCGTTGCCTTGTCCGAACTGGTCAGTTTGAGCGCAGGGTTCAATCCCAACCCAATATTGTCGAACACCGTCAAATGGTCGAAAAGGTTGTGCTCTTGAAATAACATAGAGAGTGGTCTTTCATGAGGCTGCAAAGACGTAATACCCCGCCCTTCGACCTCAATATCGCCAGATTCTGGCTGACAAAAGCCAGAGACCAAAGCTAATAGTGTTGACTTGCCAGCCCCGCTTGGACCAATAAGGGAAACAATATCGCCGCGTTTTACCTCGAGCGAGAAATGAAACCAATCACTATGGTAACGATAGGCGACGTTATTTAGATTCAGCATGACGAGAGCTTTCCTGACGTTTGGTTTGAGACGTGACGGTATGTGAGTACGAGGCTCGATTCAATGAATCGGTGAGTGAAAAAATACCAATGCTGAAAGCAAATAGCACCAGTGACACTACCGCTGCGGCCTCAAGCTGGTAGCTACCCATCAACTGATAAAGGTAAAGCGGTAAGGTGTTAAAATCTTGGCTGCCAAACAGTGCAATAACGGTCAGGTCACCCATAGACAAAATGAAACTGATGGCAAAAGCATGCAGAATCGGAGCACGAATAGCACGCCATTCCATCAACCAGAACCGACGTAATCCTTGCATGCCTAAGCTCTGCCACAATGGATAGTACTGTGTCGCAATACGCTGCATCGGTTGATTTAGGGTTTTGATGACATAAGGCAGTGCCATCAAGGCATTGACCAACACCACGATGCCAAACGCCAAGCTAAATACGTTCGTCATGCCTCGCAGCATCAAGAAGGTTGCTGTACTGAGCACTAAGGCGGGCGTAACTAAGATGATGGTACCAATGAGCTCAATGCTATCGGCGCGACGTGGCTGAGATTTGAGCCTAAGCACACGGGTGGTTGAGAGCAAGATAACACCCACCAGCAGCGAGATACATGCCGCAAGTATGGCCACTTGGATAGACGTGCTGACAGCACTCCAAAAGCGCAGGTCGCTAAGCACGCCCGTCAACTTTGAGTTCAATCCACTGAGCACAATAGCGAGTATCGGAGGGATAACGAGCATTAGGGTTGCTATGATCCAAATACTATCCCAGCTCTTTTTCAACACCGTGTCTTTGGGCTGTAGGCTTGGTTTTGTGCGAAAATTACTCTTACCCGATACCTGTTTGCTAAAGCGTCCCACCAACATCACTAATGAGGCGCAGATGCCCATCTGCCACAGCGCTAGCACAGCGCCAGTCTGTAAATCAAAATCAAACTTTATCGCTTGATAGATGGCAAGCTCGATGGTGGTCGCCTGTGGACCTCCCCCCAACGCCATTACCGTGGCAAAGCTGGTAAAGCACAGCATGAAGACCAACCCAATAACATGGGGAAGATGCGATTTGAGCCTTGGCCACTCCACCAAACGAAAACATTGCCAACTGTTCATACCAAGATGAAGCGCCAGTTTACGCTGCTCTTCCGGCACGCCTTCGATGGTCACTAACAACAGACGTGTAGCAAAGGGAAGATTAAAGAAAACGTGCGCTAGGAGAATTCCGTTTAGCCCATAGATGGAAAAAAGCGCCGCGCCATCATTAAGCCACCTTGAAATGATGCCTTGATTGCCATAGATGGCAACAATACCAAACACACCGACCAGAACCGGCATCACCAAAGTAGTAGCAAACAACTTGAGCAGCCACTCTCGTCCCCAAAAATGACGACGGGAGAAAGCGTGAGCGACAGGCACGGCTAGCCCTACGCTCAATAGCGTAGATAGGCTTGCTTGCCAAAAACTAAACTTGGCAACGTGCTGATAATACGGGTCAGTAAAGAGAAGACCGATATCGCTGATCGAAGAGTATGACAGCAGTGTCCACAGGGACGCTGACACATACACTGCGATAAACAAGGCGACCACTAAGCCAGCTTTAGGGGTTTGAATCACAGTTACCTCAATGGAAAGTGGATGCCTGAAGAAAGTCACTCTAGGGATGGGAAAGTGACATCATCGGTTAGCGAAAACCGCTCGCCCCCTATCTATATAAACGAAGGGCGAACGTATTTCTGGGCGTTACTTGATCAGCGCAGCTTGCCACTCACGAATCCAAGCTTTGCGATTGCTTGCGACTTCATCTGGTGAGAACGACAGAGCTTTCGCTGGAATAGTTAGGTTTTCAAACCCTTCTGGCAGCTTACTATCTACAACAGGGTACATCCAGTTTCCAGTTGGGATGTTGGATTGGAAGCCGTCCGATACAATGAACTGCATAAACTCGTCGGCGAGTTTCTGATTTTTACTGCCCGCTACTTTCGCTGCAACTTCAACCTGAGTGTAGTGACCCTCAGCAAAGTCAGCCGCGACAAAGCGATTATCTTGCTCAGCAATAATGTGATAAGCCGGCGATGTGGTGTACGACAATACAAGATCCGATTCACCCTCTAGGAACATCGAATAAGCTTCTGACCACCCCTTAGTCACCGTCACGGTTTTCTTCGCTAGCTGCTGCCATGCCGCACTAGAATCGTCACCGTACACCGACTTCATCCAAAGCAATAAGCCTTGCCCTGGCGTGGAGGTGCGAGGGTCTTGGTAGATAACCTTTAGGTCATCACGCTGCTCGACCAGCTCCTTGAGACTCTTAGGCGGGTTAGTCACTTTCTCTTTGTTGTACACAAACGCGAAATACCCGTAGTCAAATGGGACAAAAATATCATTGCTCCAACCGTTTGGTAGTGACACGGAAGACAAGTCTGCGTTGTGCTTCTCGAGCAGGCCTGATTTCTTCGCTTCACTCATCAAGTTGTTGTCCAAACCCAGCACCACATCAGCTTGTGTGCTGCTGCCTTCTAGGCGCAGTCGATTAAGGATCGAGACACCATCGTCAAGGGCAACAAAGTTTAGATCACAGCCACATTGTGCTTCGAATGCTTTCTCAATCGCAGGACCAGGTCCCCAGTCAGAAGCAAACGAATCATAGGTGTAGACCGTCAGCGTGTCGGCTGCGGCAAGATGAGAGGTCGCAAGAAGTGCGGTCGCTAGAGCGACTTTGGTGATTGAGTGGTTTTTCACTGGTTCTGTCCTTAGTTATTGTTGTCAGATCCAGAAAAAATGTCGGAACGTTCTATAGCAGCAAAGAGCTATTAAACGCGATGCGATGGACAGAAATAACAGTCACCAGACATCATGATTCAAACCAAGTGAACATGCTCAGTGAGTATTGCAGCCTCATCCCTACGCCAGCATTATCTGGATCAGGGCTGTTCTCGAAAGTACGCGGGTATCAGGCTTCGCCTTCTCTCAGCACCACTGCTAGTGCACCCCGTGAGTTACAACCTTTTGCAGGCGAATTGTAACCTTTTCGTCACAGATTCGCCAAATCTATCCTTAAATTCAGTTAGCCCACACTCAATTACCGCTGGTCATATCCCCAGCGAGGCACAAGGTTTTGCTCAAGCCCCATATGATCCAACACGCGAGCAACAATAAAATCCACCAAGTCATCAATGGACTGAGGCTGATGATAAAAGCCAGGCGCCGCTGGCATAATCGTCACGCCCATCTGTGACAGCTTGTGCATGTTCTCCAGATGAATGGTCGAAAATGGCGTTTCACGCACCACCAAAAGAAGCTGACCTTTCTCTTTGATGACCACATCCGCAGCACGCTCGATCAGGTTATCTGACATACCATGCGCAATTGCCGCCACACTGCCCGCAGAGCATGGACAAACGATCATTTGCTTAGGTGCCGCAGAGCCTGATGCGACAGGAGAGAACCAATCCTCTTTACCACAAACAACCAGCTTCTCTGGGTCGCAGTTAAGGCGCTCGACTAGGGCTTTGTGTGCAGCATCTGGACCACTTGGCAGCTTGATATCGTGCTCGGTCGCCAACACCACGCGAGCTGCGGAAGATATGAGAAGATAGACGATGTAATCTTGAGCAAGCAAACATTCGAGCAAGCGCATGCCATAGGGCGCGCCTGACGCGCCAGTGAATGCAAGAGTAATGGCTTTGTCTGCCGGTTTCATTAGGCAAGTGCCTCCAGTAATTTCTGATGAATGCCACCAAAACCGCCGTTACTCATGACGAGGATTTGATCACCCGCTTGAGCCTGAGCCGCAATCATTGCGACCAGTGAATCGATATCATCACTGACGCGAGCAGGCTGAGTGCAAGCCTCAGCAATGTCTTGCACGGACCACTCAATGCTATCTGGCTGGAACAAGAAGACTTGGTCGGCTTTGGTTAAAGATTGCGCCAGCGTCTCTTTGTGCACGCCGCGCTTCATGGTTGCGCTGCGCGGCTCTAAAACCGCAAAGATTCGCTTATCGCCGACCTTGTTACGAAGCCCATCCAATGTGAGTTCAATGGCTGTTGGATGATGAGCAAAGTCATCATAGACCGTCACTTGATTGACTTCACCTTTTAGCTCTAAGCGTCGCTTGGTATTGATGAATTTACCCAGCGCTTCGCAAGCGAGATCCGGTATTACTCCAACATGTATCGCCCCAGCGATGGCCATCAGTGCATTATCCACATTGTGATCGCCAACCAAATCCCAGTTGACCTCCCCCACTTTTTCGCCGTGCAAGTAGACCTCAAAGTGTGAGCCGTCGATATTTAGCTTATTCGCATGCCAGTCGGCGTCAGGACCGGTGTGCTCGACCTCACTCCAGCAGCCACGCCCTAACACATCCACCAAGGCTTTATCGGCTTTCGGCGCCATAATGCGACCGTTACCTGGCACGGTTCTCACTAAGTGGTGGAATTGGCGCTTGATCGCCTCAAGATCATCGAAGATGTCCGCATGATCAAACTCTAGGTTATTCATGATCAAGGTGCGTGGGTGGTAGTGTACAAACTTAGAACGCTTGTCGAAAAAAGCACTGTCGTACTCATCCGCTTCGACGACAAAGAACATCGACTCACCTAGCCTTGCCGACTGACCAAAGTTCCCTAACACCCCGCCAACCAAGAAGCCCGGTTGATAACCGCAGTCTTCTAATATCCAGCTCAGCATACTGGACGTCGTGGTTTTTCCATGAGTTCCTGATACCGCCAATACCCAGCGGTCATGCAGTAAGAATTCTTGCAACCACTGAGGACCTGAGGTGTATCGAAGATTGTGATTAAGTACATACTCGACACAAGGATTGCCACGACTCATTGCATTGCCGATAACAACAAGATCTGGTGCAGGGTTAAGCTGCGATGGGTCGAAGCCCTCGATGATCTCGATACCCTCAGATTCCAATAAGGTGCTCATTGGGGGGTAGACATTGGCATCACAGCCCGTCACTCGATGTCCTAACTGCTGCGCCAAAACGGCAGCGCCACCCATAAAAGTGCCGCAGATACCAAGGATATGAATATGCATAACTTGCTCTCTTAATCTTTGTTGCGTGTTAGTTTACGCCATTGTCGCTATATATACCCAAAGCGCGTGTTAAAAGCGAGAAAGTTAGTGGTTAGACAAATAAATGTGACATTCATCATACAAATTAACACTCTGTAGTCTTACTTCATTACCATTAAAAAGTTCTGCCCCCTACAATAACCATGTGTGTAGATGAATACCCCCAAACTCGCGCAATCGTTTGATTACGCGTCTCTCCACGCACATACCCCCAAGAAAACAAGCAAAAAAAGTTAAGGATATAACATGTCTGATATGCGCACCCTTGGCGAATTCATTGTTGAGAAGCAACATGATTTCCCCCACGCTAGCGGTGATCTCTCCTCTCTTTTGTCTTCTATTAGACTTGCTGCAAAAATTGTTAACCGCGAAATCAACAAGGCTGGTCTTGTTGATATCACTGGTGCTGTTGGCACAGACAATGTTCAAGGCGAAGCTCAACAAAAACTTGATGTCTATGCGAACGATAAGTTCAAAGCAGCGCTAGAAGCGCGTGACCAAGTTTGTGGTGTCGCGAGTGAAGAAGAAGATGAGGCAGTTGCGTTCAATAAAGAACTCAACAAGAACGCTAAGTATGTTGTGTTGATGGATCCTCTAGATGGTTCATCAAACATCGATGTTAACGTATCGGTTGGTACTATCTTCTCTATTTACCGTCGAATCTCTCCGGTAGGCACTCCTCCTACTCAAGAAGACTTCCTGCAGCCTGGTAACAAACAAGTTGCCGCAGGCTACGTCGTCTACGGTTCATCAACCATGTTGGTATACACAACCGGTAAAGGCGTTAACGGCTTCACCTATGACCCGTCGATCGGCAGCTTCTGCCTATCTCATGAGAATATGATGATCCCTGAAGATGGCACTATCTACTCGATCAACGAAGGAAACTACATTCGTTTCCCTATGGGTGTGAAGAAGTACATCAAGTACTGTCAGGAGAATGTGCCAGAAGATAAGCGTCCGTATACGTCACGCTACATTGGTTCATTGGTGTCCGATTTCCACCGCAACCTGCTAAAAGGCGGCATTTACCTGTACCCAAGTACGCAGAGTCACCCAAGCGGTAAACTGCGTCTACTTTACGAGTGCAACCCTATGGCATTCATTATGGAGCAAGCCGGCGGTGTCGCTTCAGATGGTGAACAGCGCATCATGGATATCAAGCCTACTGAGCTCCACCAGCGCGTGCCATTCTTTGTCGGCTCTAAGCGAATGGTCGAAAAAGTCGAATCATTCCTCGAAGAGTATAAAGACCAATAACTTCGAAGTGCCTCTCATTAGAGGCACTTTTTGTTTCAAAAGTAAGCAAGTATACTGACCTGTAAACGATTCGTGTTTCAGCCCCACATTCCTTGCGTCAAAGGGAATGATGTATAAAGAAAAAGGAAAGTCAAAATGAGCTTAAACAATGTACCAGCGGGTAAGTCGCTGCCTGATGACATCTATGTAGTAATCGAAATTCCTGCCAACGCAGACCCTATCAAGTACGAAGTAGATAAAGATTCTGGCGCAGTATTTGTCGATCGTTTCATGTCTGCCCCTATGTTCTACCCATGTAACTATGGTTACGTTAACCATACGCTCTCTTTGGATGGAGACCCGGTAGACGTATTGGTTCCAACGCCTTATCCATTGATGCCAGGATCAGTGATTCGATGCCGCCCAGTTGGTGTCTTGAAGATGACTGATGAGTCAGGTGAAGACGCAAAAGTGTTTGCAGTTCCACACAGCAAGCTTTCAAAAGAGTACGACCATATTCAAGATGTCGGCGATATCCCAGAGTTACTAAAAGCTCAAATCACGCAATTCTTTGAGCGCTACAAAGAGCTCGAAGCAGGTAAGTGGGTGAAAGTGGACGGTTGGGCTGACGTGCAAGCCGCTCGTGATGAGATTCAGTCTTCATACGACCGCGCGCAAGGTAAGTAATCGAAACGGTAATTAATCGAAGTAAACAGCATTTAAAAAGCTCTCGGCTTAACGCTCGAGAGCTTTTTTGTGGATGACGCTTTACTGCTCAATAAAGGCTTCGGCCCCGCGAGGCTTTGCCGTTGTTGTACCAAGTACGAAACGTCGGCCTTAACTCATCACAAATGCCGCGATAGAGCTCGCCTTTCTTACCCAGAATCTTGGGGTCTTGCTTACAGTACTCTGCTCTTCCTTGCTCGTACCCATCAGAATACGCACTGTAGATCTCATTCGTTACTGAAACCGTTGCAGCCGCTGCTAGCTCTTGCTTGGTTTGTTTGACATAACCAACCAGCGCTTCCTCTTTGCCATATTGACGCCAATCGCTCGGCTCATTGCTTGCTGGTCCTGAAGACTGCGCACAAGCGACCAACAGCAACAAGGTTAGGGATGCTATTAACACTCTCATTTCTCCCCCCTTATCAACGTCGAGCGCGGGCATTCTTGCCACGCCAATATTCTTCGGCGTAACGTCTATCTAAGTCATTACAGATGCCATAGTAGATCTTTCCTTGGTGCCCAAGAATGAACGGGTCTTGCTCACAATATTCATTCTTTCCAGATTGATAGCCCGATTGATAACTTTTGAAATTATCATCGCTGATATTCGGCACTTTTTTGGCAAGTTCATTCTGGCTTTCAATGATGTAGCCTTTCATCGCCCACTGGTAACCAAAATCTTGCCAGTTCTGTTGGTCACCTTGTGTCGGCGGCTTGAGCTGCACGCAAGCAGATACCAGCACCAATGTACTCAGTAGTAATAAGTGTCTCTGCATTTTCTTTGGCATAGAACCTCCTATTCACTCATCTAGTACGAAACAGTCTTGTCTTTGCATCAACTCACAGCTCTTCGTTCGAGGACCGCTAGTCGACCTCAAACTGATATAAGAAGGTCACCGAACTGTACAAGCCCGATACTGCTTCTACGTAAAAATCTTCGATAATTCGATAGCGCACCGTAAACTCACCGAGTGAGTTGAAGATACCCACGCCATATTTGACCTGAAGCCCAGGCAATACATAACCACTGACCGTTACCTGTGAGTCATCACCGGTACCCGCGGTGTCTAGTTGTAGGTCTTGTACACCGAATGCCTGACCAATATCACCCACAACCTTACCGCTGCGAGCGAGACTCAAGCCGATCAAGGTCGTTGTTAGCGCGTTGCCCCCCGTCTCACCATCAATATCCTGACCTCTAAGTAGATAGGACAGCGCATTTGCCTGTGGCATTGTCGGGTCAGAGAAGATCTCGATTGTCGGCTCCGTCGCCAATCCAGAGACTTTTACCCCTGCTTTAACATCATCAGCCGTCGTATCTGGATTTCGAATCGCGGTAATGTTGACGTATGGCTGATCTACAGGTCCCGTCATCAGGATCTTACCCTCTTCGATAAGAAGGTCTTGACCAAATGAGCTATAAGAACCGTCCACAATGTTCACTTCACCTTGGACAAACGGACCTTGGTCTTTTTGCGAAACATGCAGTTTGCCACGCAAGCCGCCTTTTAGACCGAACGCAGTAATGGTGAAATCATTGCCAATAGTGATCGAAACGTCAGTTTCGATATTAAATGGCACCGCCGTTTCTTCGTCGACAGGCGTCATATCAGGGTTTAATAGAACCTGATCGCTTGAGACAGCAACCGCACTCTGTGGCAGTTCCTCGACTAGAATTCGTCCCCATGGCAAACCGATAGAACCCGTTACTTTAGCTAGATTAGGGTTGGCCTCTATGGTCATATCTGGCACTACTTTGACTTTCACCATGGGCGGAACATCCACATTCAGCTCGTCTGCAAACACTCTAAGTTTAGTACGCCAAGCCTTAAGGTCTTGCCAGTTACCATCACCCGCTAGTTTTAGCTCACCGTCAGAGGTTTGAATCTTGGCATCAAGCAGCGCATCGTAGCCACTAAAATCTATGTCTACCTGACCAGAGTCAACTTGGATTGGCGAGATATCACCTTGCAGGGAGAGATCGGAAACTGAGAACTGACCGAATAATTGCGGGTGCAGTGCGTCACCTTTGATCTTAATGTCGGCAGCAAGGTTCGCTTTCAGCTTATTGAACTCACCAACGATAGGTTGCAGAAAGTCTAAATTAAACGTCGATAGGTTAAGCTCGCCATCGATGGTCTTATTTTCTGCCAATACATTCGGCAAGGTTACTTTGCCCGACAAGTCACCATTATCTGTAACATCAATTAGCCAACTGGCATCAAGCTTGTCTTCCGCAAGATTTGCTTTCACGCTCACTTGCTCCCAACCAACGACTAGTGGCGTTTCTATATTCTGAGTGACAGTGCCTTTTGGTAGTGCCACATCCAGTTTCACTTCTGGTGATGCATCAGGAGCCCACTTCGCCCACGCGGTAATATTGGCACTGCCATCAATGACCGTATTTTCCGGAATGTAAGCTTTAATCTGATCAAAGTTAAAATTCTTGATCGTAACAAGCGCCTCGCCCGACTGTCCCGCCTCAATATCTTTCTCTAGACAAAGTCTAGAGCCAGCTTGTGCCCAGCAGTGCGCGGCAACATTGGCAACCTGTTTATCAATATCAACCTTGATGGCGACGGGCTCTGTTAGGTCTAACGGCCCTTGTTCCGTTTCAATATGAACGTCAGCCAACTCTCCTGCCCATGCAAGGCTCGGCTTCTCTGTCAATGCTCCGCTAACAGCAAGCTTAATCGAAGCAAGCTTGGAGGCCACATCGAGTGTCAATGTATGCGCAGCCTGCGTCCCAGAAAGCGTCACGTTTGCAGAGTCGACCATCTGATCCTGATACTTGAGCCCGCTCGCATTCAAACGAATATCAGCCTGTGCTTGCTCAATCGGCAGAGGTTTAGCGGTACCCACTAAAGAAAGCTGCTCAAGACTTGCATCTTGTTTCCACTGAACCTTTTCGATTCGCAGATCGGTAGCAATATCGGGCTCTTGCATCGCGCCTTTGAGCTCAACATTCCCTCTCAAAATGCCGGATAAATCGGGGACGGATTTCGCTAGATCAGAAAAGTCGATATCGACCTTCATATCCCAAGTTTTGTCCAGCTTACCCTCAGCATTGAGCTTGTTCGGTCCGTGAGCGATGGATAGCCCCTGAGTATCGACCTTGAATTCACCTGAACCAGTCTCATCTGACGCCTCAACTTGCCCCTTGATATCGATAGGGTAGTCACGCAGAATACCAACCACATCGAGTGTCGGTACGGCTACTTGCCATCCACCCGCATCTGTTAGAGAGCCCGAGGTAACAATGTGCCCACTGATATTACCCTCAGCATCTGGCCACTGTAGTCCTGGCTGAATATTGGTGAGATTAATGTCTCCTTGCCAATTCACCGGCGCTGCCCAGTTAGCCATCACTTGACCTGACACATTACCACCTAGGCTATCAATCGACAGTTTGCTCAAATCTATTTGTTCGAGGTCGCCTTTACCGACAAGATCGACGGCAACATCCGGAATCTCTTTACCGGACGCGGAAGCTTCTAAGCTCACATCATACCCATCGAGTGACCCTTTGGCCGCCAATGACTCAACGGCAACTTGGTAGTCTGATTCGCCGGTGAGAGGCCAAGTTGCCTTGGCGCTGGTCATGGTGGCATCAAACGGTAAAGTCGGCTCTAAGGGCTTCAATTGCCCTTTGAGAAGTCCCTCGATAACACCCGTAAACTCACTGTCTAAGGTGAGATCTTCGACACTGCCATTTGCTTTAAGCGACAGTTTTTGGCCTGCCAGATCGGTTTGTTTTAGGTGAGCATTGAGCAGCAAATCGAGAGGATACCCTTGATTAAGTGTAATATCACCGTTAAGTGAGGCATCAACAATCGGCATCTCAAGCTCAAGATTCGTCACGCGGACATCGTGCTCACCGGCCCGACCTATGAGCTTCAAACGATCCACGATAACAGGCTCTTCCTGCTCCAATTTAAAGTCAACAATCTCGAGACCCGCAATGTTAACAAACAGCGGGATCAGCACCTCGGGAAGCTCTATGGCTTGAGGGGTATCGTCTGTCTCTGGTGTTGGTTCTGGCTCGCTTTCTGATTCTGGAAGCCTTACTATAGGTGTCACTAAACGAGTATCGCCCACCGTTAAGTTAGAGCCAGTCATGGCAAGTGAGGTGGTAAAACTATCCCAACTCACCTGCGTCCCAAGAATATCCAGCTTGATGTCATCAAAACTGACTCGACCAATCGCAACAGGGATTGGCAGACTGATCTTGGTCAGAGGTTCACTTGGCTCTGGCGATGGCTCACTCGGAGCGACCTCTGGCATTTTGAAATCCAACCCCTGAATCGCCAATTCGTTCACACACACTCTCGGGTCAGACAGGCAATTGAGATCCACCGCCAAAGTTAATGATTTAGCGTCTAAGTCGATAAATAGACTTTCATCGACAAACTTCACATCATTGAGGGTAAATCTAGGGAATAGAGCACCTTGTGTCTCACCAACCTCAAGTTGTGGCAGTGCCTTGTTAACACCCCACAACACAGTATTAAGACCCGCATTAGTAAACAGCGCGAAACCAATCGTTGCGATGATAAGCAAGATTAAAGTGACAAGGCCAATAGAACACCATTTGGTGACACGCCAAACTTTCGACATCATAGTTCTGGCCCTAAGCTAAAGTGAATTCGCCATTCGGCTTGTGGTTTGTTATCTAGTCCGCGTGCATAGTCAAATTTGACGGGGCCAACTGGTGACACCCAACGCACGCCGAAGCCTGCGCCTCGTTTCCATTCTGGATCATCATCAAAGGCATCACCCACATCAAAGAAGGTTGCTCCCCACCAGTTACCGGTGATTCGATATTGATATTCGAGGGTGCTGGTTGCGATGTATTGACCACCCGTCTTGTTTCCTGCGTCATCCACTGGCGAGATACTCTCGTAGTCATAACCCCTAACACTGTTATCACCACCAGCGAAGAAGCGCAAAGAGGGTGACAGTTTAGACGGTTCCGCCGCTATGTTGGCACCCACATCGACCTTGAATAAGCCTCTATGGTTTTCACCGAGACTCGAAATCCAAGTCGAGGTACCTCGAAGCCTGAATACAGAGGTTTCCGACAGTGCTCGCTCATCCCCTACCTCAAACATAATGGTTTGCTTGTTACCGCTCATAATAAGCGGCCCACTACCACGAGTGACTACTCGTGAATAGGACAAGCCTGGCAGAACAAACTGACCTAGCTCACCCTGCGCGTTAAACTCATAGTTTTCAACAAGGTAACGAATATAGGCGGTACGATGCCAACCACTGTCTAGCACCCAGTGTCTCTCGAAGGCTAGGTTCGACTCCAAGGTTTTCTTATCACTACGGTTAACGTTTTTTAGACCGTATTGAATGACGTAGTAATCTTTGAGCACGTCGTCGAGAGGAATTTTATAACTTGCCGTTACTTGTTGCTCTGGAATCGACAAGTCCAAGCTGGTATCAAAGCTATGCCCATGCTCATTGAGCCAAGGTTTCTTCCACTTGAATTTAAGCTTAGCGCCAACATCGGTTGAATAGCCCAAACCCGTTTCAAACTGATTTCGCACTTGCGGCGCCAGTGACACCTTCATCGGCAACTCGCGCCCTTTACCCACTTGAGAGAGATCAGGCTCAACAAATACTGATGAGAACCATTCCGTATTGGAAAGATTTTGGTTGTGCTGACCCACTTTGCTCACTTGATAATCGTCACCGATCTCATAAGGCTGCAGTGACTGAACCTTTTGAATATCAATTTGGCTGCCTGTAATGGTCGACTTACCAAACTGATAGCGAATGCCACTATCATAGTGAAGACGAATAATCGCTTCATTAAGCTTAGGAATAACCTCCAGACGACTGACAGAGTAGGCTCCGTCGAAATATCCTTTTTGTAGCGCTAAGTTGCGAATGCCAGACTTAAGGCTATCGTATTGGTTATGGTTAAGGGTCTGGCCCTCTTTTAACGGTGAGAGCCTGATAAGACGCATGAAATCTTCATCATCTTTCGCCTCTCCAGAGAGCTGTACATCGACAAGCTTGATCCTAGTTGGAGGTCCTGGGGTCACATTGACGGTAAGTTGATCCCCTTTATCACTGACGACAAAATCAATCTCTGGGTTGTAATATCCTAAAGCATTGATGGCTTCTTCTATCTCTTTGGTCAATCGAGACTGGAACCTGAGTGATGTGGAGTATTCATTAGTGGGGATCGCAGATACATACGCATCGACATTATCCTGAAGCGCTCCGCTAAGTCCTTTAATATCCAAAGAAACGCTCACTTCGGCAAATACCAAAGTCGGCGATAGGATCAGCAATAGCGGTGGTAAAAGTCTCTTTATCATGCTTTATTGTGAGGCTGTGATGCGTTTGTTTTTGTTGTTACGTAGAATGATAACTCTGATCGATTTAGATGTCTTCAAGCAACAATCAAACAGATGCTATATCGGTGTTATATTTTAGTTTTCAGGCGCTTCGCACTTGAAATAATAGTCTAGAAAAGGAACTGACGATGGGTAAAAAAGAAATGATTTCCTCCGACCAAGCACTACCTGGCCGAGATGCAGCAATTGCCATCATGGAGCCTCATTTTGTTAATCAGTCAGACCTCAACGCTGAACTCAATCAAAATGAAGAAAGTATCGTTCTAGGCCTAGGTTGCTTTTGGGGGGCTGAGCGTTTGTTCTGGCAATTGCCTGGGGTGATATCAACCTCTGTAGGGTATTCAGGCGGCTTTACACCCAACCCTACGTATGAAGAGGTATGCAGTGGTTTAACCGGCCACACAGAAGTCGTTCGAGTTGTGTTCGACACAACTAAGACTTCTTTACAGGAGATTTTACGCACATTCTGGGAAAAGCACGACCCAACGCAAGGGATGCGACAGGGCAACGATATTGGCACTCAGTACCGCTCTGCAATCTATACTGCGAGCCAAGAACAAGACCAGATAGCAAGACAAACCCAGCAACAATATCAGCAAGCGTTAGGGTCGCAAGGGATCACTACAGAGATCTTACCGCTTGGCGAGTACTACTTTGCTGAAATCTACCACCAACAGTACCTGGCTAAAAATCCAAATGGTTACTGCGGAATTGGTGGCACCGGCGTATGTTTTCCTCCGGAGCTAAACCCGTAGACACGAAAAAGCCCTCGCAATGCGAGGGCTTGAAGAATTCTTTTGTCAGTTAGAGTGCTAGTGCAGCAATCTCGACATTAATCTCTTTGAAGGCGACAAGCTTTTGCCTATCTGCAACTTCAGGTAACAACACCTTGCCGTTGTCGAATCGGAACAAACCAATACCAGCAATGAAGAACTGCCCCTTAAATAACGTCTTTACAAACTTCGCGATCTGACGCGGACGATAAACCGTAAACTTACGCAACATAACCTAACCTCAATATCCGTTTGAGTACATCCTAGTGTTACTCGCATCTTGCGAGTGAACTCGCAATATATTTTGCGATCGATTGAAATTATACGCTAAATTTCTTGAGACACAAACAAAAGTTAACAACTTTGCAACAAACTATAAATTGCTGTTATGCTTGAAATGATTTTATCAAGTGAGGGACATTTCTTGGTCAAATCAACACAATTAAAGTTGTGGCATATCGTAAGTTCACCTAAGGTATGCCGCCCAATATTAAAGTAACGGAAACTATTACAATGAAACTAAAGCCTCTCCTCACCCTAGCCGTGCTGTTTATGCCTGCACTTGCTATGGCAACTAACCTCCAAGTAGGCAGTAATGCTCGCTCCGTATCGGTAAAAGATCACGGTGAGCTAATTCTCAACAACGATGCCATCAGCTATCAAGCATGGAGCAGTGGCGATATGCTTGGCAAAGTGCGCGTCATCCAAGCCATCGCGGGTCGCAGCAGCTCTAAAGAAATGAACGCGCCACTCATGGCGGCAATCACCGCTGCTGACTTTCCAAAAGAAAGCTACCAAACCACCACCGTCATTAACCAAGATGATGCTATGTGGGGTACAAGCTCATTTGTTAAATCATCAGCTGAAGACAGCAAGAAAGAGTTCCCATGGTCCTCGATGGTACTCGACAAGCACGGTCTCGTTGCGAACGCTTGGCAACTAGCTGAAGAAAGCTCAGCAATCATCGTTCAAGACAAGCAAGGCAAGATTCTGTATGTCAAAGAGGGTGCACTAAGCGATGCGGATATCCAGCAAGTGCTTAGCCTAGTCACCGACAACATCTAACTAGCGATAAAAAATTCTAAAAGGGAGCCTAAATGGCTCCTTTTTTTGTTGTTCTGAAAGAGAAACCACGAACCCGATGTTGTTTCTTCTGGAAAATATCTTCGTTTGTTATAACATAACAAACCACAGTTAAGCGAGAACAAGTCGCATCGTTCTCGAGGGAGACCTCTGCACCCGGCGATTTATGCGCATCTTTACCGGCATTGGTATCCAATACTTTTACATCGTTATTAAGGATTAATCATGAAACTAAAGATGACACTCTTAGCTGGTCTCGTTGTATCGCAATTCGCGGTTGCCGATGATCACTTCCGTCAACACGACGCCCATGTGCACGGCCACGTAGAATTTAATATTGCTCAAGATGGTCAAGATCTTTTAGTGGAAATTACTGCACCGGGTGCTGATGTTGTAGGCTTTGAGCATGCTCCTAAAACGGATGCCGAGAAAGCGGCAATGGCTGATGCAAAAGCAAAACTGAACAATATTGATAGCATCCTTACCATTCCAGCAGCAGCAAGCTGTAAGCTAGTAGAAGCGCATGTCGAAAATACGCTAGAGAAAGGCGAGCACCACGACGAGCACGACCACGACCACGACCATCATGATGGCCATGGTGAGTTCTCAGTTCAATACCAATTCTCTTGTGAAGATGTAGCTAAAGTGACTCAAATTGATACACAATGGTTTACACACTTCCCTTCAACTGAGAAAGTATCAGTGAACCTGCTAACGGATAGCGCACAATCGGCAACGGAACTGACTTCGGGTAATACGACAATTAAATTCTAATTCGTCCACCCTTCAGGTCTCACCCCGAGACCTGAAGGTGATTTCCAGAGGACACTATGGCTAGCGTAATCGAACTCAAAGACGTCACCTTCAAGTGGCAACCAGATCAACCCCCAACTCTCGACATTCCATCGCTCACCATAGAACAAGGTGAACATCTATTTTTAAAAGGCCCTAGTGGCTGCGGTAAGTCCACATTGCTCGGCTTACTGACCGGTATTAATACCCCGACGACTGGCGATGTTATCTCACTCAATCAATCACTCAAGACACTGTCTGCCAGCGCGCGCGACAAGTTTCGCGCTGACCATATTGGTTATATTTTTCAGCAGTTTAACTTACTTCCCTACCTCTCTGTCATCGATAATGTCACGCTGCCTTGTGAGTTTTCTAGCGTACGAAAAGATAAGGTGAGCGGCTCTTTACACCAAGAAGCTAAACGCATTCTCGACCATCTAAGACTGCCTGAAAAACTACTCAGCAAGCCCGTTATCGAGTTAAGTATTGGTCAACAACAACGTGTCGCCGCCGCGCGGGCCTTAATCGGTCAGCCAGAGTTTCTGATTGCCGACGAGCCGACATCCGCACTCGACCATGACAACCGAGAAGCCTTTATTGAGCTACTGATGGAACAAGCTAACGCCGCGCATTCCACCTTGATTTTTGTTAGCCATGACCCAACGCTTGAGTCCTTATTTAAAAGAACCGAGAACCTTCAAGATATTAATCAAGTGAGGCCACTATGAGCATCACTCTAAAGCTGGCTTGGAAAAGCCTGCTCAACCGCAAAACAACCGCCCTACTGACCATACTTACGGTAGCGATCTCTGTGATCCTCTTGATGGGCGTAGAGCGAATTCGTACTCAGGCAAAAAGCAGCTTTGCCAATACTATCTCTGGGACCGATTTGATTGTCGGTGGACGCTCCGGTCAAGTGAACCTTCTTCTCTATTCTGTATTTCGTATTGGTAATGCGACCAATAACATCGACTGGAAGAGCTTTGAGGAGTTTAGTAATCACCGCTCTGTGGATTGGGCAATTCCTATTTCACTCGGAGACTCACATAGAGGTTTTCGAGTAATGGGCACCAACCATAGCTATTTCGAGCACTACCAATACGGTCAAAAACAGCACCTGTCTCTTGCCAAAGGCGAAGAATTTGATGGGCTATTTGAGACCGTCATTGGCTCCGATGTCGCAAAGTCTTTGGGTTATGACATTGGTACTGAAATCATTATTGCTCACGGGATCAGCGATGTCGGCTTTAGCCGCCATGATAATACGCCTTTTAAAGTGGTCGGTATTCTCGCGCCAACAGGCACGCCGGTAGACAAAACGGTGCACGTTTCTCTAGAAGCAATAGAAGCGATACACGTCGGTTGGGAATCGGGGGCTAACCTTGGTAATGAGCCGAGTAAAGAGCAGCTACTAAAGATGGATTTCCAACCTAAGCAGATCACCGCCATGTTGATTGGCTTAAAAAGTAAGATCCAAACCTTCGCACTTCAGAGGCAGATTAATACCTACAAACAGGAGCCACTCAGTGCTATCTTACCAGGCGTTGCGCTTCACGAGTTGTGGGGCATGATGAGTGTGGCAGAGACCGCTCTGCTTATTGTCTCGGTCTTTGTAGTCGTTGCCGGACTCATGGGAATGCTCTCTAGCCTGTTGACTAGCTTGCAAGAGCGTCGCCGTGAGATGGCTATTTTACGTGCAATGGGGGCAAGGCCGCGACATGTCTTTACCCTACTAGTCAGCGAAGCCACCGTGCTCACCAGTATCGGCATCGTTTGCGGAATTGGTGGCATGTATGCGATGCTTGCGATTGCCGCGCCCATCATCACGGCAAATTATGGCATCAACATAGCATTATCTGGCATTACGTCGCATGAATGGATGCTGCTTGGATTTGTGCAGCTCGCTGGGGTTATTATTGGTTTCTTCCCAGCGCTACGAGCATACCGACAGTCGTTGAGCGATGGGATGACTATCCGAATTTAGTGAGATTTGAATGAAAACAGTTAAAAGCCTGCTTTGTGGTCTGTTGCTTTCGTTGACGGTTTTAGTACCTCAGCTAGCAATGGCCCAAGAAGAGTCCGATGTATTAACTCTGGACTGGATAGATTTGATTCCAGAAAGTGAGCGAAACCAGTTTGATGCCATGGGCATGCCGGCGATCGATCACTCGGGCGGTGTCATGGAGCAGTCCAAGGTTGGTACGGTTCGCCAAGAGCTTAACGGTAGTCAGGTGAAAATACCTGGGTTTGTCATTCCGCTAGAAGGTGATGAAGACTCAGTCACCGAATTTCTATTGGTGCCTTACTTTGGTGCTTGTATTCACGTGCCACCTCCGCCACCTAACCAGATCATCTACGTGAAGTTTAAAGAGGGTGCGCCTGTACACCGTCTATGGGATGTTATCTACGTCGTCGGAACATTGAAGACCGAAACTATCGATTCTGAGCTTGCGCAAACGGGCTACCTAATCGAAGGGGTCGATATTGAAGATTACGATGATGGGTATTATGACGGAGACGAGTAACTGATACTCGTCTCCACAGATCCTGATAGGTAATGATTAACGAAAGGTTGCTAGGCTGTGTTAGCCGATAAGCGTCGAGAGATAGCCTAGCACCCCGATATAAACACACAGCAATAATGCGATTGAGACGTGTTTTTTCGCTCTATTTTCTCCAGAGTGCCTCATAACGTCCTCCTTCATCCTTAATCTAGAATTTAACAAAGTTTTATCATTTATCCCAGACTTTTTTACAACACGCTTTGCGTCACACCAAAAGCGGACATCAGCTCACACAAATTACTCTGGTTTTTGCAGAAGATTCCCGCTAAATTGAAGCTCTATTGCACAATATTCCTTCGTTTTCGCTTTGTACTGAGTGCCGGTAATGAGTCATCACCCTGTTGAGAGCAAGCTAGCTAGCCAAGAACCCAATTCATCCAATGAACAGGGACAAAAAAAAGCCCACCATATGAAAGACAGCGCGAGTCGCCTCAGAGCCATCGCTGAATCTCATTATTTAGATGCACTCATACGAGAAGAAACCCCAAGCCAATCTTTGTTTGAAAGAGCAATGCTGCGCGAGAAGCAAGGTAAAGAACAGCGCCAAAAAAACCTAGAGCAGATCATCAAAGCCGCGATGGCAGCGTGCAAGAATGAAGTCGCTGGCGAGCCTGATTTTGACTGGCTGGTGCGGTATTTTGATATGGCGAAAGAGATCCATAACTCATCGATGCAAAAGCTTTGGGCGCAGGTACTTAAGCGAGAGATCACCAATCCTGGCGCCACCTCGATGAAGGCACTGAAAACACTCAGAGATATGACGCCCAAAGAGGCGCAAACGCTGCAGCGCGCCGCTTCCCTAGCGTGCAGTTTTGGCACCGATACGAGTCGTAAGCTGCTACTTGGTATCAAGCATCAAACGGGCTTGTTCAGCTTTTCTCGCCGCGAGAGCGTTGATGAGTTAAGCCTTGGGGAATATCAGCTCCCCTACTCTAGCATCTTGCTGTTGGTGGAGCTTGGCGTGTTATTAGCGACAGAATTGGAATCAGGAGAAATAGCCAGAGAAGCCCCTTTAAAGCTCGGCTATCAGGGTCATGACATGATGCTTACGGCGAAAGGGAAAGGCATTACGCTAACCTACTACCGCTTCACGCCAACAGGCAACGAGCTCTGCCAATTGCTCGGTCATCGCTCTAACGCCCAATATCAAGAGCAGCTCATAGAGCTGCTCAATCGAAAGTTTGTGGTTAAAGGAGACGTGCCAACCTCATTCCATCACAAGGTCTAGCTACGACAAGCGTTTAACGAATCACCTGATTAGCCGCTAATATCGATAGACATTGTTCCACCAGCTCAGCGACAGCGTGATCGCCGGCTTTAAGATGGATCTCAGCCTTAAGCGGCGCTTCGTATTCGGAGTCAATACCCGTGAAGTTAGGGATTTCACCGGCACGTGCTTTTTTTGTATAGACCCTTTGGATCTCGAGACTCACACACCTCAAGGCTAGCATCCACAAACACTTCCATAAACTCGCCCTCAGGCAGTAGCTCACGCACCAAGGCACGTTCGGCGCGATGTGGTGAGATGAAAGCAGATAGAACAATAAGACCGGCGTCAGCCATCAGCTTAGCTAACTCGCCTACG
Organism: Vibrio sp. KUL78; assembly: GCF_059725505.1. Taxonomy (NCBI): domain Bacteria; kingdom Pseudomonadati; phylum Pseudomonadota; class Gammaproteobacteria; order Vibrionales; family Vibrionaceae; genus Vibrio; species Vibrio sp. KUL78. Next base: position 332,732 of record NZ_AP045837.1, on the reverse strand, counting down.
CGGCGAATATTCTCTCGGCGATCTTGCTCAGAGAAGCCTAAATCACGACACAGACCGTGTCGCACATTGTCACCATCTAACAAGTAGGTGTGATAGCCACGACTGGCCAGTTCACTTTCTAAGGCGCCCGCTACCGTCGATTTACCCGCCCCAGATAAACCAGTAAACCAAAGTACCACAGGCTTTTGTTTTTTAAGATCGGCGCGCTCTGATTTGGTGACCACATGTTGGTGCCAAATGACATTCTCGTCTTTTTTCGATAGTTTCAGAGGCTTGTACAGTATTCGACATAACTCGTCCTTAGGTAACGCCGTTAAAAGGGAAAAAAGTATGGGATCAAGGCCAACACCAGTACCGAGTAAACGATAGAGATGGGAATGCCAATCCGCATGTAATCTTTAAGTTGATAGTTTCCAACGCTATACACCAATAGGTTGGTTTGATACCCATAAGGGGAAACAAAGCTCGCGCTCGCGCCAAACAACACCGCCATGATAAATGGCATAGGATCGACACCATAGGCGACAGACATACTGTATCCAATCGGAAACGCGAGTGCGGCAGCCGCATTATTGGTCACCAGCTCGGTCAGTAAAAGCGTCACTAAGTAAGTAGCCACTAACGCTCCAAATACTCCCCAACCGTTGAACATCTCGATGAACATATCCCCCATACGCTCTGAGAGACCGGTCGAAATCATCAGCTGCGCAATAGAGAGTGCAGAGCCAACAATCACCACGATATCCGTAGGAAAACGGCGGCGAAGCTCGCCAAGGTTCACAATACCAAACGCCAAAACGGCAATGAGGTACAGAGCTAAACCTTTGATGATGGGTAAAATGTTAGTAAGTGCTAACGCAATCACAGCGACAAACCCAAGCAAAACATAGCTAGACTTGGCGAGATCGAGTTTCGCGCTCGAGTCCAGGTCGTTGACCAAGACAAATTCTTTACGATGTTGGCGGCGAAGCGATTCAAAACGCTTACCTGGAGCCAACACAAGCGTATCGCCTGCTTGCAAAATGATATTGCCCAATCCGCCTTCAAGACGTTCATGTCCCCGGCGAACCGCAACGACAACCGCGTCAAAACGATCACGAAATTGACTCGACTTTAGCGTGGTATTACAAAACGTCGCAGATGAGCTAACAACGACTTCCAGTAAGTTCTGGCCATTTAAGTGATGCTGACCAAAGAAGGTTAAACCAGTGATTTCTTGCAGAGTCGCAACACTCTCTACATCACCACAAAACAGCAGTCGGTCTTTCGCCTCAAGGACAAAATCAGGTCCGACTGACGCCAGCGTCTCGCCGCCTCGTACCACTTCTGCTAAGAACAGCTTACGTAGTGCTCTTAAATTATTTTCAGCGATGCTGCGCCCAACTAGCGGTGAACCAGGCTCGACTCTCGCTTCCAAGAAGTAGGGTAAATCGTCTTGGTTAGTATCGTCATAGTTTGGCAGTAAATAGCTCAGTGGAATAAGCACCAAAACGCCACCGACAAGCACGCTCAAACCAATCCAAGTAGGCTCGAAGAATCCTAGGCTTGGCAAACCCACGTCTTCAACAAAGCTGTTGATAATCAGGTTGGTCGAGGTACCAATTAAGGTTAGAGTACCGCCTAAAATTGCTGCATAAGACAGTGGAATCAGAAGCTTCGAAGGAGCGTGACGTTGGTTACGTTTTATCGCACCAATAAGTGAGACCACAACAGCCGTATTATTGGTGAACGAAGAAAGTAGTGCGGTTGATATGCCGAGTTTCGCGACCACCGCGCCCAAACGCCCCGTGGCAATCGAGCGGCTCACCCAACTAATAAGGCGTGTTTTCTCCAAGGCTGCCGACGACAGGATCAGTAGCACCAAGGTCAATAGCGATGAATTGGTAAAGTTACCGGCAACCGCATTGATGTCTATCATGCCCGCAATAAACGCCAAAAACGCAGCACCCGCGAAAATAAGGCTCGGTTTAATCTGGGTTGCTATCAAGCACGTGATGATAGACATCAGCAAAGCTAGCACCACTCCTTGTTCCCACATGACCTCGTTCCTTATTCACTGCGTCGCTGCGTTGTATCATTGGGCTCAGTTGAACACTCGAGCCCTTTCTTTGTTGCGGTTATATTTTTGCGTCCCACTCTGGGAAGTGCTTCATGATGAGCGCTTTCAGTTCTTTCTCGAATGCTCCCATGCGCTCTTGTGGTGAACGCTGCTCCTCAGCCAGAGCTTCACGAACCAGACCTGCACCGACCGTCACATTAGTCAAACGATCAATCACGATAAAGCCGCCCGTATCTTGAACCGAGTCATAACTATCCACTGCCACTGCTTCAGTAAGTGACCACTCACATAAACCAATACCGTTCAGTGGCAATGACTCTGACTCAAAAGACTTGAGCGAGTTGATATCGTACTGATGACGAATCGCGTCTAGTTGTCCTTGGGTTTTCTTACCAGCAATCTTGATGTCATAACTGCGACCAGCAGCTAGCGGTTCATCTGTCATCCAAACCACATCGGCAAGCAAGCGATTCGATGATGCGACTCGCGACTCTTGCTTAACAATGAGATCGCCACGACTGATATCAATCTCATCCGTCAGCGTTAGTGTCACAGCTTGACCGGCGAATGCACGAGGCAAGTCACCATCGAACGTCACAATGCGCTCTACCTTGGACGTTTTGCCTGAAGGTAGCGCCTTGATTTCATCACCAACGCGGATCTCACCAGAGCCAATCGTGCCAGCAAAACCTCGGAAATCGAGATTTGGACGGTTGACGTACTGCACAGGGAAACGGAATTCGCCTTGCTGTTTGCCTTGGTCGATATCTACTTTCTCAAGCAAGTCGAGCAAAGGTTCGCCTTGGTACCAGCTCATCTTGTCACTGAGATCCACCACATTGTCACCCTCAAGCGCAGAGATCGGGATCATTTGAATGTCGATGTCTTTGCCTAGGTTTTCCGAGAATGTTAGGTACTCATCACGGATTTCTTCATAGCGCTGCTGTGAATAATCAACCAAGTCCATTTTGTTTACGGCGACAATAAAGTGTTTAAGACCAAGAAGGCTGGAAATAAACGAGTGACGACGAGTTTGGTCAAGTACACCTTTACGTGCATCAATTAAGATCACCGCGAGATCACAGGTCGATGCACCTGTAGCCATGTTACGCGTGTACTGCTCGTGCCCTGGTGTATCGGCAATGATGAACTTACGTTTCTGGGTCGAGAAGTAGCGATATGCTACGTCAATCGTGATCCCTTGTTCACGCTCTGCCTGCAAGCCATCTACCAGCAATGCCAAGTCTGGCTTTTCACCTGTGGTACCCACACGTTGGCTGTCAGAGTGTACGGCCGCTAGCTGATCTTCATAAATTTGCTTTGAGTCGTGGAGCAAGCGTCCAATTAAGGTACTTTTGCCATCATCCACTGAGCCACACGTTAGGAATCGGAGTAACGATTTGTACTGGTGCTGACTCAGGTAACCTTCAATACCGAGTTCGGCAAGTTGTGCTTCTACTGCGCTGTTCATAATCTGTTCCTTCGATCCTTAAAAGTATCCCTGACGTTTCTTAAGCTCCATCGATCCTGACTGATCGTGGTCGATCGCTCGTCCTTGTCGCTCACTAGACGTTGCAACGAGCATTTCTTCGATAATTCCCGTGAGCGTGGTGGCTTCCGATTCGATAGCACCGGTTAACGGATAACAGCCGAGTGTTCTAAAGCGCACGCTCTTATGCTCAACCTTTTCATCCGGGCCGATCTCCATGCGCTCGTCATCCACCATGATCAACATGCCATCGCGCTCTACTACAGGGCGAGGCGCCGCAAGGTATAGTGGAACGATTTCAATGCCTTCTAGCAGGATGTATTGCCAGATATCGAGTTCAGTCCAGTTAGACAGAGGGAAAACACGGATGCTTTCTCCCTTGTTAATTTGGCCGTTGTACGTTTTCCAAAGCTCTGGACGCTGGTTCTTTGGATCCCATGTATGGTTTTTGTCGCGGAATGAGTAAACACGCTCTTTAGCACGAGATTTCTCTTCATCGCGACGTGCACCACCAAATGCGGCATCAAAACCATATTTGTTAAGCGCCTGCTTGAGACCTTGGGTCTTCATAATGTCAGTGTGTTTCGATGAACCGTGCACAAATGGGCTACATCCCATAGCCAGACCTTCTGGGTTCTTGTGCACCAAAAGCTCGAATCCGTAGTTCTTTGCTGTACGGTCGCGAAATTCAATCATCTCTTTGAACTTCCAGTCTGTATCGACATGCAGCAATGGGAATGGGATTTTGCCTGGATAAAACGCTTTGCGCGCTAGGTGCAGCATCACCGAAGAGTCTTTACCGATGGAGTACATCATGACGGGATTATCAAATTCCGCCGCGACCTCGCGGATAATATGGATGCTTTCCGCTTCCAGCTGTTTAAGGTGTGTGAGTCTTTCTTGGTCCATGAGTTGTGCTTCCTTTGTTCATGTTGACGTGACTTGGCCAACACACGACTGATTTAGAATGAAAACAGGCTTTACGCTTTGGTTTAAGCCCTAATACTTTGTAATGCTTCAACTTGGCTTGGTGTTGTACTTCCTTTACCAAACCAAGAGAGTTCATCGGCCAAAGACACCACCTCACCAACCACAATGAGCGATGGTGATTGAGCCTCTTTTGCCATGTCAGGTAATGTTGCAAGTGTGCCGCGAAGCACCTTTTGGGTTGCTTGTGTCCCACGCTCGATAATTGCGACAGGCACATTTTGACTGCGACCATGCTTAATTAGCTGAGATTGAATGTATTCTGATTTCATCAACCCCATATAGATAACTAAGGTCTGGTTGCCACGAGCTAGCGTGGACCAATCCATATCGTCGCTATCAGGTTTTAGGTGACCGGTGACAAACAGCGCCGACTGCGCGTAATCACGGTGCGTTAGAGGTATGCCTGCGTATGCTGTTGCACCCGCTGCCGCGGTAATACCAGGGACGACTTGGAATCGGATACCGGCTTCAGCTAATACCTGTAGCTCTTCGCCACCACGGCCAAACACAAATGGATCGCCGCCTTTGATGCGCACAACCTTGTGACCGCTCTCGGCAAATTCCACAAGAAGCTGATTGGTTTTTTCTTGAGGCACGCTGTGGTGACCAGCTCGTTTGCCAACACAGACTAAGATAGTACTATCCGGAACGAGAGCCATAATTTCTTCAGACACAAGGTAGTCGTAAAGAACAACATCGGCTTGCTGCAGTAGGTTTAAGGCTTTAAGAGTGAGAAGTTCAGGATCACCGGGCCCTGCACCAATAAGGGCTACCTCACCTTTGCTGAGCAGAGACTTAGGGAGCTTCGGCTTATCTTGGCTGCTAACCAGCGTTGGAGTGGCTACCTTGCCCGGCTGGTTAGTTGTAGTTGGGTTCATAATGACAATCCTTCGCTTATCGAATGATGGCATTATGACCACTCGCCTATATTACTTGAAATTCTAAAATTTCATTTTTTATTCCAAAAGTCACTAAAGGAATCATTTTCTTAGCGATTGAGTTCAAAATTTGAACGCATTTGATATCTAAAACCTGAATCGATTCTAGTCTTAAAGATAAAGCTGGGATACGCCTATCAGAACCTCAACAGGCATTAATCACAGATCACATTTTTAAGTAGCTAGAAACATTTCTTACATAACAAATTGATACACTTGGCAAGTTTTTGAATCACCCTCTAATGTGAAGGATATGAAGATGAAAGTGGCAGTCAAACCTATTTCTATCGCTGTTCTAGGCGGCATGCTTACGATGGCAGGCCCAGCGATGGCAGACGAGATCAAACTTCGAATTATCGAAACAACCGATATTCATACTAACGTCATGGACTATGACTACTACAAAGATAAACCGTCTCAAAAAATCGGTCTGACTCGTGCTGCTACTTTGGTTAAAGAAGCTCGTGGCGAAGTCATCAACAGTGTTTTAGTCGATAACGGTGACCTCATTCAGGGTAGCCCTATGGGCGACTACATGGCATCGAAAGGCATTAAGCCTGGCGAGATCCATCCAGTTTATAAGGCAATGAACCAACTGGATTATGATGTTGGTAATATTGGTAACCACGAGTTCAACTATGGACTCGAGTTCCTCAACACCACAATTGAGGGAGCAAACTTTCCGTACATTAGCGCTAACGTTTTTGACAAAAAAACGGGAGAGCACTATTTCAAGCCTTACCTAATCAAGACTCACACATTTAAAGATACCGACGGAAACATGCACGACGTTAAAGTCGGTTACATTGGCTTTGTACCACCTCAAATCATGGTCTGGGATAAAAAGAACCTAGAGGGTAAAGTGTTTGCAGAAGACATCAAAGAAACGGCTGAGAAGCTCGTTCCTCAGATGAAAAAAGAAGGTGCGGATATTATCGTCGCGATCCCACACTCTGGTGTCTCTAGCGATCCATACAAAGCAGGTGCTGAAAACTCAACATATTACTTGTCTGAAGTTGAGGGGATCGACGCAATCGCATTTGGTCACTCTCACGCCGTCTTCCCGGGTAAAGGATTTGATAACATCCAAGGCGTCGATAACGAAAAAGGCACCATCAATGGCGTAGCCGCTGTGATGCCGGGCCGCTGGGGCAGCCACGTCGGTGTCATGGATCTGGTACTAGAACAAGATGGCGACAGCTGGAAAGTCGCTGATGCGCAAACAGAGGCTCGCCCTATTTTCGATGCTGTTAACAAGAAATCTCTCGCTGAAGCAGACAAAGGCATCGTAGATGCAGTGAAGGGCGATCACAGTGCGACGCGTGACTTCGTGAACCAACCTATCGGCAAAGCTAACGACGTCATGTACAGCTTCTTGGCACTTGTTCAGGACGACCCTACCGTTCAAATCGTAAACCTTGCACAGAAAGACTACGTTGAAACTATGATTCAAGGCGATCCAGATCTTGATGGTCTACCTGTTCTTTCTGCTGCCGCACCTTTTAAAGCGGGCGGTCGCAAAAACGACCCTGCAAACTTTACCGAGGTTGAATCAGGCCAGCTAACATTCCGTAACGCGGCGGACTTGTATCTGTACCCGAACACGCTTGTGGCACTGAAAGTCACGGGTAAAGAAGTAAAAGAGTGGCTAGAGTGCTCGGCAGGACAGTTTAAACAAGTCGATGCAAACTCAGATAAGCCTCAGGCATTGATCGACTGGGATGGTTTCCGTACCTATAACTTCGACGTCATGGATGGTGTTGAATACCAAATCGATGTGACACAACCAGCACGCTATGACGGTGACTGTAAGCTACTAAACGAGAACAGCGAGCGTATCGTCGGCCTGACCTATCAAGGTAAGCCTATTGATATGAAGCAAACCTTTATTATTGCGACAAACAACTACCGTGCCTACAGCAACAAGTTCCCAGGTACAGGTAACGACTTTATCGCTTTTGACTCTCCAGATGAAAACCGTTCTATTGTAGCGAACTACATCTCCAAAGTGAGCAAAGAGAAGGGTGAAGTAACGCCAAGTGCAGACAACAACTGGTCGTTTGCACCAATTACGACAGACGTCGCGCTAGATGTTCGATTCGAAACCTCACCATCAGACAAAGCGGCACAATTCATCAATGACAAGGGTCAATACCCAATGAAGAAGGTCGCGACCGATGACGTGGGCTTTGCGGTATACCAAATCGACTTGAAGAAGTAACCGAAATCTAAGAGAAACTAGCCACGCTGTATGCGTGGCTTTTTTATTGGACTCGGTTTAGTCTACAGCTATAAATAAATGTTCGCTTTAGACCGTTAAAAAGAGAAATGAATCATGACAATCTGGAAGACTAAAACTTTCTCTGAGCTCACTACCATAGAACTGTATGAGTTGCTCAAACTGCGTGTCGACGTATTTGTGGTTGAGCAAACCTGTCCTTATCCAGAACTGGATAACAAAGACCAAGCAGAAGGTGTACATCACTTACTGGGTTATGAAGACAATGAACTGATAGCTTGTGCCCGCTTGCTACCCAAAGGGACGACTTACGACCAAGTCAGCATAGGGCGTGTAGCAACCAAGCAGACCCATCGAGGTGGCGGATTAGGGCATGACTTGCTGGTAGAGGCGAAACGCGAGTGTGAACGCCTGTGGCCGAATGAGAGCATCCAGATTGGCGCGCAGTCGCATCTGCAGGATTACTATTCCAAACATGGCTTCAGTGTCTGCTCAGAAGAGTATCTAGAAGACGACATTCCACATATTGATATGAGGTTATTGAAATAATAAAGGGGCGAATTCGCCCCTTTTGCATCCATTCTATTTACTGCGGCCAAAGCCTCCATCAGAGAGACGGAAGAACATGATCGATTGGTCGCCCCGCTCTATCTGCAAAATATCTAGGCTCCCCTCTTGGTTGAACTTAAAGCGTATCAACTGACCTTGTTTAATCCGGCTGAGTGGCTTGTCACTGCCTTCTATGCGGGCAAGGGCGTTTAAATCCGCCATAGGTAACTGATTGGTTCGAAAGACGCGTGCTAGCGTGTCACCCTTTTTAACGGTGTACTCTCTCCAATCCGTCTCCACCAACTCTTCTACGTTGGCTTGGGAAGGCTGTTCACTTAGTGAGGCGGTATTGACGCTCACTGCGACACGCTGATTTGCTGGCGTTACCTGAGGTGCATCTGCTTTTTGACTCGGCAGAAACAAAAGTACGATGACAATTGGGACAAGGACGCTCAAAATTCTTCGGTGCAGGCGCGGTAATTGAGTCCAAAGTCCTTTTGCCTTATCTCGAATTTCGGACAGTCGAGAGGTTTCAATCTTCTTAAGGCGAGAGAAGTCGAGCGCTTGCCACTTATCTTTCAGCACTTGAACGTGGTCAACTTTTTTGCTTTTTTACGGTGACGACGATTCATTCCCATTTGTCTCCTACTACACAACCGTCTCAGTTTAAGAAAACCTGCGTTCAGAGTATAGAAAAATCGCAGGTGTCCTATTTTATAACCGCCTAATGTCACAAGTTTAACAACGAATGCGAATTAATTGGTAAAAGTTAGTTAGAGCGTTTCGGTTTGTAGCCAGAACTGGTATTCTTTCGTCTTCATTCGAATAGCAAGAGAGACCGTCATGTCTGACGTGAAATTAGAAACTGTAGAACAGAAAGCAAGCTATGGTATTGGTCTGCAAATGGGCCAACAGCTTGCAGGTAGCGGCCTTGAAGGTCTAAACGTAGACGCAATCGCTAAAGGCATTGCAACTGCACTTACTGGTGACATGCCAGAAATCGAAATCGACGAAATCAACAACGCACTGCAAGAGCTACACACTCGCGCAGAAGCAGTTCGTCAAGAAGCAGCAAAAGCTGCAGCAGCTGACGGTGAAGCGTTCCTAAAAGACAACGCACTTCGCCCAGAAGTAACAGTTCTTGAGTCTGGTCTTCAATACGAAGTTATCACTGAAGGTACTGGCGAAATCCCATCTGCAGACAAAACTGTACGTGTTCACTACCACGGTGAACTAACAGACGGTACTGTATTCGACAGCTCTGTATCTCGCGGTCAACCAGCTGAGTTCCCTGTAACTGGCGTAATTAAAGGTTGGGTTGAAGCACTTCAACTAATGCCTGTAGGTTCTAAGTGGAAACTATACATCCCTCAAGACCTAGCTTACGGTGAACGTGGCGCAGGCGCAGCAATTCCTCCGTTTGCAGCACTAGTATTCGAAGTTGAGCTACTAGACATCATCGCTTAATCTCAGCTCTGATACGCTATTTTTAAAAGCAGTGACTCGTCACTGCTTTTTTATTGTCTAATCTTAACGGGTAGACAATAAAATGGACGGTATCATGAGAACATTTCTAGCCCTTTCTACGGCACTATTAATTTCAGTTCCAACCCACGCTGCACTTAACCTCTCTGGTGTATCCGCAGACGATGCAAATAGCTTACTATCTAGTGCAAACTCTATGATGGAAGCAAAAGACTCACCAGTCGTCAATGACCTGGTAAACGACCTATCTATCTCGCCAGAACAAGCTACAACGGGTGTTGGTGCACTGCTGTCACTTGCGCAAAGCTCTTTGAGTTCTGAGCAGCAGAGTGAACTCAGCTCTCTTATTCCTGGTATGGATTCGCTGACTAGCAGCGGCCTTTTTATCTTCAATACAGGATATGGACAGTGTTAAGAGCGCATTCTCTTCAGTGGGTCTCGATCCTTCAATGATCTCTGAGTTCGCGCCAATTGTGTTGGATTATCTTGGTTCGCAAGGAGCGAGCTCTGGGTTGATGGATTCTCTGACTTCCTTGTGGCAGTAAAAAGAATCACAGCCGTCATCGCAGATTAAGAACACGAGTTTCAGATAGCAAAAAGCCGAGCATAAATGCTCGGCTTTTTTAGTTCTACGAACTTTACTGATTACTCAGCAGCAGCTTCTTCAGATGCTTCTGGGCGATCAACTAGCTCAATGTAAGCCATTGGAGCTTTATCGCCAGCACGGAAGCCAGCTTTTAGGATACGAGTGTAACCGCCCTGACGAGCAGCAAAACGTGGACCTAGTTCGTTGAATAGTTTCGCAACTACTTCGTTATCACGAGTACGTGCAAATGCTAGACGACGGTTAGCAACACTGTCAGTCTTAGCTAGTGTAATCAAAGGCTCAACTACGCGACGTAGCTCTTTTGCTTTAGGCAATGTAGTCTTGATTACTTCATGACGTACAAGAGAGCTAGCCATATTGCTGAACATCGCTTTGCGATGGCTGCTGTTGCGGTTGAGTTGACGACCACTCTTACGATGGCGCATGACCTAATCCTTCTAACTAGTATCGATTAATCTTCAGCGATAGACGCTGGTGGCCAGTTTTCTAGGCGCATGCCCAGAGACAGACCACGTGATGCAAGTACGTCTTTAATCTCAGTAAGAGATTTTTTACCAAGGTTTGGCGTTTTAAGTAGCTCAACCTCAGTACGCTGTACAAGATCACCGATGTAGTGAATCGCTTCTGCTTTTAGACAGTTAGCAGAGCGAACTGTTAGTTCAAGATCGTCTACAGGACGCAGTAGAATAGGATCGAACTCCGGCTTCTCTTCCTTCTCCTCAGGAACACGTACATCACGAAGATCTACGAATGCATCCAATTGCTCAGCTAGAATAGTAGCTGCGCGACGGATAGCTTCCTCAGGTTCTAGAGTACCGTTCGTTTCCATATCGATAACGAGCTTGTCTAGGTCAGTACGTTGCTCAACACGTGCCGCTTCTACAGCGTAGGCAATTTTGTCTACTGGGCTGTAAGTTGCGTCAACTAGCAAACGACCGATTGGACGCTCATCTTCTTCAGTATGGATACGAGCTGAAGCTGGAACATAACCACGACCACGTTCAACTTTGATTCGCATAGAAATCTCAGCGTTGTCATCCGTTAGGTGACAAATAACGTGTTCTGGGTTAGCGATCTCTACATCACCATCATGGGTGATGTCACCTGCAACAACAGGGCCTGAGCCTGATTTGTTTAGTGTAATAAACACTTCGTCTTTGCCTTCAGCAACGCGAACAGCAAGACCTTTCAGGTTAAGAAGAATCTCAAGGATATCTTCTTGTACACCTTCTTTAGTGCTGTACTCGTGCAGAACGCCTTCGATTTCAACTTCAGTCACTGCACAACCTGGCATTGACGAAAGCAAAATACGGCGAAGCGCATTACCTAGAGTGTGACCAAAGCCACGCTCTAATGGCTCAAGAGTTACTTTTGCGTGTGTCGTGCTAACTTGTTCGATGTCAACAAGACGTGGCTTAAGAAATTCTGTTACAGAACCCTGCATTGTGTCCTCTCTTTAGTTTAAACCTTACTTAGAGTAAAGCTCGACGATCAAGTGTTCGTTAATGTCAGCAGATAGATCTGAACGCTCAGGCATACGCTTGAATGTACCTTCCATCTTGCCAGCATCTACTTCAATCCAAGTTGGTTTTTCGCGTTGTTCAGCAACTTCTAGAGCCGCTTTAATACGAGCTTGCTGTTTAGCTTTCTCGCGGATAGAAACAACGTCGTTAGCCGTAATTTTGAATGAAGGAACGTTTACAACATTACCGTTAACTAGGATAGCTTTGTGGCTAACTAGCTGACGTGCTTCTGCGCGAGTTGCACCAAAGCCCATGCGGTAAACTACGTTATCTAGACGACCTTCAAGAAGCTGAAGTAGGTTTTCACCAGTGTTGCCTTTAAGGCGAGCTGCTTCTTTGTAGTAGTTACGGAATTGTTTTTCTAGAACGCCGTAGATACGACGAACTTTTTGCTTCTCACGAAGCTGAACGCCATACTCAGATAGACGACCGCGACGAGCGCCGTGTACACCTGGTGCGTTATCGATTTTACACTTGGTATCGATCGCGCGTACACCTGACTTAAGGAATAAGTCTGTACCTTCGCGACGGCTAAGCTTCAGCTTAGGACCCAAATATCTTGCCATGATTCTTCTCCAATTATCCTAGAAACGTTATACGCGACGTTTCTTAGGTGGACGACAACCGTTATGAGGGATTGGTGTCGCGTCAACGATGTTCGTGATGCGGAAACCAGCAGCGTTCAGTGCACGAACAGTAGATTCGCGACCTGGACCTGGACCCTTAACCATAACTTCCAAGTTCTTTAGACCGTATTCTTTAGCCATTTCAGCACAACGCTCAGCAGCAACCTGTGCAGCGAACGGAGTAGACTTACGAGAACCACGGAAACCTGAACCACCTGCAGTAGCCCATGCAAGAGCGTTACCTTGACGGTCAGTAATGGTTACGATTGTGTTATTGAAAGAAGCATGGATGTGCGCAACGCCATCTGCAACTTGCTTGCGTACGCGCTTACGAGCGCGAGTTGGTTGTTTAGCCATTGTACTCTACCTTCCCGATTATTTCTTGATCGGCTTACGCGGACCCTTACGGGTGCGAGCGTTGGTTTTAGTACGCTGTCCACGTAGTGGTAGACTGCGACGATGACGAAGACCACGGTAACAGCCAAGGTCCATAAGACGCTTGATGTTCATTGATACTTCACGACGTAGATCACCTTCTACAGTGTACTTAGCTACACCATCACGCAGTTGATCGATCTGCTCTTCAGTTAGTTCACTGATCTTAACATCTTCAGCAATACCCACTTCAGCTAGGATAGCTTGAGAGCGAGTTTTACCGATGCCGTAGATCGCAGTTAGTGCGATTACAGCGTGTTTTTGATCAGGAATGTTAATGCCTGCTATACGGGCCATTATTCACTCCTAGTGTTTCTTAAAAAGAATAGCCGCAGCAAAGCCCGTTATGGATACGCTGCGGAGTGCTACTTCTTTTGCACGCAAAAGGTAGGCCGAGGAATATACTCGACCATACCTTATATTTCAAGTAAAAATTTCTGCTTAATTAGCCTTGGCGCTGCTTGTGCTTTGGCTCACTGCTACAGATAACACGCACAACACCGTTGCGCTTGATAACTTTACAGTTACGGCAGATTTTTTTAACGGAAGCACGAACTTTCATTGCTAAACTCCGTAGATGAAATCTGAGACTACCGCCGAATTAACGGCCGTAACCTTTCAGATTTGCTTTCTTCAACACAGAATCATACTGTTGTGACATCAGATGAGTCTGTACCTGTGCCATAAAGTCCATAATTACTACCACTACGATAAGTAGTGAAGTACCGCCGAAGTAGAAACGTACGTTCCACGCGACCATCATGAACTCGGGAATCAGACAGATAAAGGTAATATATAGAGCACCCGCTAGGGTTAGTCTAGTCATTACTTTATCGATGTATTTCGCTGTCTGCTCACCTGGGCGGATGCCGGGTACGAATGCACCTGACTTCTTCAAGTTATCTGCTGTTTCACGCGGATTGAAAACAAGAGCCGTGTAGAAGAAACAGAAGAAAATAATCGCTGCTGCATAAAGCATTACATACAACGGTTGACCTGGGCTAAGAGCCAATGACACGTCAGTTAACCAACCGAACGCGCTGCTCTCACCATTCTGACCAAACCACTGAGCCAGTGTTCCTGGGAACAGGATAATGCTTGAAGCAAAGATTGCTGGAATAACACCTGCCATGTTGATTTTCAACGGTAGGTGTGTGCTTTGTGCTGCGAAAACCTTACGGCCTTGTTGGCGCTTAGCGTAGTTAACGACGATACGACGTTGACCACGTTCCATAAACACCACAAAGTAAATCACAGCGAAAGCAAGTACAGCAATCAACAACAGAAGAAGTACGTGCAGTTCACCTTGACGCGCTTGCTCGATTGTTTGACCGATTGCCGAAGGCAATCCAGCAACAATACCTGCAAAAATTAGAATGGAAATACCATTACCAATTCCACGCTCTGTAATTTGTTCACCTAACCACATTAGGAACATGGTACCAGTTACTAAACTTACGGTTGCAATTAGCGTAAACATGGTTTGGTCGATAACGACCAGATTATTGACCATGTTTGGAAGGCCAGTTGCGATACCTATTGCCTGGAATGTTGCAAGTACAAGCGTACCATAACGCGTATATTGGCTAATCTTACGACGCCCTGCCTCACCCTCTTTCTTGAGCTCGGCTAACGCTGGATGAACTACCGTTAGCAACTGGACAACAATCGACGCCGAAATATACGGCATGATGCCCAGTGCTAAAATAGATGCACGCTCTAATGCACCACCGGAGAACATGTTAAACATTTCTACGATGGTACCTTTTTGCTGTTCGAACAAATCGGCAAGTACAGCTGCGTCAATACCAGGGATCGGCACAAAAGAGCCGGCACGGAACACTAAAAGTGCGCCTATCACGAATAAAAGTCTAGACTTAAGTTCGTTTAAGCCATTCTTTGCACTACTAAAATCTTGTCCTGGTTTCTTAGCCATCTGTACCTCATCCCTCGAGATTATTCCTCGATTTTACCGCCTGCAGCTTCGATTGCAGCTTTAGCGCCTTTAGTCACGCGTAGACCTTTAACAGTCACAGCTTTGTTGATTTCACCTGAAAGAACAACTTTAACAAATTCGATGTTCTTAGTGATAACGTTAGCTGCTTTAAGGCTGTTTAGGTCAACAACGTCACCAGTTACTTTCGCTAGCTCAGCTAGACGAACTTCAGCAGACACTAGGCTCTTACGAGAAGTGAAACCGAACTTAGGTAGACGCTGTTTCAAAGGCATTTGACCGCCTTCAAAACCTGGACGAACACTGCCGCCAGAACGTGATTTTTGACCTTTGTGACCACGGCCACCAGTTTTACCTAGGCCAGAACCGATACCACGACCTACGCGCTTCTTAGAAGGCTTAGAACCCGCAGCCGGTGATAGAGTATTCAAACGCATTCTGATTACTCCTCAACTTTAACCATGTAGTAAACCTTGTTGATCATACCGCGAACGCACGGAGTATCTTCAAGTTCTACTGTGTGGTTGATTTTACGAAGGCCAAGACCTTTAAGACACGCTTTGTGCTTAGGTAGGCGACCAATTGAGCTCTTAGTTTGAGTTACTTTGATAGTTGCCATGGTGTTCTTACTCCGAAATAGATTCAACAGTTAGACCACGTTTAGCAGCAACCATTTCTGGTGACTTCATGCTACCTAGAGCGTCGATCGTTGCACGAACGATGTTGATAGGGTTCGTAGAACCGTATGCTTTAGATAGTACGTTGTGTACACCTGCAACTTCTAGTACTGCACGCATCGCACCACCTGCGATAACACCCGTACCTTCTGCTGCTGGCTGCATGTAAACTTTAGAGCCAGAGTGGCGACCTTTCACCGGGTGGTGAAGAGTGCCTTCGTTAAGCGCGATCGTAGTCATGTTACGACGTGCTTTTTCCATTGCTTTTTGAATCGCAGCAGGTACTTCACGAGCTTTGCCGTAACCGAAACCTACACGACCGTTACCGTCACCAACTACTGTTAGTGCAGTGAAGCTCATGATTCGACCACCTTTAACCGTCTTAGAAACACGGTTAACGGCGATTAGCTTTTCTTGCAAATCACTAGCTTGTTGTTGTTCTTTAGCCATCTTCCAACCCTACCTTAGAATTTCAGACCAGCTTCGCGAGCAGATTCTGCTAGCGCCGCTACTCGACCGTGGTATTGGAAACCAGAACGATCGAATGCAACAGCAGATACGCCTTTTTCAAGCGCGCGCTCAGCAACAGCTTTACCTACTGCTTTAGCTGCATCGATGTTACCAGTACTCTTAACTTCTTCACGAATTGCTTTTTCTACCGTAGAAGCGGCTGCGATTACTTCAGAGCCGTTCGCTGCGATTACTTGAGCGTAAACGTGACGAGGAGTACGGTGTACTACTAGGCGAGTTGCACCCAGTTCTGCAATCTTACGACGTGCACGTGTAGCACGACGGATGCGAGATGCTTTCTTATCCATAGTGTTACCTTACTTCTTCTTAGCTTCTTTAGTACGCACATTTTCATCTGCGTAACGAACACCTTTACCTTTGTAAGGCTCAGGCTCACGGTAAGAACGAATGTCAGCTGCAACTTGACCTACTAGTTGCTTATCACAACCAGTAATGATGATCTCAGTTTGGCTTGGACATTCAGCTTTAATACCCGCTGGCAACTCGTGCTCAACTGGGTGAGAGAAGCCTAGTGTTAGACCTACAGCGTTGCCTTTGATAGCAGCACGGTAACCAACACCTTTAAGAGTTAGCTTCTTAGTAAAGCCTTCAGTAACACCAACAACCATGTTGTTAACTAGTGCACGTGCAGTACCTGCCTGTGCCCATGCGTTAGCAACACCGTCGCGAGGACCGAAAGTAAGGTTGTTCTCTTCTTGCGCAATAACTACAGCGTTGTTTAGAACGCGAGTTAGTTCGCCTTTAGCGCCTTTAACAGTCACTTCTTGACCGTTAAGTTTCACCTCTACGCCAGCTGGAATAGCGACAGGTGCCTTAGCAACACGAGACATAATCTACTCCTATTAAGCTACGTAACAGATGATTTCACCGCCAAGACCTGCTTTACGAGCAGCGCGGTCTGACATCAGACCCTTGGAAGTAGAAACAACAGCAATACCCAAACCGCCCATCACAGTTGGTAGCGAGTCTTTGTTTTTGTAGACACGCAGACCAGGACGTGAAACACGTTTGATTTGCTCAATTACAGGTTTCGCTTGGAAGTACTTAAGAGTAACTTCTAGCTCTGGTTTTGCTTCGCCTTCAACAGCGAAGTCAACGATGTAACCTTCAGCTTTCAGTAGTGCAGCAATTGCAACTTTAAGCTTTGAAGAAGGCATTTTAACAGCAACTTTGTTTGCTGCTTGACCGTTACGAATGCGGGTCAGCATATCCGAAATCGGATCTTGCATGCTCATACGATTTACTCCAAATGATTAAGTGGCAATTACCAGCTAGCCTTACGAAGTCCAGGAATCTCGCCTTTCATGCAAGCTTCACGAACTTTGATACGGCTTAGACCGAACTTACGTAGGTAACCGTGTGGACGACCAGTTTGGTTACAACGGTTGCGCTGACGTGATGCACTTGAATCACGTGGAAGAGATTGCAGCTTAAGAACTGCATTCCAACGATCTTCTTCAGATGCGTTTACATCGCTGATGATAGCTTTTAGAGCTGAGCGCTTTTCAGCAAACTTAGCTACTAGCTTCGCGCGTTTTGCTTCGCGCGCTTTCATTGATTGTTTAGCCATAACAGTAACCCTTCACCTTACTTACGGAATGGGAAGTTAAAGGCAGCCAGCAGAGCTCGGCCTTCCTCATCGTTTGCAGCAGACGTCGTAATAGTGATGTCTAGGCCACGAACACGGTCTACTTTATCGTAGTCGATTTCCGGGAAGATGATTTGCTCGCGAACGCCCATGCTGTAGTTACCGCGTCCGTCAAAAGACTTAGCGCTAACGCCACGGAAGTCACGTACACGTGGAAGTGCGATAGAGATTAAACGCTCTAAAAATTCCCACATACGTTCGCCACGCAAGGTTACTTTACAACCAATTGGGTAGCCTTCACGAATTTTGAAACCTGCAACAGATTTACGCGCTTTAGTGATAAGAGGCTTTTGACCAGAGATCGTTGCCATATCAGCTGCTGCGTTTTCTAGCAGTTTCTTATCGTTGATTGCTTCACCAACGCCCATGTTTAGGGTGATTTTCTCAATCCTAGGGACTTGCATGACGCTTGAGTAGTTGAATTGTTTGGTCAATTCAGCAACTACAGACGACTTGTAGTAATCATGCAGTTTCGCCATAGTAGAACTCCAAATTACTTTCTATTAGTTAGAAACAGTTTCGCCGTTAGACTTGAAGAAACGAACTTTCTTGCCATCTTCGATACGGAAACCGATGCGGTCAGCTTTACCAGTAGCCGCGTTAAAGATTGCAACGTTAGAAGCGTCAATTGCTGCTTCTTGCTCAACGATGCCACCTTGTTGACCTAGAGCCGGTTGTGGCTTTTGGTGCTTCTTAACAAGGTTGATACCTTCAACGATAACTTTACCAGTTGCTAGAACCTTAGTTACTTTACCTTTCTTGCCTTTATCTTTACCAGCAAGAACGATTACTTCGTCATTACGACGGATTTTAGCTGCCATTTTATAGCTCCTTACAGTACTTCAGGTGCTAGTGAAACAATTTTCATGAATTTCGCGTTACGAAGTTCACGAGTCACTGGACCAAAGATACGTGTGCCGACTGGTTGCTCAGTAGTGTCGTTCAACAATACACAAGCATTACGGTCGAAGCGAATGACAGAACCGTCTGGACGACGTACGCCTTTACGGGTGCGAACTACTACCGCCTTCAGAACATCACCTTTTTTAACTTTACCGCGAGGAATTGCTTCTTTCACAGTAACTTTGATGATGTCGCCGATGTGTGCGTAACGACGGTGTGAGCCACCCAGAACCTTAATACACATTACCTTGCGCGCGCCAGAGTTATCTGCTGCGTCAAGTGTACTTTGCATTTGGATCATTGTTAGTGCTCCGCTAAATATTAAAAACTAGACCCTCTCGGGTCGGGCTGCCTCTTTAAAGGGACGCGAATTGTACCACCCTTTTTTGTGATTGGGTAGACAAAAAATAAGCGGCCCCAAAAATAATTTGGAGCCGCTTGATTTCGCTATAGAAAAACGATTAAATTTTCGCTTTTTCTACGATGCTTACCAAAGTCCAAGACTTAGTCTTAGACAGTGGACGGCACTCACGAACTTCAACAGTGTCGCCAATGCCACACTCGTTGTTTTCGTCATGTGCGTGTAGTTTAGTCGTACGCTTTACGAATTTACCGTAAATTGGGTGTTTAACCATGCGTTCGATTGCAACAACAATAGACTTGTCGCCTTTGTTGCTAATTACACGACCTAGTTGAGTACGGATTTGTTCGCTCATTATGCGCCTGCCTTCTCAGTCAAAACAGTTTTCACACGTGCGATATCACGGCGTACAGCTTTTAGAGTATGAGTTTGCTGAAGCTGACCAGTAGCAGCTTGCATGCGCAAGTTGAACTGTTCACGTAGCAAATTCAAAAGCTCAGCGTTAAGCTCTTCAACGTTTTTTTCGCGTAGATCTTGTGCTTTCATCACATCACCTGCTTAGTTACAAATGTAGTTTTGAACGGCAGTTTGCGAGCCGCTAGGCGGAACGCTTCACGTGCCAACTCTTCAGGTACACCGTCCATTTCGTACATAACCTTACCAGGTTGGATTTGGGCTACCCAGTACTCAACGTTACCTTTACCCTTACCTTGACGAACTTCTAGTGGTTTTTCTGTGATAGGCTTGTCTGGGAATACACGAATCCAGATTTTACCTTGACGCTTAACGTGACGCGTCATTGCACGACGAGCCGCTTCGATCTGACGAGCAGTAAGACGACCACGACCAACAGCCTTAAGACCGAATGTGCCGAAGCTTACGTCTGTACCTTTAGCTAGACCACGGTTGCGACCAGTCTGAACCTTACGGAACTTAGTACGTTTAGGTTGTAGCATCTGTCGACTCCTTACTTACGGCCTTTGCGCTGCTTCTTAGGCTTATCGCCTTTTGGCTCTACAGCGTTAGCTGCTGGCATACCGCCTAGAATCTCACCTTTGAAGATCCAAACTTTAATGCCGATCACACCGTATTGAGTGTGAGCCGAAGAAGTTGCGTAATCAATGTCAGCACGTAGAGTGTGTAGAGGCACACGGCCTTCACGGTACCACTCAGAACGTGCGATTTCAGCGCCGCCTAGACGACCACTTACTTCCACTTTGATACCTTTAGCGCCAAGACGCATAGCATTTTGTACCGCACGCTTCATAGCACGACGGAACATAACACGACGCTCAAGTTGAGACGCGATGCTATCAGCCACAAGTTGGCCGTCTAGCTCAGGCTTACGTACTTCAGCGATGTTAATTTGCGCTGGTACACCTGCGATTTTAGCTACAGCTGCGCGTAGCTTCTCAACGTCTTCACCTTTCTTACCGATAACAACGCCAGGACGAGCAGTGTGAATAGTCACACGGATGCTCTTAGCTGGACGCTCGATAACGATACGTGAAAGAGACGCTTTTGCTAGTTCCTTAGTAAGGAACTGACGTACCTTGAAGTCGCCGTCTAGGTTGTCAGCGAAATCTTTGGTGTTAGCAAACCATGTAGCATTCCAAGGCTTAACGATGCCAAGACGAATACCATTAGGATGTACTTTCTGACCCATTGCTTATCTCCTAGTCTTAAGCGTCTGCAACAACAACAGTGATGTGGCAAGAACGCTTCAAGATACGGTCGGCACGGCCTTTAGCACGAGGCATAATACGCTTCATGATAGGGCCTTCATCTACGAAGATTTTTGCGACTGAAAGATCGTCGATATCTGCACCTTCGTTGTGTTCCGCATTCGCGATTGCTGATTCAAGAACTTTCTTAACTAGTTCAGCAGCTTTTTTGTTGCTGAAAGTTAGTAGTTCAAGAGCTTGATCCACGCTTTTACCGCGGATTTGGTCTGCAACTAAGCGAGCTTTCTGTGGAGAAATACGAGCAAAGTTATGTTTAGCGATAGCTTCCATCATCTACTCCTTATTTCTTCTTAGCTTTCTTATCCGCAGCGTGGCCGCGGTAAGTGCGAGTTGGTGCAAATTCACCCAGTTTGTGACCGATCATTTCTTCGGTAACGAAAACTGGTACGTGCTGACGACCATTATGGACAGCGATGGTCAAACCAATCATTGATGGGATGATCATTGAACGACGGGACCAAGTCTTAACAGGCTTTTTGTCTCCGCTTTCCACCGCTTTCTCTACCTTCTTCAGCAAGTGTAGGTCAATAAAAGGACCTTTCTTGAGAGAACGTGGCATGGCGATTCCTCTTTATAGATTACTTGTTACGACGACGTACGATGTACTTGTCAGTGCGCTTGTTCTTACGAGTCTTAAAGCCTTTAGTTGGCTGACCCCAAGGAGATACTGGGTGACGGCCACCAGAAGTACGACCTTCACCACCACCGTGTGGGTGGTCTACCGGGTTCATTACCACACCGCGAACGGTTGGACGAACACCGCGCCAGCGGCTAGCACCAGCTTTACCTAGTTCACGTAGCATGTGCTCAGCATTACCAACTTCACCGATTGTTGCACGGCCTTCTGATAGTACTTTGCGCATTTCGCCAGAACGTAGGCGTAGAGTTACATATGCACCATCGCGAGCGATGATTTGTGCGTATGCACCTGCAGAACGAGCAATTTGTGCACCTTTACCAGGCTTAAGTTCAACACAGTGTACTGTAGAACCTACTGGGATGTTGCGCATCGGCAGAGTGTTACCTGCTTTGATAGGCGCATCAACACCAGACTGGATAGAGTCACCCGCTTGGATGCCTTTTGGTGCAATGATGTAGCGACGCTCACCGTCTGCGTACAGAACTAGAGCGATGTTTGCGCTACGGTTTGGATCGTATTCTAGGCGCTCAACTTTCGCTGGGATGCCATCTTTAGTACGTTTGAAGTCAACCAAACGGTAGTGATGCTTGTGACCACCACCAATGTGACGTACTGTGATACGACCGTTGTTGTTACGACCACCGTTCTTAGAGTTTTTCTCTAGAAGTGGAGCGTAAGGCTTACCTTTGTGAAGGTCAGCGTTAACAACTTTAACTACGTGACGACGACCAGGGGAAGTCGGCTTACATTTAACAATAGCCATTGTTTAACTCTCCTGTTATTCCGCACCGCCAACGAAGTCAAGATCTTGACCTTCCGCCAGAGTCACATACGCCTTCTTAACGTCGCTGCGGCGACCTTGACGTAGACCTTGACGCTTAGTCTTACCCTTAAGAACAAGAGTATTTACAGTCTTAACTTCAACTTCAAATAGCTTTTCTACAGCTGCTTTGATCTCTTTCTTAGTTGCATCTTTAGCTACTTTGAAAACGATAGTGTTCGCTTTCTCAGCTGCCATAGTTGCTTTTTCAGAGATGTGCGGAGCACGTAGAACTTTTAGGATACGCTCTTCAGTGATCATGCTAGCATCTCCTCAACTTGTTTAACTGCAGCAGCAGTAATAACAACTTTGTCGAACGCGATTAGAGAAACTGGGTCAATACCAGCTACGTCACGTGCGTCAACTTTGTATAGGTTACGAGCAGCTAGGAATAGATTCTCATCTACTTCGCTAGTCACGATTAGCGCATCTGTAAGCTCAAGCTCTTTAAGCTTAGCTACAAGCTCTTTAGTTTTTGGAGCTTCTACAGAGAAGTTATCAACAACGATTAGACGCTCTTGACGAACTAGCTCAGAAAGAATGCTCTTCATAGCGCCGCGGTACATTTTCTTGTTAACTTTTTGGCTGTGATCTTGTGGTTTCGCAGCAAAAGTAACACCACCTGTACGCCAGATTGGGCTACGAATTGTACCAGCACGTGCACGGCCAGTACCTTTTTGACGCCATGGCTTAGCGCCACCGCCAGATACTTCAGAACGAGTCTTTTGAGCACGAGTACCTTGACGAGCACCTGCTGCATAAGCAACAACTACTTGGTGTACTAGAGCTTCGTTGAAGTCACGTCCGAAAGTAGTCTCGGAAACAGTTAGTGCATCAGCACCTTTAACCATCAATTCCATTACTTACTCCTAGACGTTAAGCTTTAATAGCTGGTTTAACGATCACGTTGCCGCCTGTTGAGCCTGGTACTGCACCTTTGATAAGAAGCAGATTGCGCTCAGCGTCAACACGTACGATCTCTAGGTTTTGAGTCGTTACACGCTCAGCACCCATGTGACCTGCCATTTTTTTGCCTTTAAATACGCGACCTGGAGTTTGGCACTGACCAATTGAACCCGGAGCACGGTGAGACAAAGAGTTACCGTGAGTAGCATCTTGAGTAGAGAAGTTCCAACGCTTAACAGCGCCTTGGAAGCCTTTACCTTTAGAAGTACCAGTAACGTCTACTTTTTTTAACGTCGTTGAATAGTTCTACGTTTAGCTCAGCGCCAACTGCGAACTCTTCGCCGTTTTCCAAACGGAATTCCCAAAGACCGCGACCTGCTTCAACACCTGCTTTCGCAAAGTGGCCAGCTTCTGGCTTAGAAACACGGCTAGCTTTCTTTTCGCCTGCAGTTACCTGGATTGCTGCATAACCGTCTGCTTCAAGTGTACGTACTTGAGTTACACGGTTCGCTTCAACCTCAACAACTGTTACAGGGATAGAAACGCCTTCTTCGGTAAAAATGCGGGTCATACCCACTTTACGTCCGACTAGACCAATCATTCTTCTAATCTCCCTTAACCTAGGCTGATTTGAACATCAACGCCAGCAGCAAGATCAAGACGCATTAGAGCGTCAACAGTTTTGTCTGTTGGCTCAACGATGTCGATCAAACGCTTGTGAGTACGGATTTCGTACTGGTCACGTGCATCTTTGTTGACGTGTGGAGAGATAAGAACAGTGAAACGCTCTTTACGAGTAGGTAGTGGAATTGGACCACGAACCTGTGCGCCGGTACGCTTAGCTGTTTCAACGATTTCCGCAGTTGACTGGTCGATTAGTTTATAATCGAAAGCCTTTAGGCGGATACGAATACGTTGGTTCTGCATGAGACAGAGCTCCAATAATTAAAAATTACACAAACAATATCGCCACTCATACTCGCGAAGGCGAGAGAATGCCGATTGATTTATGTGAAACCGTAGCACTCTAATTGAGCGCATTGTCAGCTAATTTTCGATTCACTCACTGCTAGGCAGAGAGTCAATTGTATTAACTGCGAACATAAGCTGAGTCTACGTTACTAAGCACCTTGCCGAGGCAATTTGCTTACTCCTCTTTGCTCATTGGTTCACAACTGAACTAAGTCAGTGGGCGGTATTATACAGATCACAAAACGGGATGCAATAGGTGGGGGAAAATTAAACGAATTTTGTTTTAGGGCCTAGTGGCTTGATACTAGACCCTAGATTTTAGTGTCTTACTCTTCATCGACAAACTGAGCTTGTAGGTAGTTCTCTATCCCCACTTTCTCGATGAGTCCAAGTTGGGTTTCGAGCCAATCAACGTGCTCCTCTTCATCATTTAAGATGTCTTGGAACAAGTCACGAGACACAAAGTCTCTAGTATCTTCAGCGTAGGCAATGGCATCCTTTAAGTCGGGGATTGCGATCATTTCCAATTTCAAATCACATTCGAGCATCTCTTTGGTGTCTTCACCAATCATCAGTTTCCCGAGATCTTGGAGATTAGGAAGCCCTTCGAGAAACAAGATACGCTCTATGAGATGGTCTGCATGTTTCATCTCATCGATAGATTCGTGATATTCCTTATCTGCTAGGTGCTTTAAGCCCCAGTCTTTATACATTCTTGCGTGTAGGAAGTATTGATTAATAGCAACGAGTTCGTTGCCGAGAATTTTATTGAGATGTTGAATTATGATTGGATCGCCTTTCATGACAAAGCCCTCCTCTTTGGCTCACTATTAACTGTAGAACCTATTAGGGAGGTGTCAAAGTAACCTGGCGAAGGTCTGGGGTTAGCTTACTTTTGCAAGCTGCAGCGCCTGTGTTTCACTTAGGATCTCTTTCGCTTGTTTAACGCATTTACCACATTGGGAGCCAAGAGAAGTACACCTTCTGATAGTACGCATATCACTGATGCCCTCTTCTAGAGCAAGCTTACGCAATTTTTTATCAGAGATGCCGTGGCATAAACAAACAAACATAAAACAACCTTTCACAATTCACGGGGTAGAATATAAACGAGAATTGTTAGCATTACCAGTACTATTTTTACGTAAATTTACGCAGCTCGGCTAAGTACCTGAACAGACGTTAGATTTATTTTCAGATAAAAAAAGAGGAGCCTAAGCTCCTCTTTTCGCGTTTATTGCGATTATCAACTAAATATTAGTCGAAGATCTTAGCAACAACACCAGCACCTACTGTACGGCCACCTTCACGGATAGCGAAACGTAGGCCTTCATCCATTGCGATTGGAGCGATTAGCTCAACTTTCATTTGGATGTTGTCGCCAGGCATTACCATTTCTACGCCGTCTGGTAGAGAGATGTCACCAGTTACGTCAGTTGTACGGAAGTAGAACTGTGGACGGTAGCCTTTGAAGAACGGAGTATGACGGCCGCCTTCGTCTTTAGAAAGTACGTATACTTCAGACTCGAACTTAGTGTGTGGGTTGATTGAACCAGGAGCTGCAAGAACTTGACCACGTTCAACTTCGTCACGCTTAGTACCACGTAGAAGTGCACCAACGTTCTCACCAGCACGACCTTCGTCAAGAAGCTTACGGAACATCTCAACACCAGTACAAGTAGTCGTTGTAGTCTCTTTGATACCAACGATTTCTACTTCGTCACCTACGCGTAGGATACCACGCTCGATACGACCAGTTACAACAGTACCACGACCTTGGATCGAGAATACGTCTTCGATTGGTAGTAGGAACGGTTGGTCTACTGCACGCTCTGGCTCTGGGATGTAAGAGTCTAGTGCTTCAGCTAGTTCAACGATTTTCGCTTCCCACTGCTCTTCGCCGTTTAGTGCGCCTAGTGCAGAACCTTGGATAACTGGTAGGTCATCACCTGGGAATTCGTATTCAGATAGAAGTTCACGAACTTCCATTTCTACTAGCTCTAGAAGCTCTTCATCGTCAACCATGTCACATTTGTTCATGAATACGATGATGTATGGGATACCAACCTGACGGCCTAGTAGGATGTGCTCACGAGTCTGAGGCATTGGGCCGTCAGTTGCAGCAACAACTAGGATACCACCGTCCATCTGTGCAGCACCAGTGATCATGTTCTTAACATAATCCGCGTGTCCTGGACAGTCTACGTGTGCGTAGTGACGAGTTGGAGTGTCGTACTCAACGTGAGAAGTTGCGATTGTGATACCGCGCTCACGCTCTTCTGGAGCGTTATCGATAGATGCGAAGTCTTTCGCTTCACCGCCGTACACTTTAGCTAGAGTAGTACAGATTGCAGCAGTTAGAGTTGTTTTACCGTGGTCAACGTGGCCGATAGTACCAACGTTAACGTGCGGTTTAGTACGTTCAAATTTTTCTTTAGACACGATCGTGTTCCTTCCTAGTTATGATTCGCCCCGAGAACGAATTTTGTCGGGGCGCGCCAGAATTTGCTATTTTATGCGTCAATTTTACTCAACGCAACAGATTCATTACTAAACAATAGCTGATTAGCTGCGCTGTGCAATAATCGCATCAGCCACATTCTTCGGAGTCTCAGCGTATTCGCTAAATTCCATCGAATATGACGCACGACCTTGGGTCGCACTACGCAAGTCAGTTGCGTAACCAAACATCTCAGAGAGCGGTACTTGTGCACGGATGATCTTAAGGCCAGCGTGGCCGTCATCCATACCTTCGATCATGCCGCGGCGACGGTTAAGGTCACCAACAACATCACCCATCCAATCTTCTGGAGTCGTTACTTCAACCTTCATCATTGGCTCAAGCAGAACAGGTTGTGCTTCAAGCGCACCTTTTCTGAAGGCCATCGAGCCGGCGATCTTAAACGCCATCTCGCTAGAGTCGACATCATGGTAAGAGCCATCATACAGTGTTGCTTTAACATCCAGTACAGGATAGCCAGCAAGAACACCGTTGTTCATCTGCTCTTCGATACCTTTCGATACCGAGCTGATGTATTCCTTAGGAACCACACCACCCACGATCTCGTCAACGAACACAAACCCTTCGCCCGCTTCAGATGGCTCAAGCTTAAGCCATACGTGACCATATTGACCACGACCACCTGATTGGCGAACAAATTTGCCTTCAACTTCTGTGCTGCCGCGAATCGTTTCGCGGTACGCAACTTGAGGTTTACCCACGTTACAATCAACACTGAATTCGCGCTTCATACGGTCAACGATGATGTCTAGGTGAAGCTCACCCATACCTGAAATTAGCGTTTGGCCAGTTTCGTCATCGGTTTCCACACGGAACGACGGGTCTTCTGCTGCCAGTTTACCTAGCGCAATACCCATTTTCTCTTGGTCAGCTTGAGAGCGAGGCTCTACCGCGATCTGAATAACTGGCTCAGGGAATTCCATGCGCTCAAGAATCACTTTGTGGTTCTGGTCACACAGGGTATCACCTGTTGTTACGTCCTTCAGACCAATCGCTGCTGCAATGTCACCCGCACGAACTTCTTTTACTTCTTCGCGCTTGTTTGAGTGCATTTGAACGATACGGCCAAAGCGTTCACGCTTTTGCTTCACTGAGTTATAAACGGCATCACCCGAATTTACGACACCTGAGTAAACGCGCATAAACGCAAGGGTGCCGACAAACGGGTCGGTTGCAATCTTAAATGCAAGTGCAGCGAATGGTTCGTTGTCGTCCGCATGACGCTCTACTTCGTTCTCATCTTCGTCGATACCTTTAATCGCAGGTACGTCTACTGGAGAAGGAAGATATTCGACAACCGCGTCTAGTACCGCTTGCACACCTTTGTTCTTAAATGCACTACCACATGTTGCGAGTACAATTTCGTTATTTAGTGTACGAGTACGCAGACCCGCCTTGATTTCAGCTTCCGTTAGTTCGCCTTCTTCAAGGTATTTATCCATCAACTCTTCGCTTGCTTCTGCAGCGGCTTCAACCATGTTGTTGCGCCACTCTTCCGCTTCATCTTGCAGTTCTGCTGGAATCTCTTCGTAGGTGAAGGTCATGCCTTGATCGGCATCGTTCCAGTTGATTGCTTTCATCTTGATAAGGTCGATGACACCTTTGAACTCATCTTCTGCACCAATGTTTAATTGGATTGGAACTGGGTTCGCACCAAGACGATTTTTAATTTGGTCCACAACGCGTAGGAAGTCTGCGCCCGCACGGTCCATCTTGTTCACAAATACCATACGTGGAACATGATATTTATCAGCTTGACGCCATACAGTTTCAGACTGAGGTTCAACACCTGATGAGCCACAGAATACAACCACTGCACCATCAAGCACACGCAAAGAACGCTCTACTTCGATAGTAAAGTCAACGTGTCCAGGGGTATCAATGATGTTTACGCGATGATCTTGGAATTGTGCTTCCATACCACGCCAGAAGGTAGTAGTCGCAGCAGATGTGATAGTGATACCACGCTCTTGCTCCTGCTCCATCCAGTCCATGGTTGCAGCACCATCGTGAACTTCGCCGATTTTGTGAGAAAGGCCAGTGTAGAACAGAATACGCTCACTTGTGGTTGTTTTACCTGCATCTACGTGAGCAACGATACCGATATTACGATAGCGCTCAATAGGAGTTTTACGAGCCACGATTGTATCCTCTTACTAAGGTTAACCTTAGAGTATAGAAAAGTGCTGCGAGAGAACCTCGCAGCACTGAAAAGGTATTACCAGCGGTAATGAGCAAACGCTTTGTTAGCGTCAGCCATGCGGTGAACGTCTTCACGTTTCTTAACCGCAGTACCTTTGTTCTCAGACGCGTCTAGCATTTCAGCAGCTAGGCGTTGAGCCATAGATTTTTCACCACGCTTACGCGCAGCTTCAACCAACCAACGCATAGCAAGTGCGTTACGGCGAACCGGACGAACTTCTACAGGTACTTGGTAAGTTGAACCACCTACACGGCGAGATTTAACCTCTACCGCTGGGCGAACATTTTCAAGAGCTTCTTCAAATACAGCTAAGTGGTCTTTGCCAGACTTCTCAGCCATAGTTTCTAGTGCACCGTAAACGATTTTTTCAGCAGTTGATTTCTTACCGTCAACCATTACGATGTTTACAAATTTTGCCAGCAGCTCAGATTTGAACTTTGGATCTGGAAGGATCTTACGCTGACCAATTACGCGACGACGTGGCATGGAATTTCTCCGTTGTCTTATTCTTCAGGTTATCCAAAACTTTACAGTTTCTTCAAAAATTAAAATTTTAATTTTAGTGTTTGGCCTTACTTAACGCTTCTCTTTATAAAAAGAAGGGCATTAAGACTTAGGACGCTTCACACCGTACTTAGAACGACCTTGTTTACGGTCATTTACGCCAGCACAGTCAAGTGCGCCGCGAACAGTGTGGTAACGTACACCCGGAAGGTCTTTAACACGACCGCCACGGATTAGAACAACTGAGTGCTCTTGAAGGTTGTGACCTTCACCGCCGATGTACGAAGTTACTTCGAAGCCGTTCGTTAGACGAACACGACATACTTTACGAAGTGCTGAGTTAGGTTTTTTAGGTGTAGTAGTGTAAACACGAGTACATACACCACGTTTTTGTGGGCACGCTTCTAGTGCAGGCACGTTGCTTTTAACAACTTGCTTTGCACGAGGCTTACGTACCAACTGGTTAATAGTTGCCATTAACTAGCTCCTGATTTACTTGAAAGTAAGCTTTGTGAAAAATCTAGCCCCAATCACCAATGGCAATTAGGGACGCAAAATTCTATGCAGCAGTGAGAGGTGTGTCAAGAAATATACAGATCTTTTTTGGAATATGCGTATCTCAGTATCGGTAACTAAGACATAAGAAAGAAGGTTAATCCCAAGTCGTGCTGGCGACGTGACGTTCTGTCAGCTCAACAAAGCCTTTAAAATCGGTAACTTGCAACGCTTGTCCATTATCCTTGGCCAAGCCACGCGCATCCATATCTTGTTCTAGAAAGTAGCACTGCCACTCTTGCGTCGTATCAATACTAACTACTAAGTAACACGCACTCTCAACAAAAAGGACATCATCCCCTTTTTGCAGGTACGCCTTAGCCTGTTGATAGCCCACTTCGCTTTTAATAATGTGCAGCATGGTAATCCTAGAAAGTTAATACTTTATGACATTGATTGAGTTCATCAGAAATCGCGGACTCAGAGACAACTTGAGCAGAAATAAGCAACTCTTCTTCTGTTAAGCGATAACGCTCTAGGCTTTGCTCACAGACAAACACTTGCTCAATGTCGTAAAGATCCATCAGTTTGAATGCACTGATGTAGTCTCTAGATAGAATAGAGCGAGTCTCCTGCCCTTTGCGCAGCTGATTCACCCCCTCACCGACGAAGAACACTTTGATGTCCTCCGTAAACGCGGACGTCGCAAGCAGTGCATCCAGACCTTCACGACCTGCGGCACTGGCATGCGGTAGTGAGTTAAATACAAAAGCTAATATCGTCAAAACTGCACCACCCTATCTTGAGTCAGCATCGCACTGGCAAGACTGCCTAGCCCGGCTTGCTCGAAACCGTCCGCTAAGTTGTCGACATCTCGCTGATGCTGCAACGCCTCATCGCTCCCCAGCACGCCACGACGCAATGATGCAGCAACACAGGTTTCTAGACGAACCCCAT
This sequence comes from Vibrio sp. KUL78, assembly GCF_059725505.1. Classification (NCBI taxonomy): domain Bacteria; kingdom Pseudomonadati; phylum Pseudomonadota; class Gammaproteobacteria; order Vibrionales; family Vibrionaceae; genus Vibrio; species Vibrio sp. KUL78. The sequence continues at coordinate 301,955 of NZ_AP045837.1, read as the reverse complement.
GCTCCGCCGCGAGCGTTTGCCACGCAGAGACCAAATCGAACTCGTCGTTAGCAGGTACCGTTAAGCGCGACGCGTTGTGAACGCCATCTTGGTAAAAAAAGACACTGACAAGCTTATGCCCTTTCGCGATCAGCGCGTTGGCAAATTGATAGGCATTACGCGCTGACTGACTTCCATACACTGAGCCGTTTACCACCAGACTGTAGGTCAAAGCAGACAATTACTCGTCCTCGGTCTTACGCTGACGAATATACAGATAAACGGTGTGTTTTGAGATATTCAATCTATCGGCAACGCGGTTAATAGCGTCTTTGATATCGAAGATTCCTTTGTCATAGAGCTCCATAACAATTTGACGATTCTTAGTGTTGTTAGACACTGACTTGTCGGCATTGATATCTTCAATCGTACGCTCTACCGTTTGGTCGACAAGCTCTTCTACATCACTCGCGAAGTTAACCGATGAAGCCGCATCTTTGGCATCTTGTGTCGGCATAAAGGATTGAAGAATCTGGGAGAATGGTGCATCTAGGTTGACGTTGATACACAGCAGACCAATCACTCGGTTGTCACCGTTGCGGATAGCGATAGTAATCGACTTCATCAATACGCCACCTTTGGCGCGAGTGAAGTAAGAGCGAGAGAAGTTGCGCTCAGAGCCTTCAATATCTTTTAGCATTTTAAGCGCTAAGTCGGTGATCGGTGAACCCACCTGACGCCCCGTGTTCTCGCCGTTAGCGATCTTTACTGCTGACGTGTTCAACGACTCAAGTGAGTGCAAAACGATTTCACAGAATGGTCCGATCAAGCTCGCAAGCCCATCTACCACCGCTTCATAGGATTGTAAGATGATTTTGTCGTGCTCGCTAAATGGCGCCACGTCAACCGACTCCATCTCGAGCAATTCATCTGGGTTAGAAATTTCAGTCACTGTAGTTGGACCCTAACGATACTTAAAAAAAATTACCGTAAGTTTATCAGAAAATTTGAGAGCTACCTCTATGTATGTATCCAACAAGTGATTTAGGGCAAAAAAAGTGCTGTTTTTTCTTGTACCTGAAATAAACCGCAATAAAAAAGGCTCACCGTAGTGAGCCTTTTGTCATGCAATATCAAGCATTATTGCGTTGCTTGAACGTCATCGCCTTCGATTTTCAGTAGTTCAACTTCAAACACTAGCGTTGAGTTAGCAGGGATAGTCGGAGTATCTTGTTCACCGTATGCTAGCTCTGGCGGGATAACAAACTTGTACTTAGAACCCACAGTCATCAACTGAACGCCTTCCGTCCAACCTGGGATAACGCGGTTAAGTGGGAATGTTGCTGGCTCACCACGATCGTAAGAGCTATCGAACTGAGTGCCGTCGATAAGCGTGCCTTTGTAATGAACCTGAACGGTGTCAGTCTCTTTAGGTTTGTCACCAGTACCTTCTGTTTCTACTTGGTAAAGTAGACCAGATTCCGTCGCTGTTACGCCTTCTTGTTTCGCAAACTCAGTGCGGAAATCATCACCCGCCTTCATTGCAGCTGCTGCTTTCTCTTCAGCTTGCTTTTGCATCGTTTCAGCAACACGCTTGTCTAGACCTTCTAGCGCCGCACGGATCTCGTCTTCACTTAGCTCAGCATTGCCAGCAAAAGCCTGCTCGATACCTTTAAGTACCAGCTCTTTCTTAAGCTCAATACCAAACTCTGCTGGTTTCTCGATGCTTGTGCTTAGGTAGTTAGCAAAAGACACACCGATTGCGTAAGCCGCTTTGTCATCTTCTGTTTTAAAGTGAACCGCTTTACCTGTTTCAGCTTGTACTTGCTCTTGCGCTGCTGGCTCAACTTTTGGTTCTTCTTCTTTTTTGACAACCGACTGCCAACATAACTGTCGCAGCAAGTAGCGACACTTTAAATAGTGATTTCATTTATTTCTCCAATGATGGACATTCTTGTAGACTTAATACCTAGCCATGCTCTAAGAATAACGTTCAGCAAGCATGCATAACTAACTAAATCTAGTAACTATTTCCTAGTAGCTCAAACTATAAATATACTAGCTTAAACTCAATACTCAACGTGGAATAACAGTAATGATGCGAATAATATCTCATTCTGTGCTGTGGTTAATTGTCATCAGCCTGTTAAATGGTTGCCTATTCTCCACAGACTCAGAAAAACGCTGGGACCTAGCGCTTGAAGGCTCGACCGCAATGGCACTGAGCCGAGACGCGAGATTCGCACTCCTCTATTCCAAACAGCAACACCTACAGCTTTGGGATCTCGAACAAAATAAGATCCTAGCTCGCTTGGGTATTCAAGATCCTGACGAAAACATTATTTCCCTTATTCGCTTTAGCGACAATGGACGCTTTGCCGTCACTGCCACCCAAACCAATTTCGCTATTTGGGACTTAGCTTGGTCTCAATCAACGGGGCTTTGGTCGATCTCAGATGGATTAATTCAAGACATCGCACTCGGTAATTCTGGTGACGAAGTCCTTGTTGGTCTGAGTAATGGTAAAGCAATATTTATCGATTTAGTCACTGGAAGGCGGCTAGAGTTCCTTGCTCACGTAGAAAAAGTTAATTCCGTGTCGCTATCGCCTAACGGTAAATACGCACTATCCGGAGGCAATGACCATAACGCCTATTTCTGGAGTACGGAATCTGGTCAGATATTACACCGTTTTGAACATCAGCAACGTGTCGGAACGGTCGAGCTACAGAGAGATGGATTATTTGCGCTTACCTCTGATACAGGTAATGACGCGATTATTTGGGATTTAACATCGGGCAAGCAGATTAGTCAGCTCAGTACCTGGACCCGACAACTGATCTTTTCCTCGGCCCGCTTTTCTGATGATGGTAAGCGATTAGTCACTGGCTCTCCCTCTTCACGTCTCATGGTTTGGGATAGTAAGACCGGAAAACGACTTGAGGGGTTCGAAGTAGAATTGCTAAAAGATGTTCGTCCGCCACGAGGAGTAGTGTATGATGCCGCCTTTGAGAGCAACCAGCGAGTACTTTCTGCCTCGTCAGCTGGTGTCATCCAAGCTTGGAAAATTAGTGAGTAACCTTATGAGCAATAAAGAGATTCAAGCTCTCGAAGAGAGAATCAATGATATGGAGTGCAAAATGGCATTCCAAGAGCAGACCATCGAAGAACTCAATGATGCGTTGACTCAGCAACAGCTGCTGATCAGTAAAATGCAAGACCAAATGAAATATGTGGTTGGTAAGGTAAAAAATATGGATACCTCAAATCTAGCGGATCCATCAGAAGAAACACCACCGCCACACTATTGATATTTCAGTAGTAAATACCTCTCATTTATCACCATCTTGACAAGTTTGTCGTCACCCCTGCACAGGCAGGGGTCTACTTACCGCCTTCACCAAGCCTTCAGTAGATTCCTGCCTACGCAGGAATGACATCTTCGAACTAAATACCTAGAGGGTGCGTTGGCGAACCGCTTCAAAAAGACAAATACCTGATGCCACCGAGACGTTTAAGCTCGATACCGCACCAGCCATTGGGATCTTGATAAGGTCATCACAGGTTTCACGAGTCAGGCGGCGCATACCATCACCCTCTGCGCCCATAACAACCGCTAGAGAGCCAGACAGCTTCGCTTGATAAATATCGTGCGTCGCTTCGCCTGCAGTTCCAACGATCCAGATGCCTTTCTCTTGCAGCGCGCGCATTGTACGTGCCAAGTTGGTCACACGGATAAGAGGAACAGTCTCAGCAGCGCCACACGCTACCTTGCTAACTGTCGCGGTCATTGGTGCAGAGCGGTCTTTCGGTACAATCACCGCCGCCACACCCGCCGCATCCGCGTTACGCAGACATGCGCCAAGGTTATGCGGGTCGGTGACACCATCTAAAATAAGCAGTAACGGCTGTTCATGCTGCGCTAATACATCATCGAGATCGTTTTCGTTGAGCTGCTTAGCCGGTTTTACCTTAGCAATGATGCCTTGGTGATTCGCACCGCTGGCTTTGTCATCCAGTGTTTTGCGGTTCATTTGCTGAATCGACACACCAATTTGGTTGAGTTCGTTCAACAGCGGCATCAAGCGATCGTCTTGACGCCCTTTTAGTACATAGGCTTCCACAAAGCGCACTGGATCTTTTTCAAGAACCGCTTTAATCGCGTGGATACCGTAAATAAATTCATTACTCATGGAATAATCCTGAATTCGTTATTTCTTCGCTTTACTACGAGCCTTATTTTGGCGCGCCTTGCTCTTGCGTGATTTGGTGGCTTTGGACTTCTTGCGCTTATGAGGAAGCACATCCTCTTCTTGTCCATCTGGGCGTTTGGTAGCTTCGACCATCGGCTTCGCTGCTTTAGGGCTGCGCTTGCCTCTTACCTCAGCGACACGCTGTTTCGCTTTGGCTTTTTTCTTTTCAGCTTCAGCCATGCGTTTTTTCGCCGTCTTTCCTTTGCCGCGTAGCTTACGACTTGTTTCGACTAATTCAAAGTCTATTTGCTTGTCATCTAGGTTAACCGACAGCACTTTCACTTTAACGGCATCGCCCAAACGGTATATCGCACCGAAGCTTTCACCGATAAGTCTTTGACCAATAGGGTCAAATTGATAGTAGTCGTTCGCCAGTGACGAAATATGCACTAGTCCATCGATGTGCAGCTCTGTTAAGCGCACGAAGAAGCCAAAACCCGTCACGTTGGCAATCACGCCATCAAGCACTTCACCTACGTGGTCTTGCATGTACTCACACTTGAGCCAATCGGCCACATCGCGGGTTGCATCATCGGCGCGACGTTCGGTCATGGAACACTGCTCACCGTAGTAATCCATATCGTCAAACGAGTAGTGGTAACCACCGGTTGGCGTCCAGCGGTCGTTATTGCGGCCTTCTTGCTTGGCAATGAGGTACTTGATTGCTCGGTGCAGCAGCAAATCTGGGTAACGACGAATAGGTGAGGTAAAGTGCGCATAGCGTTTTAGCGCTAGACCAAAGTGTCCGGCGTTATCCGCATTGTAGACTGCCTGCTTCATAGAACGCAGCAGCATGGTTTGAATCAGCTCTTTATCTTGGCGCTCACCAATCTTTTTAATCAGCTCAGCATAGTCGGTCGGTGATGGTTCAAGACCGCCAGATAGATCAAGACCTAACTCGCCAAGGAAATCCCTAAAACCTTGCAGTCTCTCTTCACCGGGAGTTTCGTGCACTCGGTATAGAGCTGGCTCCTTGGCTTTTTCTACCAAAGAAGCAGAAGCGATATTCGCCAGAATCATACACTCTTCAATGATCTTGTGTGCGTCATTGCGAACCACAGGTTCGATGCGGTCGATCTTACGCTCGGCATTGAAAATAAACTTAGTTTCAACCGTTTCAAACTCAATCGCACCACGGTTATCACGGGCACCCTTGAGCACTTTATACATGTTGTGCAGCTCATGAAGGTGAGGAACCACAGCGCTGTAGCGCTCACGAAGCTCTTCGTTACCCTCAAGAATGTCGCTCACCTTGTTGTAAGTCAGACGCGCATGGGAGTTCATCACCGCTTCATAGTGTTTGTAGCCTGAAAGCTTGCCTGTCTCAGAAATGGTCATTTCACACACCATACACAAGCGATCCACTTGTGGGTTGAGTGAACAAAGGCCATTAGAGAGCACCTCTGGAAGCATAGGCACGACCTGAGACGGGAAGTAAACCGAGTTACCGCGCACGATCGCTTCTTTGTCGAGTGGTGTATCTGGGCGAACGTAGTAGCTGACATCCGCAATGGCGACCCATAAACGCCAACCACCGCTTTTCTTACGCTCACAGTAAACCGCATCGTCGAAGTCTCGGGCGTCTTCACCATCGATTGTGACCAGAGGCAGGTCACGAAGATCGACGCGCCCTTCTTTGGCTTCTTCTGGAACAAACTCGCCAAACTGTTTGACCTGCTTGTCGACTTCTTCAGGCCATTCATGAGGAATTTGATGAGTGCGGATCGCGATTTGCGTCTCCATACCCGGCGCCATGTTCTCACCGAGCACTTCCACCACTTGTCCCATCATGCCACGAGAGCGGCTGCCGCGGTCGGTTACTTCAACCACCACCACATTACCCATACGAGCACCACCACGATGTTCATTTGGGATCAAGATGTCTTGGCTAATGCGAGAATCATCTGCAACCACGTAGGCGTAGCCGTATTCCATAAAGAAACGACCGACAACTTGGGTTTTTCGCTCTTCTAGAACGCGAACCAAACGACCTTCTTTTCGGCCACGCTTATCGGTACCCGATGGTTGAACCAATACGAAATCACCGTGTAGCAAGGTACGCATTTGATGATGTGGCAACAGCACATCATTGTCTTTATTCATGCTCCCTTCAGGTCGAACCCAGCCATGACCATCTTTATGGCCGATGACATAGCCTTTGATCATTTCTAGCTTGTCTGGGAGTGCATAACACTGACGTCGAGTAAACACCAACTGCCCATCGCGCTCCATTGCGCGCAGGCGACGGCGCAATCCTTCATACTGCTCTTCACCAGATAGACCCAATGCTTCGAACAGATCGTTTCTGTTCATGGGTACGTTAACACTTTCTAGGAAATCAGAGATGAACTCTCGGCTTGGGATGGGATTTTCGTAGTTCTCAGACTCTCTTGCTGCAAAAGGGTCGTCAACTTTTATATCGCTAGGCTTGTTCGACATAGTCTGACCTATATTTTAGGAGGGATAGGTCGATTATAACTGACGCAGCAGATAAGCTACAGAATTGCTTTACCTTTCTGCATCAGATTTAGTGGATTTAACGGCTACCAGAAGGTCGAACGACGCTTTGCTCGTGCAATGATGTTTTCCGGCATGCGCTGCTCAAGACCGCGCCTTAGCATAGAGATACGTTTGTGCTTACGACCGTCCGGTGTGACCGAGTTATAAAGCCAACGGTAAGCATCTTCATAATCAAGCGGGCTGCCGTAATCTCGCAGTAGCAGTTCAGCAAGTTGAATCCTCGCATCAATGTTGCCCATCGACGCTGCCTCACGGAAATACGGGATAGCTCGCTCTTTGTCTTGCTGAACAAAAGTGCCTTTTGAGTAGTAGCGACCAAGTTGTTCAAGGGCAACAGGCAAACCTTGATGAGCGGCGTTCTCCATATAATAAAGCCCAAGCTCAACATCTTGAGGAACACAAACGCCCCATGCCAGCATGTCCCCATAAAGAAACTCATAAGATGGCAGACTGATACGTGTGGCACGAGCCATGATGTCTTCGACAAGCTGACAATTATCTTCTTTCACGCGGGCTAGGTGTCGGTTCTCTTCAATCAAACCGATCAGCTCATCCTCGGAGTAAATCGGAATAGGCGCACCCACTTCTTTACTGTGCGCTGCTTTTACAGGGCCGAGTAGCGCCATGCAAACAAGTGCTGCCAGTTTGTGTCGCTTAATCACTAATCCTGCTCCTCATGCTTAGAAACTGCCTTCCACCAATAACTTGTCATTGGTCTCATTTTTATCGGCAGTCATCCGCCACGCTTTAGAAAAAACGGCAATATTTTGCCACTTTTCTTTCATCGAGTCGAAGCAACGTCAAATACTTGGCACAAGATCACACTAGGTGACTAAATAAAGGCCAAAACAGCAGGTACAAAAAAAGCCAGCGACATGTCGCTGGCTCTCAATACTTACAAGGCTAAATTAAGACTCAAATGGGTGAATCTTGATGATTGTCTCGTTACGGTCAGGACCAGTAGAGATGATGTCTACAGGCACACCGGTTAGGTCTTCGATACGCTTGATGTAATCTAGAGCGGCTTGAGGTAGCTGCTCGATAGAAGTTGCACCAAATGTCGTTTCAGACCAGCCTGGCATGGTTTCGTAGATAGGCGTTGCTTCTTCGAATGACTCAGCAGCCATTGGAGAAACTTCTAGGATAGAGCCATCTTTCATCTTGTAACCAGTACAGATTTTTAGCTCTTCTAGACCATCTAGTACGTCTAGCTTAGTTAGACAGAAACCAGAGATAGAGTTGATTTGGATAGCGCGGCGCATTGCCACTGCATCAAACCAACCTGTACGACGAAGACGACCAGTCGTTGCGCCGAACTCGTGACCAACTGTACCTAGGTGCTTACCGATTGGATCTTGCTTGTCTAGACCATCGTATAGCTCAGTTGGGAATGGACCCGAACCTACACGAGTACAGTAAGCTTTAGTGATACCAAGGATGTAACCGATGTGACGAGGACCGAAACCAGAACCTGCCGCAACACCACCTGCTGTCGTGTTAGAAGAAGTTACGTACGGGTATGTACCGTGGTCGATATCGAGTAGCGTACCTTGAGCACCTTCGAACATGATCTTATCGCCACGCTTGCGCGCCGCGTCAAGTTCGTCAGTTACGTCGATAACCATAGAAGTGAGTAGGTCAGCGTAACCCATGCACTGCTCTAGTACGTCTTCGTAGCTTACTGTTTCAGTCTTGTAGAAGTGCTCTAGTTGGAAGTTGTGGAACTCCATCACTTCTTTTAGCTTCTCAGCGAAGACTTCTTTGTCAAACAGGTCGCCAACACGTAGACCACGACGAGCAACTTTGTCTTCGTACGCAGGACCGATACCACGACCCGTTGTACCAATCGCTTTTTTACCACGAGCGATTTCACGCGCTTGGTCGATAGCGATGTGGTAAGGAAGAATTAGAGGACAAGCTTCAGAAACGAAAAGACGCTCACGAACTGGAATGCCGCGCTCTTCAAGAGGCTTCATTTCTTTAATTAATGCTTCAGGAGATAGAACAACACCGTTACCGATAATGCACTTGATGTTATCGCGAAGAATACCTGATGGAATCAAATGAAGAACGGTTTTTTCACCGTCAATGACTAGAGTGTGACCTGCATTGTGACCGCCTTGGTAGCGAACCACGTATTTTGCATCTTCAGTTAAAAGGTCTACGATTTTACCTTTACCTTCGTCACCCCATTGGGTGCCCAGAACGACTACGTTATTTCCCATCTTTCCAATCTGATTGCTAGTTAAAAAAGGATTCTAGCACCGAAATCACAATTATGCAGTCATTTTTTAAGCATAAAAATGTCACAAAAGGGGTAAGTCCCTGATGCTGAGTAATAAAAAGTCAAATATTCCGGTTAATTTAACAACATAAACGTGATCACTGCCCCTGCGACGACAAGGCAGCCACCGACTCTACGAATCTGCTCGTCTGGCTGCTGAGCAAGCTGCAACACCATATTACGCCACCCTTTTGGTGCCAATAACGGTCCCAGTCCCTCAACTATCAAAACCAAACCAAGTGCCACCCACAATGATTGAGACATGTTTTTTCTCCAAAAAGATAGGGCTCCCTGAGGAGCCCTATTATACAGTTTGTTAAAGTCTTATTTCGCCGCTGGTGCGCCGTTCATGTCATTCATGTAACGGAAGAACTCGCTCTTAGGATCCAGAACGAGGATATCGCTCTTGTCCGCAAAAGAGGTCTTGTACGCAGATAGCGAGCGTAAGAAGCTAAAGAACTCAGGATCTTTGCTGTAAGCATCAGAGTAGATAGCCGCAGCTTCTGCATCCGCGCCACCTCGTGTTACACGAGCTGTTCTGTCCGCTTCCGCTAGTAGTGTTGCCACTTCTAGTTCTGCTTGTGCACGAATAACTTCAGCCTTCTCACGACCTTGCGAACGGTGCTTACGAGCAACCGATTCACGCTCTGCACGCATACGACGGTAGATCGATTCACTGATTTCATCAGGTAGGTTGATTTTCTTGATACGGAAATCCACCACTCGAACCCCTAAGTCGGTCATTGCGCTTTCACGCGTATCTCTCAATACGTTGCTCATGACCTTGTCGCGCTCACCATCAATTTCTAGTGCTTGGCGTGCCGCTTCTGTTGTGACTTCTTCACTGTCCGCACTGTCTGGAAGTACATCGGTGTTACGAGGTCCAGAAACGATTTGCTTGATTTCACGCGAACCGATTTCAGAACGAAGTACGTCCGTCACCTTACGCTCTAGAAGCGCTTGCGCCGTTAGCGCGTCACCGCCACCTGTTGCTAGGTAGTACTGACGGAAATCTTCAATCTTCCATTTAACGTAGGTGTTAATGATTACGTCTTTTTTCTCAGACGTAACGAAGCGGTCACCGCGTCCATCCATTGTTTGAATACGCGCGTCTAGTGTTTTCACACGGTCAAACAGTGGCATTTTGAAATGCAGGCCCGGCTCGTAAATACGAGACACCTGATTATCATCAGAAAGAACACGACCAAATCGAATTACGATGCCACGCTCACCCTCAGGGATCACAAACAAGGACATCAGCATCAATGCTAAGGCAACGACTAATACTGGTATCATCAATTTACGCATTATTAGTATCTCCCTTGACGAGTCGAGTTATTACGAGACGTGTTGTCATTTGACGAAGTGCTGCTAGACGAAGGATCTAGTTGAATCTCTTCATAAGCCGACGTTTCTTTTGGCTTACGGGATTTCGATGTCCCTTCTTGGCCTGCTAACTTGTCAATTGGCAGATATAGCAAGTTGCCGCTAGATTCAGAGTCAATCAACACCTTAGACGTGTTCGAATACACCTCTTCCATTGTGTCGAGGTACAGACGGTTACGGGTTACTTCTGGAGCTGATTGGTATTCAGGTAGCAGTTTCTCGAACTGAGCTACTTGACCTAGCGCTTCGTTAGTAATGCGCTCAGAGTAACCTTGCGCTTCTTTCTTCAAACGCTCAGAACGACCTGTCGCTTTAGGAATGATTTCGTTTTTGTACGCTTCCGCTTCACGGATGAAACGCTCTTCATCCTCACGCGCTGCAATCGCGTCATCAAACGCATCTTTAACTTGCTCAGGCGGACGTGCCGACTGGAAGTTGACGTCTACGATAGAGAGACCCATGTCGTAGTTGTCAATGATGTCGTTCAATGTTTCCTGTGTGCTCTGACGGATTTGCTGACGACCACTGGTCAGAATACTATCCATTAGAGAATCACCAATTACTGCACGAAGCGCAGAGTCAGTTGCCTGGCTCAAGCTATCGTCAGCATTAGTGACCACAAACAGGTATTTATATGGGTCAGAAACGCGGTACTGAACGTCCATTGAGACACTTACTACGTTTTCATCTTTAGTCAGCATCGTTCCCGACGCTCTCAGAGAGCGAATCGCTTGAACGTTAACTGGTTCATATTCGTCGATAAAGCGAGGACGCCAGTTAAGACCAGGATCGACAATGCGATCGAACTTACCTAGACGGAGCACGACGCCGCGCTCACCTTCGCTAATGGTGTAGAAGCCAGAAAAGAACCAAATGACAACCGCGATCAACGCAATCACGCCGAAGCCAATTGCACTACCACCGCCGCCAATTGATGGGCCACCGCCACCACGCTTGCCAAACTTACCACCGATTTTTTGACTCAGCTTATTAAAGACTTCATCTAAATCAGGCGGTCCTTGATCACGACCACCGTTGTTACGGTCGCCTTGATTACGGTCTCCGCGATTGTTGTTCCCCCAAGGGTCCTTATCACGGCCGTTGTTTCCATTATTATTACCAGGCTCATTCCACGCCATTAGGAAGCTCCATCATTTAGTATGACGTTATACTGTAGCAGTCCTTTAAGTAACTATAAAGTCACCTAAAACTGCCCCTTCTCTTTTTTCAAGTCTAGACCAATCTACTTGTTGCATCCGAATATCAATCAACAAGTTACCTTCTGAATCATACTCTTCTCGTTGAATACAATTCATCTGAAAAAATGTACTACGAAAACGCCCCTGAAATTGCGGCGGAATTCTCAGTTGATACTGAACCATTTGGCTTGCTAAACGCTCGGTGAGCGCTTCAAACAACAGTTCGATGCCTTGCCCTTCCATGGCAGAGACCCAAACGGTTCTCGGAATACCTTCGTCGTCACGTTCTATACGTGGACGCTGGCCATCTAGATTATCTATCTTGTTCATTACTACTAGTGTTGGTACCTCATCGGCATCAATTTCTTCTAGCACGTCATGAACAGCTTGAATATTCTCACGAAAACGCTCATCACTGGCATCGACAACATGTAACAAAATGTCAGCTTCCTGCGTTTCTTGCAGTGTTGCCTTAAATGCCGCGACCAAATCATGCGGAAGATGGCGAATAAATCCTACCGTGTCCGCTAAAATTGCCGAACCAACGTCCGCCAATTCTATTTTTCTCAATGTGGGGTCTAGAGTTGCGAATAACTGGTCAGCTGCATACACCCCAGCTTCAGTAATGCGGTTAAACAAGGTTGACTTGCCCGCATTGGTATAACCCACGAGGGAAATAGTGGGAATTTCGGCTCTATTTCGGGCTCGTCTGCCTTGTTCACGCTGTTTGGCAACTTTCTCTAAGCGACGCAAGATCGCTTTGATGCGGTCACGCAGCAATCGGCGGTCAGTTTCAAGCTGAGTTTCACCGGGACCACGTAGACCGATACCACCTTTCTGCCTCTCAAGGTGCGTCCAACCACGGATCAATCTTGTTGAGATATGACGTAGCTGTGCTAGCTCAACCTGCAACTTACCCTCATGGGTACGTGCGCGCTGGGCAAAAATGTCGAGGATCAGACCAGTACGGTCCAACACTCGACATTTACACAGACTTTCTAGGTTACGCTCTTGGGCAGGAGAAAGGGCATGATTGAAGATCACGATATCAGCACCAGTCAATTGAACTGTTTGTGCAATTTCCTGAGCTTTACCTTCCCCAACATAATATTTGGGGTGAGGGGATTGTCTGCTACCCGTTACGGTCTGTAACACGTTAACACCTGCAGAAGAGACCAGCATTTCAAATTCGCTAAGATCTTCCCACTCACCTTCTTGCGTGAAGTTGATATGAACAAGTACAGCCTGTTCACCCGATTCGTAACGGTCAAACAAGCGACCAACTCCTATTTAAGTATCTGTTTTTATTTATCTGGGTATTAATCGTCAGATTTCTCTTGTTGACGGTCACCACCAGAACGCTCACCACTGTGATGGCTAACAGCACGTGCTGGTACTACCGTTGAAATCGCATGCTTGTAAACCATTTGGTTTACAGTATTTTTCAGAAGGATCACAAACTGATCAAACGATTCAATCTGGCCTTGAAGCTTGATGCCGTTTACAAGGTAGATCGAAACAGGAATACGCTCGCGACGTAGTGCATTTAGGAATGGGTCTTGAAGAGATTGCCCCTTAGCCATTTTTATTTTCCTTATATTAGTATTGTAGTTTTAATTATTTAGCTATTGGTGCACTGCAATTTGGTGCTGCCTTTGCATCTGAGCTAAACCAATGAAATACCCCTTAGTTTTATAATCATAGAACAACAATCGTCTTTGAAAACAAAACTCAGTTCCTTTTTGGGTATTTGTACGCAAAAGCGACCACATTATACACAGTTAATACCATCAGATGCTATGGCGTCTGTGAGAGTTTTCATTGAATCCTCAATGTGTTCGCTATCGAGCCAAACCAAATCATCCCAACTCCTTAACCAGGTGATTTGTCGCTTGGCCAATTGTCGAGTCGCACAGATTCCGCGGAAAATCGCGTCGTCTAACGTACTCTCTCCATCTAAGTATTCCCACATCTGTCTGTAGCCGACACAACGGATCGACGGCAGATCTGGGTGAAGATCTTCTCGAGCATATAACGCTTTGACTTCATCTTCAAAGCCTGCTTTTATCATTTTCTCGAAGCGCAATTCAATGCGTTTATGTAACAAAGCGCGATCTTTGGGCGCTACCGCAAATTGTTTGACGCGAAACGGCAAAGGCTCCCCTTTGGTTTCAGTCAATTCTGTCAGAGACTTACCTGAGATTCGATACACCTCAAGTGCGCGTGACAAACGCTGCGGATCGTTTGGATGAATCCTCTCTGCTGAGACAGGATCTATCTCTTTAAGTTCATTATGAAGTACTTGCCAGCCCTTTTCTTGCGCCTCTTTGTCGATTTGCGCTCGAATGTCTGGATTGGCAGCAGGTAACGGTGATAGTCCTTGAAGCAAGGCTTTGAAGTACAACATGGTCCCGCCAACCAATAACGGTATCTTGCCCTCAGCATGGATCTTGGCAATCTCATTTAATGCATCGCGGCGAAAATCAGCCGCTGAGTAGGCCTCTGATGGGTCCAATATATCGATAAGACGATGCGGCGCTAGCGCAAGCTCTTGGGCATCCGGCTTTGCGGTACCGATATCCATACCTTTGTAAATCAGCGCAGAATCGACGCTGATGATCTCCACAGGGTACTGCTGACGAAGACGAATCGCTAACTCCGTCTTACCAGAGGCAGTAGGACCCATTAAAAACAGAACGAGTGGTAATTGTTGATTCATGATGAAAACGCTGCAATTGTGGCCGTAAAATCGACAGGGCGGACAAATTTAGGGTCGCTCAAAGGTAGCTTACCGTAGTAAAGCTGCTCTAGATTACCGAGTATCTGAACAGACTCAGATAAAGTGTAGCTACTTTTCACTTGCAGCACTTTTTTGGTTAGCCAAAGACTCAAACGGCTCTTGCTAATGTCTTGCTGCTCAAGGGTCGCCAAGTATGACAGCATTTCATCAATTAACAATTGCAAATTTTGCTGACGAAGTGGCGACGGAACCCCCATCACCATAAGCGTCTGTTTGTTCCGAACCTTGATGTCGATACCAAACGCCAAAAGTAAGTCGACCTGAGCCTCTGCAAGCTCTCTTTGTTGATCCGTCACCTTAAGTGATAAAGGCACTAATAGAGGCTGCATCTTCAGGGGCTCAGCTTTCGGATCAAGCTGGGCAAATAATCGATAAAACTCGGCACGGCGAAGAGAAACTAGGGCACAACAAGGCTCTGCTTTCACTAACACGTATGTGGGATCAGCCATAGCAATTGCTTTACCAACGCGCTCTATCACAACGTCATTGATCGCATCGTCACGCTCTACCGCTTGCTCCATGTCATTATCGGTCACAGGCGCTGGAAGATCTGGCGTTTGCATCAACTCTTGATAGACACGCACCTCTTCTGCGCTCGGGGCCTTTTCCGGCACTCGCGCTCCAGCCTTCGTACTATTTCGTTGTGGTGTTGAACTTGACGTCCACTCATTGAGAGGGTTCGCCTCTGCCACTCCCTCGTCTATGCGATGTGATTTTGAAGAATAGTCGCTGTCGCGGTTAGGCTGATAATCTGATCGCCCAGGATAAGCGGGAATACTCTCTACTGCCTGAATCAGTGATTCAGACACAGTGTGTGTGTCACTATTTTCTGGGCGATTAGCATCGGTTGCATTATCAAGCTCTGAGGCAGCGGGTTTTGCCTCCGCCTCAAAATGATTAAATGCTGAGGTTGATGCTGCCGGCGCTTCAATGGACTTCGCTTGTACTAAGGCATCACTAAGCGCTTGATAGATAAAGTCGTGTACCAACCTTGCCTGATGGAAGCGCACTTCGTGCTTTGCAGGGTGTACATTGACATCGACCTGATGCGGGTCAATCTCAATGAACAACACATACGCGGCATACTGCTCAGGCGCTAAACTGGTTTCGTAGCTCTGGCGAATAGCATGGTTGATGAGTTTATCTTTCATCATGCGCCCATTCACATAGCAATATTGAAGATCGCTTTGAGCCCTAGCCCCTTCCGGGGTGGTGATCCAACCATGAAGCTTTAGGTCATTGTGCTCTAACTCGATTTTCAACATGTGACGAACAAATGGTGCACCACAAACGGCCGCAATTCGCTTCTCCATTTGCGCATCATTTTTCGCAGCACGATATTGCCTAATGAGCTTGCCGTTATGCTTTAAATTGATAGAGACATCGAAGCGGCTCAACGCAATTCGCTTTAGTAGCTCATCGATATGGTTGAACTCGGTTTTTTCTGTACGAAGAAACTTGCGACGCGCCGGAGTATTAAAAAACAGATCCAGCACTTCAAGTGTGGTACCAATCGGGTGGGCGGCAGGTTTTAGCTTCACCGCCATATCACGACCTTCGGCGTAGGCGCTCCATGCCTGCTCTTGAGTCGCAGGGCGAGAAGTCAGAGTGAGCCGTGCCACCGAGCTGATACTTGCTAAAGCCTCGCCGCGAAAGCCGAGACTCATAATAGCTTCAAGATCATCGAGAGTATGGATTTTCGAGGTGGCATGTCGACTGAGCGCCAACTGAAGCTCGTCTTTTGGGATACCTTTACCGTTATCCCGGACTCGAATCAGCTTGGCGCCGCCTTTTTCAATGTCGATATCGATTCGGGTCGCACCAGAGTCTAGGCTATTCTCGACCAGCTCTTTGACTACCGAGGCTGGCCTTTCAACCACCTCACCTGCTGCGATTTGGTTTGCCAGTCGAGCAGGTAGAATCTTTATCGTCACTCTGTTTCTCCGAACGAATCTGTCTAAGTGAAATTACTTATGCGGAATCAACAACACTTGCCCAACAGCGAGCGAGTCTGAACGCAACTTATTGGCATCGCGGATGCTCTTAACGCTCACCCCGTATTGCGACGCTATCTTGCCGAGATACTCTCCGCGCTTCACTGTGTGTTTGCGAAGTGGGAGATCCTTGAGGCTGACAGTGATCTTGAGCTTTTGACCCAACTTAAGCACGTCAGATTTTAAGTTGTTCTCACGCTTAATGTCCGCGACCGACACTTTGTACTTGTTGGCAACCTTACCAAGATAATCCCCCTTGACCACGGTATGAGTCACGGTCTTGGTTTCCACAGTATTCACTTTATTACTGACTTTGACAGGCGCGCTGCTGCCAGGAATTACCAGGGTTTGACCAACCGCTAATGACGTACTCTTAAGGTTATTCGCACTCTTAATTGCCGATACCGAAGAGCCATACTTCTGAGCGATCACTGATAGAGACTCGCCACGCTTCACTGTGTGCTTGCGCTGTTGTCCACGATTAGCGAACAAAGTACCTTCAGGCGGATTTGCTTCAAAATATTGAACAATCGCTTTTGCCAATGCACGTGCGAGTTTGTCTTGGTGGCTGCGAGTGGTCAGAAGACGCTCTTCAGCCGGATTAGAAATAAAGCCTGTTTCAACCAGTACTGATGGAATATCCGGCGACTTCAATACCGCAAGACTGGCATTGACTGGTTCTTTCTTGTGTAAGTGTGCTACTTTACCCATCTCTCGCAGTATCTTGGTCGCCACCTTATAGCCCTCTTTCTGAGAGTGGCTAAACTGAAGATCGAGTAGAGTTTGGCTAACATTTCTATCGTTGGTGTTCTTGGCGAGCACTTCCCCTGCACCGCCCAGAAGCTCTGATTGTTGCTCATGGTTTTCTACCCAACGAGCAATCTCTGTATTTGCTCGGCGAGTATTGAGAACAAACACCGACGCTCCGCGAGGCTGAGGCGTTCTAAATGCATCGGCGTGAACCGACACCAGTAAGTGAGCACCATTTTTACGAGCAATCTCAGAGCGTTTGTTGAGGTTTACGAAATAATCTCCGCGGCGCGTAAGCACGGCCTTCATCCCAGGGATCGCGTCAATTTGTGCGGCCAGCTTCTTAGACACGCTCAAGGTGACATGCTTTTCGTATTTCTTCGTTGGACCAATTGAGCCTGGGTCCTCACCGCCATGGCCTGCATCAATGGCAACAACAATGTCGGCATTGCCACGCAATTGCGACGCATCACGGCTCACTTCGGTTTTACTGCTTGGTGTGCTGACAGCAGGTTGGCTGGTCGCCTTCCCGTGAGGTAAATCAATCACCAATCGGTGGCCATACTGACCACCCGGCGTCGGGTTTAGCTTAAATATCTGTGGCGTCGAAGACTTCTTTAACTCAAAGACCAGCCTGTAGGTTCCCTTATTAGGCGGAGAACTTTTGCGAATTTTGCTAAGGACAGGGCTATCCGATACCCCTATCGGCAGCTTGGTATTGAGTGAGGTGTTTTTTAAATCAACCACGATTCGAGAAGGCCCCGTCAACGAGAAGTAGCTGTAATCCGCTTCAGACTTGAGGTCGATAACGACTCGAGTCTCGTCTGGAGATGGCCAAACACGAATACCCTCTAATGCATTTGCAAGAGTGACGGCAGGAAACAGTAAGCATAACGGCAGCATGACTTTCATCATGCTGCTAAGAAAACGACTGATCAATGTAACTCCAACTGACTAATTAACTCTCTTCCATAATCGCTATTTGCCGTGAAGGCGATCTCTCTCGCTTCTCCTACATAACGGATTTCGATATCCAGATCAGCAGAAGGCAAAATACCCTGGCCTTTCTCTGGCCATTCGACCAGACAAATGGCATCGTCTGAGAAGTAATCACGGATGCCCATAAATTCCAGCTCTTCGGGATCCGCGAGACGATAAAGGTCAAAGTGGTAGACATTCCAACCATCAAGCTCATAGGGCTCAACTAACGTATAGGTTGGGCTTTTCACATTACCTTTGTGACCTAAGCTTTGAATAAAGCCACGACTGAATGTGGTTTTCCCCGCACCAAGGTCACCGTGCAAATAGATCGTTGTCTGTTTTGAACAGAGATTAGCCAGTTTAGTTCCAATTAAAATGGTTTCTGATTCATTAGCTAAGGAAAATTTTTTAGTACTCATCACATTTTTCTCTGAGTGGTGCCTTTGAGAGCCGAAATAGTAAACTGTGTCGCTTTTCACAGACAAGTGATCTTCTGTAAGTAATCAGAAAATTTACCATTATTTTCAATTTAACCCTACTGTGAAAGTACAAAATAGTCGCCGAAAGTTTGTACAAGGCAATAAAGCACCGAGCAATCCACAATGGATCATTGCTTTTTTGCCGCTCATACTTGGGTAGCATTGGTTTTGAGTATAGAATACGCGTCCTTTTCTACTTGGGTAATCGTGATGGACTTAAACAAGCTGGCTAGCGACATTAAAGTTTGGGCACAGGAACTCGGATTTCAAAAAGCCGGTATCAGCGATATCGACCTTCGAGATCAGGAGACTGTACTCAAAAGTTGGTTAGAAGCGGGCTATCACGGTGATATGGCTTGGATGGAAACGCATCAAGATCTGCGAATCCATCCTGACAAACTACATCCCAACACGTGCAGAATCATCAGCGTTCGCATGGATTACCTACCAGAGGATGCAGGCTTCGCTACTAACCTAGAAGACAAACATTCGGGTTATATCAGTCGCTACGCGCTTGGGCGTGACTATCACAAGCTTATCCGCAACAAACTTAAGAAACTTGGTCAACGTATCGAGCAAGAGGTCTCTGAACTGGGCTATCGACCATTTGTCGACTCGGCACCTGTCCTCGAACGACCGATTGCTGAAAAAGCAGGATTAGGTTGGACAGGAAAACACTCCCTATTACTCGATAAAGACGCGGGTTCTTGGTTCTTTCTTGGTGAGCTGTTTATAGACCTGCCGCTACCAGTAGATGCGCCTGTCGAGAATCAATGCGGTAAATGCTCTGCCTGTGTGACATCATGCCCCACCAACGCCATTCTTGATAATGGTGTCATTGATGCGAGGCGCTGTATTTCTTACCTAACTATCGAATATAAAGGCGTGATTCCTGAATCATTGCGCTCTGCAATGGGCAACCGTATCTATGGCTGTGATGATTGCCAACTTGTTTGTCCTTGGAACCGCTTTGCCGATCTGGGTCAGCAATCAGACTTTCAAAGACGCCCTGCTTTTAATGACACCGACCTTGCCACTCTACTTACATGGGATGAAGCCACGTTTCTAAAATATATGGAAGGCTCAGCGATTCGAAGAATTGGTCATGAGCAGTGGCAGAGAAACCTCATCATAGCGATAGGCAACGCCCCTTATTCTGAGCGATATATTGAGGCACTAGCATCGATTCAAGGTCAATCAGAGCTTCTTGATGAACATATTGTGTGGGCGCGCAAGCAACTACTCGATCAACTGCCTGGTTCAGTCGACTCCCAACTCGCGACGAAAAACCAACGATTGATTCGTATCGTGAGAAAGGGATTGCCCCGCGACGCCTAGCCGCCAATGGCTGCAAAAAAATCAAATTAATTTTCTTGACTAACATCCCAAAATTCGATTTGTGGAAAAACTACATTTTCATCGACAGTTAGTCGTTGAGAAATCAGGTTAAACACAGATTCAATATATGACCAGGATCAAAAAAACGTCACTTGCTGATCATTTTGCTGTCAAGTAAAAAGTAAAAACAAAATGACATATTCAATTAAAAACAATCACTTACATGTGTAAATTTGATTTTCTATAACACCACTGTCATGTAAAGATCTTTCAAGTTTCACTATTTAAACAGTCTCAAAAACAATTTATCAACTAACTTATCCACAGAATAATAATGTGGATAACTCTGTTAATTTAAGTGTAACTGACCTGCAGCTAAGGCAATTGCCTACTGCGATGGCGGTGTGTAGAAAATAGAATACACAGCAAATATTTTCGATGACGTAATCAGTACAAATCGAAAATTAATAAGCGTTAAATTTTAGGGAGTGATGCTTCTCAGCATTAGGAAAGAGCATGCGGTTGTGGGACTAAGTTTCTCAACTTTGTTATCTCTAAAA
Source organism: Vibrio sp. KUL78 (assembly GCF_059725505.1). Classification (NCBI taxonomy): domain Bacteria; kingdom Pseudomonadati; phylum Pseudomonadota; class Gammaproteobacteria; order Vibrionales; family Vibrionaceae; genus Vibrio; species Vibrio sp. KUL78. The sequence continues at coordinate 281,432 of NZ_AP045837.1, read as the reverse complement.
GAGATGACCGCGTCTTGGTCCATTTCAGGGGGAAATGGGGCGACGTGACCGACCAGGGCGCGAGGTTCAAGCCTAAAGGCGTGACCTCAACCTTGGCAAGGTTGCGCTCTATCAACTGAGCTAGTGTCGCATTTTGTCACCGTTAAGTACGATGAAGACTATATTTTCCACCTTGAAGAAAAGTGGAGCGACACACGAGGTTCGAACTCGTGACCTCAACCTTGGCAAGGTTGCGCTCTACCAACTGAGCTAGTGTCGCATTTTGTCATTGTTAAGCACAATGAGAGCTATAAAATTGGAGCGACACACGAGGTTCGAACTCGTGACCTCAACCTTGGCAAGGTTGCGCTCTACCAACTGAGCTAGTGTCGCATTTTATCATTGTTAAGCACAATGAGAGCTATAAAATTGGAGCGACACACGAGGTTCGAACTCGTGACCTCAACCTTGGCAAGGTTGCGCTCTACCAACTGAGCTAGTGTCGCATGTTCTCATAAGAGAATTGGTTGCGGGGGCCGGATTTGAACCGACGACCTTCGGGTTATGAGCCCGACGAGCTACCAAGCTGCTCCACCCCGCGTCCGTAGTCACCATTCAAAGCATGATGAGAGCTTATTAATTTGGAGCGACACACGAGGTTCGAACTCGTGACCTCAACCTTGGCAAGGTTGCGCTCTACCAACTGAGCTAGTGTCGCATATTCTCATAGAGAGAATTGGTTGCGGGGGCCGGATTTGAACCGACGACCTTCGGGTTATGAGCCCGACGAGCTACCAAGCTGCTCCACCCCGCGTCCGTAGTCATCATTCAAAGCATGATGAGAGCTTTTTAAACTGGAGCGACACACGAGGTTCGAACTCGTGACCTCAACCTTGGCAAGGTTGCGCTCTACCAACTGAGCTAGTGTCGCATGTTCTCATAAGAGAATTGGTTGCGGGGGCCGGATTTGAACCGACGACCTTCGGGTTATGAGCCCGACGAGCTACCAAGCTGCTCCACCCCGCGTCCGTATTGTCTCACCGTTAAGCACGATGACAGCTGTCAATTTGGAGCGACACACGAGGTTCGAACTCGTGACCTCAACCTTGGCAAGGTTGCGCTCTACCAACTGAGCTAGTGTCGCATATTCTCATAGAGAGAATTGGTTGCGGGGGCCGGATTTGAACCGACGACCTTCGGGTTATGAGCCCGACGAGCTACCAAGCTGCTCCACCCCGCGTCCGTAGTCATCATTCAAAGCATGATGAAAGCTTTTTAAACTGGAGCGACACACGAGGTTCGAACTCGTGACCTCAACCTTGGCAAGGTTGCGCTCTACCAACTGAGCTAGTGTCGCATGTTCTCATAGAGAGAATTGGTTGCGGGGGCCGGATTTGAACCGACGACCTTCGGGTTATGAGCCCGACGAGCTACCAAGCTGCTCCACCCCGCGTCCGTAATCATCATTTAAGGCATGATGAAAGCGCCTATCAAACTGGAGCGACACACGAGGTTCGAACTCGTGACCTCAACCTTGGCAAGGTTGCGCTCTACCAACTGAGCTAGTGTCGCATTGAACGTCTTTCGTCGTTCAGGGCTGCGAATTATAAGAGCATTTTTTTGTGATGCAAGTCCTTATCAGCAAAAAAATGATCTTTTTTCCCGTTTGATGAAAAAGCACACAATTTTGCGATAACTTCTTATCTTTCGCAGCCCAAAGTCATTGTTTTTAACAAGTATTCAACGATCAAATAGTGAAAATGGTTTCACGATAGAACTTAAGCTCAGCGATCGATTCTCGAATATCATCTAGCGCTAGGTGCGTACCCTGTTTAGTAAAGCCATCAAGCACCTCAGGCTTCCAGCGACGAGTCAGCTCTTTAATCGTGCTGACATCGACGTAACGGTAATGGAAGTACTCTTCAAGTTCTAGCATGTGTTTATATAAGAAACGACGATCTTGACCGATACTGTTGCCGCAAATAGGCGACTTACCTTTTGGTACCCATTTTTCCAAAAACGCGATAGTTTCACGGATCGCACTTTCCTCATCGTGGTCGCTTGCTTGAACACGAGCCACCAGCCCGCTCGCTGTGTGAGTATTGGTGCACCAGTCGTCCATCTTCGCTAGTTCACTTTCTGGTTGATGGATGGCGATTACCGGTCCTTCAGCCAAGATATTCAACTCACTATCGGTCACAATGCTCGCGATCTCGATGATTTTGTGTGTCTCAGGATCCAGCCCGGTCATCTCCAGATCAACCCAGATCAAATTGTCATCGCTGAAAGACATAACGCCCTCGTCTATTTGTTTTCTGTCAAAAGAGGTACTATACCGAAATTAAATTCAGTAACCAAAATGGTTTGATGCGAATCGCATCAATGAAATATCGTGGCGAAAAAGAAAAAACTGACCAAAGGTCAAGTGCGTCGTGTACGCAGCAACCAAAAGAAGAAACTAGCAAAAGAAGAAACCATCCAGTGGGATGAGACCATGCTTGGCAATGTCAAGCAGGGGCTAGTGATCACTCGATTCGGTCAACATGCTGATATCGAAGATCTCGAAACCAAAGAAATCCATCGCTGCAACTTGCGTCGTGGCATTGAGTCCTTGGTGTCTGGCGACCGCGTGAAATGGCGCATTGGTCTCGAATCCATGCACGGCATCTCAGGTGTCGTCGAGGCCGTTGAACCAAGAAGATCGATGCTGACGCGCCCTGATTACTACGACGGCCTCAAGCCCGTCGCCGCTAACGTTGATCAAATGGTTATTGTGTCAGCAGTAGTACCAGAGCTTTCACTGAATATCATCGACCGCTACCTTATCGCCTCGGAAACACTTCAGATTGCTCCATTAGTCGTGCTAAACAAGATTGACCTACTTCCAGAAGAGAGTCGCGACGAGTTTTACCAGCTGTTGGAGGTGTATAAAAACATCGGCTACAAGGTGCTACTCGTCAGTAAAGAATCTGGTGAAGGCATTGCGGAGCTTGAAGCTCACCTCAAAGACAAAATCAACATCTTCGTTGGTCAGTCTGGCGTAGGTAAATCTAGCTTGGTCAACGCACTCATGCCAGAGCTTGATGTGGAAGAAGGCGCGGTTTCTGAAAACTCAGGCCTAGGTCAGCACACCACGACAGCAGCTAGACTTTATCACTTCCCTTCCGGTGGTGATTTGATCGATTCTCCAGGGGTTCGAGAGTTTGGTTTGTGGCACTTAGAGCCGAGCGAAGTCACTGAAGCCTTTGTCGAATTCAGACCTTATCTGGGTGGATGTAAGTTCCGCGATTGCAAGCACTTAGATGACCCAGGTTGTATTCTGCGTGAAGCAGTGGAAGATGGAAAAATCGACCCGGTTCGATTTGATAACTATCACCGCATCATTGATAGCATGGCAGAAGGTAAAGCCAACCGTCAGTACTCACGGAACAAGAAAGCCGATCTGTAATTCATGATAAGACTCGGACTGGTTTAACACTCTGTCCGTGTACTTGTCACAATTTGCTGACATTTGAAGCGATTTCCATTAGTATCTCGCGCCCTGAAGTAATATCAATCAATTAACGTTGGAATTTTAGACGATGGATAAGATTAAAGTTGGACTGCAATACTGGATACCTCAACATGGGCTAACGCGCCTAGTAGGTAAGCTGGCATCAGCAAAAGCTGGCGGTCTAACAACAGCGATCATTCGTTGGTTTATCAAGCAATATAACGTCAACATGGATGAAGCGCTGCACAGCGATCCAAAGCACTTCAAAACGTTTAACGAGTTTTTCGTTCGTGAGTTAAAGCCGGGTATGCGTCCTATCGCCGAGGGCGAGTCAGTGATCGCTCACCCAGCGGATGCGTGTGTGAGCCAGTTTGGACCTATCACCGACGGTAAGCTTATCCAAGCGAAAAACCATGACTACACCGCTCAAGAACTACTAGGTGGCAACCCAGAGCTTGCAGCCGAGTTTGCTGAAGGTGAATTTGCGACTCTGTACCTATCTCCACGTGACTACCACCGCGTTCATATGCCGTGTGATGGTACACTGCGTCAGATGATTTACGTGCCAGGCGACTTGTTCTCTGTAAACCCTCTAACGGCTGAGAACGTACCCAATCTGTTCGCTCGTAATGAGCGAGTGGTATGTATCTTCGATACCGAGTTTGGTCCTATGGCACAAGTACTGGTTGGGGCAACCATCGTAGGTGCTATCGAGCTCATCTGGGCCGGTACGGTAACTCCTCCACGTGGTAATACCGTTTACACTTGGGACTACCCTGCTGAAGGCGACAAAGCGGTTGTACTCAAGAAAGGCGAGGAAATGGGCCGCTTCAAGCTTGGCTCTACCGTCATCAACCTGTTTGCTAAAGACGCCATTCGTTTCGATGAGACTATGGCTAATAATGCGCCGACGGTAATGGGCACACCTTACGCACACGCAGTGAAACCAGAAGCTCAAACTGATTCTGATAGCGAGTCAGAAAGCGAAGCTTAACAACAGAAAACGGCGCTAAGGCGCCGTTTTTATTGGCAAAAAGATCGTGCTACCCGCCGCTTCCCTTGCTCAAATACCGACGCGATTTTTGATTCAAAGCAAAACACCATCCAAATCTTCCCTCGACTTTTCAAAACTTTAACACCAGTCTAAGACCAAGCGACGTTTATATTTTAACCTAGGCGGCAGTCTAACTTTTAACCCTGGTGCCGCGCCTATGCCGAAGATGAATCGCGGGACACTAATCAGGCTGCTTATTTGCTTTTTAGTGCCCCTTGGCGTCTTAATGATGCCAATTGATTGGATTCCAATCGATGACCTCACGTTGATCCAACACCGTCTGTTGGCAATATTCCTGCTCGCGGCCTTGCTCTGGGTTCTGGAGCCTGTCCCTGTTTTTGCTACCTCCATTCTGATTATTGCGCTTGAGCTCGTGATGATTTCAGATAAAGGGCTACATCTATTCCGTACACCACCAGCCGGTCACGATATTGGTGAGTTATTGGTGTATACCGATATCTTTAGCGCATTTTCTTCGCCGATAATCATCCTCTTCATGGGTGGTTTTGCTCTGGCTATTGCGGCGTCCAAATACGAGTTGGACAACAACTTAGCCCGTGTGCTTTTGCGCCCTTTTGGTGACCAACCCAAGTTCATCATGCTTGGACTGATGCTGATTACTGCCGTGTTCTCGATGTTTATGTCTAACACGGCGACGACCGTCATGATGCTGGCTCTGCTTGGCCCCATCGTCGCCTCCGCCCCAAAAGGGGACCTTGGCATCAAGGCGTTGGTCCTCTGTATTCCGATTGCCGCCAATACCGGTGGCATTGCGACGCCAATAGGCACACCACCCAACGCTATTGCCTTGCAATACTTAACTGGTGAGAACACGATCGACTTCTTGCAATGGATGATGATGGGTCTCCCCTTCGTGATTATCCAACTCACTATCGCTTGGTTCCTACTACAAAAGCTATTTCCATCCTCAGAAGGAAAGATGGTGCTCAAGCTCGAAGGCAAGTTCCAGCGTAATTGGCGAGCCATGGTCGTGTATGCCACCTTTGCAGCGACTATTTTATTGTGGATGACCACAAAGCTTCACGGCATGAACACCTATGTCGTGTCCATTATTCCGCTCGCCGTGTTCACCCTGACGGGCATCATGGGCAAAGAGGAACTCAAGCTGATTAACTGGGATGTACTCTGGCTAGTTGCCGGTGGTATTGCGATCGGTATTGGTTTGGATAAAACGGGGCTCGCAGAAGCGCTCGCTCATGCCATCGACTATGAATCTTTGTCTCCATTTGCCGTAGTGATTACCTTGTCTATAGTCTGCTGGTTAATGGCAAACTTCATGTCTAATACCGCAACCGCTAACTTGCTTATGCCGATTGCCGCAGCGATTGGGGCATCAATGGAAAGCTTAGCAGCAATTGGTGGTCTGCAAGGTTTACTCGTTGTGGTCGCATTCTCCGCATCACTTGGCATGATCTTACCAGTTTCCACACCGCCTAATTCTCTCGCCTATTCTACGGGACTTATTGAGAGTAAAGACATGGCTAAGACCGGTCTTATCATAGGTATCATTGGTTTGCTTATTGTCTACGCGGCGATGCTAATACTGACCTAGGTATCCCTCTACATTCAAACCAGAAATCCTCTCGCTAACGTGAGAGGATTTCAATTGCACTTTCTCACACCTCATAGTAAAACCTAGTTAAATCATTAAGTAATCACTTATGCCCGCGTCGTCGGGTATCACACATGCACTAGGGATAGTAATGGGATTTGAATGGCTGGCTCTTATCGCCGCATTTTTGTGGGCGGTCTCAAGTATTATTTCAGTCAAGCCAGCTAAACACCTTGGTTCGTTTTCTTATAGCCGTTGGAGAATGGGCTGTACCGCATTCATACTCTCTTCGATGGCGGCGATAACAGGTGGCTGGACAAGTGTCGAATCGGTACACATCACCCCAATGATGCTCTCTGGTCTTATCGGTATCTTTATCGGTGATACCGCTCTGTTTGCTTGCTTAAATCGAATGGGACCAAGACAGGCCGGGCTTCTGTTCTCTTGTCATGCGGTATTTTCAGCGGTGCTAGGATACTTCTTGTTTTCAGAAACTATGTCACCACTCGAACTGCTGGGTTCCGCTCTGGTGTTCTCTGGTGTCGCCACAGCGATTTTCTTTGGTCGTAAGAGCTCTAACAAACAGACTGGCTCACAAAACAACAAAGCATCCGAGCTCGAAACCATCAAAGGTAATGTTTGGTTTGGTGTTGGGCTGGGTATTACAGCGGCACTGTGTCAGGCATTAGGCGGCATAATTGCTAAACCTGTCATGCAGACCGAGATTGATCCTGTCGCCGCTTCTGCTATTCGTATGATCACAGCATTCATCGCTCATAGTCTGTTCCTATTTACAGGTGCCAGACACGCAAAAAGCCTCAACCCTATTAACTGGTCTATCTTTGGCATTACTGCCCTGAATGGCTTCTTAGCCATGGCTGTCGGGATGACCTTGATTCTATTTGCATTGCAAACGGGGAATGTGGGAATGGTCGCCTTGCTGTCTTCGACCACCCCCATTATGGTTCTACCGCTACTGTGGATTTATACTAAGCAGAGACCAAACAAATACGCTTGGCTCGGCGCCGCACTTGCCGTTGCGGGCACCAGCATTTTGGTCAGCTAGCCCAATTAGTTAAGCTCGAGGAAACGGAAACGCCACAACCTCATCAATATGAGTCGCCCCTAAGGCCAACATAATCAGTCTATCAATACCTAATGCCACACCAGCACATGCGGGCAGACCTGATTTCAGCGCTTCAATCAAGTGATAATCAATGGGTTGAGGTGCAAGCCCCATCTTCTCGCGCTTACTATTATCGTCTTTAAAGCGCGCCAACTGTTCATCCGGGTTATCCAGCTCATGAAAACCATTGGCTAATTCGACTCCCTTGAAATACACCTCAAAGCGATCCGCGACACGTTCGTCATTTGGGTTCACTTTAGCGAGCGCCGCTTGCGATGCGGGAAAGTCGTAAACGAACGCGGGGACTTGTTTACCGATTTTCGTTTCAACACCCATACTAAAGAGCAATTGAAGCAAGGTATCGCGATCTTCTTCTTGATCAGCGATATCACTCAGCCCCAAAGGAGCCGCAGCCTCTTTCAGAGAAAACATATCGGCAGTTAGAGGGCAGACGCCAAGCTGTGAAATAAACGCCTGTTGATAGGTCATACGCTCGGCTTTAGCACAGTTAAGTACCATCATGAGTAAGTCGTCCATCTCATCCATTAACTGATGATGATCAAACCCCACACGATACCATTCGAGCATAGTGAACTCAGGATTGTGGTAACGCCCACTCTCTTCGTTGCGAAAAGCTTTGTTAATCTGATAAATCGATCCACTGCCAGCAGCGAGTAATCGCTTCATATGAAATTCAGGGCTCGTCATAAAGTAAAGCTGACGTCCATCCGCGTAGCCCGGGCCAACAAACTCGGTTTTAAAGGTATGCAAATGCACATCGGTCACCGTTGCATGGCTCATTGCAGGGGTATCGACTTCCATTACCTCTCTTGACAGAAAGAAGCTACGAATCGCCTGTATCAGCTTGGCGCGCTTTTTAAGTAAAGCCATAGAGGCTGTGGGCTGCCACTGGTTGGTAATCATTATCATGCTCATTAGTTAATGTTATTAATTATTGTAAGTGCGCACTCAAAAGTTCTCAATCACAAGTGATATTAATCACACATCATAGAAATACTATGCCTCGCAATGCATTACCGAAGAAAAAACCTAACTCAGTCAATTTTTTTGCCATCTCGCTTATCTACACTGATTGCCTAAATAAAAAAGCTTTCAAGCCTTTAACTATAACTCGCGAGCAAAACTCGCTCTCACACACTGGAGGATAACTGTGAAAACAATTACCACAGATATCGCAGTCATCGGCGCAGGCGGCGCTGGTCTTCGTACTGCCATTGCAGCAGCAGAAGCTAACCCAGAAATGGAAGTAGCTCTGATCTCTAAAGTCTACCCTATGCGTTCACATACCGTGGCGGCTGAAGGTGGTTCTGCGGCTGTAATTAAGGATGAAGATAGCCTAGATAACCACTTCAACGATACCGTTGGCGGTGGTGACTGGCTTTGTGAACAGGATGTTGTTGAATATTTCGTTGAAAATGCCACACGTGAAATGATCCAGATGGAACAATGGGGTTGTCCATGGAGCCGTAAAGAAAACGGTGAAGTGAACGTCCGTCGTTTTGGTGGTATGAAGGTAGAACGCACATGGTTTGCAGCGGACAAAACCGGCTTCCATATGCTACATACGCTGTTCCAGACGTCGATGAAGTACGAGCAGATCAAACGATTTGATGAGTACTTTGTGGTTGACCTACTTGTGGTTGAAGGCGAGGTTCAGGGCCTGATTGCAATTCATATGTCTGAAGGTGAACTGGTCACTATCAAGGCAAAATCAGTTGTCCTAGCAACCGGCGGCGCGGGTCGTGTGTATCACTGTAATACTAACGGCGGTATCGTGACTGGCGACGGTATGGCGATGGCGTATCGTCACGGCGTTCCACTGCGTGATATGGAGTTTGTTCAATACCACCCAACAGGTCTACCTGGTACCGGTATCCTGATGACCGAAGGTTGTCGTGGTGAAGGCGGTATCATCGTCAACAAGAACGGCTACCGTTACCTACAAGACTATGGCATGGGCCCTGAAACACCGGTTGGCGAGCCGAAAAACAAATACATGGAACTCGGTCCTCGTGACAAGGTTTCTCAAGCGTTCTGGCATGAGCAGCAAAAAGGCAACACCATCAAGCACCCACTGGGTGATGTGGTGCACCTTGACCTTCGCCACCTTGGTGAAGAGTACCTGCAAGAGCGTCTACCGTTTATCTGTGAGCTCGCAAAAGCGTACGTCAACGTTGACCCAGCAAAAGAGCCAATCCCAATTCGTCCAACCGTGCACTACACCATGGGTGGTATCGAAACCAACGGGACTTGTGAAACTCGTATCCAAGGTCTATTCGCTGTGGGTGAGTGTGCGTCTGTCGGTCTTCACGGTGCAAACCGCCTAGGTTCTAACTCTCTCGCTGAGTTTGTCGTCTTCGGCCGTGTTGCCGGTGAGCAAGCGGTTGAGCGCGCTAAAGCTTTCAATGGCTGGAATGACAGCGCTATCGAAGAGCAAGTGAAGGCAGTAGAAGCACGCATTGCTGCGCTAATGAATCAAGAAGGCGATGAAAACTGGGCTGAAATCCGCACTGAAATGGGTCACACCATGGAAGCGGGCTGTGGTATCTACCGCCAAGAAGATCTAATGCAAGCGACACTTGAGAAGATTGCCGAGCTTAAACAGCGCTATAAGAAAATCAGCATCAAAGACAAAGGCAAAGTGTTCAACACAGACCTGCTGTACGCCATTGAAGTGGGTTACGGTCTAGAAGTTGCTGAAGCTATGGTTCACTCTGCAATCTTGCGTAAAGAGTCTCGTGGTGCGCACCAACGTCTTGATGACGGTTGCACTGAGCGTGATGATGAGAACTACCTAAAACACTCGCTAGCTTTCTTTAATGAAGACAGTGCACCAAGCATTGACTACAGCAACGTCACCATCACTAAGTCGCAGCCTAAAGCGCGTCTATACGGTGAAGCCGCTGAAAAAGCGGCAGCAGAAGAAGCGGCGAAGCAAGCCAACAAAGATCAAAATGCGGAGGAGCAAGCATAATGTCAGCAAACCGTATTCAGAAAGTGGAAATCCTGCGCTACGACCCAGAGAAAGACGCAGAGCCGTATTTCCAAACCTTCGAAGTACCGTTCGATGAGACCATGTCAGTGCTCGATGCGATTGGTTACATCAAAGACCACCTAGACAAAGATCTGTCTTACCGCTGGTCTTGTCGTATGGCGATTTGTGGCTCTTGCGGCATCATGGTTAACGGCGTGCCAAAACTGGCGTGTAAGAGCTTCCTTCGTGATCATCAAAATGGTCTGAAGATTGAGCCTCTTGCGAACTTCCCAATCGAGAAAGACTTGATTGTCGACATGACGCCGTTTATCGAGCGCCTAGAAGCCATCAAGCCATACATCATTGGTAACGACCGTAAGCCAGAAGATGGCACTAACATCCAAACACCTGAGCAAATGGCGAAATACAAGCAATTTGCTGGTTGTATCAACTGTGGTCTTTGCTACGCGGCATGTCCTCAGTTTGGTCTAAACCCTGAGTTCATCGGTCCTGCGGCACTGACACTGGCACATCGTTATAACCTCGACAGCCGTGACAATGGTGCGGCTGAACGTATGAAGATGATCAACGGTGAGAACGGTGCATGGGGCTGTACGTTTGTGGGCTACTGCTCTGAGGTTTGTCCGAAGAACGTTGACCCTGCCGCGGCAGTAAACCAAGGCAAAGTGGCGTCTTCACAAGACTTCGTTATTGCCATGCTAAAACCACAGGAGGCATAAGATGAGCAACAGAAAACCTTATGTTCGTGAAATGAAGCGAACTTGGTGGAAAGATCACCCATTTTATCGCTTCTACATGCTACGTGAAGCCACCGTACTGCCACTGATCCTATTCACGATCTTCCTGACATTTGGTCTAGGTTCGCTAGTGAAAGGCCCAGAAGCTTGGCAAGGCTGGCTAGACTTTATGGCTAACCCAGTGGTTATCGCGATCAACATCGTGGCACTTGCGGGAAGCCTGTTCCACGCGCAAACCTTCTTCAGCATGATGCCACAGGTAATGCCAATCAAACTGAAAGGCAAGCCAGTCGAGAAAAAGACTATTGTCCTCGCTCAGTGGGCGGCGGTTGCGGCTATCTCACTAGTTGTTCTCATCATTGTATAAGGAGTGAATCGTGATTAATCAAAACCCAAAACGCTCTGACGAACCCGTATGGTGGGGACTGTTTGGTGCCGGTGGTACATGGTTTGCCATGATCACCCCTGTGACAGTACTCGTGCTAGGCATCCTAGTGCCAATGGGCATTATCAGCCCAGAGGCGATGAGCTATGAGCGTGTGGCTGATTTTGCTACCAGCATCATCGGTGCGCTATTTATTATCGCTACCCTAGCACTGCCAATGTGGCACGCTATGCACCGCCTACACCACGGTATGCACGATCTTAAGATCCATGCAGGTGTGGTTGGTAAGATTGCTTGTTACTTTTTTGCAGCGCTTGTCAGTGCACTGTCGGTTATCTTCATTTTCATGATCTAATCGCTCGGTAAAGAAAAGGCCGATGAGCAGTTAAGCTCATCGGCCTTTTTTATGTCTTGCGTTAAGACTACTGCTCAGCGGCTAATTGCTTAGTTTGGTTCATCAGCCCTAAAGCGCCAAAACCGGTAATCACATCTAGGTTGGTCGTCAAACCTTGCTCTTGTCCACCGCCAATGTAGTTTTGCGGCATTTGCACCTGGAAGTTAGTTAAGTTGTTGTAGAGCGAATTCGCCACATCTCGATTGAGCTCAGCCAGGTACACCTCGTGATTAGCCCCCAACGCGGCGTATTTTGCTTTCAGTACCTCCGCTTCTGCGCGACCTTTCTCCAAAATCGCCTTAGCTTCAAACTCTGCTGACAACGCATTGGCTTTTTGAATCGCTAGGTTAGCCTCTGCAATGGCTAGCTCTTTCTCTTTATCTACCTCAGCCAGACGCTTAGTTTTCTCAACTTCTACGATTTCCCGCTCGGCAATTTGTCTAGCAACTTCAACTTCTTTTTGCTGCGAAATGATCGCCAACTCTTTCTGACGCTGCGCATCTTGAACTTCACGCGTACGTTGGATCTCTTTACGCAGTTGCTCCGTTTCGGCTTGAGCCTTTGACGTTTCTTGCTCTTGGATTGCGCGAATACGATCGGCAACCAAACGCTTTTTGTCGGCAAGTAACTGATCAAGCTGCTTTTCCGGCTGTGGGTCACCAATCGTAACCTGAGTTACCTGAATACCATATTGCTGCAACGGGTTATCTTGACGTATCGGCTGACCCGTAGAGTCTGCAACGGGCACCGTTTTCCAGACTAACTGTTTAGTTCTCTGCAATTGATTGGCATTCGATTGATCTACCCCAACAGGAGCCAGATCCATCTCTTCCACTTCAACCTGTCTACGCTCTGTCAGGTAAATACCTTCACGCAACTGATCGCCAAGCTTAGACTTGAACTGGTTGAGGCCACCTTGGAAGAACTCTTCACCCGTGTATTGGGTCGCGGTTATCACGGTTACATTGCGCGCATTTTTGACCAGAAGCGCATCGATTAAGTTGCTGTTATTTCGAAATTCTCGGTGCATTTTCTTCATTGCTTCCGGATCGTTACTCAGCTTAAAGCGAAATGTGACCGGTATTTGACCTATGTAGGTATCGGCAAATCTCACCTGAACCGGATCTTGTGCTTGAAGTCGCTGATACAAGTTCTCTTCGATGCTATTGCCAAAAGAGACCGTGATGACTTGATCATACTTAGTGATCTTTGACAGGAACGGCATTCGAAAATGAATCCCCGGCTCTGTAAAGACATCCAACTCGCCCGTTAGGTTATTCTGATGGACGTAGCTGTAACCGGCATCCGTCATTAACACGGAACTGTTCACCGTTAGCCCCACTGCCAGAATCGGCAGTGCATAGACCATGGCTTTGATCCCATTGTGTAGCCATTTACGACGTTCAGTTATCTTCAGACTCTCTCCTATTCCACGACTTTCCATGTGTATCTCCTGTTTGTTGTCGTTGCGAAAATTTGACTTCAAAATATGCAACCAATTGACAACGCAATTAATGTATCAAAATGTTAACTGATGTAAAAATCGAATAATTCGCTTATATAACAAGGAATGGCCGAAGTAATTAGCAATTGAGAAAGTTGCGAGCCAGTAGACGCCATATGGACTCAGTGAACATTCGTGTGACACAGTAGGCGCGTGTACATACCCATACATTGTTACCGACACTCTATCGATAAAATCATCAGCGATTTATAACAACAAGAGATGTAACAATGAAAAAGTCTATTTGCGCACTACTGATTTCCAGTGCGCTGTTTGGGTGCGGTTCTACTGTCATGATGAAAAAATCGGAAGCGGTGGCTGCACAGCCTGAGCTACTGCTTAAAACCGATGGATCTTTCTGGGGATTTGGCCCAGAAGGCACCTTCGATATCGCGGGACGCTACCACGGTAAGTACTCCCGTAGTGCATCAACCAGCTCTTGGTTCAACACCATCAATACTAAAGATGGTGAAATGGTCGCTGAAGTCACACGCAATGATAACGGCGAAACCTGGACCCTAGTTTGTAGCGGCGGTGGTACCAGTGTTGATATTGGTAGCTTCTCATTTGGTGGCAATGACCCGTACATCTGCCAAATCAGTGAGCAAGGAGCTAACATTGGCGAGTATAAGATGGAACGCAAGTCTGAAGCGATCAGTCTCTCTACCGCAAAAAAAGAGCACGGTTTTATCCGCCTTGGCAGCACACATTTCAATGTCGCTTCGGTACACGATGGTGAAGGGCTAATGATGAGCGTTGATAATCCACTTGGTTATAGCTTTAGTCGTGGCAGCGTAGAGGTTGCTGCGGCGCAAACCAATGGCAGCATCACACTGCAAACCCTCTCTGGATTACCAGAAGCAGAAATGGACACCTTGGCGTTAGGCACCGTAGCCAGTGCTCTGAGCTGGCGACCTGAAGAGTAATCCCCCAACTCAAATAGTCAGCGCTCAGTTTCCGATATAAAAAAGGTCGCCCTTGGGCGACCTTTCAAATTCTTACGTATCTCTATTGATTACTTAACGCGACCTACGTATTCCGCAGTACGAGTATCAACTTTGATCACTTCACCAATCTGGATGAATAGCGGTACACGTACCACAGCGCCAGTTGTTAGTGTTGCAGGCTTACCACCAGTACCTTGAGTATCACCTTTCAGACCTGGATCCGTTTCTGTTACTTCTAGCTCAACAAAGTTAGGCGGAGTCACAGTAATTGGGTTACCATTCCAAAGAGTAATCATACAAGTGTTGTTTTCTACCAACCATTTCGCGTTGTCGCCAACCGCTTTAACGTCTGCAGCGATTTGTTCGAATGTTTCGCTGTTCATAAAGTGGTAGAATTCACCATCTGTGTATAGGTAATCTAGGTCGATGTCCATCACGTCAGCAACTTCAACAGTTTCGCCAGACTTGAAGGTTTTCTCTAGAACTTTACCAGACAGTAGCTTACGAATTTTAACGCGGTTGAACGCTTGACCTTTACCTGGCTTCACGTATTCATTTTCTAGAATTACGCAAGGCTCGTTGTCCAGCATTAGTTTAAGACCGCCTTTAAATTCATTGGTGCTAACAGTAGCCATTGTATCCTCTTAGTGTTCTTCGAGTTAAATTTAATGTCGCCTATCATAACCCGAAATCTTGTTTCTGTTGAGCAAAACTGGCTCAAACAGCTATCGAATGCGATCTCAGACCCTTACAAACTGCTTGAGCAGCTGGAAATTGAGGCGACCCCTTGGGAAAACGGACTCAAAGCAAGACGCTTGTTTCCCATGCGCGTTCCTCAAAGCTTTGTCGATCGCATGGAAAAAGGCAACCCGTACGATCCTTTGCTAAGGCAGGTGCTGCCTCTCAGCCAAGAGTTTGAGGTCCATGATGGCTACTCAGAGGATCCTCTCGAAGAGCAAGACAATGCCGTACCCGGTTTGCTCCACAAATACCACAATCGTGCTTTGATGATTGTAAAAGGTGGTTGCGCCGTGAATTGTCGCTACTGCTTCCGCCGCCATTTTCCGTACGACGAGAACAAAGGTGGCAAAGGCAACTGGCAACAAGCGCTCGACTACATCGCTGATAAACCGGAAATTGATGAGTTCATCTTATCTGGCGGCGATCCATTGATGGCCAAAGACAGTGAACTTAGTTGGCTGATTGAACGCGCTGAACAGATCTCACACCTAAAAACACTTCGAATCCATTCTCGTCTTCCAGTCGTGATACCAGCGCGAATTACCGCTCAGCTTTGTGACTTGCTCGCAAACACGCGTCTCAACACTGTGCTGGTCACCCATATCAACCATGCCAACGAGATAGATAATGAGCTCAAGCTAGCGATGGCGCGTATTAAAGCTAGCGGTACGACACTTCTCAACCAAGGCGTACTGCTCAAAGGAGTCAACGATAGCGTGGAGGCTCAGTTCGAACTTAGCCACGCTCTGTTTGGCGCAGGAATTCTGCCGTATTACCTGCATGTACTCGATAAAGTGCAAGGTGCAGCGCATTTCTACATCAGTGATGAACAAGCGAAAGCGATTATCCAAGGGCTGATTGCTCGTGTGTCGGGCTACCTTGTACCTAAGCTCACGCGAGAGGAAGGTGGTAAGGCGAGTAAAACGCCGCTTGATTTGCATCTCGAGTAATTTTTTCCGTCTCGACAAAATGATTTTGTTCGATCAGGCGGTCTTTTAGTCAGATACTGCGCTTTTTAGGAGGCAATGTGGAACTGACAGAATTACTCGATATGGGACCTTTCTCATGGCAAGCCTTAGGGGCCTGCGTCCTCAATGGTGCCTTGGTGGGACTTGAGCGTCAAACTCGCGGTAAACCCGTGGGCATTCGCACCGCAATCTTAATCGTCTCAGGGACTTACCTGTTTATGTCTATGGCCGTGTCTCTATCTCCCAACACATTGGACCAAGCCCGAGTCTTAGGACAGATCATTACAGGTGTCGGCTTCCTTGGCGCTGGCGTCATGATGACGCAAGACGGCAAGATACACGGGGTGACCTCTGCTGCTGTGATTTGGGTACTCGCCGGTTTAGGTATGATGATTGGTTTAGGGCATCACAAAGAATCCGTGATCCTAACTGTACTCGCCTTAACAGTGCTTTTGGGCGTGGACAAGATTGAAAGTAGCTTTAAGAGCTTGCGACGTGGCGTTCACCAAACCATGCAAAACCGCAACCGAATGAGAAAGTAAAAAGCCCTGCGTATGCAGGGCTTTATCGAATTCTAACACTCTAAATCAGAGTCTGAATTACTTCGCAAAGTTGATGATTGGGAAACACTTCAAGAAACCGTTGTCCGCACAGTTGATAAGACCGATCTGTACGCCGTCAATGTTGTTTGTCTTGTTGAAAAGACCAAACTGGAAGTTAGACTTGTTTGAGAAGCTCGCAATACCAACGTCTGCCATTGTGTAGCCTTCAGAGTAGTTCACCGCACTCCAGTTAAGACCTTTCACATCGTTAGTGACGTTCACTGCTGCAAGGTTAACACCGGTCGTTTTACCTGTGTTCCAGTTGAAGATACCTAGAGACGCACCTTTCATTTCTTGCGTTACTTTAGAAGCACCAAAGAATAGACCGAAGTTCACACCCGTTGTACGCTGAGTTTCAGACATACCGATTAGAGAAAAATCGACACCCTTCACCTCAGCCACTTTACCGTGAAGAACCGCAAGACGTACACCGCCTACTGCGTTTGCATCCGGTGCGTTGAAACCGTTTAGTGATGAGAACATCACTGGGGTGCTTTCTGCTAGCGCCAATGGTGATGCCATTGCTGCTGCCACTGCTAGTACTGCTACTGCCTTTTTCATATTAGTCTCCACTGACTATTATTGTTATCAACTGATAAGTGTAGACGATGCTAGAGAGGCTAACCATAGCTTTTGTCAGGGAAATGTCATATTCATTAACACATACGATTAAGCATTGACCAATATTGGAACGGACATAAAAAAAGCCGAAGGTTTCCCTTCGGCTTTGTCAGAATCGTCTGATGGATTACATCATACCTGGCATGCCGCCCATTCCGCCCATGTCAGGCATTGCTGGTGCGTCTTTCTGAGGTACGTCAGTGACCATAGCTTCTGTTGTGATCATAAGACCGGCAACCGATGCAGCGAACTGAAGTGCAGAGCGAGTTACTTTAGTTGGATCTAGGATACCCATTGCGATCATGTCGCCGTACTCACCTGTTGCTGCGTTGTAGCCGTAGCTGCCTTCGCCTGCTTTCACGTTGTTTGCAACCACAGACTCTTCGTCACCTGCGTTTGCAGTGATTTGACGAATTGGCGCTTCCATAGCGCGAAGTGCAACGCGGATACCCACATTTTGCTCTTCGTTAGCACCTTCAAGACCCGCCACTTTTGACGCCGCGCGGATAAGTGCAACACCACCACCCGCGACTACGCCTTCTTCAACCGCTGCGCGAGTTGCGTGTAGTGCATCTTCAACGCGGTCTTTCTTCTCTTTCATCTCAACTTCAGTTGCTGCGCCAACTTTGATTACCGCAACACCGCCAGCTAGCTTAGCTACGCGCTCTTGAAGTTTCTCTTTGTCGTAGTCAGACGTCGCTTCTTCGATTTGTTGACGAATTTGAGTTACACGGCCTTGAATCATTGCTTCTTCACCCACGCCATCGATGATAGTCGTGTTTTCTTTAGTGATAGAAACGCGCTTCGCTTGACCTAGGTCTTCTAGCGTCACTTTCTCAAGGTCTAGACCGACTTCTTCAGAGATCACAGTACCAGCCGTTAGGATTGCGATATCTTGAAGCATAGACTTGCGACGGTCACCGAAACCAGGCGCTTTAACAGCCGCTACTTTCACGATGCCGCGCATATTGTTCACAACAAGCGTTGCTAGTGCTTCACCTTCTACGTCTTCTGCAATGATAAGCAGTGGACGAGATGCTTTAGCAACCGCTTCTAGTGTTGGAAGTAGCTCACGGATGTTTGATACTTTCTTGTCGATAAGCAGGATGAATGGGCTCTCTAGCTCAACAGAACCTGCTTCTTGGTTGTTGATGAAGTATGGAGATAGGTAACCGCGGTCGAACTGCATACCTTCAACCACGTCTAGCTCGTCTTGTAGAGCCTGACCTTCTTCAACCGTGATAACACCATCACGACCTACTTTTTCCATTGCTTCAGCAATGATGTTACCTACGCTCTCATCAGAGTTCGCAGAGATAGTACCAACCTGAGCAATCGCTTTAGTGTCTTCACAAGGAACAGACAGCGCTTTTAGCTCTTCAACCGCAGCAACAACAGCTTTGTCGATACCGCGCTTAAGATCCATAGGGTTCATGCCAGCAGCAACCGCTTTTAGGCCTTCGTTTACGATAGCCTGTGCAAGAACTGTTGCCGTTGTTGTACCGTCACCAGCAGCATCGTTCGCTTGAGAGGCTACTTCTTTAACCATTTGCGCGCCCATGTTTTGGAACTTGTCTTCAAGCTCGATTTCGCGCGCTACAGATACACCATCTTTAGTGATAGTTGGTGCACCGAAAGATTTGTCTAGAACTACGTTACGGCCTTTAGGACCTAGTGTTACTTTTACTGCATCCGCTAGAACGTTTACACCTTCTAGCATTTTAACTCGTGCGTCGTTACCAAACTTAACGTCTTTAGCAGCCATTGTTTATTTCCTTATCTAAATTCAGTGGATAGCTTGTTTAGAGTAAAAAATTACTCAACGTCTACTTAATTATTCAACGATAGCCATGATGTCATTTTCAGACATGATCAGAACTTCTTTACCGTCGATCTTTTCTGTCTTAGTGCCGTAGCCTTCAGCAAAGATCACCGTATCACCTACTTTCACGTCTAGCGGCTGTACTGTACCGTTTTCTAGGATGCGGCCTTTGCCCACAGCCAAAACTGTACCACGTGTTGATTTTTCTGCCGCAGAACCAGTTAAAACGATGCCACCAGCAGACTTAGATTCAACTTCTTGGCGCTCAACGATAACTCGGTCGTGTAGAGGACGGATATTCATCGGTCGATTCTCCTGATTATTTTCCATTTAGCTTATAGGGTTGCCTTCAAGGCCTTGTGTTGAATATGTTGGGGGCGTTTTTGGTGATCCCAAGGGGAGGATGCCAAAAAATTGTGACAAAAATAACGAAATTTAAGATTGGCATGCGAAAGCTAAGCTGCGACGAGTCGGTTGTCGCGCCAACTGGTTAATTACTGTATTCTAGCCTCCTGTTTACCAAGCTTAGAATGCCATGCAAGACAAACACGGCCTGCTCTCCGCGCCGATATCCAAAGTGCTTAGAAATATGACCGTGCCTATGGTCTTTGGCATGGTGGCAATACTGGCATTCAACCTTGTCGACACCTTCTTTATTTCGCTATTAGGCACCGAAGCCCTCGCTGCCATCAGTTTTACTTTCCCTGTAACCTTTGGCGTCAACTGCATCACCATGGGCATTGGCATGGGATTGTCCACCAATATCGGACGCTTGCTTGGTCAGGGCAATACGCAGCACGCGGCGCGTTTCTCCACACATGGCTTGTTGCTTGCCGTGGTTTTGGTCATGTTAGCCTCCACCTTAGGTCTTTACACCATAGAACCACTATTCAAACTACTGGGTGCCAGCGACGACATTATCCCGCTGATCCGAGAGTACATGGTGATCTGGTACTTCACTGTACCACTGTTGGTGATACCGATGGCGGGTAACAGCGCCATTCGAGCCACCGGCGATACCAAAACGCCAGCTAAGATCATGATGCTTTCTGGCTTTATTAATGGCCTGCTCGACCCACTGCTGATTTTTGGTATCGGTCCGTTTCCTGAGCTCGGCATTCAAGGTGCGGCGATTGCAAGTGGTATCGCTTGGCTAGGTGCGCTGACTGGCTCGCTGTATGTACTCACCAAGCGAGAAAAACTCCTTGGTCAGCTCAAACCTTCGCAGCTTTGGCAAGATTGGATTGCGATTCTACGTATTGGCATGCCTTCTGGTTTGTCGACGGCGATGTCGCCCATCTCAGGGGCAATCTTAATGAAGATGCTCTCTGTCCATGGTACGGCGGCTGTAGCAGCCTATGGGGCGGCGCAGCGTGTTGAGTCGATTCTTATCTTAGTTCTGATATCACTCAGCTCAGCCCTAACGCCATTTATGTCGCAAAACTTTGGCGCCAAGCAAGCCGACCGCAGTTTTGCAGGACTGTTCCTCAGCATGCGCTTTTCGCTGTTATTTCAATTGCTGGTCTTTGTGATGATGGTGCCGCTCAGCATCCCAATCTCAGCGTTGTTCTCTCAAGAACAAGCGGTGCGAGATATCCTTTGGCACTACCTACTCGTCGTGCCATTTAGCTACGGCTTTCAAGGCATCATTATGATGCTTGGAAGTGGAATGAATGCGCTGCATGAGCCCAACAAAGCATTTATGTGGAGTGCCATGAGGCTGTTTGTGTTTACGCTTCCAGCCGCCGCTCTAGGTAGCATGCTGTATGGTGTCGAGGGGATGTTTATTGGTGTGGCTTTGGGGAATGTCATTGGTGGCGTGCTTGCCTACTTGTATGCACTGTCGGTGAGGCGAAAGCATTTGCCTTCATTAGCCAAATAGACAAAAAGCCAAGGCATTGCCTTGGCTTTTTAGCATTCTGCGTCGGCTATCGGTTAGATACCATCACCGCCCATAAAGGTCTGTGACTTACCATTAAACTGCTGGTCCATGTCCAGAGATGGCTTATCTGTCTTAGGCCTACCAACAATTTTCGCGGGTACACCTGCCGCTGTTGTATGTGGAGGCACTGGCTGAAGCACCACAGAGCAAGAGCCAATCTTGGCACCTTTACCCACTTCGATATTACCGAGGATCTTAGCACCAGCACCAATCATCACACCTTCGCGGATCTTAGGGTGTCGATCACCACACTCTTTACCCGTACCACCCAATGTAACGTTCTGTAGGATAGAGACATCATTCTCCACCACCGCCGTTTCACCGATAACGATGCCCGTCGCATGGTCAAGCATGATGCCTTTACCGATACGCGCTGCAGGATGGATATCCACCTGACACGCTACTGAGATTTGATTCTGAAGATACGTCGCCAAAGCGTTACGCCCCTGAGACCAGAGCCAGTTTGCGACTCGATAACCTTGCAGGGCATGATAACCTTTTAGGTATAGAAGCGGCATTGAGTACATGGATACCGCAGGATCTCGATTCACTGTCGCACAAATGTCACACGCCGCTGCATCGGTAATGCTCGGGTCAGCATTAAACGCTTGCTCAACCACTTCACGCACAGCCATAGCCGGCATTGACGCTGTCTTTAGCTTGTTAGCAAGGATGTAGCTTAGCGCTGCTCCAAAGCTTTCATGGTTAATTATGGTGGCATGATAGAAGCTAGCCAGCATCGGCTCTTGTTCCGCTGACTCACGGGCTTCTCTTACAATGCACTCCCAGACATTTTGTTTTTCACAGTGTTTCATTTTCGGTCCTACGATGAATACTCAATCATCCGTCGAGCGATTATTGCTGCTCGGCTTTTTTATCCCTAGCGAGTAGATCTTGCGCCGCAAGGCGCGCGTCCTTTCCTTGATACAATACTTGATAGATTTGGTCAACAATTGGCATCTCTACACCCATGCGTTGAGACAACAACCACACCTCTTTGGTATTGCGATAGCCTTCCACTACCTGACCAATTTCGGTTTGTGCGGTATCGACATCCTTACCTTCGCCCAGCGCAAGACCAAAGCGACGGTTGCGCGATTGGTTATCGGTACACGTCAATACCAAATCGCCCAGGCCTGCCATTCCCATAAAGGTATCAGGCTTAGCGCCGAGCGCTGCACCCAGGCGAGTCATCTCCGCGAGACCACGAGTGATAAGTGCGGTACGAGCATTGGCACCAAAGCCAATGCCATCCGACATACCCGCGCCAATCGCGATGACGTTCTTCACGGCGCCGCCAAGCTGCATACCAGTGAAGTCATCGTTGGCATAGACGCGGAATGTTTTGCTGCAGTGGATCTTTTCTTGTAGATCCGCCACAAACTGCGCATCTGGAGAGGCAACGGCGATCGCCGTCGGTAGGCCAGCTGCCAGCTCTTTAGCAAAGGTTGGGCCTGATAGTACCGCCAGCGGGTAATTCTCACCAATGATGTCGTGTGCTACATCTTTAAGTAAGCGCCCTGTCTCCGGCTCAAGCCCTTTCGTCGCCCAGCAGATACGACTGTCTTCTCTGAGGTGTGGCTTAATGCTGTTGAGCACGATACCAAACACATGGCTTGGGACCACAACCAGTAAGTCACGACTCGCCTGAACTGCTTTTTGCAGATCCGATTCAACAATCAAAGACTCTGGAAACTCAATGCCAGGCAAGAACTCATGGTTTGCACGATCGGCTTCTAGTTTTGCCATGTGTTCAGGTTCGTGTCCCCAAATCACCACGTTCGCACCGTTTCTTGCTAGCGAAATCGCAAGCGACGTGCCATAAGAGCCAGCACCAATAACGGTCATTGCGATTTCTTTTCCATATGCGTTATTCATAACACCACCTAATTTGTCGGTATGATTATGTTTCTTTGTTATACCCAAGTGACCCTAAAAGCGGCAATCTCTCGAGATGACTTGGGTATAAGTCTAAACCTGTATAAGCAAATAAAAAATGCACATCGCGGTGCGCTGTGCATTTTTATTACATAGACTCGTTAACGCAGAATCAGTCTGCGAAGGAGATTAAGCTTCCGCTTGACCTTCTTGCTGAGCTTGCTGCTGTAGGTAGTTCATGAACAGTGCGTCAAAGTTAACTGGCGCTAGGTTCAGTTGAGGGAACGTACCTTTCATCGTTAGGCTTGAGATAGTTTCACGAGCGTATGGGAATAGGATGTTCGGGCAGAATGCACCTAGGCAATGTGCAAGTTGACCTGCTTCCATTTGCTCTGCAGTGAAGATACCACCTTGTTGTACTTCACATAGGAATGCAGTTTCTTCTGCATTTTTCACTGTCACTGTCAGGCGAAGAACAACTTCGTATACGCCTTGACCTAGTTCACGGCTTTGAGTGTCAAGATCTAGCTTAACATCAGGGTTCCAGTCTTTCTGGAACATATCTGGCGAGTTTGGCGCCTCAAATGATACGTCTTTTAGAAAGATACGTTGGATTGAGAAGTTTTGTTGTGCTTCTTGTGGAGCTGCTTCAGCCATGATGATTTCCTTAAATACGTCTAAATTTGTCAAAACGTTAATGAGTTTTCTTGCAGACTAGCCGAGCCAATGTTTGATGACTAGGCGAGCCGTGAATTCCGTGGCATTTATCACATCCCTTAGTCATAACTGCCGCGAAATTACTCAAAATTCTGTGTTACTTCTTGCCTTTGATCAGCGGTAGGTTTGCTTCGCTCCAAGCCACTAGACCATTTTTCAGCAAGTAAACCTTTTCAAACCCTGCTTTTGCAAGCAAGTTCGCGCTCTCTTGCGCCGTTTGACCAGTCTTACATACCACAATGATTGGGTCTGATTTGTGGTTTTCAAGGCTGCCGAAAGAACCCGCTTTGATATCTGAAGGTAAAACGTGAAGTGCGTCAGTAATGTGACCACGTTTGAATTCGTCTTTTGAACGAATATCCACCACGATGCCATTCTCACGGTTCATCATGTGTGTGACTTGTGCTGCAGAGACTTCTTTATATGCTGCGTTCGCTGATTTAAAGATGTTAGCGATCAGAGCAACAAATAGTGCAACCCACACTAGCGACATGATCATGTTTTGTTGAAAAAATTCTAAATACTCTTGCATAGCTTGCGCTCTTAGATAGTTGAACATTAAATCAGTCGAGGAGTATAGCGGCTTAGCCTCGCCGTGGCGAGAGGGGAAAATGTTTCGAGCGGAGAATTGGGATCCTTCTCCTCGCCTTGCCTGGCAATGGCAGCGCTAGACACTATTGCAGAGATAGAAAAAACCGATTAGTCAAAGCGACTAAACAAGGCGTATTAATAGAGATAAAGCCGAGGTATCTAACGAAAATAACGTCTATGATTACCTCACAAAGAACATAAACAGACGAATTAGCTAGATAAAACTGTAACCCAGCAACGGTAATCACAAACATTATTTGATCTGCCACTACAGTTATGGGTAAAAAGTGTAGTAAAATTACGCTAATTTGTTTTCTGTAAAGTTACTATCGATTTGACGAGGTTATAACTATGTCAGCTAAGAAGCCAATGGCTCTAGTGATTCTTGACGGTTGGGGTTACCGTGAAGACAACGCAAGCAACGCAATCAACAACGCAAAAACTCCAGTAATGGATGGCTTGTGGGCAAACAACCCACGTACTCTTATTTCGGCTTCTGGTATGGACGTAGGTCTGCCAGACGGTCAAATGGGTAACTCAGAAGTAGGTCACACTAACATCGGCGCGGGTCGTGTTGTTTATCAAGACCTAACTCGCATCACTAAATCAATCGCTGACGGTGAGTTCTCTCAGAACGAAGCGCTTGTTGCCGCTATCGACAAAGCAGTAGCAGCAGGTAAAGCTGTACACCTTATGGGTCTTATGTCTCCAGGTGGTGTTCACTCTCACGAAGACCACATCTACGCAGCCGTTAAAATGGCAGCAGAGCGTGGCGCTGAGAAAATCTACCTACACTGCTTCCTAGACGGCCGTGATACACCGCCTCGTAGCGCTGAAGGTTCACTAAAGCGTTTCGACGAGCTATTTGCTGAGCTTGGTAAAGGCCGCGTAGCGTCTCTAATCGGTCGTTACTACGCAATGGATCGTGATAACAACTGGGATCGCGTACAAGTTGCTTACGACCTACTGACTCAAGGCAAAGCTGAGTTCACTTACGACAATGCAGTAGCAGGGCTTGAAGCGGCTTACGCTCGTGAAGAAAACGATGAGTTCGTTAAAGCAACGGCTATCAAAGCTGAAGGTCAAGAAGACGCAGCGATCCAAGATGGCGACGCAGTTATCTTCATGAACTACCGTGCTGACCGTGCACGTCAAATCACTCGTACATTCGTACCTGAGTTTGATGGTTTTGAGCGCGCAGTATTCCCAGCGATCGACTTCGTCATGCTAACGCAATACGCAGCTGACATCCCGCTATCTATCGCTTTCCCACCAGCGTCTCTTGAGAACACGTACGGTGAGTGGCTATCTAAAGCAGGTAAGACTCAGCTACGTATCTCTGAAACAGAGAAATACGCACACGTGACGTTCTTCTTCAACGGTGGTGTTGAGAACGAATTTGACGGCGAAGAGCGTCAGCTCGTTGCTTCTCCAAAAGTAGCAACTTACGACCTACAGCCAGAAATGAGCTCTGAAGAGCTAACAGAGAAGATGGTTGCGGCTATCAAGTCTGGTAAGTACGACACTATCATCTGTAACTATCCAAACGCAGACATGGTTGGTCACACCGGTGTTTACGAAGCTGCTGAGCAAGCTATCGAAGCTCTTGATGCGAGCGTTGGCCAAGTAGTAGACGCGATCAAAGAGGTGGGCGGTCAAATGCTGATCACAGCTGACCACGGTAACGCAGAGATGATGGTAGACCCAGTGACTGGCGGTACGCACACTGCTCACACTAACCTACCAGTACCTCTAATCTACGTAGGTGACAAAGCGGTTGAGTTCAAAGAAGGCGGTAAACTGTCTGACCTTGCGCCAACAATGCTAGCGATGACTGACATGGAAATTCCAGCAGAGATGTCTGGTGAGATCCTAGTTAAGTAATTGCCTTTCGCAGTCATGAAAAACGCCGATGTTTCTACATCGGCGTTTTTGTTTGCTTGCGCCTAAGGTGCCATGTGTGGATATAATGGCAACATCACTTTAGAGGTGCGGATTGCGAACAGCTATAGTGAACTATCAATCAGTTATGATTACTATTGAATGAGCAAACTCTTGTCGCTGCGTGTAGTGGAATTAGGATGAAACCAAACAGAATTAGGCTTTTTACCCCTCGTTTGTCTGCACTGGTCGTGTGTTTAGGGCTCGCTTTACCCAGCGCCCATAGCCTTGCAAACCAAAATGAACTCACAGGTGTAAAAAGTGAGATAAGTCGTCAGCAAAAATCCCTATCTGCACAGCAAAAAGAGCTCGATACACTGCAAAAATCCCTGCGTGAGCAAGAGATTGGCATTTCTAATGTCGAGAAAGAAATCAAAGCAACAACGGCAGCGCTTGCTCAAGCCAACCGCAACCTAGATGGGTTTCATAGCCAAGTTGAGGCACTAACACAGCAAAAAGAGCAGCAACAAAAGGTGCTCGCTGAACTGGTACAAACCTACTACATCACCAAGCAAAATAACTCCGCGTCTGGTGTGCTTAGCACAGACCCTGACCAAGACCGTATCAGTCAATACTATCAGCATCTAGCGAAGGCCCGCGCCGAAACACTGGAACAACTTGCCGAGACCGAACGCAAGCTAGCGGAAAGTGAGCGAGCGTTGGAGCTTGAGCGCAATCAGATCGCTCAGCTTCTAGAGCAGCAAAAAGCCAAGCGTGACACCTTAGCTAAGAATCGAAGCAGCCGACAAAGCACGGTAAGCAAAATTCGCCGCAGTATCTCCAGCGATAAAAATTACCTCGCGGAGCTGCAGCGCAATGAAACCAGGCTAAAAGCGGAAATCGCCAAAGCGGCGAAGCGCAACCAAGTACCGATGGATGGTCTTGCTCGTCAAAAAGGTCGTCTTCCATGGCCAGTAAAAGGCAAGGTGCTACATAGCTTTGGTACCAAACAAACCGGACAAGTCAACTGGAAAGGCATGGTCATCGCTGCCAACTATGGCGACTCGGTTAAGTCAGTTTACTCTGGTACCGTGGTATTCGCCGACTATCTGCGCGGCTATGGACTCGTAGTTCTGCTCGACCATGGTAAAGGCGATATGACGTTATATGGCTACAACCAAACCCTACTAAAGAAAGAGGGTGATAAGGTCGCAGCTGGCGAAACCATTGCTCTTGCCGGCGATACAGGCGGTCAAGACAGCTCATCCCTCTACTTTGAGATCCGCCGTAATAGTAAAGTCCAAAACCCGAAAAGCTGGTTAAAGCGCTAGCTCAGTACCGCTACTCATTGCTTTGAGTAGCGTGTTGTTGCAATCTCAATCAGCCTTTCTAGCTCGCTCTCTGGCATGCTGTTAATGCCGCCCGCCGCCTCTCTGCCACCACCGGTGGCAAACTGACTGCAAATTTCTCCTGCCCCTTGCTTATTATTAAGTGGCGCTCTCACCGAAACGGTATAGCACGGCTCTCCCGATACATCGCTTCTTGGCACCAATGAGACGTGCGCTTGATTAGGGGATTGATTGGCAAGTCTATTAATCCAGGTACCCGACATTCGTCTCGCTGCCGCACTATCCGGCAGCAAGACCACTTTAAGCACCGCTGAATCATGGCGTGTCTGCGCTGCGCTCAGCGCTGATTCGTCCTGTGCAAAGGCCGCTTTGAGTACATGATATGGGGAGCTAGGATCACCAATACACTCAAAAGGATCATGGTAGGCCAAAAGCTGCTGATACAAATCAACCGGATTAAAATGCAGGTCTTCGAGGCTTTCACCGTAGCCGTTGTAATTGATCAGCGTACCCAGCTCGTTAAGTAAGCGGCGCTGCTCATCACTTAACCTTAAAGTCGATGCCAATGCCTCAGCACTTGCCAGCATGTTGTCGCCATACGCAGCAGCAACCGCCCATAACCTAAATTGGCCTTGGAGCAACTTGTCGACAATCAGTGCCGTACAGGTATTCGCATCAAGGTCAATATGGGCATCAAGGTATTGGCTATTTGGAATGGAAGATGCCTTGTGATGGTCAATATAAGTAGTTGGAACATGATGATCCAAAAGCTTCTCGAGCGCGGCTTGATTTTTATCCATCGAGATATCAAGCACCGTCACTGAGCTTGCCTGCTCGAGTGGCACCTGCTGCAACAAAGCGATATCACGTTTAATGCCCGAGATAAGCTGACTCTCTTTTGGCTGCGCCAAACGTAGTTGCAGTAAGGCAAGTATGCCGTCGGCATCGCCATTGAATACATCGTAATGCACCTTCACACTCTTCCTTTAATGCGGGGATAGAAACCACAAACCCTACTTGTTAAGTAGGGTTTGGACAATACGAATTGGCTATATATCATGCCGTTAGCAACAGTTAGCTTGTTGGGCTACCCATCATGCGAACGCCATCTTCTAGCAGCGTCAGTTGCTCTTTACCTTTATCAGTCGCCAGAGGCTTAACCACATGGATCATTTGTAGCATACCTTGTTGGATCACCTCTTCGGTGATTTTAGTGCGTGGTGACATCGCCGACTGATAGCTTAGCCAACCCACTGCCATCATGTGCAGGGTTGTGACCAGTGACTTGAGTTCTTTATCGTTGATGGTGAGCAAATCAAGCTCTACAAATGCCTTGAGAATGTTAACCAAGTTGCCCTGCAAACGCTCTTGGACCTCGATGTACTCTTCATGCAGCTTCGGGTCTCGCTGCAAAATCTCTGGCAGATTGGCATAGAAAAAGCGGTATTTCCACATCAGAGTGAAGATGGAATCCAGGTAATGTTTCAGCAGTGCTAGGCTCTCTTGCTGGCCTTGGACTGGGGTAAAACGCTCGATGAGTTCTTGCGAGTAAAGCGCAAAAATCTCGCGAACGATTTCTTGTTTGTTTCGGAAATGGTAGTAGAGATTGCCCGGGCTAATCTCAATGTGCGCCGCAATATGGTTGGTTGTCACGTTGCGCTCGCCATCAGTATTGAACAAGTCGAGGGCGGCATAGACTATTTTGTCACGTGTTTTCATTCTAACTTTTCCTTTCCCTAGTTAGAGTTAGTATACGTGCTCAACTTGTACACGAAAAGTCAAGAGATGGTGAGTTACACTGGTTAGACCAAACAACACCCGTATTTCGCATATTCACCACGTAATCCATTCATGGTGAGAAAACAAAAAAGCACCCAATGCAGGGTGCTTTCAATATTCTCGAATGAGCGAAAAATTACTCTACTTCGTCCATTTTACCTAGTAGGTTGCGAATGCGCTCTTGCCATTGGCTATGCTCGCGCTGCATCTGTTCCGTCTTCTGCTCTAGCTCTACACGGCTGCTGCGTAGCTCTTCAGCTTGGTTCGCTAGCTGTGCTTTCTCTTCTTTCAATTCCTCTACTTCCATTTGAAGAAGAGCGATTGTGTCAACTGCAGTTTGAATTTTTGCTTCTAGTTGTTCCAGTACTTCAAAAGACATCTCGGCCTACCCTTGTTTAATCCTGTGAAATGAAAATGCTTCATTCTATATACCCTATAGTGCCCCATTCTACTCAGCCTAGAGAAGATAGACACGTCCTATATTGCAGATTTTTCACTATTCGGTCAAAAAAGCGCCGTAAACTGACCTGCCGTTTACTAAAAAACGTTATTCAATATTGGCTTCGGCTTTGCAAGCTCTCCACCATCTGCGATTTTAACGACAAGATCGCCACCAAACAGATAAAAAGGCAAACGTTTCCCTTCTGATATGCTAGAATTCGCGCCGTAAATCATTTGTCATTTTTCATTAAATTGGAGTCAGTATGAAGCGCGATTTAGCAATGGCTTTTTCACGAGTTACCGAAGGTGCCGCACTAGCAGGTTATAAGTGGCTAGGACGAGGCGACAAAAATGCTGCCGATGGTGCAGCGGTGGAGGTCATGCGCAGCCTACTGAACAAGACCGATATCGAAGGTGAAATCGTTATTGGTGAGGGTGAAATCGACGATGCACCTATGCTGTACATTGGTGAGCACGTGGGTATCGGTGGCGATGCGGTAGATATCGCTGTTGACCCAATTGAAGGCACACGTATGACGGCGATGGGTCAGTCTAACGCGCTAGCCGTTCTTGCTGCGGGCGAGAAAGGCAGCTTCTTGAAAGCTCCAGATATGTACATGGAGAAGCTGGTTGTGGGTCCTGGCGCTAAAGGCGTCATTGACCTTAACAAGCCACTCAAAGAAAACCTAAACAACATCGCAGCCGCGCTGGGCAAAACCCTTGATACTCTGGTAGTAACCACACTAGCAAAACCACGTCACGATCAGGTTATCGCTGAGATGCAAGCAATGGGTGTTCGCGTGTTCGCAGTGCCAGATGGTGATGTAGCGGCATCGATTCTCACGTGTATGCCAGACAGTGAAGTCGACGTGATGTACTGCATCGGTGGCGCGCCAGAGGGTGTAGTTTCTGCGGCGGTAATTCGTGCGCTTGATGGTGACATGAACGGTCGTCTGCTGCCTCGCCACGCTGTAAAAGGCGATACCGAAGAAAACCGTAAAGCAGGACAAGACGAGCTTGAGCGCTGCGCGGAAATGGGCGTTGAAGCGAGTGTCGTGCTGCGTATGGAAGATATGGCACGTAGCGACAATGTCGTATTCTCAGCAACGGGCATCACTAAGGGTGACCTACTTGAGGGCATCACTCGCCAAGGCAACATCGCGACAACAGAAACCCTGCTGATCCGTGGGCGCTGTCGTACCATTCGACGCATCAAGTCTACGCACTACCTAGAGCGTAAAGACCCAGAGATCCGCAACATTATCCTTTAAGCGAGTTCGCGATAGAAAAGCGCTGATCTTCATCAGCGCTTTTTTTATTTGGTTATACGTCATTTATCCATACGCAACATTGTAAATAATTTGCTTTATTAACCTTATCCGCCATAATACCTCGACTATCTTTACCTTAAGGCTGAACAAACAGAACGGATGCACTGATGAAAGCCACTGATCACATCATAGACATCATAAAACGCGAGGGAGCCGTCACCGCAAAACGTATTGCGGAGCGTTTGGGCATCACGACCATGGGCGCAAGGCAGCACCTCCAAAGCCTTGAAGAGGATGGATTGTTGCGATTCGAGGACGTCAAAGTCAAAGTGGGTCGCCCGAATAGACATTGGTCCTTGACCGCTCAAGGTCATGCGCGCTTTTCCGACCGCCATAGCGACCTCACAATTCAGTTTATTGACGCCATTGAGAATGTGTTTGGCAGTGAGGGGCTTGAGAAAGTCTCCAAAGAACGCGAGTTCAACACCCTCACAACCTACCAACCACACTTTGATCAACTACCCGACTTGCAAAGCAAGGTTCAGAAATTGACTGAATTGCGCGAGAAAGATGGCTACATGGCAGAGCTTGAGCAAACCGATGATGGGTTTGTGCTCATCGAGAATCACTGCCCTATTTGCAAAGCGGCTTCTCGCTGCGAAGCGCTATGTCAATCTGAGCTCAATGTATTCCAAGCCTTGGTTGGCAGCGACGTTAACGTCGAGCGCGATGAGCATATCGTTAAAGGCGCCAGACGATGCGTCTACAAGTTTCACGCAAAACAATAAGCCCAACCTACGTGTCTCAACTCTGAGACACGTCATGCATTTAAGTTTGTCTTTTCTCATTAAGTCCTACGCTATGAATATGGTTCGATAACGTTAGGCATAGGAAGGCAAACATGGCAGAGCCGATTTCACTTCCCTCTTTTGAGGATCTAGCAGCGATGGCAAAAGAAGACCCAGAGAAGCTCAGCCAACTGCGACATCAACTGTGTGAGCAATTTATCGAGAGCTGCTCGAGTGACATGCAACCAAGATTGCATGCCCAGCAATCCCACATTGAGCGAGTGCTGCAGCGCGCCAAAAACCCTATCCACGCTAATGTGCTGTTGAGAGAAGAGCTCCACAAGCAGATCGTTAAATTTTCAGAGGCGCTGCATGGTGATCTCCCATCACCAAAACAAACGGCCGATGTATTGCCATTTCGCCGCGATGAGGAGTGGCGCTGAACCAGCTCATACGTAATAGAAAACAGTCGCGCACTAAAAAGGGAAGCCAATGCTTCCCTTTTCTCACACGATTCGTAAGCACATTACTTGGGCTCATCACCGTATTGGTTAGGACCTTCGGTGCCCTTAAGAAAACCGCACTCCACTAAAATCCATGCACCACACGCTAGGGCTGAAAACGACAACAAACTTTGCACCATCGACGGCTGAGCGGCTGTCGCAGGATCTAACGTCGGTAAACTCATGCGCCCAAACACCAATGGCAAGTTAAGCAATAGCCACCAATTAGATTTATTGCGGTCATGCCAACGCTTCGCCGTGATAGCTAGGTCAGGGATAAGCAACATCAGCAATAGCAAGGGCAACAAAAACTGCATCACATTAGGGAATAGAAAATTTAGCCCCTGTGCAACAATCATAATGGCTAAGTAGTAACAGACATTCCACATCCAGAATGTCTTACGCCCAATGCGTCCATTGAATGAAAACAGTAACGATTTTAACGGCATCAAATCACTCTCGTATTAATTGGTAATCTTTTGAAAGCAGGTCTTGTCCATATCGCGAATGTTCACTGTTAAGCTCTTAATATGGCTCGCCTGCTCTCTTAGCACTTCCATCAGCTTTCTTGAAAGCTCGCGTTTTTGCTCATCTGTCCTTCCAGATAATAGCTCAAAGCTGATGTGCACAAAATCTTCGCTGTCACCATACTCGCCAATCAACCAGTTGTGGCTGCGCAGGGAACGCGACTTAACAGAATCAGCGTCAAACAGTCCGCAGTTCAACGTCACTCGGTGTAGGTCTTCCAATAACCCTTGTACATTCAACCTTTCATCGGCTGTATTCGAATATTCTAGAACCAGATTCGGCATACGACTTCCCTTTGTTGTGACCAATAGGCGACAAGGTATAGCAAGCCGCGAGTAAAATTCCGAGAAGTATTCTATTATTCTGTTTACTGGATCACTTGGGCGAGCCATTCTGGGCAATTGTTAGGATAAGATACCAAAGCGATAAAGAAATGACCCCAATCATGATCTACATGAATTAATCTGTTATATTCTTTCGTAATCACGTTTATTTTTTACATTCGTTTTTTACAAACACTGATTTTGGAGAAAATCTCATGCGTCAACCTGT
This sequence comes from Vibrio sp. KUL78, assembly GCF_059725505.1. NCBI lineage: Bacteria > Pseudomonadati > Pseudomonadota > Gammaproteobacteria > Vibrionales > Vibrionaceae > Vibrio > Vibrio sp. KUL78. The sequence continues at coordinate 248,250 of NZ_AP045837.1, read as the reverse complement.
AGTTATGGGTAACTGGAAACTCAACGGCAGCAAAGCAATGGTAACTGAGCTGCTAACTGGTCTAAACGCTGAACTTGAAGGCGTAACTGGTGTAGACGTGGCGGTAGCTCCACCAGCACTATACATCGATCTAGCTGAGCGTGTAATCGCGGAAGGCGGCAACAAGATCATCCTTGGTGCACAAAACACAGACCTAAACAACAGCGGTGCTTTCACTGGCGACATGTCTCCAGAAATGCTGAAAGACTTCGGTGCTACTCACATCATCATCGGTCACTCTGAGCGTCGTGAGTACCACAACGAATCAGACGAGTTCATCGCTAAGAAATTCGCATTCCTAAAAGAGAACGGCCTGAAGCCAGTTTTCTGTATCGGTGAATCTGAAGCGCAAAACGAAGCAGGCGAAACTGAAGCAGTTTGTGCACGTCAAATCAACGCAGTTATCGACGCTTACGGTGTTGAAGCACTTAACGACGCTATCATCGCATACGAGCCAATCTGGGCTATCGGTACTGGTAAAGCAGCAACTGCAGAAGATGCACAGCGCATCCACGCTTCTATCCGCGCTCTAATTGCAGAGAAAGACGCAGCAGTAGCTGAGCAAGTAATCATCCAATACGGTGGTTCTGTTAAGCCAGAGAACGCAGAAGCTTACTTCTCACAACCAGACATCGACGGTGCTCTAGTTGGTGGTGCATCTCTAGATGCTAAGAGCTTCGCAGCTATCGCTAAAGCAGCGGCGGCAGCTAAAGCTAAGTAATCTCTATTGATTACCAAAAAGCCGGTTCTTGGGGAGCCGGCTTTTTTGTGCCTACTCGCTAGGCATGCAGCTCCGGGCTCACGCATAAAAAAGCCGCTGCAAATGCAGCGGCTTTTCACGATTATTTCAGTGCGAGTTCTCTTAGAACAGCTCTTCAGCTACCTTGAATAGGTCATCACGTACTGGACGCTTCATGTTCTCAATCGCATCAATGATGTCATGGTGAACAAGCTGTTCTTTCTGGATACCAACACAACGGCCACCGTGACCTTCTAGAAGAAGGTGAACCGCGTAGTTACCCATGCGAGATGCTAGAACGCGGTCGAACGCTGTTGGACGACCACCACGCTGAATGTGACCAAGTACCGTTGCGCGAGTCTCACGACCTGTTGCGTCTTCGATCTCTTTCGCTAGCTCATTGGCATCCATCATTAGCTCAGTAAGTGCAATGATGGCGTGCTTTTTACCTTTAGCAATACCGTCTTGGATGTTGCTGATAAGCTGCTCTTTATTCAGACCTGTTTCTGGAGTGATTATGTACTCACAGCCACCAGCGATTGCAGACATCAGGGTTAGGTCACCACAGTGACGACCCATGATTTCTACGATAGAGATACGTTGGTGAGATGATGATGTGTCACGCAGACGGTCGATCGCGTCGATAACTGTGTTAAGTGCTGTTAGGTAACCGATCGTGTAGTCAGTACCTGCGATGTCGTTATCAATTGTGCCTGGAAGACCGATACATGGGTAACCCATCTCAGTTAGCTTTTTCGCACCCATGTAAGAGCCGTCACCACCAACAACTACGAGTGCATCGATGCCGTGCTTCTTAAGGTTCTCGATCGCTTTTTCACGAACTTCCACTTCTTTAAACTCAGGGAAACGTGCAGAGCCTAGGAATGTACCACCACGGTTGATCACGTCAGAAACGCTTGAACGATCAAGCGGCTTGATACGGTCTTCGTAAAGACCTAGGTAGCCGTCGTATACACCGTACACTTCCAAGCCCTCTGACAGAGCAGTACGAACCACGCCGCGTACCGCAGCATTCATACCAGGTGCGTCACCACCACTTGTCAAAACACCAATTTTCTTAATCATGCTCACCCTCGATTTGGCAATCTAATTTTAAACTTTAAGTAGGTCGCATAAACCTGCGCCCCACGGAAATCTTGTTGTTATCGTTACTCTTTGTCAGCGCGTTCCCCAAAACATCACTGACGTAACTTTATTACTTATGTAAGAGTATTACAGTTTATACTGGCTCTTACGTTGATTCACATCAGAATCGCACTTTTTTATCACGCGCATTGATAATAGACAATTGAATTTAACATTGCCATGTCTACTCAGCCTCACCCCATAGTGCTGCTTGCTCTACGCCCCGTGCGTTAAAACTCTTGTTTCTTCTGTTCTGCCTCTTCATGCAACACCACTGAATACGGGTCCTGATGAATGATGACGTCTGCGCCCGGGAATGCCTCTATCACTTTTTCTTCTGCGAGATCGGCAATGCGATGTGCTTCTATCAGTGGTAAATGGTCATCCAGCTCTAAGTGTAACTGAATGAAACGAACTGGCCCGGACATGCGCGTTCTCAGCTGATGAACACCAATCACCCCTTCTACGTCATTACAGACCTGACGAATCACAACCAGCTCTTCTTCTGGTAGTTGACGGTCCAAAAGCGATTGAACCGCTTCATAAGCCATCTTAATCGCACTCACGAGAATGAAGACGCCAATCGCCACTGCGAACACAGAGTCAGCCTGACCAATGCCATACCAGCTCAGTCCTAACGCCACCATAATTGCAACATTCATATATAGGTCGGTTTGATAATGCAAAGAATCTGCGGCAATGGCCTGACTGCCGGTCTTTTTCACTACGTATTTTTGAAAAGCCACCAAACCCGACGTGAGCACCAATGCGAATAAACTGACATAGATGCCAAGCTCGGGAGAATTAAGCTCATGGGGTCTAAAGAAGCGGTCAATACCGTTTAGAATGAGGAAGCAGGCTGAGCCAGTGATAAACATTGATTGCGCCAACGCGGCTAGGGATTCGGCTTTGCCATGCCCAAAGGTATGCTCTTTGTCTGCCGGTTGCAGAGAGTATCGAACCACCACTAAGTTAATAACTGAAGCGGCAATATCTAGTAGGGAATCAATTAAAGAGGCGAGTAAGCTGACCGAGCCTGTCACCCACCAGGTGATCACCTTTGCTATCAGCAAAATGGTCGCTATCGTCGTTGCAGCCCATGCTGCGGTTGTCACCAGTTTCGCGTAGTTATCCTTCATGCGCTAAGTGTTAGGTCCTTGGGTTATTTCTAAACACAAAGCAAGTATACCGATTATTGATGACAAAAATAGAAAAAAGCGACCAAATTTGGTCGCAACAGATAGTGACAAAAGTGAATGAGAAAAAGTCACTATAAGGGAAATTCACAATCATCAGGTCGCAGGACCCAAAGAAAAGCCATCGCGAACCGCGATGGCTATCAGACTATTACTCTTCAGCAAATTTCTCTGCGCGCTTCTCCATTTTCGCGAAGCATTTTTCCATACGCTCTTGAGACAGTTCTTTGAACTTCACTTTTTGCTCTGGCGTTAGAATGCTCATCATCTCATGCTGCTTCTCTAGCTTTTTCACGCGACGTTCGGCTTGTTTTTCAACCATTTCCGTTGCTAGAGCATTTGCGGCTTCTGCATCAAAGGTATCGGCCAATACCAAATCTTGCATTTTTTGCTGGCGGGCCTGCATTTCCGCTTTCTTAGCAGCAAAATCACCACCAAACTTCTGTTTCATCTGCTGCTTGTTGCTTTCGCGAAGCTGCTTCATCTGTTCTTTCTGAGCGTCAGTTAAGTCAAGTTCACGGAACATGCGCTTACCGTCGAAGCCACCGCACATACCCTCACCGCCTTTGCCGTGATGACCACCTTTACCACCACCGTATGCGAGTGCGCTTGCTGAGCCTAGAGCGAGTGGAAGAACTGTTGCAGCGATAACCAATTTTTTTGAAAGTTTCATAATCTTTACCCTTATGTGATTCATACCATGGCTGCCTCTGCAGCGCTTGAGTATAGAATAGGGGCTAGCGCGTAAAGCAACGTACAGCGAGCGTAAAGAATCGTAAAGATCGCTTTTTTGGGACATTAACGCTTTATTATTACAGGGCACAATAGATTCTGAGGTAGATATGGCACACATTCTTCTTATCGATGACGACACTGAACTCACCAGCTTATTAAAAGATATTCTCAGCTATGAGGGCTTTGATGTTTCCGAAGCTAACGATGGTTTCGCAGGTCTAGAAGCGATGAGCGAAGAGATCGATTTGGTATTAATGGATGTGATGATGCCGCGCCTAAATGGCATGGACACACTCAAGAAGCTGCGTGAAAGCTGGGAAACGCCGGTATTAATGCTCACCGCGAAAGGCGAAGAGATCGACCGTGTCATTGGTTTAGAGCTCGGCGCTGACGACTACTTACCAAAGCCCTTTAGTGATCGGGAGCTGTTAGCACGTATCAAAGCGATCCTCAGACGCACCTCCAACAAATCCGAGACCAATACCTCTGACGGTGTGCGTTTCGACGATATTGAAGTTTTCCCAGCAAGACAAGAAGCAACCTGTCAGGGCAACCTGCTCGATCTCACTACAACCGAGTTCGCGCTGCTGCAATACTTTGTGCAAAAGCCTGGGGAAACCTTAACCAAAGAAGCGCTCAGTCTTGATGTGCTCGGCAAGCGACTGTCTGCGTTTGACCGCGCTGTCGATATGCACGTATCGAACCTAAGAAAAAAACTTCCCGAGAAATTAGACGGCAAGCCTAGAATCAAGACCCTTCGTGGTCGCGGCTACTTGCTAGTGAAGGAATAATGATGAAACTGCCCAAGATCACCAGCCTGTATGGTCGTATTTTTGCCATCTTTTGGTTTACCATGTTGTTGGTGCTGATTGCGGTACTGGCACTCCCGCACCTTGATCCTCGCGTGGCAAAAGAGGTCTCCGGAGAAACACTTGGGCAGATGACCAATGTTCGCGACAGAATTGAGCGCGAATTTGCTGGTGAAGATAATATAGGGCGCATCGTCTACAAGATCGACAAGTCTGAACGACAGCACAATAAAGACCATAAATCCAAAGGACCGAGTTTCTTTATTGTCGACCAAGAAGGCAACATTCTGAGCACGCAGAAGCGCACAGACTTCAAAGAACGTATGCTCAAAAACTTCATCACCTCGGTTGACGCCTTCGACACGCCAATGCAGAAGCTCTACGGGCGCTATATGCTTGTAGGACCGATGCCTATCGAGCTAGCGAATCAAGATTACTATCTCTATATCGGACTGCGCTGGACGCAGCCACCACCGTTTCTGCTCCGTATGTTTGATAAGCCATTCCAGCTTTTACTCGTAGTGATGGCGGTCAGTACACCGCTTCTGCTGTGGCTTGCATGGGCGCTTAGCCAGCCTGCAAGACGCCTCGAGCGCGCCGCAAAGCGGGTCGCCAATGGAGAGTTCAAGCCAGATCCAGACCTAGAGACCGGTACGACGGAATTTCGACAAGCCGGCCAGAGCTTTAACCAAATGGTATTGGCTGTGAACCAAATGATTTCAGGTCAGCAGCGGCTGCTCTCTGATATCTCTCATGAGCTTCGTTCACCACTTACGCGCCTTAGAATGGCGACTGGCCTCGCGGCACGTAAGCAAGGAGAAAGTGCTGAGCTTACACGTATTGATACCGAGGCGCAGCGGTTAGAACAGATGATAGGTGAACTGCTCGAGCTATCGCGTATGAGCACTGACAGCCACGTCACGCGAGAAAGCCAACCAGCAAGCAGCCTTTGGGAAGAGATATTCAGTGACGCTCAGTTTGAAGCAGAACAAGTGGGTAAAGCGCTGCACTTCTCCGAGATACCTGACGTTTCCATTGTCGGTAACCCGAAGCTTCTAATGAGCGCTATCGAGAATATCGTTCGTAACGCCATTCGCTATAGCGAATCAGAGATCAACATCTCTGTCTATCAGCAATCAGAGATGCTAAACATCATCGTAGAGGATGATGGTCCTGGTGTGCCTGATGACGAGCTTGAAGATATCTTTAGACCTTTCTATCGCGTCTCTACCGCACGCGATCGTGACTCTGGGGGGACGGGTCTTGGTCTAGCAATCACACAAAGCGCTATCGTTCAACACAGTGGACAAATTAACGCCTCACGCAGTGATCTCGGTGGCTTAAAAATGCACGTTGAATTGCCGCTATAAAATCAGCAATTCAGCGATATTGATTCTACACTCTTTGTGGTAGCCTCTCGGCTCATGCTCAACATAGAATAAGAGAATCAAGCAGATGAAGATCTTCAGTAATTTCGAGAGTGGCAACATTGAGGTTGTCAGCATTGAAAACAGAGACGATATCCAGCTAAAAATACAAAACGACAACCAGTCTGAGTTCTATCAATGGTTTCACTTCCGACTAGAAACTCAGGCTGAACAGTCTCACACCATTAAGATCCTTGACCTCGCTAAGTCTGCCTACCCTGAAGGTTGGAAGGGCTATGACGTCGTGGCTTCTTACGACCGAGAAGAATGGTTCCGCATCCCATCTGAGTTCGATGGTGATACCTTGAGATTTGACGTCCTTCCTGAGCGTGGGTCGATGTACTTTGCCTACTTTGCACCGTACTCCTACGACCGTCACCTAGACCTTCTGCACATGGCGCAAACCGAGCACCACTGCACTTTAGAGACCCTAGGCCACACGCTAGATAACAATGACATGTCGCTACTGACCTTTGGTGAGCCAGAGGAAGGTAAGAAGAATATCTGGGTTATCGCGCGTCAGCATCCTGGTGAGACCATGGCGGAGTGGTTTATGGAAGGCCTTATTCAGCGCCTTGTCGATGAAACCGACACCACGGCGCAAGCGCTGCTAGAAAAAGCCGTACTTTACGTGGTACCAAACATGAACCCAGATGGCGCAAATCGCGGCCACCTGCGCACGAATGCGGTTGGTGTAAACCTAAACCGTGAATGGCAGTCTCCTTCGATGGAAAAAGTCCAGAGGTGTTCCTGGTACGTGAGAAGATGCTGCAAACAAGCGTCGACATGTTCCTCGACATCCACGGTGATGAGGCGATTCCCTACAACTTTGCAGCTGGCTCCGAAGGCATCCCTTCTTACGACGAGCGTCACGCAGGGCTTGAGAATGCGTTCAAACAAGCGCTACTCACCATTACTCCTGAGTTCCAAGACGACTACGGCTATGATAAAGATGAGCCGGGCAAGGCTAACCTGACCGTTGGCTCAAACTGGGTAGCAGAGCAGTTCTGCTGCCTGTCATACACCATTGAAATGCCGTTTAAAGACAACAACAACTACCCAGATCCTTTGTATGGCTGGTCGCCTGAGCGCAGTATTAAGTTTGGTCATGATATGGTGGCGGCAACGTTGGCGGTGACGGATAAGCTGTAATCTCGAAAGACACTCTAATTGAATGTCTTGTCATTCCTGTGCAGACAGGAATCTACGTGAGGCTTGGTGCGCGCTTTCGGTAGATCCCCGCCTGCGCGGGGATGACGATAATTTTTTTAGGATAACGATAAATTTGAGGACGACGGCAACCTTAGGGTTCACGATAGTCTTAGGGATGACGTTCTTTTTGCTCTTCGGGTATACTCATTCCATTATTTAGTATGAGTCGACACCCAATATGTTTGATATCGCCCTCTACGAGCCAGAAATTGCTCCTAATACCGGAAACATCATCCGACTTTGTGCCAACTGTGGTGCAAACCTACACCTTATCGAACCGCTTGGTTTTGATTTAGAAGAGAAGAAGGTCCGTCGTGCTGGTCTCGACTATCATGACCTTGCTCGTGTAAAACGCCATAAAGACTACGCAGCGTTTCTTGCTTATCTTGAAGAGAACAATCCGAGCTACCGCTTATTTGCTTGTACAACAAAAACCACTGGCCATCACACGGATGCGAAGTACCAGCAAGGTGATGTATTGCTATTTGGACCAGAAACCCGCGGTCTGCCTGCAGAAGTGATTGAAAGCCTGCCAATGGAACAGCGTATTCGTATTCCTATGATGCCAGATGCGCGCAGCCTAAACCTATCCAATGCGGTAGCGATTATTGCCTATGAAGCGTGGCGACAGTTTGGTTTTGAAGGGGCGGTTTAAGCCCTTTTTAGCGATAGCGTTAACCGAGCCTGATTTTCAGGCAATAAAAAAACCCAGCCGAGGCTGGGTTTTCAATACTTACAAGCAGATGCTTATCAATTACTTGATTTTAGCTTCTTTGTACATAACGTGTTGGCGAACAACTGGATCAAACTTTTTGATCTCAAATTTGCCTGGCATGTTACGCTTGTTCTTGTCAGTTGTGTAGAAGTGACCAGTACCTGCAGAAGATACTAGACGAATTTTCTCACGAATGCCTTTAGCCATTGCTTAATTCCTCTTATACGTTCTCGCCACGAGCGCGGATATCAACAAGAACAGCATCGATGCCTTTCTTATCAATAATACGCATACCCTTAGCGGTTAGACGTAGTTTAACAAAGCGTTTTTCGCTTTCTACCCAGAAACGATGAGTTTGTAGGTTCGGCAGAAAACGACGCTTGGTAGCATTTCGTGCGTGTGAACGGTTGTTACCCGTTACAGGACGCTTACCAGTTACTTGGCATACTCGGGACATGAATGTCTTCTCCAAATCGTTTCAGCTCGATATCAACCTTGGTGGCCGAACCTCAATTATAAGAGGCCATAACCATTATGGAGTACCCATACAAGGCTATCAAAGGTCGCGCATTATACTAACTTGACATGCATTGCTCAAGACCCGAACAGATCCTTTTTTAAGGATTTGCTGATCTTTTTCACTTTGAGCTGATGTTGGTTGATAATTTAGTGCGCGAATCATAGCAGAAAATCACCAAAACAAAAGCTCTGTCTCACAGTTATTACAATAAAAAACGCTTTCTACTGTTTCAAAAGCTAAATCCAGCCTCTTTCAGCGAAAGAGGTCACCTCTCCATCGCCAATAACAAAGTGGTCTAAGATACGAATATCGACCAATCCCAGTGCATCGCTGAGCCGTCTCGTGATCCTTCGGTCTGCTTGGCTAGGCTCTGAGATACCCGACGGATGATTATGAGCCAGTATCAATGCTGCAGCATTATGCTGCAGCGCGCGCTTAACCACTTCACGCGGATAGACCGATGCGGCATCAATGGTTCCCTCAAACATCACTTCATCTGAAATCACCCGATTTTGATTATCAAGAAACAGAACATAGAAGGCTTCTCGCTGACGGTCACGTAATATAGACATCAGATAAAGCTTGGTCTGTTCCGGACTGTTGAGGCTATCACCACGTTTAAGCGTTTCTGACAAATAGCGCTGACTCATCTCTAGCACCGCTTGAAGCTGCACGAACTTCGCAAGTCCCAGCCCCTTGTGATGACAAAACTCCTCTTTCGACGCAGAAAACAGTGCTCGTAATGAACCAAACTCAGTCAAAAGCCTGTCTGCGAGCTGAATGACGTTCAACCCTTTGGTTCCGGTTCGTAGAAATATCGCCAACAACTCGGCATCAGAAAGCGCCTGGCTGCCACGCATCAAAAGCTTCTCTCGTGGCATAGAGTCATTAGGAAGCTGTTTAATAGTCATATATAGAAGAAAACAGAAATAGGTGCCGTGTTATTGCCTAATACAGAAAGAGCGAAAAGCGCTTAAAAGGCAAGCTGGGAACCTTCCCTCTTTATTATGTAATTGCGTTGTCTGATTGCGTTCGAGAAATCACGGCATGAATGGCAGCAGTAGCGAGGGAGCATGGCTTTTGCTATCTTAGCCGCAGAAAAATGTAAGGAGCAAGCTATGCAAACGTTAGCGGGTAAGAAAATACTACTTGGCATCAGTGGTGGCATCGCCGCCTACAAATGTGCGGAACTCACCAGGCGTCTCATCGAGCGCGGTGCTGAGGTACAAGTGGTGATGACCAAAGCTGCAAAGGAGTTTATCACGCCACTCACCATGCAGGCGGTGTCGGGCAGACCCGTCTCAGATAGCTTGCTCGATCCTGCCGCAGAAGCTTCCATGGGACACATTGAGCTGGCGAAATGGGCCGATCTTGTCTTGCTTGCTCCAGCGACCGCTGACCTTATTGGACGCATGAGCGCTGGCATGGGTAACGATTTGCTAACAACACTCGTCCTAGCCACCGACGCCCCGATTGCCGTCTCTCCGGCCATGAACCAGCAGATGTACCGCAATATCGCGACACAAGAAAACATCGCAACCCTTGCCCGTCGAGGCATGATGGTGTGGGGACCAGCTGCAGGCGAACAGGCTTGTGGCGACGTCGGTCCTGGCCGAATGCTGGAGCCAATGCAACTTGTCGAGCGCTGTGAGCAGTTCTTTGGACCAAAACCATTGACGGGTAAATCCGTTGTGATTACAGCAGGCCCAACTCGTGAAGCCATTGACCCAGTGCGCTACATCTCTAACCATAGCTCAGGAAAAATGGGCTTCGCACTTGCCGAGGCTGCGAGCCAACTTGGCGCACAGGTCACGCTGATTGCAGGCCCAGTTTCACTATCCACACCAGCCAACGTGGAACGTATTGATGTCGTCAGTGCTGAGCAGATGCATAAAGCCGCACTTGAAGCGGCAACCAAGCACAACATCTTTATTGGCTGTGCGGCTGTTGCCGACTATCGACCTGTCGATGTGGCTACTCAAAAAATCAAGAAAACGGCCGACAACAATGATATGCAGATCGTGATGGTGAAAAATCCAGACATCATTGCTGATGTGGCGTCCCTTACTCAGCATCGCCCTTTCACCGTCGGTTTTGCCGCAGAAACGCAAGATGTAGAGACTTACGCGTTAGGTAAGCTAGCACGTAAGAATCTGGATATGATTTGTGCAAATGATGTCTCGGTGGAAGGTCAAGGCTTTAACAGTGACTCAAATGCGATTACCGTGTACTGGCAAGGCGGTCAGCAAGCCCTTGGTAGCGCGAAGAAAACCGAACTAGGTCGCGCTATTCTGGAGTGCATTTCAGCTAAGCTAGCCAGCGCTTAATCCCTATGGGTCCCGCACGATGTCAAACGGACATCGTGCAAACCCCACCCTATGCTCGCCAGCCCTGCGAGATAGATTGTTACACACTTCAACCATTTAGCATATTGAACTGTGTAGATAAAACGCGCTTGGGTACACTAACAGATTCACTAATGGGCGTTATCGTGCTGATTTAGGCATGCAGTAATCAAAAGGAATAGGATTTATGTCCGCTACGAGAAAGTCGAACCGAAAAGAGGAGATCCTTCAGGCTCTTGCTCAGATGCTAGAGTCCAACGAAGGCACATCTCGCATCACGACCGCAAAGCTTGCAAAGCAAGTGGGTGTGTCTGAAGCAGCACTCTATCGTCATTTTCCAAGCAAAGCGCGAATGTTTGAAGGGCTCATCGAGTTTATCGAAGAATCGCTCATGTCTCGCATCAATCGTATCTTAGATGAAGAAAAAGACACCCTGACCCGCATTCGTATGGTGTTGCAACTAATTTTGGCGTTTTCTGAGCGTAATCCAGGTTTGAGTCGCATTCTCTCTGGCCATGCTCTAATGTTTGAGAATGAACGATTACGTGACCGAATTAATCAGCTTTATGAAAGAATTGAGACATCTTTGCGTCAAATCTTGCGCGAGCGCAAAATTCGTGAGGGCAAGAGTTTCCCTGTCGATGAAAAGATTCTTGCTGCCCAATTACTGGGGCAGGTCGAAGGCAGTTTAAATCGCTTCGTGCGTTCTGATTTTAAATACACTCCAACGTCCACCTTTGACGAGTACTGGTCGTTGCTAAAACTACAATTGCAATAACGCTAATGAAAATAGATAAAAAACCTGACTTCACACTCTCACTGCTGCATCCAAAGCACTGGGGAGTATGGATAGGCTTTGGTTTGCTGGCGCTTATCGTCAACCTTCTACCTTATGCTGTGCTTTACAAAATGGGGCGCGGCCTAGGTAAGTTCGGTATGCGCTTTGGTGGCAAACGCGCGCAAATCGCTCGCCGCAACTTAGAGCTGGCGTTTCCCGAGAAGACTGAGCAAGAGATTGACGCCTTCGTCGAAGAGAACTTCAAAAACTCTGGTATGGCCCTGATTGAAACGGGCATTACTTGGTTTTGGCCTACATGGCGCTTTAAACGTATTCTTATTGCCAAAGACATCAGTGCCATAGAGCAGCACGAAGCGAACGGTAAAGGCGTACTGCTTTGTTGTGTCCATGCGCTCAACCTAGAGATCACTGCGCGTGCGTTTGCTGTGCTTGGTCTTCCAGGCTATGGCGCTTACCGCCCTCACAGCAACCCCGCTTACGAGTTCATCCAGTATCGCGGTCGCACCCGTAATGGCAACAAGCTTATCTATCGCACCGATCTAAAATCTATGATCCGTGTCATGCGCCAGGGTCACCGACTCTTCTACTTACCCGATCAAGACTACGGTCATAACAAGTCAGTCTTCGTCCCGTTTTTTGCTGTAGAAGAAGCGTGTACTACGACAGGGACCAGTATTTTGGCTTACACCAGTAAATGTGCCATTGTGCCAGGCTCTGGCTTTAGAAATGCCGACGGTAAATATGAGATCATGGCTGATATCTCTATCGAAGATGAATATCCAAAGAAAGATGAAGTAGCGGCTGCGGCGCTGATGAACTCATACGTAGAGAAAATCATTCTGCGCGCGCCAGAGCAATGGTTGTGGATGCACAAGCGATTCAAATCTCTGCCTGATCACACCAAAACTAACTCTCGCTACCTGTAACGAGTAGGCATTATGAGCAATCAAGAACACATCGATAAGAACCTCTATGACCCTCGTTTCCAGTGGGCGTTTTTACACCCTAAGCATTGGGGAACCTGGCTGGGTATTCTCCTTGCGGTCTTTCTAGCTTTTGTTCCTGCGAAACCTAGAGACCGCTTTGCACGCTATATTTCTGGCATCATAGTCAACAAAAATGGTCGCGTGGTAAGGCGCACTCGACTTAACTTAGTTAAGTGCTTTCCAGAAAAGAGCGAGCAAGAGATTCAACACATTGTCGAAGAGACATTTGCCAAAGCGGGTCAATACCTGTTTGGCTATTCAGAGTTTTTGGTGCGCTCGACCAAGCACAACCAAAATCGTGGTGTGATGATTGGCGAAGAAAACCTAATGCCACTGCTTGAGGCTGGTGAGAATGTCATCATCCTAGCGCCACATGCTTGGGCCGTCGACTATCCGGCGGTTATGCTCGCCGCACAAGGGCACAAAGTCGCGACGATCATGAAGCCGCAAAACAACCCTATCGGTGACTGGCTGATGCACGTCCAGCGTATGCAATATGGCGGTCGAATCTTTGCTCGCAGTGCTGGAGTCAAACCTTTTGTGCGCTCGATTAAAGACGGCTACATCGGCTACTGGCTTCCAGATGAAGACCACGGTCCACAAAACTCGGTATTTGTTCCCTTTTTTGCCGCCGAAAAGGCGACCCTAAAGGGGTTCGGTAAGATGTCGCGATTATCGCGCGCTAAAGTGGTACCAGTACTGCCCGCTTACAACGACCAAACCAGCAAATACGAGGTGCATATTCTTCCTGCCATCGACAATTTCCCTACCGGCGATGAAGAGCAAGATGCACGCGCAATGAACAAAGCGATTGAAGATTTGCTGCGTGATAAGCCAGAGCAATACATGTGGAACTTGTATCTGTTTGAAACTCAACGAGATGGTAAACGTATCTACGATAACCACTAGAGAGTTTAGCTTTCAGGTACTAAAAAAAGCGCTTGCCAATAAGACAAGCGCTTTTTTATCGTCATCACCCACCATTAACTCTGGCAAGCATCGCAGAAGAAGGTATTTCTCTGGCCAATCTTCATCTCTTTGATTTCATTACCACAAAGGCGACAAGGCTCGCCAGAGCGACCGTATACTTGAAGCTCCTGGGCGAAGTATCCTGGTTTTCCATCCGTTTGAGAGAAATCTTTCAGCGTCGTTCCACCTTGCGCTATGGCCTGTTCAAGCACTAACTTAATTTCAGACACCAGTCGCACCCATTGTTCAGGGGTGATCTTGTAGCTTGGTGTGGTTGGAAGAATTCCAGCGCTAAACAAGGACTCGCATGCGTAAATATTCCCGACGCCGACAACATTGGCATTATTCATAATGAAGGTTTTGATCGCAACACGCTTATTCTTGGCGCGCTCGCTCATCCACTCGGCATTAAATTCATCCGTCAAAGGTTCTGGGCCACAGTTGTCCAAAAGCTCATGAGACTCTCCTGGTGCACACCACAACCAAGCTCCAAAGCGGCGCGGATCGTTATAGCGCATCACTTTGCCGTTGCTGAGCACCAGATCGACGTGATCATGCTTTTCTGGGGTTGGCGGGTTATCAAGCACGCGCAAACTCCCTGACATGCCTAGATGAACAATGGCCGTCCCCGTCGGAGTATCAATGAGCAAGTATTTCGCGCGTCGGCGTATCGATATGATGGGCTGACCATGCAGTTCATGGATAGCCTCGGGGATCCACCAGCGAAGCTGTCGCTGACGGACCACAATTTCTTTAATGGTCTCTTCGAGAAGATGGGGGCTGATGCCCAGACGAGAGACTTCTACTTCTGGTAACTCTGGCATAATTCACACACTGTGTTGCCGATTCACTCTATGAACTACTGAGTGCGCTCTGGCAAAAGTTGATTATTGTCGAAGCTGACTGCCACCCATTGGCTATCAAAGGTGCTAAGTAGCCAAAATTTGTTGAGCGGGTAGGCGGTGACTCGCTGCGGCTCTTCAATATCTCGATACCATACTTCAATCGTCATCGACGTCTCAAACGCTGGTCGCAGCTTTTGGTAGGTCTCTGCATCCACCGGAGTACCTCGGATTCCACGCCAGCGCTCTATAACATTCGAGGCTTGCGCATCCCACTTTTCAGGAATCGCTCGCCATACACCGTTTTGCAGATAAAACTGGATCCCTGCGTAATTAATTTCTATGGGATCCGCGGTAGGGTCTAATACATACCCTTGTCCCATATGAGCGCTAGGTTCCAGTAGGTACTGCTTAATCAAAGTCGGCGCCGACACCATCAACATAAAAAAGGTGATGGCGACGATAAGTACCGTGTTCCAGCGACGACGAGTTAGCCTGAGACGATTGAAAAACATTAGTTCAGCTTATTACGGTCGTCATCATCTTTGCGTTCAAACTCACCCTCAAAGGTATTGCCACCCTGCTGGTCACCACGGCGAGAATCAAAGGGGCCTTGCTGAAATGGGTCTTGATGAAAACCGCCTTGTTGGTGGAAACCACCTGACATGGTTTTCACCACCATTTTGCTCATTAGATATTTGGCAATCGCGGCTCTTGGTGCAGGAAGCAGCACCAGCATCCCCATTGCGTCAGTCATAAAGCCAGGAGTAAGCAAGAGCACGCCAGATACGGCCAGCATCACGCCTTCGACAATCTGCTGCGCCGGCATTTCACCTTGCTGTAGACGGTTTTGCACTGACATCAGGGTTTGCAAGCCCTGACTGCGAACCAAAGACGCACCCACCACGGCAGTGAGCAACACTAGACCGATGGTCGTCCAAAGCCCTAAAAAGCCACCCACCTGAATAAACAATCCGATTTCAATGATCGGTACAAAAATAAATAGTAATAACAGTATCGGAAACACGCTGTCCTCCTTGGTTTGCTGTCAGTTTACGCCTACCCTTATCTAAACCACAAATAAATTGCTCAGATTCAACCGTTAATCGCACAAAATTAGTTTTTCAAACTATAAATAACCTCAGTAATTCCATTAATTTTTTTGAGGGAAATCGCATCTCACGATGACTTTGATAACTTGTGCAATAATTCGGTGAAAAAGGTGATCTGGCTACTATTTTTATGTGCCACTTTGAGTAATATGTACCCCATAAGTCAGGACGTAATAACTAGCCAATTATTCTGGCGAATGGATTCTTAAAACAGATTTGGCAAATAAACTGTAAATAACGCAGAACTATTCTCTAAGGATCCAAAATATGGCGACAACTACCCTTGAGCACAATGTTGCTTCTCAAGCCACTCGTATTGAAGAAGATCTATTAGGTCAACGTCATGTCCCGGCCGATGCTTACTACGGCATCCACACGCTTCGCGCTATCGAAAACTTTAATATCTCAAATGTGACCATTTCTGATGTGCCCGACTTTGTTCGTGGTATGGTCATGACCAAGAAAGCCGCGGCGTTAGCAAACAAAGAGTTAGGTGTAATCCCTAAAGATATCGCACAATTTATCATCCAAGCCTGTGATGTTATTCTAGAAACAGGCAAATGCATGGATCAATTCCCTTCAGATGTGTTCCAAGGCGGCGCGGGTACGTCGGTTAACATGAACACCAATGAAGTCATTGCCAACGTGGCACTAGAACTGATGGGCAAAAGAGAAAGGCCAGTATGAGTTCATCAACCCCAATGACCACGTTAACAAGAGCCAATCAACAAACTGTGCTTACCCGACGGGTTTCCGTATCGCGGTTTACAACAGCGTACAAAAGCTTATCGATGCCATTGAATATCTAAAAGGCGCGTTTGAAGCGAAGAGCCAAGAGTTCTCTACTGTTCTAAAAATGGGTCGTACTCAGCTGCAAGATGCGGTACCTATGACCGTTGGCCAAGAGTTCCATGCTTGGGCAGTGACGCTAAACGAAGAAATTCGTGCACTCGAATACACATCAAAACTATTGCTAGAAGTGAACATCGGTGCGACGGCTATCGGCACGGGTCTAAACGCAGCTCACGGCTACCAAGAACTTGCGGTTAAACACCTATCTGAAGTGACGGGTCTTGAGTGCGTGCCAGCCGAAGACCTTATCGAAGCGACATCTGACTGTGGCGCGTATGTAATGACTCACGGTGCACTTAAGCGCCTTGCGGTGAAACTGTCTAAGATCTGTAACGACCTGCGTCTGCTTTCTTCTGGTCCACGTGCGGGTCTTAACGAGCTTAACCTCCCTGAGCTGCAAGCGGGCTCGTCAATCATGCCAGCGAAAGTAAACCCTGTGGTTCCTGAGGTCGTCAACCAGGTGTGCTTTAAGGTGCTAGGTAACGACAATACGGTCTCGTTTGCCGCAGAGGGTGGTCAGCTTCAGCTTAACGTTATGGAGCCAGTGATTGCGCAAAGCATGTTCGAGTCGCTGGATATTCTTAAAAACGCCTGTATCAACCTAAGAGACAAGTGCATCGATGGCATTACCGTGAACAAAGAGGTGTGTGAAAGCTACGTGTACAACTCTATTGGTATCGTAACTTACCTAAACCCATACATCGGTCACCACGAGGGTGATATTGTTGGTAAGATCTGTGCTGAAACAGGTAAGAGCGTCAAAGAAGTGGTACTTGAGCGTGGGCTTCTATCAGAAGAAGAATTAGATGACATTTTCTCTGTAGACAATCTGATGAAACCTCAGTATAAAGCCAAGCGCTACGAGTAATGACATTCAAAGGCTTCCCTTTTATGGGAAGCCTTTTTAGTAACTTATTCTCATTTATCGAATTTATACCCCTTATACATTTTACTAGGTCCCCCTGTGACACTCAGGACAGGGACACACGCAAAAAAGGATTGATTATGGTTGCTATAGAGCTTGCCGTCGTACTGCTGTTTATTTATTTAGGCGCACGTATTGGCGGTATCGGAATTGGTTTAGCCGGCGGTGCCGGTGTAATTGCCCTATCATTGGTACTCGGCGTACCAACCAGTCAAGCCTACATCCCTGTTGATGTAATCTTGATCATCATGTCAGTGATTACCGCGATTGCGGCAATGCAAGTTGCCGGCGGTATGGACTGGTTAGTACAAATTGCTGAAGATTTCCTTCGTAAACATCCAGAAAGAATTACCTTTTACGCACCCATCGTGACTTTCTTGATGACCCTGATGGCAGGTACCGGTCATACCGCGTTCTCTACCCTACCCGTTATTGCCGAAGTTGCGAAAGGTCAAGGCGTGCGCCCTTCTCGTCCGCTTTCTATCGCCGTCGTTGCCTCGCAAATCGCGATCACTGCATCCCCTATTTCAGCAGCCGTCGTGGCGTTTGCTGCGATGCTGGCACCGATGGGCGTTGACTACCTAACACTGCTCGCGGTGTGCATTCCTACCACATTCATTGCTTGTATGGTCGGTGCATTTGTTGCCAACTTTATGGGTAGCGAACTAAAAGACGACCCAGTCTATCAAGAACGGCTAGCGCAAGGTCTGATCAAGCTAAGCGACGCAAAAGAACGTAACATCCTGCCGACAGCGAAAACAGCGACGTACATTTTCCTCGCAGCTATCGGTTTTGTTGTGTGCTACGCCGCGGCTATCTCAGGCTCAATCGGCCTTATCGAAGATCCTGCTCTGGGTCGAAACGAAGCCATCATGACCGTCATGCTTGCTGCAGCTGCGGCGATTACCCTGGTCACTAAGATTGATGCATCGAAAATCCCGTCAGCGGCGACATTCCGCTCTGGTATGACAGCGTGTGTTTGTGTGCTTGGTGTGGCATGGCTAGGCTCGACATTTGTTAACGCTCACGTAGACGGTATTAAAGAGCTTGCCGGTGCGCTACTTGAAGATTACCCATGGATGCTTGCTATGGTGCTATTCTTCGCGTCAATGCTGCTTTACTCACAAGGTGCAACGACGGTTGCGCTTATGCCAGCGGCTCTAGCTATTGGTGTTGCGCCGCTAACCGCAGTGGCCTCTTTTGCTGCAGTAAGTGCCCTGTTTGTATTGCCAACCTACCCAACCCTGCTGGCTGCGGTTGAAATGGATGACACAGGTTCGACGCGAATTGGTAACTATGTATTCAACCACCCATTCTTCATTCCGGGTGTAACGACTATTGCTACCGCAGTGGCGCTTGGATTCGCGTTTGGCGGTCTATTGATCGGCTAAACTCAGCTGCGACTCGCAATATAATTAAAGAGCAGCTTTTACGCTGCTCTTTTTTTATCTCAGATGAAACATTTGACGCTATCTTCCTGTCTTAACTTCATATAACCTCAATATATTGTTTTGGCTTGGTTGCGTTTTATGACTCGGATATTCACACATCTATTACTGCTCTCTCTATTTACCGTCTCCCTACCAAGCTGGGCGTTGTTTGGTGACAGTAGTTCTAGCTTCGCTTTTGCACCGAGCTCACCGAACACGTTCGTGCCGGTAGATGAAGCCTTTCCGATGAACGCCTACCAACAAGGCGATCGTGTGTTCATCGATTGGCAAGTAAAACAAGACTACTACCTCTATCAAGAGCGCCTATCGTTCAGTGGCGAAAACGTCACATTGGGTGATATCACGATGGAGGATGGCGAGCCCTATAATGATGAGTTTTTCGGCGACGTAAACATCTATACTCAACCGCTGTTCGTGGAAGTACCGCTAACGGCATATCAAGATGGCGCGAGATTGATTGTTCAATACCAAGGCTGTGCGAAAGCGGGTTTTTGCTATCCGCCTGAGACTCGCATCATCGATATCACACCATTTAGCTTTGATGCCGCTCAAGAGGTGCAAACGACATCACAATCTATTGCGCCTGCACCTCAAAACTCCAACGCTCAGTCGAAACAAAGCCCCCCTGAATCTGGTTCAGCCGCCCCATCTAATGGCGATCTAACCGATAAACTGGCACAGAACTGGTGGACACCTGCGTTATTCTTATTGCTTGGTATCGGACTGGCGTTTACACCTTGTGTGCTCCCTATGTACCCGATTTTGACCAGCATTGTGCTTGGCGGTGGTAAACGCAGTCACAAACAGGCGCTTATTCTTTCACTGGTGTACGTGCAAGGTATGGCGCTCACATATACCTTACTAGGTCTGGTGGTTGCGTCTGCGGGTATGCAGTTTCAAGCGGCGATGCAGCACCCTTACGTGTTGATCGGGTTGAGTGCACTCTTTGTTGCGCTGTCGCTGTCTATGTTTGGTCTATACACGCTTCAGCTACCAAGCGGGGTGCAGACTTGGCTCAATAATCTCAGCAACAAGCAACAGGGCGGTAACTTGCTCGGTGTCTTCGCCATGGGCGCAATATCGGGATTAGTGTGTTCACCTTGCACCACAGCGCCGCTTTCTGGAGCACTGCTTTACGTCGCGCAAAGTGGTGATTTGTTGACCGGCGGTATTGCTCTGTATGCGCTTGCGTTGGGTATGGGCATTCCGCTTATCGCAGCGGCGGTGTTTGGTAATAAACTGCTACCGAAAGCGGGTAACTGGATGGAGCGTGTCAAAGTGTTGTTTGGCTTTGTTCTGCTGGCTGCCCCGATTTTCCTACTTGAGCGCTTACTACCCGAATTTTGGAGCAGTGTATTGTGGTCTGGACTCGGAATTGCCGCCTTTAGCTGGCTCTACCATCAGAAGAACGCATTGCCTTTTGGAGGCTGGAAACAGAGCTGCGTGGGTATTATTGCCATATTAGGCCTGTTTGCCTCAGCGCAGCCACTGCTCAATCACTGGCTTGGCAATCCTAGCGGTGCTGAAGCTTCAAAAGTCTCGATTAGCTTTGTTCAAATCAACAACACGACCGAGCTACAAGCAGAATTGGACAAAGCGAAACTGGCGGGTAAGCCAGTGATGTTAGATTTTTATGCGGACTGGTGTGTTGCCTGCAAAGAGTTTGAGAAATACACCTTCCACGCTCCTAATGTTGAGCCTGTGTTGAGTGATTTTGTCCTGCTGCAAGCAGATGTGACCCGTAATCAACCACAGGATATAGAGCTACTCAAGTCAATGGACGTGTTAGGTCTACCCACTATTGAGTTTTGGGATGCACAAGGTAATCCCATTCCTCATGCTCGCTTAACCGGTTTTGTTGGTGCCGATGATTTTCTGCAGCACCTCACTCAACATGCGCTCATCCAATAGTGAGCAGGTCGATTTGTGAAGCGGTTGTTCACAGAGTCATAGCTAAAAAGTCGATTCTGCTCAGAGTTTTGTATTGATTTAATTGTCCAAACATCAGACTGAATCAATAATAGCATTAACACTTTCGCAAAATAATTGAGACACTATGGAACCGAGCTATACCATCATTATCGCCGATGACCATCCACTGTTTAGAAATGCACTATTTCAGTCTGTCCATATGGCGATAAGTGGCGCGAACTTGCTGGAAGCTGACTCGCTGGAGTCGTTACTCAGCTTGCTCGAGAAAAGCGAAGAGCCTGATCTTATTTTGTTGGACCTCAAGATGCCGGGGGCCAACGGCATGTCTGGACTGATTCACCTACGTGCCGACTATCCTGATATTCCTATCGTCGTCATTTCTGCCAGCGAAGAACCCAGCATTGTCTCACAGGTCAAAATGCACGGTGCCTTTGGGTTTATCCCAAAATCGAGCGATATGCGCGCTTTGATCAGTGCGCTAAACCAAGTGCTCGAAGGCGAACCCTACTTCCCTGCAGAGCTTCTTGTCGACAGCAACGAAAGTAATGATCTTGCAGAGAAAATTGCTACCCTCACTCCACAACAATACAAAGTACTAGGCATGCTGTCAGACGGTCTACTCAACAAGCAAATTGCTTACGACCTCAATGTTTCGGAGGCAACTATCAAAGCGCACATGACGGCGATTTTCAGAAAGCTGGGTGTGAAAAACCGCACTCAAGCGGTGATCTTGTTGCAGCAAACAGAGTCCGATAGTTGATCGAGCAGCTATTATGTAACTAAGTGTGAATGCATTCACAATTACGTTGATACCATCCACAATACGTTAAATAATAGTGGCGCCTATTTCTGAGTCATTTCTTATGTTAATCAGATAGCTAGGCATTTTATCCCTCTGTTTCATCAAACTCTGGGAGGTACCCTTGCTCAGTATTCTTGTTACGCAATTCGTCGTCCTTTGGGCTGTCATCGACCCGATTGGCTCTGTACCCGTTTACCTATCTCAAACCCAACACCTCGATACCAAACATCGTCGCATCGTCGCCTTAAAAGCGGTCGCCATTGCAACTGGTGTGTTGCTGTTCTTTTTAATCGCGGGGCAATTATTGCTAGAGGCGATGCAGATTCCCCTACCGGCTTTTCAAGCCGCCGGCGGTCTCGTATTACTGCTGTTTGCGTTAACCATGATTTTTGGAGAGAGCAAGCCAGAAGAAGAAACCAAACTGGGACAAGAAGTAAGTCGATCGCAGCTCTCTGATCTCGCCGTGTACCCACTCGCGATACCCTCCATCGCCTCACCAGGCGCTATGATGGCTATCGTATTACTCACAGACAACCATAGACATTCTTTTATGGATCAAGGCATTACCGCCTTAGTAATGCTTGCGGTATTGCTCATCACCCTGATGCTACTGCTCGGCGCTACTACGATTCAAAAGTGGATAGGCAATGTGGGAGCCGCCATCATCAGTCGAGTCATGGGGCTGATCCTTGCGGCTGTCGCAGTAAGTAACTTATTGCAGGGAATCAAAGACTTTTATATCTAGATTTATCGAAAGATGTTAGACCTTTGGCTAATTTAACATCAGATTAACATCACACTTTTCAACCCATACTACCTTAAGCACCTGTATCTACGGCGCTTTCTTGTTTTTTACAGTCGACTAAAGTTGCACTGAGTTCTTGCCTTCACCCTGCTACCTTATAAAACGTAACAATACGTTAACACACACGATAAAGGAGAAGGCCATGGCGTTCGAATCATCAGAACAAGCTCAAGCCTATTGGAAGGAAAATCTAGGAATCATGGGTTCGCTACTCGCAATCTGGTTCCTTGTGTCTTACGGTGCAGGCATCCTATTTGTTGACGCACTTAATGCAATCCAGTTTGGTGGTTTCAAACTCGGCTTCTGGTTTGCACAGCAAGGGTCAATCTACACCTTTGTTGCTCTGATCTTTGTTTATGTTGCTCGCATGAATGCGCTCGACAAGAAATACAACGTACAGGAAGACTAAGAGGCATTTAAAATGGATATTCAAACTTGGACGTTTATTCTTGTCGGTATTACCTTTGCGCTCTACATCGGCATCGCGATCTGGGCTCGTGCTGGCTCAACCAGTGAGTTCTATGTTGCCGGTGGTGGTGTTCACCCTGTGGCAAACGGCATGGCAACAGCGGCTGACTGGATGTCGGCAGCATCTTTCATTTCAATGGCAGGTATCATCTCATTCATCGGTTACGATGGTGCGGTATACCTTATGGGTTGGACTGGCGGTTACGTACTTCTTGCACTTTGCTTAGCCCCTTATCTACGTAAGTTCGGTAAGTTCACCGTGCCAGATTTCATTGGCGATCGTTACTACTCAAAAACAGCGCGTATGGTAGCGGTATTCTGTGCCATTTTCGTTTCCTTTACCTATGTAGCAGGTCAGATGCGTGGTGTAGGTGTTGTATTCTCACGCTTCCTAGAGGTAGACATCAACCTTGGTATCGTTATCGGTATGGCCATCGTATTCTTCTACGCAGTAATGGGTGGAATGAAAGGGATTACCTATACTCAGGTTGCTCAATATTGCGTACTGATCTTCGCTTTCTTAGTACCAGCGGTATTCACATCGCTAATGATGACAGGCTCGGTACTGCCACAGGTTGGTTTTGGTTCGACGCTCACGGGTTCAGAAACCTACTTGCTCGATAAACTCGATGGGCTGACCGAGGAGCTAGGCTTTACCGCCTACACCGACGGCTCTAAGAGTATGGTTGACGTCTTCTTCATCTGTGCGGCGCTAATGGTGGGTACGGCAGGTCTACCACACGTTATCATTCGCTTTTTCACTGTACCTCGCGTAAAAGATGCACGTATTTCAGCAGGTTGGGCGCTCGTCTTTATCTCGCTTCTTTACACAACCGCACCAGCAGTTGCAGCGTTCGCTCGCGTTAACATGATCGATACCATCAATGGTCCAGACATGAAAGGCGTACAAGCGGAAGAAGCACCAAGCTGGTATAAGAACTGGGAGAGCACAGGTCTTGTTGGTTGGGAAGATAAGAATGGCGATGGTCGTATGTTCTACTCAGGCGATGAGCGCAACGAGATGAAGATCAACCGTGATATCATCGTATTGGCTTCTCCAGAGCTTGCTCAACTCCCTAACTGGGTTGTCGCACTGCTCGCAGCGGGTGGCTTAGCCGCAGCACTATCAACAGCAGCGGGTCTACTACTGGTTATCTCGACGGCGGTCTCTCATGATCTGCTCAAGAAAGGCTTTAAACCCGATATGACCGATAAGCAGGAGCTCATGTACGCTCGGATAGGTGCCGCCGCCGCGGTTATCGGTGCAGGTTACCTAGGCATCAACCCACCAGGCTTCGTGGCTCAGGTTGTTGCATTCGCCTTCGGTCTGGCAGCCGCATCCTTCTTCCCTGCTATTATCTTGGGTATCTTCTATAAGAAGATGAACAAAGAGGGTGCTATCGCAGGTATGCTTTCAGGTATCTTGTTTACTGCGGCTTACATCATCTACTTCAAGTTCATCAACCCTGCGGCAAGCACACCAGACAATTGGTTGTTTGGCATCAGCCCAGAAGGTATTGGTACGCTTGGTATGTGTCTAAACTTCACGGTATCCATTGTGGTTAACAAGTTTACGGCAGAAGTACCGAAAGATGTGCAAGATATGGTGGAATCGATTCGCTATCCGAAAGGCGCTGGCGCGGCTCACGACCACTAATCCACACGTATTAGCCTAATCCACACATAACAACAAAGGCCGCTGCAGATGCAGCGGCCTTTTTTTGTGCTAGCGAAATCAAATATTAGTCATAACGTGAGAAACGATACTCTACGTCAACAACGCCTTGGTACATGGTTGCACCATTCTCACCAGGCATAGTGTTGTATGACACGTCTTTGTCATAGATTTCGATACTGTTGTGGTCAAGGCTTTTCAAAGGAGTGCGCAACACAAACGCCAACTCATGTGACGGCTTAGAGGAAAGCTGTTCCGAAATACGGTTCGCCTCAGCCATTGCTTCTGCCTTGGTTTCAAAGAACCCGGTGTGCACGCCACCGTTTCCGTATAAGTTGTCTGCATTTGCAAAGGCTAAAGCCGGAGCCATTGCAAGGATAGCTGCAAGTGGTAGTAGTTTTTTCATAGTGACACCTCATCAAGTAGCACCGTTAAGTGCTCAACATTCGGTGAACGTACAACGACCTAACGCTCAACCAACTCCCTCTTTACTACGGAGGGATACCTAAAAAGTATTAAAAGAAAATCAAATTCAAATGATACTGGTAACGATTAGCATTTTGCATTAGTATCGCTTTTTGTTTTCATTTGACACTCATCTCTTACCCAATACGACCTGACACAGGTCACATTAATTTCAAAAAATTGCACTTTTTTTCAGCATTTTTCGAAAGAGTACTGATTCATAACGAATTAATTTCAGCATTGCGTTGACAGAAATCCCGCCAAGGCTGTGAGTGTTGCTATCCGTTAGTCGATGTCACAAAGAATAACTGGAACTACGTAAAGGATCTGTCAAGCGAGGTAAAGGTAAGGTGATATTGAGTAAAGACATGGAAAGAACACTAACATCGAAATGACAAATGCTTTTCCATACCTTATTGATCGCTAGGATTGATTGAGTATTGAACGCAGTTTAAGTGGTTTAACGGGTTTAGCTATAAAGGCAAAACCATTGGATTTAATGCCCTCAAGCATGGACTCTGTTCTATCGGCACTGATGATGACCCCTTTAAACGAATCACCGATGCGCAATCTAAACTGCTGAAGCACTTCCAAGCCCGTTCGACCATTATCGAGTCGATAATCGGAGAGGATTACGTCGGGCTCCCAGCCTTGGTCTAAGTGCTTAAGACTGCCCACTAAATCCAGCGCGGTGCGTACATCGCAGCCCCAACGAGCTAGTAAGGTTTCCATACCAACCAAAATATCAGGCTCATTGTCGACACAAAGTACTTTCAAATGCTTCAATCCAGCGTCACTCGATGCCGCGACTTTTTCTGCAACAGGCGCTACCTCACTCGCCAAATCAAGCGTTATGGAGAACACGCTACCGCGATCCGGCCACGAGCGCATAGAGATTTGATGATTGAGTACTCTCGCAATGCCTCGAGAAATGGCGAGCCCCAATCCCAGTCCCCTATCCGCTCGAGCTTGGTCTACACGGGTAAACTCGTTGAAAATCTCTTTCTGCTTATCTTCTGGAATCCCGATCCCATCATCCCAAACATCAATTCGTACTCGACCATTGATCCTTCTCGCCCCGAGAAGCACCTTGCCTTCTGGGTTGTAGCGAAACGCGTTAGTGAGAAAGTTCTGCAGTACGCGACGCAGCAACTTGGGGTCAGACTTGACGATGAGTGAACTTGAAACGACTGAAAAATCAATACTCTGCCCTTTTGATATAGCACTGAACTCGGCTTTTAAGTTGTTGAATACTTCTGATAGCTGAAAGCCTCGTACGTTAGTCTGTAGCTTGCCAGACTCCAGTCTCGATATATCGAGCAAATCGCCGATCAGCTCTTCTGCCGCGCCCAATGCACTCTCAATGTGACCGGAGAGTTTACGGGTTTCATCATCCTTACTCGCCTCAGAAAGGGAGGATGCGAATAGTCGCGCTGCATTGAGCGGCTGCATGAGGTCGTGACTCACCGCAGCCAAAAAGCGCATTTTAGACTGAGATTCAGACTCCGATTTTCGGGTTGCCAAGACTAAGCGCTGGTTAAGCTGTTCGAGCTCATGAGTTCTCTCAACCACTCGTTCTTCTAGACGTTCATTAGCATCTCGCAGCGCAGATTCGGCCTCTCGGAACACCGTAATATCGGTAAAGCTCATGACAAACCCTCCGCCTGGCATGGGGTTGCCTTGCACTTCAATGACACTGCCATCCGCTCTCACTCGCGACGAGGTATGTGGTGAGCCTTGTTCGAGATAATAAATACGCTTGCGCACATGTTCGTTTGGATCGCCAGGACCACATAGCCCTTGCTCAGCATTGTGACGAATCACGTCCGCAATGGGCCTTCCAACTTGAATCAGCCCCGGAGGAAAGGTAAACAGCTCTAGATATCTCCTATTCCATGCGACCAAGCGTAGTTGCTTATCAACAACCGCAATACCCTGCCCGATGTGCTCGATGGCGCCTTGCAATAACCCTCGGCTAAAGTGGTACAGCTCGGAGGCTTCATCAACAATCGTCGCGACTTCCTCAAGCTGCATGTTACGCCCTTGCAGCGCAGAGGTAAGAACCAGTTTCGCCGACGATGCACCAAAAACCCCCGGCCAACACACGCTCGGTATGTCGAATCAGCTCTGCGGTCGCTTGCTGGTTTGGCAGGGGTTGGCTTTCTTGCTGCCTCCAGAACTGACGAAATGCACTGCGAACCCGCGTTCGCCCAACAAATCGGGAGGCCAGCATCTCTAGTTCTGCCACTGTGACTCGACTTTGGTAGAGACTCAGGTTTTCACTTTCAGGAAGAGGGGTACCGACAAAAGACGCTGACTGTAAACGCTCAGTCAGGCTAGAGCGTGTCGCGAGCGAAATGACGACAAAACAGATAGCGTTTAACACCACACTTATCAACATCCCCCAATCCGAGCTCGCAATGCCCCATGATGAGAGCAAATCTGGTGGCGTAATCATCCATATCAAAAGGTTACTGCTCGCGTCACCCGCCAGAAGGCCGGTTTCACTCATCAGTGTGATAAGCCAAATGGCAAAACCAACAAACAGCCCGACATAAACCCCTTTACGGTTGCCAAGTCGCCAGTACATTCCGCCGATCAGAGCGGGGGCAAACTGGGTAATTGCCGAGAATGACAAGAAGCCAATTGCCGAGAGTGAGTGGATCGTATCGAGCGCCTGATAAAATAGCCAAGCACCAAACAACAGCAAACAGATCAAGGCTCTACGGATAACCAATAACAAGCCCGAAAGATGGCGGTGCGAGCGATGTGCTAGCTTAATACGACGCAAAAGCAGTGGCATCACAAGATCATTCGACATCATAATGGCCAGCGCGATCGTAGATACAATTACCATACCGCTCGCAGCCGACGTGCCACCTAAAAATGCCAGCAAAGCAATGTTATTAGCCTCGGCAAACTTAGGGATACTGATAACAAACGTATCTGGCGATGTCCCCATTAACAGCCCTTGCCCCACCCAAGCAATAGGAAGCACAAATAGCCCCATCAGCACCAAGTAAACTGGGAACAACCATCGAGCTGTATGCAAATCTTGAGCACGTTCATTTTCAACCACCATGGTATGGAACTGCCTTGGCAGGCAGACGATCGCCATCATGGTGAGTCCTGTGTGTATCAACAAGGTTGGGACATTGGGGGATTGGTAGGTGCTTGACGCCAATTCGGCGAGGTGAATGTCTGGTCGATCCCATGCAAGGTAAAGAATAAACACACCGACTACCAAGAACGCCACCAGCTTGACGATGGACTCAAACGCGACCGCCATCATCATACCGCGGTGATGCTCGGTATTATCGATGTGTCGAGTGCCAAACAGCATGGTAAAGATTGCCAAAGCACCAACGACAAACCATGAGATGTGTTTATCTTGATACCCAAGCTCGCTGGCAAGATCAGGGGCGACAACCTCGAGCCCCATGGTGATGCCGCGCAGTTGCAAGGCGATGTAAGGCAAGATCCCAGCCACGGCAATCAAGGTCACAACGACGGCGAGCCCTTGAGACTTGCCATATCGCGCGGCTATAAAGTCAGCGATGGAGGTGATGTGCTCGCGCTTAGCGATTAGAATAAGGCGGGCAATGACGCGCCAGCCTAATGTAAAGACGATGATTGGGGCTAAGTAGATTGGCAAGAATGCCCAAGGATTTGCGCTCGCTTGTCCGACCGTTCCGTAGAAAGTCCAGGATGTACAGTAAACAGCAATCGATAGACTGTAGACCCAAGGTCGCCAGTTGGAGAGCCATTTTTTCTGCCTATCGCCGTACCACGCTATTAAAAATAGTATGCCCAAATAGGCCAGTGACACGGGGACGACGATCCATCCTTGCATATGTGATATCCCTTTAAATTTGTTAACTATTATTTAAAGGGTTATCAGCATTTTTCTCAAATGTCGCCAATCAATTCTGTGGCTCAGGCTGAGGTTTTTCCGTGATATCTTGCGCGCCTTTTCGACTCGGCTCAACTTTGATAAACAGCGCCAATAGCCCCATAACGGCCATACCCCAGAATACGTTAGCTCCCCAGTTCTCGTAGCCCCAGCCACTGACTGCCATCATTAGCGCAATAAACGCCCCCAACGGAATCGCATTGTAGAGCGCTTGCAGCGCCACCATCTTGTTCGACTCAGACTTCTGGATATATTGGATCGCGGCAATATGAGCAATGGCAAAGGTCACGCCATGTAACAATTGAATCACAACCAGCGCGGCAACCGCGGTTGTCGATGCCGTCAGTCCCCAACGAACCATGACGCCCACAGAAGAAATGACAAACAAGGTGCGCAGTGACCAACCAGCAAACCACTTTTTACTAAAGGCAAACAGCATGACCTCTGATACGACACCTAGACTCCAAAGATAACCGATTAAACTCTCTGGATGCCCCGCCTCTTTCCAATAGATAGAACTAAAGCTGTAGTACGCAGCATGGCTACCTTGGATAAGGGCTATCAATGCCAGAAAGCGAATCACTTCGGTATCTTTTAGCAGCGCACTCAACTTAGGTCTAACGGTATCTTCTTCGCTCTGCGAAACCGGCATAGTGGCTGGGTTTCTCATCACCAGGAGCATAGAAATCACGAAGCCAGCGATTGCCGTATAGACGATCATATTGGCACCAAACTGAGACGCTAAGTAGCCAACGGCTGACGAGCCCGCAATAAAGGCGACCGAGCCCCATAGCCTAGTGCGACCGTAATCAAGCATATTGCAGTTCGCATAGTGGTTCGCGGCGGCGTCCGATAGGGGAACAACAGGACCAAAGCTGAGGTTAAACAGCACAGTTACCAATGCCAGCATGGCAAAACTCGGATCCGCAGCTAGGTGCGCAGCAAGGAAAATCGTACAGGCTAACGTCGCCCAGCGAAGCGCAGGCAGCAGGCTCTCTGCTTTATGGATCCTAGGCGTGATGATCAGGTTGGCAACGCAGCGCGTCGCAAAGCCTAACCCCATCAATAGGCCCACATCCGCTGCCGACACCCCTTGGTCTTCAAACCAAAGTGCCCAAAACGGAAGATAAACACCGTAAGAAAAGAAGAAACCAAATAAGTACTGGGAGACCCAAGCAAAAGGGGTTGGCGTTATCATGCAAATTAACCTAACTACAGCAGAACGGACAGAACAGAGGAAACGGCGCCATTATGCTACGAGTCTGCGCTCATAAAAAGGGAATTAATGAGTGAACGAATTTTCCCTTATTTGCTTGGCACCTAAATCTCGGTTGCTCTACGACTAAAGTCGTCTGGAGCTTAGCCACGAATTTGCCAGACTATTGCCATGATGTGGGAAAATGGAGCTTACTGGTATGCCTGATAAATTTAATATGTCGTCCCCCCCGTTTGACAGACTCAGTGAGCCTCAACAGAACCAGCTCCGCTCCGCCTTGGATGTTGCTTACTATCGAGATAAAGACACCATTGTTAAAGCGGGAGCCGAATCTGACCAGCTCTACATCATCATCAAGGGCTCAGTTGAAGAGCGCGATACTGAGCGCAAAGAGGTCTACGCCCACTACACCTACGATGACATGTTTGATGTACGTGCGCTTCTGAGTGGTGCGGTAAAACATGACTATGTGGCGCTCGAAGACACCCTAGTGTATCTGCTCCCCAAAGATGTCTTTGTCACCCTTTACCACAGCAATGGGCAGTTTGCGGCCTACTTTGATACCAGCTTGGCAACACGCCAACAACTTATCGAAGAAGCGCAGAAGCAGCAAAATCTTGGTGAATTTATTCTGACTAAAGTCGATGAAGAGATCTACCATCCCCCCTTGATCCTGCCAGCAAGCATGCCCATTACGGAGGTCACTCAAGCCTTATTAAATCAGGGTGTCGACGCGGCTTTGATTGAACTCGATGAGAACGACCCGAGACTTGCCGCGCACACATCCCGTTATGGTATTGTCACTCGAACCAATATGCTGCATGCCGTTGTACTCGAACAGCTCGCTGCCAATACCGCTATTGGCGACATCGCCACTTACCCGGTTCACCAAGTCGAAAAGCATGAATTCCTCTTTAACGCCATGGTCACCATGACGCGTCAAAGAGTAAAGCGCTTGATGGTCTGCAACGGGAAAGAGGCGGTTGGGATGCTGGATATGACCCAGATACTGAGCGCGTTTTCTACCCACTCTCATGTGCTATCTCTTAGCATCGCGCGGGCAAATAGCATTGATGAGCTCGCCCTAGCCTCCAATCGCCAGCAGCAATTGGTCGACAGTCTCGTGACCAACGGCATCCGAACTCGCTTCATGATGGAACTGGTTTCCGCAGTGAATGAACAGATCATCGAGCGCGCCTTTGAGCTTGTTGTCCCGCCAGCCATGCATAATCACTGCTGTTTAATCGTGATGGGGTCTGAAGGTCGAGGCGAGCAGATCCTGAAAACCGACCAAGATAATGCGCTGATACTAGAGCAAGGATTAGAGTGGCCGAATCAGCAACGTGTCCTTGATGAACTCAACCATACTCTTGCCCGGCTCGGCTACCCACTTTGCCCCGGCAACGTCATGGTCAGCAACCCTCACTGGGTCCGAACAACAACTGAATGGCAGCAACATATCGAAAAGCTTGTCGCCAGTGCAAACAGTGAAAGTGTCATGGAAATCGCCATCCTTGCCGATGCTCGGGCTGTTGCAGGGAACCTCGAGCTACTTGCACCTGTAAAACAGCACTTGCAGCAACAAATGGAAGGACAAGAGCTCATATTGACTGAGTTCACTCGCCCAGCGCTGAACTTTGCGGTACCCCTGACCCTGTTTGGTAATGTAAAAAGCTCCAAGCAAGGGGTGGATCTAAAACAAGGGGGGATCTTCCCTATTGTTCACGGTGTTCGAGCGCTAAGCATGGAATACGCCATCGATGCCACTAACACCTTTGATCGCATCGACCAGTTGGTGACTAAACGAGTACTAGAACAAGAAACCGCGGAGAACCTAGCGGAGGCGCTGAAGCATTTTTTCAAGCTCAGATTACAACAACAGCTGTCGCATCACGATATTAGTAATGCCATTCAATTAGACGCGCTTGAACGCCCTGAGCGCGACCTGTTACGTCATGGGTTACATGTGGTGAAAAAGTTTAAGCAGTGGCTTGGCTATCACTACCAGATTCGTCATTGATAGTGATCTTGCTATGAATATTCTGACCAAAGCCTATTGGCGCTATCAAACCAAAGGGAGTGATTACCAAAGCCTCTTCACTCGCCCAGTACCAAATGAATTTGTTTCACTCGATTGTGAAACCACCAGTCTCGATCCGAATGTGGCGGACATTGTGACCATTGCCGCCACAAAGATTATTGATAACCGCATTATCACCAGCGCTCCGTTTGAGGTCAGACTCTCTGCGCCGAAGTCTTTGGATGAAGACTCTATCAAGATCCACCATATCAGACACGACGACCTCAAGCATGGCATCAGTGAAAAGCAAGCCATTCAAGCGCTGATAAAATTCATCGGTAACCGGCCACTGGTGGGCTACCACATTCGTTATGACAAAAAGATCCTCGACCGTGCCTGCAAAAAGCACCTCGGCTTTCCCTTGCCTAATGCCCTGATTGAAGTGAGCCAAATCTATAACGACCAGCTGCTTAAAATGCTGCCCAATGGCTATTTTGATCTGAGTCTTGAAGCCATCTGTCGCCATTTACAAATACCCAATTACCACAAACACGATGCGCTCGAAGATGCCAAAGCAGCAGCGATGGTTTACCTAAAGCTGACTCGTGGTTCACTGCCACCGTTTCGACCTCAGAGCTAGTTTCACCCGAACTGCGACCCACATCTCATTACCAACCTTCGTTAACCCACTAATTTAGCTTAACTTTTCACCAGTACGCCTAAAGTCTAATTGCTCATTGTCTCGAACTAGCCGAGAGTTAATACACGATCTAGTTCAGCCCTAGCCCGCTAAGCTCAATTCAAAGGAGAGAAGCAATGAGTGAAGTTCATGTTTATCCGGTAAAAGAAAACATTAAAACCAACACACATGCGGATAACGACACTTATCTATCTATGTATCAACAGTCCGTCTCGGACCCTGAAGGATTCTGGGGAGAGCACGGCAAAATCGTTGATTGGATTAAGCCATTCACCAAAGTCAAACACACCTCTTTTGACACTGGCCATGTCGACATTCGCTGGTTTGAAGATGGTACACTGAACGTCTCAGCAAACTGTATTGACCGCCATCTCGCAGAGCGTGGTGATGACGTCGCAATCATTTGGGAAGGCGACGATCCTGCTGACGATAAAACCCTCACCTTCAATGAACTGCACAAAGAAGTGTGTAAGTTTTCTAACGCACTAAAAGCACAAGGCGTCAACAAGGGCGATGTGGTCTGTCTATACATGCCGATGGTTCCAGAAGCGGCAGTCGCAATGCTCGCTTGTACACGTATCGGTGCTGTCCATACCGTTGTCTTCGGTGGCTTCTCTCCTGAAGCACTGTCAGGTCGTATTATCGATTCAGACGCAAAAGTGGTGATTACTGCAGATGAAGGTGTACGTGGTGGCCGCGCAGTACCTTTGAAAAAGAACGTTGATGAGGCACTGACGAACCCAGAAGTGAAAACCATTTCCAAGGTTATGGTACTTAAGCGCACGGGTGGTGATGTGGCTTGGCATGAGCATCGTGATGTGTGGTGGCATGAAGCAACCGAAAATGCCTCTGAAGTTTGCCCACCAGAAGAGATGAGCGCAGAAGACCCGCTATTCATCCTTTATACTTCTGGCTCAACAGGTAAACCAAAAGGCGTTCTGCACACCACGGGGGGATACCTCGTTTACGCAACCATGACCTTTAAGTATGTCTTCGACTATCAGCCAGGCGAAACCTTCTGGTGTACCGCTGATGTAGGCTGGATTACCGGTCACACCTACCTCATCTATGGTCCACTCGCCAATGGTGCGAAGACCATTTTGTTTGAAGGTGTGCCTAACTACCCAGATACCAGCCGTATGAGTGAAGTCGTCGACAAGCACCAAGTCAACATCCTCTATACTGCACCGACTGCGATTCGTGCGCTAATGGCGAAGGGCGATGAAGCGGTCAAAGGCACCACTCGCGACAGCCTACGCATCATGGGCTCAGTTGGCGAACCAATTAACCCAGAAGCCTGGGAATGGTATTACAAAACTATCGGTAACGAGCAATCACCTATCGTCGACACCTGGTGGCAGACAGAAACAGGCGGTATCTTGATTACTCCACTACCGGGAGCCACAGAGCTCAAACCAGGTTCGGCAACTCGCCCATTCTTCGGCGTGCAACCTGCGCTAGTCGACAACATGGGGAATATTGTCGATGGCGCGACCGAAGGCAACTTAGTCATCCTAGACTCTTGGCCGGGTCAAATGCGTACCGTTTATGGAGACCACGACCGCTTTGAGCAAACCTACTTCTCGACCTTTAAAGGCATGTACTTTACGGGTGACGGTGCTCGCCGTGATGAAGATGGTTACTACTGGATTACCGGCCGCGTTGATGATGTGCTTAACGTCTCCGGCCACCGTATGGGTACCGCAGAAATTGAATCTGCGCTGGTTGCTTTCGATAAGATTGCTGAAGCCGCAATCGTTGGTATTCCACACGACATCAAAGGTCAGGCTATCTATGCCTATATCACGCTAAATGATGGCGAGTTCCCATCGGCAGAGCTGCATAAAGAGGTGAAAGATTGGGTTCGTAAAGAGATCGGTCCAATCGCCACGCCAGATGTACTGCACTGGACGGACTCACTACCTAAGACTCGCTCTGGTAAAATCATGCGTCGAATTCTACGTAAGATCGCCACTGGCGACACCAGCAATTTAGGTGATACGTCAACGCTTGCCGATCCGAGCGTCGTCGATAAGTTGATTGCAGAGAAAGCCGAGCTGGTTTAGTGCATCTCTGTGACAATCTGATAACAAGCCGCCCCTTCTGGGGCGGCTTTTTTGTTTCAGCTTTTTTCAGCTGGCTGTCAAAATGTGCTCTGTGTTGCAATTTTTCTGACAGACCACAGGAGATTAGACCAGTAAATTGCTGCTAAATGTTGTGAATTAGCTATAATCTTGGTCAATTTTTAAAAATATGAGCTTGGCGAGCTTCTCAGCCGCTCCTATTTTTATGTAAACTTGGGATAAACCCCGTTTATTTCACGTTAACCGAAGATGGCGACAATATGACAGCAAAGTCTCGAATTCTAGTTTTAAATGGCCCAAATCTTAATCTTTTAGGAGTAAGAGAACCGGGACATTACGGCAGTGAAACACTCTCACAAATTGTTGATAACCTAGAAAAGCAGGCTGCTCAGGCAGATATCGAGTTGTCCCACCTTCAATCTAACCGTGAATATGAGCTCATTGAGGCGATACACGCAGCATTTGGGAATACCGATTTTATTATCATTAACCCTGCGGCGTTCACCCATACCAGTGTTGCACTGCGTGATGCATTACTAGGAGTCTCAATTCCGTTTATCGAAGTGCACTTATCAAACGTTCATGCCCGAGAACCATTCCGTCATCACTCTTATCTGTCCGATGTGGCACAAGGTGTGATTTGCGGATTGGGTTCACAAGGCTATGAATTTGCGCTTTCAGCCGCCATTAAGGCGCTAAAAGCAAAATAACCAAATACTCTACGGCTTAATGTAAAGCCGTCTTACTCACAAGACAAAGAGAAAGAAACATGGATATTCGTAAAATCAAAAAGCTAATTGAACTGGTTGAAGAGTCTGGCATCGCTGAGCTAGAGATCTCAGAAGGTGAAGAGTCAGTACGCATCAGCCGCAGCGGTCCTGCTGCAGCTCCAGCACCAATTCAATACGCAGCAGCACCTGCTCCAGTAGCAGCGCCGGCAGCAGCTCCAGCCGCGGCACCAGTTGCAGCTGAACAAGCAGCACCTGCAGCACCAGCTGGTCACCAGGTTCTTTCTCCAATGGTTGGTAGCTTCTACCGTGCGCCAAGCCCAGATGCAAAACCATTTGTTGAAGTTGGTCAATCTGTTAGCGCTGGCGACACTATCTGTATCGTTGAAGCAATGAAGATGATGAACCAGATTGAAGCAGACAAGTCAGGCGTTATCACTGCAATCCTAGTAGAAGATGGTCAAGCTGTAGAATTCGATCAACCGCTAGTTATCATCGAATAAGCGGGGCTTTGACTATGTTAGATAAAGTCGTTATCGCAAACCGAGGTGAGATTGCACTTCGTATTTTGCGCGCTTGTAAAGAGCTAGGTATCAAGACGGTGGCTGTTCACTCAACAGCGGACCGCGACCTAAAGCACGTACTACTTGCTGATGAAGCCATTTGTATTGGTCCAGCACGTGGTATCGACAGCTACTTAAACATCCCACGCATCATTTCAGCCGCTGAAGTAACAGGCGCTGTGGCGATCCACCCGGGTTACGGTTTCTTGTCTGAAAACGCTGACTTTGCTGAGCAAGTTGAGCGCTCTGGATTCATCTTCATCGGCCCTAAAGCAGACACGATTCGCATGATGGGTGATAAAGTATCAGCTATCACAGCAATGAAAAAAGCGGGCGTACCATGTGTACCTGGCTCTGACGGCCCACTGGACGATGACGAAGCGAAAAACAAAGCGCACGCTAAGCGCATTGGCTACCCAGTGATCATCAAAGCCTCTGGTGGCGGTGGCGGTCGCGGTATGCGTGTCGTTCGCAGTGAAGCCGAGTTGGTTGAATCCATTGCCATGACACGTGCAGAAGCAAAAGCTGCCTTCAACAACGACATCGTTTACATGGAGAAATTCCTAGAAAACCCTCGTCACGTTGAAGTTCAGGTTATCGCAGACGGTCAAGGCGGCGCTATCCACCTTGGCGAACGTGACTGTTCAATGCAGCGTCGTCACCAAAAGGTCGTTGAAGAAGCACCAGCACCAGGCATCACTGAAGAGATGCGTAAGTACATCGGTGAACGCTGTACACGTGCATGTATCGAAATAGGTTACCGCGGCGCAGGTACGTTTGAGTTCCTATACGAAAACGGCGAGTTCTACTTCATCGAAATGAACACGCGTATTCAGGTAGAGCACCCAGTAACAGAAATGGTGACTGGCGTTGACCTAATCAAAGAGCAGCTTCGCGTTGCAGCAGGTCAACCACTGTCATTCACTCAGGATGACATCAAGCTGCGTGGCCATGCGATCGAATGTCGTATCAACGCAGAAGACCCTGAGCGCTTCCTTCCATGTCCAGGTACCATCGAACGCTTCCACGCGCCGGGCGGTATGGGCGTTCGTTGGGAATCGCACATCTACACGG
This sequence comes from Vibrio sp. KUL78, assembly GCF_059725505.1. Lineage (NCBI taxonomy): Bacteria > Pseudomonadati > Pseudomonadota > Gammaproteobacteria > Vibrionales > Vibrionaceae > Vibrio > Vibrio sp. KUL78. Next base: position 210,986 of record NZ_AP045837.1, on the reverse strand, counting down.
GCTACACAGTACCACCGCATTACGATTCAATGATCGGTAAGCTGATCACGTTCGGTGAGAACCGCGATGTAGCGATTGCTCGTATGAAGAATGCACTGGGTGAGATGTTCATTGAAGGCATCAAGACCAACATTCCTCTACAAGAATCAATCATGAATGATGAAAACTTCCAACACGGCGGTGCCAACATTCATTACCTAGAGAAGAAGCTTGGCATGAGCTAGTCACTTCTCTATTGATAAAAACCCGCCACGGCGGGTTTTTTTATGCCGAGCGTCAGTGAATCTGCTACACTCTGCGCAAAATTCACCTTGTTAGGACCCAACTTATGCCTTGGATTCAAATTAAACTCAACGCGACCAATGAAAATGCAGAGCAAATCGGCGATATGCTGATGGAAGAAACGGGCGCATTGTCTGTCACTTTCCTCGATGCGCATGATACGCCTGTATTTGAGCCGTTGCCTGGTGAGACGCGTTTATGGGGCGATACCGATATCGTTGCGCTATACGACGCCGAAGCAGACACTCAGTGGGTGGTTGAGACAATTAAAGGCAGCAATATGTTACCGGAAGGCTTTGCTCACAAGGTCGAGCAGCTAGAAGACAAGGACTGGGAACGTGAGTGGATGGAAAACTTCCACCCAATGAAATTTGGTGAGCGCCTATGGATCTGCCCTAGCTGGCGTGATGTTCCAGAGCCTGATGCGGTGAATGTAATGCTTGACCCGGGTCTTGCATTCGGTACCGGTACACACCCAACCACGGCTCTATGTCTTGAGTGGCTAGAGTCATTAGATCTTGCTGGTAAGACAGTTATCGACTTTGGTTGTGGTTCCGGGATCCTAGCCATTGCCGCGATCAAACTTGGCGCAGCGAAAGTGATCGGGATCGATATTGATCCTCAAGCACTTATTGCGTCGAAAGACAACGCACAGCGCAATGGCGTTGCCGATCAACTAGAACTTTTCCTACCTCAAGACCAACCAGAAGGTCTGATTGCCGACGTCGTGGTGGCGAACATCCTTGCCGGTCCTTTACGTGACCTTTCCGGCATCATTAAAGGTCTAGTAAAACCAGGTGGTGAGCTCGCTATGTCTGGCGTTTTGGATACTCAAGCTGAAGATGTCGCCAACTACTATCGCGATGAGATGAGCATTGACCCTATCGTTGAGCTCAACGAGTGGTGTCGTATCTCGGGCAAAAAATAACCATTCTCGTTTAAATCGCGGTGTTTTAGGGGGCTAAAATACCGCGATTTTTGCTCTAAAAAGAATAGTTTTAAGACTAAGCGCCTGAAAATGCGACAATTTGCAGAAACAAATTGTAAATGCTCAAATATTAGTCTTTTCACGCACCGAAAAAATGCGTAAAATGCGCGCCCTTGCTTGTGTAAACCTGTGGCGCTGTTTTGAAAATCGGACAATACCAACTTAAGAACAACCTGATTGTCGCACCTATGGCGGGTGTTACTGATAGGCCGTTCCGTGAGTTGTGCCTTCGTTACGGTGCGGGTATGGCCGTCAGTGAAATGATGTCGTCTAACCCAAAACTGTGGAAAACAGCCAAGTCACAGCAGCGCATGGTGCACGAGGGCGAATCAGGTATTCGTTCGGTGCAAATTGCAGGAGCCGATCCAACGCTTATGGCGGAAGCGGCACAGTTCAGTGTTGAAAACGGTGCGCAAATCATCGACATCAATATGGGCTGCCCTGCTAAGAAAGTGAATAAAAAGCTGGCGGGTTCAGCACTGCTTAAGTACCCAGATATCATCGAAGATATCCTACGTACCGTAGTCGATGCCGTCGATGTCCCTGTGACATTAAAAACCCGTACAGGTTGGGATACAGACAACAAAAACTGTGTCCAAATTGCAAAACTAGCCGAAGACTGCGGCATACAGGCGCTCGCCCTTCATGGTCGAACGCGTACCTGCATGTACAAAGGCGAGGCAGAATACGACAGCATCAAAGCGGTAAAAGAAGCTGTCTCTATACCGGTTATCGCTAACGGTGATATCGATAGCCCAGAGAAAGCGAAATATGTACTGGATTACACCGGTGCAGACGCTTTGATGATTGGACGTCCGGCCCAAGGACGGCCATGGATTTTCGAGGAAATCCAACACTATTTGGAAAACGGCACACTGATGCCTGAGCGCCCGACTTCGGACGTGCAGGATATCTTGCTTGGTCATGTTCAAGCACTTCACCAGTTTTATGGTGAATTCTTAGGTCCACGCATCGCGCGTAAGCATGTTGGCTGGTACCTAAAAGAACATGAGCAGGCGGGTGAGTTCCGCCGTACCTTCAACGCGATTGATGCTGCTAATGAACAGCTCGACGCATTGCAAGGTTATTTTGACAACGTTGCATCATAATTACGAGAAGAGCTAAACCGATTATGTTCGAACAAAATTTGACTTCAGAACCATTGACAGTTACTACAGTAACATCTTCAGACCAAATCACTCAGAAGCCACTACGTGACTCTGTAAAAGCGTCTCTAAAGAACTACCTTGCTCAATTAAATGGTCAAGACGTCACTGAATTGTATGAACTAGTTCTAGCGGAAGTTGAACAGCCGCTACTAGACACCATCATGCAGTACACTCGCGGTAACCAAACTCGCGCAGCAACTATGATGGGTATCAACCGCGGTACTCTTCGTAAGAAGCTTAAGAAATACGGCATGAACTAATTCGCCTTTTGCGAACGTATTTGATATTAAAGGGCCTGAAGTACACTTCAGGCCCTTTTCTTATTCTCCCTCCCAGCATTCAAACACTTTCAGCCACCCAACTGACTTCATATTGCACCTAGCAACTTTGTGATCTGACGTAAAATTAGACGATAGTGGAATAGAGTCCGTGAACAGCATGGCGTAAGGTATTGTTATAACAACAATATAAAACCTTTAATAAACGCTAGGTAATATCTGCCCTTTTAAGAAAAGGAGTTCTTAAGATGACTACCCCGTTGCTGCGCAATACCTCTATTCAACACCGCTTGTTTGTGCTTATCGCACTGGTTTCTGCTACCCTGTTTGTGCCATTGGTGTTGGCACTGATGGACTATCAGAACTCACTAATGGAAAACAAGCAAAGTAAGACCCAACACTTAGTTCAAACTGCCTACACCCTCGTGGAGCACTATCACCAACAATATAGCTCTGGCCAACTGACGCTAGAGCAAGCCCAGTCTGAAGCGTCAAAGGCGGTTCAAAGCCTTCGCTATGATGCTAACGACTATTTTTGGATCAACGATCTCCAACCGTCGATGGTTATGCACCCCATGAAACCTGCGCTCAATGGTCAGGATCTCAGCCAAGTTGCCGATCCAAATGGCAAAAGACTGTTTGTTGACATGGTGAATCTCGCGAAACAGCAGCAATCAGGGCTTGTAAACTACATGTGGCCCAAACCGGGCTCAGACGCGCCGGTAGAGAAAGTGTCCTATATTAAGCTGTTTAAGCCATGGGGCTGGGTTATCGGCTCTGGTGTCTATGTCGATGACGTCGAAGCATTGACCTGGCAGGCCACCAAGAAAGTGTTGATGAGTGTGGTCGTAGCCCTCGCTGTGATGCTTGTGCTTGCTTACCTGATTGGTCGCAGCATCGTTCAACCTTGCCGTGACACACGCGACGCATTGAACGACATTGCCAGCGGTGATGGCGATCTATCCAGAACCCTTCCAGAAACAGGGACCGACGAGCTCAGCCAAATCGCATCCGCGTTTAACCGCTTTACTCATAAGCTAGAGAACACGATTAAAGAGATTAAGCCAGTCACCGAGAACATCACTCAAGCCGCCGTGTCATTGAATCAAGTCGCCCAAAATGGCGCTGCCCAGTCTGAGCAGCAGCAACAAGCCGTCGATACTGTCGCCTCGGCCATGAACCAGTTGCACGCCAGTAACCAAGAGGTCGCTCATTCAGCGCAGCAAGCTGCGAGTGCCGCTAAGATGGCGAGTGAACAAGGCCAGCAAGGCAGTCGCGTGATTGAACTCGCGACGCAGCACATGCAATCGCTATCTGAGCTACTAACCACCACGGATAGCAGCATTCAGATCCTCGCCAACGACACGCAAGAAGTCAGCTCAGTGCTAGAGGTTATTCGTGGAGTGGCAGAGCAAACCAATCTACTTGCTTTGAACGCCGCAATCGAAGCTGCTCGCGCCGGTGAACAAGGACGTGGATTTGCCGTGGTAGCAGACGAGGTGAGAACCTTAGCCACCCGCACTCAAAGCAGCACCGACGAAATTGAACAGATCATCCAGAAGCTTCAAAGCCAAGCGGCAGAAGTCAGCCAATCGATGATTCACACTCAGCAGCAATCAGTTGAAACCTTATCTGAGGTTGCGAATGCCAAACTCGCATTGGATGAGATTGATGCGCAGGTCAATGAGATTGTGTCACTCAATGAGCAAATCGCGGAGGCAAGCGCTCAGCAGACTCTAGCGACCGATGAGATCAGTCAGAACGTGACGCAAATTGCCGACCACGGCAGTCAATCAGCGAAAGAAGCTCAGAATCTGGCGAAAGCTAGCGAGCAGTTGATGGAAAATGGTCACACGCTTAGCCAAGGCATTGGCGCATTCAAAGTATCTTAAACAGCGGGAATAAAATTGAGAGGAGTCGCTCAGGCTCCTCTTAGTCTTTGCTGGACTCCAAGGCTGCTAGTATCGAGCAGTGGCTCGCATCGTGTTCATGCCCGCAGCAGGCATCATTGATTTTTTTCAGCGCTTCGCGAATCCGTGTTAGCTCGGCAATTTTGTCATCAATCGTTGCCAGCTTAGCGCTAGTGATAGACTTAACCTCCGCACAGCTATGCTCAGTGGCTTCAAGCTTGATGCCAAGCAGCTCTTTAATCTCATCTAGGCTCAGCCCTAAGGATTTCGCCTTGAGGATAAAGCTCACCTGTTGCTGACTCTGCTCATTGTAGAGACGATACCCCGATTCGCTGCGCCCTGCTGGCTCAATAAGTTGGTTTTTCTCGTAAAAACGCAACGTATCCGTAGTGACTTTGCAGCGTTTTGCTAACTCACCTATTTGAAACATAACCGTTTAAATTAACCTCTTTGTTACAAAAGTGTTCTTTAATAGGCTTTTTTGCACTTTTTTTGCCTATGCCAAACGATTGCGCGAGCTTTTTTGTAATAGATTGGTTAGAATACGCGCCATCGCCACCCCGGTGGAAAAATTCCAAGGGTATTTACCCAACAGACGACTGGGTCGCCTCAATCATGAAAGACCTCGTCCTGTTTGGCAACTATCTTTAAATCCGCAGGCCAAACCAATCGTTTGCCCTGTACACAGCAACACAATCTGTGACTTTGAGGAAACAGAAGCATGAGTAACGCTCGTCCAATTCGCCGCGCTTTAATCAGCGTATCTGACAAAACTGGTATCGTTGAATTCGCACAAGCACTAGCACAACGCGGTGTTGATATCCTTTCTACTGGTGGTACTGCTCGCCTACTTGCTGAGCAAGGTATCGCGGTAACTGAAGTATCTGACTACACTGGCTTCCCAGAGATGATGGATGGTCGTGTTAAGACGCTACACCCGAAAGTACACGGTGGTGTGCTAGGTCGTCGCGGTCAAGACGACGAAGTGATGGCAACTCACGGCATCAACCCAATCGATATGGTTGTGGTTAACCTATACCCATTTGCTGCAACGGTAGCAAAAGAAGGCTGCACATTAGAAGACGCAGTAGAAAACATCGATATCGGTGGTCCAACTATGGTTCGCTCTGCAGCGAAAAACCACAAAGACGTGACTATCGTTGTAAACGCACACGACTACGACCGCGTTATTGCTGAAATGGACGCAAACGACAAATCTCTTACACTAGAGACGCGTTTCGACCTAGCTATTGCAGCGTTTGAACACACTGCATCTTACGACGGCATGATCGCAAATTACTTCGGCACTATGGTTCCATCTTACGGTGAGAACAAAGAAGGTGACGAGGAGTCTAAATTCCCACGCACGTTTAACCAGCAGTTCGTGAAGAAACAAGACATGCGCTACGGTGAGAACAGCCACCAAGATGCGGCATTCTACGTAGAAGCAAACCCAGAAGAAGCGTCAGTATCGACTGCTCGCCAGATCCAGGGTAAAGCTCTGTCTTACAACAACATCGCTGACACTGATGCAGCACTTGAGTGTGTGAAAGAGTTTGCCGAACCTGCTTGCGTTATCGTTAAGCACGCCAATCCATGTGGTGTTGCACTAGGTAAAGACATCCTTGAAGCGTATGACCGCGCTTACAAAACTGACCCAACGTCAGCGTTTGGCGGCATCATCGCATTCAACCAAGAGCTAGATGCAGGAACAGCGAAAGCGATTGTTGAGCGTCAATTCGTTGAAGTCATCATCGCACCTTCTGTTTCAGCTGAAGCAGTAGAAGTGGTTGCGGCTAAGAAGAACGTTCGCCTACTAGAGTGTGGCGAGTGGACAACTAAGACGACTGGCTTTGACGTTAAGCGCGTTAACGGTGGTCTTCTGGTTCAAGACCGTGACCAAGGCATGGTATCGCTTGATGACCTTAAAGTGGTTTCTAAGCGCCAGCCTACAGAAGAAGAGCTGAAAGACGCACTATTCTGCTGGAAAGTAGCTAAGTATGTGAAATCAAACGCGATCGTTTACTCGAAAGGCGATATGACTATCGGTGTAGGTGCTGGTCAAATGAGCCGCGTGTACTCAGCGAAAATTGCTGGCATCAAGGCGGCTGACGAAGGTCTACAGGTTGAAGGCTGCGTAATGGCATCAGATGCGTTCTTCCCGTTCCGTGATGGCATTGACGCTGCTGCAGAAGCTGGCATCAAGTGCGTTATCCAACCAGGTGGCTCTATGCGTGATGACGAAGTTATCGCAGCGGCTGACGAGCATGGCATGGCGATGATCTTTACAGGCATGCGCCACTTCCGTCACTAATTCGTTTTTGGTTCTCCCCCTTGCCAAGGGGGAGTTAGAGGGGGTCAGTTTGCGAGACCGCGATTTACCCCTCCCAGTCTCCCCTTATTAAGGGGAGGAGCAAAATCAAAGGATATATTATGAACGTTCTAATTATTGGTGCTGGTGGTCGTGAGCACGCTCTGGGTTGGAAAGTGGCTCAGAATCCAAATGTTGAAACGGTTTTCGTCGCACCTGGTAACGCAGGTACTGCGCTTGAACCTAAGCTAGAAAACGTTGCGATTGACGTTGAGGACATTCAAGGTCTGGTGGCGTTTGCAAAAGAGAAAAGCATCGAGCTAACGATTGTAGGTCCTGAAGCACCGCTTGTGATCGGTGTGGTTGATGCATTCCAAGAAGCGGGTCTTGCGATCTTTGGCCCAACTCAAGCTGCTGCTCAGCTTGAAGGCTCTAAAGCGTTCACCAAAGACTTCCTAGCTCGTCACGCTATCCCAACTGGCGCTTACGCGAACTTTACTGAAATTGAGCCTGCGCTGGCTTACGTTCGCGAGCAAGGCGCTCCGATCGTGGTTAAGGCTGACGGCCTTGCGGCTGGTAAAGGTGTGATCGTTGCGATGACACTAGAAGAAGCGGAAGACGCAATCAAAGACATGCTGGCTGGCAACGCATTTGGCGACGCAGGTAGCCGCGTGGTTATCGAAGAGTTCCTAGACGGCGAAGAAGCAAGCTTCATCGTGATGGTTGATGGCGAAAACGTATTGCCAATGGCTACCAGCCAAGACCACAAACGTGTTGGTGATAAGGACACAGGTCCTAACACTGGCGGCATGGGCGCTTACTCTCCTGCTCCAGTTGTGACTCAAGAAATCCACAACCGCATCATGGAAGAGGTTATCTATCCAACGGTTCGCGGTATGGCATCTGAAGGCAACCCATACACAGGTTTCCTATATGCAGGCCTGATGATCGACAAAGACGGCACGCCTAAAGTTATCGAATACAATTGCCGCTTTGGTGACCCAGAAACACAACCTATCATGATGCGTATGCAATCAGACATGGTTGAGCTTTGCCAAGCTGCGATCGACAAGAAGCTAGACCAAGTTGAGTCTAAGTGGGACCCACGTGCTTCTATCGGTATCGTTCTAGCGGCTGGTGGCTACCCAGCGTCTTACAACAAGGGTGATGTTATCTCTGGTCTACCGACTACAGAAGTGGAAGGCGAGAAGGTATTCCACGCTGGTACGGCTGACAAAGACGGCAATGTTGTGACTAACGGTGGTCGCGTACTATGTGCGACAGCACTAGGCAACACAGTCTCTGAAGCGCAAGCACGCGCGTATGAGCTGACTAAGAAGATTAGCTGGGACGGCATGTTCCACCGCAACGACATCGGTTACCGTGCAATTGCTCGCGAGCAAAAGTAACCGAGTCTAGCTCATATTGAAAAGGGTGCCGATTGGCACCCTTTTTTTGTTCAACACTCGTTAGATTAATTCTGGCTTCGGAATACAGTCTTTTGAGCCCTCGGCGAGCATCAGCAGTTGCTCTACTCTAGCGCCTGTTAGTCGCGTGCTTCCCAGAAAAGCCACATAGCTTTCAACCTCAGCTAAGCGCTTGACCACAAAATTCGGTAAGCTCTCCTCAAACTTGATATCGCTAAACTCGATGCCATTGCAGGTTTCTAGAGTTTCACCATCCCAATGCCCTTGAACGAGCTCTAGACCATCACTGTCTTGCTCTTTCACACGCTCAACGAGCAGTGAGGCTTCTCTTTGATAGTTCTCAAGCTGAGCTTTCTTGACCGGTAAGACCTTACCGTTGCGGCGATACTGCTGATAGATAGCTTCACCATCTTTATTGAAACGCACGTGAATACGGTACGTCACCTCACCTGTCTCTATCTCGTTCTGCACCCCTTCGCGCACGAACTCACGCAATGTATCGCCTTCCCAGCGATAGTTGGATTGATACCAACCATAGTCGTTCATATTGACGTAATCAGCAGCACTGTATGGACGCGTCAGCTTTTCGGTGTACCAATAGAAACTCGTCGCATCACCAAGGGTTTGCCCGCCCGTATAGTTCGAGAATTGATTGAGACTAGGCGATGGTGTTGAGGAACAGCCAATCAAGGTGGCCGCGAGAAGTGAAACCAACAGTGTTTTTTTCATAATTTGTTAGACACCTCGTGTGAACGCAAGATATGGAAAATGACTCTCCTACAGAAGTAAGACAGTAAATAGCGAATCGCGTTCAGTCAATTGTAGCTCTTTAGTGAGGAGACAGATGGGTAATCGCGCTGGGGCTCAACACGCTTAACAATCCATCACAGAAAGGAAGTGGAGAGAACAGCACCGACGCTGGGCGTCGGTGCTGTAGAAATTATTTAACTGCGTCTTTTAGCGCTTTACCAGCTACGAATGCTGGAACGTTCGCTGCAGCGATTTGGATCTCATCACCAGTCTTTGGGTTACGACCAGTACGAGCTGCACGGTGGTTTACTTTGAACGTACCAAAACCAATTAGTTGAACTTGGTCACCTTCAGTTAGCGCTTCAGATACGCCTGAAAGCGTCGCTTCTAGCGCTGCTTTAGCTTGTGCTTTTGATAGGTCAGCTTTTTCAGCGATAAAGTCGATTAATTGGGTCTTGTTCATTAGGTTTCCCTTCTTCATGTTATCGAGTTAAAGCCCACTCTAAATCATAAAGCCCCCATCTGGCAAAGGTTTGTAGCCGTTCTTTGTCGCTTATGACGTAGATTTAACCGTTTTATGAGCATTAACTCACAATTTGTTACCCAAAGATTGAGTTTGAAACCTTGTAAATTATTGCATAAAGTCCCATAAATGCTCTGCGGCTCAACCGATAAGCCTGATAAATCGGTCTGTCGCTACTGTTTTTAAGCACTCACCAACAATGCACAGGCTCATTTGCAGCAAAGTTAGGTTGATGTGTGCACTTACTAGGAAATGAATGTTTCTCTTATCGGTTTATATCGCTGTCGCCATTGGTGTGTCGTTTATCTGTTCGGTATTGGAGGCGGTACTACTGAGTATTACCCCAAGCTATCTCGCTCAGCTAAGACAACAGGGCCACCCTGCGGCAGAAAAACTGTCCAAGCTAAAAGCAGAGCTTGATCGTCCGCTGGCGTCAATCCTGACCCTAAACACCATCGCCCATACTATTGGTGCAGCGAGTGCTGGTGCTCAAGCGGCGAAGGTTTTCGGTAGCCAATGGCTAGGTGTGTTCTCTGCCGTACTTACCTTGGGTATCTTGGTGTTGTCAGAAATTGTCCCTAAAACCATTGGTGCGACCTACTGGCGCCAATTAGCGCCAGTGTCAGCAACTGTGCTGCGTTGGATGGTATGGGCATTGACGCCATTCGTATGGTTCTCGGAGCAAATCACTAAACGCCTAGCGCGTGGTCATGAAACGCCGAAGATGCGTGATGAGCTATCAGCGATGGCCATGCTAGCAAAAGAGAGTGGTGAGTTTGCTGAGGGTGAGTCGAACATCTTGAATAACATCCTCAACATTCAAGACATTCCAGTGACTCAGGTAATGACGCCTCGTCCGGTAGTTTTCCGCGTACCCGCTGAGATGACCATCAATGAGTTTTTGACTGAGCACAAAGATACGCCGTTCTCACGCCCATTGGTGTATAGCCAGCAGAAAGACAACATTCTCGGCTTTGTACACCGCTTAGAGCTGTTTAAGCTTCAACAGCAAGGCAGCGGTGAGAAGCAACTAGGATCGGTGATGCGCCCAATCCAGGTGTTGTTTAACACCATCATGTTGCCGAAAGCGTTTGAACAGATGATGGCGGCACGTCTTCAGATTGCCATGATTGTCGACGAGTACGGTACCATTCAAGGCATCATCACTCTGGAAGACATCTTCGAGCACTTATTAGGGCAAGAGATTGTCGATGAGGCGGACAAAACCACCGACATGCAAGAGTTGGCTTATCAGCGCTGGGAAAACTGGAAAGAAAAGCACAGCATCGTAGATAACTCTGACGATGATGACGAAGAAGCGCCGATAGAGAAGCCAGAGTCAACAATCGCCTCGGACGAGTCTGAAGAAGCAAAACAAGAGCAAGACACGAAAGACAAAAAAGAGTCTTAAGCCCGCTTAATCAAATAATGCTCAAACAAAAATGGCTGCGAACTTCGCAGCCATTTTTTTATCAGTGACACTTTTTTCATCAGTGAGAGTTAGTGACTACCAATCTCATTGCCGAGCAGAAAGTTCTCATCACTGCTTACTACCACACCATACTTAAGGAAATTCTTACCTAAGATCATGCTGTAGTGAAAGCGAGAGCGGTCTTGCAGATTGACACGAATGGTTTTCTCAACATCACCTAGCTTCACGCGCATATTCACCACAGGGCGAACATTCGCTTTCTCACCCGCTTTCGCTCGAATGCGCATGACATCGACCACCTCACGGGTAAACTCTTGCTTCATGTCCATATCGTTGGTGTAGGTAAAGGTAACCATCTTCTTGCCGTCTTTTTCGAATTGCTTAATATTCGTCGCGTTCATTGAGCTGACATCCGCACCGGTATCAAGTTTAACTGGAAAGGTTAACCCCTCAACAGTGGCGTTCTCGATGTGACCCGCAGTAAACACCGGGTAGGCATCAAGCAGGTTTTCACTACGTGAATTGACTAAAACGCCGCCTTTCGTCGCTTTTTTACCAATGATGAAATATGGCTCATCACCCTCATCACTGTCGAGCGCCTCCAAAGCAAACTCGACGGTCACATCGCGATCGCCGACGATAAACTCACCATCAACCACAGGTCTTACCGTATCGCCTACCTTGATGCGACGTAGAATGGTTTTGCGGATCTTTTCTTCATTACCCAGGTCACTCGACAGGTAATACTCCACTTTGTCTCGCCCTTTAGCTTCAATGATCTCAAAGCTGCTGACTTTGAGTAGTGGTGTACTGACCGCAAACGACGGCTCCGCATTAAGCTGGTAACCATCTAGAATCAAACTCTCAGTTGGAGAGACCACCAGCGGCTTATCTTTCATACGTTGAGCGAAGCTTTGCTTTTTCTTCTCAAGTTTGCCTTTAGCGCCGGTATCAACCACAAAATTCTTGTTGAGGGTATTCAAGCCCAAACGCAGCTGCGTACTCTGCTTAGAGCGATCTTTCAAATAGACCTGAATCGTACCCTCAAAATCTTCCCCCCCCTTGAAAGGTACAAAGATCATCGGATATTCATTGCCCGAGACCGAAAGCATCTTCACCAGTGGATAGGTCACGCGCTTTTGCGCCGCTTCTTTGCCGACGAGTTCGAAGCTGACTGTGTTAGTTTTCTTGTCGATCTCAATATTTTGCGCATTGAGGATACTGTAGTTATTTTTCAGCGAGATACTGACGTCAACTGGCACATCATCAATAGAGCCAGACTCGCGGCGACCAATCACTTGCGCGTCTTTTTGCTCTTGTAAGTAGTCATAACCCGCCATTACCCAAGCGTTGTTAGCCAAGAAGGTTTTACCAATCAGAATTGGCGCACTGAATCCGCTACGGTCAGTCAGATTGACCTCAGTTTCGACGGTTTTGCCAGCGATGGTCATTGGCAGGGTGATAACCGGACGATAGATAGGAGTTGAGCTCGTGCGGCTACGAATCACACTGGTGCGCGTTAAAGGGCGCTCCATTTCAATCTTTTCACCGGTGTAAGGGTGTCTAAGCGTGAACGTCACAACACCTTGGAAGTTACGCTCATCGTTATCAAACTCTTCAAGCCACCAGTCACTCGCTGAGCCTCCGTACTCATCCACGATAGTCTGCATCAGCTTTTCACCACTAAGCCCTTGGTATTTAGGGTTATTACTGATGACTTTGATGTTTTCAGCGTGCATCGATGTAGTATCTGCACCCGTGTCGATTTTACCGACAAATGGAATGCCTTTTAGCGCTTCAATATCTTGGTAGTAAACACTTTCAACGCGCCCGAGGACGATTTTATCTTCAATAGATAAAACTGGCGCCTGTGTGGTAGAGAGATCTGGTGCAGCCATAGCCCACCCGCTTGTCATTGTGGCAAGAATTAACGCCAACTTAGTTGCTGTAGTTTTCATTTTAATACATCCATTCATCGACTGACTCTGAATAAGCATGAGTCCCTAAGACAACGGTCGACTCACATCGTTTACCGACTCCTTTAAACTTTACAGAAAACCAACGGAATATCCACGTGATTATCAATAAATTAGCAAACCCTCGCTAAATTTCACCTTCTAGTGAAACATAAAAATAACCCAGTAATTGCAAATCGGCGCTCACGCCCCTATATCCTATGGATATCAAGGAGTACAAAAGCACTCCCCAACACAACCACAAGAGAATACACGGATGAGCCAAGCTATCTGTCAACTGATTGCTAAAGAGCTGAATGTCAGCCATAAGCAAGTTGAAGCCGCTGTTACCCTGATTGATGACGGCAACACCGTCCCATTTATCGCTCGCTATCGAAAAGAGGTCACGGGAGGTCTTGATGACACCCAACTACGTACCCTCGACTCTCGCCTAAGCTATCTACGTGAACTTGACGATCGCCGTCAGACGATTCTTAAATCCATCGACGATCAAGGCAAACTGACCGACGAATTGCGTGCGGATATTGAAAGCGCTGACAACAAAACTCGCCTAGAAGATCTCTATCTACCCTACAAACCAAAGCGCCGCACCAAAGGTCAGATTGCGATAGAAGCGGGCCTGGAGCCACTCGCGGATCTGCTCTGGACTGAGCCAAACAATGAGCCAGAGAGCACTGCGTCTAACTACATCGATGCAGAGAAAGGGATAGCGGACAGTAAAGCTGCGCTGGATGGTGCTCGTGCCATCGTCATGGAGCGCATTGCCGAAGATGCCGACCTACTAGAGAAGGTCCGTCAGTACCTCAACCGACATGCAGAGCTGCGCGCTCGTGTGGTATCTGGAAAAGAAAACGAAGGCGAGAAGTTCAAAGACTACTTTGAACATGATGAGCCAATGAGCAAGGTTCCCTCACACCGAGCACTCGCCATGCTGCGCGGTCGTAACGAGGGCTATTTACAGCTTTCCGTTAACGCTGATCCTGCAAACGAAGAGGGAGCTCGCGAGTCATACTGCGAAACCCTGATCGCTGAGCATTATGGTATTCATCTAAGTCAGGCGCCTGCCGATGCATGGCGCAAGCAAGTGATTAGCTGGGCATGGCGCATCAAGGTATCGATGCACATGGAAACCGAACTGATGGGCGCACTAAAAGAGCGTGCTGAAGTCGATGCCATCACGGTATTCGCCACTAACCTGAAAGATCTATTGATGGCGGCACCAGCAGGTCCAAAAGCCACCTTAGGCCTCGACCCAGGTTTGCGCACCGGCTGTAAAGTGGCCGTTGTGGATGCCACAGGTAAAGTTCTCGCAACCGATACTATCTACCCGCACGCCCCGCAAAAACAGTACGACAAAGCGGTACACGTCGTGGAGCAGCTAGTACGTCGCTTCAACGTAGACTTGATCGCCATCGGTAACGGTACAGCTTCTCGCGAGACTGACAGCTTTGCCGCTGAAGTCATCAAGCGCGGTAACCTCAGCGTGCAAAAGATCATTGTTAGCGAAGCGGGTGCCTCCGTGTATTCAGCGTCAGAGCTCGCAGCAAAAGAGTTCCCGAATATGGACGTGTCACTGCGCGGCGCCGTGTCTATCGCAAGACGCCTACAAGACCCACTGGCAGAGCTTGTGAAGATTGATCCTAAATCGATTGGTGTCGGTCAATATCAGCACGACGTCAGCCAAACTATGCTGGCGAAACGCCTTGATGCGGTCGTCGAGGACTGTGTAAACGCCGTTGGCGTGGATGTGAATACCGCTTCAGCCGCCCTACTAACGCGTGTGGCGGGTTTGTCTTCGACGCTTGCTCAGAACATTGTCGACTACCGTGATGAGAACGGTCGCTTCGAAGCACGTACCACTCTTAAGAAAGTCGCACGTCTTGGTCCAAAGGCCTTCGAGCAGTGTGCTGGTTTCCTACGTATTATGGATGGCAAGAACCCGCTTGATGCTTCATCGGTGCACCCAGAAGCGTACCCTGTGGTTAAAACGATGGCAGAAAAGACAGGTCGCGCGCTCAAGTCGATCATTGGTGATACGGCATTTCTTCGAACCGTTAATGCGGTTGATTACACAGATGATACATTCGGTTTGCCAACGGTCACAGACATCATCCGCGAGCTTGATAAGCCTGGCCGTGACCCGCGCCCAGAGTTCAAAACAGCAACCTTCGCGGAAGGCGTCAACACGATCAATGATCTCGAACCGGGCATGGTACTGGAAGGCGTGGTTTCTAATGTCGCGAATTTCGGTGCCTTTGTCGATATTGGTGTTCACCAAGATGGTCTGGTTCACATTTCAGCGCTTACCGATAAGTTTGTTGCCGATCCACGTGAAGTGGTGAAAGCGGGCGATATCGTTAAGGTCAAAGTGATGGAAGTAGACGCTAATCGTAAGCGCATCGGTCTATCCATGCGTCTGTCCGATGAACCCGGTGCGGACAACCGTCCCGCTCGCGGAGGTAAAACCGCTCGCGACAACCGCGGCTCTCAGCGTCAGCGCGCACCAAGACAAGAGCCAGGCAACAGTGCGATGGGCGGTGCATTTGCAGCAGCCTTTGCCAAAGCCAAGAAATAACGCTTTGGCTAATAACGCAGACTAAAAACGCTAAAGAGCACCTATCTAGGTGCTCTTTTTGTATTTATCAAAAGCTATCTCACTCACCGCTAAACACTATCCAACGGCAATGATGTCCGACGGTGTGTTTGGGGCAACCGAGTGCCCATAATGATATCGGATCACGGTACGACGCTTCGCCATTCTCCCTTCCATCAACGCTGCCTGCATGATTTTAGGAGGTAAGCGAAATCGCATCGCATAGCCTTTTCCTTGCGACTCACTATAGGTATTTAGTGATAGCAGATGAAACAAGCGCTCTATGGGGTCTTCGTTGTCAGACACGTCTTCTTCGGTGTCATACTCGGGATGCTCTGCGGGATCCCAAGCTGTGCGCTTGCGCCGTTTTTCCTCTTCGTTGATGCGACGCTCGGCATTGGTGCGCGCCAATTCCACCGTAGGGACTATCGGCTCTCGCACCTTGTTGTCACGCGCTGCTTGCTCCGTCTGGGGATTCACAGATGGAGCGATAACTGGAGCACTAACACTGTTGGGCGACACTATCATCGGTCACTCTCCTCTGCTGTGAGTGATTAACGCCAAAACCTCAACAACTAAACGGGATTGATTTTCAATCCTCTGATTACTTTATCGGAAAAACGGCTCCAAGCTTTACCGATTTGTGTAAAAAACATGCAAATTTAGACGCGTAACCCAATGACTCTTGTGACAAACTCATCTGTCTCAGTGATAAACGGTGCGTGAGAAGACTGGGCAAAAATATGACTCTGATGAGTCGACATTTGCGCATCTAACTGCTTTACAATTCGCACCGGAACCAGCCCATCCAAACGTCCATACCAACGATGGACTGGCATCGACAATTGCGACAACTGCGGGCGATAATCTAAGTTATCTAACCACTCTAGCCCCAACATAAGGGCGCTTGGGCAAGGCATAGGTCTGGAGAGTACCGCTTGCTTGAGCAACTTAATATCTTGACGCGCGCTCGGGCTACCCATGGCTTGAAGCGCCATAAAGCGTTCGATCGTGAGCTCGAAGTCATTACTAAGCTGTGCCATGAACGCGCTGAGTACGTCTTTCTTGATACCGCGCCACTGTTCTCCTTCAGAAAACTTGGGCGAGCTCGCCAGTGTCACCAACTGGCTGACTCTCGATGGGTAACAATGGGCGATATGGGTAGCAATCAAACCACCTAGCGACCAACCCAACCAAATAGCGTGCTCGGGAGCTTCGTCTAGTAGCAGGTTAACAAGTTCTTGCATCGACTGATAAGACACTTGATGGCTGAGCCCATAACCGGGAAGATCGACCGTATGTACCGTAAAGTGTTTGACCAGTTCACGGCTACATGCTGACCAAACCGCACCGTTCATCCCCCAGCCATGCACTAGCACAAGATCCGGTCCTTCTCCTTCAGTCTGCCAATGGACTTTTGCTACTTCACTCACACGCTCTCCTACTCATTTGGTTCTTTTTCTGTTTCGATTTGCTCCATGCTAAAGAGAATCCCCTTCACGTCAACTCAGACCAATGCGATTTATCACTCAACTACCCAAATTGTGTCATCTATGTGGGCTCACCATCGAACGCTCTCTCGGTCATAACCTGTGGTGTCACCACTGCCAGCCTTTGTTTAACTTTCATCAACATCGATGCCAACAATGCGGACTCACATTTGAGAGCAGTGCAAGCATCTGTGGTGAATGTCTAAAGACACCGCCGCCATGGGATAAAATGGTATGCCTTGGTGACTACCAGCATCCTCTTTCGCACTTTATAAAGCGCATCAAAAATAATAAGCAGCCCAGCATGGTTAGACCGCTGACGCGGATGCTGAGTAAAAAAATAGACCACCCTGCCCCGTTACTGGTATCTGTACCCATGCTGTTTCACCATGAGCTTTTACGAGGATTTAATCTGAGTGAAATGATGGCAAACGACATCGCTAACCAGTTCTCTGGCTCAGAAAGTGCGCATCACATCTTTCGCAAGCACCGCCAAACGCGTGTTCAGAAGGATCTTAACCGAGAGGAAAGGCTCCACAATGTGCGCCGAGCATTTTCGCTTAAGCGAGTACCCAGTTTGAAACATGTGGCAATAATTGATGATGTGGTCACAACCGGTGCAACGGTTCGTCATTTAAGTGAATTATTACTTGAAGTAGGCGTAGAAAAAATTGATATTTACTGTTTATGCCGCACCCCAAAGTCATCCCACTGATGATTCGTTAGCCAGATTGCGCATAGGATATGCAAATTATTTTTTGGCATCTACTCGTGACAGGAGTAGAATGGGGGTAATAACCTACAAACTTACTCAGGTATTCGTCGTGTCAAATCCAATTACTATTACAGAAAGTGCGCAAAGTCACTTCGCCAAACTGCTGGCTCAACAGCCAGAGGGTACGAACATCCGTGTTTTTGTCGTTAACCCAGGCACTCAAAACGCAGAGTGTGGCGTGTCATACTGCCCACCTGAAGCGGTTGAGTCTAACGACACCGAATTCAAGTACGAAGCGCTATCTGCTTATGTTGACGAACTCTCTCTACCGTTTTTAGAAGACGCAGAGATCGATTTCGTGACGGATAAAATGGGCTCACAACTTACTCTCAAAGCACCAAACGCGAAGATGCGCAAAGTCTCTGATGATGCGCCACTGATGGAGCGTGTTGAGTACGCTATCCAAACACAGGTTAACCCACAACTTGCTGGTCACGGTGGTCACGTAAGCTTGATGGAAATTACCGATGAGGGCATCGCAATTGTCCAGTTCGGTGGTGGTTGTAACGGCTGTTCAATGGTGGATGTCACGCTAAAAGAAGGCATCGAGAAGCAATTGCTTCAGGAGTTCTCTGGCGAGCTAACCGCTGTACGAGACATGACTGAGCACGATCGTGGCGAACATTCCTATTACTGATCGCTGCAACCGCTAATTGCAAACCAGTATTTGAATCAGAGCGCCGAGGTAATCCTTTGCGCTCTTTTTTTTTAAGCGTTCCATTTGGCGCGCGACTATTTCCTATATATATTAATGACAAACAGACTATTCGTACCATAGGCTCACACGACTTCGTTATGGTACTAGCCAAGGAGAAAGCCCATGCCGTCCAAAAAAAGGACCTGAGATCTTAGCCCAAAAGACCGTTGCCGAATCTAGGCTATTCAAAATTGAGGCATTAGACTTAGCGTTTTCCAATGGCACCAAACGAACCTACGAGCGCATGAAACCGAGTGGTCGTAACGCCGTGATGATGGTGCCTATTACCGAGCATGGTGACATCTTATTGGTTCGTGAATATGCAGCGGGTACTGAGCGCTATGAGCTTGGCTTCCCGAAAGGGCTTATCGACCTTGGCGAAAGTCCAGAGCAAGCCGCAGTTCGTGAACTGAAAGAAGAAATTGGCTTTGGTGCCAACACACTCACCCCTCTCAAAGAGGTCATTTTGGCTCCCTCTTATTTTTCGAGCCGCATGACGCTATTCGTTGCTCAGGACCTCTTCCCTGAGCAGCTAGAGGGTGATGAACCCGAACCTCTAGAAATCGTGAAATGGCCGTTAGCCCAAGCCGATGAGCTACTCACCCATCTCGACTTCTCTGAGGCTCGTAGTATAACCGCATTGTTATTGATGCTAAGAATGAAGTCAGAATTGGGGTTGTAACGTGACAACAAGACACTTAGATCTATCGCACCATCTTCCTGATGTCATCGACATCGCACGTCAAGCCGGGCAGCTTATTCTCGATATCTATGAGAATAAAGAGTACGAGGCTTACACCAAAAACGATGACACTCCGGTAACCAGTGCTGACTTAGCGGCGCACAAGCTGATTGTCGAAAAGCTCTCGAACCTGACACCAGACATCCCAGTCCTTTCCGAAGAGGCCGCGGATATCAGCCTCGAGCAGCGTTCTCAATGGGATACGTATTGGCTCGTGGACCCACTTGATGGCACACAAGAGTTCATCGCACGTAGTGGCGATTTCGCCACCATTATCGCTCTGGTCAGCAACAATAAGCCGATAATGGGCGTGGTATACGCACCGGTATCAGGCGTGACCTATCACGCTTATGAAGACAAAGGTGCGTGGAAAATACCAAGCCTGGGTGAGAGTTTGCGTATTAAGGTGCTCAAGCATGAACTGCCCAACCAATCTATCGCTATTGCAATAAGCCGTCGCCAGAATATCAACCGCATCACTCAGCGTATGAGCTCGGCATGGAATTATGACTTGGTTCCCCTCGGCTCCGCGGCCCTTAAAGCCTGCTTAGTTGCAGAGGGCGCTGTAGATTGCTATCTGCGCTTAGGACCAACGGGTGAGTGGGATACTGCCGCTACACAGTGCATCGTCGAAGAAGCCGGTGGCACCATTCTCGATACCGAACTTCAACCACTCTCTTACAATGAAAGAGAGACCTTGGAGAACCCAAACTTTATCGTGATAGGCGATCGAGACTTACCTTGGGACCAGATTCTCATTCAACAATAGGCAGCGTCAGTTGCTAAATGAACATTAAAAAAGGAGGCTATGCCTCCTTTTTTAATGTTCTACCTTCTATCACAGCACACTAGAAGCGGCCTTGATAGTTAAACGAGTAACGCCCCTGCCCATCTGGATTGCCTAGCCAGCTCAACTGCTGACGCATACCGTTTGGGAACTCATCTTCAGGTTTAAACCACGCCTCAGATTGATACTGACGATTGGGGGTCACACTGGCTGAAAACTCGCTCGACACTTGATTGCTGCTTTGACTACCTTTTGCCGACAGCACGCTCTCGCTACATGACAAATCAACAATAGTCGGACCGAGACCAAGACTGCCAATCGGTGATTCTATATACCCAGCATTCCACGATAAGCTACCATCTCCGCTCGCACACCAGGGTGAGGCGTAGTTTAGCGATTTAATCGCCAGCTCTAACTGGCCACCCGCTTTGATCGGGACTGGCACCGGCGCATATTGCACGACGGTATCTGCCGGAATCGACGCGAGGACATTCTCTAAATAAGCCCCAGACAGACCGACACCTAAGTTACCGCGCCCAGACAAACCTAAAGCACTGCCTCGACCAAAACGCACAGCGTATTCAGGAGAGAGTGTCATCAGACTCGACCAACTGAACTGCCACGACACATCACCAATAGAATAGTTTTGTACTCGCACATTTTGTGCGCTGCCCTGCCAAATAGTGCCTGTTGTACCATCGAGCGCCAGCTCTCGCGGCATTGGGGCGTAACTCAATACTATGCTGGCAGGAAGATGATAGATCGCACTCGCTACGAATACGGTGGTACCTAATAAACCGTACTTGATGACCTTCTTGATCACTTAGCCACCCCTCGTAAATTGCAGTCGGTTTACCTCTATGACACCGCTTTGATCTGCTTTATCGATATCTAGAATCTCAACCGTCACACCATGGTTGTCTTGCAAATAAAACAGCCAGTTGACGAAAAACTCGAATGGGATCGGTTTAATCCAAACCTGAAGCTGGTCGTTACGAGGCTGCATACGAATCAGTTCAATACTGAAGCGGTTAGTCGATGAGGTAATCACTCGGTTGAGAGGCTCTTTTGATACCACGACACCACCCGCTTGTCTTTGCTGGGAGATATCATCTGCCTTTTGCTTCACCCAACTGAGCAGTTGACGCTCCGACTGAATGCGTGACTGAGCCATCTCGGTGCGCTGTGCAAAGGGAGCCAGAATGCCCCAATAAATAATGCCGAGCACGGTGACCAGCGAACAAGCGATCACTAAGCGCTGCTCACGCTGGCTAATACTCAGCCACCAGCTTTGAAGATTAAGTAATAGTCCTTTCATCACGCCCTACTTCTTCTTAAGTACAAAGTTACCCATGACCACTTCGCCATTACGGTTGAGTGGACCTTGCGTTACTTCAAATTGCGTTTCTAGCTTCACTCGCGCGGCTTCAAAACTATCAAAATCGCGACTGGTCACATTCATGCGAACTTCATTGCGGTTACCGTCAAAGGTGAAGCTCTGGACTTGCATACCATTGACCTGCCCCACGGTATCGGGCAGTTTCGATAGCCACTCCAATACCGACTCACTGGACAAATCACTTCCGCCTAGACGCTTAAGTTCATCATCCATCTGTCGCTTAAGGTAACTCACCGTTGGGATACGTTGTTTATCTGGCAGTACCGCTCTGAAAATGCGCTCACTTTCAGCTCGGTAGGCGGCCGCTTGAGACTCGTACTGATTCACCAGCACAACTTGCTGCGTAACGAGTGCTACAACAAGAATAGAGGCGGCAATAGCGACTTTTTGCCAAACCTTCCAATGTCTTAAAAAGGATGCCTTCGGTTTAAAGTCACCCGTCATTAGATTGGCACCACTCTCTACGGTGCCTTTCGACAACAATGCCATTGCAGGCTCTGGCGGCATGCTGTGCCAGTCAATATGCTCTGAGCGCTCAACGAAGGATGTCGGGACGGGAGAGTAGCTCTCTATCGCGACTTTGCTCTCATCCTCACTCTCCGACACCAGCAAGTAATCGGAATCGATCACCGCGTCCATCCAGCCTTCATCAACGACTAGACCGCGCTGGTTCGCCGTACGAAACAGCCATTGACCATCAAGGTGGATAGCACTGACCTGCTCCGTTTGAGGCAATGCGAGCACATCAGGGATAACCTTTTTTGACTTCGATTCCCTGCTCAGCAAAGCTTTGAATAACATGCGTCAGATATTGACGGTCTACCGCTGCAATAGACGCAATGCCACCCTGCTTGCTAAATATGGTGAAATGCAGCTCATCGACGTCCTGAGCAATATCGTCTTCGACAAGAAATGGCAACATAGTCTCAAACTGACGTGCACCACCCTGCGGGATCTCGACATCAGCAAAGTGCACGTCCTGTCCACTTAGCATCAATAGCGTCACACGCTGCTGTGCATACTCTTTAATGTCAGCGAGCTGGTCGAGGTTATTAAGCTCTCCGCTGGCTATCACTTCTTGCTGACTAGTTGACCATACAGCCCAATGTATTTGGCTATCTGGTTGGCTATTCAGGCGAACGGTTAAGAACTCGCTCACTAAATCCTCCAAATCGACGACGGACTACCGTCACTTCCTGTCTATCTTGACTAAAAAACAGGCTGCGCAGTCGCATTCGCGACTCTCCAACGACAACCTGTGTGTCCATTTCAAAATAGGCGCTGTCTACAGCAAGATACTGTTGAGCTTGCTGTTTGGTGTTACTGTCTACACTGGCCATTTGAGACTCGGCCATAAACTTATCGATACCTGACCAACCGTCAAAAGGACGGTTTTCGATCAGCTGTCTCGCATTCTCTACCGATAGATTAGGCGCAAACAGCGCTGACAGCAGCTCCGCTTGCTCCACGACTATCGTGTTTACATTTAGGCGCCAATCTGCGGTAGGTAACGCACATACAACAGGCGATATGCTCAGCATGGCGTCACCGCTCATCTGGTTAATCGCTCTCAGCTCTGAGCTGTCGGCGACGAACCCATTGGGGGCTACATAGCTTGGTGACAAGGACTCATAATAGCTATCCCCTACACCGGATACCGACCTCACGCTGGTCTCTTTGTTAACAAACTCCCACGTCGAGTCCGCAACCTGTTCCGCTTGGTAATTCTCCACACCACTTTCTTCAAGCAGCTTTTGGAAAAAACGCACCAGAAATGGCTTAGTGGCACTGTTTGTCGCTGGCTGCACCGTAGAGAGCGCATTGATATTAAAGCACGCCTGCATATCACGGATATAGCCAGTCGCCTCGCCGTAATCAAGTGGATAGGTCCGCTCTTCAATCGCCCATGGCTGATTGAGGTTAACGCTGTCCTTATTGTCTTTATAGCTCTCTTTTATAGCCACTGATGCCAAGGCTTCAACGCCAATCGCATACCAATACGCTTGCTGATAATTTACCTGATTCGACGCTCGCGTAAATTGGCTAAATAGGCGCTCTGACATAGTTGCAGCGATTGAAACCATAATGGCAAGTAACAGCAGAATCACAATCAACGCGACCCCTTTTTGGGATTTAGCCATCACTCTTCTCATGAGTTACCGCCTTGAGCGCTGCCTTGATTATTACCTTGGTTATTACCACCCGAGTTACCGTTGTTGTTACTTCCACCTGACGAAGCATTTAAGGTGCCCGCCGGGGTTAGGTAAATTCGACTGATCTCATCATAGTCTTCAAAGCGGATCTTTACCTCGACAGCAAGCGGCAATGTTAACTCAGCCTGCCATTCGCTAGCCCAGGACTCACCATTGTAGAAACGCATATCGAACGACTCGACCTTGGTAAATATCGGCAAGGCAACCGGCTCTTCACCCACCGTCGTATCTGGGTAGCGCCACCACAGTCGTTCAAGCCTGCCTTCTTGCAATCGGTAGCCTATTTTCGCCACTTCTCCGCGAGGAAATTGGTTCTGAGGATTCAGCCAGCCCAAGCGAGCAAACAACAATCCTCGCCCTTCTGATTCCAACAAGCCCTCTTGCCAAAGCATCAAACGAGTAAGAGGCTCTTCCCCTTCATGACGAAACTGCCTAAGCGCTAACTGCTTGAAGTCACTATCTAAATAGACAAAGCCACGCTGAATTTCTTGCAGTCTGGCACTTCGAGCTTGCGACAGTTCATTGCTGCGCTGAACTTGGTTTACCACTTGGTAAGCCGCAACACTTAAACTGGCGAAAATCGCAATGGCCACCAGCACCTCAATCAAGGTAAAGCCTTTAGCACGGTTACTTATCGACATAACTTCTCACCGTAACAATCGGGCTCGCTTTGGCATCCGTAGCGACACTGACATCAAATGCTGATAACAAGTTATCCGCCGTCTCGATTGGCTGAACACTCCAATACCACTCACGACCAGCCAGCGTCTCTTTGCCTTTTTTCGCCTTGAGTTCTGAGGTATCCAACATGACCTTCGCCATCTGGTTATCAACCACCATGCTTGCGAACGCTTTCTCTTCCAAGTAGCTTAGCGTATTGATGTGTTGACTGACCGAACGAATAATAGAGATCGCAGCAGTAGCAAAAATGGCCATTGCTATCAGCACCTCTAGTAAGGTCATGCCTCTAACGCTCTTTTTCATTCCAATCTTTCACATCCATTAGCGCAAGGTGTCCGCTCTCTTCTACCTCAACATACCAAGTTTGATCTTGCTGAGCCCGATTAACGGGTGCTAAGACAAACACCCCTGCGGTAATCTCCCCACTGGAGAGAATGAATACTTGTGGCGGCTTTTCTTGCTTTTTCTCTTTTTCGGCATCTGCAAACATATCTTCATCGAATAGAGAGCCAGGCTCAAAAAGTCTGTCGTCATTGCCCCAAATACCTGTGCTCAAATCGAGCTTAATCGACAACGCCTCAGGCAAAGTCGTTTCTTCAGGGATCTTGCTCAACGAGACCCTTTGCCAACCGTCTTGTTTGAGCTCCAAGAACACATACTGCTTTTTAGCCTCATCAACACGTATACCAAAATCTTTGCCAGCTAACATGGCTTCTTCATTAAAGAGTTGAAGTCTTTGGTATAAGCGCTGCGCTTGTTGTTTGGTTTCGTCACTCTGGCTTTGTGGCAGGGTTGAAATAACCGCCACGGCACTGACCGACAGCAGCACCAACACCAGCATAATTTCTAATAGGGTAAAACCACCTTGATGGCGCTTGCGAAATAACATGAGGGTTCACTTTGGATTAAAGAGGGCAGATGCCCCTCAATACGAAATTACTGGAAGTCTTGAATGTTCCAGTTGCCGATGTCAGCTGCAGGACCTTCACCGCCTTCTTGACCGTCCGCACCCAGCGTGAAGATATCGATCGTGCCTTTATCGCCTGGGCTTAGGTATTGATATTCGTTGCCCCATGGATCGGCAGGAAGACGACGAATATAGCCGCCATCGCGGTAGTTACGTGGCTCAGGGTTGCTAGGCTTAGTTACCAATGCCTCTAGACCTTGGTCAGTCGTCGGGTAAACGCTGTTATCCAACTTGTACATGTCCAGCGCGTTTTCAAGAGCAACAATATCGGTTACGGCTTTTTGTTGGTCCGCTTTCTCTTTGTTGCCCAGCAAGTTAGGCACAACGAAGCTCGCCAAAATACCCAAAATAACAACCACTACCATTACCTCTAGCAGGGTAAAGCCGGATTGTTTTTTCATTCTTTTTTCATCTCTAACTCCAAATAAAGCATCCTCAAAATTGAGGACAATAGTAACCGTCCGCCTGGTTAGATTAACCAGACATCAAATTGTTCATTTCCAATATTGGCATTAAGGTCGCCATCACAATAAACAGCACTAGCCCAGCCATCACCGCGATCAACGCGGGAGTAAAAATACCAAGCGCGATGTTCACGGTAGACTCAAAGCTTTGGTCTTGATTATCAGCGGCGCGAGTCAACATACTCTCTAACTCACCACTTTGTTCACCACTGGCAATCATATGCAGCATCATAGGTGGGAACAGCTTGGTTTGCTCAAGCGCTTTGCGAAGGCTGGCACCTTCTCGCACGTTATCGGCAGCGGTCGACACCTGCTTCTTAGCAAAGTGGTTGGTCATCACATCCACAGAGACCTTCATTCCCTCTAGGATAGGAATGGCACTGGAGGTACAAATTGCCAGAGTGCGAGCAAAGCGCGAGGTGTTAAGGCCTCGAGCGATCTTACCAATCAATGGGAAACCCAGAACCTTAGTATCCCAACTCATTCGAATTGAGGGCTTACTCAGCGCCACTTTAATCAGATAAAAAGTGACAACAAAGCCACCTAATAACATCAGACCCCATTGCTGGATAAAGTCACTCGATGACAAGAGAAATTGCGTTGATGCGGGCAATTCTTGTCCCATCTGCACAAACTGACCGACAATCTTTGGTACCACGGCAGCAAGCAAAAATGCCACAATCGCGACCGCAAACACCACCAGCACAACCGGGTAGATCATCGCTTGCTGCAGTTTAGAGCGCATTTTTTGTCGATTCTCGGCATAATCAGCCAACCGCTCCAAGATAGAATCTAGGTGCCCTGACTTCTCACCTGCCGCGACCATCGAGCGAAACAGTTCATCAAAAACGTGTGGGTAGTCCGCTAAGCTGTCTGACAAGGTATAGCCTTCGGTAACCTTAGAGCGGATCGCTGCCAACATGGTTCTAATACGTGGCTTCTCCGATTGCTCAGACACCGCTTTTAGACATTCCTCAAGCGGCATACCCGATTGTACCAAGGTCGATAGCTGTCTGGTTATGAGCGCCAAATCAGGTGTGCTTAAACCTCGTTTAAACATCGGTTTAGCATTGCTACTTCCCGATGAACCAGATTGAGCCTTGCCTTTCGCCTCAACAATATCAACAGGCATCAGGCCTTGCTCTTTTAGGCGTTGGCGTGCCTGACGAGCGTTGTCGCCCTCGATAAGCCCTTTGACTTGTTTGCCCTTTGCATTGAGAGCTTTGTATTCAAACGCTGCCAAGTTACGCTTCCTTCGTCACACGCATGACTTCTTCTAGCGAGGTCACGCCAAGTTTTACCTTGTGGAAGCCATCATCACGAATACTTGGAGTATGAGAGCGTATGGCTTTTTCAATCGCCTGCTCACCAGCTTCATCATGGATAAGTGACTGCACGGTATCGTCAACCATCAACAGTTCGTGAATACCAGTACGTCCACGGTAACCTTTGTGGTTACAGTGCTCACAACCCACCGCTTTATGTAGCGTAAGTGGCTGCGCTTCCGTTAGGCCAAACAATTGCTTGGTGGCCGAGTCAGCTTCGTAAGGCTCTTTACAATCATTGCAAAGCGTTCGTACTAGTCGCTGAGCAAGAACACCCAACAAAGATGACGAGATAAGGAATGGCTCAATACCCATATCACGCATACGCGTAATCGCACCAACTGCGGTGTTGGTGTGAAGCGTCGACATCACCAAGTGACCGGTCAAGGACGCTTGCACCGCAATCTGCGCCGTTTCTAAATCACGGATCTCACCAACCATCACCACGTCTGGGTCCTGACGCAAAATCGCACGCAGCCCACGAGCGAACGTCATATCAACCTTTGGGTTCACCTGTGTCTGTCCAATACCATCGATATCAAATTCGATAGGATCTTCTACGGTCAGTATGTTGCGCTCGTTACTGTTGATCTCTTGCAAGCCCGCATACAGGGTGGTCGATTTACCTGAACCCGTAGGACCGGTGACTAGGATAATGCCGTGCGGACGTTGGATGAGGTGTCTAAATTTCTCGTGATTCTCAGGCGTCATACCTAAACTATGCAGATCCAAGCGTGTAGCATTTTTATCGAGAAGACGCATCACCACACGCTCACCGTGTGACGACGGCATAGTCGACACACGCACATCCACCGCTCGGCCACCGATACGTAGCGAGATACGACCATCTTGAGGAACACGCTTTTCAGCGATATCCAGCTTCGCCATAACTTTAACGCGTGAGACCAAAAGCGGCGCTAGCTTACGACTTGGCGCGAGTACATCACGCAATACGCCATCAATTCTAAAGCGAATCGACAGCACTTTTTCGAAGGTTTCGATGTGAATATCCGACGCACCCTCTTTAATCGCTTCACCAAGCATGGCGTTGATAAGCTTGATAATCGGTGCATCATCGTCAGACTCAAGTAGGTCTTCGTCTTGAGGGAGCTCTTCCGCCAACGAGAAGAAGTCATCGCTGTCTGCACCGATGTCTTCCATCAATTGACGCGCTTCAGATGAGTCACGCTGATAAGCTTGAGTCAGTTTGGCATCGAACTCACTGGATGGTAGAGAGTGCAGCTCGAAGGGTCTACGAAAGACCCTTTTCACTTCTTGCAATGCGTTGAGTGCAAGCGGCTCAACATAGTAGAGCACCGACTGCTCTTCATGTGCTTCAAACACCACTTTAAAGCGATTAGCAAAGCTAAACGGCAGGCGGTTTGCCAAAGGGCGATGCTCTAAGCTTTCCATAGTTAGTTCGCTTCTACTTGATCGATAAAGGCTTGAATCTCTGAAGGATAACGATCGGTTTCGTTAAATTCAGGCAGTACCGGAATAAAGCCGTCGTCCATTAATTTCAAACCTTTGTCTGCCTTAAACAGCTGCTCAGCACGAATGTAGTTGTACTTACGCTGAGTTATACCATCGGAGGTCATGCCATCACGAATAATGGTTGGCTTGATGAACACCATTAGGTTCTTTTTCTCAACGGTGGTCGACGTAGAGGTGAACAGGCGACCTAGGTAAGGAATATCACCCAGGAACGGAACTTTGGATTCACTCTCTGCAGCACGCTCATCAATCAAACCACCAAGCACCAGCATCTGACCGTCTTGGATCATCACAGAGGTATTCAACTGACGCTTGGCAAAGCGCACGTCTACCGCACCGTTGGCGCCCAGTACGTTCGATACTTCTTGCTCAATGTTGAGCTGTACTGAGTTACCTTCGTTGATCTGCGGCACAACCTTCAGCTTGATACCCACTTCTTTACGATCGACGGTCTGGAACGGGTTGCTGTTGTTTGAGCCTGCGGTTGAGCCCGTCAAGACTGGCACCTCTTCACCGACAATAAACGAGGCTTCACCGTTATCCATGACGGTAATACTTGGCGATGACAGAATGTTCGAGTTGGATTGACTCGATACTGCGGTAATTAACGCGGTCCAGTCACCCAAGGCAATACCCACAGCGGCACCTTGAACACCACCCAAGGCACTTGCCAATGCACTGTAGTCACCACTGGTTGTTGTTTCTACGTTGTACGGGTTGCCATCTGAATCGACACGCGTTTCTGTCGTTTTCTGATCTTTCGCTTCTTCCATACCGACCATAACACTGCCGATAGACGCGCCAGTGTTACTAAACTGAACCACACCACCGTTGGATAGCGAGCCCCATTGAACGCCTAGGTTGGCGCCATCGACATCCGCAAGTTCGACAATCAACGCTTCGATCAACACCTGTGCACGACGAATATCGAGCTGCGAAATAACCTCAAGCAGCGCTTTCATGATATCTGGCGGCGCAGTAAGTACTAACGCATTGGTATCTGAGTGAGCGGCAATCATGACTTCTGTGCGGTTCGCGCTCGAACCTGACTTTGAGCCCGCTTGCTTTTCCTTTTGCAGGTTGTCTGATACACCCTTGAGCACATCAACGAGATCTTCAGCTTTCGCGTATTTTAGGTATTGAACGCGGTTATTACCCTTGGTCGCCATCTCAATATCAAGCTGACCAATCAGACGACGTAGACGCTGACGAACTTTTGGGTCACCTGAAATAAGAATGGAGTTAGTACGCTCATCCGCCACCAAATTAGGTTGGAGCAGAGCCGGGGTATTCTTTGCATCGGTGGTTTTGTTGAGCGCATCGACGATACGCACCATTTCAGCCGCGGATGCGTTTTTAAGCTCAACGACTTCTACCTCTTTGTCGCCTGCTTGGTCAACGCGACGAATGATGTCCGCCAAACGATTAACAACTGCAGCACGACCTGTGATTAGGATGATGTTTGCTGGGTCGTAGTGGACTACGTTACCTGCCCCAGCATTATCATTAAGCTGTCTTAGTAGTGGTGACAGTTCACGTACCGAAACGTTCTTCACCGCTACAACGCGCGTTACTACCGTATCACCTGCCGTAATGTCGGTATCGCCAACGACTGGGATTGCCGATGTCTTCGCGTCTTTTGCCTTAATCACTTTTAGAATGCCATTGTCCATCTCAACAACGGCAAAGCCATATACCTCAAGTACGTTTAGGAAAAAGCTGTAATACTGCTCTTCATTGAGGACGTCGTAGCTGCGTACGTCGACCTTGCCACGTACTGACGGATCAACGATGATGGTCTTGTCGAGGTTTCGCCCGACAATATTGATAAACTCATGAAGGTCAGTGCCTTTAAAACTGGCGCTAAATTCATTGGCTGATACCGCTGGGACAGCCAATAGGCTCCCCATCAATAACCAGGTACTTGTTTTAAGCCAACTTTTCACTTAATGCTCCCTTGTAATACTGTCCACATGACTAAAATTGGATAAAGATGTCATGTTGCTGTCCATCGCGCTCAACGGTGAGGTTTAATTCTGTCAGTTCAGTGATGGATTGATAAATCTGTCCCATAGCCGCTGGGTCGGTCAGGTCTGCACCGTTAAGTGCTACGGCGATATCGCCATTTTGTAGACCAACCGAGTTAAATAACTCAGGATCTCGTCCTGGGCTCACTCGATATCCCTTCACCTGGCCGTCACGCTTTACTTGAGAAAGCCTAACGTACTGAAATATTTGCTGTGGGTCTTGAGTAATTGTGTTACGAATCGCTGCTAGCTTTTCTTCTGCATCCACAGGGTTGTTACCAACCACATTGGATGCTGCTGCTTGAGGTCGTTGAGTTAACTCAAGCTTTTTATATTCGAGTCCTTCAAGCATAACGGTCTCGTCACGACCTGCGTTGGAGATGATAATACGATCAATTAATACCGCATTGATGGTTGCTCGAGTGCCATCAATTTGCTCACCAATGCCGTAGGTGCCTTGCTTACCACGATTAGCCACTACTGCTAAGCTTAGGTCAGGATTGGAACTCACGACAGAACCCACCAATACCACATTCAAACGACTTTTTGGCGCATCGGTCACGACAGGGGCTTGTACCACTTTTTGTTCTCGGCTGTAAGCACCGAAGATATTGGCGTTATTAATATCTGAAGATTGCAGCTTGGCGGTTTGTGATGAGTTCGCAGTGCTTACTGCCGCTGGCGGAGCCCAACGCGTCACAGAATGAGATTGGGGAAACAACTGCCACAACAACGCACCCGCGATCCAACAAGAGATCACAAGTAACACTAACGTCAGAAGTAAACTGATTTGAGGCTGATACTGCGTACAACGTCGTAAGAGTGAGTTCAAAGAGGCAGCGGAGACACTGTTCGCCGATATAGATAATCCTTTCACTCTCTAACTTCCTGCTTGGTAATGAACTTTCCAGTTATTCACTATGTTATAAATCCAATGGTATAAGCAACTTTTGCTTCCTGCCAACCGACAGAATATAGCACAACTAGTATTACAGTAATGCTATTACGTATTTGGGGTTGAATTTTTTAGACCCAAGCACCATTTAGTACACCAATAGCAAGATAAAAGTATCACTAGTTCCGTACGGTAAGTCATGACTGACTTTTTGCCGTCACTTACTTAGAAAGTAGGATTCACGATGAGTTCCGAGAATAATTCTGTTCGATTGGATAAATGGCTGTGGGCCGCTCGCTTCTATAAAACCAGAAGTATCGCGCGAAATATGGTCGATGGTGGCAAAGTCCACTACAATGGACAGCGCTCGAAGCCGAGTAAAATAGTGGAATTGGGAGCTGTCATCGCTCTACGCCAGGGTAACGAAGAGAAGACCGTGGTCATTGAGCGTATTTCAGATCAACGCAGAGGTGCACCGGAAGCCCAGACTCTCTATAGCGAAACTTCTGAGAGTATCGCAAAGCGAGAAGACAACGCGTTGAAGAGAAAACTGCACGCACACAACCCAAGTCCTGAACGTCGACCTGACAAAAAGCAGCGTCGCGATATCATTAAATTTAAACACCAATAAGCTGGAGCTTCCTCAATGGCTAACAACATACTTAACCGCTACCTTTTTGAAGAACTGTCTGTGCGCGGCGAACTCGTGCAAATGGATACAGCTTATCAAGAAATTCTATCAAGCAAGGAATACCCTGCACCGCTACAAAAGCTGCTGGGTGACCTGCTGGTATCAACAAGTCTACTTACAGCGACACTGAAGTTTGAAGGTTCGATTACCATGCAGCTTCAAGGTGATGGTCCAGTATCGCTAGCAGTTATCAATGGCGACCACAACCAAAAGCTCCGTGGCGTTGCACGCTGGGAAGGTGACATTGCTGATGATGCTACTATCCACGACATGATGGGCAAGGGCTACCTTGTGATTACGATTACACCGGACAAGGGTGAACGTTATCAGGGTGTCGTCGGCCTAGAAGGCGATAACCTATCTGAGGTACTAGAAGGCTACTTCGAGCGCTCTGAACAGCTTAAGACGCGCCTCTGGATCCGTACTGGTGAGTTTGAAGGCAAGCCTCACGCTGCAGGCATGATGCTGCAGGTAATGCCTGACGGCACTGGTACACCAGAAGACTTTGAGCACCTTGAGCAGCTAACAGACACCATCAAAGATGAAGAGCTATTCGGCCTAGATGCGAATACCTTATTGTACCGCCTATACAACCAAGACAAGGTTCAAGTGTTCGAGCCAAAAGAGGTTGAATTCTTCTGTGGCTGCTCACGTGAGCGCAGTGGCAATGCGATTGTGACTGTTGCACAGGAAGAGATCTTCGAGATCATTGCTGAAGAAGGTCAAGTGGCGCTTCATTGCGACTACTGTGGCACGACTTACGCGTTCGATGAAGCCGAAGTCAAAGCGCTTTACGCGGAAGCAAATTCAGGCGCAGGTGACAAGACGATCCATTAATCGTCACTGAGTTCTAGTTCATAAAGCCAGATCGCTAGCGATCTGGCTTTTTTTGTTCTTTTTATTTAACAGAATTGCAAAAAACATGAACAGAGCATCTAACCAAATACGTAAATGATGTGTTACATTTGATCTAGCGCAAAGGTTTGCTTTGAGGAGAAATTAGCCCAAATTCAATATGTGATAGAACACTTAAAACCATCAATAACTGATGACTAATTTTTGAACTACCTCCCTGTTTTATCGGATATCCGTTGCTAGCATGGAGTTCAAAATAAAAAACAAAATAACAAATAAACAATTACTACAATTTTAAAATCCCTACAAAAATCCAATAAGGAGCACCTATGACCGTTATGGACATTAACAAGGCTGCACAAATCGATCTTACCAAGTACGGAATCACTGGCGTAACTGACATCGTTCGCAACCCAAGCTACGAACAGTTATTTGAAGAGGAAACTCGCGAAGGTCTGGAAGGCTACGAAAAAGGCGTAGTCACTGAGCTTGGCGCCGTTGCTGTAGATACGGGAATCTTTACTGGACGCTCTCCTAAAGACAAATTTATCGTTAAAGACGCGACAACAGAAGAACACATGTGGTGGACAAACGATAAAGTCAAAAACGACAACAAACCTATGTCCCAAGAGGCATGGAATGACCTTAAAACGCTTGTCACTGGTCAACTATCCAATAAACGTCTATTCGTGATCGACGGATTCTGCGGTACCAACCCAGATACCCGTCTATGTATCCGAATTATCACAGAAGTCGCTTGGCAGGCTCACTTCGTGAAAAACATGTTCATTCGCCCAACCGAAGAAGAGCTCGCAACTTTCGAACCAGACTTCGTGGTTATGAATGGTGCGAAGTGTACTAACCAGAAATGGCAAGAGCACGGTTTGAATTCTGAAAACTTCACAGCGTTTAACCTAACCGAAAGAATGCAGCTTATAGGCGGCACATGGTATGGCGGCGAAATGAAGAAAGGTATGTTCGCAATGATGAACTACTTCTTGCCACTGCGTGATATCGCATCGATGCACTGTTCTGCCAACATGGGTCAAGAAGGCGACGTTGCTATCTTCTTCGGCTTGTCTGGCACCGGTAAGACAACACTTTCAACCGATCCTAAACGCGCACTTATCGGTGACGATGAGCACGGTTGGGATGACGATGGTGTGTTTAACTTCGAAGGCGGTTGCTACGCGAAAACAATCAACCTCTCTAAAGAAGCTGAGCCAGACATCTATAACGCTATCCGCCGCGACGCATTGCTAGAGAACGTAACGGTTCGCAACGACGGCTCTATCGATTTTGATGACGGCTCGAAGACAGAGAACACCCGTGTTTCTTATCCACTTCACCACATCGAGAATATCGTTAAGCCGGTATCAAAAGGTGGTCATGCGAATAAAGTGATCTTCCTTTCTGCTGATGCATTCGGCGTACTGCCTCCGGTTTCTAAACTGACGCCAGAGCAAACCAAGTACCACTTCCTATCAGGCTTCACTGCGAAACTAGCCGGTACTGAGCGTGGTATTACAGAGCCAACACCAACCTTCTCTGCGTGTTTCGGTGCGGCGTTCTTGACGCTTCACCCAACTAAGTACGCTGAAGTGTTAGTTAAGCGCATGGAAGCTGCAGGTGCTGAAGCTTACTTGGTTAACACTGGCTGGAATGGCACAGGCAAACGTATCTCTATCCAAGATACACGTGGCATTATCGATGCGATCCTAGATGGCTCTATCGAGAAAGCAGAAACTAAGAACATTCCTGTGTTCAACCTAGAAGTTCCAACTTCACTTCCAGGTGTCGACCCTGCGATCCTAGATCCTCGTGAAACTTACGTTGACCCGCTTCAGTGGGAAAGCAAAGCAGCAGATCTTGCCCAGCGCTTTATCAACAACTTCGATAAGTACACGGATAACGACGAAGGTAAGTCATTGGTAGCAGCGGGCCCTCAGCTCGACTAATACTTGGATAGATATCCAACTTTTTAATACCAGCCCCTCAATTAGAGGGGCTTTTTTACGCTATACGCGCTAAATTATTGTTTATGTTGAAAGCTTGGACATACGTTTCGTGGTAAGAAAGATTGTTGCGCTGTTTGTCGCCATATTGGCACTGGGTCTATTGACCATATTGATCGTGTTCGGTTTACTGCATACCCAATATGCAAAACCGATGGTGGTCTACACCCTGGATAAAGGACTCGGCATTCACGTTAAAAGCGAATCGATTCAATACCATTATCCAAATCAGGTCACTTTCCAGAACGCTCGATTTGAGCTTCCTGATAAGCAGCCTGTGGAAGTCGCTGAGCTTTCCGTCTGGCTATCTACTCAGCTCTCTACCAAACAGCCGATCACTATTCATGAGCTTTTGATCGACGGCGCATCATTATCCGCATTACAGACACCATCAATTACGCTGCTAAAACAATGGCAGATCGAGAATATCGCACTCGATCATATTGATTACAGCCATGGCGAGATGATCATCAATGATCTTCGACTACAGCTAACCGGTATCGAGCTTGGTGATAGTGTCATAACAAGCAAAGGAAACGTGCAGCTTCAAGCCTCTCAGTTCTACTATCAAGGCTCTTCGCTGCGAAACCTATTAGTCGATGGAGAGTTGGATGGCGATAACAGCAAAATACTCGGAGCCTCGTTTACATGGAATAAATCCAGTATCTCGACACAAGCACAAATACAAAATGGACGTTGGTCACTGGTCAATACCACAATAGATCGATTGGACTTAGATGCCACAGCCCAAGACGATCCATTACTTTCAATTCTTAAGGAGCACGTGGGTCATATCAATAGCTTAGATATTCTTAACTCAACGCTAAGCAATAATGATATGACCGTCGACAACATCAGCGCTTCTTTAGAAAACATTGATTTGGATAAATCGCTTTGGAAACAATCCGAAGCCTATATCTCTGTTGATGCCGACCAACTCATATGGCGCGGCTTTGAGTTCATCGAACCAACTCTAGAGGTTTACGCAAATGAAGAGCGAATAGAAATTGCGGACCTCGACACCCAACTAGAGCAAGGTCGCATCCAGCTTTCCGGCTACGTGAAGCCCAATGAAATAAAGCTCGATAATCTTGAAGTAGATGGCGTTAAATACATTCAAGAGGGAGACAAGCCTTCTCTATTAGACCTGTTTGCAGATGTGAGCATTGATGATCTCAAATCCGTCGCCATTGATCGCGTTGCCATCAACCGCTCACAATGGATTCAGCTTTCGACAAAGCCATTTTGGCAAGTCACTGGATTTAATATGGAAGCCTCTGACTTACTGCTAAAAAGAGACTATCAATGGGGGCTATGGCAGGGCAAAGCAACAGCGTCGGCTAATAGCGCCAGTATTGATAAGATACTGGCTAACCAGATCATCATGGAGACAGAAAGCAAAGAAGGAAAATGGCAGTTAAACCGTCTCTTCATCCCATTCGAGCAAGGCTACATTACCTCGACGGCAAGTTTAGATTTTGGTGCACCGAGTCAGCCTCTCGCACTTAATGCGAAAGCATTTTCCCTCCCTCTCGCATTGACGCAGTACTTGTTTGATTCTGATGAAATTCAGCTGACAGGTACCGCGGATTTAGACCTCGATATCAGTGCCCTTATCGCAGATAACCTCTCTCTTTCGCAGACGCTGTCAGGCAGCCTGAGCAGCAGCTTTTACAACACTGAAATCCAAACCCGACATTCGGAGCAGCCTCAAGCACTGGAGGTTACGCCGCTCAAGATGACGGCTGACAGAGGGGTAATAGAGTTGGAGCCACTCGAAATATCGGGAGTGGGCATTGAGGGCTCTGCGGGCGATTCAATAGACCTTCATTCTCAGTCGATGCAAGCGGTCACCATTAGGTTAGCCGAGACTTGTAAAGCCGAGTATGAACTGCATATTTTGACCGGAGAGGTGGTCTCCTTTCCTCTAGACACCTGTCCTTAAACAAAACCCCTATCCATGAGATAGGGGCTTTTCTACTAGCTCGATAGCAGCTTGTCTTGGTAGTTGGGTAACAGCATATAGGTCCCAACGAACTCCACCGCGGGGCTATCACCACTATAGATGGTGACATTGATGACGATACGTGCCTTTTTACCTGCCGCAAGCCTATCCAAGTCACCACTAATCCCATCAAGAGACGTAACCGAAACAGGACTAGATTCCACTGGGTGTTTGTAGCGAATACGACTGTCCGCCAAAACAATATCAGCAACCAATCCGCGCTCACGCATAAGCAGCCATGTCATTCCCCACCCAGTTAGGGTTGCTAGGGTAAATGCCGAACCGGCAAACATGGTGTTATGAGGGTTCAGATTAGGGTTCAGCTGGGCACTACACTCAAAGCGATAGCCTGTGTACTGATTGATCTTGATGCCCATCTTGTCGCTGATTGGGATCTGTTGCTCCCAGCGGTCTTGCAACTCGGCGCACCATTCCGGACGTCGTAGCACTTTTGCAAGCGGATCAAGTTGTTTGACCATCTGTTGGTGGCGGACCGGGCCCTTCTGATCGTTGAGCTCTCCTGACTACTAAACCCATTGGTTTCGTAGAAGGAGATAGCATCCTCTCGAGCATTACAAACGAGTCTCTTAACGCCCTCTTGACGAGCAAAAGACTCCAGAGCAACGAGTACTAAAGACCCCATACCCTTGTTACGTCGGCTATTTTTAACCGCCATATAGCGAATCTGACCTTCGTTGTCTGGGGTAATGTACAAGCGACCGATTGCCATAGGTCTTCCTCGACCATCGACAATCATGCGGTGATGACTCATTTCATCATACTCATCGCGCTCCGAACCCACAGGCAAACGCCACGGCTCTCGCAGCATTTGCCAACGGAAGTGGTAATACTTGGCGAGTTGATTCTCAGTCTTTGGAGTAATGAGTTTAAACATAGATATCCTTTCGCATGTAAACCTAAAGCGTTACTCGTTTATACCTGCAACCAAAAAGTTACGGGACCATCATTCACTAGCGACACCTTCATATCCGCGGCAAATTGCCCACGCTCTGTAGGCAGTATCTCTAGGCAACGATCCGAAAAATAGTCGTAAAGGCGCTCTGCATCAGCTGGATGCGCACCTCTTGAGAAGCCCGCTCGAGTACCTTTCTTTGTATCGGCTGGAAGCGTAAATTGCGATACCACTAAGACGCTACCACCAACATCCTTCACACTCAGATTCATCTTACCGGCGTCATCTTCAAAAACACGGTAAGTGGTGACACGCTCGACTAGGCGCTTCGCCTTAGCTTCGTCATCTTCCTTCTCTACGCCAAGTAGCACTAATAAGCCCTTGCCGATCTCACCAACTACTTCGCCGTCTACTTTGACAGAGGACTCACTCACTCTCTGTATCAGTGCTATCACTTAGTCGTTCCTTTTTGGTGAATTCTTTTTGATTGGCTGTCGATTGTAACATGGTGCACTTTGGTCGCCAGTGTTCTTTCTCTCCAAGTGCTGCGGTAAACTCCGCGCCAATTAACACGATGAACCAACACAGGTAAATCCACAAAAACAGAATTGGGATTGCCGCAATAGCCCCATAGATAAGCTGATAAGACGGAAACTGGGTAATGTAATATGCGAAGCCCTTCTTACTGATTTCAAACAGCAGCGTGGCTATCACAGCGCCTATTAATGCATGACTCAGATAGACCTTTTTATTAGGTACCAACATGTAAAGCCCAGTAAATGCCAGCATCGCTAGAAACGCAGGGAGCCAATTAATGAAGAAGCTAAACGCTCCGCTTAGGATTTGGTGTTCAAGTATCTTTAATGACGTGACATAAGAGGTACCAACAATACTGGCACCCACCAAAATAGGCCCAAGAGTCAGAATCATCCAATACATCGAGAATGAAAATACCCGGCGACGTTTCTTTTTGACTCGCCAGATATAGTTAAGGTTGTTATCTATATTGGAGATAAGCGTCACTGCAGCGACAAACAAAAACGCACTACCTATCGCCGTCATCCTTCCGGTGTTAGAAACGAATTCAGTTAATGCACCATAGACCGCATCCCCGGCTGCTGGTACAAAATGTTGAATGATGAAGTTCTGTAGTGTCTCACCAACATTAGCAAAGATAGGAAAAGACGATAGTACCGACAGCAATACCGTCAGCATAGGAACGATAGAAAGCAGGGTAATATAAGCAAGATAACCCGCATTCACGTTGACCCTATCGTGAGCCATGCGCTGCACGAGATAGCGAACAAAGCTTACTAAGATAGAGATTGGCTGAATAAATTGTTGGGGGATTTTGTCGCGCATGTTCAATCTAGCACTCCTTGCTAACTTGTGTTGCGATAACGTCAGTTGTGAGCTGATTCTTACACTGATTTAAAACAAACTCGACTCGCTTAGCTACTGACATTAAAGGAACTTCAATAACTCTATATCCCAAGCTTTGATAAGTGTCGCAAAGTGATTCGTGAATGCTTAGAGCTTCTTCGAAGGGATACGGGCGTACATCATCTTGGATATAGGTCTCTAGAGTAGGCTTACAAAACAGGACGACTTTTTGATAACCATTAGCTGCCTCGCTGCCAATAGTTTCTGACACCGGTAAGTCTCCAAATGATAGATAGGCGCAGACATCAGGGATGGCACGGTCAACAAAGCTTAGTTGTTGATACAGCTGTGCTTTGTTTCGCTGATCCAGCATTTGCTCAAAACACATATCCGCAAATAAACCAAGCTGCTGCCAAGGCAATACGCCACCTTCAAGCTTAGACTGCTCTTCTATGAGTAATCGCGGGATCTCTGGATATACGTCGTAGCCCTCGTTTCCTAAAGCCTCTAGAAGCGTTGTTTTTCCTGATCCAGGACCACCTGAGATAATAAAGGGTAATGTCGCACTCATAATACATAGCTAATTCAGTAACATGATTAAAGTTTAACTTAAACCGTCAAGGTATTGTGAGTCAGAGTTGAAATAGTAGAGGAGTAATTGAATAAATAAGAAAGTATGCGGATACAAAGCACCCCAGCAAATGCTGAGGCGCGGAATTAAAGCTTGGCGATGTCCTACTCTCACATGGGCGGTGCGGCGATCCGCAAGCACACTCTACCTTTCTTATTGAGACATCAAATCTACAAACGACAGATATGAAAACGCCCCAGCTTATGCTGAGGCGTGGAAATAAAAGTCTGGCGATGTCCTACTCTCACATGGGCGGTGCGGCGATCCGCAAGCACACTCTACCTTTCTTATTGAGACATCAAATCTACAAACGACAGTTATGAAAACGCCCCAGCTTATGCTGAGGCGTGGAAATAAAAGTCTGGCGATGTCCTACTCTCACATGGGCGGTGCGGCGATCCGCAAGCACACTCTACCTTTCTTATTGAGACATCAAATCTACAAACGACAGATATGAAAACGCCCCAGCTTATGCTGAGGCGTGGAAATAAAAGTCTGGCGATGTCCTACTCTCACATGGGCGGTGCGGCGATCCGCAAGCACACTCTACCTTTCTTATTGAGACATCAAATCTACAAACGACAGATATGAAAACGCCCCAGCTTATGCTGAGGCGTGGAAATAAAAGTCTGGCGATGTCCTACTCTCACATGGGCGGTGCGGCGATCCGCAAGCACACTCTACCTTTCTTATTGAGACATCAAATCTACAAACGACAGATATGAAAACGCCCCAGCTTATGCTGAGGCGTGGAAATAAAAGTCTGGCGATGTCCTACTCTCACATGGGCGGTGCGGCGATCCGCAAGCACACTCTACCTTTCTTATTGAGACATCAAATCTACAAACGACAGATATGAAAACGCCCCAGCTTATGCTGAGGCGTGGAAATAAAAGTCTGGCGATGTCCTACTCTCACATGGGGAAGCCCCACACTACCATCGGCGCTATTGCGTTTCACTTCTGAGTTCGGCATGGAATCAGGTGGGTCCACAATGCTATGGTCGCCAAACAAAATCTTGCTTGGTGCACCTTGCTCTGCAAGATGACTCTAAATACTGGTGCTGATACCCAGACTCGAACTGGGGACCTCATCCTTACCAAGGATGCGCTCTACCACCTGAGCTATATCAGCATAGTGGTTGTCCTTCAGGACTAAAAAAGCCCGTCTTTTCAAACGGGCTCTTTAAAATTCAAAGCCTGGCGATGTCCTACTCTCACATGGGGAAGCCCCACACTACCATCGGCGCTATTGCGTTTCACTTCTGAGTTCGGCATGGAATCAGGTGGGTCCACAACGCTATGGTCGCCAAGCAAATTCTGTTTTGCCTTCAGATTTTCTGAAAATCTGAAAACAATAAATCTGGAAAGCTGTTAATGCGTTCTCATACACATTCAATTTGTTCTTGCTTTGAGTCCATCAAAACCCTTTGGGTGTTGTATGGTTAAGCCTCACGGGCAATTAGTACAGGTTAGCTCAACGCCTCACAACGCTTACACACCCTGCCTATCAACGTTCTAGTCTCGAACAACCCTTTAGGACACTTAAAGTGCCAGGGAAGACTCATCTCAGGGCTCGCTTCCCGCTTAGATGCTTTCAGCGGTTATCGATTCCGAACTTAGCTACCGGGCAATGCGTCTGGCGACACAACCCGAACACCAGAGGTTCGTCCACTCCGGTCCTCTCGTACTAGGAGCAGCCCCCTTCAATCTTCCAACGCCCACGGCAGATAGGGACCGAACTGTCTCACGACGTTCTAAACCCAGCTCGCGTACCACTTTAAATGGCGAACAGCCATACCCTTGGGACCGACTTCAGCCCCAGGATGTGATGAGCCGACATCGAGGTGCCAAACACCGCCGTCGATATGAACTCTTGGGCGGTATCAGCCTGTTATCCCCGGAGTACCTTTTATCCGTTGAGCGATGGCCCTTCCATTCAGAACCACCGGATCACTATGACCTGCTTTCGCACCTGCTCGAATTGTCATTCTCGCAGTCAAGCGGGCTTATGCCATTGCACTAACCTCACGATGTCCAACCGTGATTAGCCCACCTTCGTGCTCCTCCGTTACTCTTTGGGAGGAGACCGCCCCAGTCAAACTACCCACCAGGCACTGTCCGCAGCCCCGATAAGGGGCCAACGTTAGAACATCAACACTACAAGGGTGGTATTTCAAGGACGGCTCCACTAATACTGGCGTACTAGTTTCAAAGCCTCCCACCTATCCTACACATGTAGGGTCAATGTTCAGTGCCAAGCTGTAGTAAAGGTTCACGGGGTCTTTCCGTCTAGCCGCGGGTACACTGCATCTTCACAGCGATTTCAATTTCACTGAGTCTCGGGTGGAGACAGCGTGGCCATCATTACGCCATTCGTGCAGGTCGGAACTTACCCGACAAGGAATTTCGCTACCTTAGGACCGTTATAGTTACGGCCGCCGTTTACCGGGGCTTCGATCAAGAGCTTCGACCGAAGTCTAACCCCATCAATTAACCTTCCGGCACCGGGCAGGCGTCACACCGTATACGTCATCTTACGATTTTGCACAGTGCTGTGTTTTTAATAAACAGTTGCAGCCACCTGGTATCTGCGACTCCCCATAGCTCCATCCGCAAGGGACTTCACCGCGAGGAGCGTACCTTCTCCCGAAGTTACGGTACCATTTTGCCTAGTTCCTTCACCCGAGTTCT
Source organism: Vibrio sp. KUL78 (assembly GCF_059725505.1). Classification (NCBI taxonomy): domain Bacteria; kingdom Pseudomonadati; phylum Pseudomonadota; class Gammaproteobacteria; order Vibrionales; family Vibrionaceae; genus Vibrio; species Vibrio sp. KUL78. The sequence continues at coordinate 168,205 of NZ_AP045837.1, read as the reverse complement.
CTCAAGCGCCTTGGTATTCTCTACCCGACCACCTGTGTCGGTTTGGGGTACGATTCCTTACAATCTGAAGCTTAGAGGCTTTTCCTGGAAGCATGGCATCAATGACTTCACTACCGTAGTAGCTCGACATCGTGTCTCAGCCTTAAAGAGAGCCGGATTTACCTAACTCTCAAGCCTACGCACTTGAACCTGGACAACCGTCGCCAGGCCCACCTAGCCTTCTCCGTCCCCCCATCGCAATTGTAAGAAGTACGGGAATATTAACCCGTTTCCCATCGACTACGCCTTTCGGCCTCGCCTTAGGGGTCGACTCACCCTGCCCCGATTAACGTTGGACAGGAACCCTTGGTCTTCCGGCGAGGAGGTTTTTCACCCCCTTTATCGTTACTCATGTCAGCATTCGCACTTCTGATACCTCCAGCAGACCTTACAGTCCACCTTCAACGGCTTACAGAACGCTCCCCTACCCAATATACAAAGTATATTGCCGCAGCTTCGGTTTATAGCTTAGCCCCGTTACATCTTCCGCGCAGGCCGACTCGACTAGTGAGCTATTACGCTTTCTTTAAATGATGGCTGCTTCTAAGCCAACATCCTAGCTGTCTAAGCCTTCCCACATCGTTTCCCACTTAGCTATAATTTGGGACCTTAGCTGGCGGTCTGGGTTGTTTCCCTCTCACGACGGACGTTAGCACCCGCCGTGTGTCTCCCGGATAGTACTTACTGGTATTCGGAGTTTGCAAAGGGTTGGTAAGTCGGGATGACCCCTAGCCTTAACAGTGCTCTACCCCCAGTAGTATTCGTCCGAGGCTCTACCTAAATAGATTTCGGGGAGAACCAGCTATCTCCAGGTTTGATTGGCCTTTCACCCCTAGCCACAAGTCATCCGCTAATTTTTCAACATTAGTCGGTTCGGTCCTCCAGTTGATGTTACTCAACCTTCAACCTGCCCATGGCTAGATCACCTGGTTTCGGGTCTATATCCAGAGACTGAACGCCCAGTTAAGACTCGGTTTCCCTACGGCTCCCCTAAACGGTTAACCTTGCCACTGAATATAAGTCGCTGACCCATTATACAAAAGGTACGCAGTCACACCACGAAGGTGCTCCTACTGCTTGTACGTACACGGTTTCAGGTTCTATTTCACTCCCCTCACAGGGGTTCTTTTCGCCTTTCCCTCACGGTACTGGTTCACTATCGGTCAGTCAGTAGTATTTAGCCTTGGAGGATGGTCCCCCCATATTCAGACAGGATATCACGTGTCCCGCCCTACTCGATTTCACTGATGATGAGATGTCGGTTACGGGGCTATCACCCTGTATCGCGGCACTTTCCAGAGCCTTCACCTGTCTCATTAAAAGCTTAAGGGCTAATCCAATTTCGCTCGCCGCTACTTTCGGAATCTCGGTTGATTTCTCTTCCTCGGGGTACTTAGATGTTTCAGTTCCCCCGGTTCGCCTCGCTGAGCTATGTATTCACTCAGCGATACCTACTTATGTAGGTGGGTTTCCCCATTCAGGAATCTCAGACTCACAGGTTATTACTACCTAATCTGAGCTTATCGCAAGTTATTACGCCTTTCATCGCCTCTGACTGCCAAGGCATCCACCGTGTACGCTTAGTCACTTAACCATACAACCCCAAAGGGTCTTTCTATTTGTCTTCACTTTTGAAAAGTGAAAGCAAACGGTCAAACAACCAAAGTTGTCTGCATTTTTATACATGTGCAGACTCGATTTTGCCGGACTCCAAATATGAATCACTTTCGTGATTCCCAAGAACACTTGAATGTGTGTTGGTACCTAAATGATTACATCATCTAGGATTTGAGAACTTTTAATTGAATAACATTAATCAAATGTTATTCGTCAGCTTTCCAAATTTTTAAAGAGCTAATCACTTCGTAATGAAGTAACCATTTTTAAGAATTCTCGATAGAGAAAACGCTTAAAGATGGTGGAGCTATGCGGGATCGAACCGCAGACCTCCTGCGTGCAAGGCAGGCGCTCTCCCAGCTGAGCTATAGCCCCATCAGTGTGATGCTTACCGCCAATCATCTGGGAGGAAGATTGGTGGGTCTGAGTGGACTTGAACCACCGACCTCTCGCTTATCAGGCGAACGCTCTAACCACCTGAGCTACAGACCCAAGCATCGTCTTTAATTCATAAACCGTATCAATCTGTGTGAACACTCATCGCAATAATCTTTCGTATAAGGAGGTGATCCAGCCCCAGGTTCCCCTAGGGCTACCTTGTTACGACTTCACCCCAGTCATGAACCACAAAGTGGTGAGCGTCCTCCCGAAGGTTAAACTACCCACTTCTTTTGCAGCCCACTCCCATGGTGTGACGGGCGGTGTGTACAAGGCCCGGGAACGTATTCACCGTGGCATTCTGATCCACGATTACTAGCGATTCCGACTTCATGGAGTCGAGTTGCAGACTCCAATCCGGACTACGACGCACTTTTTGGGATTCGCTCACTTTCGCAAGTTGGCCGCCCTCTGTATGCGCCATTGTAGCACGTGTGTAGCCCTACTCGTAAGGGCCATGATGACTTGACGTCGTCCCCACCTTCCTCCGGTTTATCACCGGCAGTCTCCCCTGGAGTTCCCACCCGAAGTGCTGGCAAACAAGGATAAGGGTTGCGCTCGTTGCGGGACTTAACCCAACATTTCACAACACGAGCTGACGACAGCCATGCAGCACCTGTCTCAGAGTTCCCGAAGGCACCAAAGCATCTCTGCTAAGTTCTCTGGATGTCAAGAGTAGGTAAGGTTCTTCGCGTTGCATCGAATTAAACCACATGCTCCACCGCTTGTGCGGGCCCCCGTCAATTCATTTGAGTTTTAATCTTGCGACCGTACTCCCCAGGCGGTCTACTTAACGCGTTAGCTCCGAAAGCCACGGCTCAAGGCCACAACCTCCAAGTAGACATCGTTTACGGCGTGGACTACCAGGGTATCTAATCCTGTTTGCTCCCCACGCTTTCGCATCTGAGTGTCAGTATCTGTCCAGGGGGCCGCCTTCGCCACCGGTATTCCTTCAGATCTCTACGCATTTCACCGCTACACCTGAAATTCTACCCCCCTCTACAGTACTCTAGTCAGCCAGTTTCAAATGCAGTTCCGAGGTTGAGCCCCGGGCTTTCACATCTGACTTAACTAACCACCTGCATGCGCTTTACGCCCAGTAATTCCGATTAACGCTCGCACCCTCCGTATTACCGCGGCTGCTGGCACGGAGTTAGCCGGTGCTTCTTCTGTCGCTAACGTCAAACGATGCAGCTATTAACTACAACGCCTTCCTCACGACTGAAAGTGCTTTACAACCCGAAGGCCTTCTTCACACACGCGGCATGGCTGCATCAGGCTTGCGCCCATTGTGCAATATTCCCCACTGCTGCCTCCCGTAGGAGTCTGGACCGTGTCTCAGTTCCAGTGTGGCTGATCATCCTCTCAGACCAGCTAGGGATCGTCGCCTTGGTGAGCCATTACCTCACCAACTAGCTAATCCCACCTGGGCATATCCTGACGCGAGAGGCCCGAAGGTCCCCCTCTTTGAGCCGAAGCTATTATGCGGTATTAGCCATCGTTTCCAATGGTTATCCCCCACATCAGGGCAATTTCCCAGGCATTACTCACCCGTCCGCCGCTCGACGCCGTTAACGTTCCCCGAAGGTTCAGTTAACTCGTTTCCGCTCGACTTGCATGTGTTAGGCCTGCCGCCAGCGTTCAATCTGAGCCATGATCAAACTCTTCAATTTAAGATTTTGTCGGCTCAATGAATACTGACTTTAAACTACCTTAGTAATCTAAAGCTATTATCGTTCCAACAGAACGATAATGAATTGACTGTGCCAAGTCTTTCGACTTGATTGGTCACTCAGTTCATTGAAAACCTAATTTGAAACCCCTCTTTATTAAGAGAAGAATCTAATTTGATTATCATCAACGAGTGCCCACACAGATTGATAGGTTTATATTGTTAAAGAGCAATTCTCTAAAAAGAGAGAGCTTTCAGCACCTTAAGTGCCTCAGCGAGGTGCGTATAATACGCTTCCCACTTTGAAAGTCAACATAAAACTCTAAGAAAACTTAAAGATTTATGGTGACTTGCTTAGATACTAAGCAAGTGCGAAATTAAAGCCTGGCGATGTCCTACTCTCACATGGGGAAGCCCCACACTACCATCGGCGCTATTGCGTTTCACTTCTGAGTTCGGCATGGAGTCAGGTGGGTCCACAACGCTATGGTCGCCAAGCAAATTCTGTTTTGCCTTCAGATTTTCTGAAAATCTGAAAACAATAAATCTGGAAAGCTGTTAATGCGTTCTCATACACATTCAATTTGTTCTTGCTTTGAGTCCATCAAAACCCTTTGGGTGTTGTATGGTTAAGCCTCACGGGCAATTAGTACAGGTTAGCTCAACGCCTCACAACGCTTACACACCCTGCCTATCAACGTTCTAGTCTCGAACAACCCTTTAGGACACTTAAAGTGCCAGGGAAGACTCATCTCAGGGCTCGCTTCCCGCTTAGATGCTTTCAGCGGTTATCGATTCCGAACTTAGCTACCGGGCAATGCGTCTGGCGACACAACCCGAACACCAGAGGTTCGTCCACTCCGGTCCTCTCGTACTAGGAGCAGCCCCCTTCAATCTTCCAACGCCCACGGCAGATAGGGACCGAACTGTCTCACGACGTTCTAAACCCAGCTCGCGTACCACTTTAAATGGCGAACAGCCATACCCTTGGGACCGACTTCAGCCCCAGGATGTGATGAGCCGACATCGAGGTGCCAAACACCGCCGTCGATATGAACTCTTGGGCGGTATCAGCCTGTTATCCCCGGAGTACCTTTTATCCGTTGAGCGATGGCCCTTCCATTCAGAACCACCGGATCACTATGACCTGCTTTCGCACCTGCTCGAATTGTCATTCTCGCAGTCAAGCGGGCTTATGCCATTGCACTAACCTCACGATGTCCAACCGTGATTAGCCCACCTTCGTGCTCCTCCGTTACTCTTTGGGAGGAGACCGCCCCAGTCAAACTACCCACCAGGCACTGTCCGCAGCCCCGATAAGGGGCCAACGTTAGAACATCAACACTACAAGGGTGGTATTTCAAGGACGGCTCCAACGATACTGGCGTACCGTCTTCAAAGCCTCCCACCTATCCTACACATGTAGGGTCAATGTTCAGTGCCAAGCTGTAGTAAAGGTTCACGGGGTCTTTCCGTCTAGCCGCGGGTACACTGCATCTTCACAGCGATTTCAATTTCACTGAGTCTCGGGTGGAGACAGCGTGGCCATCATTACGCCATTCGTGCAGGTCGGAACTTACCCGACAAGGAATTTCGCTACCTTAGGACCGTTATAGTTACGGCCGCCGTTTACCGGGGCTTCGATCAAGAGCTTCGACCGAAGTCTAACCCCATCAATTAACCTTCCGGCACCGGGCAGGCGTCACACCGTATACGTCATCTTACGATTTTGCACAGTGCTGTGTTTTTAATAAACAGTTGCAGCCACCTGGTATCTGCGACTCCCCATAGCTCCATCCGCAAGGGACTTCACCGCGAGGAGCGTACCTTCTCCCGAAGTTACGGTACCATTTTGCCTAGTTCCTTCACCCGAGTTCTCTCAAGCGCCTTGGTATTCTCTACCCGACCACCTGTGTCGGTTTGGGGTACGATTCCTTACAATCTGAAGCTTAGAGGCTTTTCCTGGAAGCATGGCATCAATGACTTCACTACCGTAGTAGCTCGACATCGTGTCTCAGCCTTAAAGAGAGCCGGATTTACCTAACTCTCAAGCCTACGCACTTGAACCTGGACAACCGTCGCCAGGCCCACCTAGCCTTCTCCGTCCCCCCATCGCAATTGTAAGAAGTACGGGAATATTAACCCGTTTCCCATCGACTACGCCTTTCGGCCTCGCCTTAGGGGTCGACTCACCCTGCCCCGATTAACGTTGGACAGGAACCCTTGGTCTTCCGGCGAGGAGGTTTTTCACCCCCTTTATCGTTACTCATGTCAGCATTCGCACTTCTGATACCTCCAGCAGACCTTACAGTCCACCTTCAACGGCTTACAGAACGCTCCCCTACCCAATATACAAAGTATATTGCCGCAGCTTCGGTTTATAGCTTAGCCCCGTTACATCTTCCGCGCAGGCCGACTCGACTAGTGAGCTATTACGCTTTCTTTAAATGATGGCTGCTTCTAAGCCAACATCCTAGCTGTCTAAGCCTTCCCACATCGTTTCCCACTTAGCTATAATTTGGGACCTTAGCTGGCGGTCTGGGTTGTTTCCCTCTCCACGACGGACGTTAGCACCCGCCGTGTGTCTCCCGGATAGTACTTACTGGTATTCGGAGTTTGCAAAGGGTTGGTAAGTCGGGATGACCCCCCTAGCCTTAACAGTGCTCTACCCCCAGTAGTATTCGTCCGAGGCTCTACCTAAATAGATTTCGGGGAGAACCAGCTATCTCCAGGTTTGATTGGCCTTTCACCCCTAGCCACAAGTCATCCGCTAATTTTTCAACATTAGTCGGTTCGGTCCTCCAGTTGATGTTACTCAACCTTCAACCTGCCCATGGCTAGATCACCTGGTTTCGGGTCTATATCCAGAGACTGAACGCCCAGTTAAGACTCGGTTTCCCTACGGCTCCCCTAAACGGTTAACCTTGCCACTGAATATAAGTCGCTGACCCATTATACAAAGGTACGCAGTCACACCACGAAGGTGCTCCTACTGCTTGTACGTACACGGTTTCAGGTTCTATTTCACTCCCCTCACAGGGGTTCTTTTCGCCTTTCCCTCACGGTACTGGTTCACTATCGGTCAGTCAGTAGTATTTAGCCTTGGAGGATGGTCCCCCCATATTCAGACAGGATATCACGTGTCCCGCCCTACTCGATTTCACTGATGATGAGATGTCGGTTACGGGGCTATCACCCTGTATCGCGGCACTTTCCAGAGCCTTCACCTGTCTCATTAAAAGCTTAAGGGCTAATCCAATTTCGCTCGCCGCTACTTTCGGAATCTCGGTTGATTTCTCTTCCTCGGGGTACTTAGATGTTTCAGTTCCCCCGGTTCGCCTCGCTGAGCTATGTATTCACTCAGCGATACCTACTTATGTAGGTGGGTTTCCCCATTCAGGAATCTCAGACTCAAAGGTTATTACTACCTAATCTGAGCTTATCGCAAGTTATTACGCCTTTCATCGCCTCTGACTGCCAAGGCATCCACCGTGTACGCTTAGTCACTTAACCATACAACCCCAAAGGGTCTTTCTATTTGTCTTCACTTTTGAAAAGTGAAAGCAAACGGTCAAACAACCAAAGTTGTCTGCATTTTTATACATGTGCAGACTCGATTTTGCCGGACTCAAATATGAATAGCTTTCGCTATTCCCAAGAACACTTGAATGTGTGTTTGGTACCTAATTCTCTTATGTTTCAAAGAAAGTTAGGATTTGAGAACTTTTAAATGAATAACATTAATCAAATGTTATTCGTCAGCTTTCCAAATTTTTAAAGAGCTAATCACTTCGTAATGAAGTAACCATTTTTAAGAATTCTCGATAGAGAAAACGCTTAAAGATGGTATCCCGTAGGGGAGTCGAACCCCTGTTACCGCCGTGAAAGGGCGGTGTCCTAGGCCTCTAGACGAACGGGACACGGTGTCTTAAATCTATAAACCAATCAATCTGTGTGAACACTCATCGCAATAATCTATTCGTATAAGGAGGTGATCCAGCCCCAGGTTCCCCTAGGGCTACCTTGTTACGACTTCACCCCAGTCATGAACCACAAAGTGGTGAGCGTCCTCCCGAAGGTTAAACTACCCACTTCTTTTGCAGCCCACTCCCATGGTGTGACGGGCGGTGTGTACAAGGCCCGGGAACGTATTCACCGTGGCATTCTGATCCACGATTACTAGCGATTCCGACTTCATGGAGTCGAGTTGCAGACTCCAATCCGGACTACGACGCACTTTTTGGGATTCGCTCACTTTCGCAAGTTGGCTGCCCTCTGTATGCGCCATTGTAGCACGTGTGTAGCCCTACTCGTAAGGGCCATGATGACTTGACGTCGTCCCCACCTTCCTCCGGTTTATCACCGGCAGTCTCCCTGGAGTTCCCACCCGAAGTGCTGGCAAACAAGGATAAGGGTTGCGCTCGTTGCGGGACTTAACCCAACATTTCACAACACGAGCTGACGACAGCCATGCAGCACCTGTCTCAGAGTTCCCGAAGGCACCAAAGCATCTCTGCTAAGTTCTCTGGATGTCAAGAGTAGGTAAGGTTCTTCGCGTTGCATCGAATTAAACCACATGCTCCACCGCTTGTGCGGGCCCCCGTCAATTCATTTGAGTTTTAATCTTGCGACCGTACTCCCCAGGCGGTCTACTTAACGCGTTAGCTCCGAAAGCCACGGCTCAAGGCCACAACCTCCAAGTAGACATCGTTTACGGCGTGGACTACCAGGGTATCTAATCCTGTTTGCTCCCCACGCTTTCGCATCTGAGTGTCAGTATCTGTCCAGGGGGCCGCCTTCGCCACCGGTATTCCTTCAGATCTCTACGCATTTCACCGCTACACCTGAAATTCTACCCCCCTCTACAGTACTCTAGTCAGCCAGTTTCAAATGCAGTTCCGAGGTTGAGCCCCGGGCTTTCACATCTGACTTAACTAACCACCTGCATGCGCTTTACGCCCAGTAATTCCGATTAACGCTCGCACCCTCCGTATTACCGCGGCTGCTGGCACGGAGTTAGCCGGTGCTTCTTCTGTCGCTAACGTCAAACGATGCAGCTATTAACTACACCGCCTTCCTCACGACTGAAAGTGCTTTACAACCCGAAGGCCTTCTTCACACACGCGGCATGGCTGCATCAGGCTTGCGCCCATTGTGCAATATTCCCCACTGCTGCCTCCCGTAGGAGTCTGGACCGTGTCTCAGTTCCAGTGTGGCTGATCATCCTCTCAGACCAGCTAGGGATCGTCGCCTTGGTGAGCCATTACCTCACCAACTAGCTAATCCCACCTGGGCATATCCTGACGCGAGAGGCCCGAAGGTCCCCCTCTTTGAGCCGAAGCTATTATGCGGTATTAGCCATCGTTTCCAATGGTTATCCCCCACATCAGGGCAATTTCCCAGGCATTACTCACCCGTCCGCCGCTCGACGCCGTTAACGTTCCCCGAAGGTTCAGTTAACTCGTTTCCGCTCGACTTGCATGTGTTAGGCCTGCCGCCAGCGTTCAATCTGAGCCATGATCAAACTCTTCAATTTAAGATTTTGTCGGCTCAATGAATACTGACTTTAAACTACCTTAGTAATCTAAAGCTATTATCGTTCCAACAGAACGATAATGAATTGACTGTGCCAAGTCTTTCGACTTGATTGGTCACTCAGTTCATTGAAAACCTAATTTGATACCAAGGTATCTAATTTGATTATCATCAACGAGTGCCCACACAGATTGATAGGTCTATATTTTTAAAGAACATTTTCTAACTCTCGAGCCGCTTCGCGTCTCGTCGTTAGGGGTGCGTATCTTACGCTTCCCGTGTTAAGAGTCAAGCGTTTTTTCAAACTTTCTTTTCTCTCTCAACCGACGCCGCTTTGTGACTTTCGTCTCACTCCGTGTCGGTGAGGCGGCATTATAGAGATCACTCCATCGATGACAAGTGTTTTTTCCAAATTAATTTCCGTTCGTTCAAAAAGCCATCAAAGACCGCGTTTCTCGATAAAAATTCAACATTTGAAATACATCACACCAATTAATTGGAAAAATAACCCTCAACTACGTAATATTCTTGTATCTATTTGTTAACGATAGATGCCATTATTCGTCAATAAGATAAGTAGTACTTTAATATGGACTCCAATAAATCTCTTTTTCTGGTTATAGCTATCGCTATTTTGGGCGGTATTGTGTTTTCACAGTTCGCCGACATTCCACCAGCTGTTGCTTTTGTTCTTGGTGTAGTAGCCACATTTTTCGTTGTTAAGTTTTCCTCTGCTGCGCCTTCTACCTCAACAGACTCTTCTCAATCTACTAAAACGCTTTATGTGGGTAATCTTCCATACAAAGCGAATGAATCCCATGTGAAGGAGTTATTTGCTGAGCACGGTGAAGTTTTTGCTGTAAGGCTAATGAAGGATAAACGCACAGGTAAGCGCCGTGGGTTTGGTTTCGTTGTTATGGCAAGCTCCGATGCTGAGGGTGCGATCGAAGCGCTCAATGAAAAGGATTATATGCAGCGTACTTTAAAGGTGCGCATTGCTAACGATCCGAAACATCCAGAGTCATCAGTTGAACAGGACTAAAGCCAAGTTGCTTTAACGTAATATTTAGTGCTTCTTCTTGATAAGGGGAAGCACTACTATACACCTCTCTTCTTCCGTAACCTTTCTCTCGCTCTCTTATTTCAAGCAAGCTTTCTACTCTGCGTGCTATCGCTGAACCTGAATCCACCAACTCAACGTTACCACCGAGAACGATAGATATCTCTTGTTTGATTAATGGGAAGTGGGTACACCCTAAAACGGCAACGTCGATATTGCCAATCAAAGGACTTAGTATCTCTCTAAGTTGCTCAAGATCGATCGTTTGATTTCTTAGTTTCTTTTCCGCCATATCGACAAGCTGGCTATTACCAAGCAGCTTAACATCTTTGTCGTCTGCAAAATCTCGAATTAAGTCGTGAGTATACTGGCGCGTGATTGTCGCTGGAGTGGCAATGAGCCCAACCGCTTTTTTCGATAGTAATGAAGCGGGTTTGATCGCCGGGACAACTCCGACAACTGGAATACTCAGTAACTCTCTCAAGTGCGGGAGCACTATCGTACTCGCGGTATTACAGGCGATAACCACGATATCGATGGATTCACGAACCATCATCTTTCTAACCAAGCGACACGTTCTGTCCACCAGCACATCTGGTGCCAACTCGCCATAAGGGTAGGCTTCGTTGTCAAAGAGATAAAAGTAGTTTTCGCTGGGTAATAGTGAGGCGATCTCTTGAAACACCGAGAGACCACCAACACCAGAATCGAACATTAGGATGTTTTTTCTATTCATCGTTATCGTATTAAGCTTATGTTGCCCGTTCGAACACATGATACTTCACTACTGAATAGACGGTAAACCTGTCATGAGCTCTAAGATGCGACTTCGTACCTAAGGTGGCTAAAGCGCTGTGCTGTTTCTACTGAGTAAGATTGAATCTCTATAGGGTGGCTAAAGTACTTCGAGTTACAAACTAGAGTGTGAAACTCACCATCCTCGCCACATGGGTCAACATCCGTTGGCAATCCATCAATCAGTTCACGTGAATATCGTTTTCCGCAAAGTGATTCTGAGAGTACATTTCTATCTACAGTGACCAGAACGGTTTCGATTCCCCTATCTAGAATTTCGTTTGCCAAATCATGGCTGTCTTCACCCACTAGTGGGAACACCGCTTCTAGTCCCGCAGGTTCGACATAGCTGCGCCGATACTCCACGATCCCGTTGCAGAACATATCGCCAAACGCAATGCCCTCTACGTTCAAGCCAGACGCCTTTACGCCCTCTATAACGAGTGACTGATACACGTCATTAGCGGGGAACACTTCCGGCAGTTCAATAGTCACCAAAGGCATGCCTAATCTATCGGCTTGCATTTGGACTACGTCTAGAGGAGTTACCTGGAAAGGGACTTCGCCTTTGACATGGGTAGTGTATAAACCAACAACGTTATAGTCGGATGATTCCATTAGGCGTTCGAAGGTGAGTGTGGAGTCTTTGCCAGAGGACCAGCTGATGATGACGTTTTTCATGGATTCTCCCAAAAAGAAAAACCGCCTCGCGATTGGAGGCGGCGTTTTGGTTAAAATTCGTATATCGCGTTTACATAGTAGTTACGCTCTGGCGTTTTATAGCCGCTTGCTGTTTCGTACTCTTCATTTAGAAGGTTGCCAACTTTAGCGCCTAGGCTAAGCCCATTATCAAAATAATAAGTACCAGCAATATCTACTAAAGAGTATGGATCTAACACTCTGGTGTTTGAAGCATCATCGTAACGCTTCCCTTGATACAGGTAACTCAAGTCAAATCGCCACGCAGCGATGTTGTACGATGCGTTCCACTTGCCGCTGTGACGTGCTCGTCTCACAAGGTCTTTCCCGGTTGTATCGTCTTTTGCATCCAGATAGTCGTAGGAAACTTGATGATCAATAGGGCCAGTATGGAAGCTTGTCGCTACTTCAATACCTTTAATCTTTGCCTTATTGATGTTGACGTTCGTTGAGCCATTACTGGCGATCATTTTGTCTACGTCACTTTGATACGCCGCTAAACGGAAACCTGCAATATCGTAGTCGCCTTCAATTGCAATCTCTGACGTTTGCGACTCCTCAGGAACAAGGTTTGGATTACCCTCGTAACATCCCCAAGGTCCACACTCTTTTGGCCAGTATAGGTCATTAAATGTTGGCGCTTTGAAGGCTGTGCCATGCAACGCTACAAGCTTAATACTCTCTGTTACGTTGACGCCACCGCCAAGCTGATAAGTGGTGTAGTTACCATAAGCACTATTGTCATCGAATCGCACGTTACCTTCCAATGACACAATGCCTTGGGTATAAATAGCGCCAGCAAAGACTGCCCCATTATCTCTAGAGTCTTTAGTCATCGCTTTGGTGGTGTTATCCACTTTATCTTGATACCAATCAATACCACCTAGCACTTTCAGCTGCTCACTGACTTGTAGATTGTTATTCCAGTTAACCGCGACTCTATTGGTTGAGATTGTACCCTCAGCAGCACCTTGGCCATAAGATTTAGCTTTATCTTGGTTCGTGGTCAACGCAAGCGAAGAATCAAAATTGTTGCGGGTATACTCTCCAGCAAAACTGAGACTGTATAAGTCGCTATCCGTTTTATCTACACCCGTCCAAGGGTTGTCGTATTCGACATTGTGCTTTTGATAGTAACCGTTCGCTTTTAGAAGCCACAGTTGATTCAGTCGCTTACCCGTATCTAGAACCAGATATTGACTTGTGTAACCATCATCGTCTGCATCAATTGGGTTACTACTCGTTGGTTGCACGTTATAACCGTTACTAGACTGGTGAGTGGCGGTCAGGTTCAGCCATCCTGTACGTGCATCACCTAAAGATAATGTCCCACCTACGTTGTAGCTTCCGAAGCTTCCAAACCCGGCTCTTACCTTGTTTGATGAACCATTAGGGTTTGTCGTGATTACGTTAACGACGCCACTTACGGCATCTGAACCATACACTGCTGCTCGAGCGCCTCTAATCACTTCAATACGCTGAACACCATCAAGAGGGATTGCCGAAAGATTTGCAGCGCCGGTTGTGGCACTGCCGATACGTACACCATTAATGAGTACTAGGGTGTTTTTAGTTGAACGGCCTCGAACGTAAAGCTCTGTGTTTTGCCCAACACCACCTTGGTTAGCAATCTGAATACCCGGTAGTCGTCGTAATACCTCAGAGAGTGATTTTGCCTGAATGGCATCGATTTCTTGTCGAGTCACGACCTCCACGGGCGCGAGCACGTCTTTTAATTGTTGCTCAACGCGGTTCGCGGTTACCACCACGGTTTCATCCGCTTGTGGGGAGTTTGTACTTGGGCTCGATACTTCTGCCAGTGAAAAAGAAGCATAAGAAGAGAGCGATGCAGCCACTGCTATCGCCAAAAATGATTTGTTCATTCGTTATGTTGTCCTAAATCGCGTAAGTCCTTACGACTCGAGCATTCCTTTTATTACATCGAGTCGATTGCTGGCAGGTATTCGGACTTTAGAGCAGAGGGATAATGCCTATCCACGCCTACTACCTCGACTTCCCGTTTGTTCCACAGTGTCTTCTTGAGGGTTCGTTCTCTATTACCGCTGCGCGTCAGTTCTGGAGTTACACCAGATTCCCTTTTCAGTGAGAGTCGTTGTTGATTCTCACACCAGCTAGGAACGCATGTTATTAACTGATTGATTATTTGTCCATAACGGATTGAACTAAGCTATAAATGCACGGTTAGAATGCGAGACAATTCGGGGAAACACTGGACAACGACGGGAGATTGAATAAAATCTGCCCTCCTTTTAGATAACTCATTACGACGATAGGCAATTACCATGGCAAATCTCGACTTCACACCAGAAGGCTATCAAGTTCAACTTGAAGAAAAATCTCAACGTTTGATCGATATGATGGCGCCGTATTCTGCTCCTGAGCTCGAAGTATTTACTTCACCAGAAAAGCACTATCGCATGCGTGCCGAATTCCGCGTATGGCACGAGGGTGACGACATGTACTACATCATGTTTAACCAAGAGACTCGTGAGAAGTACCGCGTTGATCAGTTCCCAGCCGCTAGCCGTCTTATCAACGACCTAATGCCGCTGCTGATGGATGCCATGAAAGGTAATGAGGTTCTGAGAAAGAAACTATTCCAGGTTGATTTCCTATCGACAATGAGCGGCGAAATCCTTGTGTCTCTTCTTTACCATCGCCAACTTGATGATGCATGGAAAGAGCAAGCGCAAGCATTGAAGCAACGTCTGAATGATGAGGGCTTTAAGCTGAATCTAATTGGGCGTGCTCGTAAGATGAAGATAGTGATGGACCAAGACTATGTTGTAGAGACGCTGCATGTAAATGGTCAGCCATACCACTACCAGCAAGTAGAGAACAGCTTCACTCAGCCAAACGGTCCGGTCGCACAAAAGATGCTGGAATGGGCCGTCGACTGTACTCAAGACAGCAAGGGTGACCTACTAGAACTTTATTGCGGTAACGGTAACTTCTCATTGGCGCTGGCGCAAAACTTCGAACGCGTGCTAGCTACTGAGTTAGCAAAACCATCGGTAGAGTCAGCACAATACAACATTGCAGCGAACAAGATTGATAACGTACAGATCATTCGTATGTCAGCAGAAGAGTTCACAGAAGCAATGGAAGGTAAGCGTGAGTTTCGACGCCTGCAACAACAAAACGTTGATCTGAAGAGTTACAACTGCAACACGATTTTCGTTGATCCACCGCGTGCAGGCATGGATATCGATACCTGTAAGATGGTTCAAGGCTATGAGCGTATTCTATATATCTCTTGTAACCCAGAAACCCTAAAAGACAACCTAGATGTGTTAGGTGAAACTCACCACATCACACGCTTTGCACTTTTTGACCAGTTCCCGTTCACTCATCATATTGAAGCGGGTGTATTGCTAGAGCGTAAAGCCTAAGTATCAAACCTCCACTACAAAAAACGAGCCATTCGCGGCTCGTTTTTTATTTCCCAAGAAGCACTCTTATGCTTCTTTGAGGATGTAACCCATCTTTTTGCCAATCCAAAACAGCAATACTAACACCACCATGATGGCGAAGAAGTTGGAACCCGCATCTGGATACTGCGCCTTGGTAAAGGCAGAGTGGCCAAATGCGCCCACAAAGAAAGCCGCTAGACCCACTAGTGGGAAATCTTCTGGGATTGGGTTTTTAAGGTACTCTTGATAAAGAGCTTGCACTGACAGCACAAGAGCAATCAGTGGGAAAATTGAGAACGTCACTTCGCTGACTGTCAGCCAAGACAACATTGCATTACCACACATACCTGCAATAAGTGCGAGTACTAGGGTTTTCTTGCCGCTATCGCGGTTTTCGGAGGACACTTCATTGGACATTAGTTCGACCCTTCTTTTTGACGGTTTCTTTCACGTTCTTTGCGATACCAGTGTGCACCTTTGGCCACTATCCTTAGTTGGACAATTAACCTCTCCGCCAGTTCATATCTTTCTTTTTTGCTGAGGTCTAATGCCTCTGCTCCTGAACTGAACACGAGAACGACAGAAGCCTCTGCTTGTGCAAATGCCTCGTCGCGGTCCATACCTGTGCTAACCAGATACTCGGTTAACTCAGCCGAAAAATGTTGGATCTCTCGGGCCACCGCGGCACGAAAATCGAAAGAGGTTCCAGAGCGTTCGCGTAGCAATAAGCGGAACACGTTGGGACTGCTTTCTATAAACTCCATAAACGTCTCGACCGAAGTACGGATCACACTGCCTTCTTTGACAATACGTTGGCGCGCTTGTCTCATTAACTGCCTGAGCAGCAGCCCCCCTTCATCTACCATGGTCAATCCAAGCTCATCCATATCTTTAAAGTGACGATAGAAAGAGGTTGGAGCGATACCGGCTTCGCGCGCGACTTCACGTAAGCTCAAGTTCGAAAAACTGCGATCAGCACTCAATTGGCTAAAAGCAGCATCGATCAATGAACGACGCGTTTTTTCTTTTTGTTGTGCACGAATACCCATTGATTTCATGTATAACCTAGATGCTCTTGTTAGTTACCATCGATGACGGCAATTGAGGGAGTGCTTGTAATATAGCGCGAATAGTCACTTTGTATAAGTGTGTGAATAGCGATTTTTATCAAAAACGCTTACGCATCTCAATTCATTAACCTATGGCTCTACTCGAGTAAGTGTCACTACTTTACATACATCAAACGTTTATCCGATGCTAAGTCTCAATAAAACTGCGTGATCTTTCACACTCTATTCGTGCAGTAATATTTACCTAAGTTAATAATCCGTTAAAATTTCGCCATTGTTAGTGTAAGAACCCTAAGCATCGTTGGTATGGCTAGAAGCCTTGATGGTTTATCTAGGAGCCAAACGGTGTGGAAAACAACGAGGATACTATATGAGTCGCTCCAAACATTTTGATGCCATCGTGATAGGCAGTGGTCCGGGTGGTGAAGGTGCTGCTATGGGGCTGACTAAAGCTGGCCTAAACGTCGCGATCATCGAAAAAGAGAGCAGCGTTGGTGGTGGGTGTACACACTGGGGAACCATCCCTTCTAAAGCTTTGCGTCATGCAGTCAGCCGCATCATTGAGTTCAACAGCAACCCTCTATTTTGCGGCAATAACACCAGTCTGCATTCAACGTTTTCCAATATTCTAGGGCACGCTAAAACTGTCATCGATAAACAGACTAGATTGCGCCAAGGTTTCTACGACCGCAATGAATGTACCCTACTTTACGGCACTGCGCGCTTCGTTAGCGAGAATAGTCTAGAGGTGACCAAGTCAGATGGCACTGTCGATACGTATTCTGCAGACAAGTTTGTTATCGCAACAGGTTCAAGACCTTACCGCCCAGCAGATGTCGACTTTAACCATCCACGCATCTATGACAGCGACTCAATTTTGTCACTTGAGCACGATCCAAGACACATCATCATCTATGGGGCTGGTGTGATTGGTTGTGAATACGCGTCGATTTTCCGTGGTTTGGATGTGAAAACCGATCTTATCAATACGCGTGAACGTCTCTTAGCGTTTCTAGACAATGAGATGTCGGACTCTCTGTCCTATCACTTCTGGAATAGTGGCATGATGATTCGCAACGATGAAACTTACGCCAAGATTGAAGGCACTGAAGATGGCGTGATTATCCATCTAAACTCCGGCAAGAAGATGCGTGCCGACTGCCTACTGTATGCCAACGGTCGTACCGGTAACACCGATGCGCTTAACCTAGACGCGGTGGGCCTAGTCGCTGACTCTCGTGGACAGCTTAAAGTCGATACGAATTATCAAACCGAAGTGTCTCATATCTACGCAGTGGGGGATGTGATTGGCTACCCTAGCCTAGCAAGCGCGGCGTATGACCAAGGTCGATTTGTTGCACAGGCGATTACGCGTGGCGAGGCTGAAGGTAAGTTGATTGAAGATATCCCAACAGGTATCTACACCATTCCAGAGATCAGCTCAGTCGGTAAAACCGAGCAAGAGTTAACGGAAGCCAAAATCCCTTATGAGGTAGGTCGCTCTTCGTTCAAACATCTCGCGCGCGCACAGATCGCAGGCAAAGATGTAGGAAGCTTGAAGATCCTATTCCATAGAGAAACGAAAGAAATCCTAGGTATTCACTGCTTTGGTGAGCGCGCCGCAGAAATCATTCACATCGGCCAAGCGATCATGGAGCAGAAAGGTGAAGCAAACACCATCGAGTATTTTGTGAATACTACCTTTAACTATCCAACCATGGCAGAAGCATATCGTGTTGCTGCGCTTAACGGCTTAAACCGATTGTTCTAAGTTCATTGGCGACTTGTGCCCAAAACGATAAAGGCGACAGTAAGTCGCCTTTATTATTTGAGAACCCTAACTCACCAAAAACCGGTTGTCCTTCCATTGACGCAAAAATATCACACCTAGCCCCACCCCGCGCATTCCCATAAAGGTCAGCATCGCAAGCCAAAGTGCATGATTGCCTAAACTGCTCCCCGCAAAGAAAACGCCAAAGAAGCAACACGTCGCGACAAACATACTGTTTCTCATATCCTTGCCCTTTGTGGCGCCAATAAAAATGCCATCAAATAGAAAGCACCACATCGACACTAGCGGCATAGCAATTAACCACGGCAAATAGTGCCCAGCTTCTATTTGAACACTCTCTATTGAGGTAATCATGGTAATAAGCCCGTGCCCTAACGCGCCAAAAACCAAGGTCAACACAAGGCAGATCACGACACTCCAGAAGAAAGTTGCCACGAGCGAGTCAACAAGCTCACTTCGACTCTTTGCGCCAATCGCTTTTCCAACCATCGCTTCCATGGCGTAAGCAAAACCATCCATCCCATAGGAAATGATCATCAAAAAGCTCATGAGTACCGCATTGGCTGCCACGATATCGTCTCCAAATGCAGCACCCTGGAAGGTCATGAAACTAAATGTGGCTTGCAAGCACAGCGAGCGTAGGAAAATGTCTCGATTGAGCTTTACGAAACGGCCAATGCCTCGGCTGACTTCCGAAACCAAACTCAGTAGCTTAGGAAGATTTCGCTGACGCCAGGTTCGCATGACGCACCAAAGACCAAACGCACACCCCGAGTAATCGGCAATCACTGACGCGAGTGCCGCACCTTCCACTTTCCATCCCAACCCAATGACAAACAATACATCGAGGCCAATGTTGACCACATTAGTAATGATCACCATCCACATTGGTGCCTTCGCGTCTTGGGTACCAAGTAGCCAACCAAGCAGTACAAAATTCATCAGTGCTGCCGGTGCGCTCCATGCACGAATGGCGAAGTACTGGTAGCCGTAGTGCTTTACTTCTTCACTCGCCGAGCTCAGCGAGAAAATCAGATCAGCAATAAAGGTATGCAGGAGCAAAAATACCAGCGCGAATCCAAGCGCCATCACGCTACCTTGTAAAAAGACCAACCCTAGAGAGCGCTTGTCCTCAGCACCAAAACACTGAGCGGTGAGACCTGTTGTGGACATTCGCAAAAATCCGAGCAACCAAAATGTCACACTGATCATCGTGCTGCCAAGCGCCACACCACCGAGGTACCACGAGTGTTCAAGGTGGCCAATTACAGCGGCATCAACTAGTCCAAGCAGAGGGACGGTGATATTAGATAGCACCATAGGTATCGCGAGTAGGAGAACTCGACGATGCAAGGGTAGATTGGAAAGTATGGCGATAGATTGTTGAAACACAGACACTCCAGCTTGGCACAGTTTCAACTGGTAAAGCCACAGCAGAAACAAAGGGTTGAGCCGCTATAGTATCGTTATTTAATGACAGGTTCTGCCTTTACCATTCGATATTGACAATGATTGGTGTGAGGCGATGTCGATACAAAGGCAATTTCGCCAGTATCCGCTGCCAGCGAGACCAGCGCTGACAGTGCTGGTCAATCGGTGACAATAGAGATGCCTTGTAGGTCCACGGCAACCAGTTGGTGAGCTTTTGAACGGGCTTTCGAAGTCCATGTTGGTAGGACTCGCATCCCATCTTCTTTCCTAGGTGACTGCCCGTAAGGTCACCGGCCAGTACGAGACAGGCCTGCGCATGCTGAAAGTGACAACCAATGGCTTGAATGAAGTGCGCAATACGATTTTCTCGTCGCTCCAATAGCGCTTGTTCACAGACGACTAGGATGGGTCTATCGAACGGAATAGAAAGTGAATTTAGCCAACCCATATCATCGATGGAACCTATGGTCAGAGTGTAACGCTCGCTTTTGTGGAACAGTCGCTGGCGCCATACCAGGTGCTCATTGGTATCCACCTCTACCCAATGACACCTGCCATTATCTAGACGGTAAAAGCGAGTATCGAGGCGGGCACCTACATTAATCACCCAACCCTCAGGGTTGGTCTCCAAAAAGCGCTTCACTTGTAAGTCACAAAGCTGAGTCAAGGTAGCATGTAAGAGCTGACTTTGATCGACGTTGCCCGTTAGGCAATCTGGCGCTAGTTGGCAGCGACGACAGGCATGAGCAGCAATAGGGTCATAAATAATACCGTCATCGAGAAGGCTTTCTCTGCTTCGATACCACAGTGGTCGTAGTAACTTGGTTGGCACATCCAAGTGCTCCGTTTGACGACTCATACGATTATTCATGATCACCCCCATCCTCAGTGCCTAAATGATAATTGCTCGCAACAACTTTAGCAAGATAAATGCTATTGATTATCATTTAATAGCAACTTCGAGACGTAAAAAAAGCGACAGGCTGACCTGTCGCTTTCCATCACCATAGGGGTGAAACTGTTGGCATTCGTTGAACGCCTCACAAATATCCATTTGTTATTTGTGCTTCCACTGCTAATTCTTGTTTGTCATCATCCTGATGCGTTTTCACGTTCCCTAGCAAAACCATTTGCTCGAGTTCTTCCTAAACCCTGTCCGTTTGTTTTCTCGTCCTGAGAATAGTTGACCATCCTTATCTGCCCACACTCCTAGTGCGAACGACATCCTTTTAATTTTATTGGCAACCCTTACCAAACTTCCTTGAAGACCATCTTGGTCTGAAATCCTTGTGTCGTCATCCTGTCGACAAGGAACAATTTACCCTAGCCTCGATTGAAAACAACCAAGGTTTAGACTTTTTCTAGTCACTTACAAATGGAAATAGTTAAAAATATTTATTTTCATATAGTTAGAGCTAGGTTAAGGGTAATTTGTGATCGCAAGTATGGCAAATGTCTCACAATGCGCTTAGGCAACTCGCCAATGTCTCACCTTACTTACTTGAAGAGCGATGAGAGCCACATCACCAAAAACGACAATGCCCCTTCAGAAGAAGAGGCATTGCTTGCTCGGTTTGGCGTTAGAGAAACTATTTTGGGCTGCTAAGTTATGCAACGTGGATTGTTATTAGTGAAGGCCGCCGACGTATTTTGACAGTGTGTCGATGTCTTCATCGTTAAGTTTCTTAGCGATATCACGCATCATAGCGTTCATATCGTTCGCTCGGTCGCCACTGCGGAATTTTTCTAGCTGCGACTTCACGTATTCTGCGTGCTGCCCTGAAATTTTAGGGAAGCCAGACAGCTCTGTACCGTTACCACGCGGGCCGTGACATGCAATACACGCTGTAATACCACGTTCTGCGTCACCAGCCATGTACAGTACCTTGCCCTGATCTACAACGTTCTCAGGCGTGCTGTTTGGAGCGATTGGCATAGAAGCATAGTAGGCAGCCAAATCCGCCATATCTTGCTCAGATAGAGGCATAGCCATGCCACTCATCACAGGATCATAGCGACCTTGCTTGCCATTGCTTGTCATACCAAGCTTTAGATCTTTCAGTTGTTTTTCAATGTAGTTTGCGTGCTGTCCTGCGATGCTTGGGTACATCGTTAGCTGACTGTTACCGTCTGCTCCATGACACGCTACACACGTTTGGGATTTTGCTTTACCAGCTTCAATATCGCCTTGGGCCCATACTGAGCAGCTGACTACAAGACTCAAGATTAGCGCTAATTTTTTCATGACATTCCATTATAATTATCAAGCTTCCAGTACCACTATACGCCTCGCAAAACCCTACAGATTGGTGTCAAAGGGACAAAATAAGGTAACGCGGGCAATTAATACCGATCATGGTACAATGTGTGGCCATATGCCGAGCACGGTTATTTTACACAATTTCACAAAAAAGTAATCAATCGACTACACAAAGTCGAGATGGAGTTAACAGTGAGCGTAAAAATTCATTATCAAAACACGCATTTCATAACAAGTGCACCCGATATTCGTCACTTGCCAGAGGATGAAGGGATCGAAATTGCGTTTGCAGGACGCTCCAATGCTGGTAAATCCAGTTCACTGAACCGACTAACTAACCAAAGAGCCCTGGCAAAAACCAGTAAAACGCCAGGTCGTACGCAGCTTATTAACCTTTTCAAAGTTGATGAAGGCTGTCATATCGTCGATCTTCCTGGATACGGCTTTGCTCAAGTACCTCTTGAGATGAAAAAGAAGTGGCAGAAGTCACTAGGTGAATACCTACAGAAGCGCCAGTGCTTAAAAGGCGTGGTGGTTCTGATGGATATTCGTCACCCAATGAAAGATCTCGATCAACAATTGATCCAGTGGGCCGTTGAATCGGGTATCCCTGTACAAGTGCTACTAACTAAAGCTGACAAGCTAAAAAGTGGCGCACGTAAAGCACAAGTATTGAAGATTCGTGAAGCATCTTTGGCGTTTGGTGGCGACGTGCAAGTTGATGCGTTTTCATCTTTGAAAGGCATTGGTGTTGACCAACTACGCAACAAACTGGACACATGGTTTGCACCTGCTTTTGCGCATTTAGAACAACTTGAAGAAGGTGATAGCGAGGAGTAACTCACTGCTAATTCAGCGTCTTAAAGAGCTGAACAGAGGCCTTCCTTAGAAACAAAACGCCCCGCCATCCTGGCAGGGCAATGGGAGAGAGAAGATTTAGTATTATTGTTTGTCCAAAGCATCTACGAAGCCTGCAAACAATGCAATCGCCTACCACGCAAAGTGTGAGCTAGACTTCTCTCTACCAACGACATCTTCCCACATGTAATTCAAACTATTTCTTATTTTTCATAGCATTAGGATTCATTACACCTAACCGCGGCTACGCTTGATTCAACCTGAGAATTATACAAAGTGTGAAGGTCGTTTAATTACAGAATGGTGTTGTGATATTTCGTAATGACGGGACGTCTTTGAGAGGAATTAAGGACGTTTGGAAATTTTCTTTGCCACAAGAAAAAAACGCCCCAGTCAAATACTGACTGGGGCGGCTGAATCAGCCTAATCCAATAACGTGAAACAAAAGGTCTGAAAGATAGAACATCTTACCTCTGTACCCTACGCGTTCTAATGTACAACAACTGATCAGAAAATGAAACTATTTTTGTAGTTTTTTTTCATGACATTTTTGTTAACAGACATAAGTCTTTTAGATGCATAAACTTTTTTATCGGCAAAAAAAAGCCAGCGAGTGTGCGCTGGCTCATGTTAATTTGGTCATTTAGCTCAAATTATGACTAATGCGCCTCGTCCCAGTTCTCTCCGTGACCAGCTTCAGCAACAAGCGGTACGTCTAGTTCTGCTGCAGATTCCATCAATTTTTGTATTTTACTTTCAATTTCGCTTAAAGATGACGATTCGACTTCAAATACCAGTTCATCGTGAACCTGCATCAGAAGCTTAACCTTGCCGTCACCTTCTGCCTGAATCCACTCGTCCACCAACAGCATCGCTTTTTTAATGATGTCTGCGGCCGTTCCCTGCATCGGCGCATTGATAGCCGCTCGCTCTGCCGCTTTGCGACGCATGCCATTTCGAGACTTAATCTCAGGTAGGTGTAGACGACGGCCATAGATCGTTTCGACGTAGCCCTTCTCGGTCGCAAGTGCACGGGTATCTTCCATGTACTGCATCACACCCGGATAACGCTCAAAATACGTATCCATATACTGCTGAGCTTCACCACGAGGAATGCCTAACTGCTTAGACAGACCAAATGCGCTCATGCCGTAGATCAAACCAAAGTTCACCGCTTTCGCTCGGCGACGCTGCTCACTCGTTACTTGCTCAATGTCGACACCAATGATCTCAGCTGCCGTTGCAGCGTGAATGTCTTTGCCTTGCTGGAAGGCTTCCAGTAGCGCTTTATCACCTGACAGGTGGGCCATGATTCGAAGTTCAATCTGAGAGTAATCGACGGCCAAGATCTTCCAACCATGCGGAGCGACGAATGCCTGACGAATACGACGGCCTTCTTCGTTACGGATTGGAATGTTCTGCAGGTTTGGATCGGTAGATGATAGACGCCCCGTCGCCGTTACCGCTTGGTGATACGACGTATGAACGCGACCCGTTTCTGGGTTGATCATCTTCGGTAGTTTATCTGTGTAAGTCGACTTCAGCTTCGCTAGACCACGGTACTCGAGGATAAGCTTAGGTAGCGGGTAATCCAGTGCGAGTTCTTGCAGTACTTCTTCGTTAGTCGATGGGGCACCCGATGGTGTTTTCTTCAATACAGGCAGACCCATTTTTTCGAAGAAGATGGCCTGTAGCTGCTTCGGAGAGCTTAGGTTGAATTCTTCGCCCGCAATCTCAAAGGCTTTTTGTTCAAGTTCATCAAGACGCGCTGCGATTTCTTGCGACTGAGCGCCTAGCAACATGTCATCGATGAGCACACCTGTTCTCTCAATGCGAGACAGTACAGGTACAAGTGGAACTTCAATCTCTTGATAAACGCGATTGAGTGCTTCGTTCTTTTCCAACTCCGCATTAATGCGTTGATGCAGACGCAGAGTCACATCAGCATCTTCCGCTGCATAAGGAGACGCTTGGTCCATCTCAATTTGGTTGAAAGTGAGTTGTGATTTACCTTTACCAGCAATCTGCTCAAACGAGATACAGCTGTGTTGCAAAAAGCGCAACGCTAAGCTGTCCATATCGTGTTTTCCACCAACACTGTTGTAAACGTAAGATGCCAACATGGTGTCGTACTTGATGCCTTTAAGCTCGATACCATAACGTGCAATCACACTGGCATCATATTTAAGGTTTTGTCCGACTTTAACAACGTTTTCATCTTCAAGTAGTGGCTTAAGCTGCTCCAATACCCAAGCTCGATCAAGCTGCTCTGGCGCCCCCATATAGTCGTGAGCGACTGGCAAGTATGCCGCTACACCCTCTTCGGTAGCAAAAGACAAACCGACAAGGTTAGCGACCATGTAATCTAAGCTATCCGTCTCGGTATCAAATGCAATGACCTCTGCCGACTTTAGCTTTTCAAGCCAAGCGTTAAAGCTTTCTTCTGTTAGGATAGTCTCGTATTGGCTACGATCAATCTTGACCGCTGACGTGTCCATCGTAGGGGCATCATCATTACCTGAGGTACGCTTTGCTGCGCTCTCAACCGCTTGCACTTCACCAGTGCCGCCTTCAAGTAGCTCATTTAGCCAAGATTTGAACGTCAATTGACCATAAAGCTTAGTCAGCTCATCGACGTTTGGTTTCTCTTTCACTAGTGAGTCATGAGTGCAATCAAGCTCAACATCCAGTTTGATGGTCGCTAAGTCATACGACAGCAATGCGTTTTCTTTGTTCTCGGTAAGCTTCTTCGCCATGGTTTTTGAACCACGGAAGCCAAGAGGAGCGATGTCATCGAGTCTATCGTAAAGGTCTTTAATGCCACCGATGCCCTGCAATAGTGCTGTTGCTGTTTTATCACCAACACCCGGTACACCAGGGATATTGTCGACTTTATCACCCATTAATGCCAGATAGTCGATGATAAGCTCAGGTGGAATCCCAAACTTCTCCACCACGCCTTCTCGGTCCATAACAACATTGGTCATGGTGTTAATCAGGGTGACATTATCGTCAACTAGCTGAGCCATATCTTTATCACCCGTACTAATTAGCACTGGCATGCCTGCTTTTGAGGCTTCATGTGCGAGCGTACCGATCACATCATCGGCTTCTACTCCAGGCACACAAATCAATGGCAGACCCATTGCACGAATCACGTTATGCAGAGGTTCAATCTGACAACGAAGGTCGTCGGGCATTGGTGGACGGTTTGCCTTGTACTCTGGGTACATATCGTCACGGAATGTTTTGCCCTTGGCATCAAACACAACCGCGATACGGTCGGAGGCAAACTGACGCATCATGCTTCGCAGCATGTTAACAACACCATATACCGCATTAGTTGGGATTTCGCCGTTACTCATCGTTTCTGGATAAGCATGAAAAGCTCGGTAAAGATAAGAAGAACCATCGATAAGAATCAGTGGGTTGTCTGGTATTTGCGCCATGTTTAGTCGTCCAAAATTTTGGGTAGTGATCCATAAGAATGCCACGACTAGCACAACGATGCTACGACCTTTCACTGTCTATATAGACAGTTGCACCTTGTCAGGCAATCGATTTCCAGCCCAGCCTGTGGATAAATCTGTTTATAGGTTTGTTTTATTAAAAGATAAAGTTATACAGAAGCAACAAAAAATACTCGTAACACACTGTAAATAAACAAATAAATATTAGATCTACGCGCTTTTACTTGATCCTTGCCGGATCATGCAATGTGGAAAACCTAATTTTGCGATTGAACTGGGCTTTAGGATTATATTCTAGTCAGAGTGACCAATTAATCCTCAAACTGTAGATAGAAAAAAAGCGACACCTAAGGTGTCGCCTAGCAATAATAGGAGGAGGTTATCTCGATTATCGAGTACAGCTAACCAACCAAAAAGCTATAAATACACTGGAAGCAATGTGAGCAATGTCGTGTCAAAAAGAATTGAGTTTCGCAAGAGGTCGACACCCGATGGGTTCCGTTTGCTTAACCTTTTCCCTTAGGACGAGTTAATAGTAATCATTCTCATTTATTGCGTCAACCACTAATTGAGAATTTTTCTCATTTATTTTAGAAGACAAATTTCGCGCACAAAAAAGCCGACGATACGTCGGCTCTCTCAGCGTTTATTTGACTAGGCTTCATCGTCATCTTGCGACAACCACTCCGCCACGTCTTTCGCAAAATACGTCAAAATACCATCGGCGCCTGCTCGTTTGAAACAAAGCAGAGACTCAAGCACAGTTTCACGCTCTTTTAGCCAACCATTCTGAATAGCGGCTTTGTGCATCGCGTACTCACCTGATACTTGGTAAGCAAACGTCGGCACCTGCAACTCACTCTTAACACGGCGAACGATATCAAGGTAAGGCATACCCGGCTTCACCATAACCATGTCGGCACCTTCATTGATGTCCATCGCCACTTCGTGTAGAGCTTCATCGCTGTTCGCAGGGTCCATCTGGTAGTTCTTCTTGTTACCACCTTTTAGGTTCGATGCCGAACCGACTGCATCACGGAAAGGACCATAATAGTTTGACGCATACTTAGCTGAATACGCCATGATCTGAGTATGAACATGCCCGGCTGCTTCCAGAGCCTCACGGATACGGCCAATACGACCATCCATCATATCTGATGGCGCCACAACGTCTGCACCAGCCTCAGCATGAGATAAGGCTTGTTTGATCAAGACTTCGGTTGTCTCGTCATTTTGTACGTAACCATCTTCATCAATAATGCCATCTTGTCCGTGTGTCGTGAATGGGTCCAACGCCACATCGGTAATCACTCCCATTTGCGGAACATTTTCCTTCAAAGAGCGCACAGCTCGTTGAACGAGACCTTCTGGGTTATAGGCCTCTGCTGCACAGATGCTTTTCGCATCCTGATTCACCACTGGGAACAGCGCAATCGCAGGCACGCCCAGTTTTGCTAGGTACTCGGCTTCCTCTAGCATCAAATCAATAGAAAGACGTTCAATACCAGGCATAGATTCCACCGTTTCACGACGGTTTTTACCCATAAGAATGAACATTGGATAGATCAAATCATCCACAGATACCTTGTTCTCTGCCATCAAACGTCGGCTGAAATCATGTTTGCGCATACGGCGCATACGGCGCGCTGGGAATTGACCTTGAATCGATACAGACACCTTTCTCTCCTTGTCTGGAAAAATGCGAAAATCAAGCATATCACTCTGGCTTGTTCATGCTAGTAGTAAAATTGGAAAATGCTAAACCACAAACGATATACTTAGCGTATTACTCACCGAATGTAGCTTGTCATGATAGATACACACGCCCATATTTACGCCACCGAATTCGACCAAGATCGCGACGATGTGGTCAAACGAGCAATAGCGGTTGGCATCGAGCACATATTGCTGCCAAACATCGATCTTGAATCAATAGAGCCTATGTTGGCAACAGAAGCAGCTTACCCTGAGATCTGCCGTTCAATGATGGGATTGCACCCGTGCTATGTCGATACCAACGTCGATGCGACACTCAACACCATTCACTCTTGGTTCGATAAGCATAACTTTATCGCAGTGGGTGAAATTGGTATCGACCTGTACTGGGATAAAACCTATCGCAAAGAGCAAGAACGCGCGTTTGTCACCCAGCTTAATTGGGCGAAAGAGATGGCGTTACCTGTCGTGATCCATACCCGTGACTCCATTGAAGAAACGTTGGCCTTACTCAAGACTGAACAAAATGGCGACCTACGCGGTGTTTTCCACTGTTTTGGAGGCAATACCGAAGAGGCTAAAGCTATCAATGAGTTAGGTTTTCACCTTGGGCTTGGAGGCGTGTCGACCTTTAAAAACTCAGGCATGGACAAGGTGATTCCAGAGCTCGATATGACCAAGGTTATCCTTGAAACTGATTGCCCTTATCTCGCTCCAGTGCCTCATCGCGGAAAACGCAACGAGCCCGCTTACACCGAGTTAGTGCTAAACCGTATTGCTGACGTACGAGGCATCAGTACTAAAGAAGTGGCAGAGATAACAACAAACAATGCAAAATCACTGTTTTCATTGTGATTTTGCAGGTTTCGTTACCCATTATGTGAGTTTGATCTGATTTACTAGTCGCTTACCGACCACCAGTTAACATAGAATATGCACCAGATTTATATGCCACTAGTAGTAAATGATATGTGGCACGGTTCACGCATTTTCTATCACGGAGGTCCGGTATGTGCCAGCACGGAAATATGCTGCAACGCCAACATCGCACATTTTGGCAAAAGCTCATGGGTATTAAAGAAATCTATGTCTGCTCAGAATGCGGATACGTCCTCAAGATTCGATAACCTCCTATCTCTCAAGCACACATACAAAAATAGCGGCCAAAGCCGCTATTTTTTATCTCATCAAATTGATGACACTACTCTTCTTCCTCGTCGACTTCTTCTTTTCGTGTGTAGAAACGCGCAAAGAACAAGCCCACCTCAAACAGCAAGCACATCGGAATCGCTAGCAAGGTCTGAGAAATAAGATCAGGAGGGGTCAATAGCATACCCACAACAAACGCCCCCACGACAATGTAAGGACGCTTTTGCTTCAGGCTGTCGACATCTGTCGCACCTGTCCAGCACAGCAGGATAATGGCTACAGGTACCTCAAAGGCAATACCAAACGCTAAAAACAGCGCTAAAACAAAGTCTAGGTAACTGGATATATCCGTTGCAAACTCAACTCCGCCTAACGATATTGCCGTGAAAAAGCCAAACACCAGTGGGAATACCACAAAGTACGCAAAGGCAACACCGCAATAAAAAAGCAAAGAGCTCGAGAACATCAGCGGCATGACCAACCTTTTCTCGTGCTTGTATAAGCCTGGCGCAACAAATGCCCACACCTGATACAAAATAAACGGTACCGCAACGAAGACTGATGCGATCAACGTCAGTTTAAGAGGGGTAAAGAAAGGCGATGCTACGTCGGTTGCGATCATTGTCGCTCCCTCTGGTAGCCTCTCTACTAGCGGCTTGGAAACAAAATCATAAATATCGCCAGAGAAGTACACCAGAGCCAAAAATACCACTAACACCGCAACAATCGCGCGCAGGAGTCGGTTTCTTAGCTCTAGCAGATGACTAATCAAAGGCTGTGTCTGTTCGACGGACGGCATGAAAACCTCGAATAAAATAAGTGACCACCAGCGCGATCACTTTCGATATACAAATAGACAAGGGCTGATAATCAGCCCTTATTCAGATCTTTCTCTGGAGACTCACTCTCAGCAGGTTTCATCGTCTCTGAGCTCTCTGTCACTTGCGGACTCGGCTCAGAGTCAGTGGCTTTCGACTTATCGGTCGCGTAAGGACGCGTCACGTCTTGTGCAGCCTGCTTCAATTCTTCTACCGAACTTTTAAGCTCAGGCGAAAGGTCTTCCATGCCCATTTTCTCAGCTTTTCGCAGATTCTCTTGAAGCTCTTGGACTTTAAGTTCATGCGAAAGCTCATCTTTGACATTATTTGCCATCGCCTTCGCAGAGCTGATAAAACGAGAAACACTTCGGATAGCAGTCGGCAAGCGCTCTGGTCCCAGAACCACTAAGCCAACCACAGAGATGAGTACCAGTTCCCAAAAACCGATATCAAACACGAATTATGCCTGCTCTTTGTCTTTCTTTGTTTCAGTAGAAGCGTCTGTCTTTTGTTGCTCAATGTTCTTAGGTTCAAAATCTGCATCTTTTTTGTCAGATTTTGCCGTCGGCTCATCTTCGCTCATTGCTTTCTTAAAGCCCTTGACTGCCCCACCTAGGTCGCCGCCAATGCCACGCAGTTTTTTCGTTCCAAACAGCAGAATAACGATTACTGCAATGATAAGAAGTTGCCAAATACTAATACCGCCCATTCTTTCTACCTCGGGTCTTGATTAACAAATTTATGATTTAATGCGAGTTTATCGCTTAACGTCTGTAAGTACGCCAACTTAACAGCCAAAATGTGATACCGCCAACGCCTGATGCAACAGACAACTGGTGATAAGAGCTATCCAGCAGTATGGCGGAGCATACGATTAAAGTTGCACCAACGCCAAACAAAAATTTACCTGTACCATGTTGCCGTTTTGTTTCACGGTATCCTTGATACAAACTATCCATGCGCTGATTCATAGCCTTACCTTGTTTGAGGCTATCGTACAGCAACTCTGGAAGCTCAGGCAATTTTTCTGCCCAAAACGGCGCGCGTTCTTTGATACCATTAATGACGGCTTGCGGTCCCACTTGATTCGCCATCCAGTTCTCGAGAAACGGTTTCGCTGTCTCCCATAAGTCTAGTTGCGGATAGAGTTGTCTGCCTAAACCCTCTACATACAGCAAAGTTTTCTGCAACAACACCAACTGCGGCTGCACTTCCATATTGAATCGACGTGCCGTATTGAACAGGTTCAATAACACATGACCAAAGGAAATTTCGCACAAAGGCTTAGCGAAGATCGGCTCACACACCATACGAATGGCAAACTCAAACTCATCGACATTGGTATCCATTGGTACCCAGCCTGAGTCAACGTGCAGCTCGGCAACTTTGCGATAGTCTCGGTTGAAGAACGCCAAAAAGTTTTCTGCTAAATAGCGTTTATCTTCGCTGTTGAGCGTGCCGACGATACCGCAATCAAGACCAATCCATAGCGGGTTTTCAGGATGCTCGTAGCTAACAAATACATTGCCAGGGTGCATATCCGCATGGAAGAAGCTATCGCGAAATACCTGGGTGAAGAAAACGCTCACACCACGCTCAGCTAACAGCTTCATGTTGGTGCCATTCGCTTCCAGAGTCGGAATATCCGATACCTGAATGCCATAGATGCGTTCCGACACCATCAGGGTCTCACTGCTAAAGTCAGGAAGCACTTCTGGAACGTACAGCTCTTCACTGCCTTCGAAGTTGCGGCGCAATTGAATCGCATTTGCCGCTTCGCGTCTCAGATCTAGCTCATCTAATAGCGTTTTTTCGTACTCACGAACCACCTCGACAGGTTTGAGCCGGCGAGCATCAGGTAAGGCTTTAGAAACAATGCGAGCCATGCGATACATCAGCTTCAGATCGGCATCGATAACGGGACGGATATCAGGGCGTATCACCTTGAGCACCACCTCCTGCCCTGTCTCTTTGAGTTTGGCGGTATGAACCTGCGCGATGGATGCCGATGCTAATGGCTCGGTGTCAAAATCATCAAACCAGTTTTCAATTGGACCACCGAGCGCCTTCTCCATTTGCGTTTTAGCCAACTCACCGTCAAACGGTGACACTTGGTCTTGCAGCAGCGCTAGTTGGTCAGCGATATGGGGAGGAAACAGGTCGCGGCGCGTTGACATCATTTGACCAAACTTGATCCATACCGGACCAAGTTCTTGCAATGCAAGACGAAGCCTCTCACCAAGCGGTTTGTCTGGATGTTGATTCTTCATCCAAAACAGTGAGCGTCTTGCTAATAGGGGCGCTTTGGTTAACTGATGAGTTGGCATCAACTCATCAAGACCATACTCGAGCTGAACCTTGACGATATGATAGAGGCGCTTTATTTCACTCGGGGTCATACACGCTCCGAGTCTGGTTGGTCATCGACCGACGCCAGCAAAGCGTCCAAACGGGCATTCAGTCGCTCAGTTTGGCTACGCACATCATCCACATCGTCACAAAACGCTGCGATGGCAAGCGGTGGCGGAGCAATTCTCCACTCTTCTGTCAGCACTTGGCCAAAGTGGTCTTGATGCTTGGCAGCTTGCGAAGTAAAAAAGCCAAACAGGTTTTTAGCACCTTGTACTGCCGTATGAGCGACAACATCGCCCGTCACGCGGGACATCCACTCTTCAATGTCTGGCTTACAATCGGTAAGCAGCGCCGAAAACTTTTGCGCCAACTGAATATCACCCTCAAGCTCAAGCTTATCTTGCTTGATAAGTTTGGTGATATTAGCTTGCTCTTTGAGCTCAGGCAGAACCGACAAATTGAGCGACAAGAAACAGTCGGGTTCACCCTCATAGTTAGCCAGCACATCAAGCTGATTGCTAAACACAAAGGTGAGCGATTTATTGAATTCACGCAGATGAATTTGAATCACCTGACCTTTTAGGCGGGCAACGCGGTTAACCAGCGCTTCATCGTCTTTAATCAGAGTATTGAGGGTGGTTTCCACCACGGCCGTCACTAATGGATCAAAAGGCATGGCTCAGTCCTTAGAATTTGTATCCACGGTGTAGGGCAACAATACCACCGGTAAGGTTGTAATATTTGGTTTGCTCAAAGCCAGCGTCTTGCATCATGCCTTCCAGCGTGTCTTGGTCTGGGTGCATACGGATAGATTCGGCTAGGTAGCGATAGCTCTCGGCATCATTAGCCACTAGCTCACCCATCTTAGGTAGCAGGTGGAAAGAGTACGCATCGTACACTTTAGAAAGAGGCTCAATGATTGGCTTCGAGAACTCCAGAACCAATAGGCGACCACCAGGCTTGAGTACGCGGAACATTGAGCGCAGTGCTTTGTCTTTGTCCGTCACATTACGAAGACAGAAACTGATTGTGATGCAGTCAAAGTAATCGTCTGGAAATGGCAGCTCTTCAGCGTTAGCTTGAACATAGTGAACGTTACCAACAATGCCAGTATCACGCAGCTTGTCGCGACCCACGTTGAGCATTGAGTTGTTGATGTCGGCAAGCACTACGTGCCCTTTATCGCCAACAATACGAGAAAACTTAGCGGTCAAATCACCAGTACCGCCACCTAGGTCTAGAATACGCTGACCTGGTCGTGCACCACTGCAATCAATAGTGAAACGCTTCCATAGGCGGTGAACACCACCTGACATCAAATCGTTCATGATGTCGTATTTTGCTGCCACCGAGTGAAACACTTCCGCTACGCGCGTTACTTTTTCTTGTTTCGCAACAGTTTCGAAGCCGAAGTGCGTGGTGTCGTCTTGTTGATTTACTTGATTCGATTGCACAGTACTTTCCGTCATTATTCTTCCTCTTGGGCAGCGCTACTTCTCCGTCGCCGCAGACGGTCAGTTTACTTTATCCATGTCTGGTTGTCTTTCCACCAAAGCATCATTTTGTGCAATTTCTGTGAGCGAGGGAGAAATCGAGCGCTTCACCTCAACCCCAAGCTGTTTAAAGCTTTCCGCCTGACGAATCGCATTACCGCGACCCGTCGCTAACTTGTTCATCGCCCCTTGGTAGCTTTGGTTGGCTTTATCCAATGCGCCGCCCAAACCTTCCATGTCATCCACGAAGAGGCGCAGCTTGTCGTAGAGCTTGCTGGCTTTGTCTGCGATCACCTGAGCATTTTGGTTTTGTCTATCGTTGCGCCATAGGTTGTCGATGGTACGCAGCGCCACCAGCAGTGTGGTTGGGCTAACCAAAATAATGTTGCTCTCCATTGCCTCTTTCACCAGACTCGGATCGGCTTGAATCGCCACTTGGAATGCGGGCTCAACTGGGATGAACATCAAGACGTAATCGAGGGAGCGAATGCCCTTGAGTTGATGGTAATCTTTTTGCGACAGCCCGCGAATGTGGTTACGAAGCGCCAATAAGTGATCACTCAGCGCGCGATCGCGCTCGGCATCGGTTTCAGCATTGAAATAGCGCTCGTAGGCAACCAACACCATCTTCGAATCGATCACCACCTGCTTCTCTTGTGGTAAATGAACGATCACATCGGGCTGATAACGCTTACCCGCTTCGTTTTGCAGACTCACCTGCGTTTGATACTCGTGTCCTTCACGAAGCCCCGATTCTGCCAATACGCGCGCCAAGACCACCTCACCCCAGTTGCCTTGTTGTTTGTTGTCGCCTTTCAGAGCTTGCGTCAGGTTCATCGCTTCTTTGGTCATCTGATCATTAAGACGCTGCAGGTTTTTCAGCTCATGCACCAGCGTATGTCGCTCTTTTGCTTCTTGACTAAAGCTATCGTTGACCTGCTTTTTAAAGCCCTCAAGCTGCTCTTTGAGTGGGGATAAAATCCCCTCTAGGCTTTGACGGTTTTGCGCATCAACCTTGGCGGTTTTCGCTTCAAACACTTGATTAGCGAGGCGCTCAAACTGCTCTTTAAGACGTAACTCAGATTGCTGCAACAGCTCCAGCTTCTCTTGATCAGAGCGCTGTTGTTGCTGATAGGTGGCGAGCTGCTCGCGTAACTGCGCCTCAGATTGCGCACGCTGCTGCTTAACCTGCTCAAGCTCGGTAGCGTACTGCTGACGCTCTTGCTTCACCGCCTCGAAATAGCGCAGCTTTTCCATTGCTGCCATCACCTTGCCGTGCGCTTGCTTGAGCTCAAATGCCGACTTGTCACGCTCATCATCCAGCTCATCGAGTTCTTGTTTGGCATCAGACAACTCTTGCTGCATGCGCGCGATTTGCTGCTCAAGTGCCGTCGTCTCGAGCTGTGCTTTGTGTTCCGCTAAGGCTTCTATTTGACGAGATTTAAAATGCAACACCGCAGCGGCAGAAAAGCCAACCACAGTGCTAAGTGAAGTGATTGAAAGTAGGAGGGTTTGATTATCAATAATCCATTGCATTGTTTACTTGCCATCAGCCTTAGTTATTAAGCTAATGGTAATTTATACTGGATAAATGTCCAGATATTTACAGGGAGCGGCGCTTGAAGCGGGCGTTGATGATGTCCTCTATTAGCTTTTGTTCGCGCTTTGCTTTTTCATAGCTCTGCTTTTTGTTCCAGCGCTCTAATACCTGCTCAAGCCCTTGAACGCGAGCCGCTTTTTGCTGTAGCTGCTTTTGTACCGACTGACACTGAGCCTCCATCACGGCTTGCTCTTGCTGATGGTGCACCAACATCTTTTGTAGCATCTGATCCGCCAAGTTAAGGTTCATCAGCCCCACACTGCAGGTTTTCGTTGCCCCTTGATAGTTGCGAGATTTCAGCTCTGAAAGTGCTTCCAACTGAGCACAGAGATGCTCACTCTGATGGCGCATGGATTCGAGCTGAGCGCCGATCTGATCGCGCCTTAGCTCCTCGACTTGGGTCATCTTACCGACTGCGCGGATCTTGCTTTCCATTGCACTGCTTCCTTATTCGCGACGTACGATTTGCGCATCACGTCATCGTTTATTGCGCTTGCTGAGCCTGAAACAGCTGAGCAAGCTCGGTTAAACTGCTGGTTAAGTTCACCGCCTCATTCGCGCCTTGCAACAAATACCCTTTAAGCTGCGGATGCATGGCAACCGCTCGGTCTAACTCAGGGTCTTGTCCCGGCTGGTAGCCACCTAGCGGTAGAAGTTCTTTAACCTGAAGGTAGCTCGAATAAAGCTGTCTAAATTGATTTGCGATCGTGGAGTGCGCCTCTGGCGTGCAGCCAGACATACAGCGACTGATAGAAGCATTGATATCAATGGCAGGATAGTGCCCTTGCTCTGCCAATTGACGAGACAGCACCACATGCCCATCCAAGATCGCCCGCGCCGAATCCACCACAGGGTCTTGTTGGTCATCCCCTTCTGCTAACACGGTGTAGATAGCGGTAAGACTGCCATCTGGATGTTCACTGTTACCGGCACGCTCCAAAAGCTGCGGCAACACACTAAACACGGAAGGCGGATAACCCCTTGAGGCAGGTGGCTCACCTAAAGCCAACGCAATCTCACGCTGCGCCATCGCATAGCGAGTGAGTGAATCCATCAGCAGCAGTACATCGTTACCCTTGTCGCGAAAATACTCGGCGACACGATGACACAGCAGTGTGGCACGCAGTCTCATCAGTGGTGACTCATCGGCAGGCGCCGCGATAATGATTGCCTTGCGGCGCATCTCTTCGGTCAGATTGCGCTCGATAAACTCTCGAACTTCTCGACCGCGCTCGCCAATCAAACCGACCACGATGACATCGGCTTCGGTGTTTTGGGTGATCATGCCCATGAGTACACTTTTACCTACACCACTGCCTGCCATTAATCCGATGCGCTGCCCTTTGCCCACGGTCAGTAAACCATTGATTGCGCGCACCCCCACATCAAGCGGTGTGTCCACTGGGCGTCTTTTTAAAGGGTTAATCGATTTAGGCTCTAGCGAGACACGCTCGCCGCCTTTTAATCTAGGTCCATCATCCAGTGCTTCGCCTAGCCCGTTAACCACGCGACCCAGCCAGTGATTGCCAAGATTCACTGAGCTGTCGCCATCCAGTGGCACTACCTTGGCACCTGCAAACAAACCACCAAGACGTCGAACTGGCATTAGGTAGGCAATGTTATGATCGAAGCCGACTACCTGAGCCTCAATCATGTCGCCTTCGTCGGTCTCTACCAAGCAACGCTGCTCAAGCTTAAATCGGCAACCGACCGCTTGTAGCATTAAGCCATTCACCTTGACCAAACGTCCCGTCACTCGCGCCACGGGCACGGTATCAAGTGATGCTATCGCATCAAACAGTCGATCTTTAAGCAACCTATCTTTGAGCACCCGATCTTTAAGCAGCGGCGACACATTAGACATTGCGTTCCTCGGATTCGTTAGCAATCACTTCATCGAGCAAGTGCTCTTTAACGGCGTCCATGCACGACTCCAATCGAGAGTCGCAGCTTGCGTCTGCTTCGGCGTCTTCAGTCACAAGCTGACAGCCACCCACAGGCAAATCGGCTTTCGCCATCAGCTTCCAGCCCGCGGCAAGCTCTGGGTTAATATGCGTGATGCGCTCAAGGTCCTGAGGGTTTAGGAACACAGTGACCTTTTCCGATTTACCCGGCATGGCTTCTAACGTTTCATCCACCAGCGTGAGAATTTGTTGCGGCATCAGAGTCAGCTCAGCTCGAATCACTTGTTGCGCCACTTTCTGCACTAACTCACAGATCATATGACGCTGTTGCTGCTCTTTTTCCTCTTGCCACCGCGACAATGCCACATAGATATCGTTGACAGGTTTAACTGCATCGACAAACGTCTGCTTACCCGTTTGTTCACCCGAAACAAAACCTTGTTGAAAGCCCTCTTTTTGGCCCTCAGCAATGCCCTGTTGTTTGCCCTGTTCAACCCCCTGATTAAAGCCTTCGCGGTGACCACGCTCCAATCCTTGTTGAAACCCTTCTTCTAAGCGCTCTTGGATATCCATTTGTGTTGGCGCATCATCCCAATTGAGGTCTGCGGCCAGTTCATCACTCGCAGAAGGCTGCGCTACCGGAGGAAAGCGGTGCTGGCGATAACCAGTCGCAGGTAAGGAAAATATCTTAGTGCGCGTCATGATTACTCCACCGTTTGCTCTTGGTATAGCGTGAGCTCAATCTCACCCGCTTCCGACATCTCTTTGATAATCTGCATAATTTCATTACGTGCACGTTCGACCGTACTCAATGGCACCGCGCCGCGAAGCTGCATATCATCTTCTAGCGCTTTCACCATACGCTGCGGCATCGACGCCTTAATGGCTTGCTGCAAGGTGATCTCTGCGCCTTTAAGAGCCACAGACCAAAGCTCAACAGGCACCTGCTGTACCAAGGCGTCCATGGTGTCTTCGCGCTGTCTACCAAGCACCATAAAGTCAAACATGTTCTCTTCAATCTCGCTGACCACGTTTTCATCGTGCAACTTCAGCATTTCCATCAACATAGCTCGGTCACCAGAGAAGCGGTTGATGATATCGGCAACCTGCTTCACCCCTGACATAGGTGCACTTTGACTCACCGATACTTGCTCAATGCAGCGCTCAATCAATTCGTTCAAATCGCCCACGACTTGATGATCAATGTCTTGCAACGTCGCGATTCGATATAAAAGCTCATCGTGATAATCCGACGGCAGATGATTGAGTACTTCTGACGAGGTTTCTGGTGGCAAATAGGCCAAGAAAATTGCCTGCATCTGAGGATGCTCACTGGCGACAAATCGGGCTAGCACTTCAGCTTCTACCCATTGCAGCCTCTGCATGTTGTTGCGAATCTCATCACCATACAGGTTGTTCAACAGCCCTTTCGCAAGGTCGTTGCCCAAAGCTTTGCGAAGTGTATTCGACAAGTACTCTTTTTGAGGCCCCGCGGATGCCACTGTGCTGTCTAAAATCCTCAAAGAAGTGTTGAATAACATTCTTCGCGCTATCACTTTTAATGCCGCTAAGCTTGGCCATTGCTTTAGTGACGCGCTGAGTCTCATCACGAGAGAAGTGGCGTAACACTTGCGCAGCGGCGTCCTCACCCATTCCGAGTAACACCAATGCCGTGCGTTCGACGTGACTAAGCGTTGCTGGCGTTGACTGTGCTGTTTTCATTGACGTTTACCCATTGTTTAAGGACTTCCGCGACGCGCTCTGGCTCTTCGGTCGCAATAAGCTGTAGATGTTTCAATTGCAGTTCTAGCGGCGAACCTGGTGGTGGCAACATGTCGCTGCTCGCATCCAGACCCGACGATGTCGACTCGATACCACGCTCAGTCAGTTTGCGGTTCAGGCGCTCTTCGCGCTCACGCTCTTCACGGGTTTGAATGTTTTCTTGGTACTCTTCTTCTAGAGGGTCTGCAAACTCTAGCTCTTGACCACGCTGGTCAGCGCCAGTTAAGTGCATGATAAGTGGACGTAGTACGAAGAAGATCATCGCCATACCTAGCATGCCACCTATGATGTAGCGTAGCGGCTGCTGAACCGTCGGGTCTTGCCACCAAGGCATCGCCGGTGGCGCTTCAATCTCGATTGGCGTGAAGTTAAAGCTCATTAAACTGAGGCTATCGCCGCGCGCCGCTGAGATACCCACAGCATCGGTGATCATCGTTGAGATCTGCGCGCGCTCTTCTGGTGTCCACGCCGTGCCATTAGGTGCTGCGGTCTCATTAAGTAGCACCGAGACACTTAGCTTATCGATTTGTCCCTGCTGATACTGAGTACGGCGAATACTGCTGCCAACAGCATACTGACGATTAAGCTCACTGCGTGCATTGGTGTTTTGGCTGTCGTTGGTTGGCACTTCACCGGTAACCGGTGGCTGGTTGCTTAGTGAACCTGGGATACCAAGCGCAATCTTATCGAC
This sequence comes from Vibrio sp. KUL78, assembly GCF_059725505.1. Taxonomy (NCBI): domain Bacteria; kingdom Pseudomonadati; phylum Pseudomonadota; class Gammaproteobacteria; order Vibrionales; family Vibrionaceae; genus Vibrio; species Vibrio sp. KUL78. The sequence continues at coordinate 128,530 of NZ_AP045837.1, read as the reverse complement.
CGTATTGTTTTGGATGCTGTGCTCATTTCTAACCACAGGATTGGAGTCAAGGATCTCTTGAGTCTCTTCCACCTGACTAAAGTCCATGTCGGCGGCAACTTGCACTCGAAAGTTACTTGGACCCACAATCGGCGTCAGCATGTCGGCTGCACGCTGAATGATCTGCTTCTCTACATTCTTTTGGTATTCCAGATATTTAGCATTCACTTTACCTGTTGCTGCAGAAGCCACATCAGCGCTCAGTAGACGTCCATATTGGTCTATCACGGAAACGAACTCTGACTTCATGCCAGTGACACTGCCGACAACCAAGTTGATGATAGCTTCAACCTGATCTGGCTTAAGGTCTTCGCCAGGTTTAAGCTCAATCATTACCGAAGCGGAAGGGTCTTCTCCCTGCTGGCGCACAAACAAGGTTTGTCTTGGAATCGCAAGGTGGACTCGAGCATTTGAAATCGCATTCAAAGAGATGATGGTGCGAACCAACTCACCCTCTAGACCATGTCGATAGCGCGCATTTTCCATAAATTGGCTGGTGCCGAGTGAGCTGTCTTCTTTTAATGAGTCCAGACCCGTTGGCAATTGTGCTTTGACGCCTTTCGCCGCCAGAAGCATACGAATTTTGGCAACTTGACCCTCTGCCACCAGTACTTGACCGTTCTGCTCTTGCAGTCGGTAGGCAATGCCTTCTGACTCCAACACAGACACAATTTCACCGATGTCAAAGCGCTCTTGCTGACTGTAGAGAGGGCGATAGCTTTGCGAAGAACTCCAAAGCGCGACCACTATGATGGCAGCCACAATCGCCGCAAGAACTGCAGACAATACCAAGTTGCGCTGTGAGCTAGACCACAGCTGTTTAAGCTTCGCCTGAACATCGTTCATGTTATTAGGTGTCGACTTAGGTGCGACATCAATGGGACCTGGGGTCGCCGCTGTTTGAGGTGCTAATTCTGACATGTTTTACACCGGCATCTTCATTACATCTTCAAACGACGCAACAACCTTGTTACGCACCTGCATCAGCGCCGAGAACGACAAGCTGGCTTTCTGACTGGCAATCATGGCACCGACCAAGTCATCACTTTGACCCGTTTCTACCGCAGTCATTTTTTGTGATGCTGTAGATTGATGCTGGTTAACCATATCGAGCACGTTTTTCATCGCCCCAGAAAACGCCATTGGAGGGTTCACCTTATTCACATCCATCGGGTTGTTCGCCACTAAGAAGTCGGGTTGTACCTGCTGCTGCATGTTCTGCATTTTGGTGAGCATCAATTGCTCTGCTGATACCGCATTATTGATTGGTTGCATCGCCATCTAAATTCTCCTTTATGCAGCCGAGCCGATGGCTGACTGTAGATCAATTCCTTGCTCACGCATTGCGGCCAACTTGTAGCGTAGTGCGCGTGTGGTTACCCCTAGGGCATCCGCCGTTTTTGTTCGGTTACCGCCAAATTGGCGCAGTTTCTCGAGAATAAATTGGAACTCCGCCTGCTTTTTCACCTCAACATGCCCCATTCCTTGCGCTTTGTGTGTCACAACGTTAGTGGTAGGAAGCTCAACAGGAAGCATCAGGTCTTGCGCGGTAATGTAGTCGCCATGGCGCATTACAAGCGCGCGCTGAATAACGTTCTCAAGTTCACGAATATTGCCGGGCCAGTGGTAATGACACAGCGCCTGCTCTGCATCGGCAGAAAGATGACAGTTGCTGTGCTCCTTGTATTTGTTGATAAAGAATTGGCTAATTGGCAGGATGTCATCTTTACGATCGCGCAGTGGCGGCCAGTGCAGTGGCAACACATCGAGGCGGTAGTAGAGATCTTCACGGAATGTGCCTTTGCGAACTTCTTCGCGCAGATCTTTGTTGGTCGCAGCGATCACACGAATATCTAGGGCGATGGCCTTGTGACTTCCTACTCGCTCAACTTCGCGCTCTTGCAGTACTCGCAATAGTTTAGCTTGGACCGCTGGCGACATCTCACCAATCTCATCAAGCAAAATCGTGCCGCCATTCGCCTCTTCAAACTTACCGGACTGAGATCCCGTCGCGCCCGTGAACGCGCCTTTTACATGACCAAACAGCACAGCTTCTAGCATGGATTCTGGAATCGCTGCACAGTTCACGGCAACAAACGGTTGTGAGCCACGTGGGGATTGGTCGTGTACGTAGCGCGCCAACACTTCTTTACCCGTACCCGACTCCCCAGTGATCAATACGCTTGCACTAGTACATGCGGCTCGATGCGCCAATTGCAGAACCTGTTTGCTACGCCAAGACTCTGCCACGATGTTCGCCATCGGCTTCTCAAGCGCTTCGACACGTTGAATAAGATTGATAAGCTGCGTCGCTTCAAAGGGACGCAATAGGTAATCGGTCGCACCCGCCTTCATGGCTTCAGCAGCAAGCACACCTTGGTCTTGCTCGACAATCGCGATAGCCACGCCCGGATTCGATTTGCGTTGGTGACAAGCAATCCATTCACGCACGCTCATGTCAGGGAGTGCCGAGCTAATTAAGCTGATTGCCGCTTTATCATGCAGTAACGCAGCTCGACCTGTTTTTACGTGGGTGACTTTGAAACCTTGCTCTGTGAGCAGGTCGATGATGGGGTTCGCATTATTCTCACACGGTTCGACGAAGAGAATGTCCTTATGCTTAAGCTGAGTTGGCATTTATTGCACCTCTGTCTTCGTATCCGTTGAAGACGCTGAATTTGAAGATGTGTGTCTCACCACTCTCACGGTGACACGACGGTTTTTCGCTTGACCAAATTCGGTTTCATTGCTACTCACTGGGTAGCGAGCGCCATGGGCACGCACCTCAACCAGAGATTTTGGTGCACCTAACTCAATCAAGGTACTGGCAACATCATCTGCTCGAACGCGCGACATTTGCAGGTTGCTTGTGGTTGAACCTACGTTGTCGGTATGGCCATCGATTAACACTCGAGATACCGCTTGATCTGCATTGATATAGCTCACCAAGGAAGCCAAGGTGCGTCTTTGATCGCCGGAGACCACACGCTGACCAAACTCAAAGTTCAGTACCACATCGCGTGCTTGTTGGTAGTTCATTTCAGGTAAGGCGACACGACAGGCATTAAACGAGACAAAAGCCGATTCAATTCGTGTAGAAGGCAAAACATAGGCGTCACTGTGCGTGTGCTCATCAGACATGGCACTGACTCTTACCCAGGCACCTTTGGTCACGGCTGCAAGCAATGATTCAATGCCGACATCAAAAATGGCGTAGCCTTTGGTCGTTTTAGCAGCTTCATCAACCACGCTGTGCTGCGCAGGAGAATGCCATGGTGCCGTTAATTGAAACAGCTGCGCATGTTGAATAGGTTGGTTGGGTAAATATAGAACGGCGGAAAGCGGATTATTTGGTTCCGCGTGGAAGTAAAACTTCCCCATGTTATTTGGCAATTTATGTTCAAGACGACATTCAAATTCACCTTTCTTTGCCTGCCAATTAACTAAATCCATAGGAATATTAACTTCATTACCAAATGAGACTTTAGTCCCAAAAATAAAGACAATAAAAACCAATATTGGAAACAGTTTATTAACAAACGTAATTGCTGACTGTATTTTACATTCTTCTGACTTACTTAAACTAGCCAATAATAAGTAAGTTCGATTTTTAACTGACGCAGAATTCATATTGCCATCCAATGAAAGCCCTTGTTACTGACATATGTAAACCTAGTTTCACATGGGCACCAGTCAAAAAACCGCCAAACATAGTGCTTATAAAACATAAATTTAGGTAAATCACTCATTCTGATGTTGCTAGCCAACTAGATATAGCGGCTATTTACCAGACGATATATTCGCCCGGATATAATAATTATTGGATTAAGCTACCTGCATTTATTTTATATTTAAAGATGGTTTATTAAGTGAAAACAAACATATGAACCAAGTTCACAAATTTACGTTCAAGAGCTAAAAACAACTAAAAAAACCAGAGTAGACTGACGAAAAATAACAATGTTAACCAATTAATTCTGCTTAACATCCAGCAGAACAGTCGCAGGCTATGAGATAGGTATGAGTGAACAAACTTTGAGTAAACGAGAATCTGTTCAAGCGCTAAACGTTGAATTATTAGGCAAGCCGATTCATATCATCAAAAATAAGCTTGAGTCGATTATTAATAGCTCCCAGCAATATTTATCGACGGAATTACAGGCGTGGCTCAAAACCCCTTCCGTTCATGTCGAACTGACCGATATCCAACTGGAAACACTGGGAAGCAACGTGTTGGATAGTCGCAACAGCGCTGCGCAAAAGCACAACGACAAGGGGGCTCTTTACGTAAGCATCGAACCCGTGATGTTGATGCGACTGTCTGATGAGTTTTACGGCGCAGGGGTTGAGCGCAGTCAAACTGAGCTCACCAATAGTGATATCCGCTTACTGCAGCGAATCACCAAACACATCGCAGGCTGGATAGCACCCGAGGATGCATGGCGGCCTCAAGAGATGGATGCATTATCAGGCGTGGGGATCATCGCAACCCTAACCGTTCAAATGCACGACAAAGTGGCACCACTTTCTATCGTCCTCGACAGTGAACTGATTCAAACCTTAGTTAGCGAACTAGAGCTGACCGCAAACCCAGAACTTGCTGGCGAGTTTTGCCAAGCGCTGCACACTACCCCCGTCAAACTCGATGTTCAGCTCAGCAAGAATGTTATGCCACTCACTCAGGTATTAGCACTCAAGCCAGATGACATCCTACCTATCGAATTACTTAACCATGCCCCAGTAAAAATCGGTAAGCAAACACTGTTTACGGGTCGTGTGGCCGAGCAAGACGGCCAATTGGTATTGATTTTAAACGAAGATAAGGAAAACCACCGATGAGCGACTCGCAAGATCAGACGGCTTTCGACAGCAACGACTTACAGTTCGATGATTTTGAGCTAGAGGACTTCGATGCGGACGTACCTGCGGCTGCCACAACAGCGACGGCAACACGCAATCTGGATTTTTTCAAAAACATACCGGTTACCGTGACGCTGGAGGTCGCCAGCAAAGAAATTGCCCTGGGTGACTTAATGACCGCAGGTGAAGGTAGCATCATTGAGTTAGATAAGCTCAACGGTGAGCCATTGGATGTCAAAGTGAACGGCTCTCTCATGGGACATGCTGAAGTTGTCGTGGTCAACGACAAATATGGACTTCGCTTAATCGACGTCGTGGAATCCGCTCTCACGTCTATGGGACAGTAATCCATTATGTTGGCTTCAAGCACACTGCAAAGATGGCTCCCAAAAACATTGAGTCGTGGTACGTTAGTCATCATTTCTCTGGTGCTTTTGCTTGGTAGCCAAATGGCGTGGGCAGACAACGGATTAACGTTTCTTACCGTCAATGATGGGCAGTCAGAGCAGGAGTACAGCGTCAAGCTGCAAATCTTGCTACTGATGACAGCGTTAAGCTTTTTACCCGCCTTCTTGCTGATGGCCACCAGCTTTACACGTATTATCGTCGTGTTGGCGATTCTACGTCAGGCACTGGGTCTGCAGCAAAGCCCACCGAACCGAGTGCTGATTGGTATCGCCTTGTGTTTAAGCATTCTTATTATGCGTCCCGTCTGGAGCGACGTCTATGAGAATGCATTCCTGCCTTACGACCAAGGTGAGATCACCTTGATGCAAGCCTTCTCAACCGCAGAAAAGCCGGTGAGAAACTTTATGTTGGCACAAACGCAGCAAAACTCCCTAGAGCAGATGCTGAGGATCGCCAATGAGCCGATTGACTCCAACGTCGACGACATCTCATTTGCCATCGTGCTTCCAGCGTTTGTCATCAGTGAACTTAAGACCGCGTTTCAGATCGGCTTTATGCTGTTTATCCCGTTTCTGATCATCGACCTGGTAGTAGCAAGCGTGTTGATGGCTATGGGTATGATGATGCTATCGCCACTGATCGTCTCGCTGCCATTTAAGTTGGTCGTCTTTGTGTTGGTCGATGGTTGGGCGATGACCGTTGGCACGCTTTCAGCCAGTTTTAGTACTGGATAAGGACACGCGATGACCCCTGAAATGACAGTGGCGCTGTTCTCCAATGCCGTCTGGCTGATCATCAATATCGTTATGGTACTCGTGGTGCCGGGCCTTCTAGTCGGCTTGGTCATTGCCGTATTTCAAGCCGCGACACAAATCCAAGAGCAGACACTGAGTTTCTTACCCAAACTTTTGGCGACCCTGCTGATGGTGATCTTTGCTGGCCACTGGATGCTGAGAAAAATCATGGAGTTATTCGACTACTTGTTCCACAACATTCCAGGGATGATTGGTTGATGCAGATAACGTTCGCCGAGATTTCACAATGGTTAGGCCAATTATGGTGGCCCTTTTTCAGGATTGGGGCCGCCTTTTTGGCCATGCCATTTTTCGGTGACGCTTTGATTCCCGTGTGGGTTCGTGCACTGCTCGCTCTATCTATCGTGGTCATTACCGCGCCATTAATGCCAGCTATGCCTGCTGTTGACCTGTTTTCAATGACCTCTCTGTTTCTGGCTTTCGAGCAAGCGATGTGGGGGCTTTTCTTCGGTCTTATCCTGCACTTTTTCTTTAATATCTTTACTATGCTGGGGCAAATCGTTTCGCTGCAAATGGGTCTTGGCATGGCCATCATGAATGACCCAGTGAATGGACTGTCGGTCGCCATACTCGGTCGTATTTTCTTGCTGTTGTGTACCCTACTGTTTTTAGCACTCGAGGGTCACCTGCTGGTTATCGATATTTTGGTACAGAGCTTTGTGGTGTGGCCCGTAGGTTCTGGGCTTTCGGTACTCTCGCTCGACAACATCATCTCGCTGTTTGGTTGGATGTTTGCCTCAGCACTGGCATTAGCACTGCCAGCCATCGTCTCTATGCTGCTGGCCAACATTAGCTTTGGTGTGATGAATCGCGCCGCACCCAGCTTGAACGTTTACGCACTGGGTTTTCCTATGACCATGCTACTCGGTCTGTTCAGTATCTTGATTACGGTTAGCGGCATACCCAGTCGCTACACCGCGTTGGTGCACGAGACACTCTCGCACCTCAACCAGTTTATGGTGGGCGGCGCATGAGTGAACAGTCGAGTCAGGATAAAACCGAGAAAGCCTCGCCCCAGAAAATTAAAAAGGCCAGGCAAGAAGGTCAGATACCACGAGCAAAAGAGTTCACGACGGCAGTACTGTTTTTGATCGTGGCGATGTTTTTCTATAGTCAACTTCACTGGATTTGGCAGCACATCTCTGGGGTGTTCCACTTCAATATGTCACTTACTCGGCAAGACCTTGAAAATCCACAACAGATGCTGGAACAACTCGGTCAAAGCCTCGCCATCATCATCGAGCTCTTACTGCCAATGTTTGCGGTCATCATCATAGCGTCGGTTGGCAGCAGCCTGATATTGGGAGGCTGGATGTTTCGCCCTGCCAACATACAGCCCAAGCTCAGCAAGCTTAACCCCCTGTCTGGCATTAAGCGCATGTTCTCGACACGCTCCTTGGTTGAGCTGATCAAGTCGTCACTCAAGGTCGCCGTCATCTTTGCGCTGCTTTATACCTATCTCGACAGCAACTTCTCACAGCTATTAGGCATGCAGCAGTTGACCTTGAATCAGGGTATTACCCTGGTCATGACCATACTGTTCGAAGGCCTGCTTCTAATGGGGTGGCGCTGCTTATCTTTGGTGTGATTGATATCCCCTACCAGCGCTGGGAGCACCTAAAGCAGCTCAAGATGACCAAGCAAGAGCTTAAAGAAGAGTACAAAAACAACGAAGGTCGCCCAGAGGTCAAACAGCGCATTCGCCAAATTCAGCAGCAGTTTGCTCGTCGCAAGATAGACCAAGCCGTTCCCAAAGCTGACGTGGTTATCACCAACCCAACCCATTATGCGGTGGCACTCAAGTACGACACCAGTTTGTCGGAGGCCCCCTTTGTGGTTGCCAAAGGCATAGATGAGACCGCGATGCACATTCAGCGCATTGCACGAGAAAACAATGTGGAAGTCCTCAACTCACCACCGCTGACTCGTGCCATTTACCATACCACCGCCATCGAGCAGGCCGTACCGAGCCAGCTCTATATCGCGGTTGCGCACATTTTAACTTACGTCATGCAGCTCAAAGCGTTTCGACGTGGCAGTGGGGATAAACCCATGCCGCTGCCAACATTTACCATCCCTAAGCATTTGCAGCATTGATTGGCTTAGGACACTTGCAACAACGAAGGAACACATATGTTGAATCGTCTTACTCAACTTAGACGCTCAGGAAAAGGATACATTGGCATACCGATCGTGCTGCTGATGATTTTGGCGATGGTGATTTTGCCACTGCCACCTTTACTGCTTGATGCCTTGTTTACCTTTAACATCGTGCTGGCAATCTTGGTGTTACTGGTCAGTACCACGGCAAAGCGTCCACTCGATTTCTCGGTGTTCCCAACCATCTTGCTCATCGCTACCCTAATGCGCCTGACGCTCAACGTTGCCTCGACGCGTATCGTACTGCTAGAAGGTCACAATGGCGGAGATGCCGCCGGTAAGGTCATTCAAGCCTTCGGTGAGGTTGTGATTGGTGGCAATTATGTCGTGGGTATGGTGATTTTCGTCATCTTGATGATCATTAACTTCGTGGTGATCACCAAAGGTGGCGAGCGAATTTCAGAGGTTTCAGCCCGCTTTACCCTCGATGCGCTACCCGGCAAGCAAATGGCTATCGATGCGGATCTCAACGCTGGTCTCATCGACCAAGAAGCGGCACGAACCCGACGTAAAGAAGTTGCCAACGAAGCAGACTTCCACGGTTCCATGGATGGTGCCTCCAAGTTTGTCCGAGGCGACGCCATTGCTGGCTTAATGATCCTCTTTATCAACATCATTGGTGGTATCAGCATCGGTGTGTTTGAGCACGGTCTACCCGCTTCCGAAGCCTTTAAAACCTATGCCCTACTGACCATAGGTGACGGTCTGGTTGCTCAGATCCCATCGCTATTATTGGCGACCGCCGCAGCGATCATCGTGACGCGCATTAACGACAGCGATAGCGACATGGCTGACACCATGCAGAAACAGCTGTTAGCGACACCAGCGACCCTGTTTACTGTTGCTGGCATCATGTTGATCATCGGCCTTGTACCTGGCATGCCGCATTTGGCGTTCTTTACCTTCTCTGCGGTGCTCGCCTTCGCTGGTTGGAAACAATCCAAAAAGCCCATCGAAGACCCACAGCTCGATGAAGTGGAAGCCATCTCCAACGCGATGCAAAACGACAGTGAGCAGCCACTGTCATGGGATGATATTCCTCATGTACAAAGCCTCTCATTGGCTTTGGGTTACCGCTTGGTTCACCTGGTCAACAAAGAGCAAGGCGCTCCGGTTTTGCAGCGTATTCGTGGGGTTCGCAAAAACCTCTCGGAGCAAGTCGGATTTCTTCTGCCCGAGGTACGCATTCGTGACAACCTGAGTCTGAAACCAAACCAATACACGGTGTCGCTCAATGGAGAAGTGATTGAAGAGGGCTTTATTGAACCCGATCGCTTGATGGCCATCGCGGTAGGTGAAACCTATGGTGAAGTCGACGGTATTCTAGGGAGCGATCCTGCCTACCATCTTCCTGCAGTATGGATTGAACACAACGATAAAGCTAAGGCGCTGAACATGGGCTATCAGGTAGTCGATGACGCTACAGTGATTGCGACTCACATCAGCAAAGTGATGAAAACCCACCTTGCTGAGCTGTTCACCCACGATGATGTGGATGCCATGAACCTGCGCTTGACCCAACAAGCGCCCAAACTCGCAGAAGCACTTGGTGCAGCTTTAAACCCTGCACAGCAGTTAAAGGTGTACAGACAACTGCTTTTGGATCAGGTACCACTGAAAGATATTCGCACCATTGCCAACACTATGCTGGAATCGGCAGAAAACACCAAAGAGCCGATTCTGCTTGCCTCAGATGTACGCTGCGCGCTGCGCCGAACTCTGGTGAATTTGGTGGCAGGGCAGCGCAAAGAACTTAATGTCTACGCACTCTCTGACGAACTAGAGCAGATGCTGATGCAATCGCTGCATCAAGCTCAAGCGAATGGCAATGTGATACTCGATAGCTTCCCAATTGAGCCAAACATTTTGAGTCAGTTCCAACAGAACCTTCCGCTGATACAACAGCAGCTTAAGCAGCAAGGACTTGCACCGATTCTCTTGGTGATGCCACAGCTGAGACCGTTGATCGCGCGCTATGCCCGCACCTTCTCGCAAGGGTTGGCGGTTCTGTCATACAACGAAATCCCCGAAAGCAAACAAATAAACGTGGTAGGAAACCTTGGATAATTTAAGTAGCTACAGGGCCCAGTTTCTCTATGTGCTGCGCATGATAGAGGACAATGCGGTCACCGAAGACGATGAAAAGCTCGCGCAACTGATGGCAGCGGACGAAGTGTGTCATGCCTGCCAACCGATTCGACACTGCAACAGCGACGAGATTCAGTACCAATACATCACGCTGCGCTATGGTGAGAAAAAGGACCACAGCGTGTTCGCGCTCGACATTTCTGATACCGTGCGCGCTGCTCTAGACTTATTTGCGCTCTATCTTGCCGTAAGGCAAACCCAATTTGAGCTGGAAACCTTCCACCCTGACTTGCTCAATAATCTAGTGTTCTCGATGAACGCTTGCACCTTATTGCGTCCAGAGGGAAAACATTTCATCGACCAGCTTGCTCAGCACTACAAGCGACCGATGTCGATGTTGATCCCAAGCCTGCACCTAACCCAAGGCGAGGCGACCAACCCAGCAAGTAAGGCGCTGCTTGAGCATTTGGAAGACCGATTCCACAGCGTGTGTTTTGATGTGCATCTTCCCGTGAGTAATCTCGACTACCTCACACCCTTTGCACCGCAGATCATCAAGATATCCAATTCACTGGATAGTCAGGATGAAAAGCGCACCCTACTTCCGGTGATCCGCTACATAAAACGATGCAAAGCGACGCTAATCGCCGGTCGAGTCACCAGTCAGAACACCTTATCGCAATATAAGATGCTCGGCGCTAAGTACTACTTTGGTTATGTCACCGATGTGCCCATCCCAGTGCACTTTAAAGGCTTTGAAGATCCAAAGGCAGAGATGCGTAAAAAGCAGCGTGAGCGTGCCAAAGAAGAGCAAGCGGCCGAGCAGCAAGCATTGGCGGAACAACAACTTGCTTTAGAACAAGCGGAACAAGACAAGCAGCAAGCGCTGCTCGATGCCAGTATCGATAACATGTATCAGTCGGCCAAAACGGAATATGTCGACGAAGAGATCGCCGCCATCGTCAAACAGGTCGATGAGAATCCGTAAGCATGAATGGGGCGTCAGCCCCATTTTCTTTGAAGCGGTATCACAGTTTTCTTCCTATTTTCAATAATTTCCAGTTTTTTTTCATTTCCAGTTAATTTTCAAAATCAACTTACCGCCTCTAGTTAGTGAGCGGGGCGATAGTCCCACATTGAGACAAATCTAGGAGAATTCACAATGGCTCTATCAATGCACACTAACTACGCTTCGCTAGTTACTCAAAATACTCTAAGCAGCACTAACAACATGCTAAGCACTGCAATGGAACGCTTGAGCACGGGTTACCGTATTAACTCAGCAGCAGATGACGCGGCAGGTCTTCAAATTTCTAACCGCCTAGAGTCACAAACTCGTGGTATGAATGTCGCTATGCGCAATGCACAAGACGGCATCTCAATGCTACAAACGGCAGAAGGCGCATTCGATGAAGCAACAAATATCCTTTATCGTATGAACGACCTAGCGACTCAAGCAGCTAACGGCACCAACACTGCTAAAGACATCGCTGCGCTAAATAAAGAGTTTGGTGAACTATCTACTGAGCTACAGAACATCACAACCAACACTAAATATGCTGGCGATCAGCTACTAACTACAAACGGTATTAAAGCCGGCGGTCTAACGCTTCAAATCGGCGCATCAACAGGTGAAACTCTAGACCTTGCGACTACTGTAGACACTGATGTAGGTACTGCATTCGATACTCTTAGCGCTGGTTTCGCTGGCATTACTGACCAAGCAACTGCACAAGCAGCGATGACCAATATCCAAACTGCAATTGATGAAGTTGGTGCTGCCCGTGCTGGCATGGGTGCGACTATCAACCGCCTAGACCACACTATTGTTAACCTAGGCAACATGGTAGAAAACACATCAGCAGCTAAAGGGCGAATGACAGATGCAGACTTCGCTGTTGAGTCATCAAACATGACTAAGAACCAAATGCTGATGCAAGCGGGTACCACTGTACTGTCGCAAACTAACCAGCTACCTGGCATGGCAATGTCTCTACTTCGCTAATTGATAGCAAGCATTTTCGATAGTTGGGGAAGTTTGCTACCAGCCTACTCCAGCTATCGAAGATATGATGAATTATCCTTCGTTAACGATTCATCCGTCCTTTGAACCTCCTTCGGGAGGTTTTTCTTTTTAAGCCCCAGTGATGGATTCGGAATGTAGATCTCAATTCTCTGCTCGATATAGAACCACCGTTAACTATCTCTCTAGAAATGTCGCCTTAACCCTCTGAGTAATAGACAGTTTTAAGGTGGAAAGGCGGAACTCAGACTGAGGAAACCTCACTTCCGCCATCAAACCAAAAACAACATAACCAATTGATATTTATAGCTTTAAATCATGGCATATATCTTGATTTGAACCACTAAAGATGATTTCGCGGCTCGCAGCCCAGACGCGGGAAGCAAGATTAAGGAGCACTCCAATGAGTTCGTTAGACCCGATTACTATGGCCACCCAGCTTGCCACTTACGATGTGCAGCCATTTCAAATGCGCTACCAGATGCAAGCGGACAAATATCAGTCTCAGATCACGGCTTTGGGTAAGGTGGAAGCAGCGCTAAGAGAATTCCGCACCGCTGTCACCAATATGAACAGCAGTAGCTCCAATATCATTAAGAACTCGGCCAGTGTGTCTCAAGACGGCTTCCTATCAGCGACTGCCAACGCCAGCGCACTCACAGGCAGCTATCAGATTTTCGTTGAACAGGTGGCCACCGCGCACCAGATGAAGACGGACATGCCCTCTGATCTGGACGCAACCACCGAAATCCCAGCGACAGGCACCTTGGATTTCACCATCAATGGTGAAGCAGTCACGATTGACCTAGCGACAGTTTCGGCCGACGCTGGTGGCACCGCGACTATGGCTGATCTGGTCTCAGCCATTAATAACGACCCTAATAACCCGGGCGCAAACGCGACGCTGGTTCGCTCTAACGGACAAACCCACTTTATGCTTTCCAGCACTGAAACTGGGGTTGAGAACACCATCAACGTATCAGCAACAGGCACGAATGCTGCCTGGTTCGAAGATGCGTTTACCAACAGCACAGATATCAGCACACCACAAGATGCGGTGATCTGGCTTGGCGGGCAAGGCGGCCTGAAACTCGAGAGTAGCAGCAATACCTTTACTGGTGTCATTGACGGTGTCGACATCACAGTGAGTAAAGCGCAAGCCGCAGGGGAGCAACCACTCACCCTCAATATTGGTCCGGACCAAGAAGCAACCAAAGAGCAGGTTAATGCGTTTATTGACGCCTACAACACCTTGATGTCGACCATGGATGAATACACCGGCATAGGCGGTGAAGATCAGGCGCGTGGTGTGCTCGCCAGCGACCCCACTCTGCGTTCCATTGAGAGCCAGCTGACCAGCATAGTTCGCGGTGAGTACAACGGCATGCGTCTAAGCGAAGTGGGTATTGAGATCGACCGCAGCGGTAAAATGACGTTAGACGCCACTAAGTTCGAAGAAGCACAAAAGAATAACAGTGCCGCTCTAGAGGCCATGTTCAATGGCGACGGTAACCTGCTCGACTCCATTGACACTATGGTTGACCCATTCTTGAAATCAACCACTGGTCTTTTTAAGACCCGCAAAGACAGCCTGCAGCAGAACATCTCACGTATCGACGACAAGCAAGCCACGCTGGAGCGCAAATACGACATGGCGTATAGCCGCTATCTCTCGCAGTTCACCCAAATGAATACCTTAATGACACAAATGAACCAAACCATGAGCATGTTTGGTTAAGGCTAGGAGTACAAATTTATGCTAATGGATTCAGGTTACGACTCATATCAACAAGTAGACCTTGACGCGCAAGCAGCGGCAGCCAACCCACACCAACTCGTGGTGATGCTTATCGATGGACTTCTTAATGAAATCGAGCGCGTTCGCGGTCATATGACAGAAGGTCGCTTAGAACAAAAAGGACAAGGTATCAGCAAATGCATGAACATCCTTGTCGGTCTGGATAGCGCACTTGATGACGAAAATGGTGGCGAGATAGCCGCAAACCTTCACCAACTTTACGACTTTTGCCAAGCCGAGCTGTATCAAGCAAGCGTCAATAACGACGTTGAGAAGCTAGAGAATGTGGAAAAGGTCATGGCTCACATCAAAGAAGGATGGCAGAACTTTGGCCAACACGCATAAGGTTTCCCCAGAGCGGTTTCGCCACCTTAGCCAGTGCATGAGGGTGGCAGCAAAAACTGAGGATTGGCAGTCACTTAAGCGATACGACGGGCAGCTTCGTGAGCTTTTGGACACCCATAGGCCTTTCCTTAAAGACCCGCGACTGGCACCCGAAATTGAACGTGCACGCAAGGCGCATCTTAGCGCTTATGAGGCGTTATCCGTTGCCACCAGCAAGCTGAAAAAGAAGCTAGACAGCAACGACGCTGAGAAAGAGCGAGCGATGGCATACCAACTGGCGATGACCTTGGAGTAATGGAATGTTAGTGACCAACCAGACAGGCAATCTCTCTGCCGCAAAGCAAGGTGAAGGAAGTGGACCAGTCAGTATTAATCCCTCTCACGTTCCTAACGAGGGAGGCGCTGCGCTGCAAACGACACGTGGGTTTGGTTCACTCATCCCATCGACTGAGCGCGAGCAGAGATTAGGCCAACATGAACAAGACGGCGAGTCATTGGCTGAAATGTTATCTGACGCCCTCCAGCAGGAATCCTTATCAGGTGAGCTAGTCGGCTTTGTCAGAACGCCCGATCAAGCGTTCGGTGCTGCTGGTGCAACAAATGCGGCCATTAACGGCGAGCAATTGGGCGCCGCGACGAACCCTATGATGACGAGAGCGATAGACAGCGAGCGCATGTCGTTTAATCAGCTTGCTCAGCTCAATGCGAACTCAACCACTTCTAACGCAACGAGAGAAGGCGCTGCTTCCGCACTTTTGCAAACAACAACATCGTTATCTTCAGAGACAACAAGCAAATCTTTAGCGAGCGACATTGCCAGTCTATTAAGTGCGAGTCAGTCTCAAAGCAGTGCCAATAGCGCTTTGGCAGGCGCACAGTCTGCTGCGCCTCAAACGCAAGCGACCTCAACAACCATGGCAAATGTCACGACAACTGAGTGGGCACCCGTTCGTATTGACCCACAAGCAGGCAAGTGGGGTGAGCAGATGCTTCAGGTTCTGCACGACCGCGTGACCTTACAAGCTCAGCAGAACCTGCAAGAAGCGCGCATTCGCTTGGACCCGCCCGATCTTGGCAAGCTCGATCTGATGGTACGGGTGGAAGGCGACAAGCTCAGCGTTCAACTGAATGCCAACGTGGCCGCAACGCGTGAGGCTTTAATCCAGGTGTCAGAGCGACTGCGTGCAGAGCTACAAAACCAGAGCTTGATGCATGTGGATGTGCAGATTGGTAGTGGCGATAAACAAGAGTCTGACGCCCACCCATCGCATGACCAGAGCGCCACTATTTTTGCCAATCAACGTCATGATGCCGAACACGACGCAGCCATGACCTTCTCAACGGATGAACACTGGCTTAACACCCAGGTGTAACGGCTTTAGGAAAACAGCATGAATAAAAAATACCTTGTTTCACTCTTCGCCGCCTGCATTACGACCAGTGCTTTGGTCTCGGCGGCGACGGTTTATGGCACCATGTGGTACTTCAACAACCAACCGACGGTAAGTGCTAGCGAGTTCTCACTATTTAACTCAGAGCCAAAGCGCAGCGCCGATCCAACGTTTCATGCATTGGATAATGTGATTGTCAGCGTTCGCGGTAAGAAACAGACCCACTTTGTAATGCTAGAGCTGGCATTAGAAACGCGTCATCCAGAGCGTCTAGAGTTTGCCCGCGACTATATGCCCAAAGTTCGCCACGCGATGCTGAATCTGTTTAGCCAAAAGCGCTATGAAGATCTGCATGGCGCTGAAGCACTGGAGCAGCTCCAACAAGAAGTGAAAGCATCGGTGCTTACCGCCTATGCAGATACCCAACTTAAGCGCGATATCGACGATGTTCTGCTGACGAAATTTGTTATTCAGTAGGAGCTGCCATGCTGGATATGAATCATTCTGAAAGCTACGGAGTGGTCGACGAAGTCTCGACGCCCACCAACCGTATCGATGAAAATCGCTTGCTTAGTCAACATCAAATCTTGGTTAAGCGCGTCGTCAACCAACTGCGTAATCACGCCACCACCCATTGCAGCATTGAAGACATGCAGCAAATCGGGCTGATTGGATTACTCGAAGCTGGTCGTCGCTATGGCAACATTGACGACCCTAACTTCCCCGCTTTTGCCGTGTGTCGTATTCGTGGCTCGATTTTAGACGAGCTGCGACGGCTCGATTGGCGCTCACGCAAAACCCGTCAGCAGGCTCACGAGCTTAACGATGTCACGCGCGATCTGACCAAGAGTCTGAAGCGAACACCGACCGAACAAGAGATCATACGCGCACTTGGTACCGATCAGCAGGATTATCACGCCAGACTCAACGCCACCATGGCGGCGGAAATGCAGAGCCTCGACCAATTAATTGAAAGTGGTCTCGAGGGGACGGTGGATTCTGACTACGACGGCATGAATCACGAACATATCCGCCGCAGCCTTGAAAAAGCGCTCGACAAACTCCCTAAACGTGAGCAGCTACTGCTCACTCTGTTTTATCAACACGACTTGAACTTACACGAGATTGCTTTAGTGCTCGAACTGACACCGCCGAGGATATGTCAGCTGCACAAACAAGCGCTCAAGCAGCTCAACCAACTACTGTCTTCTTAGGAGTCCACTATGCAAAAGTTTACTGGCGCAATCATCATATTGATGTGTGTCTTCGGCGGATACGTCTGGGCCGGAGGCAGTCTAATGGCCATTTGGCAGCCGGCAGAAATGCTGATCATTGTCGGCGCAACCCTGGGCTCATTGATCATAGGTAACCCGCCTCAAGTATTGAAAGAGATGCGCAGCCAACTGCGCGCTATCGTATCGCCTCCCAAAGATGAACGTGAGTTCTACATGGAACTTATGGCACTGCTGCAAGTGCTACTTGAGACCGTGCGCAGCGGCGGCTTCAAGGCGCTCGATAAGCACATTGAAAACCCAGAGCAGAGCGATATTTTTGCTCGCTACCCTCGTGTTAGCCGTGACTACCGCCTAGTTTCTTTCATTACCGACAATTTACGTTTAATGGCAATGGGACAAATGTCGCCTCATGAGTTAGAGGGACTACTAGAGCAAGAGATTGAAGCGATCGAGGCTGATTACATGCAGCCGGCCCGCTCCATGCAGCGTACCGCAGAAGCCATGCCAGGCTTCGGTATCTTGGCCGCGGTTGGTGGCATCATCATTACGATGTCCGCAATTGATGGCTCGATTGCCATGATTGGCTATCACGTTGCCGCCGCTCTAGTAGGCACATTTATCGGTATTTTCGGTTGTTACTGCTGTTTAGACCCAGCAAGTAACGCCATGGCTCAACGTGTTAAACGCAACATGTCCGCCTTCGACTGCACTCGCGCAACCTTGGTTGCGTACGTAGCGAAGAAGCCGACATTGCTGGCGATTGACGCAGGCCGCAAGCACATTCAGCTAGACATTAAACCGACCTTTAACCAAATGGAGGTGTGGCTCGCTGAACAGGAGGGATAATGCAAAAACATGAGCAAGTAGTCTTCAAACGCGCCAGTCGCAGTCATCACCATGAATCTCATGGCGGTGCGTGGAAGGTGGCGTTTGCCGACTTTATGATTGCCTTGATGGCATTGTTCCTCGTACTTTGGGTCATGCAGGTCGTCGATAAAGAAGAGCGCAAAGCGATTGTTGCTCATCTGCAAATGGCGAGCGTGTTTGACCAGAGTACCGGTAATCTTTTCGATACCTCGCAAAGTATTTCTCCGATCGACCTAGCGACGGATTCGTCCGTGGCTAGTCGTCACGACTCAGTCCATACGGTGAGCTCTTTTTTTCAGGGCGATCGCGAAGGGCCGGAGTCAGACTCTCTCATCGATGGCACCTTTGATACCCAAGAACGCTTGGCTGCGCTTGCGCAGGTGATCAATGACATGGTGCGCCAAATCAACGCAGAGGGAAATGTCGACGTCACCGTCACCCCACAAGGGCTGCGCATCGTGCTGCAAGATGATTACAAGCAAAACATGTTTCGTCGCGGTGGCTCAACCTTAACCCCGTTCTTTGAAGACCTATTGCTTGCACTTGCACCCGTATTTGAGCGCGTTGAAAACCCGATGATCATCAGTGGTCACACGGATTCGACACAGTATCGTCAAACCTTCTCAAGTAAGTCTAACTGGGAGCTTTCATCGTCGAGAGCTAACACCGCAAGGCACACCCTAGTGTCTGGGGGCATGCCTGAAAAGCGTGTTCTACAAGTCACGGGAATGTCGGATCGCGCCCTACTGAACCATTCAGAGCCATCATCGAGTGAAAACCGTCGCATCGAGCTGTTTATCTTGACCACTCCAGCGGCTGAAGTGATCAGCACCCTGTTTGGTCAACAACCAAATAACGAACTCGAAAAGGCGCGAGAAAAGGCGAAGTTCAACCAACCGGTATTCCGAACCGATACTATCCGTTTCGATACCGACACCGCGCCAAGCTCCACCACCGACGCCCAAGCGCTTTAACTTGCACCTCTCTTTGGGTGTTCTATCCTTGAAGTAGAACACCCTTGATATGTCGAAAGTTTCTTATTGAGCACCGAATCAGTAGAGTGTGTTATGCGACGAACTATTCCCCACATGCCAACGAAGGCAAACAAAGCCCCAGACGGACTACAGAAGGCATTTCTGTGGCTAATCATTGTTGATTATGCGCTACTTGCCCTGTTCCTGAGCCAGCTCACCACGCTGTCGCTCAGAGGCGGCACCTTCATCAGTTTGCTTCTGGTGGTCTACAACATACTGCTGACGTTTATGTGCTTTCGCCGAACCCATCGTCAGGACGCTTATATTATCTATCCGACAATATCGGCTACGCTGCTGGCGTTTGTGTGCTTTTTGTACTTTTTCTTTTTGGTGTAACTACTCCTCGCGCAGCACGCCAAACATAGAACACTAAAAAGGCCAGTATCGTAATGATACTGGCCTTTGTTTATTCAGCGCTGCTCTCTATCGCTAACAAGCTCTGGTATTTAACCTATTTAAGTAACGCCACTACCGTATGTCTACGAACATTCGCTTGAGCATTAAGAGCTTGGAACGTGGTAGTAAAGTCTTGGGAGAGTTGATTAAAGCTAGAGAGCTGTTGATTGACCTGCTCGGTTGAAGGGAGGTTGGATTGGCTCTGGATTCGCGTCATTTGCGTATCCAGTTGGGATTGGAACTGTCTGGCTTCGTTTAAGCTCAGCTGAGCTTGTTTGAGGTGCTGGTTGACCTTAGCGATGGACTGTTTGATACCGTCGCGTGAACCAAGGTCAAATTTAAGCTCTGCCATACCGTCTGGCTCAGCTTGGATAGAGAAAGTGTTGGCTTGTCCGGCAGGGAAGCGGTGACCTTCACCTGTGACACGCACGTGCTGCTGCATCGCTGCGTATGCAGACTCATGGACTTCAAATACGATGCTGCCATCGTTGGCAAGAGATGCGCGCATCCCCATAGGAATCACACTGCGGTCGAGCTGCTTCACCGTGCGCTGTCCATCCGATAAACCATCAAACTGCAACATAACGGAGCCGCCGCTCGGAAAATCCAGACGCACCTGTTCTGCACGTTCACTCATACGGTGTACGTTCAAACCAGGAATAGAGAATCGTCTGACATCGGCGGTGTCGAGCTTCAGATGCAGCTCGTTGTCGACCACTCGCTTACCATCAAAGCGCGCTTGATTCAGCGTGGTTTCAATCATGTTCTTAGAACGGGCAAGCTTGTCAGTAGTTTGAGGTGATGCACCGTGTGATAGTGCTTGAGTTAACTGCTTTTTCACTTGAGTGAGCTCTTTACCCACACCTTGCAACGCCTTGGTAGCAATTTGAACCGAAGTCGCGTGCTGCTGACCTTGAGTCAGTAGAACGCCAGAAAGTGAATACGCCGAAGCGATTTCTGCTTGTGGTTTAAGCAGATGTTTTGATAAGGAAATGGTGGTATCAGAAGCCTGGGAGGGAGCAATACTCGTGGTGCCCTGCCCTGTGAGCTTAATACTATGCGGCCTAACTTCAACCGTACTTACTGCCATACCATCATTCCTTGAAACGTGTTACCTAAGACCTAAAGCGACCGCTAGATGCGGTCGAATAAAGAGAGATCATTTATCTTCATATAACTGGCTTGCGTTGCCTGCAGCGCAGCCATGTAGTTGCTCAGCCGAACTGAGGCTTCACCATAGTCGAGGGCAGAGACATCACTGGTCACCTTATCGACAAATAGCTTATTCTCCACATGCGCACCATCCATCAAATCGAGGTTGTTGTGGCGTCCACCGATTTGAGTCATCGCACCCAGAACGTTACCTAAGGTATCATCAATGGCGTTGAGGCTAGCTTCAACTTCATTTTGAAAATTTGGACTCGGGCTCTTAAATTCAGCAATCAAACGATCGATTTGATTCAATACGTTATCGCCGCCACCCAAATCGAGAATATCTTGAGCCGTGGTGTTGGACTCCATGGTCACCCCTTTTGCCACGGTCACAACTCGCTTGTCACTGTTGCCATCAAGAGAATAGACACCGCCACCCGCATCAGAAATAGCTGGCGTATCGGTTTTAGTACCCGAGAACAGATAGTGCCCTTCTTCGTCTTGCGCATTAAACGACGACTGCACAGATTCGCGTAAGCTCTCAAGCTCAGCAATCATGCCTAAGCGGTCTTCATCCGTTAAGGTACCATTCGCCCCCCACAGCACCAACTCACGCATGCTTTTTAGACTCTCGTTAACCGAATCCAGGTGCACCTCTTGACTCGATAGCGTGGTTTTCACATTGGCGATATTGCGCTGATACTGAGAAATCGCCGCGCCTTCACGGTTAAGGTTGAGCAGTTTAATCGACGCCATTGGGTCGTCAGACAACTTAGTGAGTCGATCACCTGTGGCCATTTGTTGCATCACTTTACCAAGCCCTGCGTTATTGATTTGCAGGCTTTGCAGCATCATCTGGCTAAATTGAGTATCACTGATTCTCATGGTCTCTCCTTAAAATAGCTGCAATACAGAGTCAAACAGCTGATTCGCTGTGCTGATCACTTTCATATTGGCATTATGGGCGTTGGCAAAGGTCATTAGGTTTGCCGCCTCTTCGTCACTGTTTACGGCACTGACGTTGTCGCGCGCTGCAACCGCTTGATCCGACATTGCTTTTTTCGCCTGATAATCAGACTCCGCTTGTCGTGCTTTAATGGCTGTTTCACCGACCATAGCGGTAAACGCATCATTTAAGGACAGCGAGCCAAGTCCTGAGATCGCCACTGGCTTATTGCTGATAGCAATCAAATCCTTGAGATTGTCACTGTTACCCGGATTACCGTCGGCAGAAAATGCCAGCTCATCGGCGGTAATATTGGTGATATCTAAGCTTGCGGCTGGGTTCGCTGGATCATAGGTAAATAGCGGCGCACCTGGGTTACCATTTAGGTCCAACCCCGCAGCGAGCACGGCATTAAATTCATCGGCAACACTGCGTGCCATGTCATCTATGGCTTGTTGGTTCGGCACAAGCACATCGACTTGGTAGTCATGAAGTGCGCCTAGCTTGCCGCCAATATCCCCTTTTGCTGCAAAGGTTTGATTACCAAATTCAATATGCAGATCCGCAAGGTACGGGTCACTTGGGTCTGGAATCGCCTTAATCACACTTGAATCCGAGCCCATGACGAGAGGCTGACCTGACGCCAATGACACTTGCACGCTGCCATCCGGTTGATCAGTGGTTTTCACCGCCATGATGGTCGACAGCTCTCCGATGAGCGCATCACGAGTATCCATGAGCTGAGAGGCGTTGCCTCCGGTGCCTTGCATCTCAACGATCTGCTTGTTTACTTGAGCAATGTTCGCCATCAAGCTGTTGGCATGAGACAGCGCGGCATTGCGCTGATCGTGTACATCTTTATGCTGATTATGCAGCGATTCGGTGAGCGTATTGAATCGGCGCGCTAAGGCTTCTGACTCGTTGATCACCTGCTGACGCAGCGGCGTCGATTCTGGTTTAGTCGTCGCATCATTGAGCGAGGCAAACAGACTATCGAGTCCTGCAGACAAGCTAAAGCCATCTGCGCCCAGCATGTTTTCTAGTTGGCTCATGGCCGACAAGTATCCCGCCGAATAATTGGCTTCACTGGCTGTCGACCAGGTTTGTTTCACTAGGTATTGGTCTGTCACACGGCGTATGCTGGTAACTTCGACTCCCATACCGGGTGAGTTGAAATCGTATTTTCCGCCTGCCACCGAAGACATCAGAGCTTGCTGGCGGCTGTATCCTGGGGTGTTCACGTTAGCAACGTTTTGCGCCGTGACATCGAGTGCCACGCGGTTGGCATTCATGCCTGAAAGCGCGATATTAATAAGGCTCATTGCAGTTAACGCTCCGTGATTTTCATTAGAGGCTGAGAGAAGGCCATGGTCATGGCAGCCTCACGAGGAGACTGAAGATTAAAGGCGGCGGAAGTGTGCTCGTCGTTAACTGACAAGGACACGTTTGTATTACCTAATGCATGAGTTTGTGATTTGCCTTCCATGTCATTGGCTGAGCCCATGGCTTGCACACGCTCGGCATCAAACTGCACCTCTTGGTTAGAGCTCGCACTTTGGGCAGGTCCCAATTGCTTAACCAACATATCGGCGATACCCGAGTTTTGTTTCTTCGCTAGCTCGATAGAGAGCTGACCATCGTGCATATCGCGAAATACCCCATGCTGCTGGGAAGAAAAAGGACTGTCTTCATCAGCAAGCACATCGCTACTGCTGCGCATCTGTCTGAGCACCATCTGCAAAAACATGGCTTCAAACTGACCTGCCACCTCTTTGAGCGCTTCTGGGCTATCATTGCTGTGTCTAATGTTGGTCAGCGCTGCGTTGTCGTGATAAAGCATACTGTTGACACGAGTCGTGTCGTTCATGGCATCTATTTTCATCATCGCCTCCTAGATCACTACCAACTCAGCATTCAATGCGCCTGCTTCATGCAGGGCTTGCAGAATGGACATCAAATCGGTTGGTGTTGCGCCTAAGCTATTAACTGCGTTTACTATCGTGTTCAGCTCTGTCCCTTCAGGCCAGATCACCATTTGTGCTTGGTCTTCGTTAATGTCGATCTTGGTTTGGTCGACAACCACGGTATCGCCATCAGCGAACGCGTTTGGCTGACTGACTCGCTGTGACTCACTGATAGCCACAGTAAGGTTACCGTGACTGACTGCTGCCTCGGTGACTTTGACGTTCTTACCGACTACAACGGTGCCGGTGCGCGAGTTGAACACGATACGAGCTGGCTTACGCCCCTCAACAACACTCATCTCTTCAAGCATCGACATCATGGTGACACGCTGCTGGCTGTCTTTCGGTGCACGCATATCAACACGTACCTTGTTGACCGCAATCGCGACCTCAGGACCAAAGGTACTGTTGATCTCACGAGCAATATTCTTCGCAGTAGTGAAGCTCGCCTTGCGAAGGTTCAGCGTGATTTGTGGACGTGAGTTAAAGTCCGATGGGATTTCACGCTCCAGTGTCGCTCCATTGGGTACGCGACCCGCGGTTGGCGTGTTTACTGCAATCTTAGAGCCGCTGCGTCCTTCAGCAGAAACGCCGCCTACAACCACATTGCCTTGTGCGACTGCATACACCTCGCCATCAACACCGCGCAGCGGTGTGAGCAGCAATGTACCGCCACGCAAGCTCTTAGCATCACCAATCGATGACACCACGATATCCAACATCTGACCCGGGCCTGCCATTGGGTCAACAGAGGCCGTCACGCTCACCGATGCCACATTACGCAGCTTAGGGTTAGCGTCATCTCCGATCTGTACACCAAACTGACGCAACATATTGGTAATGGATTGTGCCGTGAACTTAACCTGGTTTCGGTCACCCTGACCATCAAGACCCACGACCAAGCCATAACCCACCAATTGGTTAGTGCGCACACCTTGCACATCGACAAGGTCCATAATAGGAATTTCCACTTCAGCGTGAGCGGACGGCATCAAGATAAGCGCCGAGGCAGTCATCAATGCCGTGAAAAAAGTATCAAGAAAACGACGAGTGTTAAGCATTAAAACGGCATCCATGGGCTAGTAAAGAACTGCGTTAACCAACCAGCTGAGTTGCTGTCGGCTAAGGCTCCGCGTCCTGAGTAGGTAATGCGAGCATCACCAATTCGATGAGAGAACACTTGGTTGTAGCGGTCGACATCATCGGCTCTGACGATTCCTGTCACACGAATGAACTCATCCCCTTGATTAAGGCGAATCCATTTTTCGCCGCTGACTTTCAGTACGCCGTTAGGCATGACTTCATGGACAGTGACCGTGATGGCCCCTTCAAGCTTATTGCCCTGAGAGCTCGCTGCGCTGCCATCAAAGGCTCGGCTTCCGCTGATACCAACGGCGGTTTCATTTAACGTTTTTCCGCCTACCGTTGCCGCGCCAAAGTCGACGTTGGAAGACTTACCAAACTTGGTGTCGGCTTTCTTGCTTGATTGGGTTTCTTCTACAAGAAGAATGGTTAGCACATCGCCAACGCGATAAGCGCGGCGATCTTGAAATAACGTGAGGTTGTATTGGTGACGATACAAACTGCCATTGGTCGCCTCTGGCAACGCATAACTAAGCTCTGGTGGCGCGTACTTCTGCTCGTCTGGCTCTGGCGGCACAAACTCAGGTCTAGAGGCACACCCTGCCAATACCAGCAAGCTCAGCAGCGCTATTCTTCTCACAAGAACAGTGCTTCGCGTCAAAAGGCTTCGAGAAAACCATTTCATGTCACAACTTCCTTTCACGTTATTTCCCGCTAACTTAATTGACCGAATTACACGGCTTGAGCAACAAACTTAAGCATGTCATCAGCAGCCGACACGACTTTAGCGTTCATCTCGTAGGCACGTTGAGTGGTGATCATGTCCACCATCTCTTCCACGACTTGCACGTTGGAGCCCTCCAACGCGCCCTGTTTAATGCTGCCCGCACCTTCCTCACCAGCGATGAGTTCTTCCGCCTGACCGCTCGCTTCCGTTTCTTTAAACAGGTTGCCACCAATCGCCTCTAAACCAGCGGGATTGATAAATTTAGCCAACGTGATCTGACCAAGCTCTTGAGGAGCAGGACCATCTGCCGTTGTCGTGGTGACCGTGCCATCCACACCAACAGATAGCGTCAACGCGTTATCTGGGATCTGGATTTGTGGCTCAAGAGGCAAGCCCTGACTGTTGACCATCAAGCCCTCGGAGTTGACATGAAACTGGCCGTTGCGGGTATACATGATTTGACCGTCAGAGTTTTCAATCTGGAAGAAGCCTTGCCCCATAACCGCAAGATCCAGCTCTTGCCCTGTGTTTTGTGCACTCCCCTGAGTGAAGACTTTCTGTGTACCGACAACACGAACACCACTACCAAGCTGCACACCGGTTGGCAGCTGATTCACTTGGTCTACTTGTGCGCCCGGTTGGCGCTGAATGCTGTAGAACAGGTCTTCGAAGACCACTCGGTCACGCTTAAAACCGACCGTATTAACGTTGGCGAGGTTGTTTGAGATTGCCGTCATTTTCGTGTCTTGGGCGGCCATCCCTGTTTTACTGACCCATAATGCTGAATGCATGGTTTACTCCTTTAAACGCGACTAGCTCGCGCTCATTAATTTATTTCCTGATTGCGCTAGGGTTTCTGCGGTTTTCATCATGCGGATCTGCATTTCGAAGTTGCGCGTTAGCGACATCACACTGAGCAGTTCATCAATGGCAGACACGTTACTGCTCTCGATGTGCTCTGGGGCAAGGTTAACAGTGGCATCGGCCGCAAAAGGCTGACCATCTAAGCTGTGCAGCAGGCTGTCGCTCTCTTTTTGCAGTTGGGTAATGTCCGGCTTCACCAGCTTTAATGTGCCAACTTCCACCTCTGCACCGCCGCCAGGCGGGATCACCGAGACGCGTCCACGCTCACTGATTTCCACCTTCTGAAATTCCGGCAGCACCATAGGTCCGTTATCACCAACAACCGCAAAGCCGTTGATGGTCATTGCGCCGAGGTCATCGACCTTAATATTACCGGCACGCGTGTATGCCTCGTTGCCCGCTGGCGTTTGCACACTGATGTAGCCCTCGCCCATGATGGCGATATCCAGTGGACGACCCGTTTTAACGACGTCTCCAGAATCAAAACGAGTTGCTGCTGAGTTGGTGACCACCATAGTGCGACCATCAAAACCAGAGCCTTGCAATGGAACGCTATTAACGCGTTCCATATCCGCGCGAAAGCCGGCGGTGTCGGCATTCGACAGGTTGTTGGAGCGAACATGCTGAGCTTTAAGTACTCGGCTGGCCCCCGTTGTCGCAGTAAATAGCAAGCTATCCATAGGTTAGATTCCTATACCGCGTTAAACAGAGCTTGAGTCAGCTTGTCAGATGTAGAGATTGTCTTCGCATTCGCCTGATAGTTGCGCTGGGCGGTCATCAGGTTCACAAGCTCAGAGGTCAAGTCCACATTGGAACCCTCTAGTGCACCTGGGGTGAGATCGCCCAAAACGCCGGTACCTGGTGTACCAACTACGGGTGCGCCTGAACTAAAGCTCTGAGTCCAAGCTGTGCCATTGGTTTTGGCAAGACCTTGAGGGTTGGCGAAGTTAGCCAGTACGACCTGTCCCTGAAGCTGAGATTGACCGTTGGTGTATGTTGCGAACACCATGCCGTTGTTCTCAACGCGAACACCCGCAAGTTCACCGGATGTGTAGCCATTTGGGCTATTGGTGCTCACACCAAACGAAGCGCCAAATTGGGTGCTGCCTGCTAGGCTAATATCGATGCTCATTGGGTTGGCACCGGCCGCAGGGAAGCTGATATTCGTCGTACCTGTTGGCGAGTTTAGTGTGCCGTCTGGATTAAAGGTCACAGGAACCGTTGAAACAGGTGTGGTACCACCATCGACTTGAACGTTCACTTCCCAAGTGTTGTCCGCTGTTTTCGTAAAGTACTGCGTTACTGTGTGAGAGTTACCCAGCGAGTCGTACACCTTAGAGGTGTATGATGAGTTAAATGAATCTGGGTTATTTGGGTCAAAAGGGGTGACCGTTTGATCGATGGCAGTCGCACTCGCATCAAAGTTGGCGATAAAATCCAGTTTGTCGGTGGCTTTTGCTGCTAACGAAGAGGTGCTGATCTTGATATCACCAACCGCGCCGTCAAGCAGATTGTTGTTGCTATCGACACCGTAACCCTGAAGCTTAGCGCCAGTATTACCCACAACAAAGTTGTCTTTGTCAGTACCAAATACACCTGAGCGGGTGTAAAGCGTCTGCCCCATCAAGTCTTTCGTTACGAAGAAACCGTTACCATTGATGGCAAGGTCCATCGCGCGACCCGTACCAGAGACTGAACCATTTTTATCGAAGTTTTGCGAGATAGATGCAACCTCAACACCGCCTGGTTGCATGCCGTTGTATACAGCGGAGAATTCGGTGCGCGCCTCTTTAAAACCGTAGGTCGATGCGTTAGCAATGTTGTGGCTGATGGTGTTTAGCTGAGTATTGGTGGCGTCCAAGCCGCTTAAAGCAATATTAAAACTCATGATGTCCTCTTTATTCTGATAGTTTTGTTGGTTTTACACTCGGCGCTAAGCACCAAACTGACTGATTTGATAGAAAGGCACGTTACCGACACCCGCGACGTTGACCATGGCGGCGCCGCCACTACTTGGAATGCGAACCTGCTGCACTTCACCGGCCAACATCACTGATGGTGATGCTTGTCCTTCTTGTACCTCTACCGAAACGCTGTACTTACCAGGTTTGAGACCTAACTCTTCTGGGTCGATAGAAAAATCCACATCCCCAGCCGGATGAGCACCCAGTGGCACCTTGGTTTTTTGCCCAAACTCATCTTCGACGACTAAGGTCACTTGGCTTGATGAATGTGCTAGCTCTACACGACCTTTCTGAGCGCCGTCACTGAGCTCAAATTCGTTGCCATTGACGTAAACGGTTTGACCAACCAAGCCTGCCGTCGACAGTACCTGCATGTTGTCGAGTAGTACCATGCTGTTTTGCATCAGCATCGACATGTTCTCGGTACTTTGAACCTGAGAGAACTGTGCTAGCTGGCTGACATACTCAGTACCATCGAGTGGGTTGAGCGGGTCTTGGTTTTGAATCTGCGCCACCATCAAGGTGATGAATTCATTTTGAAGTGAGCTGGCACTATTAGAATCTTGAGGATTTGCCGACACGCCTGCATTCGCTTGCTGGCTAACCGGAGTGTCCGTATCGAGTGCGTTGAACTGTGCAATACTCATTAGCTACCCTGCCCTAAACGAAGCAGGCCCTGCTGCATACTTTTCACATTCGACAACACTTCTACATTGGTTTCGAAGCTGCGAGTGGCCGACATCATGTCCGCCATTTCAGAAACCACATCGACACCCGGGTAGTAGACATAGCCCTCTTCGTTTGCCAACGGGTTATTCGGTTCAAAGCGCTGTTCAGCCTGAGCGCTGCCTTGTACCACATCGACAATGCGAACCTCGGCATTGGGATACACACCCTGCTGGCTCGCCAGTTGTGTTTGGCTATACACAGTGGCAAATACTGGTTTAAGGGGTTTATAGGCATCATCTGGATTGGCTGATACTGCATCAGCGTTGGCCAGGTTACTGGCTACCGTATTAAGTCGAACGGTCTGTGCGGTCATCGCAGAGCCAGCAATAGAATAGATATCAGTAAATGACATGATTAACGTCCCTCAATCGCTTTCGCCAGCCCATTAAACTTCATGTTCATGAATGTCAGGCTGGTTTGAAAATCCATGTTGTTTTGAGTGAATTTGGCTTGCTCAACACCCAGCTCGACCGTATTGCCATCCTTGCTGTTCTGGTACGGCACCGAATACTGGGTCGCGATATCCAATTTAGGCGTAGCGGTATGCACACCATTGGCGCTAGCTTGCTTCATCACTGTGGTAAAACTCAGGTCCTTAGCTAGGTACCCAGGCGTATCGACATTTGCTAAGTTACTTGCAAGCACCTTGGTTCTTTGGACTCGAAAATTCAGTGCTTCTGGATGTACACCTAATGCACTGTCAAAACTGATTGCCATGTCTCTGTCCTTAAATGGGCGATAGTCACAAAGAAAGAACAAGATACATGCCAACTTTTAAAGCCAATAAAAACAATGGATTACATAAAACAAAGGAAACGGAACTTCCGATTTACGGAAGCGAGAGACAGGATGGGGAAGTGGATTTTGGGCTCGTTTTTGAGCCTTTTACTCAGTAATCATGCCTTAGCGAACGAGCTCAAAATGACGCAAATGAGTATTGAGCAAGTTGTGCGACAAGCACTGAATTCCGAACTAGAACAGCTTGCTGCGACGCATCGCTGGGACCACTACGAGGCAAGGCTAGTGATATTGGTTCCAGAGTCAGCAAAACATCTCAATCGCTGCCTTTCACCTCTCATTACGAGCAGTCGCGATCACCAAACACTGCCTGTTGGCAACCTTAAACGCAGCGTCAGCTGTGAGGATGGCAGCAATGACTGGCGCATCAATGTCAGCATCCGAGCCACGTTGTCGCTACCTGTCGCCGTTGCCAGCACCACGCTCAATCGGCATGACAGCATCGATTCTCGCTCGATACGTCTAGAAACTCGAACCCTATCGCGGGCGACCTCGTTTGTTACCGACCTCTCCACATTGCAGGGTAAGCAAGTCACGCGACGCATGCGCACTGGTCAAATCATCGATAGCAAATTTGTTAGTAGCCCTCCGTTAGTCGAAAAGGGAAATGAAGTGGTCATCATCGCCGAAAGAGATGGGTTCAATGCGACAACCAAAGGGATTGCGCTGGAAACCGGCGCTTCAGGAGAGCAAATAAAGGTGCAAAACAGCCAATCTAAAAAAGTCATTCGGGCGGTCGTGTCTGGTTTGAACCAGGTTCACACTCAATTTTAAATTTCTGACTCAAGGTAACATTTTTCAATCAATGCGCTCGAAATGTCATAGGGCATTGAGATAGAAAAAAAAGAGCAACAAATTTAGCTGGGCAGATTTAATACTGATGCTCGCTTTGTCGCCCTATACTGTTATCGACATATTGATAGGACAGCAACACAATGAAAATCGACAAAGTGGCCGGCGGACATGTCCCACAAACCAACTTCAATCAGTCTAAGACTCAAACGCCTGAAGCACCGGCACGTAAGACCGTTTCACAAGCCGCATTCAATGCAAATACAGCAGCACTAGACAAGGCGCAAGCTGAGCTTGCTGCAATGCCAAACGTCGATATGGCGAAAGTGGAAGCGGTACGAAATGCACTCGCAAACGGTGAACTTGGACTGGATGTCAAAGCCCTTTCGCAAGCTGTGATGCGTTTCCATACCGGTCACGAGTCCTAAGCGAACCACCCATTTAGTGGAGTAACCAAGATGGCCACCTCGAAAACCGAGCTCGTGCAGAACTTTGTCGTTAGCATTTCTGAAGACATCAAACTGTATCGCAAGCTGCTCTCATTGCTGCAGCACCAAAAAGCCCTGTATCTAAAATTCGATGGTGAGTCACTAAGTCACAACATCAGCAAACAGCTGCCAGTACTTAAGCAGCTTGGCCACAATGCCAGTCAGCGTAGTCGGCTTCTTAGTCAGCTAAATTTGCCCTGTTCGGAACAAGGGGTTGAGCGTTTAGTCAGAGCGTTACCTATCAAGCTGTCTGACAATGTCCGCAAACAGTGGCAGATCCTTGAGTCACTCATTAAAGAGTGCCAAAAATACAATCAAGAGAATGGACAAAGTTCAGCGGCTTTTCATGAACTGCTTGGTGAGCTGACCGGGCGAGAGCAACACAGTTATGAGGAACATGCACGCTCGCTGTAGAGTCAGCTCGAGAGTCAGTCACTGGCTGCTTTGGTTAGTGATAGGCTTGCTGTGTATCTGGCACACCCAAAGTGATGCCAAACCTGCTCAATCTGATGTGGCACCACATATTGCCACGCTCAAGCCGTATCAAAATCATATCATTAAGAAGTTTGAAGAGTTCAGCCCACTGGTGGATGAGATATTCAAGCAGCTTAAACAAAAATCGCTACCAGACAGTTTAGTCCTGGTCCCCATGCTCGAGTCCTCCTATAACCCCAAAGCCGTCTCTCCTGCCAAAGCCGCCGGGCTTTGGCAACTGATGCCAGCCACCGCCAAACGCTTTGGGTTAACCGTAGACCAAAACCTCGATCAGCGCTTTGAGATTGAGCCGAGTACTCGTGCTGCGATGCAGTATCTGTCGTTTCTGTATCGCAAGTTTGATGGTGACATCAACCTCACGTTAGCGGCTTACAATGCGGGTGAAGGACGAGTTCAACGCGCCATCAACAGAGCAGGCAGTCGAGACTTTACCAAGCTGACCTTACCCAATGAAACCGTCCATTATGTGCGCCGCTTTTATGCTCTCATGACGCTGGTTGATATCTCGTCTCTCAAGCGCGATCGCGTCGATACCCTATGGCTGTTTGCCAGTGAGACATCATGGCAACAAGCGCCGTTAATTGACCTGACGCCTCTACCGCCACTTATCTCTCTCTAGTCTTGTGTGACCAGCAATCATAATCTAACATTTGTGGGTTTTCAGAATGCCATTCACTGGTAAGATGCTGGCATTGTTCACTCCATCCCAACGCTAACATCTCAATGCATAACGAACGCAAAGCCCTGCTATTTGGGTTATCCGCCGTCTTATTGTGGTCCACCGTCGCAACCGCATTTAAGCTTACACTGGCTGAATTCACGCCCGCTCAAATGGTCGCGGCTGCTTCTGTCGCCTCAACGATCGCTCTGATTATTGTGTGCGCGATGAAAGGGACACTTTCTCAGCTAAAGACAACTTTTATATCAAACCCTTGGTACTACTTGTTGCTTGGGCTAATTAATCCATTCGCCTACTATCTGATCCTATTCAAGGCCTACGATCTACTGCCAGCCTCCCAAGCTCAGCCCATTAACTACAGCTGGGCCATTACACTGACCTTAATGGCTGCGGTGTTCCTAAAGCAGAAAATCCGTCCGCAAGATTGGTTTGCGTGTGCCTTGGGGTATCTCGGTGTGGTGGTGATCGCCACTAAGGGCGATGTATTGGGACTTCAATTTGATAGCCCTGCTGGTGTGGCACTCGCCCTGCTCTCCACACTATTGTGGGCAGGTTATTGGATCCTAAACACCAAAAACACGGCCGATCCAGTTGTCGGTGTACTACTTGGCTTTTTGGTTGCTCTGCCCTTTGCGTTTGGTGTTGCCATCTACGAGGGCGCCACATGGTCTAATATCACGCTGAAAGGCTGGCTGGCGGTTAGTTACGTCGGACTGTTTGAGATGGGGATTACTTTTGTCCTTTGGCTTAGCGCACTAAAGCTAACTCAAAACACTGCGCGTATCAGCAATCTTATTTTTGCTTCGCCGTTCATCTCACTCATGCTACTGGCCACTATCATCGGTGAAGAGATCCATCCTTCTACATTGATAGGTTTAGTGCTTATTGTCATTGGTCTCATCGTTCAACAGCTAAAAAGAAAGCCTCAGCCACAGGAATAGCTGACAACATCGCAAAACCCAACACTTAGCGTCGCGAGAGCTCACTCTCGCGACACTTTCCGATATTTTTTCCTACTCTTTTTCCTTTACCTTCAGTGATGATGCTTTAATTACACCCACATTATCAGCATAAAACACTACCTTTTATCGACCGTTCAGACATACCGACCAATCATTGATTAATTTCGTCGCGTCTTGCATTGCATCCTGCTGAAATTTCTGTAGAAATGGAGGGGTCGGAAATAATTTTTTATCGTTTCGTAAACTATTTTTTACAGCGATTTTATTACGGATAATAATCATAAAAGGACTCGTGTCATGGATACCTCTATCCCTTCAGAGCCAGCATCACGCCCTGGCCTTTCCCATTTAGTACGCTCTCTTGGCCCTGGCATTATGATGGCTGCTGCTGCAGTCGGTGGCTCTCATCTTGTCGCCTCAACAAAGGCGGGTGCCATCTATGGCTGGCAACTCGCTGCGCTGATCTTGCTCGTTAATCTGTTTAAATACCCATTCTTTAGAGCTGGAGTGCAATATACCGTTGGCACAGGTAATAGCCTGATTCAAGGTTATGAAGGATTGGGTCGCGGCTACCTGTGGGTGTTTACACTACTTACCGTCGTTTCCGCTGTTGTGAACACCGCCGCTCTGCTGTTGTTTAGTGCCAGCTTGCTTGGTTACTTCCTACCGTTCGAACTCTCATCGCTAGCCTTGTGCGGAATCGTACTCGCAACATGCGTCGGCATTTTGTTTGCGGGTCACTATAAAGCGCTCGACGGACTCTCTAAAGCCATTATGGCGACGCTGACCGTTGCCACCGTCACAGCCGTTATTATTGCGGCATCAAATGGCAGTGTTGCACCGGCAGATTACCAAGCGCCATCACCTTGGACCATCGCCGCTATCGGCTTCATCGTAGTGACCATGGGTTGGATGCCAGCGCCGATTGAGATCTCTAGCATAACATCCATGTGGCTCAAGAGTCAGTGTAAGAAGCAGAAGGTGACGGCGGAATCAGCGCTGTTCGATTTTAACGTCGGTTATATCGGTACGGCTTTATTAGCTTTAGTGTTCGTTGCACTTGGTGCACTAGTGATCCACGGTTCAGGGACAGAGCTGTCTGCTTCTGGCGTAGGGTTCTCACATCAATTGGTGGGCATGTATGCGTCAACGATTGGTGAATGGTCGCGCTACCTCATTGCTGTCATCGCCTTCTTCTGTATCTTCGGAAGTACTATCACTGTAATTGATGGCTACTCGCGCGCAATTGCTGAGTCACAACGCCTACTTCAAAACAAGACCGAAGAGAACCCGAAGTCCTACCAAGCATGGGTCATTGTGGTGTCTATTGCGGCTATCTCGATTATCGCTTTCTTCGCTAAAGCACTGATGCCAATGCTCGACTTTGCAATGATCATGGCATTTGTCACCACGCCAGTATTTGCACTGCTTAACTACATTCTGGTATCAAAAGCCACGCTGCCACCAGTGTTGCAAATGGGCAGCCGTCTAAAAGCGCTGTCGATTGTAGGTCTGATTTATCTATTTGGATTCTTAGCCGTATTTGTTTGGTGGAAGTGGTTGATGTAACGACATCACTCGCTTGCAATCAAAAGGCCTAGGTATGATCACCTAGGCCTTTTAGTAGAGAGAGGAAAATATAGCCTTACTACGCCATGGCTTCTAAAAACTCATTCACTTCTTGGCGCACCGACGCTACGTGGCTTCCGAAGATGATTTGAATGTTTTGCCCCTTGTTCACCAAACCCATTGGGTTCGACTCTTGGATTTTCGCTTCATCCACTAATGATGGGTCACGAACTTCGACGCGCAATCGGGTGTAGCAGTTTTGCACATCGATGATGTTGTCTTTACCGCCTAGACCTTCAATGATAGCAACCGAGTTGAACTCACCGACTGCGCTATCAATCGCTGCTGTTTTGTTGCGGTTCTTGTAGTCGTCTTTAGTTTGTAGCTTCATTTCCGCTTCACCACGACCAATGGTTTTCAGGTTAAGGTGCGTGATCAGCGCGCGGAACACAAAGTAGTACACGGCGAGCTGAACCAGACCAATCGCCACGTACATCGGCCAGTCGGTTTTATCGGTACCCAGTGGAATGTTGTAAACGATGAAGTCGATAAGACCCCCTTTACCTACCGCCACGACATCCAGCAGAGACAACACAGCCATAAATAGGCCAGTTAGGATAGCGTGCACAACAAACAGGATTGGCGCGACGAAAAGGAATGAGAATTCAATCGGCTCAGTAACACCCACCAAAATAGAAGACAGCACTGCAGGGAACACAATCGCTTTCACTTTTTCGCGCTTGTCTTGGTCAGCACAGTGATACATAGCAAGACCCGCACCTGTCAAACCGAAGATTTTTACTAGGCTGCGTGAATCAAACACGATTGAGCTAGAAAGACGCGTCGTCTCTGGGTCACCAATTTCAGCAAGGAAGATGTTCTCGATGCCGCAGTAGTTTTGACCGGCCACCATGGCACAACCACCAAGATCAGAGAAGTGCATTGGCACCCAAAGCAGGTGGTGAAGACCAGTTGGAATAAGGATACGCTCTAGGAAACCGTACACGCCAACGCCCATAGAACCTGCGCCGCGAATGCTCTCGCCAAAACCGAAGATAGCATGCTGAACCGGTGGCCAGATGTGGGTAAACAGAATACCAAGGCCAATCGCAACTGGGATCATGATGATAAGTACCAGACGAGATTCACCGTATAGTGATAGCGCGCCTTTAAGTACCTTTTGGCTGTATTTGTTGTGGAAGTAAGCGTTAACAATACCGATCAGCATGCCAACGAAGATACCTGTATCAACCACTTGCAAGCCAAGGATGCTCGCCTGACCGGTGCCCCCCAAGTCACCATCTAATAGCAGACCATTAAACTTCATATAGGTATGCATGGTGTAAAGGTAGATGAAGTAGATGATCAGCGCGTTAAAGCCAGCGAGGTGCTTGTCTTTTTTCGCAAGCCCCATCGAAATACCGACAGCAAAGATGATATGCAGGTTAATAAGAACGCTCAGCGTCGACCAAACCAACACTTCCCCCATCCCTTTAAAGAAAGGGGCATCTAAGAAAGGCAGTACTTCGACAATGCCAGGGTTGGTTGTTGCCGCTCCGATAGCAATCACAAAACCCACTAGCGGGAGGACATATATCGGTGCCAGCATGGCGCGCGATAAGTCACTCATATAAGTGGTTATAGCTTCTTTGTTCATTATTGATGTTCCTAAATACGCTATTAATTATTTTATTTCTGTAAATCACTTTATTCAGAAAAGAAGTCATAACAACTTTGTTGTACCTAGAATGTGATGAATGACCAGATATAGAACCAATTTATTATGTTATTGTGATATTGATATAACCAATAATTTTTTGGAAATGACATCGTGCTATACGTAAAAGTACTAGAAAGCTTAAAAGAGAAAATCAACGCGGATGTGTACTGCGTTGGCTCCGCATTACCGACAGAAAAGAAGTTAATTGAAGAGTACCAAGTCAGCCGCATCACCATTCGCAAAGCAGTGGATGAACTGGTTAAGCTCAAGCTGGTCGAAAAACGCCGTGGTTCTGGTACCTATGTACTGGAAAAGCAATATTCACATCAGCTTAATAGTCTGGCTGGTACCTCTGAAATTCTGACCCACAACAATAAGACCGTGAAGTATCAGGTGACGCAGTTTTTGATGAGCAGTGACAATGCGCCCGTCCATAAACTGCTAGGCCTAAAACCTAATGAGCCCTTGTATTATATACGTCGAGTGAAGTTTATTGATGATCAGCCAAGGATTGTCGAAGACAGCTATATGCCGGTCGCACTGTTTCCCGACCTGAATATTTCTACGTTACAAAAGTCGAAATTCGATTATGTCGAGCATGAGAAAGGGATGCTGATCCAAGGCAGTCGCCAAGAGTTCACCGCCGTCGACTCCGATGAGGAGATCATGGCCTTGCTTGGAATGGAGAAAAGCCACCCGATCATGAACCTGCGCTCAATATCCAACCTCGAAGATGGTCGTTATTTTGATTATACCGAAGCCTGGTTTCACCCTAACGCTCACAAACTGGCGATCTACTTATCTCGTAAAAGAGGGCATAAAAAACCCGTATTTCCATAACCAATCCCAACTATTGTTTGAATACGATCACACATTAAAGGTATTTAATTTGTCACATCAAAACAAATCCATAGGATGAGACCTATTCAAGATAGGTTATAAGTTACATGACCTTTTAAACATCCGAACAGCATTCAAAAACACATTGGAGTTGGTTATGACCAAACAACCACAAATCATCGCAATCGCAGGCGGCGGCTCAACATACACTGCCGGTATCGTTAAAGCTCTTCTAATGAAAGGGGATGACTTCCCTATCGCGGAAATCCGCATGTACGACATCGATGCACAGCGCCAAGACAACGTTGCAGTATTGGTGGACTACGTGGTCAAAACTCATGCTCCACACGTGAAACTAACGGTGACGACAGAGCCAGAAGTGGCTTTCTCTCACGCAGACTTCGTGTTTGCTCAGATCCGCGTCGGTCAGTACAAGATGCGTGAAACCGACGAGAAAATCCCACTTCGTCACGGCTGTGTAGGCCAAGAGACTTGTGGTGCGGGCGGTCTGGCTTACGGCATGCGTACTATCTTCCCAATGATTGAGCTTATCGATCATATGGAGCGCTTCGCTAAAGAATCTTGCTGGATGCTGAACTACTCGAACCCAGCGGCGATTGTAGCTGATGCGGTTCACCGCCTACGTCCTAACGCTCGCGTGCTTAACATCTGTGATATGCCAGTAGCGATTGAGCGTAACCTATCGAACATCCTTGGGGTGAATCGTTATGATCTCGACGTTGAGTACTTCGGTCTGAACCACTATGGCTGGTTTACGTCTATCAAGGTTGATGGCGAAGAAAAGATCCCGTTCCTTCGTAACCACATCCAAAAATTCGGCATGTTGACAGAAGAAGAAGTGGAGAACGCGTGTCACTCTGAGCCTTCTTGGATCAAGACCTTCAAGAACACTCAGCCTCTGATGCAGATGTTCCCAGAATACGTACCAAACACTTACCTTCAATACTACCTAATGGCTGACGATATCGTGGCTCAGTCTAACCCTGAGCACACTCGTGCCAACGAGGTTATGGAAGGTCGTGAGAAGAAGATGTTTGAAGCGATTGAGCAGATCAAAGCATCAGATGGCAACGTAGAAGGCAAGTTCCACGTTGGCGTACACGGTGAGTTTATTGCAGACGTAGCGATGTCGATGGCTTATGACCTACGCCAGAAGTGGCTAGTGATCATTCCTAACAACGGCATCATCAAAGGCTTGCCAGATGACGCGATGGTGGAAGTGCCTGCGCTACTCGGCCGCGATAAAGTCTACCCAATCCAAGTGGGTGAAGTGCCACATTTCTACCAAGGCATGCTGCAGCAACAGCTAATGTCTGAGAAGTGCTTGGTTGATGCTGCAATTGAAGGCTCTTACGACAAAGCGCTACAAGCCTTTGCGCTCAACAAGACCATTCCATCAGCGAAAGTGGCGAAGCTTATCCTTGATGACATGATCGAAGCGAACAAAGAGTACTGGCCGGAACTTAAGTAATCCAATCCCGACCCTTGAATGAGAAGACAAGAGAACGAATGATGAAAAACAAACAAATCAAAGATCTTAATGCCTCAGCGGTGGGTTTTGGCTGCTGGGCAATCGGCGGGACTTGGAACAACGTCTCTGACAATGAATCCATCAAAGCAATCAAAGCGGCAATCGACAATGGCATCAACTTTTTCGATGTTGCACCGGTTTACGGTAAAGGTCATGCGGAAACGGTACTCTGCCAAGCGCTGAAAACCGAGCCTCGCGACAACATTATCATCGCGACCAAATGTGGTCTGCCATGGTCTCAAGATGAGCGTAAAAAGACCCGTAAAGACCTGACAAAAGAGAGCATCTTCAAAGAGATTGATGACTCCCTAACGCGCCTGCAAACTGAATACATCGACCTGTACCAAGTGCACTGGCCAGATCCAAACACACCAATCTCAGAAACCGCAGAGGCACTGGCTGAGCTTAAACGACAAGGCAAAATTCGCCACGTCGGCGTGTCGAACTACTCGCTCGATATGACGCGTGAAATGATGGCGGGCGTTGAAGTAGCGACCTTCCAGGGTCTCTACAACCTACTTGAGCAAAACCCAGAACACTACCACAACATTCCATTGCAGTACCGTGCGCGTGAAGAAGCCCTACCGTTCTGTAAAGAGCACGACATGAAGTATCTGCCGTACTCACCGCTGATGCAGGGTCTGCTGACGGGTACGTTAAAGCGCTCTGGTAACTGGGATGAAAACGACGACCGTCGCAATAACCCTAAGCTCAACGGCGACGCGTTTGAACCTTACTTCAACTGTGTGGAAGAGTTAAAAGCTTTAGCTAAAGAAGCCAACATTCCGCTTTCGCACCTAGCGATCCACTGGCTTGTGGCGCAAGAAGAAGTAGGACCTGTGATTGCCGGTGCACACACGGTAGAGCAAGTACATGATA
The DNA here is from genome assembly GCF_059725505.1 of Vibrio sp. KUL78. Classification (NCBI taxonomy): domain Bacteria; kingdom Pseudomonadati; phylum Pseudomonadota; class Gammaproteobacteria; order Vibrionales; family Vibrionaceae; genus Vibrio; species Vibrio sp. KUL78. The sequence goes on along the minus strand of NZ_AP045837.1, from coordinate 88,868 downwards.
ATGCGGCGTTCATGCAATCGACATCGAGCACTGAGTTGCTAGCTCGTGCGGAAGCGATTGTGGCGAAGTGGGAACTTAACTAACTCGCTTGCAACATCAGTTGGCTTAAAACGACAAAAGCCGCATCCTAGGATGCGGCTTTTTGCATTTGATTCACGATTGCTGTGTTGGAACGATTATACGTGCTGACCCGCAACAAACCCTGATGACCAGCACCATTGGAAGTTGTAACCCCCTAACCAACCCGTCACGTCCATCACCTCACCGATAAAGTACAAGCCCTCGATAGACTTACACTCCATAGTTTTAGAAGAAAGGTGGTTAGTGTTGACGCCACCCAGCGTCACCTCTGCGGTGCGATAACCTTCGGTGCCATTGGGTACAATGGTCCAATTTTCTAGAGATTCGCGAATCGCCACCAGCTCTTTCGGGTTATATTGCTTAAGCGGTTTATCTGCAAAGACTTTGCGCTCAATCAGCACTTCGACCAAGCGCTTTGGCAGCACACGCGCCAAGGTATTTTTCAGGCTTTGATTGGGGTGTTTCTCTAGCGAGCGCGTCAACAGCTCTTCGATATCGGCCTCTGGCACTAGGTTTACAGACACGTTTTGCCCTGGTTTCCAGAAAGAGGAAATCTGCAATACCGATGGACCGGATAGCCCTGGTGGGTAAACAACAACGCTTCTTTAAATAACGTACCATCATTAGCGGTGATTTCCGCTGGAACCGCGATACCAGAAAGCTCGGCAAAGTCTTCTTTGTCTTCTTTATGTAGCGTAAATGGCACCAGACCTGCGGTGGTTGGCACGACTTCCAAACCAAACTGCTCAGCAATCTTATAGCCAAATGGTGTCGCACCCAGTTTTGGCATAGACAGCCCCCCCGTTGCGACCACTAAGGACTCACATTCAATGAGGTCGGTATCGGCGTGCAAAGAGAAGCCTTGCTCGGTTTTCTCAATACTGTGCACATCGGTTTGGTAGCGGAACTGGATGTTTGGCGATTCACACTCAGAGAGCATCATTCTAACGATATCTTTCGCCGACTCTAAGCAAAACAGCTGACCATGGTCGCGCTCTTCAAACTCAATGCCGTACTTACTCACCAACGAGATGAAATCCCAGTTGGTGTACTGCGACAGCGCCGACTTTACGAAGTGCGGGTTTTGACACAGGTAGTTGTTTGCCGACACATCGTAGTTGGTGAAATTACACTTGCCACCGCCAGAGATCAGGATTTTTCGACCCGGTTTTTTGGCGTGATCAAGCACCAGCACGCGACGACCTCGCTTGCCCGCTTCTGCTGCGCACATCAACCCCGCAGCGCCTGCACCAATAATTACCACATCAACTTTCTGATTCATCACGGTTTTCCGACAAAATTTGAACAAAAAAAGGATGTGCGTATTGCACATCCCTTCAACAATCTGGCGCTATTCTAGCGGCTTCACCGACTAAAGCCAACTCTTCCAACCTCTTACAGACCATCGAAGTCGGAGACTGACACCAAGCGCGTCATGGCACTCTATGCCACAACGTTGGTTATGACTGCTTCACTCGTCTAGAGCAAGAAACCCGCAAACAGGGTGACGCCGATAAGCGCGACACAGAGCACAAACAGCTCACGAACGCGATCGCATTTACCCGTAAACACCGGATCATGGTGGTGATGGTATTCTTTGCTTTTGAGATAGTGATACAGCCGCACTTGTTTAGACATGTTGCCGTGTGTGGTGAAAAAGCCACGTCCGTCGACTTGTTGATACAAGAGCGGATGCGCCTCACGCATGATGAATATAAGTGCGCGTAGTGCTGTCAGATACCTCGCCATATTGACTGAGGTAATAAGCATCAATGCTAGTAGAATAGTGTCTCCACTGATCATCTTTTCCTCCCTACATCTTCCAAGACACCCAAGAGAAAAAGACGATCAAACGGCTTTTAATCGCTGATGTTAACCAGCTGGGGCGTCCATAATGGAAGAAGAACCCTCTTTCGCTAATGTCGCTAAGTCCTTGTCGATGAAGAACAGCGCCTGTCCATTCTCACCTACGAGTTCTAGCTTATCTAAGATCCCTTTAAACAATTTTTCTTCTTCATGTTGCTCCGCAACATACCACTGAAGGAAGTTAAAGGTTGAGTAGTCTTGTGCTGTGAACGCGACATGAGCCAGTTTGTTGATTCTCTCAGTAATCATTTGCTCATGCTTATAGGTTTCACGGAACACATCGCCCAAACTTTCGAAGTCGTGTCGTGGCGCTTCAATGCTACCTAAAACAGGTAAAGCACCTGTCTCACTGACGTAAGTGAACAGTCTATGCATGTGTTGCATTTCTTCGTCCGCGTGCTTACGAAGAAATTCAGCCGCACCTTCGAATCCTCTATCTTCACACCAAGCACTCATTTGTAAGTATAGATTGGATGAAAAGAATTCGAGGTTAATTTGCTCGTTCAGGTGTTGAACCATCGATGGAGAAAGCATTTACGACTCCTAATTTCGTAACTGGAATTAACGCCACTATAACATAACTAATTGAGGAGTCTTCTGATCTCATACCCAAACTTGGTAACAACGGTGTACTCAACCTTTACTATGAGTCTAGAAAACTTTGGCGACTTTGCTCACAATTTATCGTCTTGTAGTTGAGAAAATTATTGAGAAACAAACCTTCGCACTGGGTCACGTTACGGCACAGTTTTATAGCCATGACGGCTGATTTGAGATCACATCAACATAATTTTCGGCCGCTAAATGCTATGTTTTTACTAGGACTAACGTCAGGAGGAGTGCGTTATGAGTTACAAACATATTATGGTCGCATTAGATCTCTCAGAAGAAAGCAAAATGCTCATAGACAAAGCGGTCTCACTCGCGAAACCACTGGATGCCGAGGTGTCTTTTATCCATATCGATGTCAACTATGCCGAGCTTTATACCGGCTTGATTGACCTCAATATGGCTGAGACGCAACATCAGGCCATGGAAGCCTCGATGACGCAATTACGAGATTTTGCCGAGTATGCCAACTACCCGATCAAACATTCGTTGGTCGGCAGCGGTGATTTAAGTAATGAGCTGCGCGATACCATCGGTGAATACAATGTCGATTTGGTGGTGTGTGGTCACCATCAGGACTTTTGGAGCAAAATCCTGTCGTCTACCAGACAGCTTATCAACACCTCACCCGTCGACATGTTGGTCGTGCCGATCAAAGACTAAAAATAGCAAAAGGCTTCTTCGGAAGCCTTTTTTGATCGGATCTCTCATCGTGACGAAAAGTGTTACACTGACTGCATCTGCTATTAAATGATAATTGTTAACTATGGGTTATCTCTATTCTATTACCCTGCTTTGGGCTTTTTCTTTCAGCCTAATTGGGGTTTATCTCGCGGGTCAGGTCGACTCTTGGTTTTCGGTACTGATGCGCGTTGTCTTGGCGGCACTTGTCTTTTTACCGTTCACTAAGTTCAAGCAAGTTCCCAACAAGCTCAAAGCCAAACTGATGGCGATTGGTGGTATCCAGCTAGGACTGATGTACTGCTTCTACTATCAATCATTCTTGCTGCTTTCGGTACCGGAAGTACTGCTGTTTACCGTATTCACACCGATCTACGTCACCTTGTTCTATGACTTGCTCAAAGGTCGCTTCTCGCCATGGTATTTGGTGACGGCAGCAATAGCGGTCGCTGGCGCGGCGTTCATTAAGTTTGCTGGCATTAATGAAAACTTCTTGATGGGCTTCTTGGTCGTGCAAGGCGCGAATCTCTGTTTTGCCATCGGTCAGGTGGGTTACAAATACGTGATGGAGCAAGAGCAAGTAGAATTGCCGCAGCACAGTGTGTTTGGTTACTTCTACATTGGCGCGACTGTGGTTGCGACCATCGCATTCTCGATTTTTGGTAGCTTCGATAAGATGCCAACCACTGGCGTACAGTGGGGTGTACTGATTTACCTAGGTACAATTGCTTCTGGGTTGGGTTACTTTATCTGGAACAAAGGTGCGACAATGGTTAACGCTGGTGCACTGGCGGTGATGAATAACCTTCTGGTGCCAGCGGGGCTTATCGTTAACATTGTGATTTGGAATCGCGATGTGGACTTGGTGAAGCTATCGATTGGTGGTGGGATTATTTTGCTGTCACTGGTGGTGAACGAGCTTTGGGTCAAACCAAAAGCAGAAGCCCAACTGGCAAACAGCTAGGCTTCGCTCAATATAAAGATCTTATTAGTGCAGCTGTTCTGGCTGCACTTTCATTACCTGCTTTTCAACTGTGGCTGCTGCTAACTGATACTTGTGCTCCAGCTTGCTCTGCTTGCGCAGTAGCTTCTGACTTTTCTTCAGTACCTTACGCAATTTCTTCTGTGCCTTTTTCTGCGCTTTGAGTGCTTTTTTCGCACGCTTCAGCGACTTCTTATCGATTGTATCTAGGCTTAACGCTTCAGCCATTTGAACATCGGTCGCTGATTTAGGCTCGGCTTTATTGGCAGCCTTAGAGAGTTTCGACGTGGTAGTGATTGGCAACGCTTCAGCCAACACGCCGCATTGCTGCTGCTCACTCAGTGGCTTGCTCTGGCAAGATGCTGGCGGAATAGCAGCTGGTTTGCAAAGTGTGGATTTATCGGCAGATGAACGTGAGCAGGAGCGGCACAGGAACTTAGGCTCTGCGACCAAACGATGGATGTCACCAAGGTTGTCACTGATGTCGCGACGATTTAACTTGCACAAGCGTTTAGTCATACCACTTAATCTCCAACTAACCACAACGAAAACAGGAATGATTCTTAGTTAGATATAACGTCAATTGGCAGCAGTTGCAAGTAACTTGCTCCAGTTACACCAGAGCAAGTTACTCAAAAAACATATAGGAAAGGATTAACTCATTGATGCGTTGACATAAACATCGAAACGATTTTTTTTGGTCTCAATCGCCATTGTCGGTTTTTTCTCATCCAGCCATTCAGCGTAGTCTGGACGTTTGACCACAACGCGTTTTGCGGCAAGCTTAAGAGCTGGCTCCAACAGTCCGTCTGCATCGGTATCTGCGCCAACCAAAGATTGGAAAACACGCATCTCCTTTTTCACCAGCGCTGATTTCTTTTTGTTCTCTGGATGCGGATACATTGGGTCTAGGTAGACGACATCGGGCTTGGTAAACGCATTATCATCGGCAAGTTCACCCAAAGCATCTAGGCTCGACGCATGCAGCAGTGACATACGCTCACTCACCCACTCGCCAATTTCAGAGTCTTGTTTCGCGCGCTCAAGGCCATCATCAAGCAATGCGGCGACCACAGGATGGCGCTCTACCATCTGCACCTTGCAGCCAAGTGAAGCCAATACAAAAGCGTCGCGACCTAAACCCGCAGTACCATCAAGCACCGTTGGTGTCGCCCCTTTGTTTAGCCCCGCCGCTTTAGCGATAGCTTGGCCTTTACCACCACCAAACTTGCGTCTGTGCGCCACCGCACCACCAGCAAGGTCGACGTAAATTGCGCCCAGTTTCGGCTCATCCAGTTTTCGAAGCTCAAGTCTTTGTTCGGTCAGCACCAACGCAAATTCGGAATCGTCAGACGCCACCAATCCCCAACGCTCAGCAAGTTGCTGAAGCTCTGGTTGACGTGGTTGATGTTCGCAAATGAGTTGAATGTGCAAAGTGAAGCTCCGATAAAAGGCAATGGGCGCCAGTGTACCTCAAGTCGATAGCGCGACCAATAAGCGTGATCGACACAAAGACGGCTGCGCAAAAATAGTGATAAGCTTGTGCACCAATGAAACGGCACGTGTTCCGCGATGTCGCCCATTCACTCAGACAAAGGATTCGATATGCACGGCACCAACAATCTCGACGATCTGGATAAAGCGATCCTAAAAACCTTGATGGAAGACGCTCGTCGCCCGTATGCCGAAATGGCAAAACAGTTTGATGTGAGCCCAGCGACGATTCACGTGCGTATTGAGAAGATGAAAGCGGCTGGGATTATCGAGGGTACTGAGGTGGTAGTGAACACCAAAAAGCTTGGTTATGACGTGTGCTGCTTTATCGGTATTAACTTATACGCTGCGCGTGACTATCACTCGGCGCTAGAAAAGCTCAATGCCTTGGATGAAGTGGTCGAAGCCTACTACACCACTGGTGCGTATAACATCTTCGTGAAGTTGATGTGCCGCTCAATTGAAGAGCTGCAGCACGTACTGATCGATAAGCTGCAGGCGATTGAAGAGGTGCAATCGACGGAGACGTTGATTTCGTTGCAGAATCCGATTAGTCGGAATGTGAATCCGTAGGGTTGGTGTGCGCTCGGTCAACGCGCGCTGTTGGTAGATTCCTGCCTGCGTAGGCGCGCGGCTAGCGGAATGACGGAACCTCTCGGGAAACTATGCATTTAAAGGGACACAAAACCAAAAAAAGGCGCTCATCGGAGCGCCTTTTTTACTATTTTAAGTGAAGGATTAAACCCACTTAGTCTTAGTTGCTTCTTTCACTGCAGACATAACAAGCGTCGGTAGTGATGCGGCCATGATGACACCGAATAGGTGACCTGCTGCTAGTGCTTCAGTGTTGAAGATTAGCTGACCTAGACCTGTGTAGATAACCCCTAGCGATAGAATCGCTGACACCGATACCGCACCGAGTAGGTACTTGTTGGTGAATGGGTTTCTACGGTATAGCGACGTAAATGTACGAGAGTCAAATAGGTGCCATAGCTGAGCAAAGACTAGCATCGCAAATGCCATTGTCTGTGCGTAGTTCGCAGAGAAGCCGTTGGTTAGTGCCCAGTTGAACGCCATGTAGCTCATGCCACCCAGTGCTAGACCACGAGTTAGGATACGAGTACCTAGGTGGTCGCTAAAGAAGCTCTCGTTACGTTTGCGAGGCTTACGCTCCATCAGATCTTTCTCTTCTGGCTCAACACCTAGCGCTAGCGCTGGTAGACCATCCGATACCAAGTTGATCCATAGAATCATTAGTGGCGTTAGCGGCAAGATAGCCTCTGGGCCCATCATTAGGAACGCAAACAGGATAACCGATACTTCACCCACGTTCGCAGTCAGAGCCTGACGAATGAACTTACGAAGGTTATCGAAGATCTGACGACCTTGGCGCACCGCTTTCACGATAGTGCTGAAGTTGTCATCCAGTAGGATAAGGTCACCTGAGTCTTTCGCTACAGACGTACCAGTAATACCCATAGCAACACCGATATCAGCGCGGCGCAGTGCTGGTGCATCGTTCACACCGTCACCTGTCATCGCTGCGACTTCGTTGTTGAACTGCTGAGCCTGAACGATACGCAGCTTGTGCTCTGGCGTTACACGGGCAAATACTGCAACTTCCGGACAGATTTGACGAAGCTTGTCATCATCCATCTCATCAAGCTCTGCACCCGTTACAACCAAATCTTTCTCACTACGGATGATACCGATATCACGTGCAATCGCTGCCGCTGTTAACGCGTGGTCACCGGTGATCATTACCGTTCTCACACCTGCTTGGTAGCAGCTTTCAATCGCATCGCGTACTTCTGGACGCGGTGGATCCATGATGCCGTAAAGGCCCAGTACCGTAATGTCTTTCTCTAGCTCTTCGAAGTCACGCTCTAGGTCTGCTTCTGTAAGCTCTTTGAAGCCAACCGCTAAGGTACGTAGTGCGTCTTGAGCAAAGTTTGCAATCGCCGCTTCGTAGTTTGCAACGATCTCAGCACTTGGGCTCGTCGCTAGTGCTAGGTTGCCGTCCGAAACTGTTGGCGTGTGCTCAACAGATGTACCGTCAACCATGAAGCCTGCTGCGTTGCGAAGAATCACATCTGGCGCACCTTTTATAGCAAGGAAGTGGTTGCCTTCAGGACCTTTCACGATAACCGATGCCATCTTACGAGAAGAGTCGAACGGGAATTTCTCAACGATAGAGTAGCCACCTGACGTTAGCATCTCAGACTGGTTCAGACCTGCCTTCGCTGCTGCCACAATCAGAGCACCCTCAGTTGGGTTACCACGCACGGTCGACTTGTCGCCGTCCATGATGTACTCAGAATCGTTACATAGTGTCGCGACGACCAGACCTTTCATCATCTCTGGGCTTTGCTTCGCATCTGTACTGTGCGATAGCGGCTTGAATTGACCTTCAGGACTGAAGCCTTTACCGCTTACTTCCCAGTAACGACCACTTGCATCGTACGCCTTCATTACCTGCATTTGGTTTTGAGTCAGCGTACCTGTTTTATCTGAACAGATAACCGTGGTCGAACCTAGCGTCTCAATCGCAGCCAGCTGCTTAGCAAGTGCATTGTTCTTCACCATGCGAGTAGAACCCATAGTTAGAACGATGGTGATAACCGTAGGAAGACCTTCAGGAATCGCGGCTACAGACAGTGAGATACCTGTGTTTAGGATCTCTAGCCAAGGCATACCGTAGTAAAGACCGATAGCACACACAACCGCTACCACACCCAATGCGACAAGCATTAGCGTCTTAGCAATGGTGTCCATGCGCTCTTGCATTGGTGTCTTGGTTTCTTCGGTGTTCGCCATTAGGTCAGCGATGTGACCTACTTCGGTCTGCATACCTGTCGCCACCACTACACCTAGACCTGTGCCTGATGTCACCATCGTGGTCATAAAGCCCATGTTTAGCTGGTCGCCAAGACCCACGGTTTCGTCTTCGATAACCTTTGACGTCTTGTCTACTGGCTCAGACTCACCTGTTAACGCTGCTTCATCGATGGATAGACGGTTAGCCTCTAGAATACGTACATCAGCCGCTAGGATGTCACCTGTGCTGATTTTTAGGATATCACCCGGAACGATGTCGCTCGCAGGGATGTCAATCCACTCACCATCACGCTTAACCTGCGCCGACGGTGCCGCCATTTGACGTAACGCTTCCATGCCTTTCTGAGCTTTGAACTCTTGCCAGAAAGCAATCAACGCGTTGATAAAGATGATCGCCGTAATCGCGATCGCATCCACTAGGTGTCCGGTGAAATAGGAAACAATGGCACCGACACCAAGAATGAAGATCAGTGGATTTTTAAATTGGTGGATGAACAGCTCAAGCGCAGATTTGCCTGCCTTCTCTTGCAGCTCGTTTTTTCCGTATTGTGATTGACGCTCGGCTACTTCCTTTGAAGTCAGGCCTTGCTCCGCCGACACACCCTGCATCTGCTGGGTATTCTCAACGGTTTCAGTGAACCACTTTTTAGTCATGGGGTAACTCTCCAAGTAAATTCAGTCGACATCGGTAGAATGACAAACCGATAAAAAACAATCGCTGAATAAAATGATGAAAACGCCCCGCTCTTAATTTGCATTTTTATTAACAATTAATGCGTAAGCGGAAAGCCAAATTAAGTTACCCGAAACCCAATATCCTTGTAATTAACTTTCGGAGTGCTTGCATGCACTCTAGGACGCTTCTTTGATTTAAAACAAACTTGATTTTTATTCGAACCCCAAAGGGAATAAGGCTTTGTAAGCAATGGTTAATAACACCTAATTTTGGCTGAAATGATACTTCTGTTTTTTCGAAGAATGAAAGTGAGTGACATTATCGAGAGGATGGTTGGGGAGTGCATATTGACAACGAAATGGCTTTTGGAAGGTTTTATTCAATAGTTATTCACTGGGGAATATATCATTTGGATCGAAAAGCCCCCAACCAAAAATCAGGGGCTCTCATCTATTTCAAGCTTGCTAACTAAGCACTAATCCCAGAATGACGCAGCAACGCATCAATCTGCGGCTCACGACCTCGGAAGCGCTTAAACAGCTCCATCGGCTCTTCACTGCCACCCATTTCAAGAATGTTGTTCAGGAAGCTTTGACCGGTCTCTTTATTAAAGATGCCCTCTTCTTCAAAGCGAGAGTACGCGTCTGAAGACAACACCTCTGCCCATAGGTAGCTGTAATAACCCGCACTGTAGCCACCAGCAAAGATGTGACTAAAGCTATGCGAGAAGCGGTTCCACTCCAAGCTTGGCAATACGGCGACCTTGGATTTCACATCCGCGAGCGTCTCTAGTACACGTGCGCCAATGTCTGGATCGTATTCCGTGTGCAGCGTGAAGTCGAACAAACCGAACTCAAGCTGGCGCAGGATAAACATCGCCGACTGGAAGTTCTTCGCTGCCAACATCTTGTCTAGCATCGCTTTTGGCAATGGCTCACCGGTCTCGTAGTGACCTGAAATAAATGCCAGCGCCTCTTCTTCCCAGCACCAGTTCTCAAGGAACTGACTCGGTAGCTCGACCGCATCCCAAGGCACACCGTTAATACCAGACACGGCACCGGTGTCAATCTTGGTCAGCATGTGGTGAATGCCGTGGCCCGTTTCGTGAAATAGCGTCACCACTTCATCGTGAGTGAACATAGCAGGCTTGTCGCCCACTGGCTTGTTGAAGTTACACGTTAGGTAAGCCACTGGAGTTTGCAGTTCGCCGTCAGCATTGGTGCGGCGCACTCGGCATTCATCCATCCATGCTCCGCCACGTTTGTGCTCACGAGCGTAGAGGTCTAGGTAGAAGCTGCCGCGCAGTGTGCCTTCACTGTCGAAGATATCAAAGAAGCGTACCGACTCATGCCAAGTATCCACGCCTTCACGTTCAGTAATCTTCATACCGAAGACGCGATTAAGCACTTCGAACAGGCCGCTAACCACTTTTGATTCTGGGAAGTATGGACGCAGTTCTTCGTCTGAGAACTGGAATAAGTGCTGCTTTTGCTTCTCACTGTAGTAAGCGATATCCCAAAGATTTAGCTCAGTCACACCGAACTCTTTTTCAGCAAACTGGCGTAGCTCTTCAACTTCACGCTCACCTTGAGGCTTCGCTTTCGTCGCAAGATCGTTCAAGAAACCAAGCACTTGTGCTGGGCTCTCAGCCATTTTGGTCGCCAGTGATTTCTCACTGAAGGTACCAAAACCAAGTAGGCGTGCAATCTCGTGACGCAGCTTTAGCTGCTCAGAAATGATTTCTGTGTTGTCCCATTTACCCGCATTCGGACCGCGATCCGAGGCGCGAGTCACGTACGCTTCGTACAGCTCTTTGCGCAGCGCTTGGTTATCACAGTATGTCAGAACCGGAAGATAAGATGGGATATCGAGTGTTAATAGATAGCCCTCAAGCTCTTTCGCTTCAGCCGCTGCCTTCGCGGCGGCCAATGCTGATTCCGGCATACCCGCGAGTTCTTTCTCATCGGTGATGTGCTTGGTCCAGCCCATAGTGGCATCCAGCACGTTGTTCGAAAACTGTGAGCCGAGCTCTGACATGCGTTTGCTGATTTCGCCGTAGCGATGCTGTTCGTCTGCTGGCAAACCAATACCTGAAAGCTCAAAGTCACGTAGGGAATCTTTGATGGTTTTTTGCTGAGCTTGGCTGAGCGCAGCAAACTCATCGCTGGCTTTGATCGCTTTGTATGCTTCATACAAACCTTTGTGCTGGCCAACCCAAGTGCCGTATTCAGACAAAATAGGTAGACAGCTCTCATAGGCTTCGCGCAGCTCGTCGCTGTTCACGACGGAATTCATATGGCTCACTGGTGACCAAAGGCGGCTTAGCTTGTCATCAATCTCTTCGATTGGCGCAACAACATTGTCCCAAGTCGGGTTAGTATTGCCTTCAAGCACCGCATTAATCTTCGCGCGGCAGGCATCAATCGCTTGCTCGACTGCTGGTTTCACATGTTCTGGTTTAATTTGTGAAAAAGGAGGTAAGTCGGTAAACGTCAGTAATGGGTTTGACATGCAGCGTCCCTTTTTAGTTATTGGGTTCCCTCACTCATTTGGTAGCAAGTGAGCGTAATTATTAAATAAATGTAGTCATTGGACTCGAATTTCAATCCTTACGACATGACGAAGTTGTAAGATCTCTGCCGCTTCGAGAAAGAAGAGGTTATACTTCGTGCATTATTGTCTAACCGAGTCATTATTTTGCTGAGCTATCGTCACAGTTTTCACGCGGGCAACCATGCCGATGTCGTGAAGCACATAGTACAAAGTCTTATCCTTAATTCTCTAAAAAACAAGGAAAAGCCATTCGTTTATCACGACACCCACTCTGGCGTTGGTCGCTACGATCTGACCCACGAATGGTCGGAGAAAACGGGCGAATACAAGCAAGGTATCGGCAGACTTTGGGGTAGTTCAGACATCCCAGAAGACATCGCCAGCTACATCGAGTCGATTGATACGCTAAATAACGGCGATTCACTGCGTTACTACCCAGGTTCACCACGTGTGGCGCGCGCGCATCTGCGCCCGCAAGACCGTATGGTACTGACCGAGCTGCACCCAAGTGACTTCCCGCTACTAGAGCAAGAGTTTCATCGCGACCGTCAGGTTAAGATCTTCAAAGAAGACGGTTTTAAACGCCTTAAGGCAAGCCTGCCACCAGCAGAGCGTCGCGGCCTAGTGTTGATTGACCCACCCTACGAGCTCGCCAGAGAGTATCGTGATGTGGTAACCGCGATTGCACAGAGCCATAAGCGCTGGGCAACGGGTATTTACGCAATTTGGTACCCAGTGGTGAACCGTTACGACATCGATGACATGATTGACGGTCTAGAAGGACTCGGCATTAGCAAGATCCTTCAGATTGAGCTTGGGGTGTCTCCTGACACCAACGAGCGTGGTATGACGGCTTCGGGCATGATTGTTATCAACCCACCGTGGATGCTTGAGCAGCAGATGAAAGAGATTTTGCCGTACCTTAAAGAGAAAATTGCCCCAGCAACAGGTCACTTTAAGGTGGAATGGATTGTTCCTGAATAAGCGTTGATAAAAATCGGCAAACGAAACACAAGGCGCAAGCATCTGTTTTTCATAACAAGCTTGCGCTTTTTTATTGCCTTAGTTCCCTCACCTAAAAAATATTTCGACTTTTTTGAAATTATTTTCGTCTTTTTCAACCTCTCCTCGTCTTACTAGTGAAAGTACTGAAGCAGTACACCTGAATTACATCCTAGTGAGGAAACCAACATGATTAAGATTGTTAGCTTTAAGATTTGTCCCTTTGTTCAACGCGTGACAGCAGCACTGGAAGCTAAGCAAATCCCTTACGAGATTGAGTACATCAGTCTAAAAGACAAACCGCAGTGGTTTTTAGATATCTCACCGAATGGCCAAGTGCCGGTCATGGTGACCGAGTCTGGTACAGCGCTGTTAGTTACACCTTCCTTATTTAGGTACTAAACTCATCTATAGTAACAGTGCACTTCTGTTATCCCACAACTAAGCTATAGAGACTAAATCTCATATGGTTTATATATGACAGGGCACTATCTATGATCTCAATCATTCAAACCAAGCTTAACTTAGGCTCACTACCATCGTTTGGTGGAGAGTTACTGGATATTGGAGGCGAGTATCAGATTCGAAATATTGACCATCAACGCCATCATGAGGTCGATAAATTCCCACTACTTTTCAGTGATACACGATTAAAAGATTGTTTAGAGATAAACCTGTTCCTTGAATATCGCTACAAAGGAAAGTTTCTTCGTCCCTCTAGAGGTGGTCATAAGAATCTCTTGGGCGGTGTAACGGTAAAAACGATCAGAAGCATTGCGAACTCGCTTAAAGTCTTTCTGGTGTGGTTAGAGGCCGCTGGATTAGAATGGAAAGACCTATATGCTGTCTCAGCATCAGAGAAAACAAAAGAGTGGTTACCTCCTTATCGCTTTCGCACCTACTTGATAGACAAAATCAAACATAATGAGCTATCGCTCGATACAGCAAATTTATACATATCACATGTTAGACAATTATATGAATGGGCTTGGCAAACATGTCGAGTAGAAAAGCTGCCATTTAAATATACCGACAGGGTGATTAAGAAGAAGCGCGCTACCGCAGAGTTTGACCTGATATTTTCGTCCGTCAGTAATGATAAAGGGATAGTAGTTCAAACTAATGACTTAACCATTCCTAAAAAGCACCGGCAAAAGAAAATGGTGTTGAACGATGGACTTTCTCCATATAGCCAAAAGGAGTTAAAGGATTTCTACTCTACAAACTTCATGCAAATTGAGTCCCGCAGACTATGGACAGATTTAGCGTTATTATGTGGGTTAAGAGCTTTTGAAGTGGTACTTTTAAAGGAGTCTGAAATTGTCGATACAGACCTAGACGACACCAAAGTTTACAGCATTGATGTACTTGGTAAGTTTAATAAACATAGACAGGTACTTGCACCACGTTCTTTGATGTCGAGACTTTGGAGCTATAGAAACTCACCAGAAAGACTAAAACGCTCTGCCAAATGGAGTACAAACCAGAATGCCGAAATAGACAGGCCACTTTTTATCAACCGTTCTGGCAATGCTCTAAATGAAGGGTCGATCACCAATGTTACGTCCAGTGCTGCTAAAGAACTAGTCACCCGTAAAATCAAGTTTGATAGGTCTTTTCATGATCTACGTTCAACTTATGCCACCTCATTAGCACGGTTCTTGTTAGAGAAAGATTTACCCCTTGGATTCATCCAATACAAGCTAATGTCTTTATTAGGACACTCTAATTTTTCGACTACTGAGAAATACATTCATCTGGCACGAACCATCACTTATGACAAGCGCATGAGATCTTGGGTTGAGGATGTGTTTGGAGGTTTAGAGCAAGAGTTTAGCATTGAAGTAACTGAACTAGAGATAGGAGTTCGGTAGATGTTTCTTGCATTTAGTAATCCCAAACACAACATCCGACTCGATAGAATATTAGTCCACAGTGAACAACTAGCTAATGATATTGAGTTTTGTCATAAGCGTTATATGGCTAACAAAGCCGAATGGAACAAGACCGAGAGGACTGTTGCATCACAGATTGGTTTCATCTGCTCTAAATTTGAAAAGTTGATGGGTATGCTTAACCTCGAATCATTAAAGGCATTACTAGGACAAGGATTATCGGCCCTTAAAAACAATAGAGTGTGGGACCACCTTGAGTATGCAGCTCTGAGGACAGGCAAAGGAATTAAAAACGCATTTATAACACTTGCTAGGCTGTTCAATAATGACATTGACTTGCAGCCACCAAGTAGAATAGACCTTAAAGGGTATGTGACCGACATAGCGAAGCTTTATGGCGCTTCCGATCTTCTTTTTAACCATTACCGCGACTTTGTGTATCAAGTGTTGGATACCGACAGGCCGCAAAAACAACTAAGGGACATCAAGGCTAGTACACACGCCACGCTTATCAAACTGATGCAAAAAGACAGCTATCGAGAACTATTGGCAAAATATGGCTTAGGCGCATTTGTTAACAACACTCACATTCTGACCGATGCTGCCAAAATGGATAGATATAATTCCATTCACTTTCAGCTTATGTTGTCGCACTACGATAGTGAAACATTTATACAAAAGTCGATCATCGCGAAAGGCAAGTATGAAGTTAGTTTTACTGAGCTATATCGCATCTCTCAGTCTCTCTTTAACGATATTGAACAGTATTCAAATGTTATTGGTCACTCCAAAAGTTCACACCTTAAAGCAGCAAGTGTCCGTGACAAGCTTACAGGATTCAAAAGAGCGTTGCCGATTTTACAGTCTGAACTCTCAGATGATTTAAACTCGACTATGCTAGCTGATGGATTGAAGGCGCTATTAAATAGCGATAAAACACTTAAGCAACTTCATGACTCCTCCAGCTTACCAAGTTGGGTGTTTTCCTTGATACATGAAATCTGCACCTGTATTTACCCTGATAACACACCTAAGCTAAGTTCGTTTCGAGATAATTTGTTTTCATTTCCTAACATAGATAATAATCGAGAACTTCTGTGTGACTTTTCAAGCATTAAAGTCATTTCTCATCCACTTTACACAGACTTTGCCAGCTTTCTTGAGTCATGCAAGGTAGATATAGACCAGAGGGATTACTCGATGGTCACAGTTTATCACAACTACCAACAACTAAAATCGCTACTGAATAAGTACAGCGGAACGCTGAATCACCAACATCTAGCTATTCTCAGACAACATGGTATTAATGGATTTGGTATAGATGGAGGGCTTATTCAAAATCACCTCTTAGCTGAACTACAATCTAGCGTGAACAATGGCTCATTCAATAGGATAACTGCCAGAATATATAGAAGCAGTTTGTCATGGCTCTTGCGGGAGTTTGGCATTCCTTTTAACAATACTTACCCAATCAAGAGTACTAAAACTGTCAAGCATAAACAGCGCCTAAATACTGATGATTTCTACACAGAGCAACAGTGTCGCGAGTTAGCCTTTTATATTGAAAAACTATTGCGCGATGGTCGCACAAACCTATATCACAGGATCTTACTTACTTTTGGTAAGGTAGTACTAAAAACTGGATGGAATATCAGCCCATTACTTAGGTTAGAATGTGACGACATTGCTGAGGTAGTATCTCCGATCACCAACAAAACCGAATATGCTATCGTTCTTCAAAAAGCCAGATCTGGCTATCGAAGTGACACATATACCTTTGATAAGTCAGAGTTAAAATCAAACACCCTGAAAAGCGCTATAGCGGATTTGTTAACTATTCGCGATGAACTCACCACTGAGCTCAGGGCACAAACAGAGCTCAGAAACTACCTGTTTATCTACCCGCGCAATGATGAAGTATTAAAACTTGAATACTCAGCAGTAAAACACCTTAGCACCTTACTAAAAAAAGCAGGGTGTAGTGTTCCATTTGTGGCTAAAAAAATCCGCAAAGGTGGTGTTAATCATATCTATCGAAAAGTAAATAAAAATATCAAGAAGTACACTAGTACAGTCAAACATTCTTTTGATGTGTTTGAGTCTAACTATTTACGGATCAACCCTGAACAATCTCGTTACTCTCTCAGCCAGGCAACTAAAATAATGTCCGACTACTTTACTGGCAAGGAAGTATCATCAGACATTCACATTATTACAGACATGAACGCTAATCAGCATCAAATAGTACCCACAGGCACTTGTGCAGCGAAAGGTCAAAACGAAGAAACTAAACGCTACGCTAGAGAGCATCGAAAACTACATCAAACTAATGTAAACAGCAATCAGAAAATGTGTGCAGATTTTCTTAGTTGCGTTTGGTGTAAGTATTTCCGTGTAGTCGCTGACGCTGAGCATGTATGGAAACTGCTCAGTTATAAGAACTACATATTACAAGATATGGAAATGTCCGTTGTTGATTTTGACGATACCGACAATCAGATCACCAACATCAATGTTCTAAAACAGCGCGTAGATGACATTATTGACAACCTACGAGAGAGAAAAAGTAAAGCAGTAGAGGATGGGTTTGCGCTCATTAAGCAACACGGTATTCATCCAGACTGGGAGTTCGCTACCCCATCCTTTTCGATTTTTGATGGAGAGTTTTAATGTCCGATCTCAATAAACTAATCTCAACCATCATAAATGTCAGTAATAATATCTCGGTAAAGAAGCTATCCACCAGAGATATTAACAAGCTATCTCAGCTTATATTGTGGGATACAACATCACTGGGTGAGAAGCCGATGATATTTGGTGGTAACTACTTTAGACAATCAGTAAAGGAAAAGGGGCTTGTAATTGATACAAGCTCACTAATTTTCGACTACGAACTTAAGGCGATGATGGTCGCGGCATTACACTGTGGAACCGTAGAAGGCGGTGCACCGTACAAGTGGAAAACAGTCGCAGCTCGGATTCGCACATTAAAGTTCTTTTGCTCTTTCTTACTAAGAAAAGGTTACAAGTCTTTTAGAGGTTTAAACAAGTCACCAGAGTTGAAACTTCGAAATTTAATCACAGACTTTTTGAACGCCCCCAAATCTAAAGGTGGCATGGATCAGGAAAGGTACACCTCTGCTGCTAAGACCCTCCGAGAGGGGTTAACGTTTCTGCATACATATGGTTTAGTTGATAGCTCACTATTGATTCCACTGGTCGATGAACTCACCTCCTCAAAAATCACCAAACATGAAGAGCAGCATCGACTAAAACACTCCGTTATTCCAACAAAGGTGATGAAGTTAGTGATTGAGTCATCAACCAACTACATAAATGATGCAAAGGCAAACCTCGAATCATTTATCGACATACACACCAAAGCCAACAACAGAATTAAGCTTGGTAATAGTAAAAGGCCCCGCAATGTGCTTCGCACTAACAACAAAAAATTATTGCCTGATATAAATAGATTGCATCATGTCGTTAAGGACTTAAATCTCCATGTCTACACATTGGTACTAGCGTTCACTGGAATGCGTGATAGCGAAGTCCATGCGCTTAAAAACCACTGTCACTCTCGTAGATTGGAAACTGGAGATACCGTATTCACCATCAAAAGCCAACTATCCAAAACTACCGAAGGAACTATAGAGCTAGATTGGGTAGCAAATGAAATCGTGTTTGATGCAGTTGACTTGCTGAGTAAGATTAATGAGGTTTACAAGGAACGCGCAAGGCTATTGCTTAAGTACCACCTGCACATTATGTCTAGAAGTCAAATTGCCAAGTACGAGAGAGGACTGAAAGACAACCGATTGTTCGGCATTCAACACACTAGATGTACCACTAGATTTATAGAAACTAGTAGAGCTTCGGATGCTAATGGCGTTATCTCTATGAACCGACACTCATTTCACGTGACATCGAGTGACATCGAGCAGCTAGAAAGAATGAACTGTAACTACCAATCCGTCAGCCAGCAAAGCGGCAAACGAGGCTTAAAATACAAAGTTGGTGATTTATTTAACTTCACATCGCATCAGTTCAGGCATACTTTTGCTTGGTTTATTATCGCCAATCGATTAGGTGATTTGGATGATATTAAATACCAATTCAAGCATCTTAATCGTGTAATGACGTTTGTTTATTCTGAGCGTGGTTATGAATCCCTCAGTGAGCTTAGAACGTGCATTGAATACTTTGAGGAGCTAACCAACAAACAGGCCCTTGAAGACATAGTAGAGTCAGCGAAGCAGAAACAAGTAGCAGGCGGTGGTGGTGACCTGCTTTCCAAGTTCCTTGCCAAGTTGAACGTCAATCAATCAGAGGTCATTTATACAACGGCACAACAACCACACTTCAACACCACTCAGGAGTTAATTGATTTTGCCACTCGCCACTGTGATAGCGTGAGAGGTCTGCCGCATGGCTATTGTACTAAAGGTGCAGGATGCAAAATCAAGAATGCATCTGACCCCTCACATTGTTTGTATTGTGATACATACTATGCCACCCCCAAACACTTACCATACTGGAAAGCCATTAAGTATAACTGTGAGCAAAAGATCGCGCGTATCAACACCTTACCTGACACCTCCCGCTACCAGTCTTTCTTAACAGGCTTAGAAGACAACCTTACTGCTGCTAATGAAATCATAAGCAAGATAGCTTCAACCATGCCAATTGACGAAAAAACAACTGGAGAGAGTTAATATGAGTACCAGAGAGCAACTATTATCTTGTGTAAGAGAGTTTGAACAAAGCAATGAATCGATCACCATAAGCAAAGTGGCTCATAAATGTGGTATATCGCATTCGCTCATTTACAATCGTCACCCTGACATCAAGGAAATGATCAACAACCTTAAGAAAAAACAAAAAGAAAGAGTTTTGGTTGAACAGCAAAAAGACCAAACAAATAAGCTACTAAAACGAAACGAGAATCTTGAGCGCAAGCTTGCTGAAGCAAAGCGCAATGATGACAAAGAAACTATAGCTATGCTAATGGCACACATACATGAGATTTACTCTATGTATGACTCTTTACTAGAGGAGCGTAATGCTTTTGCTCAACGCATTCTTGAACTGGAAAGCTAATCAACTGCGAATTAAAGAAATAAAACGGCTTTCATCTTAATTTGGTTGGTAGCAGGTTGAATTGCTACATTTGCCCGTACGTTGACAGCTCCAGAACCTTGGAACTAGGGTACAGGTAATTCAGAACCGATTTTAGGCTTGGCTGCTGTGTTACTGAAGTACCAGAAACGCGAGATAGCCGAGTGAGTCACAATTCTAGTTTTGACTTAGGTGCACTAATTCTGGTTAGTTTTAGTTTCCAGCAATGTTTGCGACTAACAAATTACCCAAAGGAGACGGCCTACCTTGTGCAGTTTTGGCTAGGTAGAGCTTTGTGGTCTTGCCAATTTTGCTTCATTTTATCAGCACGTTATAGATACGTCGTAAACTAAAAGGAACTACATTGAAAAATTAGAACATGAGTTCTCAAAAAGATTGTCTGTTGCATTCAACAATGGCTGTTTTGGGGATGAGTAGCTTATAATAAGGTGGAATCGCAATGCTCAGTACTTTTTGTATCCGATATTACGGCATTAAAACTAGGTTCGCTGGGGGGTTATGACTTTCGTATGGAGGTAGGATGAAGAAAACACTTTTTTTAACTTCTTTGGTGTTATTGGGGTGTGATAGCGGAAAGCTTTCAGATATAGAAGAAGCCTCTCAACAAGCTTCTACATGTAAATTACACCAAATTATGCCTAACGAGTGCTCTAAGTACGATGAAGCTTTGGATATTGCTGAGTTGAAAGCAACTCAAGCTGGTATTGAACACGAAAGAATTATTGCGAGTAGACAAATTGGTGAAAAATTCGTTTCAGGTAATATTGAAGATAGTCCCTATCAACGAGTGAAGCGGTCTCTAGAAAGTAAGCCTTTCTATATCGACGCGCTCGAAGAAAACTTTACTCCATACAAAGTTAGTTGTCCCAGCTTCGATTTTGATAAAATGAAGCCCGACATCGATAAACTGAACAAAGCTATCGAGTGGATTGGAAGAGATAAAAATCAATATCAAGCTGTGGCATACTTTCAAAAAGGAAAAGTATTTAATGTTCTGTTTACAAAAACTGCACCTCCCTGCCGCCCTGAATCATACTCTGATATCCAAGAAAATTTCCCAATTATAACTGAAGACCAGCTTACTAATTTTAGGAATGGCGTGTATCTGGAGTCAGAATTCTACCCAGGGTACAATTCTGTGAATGTTCTTATTTTTGATACATTCGAAGAAGCAAAAGAAAAATACCACGAGCTAACTGGCAGTCAAAATTAATAGTTATCGCAAGCTATTTAGGTCGACGCGTAGCACTCGGTTCCTTTGTCGTCAGTTTGGGCTTACGTAAAAATTTCAAGAAGGTTCTATCCAGATCATTGCTGACATGCACAACAAACATGTTCTGTATTAAACGGTTAAGCTACTACTTCATCTTTGCTAGTTTGCGCATTAGCCTGTGGAAACTGGGCCTTATCTGAGCAACAGTAATTGTCTGACTTTAGGGCAACAGTTCTCTAACATCACACTCTAGCACCGACGCCAACACATATGCTTTCTCGAGAGTAATGTTGACTTCACCACGTTCAACCCGACCGATATAGCTTCGATCTATCTGCGCCATCAGTGCCAGCTTTTCCTGTGCAATAGATTTACTTAAACGCTTCTTACGTAGGTTATCACCAAACTGCTTCGCTAAGTCTTTCATTTTATGTGACTCTCAAAATCAAAGACTATCCACTCTTGATGCAAATATATCCACGGACTATAATCCGCATCCTTTCTGTTTTGATGGTGCTCTTATGACCAAAACCTATCGAATTAATCGTGATGTATATGAAGCCATTACTCACCCGACAATAAGTGACTTTTGCGTGACAGAGATTCGTAAACACATTCAGAGTGTTTCTGATGCCTACGGAAGTGTCTCTAACGCTCGTCAATTTGTCGCAAGGCAGTTAGATAAGCTGGAAAAGGCGGGACTTGTTGCAAGTCGAGGTTCAAAGCACAACAGGGTTTACTCAAAAACCAATACATTTAATGAGGCAAAGTTTGAACTGAAAGACAAACGACCAAGAAGTTCGAGAGCACTAAACACCAGATTAGAACCGACACTCATGCATGCAACGCTACAACGAGAAAAGTCTGATATAGAGGCTGAGCTCACGATCACCCTAGAGGAGATCAAAGAGTACAAAACACTAATGAAACGCTCAAAAGAGCTCTGTAGATTGCTTGATGAACCGCACTCAAATGCAACAAAAAAGGCAGCATTGCTTGTTGCAAAGCTGAACGTTTGGTCAGAAGCAGTGAAACGATTAAGTAAAAATGAGCTAATGCCATGCTAAGAGCCTGGCAACATAAGTGCGTTCAACTCGCACATGAAAAGTACAAAAATGGTGGTTCTCATTTTCTAGCTCAAGCTACACCTGGAGCTGGCAAAACGATTATGGCTGCAAGTCTCGCTAAGAGATTACTCGATGAGAAAATGATTGACTTTGTTGTGTGTTTTTCGCCTTCAAAAGTCGTTGCAACAAGCATTGAGAGAACATTCTCTAAGCACCTAGCGTGTAAGTTTAAAGGCCAAATTGGCGATAAGGGCATATCAATAACTTATCAATCACTTAGGTCAGTAAATCAAGCGTTTTGGAATACACTAGCAAATTATAGAGTGCTTTGTATTTTCGACGAGATTCATCATTGTGGTGGTGACAACGAGGACAATAACAACTCTTGGGGCTACCACACGCTGGCGATAGTCCAGAAGGCGGCCACCTATACACTTGCACTCACTGGCACTCCTTGGCGTTCTAATCAGACTCCCGTCACTCTCGCTACATATTCTGATCCAGAAGGAACAATACTATGTGATTACCAGTACCCTCTTTCACAGGCTGTGCAAGACAGAGTATGTCGACGCCCAAATGTTGCATTGATAGATTGTAATAAAACTGTATTCTCTGACTCAAACGGTAGTGAGGTATTTGGTTCGATCAACGAGCTGGTATCTAGTGGTCACGTTCGTTATTCGGCTGTAATCAAAAACATTGATGCCCTCATTTATATTCTTGAAGAAGGGATAAATCAGTTAAAGCGCATCAGAAGAACAAACAAGTGTGCCGGTGGCTTAATTGTTGCTTCTTCAATAAAGCATGCAAAGCAAATAGCTCAAATACTATCAAAGCGCTTCAACCAATCTGCAACCATTGTGACCTACAAAACAAAAGACGCACAGTTGACTATTCAGCGCTTCAGAGACAGTGCGTGCAGTTGGATTATTAGTGTAGGCATGATCAGTGAAGGAACCGATATACCTCGTCTACAGGTTTGTTGTTACCTTTCCAACATCAAGACAGAGCTATACTTCCGTCAAGTGCTAGGGCGGATATTGCGAACCACCAAAGACATGAATCAAGAAGCGTGGCTGTATACCTTTGCTGAGGCGAAATTGCTTCAATTCGCCGAGCAAGTTGAAATTGATATTCCTGACAGCTGCACTTTCATCAGCAAGTCAGTTTCTAGCCATCAAGAACTAAGTATACTGAAAGAAAGAGCCGTACACTCTGCTACTAGAGACGATGATATGACAGTGAATGGATTGTTGTCATGGGAATCATCGGATAAAGCAGAGATAGGCTTAGCCGGTGAGGACAGTGGCTCATTTCAACATGTTCATCTTGATGAGTTCAATCAAAGAGTTATTGAGGCCTTCCGAAATATCAAATCTCAGCACTAAACACCTTCACCTCTAGCTCGAGGCAATCAAAGAACCTCTGATCCGTCGAGTTACCGTTATTACGCTTCTAGTATTCGGCACTGGGGCTCGGAGTTTCTCGTCATGACACATTCTCGATAGAAAACGCGCGCTCCCCCCCCAAGAGTGTTGTTTTCAGCTCATCCCCTTACTTTGACGCGTAAACTACCATTCATCTTTTGTCCTAAACTCAAAAGGCTTGGGCATTCAAAATATACGACTTTAGTTTAATTTACCTTCTAATTTCCTAATGAGCATTAATTAAAACTTGTGGCATATAAGAGGCATGTCTAGTTTTAGAAGAGTAAGATTGTAGGTCGTCTATGTCGGCTTGCTCTATTCAAAACAGAATGTCGGACAAGGGAAAAGAATGATAACGAGAGAAGTAGGTGTCTCAAGTGTCGCCAAAGATGCAAATGCTGATTTACACGCCAAATACATCAAAGACGTGGTGGCGATAGAGCAACTATCTCCTGAGCAGCAATATCACTTTGCCACATTAGCTCATAACGGAGACCACGCTGCTAGAGATGTTATGATTGAGACAAACCTACGGTTAGTGGTGAAGTTAGCACGAAGCTATATCAAGAGAGGTTTGACTCATCTTACGATTCTTGACTTGATTGAAGAGGGTAATATTGGGCTGATAAAGGCAGTAGACAAGTTTGACCCAGAGATGGGGTATCGTTTCAGTACTTACGCAACATGGTGGATAAGAGAAAGTATTGAATCGTCTATTATGAACACAGAGCGTACGGTTCGCTTACCCGTTCATATTATCAAAGAGATGCGTAAACTCTATCGCGAAACGAATCAAATGCTGTCGTCTATTCATCATCTTCCTTCAGTTAGCCAAATTTCCAAACAAGTTAATGGAGAAATCGGGCGTGTGGGAGAGCTCATCGAGATGAGTGGTTATATTGAACCAAGGGTCACGGTTGACTCTGTGCCTACTAACCCCTCTTTCCTTGAAGCGATACCATCAGCGATAGATGAAGAGCCAGACCGCTCTCATCAAAACCAGACCTTGCAAGCATATATTGAAGCACTCATTAGCCACCTTCCTGATAGATACCGCGATATCGTGATTCATCGCTTTGGGTTACACGACAAAGAGGTGCTGTCATTACAAGAGATTGGGACGATGCAAGACTTATCTAAAGAGCGCGTCAGACAGCTGCAAAATGAGGCTATTGGGAAGCTACAACGAAAGTTAAATTATATGGGGTGGACCGAACGTCACTAAACGAAAACTAGCGCTACAGAGTGTTAAGTGAAAGTTCAACACTGGTCGTCTTCATCAAGAAAAGCGATATCGAGAACAAAGGCAACACCTATGAGAAGTAACCCAAATTCTAAGCCGAAACGTGCTATCAAATCCATTAGTGCAGTATGGTCGGCCAACAGCCAATAACGGATAGAGGGAAAAGCATCCAAAAGGACCAGTACAAATCCCATTGGAATGAGCCAAAACAGCGGACTTTTTATGGTGTTGGTTAGATGCAACGATGAACCCCAATTGGCTGATTGAATACTACTATTATGAAGTGAGAAATCATTTAATTACAGGAGTCAGAATGAAATTATTACCTGTTCTTATTTTAATCTTTGCCGCCCCCTTCGCACAGGCATCACTTACACCCTTGAAGGACCAGAAGATAATTGAACTAGCAAAACTATCAATGGCTGACCATCTTGAGAAAGAGGGGCTAAGCATGGATGATGCAGAGTTTGTCTTTGCCTTCAAAGATGGGCTGAAAAAATCCACCATCTACTTTGAAGTCAAAGAGCACAAAGGTGAGCATGAATACTATATGGTCACTTGTCGTAAGGAGAAATGCCTTTTGAGCTATCGCTAAACTATCTTAATCAGTTGTAGAGGGTTATATGAACAGCAATGAAGCCTTTCTTGACAGTTATCAACGGTGTCGTATCGACACCGAATTTATGACTGACTTTTTGACTATCTTTTGTGATGCAAACCCACGTTTCTTAGAGCGTTTTGGTGGGGTCGACGTAGAGAAGCAAGCACGTATGCTCAAAGCGTCTTTGGTTCTGATACAGAATGCGTCCACGACCACTTCCATACGTGAAGCCATCAGAAAATTGGCCACAAAACATAAAGAGATGAGGTTGGATGTTTCTGAAAATGAGCTCGACATGTGGGTAGATAGCCTTTTAGCGACCGTAGCAGTACATGACCCATTGTATGATGAAGACATTGAACTCGCCTGGCGTAATGTGCTGGCTTTAGGTATTGAGATAATGAAGGAGGAAGCGTGCTGATAACCGCTTCATTTGATACCTCGAAAAAGCATCACTTTAATAACGCGCTTCGCTCAAGGGCGCTACCATACACATGATGAAGCTTTGGCATTCTCTCACTAATACTAAAAAGAAAAGCTCGCCATCACGGTAAAAAGCTGAGCGCTATCATCGTTGCCCGGAGAGCTTATAAATAAGCCAGAACCACTGTTGAGCACTTGAAAATACTGGTACTCAGCATTGATGGACAAGTTACTTAACAAATCATACCTCACACCAACAGTGGCACTGGCATTGGAACGTTCATTGTCTTGATACAGTTGTCCGTAAGCGATGTATGGTGTGAACGGAGCGAGACGATACTCAACTTGTCCGTACCAGTCCATGCGTATTCGTTCCAACCTTTGAAATTCAAACGTCGTTTTTAGGGCATCGAACTCATACACTGTTCCTACCGAGTATTGTTTGACGGTATTGCGGACCGGCTCTGGCCTCGGTTGAAATTGAGGGGGGACACCTGGGAAGATAACATGCGCCGTGACATCATACACGGCATCGAGATAGATGAAGTTCCAGCGATAGAAGTCTCCAGTTAGTTGAGCGTTGAGCCCCCACAGGTTCTGAGTATCAAACTCCAGAGTGATGTCTGGGTTGAAAGTGACTTCGGCTTCATCTTGGAAGCCGACAAAAGGGGTTAAGGAAAGCTGAAGTTCATCTGTTACATAATATCGCCAATTGACACTGGCACCGTTGTAGGCCGTGAGTCCAAGCAGTGCACTATACACTTCTGCAGGAGGACGAGCCGTTGTAAAGGCTTGCGCTACATAGAAATATTCAGATGCTAAAAAAAGAGGTAATCGCTGTCTTCCTGCTCTCAAATCGAGATGATCAAATTCATAGCCGACATAAGCCCATTCAAGCGCAGGTTCACTCCAGTTGTCTTGAGGTCGTTTCACCCCTTGCACAGAGGCCTTAAAGCCTTCGTTGTAGTAGTCGAGCTGCAATCCAAACGTCGTGTCGCAATCAAAACAGCTTTCATTGCGAATAGCTCGGTTTATGAGTACAGGGGTATCATTGTCTGACTGGGCCCAAGAAGTCGAACCGAAACCACTAAACGAAATATGTTCAGTCAATTCAACGACGGCGAAGGCGGGTGAGCTGATAATAGAGATGAGTGCTAACAGTACTTTGCTTGGCATATTTACTCCACTGCTAAGACATAAAGGATATTGGCATCGGAAGGAAGTGATTCTAATGGAGCATAACCTACACGATTTGGTTTCTCTTGGAGCCAAATCACGAGAGGGGCCATCTCAGCAGATGAGATTTCCTTTGGCGGTCTCGCCTTGCCAGAAAAAGATAAACCCGCCCAGTAAGCATTCATTTGTGCAATGTCTTTACCGAGTAGGGATTGATAAAACAGCTCTCGCTCAGTGGAGCGCTGTGGCCAGTCAGCCAGTTCGATACGTTGTCCCTGTAACGATTTCATTTTTCCACGGTACAGCATGCGAGCTTTGCTTCGGCTTAGTGGTTTAAAGTCTGAGTTGAGAGTGAAAATAGCGTAGTCGGTAGCTGCAGAAGCTGGTAGTGAAAAAAAACAAACAGCGCAGATAACCCACCCACTAACAATAGATTGCTGATAGTCCGCTTCTTGAGTTGGCTCAATAACGCTAGATTAAAGTCCATGTACCGTCACTACTGAGGTTCTCATTTCCTAACATTTTATAAACTAGTAGGCACGCTGCAGCGTTCAAGACTATGTTCAAGAAAATCAGTGCGTAGGTTAGTGAACTGAGATGCAGATCAAATTCCGGAACAAGTTTGGCTAGCTGATGCAGCAAATTAGATATGCCCCAAATGAGTCACGTCTCTAAGCGTGAACTAAGCTTGAGGCTATTGATTAAAATGTCTTTCTTGAAAGCTACCCGCAGCGTCGCAGTTTCTGATTATCTCCATCTAGACACCTATGTTAAGAGCTGTAGCTCAAACTCCACCAATGACATTTAACTCATTAAAAATTATGATCATTCTTATATAACTTTATCAGTCATATGATGATAACCTCGAAGGGGAAAAACCGTAAATCGTACTGACTAACTCTTTGTGCTAGCGAATGATATGGGTCTAACGTCATGAGTAAAAATAGTAAGAAACGTAGAGATCAAAAGAAAAATCGGCTTAAGAAAAAGCAAAACAAACAATCAGTAAACGCTCTGCCAAAAGCGAGTGATTCTTCTCCTGTATTTCAAATTATGGACAATCCTTTTACTGACCTTTCACCCGAACAACGCAAAGACTTAGCCAGTACAGTCGGTAGAGAGAGCAAAAAAAAGGTAATTGATACCCTAGAGTTGCTAGAGCAAACGATACGGAAGTATGACCCAACAACGTTAATTTCCATAATCGCTGGTTATGGTTTAGTCGTTGGGGCTGGCGATAATGGTTTAGCCTCTCGGGACTCAATAGTGGGAGTACAACAAGCCCATGTAGAGTTGTTTCAAGCCTTGATATTGCAAGTCCCTAAAGATGAACTTGGTTTGTATCCAGTGACGCCAGATGTAGTACAAAAAGTAATCGAGCAACTCGAAGAGGTCAGCGTTGCTTTTGCTATGAGTAGGATGACAGAGAGCCTAGTAGAACAATCTGAGACTGAAAGTGCTGTGAGTATGATACAAGAAAAGTTAAGGGGTCATACTCAAATGGTTCGAAACTGGGGATTTCATTCTCAGGTCAAAACGATTTGTAAGGAGCTATACTCGAGCTTTGATGATTTGTTATCCGAAAAATTGGGCTTCTCCGCTTCCAACATTGTTGATGTTTTTGACGTGATGATTCAAATAATGGAGCGAAAGCTATCTCATCGGTTCGAAGCATTGTCTCAGTTGCGACAAGTGAAAAAAACTTCCGACATGGTTTTGAAGTATCACGAGCTCATAGACCAAGGTCAGGAAGAAGCAGATAAATTCATGAGAGAAATTGACATACGTGATATGTCAAAGATACAAGTTTTCGCAATGCTCTTGGCCCATTATGACTTAAGGATGTCAGATAATTATCTTATAAATTTTAGTGAGTTGTCAGAGGAATCCAAACTAGATGAGAAAGTAATTCGAGCAATAGTCGATTACTTTTCGTTTAAGAGTGGAGAGTTAAATAAAGAAAAAACAATTTTTTTGTTTTTAGATAACCCTGTTTGGAATAAGCCAATCATGAGTACTGAGAGTGGTTACTATTGCATACTTCCACAGCTATTTTTCAGTTTTGCTATGGTTACTCTGGATGACTTAGTCGAGCAGTTCGATAAAGAGGGGTTGCATCGACGAAGGGCCTTTTACCTGGAGACAAAAATTGAGTCAATTGTGAAACGGAGATTTCCAGAATCACATGTAATAACTGGTGTAAGATGGCACCAAGGTGAAAACCTATATGAAACCGATCTAGTTTCCTTCATCGACTCTCACGCGATCATTATTGAGGCGAAATCACAGAAGATTTCTAAGCAAGCATTGAGGGGAGCTTCAGAGCGTGTAAAACGCCATTTGAAGGAAATATTAGTAGATCCGGGAATTCAATCGCATCGCTTAGAGCTCAAAATTGATGAATTAAGGAAGAATGGGGGGATGCCCATGATTTTATCGATAAATTGCCCATCGATTTAAATGACATTAACAAAGTACTCCGAGTCTCTGTTTCACTAGAAGACTTTGCGACTTTGCAATCAAACCTCCAACTGTTCCAAGAGACTGGTTGGGTGCCAGATGACTTTGTCGCATGCCCATCGATGAACTTGGCTGATTTCGAGACTCTGTTCGATTTTTTAGAGCACCCAGTCCAGATTATACATTACCTTCTAAGAAGAACGGAGCTTCAACAGACTGGTCAGTTTCACGGAGATGAGCTGGATTATATGGGGTTCTATCTCAAAACATTATTAAATCCGGGGACTCTAACCGAAGACAGGTCTAGGAAAATTATCATCACGGATATGTCTGAACCTCTGGATCTCTACTACATGTCAAAAGATCAAGGGATCTTTGTAGAAAAACCACAACCTAAAATATCTCGTTGGTTTAAAGATATATTCAATAAGCTAGAAGAGAGAGCCACACCACGCTGGAGTGAGATTGGAGCTGTCCTAAATCGATTCCCGCCAGATGACCAAACTAAAATGAGCGAGCATATCGAAGAGCTTTCTAAAATCGTACAGAGGACTTGGCAAAAAGAAGGACATAAAAATAGTTTGATATATAGTCCACCTGAAAGCTCAGAGTATTCTTTAGCTGTCGTACTCTTTAAGGATATGAATAAAGATAGAAGGTATGAATTCATTGAAAATGCGTACTTGATGGCTTTAGAACCTGAACACGTTAAGTACTGTTTGGTTATTGGCATCAATATAGATCGCAATGATTTACCTTATCACTACATTGCATTCACAGGGAAAGAAGACGCCACAAAAACAAATGGTTAGCCAGCGCAAACCTATGCTTGTTAAGTAACCACCTTGACGCACTTTTGTCCAGATCCTTGCTGGCTGGGTTACACTGCTCCTAAGCTTGTTTAGGCAGCAGTAGACCTCCATTAGAATAATTTAGTCAACAGGTTGTTTCGAAGATTACTTTTGCCCCAATGCGATTTATACACTGGGAACAAGCTTATTACTTTTTGTTTAGCCATCTACAACCTTTACCGTATTAGCAATTATATCGAATACTTGAGCGGTCTGTCGTACGACAGGCATTGCCTCATGAAGTACAGTTGAATTGCCTAACTGTGTAACTAGTCTTCCGTCCTCCATTACTATGATTGAGGCAACAGCACGATCAGCGCACTGTTTTAGGAATTCGTTGTTATTCTCTTTGCTCATTCTAGCTCCTTAAAGTCTATAGCTTTTTGTTTGTTCCGCTAAATAGTAGTTTTCAAGCATTGTCTCGATGACTTCTTTACTAGTCAATTGGACCGAGACAACACCACTAGCTATCTCAAAATAGCCGTGAAGACTTGGTTTCGGTGTGTCGTCCTTGTCATAGCAGGCAAAAATCATTTCCCTGCAGAGACCCGTTATTTCACTTAAGGTCTCTTCACTATGTTTCGGTGTGAGGCGAACGCTAATGTGAATCGCATTTTTTCCCTCACGAGTGAAGAGTATTCTCCCGCTAATGTTTTCGGAAAACCTTTCAACCAATAGGCATGCTAAATCATAAAGGTCGATTGTTTGTTGTAACTCGCGCACGTAGTCACCGTTAAAGCAGGTTTGTGTGAAAGATAGCCCATCCTAACGCCAACCAAAGAACGATGCAATAACTCAATAAAGAGTAACCAATAAAACCAAAGGGCTCTTTATGTGTTTTTTTGTTGATTATTGATGATATATGAATTATCGTATTTTTATCTAAGATGAGTTAGGAGATTCGAAAAATGGACCAAAAAAAGCCGTCCAGCACAAAGGCAAGACATCATTTACGCGGTATACAGTAACAATCACATAGCAACAATTTTGGAAACATCTCGCACAACTGATGTCCTCCCTATAGACGTTGCAGCACAGCACACTGGGCAATCTTACAAAGCGTCAATCAAGACGGCTCGAATGCTTGAACATTATCAGGTTGCACGCTTCACTCCTGGACGTCAGGGAAATAAATCACGTATTAAGTTCAAAATGAACGCATCTGTGAAAGATCAAGTTTTAGAGGCTGTTCAAGCGCGGCGAATATTTGAAAGCATCATCAGAAACAATGATTGGGTGAATAGTGGGTATGTTGATTTAGAAGATGCAGTCGTTGAACAACTCACGAATAGGCTGGGTATCAGCCCAGACAAGGCGTTTGAGTACTTCAAGCTAGCAGAAGAGCACTGCTTGCAGGAAGCGCAAGATAGTAAAAAAATGCCAGTATCTGTAGCGCCAAAAAATTCCACATTACCACTTGAAGTTCAGGCACACATCGATGCTTTGAAACGTCTTACTGGTGCAACTCAAGTCCTACTGTCGTTCAACTAATTTAAGGGAGAATAAGTTATGAGAGCAAAAACTAAAGATTTGGCTGATAGCCAATGCGTTCTTGAGGTTAGCCGTCGACTGAGGGAGTTTCGTACGCTCAATCAGATGACCTATAAAGAGTTGTTGAGCTTGTTAGACAGATCGTGTACCTATTCTGGTCTTAGGCACCTTATCAATTACCCACACAAGCCTGTACGAGTTGTTACGCTAGCTCGTTACATAAAACAGGGACCAGCTTCTTTGTCTAGATTTGGTGCAGAGTAATCTCTGGCATCTTGCCGACTTAGAGCACGTGTCAGGTCCATGTGACTAAACTGACAGGTCGTATTTGAACTTGTTCAGTAAAGCCCAACAAAATTCTTACCAAACCTTCAGCCATGCTTGGGCTGAATCAACTTACTGAGATAGTTCGTAAAAGTCTTAAATTGCAAAGTCACTAACTCGAAGCTGTCCAAAGGTATGGCGGAGCTGATTACGGTAATTAGGTTGTTCAATCTTTGTTATCCATTTTCATTGTCATTTCTTACAGCCTTGCTGGTAACAATGAGCCTCAATCTCTAGAGCCTATATCATTATAGGGAGCTAAAAAGAGTTACAGATCTAATCAAACTATACTGTTCACCAACAGCTAGTAACAAAGTTAACCCATTTGGCTTCACATGAATGGAGAGACAATGATTTTAAGTTCTTTTGTTGTTACATCGACAAAACCCTTTACTAACACCATGTGTAACATAAATGGAGATTGCCTAGATGTAATTGGAGATGTTGAGTCTGATGCGATAATCGAGTACATCGAAGATGAGTATGGCCCGCTTGAGCAAGGCGTCACCAATGAGCAGCGTGCTCTTGACCGCGCATGGAGCTACCTAGGCTCGAAGCACTACCTTGCTCAGTGCAGCACCATGAGCAGTAAAGATAAGGCAACCTTTGAAGAGCGTGCAGAGAAGCTGATCAAAGCATTCCAAAAAGCAGAGAACCAACTGTCGGGTGCAACTAAATTCTTTAAATCGGATGCGCTCAGCAATGTGGATATGGCGTGGTTACCGCTATTGCATCGAGCTGCCATTGTAAAAGCACACTCTGGGTATGATTTCTTCTGTGGTCTACCTAAGATGCAAGCGTGGCAACAAAACATTCTCGAGTCGGGTTTGGTGGAGAAAACCGTATCTGAAGACTTCGATACTCTGTTTAGCAACTTCTATCTCACCAATACCTATCTGGCTGAAGGTAAAGATATGACGCCAACATCAGGCTGCGGCACAAGTAGCTGCTGTGGTTAATCATGACGCTCTGAGGGCACTTGCCCTCAGATTCATCGACATTAATCGTTATTAGTCATAATCAACGCAACTTTTTCCCATTGGAGAAAGTTGCTAGACTCGATTTATCATACGGACAGAGATTGCGGCTAACATGTTGGGTTGTTGAGTTCTGACAACATCGCCCCAATATGCTTTAGTACAAGCAATCAAAATATTTATAAGCTCTTGGAGAACGTAATGGCAACGCATTTTGACTATATCTGTATTGGTGGCGGCAGCGGCGGTATCGCATCTGCAAACCGTGCGGCAATGTATGGCGCGAAGGTTGCGCTTATCGAAGCGAAAGACCTAGGCGGTACTTGTGTAAACGTTGGCTGTGTACCTAAAAAGGTCATGTGGCACGGCGCGCAAATTGCTGAAGCCATGAACCTATACGCGGAAGACTATGGTTTTGACGTTGACGTTAAAGGCTTCGACTGGAACAAACTGGTTGAAAGCCGCCAAGCGTACATTGGTCGTATCCACCAATCTTACGATCGCGTACTAGGTAACAACAAAGTAAACGTTATCAAGGGCTTTGCTAAATTCGTTGACGCAAAAACCGTTGAGGTTGATGGCGAGCTATATACAGCAGACCACATCCTTATCGCAGTCGGTGGTCGTCCAACGATTCCAAACATCCCTGGTGCTGAATACGGTATCGACTCAAACGGCTTCTTCGACCTAGACGCACAACCTAAGCGTGTTGCTGTTGTAGGTGCAGGTTACATTGCTGTTGAGATCGCAGGCGTACTAAGCGCACTGGGTACAGAGACACACCTATTTGTTCGTAAAGAGTCGCCACTACGTAGCTTCGATCCAATGATCATCGACACCCTAGTTGAAGTGATGGATGCAGAAGGTCCAACGCTGCACACTCAATCTGTGCCAAAAGAAGTGGTTAAAGAAGCAGACGGCAGCCTGACTCTTCACCTAGAGAACGGCGAGAGCCAAAACGTTGACCAGCTTATCTGGGCAATTGGTCGTCACCCAGCAACAGACGCTATCAACCTAAGCGCAACAGGCGTTGAAACTAACGATCGCGGCTACATCAAGGTAGACGAGTACCAAACAACCAACGTTGAAGGTATCTACTGTGTGGGTGATATCATGGAAGGTGGTATCGAGCTAACACCAGTGGCAGTTAAAGCGGGCCGTCAGCTTTCTGAGCGCCTATTTAACAACAAGCCAAACGCGAAAATGGACTACGACCTCGTTCCAACCGTGGTATTCAGCCACCCACCAATCGGCACTATCGGTCTAACTGAGCCAGAAGCGATTGCGAAATACGGCGAAGACAACGTGAAAGTGTACACATCAGGCTTCACAGCCATGTACACCGCGGTCACTAAGCACCGTCAACCTTGTAAGATGAAGCTAGTATGTGCGGGCGACGATGAGAAAGTCGTGGGTCTACACGGCATCGGCTTTACCGTTGATGAGATGATTCAAGGCTTCGCAGTTGCAATGAAGATGGGCGCAACCAAAGCGGACTTTGATTCAGTGGTTGCTATCCACCCGACAGGCTCGGAAGAGTTCGTGACTATGCGTTGATAGCGTTGATGTCGTTAAGGTGACTAAGCGTTAATCGCGACAAACGTACATTACCTAAAAGCCCAGCCATTGCTGGGCTTTTCTACATCTAAAGTTTTGAACCACCACACATCTTTACGCAATCGAGTTATTACTCATTCCCTCCCGCCATGAATCGCCTCGCAGCAATCCAACAACAAGCGCAGAACTAATGGTTTTCACAGTAACCAGCACATAGCCTTTGTTTTAGTTTTTTCTGCTAGCTGATAGATCTCTCTTAGCATGAGTCTCTGCAAACTAGCCCAATGAAATATAAGGAACGTGAAATGAAACCCAGCCAATTGTTGGTTACGGCAGCACTTGTAGGTACAAGCCTGCCAGCACTTGCCGTCAACCCTCAGCCCGACCCTACTAATCCGACTGGCTATGTATTGTTGCGTAGTGAAGTGCAGGCAAGTGCTGCGGCTCAAACCAGTAACCCAATGTACGCAGTTTGGGCTAATGCGCTTTCGACAGCACCGAATACCATTGTTGATGCGATTGATGCGGGACTGGCCAGCAACCCTGATAACGTCAGGCGAGCAGAGCGCGTGTTCCCTCGATCGGAGTGGGACTTCCTCACTCAAATGGCCGCTCCGGAATATACCTATCAGCGCTTCTTGCAGGCCATAGGTAAGTTTCCTGCATTTTGTGGTGATTACACCGATGGACGTGATGCCGACGCCATCTGTAAACGTTCTATCGTTACAGCATTTGCCCACTTTGCCCAAGAAACTGGCGGACATATCGCCATTGATAACACCTGGGATAACCCATTGGCTTTAGAAGAATGGCAACAAGCCTTAGTACATGTGCGTGAAATGGGCTGGTCCGAAGGACAAGAAGGCTACACCACAGGCTGCGGTCAAAATGATTGGCAAAACAAGCGCTGGCCTTGTTCACCGAACCAAGGGTACTTCGGTCGCGGCGCCAAACAGCTTTCCTACCATTTTAACTACGGCCCTTTCTCGGAAGTGATGTTTGATGGTGACGCGACTGTTCTTCTTGATAACCCAGCCTTGGTGGCGGATTCATGGCTCAATCTCGCCTCTGCGATCTGGTTTTTCTTAACCCCACAAGCACCAAAACCCGCTATGCTGCACGTGATTGACCGGACTTGGACACCCTCGCAGCGTGAGCTTGATGCCGGCATTGGTTATGGCTTTGGTACGACCATCAATATCATCAACGGTGGTATCGAGTGTGGTGAACAGAACAAAACCAAAGGCCAACCGGTTAATCGCATTCGCTATTGGGAAGGGCTCGCAGCGCATTACCAAATCCCGATTGAGGCCGATGAGGCGAATACCTGTTGGCAACAAACACCTTACGGTAGCCTGAACCTCAATGGCGCCACCGACGTGTTATACACCAACTGGGAAGCAAGCTGGAAATATCATGCTGATCGCCCCGGCGGGGTCTCGTTTGAATGTAACCTGGTCGGGTATCAAACGGCATACTCTGCGCTTGTCCCTGGCGATTACGAGAAGTGTGTGACTAATTTTTATGGCTCACACGCTAACTGGCCAGAAGTTCGTATCGTCGATCAACTACCCAATACAGGTGGTGGCGATACTGATGGAGGCAATGACGGCAGTGATACCAGCACACCATCTGGCGTCATCGTTTGGGAAGCGGGAGTGACCCAAGTCGACGTGGGCGATACCGTGACACACCAAGGCAAGTGCTTTACCGTGAAAAACAAACCTGGAGTTTGGGAGACGCCCACTCAAACCAATTGGTTCTGGGAACAGGTCACCTGCCCATAGACTAGCAAGAGCCGCAGCTTAGTTAATAGCTGTGGCTCGAGT
The DNA here is from genome assembly GCF_059725505.1 of Vibrio sp. KUL78. Classification (NCBI taxonomy): domain Bacteria; kingdom Pseudomonadati; phylum Pseudomonadota; class Gammaproteobacteria; order Vibrionales; family Vibrionaceae; genus Vibrio; species Vibrio sp. KUL78. The sequence continues at coordinate 52,413 of NZ_AP045837.1, read as the reverse complement.
CCTCTTTTTGACTTACTTGCCTGAGTACAGGGCAATTTTTACACAACTCTGATCCACTCTCCCTTTCCTAGGTCGGAAAACTTCCTTATAGTTTGTTAAGACTGTAAGGAGTTGTTAATGGACAAAAAACACGTTTATTTCTTTGACGCTATGCGCTGTGTCGCCGCACTGGCGGTGATCATCATTCATGCTCTTGGGCCTTACCGTCATGAATTAGGACAAATCCCAATGGGCGAATGGGTCACGGCGATCACCTTTAACGGCTTCAGTCGCTGGGCAGTGCCGGTATTCATACTGATCACAGGTGCATTGATGCTCAATGACACACGCCCATTTGATCTCAAATATTACCTATCGCGCCGACTCGGCAAGGTGTTGATCCCATTTTTGGTGTGGTCGCTGTTTTATGCGTATTTATCAGGCTGGACGATTGAGGGCTTTGATGGCGGCACGGTGAAAGAGGTACTGGCAGAGAGCTACCATCACCAGACCTATTACCACCTTGGGTTCTTTTACTACTTCATTCCTTTGTATGCGGCTATTCCGTTTCTGCAAATTTTTGTTCGCATGTTTGATGATGCAGCGCTCTACGCCTTCACGGGTCTTTGGCTACTGACGACTCTGCTGTTTTTGATGCGCATCGACGGACCTTGGAGTGAGCAGTTCTGGCTATATATGGGATTATTGCCATTAGGCTATATTTTGTATCAGAAGCTGCCTGCCAGTCGCAGCGTGGTTATCGCCTCGGTGATTTTAGGTGTTGGGGCTATGGCTCTGAGCAGCTATATGGTGGTGCAAGGCAGTATCGAAGCGGAACGCTATTATGTGGGTCGCTGGTTCTCTTATAAGACACTGAATACCGTATTGGCAGCCAGTATGATTTTCATTGTTTGTAAGGCGTACGCCGATAGCCTAGCGCCTAAGGTGAAAAAAGTAGTGAGCTTTATCAGTCAATACAGCCTCGGTATTTACATTCTGCACCCACTGTTTTTGTGGCCTATGAACGAGCTCGGGCTACATCATGGTCACCCTATTTACATGATCCCGTTTTGGGTTGTTATCAGTGGTGGCTTAGCACTGGCAACTAGCTGGCTTTTAGCTCGCAGTGCCAAAACCCGCTGGTTACTACCTTAGGGACAAGTTCGTTTACTTGCCTACACACACCACATTTAGCAGGGTGTTGCCTTTTAACGGTGACACCTTGCCATTAGTGAATAGCCCCTTTTTGACCATCTCCCCAATAAGGCATTTGCAGCGGCCATTGATTGTTGACCATGACCTTAGAGTCCACCAAGGCTTGCCATTCAGTGTTGCTCACCAAATGCATATCAAGATCACTGCACACCTTAATCGCGCTGTTGTAGCTTAGTCGATTCCACGCCTTGTCATGTTCCATATAAAACTGATGGTCACCGCCTGAGAGGTAGGGAACCGCATAGCGCTTACCATCAAGTTCTGCGGAAAGTCTGACTGAGAGTGGCGAGGATTTAGTGGTTGGTAGTTCAGGAATGGTAGCTGCCTTTTTAACGGACTTGCTCGTGGCCGGTGAAGAGGATTGAGAAGCGGCTGGCTTAGGAATGGCTTGCTTTGCGAGTTTTTGCTCTGAGACTTGAGGCTTAGCGAAGGCTGCTTTGACGCCTGTGGGGTTTGATTGAGACGAGGACGAAGCCTTTGCAGTTTTCTCGCCGCGCTCCACCACTCGGATAAAGGCATCACGGTAACCGCGGATTCCCTTCACCTCATTTAAGTCTTGCTTAGCTTTATTCACATCCGTATAGGGACCTATTAGGCAGCGGTAGCTGCTTTTTTGCGGCAACATCCAAACATCAGAAGATATCTCAGAGTACAGCGGCATGGCTTGTTCCAAAGGCATGGGCGCTTCGAGTATCCCACATTGAATCCAGTATACCGCGCCCTCAGACACGGGCACCTTGCTCCCCCACACACCATTTCCTATTGGGCAATTTTCCGCAAGAATAGGGAGTTGATTGATGGAGGCTTGGCTAGCATCACATAGCGCATCATCAGCCGACGCCCCTGACGATATGACCAATATTCCGAGCAGAACACTACTACGCAGCCAGCTTATTGATGCGCTCGCTAATCCCTTTACTCTGCTAAAAGAGCTCATATCTATCCCCTGAACACTTCTTGTGAAATTTGCGACACAAATAAAAAGAGCCGCAATGATTTGCGACTCTTAGTGTAGTGAGGATTGGGTTTAAAAATCAATCACTCTCGATCACCCTTTGTAGATTTTCGGGTTAAATACATCACGTAGCCAGTCACCTAATAGGTTGATTACTAGTACTAAAGTGATCAGAACTAGACCTGGGAACGCAGTGATCCACCAAGCGCCCGAGAAGATGTACTTAAAGCCGATACTGATAAGGGCACCCAATGACGGTTGGTCAACCGGCAGACCAAGACCTAGGAACGACAGCGCCGCTTCCGACATGATGGCGTTCGCCACCTGTACTGTTGAGATAACCAAGATAGGCGACAAACAGTTAGGAAGAATGTGACGGAACATGATGCGTGGCGCTTTAAAGCCCATCACGCGTGCCGCTTCCACATACTCTTTCTTCTTCTCAGCCAGTACCGAAGCACGAATGGTACGTGCGTACTGCGGCCATTCGGCAATACCGATGATCACCACCAGCATCAGCACCGCATACTGACTGAAGAACTCGCTACCAAAGCTCGCCTTAAAGATTGCCGAGACAATGATCGCTACCATCATGGTTGAGAACGACAGCTGAACATCCGCAAAACGCATTAGGAAGCTATCAACACGGCCACCAAAGTAACCTGCTGACAAACCAATAACGGTACCCAGAAATAGCTGAAGACCTACTGCTGCAAAGCCAATCGTCAGCGATAGACGAGAGCCGTAAAGAATCGTCGACAGAATATCACGACCTTGCTCATCGGTACCCAGCGGGAAGGTTGCGTCGCCGTCTTCCATCCAAGATGGTGGCAGCTCGGCATCCATAATGTCGATGGTACTCAGATCATACGGGTTATGCGGTGCAATCAGCGGCGAAGCTAACGACATCACTAAAATCACCATAAAGACAGTGAAACTCGTCATCGCAACCTTGTCGCGTTTGAAGTAATACAGAAAATCCGATTGTTTGAAACGCTCCCAACGTGAAGGAACGGCTTGTACTGCTTGTGTCATGGTTATGCTCCTTTACCAGTTAGGTTTACTGTTGGGTTAATCAAGCCGTATAGCAGGTCGACGATAGTGTTAGTCACTACGAAGATAAGACCTACAAAGATAACGTACGCGGTAATAAGCGGTGTATCTACGCGGTTGATTGCCTCTAGGAAAAGGAAGCCTGTACCAGGCCACTGGAATACGGTTTCGGTTAGGATGGTGTACGCCACCATGGTACCGATTTGCACGCCACCTACCGTCAATACCGGTAGCATGGTGTTTTTAAGCGCATGTTGGTAGTAGATCTTATGCAGAGCTAGACCTTTCGCTTTACCAAACTTGATGTACTCAGAGCTCAGCACTTCTAGCATCTCTGCACGCACCAAACGAATAAACAGCGGCAACATAATGGAAGCCAGTGCGATACACGGCAGCACCAAGTGCGCCAAACCATCAAGCGTTAGGAAGCCAGAGTCCCAACCAAACCAGTTTGCGGTTTCACCTCGTCCATAGGACGGGAACCAACCCAGTTCGATAGAGAACACATACATCAACATGATTGCCGTTAGGAAAACAGGGATCGAGATACCGATGCTGCTGCCTGCCATCACGACTTTGGTAAAGAAGCTCTTCGGGTTAATTGCAGAGTAAACCCCAAGAGGGATAGATAAACAGATTATGATTAACGTGGCACCAAATACCAGCTCTAGCGTCGCCACTAGTTTGCTCGCAATCACTTCAACCGCTGGGCGCTTGAAGAAGTATGAGTTGCCTAAATCACCTTGTACCGCGTTACCAAGAAAACGCGCGTATTTCGTAATGAAGGGATCGTTGAGGCCCATTTCATCACGCATCGCTTGACGCTCTGCTTCTGAAACCGACTGACCTACAAGTTCACGCAACGGGTCGCCCAGGTTATCCTGAATGGCAAACGCCACCAAACTGATCACAAACATCACTATCAGTGCCTGAAACAGGCGCTTGACCAGAAACGAAAACATTCCTTGCCCCTTATGTATCCATTACATTAAAAATTCGTTCAGCCTAAAAAACGCGCTCTGCTCGCTGAACAAAGCAGAGCGCGATTATCTGTCGCTTACTCAGCGAGAGAGTGCCGCTTATTTAACGACTAGGTCACCAAAGTATGGGAAGTTCATGCCGTTGATGATTGGGCCAATCTCAACGTTAGACTTCGCTGCCCATGATGGATCTTGCCAGTGTAGAGGAACAAACGCCGCTTCATTGTAAAGCGTTGCTTCTACTTGCTTAAGCATCGCGCTACGCTTCGCTAGGTCTGTCTCAGAGTTAGACGCTTCAACAATCCTGTCCACTTCTGGATTCGAGTAGTGACCACAGTTGTACTGACCACGACCAGTATCTTCGTTACGAGTCATCGTTAGGAACTCTGTGAAGTTCGCTGAATCTTCTGTATCTGGGTGCCAACCGATCATCATCATGTCTGCTGCACACTTATCAAACTCTGGCCAGTATTGCGCTTTAGGCATTGTCTTAAGATCAACCTTGATGCCGATCTTAGATAGCATTGCTGCCGCAGCTTGAGCAATCTTGTCGTCGTTCACGTAACGGTTGTTTGGCGCCATCATAGATAGCGTAAAGCCGTTCTCATAACCCGCTTCCTTCATTAGCTCTTTCGCTTTCTTCAGGTCGTAGCGTGGTACTAGCTCTTCGTTGTAACCCGCGTAACCAACTGGGCTTTGCTGACCAGCAGGTGTCGCAGCACCTTTCATGATCTTCTTAGCAATACCTTCGTTGTTGATTGCGTGAACGATAGCTTGACGAACGCGAACGTCTTTCAGCGCTTCGTTGCTGTTTTGGTTCATTTGGAACGTGATTACACGCGTACCAGGCATAGTGTATAGGTTGATGTTGCTCGCGCTATCCACACGCTTGTAGTCATTTGGTGCTACTGGAGCAATCATGTCTACGTCGCCAGAAAGAAGTGCTGCTACACGCGTTGCTGCTTCTTTGATTGGTACAAGTGTTAGGTTATCAACGTTGCCTTTTTGATTCGGTATCCCAGTAGTTAGGGTTACGCTCAAACTCAACCTTGATGCCTTGCTCACGAGATTTAACCGTGAATGGGCCAGTACCAGAAACGTTAGTAGAAGCAAAAGAGTTACCGTGCTTAACGATTTCGCCTTTGTCTTTACCGTCTTCTGTTGTACCAGAGTAGAACTTGCTGTCCATTGGGAAGATGTACGTTGCCACGTTCTCAACTAGCGGGTAAGTACCGTCAGTCTTGATTTCGATGGTGTAGTCGTCAACTTTTGTCAGTGATACTAGCGGCGCAAAGATACCTTTGAAGTCAGCAGACTTCTTAAGACGCGCAAATGTCCACACTACGTCGTCAGCCGTTAGCTCGTTACCAGAGTGGAACTTAACGCCTTTACGTAGGTTGAAACGCATAGTTTCGTTGTCGACACGCTCCCAAGACTCAGCCAAACGAGGCTCAAATTCCATGTCTTGGTTGAAACGTACTAGTGGGTCAAATACCATGTGTGAAAGCTGCATCACACCGCCAGATAGCTGCTCTTGTGGATCAAGCGTTACTGGGTCAGCGTCGTATGCTACGGTGATGTTTGCTGCTGCAGCGCTAAAGCTTAGGCCAGCTGCCATCAAAGCCACTGCTAATTTACTTTTCATGGTTTTCATTGTGCATAACTCCTTCATGCGGGGATCCGGATCCCTTTTTGTTGTGTTTGCTTCTGCTTATATTTCCATTAGGAACTTATTTGGCTTACGCCGTTTTTACTACGTCTTCTCTTAAACCTGTAAATTCAGGCATCAAGGAAATCAGTTGCTTGCTGTATTCGTGTTGTGGGTCGGTAAACAATTGCTCGGTTGGTGCTACTTCCAGTAGCGTACCCATCTGCATTACCCCCACTCGGTCACACATCTGACGGATAACCGGCAAATCGTGACTGATGAACAGCATGGTGAGGTTCAGCTCTTGCTGAAGGTCTTTAAGTAGGTTCAAAATCTGCGCCTGAACGGATACATCAAGCGCTGATGTCGGCTCATCACAAATCAATAGACGCGGACGCGTTGCCAGTGCGCGAGCGATAGAGATACGCTGACGTTGACCACCAGAGAACTCGTGCGGATACTTCACACCGGCCATCTTGCCAAGACCCACGTGCTCAAGCAGATCTTCAACAATCTGTTTGGTTTCTGACTCGTTAGCGGTCAGTTTGTGGAAACGAATTGGCTCAGCGATGATGTCGTAGATCTTCATGCGCGGGTTCATTGAGGTGTACGGGTTTTGAAACACCATCTGCATCTGACGACGCATCGGACGACGCTCTTTCTCCGACTTAAGTGAGGTTAAGTCGATACCCTCAAACGTCACCTTACCTGAGTTTGGAGCGTACAGACCTGCGATAACTCGAGCAATAGTAGATTTACCTGAACCCGACTCACCTACTAGGCCAAATGTCTCACCTTCGTGAACCTCAAAGCTCACGTTGTTCGACGCCTGAACGTACTCACGACGACTTTCGAACAAAGAATCTTTGGTCACAAAGCGCAGGTTGACGTTCTCTACGTTAAGCAGTGGTCCTGTGTAATCACGGTGATCTTGGCTTTGACCTAACCAGTGGTTTTTCACATCAAGCGGCTCCATTTCATGAGCTTCTTCGATGTAACTAACCAGTGGGAAGCGATCCAGTTTCATGTCTGAACGAGGAACCGCTGAGATTAGGCTGCGCGTGTATGGGTGATCTGGGTCGCCCAGTACTTTCTTCGTCGCACCAAACTCAACTAGGTCACCGCGATACATCACTGCCACGCGGTCAGTCACGTTAGAAACCACACCCATATCGTGCGTCACTAGCATACAACCCACGTTGTTCTTGATGCACAGGTCGCGAATCAAACCTAGGATTTGATCTTGAATTGATACATCGAGTGCCGTGGTTGGTTCATCTGCAATGATAAGGTCAGGCTCACCCGCTAGCGCGATAGCGATAACGACACGTTGGCGCATACCACCAGAGAACTGGTGTGGGTATTGCTTAAGACGGTTTTCAGGCTGTGGAATACCCACTTGCTTCATTAGGTTAAGCGAGCGCTCATAGGCTTGCTCATCCGTCACCTTCATATTGGCGTGGATGGTCTCTTTTAATTGTTGCTCAACCGTGAAGAGTGGATTAAGTGAGGTCATTGGGTCTTGGAAAATAAACCCGATTTTTGAGCCACGAACTTTTCGCATCTGTTCAGGAGATAAACCGGAGATTTTCTCTCCATCCAAGAACACTTCGCCACCAGCGATAGTTCCTGGAGGTGATAGCAAATCGATCACCGCATTACCTACGGTCGATTTACCTGCACCAGACTCACCCACAACACCAACTATTTCGCCGCGTTCAATATTGAACGACAAATTTTTAACCGCGGCATGTACCCCATGGCGAGATGGGTATTCGATACGAAGATCTTTAACTTCTAATAATGACATTACCAGACCTCTACTGCTTTGGCAGTTTTCTGCCCCTGTCTGAAAAATTGAATCCATTCTTAGGCAGCATTTTCTGCTGACTAATTACAAGTGCATCAATTTGGCAAATCTTTCACAGAAAAGCAACAAAAATAGGATAAAAATTCGAAATTGAGCAAATCTAAAGCAGTATAAATAAATATTTATGCACATTAACTACATATAGTAATGAGACCACCCATCTAAAAACTTGATGTAGCACCAATAAAACGCACTATAAAACGATCATAAATCGCTATGCATCACGATATTAGCCATATTAATGACTAAAGCGGCGCGAATAGTTATTCCGTAATCATTTTAACACTATGGAAACATAAGTTTTGTAACAATGCCGTTTGCAGAACTAAAGTCTAGATCTTAATCACACTTCACAAGCGAAACGCTCAAAGATCGAGAGTAGGCAACATTTTCCGCTACATTAAATTGCAACATGATTGTGGCATGCAATATAGACAAAACTCTGGGATTCTGGAGTTAGCTAGAGTGATACACCATTTCTTATCAGACAAGAATCGTAGAAATGTTATTCAGCCAAGCTCCAATAAGACAACAGGCTATTTATTAAGAGAGAAAACACGATTCAACGAAAAAATGCCGCTAATCGGACAACAGAATGATATGTGACTAGATAGATGAGCTAATGATAAATAGTTTTGGAGATCATGTCGGGTTTTCAACTTGGCGCTTTTCTAGCGTGTAGATGAAAGAACCTCGTATCACGAGGAAGCTTCGAATGATGCTTAGTGAAGAGAGATTCGATTGGTTCGACACTCGACGACTGGCCTTCCATGCGACTGGGCTTCCAGCCCCCGACGCGTATGGGTTTTCCTCAAACCTGCAAAACCACATACGAAAAAAGCCTCGTCTTTCGACGAGGCTTTCAAATAGTGGTCGGTGAAGAGGGATTCGAACCCCCGACCCTCTGGTCCCAAACCAGATGCGCTACCAAGCTGCGCTATTCACCGACAGTGTTTTATTACGAGTCAACTCGTAAGGGGAAGCAAATGCTACCAAAATAAATGGGGTGGCTAACGAGATTCGAACTCGCGACCACCGGAATCACAATCCAGGGCTCTACCAACTGAGCTATAGCCACCACAAATTTTGTTTTGTTACCGTCATCAACAGTAACTGAAATAGTGGTCGGTGAAGAGGGATTCGAACCCCCGACCCTCTGGTCCCAAACCAGATGCGCTACCAAGCTGCGCTATTCACCGACAATGTTCTTTTCAGAACGCTTTCGTTTCGATTAAATCAAAACTGGAGACAAAAGTCACCGAAATAATGGGGTGGCTAACGAGATTCGAACTCGCGACCACCGGAATCACAATCCAGGGCTCTACCAACTGAGCTATAGCCACCACTATTTTTTGCCAATAATTATATCCGGATGGCACGCCCGAAAGGATTCGAACCTTCGACCTTTGGCTCCGGAGGCCAACGCTCTATCCAGCTGAGCTACGGGCGCATGCCCTATCGGCGGATGGGAATAATACGGATATCACACTATGCCGTAAAGTACTTTTTTAACTTTTTTTTTCGTTTGTTGGCTTTTTCAGCACTTTGGTACAGAAAATACTAGCTTTACGATGTGATTCACCCCGTGAAGCTGAAAAGTTGTGGTTTATTGCAACAAGTTAACAGGATATAATCACCCAATGTTTACATTGATTTAACAGCCGTTAGATCAGCAAGCAGAATAAAATCGTATAAATGAATAGCAAGCAGCGACTTGCTACCTTGTTGGATAGTAAAGTGAGTTTAATGGATATGTCTCGTCGAATCTTAACTGTGTTGTTCGCCGCACTAACTTTTTCTACTGCCTCTTTTGCAGCGGATGTGAGCCAAGAAGAATATGACGCTATCGCAGAGCGTATTAAACCCGTTGGTGGCGTTTACTTAGCAGGTAGCGAACCTGTTGTTGCAGAGCCAACTGGTCCACGTGATGGTGCCACTGTTTATAATACCTTCTGTACTGCTTGTCACTCTATTGGTGTCAGCGGTGCTCCTAAAACGGGTGACGCTGGTGACTGGGCACCACGTATCGCACAAGGCAAAGACGTGTTGGCTGATCACGCCATCAACGGCTTTAACGCGATGCCAGCGAAAGGCTCTTGTATGGATTGTTCTGACCAAGAAATCATTGATGCTATCGAGCACATGATCGCGGGCCTGTAATCCAGCATTACGCACTGTATATAAAGAAGGGGCTCACTATCTAGTGAGCCCCTTCTTTATATACAGTGCAATCTGGCGTTACTTCTTATTAAACATCGCGCGAATATTGGCGATATGCGCCTGACCTTTTTGCATGCGCTCTTCCGCTGACACCGGCTTTTTCGCTTGCTCCCATTCAACATCATCAAACGGCAGCTCATCGAGAAATCGGCTGTGCTCAGGCTTGATTAGCTCACCAAACTGACGGCGCTCCTTACATATCGTAAAGGTCAGCTCCTTTTGCGCGCGAGTGATACCGACATACATCAAGCGGCGTTCTTCTTCGACATTGTCCTCATCGATGCTGGTTTGATGCGGCAAAATGCCCTCTTCTGACCCTATCAAATAGACATAAGGAAATTCCAACCCCTTTGAGGCATGCAGCGTCATCAATTGAACCGCATCGCTGTCATCATCTTCTTCACCCCGTTCCATCATGTCGCGCAGGGTTAGACGCTGAACCACTTCTTTGAGCGTCTTTTCTTCTTTGTCGTAGTTGTCACCCTCTAAGTCAGCAACAATCCACGAATAAAGATCGGAGACGTTTTTCATGCGCATTTCAGCCGCTTTTGCGCTAGATGACGTTTCGTACAGCCAATCTTCATAGTTGATATCACGAACCAAAGCACGGACAGCCTCTACTGTATTGCCGCGCTCTGCATTATCGGCGATAGCGACGACCCATTGGGTAAAGCGGCGCAGGTTTTCAAGGCCGCGGCCGGTAAGGTGCTGCTCTAACCCAAGCTCGAAGCTTGCCTCAAACAAGCTTTTGCCTCGCATATTGGCATAACTGCCCAGCTTCTCTAATGTTGCAGGACCAATCTCGCGACGCGGCGTGTTTACGATGCGCAAGAAAGCATTGTCATCGTCTGGGTTCACGAGCACACGTAGATACGCCATTATGTCTTTGATCTCTGCGCGCGCAAAAAATGACGTGCCTCCTGAGATCTTGTAAGGCACACGGTTTTGCATCAATACCTTTTCAATAAGGCGCGACTGATGGTTGCCTCTATATAAGATGGCATAGTCACGATACTCAGTTCGATTCACAAATCGATGAGCAATGAGTTCGCCGGTGACGCGTTCTGCCTCATGCTCCTCGTTTTTAGCTTTAAGTACTTTAAGCTTTTCACCATCAGGGATCTCTGAGAACAGCGACTTCTCAAATACGTGCGGGTTATTGGCAATCAGAATATTTGCAGCGCGCAAAATTCGACTGGTTGAGCGATAGTTTTGCTCTAGCATCACCGCTTTCAGGTTTGGAAAGTCTTTGTTGAGCAATACAAGGTTCTGCGGTTTCGCGCCACGCCATGAATAAATGGACTGATCATCATCGCCTACAACGGTAAATCGAGCCCGTTCGCCGACCAACAGCTTAACAAGTTCGTACTGACTGGTGTTGGTATCTTGATACTCATCCACCAGCAAATACTGAATACGTTTCTGCCAACGCTCACGTACTTCTTGATTGGTCTTAAGCAAAATCACCGGAAGCGCGATCAGGTCATCAAAGTCGAGCGCGTTATAGGCCTTCATCTGGATTTGGTACATCTCAAAGCAGTGCGCAAACAGTTGTTCTTGTTCTGAACGCGCGCTCCCTTTGACCTGCCCTGGCGTGAGCATGTCGTTTTTCCAGTTCGAAATAGAGCTGAGCAGCGAACGAAGGAGATCCTTATCACCATCAAGCTGTTTTTCAGTGAGCTCTTTGAGCAGTGCCATCTGGTCCTGATCATCAAACAAAGAGAAACCTGCTTTCAAGCCCAGCGCCTTATACTCGCGGCGAATAATATTCAGCCCCATGGTGTGGAAGGTCGACACCATCAAGCCTTTAGATTCATTCTTACCAAGCGTCTGTCCAACACGCTCTTTCATCTCCCTAGCGGCTTTGTTGGTGAACGTCACCGCAGCGATATTTCTCGCCTTATACCCGCAGTTTTGAACTAGGTAGGCTATCTTATTAGTAATCACGCGGGTTTTACCTGACCCTGCACCAGCGAGAACCAGGCATGGACCAGAGACGTATTTCACCGCCATATCTTGCTGCGGATTTAGCTTCATTAATGTGCTCACTACTCACGACTTGTAACGCGCACATAATAGACTGCTACCGATGACAATGCCACGCTCTGTAGGAGTTTTTAACTTTTATAGAATTCTGATTAAAAATAAGTTGCACAAATAGACGTCAATTGTTTTATAATGAATGAACGTTCATTCAGTTATTGGTTGGATGGCTCATGACAACTGTAAATACCAGCGACAAACGCCTACAAATACTTGAAGCGGCTCAAAAAATGGTAGCCGAAGTAGGCATTCAAGGTGTATCTATGCAGAAGCTAGCCAATGAGGCTGGCGTCGCTGCAGGCACCATCTATCGCTACTTTGACGACAAAGACCATTTGTTGGAAGAGTTGCGACAGTATGTGGTCGCGCGTATGGCGAAAGCCGTACAAGCGGGCGTGGATGCAGACAAGCCACTGAAGGAACAGTATAGGACCATGTGGCTAAATATTTGGCGAATGGCGGCATCGAATATCAATTCGTTAAAGACACGCGCCCAATATGATTCAATTCCTTCGAAAAATTGTTATAGCACTCGGGAACAAGAACGAAAAATGTTTGCCCAAGTCGATAACCTATTCAACGAAGGAAAGAAACAAGGGGTTTTCAAAAACCTCGATAATGAAATTCTTTCTGGACTAAGCTTAGAAGCAAGTGTTTCGCTTGCGCGTAAGCATGCTCTGGGTCTCTATCAACTGGATGACGATGCGCTGGAATCAGCTATCGAAGCCAGTTGGGATGCAATTATAAAACACTAATGTGGAGTTCTCGTTAGAATGAAAAAGTGGACATTTTTCATGCTACTTATCGCAATACTGTTATTCGGCAGTGTGATAGGTTTCAACCTGTTCAAGCAACAGAAGATTGCTGAGTATTTAGCAAATCGCCCTGAGCCTGAATTTCCAGTCACAGTGACCACGGTTCAACCTGTTGATTGGGTACCGGTTATCGAAGCCATCGGTTTTGTTGAGCCTAACCAAGGTGTCACACTGACTTCAGAAACCAGCGGCGTGATCAGCAATATCTCATTTGCTTCAGGCTCAATGGTTGAGAAAGACCAGCTTCTTGTATCTCTGGATTCAGACGTAGAAAAAGCGAACCTTAAGAGTTCACAAGCACGTCTACCTGCAGCGAAAGCGAAATATGAACGCTACCAAGGTCTTTACAAGAAAGGCTCTATCTCGCGCGAAGCATACGATGATGCAGAAGCAAGCTACTTCTCTCTATCGGCTGACATCGAGAGCCTAAAAGCACAGATCGACCGCCGTGAGATCAAAGCGCCATTCTCTGGTGTTGTTGGTATCCGTAACGTATTCCTTGGTCAATACCTACAACCAAGTGACGACATCGTGCGCCTTGAAGACACTAGTCTAATGAAGCTGCGTTTTACTGTTCCTCAGACCGATTTCTCTCGCATTTCTATTGGACAAGATGTCGATATCTTCGTTGATGCGTATCCAAATCAGCCATTTAAAGGCTCTATCTCGGCTATTGAGCCTGCGGTAAGCATTCAAAGCGGCCTGATCCAAGTGCAAGCGGATATTCCAAATAACGATGGCAAGCTACGTAGCGGCATGTTCGCTCGCGCTAACATCATTCTGCCTAAGCTAGAGAACCAAGTGACGCTACCGCAAACGGCGATCACGTTTACGCTATATGGCGACAACGTATATGTCGTGACTGATGTTGATGGTGAGAAACGCGTTAAGCAGCAAGTCGTTAAAGTTGGCGAGCGTACTGGCGATATCGCCCACATCCTAGAAGGTGTGAACCCAGATGACGTTATCGTTACCTCTGGTCAGGTACGTCTAAGTAACGACGTGAAAGTCAAAGTGGTGGAAAGCGATGCGACTGTCCCACCAGCTGAGACACCGATGCTGTAATTGGAGGCAAAATGCGTTTTACTGATATTTTCATAAAACGTCCTGTTCTTGCGGTATCGATCAGCTTCTTGATTGCCTTGCTTGGTTTGCAAGCGGTATTCAAGATGCAGGTACGTGAATACCCAGAAATGACGAATACGGTTGTCACCGTGACAACCAGTTACTACGGTGCAAGTGCCGACTTGATTCAAGGCTTTATTACTCAGCCTCTGGAGCAAGCCGTCGCGCAAGCCGACAACATTGACTACATGACGTCACAGTCTGTGCTTGGTCAATCGACCATCACGGTAAACATGAAGCTTAACACCGACCCGAACGCGGCGCTGTCAGACATTCTGGCAAAGACCAACTCGGTTCGCTCTCAGCTTCCTAAAGAAGCCGAAGACCCAACGGTAACTATGTCGACTGGATCGACGACCGCGGTACTTTATATCGGCTTTACCAGTGATGAGTTGGCGTCGAGTCAGATCACCGACTACCTAGAACGCGTAATCAACCCGCAGCTGTTTACCGTTAACGGCGTATCTAAAGTAGATATGTACGGTGGTATGAAATACGCCCTGCGCGTATGGCTAGACCCACTGAAAATGGCCGCGCTGAAGATGACGGCATCGGACGTGATGAACGTTCTAAATGCCAATAACTATCAGTCAGCAACGGGTCAAGCAACGGGTGAGTTCGTTCTGTATAACGGCAGTGCCGATACTCAGGTATCAAATACCGAAGAACTGAAGAACCTGGTTGTGAGCTCAAGCGACGGTCAAGTGATTCGCTTAGGTGATATCGCGAAAGTGACGCTTGAGAAGAGTCACGATGTATACCGTGCGAGTGCTAACGGTCAAGAAGCCGTCGTAGCGGCTATCAACGCAGCACCGAGTGCCAACCCGATCAACATTGCAGCCGATGTTCTAGACCTTCTTCCTCAGCTTGAGAAGAACCTACCTAGCAACATCAAAATGAACGTGATGTATGACTCAACGGTGGCAATCAACGAATCGATTCAAGAGGTTATCAAAACCATCCTTGAAGCAGCGTTGATCGTACTTGTGGTTATCACTCTGTTCTTGGGTTCATTCCGTGCGGTTCTAATCCCTATCGTTACTATCCCGCTATCACTGATTGGTGTGGCAATGGTGATGCAGGCGATTGGCTTCTCATGGAACCTGATGACGCTGCTAGCGATGGTATTGGCTATCGGTCTGGTGGTAGATGATGCGATCGTTGTACTTGAGAACGTTGACCGTCACATTAAGCTTGGTGAGTCTCCGTTCCGCGCGGCCATCATTGGTACTCGTGAGATTGCGGTACCGGTTATCGCGATGACACTCACACTAGGTGCGGTATACGCGCCGATCGCCTTGATGGGCGGTATCACGGGCTCGCTGTTTAAAGAGTTCGCTCTGACGCTGGCAGGTTCGGTATTTGTATCCGGTATCATCGCATTGACGTTATCGCCAATGATGTGTTCGAAGCTACTTAAAGCGAACGAGACACCAAACCGTTTCGAGCAGAAAGTACATGATGTACTTGATCGCATGACCGCTCGCTACGAGAAAATGCTCACAGCAGTAATGCAGCACCGTCCGGTTATTATCGGCTTTGCAGTTATCGTGTTCGCGTCACTTCCGATGCTGTTCAAGTTCATTCCAAGTGAACTGGCACCGTCAGAAGATAAAGGCGTAGTGATGTTGATGGGTACGGGTCCGTCGAATGCGAACCTAGACTATCTACAAAATACCATGAACGATGTGAACAAGATTCTGAGCGATCAGCCTGAAGTGGCGTTTGCACAGGTGTTTACCGGTGTGCCTAACTCAAACCAAGCGTTTGGTATTGCATCAATGGTGCCGTGGAGTCAACGTGAAGCAAGCCAAGCTGAAGTAGCAAACCGTGTAGGTGCTCTCGTCGCTGAAGTACCGGGTATGGCTGTGACTGCGTTCCAAATGCCAGAACTTCCTGGTGCAGGTTCAGGTCTGCCTATTCAGTTTGTTATCACGACACCAAACAGCTTTGAGAGTTTGTTTACTATCGCGACTGACATCTGGGGTGAAGTACAACAAAACCCACAGTTTGTTTACTCAACACTGGATTTGAACTACGACTCAGCCACGATGAAAATCAATATCGACAAGGATATGGCTGGCGCCTATGGCGTGACCATGCAAGATATCGGTATTACGCTGAGTGCTATGATGGCCGATGGCTACGTGAACCGTATCGACCTAAATGGTCGTTCGTATGAGGTGATTCCTCAGGTTGAGCGTAAGTATCGTCTAAACCCAGAGTCGATGAACATGTACTTCGTGCGTTCCGACGACGGTCAAGCTATCCCACTAGGTAGCCTTATCAGTATCGATGTGGTTGCAGAGCCTCGATCACTACCTCACTTCAACCAGCTGAACTCAGCAACGGTGGGTGCGGTACCGTCACCGGGCGTGGCGATGGGTGACGCGATTGCATGGTTTGAATCGATTGCAGAAAGCAAACTGCCAAGCGGCTACAACCATGACTACATGGGTGAAGCACGTCAGTACGTAACTGAAGGTAGCGCACTGTACGCAACGTTTGGTCTAGCCCTGGCAATCATCTTCTTGGTACTGGCTATTCAGTTCGAGTCGATTAAAGACCCATTCGTTATCATGGTCTCGGTACCGCTAGCGATTTGTGGTGCCTTGATTGCTCTGGCTTGGGGCGCAGCGACCATGAACATTTACTCGCAGGTTGGTTTAATTACCCTAGTTGGTCTAATCACCAAGCACGGTATTCTTATCTGTGAGGTAGCGAAAGAAGAGCAGCTTCTGCATAAGAAGAGCAAGATGGAAGCGGTCATGGAAGCGGCGAAAGTACGTCTTCGCCCAATCCTCATGACCACGGCGGCGATGATCGCAGGTCTTATCCCACTGATGTACGCATCAGGTGCGGGTGCAGCTCAGCGCTTTAGTATCGGTATCGTAATCGTTGCTGGTCTTGCGATTGGTACACTGTTTACGCTATTTGTACTGCCAGTTATCTACACCTACTTGGCAGAGCGTCATAAGCCACTACCTGTATTTGTTGAAGACAAAGACTTAGAGAAAATTGCTCGAGTTGACGAAGCTTCAGCTGCATGCAAAGAGAATCGCGTATAAACAGTTAATGTGATTCTACGTTGTTAGTTAAAAACAGCGTTACTTAGAAAAAGGCCACATTGTGGCCTTTTTTATTACGCTAAATAACGACATTGCCCGGTGGATTACATAGAATAGTGGGATTACTTAAGGAGTTACCAGACATGTTTGACCCAAAGAAACTTGAACAGATTGCTAAGCAGATTCACGACTCTATGCCACAACCCGTGAAAGAGCTTGGTGCGGATGTTGATCAGAAAGTACGTCAAGTGATTCAAGGCCAATTGAATAAGCTCGATGTGGTTAGCCGTGAAGAGTTTGACGTGCAGACTCAAGTACTACTACGTACTCGCCAAAAAGCTAACGGAAATGGAACAAAAGCTTGCCGAGCTAGAGCAAAAGCTAGCTGACAAGTAACCATTTGTTCGCTGCCATCCGAGCATTAAGCTCGAATGGCACAGACAAAAGAAAGGGGCTACCGATTGGTAGCCCCTTTTTACTATGTTGTGTTTACTTTTTTATCTAATTTTTGGTCGGCTTAGCCGCCTACAGCGATGCGCTTCATGTCTGTCATGTAGCCACGTAGCTCTTCACCGATGTATTCAACTGGGTGGTTACGGATAACGTCGTTTACTTCGATTAGTTTGCCGTTATCTACTTGGTTAGATGTCTCACCTAGACCTTTACCGATTACGTCAGTACCCACTGATGGCATGAACTTCTCGCGAAGAAGTGGTGTTGCTACGTTCGCGAATAGGTAGTTACCGTATTCTGCTGTGTCAGAGATGACTACGTTCATTTCGTATAGACGCTTACGTGCAATCGTGTTTGCAATCAGTGGTAGCTCGTGTAGAGACTCGTAGTACGCAGACTCATCAATGATGCCTGATGCCGTCATTGCTTCGAATGCTAGCTCAACACCTGCACGAACCATAGCGACCATTAGAATACCGTTGTCGAAGTACTCTTGCTCAGAGATTTCCACATCTGATGCTGGGTAGTTTTCGAATGCTGTTTCAGCTGTCTCTGCACGCCAACCTAGAAGGTTCACGTCGTCATTTGCCCAGTCAGCCATCATAGTGCTAGAGAATTCGCCTTGGATGATGTCATCCATGTGCTTGTTGTAAAGCGGACGCATTAGGTCTTTTAGCTCTTCAGATAGGTCAAACGCTTTCACTTTCGCAGGGTTAGATAGACGATCCATCATGTGCGTGATGCCACCGAATTTTAGTGCTTCAGTGATGGTTTCCCAACCGAACTGAAGTAGTTTACCTGCGTAGCTTGGGTCGATGCCATCAGCAATCATCTTCTCGTAACATACGATTGAACCTGCTTGTAGCATGCCACATAGGATAGTTTGCTCACCCATTAGGTCAGATTTAACTTCAGCTACGAATGAAGACTCTAGAACACCTGCACGGTGACCGCCTGTTGCTGCAGCCCATGCTTTCGCGATTTCAAGACCATCACCTTGTGGATCGTTTTCTGGGTGAACTGCGATAAGAGTCGGAACACCAAAGCCACGCTTGTATTCTTCACGAACCTCAGTACCTGGACACTTAGGCGCAACCATAACAACCGTTAGGTCTTTACGGATTTGCATACCTTCTTCAACGATGTTGAAGCCGTGAGAGTAGCCTAGAGATGCGCCTTCTTTCATTAGCGGCATTACCGTCTCAACCACGTTAGTGTGCTGCTTGTCTGGAGTTAGGTTAACAACTAGGTCAGCTTGAGGGATTAGGTCTTCGTAGCTACCCACAACGAAGCCGTTGTCTTTCGCGTTTTTGAACGATTGACGCTGCTCATCAATCGCTGCCTGACGAAGTGCGTACGACACGTCTAGGCCAGAATCGCGCATGTTCAAACCTTGGTTTAGGCCTTGAGCACCACAACCAACAATGACTACTTTCTTACCTTTTAGGTAATCCGCTTCTGAAGCAAATTCAGAACGATCCATAAAACGACAACGACCTAGTTGGTCCAATTGCTCACGCAAGTTAAGAGTATTGAAATAGTTAGCCATAGTGGGGCTCTCCTGTTGAATTCTGTCCGTAGTGTCGATGCTTATCATCGAATGACTTCATACTAAAACAGAGACTAAATTGCTTAAAGTGATATATTCACAATTTGTCATTGCAATTAATGCAACTACCGATATCTTTAGTGTTATGAATATTAAAAGTCTCCAAGCTTTCATCCATCTTTGTGAGAGTAAAAGCTTCAGTAAAACCGCGACAGCGATGCACATCAGTGCCTCGGCGCTAAGTCGTCAGATTCAAAAACTTGAGCAGGATACTCATCAAAGCCTATTCCTGCGTGACAACCGATCTGTAGAGCTCACACCCGCAGGTAAAAAGCTGCTACCGATAGCCATCAATATCGTCAGTGAATGGCAGCAGTTTCAATCTGAAAGCCAACATGGTGAGAACGAGCTCAGAGGCAAACTCCGGTTGTTTTGTTCAGTCACCGCCAGCTATAGCCATTTACCTGAGCTGCTTGCGGAGTTCAGGCTGCTCTATCCGTACATCGAATTCGAATTATCGACAGGCGACCCAGCCCAAGCGATAGACAAGGTCATGAACGATGAAACGGATATCGCTATCTCTGCACTGCCTGAATTGCTCCCTGCGCGTCTGGAGTTTGAGACGATTAGTGAGATCCCCTTATCTGTTATTGCACCAGCCGGGGTAAGCAGCTTTGGCTCTGAGCTAGCCGATGGTATGCCTGACTGGAGTAAAATCCCATTCATCGTGCCAGAAGCTGGCACCGCTCGCGAACGTGCAAATTACTGGTTCAAGAAAATGCGTATAAAGCCCAATATCTATGCACAAGTATCCGGTCATGAGGCGATTGTTAGCATGGTGGCATTAGGATGTGGTGTAGGTATTGCGCCAGAAGTCGTCATCGTCAACAGCCCAGTCAGAGACAAGATACAGCGCTTGAAACTAGAGCCTATAAAGCCATTCAAACTCGGTGTGGTGTGTAAGCGCTCTAACTTGGATAACCAGCTACTCTCTGCATTTTGGAAAGTGGCGGAAAAGGTTTATATCCAACCATAACTTGGCTCACTGATTGTTGTGACAGAGAGGTGATACTTTATTACTCTGGTTATCGATATCATATTGCCGATTCTCTGCCCAAAAGGCTTTTACCCTTATGTTCGCATTCAAAAAAACGCTCCTTGCCTCTGCTTCAATTGCTTTGTTTGGCTGCTCGACTGCTCCCGATAGCGTACCAGTCTCGAATAAAGACTATTGTGCCGAACTCGTCGATAAAGAGCGCTTGCCTTTGTCTCACTATACTCAGCCTTTTGAGAGTGAAATGAAAAATGGCACAGGCGTCTATGTTTTAGAGCAAGGGGCTGAAGCAATGATGTCCCGTGCTTGGTTAACAGAGCGCGCTGAAGCCTCTATCGATGTACAGTACTTTATCTTCTCAGTCGACAACGTAGGGTTGATTGCGACTGACTATCTCGTAAGAGCGGCTGAGCGAGGCATAAAGGTGAGAGTTCTTGTCGATGACATCATGCTCAATGCCAAGGGAGATGAACTTCTCATGTTGGCAGCGCATGAGAACTTTGACATCAAGATATATAACCCCAACGCCAATATCGGTAAGAATATAGTTCAAAAGATGACAACTGTTATTACCGACTTTCACGGCATCAACCAACGCATGCACAATAAAGTGTTTTTAGTCGACGACCAGGTAGCGATCACTGGAGGAAGAAATATCGCCGACGAATACTTCGGGTTTGATCATGAGTACAACTTTAGAGATCGCGATGTATTCCTAGCTGGCAAAGCAGTTAACGCGATCGATACCTCCTTCGAGCAATATTGGAATAGCGAGCTCAGTGTCCCAGTCGAAGATCTCTTCAAATCCAACCCATATAACGGCAATCCTGATTTTTCACGATTGCATTCCTATGCGTGTAACCCTGAGCATTTTCATCCCGAGATCAGAGCAGAGATAGATAAGGTACCTGAGACCTTTCAGGCACTATCTAAAGAAGGGAAATTCCTATTCGTTGATAAGGTAGAGTATATAGCGGATGAGCCCGGCAAAAACGATCAACAAACGTTCTTGGGTGGAGGTAGTATCACTCGAGATAAGTTGATCGAGCTAGCAGAGAGTGCTCAATCCTCCATTCTGATCCAAACACCCTATCTGGTCACAACCAAAAAAGATCGAGTCTTTTTACGTAGTCTTGTAGAAAAAGGCATATCCATAAAGATCCTGACGAATAGCTTGGCCTCTAACGACAATCTGGCAGCCTTTAGCGGCTATCAAAGAAATAGGAAACAGCTGCTAGCCACTGGGGTTGAGGTTTATGAATTTAAGCCCGATGCTAAAGTCAGGCAGCGAGTAATGACGGAACACATGTATAAAAAGCTACCAACGACACCTATTTTTGGTCTTCACGCGAAAACAATGACGATTGATGACACCATTACCGTTGTTGGTACCTACAATCTTGACCCACGTAGCGCTCACTTGAACACAGAGAGCTTTGCGATCATCTACTCTCCAGAGATCACTGAGCATGTCTCAGCCGCTTTGAAGGTGGAAATGGAGCCTGAAAATGCATGGCGAATAACTACAGATTTCAATCCAGATAATGAAGTTAGCGTCACTAAAAGGGTCGGAGTGAAACTGCACCGAGTCGTACCTAAGAATATCCTCTAGCTACAGCACCGTTGTTTAGCGACAAACCGCAGAAAAGAAAAAGGCTCCGACCTAAGTCAGAGCCTTTGAATATGGCAGGGGTGGAGAGATTCGAACTCCCAACACGCGGATTTGGAATCCGCTGCTCTGCCAATTGGAGCTACACCCCTAAAGTGATATCTAATCTATGTTATTTAATAACTAAAATCAACACGTTAGATTCAAAAAAGCCTCGTCGTTAGACGAGGCTTCTTAATAAGTGGCGGAGTGGACGGGACTCGAACCCGCGACCCCCGGCGTGACAGGCCGGTATTCTAACCAACTGAACTACCACTCCGCAGTGGTCTATTTAAAGTCTTATCTAAATCGTGCTTTAAACAGATATTGTTCAAAGCCTGGCGATGTCCTACTCTCACATGGGGAAGCCCCACACTACCATCGGCGCTATTGCGTTTCACTTCTGAGTTCGGCATGGAGTCAGGTGGGTCCACAACGCTATGGTCGCCAAGCAAATTCTTTAATTCGGAAAACTGATTTTAAAAGTTCTGAACTCACATTCAATGTTCTACTTTGAGTCCATCAAAACCCTTTGGGTGTTGTATGGTTAAGCCTCACGGGCAATTAGTACAGGTTAGCTCAACGCCTCACAACGCTTACACACCCTGCCTATCAACGTTCTAGTCTCGAACAACCCTTTAGGACACTTAAAGTGCCAGGGAAGACTCATCTCAGGGCTCGCTTCCCGCTTAGATGCTTTCAGCGGTTATCGATTCCGAACTTAGCTACCGGGCAATGCGATTGGCATCACAACCCGAACACCAGAGGTTCGTCCACTCCGGTCCTCTCGTACTAGGAGCAGCCCCCTTCAATCTTCCAACGCCCACGGCAGATAGGGACCGAACTGTCTCACGACGTTCTAAACCCAGCTCGCGTACCACTTTAAATGGCGAACAGCCATACCCTTGGGACCGACTTCAGCCCCAGGATGTGATGAGCCGACATCGAGGTGCCAAACACCGCCGTCGATATGAACTCTTGGGCGGTATCAGCCTGTTATCCCCGGAGTACCTTTTATCCGTTGAGCGATGGCCCTTCCATTCAGAACCACCGGATCACTATGACCTGCTTTCGCACCTGCTCGAATTGTCATTCTCGCAGTCAAGCGGGCTTATGCCATTGCACTAACCTCACGATGTCCAACCGTGATTAGCCCACCTTCGTGCTCCTCCGTTACTCTTTGGGAGGAGACCGCCCCAGTCAAACTACCCACCAGGCACTGTCCGCAACCCCGATAAGGGGTCAACGTTAGAACATCAACACTACAAGGGTGGTATTTCAAGGACGGCTCCACTAATACTGGCGTACTAGTTTCAAAGCCTCCCACCTATCCTACACATGTAGGGTCAATGTTCAGTGCCAAGCTGTAGTAAAGGTTCACGGGGTCTTTCCGTCTAGCCGCGGGTACACTGCATCTTCACAGCGATTTCAATTTCACTGAGTCTCGGGTGGAGACAGCGTGGCCATCATTACGCCATTCGTGCAGGTCGGAACTTACCCGACAAGGAATTTCGCTACCTTAGGACCGTTATAGTTACGGCCGCCGTTTACCGGGGCTTCGATCAAGAGCTTCGACCGAAGTCTAACCCCATCAATTAACCTTCCGGCACCGGGCAGGCGTCACACCGTATACGTCATCTTACGATTTTGCACAGTGCTGTGTTTTTAATAAACAGTTGCAGCCACCTGGTATCTGCGACTCCCCATAGCTCCATCCGCAAGGGACTTCACCGCGAGGAGCGTACCTTCTCCCGAAGTTACGGTACCATTTTGCCTAGTTCCTTCACCCGAGTTCTCTCAAGCGCCTTGGTATTCTCTACCCGACCACCTGTGTCGGTTTGGGGTACGATTCCTTACAATCTGAAGCTTAGAGGCTTTTCCTGGAAGCATGGCATCAATGACTTCACTACCGTAGTAGCTCGACGTCGTGTCTCAGCCTTAAAAAGAGCCGGATTTACCTAACTCTTAAGCCTACGCACTTGAACCTGGACAACCGTCGCCAGGCCCACCTAGCCTTCTCCGTCCCCCCATCGCAATTGTAAGAAGTACGGGAATATTAACCCGTTTCCCATCGACTACGCCTTTCGGCCTCGCCTTAGGGGTCGACTCACCCTGCCCCGATTAACGTTGGACAGGAACCCTTGGTCTTCCGGCGAGGAGGTTTTTCACCCCCTTTATCGTTACTCATGTCAGCATTCGCACTTCTGATACCTCCAGCAAACCTTACAGTTCACCTTCAACGGCTTACAGAACGCTCCCCTACCCAATATACAAAGTATATTGCCGCAGCTTCGGTTTATAGCTTAGCCCCGTTACATCTTCCGCGCAGGCCGACTCGACTAGTGAGCTATTACGCTTTCTTTAAATGATGGCTGCTTCTAAGCCAACATCCTAGCTGTCTAAGCCTTCCCACATCGTTTCCCACTTAGCTATAATTTGGGACCTTAGCTGGCGGTCTGGGTTGTTTCCCTCTCCACGACGGACGTTAGCACCCGCCGTGTGTCTCCCGGATAGTACTTACTGGTATTCGGAGTTTGCAAAGGGTTGGTAAGTCGGGATGACCCCCTAGCCTTAACAGTGCTCTACCCCCAGTAGTATTCGTCCGAGGCTCTACCTAAATAGATTTCGGGGAGAACCAGCTATCTCCAGGTTTGATTGGCCTTTCACCCCTAGCCACAAGTCATCCGCTAATTTTTCAACATTAGTCGGTTCGGTCCTCCAGTTGATGTTACTCAACCTTCAACCTGCCCATGGCTAGATCACCTGGTTTCGGGTCTATATCCAGAGACTGAACGCCCAGTTAAGACTCGGTTTCCCTACGGCTCCCTAAACGGTTAACCTTGCCACTGAATATAAGTCGCTGACCCATTATACAAAGGTACGCAGTCACACCACGAAGGTGCTCCTACTGCTTGTACGTACACGGTTTCAGGTTCTATTTCACTCCCCTCACAGGGGTTCTTTTCGCCTTTCCCTCACGGTACTGGTTCACTATCGGTCAGTCAGTAGTATTTAGCCTTGGAGGATGGTCCCCCCATATTCAGACAGGATATCACGTGTCCCGCCCTACTCGATTTCACTGATGATGAGATGTCGGTTACGGGGCTATCACCCTGTATCGCGGCACTTTCCAGAGCCTTCACCTGTCTCATTAAAAGCTTAAGGGCTAATCCAATTTCGCTCGCCGCTACTTTCGGAATCTCGGTTGATTTCTCTTCCTCGGGGTACTTAGATGTTTCAGTTCCCCCGGTTCGCCTCGCTGAGCTATGTATTCACTCAGCGATACCTACTTATGCAGGTGGGTTTCCCCATTCAGGAATCTCAGACTCAAAGGTTATTACTACCTAATCTGAGCTTATCGCAAGTTATTACGCCTTTCATCGCCTCTGACTGCCAAGGCATCCACCGTGTACGCTTAGTCACTTAACCATACAACCCCAAAGGGTCTTTGTTACGTAACCAAAGTTGTCTGCATTTTTATACATGTGCAGACTCGATTTTGCCGGACTCAAATTCCAAGAACACTTGAATGTGTGTTGGTACCTACATCTTTCGATATAGGATTTGAGAACTTTTAAATGAATAACATTAATCAAATGTTATTCGTCAGCTTTCCAAATTGTTAAAGAGCTATGCAAACTAATTGCACTTTCTAAAGATTCTCGGTGCCTAGCGGCGTCAAAAATTCCAACCACGTACGCTTTACTGAAGTGGTTTGGAAATTCTTAATCCAAAAATTCTTAGAGAGTGGTGGGCGATACCGGGCTCGAACCAGTGACCCCCTCCTTGTAAGGGAGGTGCTCTCCCAACTGAGCTAATCGCCCACATTTAGTTTTTTTACATTTCCCGTGGAAGGAAATGGTGGGTCGTGCAGGATTCGAACCTGCGACCAATTGATTAAAAGTCAACTGCTCTACCAACTGAGCTAACGACCCAATGGTATCCCGTAGGGGAGTCGAACCCCTGTTACCGCCGTGAAAGGGCGGTGTCCTAGGCCTCTAGACGAACGGGACACTGCTTGTTTATTTCCGCTTTAAAAAGCGAAAGCAAACCTGTAAGTGTTGGGCACTTACATTTCTCTTTACATCATAAACCATCAATCTGTGTGAACACTCATCGCAATAATCTTTCGTATAAGGAGGTGATCCAGCCCCAGGTTCCCCTAGGGCTACCTTGTTACGACTTCACCCCAGTCATGAACCACAAAGTGGTGAGCGTCCTCCCGAAGGTTAAACTACCCACTTCTTTTGCAGCCCACTCCCATGGTGTGACGGGCGGTGTGTACAAGGCCCGGGAACGTATTCACCGTGGCATTCTGATCCACGATTACTAGCGATTCCGACTTCATGGAGTCGAGTTGCAGACTCCAATCCGGACTACGACGCACTTTTTGGGATTCGCTCACTTTCGCAAGTTGGCCGCCCTCTGTATGCGCCATTGTAGCACGTGTGTAGCCCTACTCGTAAGGGCCATGATGACTTGACGTCGTCCCCACCTTCCTCCGGTTTATCACCGGCAGTCTCCCTGGAGTTCCCACCCGAAGTGCTGGCAAACAAGGATAAGGGTTGCGCTCGTTGCGGGACTTAACCCAACATTTCACAACACGAGCTGACGACAGCCATGCAGCACCTGTCTCAGAGTTCCCGAAGGCACCAAAGCATCTCTGCTAAGTTCTCTGGATGTCAAGAGTAGGTAAGGTTCTTCGCGTTGCATCGAATTAAACCACATGCTCCACCGCTTGTGCGGGCCCCCGTCAATTCATTTGAGTTTTAATCTTGCGACCGTACTCCCCAGGCGGTCTACTTAACGCGTTAGCTCCGAAAGCCACGGCTCAAGGCCACAACCTCCAAGTAGACATCGTTTACGGCGTGGACTACCAGGGTATCTAATCCTGTTTGCTCCCCACGCTTTCGCATCTGAGTGTCAGTATCTGTCCAGGGGGCCGCCTTCGCCACCGGTATTCCTTCAGATCTCTACGCATTTCACCGCTACACCTGAAATTCTACCCCCCTCTACAGTACTCTAGTCAGCCAGTTTCAAATGCAGTTCCGAGGTTGAGCCCCGGGCTTTCACATCTGACTTAACTAACCACCTGCATGCGCTTTACGCCCAGTAATTCCGATTAACGCTCGCACCCTCCGTATTACCGCGGCTGCTGGCACGGAGTTAGCCGGTGCTTCTTCTGCAGCTAACGTCAAATGATGCCGCTATTAACGACACCACCTTCCTCACTGCTGAAAGTGCTTTACAACCCGAAGGCCTTCTTCACACACGCGGCATGGCTGCATCAGGCTTGCGCCCATTGTGCAATATTCCCCACTGCTGCCTCCCGTAGGAGTCTGGACCGTGTCTCAGTTCCAGTGTGGCTGATCATCCTCTCAGACCAGCTAGGGATCGTCGCCTTGGTGAGCCATTACCTCACCAACTAGCTAATCCCACCTGGGCATATCCTGACGCGAGAGGCCCGAAGGTCCCCCTCTTTGAGCCGAAGCTATTATGCGGTATTAGCCATCGTTTCCAATGGTTATCCCCCACATCAGGGCAATTTCCCAGGCATTACTCACCCGTCCGCCGCTCGACGCCGTTAACGTTCCCCGAAGGTTCAGTTAACTCGTTTCCGCTCGACTTGCATGTGTTAGGCCTGCCGCCAGCGTTCAATCTGAGCCATGATCAAACTCTTCAATTTAAGATTTTGTTCGGCTCAATGAATACTGAACATTACATAAAAGTAATGTTTGAATTGACTGTGCTCTTATTGGTTTTCACTTTTGAAAAAGTAAAACAAAACAGCTCAAGGCTGCTGCCCAATTCGAATGGTCACTTCGTTTCATTGAAACCTAATTTGAAACCGAAGTTTCTAATTTGATTATCATCAACGAGTGCCCACACAGATTGATAGGTTTATATTGTTAAAGAGCTTGTTTCGAGCTTCGGACTAAGCGTCCTTCTCGAAACGGACGGCCATTTTAGCGAGATAAGTTTTCGTGTCAACCACTTTTTTCAACTTATTTTGCTAAGCTTCTTAGAAGCTTGTGTCCTTCTGACTCGTTGGGGATTTCGTTGTCCTTTCCCGTGTCAGCGAGGGGGCATTATAGAGATCGGATTAAAGTTGGCAACCCTTTTTTTAAAGTTTTTCGGTTTTTTTTATCGTTCGCTTAAAAACGAGTCAAAACGGCGTAAAAAACAACGTTTTCTCTCTATAGCTGGGCAAATTTCTCAGCAAACAGCCCCACTTTCTCCCAATTGGTGTACTCAACTTCTTTGGAGGTATCCGTTTCGCCACCTGTCATGGTCATAATTAGCTTAATCATAAAGCGATCAAACGAATTATAACGAGGGTAATAGAGGGCACCGGCAAAAACACCAATAAGGGTCGGTTGCCAAGGCGACTTTTTAAGAAACGTCTTTATGTAGGCACTGCCTTCTGGCGTATCTTTACCTTGGTCTTCTTTTCTTGCCGTCAGGTTCACGCAGAAAAACGCCGCCTTCATCTCACTCAGTTGCTGTTGGTTTGCTTCAATAAACTGGTACAGCTTCTTATTCAGATGGCCATAGCGAATAGAGGCACCAATCAGTACTTTGTCATAGTCACTCAGATTTACATCTGGGTTTTCATGCAGGTTAATAGAGGCAGCATCATTGTGACCAAGCTGCTCAGCGATACGCCCAATGATTTTCTTTGTTTGTCCTTCGCGAGAAGAATAGAGATAGAGAACTTTTTCCACGATAATTTCCTTCGCTGCCATCTATTAATAATTAGCTATTGATGAATTAGCTTCGCCAGAATGCTGGCGTTAGTAGTATAAGAAGAGTGAACACTTCCAATCGCCCAAATAGCATCGACACAATCAGTACCCATTTCGCCTTGTCGTTCACATCACCAAAGTGAAGAGCCACCTCACCAAGACCTGGACCCAGGTTATTCAGTGTCGCCGCTACGGCAGAGAAAGCACTCAGCTCATCCATACCCGTTGCGATAAGTGCCAACATACACACCACAAACACCAGCGCGTAAGCGGAGAAGAACCCCCATACTGCATCGACAACGCGCTGTGATAGAGCTGTTCCGCCAACCTTGATGGTATACACCGCTCTTGGGTGAACCAAACGCTTCATTTCACGGGCACCTTGCAATGTCAGTAGAAGAATACGAATAACCTTCATGCCGCCACCCGTTGAACCCGCGCACCCACCAATAAATGAAGAGAACAGCAGGAGTACCGGCAAGAACAGTGGCCACTCAGAGAACCCCGTTGTGGTAAATCCGGCCGTCGTCGATATCGAGACTGACTGGAACAGAGCCTGATCGAACGCATCGTACATGGAATTGTAGGAGTGATGCTCAAGTAAGATAAGGAAGCACACCAAAAACAGAACCACCTGAATAAAGATGAAGGCTCTAAACTCAGGATCTTTCCAATAATATTTAGGATGCACGCCGCCAGAGGCAAAAGCCGCAAAGTGCAAAGAATAGTTACACGCAGAGATCAACAGGAATACAACGGTAATCATGTTGATAGCCGGGCTGTTGAAATAACCCATACTCGCATCGTGTGTCGAGAAGCCGCCAATCGCAATCGTCGAGAAGCTATGGGCGATGGCATCAAATGGTGTCATGCCTGCCACCCAAAACGCCGCTGCACAGGCAATAGTTAGACTGAGATAGATGTACCAAAGCGCTTTTGCAGTCTCTGCAATACGCGGCGTCATCTTACTGTCTTTCACTGGTCCAGGGATCTCTGCCCGATAGAGCTGCATCCCACCGATACCAAGTACCGGCAATATGGCCACAGCAAGTACGATGATACCCATACCACCAAACCACTGAAGTAGCTGACGATAGAACAAAATCGCTTTAGGAAGCTCATCCAAGCCAACGATCACTGTCGCCCCTGTCGTCGTGAGTGCCGAGAAGGATTCAAAGAAGGCATCCGTGACAGAGACATTGGGATAATCAGAAATCAAAAATGGCAGTGCACCCGCACTACCGATTACGGTCCAAAACAGTACAACAATAAGGAAGCCATCTCTGGCTTTGAGCTCGTGTTTATGACGACGGTTTGGAAACCAGAAAAACCCGCCACAAACAAGTAGGACGAAAAAGGTGGTCACAAAAGGCACACCCGCACCATCTCGATAAATCAGTGCGACTAAAGCGGGTGCGAGCATTGAAACGCTAAACAGAGCGAGTAGCAGTCCGACAATGCGAATTATGGATCGAAATTGCATATGAGTTGATGAAGCGCTGCTTCGTTACGTCCTAGTTGTTTTCTACTGGGGAGACCATTGCCTTGGCTCCGCTTTTATTAATGATACTCTGCGTCAGTGCATCAACATGGTTCACTTCTAACTCAACGATCAGAATGACCTTGTCGGTGTAGTGCGACTCGACCTCAACCGCTTCGAAACGACTCAGCTCGGCTTGAGCTATAGACACGAATGCATAGTCTAACTCTAGACGTAATTGTGTGGTGATTTTTTTTCGATTGTTTGAATCAGCTTAAGTGCTTGTTGTACACCGCCACCATAAGCCTTCACCAAACCGCCCGTGCCAAGCTTGATACCACCAGAATAGCGCGTGACCACCGCAGTGAGCTCTCCAATACCAGAACCACTAAGCTGCGCTAAGATAGGCTTACCTGCGGTGCCAGACGGCTCACCGTCATCACTAAAGCCCCACATCATCGAATTTTCAGGACGTCCCGCTACAAAGCCCCAACAAT
This sequence comes from Vibrio sp. KUL78, assembly GCF_059725505.1. Lineage (NCBI taxonomy): Bacteria > Pseudomonadati > Pseudomonadota > Gammaproteobacteria > Vibrionales > Vibrionaceae > Vibrio > Vibrio sp. KUL78. The sequence goes on along the minus strand of NZ_AP045837.1, from coordinate 22,015 downwards.
TATGTCGGGCACTACTGTGCTGTTTCTTCACTTGATCAACAAATGCTTTTGCCAACTCAATACTCGGCGTATGAGCGATTTGCGTGATGAACACGCTCTTTTTGATCTCTTCTTCAAAAAGAACTGGGTGCTCAGGTATCAAGTATGCAGTTGAGTTCATTGGCTTTTACGAGGTTTGTCGCCTAAAAAGGGGTATTCTAGCACGAGCAATAGCAATTGACTCCAAGATTGGACACTGGTCATAATGTTAAACAGTTGTTTAAAAAATGTATTGAAATTAAATTCGATGCGGTACACACTTAAATAACTGGTCTAACCAGAAGTAAAACTATAACAACCGCTTTCACACAATCACGGATTGTCTGTCACGGAGAATGACAATGATTTACCAATCTGAAACTCTACAGGTAAAGGAAGTACGCAGCGGCATCGCCGAGCTGTGCTTTAGCTCTCCCCAGTCGGTCAATAAACTTGATCTGGCTACTCTCGAATCTTTAGACAAAGCCCTCGATGCGCTTGCTGCATGGAGAGATCTTAAGGGACTAATCCTAACGACGGATAAAAGTGCCTTTATTGTGGGCGCTGACATCACTGAGTTCCTTGGTTTGTTTGCAAAACCAAAAGCCGAACTCAAAGAATGGCTAGGATTCGCTAACAACATTTTCAATAAACTGGAAGATTTGCCAGTACCAACGCTATCAGCACTAAAAGGCCACACCCTAGGCGGTGGCTGTGAGTGCGTATTGGCGACGGACTTTAGAATTGGTGACAAGACCACCAGCATCGGCCTACCAGAAACAAAACTGGGTATTATGCCGGGTTTTGGCGGCACTGTTCGTTTGCCAAGATTGATTGGCGCTGACAGTGCCATGGAAATCATCACGCAAGGCAAAGCCTGCAGAGCCAATGAAGCGTTGAAAGTCGGTCTTATCGACGCCATCGTCGAAACCGACGCACTGTATGATTCCGCTCTGAACACTATCGAGCTTGCCATCAACGAAAAAATTGACTGGAAAGCGCGCCGCCAAGCAAAAGTATCACCACTGACTCTTAGCAAACTTGAATCCATGATGAGCTTCACTATGGCGAAAGGTATAGTGGCACAAAAAGCGGGACCTCATTACCCAGCGCCAATGGCCGCAGTCAAAACGATTGAAGAGGCAGCACGATTTGGTCGTGATGAGGCGCTTGATGTAGAAGCAAACTACTTCATCAACCTTGCAGGCTCTGACGTAGCCAACGCATTGGTTGGCATCTTCCTTAATGATCAGTACATCAAAGGCCTTGCTAAGAAAGCCGCTAAGTCAGGCAAAGAGACTGAGCGCGCAGCAGTACTGGGCGCCGGTATTATGGGTGGCGGTATCGCTTACCAATCTGCGCTAAAAGGTGTACCTGTCATCATGAAAGACATTGCTCAAGCATCCCTTGAGCTAGGTATGACCGAAGCCTCTAAACTGCTCAACAAACGTTTACAACGTGGACGTATCGACGGATTTAAGATGGCTGGCGTGCTGGCTTCAATTACCCCTAGCCTGCATTACGCCGGTATTGAGCAAAGCGATGTGATTGTGGAAGCGGTGGTAGAGAATCCAAAAATCAAAGCCGCAGTACTGAGTGAAGTCGAAGAGATGGTGGGCGAAAACACCGTCATCGCCTCTAACACCTCAACCATTCCTATCAATGTTCTTGCGAAGTCTCTAAAACGCCCAGAAAACTTCTGTGGTATGCACTTCTTTAACCCAGTACACCGCATGCCATTGGTCGAAATCATTCGCGGTGAGCATACCTCGGAAGAAACCATCAACCGCGTTGTTGCTTACGCAGCGAAAATGGGTAAATCCCCTATCGTTGTCAACGACTGCCCTGGGTTCTTCGTTAACCGTGTTCTATTCCCATACTTTGGCGGCTTTAGTCAGCTACTGGCGGATGGCGCAGACTTCATTCAGATCGATAAAATCATGGAGCGCAAGTTTGGCTGGCCGATGGGCCCTGCTTACCTACTTGATGTGGTGGGCATTGATACCGCGCACCATGCACAAGCGGTGATGGCGGAAGGCTTCCCAGAGCGAATGGCAAAAGATCAGCGTGATTCCATTGATGTGCTATTTGAAAACACTCGCTATGGTCAGAAGAATGGCTCAGGTTTTTATGCGTACACCACGGACAAGCGCGGTCGTCCTAAGAAAGCACCAAGTGAAGACATCAATTCACTGCTTGAGTCAGTCAGCAAACCTGCACAATCGTTCGATGATGACACCATTATTCAGCGCATGATGATTCCAATGATCAACGAAGTCGTACTGTGTTTGGAAGAGGGCATCATTGCGACACCACAAGAAGCAGATATGGCATTGGTTTATGGCCTAGGCTTCCCTCCATTTAGAGGTGGTGTGTTCCGCTATCTAGACAGTATCGGTATCGATAACTACGTTGTGATGGCGAAGCAATATGAGTCGCTAGGTGCAATGTACAAGGTGCCTCAGTCGCTGGTCGATATGGCAAGCTCTGGCAAGCGCTTCTATGACGTGCAGCAAGCTAGCTCACTGTAACCACCGATTGGATGAGGAATATCAAAATGAAAAATGTTGTCGTTGTTGATTGTCTTCGTACACCTATGGGTCGTTCCAAGGGTGGTGCATTTAGACATCAGCGTGCTGAAGACTTATCGGCACATCTAATGAAAGGTATCTTGGCTCGCAACCCACAAGTGAAGCCAGAAGAGATTGAAGATATCTACTGGGGCTGTGTACAGCAAACCCTAGAGCAAGGTTTTAACGTTGCTCGTAACGCAGCGCTACTTGCAGGCCTACCGATTGAAATTGGTGCGGTCACGGTAAACCGTCTGTGTGGTTCATCTATGCAGGCATTGCATGACGCGGCGCGCTCAATCATGGTTGGCGATGCTGAGATCTGCCTAATTGGTGGTGTTGAGCACATGGGGCACGTCCCTATGACGCACGGTGTCGACTTCCACCCTCAGCTTTCTAAGAATGTCGCGAAAGCGGCGGGCATGATGGGTCTCACCGCCGAAATGCTGGGAAAACTGCATGGCATCAGCCGTGAGCAACAAGATGAGTTTGCAGCGCGAAGCCACCAACGAGCGCAAGCAGCAACGCTTGAAGGTCGCTTTAAGAACGAGATCTTGCCGACCGAAGGTCATGCAGAAGATGGTTCACTGTTTACCCTTGATTACGATGAGGTGATTCGTCCAGAAACCAATGTTGAAGGGCTATCTAAGCTTCGTCCAGTATTTGACCCTGCAAATGGCACGGTAACCGCAGGTACGTCATCGGCACTGTCTGATGGTGCGTCTGCCATGCTGATCATGAGCGAAGAGAAAGCTAACGAGCTTGGTTTAACCATTCGCGCGAAGATCCGCTCTATGGCCATTGCTGGCTGCGATCCGTCGATTATGGGTTACGGCCCGGTGCCAGCCACGCAAAAAGCACTGAAGCGTGCAGGTCTAACGATGGACGACATCGATATTGTTGAGCTAAACGAAGCATTTGCGGCTCAATCTCTGCCATGTGCTAAAGATCTTGGTCTACTGGATGTGGTCGATGAAAAGGTTAACCTGAATGGCGGCGCAATCGCTCTCGGTCACCCATTGGGTTGCTCGGGCTCTCGTATCTCGACCACACTTATCAATATCATGGAAAACAAAGACGCTAAGATCGGTCTTGCCACTATGTGTATTGGTTTGGGTCAAGGTATTGCAACCATCTTTGAAAGACCGTAGCCCTCTCATTACGGTTCTTCAACGCAAACAGCCCCGATTTCGGGGCTGTTTTTATTTATGCACAAAACGCATACATCTAATGTTGAAGTTTCATTGTTTTTTTTCGAATTTCTCACCTACACTTTGCATCAGATAACACTTCAACTCATTGGAGAACATCATGTTCAAAGCACTGTTACTTAACCAAGAAGACAAAAAAACAATCGCTACTATTTCTCAGGTAGACGAGTCACAGCTTCCAGAAGGTAATGTAAAAATAGATGTAAAATATTCATCTTTGAACTACAAAGATGGGTTGGCGATTACCGGTAAAGGTAAAATCATCCGCAATTTCCCAATGGTACCGGGTATCGATCTTTCTGGCGTAGTGTCGCAATCAGACGACCCTCGTTACAAGGAAGGCGACGAAGTGGTTCTCACTGGCTGGGGGGTCGGTGAGAATCACTGGGGTGGCATGGCTGAGAAAGCGAGCCTAAACGGTGACTGGCTAGTGCCAATGCCAGCAGGTCTCGATGCAGAAAAAGTGATGGCTATCGGTACTGCAGGTTTTACTGCGATGCTATGTGTACAAGCCATTGTTGATGCAGGCGTAAAACCAGAAGACGGCGAAGTACTGGTCACAGGCGCAAGTGGCGGTGTGGGTAGTGTGTCTGTTACGCTACTTAACCAACTAGGTTATAAAGTGGCGGCAGTAACAGGCCGCGCTTCAGCGAACGGCGAACTACTAAAATCACTCGGTGCATCACGCATTGTTGAGCGCAGCGAACTGGAAGAGCCAGCGAAACCGCTTGAGCGTCAATTCTGGGCTGCCGCTGTCGATACCGTAGGCAGTAACATGCTTGCTAAAGTGCTTGCGCAAGTGAACTACAACGGTGTTGTCGCAGCATGTGGTCTAGCGGGTGGCTTTGACCTACCTACTACAGTGATGCCATTTATCCTGCGTAACGTGCGTCTACAAGGTGTTGATTCTGTAATGTGCCCACGCGAAAAACGCATCAAAGCTTGGGAACAGCTAGCGACGCTACTTCCTGAGTCATACTATGCACAAGCAAGCAAAACCGTAGCGCTAGAAGATGCGATTCAAGCGGCAGAAGACATCACTAACGGTGCTGTAACAGGTCGCGTTACTATTAAAATCTAATTGGTAACAGCCTCATTAGAGAAAAGGCTCTCATCACGAGAGCCTTTTTTGCATCTGGGAAGGTCATTAACCTAAACCCACATCTTCAATTCGTTTCGCGATCAACTTTCCACACTCTTCTTTTACTACCGAGCGAAGCCATTTCTGAGACTCCGAGGTATCGCATCGCGCATGCCAAATCAGAGAATAATCAAACGGAGTAAAAGCAAAAGGCAGCGGTTTAATTACTAGATCGTAGCGATCTGCTACTAAATAGGCGAGATCAGCAGGCACAGTAATGATCAATGGCATGCTATCGACTATCGCCAATGCCGCTTCAAGATGATAGGCACGCAGCACCATTTTTCGGGGGTTTTGGTTGATAAGTGCGGCGTCCAACAGAGCTTTAACACCGTCACTGATCGCAATCATGGCATGAGGTGCGTTGATGTAATCTTCAAGTGATAAAGGTTTATCCGCTAACGGATGTTGCTTAGAAACTAAACAAGAGACGCCGACAGGGCCCAAGACTTCTTGATGCAAAGGCGTAACCGAACCCGTGGGACGGCAGATTGCCATATCGACCTTATCGGTGCTGAGCTGCTTGAAAAGGCTCTCGTGTTGCAGCGGAGCGAACTCCAAAGAGATGTTAGGCGCGAGCTGATAAATCTTCGGTAGTGCATAAGGAAGGATGGTTTGCATCGCATAGTCAGTCGTCGCGATGAGAAAGCGCTCATTACAATAGTAGGGATTGAACTCACTGGGTGTCAGCAACTGACGGAAGGACTCTAACGGTTGGTCAATTTGCTTACATATCTCGAGCGCTTTACTGGTAGGAATGATTCGCTGTCCTTGACGGGTGAAAAGCGGATCCCCTAATAAGTCTCTCAATCGACCTAACACTCGACTCGTTGCAGATTGGCTTAGGTTGAGTCGCACGGCCGCTTGACTAACACTGCCCTCTTCCACCAGCACCTTCAATGCCACCAATAAATTGAGGTCGCGACGATAGATTTCTTCGAGTTCCATAAGCTCTTCCTACGTAATTCTTCCCCTAGTGTACACTTGGTTTTCTTTTCTTCAGATAAAAAAAATCCCGCCTTTCAGCGGGGAAGCCCAAGAAAATGGGGATAGTGTCGGAATGTCGTAAAATGTATTGGAAGTTCTAATTTGCAAGAATGTTTACTAAATGTTAACTCTCTTGTTCTTCTGAAACATCTTGCCAGCGTCTTACCTCTAACCAGAGACCCATTATAGAGACACTTAAACCTATTAACGGAGCCCACCCGGCTTGTTGGGAAGGCTGTAATACCAAGGCACAGAATGCTATCAAGCAAAGCACCGAGTAAATTGTAATCCTGTCTAGTACGGTTAACATAGTTACGTCCCTGCTCCTTTGTTACCAACTTGTTAATAAAGTTAAAACAAAAAATTCCTTTTGCCAAGGGGTTATTGCATATTTTTTCTTCATAAGTAGAATTTGAGCTGTTTTTTAGTAAGAAAGAGTTCCCGATGACAATCAATACAGACCTAGCGACGCAAACACTCGAAGCCGAAGGACTGCGCTGCCCAGAGCCAGTGATGATGGTCAGGAAGACAATTCGTAAGATGGAAGAAGGTGAAGTGTTGTTAGTGAAAGCTGACGACCCTTCGACGACGCGCGATATTCCAAGTTTCTGTCGCTTTATGGATCACCAATTGCTGAGTGCTCAGACAGAAACCGTCCCTTACCTTTATTTGATTAAAAAAGGGTTAGCGTAACGCACTAAAAAAGGCTGCCACTGGCAGCCTTTTTACTATTCGTCATATTCGAGCGTCCTGATCTCAGATTGCAGTTTTTTTATCTGCTTTTGCATCGAACGGATCTCGTTGTGCATTGGGATCAAATGCTGAACCCGAATCCAAGACTCGACGGCCAATCCTGCCATGACGATGGCACCGACGACCATAGGTATCCACATATCGGTGAGTACCATCCCAAGCAATGTTAATACCAAACCGAAGGTGAATAAACGGCTTTGGCTTTCCGCGGTCATTCCTGTGTAACGTGTAAGCATAATCGTTGCCCTCTCGCTAGGATCCACATGATTAAAGTACCATGACAATTATGACACTAATATGTCATTCATCACGAATTTCATCAGATTCGAGCGAGAGTTTGATCCCGATTAAAGTTTGATATTTAGTTGATATTGTTATTAAAAAACAGCAGCGCCGATAGCGAGTCCTACGAACAAAATGGCGGTAATACGACGAATCCAATCAAGCGGAAGCTTGTCCGCTGATAGCTTACCAATCAAGACGACAGGCACATTGGCTAGTAGCATACCCACCGTAGTACCAATCACCACCCAGGTCAGCGCATCCGCGTATTGCGCGCCGAGAATGGAGGTCGCTATCTGAGTTTTATCGCCAATTTCAGCAATGAAGAATGCGATAAAACTGGCGATAAACGGACCGCGACTTGAAATACTCTCATCGTCATCGAGTTTATCCGGCACCAAGATCCAGGCAGCCATGGCAAGGAAACTGACCACTAATACCCACTTAAGCACTTCCGGTGATAGATAATCGGCCACTACAACCCCCAGCCATGCAGCTAATGCATGATTGGCAATGGTCGCTAAAAAGATAGCGGCAATAATAGGAATAGGTTTACGGTAACGACTGGCCAGCAGCAGAGATAAAAGTTGGGTCTTATCGCCAATTTCGGCAAGTGCCACCGTAGTAATTGATATAGCTAAAACGCTCACGACATGCTCTAAGGGGCAGGGATTATAGTATTTAACCTATAGACAAACCTCGCGCCCCACCCCGGTTCACGATGTTTATCTATGGTCTTGCTAAACTTGCGGGCACAAGTCTCGAGCGCCATGGTGATTTTGCACCAATTATGTTGACGAACGAATCCAAACGCTTGTGAGTGTATGGATAAGCTACTCCCCAAAGATGGCGGCATTGTAATCACTCAATGAATCAATTTCAACAATATTGGAGCTTACGCCCCTTCACACAGCGAATAACTCCGAAAAACCGCATTTTTTTACCTTTATGATGATTAAATCAGCACTTTTACCCCTACTCCCCTTACCGATTAGTCGGTATACTTATTTGTTATTTTCTGAATATCAGAAACACCTTTTCACTTAGAGAATTGCGCGAATTACTATGCAAAAATACGATATCAAAACCTTCCAGGGAATGATCCTCGCGCTGCAGGATTACTGGGCACAGAACGGTTGTACTATTGTTCAACCACTAGATATGGAAGTAGGTGCAGGCACCTCTCACCCAATGACATGTCTACGTGCACTTGGCCCAGAGCCAATGTCTACGGCATACGTTCAACCTTCACGTCGTCCGACCGATGGTCGTTACGGCGAGAACCCGAACCGTCTGCAGCACTATTATCAGTTCCAAGTTGCGCTTAAGCCATCTCCTGACAACATTCAGGAGTTGTACCTAGGCTCACTTGAAGTGCTTGGTATCGACCCGCTAGTTCACGACATTCGTTTCGTAGAAGACAACTGGGAAAACCCAACGCTAGGCGCATGGGGTCTTGGTTGGGAAGTCTGGCTAAACGGCATGGAAGTGACTCAGTTTACTTACTTCCAGCAGGTTGGTGGTCTTGAGTGTAAGCCAGTAACTGGCGAGATCACTTATGGTATCGAGCGTCTAGCGATGTACATTCAAGAAGTAGATTCTGTTTACGACCTAGTGTGGAACGTCGCACCAGACGGCAGCAAGGTCACTTACGGTGATATCTTCCACCAAAACGAAGTTGAACAATCAACCTACAACTTTGAGCACGCTGACGTAGATTTCCTATTCACTTACTTTGACCAGTGTGAAAAAGAAACCAAAGAGCTGCTAGAGCTAGAGAAACCTCTTCCTCTTCCAGCGTATGAGCGCATTCTTAAAGCGGCTCACGCATTCAACATCCTTGATGCACGCAAAGCTATTTCTGTAACAGAGCGCCAACGTTACATCCTTCGCATCCGCAACCTGACCAAGTCAGTTGCTGAAGCGTACTACGCATCACGTGAAGCTCTAGGCTTCCCAATGTGCCGTAAGGAAGAGGAGAAGTAATCATGGCAAAAGAATTTCTAATTGAACTCGGTACTGAAGAGCTACCACCAACGCAGCTTCGTACCCTTGCAGAAGCTTTTGCAGCGAACTTCGAAGCAGAGCTTAAAGGTGCAGACCTAACACACGAAGGTGTGAAATGGTACGCGGCTCCTCGTCGTCTAGCACTTAAGGTAGCTGGTCTTGCTGAAGGTCAGGCAGATAAAGTGGTAGAAAAGCGTGGCCCTGCGGTTTCTGTAGCATTCGATGCTGACGGTAATGCAACCAAAGCAGCTCAAGGTTGGGCTCGTGGTAACGGCATCACTGTTGAGCAAGCGGATCGTCTAGTGACAGACAAAGGCGAGTGGCTTCTTTTCAAACAAGAAGTTAAAGGCCAAGCAACAACTAAAATCGTTGTTGAGCTAGCAGCAAAAGCACTGGCTAACCTACCAATCGCGAAGCCAATGCGTTGGGGTAACAAGACGACTCAGTTCATCCGTCCTGTTAAAACACTGACTATGCTAATGGGCTCTGACCTTATCGAAGGCGAGATCCTAGGTGTCGCCTCTGACCGTACTATCCGTGGTCACCGCTTTATGGGTGAGCAAGAGTTCACTATCGATTCTGCTGAGCAATACCCTGCGATCCTAGAAGAGCGTGGTAAAGTGATGGCAGATTACGAAGCGCGTAAGGCAATCATCCTGGCTGATTCGCAAAAAGCGGCAGCAGCAGTTGGCGGTGTCGCTGATCTAGAGGATGACCTAGTTGAAGAAGTAACATCACTCGTTGAGTGGCCAGTAGTTCTTACGGCGAAGTTCGAAGAAGAGTTCCTGAAGGTGCCTTCTGAAGCGCTGGTTTACACCATGAAAGGTGACCAGAAGTACTTCCCAGTGTACGACGAGAACAAGAAGCTACTACCAAACTTCATCTTCGTCTCTAACATCGAATCTAAAGAGCCTCGCTACGTAATCGAAGGTAACGAGAAGGTTGTACGTCCACGTCTAGCGGATGCGGAATTCTTCTTTAACACTGACCGTAAGCGCCCTCTTATCGACCGTCTGCCTGAGCTAGAGCAAGCTATCTTCCAGAAGCAGCTTGGTACTATCAAAGACAAGACAGACCGCATCACTGAACTTGCTGGCTACATCGCTGAGCAAATCGATGCTGACGTAGAGAAATCTAAGCGTGCTGGCCTTCTAGCGAAGTGTGACCTAATGACCTCTATGGTATTCGAGTTTACCGATACCCAAGGTGTAATGGGCATGCACTACGCCACTCACGATGGTGAAGATGAGCAAGTAGCCCTAGCGCTTTACGAGCAGTACATGCCGCGTTTCGCCGGTGACGATCTACCAAGCACAGGTATCTCTTCAGCCGTCGCAATGGCAGACAAGCTAGATACGATTGTCGGTATCTTCGGTATTGGCCAAGCACCTAAGGGCTCTGACCCATTCGCACTTCGTCGTGCGTCTCTAGGTGTGCTACGTATCATCGTAGAAAACGGCTACAACCTAGACCTAACTGACCTAATTGCAAAAGCACAGTCACTATTCGCCCTAGAAGACGGTACTAGCAAGCTAACCAACGCGAACGTTGCAAACGACGTCATCGACTTCATGCTTGGTCGTTTCAATTCATGGTACAAAGATGAAGGCTTCAGCGTGGATATCATCCAAGCGGTACTCGCTAACCGTCCAACTAAGCCAGCAGACTTCGACCAACGCGTTAAAGCGGTATCTCACTTCCGCGAGCTAGAAGCAGCAGAAGCACTAGCGGCAGCGAATAAGCGTGTAGGTAACATCCTAGCGAAATTCGACGGCGAACTGGCAGCTGAAATCGACCTTGCACTTCTACAAGAAGATGCAGAGAAGACACTAGCAGAGAACGTTGAGGTGATGACTGAAGCTCTTGAGCCAGCATTCGCGACCGGTAACTATCAAGAAGCACTAAGCAAACTTGCTGACCTACGTGAGCCAGTGGATGCGTTCTTCGATAACGTGATGGTCATGGCCGATGACGAAGCGCTTAAGAAGAACCGTCTGACGCTACTGAACAACCTGCGTAACCTGTTCCTACAGATCGCCGACATTTCACTTCTTCAGAAGTAGTCGTCAATTTAGGCAATAATGGTTAATGAAAGGGAAGCATCCGCTTCCCTTTTTTGTACCTGACAATCAGCAACAAGTTATTGTTAGTTCTGTGAACTAGTATGAAAACTGTAGGGAGTTTACCTGCAAACTAGCGGTTATAGCACTCAGAATGTAGAGGTCGATATTTGATATAAACGTGGGATAACTTCAAGGAAGAGAACCCATGAAAAAGACCCTACTTTCACTCTCAGTGGCGATGCTCAGCGCCTGTAGCCAACTGCCAGACGACGCGTTAATACTTAGCTTAGATGACCAACAAGTGGCTTTTTCTGCCAATGAACAAGGTTTGCTGGTAGCAGAAAAGAAGCTTGATAAAGGCAGCTATACCTTTTCTATCGGTGATAATGCACAAACCTGTGGCAGCAACTTTGCTTTGGCTGAAGATGCGCGCATTAAGTTCAACCGCCCATTAAAGCTCGATGATTGTGCCGGGGAATCGGCCATTCCCATGCGAGTATTCAAGGCGAATACCTACCAGTTTACGCTCAATCCAACCAACAACGAGCTCACCGTAAAGGTGAAACCGAAACAGAGTAACGATTTTACCTCTACCTGCCCTGTTGCCACTGACAGCCCTAAAGTCATTGATGTTAGTGCTACCTTTGCCGATGGCACTGTGCTTAGGGATGCGCTGAGCGGACAACAAGCGACGGTCAGCAGTGGCAAGATTGCGCTGCAGCCTGGCGCAAACAGCCAAGGCCTATTGCTGCTAGAACCCGCAGAGCAAGCACCGAAGGCGGAATTCGACTGGGACAACGCGACGGTCTATTTCGTCATGACCGATCGCTTCTACAACGGCAACCCAGATAACGATAACAGCTATGGGCGAAGCAAAGACGGCAAACATGAGATCGGTACCTTCCATGGTGGCGATCTGGCCGGTTTGACTAAAAAGCTCGACTACATTGAATCGCTTGGCGTCAATGCCATCTGGATCACCTCGCCACTAGAGCAAATTCATGGCTGGGTTGGTGGCGGTGATAGAGGTGACTTCAAGCACTATGGCTATCACGGTTATTACCACCAAGATTGGACCAAGCTCGATGCCAACATGGGCACTGAAGCGGAGTTGCGTCAGTTTATCGATACTGCCCACAAGAAAGGTATCCGTGTCGTTTGGGACGTGGTCATGAACCATACCGGCTACGCCACGTTAGCGGACATGCAAGAATTTGGCTTTGGAAAACTGTACCTCTCTGATGAAGAGGCGAAACAAGAACTCGGTGAAAATTGGACCGATTGGCAGCCAAAATCAGGGCAAAGCTGGCACAGCTTTAATGATTACATCAAGTACAGTGATGACGAAGCATGGGATAAGTGGTGGGGTAAAGATTGGATCCGTACCGACATCGGCGACTACGACGCACCTGGATACAACGACAGAACCATGTCACTTAACTTCTTGCCAGATCTAAAAACCGAATCGACGCAGAAGACAGGCCTACCGAACTTCTATCGTAATAAAGAGACCAATGCCAAAGATATTCAAGCCACGCCAAGTGAGCATTTGATCACCTGGCTTACGGATTGGGTTCGCGAGTATGGCATCGATGGTTTCCGTGTCGATACCGCTAAACACGTCGAAATGGAAAGCTGGGCCAAGCTCAAGCAAGCCAGTAATGAAGCACTGGCAGAGTGGAAACAAAACAACCCAGACAAGGCACTGGATGATAAACCGTTCTGGATGACCGGCGAGGTTTGGGCGCACAGCGTGGTGAAGAGTCCGTATTTCGATAACGGCTTTGATTCTATCATCAACTTCGAGTTCCAAGGGGATGTTGCCCCTAAAGCACTGAAATGTTTTGCCAACCTAGACAGTGACTATCGTCGCTATGCAGAGCGTATTAACAGCGACAGTGAGTTTAATGTGCTGAGCTACCTCTCTTCGCACGACACTTCTCTGTTCTGGGCATCTCGAAGCCGAAGCATTGATGATCAGATGCGTGCCGCCAATGCACTGATGTTAAGTCCGGGTGCGGTGCAGATCTACTATGGTGATGAGATAGCAAGAGACCTAGGTGTCAGTGGCTCTGACTCACACCAAGGTACGCGCTCAGACATGCCTTGGGATAAGATAACGGGTCAGCGCGAAACCCTATTGAAGCACTGGCAAACATTAGGCGATTTCCGCCTACGTCACCCTGCCATTGCTATGGGTGAACATATTACCCGCCAGCAAAGCGGGTACTATGCGTTTGAACGTCGTTACCAAGATGACAAGGTACTCATCGTTTACACTGGCGAATAATCAATAGATTAAAGCCTACTCAATCACATCAAAAGGGAGCGCTACTGCGCTCCTTTCTTATTGCTCATTTTCTTTGCACTCAAATAGTGCTTTGCCTGCCGTAGTCATTGCTGTATGTTCAAAGGTTCATCTTGCCACCAGCAGGATAAAACCCCTTAAAAACACAACAAGTGAACACGATGAACTAGGTACAGCAATGCAATTTTCGAAGTTTGGTGAAAAATTTAATCGTTACTCAGGTATTACCCAATTAATGGATGATCTTAATGATGGCCTTCGCACTCCAGGCGCCATCATGCTCGGAGGTGGCAACCCAGCCGCCATTCCTGCCATGCTCGAGTATTTTCACCAAGCCAGTAGTGACCTCCTCACCAGTGGTGAGCTGGTGGCCGCCATGGCCAACTACGATGGTCCACAAGGAAAAGATGCGTTTGTTAAATCGCTCGCTAAACTGCTGCGCGATACCTATGGCTGGAACATTACCGAAAAGAACATCAGCCTGACCAATGGCAGCCAAAGTGGTTTTTTCTATCTGTTTAACCTACTCGCAGGTAAGCAAAGCGATGGCAGCCACAAGAAAATCTTGCTACCAATTGCACCCGAGTACATTGGTTACGGTGATGCCGGCATAGACGAAGACATCTTTGTCTCCTACCACCCAGAGATTGAGCTACTTGATAACGGTCTATTCAAATACCATGTGGATTTTGAGCACCTAGAGATCGATGATTCCGTTGCCGCGATTTGTGCCTCACGCCCAACCAACCCAACGGGTAACGTACTCACCGACGAAGAAATCCATAAGCTGGATAAACTGGCTCGTGAAAATAACATTCCACTGATCATCGATAACGCCTACGGCTTGCCATTCCCAAACATCATTTTTGAAGATGTGGAGCCGTTTTGGAATGAGAACACCATTCTTTGCATGAGCTTATCTAAGCTAGGTCTGCCAGGGTTGCGCTGCGGTATCGTGATTGCCAGTGAAGAAGTCACCCAAGCGATGACCAATATGAATGGAATTATTAGCCTAGCGCCGGGCAGCTTTGGACCCGCACTTGCTCATCACATGATTGAGAAAGGTGACATTCTAGAGCTCAGCTCGAATGTCATTAAGCCGTTCTACCAACAGAAATCCCAGCGCGCGGTTGAGTTATTGCAATCGGCGATTACCGATCCCCGTTTTCGAATCCATAAGCCAGAAGGCGCGATTTTCCTATGGCTATGGTTTGATGAACTACCCATTACCACTATGGAGCTTTACCAACGTTTGAAAGATCGCGGCGTGTTGATTGTCCCAGGGGAATACTTCTTTATTGGTCAGGAAGATGAATGGGATCATGCCCATCAATGTCTGCGCATGAACTATGTGCAAGATGACGACAAGATGCAGCAAGGTATCGCGATTATCGCGGAAGAAGTGGCTAAAGCATACGCGCAAAGCACTAGCGATTAAGGCTCCAAAAACACAAGATAACAATAGAATAGATACAAAAAGAGCGCCGTCTGGCGCTCTTTCACTCTTTATATCAGGGCTTTCGTTTCAGCGAAATGATTAGCCTTCGATCAGTTTGTTACCACCAATCTCAATTTTACGTGGCTTCATCGCTTCTGGGATTTCACGCTCTAGGTCAATATGTAGCAAACCATTTTCCATGCTTGCACCCACGACTTTCACGTAGTCAGCTAGCTGGAACTTACGCTCGAAATCGCGCTCTGCGATACCTTGGTACACGTAGTTTTTACCTTCTTCGGCTTTACGCTCACCCTTAACAATCAACATGTTCTCTTTTTGAGTCAGATCGAGTTGGTCTTCAGCAAAGCCTGCCACAGCCATAGTAATACGGAAGTGGTTCTCGTCTTGTTGCTCGATGTTGTATGGAGGGTAACCGCCTGAAGAGTTTTTCGCTGAGTTCGCTTCCATCATGTTAAATAGACGATCGAAGCCAATTGCGTTGCGGTATAAAGGAGTGAAATCTACAGTTCTCATAATGCTATCCTCATAGTAAGCAATAGTCTTAGCCGTGAGTTTTCACCTACACCCAGCCTATAAACTGATGCAGTGACGACTAAGGGACTTATCCACCACTCCGCTGACAGCCTTGCTGTTCGGGGACGTAGCAATAAATCAGTTTTTTAG
Source organism: Vibrio sp. KUL78 (assembly GCF_059725505.1). Taxonomy (NCBI): domain Bacteria; kingdom Pseudomonadati; phylum Pseudomonadota; class Gammaproteobacteria; order Vibrionales; family Vibrionaceae; genus Vibrio; species Vibrio sp. KUL78. Next base: position 6,553 of record NZ_AP045837.1, on the reverse strand, counting down.
GTGTGCCGTTAAAGTGATCCTCCACTGAGCGATACTTTGCAGGCGTTTAAAAGGTCTGTTTCTTCTCTCTTGAGCAAGACAGCTCCCTCTTCACAAATAGATATAGGGATGACGAAAATCGCTTTCAAGGCATTTTCTTTAATTATTTTTATAACGGTTATTTTTCATAGAGTTAAAAACAAAAAAGACCGCCGTGTAAGGCAGTCTTTTTGTTTTTAGATTGGTTTATCGAAGCTGGGTGAGCTGAGTTCAAGGAGAAGGCGCGCAATTTATAGGTATAAATGAGCACCTTCGACGCAGAAATCAGTTCAGCCAGCGAAGAGAAACCAATCTAAACGTCTAGATTAGCTACTTTCAGTGCGTTCTCTTCGATGAAGTTACGACGAGGCTCTACTTGGTCGCCCATTAGCGTCGTGAACAGTTGGTCTGCGCCAACCGCATCTTCAATCGTGACTTGCATCATGCGACGTGTTTCTGGGTCCATTGTGGTTTCCCAAAGCTGGTCTGGGTTCATCTCACCTAGACCTTTGTAGCGCTGTAGGCTCAGACCGCGACGCGACTCTTTGATTAGCCAGTTTAGGGCATCTTCAAAGTTGCTCACTGGTTGAGTACGCTCACCACGTTTCACGTAAGCACCCTCTTCAATCAGACCTTCTAGAGCCTCAGATAGAGATGCTAGCTTGCCGTACTCTTTCGAGTTCAGTAGGTCAATACTCAGTACATGCTCATGGGTCACACCGTGAGTACGCACGATAATTTTCGGTAGGTTCAGACCTAGCTCAGCGTGCTGTTCAACCTCGAAGCTGTATTGGCTTGCGCCCACTTCTTTCGCATTGAGCTGCTCAACAAGCTGCTTAGACCATGCTTCAACCGCCGCCGCATCGTGACACTGCTCAGCGGTTAGGCGTGGGGTGTACATGAACTCACTCACTAGCGCGTGCGGGTAACGACGAGCCATGCGCTCGGCAATTTTCACTGCGCCGTTGAACTGCTGTACCAGTTTCTCTAGTGATTCACCGGCTAGTGCTGGTGCTTCAGGGTTCACGTGTAGAGCAGCGTTATCCAGCGCCAAAGACACTTGGTACTGGTTCATCGCATCTTCATCTTTGATGTACTGCTCTTGCTTACCTTTCTTCACTTTGTAAAGCGGTGGCTGAGCGATGTACACATAACCGCGCTCGATAAGCTCTGGCATTTGACGGTAGAAGAAGGTCAAAAGCAGCGTACGGATGTGAGAACCATCGACGTCCGCATCGGTCATGATGATGATGTTGTGGTAACGCAGTTTATCTGGGTTGTACTCGTCACGGCCGATACCACAGCCTAGAGCTGTAATTAGCGTTGCCACTTCTTGTGAAGAGAGCATCTTATCGAAACGTGCTTTTTCAACGTTTAGGATCTTACCTTTCAGTGGAAGAATCGCTTGGTTCTTACGGTTACGACCCTGCTTAGCGCTACCGCCCGCAGAGTCACCCTCCACTATGTACAGTTCAGAAAGCGCTGGGTCTTTCTCTTGGCAGTCAGCCAGTTTTCCTGGCAGACCCGCTAGGTCTAGAGCGCCTTTACGACGTGTCATTTCACGCGCTTTACGCGCTGCATCACGAGCACGAGCGGCGTCAATGATCTTAGTACAAACTATCTTCGCTTCACCTGGGTTCTCTACTAGGAACTCAGACAGCTTCTCACCCATCGCCGACTCAACCGCGGATTTCACTTCAGAAGAAACCAGCTTGTCTTTGGTTTGGCTTGAGAACTTCGGATCTGGCACTTTTACCGATACGATAGCGGTTAGACCTTCACGAGCATCATCACCTGACGTCGCCGTCTTGGCTTTCTTAGAGAAGCCCTCTTTATCCATGAACGAGTTCAGCGTACGCGTTAGTGCAGCACGGAAGCCCGCAAGGTGAGTACCACCATCACGTTGAGGGATGTTGTTGGTAAAACAGTAAATGTTTTCTTGGTAGCCATCATTCCACTGCATCGCCACTTCAACCGTGATGCCGTCATCACGCTCGTTATCAAAGTGGAAGATTTTCTGGATGATTGGTGTCTTGTTGGTGTTTAGGTGCTCAACAAACGCTTGGATACCACCTTCAAACATGAAGTGATCCATTTTGTCTTCTTCGCGCTTATCGATGAGCTTGATTGAGACACCTGAGTTTAGGAACGACAGTTCACGTAGACGCTTGGCAAGAATATCGTAGTGGAACTCGACGTTTGAGAAGGTTTCTTCGCTTGGCCAGAAACGAATCTCTGTACCTGTCTTATCGGTATCACCAATCACTGTCAGTGGCGCTTCTGGCTCACCGTGATGATAGGTTTGAGTATGAATTTGACCGCTGCGATGGATAGTCAGCGTCACTTGCTTAGACAGCGCGTTTACTACCGATACACCTACACCGTGCAGACCACCCGATACCTTGTACGAGTTGTCATCGAACTTACCACCCGCGTGAAGTACCGTCATGATAACTTCTGCCGCAGAGACTTGCTCTTCTGGGTGCATTTCCGTTGGGATACCGCGACCATCATCGCTTACAGAAACAGAGTTGTCCTCATGAATAGTCACGATAATGTCGTTACAGTGACCTGCTAACGCTTCATCAATTGAGTTATCAACCACCTCAAAAACCATGTGGTGTAGACCGGTTCCATCATCCGTGTCGCCGATGTACATTCCCGGACGCTTACGTACCGCATCCAGACCCTTTAGTACCTTAATACTCGATGAATCGTAATTTTCTGACATGAGTTTCTCTCACTATTTACCTTGCTCTATTGTGCCATGTTCCACATGAAACATCTTGCCATTTTCGTCAATCATGTCGGCAACTTGGCTTTCAGTAATAGAGCTTACAAAAACTTGAGCCTGAGTCTGTTTTAAGTAATCCGCTAAGCGTTTACGACGCAGGCTATCTAATTCTGAAGCAAAGTCATCTATCAGATAGATACATTGCTTTCCGGTCAACTCTGCAAGATGCTGCCCTTGCGCAAGGCGCAGCGCACACATCATCAGTTTTAGCTGACCACGAGACAACACATCCTCTACAGGGGTGTTGTTCACTTTAATTCTTAAATCGGCTTTATTTGGGCCACTAAAGGTGTACCCCAAACTTTGGTCACGCTCAAAGTTACGTTCTAAGAGCTCGCCATACGGCGTGTCTTTTCCCAGCCACGGTAATAACCGAGTTTAATTTCAAACTCCGGCAGAAAAGACTGACACATTTCTTCAGCCAAGGTTTTCATTTGTTCGACATAGGTGCGGCGCCACCCATCGATTTGTTCAGCAAGCTGGGCTAAATCTCTATCCCAGTAGCTTAACTCTCGGTAGCTGGTGGCCGTCTTAAGTAGCGCATTACGCTGCTTACTGAGACGCTTAAAACGACCCCAAGCCTCAAAAAAACCTGGCTCAGAGTGAAATACACCCCAGTCGATAAATGCCCGGCGAAACTTAGGGCCATCAGTGAGCAATTCAAAGCCCTCTGGATGGATAAGTTGCAGCGGCAGAACCTTGGCTAGCTGAGCTAACTTTTGCCCAGATTGACCGCCTATTTTAACCTCTGTTGAGCCATCGCGCTGCTTATTAATGCCAATGGGTATCTCAAATTGATCCGAGTTCAAAAAACGGCCATGTACAAATAGCTCTTGGCAGTCATTTTGTATCACTCGACCGGTGAGCGAACTCTTAAATGAGCGCCCATGACCGAGCAAATAGATCGCCTCCAACAAGCTGGTTTTGCCACTGCCATTGGGGCCAATAATAAAGTTAAAGCCTGTAGATAGTTCAATATCACAGGCTTTAATATTTCGAAATTGCTGTACGATTAAACGCGTAAGCGGCATAACGTCATGCTCGTCTTAGAGACGAATCGGCATCACCACGTACATGGCACTGTCATCTTCGCTATTTTCAATCAACGCACTGGCGTTGGCATTGGACATCGACATGCGTACCTGGTCGCAGCGAAGCGTATTAAGTACATCGAGAACGTAAGATACGTTGAAACCAATCTCGAGCGCGTCACCTTGGAAGTTCACGTCGAGCATCTCTTCCGCTTCTTCTTGCTCAGGGTTATTAGCCGTAATGCGCATCTCGTTGTCCGCTAGGTTGACACGAACACCGCGGAATTTCTCATTCGATAGAATCGCGGCACGGGAGAACGCCTGACGCAACTCATCACAGTTTGTTTCGAGTGTCTTGTCGGTATTTTGCGGCATTACGCGGCGATAATCGGGGAAACGACCATCAACAAGCTTAGAAGTGAAGACATAGTTGTTCACTTCAGCACGGATGTTAGAACTGCCAATTTGCAGCGTGACTGGCTGCTCTGGCGCATCGAGAAGCTTAGAAAGCTCCTGTACACCTTTTCGCGGCACAATGATCTGTTTGTTGTCAAAGCTGCCTTCTAGCGCCACCGTTGCCACCGCCATACGGTGACCATCAGTCGCCACTGAGCGCAATGTGGTTTGGTCTAACTCAAACAACATACCGTTTAGGTAGTAACGCACATCTTGGTTAGCCATTGAGAACTGAGTTTTGTCGATCAGCGACTTAAGCTCAGCTTGAGTCACCGTCACCGCCACTTCTTGCTGCCAATCTTCAATGTTTGGGAAATCGCTCGCTGGCAATGTGGATAGGGAGAAACGGCTACGACCAGAGCGCACTTGTACGCGATCGCCTTCTAGTACGATGGTAATTGTCGAGTCATCGGGTAGCCCACGACAGATATCGAGGAACTTACGTGAAGGCACCGTTACGCTGCCTGCTTCGAACTCACTCTCTAGCGTTACTTTACTTACCAGCTCAACCTCTAGGTCTGTCGCAGTAAGAGAAAGTACCCCTTCTTCTACCTTAAGTAGCAAGTTGCCCAAAATAGGTAATGTAGGACGACCGCCCAGTGCGCCAGAGACTTGCTGTAGCGGCTTTAGTAGGTGGTGACGTTCGATAGTAAATTTCATAGATAACTCTTCGTAAAGATGGCAATCCATGCCACTTATATGCGAAATACAATAACTTGAATGCTAATTATAGTGATTATGCCACTATTATGAAGAAAGCGTGCGAATTAAGTTGGAATAGTCTTCCTTAATGTCGTGACTTTCCTCACGCAGCTGAGCGATTTTTCGACACGCGTGCAACACGGTAGTATGGTCGCGACCACCAAACGCATCACCAATCTCTGGTAGGCTGTGGTTGGTCAGCTCTTTGGCTAACGCCATCGCCAACTGACGCGGGCGAGCAACAGAGCGAGAACGTCGCTTAGAAAGCAGATCCGCCACTTTAATCTTGTAGTATTCAGCAACCGTCTTTTGAATGTTATCAATTGTCACCAACTTCTCTTGCAACGCCAGCAAGTCACGCAGTGCTTCACGAACAAAGTCGATAGTAATAGGGCGACCGGTAAAGTTCGCATTGGCGATAACTCGGTTTAGTGCCCCTTCCAGCTCACGAACGTTTGAACGTAGGCGTTTAGCAATAAAGAATGCGACTTCATCGGCTAAGTGAATTTGATGGTCTTCAGCTTTTTTCATCAAGATCGCGACACGGGTTTCCAGCTCAGGCGGCTCGATAGCCACGGTCAAGCCCCAACCAAAACGAGATTTCAAGCGATCTTCTACGCCGTTGATCTCTTTGGGATAACGATCCGATGTCAGGATGATCTGTTGATTGCCTTCAAGCAACGCATTAAAGGTATGGAAGAACTCTTCTTGCGAGCGCTCTTTATTGGCGAAGAATTGAATATCATCGATAAGCAGCGCATCGACACTACGGTAGTAGCGCTTAAATTCTTCAATCGCGTTGTTTTGTAGCGCCTTAACCATGTCCTGAACAAAACGCTCTGAGTGCATGTACACCACTTTCGCGTTGGGTTTGTTATCTACGATGGCATTGCCCACTGCATGTAATAAGTGGGTTTTACCCAGACCTGTACCACCATACAAGAATAGTGGGTTATAAGCTGCGCCAGGGTTATCAGCGACCTGACGCGCCGCAGCAAGACCAAGTTGGTTCGACTTACCTTCAACGAAGTTGTTGAACTTGTGCTTGATGTTGACGTTCGAACGATGGTTGATGTCCGAGACCTCTGTTTCATCATCCCAGGTTTTATGCACAGGTTGGCGCGCTTGTAGCTGCGCAGGTGCAGAAGACTCAGCCGCAACATCCGCTGCGGTCTTAACTGGCTTAGGTGCTGGTGGCGCAGAAACCGGCTTGCTACCGACTTCGAAACGCAGATTTGGAACATCATTACCGCAGTACTCTTTTAGTAGGCGGTTAATGCTGTTGAGGTATCTATCGCGCACCCAGTCGAGTACAAAGCGGTTAGGCGCAAATAGAGTTAGGGTGTTGTCATTAAGCTCAGCTTGTAAGGGTCTGACCCACATGCTGAATTCGGTAGCGGGTAGCTCTTCTTGTAGACGTTGCGAACATTGCAACCAAAGCGAAGATGACACGGTGCTCTCACTCTATTTATTGGAATTGGAAAAGATTGGTAATTTTACCTGTTGATAACCAAGATCGCCAGTAAATGATCGGCGATCCAGTGAATAAGAT